>CBFHPY010000001.1:0-983723 GCA_965657775.1 Verrucomicrobiales bacterium
ACTACGGCGAAGCAAATCGATCACGTTGTTCTTGTGAACGTAGTGGTCTCTCCAGGTCACATGAACCGGGCGTCGAACTTGTTCACGAAGAACTGCAATCTTCTCGGCGAGCTTGTCCCCGTTGAGGCCTGTCACTGCATCCAGCGGAGACCCTTTCTCTCGTTTCTGATTCTTTGCCTTTTCTTCCAACTGCTTCAACTCCTCCCGGAGCGGAGCAATTTCCTCCTCTCGCAGCTGCCGAAACTGCCGTTCAGCAAGCTTCATTGCATCCTTGGCAGTCGGGCTAATTGAAGAGGCAAAGACCAATCCGCGCGTCTCCGGAAACGGCGAGAGATACCCCCCGCCCAGAGCACAGTGGTAGAGCAGAAGATCTGCGAACGCAGTTGCCACCTGACCGATCAAGCTGGGTTGATCCGCAATGGACCTGTCAAAACTGCGGAACATCGCGTCGGGCTCGTCTGCTGTATCAACTGAACGCGCAGCAGCACCAATGACTTCCCCCATGCTGCCGAAGAGGAAGGCACTGGCAGAAGGCGATGAGTTCGCTTGGGGCTCTTGTTTGCCGGTCGCAGCGAGGCCTTCAATCTGCTCGACTCCCGGTTGTTGATGATCATTCGGACCGCCAGGGACGGTCAGCGGCTCTGATTCGATCTGGTAGCTGGCATCTGAAGTGATGCCCTTTCTTGGGATTTCAATATTATTCGATTTCATTTTCGTTTTAATGGACCGAGCAAGAACTCAAAGAGGTTCGACGAGCGCGGCACACTTGTCCGGTGACCTGTCAGGATTCTGACAAGCGTACTGCGTAACGAATCCGTTTCGGTTCGCTCGGGAATGTTGTCTGGTCTTGGCATAGCGATCCGGGCTCTCTCACCCGGATCGCCATCGCCACTTGTTCGTCCTCAATCAACTCGGGAGGCACCTAGCCCCCTTCCACAATCTTCACTTCCGTCCGGCGGGATATAACCTCTCCTACGCCGTCCGGGCCACGACCGTCCTCGCCTCAAGAGCTTTCATAACGCTCGGGAGGGAGAAACGCACGGTGCCTCGAGAGAGCCTTACGTAGGGAATCCGTCCCTCTGCCTGCCACGCACGAATCGTGCGAACAGAAACGCTCAGCTGAGTCGCCAGCGCGCCGGCCGTGATCAGTTGTGGTTGTTGGTCTTCTTTTTTCATTTCGGTCTTAGATCGAGCGACCGAAACGGAGCGGATGAGGCGATTGAACAGGGCAACTACATCCTGGAAAAAGAGTGGAAGACCAGTCCAAAATCCTTCAGCGCAGCTCCGATGTCGGATCGCTCGCTTGAATTTTGTTTAGCCACGTCGCACAAGGGAATCTGTTTGATCCGTTGTGGCGGGTATTTCTTCCACTATGGAGAGAAGCTCTCCTCTCTGATCAATCGAGTTGATCAATCGGGCGCAATTTCCGCTCGCCCTATGAATTACAGATGGACCCATTATAGATTGCAGTCAAGTGAAGCGTATCGATGAGCCGAATGCCGGAACAGCTGGAATATTCATTACAATGAAACTTTCAGCAGGATCCCCGATAAAAACAGCATTGCGACGCCGTAAATTTCATTAAACCGAAAATTTTGCCGTTATTCGAGTTGACGAATCACGAGTTCCGCCGGATTTTTCATTACAATGAATTTATCTGCCACTGGTCATGAGCCCGAATGAACTTGGTCAAGCCATCCGCAATCGCCGGAAGCTCGCGAGAATCACGCAAGCTGATCTCGCCGATCTCAGCGGTTTGTCGGTGCACACGCTCAGCGATCTTGAGTCGGGCAAGGGAAATCCGACGCTCGAGGTTCTCTCGAAACTTTGCAACGTGCTGGGATTGGAGATCCAACTGGTCCCCCGCAAGCCTGGGGATCCCAGCCCCGGATGATAAGGCCAAGTCATGAGGATCGCGTCATGAGAATCATTTCATGAGGAAAGGCATCGTCAGAGTCGCCGGCATCCAGGCCGGACGAATCGAAGAGACTCCCGGGGGTTTCCGGTTCCGCTATGATCCGGACTATCTGGCTCGTCCTGACGCCATGGCCGTGAGCCTGACGCTACCCCTTCAAGACGAGCCATTCGAGTCGCCTCATCTCTTCGCCTTCTTTGAAGGGCTCCTCTCAGAGGGCTCGCTCCGCAACATGCAATCTCGCCAATACAAGATCGATGAGGAGGACAGCTTCGGCCTTCTCCTGAAGACCGCTTCTGCAGACGTCATCGGAAGCGTCACCGTCGAACCCGAGGAGGAGTCGTCATGAAGAAGGTCCCATACCCGGAGAATCGCTGCCTCAGCACCTTGCGAGAAACGCAGGGGCAGCCGTGGAGCCGGGGCGCCATCTCGAACCTCTGGGATGGTCGCAGGGTAGCACCCATTCTCGATTTCGATCTTCCCGAGTTTCATCAATTCCGAGTCGATCATTCGGATCGAATCTCGATCTCCGGCGTTCAGGATAAAGTTTCCGTCCGGATCGAAAACGGCAAGCTCGTGCCCACCGAGTCGGACGGTCAGTACATCCTCAAGCCAGTTCCTTCGATGCCTTCTTTGGATTCCCGGGAAGAGGTGCCGGCCAACGAACATGTCTCGATGCAGATTGCAGCCCAGGCTTTCGGAATCGATGCTCCCCCGAACGGAATCGTCTTCTTCAAAGACGGATCACCTGCCTACATCGTGAAACGCTTCGACCGAGATTCTGCGACCGGAGAAAAGCGACGCCAGGAAGACTTCTGCCAGCTGTCGAACCGCACCCGCGAGACCCATGGCAAAAACTACAAGTACGACGGCAGCTACGAAGAACTCGGACGAATCTTGAAACAGTATTGTGGGGCCTACGCCATCGAGATCGAGAAGTTGTTTCGACTCATCGTATTCAACTACGTCATCGGAAACGGTGATGCGCACTTCAAGAATTTCTCGCTCGTTCCCACGCCCTTGGACGACTTCGTTCTCAGCCCGGCCTATGACCTCCTCAACACGAAGCTGCACCTCCCGACCGAAAGCTCGACTGCGTTGAATCTTTTCGCGGACGACTTCGAGACGGAGGCGTTCCGCCAGAATGGCTTTTACTCTGGCGCTGACTTCATGGAACTCGCGGAGCGATTTGGAATGAAGCCCGATCGTGCCGAAAACATTGTGCGCTCCGTTGAATCTCTCCCTGACAAAGCGGATGCACTCGTGAGTGTGTCACTCCTGTCCAAAGCCGCACGCGACAGCTACATGGCAGTCGTCCACGACCGTACCCGGGCAGTACTGATGGGCCTCTAGAGCTGCGCTGTATTAAATGCCGTCAGGGACACCCCGAAATGCACAACAACGCACAACAGAATGTTCCGTAAAATCTGCATTTATCTGCATCAATCTGCAAAATAGACATTTTCATAACCTGCTGTATTAGAGCAGATTAGTGCAAATAAATGCAGATCGATGAAATGCGAATCCGGCTTCGAGTCCCGTACGGGTCGCCAAAATAGAAAAATCCGACGGAACGCGGGACATACACTGCTGTAAACCAATCAATTAACTCTGTGAATACGAAATATCCACGATCGATAGCCCTCGCTTTACTGGCTCTTTTTTCGCTTGGCGGACTGTCTTTCTCCGGTCGGCTGTCACCGCGCATCCCCCCGGGTTGGAGGGGGTGCAAACCCTGGTGACGAATTATTCTGCCCAGAACTTAAAATTGTGTCCGTATACCTGCGAAGTAAGTGATGCCGTCGTAGTCTGCATCACCGCCGCTAAGTGTGGAGTATTCGACTCCAGTCATAAGCTTGTGCTTGTCTCCACAGATACGGTAGGTAATCCCGCCGTAGATCGCGTGGTAAGTGTCACCACGCGGGTTCAGAGCTGCTGAACTCTCATAGCGCCTCTGAAGACGAACACCATCATCATCCTCTGAAGTGCTCAATGTGTAACGACCAACGAGTTCGATCTTATCAGTAAGGTCGTAACTCGGCATGAGAACGATGCTGAAAAGATCGCTGTCTCCGGTGCCGTAGATCAAGTCAGTAGTAAGATCCCAAGCATCGAACTCATTGGTAGAGCCAAGTGAGATGATATGATCGTAGTCTCGAACACCATTCGACTCTGGATCGTTCTCTCCGTAGAAATAATCCAAACGAACTTTCGTCACGTCGTTGAGCTCGTAAGAAGTGCGAGAGAGAGCAGCAATGCCGCCATCCCACTGAGGGAATGTCCAATCGTCATCAAACCCACCCTGGTAGATACCAAGTTCCTGCGTGACAGCGCCTAAGCGCTTCTCGGCAGAAATACCCCAGAGCTTGTTTGGAATGATTTGATTAACTGCCTGTGAGCGCTCGAAAGTTTTAAGGTGCTTCGAAGACGTGCTGTATTCCTGGGTGACACCTGGCTTTTGTTTACCAACAACGATTACGAAGTCGTCGCCAGCTTCCCACTCGATAACCATGTCTTCGACATCCTCGAAGAAACGATCCGAATCGTGCTCAACATTAAAATTTAATCCGAAAGTAAAATTCTTGAGGAACTCGATTTTCGTTCCAAGACGCCAACGCCGATCTTCCCACCCATCGCTTTCAAGACCGGCTTCGCCGTCCGTGTGATGCCACTGCCCGTTGTAGCGGCCAGCTAATGCAATTTTTTGGATGTATGGATTTGAATCACTTTCATACAGCGTGTTATAATCAAACACGTTACAGATCGTCCAAGGTTCGGATTCAACAACTCCCTTGTCGTCGATCACCAGTTTACCTGCATCACCGGCATACGCGCCTCCGGCAAGGGCGGCAGCGCCTGCGAAAGCAACGAGGTTTTTTCTAAGTTGAGATTTGGCCATCGTGTCTAGATAAAGACCGGAATTTGCTTTTTCAAGGAATTTTCACCGGCTGGTCAGTCCTGACGGGACTGATGAGCTGCAACAATGGTTCCAGATTATTCTGAGCCGAAAATGAGTCAGTATTCGTCAACGCGTTTCAACGAGGGACAGGCTTAGCGGTGCTTTGACTAGATCCAAAGAGTTTCAAGAAGGCAGCCAAAAGTTCTAGGTTGCCGACCCCTATCAGGTGTATCCTTTCTCAGGACACGATATGACAGAAATTGAAAACCTGTGCAAACCTACCGGCGCAGAACTGCAAAAGGCATCTGAACTACTTCAATCTTTGATCCGGGTTGACACATCGAATCCTCCCGGTAACGAGCGTGCCGCAATCGATGTGTTGATATGGGAGCTGCAGGCAGCCGGTATCACGCCGGAAGTCGTTGGTGAAAACTCTGATAGACCAAATCTGGTCGCAAAAATTGCTGCTGCGCCCGAGCATCGTAGCGCTCCGCCGCTGGTGCTGAGTTGCCACGTGGATACTGTTCCTGTTGCAGATCCAAGCGCCTGGAAATATCCGCCATTTTCCGGTAAATTGGCTGAAGGCTGTATTTGGGGGCGGGGAGCCATCGATATGAAGGGCTTCGCAGTTATGGCATTAACTGCGCTGGTAAAACTGAGTCGGCAGAAAATTCCCATCAATCGTGATGTTATTTTTGTCGCTGTTTCCGATGAAGAAGCCGGAACTGGTATGGGCTCAAAATGGTTGGTCGAAAATCGTCCTGACCTTCTCAACAGCCCGAAATATGTGATCAACGAAGTCGGTGGGTTTACTGTGGGCCGAAAAGGGAACCGATTTTATCCTGTTCAGGTGGCAGAGAAGGGGTTCGCGTGGTTGAGGATGACAGCCAAAGGCAAGCCTGGCCACAGTTCCATGCCGGTATCCGAAACCAGTTTGTCGCTGATTGCCGATGCCGTTACGAAAATCTCTAACGCAACGCTGCCGTGGCATGTCACAGAGCCGGCCGTAAGATTTCTGGAAGGTTTCACCCAGTTTGAATCCAGAGCCACTCAAAAAATATCGAACCTGATATTCTCGAAAAAAGTCGGTCCATCGATTATGAAAATGATTTCCAATCCGGCGCAACGCGCATCGGTGGAAGCTATTTTGCGCAACACGGCAACGCCGACCCGTATTGATTCAGGTGGTAACTCTATCAATGTTCTGCCACACAAGGTATCAGTCGATATTGACGGTCGGCTTATCCCCGGGCAAACAGTTGAAAATCTGATTGATGAGCTGCGCAAAGTGCTAGGTGACAAGAAGGGTAAAAACTATTCATTCGAAATATTGGCCGAATCCCCAGGGGCTGTTTTTCCTGTAGACACCCCACTTTACCGCACTATCGAGGAGGTTATGATCGAAGCCGATCCCGACGGAATTGTCATTCCATCGATGATTCCCGGTTTTACCGACAGTTTTAACTACGCTAAACTCGGCGCCACCTGCTACGGCTTTTATCCTGTGAAACTCGACGCAGATATCGAATTTTCCGAAATGTTCCACGGCGACAATGAGCGAATTCCGGTCGAAGGGTTTCACTGGGGCATCGAGACTCTGATGCAACTGCTGGGTCGTTTTTTGGTGAGCTAGTTGGTTGAAAAAGAAGTCAGCCCCGTGAAGATACAAATGTTTTTGTTGAACTCATGAATCTGGCCATCTGTTCGTCGTTCTGATACCGATCACACAAGTTGAGGGGTTTCGGATGCGACAGGACTACGAGTGTGAGCTTTAGGCTGCAGCCACTCCAACCTAGGGCGATGCGATGCGAGGCGATCGGGCGTTCTGTTACTACGCCGCGTTATAACCCGACGCAGACACCGTGGTCGAATCCATGTCACGCAAACGAATTGGGCTCGTCATGGCTTCGGAAGAAACCTATCCTGGAGCATCACTGGGGTTGGTTCATCAGATTCAAGAATACTCTCGCTATACCCACTCTGAATTCGTTGGATTCGTTCGAGGGATTGGCAAAATCCGAAATGAAATCACACGCGACCCTAGCGACCCGATGGCTCTCGCAGAGCAACTTGGGCGTGACTTTTTCACGAAAAAATTCTCCAATTTCAGGCTTGATACAGAACGAAGTGGCAAGGTCTGGCCCGATACGTGAAATTCCTTCGACAGTACGGCCAATTCGGGAAAAACTATTGCAGATGATTCCCTCAACAACTCCGTTCCGACCGACTCAGGAATTCGCGCTCTATCTCAGGAAATCTATTCTGGTCCTCGTTTTGCCCTTTCTCGGTCAATCTACGTTTTCCCAAGACCCTGCTAAACCTGCTAGGCCAGTTCGTCAGACTATCAAGAGCCTGCCCGAGCCGATTGCTTCACAGACTGACAACCTCAACGACAAGTTCTGGCTTTACCTGCCGGAGCGCTATTCCAGGAGCGAGGAAAAACTTCCACTGATCATCTACCTTCACGGCAGCAGTCGTCGTGGTCGTGAAATCGAGGAAGTGAAAGCCAATGGCCTCCCTCCAGCTCTCGACTTGAAGGATGACTTCGAATTTGTGGTCGCCTCACCTCAAGCACTGTCCAACTACTCATGGCAAGTTTGCTGGAGACCCGACGATCTCGTACTTCTACTCGACTATCTGCTGGCGAACTATGAGATCGATCCACGACGAATTTATCTTACCGGCCTCAGTATGGGCGGCTATGGAACCTGGTCCTGTATTGCGAGACATCCGAATCGTTTCGCTGCCGCCGCTCCCATCTGCGGAGTCGGTAACACCGACTGGGGTCCGTCCATGAAAGACCTTCCGATCTGGGCTTTCCACGGAGAGGCAGACCTCGTCGTCCCGGTAGAGCGTTCGATCGAAATGGTCGAAGCAATCAATGAGGCAGGAGGGAATGCTCGGCTCACTCGCTACCCGAATGTCGGACATGACTCTTACACTCAGACCTACGCCAACCCTGAACTTTTCAAATGGTTCCTCAATCAGGTGAGACCAGAGGAGCCTGACGATGGCGTCGAGCGCTGAATGAAACCGGGAATTTGGCTCGTCATCTGGATACCTTCTCTGATACAGTATACCAACGTTTGTTTCCGTTTCACTCGATGAACTTCAGCTATCAGAACATCACTCTCGGGGATCGCGTCTCCAGCGTGGTGAGTTGCTTCCTTGGCATTGGACTACTGGCCTGGTGTGTCACTGACTTCTACAAGATCACTTCCCAGGGTGGTTCCCAACTCGCCATATTCGGCCGATCTCTTCTTGCCTTTGCCCAGGGAATCGCTGGTATCATCCTGCTCGCGCCGACTCTGACACGCTGGTTCATGACTCCGGCTTTTCGAATGGTAGACCTGATCTATTGTCCCGGAGGGTATGCGAAAAGACCGCCGCTAGACTATCGCCTCGCCGACTACTACCGCACGACCCGCCAGTTTGATCTGGCGATCGAACGCTATGAAACGATCGTCTACTACTACCCTCAGGAGGCCGCGGCCCACGCTTGGCTCTGTGTTATTGTCGACAGGATTCAGAAGGGAAAGCTGCGATCAAGACGTGTTTTTGGAAGAGCACGAAGAAGCCTACGAAAGCGTGAAAGTTGGAAAGAGTTCCGAGCCATCGCAAAACAGGGGAAAGCAGAATGGTCCTGAAGCGCTGCGACCGAGGCCAGTGAGTGAAAGGCCTTGAGTCTTCCTGGTTCAATTTTCAGAATGTTCTGTCTCATGATGAATCCAGCATCAGTCATTTCTCGCGTCGTCTTCCTCGCCGGGGTGATGTGCTGCGCCTCCGGGGTGGCCGAAGAGAATTGGTTTCAATTTCGAGGTCCCCTCGCGACCGGAGTTTCGACAGAAGCTGATCCTCCTCTCGAGTGGAGTGAAACCAGCAACATTCTCTGGAAATCAGAAACTCCTGGCCTTGGCCATTCTTCTCCCATCACTTGGGGAGCTCAGATCTTCCTGACCTCTGCGGTCTCCGTCGGAGATCCTCTGAAGGAGCCAAAGTATTCGGGTCGTCCTGGAGCTCATAACAATCTACCCGTCACCCATCAGCAGGCGTTTGTAGTGATCGCAATAGATCGCGAAACCGGCAAGCAGCGCTGGCAGACGACAGTGGGAGAACGCGTCCCCCACGAGGGCGGCCACGAAACAGGCAGTCTCGCCTCTGCCACTCCGATCACTGATGGCCAAAACGTATACGCCTTCTTCGGGTCGCACGGCCTCTACTGTCTCAACGCTGCAAGCGGAGAATTGATCTGGGAAAAGGACCTCGGCGAACAGCATTCCAAACACGGACACGGCGAAGGAAGTTCGCCGGTGCTTCACGGAAGCTCCCTCGTCGTGAACTGGGATCACGAAGAGAGTTCCTTTCTTTCTGCGATGGATGTCCGAACTGGAGAAGAAAAGTGGCGAGTCGGTCGCGATGAAAAAACATCATGGGCGACTCCGATTATCATTGAAGTCGACGGAGTTCCGCAACTCATCGTGAGCGGCACCACCGCGATCATCGGCTACGATCTCGCCAATGGAGAAATTATCTGGCAAGCAGCCGGGTTATCCTCCAACGTCGTTGCCTCTCCCGTTGCTGAGGCAGGCTATGTCTATGCTGCGAGCAGCTATGATTTCCAGGCGATGAAAGCAATTCGGCTGGAGGGAGCAAGAGGCGATCTCGATGGAAGTGATCACATCATCTGGGAGCGATCGCGACGCACGCCCTACGTCCCTTCTCCTCTTCTGTATGATGGCGTCCTCTACTTTCTGGCCCACTACCAAGGTGTGCTGTCGCGGGTAGTGGGCAAGACTGGTGAGGAACCCACGGGCCCTTTCCGATTGCCCGGACTCCGTGGAATCTACGCCTCACCTGTGGCCGCTTCCGATCGGATCTACCTGGTCGACCGCAGCGGAGTCACCGTTGTATTGAACCATGCCGAGAGGCCGAGCCCCCTCGCCGTCAACCGACTCGATGATCGATTCAGCGCAACACCCGCCCTTGTTGGGAAGACCCTCTACCTACGAGGTGAGAAGTATCTCTATGCGATAGAGGAGTCCGATTGAATTCAAAATGAGCAGCACCCACGATCCTTCGCTAAAAATTTCCCACTGAGCGCGATCTTCTGAGGAATCAGTTGAGATTCAGAAGGTATCAGACGAATTCCTATAGCATGTGATCAGAGTATCACGAGTCACCATGCCCATAGATTTTAGAAGCGACACCGTCACTCGTCCCTGTCCACAAATGCTGGAAGCGATGAATTCTGCTGAAGTTGGCGATTCTATTTTTGGCGACGACCCCACCGTGCTCGAATTGGAAACCTATCTTGCGAATCTCTTCGGGATGGAAGCGGCTCTCTTCTGCCCTTCCGGTACGATGAGCAACCAGATTGCGATCCGCTCTCATACCCGCCCCGGTGACCAGATGATCTGTGACGAATGGGCCCACACCTATGTCTACGAAGGCGGTGGTGCAGCGTTGCACTCAGGCGTAACCTGCCAGACACTCCGAAGCGATCGCGGAAGATTCACCGCGAACGACGTTCGAAGCGCAATTAACCCTGACGATTCTCACTACACTCGCAGTCGACTCGTTTCGATTGAGAACACGTGCAACAAAGGTGGCGGCACGATCTGGAATTTTGAAGAGATTCAGCGGATTCGAACTCTTTGCGACAAACGCGATCTTAAGCTCCACCTCGACGGCGCCCGGATCTTCAACGCCATCGTCGAGTCCAACGAAACGCCGTCTGATTTCGGCAAAGTCTTTGACAGTATTTCGGTCTGTCTCTCCAAGGGACTCGGGGCTCCGGTCGGTTCGCTCCTGCTCGGCGACAGCAAGTTCATCCACGAGGCTACCCGGATGCGCAAAGCCTTCGGCGGCGGCATGCGCCAAGCTGGCTATCTAGCTGCGGCTGGATTGTATGCTCTCCAAAATAACATCGATCGGCTATCCATCGATCATCAAAATGCCCGGCGCCTCAGCGAAGCGATCTCGCAGTCTTCACTTTCCGGATCAGCCCTCTCGACGCCGACGAATATTATCATGTTCGATTTCGAAACTCCGGAAGCCCTGAGCATCGCCATGGAACAACTTTCCGCGAACGATATTCTCACAGGATCCATGGGCCCTACTCGCCTGCGCCTCGTCACGCACAAGGATGTCTCAGATGAGATGATGGAACGAGCCGTGGACGCGATTAGCAGCCTGTAGGGTTCAGTTTCCCGCGCTCACTCAGCACTATTTTTCATCAGTTCTTCCATCGAATACCTGACGAAGTAGAGCTCCCCTGGCGCTTCGTAGAGCAAGCCAACGTGCCCTTCATCCACCCGGGTCATGCAGGAATACGCCGAAGTTCTTTCATCCACTAAGGTGTGCCACTTTTCCGGCCATGAAACACCTTCGTCATTGCTGACCTTGATGGACATGTGATGACGACCACTTCGCTGAGGTGGATTCGAAAAGAACAGAAGCGGCCCGTGCTTGTCGGACTCGACACGAATGAGACTCGCCATGCAAACCGGTTCCGGAAGAGCGCCACGGGATGAACGATGCTCCTCCCAGGTTTGCCCGAGGTCCTTGGTGACAAATACGGATCGCGATCCTCCTCGCAGGTCACGGCAGTTGATCATGATGGAACCATCGCCCAGCTCGACGAGCTGAGCCTCGTTCGTGTTGATCTGAACTCCTTTGCCCACTTTCCACGTCTCGCCTCTATCCTTCGAATAAATCATCGTAGAGAAAGGTTTACCGCTGAGTGGCTCATCGTTTTCGCTGCGATATTGTGCCGGAAACACAAGCGTTCCATCCCGCATCGTGATCCCCTTTCCGGGTCCCTGGAGAATGAACCTCCACTTCGGTTCTTTGACCTGCTTGGTGATATTGATAGGCTCCGACCAGGTCAGTCCATCGTCGTCGCTTTTTGCCAACATAAGCTGCCCCGTCTCCTCCGGAGACATTCCCGGGCCGGATCCATTCCAGGATCGATTGCCATGACTCCAGGTCGCGATCACCCAGATCGTTCCAGTGACTCGATCCACCAACACGGCAGGATCACCGATTCCGTCATAGTTCCATTCGGGATCCTCGCCCATGTCCATGATGACTCGCATCGGCTCCCAGGTTTGGCCACCATCCGTGCTGCGATTCATACCCACATCGATGTCCCCAGGAAGGTCTCCCCGCCCCCGATTACGATTATCGTAGACGGCGATCAACGTTCCCGCATTGGTCGTCGCGAGGCCTGGTATACGGGTAGAATTCACACCATCCTGACCTAGCTGGCGCAGGGCATAGCCGATTCGTTTTCCACCTTTCGGAGATGAAAGAGCAAAGTCCTGCTCGACTCCATCGATCGTCAGAGACAGGCAAGCCGCATCCACCTCCCCATCGAGGCTGGCCGACGGCTTCAGTCGATAGCTGATCCAGAAGTGGTTTTCTCCGGGTGACAATTCTTGCTTCCCGCTCACTTTCCATTTCGCAGCCGGATTGATTCGGTCACCGAAGGATTTCTCAGCAATGAAGTCCTTCTGGTTCCCCGTGTAGAACATCTGAGCCGACTCGATATCATCTAGGTTGCTACTCCCTTCTGAGGAGAGTGAGAAACCGCTCACAACGGGAGCCTCGCCCATGATCCCCTCCACCGTCACCACCACTCCCAGAACGGCGTTCTCTTCTTTACCGATCAGAACTGGATGATGCTTCTGCTGCAACGCGGTTCCCACCACGACCATCGGCTTGGGATCGATTACTTGAAGATCATCAATCAGTACACCACTTCCATTCGGCGTCGTGGAGACAAACTTCAGCTGCGCAAAGTCTGCCTGCGCCACAACTCTCACAGAAGACAGGAAGGCACGTCCGACCTTCACCTCTTTGCTACCATCGTAGATCGGCGTCCATTTGTTGTCGTCCTTTGCCCTGGCAAATACCTCAAATCGAAACGGGTCTCTCCGAGTCCAGCGCTCGGCCTGAAACCCGAGGATAGATCCCTTGGGAACAATCTTCCGCAGATGAACTATAACCTCCCGATTCTCTCCCCCTAGCAAACGCAGGCTCTGCTTTCCGTAAAAGGCATGTGCCCGATCCAGTTCAGCGTGACCCGGCTCGGCTAACAATCGGATAGCGCCGACATCCGTCTGCGAAATAGCACCCGGTGCCCCTCCCTCGAAACTAGTCAGATTACCCGGTTCTCCAACACCAGCCGAGTGCGCCGGGGACAGATTTTCAGGTTGAACACCCTCCTCCACCAAGGGCCAGGCATCCGTTCGAAAGGGCGCCACGGGCAGCCCAGTTTCCGCACATACGAGAGAAGCGTTGGGATCATTCGCCCAGGCATATCGAATCGACGCGATTGCACCCGGGTCAACAGAATTCAATGACAAGGTCAACCCTGTTCGCTTCGTAAGCTGTCCTTTCACCAGTCGAAATTTACGATCTGATCCTGCCACAGCGACCTCCACTTCCCCGTCTAGTTTTATGGCGCGATCAAATTGCAGATGAACGGCATCTTCTCCATTCACCCACCCCACGAGACGAGGCGCCTCGGCGATGAGGTTCTTTCCGTAAGAATACTTCAGGGCCAGCTTCGCGAGGCGCTCACCAACCGGCTTTTTATTCTTAGGATGTACGCTTGTGGGATGCCCTACATCCAAAGCCACCGCCATGTGAGTGTTCGGCACGAGAAGATCGATCTGTGACTGCACATCGCGAAAAGGAGCCCAATCGCGATTCAGCCCCGGTAGCTGCACCAGATAGAAAGGCAACGAATTGTTATTCCAGGCAGCCCGCCAGGAATCGATCAACTCTTTGTGAAGCGCAAAATTTCTCTTGGGATCCATCGCTGGTGACCCACTTCCGTCGGCAGTGGCATTGGATTCGCCCTGATACCATATCACCCCTTTCACTCCCAAGCCCGTGAACGAATCAATCCCAGCCCTGAAAAGAAAACCTGGCTCGAAAGGATGGTGCGGAGTCGGAGCCTCGGCATTCTCCACCCAATGAGTCAAATTCAATGCCGCCCGCCCCTGGCACCATTTCGGTAGTTTGCCATCTTCTAGCCAATTCCCTGTAGGCTTGTCGTTGGGAATCCATGACTCCATTGGGGAGCCTCCTACGCCGCTGTGAATCAATCCGATCGGAACGTCTGTATTCTCAGCCAGGTAACGTCCAAAGTGATAAGCAACTCCTGAAAAATCGGGCACGGTCTCGGGTCCCGCCAACTGCCATCCGTCCGTCTCAAACAGGTTGTCCGCAAAGGTGCTCCGCAATGACATCAAGGGAAAGCGCCCACCGCCCGGATGGATCGTAGAGGCCAGATTGTAAACCCTCAGATTGGAATGGGCGGATCCCTCGATCGCTTCCTTCGCCCCTTCCGTATCTTTCAACATCCAGCGCATGTTCGATTGACCGGAGCAAATCCAGACATCGCCAAAAACAACGTCATTCAGCTCTATCGAATCGCCACCGCATTTGAATTTCAGACTCGCTGGTTCTTTACTCACGCCCATAGGCGGAAGATCAATCTGCCATCGACCTTCTCGATCCGATTTCGTGAATCGTGTCATCCAGGGGCCTAACATAGAAACCTCTGAATCTGGAGATGCAGTTCCCCAGATCCGATTGGGCTGGCCTCTCTGCAACACCATATGATCTGTGAACGGCCCGCCAAGAGTCAGTTCTGTAATCACCTTCGAATCGCGCCAGCCTTCTCCCCGGTCAAGTTGATCGCTCAACGATGCGAGCCATTCTGCATCGGCGCCAGCAGCCAAGTTAGTGGTCTCATGAGGATCCTTCTCAAGGTCGAACAAAATACGCTCCACGATTTCGCCGGACTTCAGATCCATCCACTCCGTGTAACGGTGGTTTCCCGCCCGCATCGAGTAGCCTCGCCTTCCTCCCGCGGAAAACTGGGAGAACGCCGCACGCTTCAGCGGCATCTCAGGATTTCTAAGCGCTGGAGCCAAACTGTCTCCCTGCAAGGAATCATCTACAGGTAACCCTGCGAGATTGGCCAGGGTCGGATAAAGATCCACCAACTCCACCGGACCGTCGTGAACTCCCGGCTTTTCGCCCGGGCTCCGAATGATTAGGGGCACTCTCGTATCCAATTCAAAATTGGTCTTCTTTCCCCAGAGATTCTTTTCCCCGAGATGGTACCCATGATCCGACCACAGCACAACGATGGTGTTGTCGGCGAGACCTTGCATGGTCAGTTCATCAAGAACCCGTCCTACCTGCGCATCGATATAGGAAATGCAGGCCAAATACGCATGGCGCACTTTCCGCTGATCTTCTTCCGGTATAGCCCCCTTCTTCTCTTGGTCGGTATATCTCCGCAACTCAGACGATCCATGCTTTGCCATGGCGGGTGCGTCGCTCTTCCAAGTCGCCGGATCGGCCAGCGGGATCGTGTCCGCGTCATAGAGGTCCCAGTATTTTTTGGGAGCAATGTAGGGCGAATGCGGTTTGATGAATCCCACGGCAAGAAAAAACGGTTCCTCCGAACCGGCTAGTTCTCGAAGTGATTCCACGGCCCGTTCAGCGACCTGCCCATCATAAAGAACATTGTCCGCCACTTCGGGAGCTTCAGTCGCTGGACCAAAAACCAGCTTCTGAGTCCAATCATCGGCACCAGGATCTTTGGGCTTATAAACCCGCTCGAAAATCTCCTTCGCCGCATCAATTCCCTCCTCGGTGTAGTAGTAGCGCGGCCCCGGTCGAAACGTAGGAATCGACCACGACGGTTCGTCACCAAAAGTATCCGCCTTCGTGATCGAAGAACCTTTAGGAAAAACTCCGTGATACAGTTTCCCCATCGATCGCGTGTGGTAACCGTGATTCTTAAAATATTGCGGCAAGGTCACAATGTCAGGATAGACATCGCGAAAGTGAGTGTGATTCCCATGCACCTGAACCGCATCAGGTCGAAGTCCAGTCATGACACTGGCGCGCGAAGGCCCGCAGATGGCTTGCTGGCAATACGCTTGATCGAAACGAACACCGCTTAAAGCAAGGGCGTCCATGTTCGGGCTCTTAGCAAGATCAGATCCGTAGCAGCCGAGCTCTACGCGCAAATCATCGATTGCGATAAACAATACATTCGGCTTCGGCTTAGCTGCCGCCAAGCCATTCACCGCCGCTCCGGCCAGCGTCGCTAAAACAAGTAAAACAAATCGTATCATCGTGCTGCTCCTTCCCCCCAGAACTCCTGCAGATGCTCCCAAGTTTCCTGACTGTTCTTTTTCGGATGACGAGAACGATCCCGCATCTCTTCCATGTAGAAGTCGACGTTCTCCGGCTTCAGAAAAGGATCATCAATTTCTTTCTGAAAATCGCGCATTGCAACCGAGAGCCGAACACGGATACCGGAGTGGTCGGGATCGTTAGCCAAATTAATAAACTCATTCGGGTCCCTCTTCAGATCATATAGCTCAAACTCAGGCGGATCGATATAGGCAGGATCCCAAATCGCCTTCGGAATTGCAGTATTCTCGTAGCGGGATATAGCCGCCGTGTTGGTCGCCCTGACAGGATTATAAATCAGCTTGTATCGTTCATCGCAGATACCAAAGGTGAGATGAAGAATATTGGCAGAGGATCCGGTATTGAATGTGTGAATGTATTTCCGACGCGGAGCTTCCGCATCCTGCAGTGATTGTAGAGGAGTCCCCATCAGTTCCTCAGGAATCTTGATACCGACCTCCTGCATTATGGTCGGCAAAATATCCATCGTCGAAACCAAGGCTGACTCGGCTTTGCCTTGAGGAAACACCTTCGGAAAATTCACAATCATCGGCACCTTCACCCCCCCCTCATAGCAGGTGGTTTTACCACGGGGGAAGTCGCCTCCGTGGTCAGCCATATAAATGATCAGAGTGCTCTCGCGCAGACCCATCTGATCGAGGTCCTTCAGTAACAGGCCAATGCCCTCATCAAGCCGGTTCATGCAGTTGAGGTAGTTTCGCATTTCCGTGCGCAAGCGCGGTGTATCCACTCCAATCCAAGGCAGCGGTTCAGCGGATTTCCCCTCCACATTTACGGTTGGATAGCCAGCCTTTGAGGTGCCAATGAACTTTCGATGAGCGTCAGAGTAATTTATGATGGCAAGGAATGGCTTTTCCGCCTCCTGAGCATTCTCAAAAATCGTTCGAGCCTCCCGCGCGTAGGCTTCAATGCTGTGGGTGTTGCTGAAATTCGCGTGCTTCACCCCGCGAAAATTGACGAAGTCTTCGACCAAACGGGCGGGATTCAAATGAGTCTTGCCAATAAAGCCCGTGTAGTATCCAGCCTCCTGCAGGTAAGCCGGCATTGTTTTGAAATCACTGTGAAACGCAAATCGATGCGTCGCCAAACCTATATGCCCGTTCTGCCGCGTGTACAACCCTGTCAGGAATGCCGCCCGGGAAGGACTGCAAACGGAATAAGGGACATAGGCGCGAACGTAGCGCACCCCTGTTTTAGCAAGACCATCCAAATGCGGTGTATGCACACGCGCCTCCCCGTAGCACCCGATCTGCTCACTGTTGTCCTCAGAGACGATGAACAAAACGTTTGGGCGTTCGTCTCCGCTCCCTATCCCTGCCCACAAACAGACAACTCCGGTTACAATCCAAATTCTCATGATTCCGTTTTTCGAAATTTCAATCCCACCACGACTCCAACTGCCACCGTCACCGCAAAGCTGATCAACCCATTGAGCACAGACCAAAGATCAATCACCCCTGCCTGCCTCATGAAGTGGATAAACAACACCACGAGAAACCCTACCAAAGCTCCCACCAGCGCAGACGGGCCGCCCGCCTTCTTCGCAAAAACACCGAGGAAAAACATGCCCCCCACCGGTCCGAGCGCCATTCCGATAAAAGTATTGAACGCATCAAAAGCGGACTTCATTCCGGTGGCTGCGATCCATGACGAAAGGGCAATTCCAACAATACCCAATACAATCACCACGTTCCGCGCGACCTGGAGTCGCTTTGCGTCCCCCGACTTGGGTCTCAAGACTCGACCGTAGTAGTCGGTGACAAAAGCCGTCGCCACCGAATTCAACGAACTGGAGATAGTAGACTGCGCTGCAGCGAAGATGCCGGCCACGATCAAGCCTGCGACACCCACTGGAAGATTCTGCAGGATGAAGAAAGGCAGAATGCCGTCGTTACGCTCGAGCGTCGAGTCAAGAAGTTCAGGCTGTGTCTTGTAGAAGGCATAGAGTGCCGTTCCCAAAACAAAGAACAAAAGTGATCCAAAGAACACCATCGGCAAATTGAGCCACAAGGAGCGAGCCGCCTCTTTCTCGCTCGAAGTCGTCACGTAGCGTTGCACCACATCCTGACCCGCGGTGTAGGAGGGCAGCGAAGCGAACAAGAATCCAAGGAAGATAACGATGCCCGAATTAGTAGCCGAACTGAAATCCAACGTCCTCCAGTCAACTGTGATCAACTTGGCGTCCGTCTGAGCGATCTCGATGATCGTACCCGCTCCTCCGTCGATACGAAAAACAATAATGAGCAAGCATAGCAATGCCCCCCCTAACAATACCAGCGCCTGAATCGCATCCGTCCAAACCACCGCTTCGATACCCCCCATCACCGTGTAGACAATGCACAAAACTCCAATCGCCAGGATGGCGGCGTAGATATTAATATCAGTCGCACTCGAAAGAGCCAGCGCCGGCAGGTAGATTACGATCGCAACGCGCCCAATGTGGAAGAACATGAACAAGGCACTCGCGACCAGTCGAGACGCCAAATTAAATCGGTTCTCAAGAAACTCGTAGGCCGAAGTGATATTGAGCTTTCGGAAGAACGGCAGGTAGAATACCACAACCAAAGGTACGATCAGAACAATCGACCACTGACCAATCCATGCATTGAGATTCTCTGCATAAGCCTTCGCAGGAATCGCCATAAACGTAATCGCCGAAAGCATCGTCGCAAAGATCGACAATCCGGCCACCCACCAGGGCACGCGTTGACCGCCGCGAAAGTAAGCATCTGTTGACGAAGCAGATTCCCGCTTCATGAACCAGTAACCAATGCCGACCATGGTGAGAAGGTAGCCGACCACTACGATCCAGTTGATCCACCCGAATGATGAGCGATTCGTATCCACTCTACCCATCAGGATCTGGGTTGTCCTCACACCGGGCTTGATTTCACCCGACGGGATCGCGAAAGAATTCTCGCCAGTCATCACTACTGGCACAGTCACCGATGCGGAAAACTCCTCGGGAATCGCATGTGCTGCCGTCCACGTATCTGTGATCACATGATACGCCCACACCGTTTTAGGGAACCCCGGGTGCTCATGGCCCTGCCCGTTCAGCTCCGGGCGCGCCGCGAGTTGCTCCTTTAGAAAATCGACGTTCACTCCACCTAAAACGAGGAGATGAGAATTCCCTGCCGGCACAGCCATCGAAGGAGCAGCCGAAAGCCCGAGCGGGAGATCTGCAAGTCGCTCCCATTGATTCAATGATGGATCGTATCGATAGCAGTCGCGTTGGAAATCGAGCTCATACGGTTCCATGCGATCCTCAGGGTGCTCCTGCGCTCCCCCTGACATCACGTCACGCCCAGCGAACAGATAGACTTTCCCCTCTCTGACCCCCGCCACAGAATGCATGCGCCCTCGCGCCCCTTCCGGCCAGGGCAAAGTCTCCCACTCCGGATCTTCACCATCCAGAACAATACGAAAGGCTGACTTAGCCGTCCCATCCCTCGTCCTACCAGAAAATATATAGATCGTATTCCCCAGAGCAGATCCGCTCATTTCTGCGAGAGGAATCGGCAAAGCGGGCAATTCAGAAAATTTGAGTTCTCCTTCCGAGAGACTCAATTCGACCACTGAATCGGTCGGCTCGTTTTCCTGATTACTTCCGCCCAACATGACGATAGACCCACGTCTCTTCAGGCTAATCGAGACTCCATATGCCAGTGCTCTGGGCAGCCGCAATTTCGAAATCGACCACGCCTGCTCTTCCGGAGAGAATACGAAGATTCGATCATGCCACACCTTGCCACCCCCCTCCCACGGAGGAGAATCAGGAAAATTCGCTCCACCTGCGACGATGAACTGCTTTTCTATAGTTCCCGCAAAGGGTCCCGCAAAACCATGCTCATCTGGAATTGGCGGAAGCGACTCCCACTCGATCGGGCTTCCCGCCTGACTTGAAGCGGCGACGAGCAGCATCCCGAAGAATGCGGCGAATGGCTTGATCAACAAAGTCCTCATAGTGCAGTTCCTATTCCTTTCGTCCTTCCAGTTTCTCCCATTCAATCACAAGACAATCCCTTGCCCACTGTTCATACTCGCGAATCATCGAAGTGACTTTGTCAGGGTATTGTTTTGCCAGATCGATCAACTCGGTCGGATCCGTTTCGAAATCATATAGCTCCCACTCACCCTCCTTCTCGTAAGGGTAGAAGTATGTCCAGGTTCCAGGAAACTCCGATACCAGTTTCCAGCGCCCTTGTCGTATGGCTCGATTTCCTTCGTGTTCCCATGCCAACACATTGCGGTCGAGTTTCTCTCCCATTATCACACCGAGCAGACTCTCCCCTTGCAGTGACATTGCCTGCTTCGGGGGCTCGGCCCCAGCCAACTCAAGAAATGTTGGCATCAGGTCGACAATATGACCGATCTCCTGGGTCGTTGACCCTCGCTGCTTGAAGCCGGGCCAATTGACGATACATGGAGTGCAAATTCCCCCCTCGTGCATCCAGGCCTTATGCCGTCGGAATGGAGTATTTGATAAACTCGCCCAGCGAAGGCCGTAGCTGCCAAAAGTATTCTCCGGACCCAGGTCCACTCCAGGCACATCGCCAGAAATCATTGGGCTCCCATCGCGAGCCGCTTCCGGGATCAAAGAGCTCACCCACTCTTTCTTCATGCGCTCAATCGTATTATTAAGGTGCCCTTCAGGAGACCCGCCATTGTCTGACAAAAACACAACCAAGGTATTCTCATCAAGGACTTCCAGGAGACGACCAATGGCCTGGTCCATCTCATCGACCATTGCGGCAAAGGTCTGCATCCGCTGCGCCTGCCACGCTTGGTTCGGGTCCCCCTCCCACGGAATACTACCCTCATCACGGGGCGGCAACTGGGCGCTTTCTGGCATCAAACCCAGCGTCTTCAATCGCTTGAATCGCTCTTCGCGCAGAAGATCCCATCCCTTGTCGTAGATTCCGTCGTATCCCGCGATCGTTTCAGGACGCGCATGCAGCGGGTAATGAGGTGCGGTAAACGCAAGGTAGAGAAAGAAAGGTTCCCCCGATTTCACAGTCACGAATTCGATCGCCTTATCGGTAATGGTATCCGTGTAAAAGAAGTCGTCTCCTGCCTGGATCGGCTCATTATCATCATAAAGGCCTGCCGGATTCCACAGAGAGCCGTAGCCTGGCAGCGTTCCATAAAATCGATCGAACCCGCGCTGTCGCGGCCAGTTGCTGCGATCTGCATCCGGTGATGTGTTCGGTGTGAGATGCCATTTCCCAAACATGCCCGTACGGTATCCCGCTGACTTCAGAACCTCAGCGATCGTAGCGGTGTCAGGATTCAAATTGCCACGATATCCCGGTTCTCCCGCATCGTAGGTCATATGCCCGATTCCAGCTTGATGCGGGAAAACTCCGGTCAGCAACGAGGCGCGCGTTGGGCAGCAACGCCCTGCGTTGTAGAAACGCGCAAACTTCATTCCGCCTTCTGCCAACCTGTCGAGGTTTGGCGTCTCGATCTCTCCACCGTAACAACCCAGATCCGAATAGCCGAGATCGTCGGCCAAGATGAGAACGATGTCAGGACGATCATCCGCCACGCTACGATCCAAAAATGCGGCAACCAAAAGAACCATGATGACTCCAGAATTCTTCATCACTTTTCGAACACATCCTCGGTTTTCAAGGTCGCAAAACGAATACTCTCGTAGGTCCCCTTCATTCCTGCCTCAAAGAGAATTCCAACGGTATCTTCTTTCACCATCACCATGTCACTGTATGCAGCAGGACCCGTATGAATCAGTGGTCCGTCCTGCCAGGTTTCAGCTTCGTCCTTCGAATATCGAATACGCAAGTCACTGCGTCCCTCACCACTCGGCCCGCTATTGTCCGGACCCGAAAAGAGAATGAGATCGGGCGTGGCCCTCAAGAGCGCCGCCTGCACGACCGGCGTATCGAGCACCGAACTGGAGGGACGGAACTTTTTCCACTTGTCACTCCGGCTATCCAGCGTTTCTCCTCCATCACGACTCCAGGCTTCACCCCGAGTTCCTGGCGCATCTCCACGTTGATCACGGGTATTGAAATAGAGACTGCCATCATTCAATTCGACCACCGTAGTTTCGTTTGCATTTAATCCGTCTTCATAAGTCTCATCCAGCGCTCCCAGTCGCCAGGTCTTGCCATGATCATCGCTCAAAATCGCATGGGCTCCGTTGGGCCCCTTGTCTTTTCCGTCATCACTGAGCCGGTGATCACAGGGTATCACCAGTCGCCCGCAATAAGCTCCCCGCTGAAGCTGAATGGAATGCACTGGACCCGTGGCATACCACCCCCACGGCTCCTTCTTCACCTCCTTGGTGATTTCCCGCCGCTCAGACCACGTTTTCCCCGAGTCGTCACTATGAACAACAAAAACGCGATCATTCTCCAGAGTGAACGGGAGCCACAGCCGCCCCGGATAGTCGGGGTCCAATTGATCGACTACAGGAGCTGGATTTCCAATCGTTATGTCAGGCGCACTACCATCGTCATACAGCGATAGGAAATCATCGCTCTCCTGCGCCACCTCAACCTTGCCCCAAGTCTTACCGCCGTCCGAAGAGCGCTTCAAAACCAAGTCAATTTCGCTGGCATCACCGCCCTGACGAGCCTCACAAAAAGCCAGTAATTCTCCATTGGCAGCTTTCACAATCGCGGGAATCCGGAATACTTTATAACCATCCTGACCTGCTTCGAAAACATGGGCCGCAGGAACTTCTGCTGGAGCTACAGAAGTTAACGCCAAGCCCGCCATGCAGGCAAACAGGGCAATTTGGAAACAGCTTATCATCATCAAGGTTGAAGTGAGGCAGTCCCATTAATGAGACGACCGCCGGTTTTTTCTCTCCAGGTAAAGGTGTCAGGGTTGAACTCGAAGGCACCCTTCGTCGAGGCTGACTTCGCCCACCCATCAGTGGCCCATCTTGCCAGCTGCGACTTCTCTTTCGCAACCTTCGAATCATCAGCAAGATTGACCCATTCGTAAGGATCTAATTTCAGGTCATAGAATTCTTCGCTGCCGTTTCGGTAGCGAATGTAGCGATAGCGATCGGAGCGCACAGCGACGTTCCCGGGCTCATATTGGATGATGGCAGGTCGTTCCCAGGAAGCTACCGAATCCTCTAACAGCGGCACCAGACTTTGACCGTCGTGATCCGCATCAAGAGGCAGATCGCAAAGATCATTCAAAGTGGGATAGAGATCGATCAGACTCACTGGCCGGGAACACTTCGCCGCGGCGAATCCCGGAGCGGATACGATGAACGGGATTCTCGTTGCTTCCTCCCACAACGTGGTTTTGTGCCAGTGCCCTTTTTCTCCCAGATGCCACCCGTGATCAGACCATAGCACCACCACCGTTTCATCCGCGTGCCCACTGGCGTCCAGCGCATCTAACACCCGGCCCAGCTGCGCATCCGCATAGGTGATGCTAGCCAGATAAGCCCGGACCGCCTCACGGTACTGGTTCGCGTTTCGGATGGTTTCCAAATCGCCTTTCCGCGCCTTGGCAAAGGCCTGTCCCGCCTTCGGAATATCATTAAGATCGTTCTCCTTTACACCCGGAAGCACAACCTCCTCCAACGGATACCGATCAAAATACTTCTGCGGCACATACCAGGGCAGGTGAGGTCGGAACAAACCACAGGCGAGGAAAAAGGGGCGATCATGCTCTTCCTGCAAAAACTCAACAGCATACGACGCGTTGCGTGAGTCGTCGTAGTCTGACTCATCGTATCCCAGCGAACCCCAGTCGTTTTCGTGCCCCAGCCCTTTGACTCCACTAAAAGGAAAACCTTCTGGATTGGGCTTATACTCCGACCACGGGTAGTTCAACTTCACTCCGCGAAACCACGGATCATCACGGAACACCAACTTCTGAAAATCCTCCCACTGATTCGGAGGATGATTACCAGCGGTGTGATGAAAAATCTTTCCAGCACCTGCAACGCGATATCCGTGATTGCGAAAATGAACAGGGATAGTGACAACGTCAGGATAATTTGCATACCACCAATGCCCGTTCCCGTAGAGCCCCGTTGTCGACGGCATCAATCCGGTCATGATTGCGGCCCGCGACGGCGCACACTTAGGCGAGGGGCAATGTGCATTGGTGAACAGAGTCCCCCGCGCCGCCAGTCGATCAATGTTCGGGGTGTGAACCGTCCCCTCGTAGCCCCCGAGACAATTGACCCAGTCCTTCATGTCATCGACCGCGAGAAAGAGTACATTGGGTCGAGTCTCCGCCAGAGCAGTCGACAACCATGTCGCCAGCACCAGGACTATGAATTTGCACTTCATTTCAGAATCAGAAAAGCAGTTCAACTAGATGCCAAAATCCTTGAGCGATATCGCCTGAAAAATGAGATTGGCCCGAGATGACTCGTAGAGAATGCCCAGCGTCTCATCGTCTACCATGACTTGCGAACTGTAGGCGCCGCCCCGATGATCGAGCTCGATGTGATGTTCCTCCGGCCATGTTTTCCCATCATCGAGACTGACTTTGATTGTCATATTTTTTCTCGAGTAACGGTTGTCGGGATTCGAGAAGAAGAGGACTTGCCGACTATCCGCCAGCTCATGACCAATCAAGCTCGCCATGCACACAGGCTCCGGCAGCGATCCATGATCAGACGAATGGGTCTTCCATGTTTGCCCGAGATCACTGGTCACACTGACTGCGCGACCATTCGTCTCGCCCTTGTCACTGCGATTGCGATTATCTCGCATGTTCAGCATCAGGCTTCCGTCGGAAAGCTCGACCACGGCACACTCTGTCGTGTTGCTCCGGGCTGGCTTTGACACAGTCCAGCTCTCTCCATGATCGTCACTCCACATAAGGTTGGAGAATGGCACCCCTTCCGCGTCACGCCCCTGCGTCGGCATCACCAAAGTGCCGTTGGACAAACTAATCCCATTGCCCGGAGCCGGCGCAAACAAATACCACTCGGGTTGCTTCAATTTCGCAGTCCAGTTCTCGGGTTCCGACCAGCTGACTCCGTCGTCGGTCGATCGAACTACCATGAACTGGGTCGACGTCCTGAAATCCAATCCCGGCTCAGAACCATTTCCGACCCACTGGTGGGTCTTTGGTTTCCCATGGGTCCAGACCGCGGAGACGAAAATCTCGCCGGTAGCGGCATCCACCAGAATGTTGGGATCGGAACACCCATTCTGATCCTGCGGCAATCCACCGAACTCTCCCATGTCCATGATCGGCCTCGGATTCTCCCAGGTCTTTCCGCCATCGGTAGAACGAGACAACCCAATGTCGATATGCTCCTGGAGATCCCTCCGACTGTTGTATCGAAGATCGTATACAGCCAACAGGGTGCCGTCGTTCGTCCGTGCAATCGCCGGAATTCGAGTGGTGTGGCAATCATACTGACCCTGCTCGTGAATCACATGAAAGGGCCGCTCATCAGGCAGGGGCCTTACGTCCCCGGAGATTTTCAGCGATAGCACATCGATTCGATTTCGCGACGGGCTCACGACAACATCACCCACCGTGTATCCCGCATCCAATTTGGTAAAATGGACTTTTCCATTGATGCTGACTTCGAGCCGATCGGCCTCGTCGCGCTCTGCCAGAAAACGAAACGGTTGGCCGGCCTTGAGGTGATCCGAGCTTTTCTCCAGCTTGATCGTTCCGTCGATAAGAGCCCCTTCTACAAAGATGGATCCATTGCGCCCATCGAACCCGAATTTCACTCCGCTCCCTATCCGAACCGCGGCAGCAGTTCCGTCTATTTTGGCCAACGAAAACTCTGCTTCCATTCGGAAAGGGCCATCTCCAATCAGGCAATCACAGTGAAACGGAATGTCTAACCCCTGCTGTGGATCACTGAGCGTCCACGCCGCCGGCTCTGCAGAGCCGACGTGAAACACTGCCAGGGTCAAAGCAGCGGTGATGGCCGTTCTGATGGTTGAGGGAAATTTATTCATCATGCAATCGCTGAAGGTTGTTGGCAGGCAAAGCACGGCGCCACCCATCTTTTAGGAGTGCCGCTGCAGGACGGGGCCCATTCCGATGGGAACACAACCCGGTCAACAAAGCAGCGACTACCTCAATAGTAAAAAACCAGGAGATCAGCCTTTTCATTTAGCGCCGCCTTTCCCCAGGTATTCCGGATTCGGCTTCATCTGCTCAGCACCGACCTCCTCTCTCCATACCTCTAATTGGTCTAGCAACTCAGCCGCCAGCTCGGGCTCGTCATTGGATCGATCGAGGCTCTCTCCAATGTCTTCTCCCAGATGGTAAAGCTCCACTTCTCCCCTTTCGAGAAATTCGATCAACTTCCACGGCCCCCGCCGAATGATCGAAACAGGAGCACTCGACGGATGCTGGTTGTAGTGCGGGTAGTGCCAGAAAAGGGGGCGATCGAGCGAATAGGGAACATTCCCAAACCCATTCACCAAGGGAGCGAGGTTGACCCCGTCAGACTCGCGGAACGTGGTTCCGGTCAGAGCCAGAATAGTGGGATAGAGATCGCAGGAGGTCACCGGAAGGTCGAGACCGTCAGGAGCATTCAGTCCAACACCCGCACCCGCCATGATCAGAGGTACACGAATTCCCCCTTCGTAATGTGACCCCTTATTGGCCCGCAGCGGCGCATGATCTGTTGCCTTCCAAAGCCCGCCATTATCTGAGGTAAAAACCACCAGCGTATTTTCGTTTTTTCCCAGTTGCTCGATGATGCCCATAACGTGACCCACCGCATCATCGACCGACTCCACCATCGCAGCATATTTCGGATCCCCCCGCCGCTCGTTCTCCGGCACCTCACGATAACGCGCCACCTTCTCCTTCTTCCCCTGGATGGGACTGTGGACCCCGTAAAACGGAAGATAGAGAAAGAAAGGATCTTCCCCAGCGCCGCGAATCAGTTTTCCCGCCTCTTCCGCCATCAAGTCGATCAGGTAGTCTCCTTCCCCTCCACCATCAAATGCCTGCTTCGCAACGGCCATGCCGGTCGTCGGAACCGTCCACTTTCCCTTGAACGGATAGAAGTAGCTACCCGGCGCGCCATGATCATCGCCTGCCACGTTCTTATCAAACCCATGATGTCGAGGCATCGAAAACGGCTCTCCACCCAGATGCCACTTACCCACATGATACGTGGCGTAGCCTTCTTCACGAAGAGCCTCAGCGAGGGTCACCTCTTCAAGCGGAAGAGACCGCAGAAAGCGCCCTTCCTTCATCTTGTTCTTTGTGGCGCTCCATCGTCCCGCCGGCAACCACTGAGTCAACATCAGGCGCGCAGGATACTTGCCCGTCAGAATAGCAGCTCGGGTCGGTGAACATACCGCGCAGGCCGCATACGCGTTGGTGAAGCGAACTCCAGCCTCCGCCAGCGCGTCAATATTAGGCGTTTGATAGTAATCACTCCCCTGGCATCCGAGATCCATCCAACCCAGGTCATCGACGAGGAACAAGACCACGTTGGGCCTCTCTTCCGCAGAGGAGAGTGCCATTGAGAGCAGAACGCCCAACCCTGTTAGAAATTTGCGCATCATCTTTAGCGAGTTCGATTCTGATCAAAAAAAGCGAGTACTGACTTTCGGCCAAACTGCAGTTGCTCCCTGACCTGTTCTTCGGCAGCGCCGGAATCCCGATCCAAGAGCAATCCAAATAGTTTCCGGTGTGAGGCCAGTGTCGATTTCACAGTAGATTCTGATAGCAACTTGGGAGACCCGCGATGCGCTGCAAAACACTGCGACAACACATTCACATCCTTGGTGATCTTAGAGAGGAAGCGATTCCGTGAAGCCGATATCATGACTTCGTGAAATCGCTCATTGAGTTCCAGCCATTGATCCAGATCCAACTCCGTCGCCCCTCGCTTGCGACCGAGAATTGTTTTTCCAAGCTCCTCCCACTCTTTCATCAGTGATTCCAACTCGGCCAACTCGTGATCCGTCAAAAACCTCGCTGCCTGAGCAGCAGCGAATGGCTCGAACAATTCACGAACATCGTAGATCTCAGAGATTTCCTGCCGATCAAAGGTACGGACAAATGCACCCGCCCCTGCGATTTGCTCAATCAAACCTTCACTGGCGAGGCGGCTGATCGCCTCACGCACCGGAATGAAACTCGTCCCCAATTGCTTCGCGAGGGCGCGATTCACCAGTCGATCCCCAGGGGCTAGCTCACCAGCAAAGACTTGTTGCCGGATGTGCTGATACGCTCTTTCACTGAGGGAGGCTGACGACATAATGAGAGAAAGTTTTCTGAAACCTCTTGCGTGTTCGCTTGTGTTATAACACTTTCTAACATTGCAGGTTGACAGTGTCACTTACATTTTGATTCAACAGGGTCACGTCATTAAGCCAACCTTGTTCGCCCAAGTAGAATTCCCCATGAAACTCAACGGACTGGTCGCAGCGACCTACACCCCCTTCCATCCCGACAGCTCGATCAATCTCGATCTCATTCCGCGAATGACAGATCACATGATCGATCGAGGCGTCTCTGGTTTCTATGTCTGCGGTAGCACGGGCGAAGGAGAATCCCTCTCTGTCGAAGAACGACAGCAGGTGGCAGCAGCATTTGTCTCGGCTACCAAGCACCGTGTTCCGGTCGTGATCCAGGTGGGCCACAACTCTCTCACCTCTGCTTGTGAACTCGCGGAACACGCGGCGGGAATTGGTGCAGATGCTATCTCCACTCTTCCCCCAACCTACTTCAAGCCTTCCACCCTGGAACTGCTCGTCGATTCCATTGCCACAATCACCAGTGCGGCTCCAAGCCTCCCCTATTACTACTACCATATCCCCCGGCTTAGCGGCGTCGCCTTCAATACGGTCGATTTACTCAGAGCTGCCCAAGCGAAGGTTCCGAGCTTCGCTGGTATCAAGTTCAGTGACTTCTTCCTCGCTGAAATGATGGCCTGTCAGGAATTTGACAACGGACGGTTCGATATCCTGTTTGGCTCGGATGAGATGATCCTCGGAGCACTCGCCACCGGAGCAACTGGTGCAGTCGGAAGTTGCTATGGGTTTGCCGCTCCGCTCTGGAAACAGATTATCGCTGCCTATGGAGCTCGAGATATGGAGCAGGCTCAGGCCTGGATGGCCAAAGCCGTTCGCCTCGTAAATCTCATTGCCTCCGAACCCGGACCGTTTCATGCTTGTGTGAAGCAAGTCATTTGGCCGCTACTCAATTTCGATCCCGGTCCCTGCCGCCTACCGCAGGCTGTGATGAGCCCATCTCAGGTCGAGCAGGCACAAACCCGTCTCCACGAGACCGGGTTCGATCAGGAAATTATCCAAGGAGAATTTCATCTGCCGTGAACATTCGCCATCTCACAGAACTCCGCGACATCTACCGCAGCACTCTACTCGACGATGTGGTGCCATTCTGGCTGAAGCACAGTCTCGATGCGGAAAATGGCGGCTATATCACCTCACTCGATAGAGATGGTAGCCGGATAGACTCAGATAAAGGAATCTGGATACAAGGTCGATTCGCCTGGCTTCTCGCCCATCTCCACAATTCCGTCGGACCGAATGATACTTGGCTTGCCGCATCGAAGTCCGGCATCGATTTCCTCGACCAGTTCGGCACTGATCCAAAGGACAACTTGATGTGGTTTCACGTCACGGAGAACGGCCTCCCCATCCGAAAACGTCGGTATCGATTTTCAGAAGCCTTCGCCTGCATCGCGAATGCCGCCTTCTTCGAAGCGACGGGAGAAGAACGCTACGCCGCTCAAGCGACTCAGCTCTTCGATACTTTCCTCGCCCACCACCGGGACGCCACTCTTTCGCCGTTCCCCCCCAAATTCACCGGGACGCGTCCGAGCAAGGGCATTGGAAACCCTATGATCCTCGTCAATACTGCCCAAATCTGCCGCCGAGCCGGAATTGAGGGCGATTGGGACCAGATCATATCGGAGGCCATCAGGGAGATCACGATACACTTTGTTCACCCCGATATCGAATGCGTCATGGAAACGGTTGCTTCAGACGGTTCCCGTATCGACGACCACTTTGACGGTCGCACGCTTAATCCCGGACACGCCATTGAGGCCGGCTGGTTTATTTTGGAGGAGGCGAAGCATCGCGGAAACGATCCCGAACTGATCACCCTCGGTTGCCGCATGCTCGACTGGATGTGGCAACGCGGCTGGGACACCGAATACGGCGGGATGCTCTACTTTGTCAGCGTCGACGAGAAACCCGTCCAGGAATACTGGCACGACATGAAATTCTGGTGGCCGCACAACGAGACCATCATTGCCACTCTCATGGCCTACCAGCTCACCGGAGATGATCGCTATGCCACCATGCACCAGCAGGTTCACGACTGGAGCTTTGCTCATTTCCCCGATCAGGAACACGGCGAATGGTTCGGCTACCTCCGACGCGACGGCGCCGCTTCCAACCCGCTCAAAGGCAACCTCTGGAAGGGGCCCTTTCATCTACCCCGAATGCTGTTGAAGGGCTGGCAGGTGTGTGATGAGATGCTGGCTAGCGCAAAGCCAAAGAGTGAAAACTCGAGTTTTCACTCTTGAGTATCAGCTTCTCTACTCACCCCAGAATGACGCGTTGCTGCGCCATGGATATTGATGGGATATCACCTGCCCCTTATTTAGCCTCCTTATTTTCAATTGAATCAAAATTCAGGTCATTTCTGGAAAATTCTGCCGTGATCTGAAAGTCAGGTTACCGGAAATATCCCAAAAACTTACGGATCACCTTGACTGTGTATATGAACAGTTTTGATTAAGCTTCTCCTGATGTGTTCAAATAAACAGTCATGCCGACTGTTTATCGTCCTCGCCGCCCCAGAGCTTCACCTCTTTGGCAAATCATCCACCAAGGTTGGGACCAGTTCCAAACCCAGTACGAAGCCGACCACCGGAAAACCCACGGCCCTCTCCGCACTGACACCATTCAGGTTATCGAAAAATACTACCGTTGCGGCGATCTCGCTCAAGGCTTTACCCGTCTGCACTGCCCGGATTGTGGACACGAAAAACTCCTCGCATTCACCTGCAAAACTCGTGGATTCTGTCCCTCGTGCCATCAGCGACGAGCTCTCGAAACCGCCGATTGGATCGCCCGGGACATCACCTTCGATGTTCCTCACCGCATGTATGTCTTCACCGTTCCTAAAGTCTTGCGCAGCATATTCCGCAAACGCCGCAAACTTCTGACCCATCTCTTCCAGCAATCCATCGAAGCCCTGAAACTCTGGATGCAAACCACCCTCGAACTACCTCGTGGACAAATTGCCGCTATCGCCGTGGTCCACACCTTTGGTGATTACCTCAGCTTCCATCCCCACATTCACATCTTAGGCGCCAACGGCTTGATCGATGCACAAAATCGTTTCCACCCTTTGGATGAGAACGAAAGCGTTGCCTCACTCAAAGAAATTTTCCGAAATCTTTTCATCAAAACGCTCGTCGAAGAAAAGCTTCTTTCCCGAAAAAAGGCCGAACAGCTCCTTTCCTGGAGAAACAGTGGATTCACCCTCGATGCGGGAGACTTACCCACATTGCCATTTGATCGCAACGCACGCCGACAATTTGCGGAGTACATGCTTCGCGCTCCATTCTCCCTCGAAAAAATCCATTGGAACGAGAAGAACAGGCAAGTCATCTACCGATCCAAGCGCAGCTGGCACACCAAACAAAATTACCAGATATTCGCCGCTGCCGATTTTATCGCAGCCAGCGTCGAGCACGTTCCTCCAAAGGGACAACAAACCATCCGCTACTACGGACGCTATTCAAACAAACGCCGGGGTTGGGAAACGAAAAACCGGATTCACTCCCCTCAATTAGCCGCCACCAATCTCTCCGCCCGCAAACACGATTCACAATTCTCAGACAATACTTTGTTCATCCTTCCAGAACCCACACCGAAAAAGAAGCACACTGAAAAACGCGATTGGAAATCCCTCATCAAACGAATTTGGGGAGGTGATCCCACCACCTGCCCGTGTTGCCGCGCCCAGATGAAAAATGTGGGCACTATCATTCGCCGGACAGAGATCGAATTCTTCCTCAAACTCTGGGGTATGTGGGAAGGCGTCATCTCCTTGCCACCACCTCCCGATCCACCTTTTAATATTGAGACCATGGAACCTGAAACGGTGCCTCCGGGTTGGAAAACTCGGTGGCCACCCCTGCCGGAAGAACACCTTCCACCTCCCGACGAATGGTGGCATCAGAACGATTCCGAAGCATGGCGCAATCCCGAGTTGCCATTGGAAGATGGGAAAGTTCTGGTTTTGGACGCCGAACCGCTCCCCGCAGAAGAGTTCCCGGTATTCTCGATTGGCTGATTGCCGATCGGTATCAATCAGTTTGGATCCAAAACGTCTAAACGCAAAACCTCCCAAAAGAGGCTGCTGCACTTTCGTGTCTGGACTAAAGGTAAATTGAGCGAAAACTGAATTAGAATTCAGCTAATCTTGACTTTTCCCTCAATAATTCATGAAAGTTTCAGAATGGATGAGGCTAAGATCAATTTTTCTCCCCCTTCCTCCCCCTGCACCCCCTCAAACCCCGCAGGACCGGCGCCCCGATAAAAACCCTTGAAAAAGCAAATTCCTATCAATAATTGCCCGACTACTTTCGAGCCGATCCTTTCACCCCGGAATACGAAGCCATGGTTCAGGCCAATGTGAAGAAAGTCTGCGACATGAAGAAGGACGATCCCAATCTGCTGGGATACAGCTTCGGGTTCAATCCCTTTCAGATCCCTCACAAATGGATCAATCATCTCCTCGCTCAAGGCCCCTCCAGCCCCGGCAAAGCGGCCCTGATCGAAACCCTGAAACGTCTCTATGGCGGTGACATCGCCGCGTTCAACAAAGCCTACGCCACAGACTTCGCCCGTTTCGCAGACATCCTCGACAGCACGGACATCACCTACGAAGGAGCGCTGAACCCGTGGCCCGGCGAGTCGACGGACAGGCCCTTCAAACGAGACTTCGACCAGCTCGTCTACACCGTCATTGCCAAAGTCCACGAAGTCGCCCATCGCCATGTTCGCGAGCACGATCCCAATCACCTCATCCTCGGATTCTATTTCAAAACCTACAATGCCAACGTGGGACTCTACGAAGCGATTGCGCCGTATGTGGATGTGCTCTCGCCGCAGCATCACGTTGTTCCTGAGCGCCACGAAAACGGTTCTTTCAATTTCGACGCCGGCGTGATCCAGATCAGCGAAATTTGTCAGCGAACCGGCAAGCCGATCTATCATGGCGATCAATGGCTCGGAAAAGTGGATCCTGCTAAATTTGAGCGCATGCTCCGCAACAGAGGCAAAGGTCGCTACCCCTACTATCATTCGCAGGCTGCGCGTGGGCAGGTCTATGAAGCCCTACTGAAAAGTGTGCTCGCATCGCCGCAAGTCGTCGGCTTTGCCGGATGCGCCACGCTATATGACAATCCCGACATCAACGGCAGCCACGGAGGTAACAAGGGGCTCTTTGATACAGAACTGACCGAGAAGCCCGCTTTTACCGTCTATTTGGAAAGGGCCAATGCGAAGGTTTACGATTTGAGAACTCAGGATTATAGAGCAGATGAAAGCGCGGCGCTGGCGAAGGCAGCGGCCGAAACGATCATGCGGGCGGCGAATATGCCGTAAATGTGTCCCGAGCCTGTCCCTCAGAAATCTCTCGTAGTTTCACGAACCAACAGGGTCTGTTTGGAGAACCAACCCTATTGGTTCGTAAAAGCCCGAACGCTTTGCCGGAATGGCCAGCGACTATCATTCCGCGCCTATGAAATTGCTGCCTGGCAATCAACTGACCGCTTTCACTTTAATCTTCGCGTTAAACGGTTTGTTGTTTAGTTTAAAAAGAATTCCAAGACATTCAGGTGGCATATTTCCACCCTGTGCCTCCCCCTATTCTACAGCGCTAATTTTGCACCCCCTCAAACCCCGCAGGACCGGCGCCCCGATAAAAACCCTTGAAAAAGCAAATTCCTATCAATAACGAAAAGAAATCGAGCCATTCTTGACTGCCCCAACGCCCTCACAACTCTTCCGCAACTTCTCCAACCGCTCGGCATCCGTCCTTTATAATCCTGAAAGAAAGGCCAACCTTACTACGTATCCGTTTTTGTATGAAAATGCTACTCCTGTTCACCACGACTGCTGTTGCAGTGGCCCTGTCTGTCTTGCCTGTTTTTGCGGGCGATAAATTCGACAAGGCTGCCGCGGTAAAGAAAATCGATCAACTTGTCCAGGCAGGCTTAAAAAAGCACGATCAGAAACGCGGAGCCGCGATTGATGATCACACTTTCGTTCGCCGCGCCTACCTCGATATTATCGGCCGGATCCCGAAGATCGAGGAATCTGAGAATTTCCTGGGGTCGACTGATGAAAAAAAACGCGAACAGCTGATCGCCGATCTGCTGGAGAGTGATGGCCATGTCAGTCACTCCTACAATTTTTGGGCGGATGTGCTGCGGATTAACAGTGGGCTGGGCATTGGCGCTGAGCCGGCCGAAGCTGCCTACCAATTGTGGATCAAGGAAGCAGTGGCAAACAACACTCCCTATGATGAAATGGTCTATGAAATGGTGTCAGCCACAGGGATGATCTGGAACAACGGCGCGGTCGGATATTACATCAGGGACACGGGCATGCCGCTGGATAGTATGTCACAAACCGCACGGATTTTCCTCGGGACGCGACTTGAATGTGCTCAGTGTCATAACCACCCGTTCGACAAGTGGACTCAGATGGATTACTACAAAATGGCTGCATTCTGCTATGGAATGGATGCTCGGGGTTATACCTCTGAAAATCGCAAGGCATACAATGCGGGCTTTCAGGCGATAAGCGACAAGCTCCATAATGAGGTGATGGAAAAAGCAGGTTTTCAAGGTAAGCGCTTCCCTCAGTTTTACGGTCAAAAGAACCTCGAAATATTTACGAAGAACGAACACTATCAGAGCGCTCTGGAGAAGTTCAAGATGACCGAGAAAGAATTCCGCGATTTGGCGGAAAAGAGCATCGCCGCCAGGGAGAAGCAAACCAAAGGCTCGCAGTATGTGATGAGGTTAATCAGTCAGGAGTTTCGTGCCTACGCAAACGAAGAAAAGGAGGTGACTCTGAAGCTACCCCATGACTATCAATATAGTGATGCCAGCCCTCACGATGTGGTTGAGCCCGCAACCATGTTTGGTGCCGAGATTGATCTCGCGAATATCGATGAGTCATCGATCGAGGCTTATGCGAAATGGATGACATCTGAGGAAAACCCTACTTTCACCAAGGTGATCGCCAACCGTCTCTGGAAGCGGGTTTTCGGGAGCGGTGTGTTTGAGCCGCTGGACGACTTGACTGATTCTACCTATGTCGCCAATCCCGAGTTGCTCGACTACATTACTGAGTTGGTGAGAACGCTGGATTACGATGTGCGTGCCTACCTGGATGTACTCTATAACACCCGCACATTTCAGAGCGCCGCCTACAACGGTGAAATGACGTTGGGCGCTCCCTTCCATTTCCCGGGACCGGTCTTGCGCCGGATGTCAGCCGAGCAAATCTGGGACTCCATTGTTGCCCTCGTTTTGCCTGAAGTTGACAGCTATCGACCGCGATTGAAGTCGCAGCTCGCCCTAGTAGAGAAATACCGGCAGATGCATATCGCCCTTGATGAGCAGCCGCAGGAAGACTACATCGCGATGATCGGAAAAGTTGGCGATTTAATCGAGGATACGGCGATACAGAAGGAGGAACTTCGCAAACAAATACTTGAAGCTCGCGAGGCGAAAGATGATGAGAAATTTAACAAACTGCGCGACCGGGAGAGAGCATTGAGTCGGGAACAGATGTCAGCGATTCGGCAAATCGCTTTTCGGAACGCCGGTCAGAAAGTCGATTCGGATGCATTGCTCGCGGCCGGTGGAATGTCGGAAATGGCGATGTCGGGCGGCGGAGCGATGATGTCTGGCAATGGCATGTCGAAAATCAAAAATGGGGTCATGACTCAATTGCCAGCGATCCAGATGCCGAAATACGAGGCGCCTGAACCGCCGCAAGGTCTCGATGCCAATCAGATGCGGAACTGGAAAAAGCAGCAGGGCGATGCTGAGAAAAAGTGGCAGGCCGAACAGGAGGCGGAGCTGAAAGATTTCAAGGGGCTGGTTGCTAAAATGGCGAGGGCTTCCGAGTTGGAATCACCCGCCCCCCGCGGTCATTTCCTGCGTGAGTTCGGTCAGTCCGATCGCGAGGTCATCGAGAATGCTGCGAGTCATGCGTCAGTGCCACAGGCTTTGACTCTGCTCAACGGCAACACTGTAGAAATACTGACCAATCAGTTTGCGGTTTTCGGCAGACGCGTGCATTCCGCCGGTGATGCGAAAGAGAAAACGAAAATGATCTTTCAGGCCATGTTAACCCGTGAGCCTACCGATCGCGAAATGGACATCGTCATGGCGGAGATAGATGCCAAAGGTGATGAAGCCTACGAAAGTATCGTCTGGGCGCTCCTGAACACTCAGCAATTTATGTTTGTGCAGTAACAGACTTCCCTGCTATTCCTTCCGCCGAACGACGAGGAATACAGGCGGTTGCTGCGGCGGCAATTTGCCTTTGAACATATCCTCCGGTAGCTCGTTGTTGTAGCTGTGGAAACTCGCTGAGCCGTATTTGCCGGCCATTCCATATTGCAGCGCTTTGCCACCATCCAGAAGGGTGGCGTCGCGGATCCCGGCCAAGCGGGCAATCTGAGTCACATCTTCTATGGTCATCAGCCCGCCTCTGCCCGATACGATGAACACGCAGTGCCCCCTGGCGTTCACCCCGGCAAGGGAGCGAAAGTTGAGTTCGGAGCCGTTGAAAAAATTCTCGCCACTATCATTCTCGCCATATTTCCCCACCGTGCCGTCTTTCATCACCGACGGATAGCCCTGCAGGGCGTGAGTCAGTTCGCCTTCACTGGACTCCAACAAGGATCGCGGGCCAAAGCGCGGTTTACCGTCTTTGACGAAAAAGAATCCACTCCAGGTTTTCCATTGCTTGCGAATGGTTTTGCCGTCCTTAACAATCCAGCCCAGCGGTTGCCCTTTGCGGTTGTAATAGTTGGCATTGATGACGAATCTCGGCAGGCGTTCTTTGCGAGTTGCTTGCAGAGCCTTGCGGTGAGTTTGAGGTTCAAATTTGCCTTTGTTTATTTCGAACCATGGGAAGAATTCGAAATGCTCCGGGTCGAACTCGATCACATGAGTTTCACAACCCACGATGGAATTGATGATTCGTTCCTGCCGGTTGTCAGCGGTGCGACGCAGCCGAAAGGTTCGCCACGTCATACCTTCGCCCTTAATCGTCACATTTTTGTTGAGCATGTTCTCGAAAGCCTCGGAATTCAGTGTGTCAGGGCGCACCCATTTGCCAGCTGCATTCCTGACCTCGAGGTTGGCGTTGGTGTTGCCAAACTCCATGTAAACCAGGTTGCTAAGCAAGCTGAGTTTGCTATCGAAATACAGGAACGTAATCAGGCAGGCAACCGCGATCAACAGGCGGATCGAATTCGAAGGAGCGGTCTACCATGTCATGGCTCGTGGCGACCGTCGTGAGCCCATTGTCTTCTCCGACGAAGACCGGGAGACCTTTTCCCATACCCTCGGCCAGGCCTGTGAGAGAACAGGTTGGGAAGTCTTTATGCCCCTATTAATTTGTATCAACATCTGTTTTCCAAAAAAGGCGTCTCGATCGAACAGTTCAGTCAGCAGCTCGGAGAGCGCAAAGGTGTACTCGACTCGATGAGGGTGCACGCCAAACAACTACGGAAACGCCTCGAAGAATGAAGAATGGTTTTAGGTGTCGGCCTCGGACTAGCGGGACGATGAGCCTACCGACGGGTTCCAGAATGTCACCGCGATGTGCTGCTCAGGATGTTCATCGGTGGAATAGTAGTAGGCGATGACGACGGTTCCGTCGCGGCGCAAGGCTGCGCGTGTGTAGCCGATATCATTGTTTCGCGCACCCTGCCGAAGAATGATCGGGGCGGACCAGGTTCGTCCCGCATCCTGGGAGATTTTTGCCCGCAAACCAAATGGTTTCGAGCGCCATCCATAGATCGCCGCCACCACATCGCCGCCGAGGGAGAGAAGTGATATCGGGTTGTCGGAGCCGCGCTCGATGGTGCTGAGAAAGTTCCAGGTTTCACCGCTGTCTTGTGTTTCATAAAGGTCGGCCCACCGGTCACCCGCAACCCTCTGCCTCACCGCGCACACATAGCGCCCGTCGCTGATCCGCAACCCCGAGGGCATGGTGGCATGCCTGTAGGTGTCCTCTTGAGGGACGATCCGACTGCGATCGAGGTAATCGTTTCCGATCCAGGAGACGAACTCGAACTGCTGCCGGGAGCTGCCATCCAAACCGGCAAGAAAGGAGCGCGAGGGCGCACCCTTTTTCGGGTCGGTCGACAGGAACAGGAGTGCCGAATTCCGCCCCGTTACGATGTAGTTTGACCTGGCATAGGCCTTGTGGTTTTTGAAGGTTGGTAGATCAAAGGGGCCGTGCCAATCTCTGCCCCGGTTGGACGAGGTGAAGTAGGACTGACGCCAGAGCCGCAGGGCGAAGTCCTGCCCCTGGAAGTTCAGGTCAGGTTCGGGAAGCTTGATCAACGAGCGGTTTTCCCCCTGCCATGTCAACCCGCCGTCCCTGCTGCGACTGTAATAAACACCGAGCGAAGGCGCCTTCGTATGATGCCGACTGTCCGGTTCCGGATCGTAGGTCCAGCGCTCAAAACCGACAAGAATCTCGTCTCCCCACATCCAAAAGCCCCCATTGGCAGGCCAACCGGCAAACTCTCCTTCCCTGTGATAGGCGACGGTATGCCGAACGTCGGGCTCAGCAAATGAACTCTGCACGATTAGCAACCAGTAGAGCGCAGACACAGCGTGCCATCCAGCCGACAATTGCCAGCGTCTGAAATTGAGAAAAGGGTGATCCATTATCAAGGCTATCTTCATATCAGTCTCAGCAGGAGGTAGCATCGCCGTATTAGCCAATCAACCCCCAGGCCAATGATGAGGCGTCCAGTTTTTCGGGATCAGGAAATATGGGCTGGCGGGGAGTTCATCGAGGGGCTTACGAAAAGCTGCTCAGGCTACAATCTGCTTCAAAACCCCGGTACTGTTGGACCCCCTCAATCCCGGTAGGACCGACGCACCGATAATAACTCCTTGAAAAAGCAAATTCCAATCAATATCAATAATTCGAAAAATATCGGCAGAATCGCCGCCCTAACTCGATATCTCCACGGAAAACTATCCCGCAATCTATGAAGAAACCGTTTGTTATTCTGTTGTCTGCATTCGCCATTCTACCGCTGGCGCAGGCGCAGCGAACCGCCACTCCAGCCAATAAGATTCGCCTACCCGAAGGCTTTGCCATCGAACTGCTTTACTCCGTCCCCCGCGATGACCAGGGCTCCTGGGTCGCGATGTGCCAGGATGACAAAGGCCGCTTCATCGTGAGCGACCAGTATGGCGGCCTCTACCGCTTCCCAATCCCAAAACTCGGCGAACCGCTCGATCCCTCCACCATTGAGCAGATCACCTATTCCACCGAAGGCGCTCCCGCTCGAAAAGGACAAACCGGAACCGAGGCCAAACCACTCACCGACGATCTCGCAATGCTTCCTAAGATTGGCCACGCCCAGGGTCTATGCTACGCCTTCGACAGTCTCTACGTCGTGGTAAACTCCCGAAACAGCGCAAGCGGCTCCGGCGTCTTCCGCCTGCTCGACACGGATGGTGATGATCAGTTCGACAAGCTCGTCACGATCAAAAAGCTCGACGCCACCGGCGGTGAGCATGGGCCTCACGCCATCATTCCAGCACCCGACGGCAAACACCTCTATGTCGTCATGGGTAACCAAACTGCGCTGCCGTCTGACTACACTCATTCCCGCGTCCCGGAAGTCTGGGGCGAAGATCAACTGCTTCCCTCCCTGCAACACTTTATGGCTGGCGCCGAAGCCCCCCTTGGCCATTTCGCCCAAATCGATCCCGAAGGCAAAACATGGGACGTCATGGCGACAGGTTTCCGCAACCAGTATGATGCTGCCGTGAATCACGAAGGCGAGATCTTCACCTACGACGCCGACATGGAGTGGGACCTCAACGCACCCTGGTATCGCCCCACTCGCATCAATCATGTCATCGACGGTGCCGACTACGGCTGGCGCACCGGATCCGGCAAGTTCATGGACTATTGCACCGACACCTTTGGGGCAGCAGTGGACATTGGCCCCGGCTCACCCACCGGCGTGACCTTTGGCTACGGCGCCAAGTTCCCGACCAAGTATCAGAATGCGTTCTACGCCGCCGACTGGTCCTACGGCAAGCTCTATGCCGTCCACCTCGAACCCAAGGGCTCCAGCTACACCGCGACCTTTGAAGAATTCGCCGCGGCTCAGCCGCTGCCTCTCACCGACATTCTCGTGAACCCAGCCGACGGCGCCATGTATTTCACCGTGGGAGGTCGTCGCGTTCAGTCCGGCCTTTACCGCGTCACCTACACCGGTGACGAATCCACCGCTCCGGCTGAGCCCATGGTCGGCGGCGAAACAGTCCGCGCCGAGCGACAGACTCTCGAAGCGTTTCTCCAAGTCGGTGCTAATGAGGCGACCGCCAAAGAGCTCGACACGATCTGGGCCACTCTCGGCTCCTCCGACCGCGGCATTCGCCACGCCGGTCGCGCCGCCCTGGAAAAGCAGCCGGTCGCCAACTGGAAAGATCGCATCGCCGGAGAGGACAACGCTGTCATTGCCACTGCCGCGCTTATTGCCCTGGCTCGCGTGGACGCCGAGAAGTCCGCTTCTGACATTCTCGCCAAGGCCACCAACTTCGACTACTCATCTACCAAGTCTCGGCAGACCCGCCTCGACATCCTTCGCAGCATCATGCTGACCCTGACCAGAAGTGGTCAGCCCGAAGGCGATCAAAAAGCCAAGCTCATTGCATGGCTCGACGGCGTTTACCCTGCCAAAACACCGGAAGAGAATCGCGACCTCTCTGCCTTTGCCGCCTTTCTCGAAGCTCCTTTTGCGGTGAAGCGCGGTATGAAACTTCTCGCCAATGCCTCCGGCCAGGAAGAGCAGATCGGATACGCCCTCAACCTGCGTTACCTCAAGGACGGCTGGAGCCCGGAACTGCGCGAGACCTACTTCAAGTGGTTCGTCCTTTCCGGCAACTACGAAGGCGGTGCCCGTCTTGCCAACTACCTCGCCGACATCAAGAAACATGCTACCGAGTCCGTACCGGAAAGCGACATGACGCCGGCACTCACCAAGCTCATTAACACAGCTCCTGAAAATGCAATGCCCCAGTTCACGCTTGAGCCTCGCACTTTCGTGAAAAACTGGACCATGGAAGATCTGGCCGGCGACCTCGGCGTAGGTCTCGAAGGAAACCGTGACTTTGCCAACGGCCGCCAGATGTTCGGTGCGGGCACCTGCTATGTCTGCCACCGCTTCAACGGTGAAGGCGGCGCGGTTGGCCCCGACCTCTCCTCTGCCGGTGGCAAGTTCAGCCCCTACGATCTGCTCGAAGCCATCATCGACCCGGGTGCTGAAATCAGTGATCAATATGGCAGCAGCATCTTCAAAATGAAGGACGGCAGCCAGGTCATCGGTCGGATCATGAACATGAAGCAGGACGTCTACTGGGTAAACACCGACATGATGACGCCGAGCAAGACCACCAACGTCGACGTGAACAAACTCGAATCGATCGAGCCATCTCCCGTTTCCATGATGCCACCGGCCCTGGTCAATACGATGACCCCGGACGACATCCTCGACTTGCTCGCCTACCTCATCTCCGGTGGTGATCCAGAACATGAGCTGTTCGACAAATAGTCAGATCACCAAGGTAGGAATATGAAGAACGAAAACCCTTTTTGGCTGGCGTCGTTGTACCTGGCATTCGGCACCCTGGCTTTCGCGAATGCTTCGGAGCAGCAACCCAATATCGTCGTCCTCTTCGCCGATGACCTCGGGTATGGTGAGTTGAGCTGCCAGGGAAATCCGGAAATCCCGACGCCCCACATTGATTCGATCGCAGAGAATGGCGTGCGTTTTACCGACGCCTATGTCGCAGGTCCGAATTGCAGTCCTTCCCGGGCAGGTCTGCTCACCGGGCGCACCCCGACACGCTTCGGCTACGAATTCAACCCTACCGGAGCCCTCAACGAGGAACCCGGCTTCGGTCTTCCCGCCGAAGAAATCACCATTGCCGAGGCACTCCATAGTGGAGGCTACACCACCGGTTTGATCGGAAAATGGCACCAGGGCGGCACTGCAAAGTTTCACCCCTTTCGCCACGGTTTTGACGAGTTCTTCGGCTTCACCCACGAGGGCCACTATTTCGTCCCGCCACCGTATGATGGAGTGACCACCTTGCTGCGCCGCAAGACTCTGCCGGGAGGAATCCAGGGTGAGCAAGCCGAGAAGCGTTGGACGGGAAAGAAGAACTTGCACTATCACACCTGGCCAAGTGACGAACCCGACTACGATGCCAACAACCCCATCGTTCGCGGCGGACAACCCGTCGTCGAAACCGAATACCTCACCGACGCTCTTACCCGCGAGGCCGTCGATTTCATCGACCGTCACGACGACAAGCCGTTCTTTCTCTATCTCGCCTACAACGCCGTGCACAGCCCGCTCCAGGGAACTGATGCCTACATGGAGAAATTCGCCCACATCGACGACCTGCACCGTCGCATCTTCGCCGCTATGCTGGCGAACATGGACGACAGCGTCGGCGCGGTGATGGAGCAACTCCGCAAGTCAGGGCTCGAGGAAAACACTCTCGTCTTTTTCCTCAGCGACAACGGTGGCCCTACCAAGGAGCTCACTTCCTCGAATCTCCCTTTGCGCGGGCAAAAGGGCCAGATGTACGAGGGCGGCTTGCGCGTGCCGTTCGTGATGCAATGGAAAGGCACCATCCCTCCGGGGCAGGTCTTCACCAAGCCGGTCAGCTCCTTCGACATCTTTGCCACGGCTGCGGCCAATGCCGAACACGTCACCGCTCCTAAACAAGTCGAAGGCGTGGACCTTGTTCCCTATCTCACAGGAAAGAAGGATGGCCGTCCCCACGAAACCTTGTATTGGCGCCAAGGCGGCAAAGCCGGCCTTCGCCACGGCGACTGGAAACTTGTCCGCATGGGCAAGCGCAACGAGTTCGGTAAATCCAGGTGGGAACTCTACGATCTCTCAAAAGATATCTCCGAGGAAAACAACCTTGCCGAATCCAATCCGGAACGCCTCGAAGAATTGATCAAGATCTGGGAAAAGATGAACGGCGAAATGAGCGAGCCTTTGTTTTATAGCAACCTGCCTTCATCTACAGTGAAACTTTGGACCCCCTCAATCCCGGTAGGACCGACGCACCGATAAGAACTCCTTGAAAAAGCAAATTCCAATCAATAATAAACAACCTTGAGAGCGATTCATTATCTACCACTACTATTGCTTTGCACCGGTCTGCATGCCGGGGAAACCACTGATGGCATCGTGCAATTCACCGAAGACCTGGTATCCGGTAAGACGATAGAATACGCTCTTTACGGAAGGAGACCCATCGTTCGGATCCCCGGGGCAACCGGCGATGAAATGCTGCGGATGGCAAATTCGGGCGAATTCCCTGATGACGACTTGTTCATGCACACCAACTTTATTTATGGTGCTTACAGTCAAAATTGCCGGTCGTACTATATCGCTTATCGCGTCACCGGTGATCTGCGTTTTGTTGAGCAACTTCGCCAGTACGCCAGGCTAATGGCCTGGATTTTGAAAGATCGGCCGCATTTGATTTTACCGAAGAAGGACAGGGCAGCCAGCGAGTCGGATGAATGGTTCACCCTGATTCCGCGCAGTGCAGCCACTGCTTCGATCTTCCAAGGGCTCACCCTCTCGGCGCGCCTGACACTGCAGATGGCCCGAGCCGACCGCTCACTCGTCACCGACGAACAGATAGCCGAGGCCCGGACTTTTCTCGACACCGTGATTCCCTACCTGGATTCTCTAGTGGTTGGAGATGGTGAGATTGACGCGAAATCCGGACTACCGAAACTCGCCGCGGAGATGATCGAAACGACACCTCACAATCAAAGCTTCATGGGCTACGGCGTTGTAGGCGTGATCGCCGCTGCGCTAAAGGATTTACAACACCTCGATGATCACCAAAAATACCGGAATACCATCGATCTCTATACCCGACTCGTTCAAACTGGAGTCGAGAACTATATCAAGACCAGTGACCTCACCGAAATAGACAGCCGCCCCTACCTGTTCCAATCCTACACGCCAAAAGATCCGCTTGTCTCCGTTCGGAACCCCGAAACCCGGCAACGGGAACCCCTCATCGTCGATGGTCACCCCATCTTCCACTACCCCGAAGACTATGCCCACAGCCAAAGCGCAGCCTGGTATCTTTCCCTGCTGTGGGCGACGGACGGGGAATTCCGGGTGAGTGAAAAGCTGCTTTCCGGGCTGGTGAATTCCTATGTCGACTACCTTTTGCGTGGCAAGGCACCCCTGGACGACGGGAAAGTCGGCCCTCCATCCAGATTTATTTCTCCCTGGGCAATTAAGGCGCAGCCGGACAAGACATGGAAACGTCTTGGCCGACCATCATTAGTTTACGCGATCTACCAGCCGTTCAATCGCGAGGTCATTCCGGCTCTAACAGAGCTGAATGATCGGGCAAAGAGGGAACTGGAAGGGCCACAGGCGCGACAGTTTATTCTATATTCTCAATATCTCGGGCAGCTCCGACTAAATAGAGATTTACTTCACCTGAAAAAAACCAGGTAGTCCATTTAAATAACAACACAGCACATCCAAAATAAAATTGAAAATGAAAAAAGTCACACACCTCAAGCTGATGATCGCATGGGTGGTTGTTGCCTGCTGCACCCTGAAAGGCGAATCCGCAGAGCTGCGGTTGCCCGGGATTTTCACCAATGACATGGTCCTGCAAAGGGGCCTGCCAATTCATTTATGGGGCTGGAGCGCTGCCGGTTCATCGGTCACTGCCGAGTTTCAGGGCTCCAGTGTCGGGGCTCAATCGGATGCGACCGGCTCATGGTCCCTCTACCTACCGGCGCATCAGGCCAATGGAAAAGGTGCCAGCTTGAAAATTTCAGACGGAACCAGCCGGATCGAACTACACAATGTCGTTGTCGGCGATGTATGGATATGTGGTGGGCAATCCAATATGGGAGTCGGTGTAGAGCGGATGAAGACCGTTGCTCCTGATGTCTGGGCCGAAATCGTTGCCACTAGCGACTATCCGAATCTGCGCTATTTCGCTGTGCGGGAACAACTCTCCCCTTTCGAAGAGAAAACAGACATCGCCGGCAGTGGCAGCTGGACTCCGCTAAGTAAAGATACCGACCTAAGCCGTTTGCGGCCGTCAGGTATCGGGTTCTTTTTCGCACGAAAGATTCATCGTGCGACCAATGTGCCGATAGGCTTTATCCGAAGTAACATCGGCGGTTCAGGAGCCGAGTGCTGGATGAGCATGACAACCCTGCGCAGCTGTGCAGACGGGGAACTGATCGTCGATGTATGGAAACAAACCCAAAGCAACTACTCGGAGGAAAAAGTTCAAGCCTGGATCGACGACACGATCAAAAAAGCAGAAGTAAAAGGCGACACAAATACTGTAAAACGTTATCGGAACCCTGCCGCGCGCCCGAAAGAACCGGTCAAAAGCCGCCATCACCCGAATAACGGTTTCAACGGAATGATCGCACCGATCACCGGGATGACGATTAAAGGTATTATTTGGGATCAGGGTGAATACAACTCCGGCCGCGCCTGGCAATACCGGGAATTACTACCGCTGGTAATTTCCGATTGGCGAAAATACTGGGCAAAAGGAAACGGCGATGCAGCGGAAAAGCTACCATTCTATCAAGTGCAGATTCAGGATTGGGGCCGCCCAACCTTACGGAATACGGCAGCTCCGGCAACTCAAGCATTTGGAGCAGAAATTCGTGATGCCCAACGCTATGTCGCAGATAGTGTTGAACATTGTGAAATCGCGGTAACCATCGATCATCATGAAGGCGGCGATACCCATCCGCTACTAAAGAATATACCCGGCGAACGCCTCGGCGCGATAGCTTTAAAGCATGACTACCACCACGATATACAATGGCGAGGCCCAACCTTTCGCGAAATGAAAATCGAGGGGAATAAAATCAGGCTCAGTTTCGAAGGCACCGGCAAAGGGCTGATGGTTGGCAGACGATCCGGCGGAAATGTCGCAGCAGTGGAAGTGGATGAACCGCTGGCTTTTTTCGCTATAGCCGGTGATGACAATCAATATCTCTGGGCCGACGCTGTGATCGAAGGCAATGAAGTCATCGTCAGCAACAAAAGCATTAGCCAGCCCAAAAACGTCCGCTACGCCTGGGAAGGTAATCCTGAAGGCTGCAATCTATACAATCGCGACGGTTGGCCGGCGACACCATTCCGAACCGACGCCTTGCCTTATGCAAGTGAGGATCGGCGGGAACCTCACTCAAGGGACGCGTTCTTTATGACACATTAACGTAACTCGCGAATGTATAGTGAATAAATCGGCCGCGATTTGCTGCAGGAAAGGGCCGGTTTCCGCTGATTCGATACGATCAAACGCCATTCGAATCTTCGAATCTTTCAAGAAAGGCGTCAACAGTCTTATTTTGAATATCTTTCCTTCCACCCCAGCAATTCCTTCGAAAGCCTTCCGGTTTCCATCCCCTCGAACCGCTTGATTCGTTGGCTCACGTTGGCGGCGCTTTTCAAGCCCAGCATTTCAGCGATGACGGCTTGGCGTATGGTAGTTTTCCTTGAACAAGGCCCACGCCACGGCGACGCGCGTGAGGTCACCGTATCCTCCACTGGCCATCTCGTCGATCGTCCTACCGAAAAGCGGATGATCCGCCAGATCAGGGTTGTTGAAGGAAGGCTCAGCGAACTGCTTCCACATCAGGCGGAACTTGGAGCTGTGCGGCGTGGCGTAGCAAAGCGAAAGGCAGAACGGCTTGTCTTTCGGGGCGCTGTCGATGAAGGCAAAGGCATCATCGGTTTTCTTCTGGTTGGTCGTAACCTTGGTTTTTGCACCCCCTCAAACCCCGCAGGACCGGCGCCCCGATAAAAACCCTTGAAAAAGCAAATTCCTATCAATCGCACTGCTCCTGGCTCCGGTATCGGCCTTGACCCGCAGCCTGATTTTCCAATCGGGTAGCTGCGCCCATTCTCTCCAACCGATAGTGATAAGCTTGCTCATTTTACTTTGGATTCAGATTGGGTAGGTGCTCGCCACTGTTAACATGAACGAATATCAGTCGTTTTAATTTTCCGCAGATAGTTTAACGTCAAACTATAACCTATCGCGCTTGACAACCACGCAGACTGGCTGTGTCTTGCTTTTTATGATAAGCGACCGAGTCGACCCGGTATTGGATGATTGGAGCGAAGAAAAGCCGGATCTGGAAATAGAAGCTCTCGGCATCGTTCTCCGCATCCAGGTGCTGGAGAAAAGTTTCGCCGATCAAGTCAATCTCACTCTCGCGGAACTGGAATTGGAGAGTCTGGAATACGATGTTCTGTCCGCGCTCCGCCGTCAGGGCGAGCCGTTCCAAATGAGTGCCAGTGAGATTTCGGAGGACTTAATGCTGTCTCCCGGGGCGCTCACCAACCGAATCGACCGGCTTATCAGCAGAGACTTAGTGACCCGTAAAGAAGATCCGGAAGACCGGCGGCGAGTCATTATTTCTTTGACCGGTGGGGGAATTACCATGGTGGATAAGGGGGCAAAGGCCAGGTTCGATTGCGCCGAAAATGCGGTCTCCGCGCTCACCGAACGTCAGCGGGGACAACTGGACGGTTTGCTGAAAAAGCTACTCGTCGATGTCGAAGCGGATGACTGATTCAACTGTACCCTTTACGCTGACTCAGTGTACAAGGTACGGTCCGGTGGAATAGATTTTCATCAATGGCATACAATATCCCGAAAACGGCAAAAATCACGAATCCGGTCATAGGATTCCCGCAATCCACTTCTCGGTGGATGACCCGGCACGCAAACCAGCCCATCCCGCCAAGTCGGGATGCCGTTAATATGTATATTTTCGAATGGTAAATTCATTGCCCGGTTAACTGCGCGGGAAGTTTCATCGGTAAACACGGTCAGAATATGATAGCGCTGACTTTCGAGCATACTGATGACTTCTTCTTTGTTTTTGACTTTGGTAATCCCGACCAGAGGAGCGCTGACCTCCCGCTTTGAGAGGATTGATTTATCCGGATTACAGTTTCTTAGCAGCGTGGGGCGAATTCGCCTTCCTTCGCGGGTCCCCCCGGCGACTACTTCGGCTCCGCTTTCGATTTCATGTGCCAACACTTTGTCATAAGCCGTTTTACTGAGCGACGAGGATACTGGGCCCATTTGTGTCGATTGGTACAGGGGATCGCCGACGTCAATCTTACTGATGGCGGCAAAAAGGCGGTCCACCAACTCATCGTGGACATCTTCGACCGCAGCTATCCACGAAGCTGTGAATGCGGATTGCCCTGCGTTGTCAAACGACGCTGAAACGAATGATCTCACTAAAGAATCAAGATCAGCATTTCGGTCGGCAATGACCGAAGAAACACAGCCCCATTGCAGATGAGCCGGAACAAAAGAGGCGATATTTCGAATCGATTTTATTGTCGGAATTCTTCCCATACAATTCAGGTGATTGATCCTCCGGTCGGAGCAAATCGCTGCACCCAGGGATTTGCCGGGGCCGGGCAGGCACGCGATCGCCGTGGGTGGCAGCCCCGCTTCCAATAACATGGCTACCAATCGCAGTGCGATCAACGGAGTCACCCGAGCGGGCTTGAGAATTACCGAATTTCCGGCTGCCAGTGAGAAGCAGACTTGTATGGTCGGAAACAAAAGCGGGAATACCACCGGAGTCAAAATCCCAACTATTCCGTGGGGTTGTCTGATAGTAAAACCTTTCCACCCACGACTCGACGGTTCTTTCGCGAGCGGTTCGATTTCTCTACCTACTAGAGAACTGTTGTCCGCAAGAACCTTGACGGATTGAATCGTTCCGTCGACTTCACCCTTCGCCTCGATTAAAGATTTACCCTGTTCTGTCTGGATAAGGCGAACCAATTCACTTTCGCTCTTGACCATAATTTCATACAGTCTCACAAAAATTGCATGGTGATCTTCTCTGGAGAGTTGTTGTAAATCATTACATCCTTCAGACAGACCGTTGATCGCCTGGTCGAGAATTTCCGGTCCAAGGTCCGGCACCTCCCCGATGACACTTTCGTCGAAAGGATTGTGAACCTTTCGTTCCGGGCCGTCGAAACGCCATTTGGAATCGTAAAACCCACTCATGCTACTTTGACGGGTAGAGGAAGAGGCACTCTGTTTGCCGGTGGAATATTGACCGACAGACAATGGAGGCCGCCACCTTTCTCTGCCAGTTGCCTCATATCCACTCCTATGACATGACGGTCAGGAACGAACTCACGATACATTCCAAGGACACGTTGGTCGAGAATCGGGTCGCGTTTCGGGTAGATCGGTACAAACAATAAATCGTTCGCAAAAATAACATTGTTATAGCTCCTGAAATTAGAATCGCTACTCGACGGCATAGGGATTCGCTCCACTCGCAATTTGCCGTGTGGAGTCGCCAGGCCCTTCAGCTTTTCTTCAATATCGTTGAGCGATCTGAAATTGATTTCGTCCTGCTTTTCATCCACCGAGCCGAGTAATAGAAAGTCCGGGGCCAAAAAGGTGGCAAACAGATCAACATGACCGGTGCGTTCTGCATGTAGTGGAGACAAAGCGGCCCACTGATTGCAACCGAGAGTAGTCTCAAAAATCCGGGCAAGTTCCTGGTGAGAATACTTTGTGGAATTGGTATGAGGAACGGAAAATGAAGTGAGCATCAACCCGCATCCATTACTCAGAAAGTTCCCGCCTTCCATATTCACCGGAATCTCGACCGCGGCGTCATCGAAACGTTGTTCAAAAACTGTGCGGGACACCTGATCGTCACGGTGCCTCATATGTCCCCTGTTGACATAATACTGACATCGTTTTCCTTCGGCTGTATACCCCATAAAAGGTGACCAGTCCCTCGCCCAGACCGAGCTGGTTTTCCCTTCAACAAACTCCACTGCGTTTTGCGGCAGCCCCGCAGCTCCGAGTAACAAATCGGCAAGTTCCCTGAAGTCCGTGTCCAGAATACCGATCAGTTTAATTCTCTCGAACGATATTTTAACAAAATCGGCAAACAGTTGTGGGCAATGCCTGATCAACTGACTGGCTCCGAAAACCAAAGCTTCCTGGTGCTCGAACTCGCCGGGGATCGCCGGCGGAACGGGAGTAGTATGTTTTAGCGTCTGTGAACCCGTATCCGTTCTCTTGCTGCTTGATTGTTGTTTTCGTTTCGCCGCAGGTATCGACGAGCCTCCACGTCTCCGCTTCCTTTTCATTTAGTAAATTGGGGGCTAAGCCTACCCGTAATTCCAGTCCGCAGATGTTAATCAAAAATATTACTTTTGCATAAAATCTTTTGACGTAAAAATAAAATTGACTTTTAAAACTTGAACCCCCTCAAACCCCGCAGGACCGGCGCCCCGATAAAAACCCTTGAAAAAGCAAATTCCTATCAATTCAATTGGAAGCGCGAGACTGCCTCGGATATGGCTAAACTCCGCGTCACTCGCGCCAACGGAAAGTGGAACGACTTCTGGTCAAAAAAAGCCGCATAGCACACACTTTCATTCACACCCACGTCATGGCTCTTCACGAACACCAGCGTCACAAGCCGCAATCAATCTCCACTCCCGGCTATGAACTGATCGTCGCCTGCGTTCCTATGCGCAGCAATGTGAACCTCTCAGGGATCGCCCGCACCGCCAGCGCAAGCGGTATCTCGCGCCTGATCCTGACGGGCGATGCAAAGCTGATCAACAAAATTGCAAGGGACGGAGCCGACGAGCTTTCCGTAGAAATTCACCGGACACTGGCCCCGGTGCTCCGAAAGCTTAAGGAGGAGGAATATCAGCTCGTTGGGCTGGAGCAAACCACCAACTCACAGGATCTGAATCACTACACCTTTCCAACGAAAACAGTCCTCGTAATTGGCAACGAGCGACTCGGGATCAAGGAGGAGATACTGGAACTCCTCGACGAGGTCATCGAGATACCCGTCTACGGTCTGCCACACAGTTTTAATGTCTCTTCCGCCACCGCGATGGCGCTCTACGAATACAGGCGTCAGCTCAGTTCCTAGGCAGTCTAGATCTCGACATCAGTATTTCTCCTTTTGATTCTGACGAAGGCAATAACGGCAAAAGGTCATCGCATACCACTCTCCAGTACGCATATCAGCAGTCGGATCAACTCGCCATCCCGGCTCCAAGATGATTTCATCGATTCATGACGAAATGGCTTTTCCTTCTTCTCTTCGCGACAAGCGCACAGGCCGGTGAATGGAACGTCCCAAATGACTTCGCCACGATTCCTGCAGCGATCGAGGCTGCGGAGGTGGGAGATATCATTCTCCTGCAACCGGGAATCTATCAGGGGCCTCTCCTGATTCCTGAAGGCATTACTCTCCGCAGTGTCGGAAAAGATCAGGCTGGTCAAACTGGACTCACGAGAGCCGAATCGACTCAAATTGATTCCGGAGGCAAGTCGCCTGCCGTCATCTTGAAAGAAGGCGCGATTCTGGACGGACTAACGATCACCGGGGCCGGTCATTTCGATTCCGAGGAGTTCCAAAAGCACCATGCAACTCGAGGGGAAAATCTTCCCGATGAGCGAGGTGCAGTTGGCACGGGTCAGGAACGCCCTGCCGTTGAGATAGAAGGAGTCTCCGCGACGGTGATCAACTGTATCGTTCGGGACAACGGACATGCCGGGATCGGCGTTTCGGGAAATGAAAACCACTCCCAGATTCTAGACAACTTCGTATTCCGAAACATGGGTGGCGGAATCGGTATCGCCAACGGAGCCGCCCCGCGAATCGCTGATAATCACTGCTATGAGAATCTTCGGGGCGGGATTGGCTGCCGAAACAGCTATCCGCTCATCGAAGACAATCATTGCTTTCGAAATGTTCGCGCCGGAATCGGAATTCGAGAAGGTGCCACTCCTCTCGTGCGACGAAACCGATGTTATGAGAATCGTCGTGCCGGGATCGGCGTTCGCATGCCCGGCACTTCCCCTTTCGTCACCGAGAACGAATGCTTCGAAAACGGGATGGCGGGAATCGGATGTCGAGACGGCGCTTCGCCAGTCATCCAGGGGAACCAACTCGTGGCGAATCGTCTCGCTGGAGTCGGAGCCATGAGCGACGCTCATCCGGTCATTGTCGGGAATGAAATTTCTGGCAACGACGCTGCGGCGATCGGACTCGCAGCCTGCGAGAAGGGAACGGCGCTGATCTATGGGAATCGCATTCAGGCTAAGTCGCTCGTCGCCCTGGGCATCAACGAAGGCTGGACTGTTACGGTCGAAGAAAATCAAATTTTACGTGAAAAAGGCATGCCTCCGCTGGCCATGGTATTTGCTGGCGCTCGCGCTGACTTCTACAGAAACACGTTCACCGGCAACGGTATCGCAGCGATTCGAAACGCGGGGCGGGTCTTTCTCGCCGGAAACACTTTTATCTGCCCTGTCGAACGGGCAGAGAAACAACAGCGACAAGCACTTTGGACACTCGAGGGAGCATCCTCATCCATGACCGATGACAATCGGTTTACTCATTGGAAGAAACCCAATCTACCTTCTCGACGCGTGAGCTCCGATCAGGAACTTCGTGAAGCACTAACAAACGCCAAACCAGGCGACACGATTCTGATTGCTTCCGGAGACTACTCCGGTGGGCTGCACCTGGATACACTCCAAGGAACGGCCCAATCACCCATTATTGTTTCAGGATCCGATTCCTTAGCCCCTCCACTGTTCACCGGAGGAAACTCCGGGATGCATCTCGTCCGACCCGAACACCTCGAATTACGCCACCTCTCTATCCGTAGAGCCAAGCACAACGGACTCAACATTGATGACGGCGGAAACTTCGAGACTCCGGCACAATTTCTCTCCCTGAAGCATCTAGAGATCAGCGAAGTCGGGGCGGATGGAAACCAGGACGGGATCAAACTCTCTGGTGTCCGTCATTTTCGCGTCGAAAACTGCCGTATCGAAAAGTGGGGGGAACGTGGCTCGGGGATTGATCATGTTGGGTGCTCCGACGGCGTCATCTCCGATTCCACCCTTATCCATGAAACCGGGCCGATGGGATCAGGAATTCAGGCCAAGGGAGGCTCGCACGATCTCCGGATTCTCCGCAATCGATTCATCCATACGGGAGGTCGGTCCGTCAACCTCGGGGGCAGCACCGGGCTTCCTTACTTTCGACCACCCAATGCGGAGTTCGAAGCACAGAATCTCACGGTCGTCGATTGTCACTTTTCCGGATCGACATCGCCCATTGCTTTTGTCGGAGTCGACAAGGCTCTTGTCAGAAATTGCACCATCGAGAACCCGGGGCGCTGGGTCGTTCGGATTCTCCAGGAATCAACACAAGCGCGCTTCTTACCCTGCCGAAACGGACGGTTCGAAAGAAACCTGATCCAATACGATCCCTCTCAAATTTTCACGCGAGTCAATATTGGCTCAAATACTGAGCCTGACTCGTTTGTTTTTCGCGGCAATTCATGGAAAAGCTCAAGTTCATCTCCCCAGTCCAACCTACCACTCGAAGAAATCGATGAAGATCACGGTGACGCTCCCACTGAGCCTGGGTATCCCGGCCACCGGTGGATTCGCCCGCTGGAGCAGAAGTAAAATCCCCTGAGATGATCGATCAGTCCTCTCTGCCTGCCGGTACTAATGTAAAACGCACTCCGCTCTCGGTTGGTTCCAATTGGATCGGAAAATAGTTCCCCACTACCACCGCTAGCTCTTCCCCGACTTCCTGCGGGAACTCTTCGCCGTCCAGTTCCTGGATCAGAGTCTTCGCTTTCCCGAATTCGCCTGCTGCATCATGGGCAATCAAGACTTGGATAACTTCGCGCCCTTGGTCTTCGGAAGATTCTACTGATTCAACCTCGACCTCAACGGCTCCCGCTGCTTCTTCGGCCCTACTCTTCCTCCTGGATTGAGAGTTCACTGAATATTCAGATGCTTGAGAAACACCTGAATGAGATGGGGATGCAGAGGCTTTTTATCAAAGGAAAACGGATCAGCTCCGTGCGAAGCAGGCTTGTCCATATCCATGAGGCTCCTCGCATGAGCATGCATGTCATTGATCGGGATGCTGTGCTCCGCCATGACCCTTGCCGCGATAGCGTTGTATTCAATCTCGGACCCCACCTCGAAAACGTTTTTCGTTGAAGCCCGTATCGGTGTCGTATTCGCCCAGACAAGCGTGGCCCCCGTTTTCTTGAGACGTTCGACTATCGATCGTAAATTGGATTCATAGTCTGCCGGAGAAGTCATCCGAACACCTCCAGAGTGCAAAGGCAATACTCGAACTGATTGCATCCCAGGTGCGCGATGAACGAGGTCACCCAGCCCAAAGTTAAAATGGATCAGATCCCACTCTCCCTCACCTAACAAATCGTCCAACGACTCTAGGGATATGCCACTGTGAAGGACTCGACCCGCCGGCACATTTGCATGGGAGACTGCAATCTTCCCCTTGAGTTCTTTTGCGGCGCTTTGAGCAGGCTCCCGATAAACCATATCGCCAATAATCAACACTCGAGGCAATACCTCTTCCGCTCCTGACACGGAGGGAAAGCAAAGCAAGAGAGTGAGCAGAAGCAGTCTCATGAAAGCGATTTCAAGTCAGCAACTCTGTCATTTCTCCCGTGCTGTCAGCAAAGGCTTCCGTAGAAACATCGACAGCGTTGAGCATCGATACGAAGAGATTCGCAAGCGGCACTTTCTTTTCGCCTTCGAAAGCGTGCAGATTCCCGTGTTTGAATCCCAACTTGTTTCCTCCCGCCAAATGAATCGGGTAGTTCCTCGTACTGTGCGAGGCATGAGGGTGACCCGAACCCCAGAGGACCACAGTACGGTCGAGCATATTGCCATCTCCTTCGGGAGTATCGCGAAGTCGTTGCAGAAAGTAGGCGTGTTGCTCCGCTCGCCAACGGTCCCACTGTCCGGAGTAGTCGGCAGGACGCTTATGAGCGATATCATGGGTGGCGCCTTTGTATCCGAGGACGTAGGTCGCGTAGTTCCACATTTCGCTATCAGAGGAACTCTCGCTCTCCAGCATGAGAGTCGAAAAGCGAGTCGAGTCGGTTTGAAAGGCGAGGAAAATCAGATCATACATACAGCGGATATATTCCTGCGGCGCGTTGTGTGACACTTCAAGATTCAGGCCTTTGGTATCCACCTCGGGCAAGGGTTCGTGGGTCCATCGACTGGTCCGCTCGACCCGCTGCTCCATCGCGCGGATGGATTCAAGATACTCATCCATCTTTTCCTGATCTTCCCGGCCAAGACGATGCTGGAGGCTGCGGCTGTGATCCATCATCAGATCGAGGATGCTCGACTCTCGCTTGAGCCCAGCCCGAACGTCATCGACACCCTGATTGCTGTAAGGGGTGAACAGGCGATTAAAAATCTCCTGGGGTTTGTGCATCGACGGAATAGGGCGACCGGGACCTCGATGCGAAAGAGTTTTGCAGGACCCATACGATCCGGTGCCGCCTTCGGTGCCAAGGACGAGGGAGGCATAACGGGTTTTGTCCCCGTGTCGATTCGCCGCTACCTGATCGATCGAAATATTATTGGTCTTCTCGCGTTCGACCATATCCGCGCCCGTAGCAAATACGTCGCCCGAACTGTGCCCACCCAGCGACCAGCCTCCAGCGTGATCGAGACCGCGCAAATAGCTGACATACTCTTTCAAAGGCTCAAACGGAGCCGAGGATTGATTAAAAGTCAGGGGCCCGGGAGTAGACGTCGGCCACCAGCTCCAACCGTGGTGAGGCCCCTCCTTGGTTGGAACTCCTGTGGGTCCGTTAGGCATGTAGGCACCGTAGGCGAAATAGCTGACCATCATCCGCTTGGGGCCTTCTTTCACGGCAGCTGCCCGTCCTGATGTCGTCCAGCCCATCCCATTGAGCAGTGGAAGCCCCAAAGCAATACCTCCACCGCGGAGTAACTCGCGTCGATTCAAATGCCAGGATTTCTGCCTCATACTGCTCAGGGGTTTCGGAAAATTTCACTCTGACAAACGGACTGGATCATATTCTGCCATTTGAATCCATTCTTCTCTGACTTTTTGAAAAGCTCTTCGACTGAAAATCGATCCCGATAGGTCAGCTCCCGACCGAGACTATAGGTGAGCAACCTTCGAAGAACATTTTCTACGACATCGTCCGCTCGATGAGTGAGAAGGAACGCTTTGAGCTCTTCCATCCCCTCGACCTCCGGGCCGTTCGGAACTTGGGCTGTCGCATCGATCTTCACCGTATTGACAGTCTTGAGATAAGTCGCATAACCATCAAGGTCATTGTGTGCCGCCTTGCTGAAACCGCTGACACGCACCCTCTCCTTCGGAACCATCGCCTGGTATCGACCAATCGCGTTGTATTGCTCAAAGGGAATCCCCCATGGATCGAGCCTGACATGACAATCATTGCAACCTTCCTGGTGTCTATGTTTCGCGAGAAGATCCTTAATCGAGAGCGCTTTCTCCGCCGATTCTCCTGCGGAATCGGACAGAGCAGGAACATCCGCCGGCGGTGGCGCCACTTCATCGCCCAGGATAGCTTCGCGCAACCAGACGGCCCGATAAATCGGATGCGGCGCTGACCCCGTTCCGTTTCCTATCAAGACGGAACCGTGCGTCAGCAATCCGCCAAGTCGATGCTCGGGTTTCAAAGCGACTCGACGAAATTCGTGCCCTTCGACACCCTCGACTCCATAGTGAACTGCGAGTGGCTGGTTCAACATCGCGAAGTCCGAATCGATGAGTTGCAGGACACTCAAATTCTGATCGATCAGCTCTGACACAAACCCCACCGTTTCGGTGATCATGTGATCGCGGATCGTCGGTCGATAAGGCTCTTCGGTTCCGGCTCGCTCCCCGCGCGGCACATAGTAAAGAAACCGAGGGAACAATTCCCGATTGATCGGAACCGTCTTCATCTTGGCGAGGCTGAGCCATTGCATGGTGAAATTTCTCACAAAATCACCCGAACGATTGTCAGCAAGGAGACGGCTTACCTGCTCTTCAATCACGGCCGGGTCACTGAGTCTCTCTTCCCCGGCCAACCGCAAGAGTTCTTCGTCAGGCATACTGCCCCACAAAAAATACGAAAGCTTCGAAGCGATTTCAAAGGACTGGTCGTCCCCTTTCTCAGAAATCGTGTGATAGAGGAACTGGGGCGAAATCAGCACCATCGCGAGCGTCTCCCGCATCGATGCCTCCAGCGATCCGAGATCGGGTTGAACCAATTCATACACCCTGACAAAACGATCGACCTCCTCCTCGGTCACCGGACGCCGATAAGCGCGGACCATGAAGCGCTCTAACACTTCTCTTACATAGGCCTTGGGATCACCCTCACGAAGCGGTGACTCGAAGAGAATTCGGGTATGATGCTCGGGTGGCCAGACATCGAGAACGGGCGCCTCGAACTCCATCCATTCGACCACCGCACGCGGCATCGCGATATTCCTCGTTCTCGAGAAATCGTTTTCGTCATTGAGCGTTCCATCATCGTAGAGATTCTGCGGAGTGATCATAATCGAATCGGGCTGACGCTTGCCTTTGACGACACGGCCCGGTTTCGCCGGATGGTTCTCGATTCGGCCCCGAAACTCAAAAATCTTTGGATCATCAGGACTGTTGCGAAGTCGCATTGTAGCCACCGGCTCCATCCGCTGGGTCGAGCTGTTGATGTTGAGCCCATAGCCCATCACGAGGCGCAATGGCATTTCACTGAAACCAGGAGGAAGGATTGCCGAAGCCTGAATTCGAATACGATACTCTCCCGTTTGCGGAAAACCTTTTAACCCCATCCCAGTCGCCGGAGTGTGTCGACGGTTTCCATACACTCCGACTTCGTCACCGGCCATTCCTCGCTCGACACCGTTGGCGATCCACTCCTTGCGAGTCTTGTGGACTTCGGGCTTAGCTGGATCGACAATGGCGCTGGCCATGGCTCGGCGCGCGTTTTCGAGGTAGCGATCAATCTGCTCCGGTCCAATCCGCATCAGGTCAGCCGCGTTATTGAACGTGTATGGCTTGACCGGATCTTTGGAAAGGTTCTCAATCAGGTTCAGCTCAAACCCGAGCAGATCACGCATCGTGTTCTGGTATTCAAAGTTGGTCAACCGACGCGCCGTGGTTTCCACGATCGGCTGACTGCCACCTTCGACATAGTCACGCAGACCGTGATCGATCCACTGGGCGATCGCTACCCGATCGGCCTCGCTGGGCTGCTCTTCGTCTTCAGGCGGCATCTCGCCTGACTCCAGCATTTCCAGAATCAGTTCCCACTTTTCGAGTTCCTTGCCGGTCGAAAGATCACCCTCCATTTCGTGAAGAACGACCTTCCCCTTGCTCTTCTCCGGGCCGTGGCACTGGATACAATGTGCGTCGAAAAAAGGAGCTACGCTCGCGTTGAAGCCCTCGGAACCGGTACGGATCTCATCCGCGAAAGCGCCCGCAACCAGGGCCAAACCAAAGATGATGCAAACTAAATTTCTGATGCCGCTTCCTCGTTTCCCCGGCTATGCCAGAAATCTTTTGATCGAACCCACCTGATCGAATTTCAGGCTCAGATCATGATCGCCGTAGTGCTCAATTGGGTTCCCGTAGGCGTTGAGGATCGTTGTGTAAAAATTGCCCAGCGTCTTGTGCCCCTCCTCGCCATGATAGGGAAGACGAATATAGCGACGCCCCATATCGAGTTTCGTATTCTGACCTGCCATGACAACAAATGGGTATTCCCAACCATGACTGTGATGAGTCTCTCCCCCATCCGGAAAGTAAAAAATCATCGTATTGTCGAACATCGTACCATTGCCTTCGGGAACCGCCTTGAGACGTGAGACAATGGTCTCGACGAGGGTCATGTGATGCTGACGACAACGTTTGCGAACTTCTTCTGCATCCACTCCCGCGATCGATTTATTGTGACCGATGTCATGCATATTGACCTTCTCGTTCTCAATCCCGGGAATTCCCGTGTAGTTGTGCCCGAGTTCATCGACGGTAAACGCCACCACATTGGTCAATCCGGAAGTCAGAGCGGAGAGCAACACTTCGACATGCCCACGCTGTCGATCGAGCGTGTTAAGATTTTCGTCGAGGTATTTGTCTTCCAACTGCGGAACATGCTGACGAAGGACATCACCCATCTCATCGATCTTCCGATTGCGCTCACGAATCGCATCGATCGAGTCCGCGTAGTTTCCAACTTTCGCCTGCTCGATCCCTGCAAGTCCCCCGGCGAGACGAGCCTGGTTCTCCGCCGCAAAGGCCATCACCTTGCGTTCCAATTCGTAGCCGACTTGCTTCTCCTTTTTACTGGAAACCGATTTGAACAATTCTTCCATCGCGCCCTTGGGCGAACCAAACGCGTAGTTCGGTTGCTGCGCGCCTCTTGCGGAAAATCCTTTCGCAATGCCATCGAGACTTCCCCGTGCGTTGCCGCCCCCCGTCGGAAAACAAGCCAGCTCGATATGCTCCATCGGAGACGGAAAAAGTTTAGCCAATTCGAAATCGACCGTGGCCCGTTTGATTGAACTCAGCCGCTCGTTTGCTTTGAAAACCCCGAGTGCCGAGCACCACGAATGGTGACCGGTCGTACACATCTTTCCTGAAAGCCCCTGCAGAATCGTCAGGTGATCTTTATGGGAGGCCAACGGAGCCATCCAGTCGGGCAACTCATGCCCGTCGAGGTCGACTTCGAACGCTTCCTTTTTCTGCTCACGAGCTCGGTCCTTCTCATCGAGAGAAGGAGGAACCATCACCTTCGGAAACAACCCATTCCCTCGATGCATAAAAATGAAGCGTGTCGGAATGCCATTCGCAGTTTTCGCAAAAAGATTGGGGATCGCTCCGGGCAGCGCGAGACCTCCCGCAGAGAGCATCGAAGCTTTAATGAAATTTCGTCTCGTATTCATGGCTTGGGAAAGAGAAGTGACCGGCAGCTACTTTCTATAGAGAAAAGAATCGGAAGTTAAGAAAGAAACGACGACCGCCTGGAAACTGCCTCCGTTCTCGAGATAGGCGCGATCAGCGGCAATTAAGGTGAGTGAGTCTGACAGCATTTCGTTACGTCCCATAAAATAGCGGAAGGCATGCCGAATAATCGATTGGCGAACACGGTCGGATTCCGCAAGGCGATCGATCATCTCAAACGGGTCCTTCACATCGCCATCGAGATCGGGATCTCCGGTTCCTCGCAATTCTCCCAGCATACTGACCGGCTTCGTTTGATACACCGAAGCACCATTTTTCTTCGTCGACTTTGCGATCAGGTGCTCTGGATATTCCAGAGGCTCACCCGTTCGGTAGCGCCCGAAGTCATCGAAGACCTCAAACGGAAATCCGAGCGGATTCATCTGCTTGTGGCACTTCCAGCACTCCCCCTTTTGCGTAACATCCTCGACCCGCTCGCGAAATGTTTTGTGAGGATCCTCGGGCACTTGCGCGTCGACCGTGATGGGCACATCGGGAACACTCCCAGCGAGAAGTTTCTCACGAATCCATCGACCCCGTTTGATCGGATCGGTATGAAAATTGGAGGAATGAGCAATCAACCAGGCCGGATGGGTCAGAAGTCCTTTTCGGTGGGGAATCTGAAAAGGTTGTTCAACGGGATAATCCCAGAACTCAACTTCATCCAATCCCGTGAAGTTGGGATTCTCAATGTTGTTGTAACGGAATATCCCTGGCGTAGGCAGCAGATTATAGAAGGTCGAATGATTGTAAGTATAGCCATGGGCGAACGAAACGGTGGTGAAAGGCGTCCTCCCCTTTCCAATCGTTTCTCCGAAGAAATACATGTGTCGAAGAAACTCTCGCCTCTGCTTTCCTCCGAGAATCCTTAGTGATTTCCTCGATTGAATGAACTCCAGGTTTTCTTCGATCACCTTCTCAGGATTCGCCTTCCAATCAGTATCCTTCAATTTGGCGTAGGCCTCGGTCCACTCCTCAATAATCTGGCGACCGGTCTCGTTGTCCTTGTTGTGATAAACGAAGTAGTCTTCCGAGGTGAGCAGATTCCGGAATACATTTTCGTCCCGCTGCAGATGCCAATCAACGATCCGATCGGCTTCCTTGATCAGGAACCCGGGAGTTCCCAAGGTGCCTCGTGAAGGATTCTGATAATAGCCATCGCTGCGTTCAATGTCCTTGAACACTTTTGCCGCGAGCGGATAGCCGAAGAATTCTCTGAAAAACCGGACCAACTTGGGGTGCGAAGTAACATGTGATGTCATGTTCTTCCCGCTGATCCCCGGATCAATCGGTCCGGCAAAACGAACCTGATCCGCAAGAAGTCGTTTCACTTCGCGTCGATAGTCATCTCTCGTCGCCAGTCTTCCTTCGGCCGCCGCCTGCTCCAGAACGGGGTCGGGACCCATGTCGCCAAGGGCATGAGAAATCGCGAGCGCACCTTCGCGGGCCGAAAGCATCTTCCGGCCATATTCATCAGGCACGCCACCACCGAACTCGAGACGGTAAAGAAACTCCGACTCGAGGAGGACCGAGACCAGCATCTGCCGCAACCCTTCCGTGTTGCCGCCGATCGCAATCGAAGACCGGGTCAGTTCCAGGTATCGCTCCACTTCTTCGAGACTGGGCTCTCGCTGCAAAACGAGATCGAACTGAGTCTGAATTGCAGCGACCAGTTCATCCTCCGAAGGAGTGGTGTCCTTGAGAATGACTGCTTCCAGCGCCGCGGGAGTTTCCCTTGGCACCCAGCGATCTTTGGCATTCGGAAATTCATCGGCAGCCAGCTCTCCCTTTTTCACTCTCGCCACCCGGATCTGCTTGTATGAAATCCATTCGGCGTTGGTCAGCATGACAAGGAGATGCCCGCCATCGAGGAGGCTGTTGTCGTAGTCCCGCACTCCCGATTGGTCCGGCAGCATAAAGGGATTGGTCACTCCATAAAGATTGCGCTTCCGATCTCGGCCTTCGAGTTTGAAGACGTCTTTGACTCGCTCTTCAAAGATTTGAGGACTCACGAGCCAGCGTCGTGCCGGGCTGAAAGGAGCCGCTTCGATCTCGCCGCTGAAAAGCTTGTCATGATCCACGTAGTTGCCGTAGCTGGGATAACGGAGCTTATCCTCCAATTTCGAAGCCCCGTGCTTCTTGAGCTCGCTCGACACCCAATTGATCATTTCCGCCCGCTCCCCTTCCGAAGGTTGCTCCTTCTTCTCAGGCGGCATCGTATGAATGTAAATCTGCTCGTGCACCTTGTTGAGGAGATCGAGACGAGCTTCCAGAGTCAACGCGGCGAGGTTGTCGAGACGGATCTCACCCTTCTCCGAATCCACATCGTGGCAAGACCAACAGTAGTTCTCAAGCAATCCCGCAGGTGCCGACGGCATTTCAAAACCCTGATCTCCTTCTGCCAAAAACACAGTGAGAATCAGCAAGCTGCAAAGCAGAGGTAGGGGAAAACGAATCATCTGGGTCTTTAACAAACTGAGTCCACGCTATTGCGATGACCCGGGAGGAAAACGTAGCAGATCAGAACTGGGCCGGATCAAGCCTATTCCACGAAAAACGAAGCACCAGATACGTGATTCGAGAGTCTCCTACCGCACATTTTGCGTGGCATACATAAGGCTGAAGAATCGTCGACAAGATTTTTGAAAGAAGATAAAATGGAATGATTCCAATCAAATATCGCTCCAAGCCTCATGAAATACCTGTCCCTTTTTATCGCCCTTGCCTTTCTCTGCATTCCTTCCCAACATAGTTTCGGAGACGATTGGCCCCAATGGCGCGGAATTGACCGAAACGGGCAATCCGGTGAGACAGGCCTGCTTACGGAATGGCCGGAGGATGGCCCTCCACTCGCCTGGAAGGTCGATGGGCTCGGAGGAGGATTCTCCAGTCTGGCTGTCACTGAAGGAGTCATTTTCACACTCGGTGACTGGGACGAAGGAACCTTCGTTCTCGCTCTGAAGGAAGCCGATGGATCATCGATCTGGAAAACCAGAATCGGTGATGCAGGTGGCCACAAAGGCTACCCTGGTCCACGCAGTACGCCCACCGTCGATGGCGGCCAGGTGTTTGCCCTCAATCAGTACTCCGACCTCTTTTGCCTCGATGCCAAATCTGGCAAGGAAATCTGGTCGGTGAATCTTGAAGACGATTTTGGAGGCAAGATGATGTCAGGTTGGAAATACAGCGAGTCACCACTCATCGATGGCGATCACGTCATCATCACACCCGGCGGAAAAGAAGGAACGGTTCTCGCGCTCAACCGAAAGACGGGAAAGAAGGTCTGGCAAACGGAGGACTGGACTGATCCTGCTGGATACTCCTCGGTCGTCATTGCAACGATTCACGGAACCCGCCAATACGTTCAACTCACGGGCAAGAGCGTCGCAGGAATTGATCGAGATTCGGGAGAGATTCTCTGGCGCGCCGATCGCCCAGGTAAAACGGCGGTGATCACGACTCCCCTCATTCAGGACGACATCGTTTTTGTAACTTCTGCTTACGGGGTCGGATGCAATGGGTTTCGAATCAGCAAAAGCGGCAGCAGTTGGAAAACCGAGCAAATCTACGCCAACAAGAACAGTGCAAATCATCACGGCGGAGTGGTCCTTCTCGACGGGCACATCTTTGGATCGAGTGGCGGAACCTTCAACTGCGTCGACATCGAGAGTGGCGACCTGACCTTCAAAGGACGAAGTGCGGGAAAAGGCTCGACTGTCTATGCCGATGGACACCTCTATCTCCGCGGTGAAGATGGCGCCGTCGCTCTCATCGAGGCAAACTCCATGGAGTTGAAAGAAAAAAGCCAGTTCAGACAACCTGATCGCAGTAACTCCAAAGCCTGGGCCCACCCCGTCATCGCCAACGGAAAGCTCTACCTTCGGGATCAAGGTCTCCTTCTCTGCTATGATGTGGAGGCCCAGTAGCGGCTCGCCGCAGGACCAACCCAGACCTCATGAAATACCCTCTCCGATCTCTTCTCGTCGGGTTGGTCGCGCTTTCGCCTCTCCTTCTCCCATCGCAGGAGAAGGAAAAGGAGAAACCGGTCGAGCATCCGACAGACGCTCTTCCGACCGCCGAAATCCCCAGCTTTGAGGAAACCCGACCTGACCCTGGGTTCGTCGACCTCTTCAACGGGAAGGACCTCAGCGGCTGGATCGATGTCAATACCTCGCCGGAGACCTGGTCGGTCAATGAGGAAGGCCTTCTCGTCTGCACTGGTCACCCGATCGGAGTGATGCGTTCGGACCGCATGTACGAGAACTTCATTCTCATTGTCGAGTGGCGTCACATGGAGGCCGGAGGGAACTCCGGCGTCTTCCTTTGGAGCGATGCTCGCCCGGAAGGGAATCGTTTGCCTCTCGGTATGGAAGTTCAGATGCTCGAACTAGAATGGCCCTTCATTCATGCTCAAAAAGGCGTGCCCCGCCCGATCGCTTATGTGCATGGTGAGCTCTTCGGGGCAGGAGGCATGACCGCCACTCCGGAGAATCCGCGTGGCAGCCGAAGCAAATCGTGGGAAAACCGTTGCCTCCCGAAAGGGCACTGGAACCGCTATGTTGTCGTTGCGGTGGATGGCTCGGTGAAGCTTTCCGTGAACGGAAAATTTGTGAATGGCATTCGCGATGCCTCATTTCGAAAGGGCTATCTTTGCCTCGAATCTGAGGGAGCTGAAATTCACTTTCGAAAAGTCCGTATCATGGAACTTCCCGGCGGACTCGCGACTGAGGAAAATACGGTCAAGCCTTTGGAGTGACCACCCATAGATTCGCACCGCTCTAATTTTGCCGGGAAACCAATTTTCAGATCCGGTGTTGGATCGTTCATGAGAATCTGTCTGGCACTCTTCGTCGCCGCCGGTTTCACTTCCTCCCTGTTCGCACAGGGTCCAGGAAGAGGAAATTCGGAGGGACCGCTTCCTTTGCAGGGAAAACAACTTCCTGATACATCGGCCTTCGATGAAGAAGGGAACCCAGTTTCCCTGACAAAGGCGCTGAAAGGGAAACATGGCGTGATTGTCTTCGGCTGCCTGACATGACCCCCTTTTCTTCGTAACGTCCCCGGTCTGGAGGCGGTCCATCAAGATTACAAGAGCAAGGACGTAGCATTTTTCTATGTCTACAAGTCTCTCGCTCACCCCGAAAAAGACGGCTACGTCCAACCGATCAGCATTCTCGAGAGAACGGCTCACATCGCCCTGGCGAAGAAGCAACTGGGAACGAAAATCCCCTGGCTTGCCGACTCGATGGACAATGATCTCAAACACGCCTTCGGGGATCGGAACAATTCTGAGTTTGTGATTTCACCCGACGGAAAGATCGTTGTCGCAAGAGCCTGGAGCGACCCAGGCGTTCTGCGCGAAGATCTCGCCAAACTGGTTGGGGAGGCAAAAACCCTGACCAGTATCTCCGATCTGGATCGACCGGCGAGTGAAACCAACGAAGCCTCAACTACGATCGCCTCAGGAATCGTTCCTCGGGTCGCCCGCCCCTCCGGCTCGCAAGCATTAGTCACAACAACAGAGGCACCTCAAGATTCACCATCCTATCTCAAGTTGCGCGCAGAGGCTCCGGTCTCACTTGTTCGCGAGGGAGAGGGTCCCTTGCATCTCTCTTTCGCTCTCGACCCAATTCACAAAGTACATTGGAACAATCTTGCACCTCCGCTGAAATTCTCGATCACAGCCCCAGAGGGTGTGACGATCACCCCCGCCGGAGGCGAAGCTGAAAAAGTGACAGAGGCCAAAGCAGATCGCGATCCGCGCGATTTTCTGGTTCAGGTAGAGCGTGGAGATTTTGACGGACCGCTCAAGATCGATGTGACTTACTTTGCCTGCGACGACGGAGACTCCTGGTGCAAGGCACTGACGCAAAGCTTTTCCATTGAGTGGGAGCATGATCGCGATGCCGGTAAAATACGTCCCCAGGGGAGCGGTTCATCCAGGGGCGGAAAAGGCAGTCAGAAAGGAAGGCCTGATCCAGCAGCCATGTTCGAACGAATGGATCGCAATTCGGACGGAAGCATTACCAAAGACGAATCACGAGGCCCTCTTGTGGAGAGATTCGACCAGATGGATTCCAACGAAGACGGAAAGATCAGTAAAGAGGAACTGAAGGCTGGATTCAATAGGAGACGCAGATAAGCCGCTTCACTTTGCCTGCGCTTTCGCGCCTGCCGCACCCGGATACCAGGTCGGAAGCGGAATCGCCTTGCCTTCGAAAGCCCCCAGAATTTTCTCTGGGATGAGATCTTTGTGGATCGTCACCGTGTAGACGTGTTCGTCGAACCAACGATCGTAGAGCGTCCAGGTCCCTTTGTTCCCTCGCTCGTCTCCCCAACTGTTTTCCACGAGCCACTTGTGTGGCTTGCCATTCTTGAGGTCGACTCCCATAAGAACCATTGCGTGATTCGAGGCACCCGCGTTGAACCGAGATCGATCCGCCTTGGTAAAGGGCATCTCGATTCCAAAGAGGGACTCGTAATCAAAAAGGTCTTTCTCCATCAAGCCATGCTCCTTGGATTGATCCGGGCCCATATTGACCGCAAACCACATCGGCTGATTTGCCATCACCGATTTCACGGCGATTTCTTTGATTGAATCAATACTCGTATTCACAAAATCCATCTCAGGGGTGCCTGCAATATTGCGAGCCCGGCTGAATCGATAGCGCTGTTCTTCATCGAGCGCGGGATCGTGATACAAAGTAACGAACTCTGACAAGTCCACCCCTACGAATTCATCGTAGAAGCTCTGCGGGGTGTATTGCTTCCGCTCTGTAAGATTTTCCTGAACGACGGTCGACTCTTTGTCATTTGAGTCTCCCTTTTCCTCCGACGAAGAATCGCTCTTCTTTTTTGCCTCATACCGCCACTCAAATTCCTCAGGTGGTTCGCCGAGATTGAGGACGAGGAACCGATAGACTTCTGCCATCGCCTCCATTTTCATTTTCCGCAGCTTCTTGAGATCGGCTCCATCATCATTCGCTCGGATCATTCCCGCGGCCCGAGAGCGGAGAAGTCTCTCCAGAACCGTATTCATACCTCGAGTATTTTCGCTGCTGTGGGTCTCCGGCATGACCGAAACGGGAACGACTCCGTATTTCTCGATCAGGGAGGTGACATAATTCCACCAGCCTCCGTCACCAACCATCCACTCATTGATGAGTTGCCACTCGCGATCAAGGCGGTCGACATCACGAAGCTCGATGACCTCCTCGAGATAAAGATTGGATTTCTCCATCTTGTCCCAGAACAGCAAGTGCGCGGCCGAAAACTCAAAACCATCGAGTCCCAGATCATGAATTACCTTCGGACGCATCACATTAAAACCGGCAAACATCCAGCACCGCCCTGAAGATTTCTGATTCGTAATTCCCTTCGTTTTGATTTTGTGACTGAAGTATCCGTCCTCACCATTCACAATTTCACGGTTGAGTGCGAGCGTGTTGATGTCCGTGCTCGTAATCGCATTGAACCTCGCTCGATCCTCATCATCCATTTCGTAGTTTTCACGCAGCTTCTCAATGAATTCAGACGTGAGAATGCCGGCAGGATCAGCCTTAGAAGGGGTTTCGGACATGATGAGAAAAACGGCGAGAAGGCAAAAGAGAATCGCGGAGGTTCTTTGCATAAGACTGGACCCTATCGAGTGGGGCATGGAATGCAAAGGAGGAAAACCTGCAATTGAACTATCGAGCTCATTCCATGCAAATCGCTCGCCAAGAGATGGCTCTCTCCGCTAGAGTCCCCGCTATGATTTCTTCTTCCACCGTGAAGAGACCGCTTTGCATCAGCGGCCTGGCTCTCGCCTGTTTCTCTTTCACAGGACTTCCCCTCTTCTCTGCTTCGCCCCTTCCTAATATCGTTATCATTTATTCGGATGATCTCGGTTTTGGAGACCTTTCCTCCTACAATCCTGAAGCGGCCTACCAGACCCCTCGTCTTGATCAAATGGCGAAAGAAGGGATCCGATTTACCGACGCACACAGCCCCTCAACGATCTGCTCTCCCTCCCGCTATGGGCTCTTGTCAGGCCAGCAGGTCCATCGCACCGGAAGAAGATCTACCGCTTTCGAGGGACCATCTGGGCCGAGTTATATCGCGCCAGGGAAAATGACAATGGCCGACATGGTTCAGAAAAAAGGATACCGCACAGGGATATTCGGAAAATGGCATCTCGGGCTGACCTGGTATGACAAGGAAGGAAAGAGGCTGGGCGGCGGCTTCGAGAACTCGCTCCTGATCGACTATGAAAAAAGCACACCTTTGGAAGACGGCCCCAACGAAAGGGGTTTCGATGAATCTTTTATCACGCCCAATTGCCCCACGACCGATCCACTCTACCTCTATATCGAAAACGGAAGAGTCGACGTTCCTGCAAGCGAACGACACAAGCGAGATAACCTGCCCAATCCTGGCGGGAAATGGCGTTGGGACAACGACGAAGGCTGGATGTCGCCAAGTTACCGCTTCCTGGAAGCCGACCTTCTCTTTTACGAAAAGACACTCTCCTTTATCGAAAGTCATCGTCGCGATCATCCCGAGAAGCCCTTTTTCGTGATTTTCTCCACCCAGATTTCGCATGCTCCAGTCCTTCCCTCGCCCGAATTCTCGGGAAAGACTGATGCAGGCCCCCGCGGAGATTTCATCTACGAACTGGATGTCCTCTCGGGGCGCCTCCTTGATGCGCTCAAGGAATTGGATATCGACGAAGAAACTCTCGTCATCTTTAACTCGGACAACGGACCGGAAACCGTGCATACCGACTGGATGAGAGAGGACCATGATCACGACGCTGCCGGAGGTTGGCGTGGCGTAAAGCGTGATGGCTGGGAGGGTGGCCACCGCGTCCCCTTCATCGCACGATGGCCAGGGAAAATTCCAGCCGGGCAAGTCTCTGACCAGATGACCAACACCACAGATATCTTTGCCACGATCGCTTCCGCGATTGGCTACGAACTACCCGAAGATGTCGCAGTCGACAGCTTTGATATGTTGCCCGCAATGCTTGGAATCCAACCCCAGGAAAAGGCAATTCGGCCGCACCTCCTCACCCAGAGCTTTCGATCGGAGTTTCAGTTGCGCAAAGGATCCTGGAAATACCTCGATCACATGGGATCAGGCGGAAACAAGTACGATCAAGGAATTCTCGAAAAATACGCGCTTCCTGAGACGGCACCGGAAGCAAAAGGACAGTTATTCGACTTGTCCAATGATCCCGGTGAAACGACGAATCTGTATTTCTCCGAAGCAGAAAAGCGAAAGGAGATGCAAGTTCTTCTCAAGGAGTTAACCCAGTCAGGCGGACGCAGCGCTCCTCGAAAACGAACACCGATCGGAATCGAAAACATTCCCACTCTCTCAGGATTCTCTCCCTGAAATCAGTCAGCTACCTCACATCGGCAAGGCGATCGTTCTTGCCAAGAGTTGCCGTTCTATCTTTCATACGCTAATGCCCCGATTCGCCACCTCTGCCTGCCTGACTATTCTCGTCGGAGTATTGAGCTGGTGGGCTACTCCCGCGAAAGCACAGGTGATTCTGCCAGGAATCGAGAAAAGCGAGCTTGAACCTTCCATCGCGGGACGAGCCTGGCTTGAAGAACTGAACTGTGTCGCCTGCCATTCATCTGAAACGCTCGAAGATGATTCTCGCACCGCACCCCGATTGAGCCAGGTCGGAGGATCAGTTCATCCGGACTACCTCCGTTCTTTCCTCGCGAATCCTCATGAGGTCAAACCAGGCACCCTGATGCCCGATCTTCTTCATGGAACGAAAGAAGAAGATGCCGAAGTGACCGAGGCCATTGTCCACTTCCTCGTTTCGCTCAATCAAGGTAAACCGTTTTCCCCACAAGCACCCGACGCGGTCGCTGCAGAAGCGGGAGAAAAGCTGTTTCATTCCGTCGGTTGCGTGGCCTGCCACTCCCCCCGCGGCCCCGACGACAGTGAAATTCTCCCGGCAACATCGGTCCCTCTTGGCGCGTTGGAAAAGAAGTATTCTCACGAGAGTTTAACTCGATTCCTCCAGCGACCTCACTCCACTCGACCTTCCGGGAGAATGCCTGATCTGAGATTACCGGGAAAGGAAATCGAGCAGATCGCAAACTTTCTCCTCCGTCATACCAAGGTCCCCGGTCATCTTGCCTACACCACTTGGCGAGGCAAAGTCTGGGAGGGGCTTCAGGGGGATGTGCAGAAAGAACGGGCGGGGCACGTCGAAGACTTTTCTCTCGATCGTTTCGAAAAGCTTCCCCACCAAACGGCTCTACGCTACGAGGGATACCTGAAGGTCGACAAGCCGGGCGACTACACTTTTTTTCTCGAATGGAATGGAGGAAATCTTTCTCTCAATGGCGATGAGATCGTCGAGCTGGAGCCAAGCAATCGCCGCGGACCACAGAAAAAGAATGGAACTGCAACACTGACGTCCGGATGGAATCAAATCGAGCTCACCTACTTTCATACAGGGAGAGAGCCTCGTTTTTCTCTGGCAATGGAAGGTCCCGGTTTTACACGTGGAGAAATTCCCCCTTCCCTTCTCTCGATTTCCGATCGCCCCATTCCGACCTTCCAACCACTCTCCCCGGAACTCGCCCTCGTCAAAGAAGGGCAAGCGCACTTCGAACGACTTGGCTGTGCCCAGTGTCACGATGACATTCCGGCTGTGGAGCCTCCTGCACTCCCTGCCCTCCAAGACCTTGATCCCACAAAAGGCTGCCTCGCCGATCAACCTTCTCCAGGCACGCCGAAGTTTGACTTGGGCGAAAAACAGAAAGCGCTGATCCGAGAGACACTACCCACCGTCGAGAACACTGAGCTCAGCGATGTGCAGAAGATCAACAAAACTCTCGCCGCACTCAACTGCATCTCTTGCCACGAGCGAAAAGGTCTTGGCGGAATTGAACCTGAACGTGACGCCTATTTCACGGGAACCCGCGAAGCTCTCGGCAACCAGGGACGGCTCCCTCCTCCCCTCACCCACGTCGGAGCCAAACTGACGAAGGAATGGCTCTCCGAGGTTCTTCTCCACGGCGGGCGTCAGCGGGAATACCTGAACACGAGAATGCCCGTCTTCGGCGAAGCCAACGTGGGGCATCTCGTAGACTTGCTTGAGAAGGTCGACCTACCCGGGCTGGAAAACGCGACCATTCCAGAAGTGACATCCATCCGTGAATCCAAGGAAGCGGGTTATCAGATGATGGGGGCAACAGGCTTCAGCTGTATTGCGTGTCACGACTTCAACGGACAGAGATCAGGCGGAGCGGGAGCGCTGGATCTCGTGCATGTCACAGACAGGCTCAACCAGAACTGGTTCCACCTCTACATGCGCCAGCCGAATCGTTTTCATCCCACGGTGATCATGCCGAGCTACTGGCCGGGAGGAGAATCGATTCGAAAGGAAGTCCTCGATGGGGATCCTGACAAACAGATCGAAGCCTTGTGGAAATACCTCTCCGATGGCAGGCGCGCCAAGCCACCACAGGGGTTGTCACGTCAGTCCCTTCAACTTCGCGTCGCAAATGAAACCCTGATGTGCCGCGGCCGCGGAACTGCGGGATACCGCGGAATTGGCGTCGGCTACCCCGAAGAGATCAGCCTTGCCTTTGATACCGAGGAGATGGCTCTGCGGCTTCTTTGGAAAGGAGAGTTCGCCGACATCAATCATGGAAGCTTCCGAGCTAGAGGTCGGGACCGGATCGAATTCCCGGCGGGAATCCCTTTTCACCGCCTCGCCTCTCTCGATGATGAATGGCCCTACAAAGGGAAAACCGATTTTCTTTTCCCAAAGGACCATGGCTATCAGTATCTCGGATACGATCTCGATCAATCCAAGCGACCGACCTTTCGCTACCGCTACGGAGAAATCCTGGTTCGTGACTTCTTCGAAGACTTTCTCGACGGCGAAGGGCGGCCATTTCTGCGCCGAACCCTGACTCTTGCCGCGCCTGCTGAACAGGAATTGTTCTACTTTCGTGTCGCCTCCGGAAAAGAGATCGCAGAGAACGAAAGCAGACGATGGCAGATCGATCGGCTCACGATCACCCTTCCTGAAGAAGCATCCACTGAACTCCGAGACGGTGAGCCCAAGGAACTACTGATTCCTCTCCAACTGCCAAAAGGAGAAACCATTCTCGTACTGGAATACCAATGGTAAATTTCCCTACTCCCTTTCTGATGCACCTCACGAAATTGACATTGCGCATGGCTCTCCTCGTCGTCCTTACCAATGCGACGATCGCTCAGGAAGACCTTGGCACAATGTGGGGCACTGCCGAGGCTGAAGCCGAGTTCTATCCGATTGTAGATATTCCGATTCCTCCTGAAGTGCCTATGCATCCGGGAAGCTTTGAATTTCTACCCGATGGACGGCTTGCCGTCGGCACACGTCGTGGCGACATCTACATGATCTTGGGGGCTCTGGAGACGCCACCGAATCCGGTCTACCAACTCTTCGCCAGTGGCCAGGACGAGATATTTGGAATGTCATGGAGAGATGACTCGCTCACTATCACTCAGTTTGGAGAAGTCACCAAACTAACCGATACGACCGGCGACGGAATGGCCGACCGATTCGAAACTTTAACAAACGAATGGGGATACGCACAGGGTCATGAGTTCGCCTTTGGATCCAAACACGACCCTGAAGGAAACATCTGGGTCGCGCTCGGCTTGAGTGGCTCCTATCATTCAAACAACCTTTTCCGAGGATGGGCTGTGAAAGTGACACAAGATGGGAAAATGATTCCAGTTTGCAGCGGACTTCGCAGCCCTGCGGGAGTCGCTGCCAACTCCTCCGGCGCCATGTTCTGTATCGAAAGCCAGGGCCCCTGGAATGGTTCCTGTTCGCTCAAGCATCTCAAACCCGGTGGTTTTCTGGGTCACCCGGCGAGCTACAACTGGTATCCCTTTGCCCCCGGCCTCGACGCACCACCGCAGGAACCGAATACGAATTCTCGAATCGTGACCGAACGAGAGCGTGTTAAGGAACTTGTCCCCCCTGCCGTGCTCTTCCCCTACATCAAGATGGGCCGATCTATTTCCGGATTCCGGCTCAATCAAACTGCGGGGAAATTTGGCCCGTTCGAAAATCAGTTCTTCTTCGGCGACTACACCCTGAGCCTGATTCTTCGAGCGACCACCGAAGAGATTAACGGAGTCTGGCAAGGTGCCTGCTATCCCTTTCGAGAAGGCCTTGCCACTGGGATCATGAATGTCGAATTCACCCCCGAAGGACAACTCATTACAGGAGGATTCACCACCAACCGACAATGGCCCGTTCGTGGAGAGTCTCCTTGTGCGATCCAGCGACTTGATTGGAGTGGCAAAGTCCCCTTCGAAGTGCAGGAAATCAATATCCTTCCCGACGGCTTTCGCCTCACCTTCACACGCCCGGTCGATAGCGGGGTCGCGAGCCAGATCGGAAACTACCTTCTTAGCACCTACACCCACAACTACGCAGCCGGATACGGAAGTCCCGAAGTTGATCACACGGAACCAGCAGTAACGAAGGTTCAGGTGTCAGACAATGGCCTGCAAGTGAGCCTCTCAGTTGAAGGCATCGTGAAAGGCCACATTCATGATTTCGACCTGTCCGGAGTCCGAGATCAAAAGGGCAAACCGTTGCTTCACTCCAAAGCCTACTACACCGTGAACGAGATTCCGTCGGGCAAATGAAACCGAGAATCCGAATCCCTTTCTCGTCTCATAACGGATTTTGATCGGCCCTGAAAACTCACGGCAGAAATCAAAAAAGCGGGCGTAACGGCGCCGGATTCTCATCCGCCTGAATGACCTCAATCGTCTCTCGCACCAACTTGACCTCTCCCTGCAGCGACTTGGCTTCGCGATGCAGTTGGAGTTGTCCTTCGAGATTCTCAAGTTCAGGCAGCAGTTCCGAGGCAGATCCCCCATAACTCTGCAATGCTTTGAGACACTTGTTGATACGCCCCTTCTTTCCCCAGGCTTCAATATTCATCACCTCGAGGCAAAGCGGCAATCCCTCTTCGATCCGATGCTTTGCGAGAATTCCCAAGCCAGTTAAGCGAATCCCATCAGCAAACATAATCCCACTTGGAGCAGGCTTGACGACTGACTCATAAATCGCGGGAAGAATCGGCTCGATTTCTTCGTAGGTCAGGAAACCGTAAACTGATCCCAGCACACCACGTGCGCGACCATCTTCGTTCTGTAATCCAGCGCGAACTCCGGCATAAAGAGCTTCGCGGTCGACACCATCCAACGATCGCTTCAACAAACCATTACGGCGATCAAATAGGGCGAAGCAAAGGTAGCGCTGCTCCATTCCCCGCGGATCAGCTTCAGAAGGTCCTCTCGAAAGCATCTCGAGGAGCCGCGGCACGATGGGCATCGCGGCGTCACCGATACCGGCGAGCGCCTCAGCAGCCTTGACTCGAAGCCAGAGGTCTTCTGATTCGAGTGCCTGATTCAATGCAGACACAGCAGGCGCCCCCCTGCCTTTCAGCATGACGAAGGCCTGACACACACCGATCCTTGTCGAAAGATCTCCTTCCTTTAGCATCGTAACGAGCTTCGGCACGTGATCTCCATCTCTCCGAGCCAACTCGATTGCGGAACGTTCCCGAACCACCGGCGACCAATTCCGGAGGCCGTTGAAAAGTTGCTCTACGGTTCGATCCGAATAGCTTTCACTCTTGGTTCGTGGCCCCCAGCCTCTTCCATCCTCAATCAAACCCGCTGCCGTCTCCGTATCGAGATATCCGGCAACGTCGTTGTTCTTGCCCGTCATATGCAACTTCCGAGAGGCCTGAGCATAGGCGAGAAGAAAAGATCCCGTCGTGTCCCACTTTGAGTATTTGTCGGGTTTGGTCGCCGGAGGTCCCTGGTGTCGAAAACTCCAATCCCATCGACGGGCGAGATCATAGTACCATCCAAACTCATTCATCCATGAGCCGCTCGCGTTTGGCCCTGACAAAGCCACACCAGGCATCGCCCAGAGCATGTTAAAGAAATTTCCCGTGTGCCCCGTTTCGCGTTCCGCTCCATAAGAGGCCACGCTCATCTTTGAAAAGTACTGGGCCGTTTTAGGCTCTCCGGCAACCTGGAACATCACCGCAGCCATTCCATTCTTACCGTTGTCTTCGTGAGTTTGAATCCAGGGGTGATGATCCCCGTAAGGGATGCTTCCCTTTCCTGCATAAAACCGAAGCAGCCTCAGGCTTTTCTCAATTGAATCATCAAGCTCGGTGCTTTTGATCCCCGCTTCCCGAGCAAGGAGAAGAGAAGTCGTCAATGGAATCCCGGGGGCGTTCATCATTCCGTAGCCGCTCAGCCGGCCCGTCGTCGTTACAAAACGATGTCCCCATGATCCTACATCACTCTGTCCATGAACAATCTCCATGGTAACCCGTTCCAGGTCCGGCATGAAAGTTCGATCCCCCGTCGCGAGGGTGTACTCTGCGATGAGGATGTTGATGGGCCCGTAGAACCAGGCGTGAAGCGTTTTGCGTTCGAGATCCGAATACTGAGAAGCCCATTCAACCTGCTCTCGCACTAGCGGCAGATATTCCGGATTTCCACTCGCAAGAAGTGCCAGGGCATTCAAAGAACGAACGATTCCATTCCCCTGCTCAGGATTCTCGCTCATCTGTCGAGCAATGGCTTTACATCCCTTCTCGAAGATGAGTCTCGACTTGGGACAATCAAAAGGAGCGGTAGGAGCGTAGGCACCCAATACCTCCAACGGGATCACGACTGTGTCCGTCTTTCCTTTTCTCCAGCGAATCAGCGCAAGTTCCCCGCCGGCGGCTTCCGCCTGACCAATCGCCTTCCCCAACTCAGTTCTCGGGTCATAAGAAAATTTTTCTCCGACGACCCCGAGAATCACATCTCCCTCTCCGAGGATTCCATCGGCAGGCGACCCGGTCTCCACCTCGGTCACATAGATTTGGCGAGCTTCGCTCGTTTCCAGCTTGTTGCTGTAGATCCAGCCGCGGGCACCGGTAGGTCCCAGATTCCAATCGTGAGTGGCTCCTTCCGGAATTTTCTCTCCGCTTGTGAAATCCGGATTGGCAATCGGACCGCCCCCTCCGGCAGCTTTCAGTTGCGCTGGAAAGAAGAATGCCGAAGCCAATGCTGCGGTCAGAACGAGTGTAGGTAAGTATCGCATCGTTATCTAAAAGAATTTCCGTGCACCATCTCCGCCATCGCTTCCGCGAAGGCTTTTCCGATCTGTCCGAGAATCTTGGCCGACCCGAGATAGTGATACTCGGCATTGGAAACACCTGTTTCAAGAGTCGCAGCTTCCTGAATCGAAAACTCCTCAGATCGGAGTTTCTCGATGAGCTCGCGTTCGGCATTCTTATCGAGCTTCTTCTCTTTGACGGCTTCCTTCACTCGCTGCTTAATGGAGTTCTCTCGCCCTCTCAATTCGGTCAGTTCCCGGTCCCAGTAGTTTTCTGTCAGGACCGCTGCGACATTCCCTTTAAATTCTGGAAGGTCAGCCGGTGCTGCCATCGCGAGCCGAATACTCTGATGCGTTGACTTGTAGCGCTGCTGAGAAGGCCCATATTCGGAGACGGGTCCACCCACTCCGATGACACCGATCACGACAGGTAACGCAGGAGCGGAAAGGTCCTTTCGCACATCTCGAATGAAATGATTCATCACCTCGGTGTACTTGTCGTATCCACCCAGCGAACCTCGCTGTGGATAAGTGCCACTGTCGACCATGTCATTCCACCCCTGAAACCAAACCAAACCTGACAGCTCGTATCCCGCATCGGAATTGTAGTTCGGATAGACTCGGCTGATGTCAGAAAGGACGGTCTTCACGTGATCGGTCATCAAGCGATAATAGACTCCCGTCGCTTCGGCCCTGGCCGCCTTGATCTCGTCAATATTCTTGCCCTGCTTTTCAAAGTTTGCGAGCTGGGTTTCGTTGAACTGATAGGGACCCGCACTTGGCGGACGAAAATCAGTATTCAGGCTCTTTCCTCCCCACGCGGTTTTGATGATAAGAATCGGCTCATCGAGAAGCTTCTCCATGTAGATCCCGAAAGTCAGCTCCGGTCCGATCTTAGGCCCGCGGGCTTCGGGACCGAATCCAGCAGTCAGTTGCCCAACCTTTTCTGTCTCGGAAGACCCGATCGCTGAAATCCAGACTCGATCGCAAACTTTGGGTGTTCCATCCTCATTCTGCATCTCCGCAAGCATCGGTGCCGTCTTCGGATCCATCCCGACATGCTCGAACGTTCGAACATGAGCATGACCCTGCATATTCGATTGGCCAGCGAGGATAAAAACCTTGAGCGGCTTCGCATTTACGAGTCCCATATTTCCCAAACCACTACAAACAAAGACCAACAAAACGAAGAGCACCACATGGGCTCGGAATCGCAAATCCCACAACGGGAGAGGGAAAGAATACTTTTGCATGGGAAGAATTGGTCGGGGAAATCAGAAGTAGAGGCTACGGACAGTATCCCGTTAGGGAAGAAGGAAGGTCAACTACGGACTTATGGATCGGAACGCTGCAGCAATGGAAAATGATCTTCCGAAATTCCTCTAAGTCACGCAGCTACGTGCTTGGCGATCGAGCCGATTCCCCCTAACGTTCCGCGATGGGAAAAAACCGATGGCATCAACTCGCTCTCTGCACTGTAATCGTTTTTGCAGTCGACACGGCTGTCTGTGCCGATCGGGTGGACTTCAATCGCGACATTCGTCCCATCCTTTCGGACAAATGCTTTCAATGTCACGGGCCAGATGAGGGAACGCTGAAAGCCGATCTGCGGCTCGATCAGAGAGAATCAGCAACCGCAGAGAACGCAATTCTCCCCGGAAAGGCGACCGAGAGTGAACTGATTGCTCGCATTCTGACTGACGATTCCGACGATGTGATGCCGCCACCCAAAGTGAAGAAGCCGATCACTTCTGAAGAGGCCGATTTGCTCCGCCGCTGGATCAACGAAGGAGCCGAGTATGCCGGCCATTGGGCATTTGACCCGATCAAGGCACAATCACTTCCTCCCATCGAGAACAAGGTGAGAGTGAAAAACGAAATCGACCATTATGTGATCGCCACACTCGAGGAGAATGGGATGACGCTTTCCCCGGAGGCCACTCCGAACACCCTTGTCCGACGTCTCTCTCTCGATCTGACGGGGTTGCTTCCCACACCTGACAGGGTTAAATCCTTCGTAGCAGACTTTCAGGACGATTCCGATGGAACGGTCTCTCGATATGTCGACGAGCTCCTAGCATCGAAGCATTACGGAGAGCGATGGGGCAGACACTGGCTCGACCAGGCTCGCTATGCCGATTCCAACGGCTACACGATTGATGGCGAACGAACGATGTGGCCCTATCGAGACTGGGTGATCCAGGCGATCAATGATGATAAACCCTTCGATCAGTTCACAATTGAGCAAATTGCCGGAGATCTCCTCAAAAATCCTGACAAAGCCACACTCGTCGCAACTGGCTTTCACCGGAACACCCTGATCAATCAGGAAGGAGGCACCGACAATGAGCAGTTTCGCAACGAGGAGATGGTCGACCGCGTCAATACAACTGGGGCAGTCTGGCTCGGATTGACCCTCGGCTGTGCCCAGTGCCACACTCACAAATTTGACCCCATTTCGCAGAAAGAATACTTCGAAGTATTCGCTTTCTTCAATCAAGGCGAAGATGTCAACAATGTCGCCACGACAATCGAAGTGGGAGAGGGTGAAATGTTTCTCAAAAACCCGGATCCTGAAAAAATTACTGCGCTTGAGTCGGCCAAAGCAACTCTAGCCTCGGTGACAAAATCTACGAGCAAGCGACAAATGGAATGGGAAGCTTCGAAGATCGAGGAGAAGCAGCCCAATTCCAAAGCGAATTGGATACGTAGAAAACCCTCTAGATTCTCCGCCGACGACGGGGCTCACTTGGAATTACTGGAAGACGATTCGATTCTCGCCTCCAAGGATGGAGCGAATGAAATCTATCGAGTCGAAATTCCCGCTTCCAGCGCATCGGTCGCAGCGATGCGTTTACGAATCCTCCCTCATGATTCCCTCCCCCAAAACGGACCTGGATTGGCCGGCAATGGAAACATCGTCCTGACACGCGTAGAATTCTTTCACAACGGAAAGCCAATCATGGTCAAGCAGGCCGAACATGATCACGCTCAGCCCGGATTCTCAGGTTCCTTTACGATAGATGGCAACCCAAACACTGGTTGGGCAATCAATGTCGGGAAAGGCACCGCTCCCGGGGTAAAGATGAATACGGAACACGAAATCCGATTCAGCTTCGCAAAAGCAATCCCCGCAGGAGAAGCAATCGAGATCGTGTTACATCACGAAAAGAACCCCCACTACAACATCGGCCGATTCGCATGGGAGTCTTCGGAAACCCCTCCTCCGCCCGTCTACGACGAACGATTGATCGCCGGCCTTCTCGTCCCCCCCAAGGAACGGAGCAAAGAACAGAAGAGCTTCCTCACTACAGAATTTGAGAAGGCCGATGTCGAGAAACGCGCAGCGGTATTGCAGCTGGAAGAAGCTCGTGATGACTTGGGAATTGGAAAGCCGGTTCGCACTATGGTCATGAAAGACCGCGCCACTCCGAGAGAAACGTACATTCATGAGCGAGGTGACTTCCTTCGTCCTGACAAAGCTACAGGGACTCTTTCTCCAGGAGTACCTGCGGTTCTCCCAGCACTCCCCAAGTTAGCAGCAGGAAAAGAAAGACGAGACCGACTCGATCTGGCGCAGTGGCTTGTCCGAGGAGATCATCCCCTCACCCCTCGAGTCACCGTCAACCGAGTCTGGATGCGCTACTTCGGAAAAGGGATTGTCGAAACGGAAAATGACTTCGGAACGCAAAGTTCCTATCCAACTCATCCCGAGTTGCTCGACTGGCTCGCCAAGTCCTTTGTCGACAAGGGATGGTCAATTAAGAATCTCCACAAGATGATCGTCACCTCAGCGACCTATCGACAGTCATCTCACCGTGATCAATCCTCAGAGGCTGACCCGCTGAATCATCTATTGGGTCGCCAGTCTCGGATTCGGGTCGAAGCAGAAATCATTCGTGACATCGCTCTTTCTGCAAGCGGCCTGCTCTCACCGAAGTTAGGTGGGCCAGGGGTTATGCCACCACAACCCGCGGGCGTCTACGCCTTCACCCAGAGAAAGGTCAACTGGGCCGCTGAAAAAGGGCCGGATCGGTTTCGCCGTGGACTCTACACCAAGTTCTATCGCAGTGCCCCCTATCCTCTGCTCACTACATTTGATTCACCAGACTTCCAAAGCGTCTGCACTGGACGCGTTCGATCGAATACCCCTCTCCAATCACTAACCCTCGCCAACGACAAGGCCATGATGGAGTTGGCGAAAGGACTCGCTGCAAGATTACTTACCGAGGTTTCTGGAACCGACAGCAACTCTAATCGCGACAGAGTTCGTCTAGCCTTTCTGCTGACCGTTTCGCGACCACCCTCCGAAAAAGAACTTGAGGCCGTGACTGCCTATCAGGAAAAGCAACTTGCCGATTTCTCAGGCGATGAAAATGGGGCCAAAGCCTTTGCCCCCGATCTGTATCCACCGTCGTATGACACCCATACTGCAGCCGCCTGGTCGGCTGTCGCTCGAGCTTTGATGAACACCGATGAATTCATCACGCGAGAATAGTCTGCAGACCTCATGAATCCTTTTCTACAACACCAGACGCGCCGGCACTTCTTTGAGAAATGTGGTGTCGGGTTAGGTTCGATCGCCTTGAACGACCTCATGATTCAAGATGGGTTCGCTGCACCTGATCAATCAGGTGATCCGATGAAACCGAGGAGATCTCCCAGCCAAGCGAAAGCGAAGAATGTGATTTTCATGTTCATGGCAGGAGGCCCCAGTCATCTCGACCTTTTCGAAGACAAGCCCCAGCTACGAGAATTCCATGGTCAACTCCCTCCGGAATCCCTCGTTAAGGGCAAGCGTTTCGCCTTTCTTGGCGATGGCGCCAAGCTTCTTGGATCGGAGCGAAAATTCGAGAGCTATGGCGATTCACGGATGCAGTTGAGCGAACTCTTCCCCCATCACCGAAAGATCGTCGACGATGTCTGCTGGCTTCGCGGAATGAAGACCGACGTGTTTAATCACGGGCCAGCGAAGCTGTTCATGAATACGGGTTTTCAGGTCCCCGGCCGCCCCAGTATAGGATCGTGGGTGACGTATGGGATTGGAAGTGAATCACGAGATCTTCCCGGGTTCGTCGTTCTGCAATCGGGACCCCGTGGGCCTCGTGCTGGTAACGCGCTCTGGTCAGCGGGCTTTCTCCCTTCCAGCTATCAGGGAGTTCCTTTCCGCGGCAATGGTGACGCGATCCTGAATCTGAACAATCCAGAAGGAATCACGAAGGAGCGACAGCGAGACTTTGTTGATGTGGTAGGCACACTGAATCGAGAGCGACACACTGCAACCCAGGACCCGGAGATTGTAACTCGGATCAATTCCTATGAGATGGCCTACCGGATGCAGAGCAGCGCACCAGAGTTAATGGACTTGAGTGAGGAATCTCAGTCCACACTCGACCTATACGGTGCGGAGCGCGGAGGAAATTCTTACGCCAACAATTGTATCCTCGCACGACGGCTGGTCGAACGTGGCACCCGCTTTGTCCAACTTTATCACACCGACTGGGATCATCATGGAGGCCCGGGGCAAACTCTAGGAAAGGACTTGGAGAAGGTGACGAAAGAAGTCGACCAGGCATCCGCTGCGCTTGTTCTCGATCTGAAGCAACGCGGATTGCTCGAAGACACAATCGTGGTATGGGGCGGTGAGTTTGGCCGAACCCCAATGGGAGAAACTCGCAATGGCAAAGTGGGCGGACGCGATCACCACATCGATGCGTTTACGATGTGGGCCGCCGGAGGTGGGATCCGTCCCGGAATGACATTTGGGAAAACAGATGACTTCGGCTATGAAGTCGTCGATGAGAAAGTCCACGTTCACGATCTACACGCGACGATCCTTCACCAGCTTGGCTTTGATCACGAAAAGCTGACCTATCGATTTCAGGGACGGGATTTCAGACTCACTGACGTGCACGGTCGGGTCGTGCGTGAAATCCTGGCTTAATCCGATCACGCAAGGCCGTCTCGGATTTCCTCAGGGATTCAATCGGTCAAAAAGCGAATGCGTTTTCGAAATGATCCGTTCTTCCAGTGACGGCTTCCAGGGCCGACTCTGCGCTTCGTATCCCCCTTCTTCGAGGACGCGCTTACTGGGAATGTATCCATCGTAGCCGTTTGAGTAACCGGCCACCCAGATCTCGGAACCGCGATCTCCAAGTTCACTCTTGAGCCGCAGCGAATAGTCGACGACGACCTCATTCGCCAAGGCAATGAGCGAGAGATCTTTACCAAACTGCAGGACCTGCACCGGATAGGAAGCAGGCTCTCGACCAGACTCCTCCGTAAATTCCAATTCGACAGTTTCCATCATCGATTGAAGAGGTCCACTCAAGACGCGCTGATGGAACTTGTTCGACTGGTCCGATTCCAGGGCGGCCTCCACAGCGGTTGCGAGGCTCCGCCCATGCCTCTGTGCAAAGTAGAGCATTCGGCGGGGATACGGATTCTGATCCCCGCTGCAGTTGTTCATGAACATCGCGGTAACTCCGGGGTGATCGGCTTCGAAATATTCCTGCGCATAACCGGCATAGTCGCCAAACCATTTCATGAATCCCATAGTGGTATTGTGGCAGGAGTACCCAAAGAGCACGGTCTTCAGATCTCCTTCAGCGTCATCGACACGCAAAACCGGCACCGTATGATCAACCGGTCCTTCGGGATTGGGGTGATTCCGATACCCACTCGGAGTTGGCGTTCGCCGGTTCATCGCAAAGGCACACTTTGCGGAACAATAACTAAGCTTAGCCGGCTCACTCGATTCGATGGCTTCTCCGATAATCCGCACAATCTCCGACGACAAAAATTCAAAGTAGTCACTCGCATCCTCACGACCATAGGAAGGTCCACAGTGGGTATGAGAGGCGTTCATAAGAAGAGCTTCCGGAGGTAGGCCGTATTTCTCCTCAACTTCATCTTCGACCCGCTCTCGAAGAGCTGCGATGATTCCGATCAGATCGGTAGTCACGAAAACCACCCGATTCCCACTGCCGTCCTCGATTGCGAGAGCTTTCGCAAAAAGATCCTGCTCGATGCCTTCTGACGGCTTGTCTTTCCGACTCGCATACCCTGACATCGGCATCGGACGAGAGGGTGTGATCTTCGCCGTAGCAACACCGGCTTTCCACAACGCTTCGACCAGGGTATTTTTATCGGCTCCACGAGCCGCAACCAGCAAACTCGCAGAGAGGGCGAAAATCCAGAAACATTTCCTCATAATTCATTACAACCTGTTTGGAATCAATCTGCCAAGGACGCGAAGCCGCCGTCCTGATTCGTTCGCAGGAGGAGAAGAAACGCGATAGGACTTGCCCCACCACGGGCGGGCATGCCAGAAAATCCGACCCTTTTTTACATGAAATAGAAACATCTTTTTCTCCTTCACTTAAGCGCCTCTCTAATCGCGTGTTCGACGCCACTGTTTACCAACGAACCCCTCTGGACCAAAATCCTCAGCCTGGAAAAGGATCTATTTCCTCCCCAGCGTCGGATGAAGCGATCGACTGGCGATTCGATTTTGCTGCGGCGTTGCAGGCAGCAAGACAATCCAATCGCCCGAAGAAAAGAAACGGTGCAGTCGCAAGCGTCGAGTATTGGCTCGGGTCACACTCTCTATCTGTCGTAGCCGATTTTTCCCAGCATAAACATAAATCCAAGCTGCAAGGGCCAGCACAATCGTGCTGACTGTTCTCCCATCGGGCATGATACCAGCTCTCGTCCTAAGGATCTGCTCCTAGAGAATCACCCCCCAATGAGACGAGAATATTTCTCGCCCGTGAGGTGTGGGCAGAGAGCATCAACAGGCAAACAAAGAGCGCCACGCTGAAATCAGAGAACAATCGTGGTTCCGGCCCTCCAGCGATCGCTTTCCACCCCAAGCGAGAACCGAGGCGATCAGGAAATAAAACCGATGGGCAACTGTAGAAACGAAAAACCACCACTCCTGCGAGCCGAAAACGATTCAATTTCAATGCGTTCTCCCGACGCTCTTCCTGCAGTGCCTGAGAAAGATGATCCGACAGTTCCATCCCCTGAGAGAAAGCCCGTCAGGTCTTTGAGACAAGATAAAAAGACGCCCCCAAGACGTATTGGCAGGCCTCAGATTGAGTCACGTCGTTAAACAACCCGCCGAAAAATCTTCGCTAACCCACAGCTCGTTCAGTTGTCGTTCAAGCCGTCGCCGTCCTTATCGACAACCCCGGACTGCGGATGCCCAATCACCGCCTGCCAGGCAATCTGGCGAAATTTCCGATCGAGCTCACGACTCGGAAATTCAGGTCCTCCCGCCGATCCTGAATTGCGCTTTCCTCGATTGCTGAAGTCAATATCGCCTTCAATCAACTCGGGAGACTTTCCGTAGAGTGTAGCGTAGAACACGTAGCCTTCGAGTCGCTCAAACCCAGGACCGAGATGTCCCAACTGGTCCCTCCAGAGTGATCGCTCTTTTCCCCCAATCACTCGATGAAACCCATCGATCCCAGGAAGCTCTCCCTTCCTCTGCAACTTCGCGGCCAGGGTCATTGCGTCGGAGGTCGGCAAGACAAATACCTTCTCCCCATAGCTTTCTCGAAGTGTCGTTATGAGTCCTGCATAGAGGGCTCGCTTCTCCGCTCCGATTCGATCAATGACTTCATCGGTAAAGAAATCTTCGGACTCAGGGTTTTCTCCCAGTTGTGACAACTGAGGCCAGGCATCGGAGAGATAGAACTTCATCTCCGGCTGATATTTCAGACAGAAGTCAATCCAGCACGAGTAGTATTCGGGCCGATCATTAAAGTAAGGTCCCCACATCATGACATCCCACTCCGCATTCGCGATCGAAGCGAGAAGCTTCGGCACTGGTTTTCCATCAAATTGAAAGATGCCGTTTTCCTGCTCCCACTTGTAGCGAGTGCTCCCGGTAATCCCTCCTCCGGTGTGGGTGAAAAGCGGCTGCTCCAGAAAACCGGAGGCCCGAGCGATCCGCGGAAAGGTTCCGTATCCAGGGGCCATAAAACTATGTCCGGTTCCGACAATTCGAAGGGCGCCGTCATCCGGCTTTTCAAAGGACGCCACTGCGCTCCCCTCTTTCTTCATCGTCTGCCGATAGACTTCCTTGATCTCCTCGGGAGAGCGTAGACTCACAGCATGCTTGGGAAATCCGTCAGGATCCTGCCAACCGGGATCGACTTTGAAGGTCCGTGGCGCCCCGCCCTGGGGTCGCGATCCCTCAGGTGCCTTTGACTTCCTCTCCGCGACCAGTTTGTCCCGGTAAGCGAGAGCTTCTTCAGCAGTCAGCTTGCCATCTCCATTCGCATCGGCTTTCGGAAACCTTTTGAGCCAATTCGACAGCTGTGCTTCCGACGGAGCTGGTTTCTCACCGAACAACAAAATCGGAGCAGAGAGAATCACACAAATTCCTGCGAGCAAAGACCGTGATTTCATAAGTAGATTCAAGAAGAGTGTAGAGAGTGACACGACCACAGCAAGGCCGCATCAAATGCTAGGCCAGAATGTCTTTCACGATTCGCGTTCCCTCGACACCCGTGAGTTTCTGTTCCAATCCCTGGAACGGATACGAGAACTTTCGATCATCAATCCCCATGCAATGAAGGATCGTCGCATTGAGATCATTCAGATGCACCGGGTTCTCTGCGACATTGTAACTGAAGTCATCGGTTTCGCCGAAAGAGAAGCCCTCTTTGACGCCGCCTCCGGCCATCCACATGCAGAAATTCCTCGGATGATGATCGCGACCATAGTTGTCTTTCGTGAGCGCACCTTGAGAATACACGGTCCGACCAAACTCACCGCCAAAAACGACGAGGGTATCCTCAAGCATACCGCGAAGCTTTAGATCCCGAATCAATCCCGCAGTGGCTTGATCCACATCGTTACATTGCCCCCGAATCAATTTCGGCAGACGATTGTGCTGATCCCATCCTCGGTGAAGGATCTGAATCACTCGAGTCCCGCGCTCGGCAAGACGCCGGGCCATGATCGCACTGTGAGCAAAGGTTCCGGGTTTCTCTACATCAGGCCCATACATCTCAAGAGTCGATTTACTCTCCTTGGTCAGATCAGTCAGCTCCGGCACACTGGACTGCATTCGGAAGGCCATCTCATACTGGGCCATTCGCGTCTGTGTCTCTGGATCTCCGTAACGGGAAAAGTTAGTCTGGTTCAGGCGTGACAGAGCATCAAGCATCGTCCGCCGATCGCCGGGATTGACCCCCGGGGGATTCTTCACATAGAGAACTGGGTCACCCGTTCCGCGAAGAGCGACACCATCGTACTTCGTCGGAAGAAACCCACTGCTCCACATCCGAGTGAACAATGCCTGAGCCTGACTCTCTTTGGGAAAGCTGGGTGTAAAAACGACAAACGCGGGCAGGTCATTGCTTTCGCTACCCAGTCCATAACTCAACCACGATCCTAGACTCGGCTTGCCCGGGATCTCGCTTCCCGTCATGACAAACGTACAGGCGGGGTCGTGATTGATCGCATCCGTATGGACCGACTTGATCATCGTGATCTCATCGGCGATCCCTTTCATATGGGGAACGAGATCGCTCATCCAGATCCCTCCTTTTCCGCACTGTTCAAAGTCGAACATGCTCGGGGCAACAGGAAGTCGCGACTGACCGCTCGTCATCGTCGTGATCCGCTGGCCATTTCGAATCGATTCGGGGAGTTCCTGATCGAACAGATCTCTCAATCCCGGTTTGTGATCAAAGAGATCAAGCTGCGACGGCGCACCATTCATGTGCAGATAGATCAACCGCTTCGCTTTGGGGGCAAAATGGGGAAAGCCAGGAAGCGGAGGATGAACTTGAGCGGAGTCTGATGAAGTTGGCCCCGAAGCAACAGCATCCTTCCCCATGAGGCTGGCCAACGCGATCCCTCCGACCTTGAGGCCTGCGCCTTCAAAGAATCGGCGCCGCGTGAGCTGTTCGTGAAATTCAATGGCAGGATTCATGATCAGTTTTTGCTCACAGTTTCATCCAGATTTAGAAGCAAATTGGCGACAAGGGTGTAGGCCGCCAACTCCGTCCGATTCAACTTCTCATCCGCTTCGCTTTCTCCGTAGCTCGTCAACGCGACTGCGGCGGTTTCATCGGATGCATAGCGATTGCGATGTTGAGTCAACGCGTTGAGAACGGTCTCCTGCTCTTCTGGTTCAGGCCACCGCGCGGTCACCGTCCGCCACGCCCAACGAACACGTTCCTCTTCGGTAGCGCCACCTTCCTTGAGAATTCTCTCCGCCAGGTTCCGAGCCGCTTCAATGTGCTGAATGTCGTTCATTAACTGCAGAGCTTGAAGTGGCGTATTGCTGCGCCCACGTCGAGAACAGCTCTGCTCTCGATTGGGAGCATCAAAGGAAGAAAGGAAAGGAGGCGGGGCCGTTCTCTTGAAAAATGTGTAGAGACTTCGACGATAGAGCGCGTCACCTGTATCCTGTTTGTAGTAGCGGGTGTTACTACTTCCGAAGCCCACGGGTTCCCAGATATTGTCTGGTTGATAGGGCTTCACCCCTTTCCCGCCAATCGTGGGAACGAGAAGCCCACTCAGATAGAGCGCCTGATCACGAAGCACCTCCCCATCGAGACGCAGCCGAGGCCCTCGCGCGAGGAGTCGATTCTCGGGGTCTCGTTCGAGCAATTCGGGACTGACTTTCGAATGCTGTCGATAGGCATGGCTCGTAACAATTTGCCTGACAAGCCCCTTCATATCCCATCCATCCTCCACGAACTGAACCGCGAGCCAGTCCAGCAATTCCGGATGGCTGGGCGGCTCGCCCTGAGACCCGAAATCTTCACTCGTCTTGACTAACCCTGTGCCAAAGAACTGCTGCCAGAACCGATTCACGGTAACACGTGAGGTTAATGGATGATCCCCACTGACGAGCCAGTTGGCAAGATCGAGACGATTGTAGTCACGACCTTCAGGTTTGGCCGGAAGCGGCGGAAGAAAGCCGGGAACATTGCGAGAGACCTTTTCCCCGGGGTTATCATACTGCCCTCGCTCCATCACGAAGCTCTCCCGTGCCTTGGGGAGATCAGCCATCACAAAAGTAATCGGTGCATCTTTCTCAATCTGCGCCTTTTCCTGCACGAGCGGAGCCTTCTTCCCTTTGAGGGGAGCAAGCTGATCCTGAGCTCCGAGATAGAAATTCGTGAGCCAGAAATCTTTGAGTCTTTTTGCCTCAGACTCCGTCCACTGATCGGCCTTCTTGCCGCGAACCAACTGGCGTAACCCTTCCGGGAGATCGTTGTTTCGCTTGCCCTGATTCTGATCCTTCCAAGCTTTCCAGGACCAGGCCGAATCGGTTACTGGATTCGTCGTCGACTCCACTCCGAGCCGATCCCACGTCACCGTTCCGCCGAATTGTGTAAAGGCATATCCGGTCACCTTGTCGCCTGGTTTCAATTCGATTTTACCGGGATCAAATTCGAGGCGTACCCACTTGCCGGTCTCAGGTAAATCTCCGATCCGGACATTCTTTCCAAAACTGATATTCCCCTGCTCTCCCCAGGTGGCCCGGTAATTCCAGTTGCCCGCATGAAGCTGTACCATGATCTGTTTGGGGACATCCCCAGGATCGAGGAAGCAGTGCACAAAGAATTTTCCATTCCTGGGGACAACGAAGGTCTTGCCCCCGGTGAAGTAATCCTGAGCGCGACCCGGGGCCTTTCGACGAATTGCCCTATTCCCACTGAAGACCTCACCATTTTCTTTCGTGACGAGCTGCAGTGGATGGCCTTCCACTCCTGCTTTGGCGCCTTCGGGAAAAGCATCCTCGAACCAGACCTCCTCGATTTTTTGGACCCCGGGAACTGGATCCTGCTCCGCCGGATCGGAATAGACAATCTCCGCGACTGCTTCTTCAATCTCTACGTCCACAGAAGCAATCTTGTTATCGAGCGCTTTGAGCCGTTTCTCGTCCTCGACCGACGTCAGCTTGAGAATGGGAGGAGTGTCTATCTTATTGCCATCCATTGCCGGATCAGCAGCACTGTGAAAGAAGGAATACATCGAGTAGTAATCCTTTGCCGAAAGCGGATCAAACTTGTGGTCATGACAGACCGCACAGCCCCCGGTTAGTCCCATCCAGACTTCAATGGTAGTCGTTGTCCGATCGACAGCATACCGGTAGACCCACTCCTCGTTGATACTGCCGCCTTCGCTTGTCGTCACGTTGCATCGATTAAAACCGGACGCGATCAGTTGATCCCGACTTGGGTCAGGAAGAAGATCTCCTGCCAACTGCCAACGGGTGAAATCATCAAAGGTCACGTTCTCATTAAACGCTCTCACGACCCAGTCCCGGTAGGGCCACATTGATCTTTCATTGTCGAGATGAAGGCCATGGGTGTCCGCATACCTGGCAAGATCGAGCCAGTAGCGCGCCATATGTTCGCCGAAGGTTTTTCGCTCAAGTAGACCGTCGACCAGAGATTCATAAGCCGTCGGCGACTGGTCGCTCAGAAATGCATCGACCTCATCCGGAGTCGGAGGAAGACCCGTCAAATCGAGGGTCACTCGCCGGATCAAAGTCTCTCGATCCGCCTGCTCGGCAGGCTTGAGCCCTTCCCGCTTCAACCGTCGTTGCAGAAAAATATCAATCGGGCTCACCTTTTCATCAGCATTTACCACCGGTTTCTGAGGAGCGATAAAGGACCAGTGAGTCTGGTACTCCGCTCCTTGCTCAATCCACTTTCGCAATGTTTCCTTTTCATCCGAGGAAAGCTTCTTGTGAAAGTCGGGGGGAGGCATGACTTCCTCTTCATCGCTCGAAAGGATCCGAAGCCAGGCTTCACTTTTCTCGAGATCACCTCCCACAAACGCCCGGTAACCACCGAGATCGGCGGCAGCGCCCTCAGCAGTATCAAGACGTAAATCTGCTTTTCGTTCTTTTTCATCAAAGCCGTGACAGGCAAAACAGGCGTCCGATAGAATCGGTCGAACATCCTGATTGAAGGAAATACGATCCTGTTCTGCTCCCTGCCCCGCAACCACCAAACCTAGGAATGACAGAATCATACTGCTGCTCACACGAAAAGACATGTTGTATGCTACCCCGGTCCAAACGGATTCATCAAGATCATGTTCACGTGCCTGAAAGAGTGTTTTCCTACGAGGCAGAGAAACTCATGCAGGCCTCCGAAGGTGCATATTACTCCACTTGAATCGCTCCCGAAGCATAGCCCGCACTCTTTGCCACTTTGGGAACTTCGGGATAGCTCACGAGGAAACGATTCTCATCGATCAAGTTGATGAAATAGTGAGTCGTTCCCTCGGGAATCTTTGCACTGACTTTTGAATCCGAACGAACCCGAGCCGGCACACGGAACCATTCCTCATATCTCTCACCACCATTTTTCGTGTAGATCAGATTCGCTCGAACGACTTTGGCCCCTTGCTCTTCAAAGGTGAAGTGAAGCATATCTTCCCTCTGCGAATGAGTGAGGACTTTACCAACCTTGTCCTTGTGCGGCAGCTCACCGGCGCAGTTAGGATTGTAGTGCGGAAAGCTGGCCTTCATTTCCCGGAGCGTCGCTCTCAACTTCCCCTTCAACTCCTGAGTTTTTTCTGGAAACTGAGATGCGAGATTCTTGCTCTCCTCGATATCGACTCGCGACTGCTTTCCGTCGATCGTCTCGTAAAGGCGAAACAGTTCCAGCCCCTTCGTATCTGGATTGTTCACATAGTCATAGTTGTGAACAAGCTTGAAGTCACCTTGACGGATCGTGCTCTCAAGGGCACCGCCATGAGGAAAATGCCACACCATCGTATCACGCGACGAGCCATCAGGATGTCTCACCAGTTGCGGATCGGTTGGGTCCTCATGCAGTAGTGCGAACAGATCGCAGCCATCCAGCTTCTTTCCTTTCGGAGTCTCCGTTCCCGTCATCGAGAGAATCGTAGGATAGAAATCGAGACCGTTGGCCATCACATCGGTTTGCACGCCCTTTGGAATATTCGGCCCCGTAATGATCAAAGGCACACGTGTCCCTCCCTCCATCGCAGAGATTTTACCTCGAGAGAGAGGAATATTGTCAGTGTAGCGTTCGGTGGGTCCCCCTTCCATCCCTCCGTTGTCCGATGTGAAAATCAGGTAGGTATTTTCACTGAGCCTATGCCCAGGCCATCGCGGATCTTCGGTTTCATCCAGATAGTCAAAGACCTGCCCCAGGTAGTAGTCGAGCTCCTCGACCATCGCGCAATAGAACGGATTCTGCTGCCCGGGAGTATCTTTCTTTGGAGTGTTCGCTGGGTCGATTCCCAAGCGCTTCACATACTTTTCCAGTCGCTCCTCAGAACGGGTGTGAATCGGAGAATGCACGAGCCAGGTCGCGTAGTAGAGGAAGAAGGGCTTGTCCTTGTTCTCCTGGAGAAAGGTAAGCGCGTCTTCATTGGTCTGGTGAAACGGGAACCCATTCTCGTCGAGTCGGTACGGATCGTCGGTCGCATCGGTCGCAAAACCAGAAAGGCGATCCGCCATGCCGCGGCGGGATCCCCGTTCGGAACGAGTCCAATCAAAACCCACATCCAACGGCTGAGGAAAAGCGTGGTGATCAATCGCGATATGCCACTTTCCGGAATGACCGGTCGTGTATCCGTTTTGACTGAGGGCTCTGGCAATCGTCAGTTCGTCTTCAGGCATTCTCCCGCTATACCAGGGATCCATCATGCGGAAGTGTTTATTGATCGGCGCCGGAGGAGCCCCTCCCACGACATGTGTCTTCTGTGCCCTTGCCGGATGATTACCACTCAAAATGGCGCACCGAGAAGGAGCGCACGTGGGAGCAGGAGAATACGCCTGCCAGAACATCACCCCCTTCTTCGCGAGCCCATCAATGTGCGGCGTCTCCATCGGAGATGGCTCATCGATATCGTAGCACTTCACATCCTGCCAACCGAGGTCGTCCGTGAGTATAAGAACAATATTAGGTTTTTCGGGACGGCCATCTTCGGATCGAATAATGGGGGAGCTCGCGAGATAACCCGCAGCTGCAATCAAGAAACAGAGAGTGGTCTTAGTCTTCATTTTTCCTCAAACAGTTTTTCAGCTTCTCGCAAACACTGCAATTTCCCAGGCACTTACAATCCGCCTTCAATTTGAAACTTGATGGGTGAACCGGAGGGCGCGCCGACTTCCACTCGCAATCCCGTCTCTCGATCACGAGCGCTGCGATCAATCGCAAACGTAAGAACGCGCCTCCCCTTTTCTAGCTGGACCGGAGCTTCTAGATCCGAGATTTCCCGATCATCAATCCAAAGGCGCAGCCCTTTCAGCTGATTGCATTCAAAACTCGCCGCTCCAGTAACCTGGACGTTCAGAGCGCCACGAACCAGAACATGCTCGGTTGGGCCGAAATCTTCTACGGGCAACTCTCCATCCACCTTGCTGTAGGCAGTCATCCACGCGGCATCCGTTCCGGGGAGTTCTTCCCCATCGGGTTTTTCGATCACGTTCCACTTTCGGATCACAGGGCTCTCGTCATTGGCGAAGTCACCGGGTCGCCCGAGAACGGATAGAAATTTGCTCAGGTCGAGAAACTCCTGGCGAGTCTTCAACTGATCAGCCAATCCGGATGGCATCAAAGACGGCACCGCCTGCTCTCGTTGGATATCCGCAACGGAAAGACGAACTTCTTTCCCTCCTTGCGCCGAATCACGCACCACAACCTCTTTCTCATTCTTGAAAGTAACTACGCCCATCTGAATCGAGCCATCAACCAGGGTGAACAATCGGTTTTCGTAATGCTCGGCAATGGCAGCATTCGGCTTCAGGATCGACTCGATCATGTACTCCGGCGTTGCTGCGGCGCCCACCGCAACCAGGTTGGGACCAATCTGAGAACCAGCGGAACCAATCGCGTGGCAACTGGTGCAGGCGAGGGCTTTACGCCGATAGACCAGTTCTCCTCGGTAGGGGTCACCGAGTTTCACGACATCTGCAGTGAGCGTATTCTTATCTTCAGCGAGGAGAGAAGCCGTCAATGAAACTCCGGATTCTGCGCTCGTCTGGAAGCGGGCCGCAAGCGAGCCCGGCAGTTTCCCGGTTCGTCGATGAAAGTCGCTGACTCGCGAGACTACGGTCGGATTCAACTCCACTTGATCAAGAGCGCCTGAAAGAACTCTCGCACCCTTTCGCTTATTCAAGATCGCTTGCAACAATGGGGTCGGATCAAAGTCACCTGGATCCTGAGTCAGCAATTTCACCGCCGCGGCGACCCCAAGTTCAAGATCAGCATGGACCAACCCGATCGTGGCGGGGTAGCGAGTTCCGACATCCCCTTCCCCTGACAGAGCAACTAATGTCTCAACGTATCCCGTTTGCCCGAGCCCAGCGAGGGCGGTAGCAGATGCCTGGCGTATCAGTGCGCTGTTTGAATCCGACTCTAACATAGCAAGAAGCACTGAGCCTGACTTGGAAGCCTTCCACTCACCGAGGTTTTCGATTGCAAGGACAACAAGGGTTTCATTTTCATCATTGAGTAACTTCCGCAAATTGGAGACAACGCGACTTGTTCCTTTCGGAGGCGCAGATCCCGCCATGCCCTTCAAGGCATCGAGCAGGGCGATCGCTAGGGAAGACGATGGAATCCCTTTTTTCCCGGTGAGTGCTCCGATTACCATCCGAATTTCAGCTCCCGTGCCGACCGTAGCGAACTGAGTTGCAACAGCTCCTATTTCTGAGTCGGAAGGCGATGGCTCTTTCAGAATGGCAGCAAGGCGTTCACCAAATCCGATTCCGGCCTTGTTCTCGACGAATGACCTGTGCGACGCCTTATCAAATTTCAAGGTTCCGGCTTCCATCGCGGGGCGCCAGTATTTCTCGAGAGCTTTTTCCGTCTGAGGGAGTGCCAGGTCGAGAACCGGATCTCCTGGAAGATCGATCGAATGCAACGCCGCCGTGTAGGCCTCCGCCCTGGGAACATATCCAGCAGAAAGAACCGCCTCCATCCGAGTTCGCGGAAACGAATCTCCGGCAGCCTTGGCAAGCAAAGTAATCGGATCTGACAGCCCTTGATGCCAATATCGCAAGACTCGAGCCCCTGCGGATCGGGCGTTCCCATCCTTTGCATTCAGGACTCGGGTCAGAATATCCTCGCTGATGCGCTCAACATTCTGACAAGCCCACATCGCTTCAACAAGATGGTGGTCATAATCCGGCAGGTCTGGATCCAACTTCTCCACCCAATTCTCCAGTGCTTTCTGCACCTTGTCAGGATCGCGTTCGCTCAATTGCTTGCGCGCCTGGTGACGAGTCCAGTCTTCCGGACTCTTCAGGTGTTCAACAAGCTCTGAAATGGACACTCCATCGAGCTTCGGCTTCTCGACAAGGGGGCGTTCCTTATGCGTAATTCGCCAGATGCGACCATGGTCATGATCGCGTCGAGGATCACGAAAGTCATGCTGAGCGTGGTTGATGATCGAGTTGTACCAGTCCGCCACATAAATAGCGCCATCCGGTCCGGTCTTCACATCAACGGGACGAAAATTGGGGTGCTTCGAAACAAGGAGCGGTTTCAGCACATTGGCACTGAATCCGGCACCGTTTTCGATAAATTCGTAACGGATCACCGCCCGGCTCTTAAACCTTCCGCTTAGCAGGTTTCCACGAATATCGTCACCGACATGGGTTCCCGTAGCGAGATCTCCACCGCATTGCTTCTCTGTACTGATCAAGGACTTTACAGGTACACTCTCTCCGCTGTTTCCCGTCGCTGGTGAGAGATGCATGATCCTTGGATTGTTGACCATGAACGACTGCCCCCATCGATCAAAGACATGCCCCCAGGGATTGCCCCCTGTCCCCGAACAAAAGACCCGAAGCTCCTGTGTCCGCGGGTTGAACTGGTAGACCCCTCCATTGAAGTTGCGAACCACGCCATATTGGGTCTCTACCTGTGCGTGTAGAAAAATCCCTTCCTGAAAATAGATCCACCCGCCCGGGCCGCGACGCCACGCGCTGATGGAATGGTGACTGTCTTCGATTCCGAATCCGGTCAGGGCCAACTCTTTGACATCGGCCACATCGTCTCCATCCGTGTCTTCCAAAAAGAACACATCAGGCGACTGCCCCACGTAGCATCCCCCATTGGCCAACTCGATTCCAGTGGGGAGATAAAGACCGTCCGCAAAAACCGTCGACTTGTCTGCCGCACCATCATTGTCCGTATCCTCGAGGATAATGATTTTGTCATTGGCAACATCGCCCGGCTTGAGTTGTGGATACGACCACGAGCAAGCCACCCAGAGGCGCCCCTTCGAATCCCAAGTCATATGAACCGGATTCGCCAACATTGGATCGGTAGCAAAAAGGTTGGCTTGATAACCAGGGAGCAACTCAAAGTTTTCCAACTCCGACGCAGGATCATGATTGTTCATCAGATCAAGATCAGCCCCTTTGAGGTTCGCGACTTTGATCCCACTCGTGTCAGCAGCGAGCAAGGCTCCAGAGAAGCAGACAACTCCGGAGAAAAGAATAAGGAAACGGTTCATCTTTTGGTTTCGTGATAGAGGAGACTAGTTCTCGGCGGGTGTGAGTCGCCACTGCCGGGTTTTGGGTTGCACCATGCCGCGAAGCGTGGATTCGCGCTGTTCGGCAAGTTGATGGAATTCTTTCACTTCTTTGGGAAGCGCTCGCCCACTCGGCGAGGAGCGGCGTTCTCCCACGATGTGGACTTGGTTCAAGGCTTTCCAGCTGTAGGTAAACTGGAGGTTCTTGTCATTGATCGCAGCACGAAAAGCAGTGGCCTCCTGATGAGCAGGTGATGAATCGATGACCACCCCTTTCGCCCAGGCATCGTGCTTGGCCGTGACGACTTCCACTCCATCAACGGAAAGAGTGTAGCCCCCTGGCTTGAGATGTGTCACGGTCAGGGTGTCTCGTTTCGAGGAGAGTTGAGCGGGAATATCACCATCCATAGGCGGAGGGGGAAGCGATGGTGCGGAGTTCTCAGAAACGACAAAACGTAGCCCCTGCTGATCTACGACCAGCTCAGACAACTCCACTCCTTCCGCGCTTCCTTCCTTCACTTCCGCATCAATCGTCAACTGCCAGGAATCGCAAAGGTCGCCAGACAACTGCTCAAAAAAGGCATGGCTGATTGCCCAGTACCCGAACGAATTCAGATGAATCCCGTTTGTTGTCATCGGAGTCTCACTCGATTCATTCATGAGATATCGCGAGGTCTCAAACAAATCGACGAAGGGGATCGCTTCAGACGCGGACACCTTTCTCATAGCGTCTGTATAGGATTTCAGATCCCCGTTTCGTTCGGCAACCGAAGGCGTCAACTTCCCGCGATCTTCGTAGGCGATAGGAGAAACCAGGACGAGCCGAACTTCCGATTCGCCGTTGTATTTCTTCCCCTTATGGGAATCGATAAAGCTCTTCAGGTCGCTCTCAAAATCTTCAACTCCATCAGCTCCGGCAAACGATTCGCCCATCCCAAAGCATGCCACGATCACATCCGTCTTGTGAGACGCCAAGGTTGACTCCTCGGTCGGAAACCCTGTGGGTCGATCCCGAACCGTCAGCATGTCGCCACCCCATCCAAGGTTTCGGATCGACACATCGTCGTGTTGCAGCAACAAGGACTCCAAATACCCATGGATGCGAAGCTGATCGGCAAAAGTATTTCCTACGATCGCGACTCGGTCTCCAGATCGAATCGGAGCGTCTTCTGCCGCTCGTCCGGACACGAGCCCAAGAATCAAAAGACCAAGCAATTTAGTGGGAAAGTATTTCATGAGTCAGCGCTTCTTTTTATCAACGCGTTCGATTTCCCAGGTGGAAATCTTGGCATCAGCAGGCGGGACAGGGAGATCGACTCCCCAGTGCACGGCATTAATCAGCATGCGATTGAATGATGCTTCGGCAAAGTCTCCGGGATGGCCAAACGAAGTGTAGAAGGACTTTCCACCCCACTCGTTTTCCCACGCCCAAGCCACGGGTGCGGTCTCAAATTTCTTCACCTGGATTTCACCGAAACTCTTCTTTAACAATCGCTCCCTCCCGGTGCCGCTTCCTTCGACAAGAGGCACGCAACCGTCCTCAAGTTTCGCTAGGTAGAGAGTGCCCGGCGAAACCCAATCCTGCTTCGACACATGGGTCATGATCGGATGCCCGGCGTTCTCGGCGATGATCTTGATGGCAGTCTCACTACTCTGGTGAACGATATAAGGAGTTCCCATCGCGCGACGACCAAAGCCATCGTTCCACTCAAATCGAGGATGTCCCTTCGGGTATTTAAAAGAATGATTCGCGGTTCGCAGCCCGATGATGGGTTTGCCCGATTTTAAATACGCTTCAACGGACTGCCACTCTTCATCGGGCAGTTTGAGGAAGCGCATAAAAAAGATGACCACATCAGCTTCGGCCAAGACATCCAATCCAGGCAGCACGTTTTCCGTCTTCTTCTCCGGATCACCCTCCCCCATCACTACGGTGGTCCGAAAACCAAAGCGTTCCAACTCTTCCGCAAAAACAGGCATCGTAAGTTCCGGAGAATAGTGAAGCGTGCCGCAGACCAAGACAACATGTGGCTTCTTCTTCCCTTCTTCAGCCTGGAGAAAACCGATGAGGGAAATCAGAATAATGATTAAAAAGAATGGTAGGCGTTTTTTCATAGAATTTGTGTCTGAGTTATTCTCGTTGTCTTTTCGCGCTACTGCTTCGCCCGACGGCCCCGCACGAGCGGCTCACCTTCATCACCACCTGCCGCGATCATCTCGGGATACATTGCATCCCACCACTTTTCGTAGGCCCCTGACAGTTCATTGACGAGTTCCGGCATCTGCGAAGAGAGGTCGTTCTCACAAGCGGGGTCTTTCTTACTATCAAATAGCGACCATCGATCCGGTGCGCTGACTCCCCAGTGAAATTGAGCATTTCCATCCGTATACGTGATCGTCTTTTGCCCGCGACCGACGAGATCCAGAGTCGTACACTGGCTCGAGTAGGGTTTGCACTCCGCGGTTCCACAGGAGTGACTTCGCAGCAGTAGATAGTTCCCCTGCCGGACGCCAGCCATGGCGTATTTGTGCAACGCCGCCAACCCACTCGGCCAGCGTGCTACGTGATGAAAAAGAATTCGATCATCATGCCACGAAACTGGTCCTTTCGATTCCAACAGAGGACGTAGACTGAATCCCTCCAGTTCCCCTTTTACGTCACCCGGGATTTCAACACCGGCGTAATCGCACAGGGTCGGCAACACATCGAGATGAGCGGTGAGGTTGTCGACTTGCCTGGGTTGCCAACGCTCTGGCGACCGCCAGAAAGACATCGCTCTTGATCCGCCTTCCCAGATCGTGCACTTGCACCCACGCATTCCGGCATTGTAGACATCCAGCCCTTCGGTCTGGCCGTTGTCATTCATGAATACAACGATGGTGTTCTTCGCCAGATCACGCTCTTCCAGGAATGTCAGAATCCGGCCGACATTGTAGTCGATATTCTCGACCATTCCGAGATAGGCCGCTTGCTCTTCGGTCACGTCATTCCGATACGGCGCGACAAATTCCTCGGGTGCAGCAAGCGGGGCATGAGGCGAGTAGGTAGCCAGATAACAGAAGAAAGGCTGATCCTTCGTCTCCTCGATGAACGTCATCGCTTCATCGAAAAAGATATCTTCGCGATAGCCCTCTCTCTTCTCCCGTTTCCCATTTCGAATGATGACAGGATCAAAATGATTTCGAGGTCCCTGCGCATTGGTCGAAGCCCAATCGAAACCACGGTGCGCTGGTGAATAGCCTTTTCCCCCGCCCAAATGCCATTTCCCAACAAATCCGTTTCGATAGCCTGCCGTTTTGAGCAGTTGAGGCAAAACTGTCGCGGACTGCAAAAGATGCTCTCTTGGTTGCAAAGTATGAGTAACTCCGCTCCGAAACTCATGCATCCCCGTCATCAATGCTGATCGAGTCGGGGAGCACGAAGGACTGACGTAGAAGTTGTCGAAGCGGACGCTTTCGCCAGCAAATTGATCCAGATTCGGAGTCCTCAACAAAGGATGACCATGCACCCCGACATCGCCATATCCTTGATCATCAGTCAGGATAAAAAGAATATTAGGCTGTGATTCTGCGGACACTGACAATGCCGTCAGAAAAGAAAAGCACGAAACAATGATCGCACAGCTGAACCGTCGTTTCATTGGCTTCGAGAGAATGAACGCAGTCAACATGCTATTGGGGAGGAATGAGCAGTTCCACTTCGGTAAAGTAGGCGCCTCCAGTCTTCCCCTTTTCGTCATAGAGATAGGTCAACAGCTCCGTTTCTCCTTCTGGAAGTTCCATTTCAAAAACGACCCCTTTGCTTCCTGGTTCGACGGGCATCTCCATTTCTTCTCCCGCAATCTGCACCTTGGCGCGAACGGCAACGACGGGCTTGTCTGCTTCAACAGGCAGTTGGCGCAACGTGAGTCGATACATCCCCGCTTCTTTGACATTCACTTTCCATGGTCCTGTGACACGGGGGAGCTTCTTGATGCTGCCAAAATTCCACGGGGGATTGCCTGTCGGCATATACCAGTCCTGGGAACAAAGGACGGTTGGATTCTCCGCTCGATTGCCAAGATCAATCGAAACCGGCGTCATTCGAGGTGAGACCGACTCCCAGAACGGCGAATAGACCGCGCGAAGTTCTTTTACGACGGCGGGGTGGGCCGCCGCAACATCCTCTCTCTGCGAAGGGTCCTTCTCGATATCGTAGAGTTCCTTCCCATCGATAAGTCTCCAGCGATCTTTAAAAACACAGGTGTATTCCCACTTGGCAGGAGCACCACGAAAATGAGGGCCACCTTGGAATTGAACAATGTGATATTCCCGATGCGGTGGCGCCTCCGGATTCTTCAACTGCTCAGCAAAGGAAATGCCATCAGGGTTGTGAGTTGCGGGAACCGCGATCTCGCAGAGTTCAGCGAGAGTCGGCAGGACGTCAATATGCGCCGATACGGATATAACGTCGCGACCACTGTTGAGATCTCCTTTGGGCCAGTGAATGAAAAACGGAACGCGGTGCCCGCCCTCATAGACCGATGACTTCTTCCCGCGCATTCCTGCATTGAAGCCCTGCAGGGCTTCGCTCGTGAGTCCGTCAAACTTCGCGCCGTTGGCAGTCCCGTTGTCCGTCATGTAAATGAAAATTGTGTTCTCTGCCAGGCTGAGTTCTTCCAACTTCGCTCGCAGCAACCCGACATTGTGATCGATGTTCTCGACCATTCCATAAAACTCCGGACCACCTCGCCACTTGATCTGATCTCGATAAGGGTCACTCCATTTTCGATCCACGAGGTAGGGGCCATGTGGGGCGTTCGGGGCAATGTAGAGAAAGAAGGGATCCTCCTTATTCTCTTCAACAAATCGCATCGACTCCTCGAACCAGACATCGGTGCAGTACCCTTCGAACTTCTCAAATTTCCCGTTCCTCTCGTAGGTGTCGTCGAAGTAGTCGTTGCCCCAGAAATCCGAAGCCTGCCCGACTCCACCACAACGATGCCAGACCACGTCACCAAATCCTCGATCCTGCGGACGATGAGGCGCATTGTCGCCGAGATGCCATTTTCCGATCATCCCGGTTTTGTAGCCATTTTCGGAGAACACATTCGCGATCGTTTGCTCATCTCTGTGCAACATTGTCCGACCCGAACTGGTTCGATAGGCTCCCGTTCGACCGGGATAACGACCCGTCATGAGTGCCGCTCGTGATGGCGTGCAGAATGAACTGACGTGAAAACTGGTGAAGCGAATCGACTCGGCAAAGAGCTGATCAATGTTCGGAGTCTTCACCACCGGATTCCCATGGCATCCGAGATCTCCGTAGCCCTGATCATCCGTCATGATCAGGATGACATTCGGCTTTTCTGCGGCAGAACTGACTGCCCCGGTCACTACCAGAACAACAAGAAGAGTAATAATGTGGAGAAGGATTTTCATCGTTTTGTGACCCAGACAGGTGATGTCCACCCCATGTTGCCGTCAGACTGCTCAACTCGAAGATAATACCGATTCTCTCCACTCACCGGGTTCGGGTCAGTGTGAGTCGCAGAGAAGTCATTCGAAGTCACTTCAGGAGTGTAGACCTTGTAGTCTTCTTCATTCCTCACCAGGGTCACTCGGCTGATCGGCGCAGTTCCCGCGACAGCCATCGTCAAGACCAGGGGTTCCTCTGTGTCAAAGATCTCACCCATCATTCGATCATTGCAGGAGAACTCCATGTAGATCTTGTCGGTCGCGGCAACCGTTCTGCGAGCGTCCATCGCATCAAAAAGAGCTTCGCGGGTGAACTCCTTCACGTAGACTCCGCCATAAGACAGATTCGTCGATCGATGATCGGAACTGGCGAACGCTCCCAATCGATGCTGCATTCCAAGCGCCACCTGCCAGGTGCCTTTGGCCGAGTTTCCTGAGAACTTCGATACCTGAGGAGAACCAACCACAACGGGTGGCTGTGGAGCGCCTTCTCCCTCGCTGCTGTTCCGTGAACCCTGGAAGACTTCAAGAATGTTTTCAAATTCTGGATCCAGCTTTTCATACTTCGACCAGTCCGTTCCCATTCCACCCGCTGAAGTGTGTTCGATGGTGATGGCACGCTTTCCGTGAACCCGAAGAAGATCCCAGAGATGCCACGGAGGAATATCTCCGAGAATGTCACCATCCGGCGCCGGCAGGGGCGTAGCCCAACGTGAATTCGAGTAGTTCCTCCGCTTGATGTAGATCACCGGACCGCCGCGTTCCAGAAACAGAACATTGCGATGACCATAAGGAAACTTCTGTTCTCGCTCGTAGGCATAAATGGAAACAAAACTGCCTGGATTATGAAAGAGATCGGCCAGCTTCTGCGTCTGCCACCATTCGTAATCAGTCAGGGTTTTTCCGATTTCGGTGTGATCTGATGTCCCCAGAAAATCGAGCCCACCCGCTTCGATCGCATACCGATAGTGCTCGACGATGCATCCATCGTCTGTCGTGCGACAATTCGAAAAGTCGGTATGGCGATGCACGTCACCCCAATAGAGCTGATACGAGGCTTTCTTGAATTCCCAGGTGTGATGATCACTCCGGTCCCGCTCTGGTGTTTCATTGTAGGGACTCAACAATGTGGGAGCTTCCTGGAGCAAATCGAAAGGCATCGTCCCTGCAGAAGCGCGTTCTTCGCTCGGGTCAATCGCGGAAAGAAATATGCCGCAGTCTCCAGCCTGCTTGTTCTTTCGGAGATCGGAAGGATAGACCACCTTCAGCTTTCCACTGGCCAAGTCCAACGAGACCGAAGTCCGACGATCAAGACAGTAGGCACTGTTCCCCATCACTTCGGGTTTCGTCCATTCCTGACTGGCAGATTCAAATCGAGAATAGGCGATCTGCCAGAATCCGGGGCTCTTAAAGAGGCAGTAACGAAAAAATACCCAGGGCGCCCCATCCTTATCCACAATCACCTCGGGAACATCAATCGCTCCCGTTCCAACACTCTGAGGGTCGGCCACCAGATCGGGAAGCAAGGCGGTCAAGTCTGCCACTTTTTCTACTTCGCTGGTTTCCAGATCGACTTTCACCACCTTGAGTTGTCGATCGTGATGCAATCCCCCACCCTTTTTCCGCCATTCCGACCCGAGGTCTTTCCCCCAGAATTTCATACCATCCTCGTAGACAACCCAGAGCGTTTTCCCATCGGGTGATGCCGCCAGTTCAGGGCGAGCCTCATAGCGATCCGACCCAGCGATCGAGATCGCAGGCACTACCGAACCATCCGGAGAGACCTTGGTCAGAAAGACATCGAAATCACCTCGTCGGTAGCTGTCGAACACAATCAACGCTTCTTCTTTCTGGCCGAAGGCAAGGCGTGGCTCCCAATCACCGCCACCCTTCCCAGTCGTAACTTGAATCTCTTCGGACCAGTCATCGGAACCCGACTCGAGAACCCTGGCCATGACCTGGTTTATCCCAGCGTTCATCCTCTGCCAGGTCACCCAGACTCGGCCACTGGAATCTGTTCCCAGATCGGCAAAGATGTCATTCCCCGAATCCTCAGTAAGGCGGATTGACTCTCCCACAATGGCAAGGCCTTTTCTCCCAATCCTTCTCGCAAAAAGATCCCATTGCCCATCTTCCTGCAGCTGCGACCAAACGCAGAGTAAGCGTCCACTTGGCAGTTTCGTCAGGCATGGCTGATAGATGTTTTCGGCCCCGGGATCCGAAACAGTAGCCAGTCGCTTCAGGGCACCCGACGGAGTCATACCAGCCAGCCTGAGAGCATCGGACGTCCCGTTGTGCTCGATATAGACAACAATGGGTTTTCCCTCATCGTTCAGGCAAACCACGGGGAAATCCTCATGAACATCCGGGTTGTTCAACTTCGCAAAGGGACTCGTCACCGGAAGCTGAGGCCGAGAGGCTTTTCCACCCTTCCCTTTCTTTTTGCCTTTATTGGCCGAGTCCTGAGACAATGCCTCACCTTTTGTCGCCTCCTGAGCTACGGAGGTTCCTTGTAAAACCAGAGTGGACAAGCAAAGGCTCGTTCCGGCGATGAATAGGGTTAGACGGGAATTCATAGAAAGAGATACTGAAGTTGTGTTCTTATTGGCGCAGAAGCGATTCAATGAGGCCCACTACGCTTTCGGCTTCTTGGCGGGTTTCTTCTTTTTCGGGCCTCCCGGCCGCTGGGGTGAGAGCGCTCCTTCCGGCCGGTGCATCTCGGCAGTGGGACGCTTGTTCCCCTTGATCTCTTCGACCTGGGTGTCGTAGGCCACCTGAAGCCGCTTCACCACCTCAGGAAATTCTGCCGCAAGATTCTTCGTTTCCCCAATGTCCTTTCTCGTATCGTAGAGTTGCACCGGAAGATCCGAAAGAGCTCCCTTGGACTTGCTCCGGTCGCCTCTCCCTTTTCCTTCCTGCCATGGATAGAATTTCCATTTCCCGGAACGTACTGTTCCTGGACCATGCATGAGGACATATTCGGGATGAGGGCTCTTCGCGTCTTTGTCCCCCGCCATAAGCGGCCATATATCTTTCCCGTCAATTTTCTGATCAGGAAGAGCTCCCCCGGCCAGACCAGCAAAAGTTGGCATCATATCGATGCTCGCTGCGACTTCGGAACAAACAGATCCTTCTGGAATCTTACCGGGCCACCACATCACAGTGGGCTCGCGAATTCCGCCATCGTAGACGCTGCCCTTCTTCGCGCGGAGAGGAAGCGAAGAACCCACCGCCGCGCCGTTGTCGCTCGTAAAAACAACGAGGGTGTTCTCGGCAATTTTCGCTTCTTTCAGCGAGCGTAGGATTTCACCGACCGACCAGTCCACTTCCTCAATCGCATTCGTGATGAGCGATTTGTCAGGATTGTCGAATGCCTCGGAAACAAAGAGAGGGAGATGCACCATCGTATGCGGAAGGTAGAGGAAGAAAGGCTCTTCGTGCTCTTCCTTGATAAACCGAATCGCCTCCTCCGTGTAGCGCTTTGTGATCGTGCTCTGGTCCGCCGGATACTCGACTACCTCTTCATCACGTAGAATCGGAACGACATTCTTCGCTTTGTGCCCGGCCTTCAACTCGGCAAGCGTGAGTCCTTCGCGAATTACAATGTCATCCGCCAACTTATTCGCTGGATCGATCCACATGTCATTGCTGTAGGGAATCCCCCAATAGGAATCAAACCCCTGGTAGGTTGGCAAACAGGGAGGCAAATGCCCCAGGTGCCATTTTCCAACACACGCGGTTCGATATCCTGCCCCCTTCAGCATATCTGCGAGAGTCACTTCGTCGGGGTGAAGCCCACGATCGCTGTTCGGAAACAAGACCGCATTCATGCTGAGTCGCTGATAGTGGCAACCCGTCAGCAAAGCGGTTCGCGAGCCGGAACAGACAGCACAACCGACGTAGAAGTCCGTGAACTTCATTCCCTCAGCCGCCATCTGGTCCAGGTTCGGAGTTTTCGGAACAGTCGCTCCGTTGAACCCCACATCACCGTATCCCATGTCATCGATAAAGATGACGATGATGTTGGGTCGAGGTGAATCAGCAGCGAGACAATTGCCGCCTAAAAACAGCCCTCCAAGGAGGACGTAGAGAATCGATTTCATACAAACATCGGGCAAAGGATTGATTATTTCACAGTCTCCAAATAGGCACCAAGGTCAGCAAGATCCTGAGCCGTCAAACCCAGTTGATCCGCCGATAGCATGAGCGAGCTCCTGAAATTGGACACCTTCTCTGTTTTCGATTTGGGAATAATCTGAGTGAGGCCTCCCATCGATTGAATGATCACAGGATCCTGCCGGCTGATCGCAAGGCCGTGAATGTAACCATCATCTTTGAGCTTAACCGAGGTGCCGTTGAAGCCATGCGCAATCTCCGCAGAAGGATCAATCACCGCGCGGAGGAATGACTCCATTCCCTGGTTGGCAACCCAGTTCCTGAGATCGGGGCCATAAGAAATCCCATTGCCTTCAATCTGATGACAGGCATAACAGCGGGCCGAAAGAAGCTTCCCGTTCGAAAAATCTCCCGTCAGTTTCAGAATCTCGGGAATCGGAGGCAGAGTCGAAGACTTGTTGTATTTCGGAATTGTCGACGAAGTAATGGTCACATTGTCAGGATCGTATATACCGAGTTCCTTGAGCTTCGCCTTCGTATCAAACTCCGCCCACTCCCCCCAGGCACGCGAAAGCAACCAGCGCTTCGCATCGCCATTTCCGGCCTCAGCGAGATCAGCCATTGCATTGACCGCTTCCGCAGTTCGGGTAAAGGCTAATGTATCAACGGCAAGCTTTCTTTGTTCGTTGGTCAGGGAATTCAGATTCGCCCTGACTACAAGTGCAGGAATCGCAGCATCGGGTTGAAGGCGCCAGGTGATCCAGGCAAAGCCATCGCTCCACTGCTCCGGCTTGGGATTCCCGGCTTCGTTTTTCACAACTTCCCAGACCTGTGCTTCTGCTTTCTCGGCAGCCAATCCGCAAGCTTCCAGGTAGGTTCGATCTCCTTCTGGCAAACGAGAGAAAAGCGCTGCTACATGGGATGCTTTCTCCTCAGCACTCATGTAGCGAAGAGATACTGCGACCTCACGACGAACCGCTGGCGATTCATCGGCAACGAGCGCAGCGAGTTGTTTCTCACTAAACGAATATTCCGCGTTTCTCAGGACTCGATAGGCGAATAGCCGATCATGGGCCGACTTAGACGACAGCATCTCCTCTACCTTTTCGACGCCCTTTTTACCGGCAAATGGGTACAACCAAAAAGGTCGAGAACTGACGTATGGATTCACACTCTTTGTGAGAGGCTCGACAGCACTCATCAGGTCAGCGCCCATTTCGCGAAGCGCAACCCAGCCAGCATCCCTGACATTCGGCGAAGGGCTGCTCAGAAGGCTGGCAGGATCCGTTTTGTATTCGGCAGGCGGGGTAAAACCTTTTTTCGCGATTCGATAGATCGTTCCTGATGTGCTGGCATCGCGATCGGCATGACCTCCAACGCCCGGGTCAAACCAGTCGCTGACATAGAGCGCTCCGTCTGCCCCCACGAGCACATCCGAAGGACGGAAGAGGGTGCCGGAACTGGCTTTCAGGAAATCAAATCGCTCGAGCTTAAACCCGGAACCTTCCGGCTCAGGATAGTAACCAAAAACCACCTGCCCTCGTGCTTCACAACTCAGGAGCATCCCGTTGTATTTTTCGGGAAGAGCGCCGTTCTCGTAGTAGGCCACGCCTGTCGGTGATCCACTTCCGTAGACATCTCCGGGAGGAGTCGTTCCCGGCGAATCCTGCCTCCAGTGGGCTTCCGGAATTGATTGCCCGGGGCGCTGGTCCGCTTGCCAGGTTCTTTTTCCGTCTCGGGAAAAGAACCCAAAGAAAGCACCTTCCATCATCCAACTGACTCGGCAGGCAGGCGGATCATCGTTGTCATTCTGAAAGACATCACCAAATGATGTCACCGTGTGCTCGTAGGAGTTTCTGAATCCGTGACCGATAATGGTAAGCCCAGTCGCATCGCGATTCATTCTTGCAGCAAAGCCCCCTGTCCAGATGCGCCCATCGTCACTTCTCACTCCTCCGAGTTCGTGGTTGTTGTGATAGAACACTCCGCCGCCGCCCTGGTAGGGACCACCCACCGAAAAAGTTCTGCCGTCTCCGTCGACAAACTTCGCCCCGCAATTCCCTTGGTTGATATACCACTTTCCATCAGGCCCGGCCGTAACGGCATGCAAGCTGTGATCGTGTTGCCGACCATTGAATCCCGTCAGCAATTCTTCCTTCTTATCGATCTTCGGATCGAAACGGAGATTGCGATCAACATCGGTGTAAACGAGCAAACTGGGAGGCTGGGAAACAATGATCTTGTTGTCCATCACCGCGATGCCGAGAGGAGCCTCGAGATCCGGATCCTGAACAAAGGTATGGCTGCTGTCCGCCTTGCCATCCTGATCGGTATCCTCGAGAACGATAACCCGGTCGCCTTCCGGACGGCGTCCTTTGTTGCGACGATAATTCACTCCCTCAGCAACCCAGATTCGGCCGTGAGCATCGCTGTCCATATTCGTCGGATTGAAGAGCATTGGACTCGTTGCCCAAACCGTCACCTCGAGGTCGTCCGGCACCTGCAATTTGTCCGTCGGAACTTTCTGCGGCTCAAGACTGGTCGGATCAAAATTGTTTTTCCCTACCTGAGGGCTGGCTGCATGCGCAGGAGGAGCGCTCGTGAAGATCATGAATCGCACTTCCGCAGGAGTCGATTTTCCACCACGAATGGCACCGCCATCATCCAGAGCCACCTTACCTTTCAACCCTGCCGCAGGCTTGGGAAGTGTAAATCGAATCGTGGAGGGAGCATGCGTTCCTATCCCCTCGGAGTATTCCCGCCCGGCGACTTTCATCGCACCGTTGGTGTAGTTCTTGTTCTTCCGCGTTTGCCCAGTCGATTTCGCCGAGACCCAGTCCAGCTTTGTCAGGGGCATTTCGGTTCCGTCCTCAAAACGAATCACGGTATCGAGCCAATTGCACCAGTCGTGCGATTTATCTCCTTCGTCAGAGACGACAAGATAGAGATCCTTTGAACCGCTGAGCTTTACATCGAAATCAACAGTTCTCACTTTCGCTCCACTTCTCAGCACGGGGCTTTCGTAGACCGCATTCGATGTCTTTGCGCCACCTGGCTGAGGCGCTGCCGGCTTAGAATTCCGCGCCTTCTTTTGAGCTGCCTTTTTCTTCTTATCCTCCTCCCGCTTTTTCAAATCCTCCATCGTGACAAACGGTGCCGGAGGCAACTCCATGAACTCTTCCACTTTGGGCAACAGAATCCGAGGATTGGGCTTTCCGTAGTCATCGAGATTGGCATTCAATTCGTCTTCCGTGACCGGCTTGGATTTCACACCGCCTTCGGGAACCTCCATTCCCGCAACCCAGATGATCGCGTTGAGCGCAATTCTTCGAAAACCATCGATTGCCCAGTTGCGGTGATAGTGACCGCCTGTAAAACCAACGCCACGTCCTCCGTCTTCTCGCTCGACACCCCACATCAGGGTCTGTGGTTTCCCAATTCCCTTGATGCCGTTCTCGTTCCAGAGATTGATGATTCGCTTCAGTCGCTCTTTCGTCGGAACGGCAGTGACGAGGTCGAGGACCTCGCCTCGGTCCTCACGAAACCGCATCGAATAGTAAAACTCGTCGTAGGCTCTGACGAGATCGGTCACCCCATTGGAAATGGGATGATCGGGGAGAGTCTTCAGATCAGCAACCCAGTGAGGATTGACCGACCATCCGGTTTCGAACGCTCCGCCAAGCCAGGGTTGAAAGTATTTCTCCCCCTGCTCCTTACTGGGATGCACCGCGTAATGCATAAACATGAGGCCGACCCCGGACTTCGCGAGTTCGTCGGTCTTTTCCCATCCTTTCCCTACGACCTTGGTGCTGTCAGAATAGATGATGACCGCATCGACGCCGTCGAACACACTTTCGTCCTCGGGCCATCCTTTGATCACAGTCGCCTCGACTTCGAGTCCACTCTGTTCATTGAGCGCTTTTGCGAGAAGCATGCACCCGGCGTTGAATTCGTGATCGCCGGAAGCGTGGCTTCGGGGACCCGCCAGAAAAAGGATCTTCGTGGGTTCGGCAGCATCGACGACTGGAGGCGAAATCGCCATCAGTCCGGTGAGAAGGGCCACACCGAGAAGGAGTTGGTAAAATGGGTTCTTCATAGAGCTCGTTGTTCTAGTCTTGATATGAGTTTTCAACAAGAGACGCGATCAAAAACACTCCATGAAAAGTGCTCTGGACTTTGTCTCGAGTTGAGGCCGGACAGGTCTATTGAGCCGCTTCAACAGGCAAAGTGAAATCGGACTGCGCTGCTTTGCTGTAGATCCCGATGTGAGTGACACTCTCCAACGATTCTGGAAGTGGATGCTCAACTTTAGTGTCGCCGATTTCTAGAATCGCTTTGCCATGCTCCAGATCGAGCGTGATTTTAGCTTCGAAAGTATCCCCGGGTTCAAACTTCGCTCGGGCGGAGGTGCCAATCCCCACATTTCCCCAGGAGCCCTCGAACACGCCGTGTTGATTCATGCCGATCATGGAACCGGCTTTGAACAGAGCATCGTTCTCAGTCACCGATCCGAAACAGAAACAGGCGTTCCGTGTCTTTTCCTCGGCCGCAGCACGATAGCTCACCTCGTAGGTCGCACTTTCCTGGATAGGAGTATCCAACTCCAACAAGGCAAAAGCTTCACCGGATCCGGCATCGAGTCGGTAACCAAATTCATTTTTGCTCACGGTGCCTCCACGGACCACGTCCCAATCTCCAGTCTCATCGGTTCCCGCCTTGAGTTTCCCAGCGTTCTTTTTCTCCTTCTTCTTTTGCTGTTCTCGCTTGGGAACGTTCTTCCACCAGTCGCTGGGTCCTTCTTCCTCGATGTCTTTCCAGACTTCGAGAAACTTGTTCTTCATTTCCTCCAGCTTCTCCGGCTTCTCTTCAGCAAGATCGTGCTCTTCCTTCCAGTCTTCCTCGATGTGATAAAGCTGAAAACGTGTCAGGTCTTCGTTGACGACAATCTTCCAGTCATCAATACGCATCGCAGCATGGCTGTCACGGGGTGCGATGTGAGTTCGCCAGAATAGAGGCACAGGACGCTCGAGTTTCTTCCCGGAAAATGCAGGCACCATGCTGACGCCGTCGATCGTTCGATCGTCAGGGAGAGGAACGTCGACGATATCGAGGACTGTGGAAAAGATGTCCGAACCGATCACTGGAATCGTGCTCTCGCTCCCGGCTTCAATCTTTCCAGGCCAGCGCACGATTGTTGGGACTCGAATGCCACCCTCGTGATCGTCACGCTTGCGGCCACGCAAACCACCCGTCGATCCTCGGGTGCGTCCGTTCGTTCCCTTTCCCTCGGGTCCATTGTCACTCGTGAAGATGACAAAGGTATTCTCCCGCAGCCCCATTTCGTCGAGAGCCTTCATGAGTTGTCCAAAGGCATGATCGAGCTGGGTGATATTCCCATGATGCTGTCTCAGGTCGGGATCATCGAGATCAGAGTAGAGATTCATAAACTCCGGGTCCGACTCGATCGGCAGGTGTGGTTCGTGAGTCCAAACCGTCATGAAAAATGGCTTCTCAGAATCACGTTCATCACGCAGCCAGCGAATCGCTTCTTCGGCGACAAGAGGAGCGGAAAAACCTTCGAGCGGTCCCACCTCTTCCCCATTTCGTACGAAGTTCCTTGGGTCCTTGTGGGAAGGAGAAGCATTGTTCTGCGTCGCAAACCACCAGTCATATCCGTGATCGTTGGGTTGGGGTTGCTCTGGATTGTTGAACTTCCCATTGAGGTGCCATTTCCCCGTATGCATCGTTTCGTAGCCGCGTTCTTTCACCAATTCAGGAACGGTGATTTCGCTGGTCCGCAAATGCACACTGCTTCCGCCCGGAACCCACCGCCAGACGCCGTTGCGATAAGGAGTCCGTCCCGTGAGGATAGACGAACGACTTGGAGAACACACTCCACAGGACGAATACGCCTGGGTGAATCGAACGCCCTCCGTCGAAAACTGATCCAGGTTGGGAGTTTGAATGACAGGGTGTCCGTAGCAGGCGAGATCTCCCCAGCCGAGATCATCGGCAAGAAACACTACGAAGTTCGGTGGCTCCTCGGCGTGAACCGAAAGCAGGCTCCCGAAGAGAAGCGTGATGGATAGAATGATAGGGTTTTTCATGAGTGAATCGTTTCTCGAAATAGATGCGATCTAGTCCTCGCGCTTCCAGATCATCTTCCGGAGAATATCGCGGTTGGCTTCGTCGGTGAAATGAAGAGTCGTCTTGGCAGCTCCGTCGTAGATCCCGAAAGTCAGCGTGCTGATATTGGACCAGTCAGTCATTGTATTCTGATCGCCATCCTTGAAGTCGGAAGCTTTGATCTCAATCACATCACTCTCGATTGCCTCGGTATAGTTCTTCGTGAACGAGTAGCTCGACTGGGCTTCGCGAACCCCAGTGATGTATTTGTTTTTCGTAATCCGAAACCGAAAGCTGAGGCGCTCTCTCGGAACACTTACGGTGACCTGGAGCGCGGCATTCGCTTCAGGAAGCTGAGCCCGAGGGTCTCGGAATTTATAAGTCGTCATTCCCCCACGTGAGCCAAAGCCCCAATCACGAAATCCGTCGACCGAAAAGTCTGAGAAAACGGATTCGGGTATCGCCTCCTCAGGCAAACGATCGGCTTCAATTGTCTCAGGCAAATAAACCTCTTCGTTCGAGGTGATCGTAAAGGAATCTGCAGTGCCTTGAAATGCTTCAGCTGGTCCTTCCAGCGAATAGCTACAATCAGCGAAGACGAAAAGAGGAAGGTTCTCGCGAACCGGCAACGTCGCGGTCCAGGCATCTTGACTTCTTTCCCCCTCCACATGAATCCAGAATCGCGACTTCGGATTCGGGTCATGGCTGTAATAGATATCTACTGCTGTAAGCTCGGCCACTCGATCCGGAGTCACCGTAAAATCGGCCGTTCCCTTTTTGGCATCGACCTCGAGATTCGACTCGGGCGTCTTCGGAATTTCAATCGCTTCGCCTTTCAAATATTTGTCGAACCAGAGATTCATGAGAATCCATTGCTCGGGCCCGAGGCTATGACTGAAATGCATATTCTGGCTCACTCTCCAATTGTTGTGAGGCAGTTTATCCATGCATTGATAAATAAACTCAAAACGGGAATGAAAGTCATCGCTCGCACTGAGAAGCAGGACGGGGCACTGGGTATGAGGATAATAGGACTGCGACTCCATCGTGTTCGCAAACAACTCGACGTGATCCGAATAGGCTCGTGCCATTCCCGAATCAAGAATGCCCGGCGAATCTGCGGTGATAAATCCGGCTCCCCCAACCATCGGAACAACCGCCTTAAGACGAGGGTCGATCGAGACGTAAGAAGTAATATTTCCTCCCATCGAGTAGCCGGTAAATCCTATCTTCTCCGAATCGACCTCCGCTTGCTGTTCAAGAAAAGTAATCGCGCGACGACCCGCGTAAGCGAGTAGAAACCAGTTTCCATTCCTTGGACTCACCACCGGGTCGATCGTGAATTCATCTGGCAGGAGATTGAGCTTGGTCCCCTTTCGTTTCGCACCAGGGTAAAACCTCGGGCCCTGACTGGGATCGACTGCACCCCAGTCCGTATTCTTTTCCACCCCTTCCAGAATCTCTCGACCACCCCAGTTGATATCGACCATGGCGTAGCCTTGCTTCGCGACATACTTTCCATGCTCCAGTTCGGCTCGCTGCCCACCACCATGAGCCCAGACAATCGCCGGTGCATTCTCCGCGCCCTCGGGAAAAGTATAGAACGCCGCGATACGGGCATCTTGACCTTTGAAGGTGCCCACTTTGAAGATCACGTAGCGGCAGACGACTCCATCTTCGATCCACTCTTTCAGCACTTCCGTCTCCAGGGCATCTTTTTGCGGGTCCACATCGCTCCAGAGATCGACCACATTCTGGGGAACGTTGTCGTCCCCGTACGGAATCAAAGTCTCTTCAGCACCAACGGCTGGTTGGGAGAGAAAAAGTGCGACAAGCGCAATTGAGAATTTATTCATAGGGAGCTGAAACGAGTGGTTGCTTCATGTGAAACAGTGGCGACGAGACCCAACAGGGTTACCTCATCGAGCAGACCCTGTTGACTCAGGACTCCGAGTTATCCAAGCATCTCTGGAACGATCCCAGTGCTGTGACTGAAGGAATCGACTTCCATGCCTGCCTGCTGCATCAGAGTGAGCCAGTAGTTGGCGAGCGGAGTGTCCTTTTCAGGCAAGGCAATATGTCGCCCATGCTTGACGTCTTTAGCCCCGCCACCAGAAAGAATCGCAGGAAGATTCTTCAACTCATGTCCCGAGCGCAAGTTCGTTCCATAGCTGACGATGCAATTGTCGTAGAGTCGACTGCCGTCAGAATCACGAGCCTCCTTGAGTCGGTCGAGAAAGTGACCAAAGAGAGCTGAGCACTTTCTGTCACGCTCACGCGAAGCGAGGATCCGTGGCTCGGAAAATCCGTAGTGACTCAAGGAGTGCGCCTTCAATGAGATCCCCATCCCCGAAAGCAAGTCACACACTGGCTGTCGATAGCTTACGACGCGGCTCGCATCGGTCTGCAGGGCGATGATGATCATGTCATACATCAGGTGGATCGCCTCTTCTCCGGTGATGCCTTCGTTAGGGGCCTCAAAAGGAGCTTCGGGTTTCGGAATATCGGCCCACTTGGCCTGACGCTCGAGCCCCTGCTCCACCAGTCGCACTCCCGTAAAATACTCGTCCAATTTCTCCTGGTCGCCTTTGCTCAGTGTGCGTTTCATCGCACCCCCATCGAGCCGGACCAGATCGAGGATACTCTGCTTTTTCTTCAACCTGGCATCCAGCGCTTCCCTGGAATCATTGGGATTGGCGAACAAGGTGTAGAACAAATCCAGCGGTCGATTCACCCCGGGGATCGGATTTCCGGAATCGTCCCAGGCCAAAGAGAGTCCCTGTCCGTGACCTGAGTTTTGCCCACCATCGGGCTCCTTCGCTGAAAGCGTCAGCGAGGCAAACCGCGTGTCATTCCCAATATGCTGAGCAAGAACCTGATCACAGGAAATGGAGTTGTGAAATCGTTTTCCCGGAGTCCCGGCTACATTGGCCCCGGTGAGATAAGAAACGCTTCCACCATGCGGGTCCGTCGCCCCGAGATTCGACAGATTCGAGACCATCGTAATATCCTCCTGGTGACGTTTGAGCGGAGTCAGTCCCTCGGTCAGCCCGATCTCAGAAAACCGACCGGCTTCTGTGGGATAAAACGAATCCTTGGTGAATCCGAATCCGCCTCCAAGAAAGACGACCCGTTTCGGAGGAGTTTCCGATGTAGCCGACGGTGCGGCAAAGGTTTCCAGGAAAGGAACCGCAAGCACTGAACTCCCAGCACGGAGAAACGATCGGCGAGTGGAGGAATTGGAAATGAACTGGTTCATGAAAAATGGAAATTACTTAGATCGGAACAGAGGACTCATCGCGACCTCACGGATCATCGATCGAACCCGGTAGTCGTCTGACTTCAGCGCAGCGAGAAGATCGGCGACATCATCTGCATCTGAAAACTCAATCGTTCGGCCTAACGCATACGCAAGGATAGACTCGACCAGTTGGTGAGCCAAGTCCTCTTCGTGCTTGATCAAGACCGTTTTCAACTCCTGCACATTGGAGAATACGGCACCGTCGGGCAGCGTTCCCCCAGGCTCGATCGGAACCTGCTTTCGCCCCACTTTCTCCGTATCACGCCACATGCCGACGGGATCAAAATTCTCAAGACCAAACCCGATCACATCCATCTTTTTGTGACAGGACGCACAGACAGCCTGCTCCTGGTGAAGCTGAACCAACTCACGATTGGTTCGCGGCGTGTCAGCCGAGGAACCCAACTCCGGTACATTCGGAGGAGGCGGAGCTGGTTCATCATGGAGCAGTTTCTCCATGACCAGAGCTCCACGGATCACCGGTGAAGATCGCTCACCGTTCGAGCCGGTCATCAGGAAAGCAGTCTGAGTCATCAGACCGCCGCGTTGCGATTCCGCGGGAAGCACGACTTTCTGGAACTCGTCGTTTTTAGGGTCAACTCCATTTCCGGACAGCCCGTCGATGCCATAGTGAATCGCTAGAGCCGGATTGATCATCACAAAATCCGAATCGATCAGATGAGAAGCGGGAAGATTCTCTTCGATGAGCGAACCAAAAAATTCGTAAACTTCCTGCTTCGCGGAATGCCTGACACCTGCATTAAATCGATGAAAATCTCTTTCGTTCACGGTGATGGCATCAAAGCGATCCATCTCCCCCCATTGCGCCATGAACCCATCTCGAAATGCTTCCGCCTTGGGACTCGCAAGCATCCGATCGATCTGTTGGGATAAGATTTCGAGGTCCGTGAGATCTGCAGCATAAAGAGCTTCGTCGGGAGGACAGCTCCAAAGGAAATACGACAATCGAATCGCCAGTTCTCGACTGTCGAGCAATTCCTTCTTTTTCTGAGCAGGAGCATCTTCCCGGAGGAACAGAAACGCCGGCGACGCAAGAATAACACCCATCACCTCCTCCATCGACTCCCGCTGACTCAGACCGGCAGTTCGATTTTCCTGATACAAGGCCTGAAGTCCCGACAGGAATTCCGGCTCTGGCTGACGGCGGCGAAACGCTTCAAAGGCAAACTTCTCGATCAACTCGGGTGCTTTCGCATCGTTCCAGATATACGGGCTCCCTTTTCCGGTTGGCAATCCAGGATAGAGCAGGTCCTCGAACTTGGGCCTTCCCTCCGGGTAGAAAGGTCCCTCTATCTCAAGCCAATCGATCCAGATCGAGCCCCATGGGTCATAGAGCTTTTCAGCGCCCTGCAGTCTCTGGCGATAGCCACGGGTACTGTTCGCCGTGTAGTCGGGCATATTCTCGATCACCCGCACTCCCAACTGCGACTGCCCGAGACGTTGACGAGTTCTCAATTCCACCGATTCAGGATTCTCCAATGTTCCCGCAATCTTCAGTGTTCCCTTGATGCCATCCCGATCAGACAATTTCACAATCTTCCGAATGTCGTCAGGCTCCCCGACGATGCCGCCATGAATTCGCACAATATAGTCGGCTCGAATATCCGTGTGCCGCGCCATGGAAACCCACTTCGAGACCGTACTGATGTAGACGCCTTCCTCAATCTTGGGAAGCTGAAGATAACGCCGAGGAAGCTCGGCACGGGAATCCCACTGACGAAAAATGATCTCCATTTCTCCCTCATCTTTGAACCCCATCTCCTTCCAGTCCGCACCCGCTTTCTTCAACTCCATCTTACGATCGAGGTCAGCCAGCTTTTCGCGCAAGGGACCATTGAATTTTTCCTCTGGTTCGGAACGCTCAATGGTCGCTTCATTTCGAGGCCGCGTGTTGTAGCCGAAGGCTTCGTGAACAATCCGCTTCCCCAGATTGAGGTACTTTTCAAAATGGGCCGAGGTGAAAAATTGCTCCTCTCCAACCGTGTCGAAAGTTGCAATTTCGCCGTCCTCGGGAATCTCGTCGAGCGACACATCGAATCCGAACAGATCGTAAATTGTTCTCGCATACTCACGACGATTCAGCCGCCGCATCTTGATCTCTCCGCCATGATCAGTAAGCCGTCGCTGCGCTTCGAGAACGGATCCTGTCAAAGCATCCAGAACCGATGCGAGTTCCTCACTCGTTGGCTGAGTTTCCTCTTCGGGAGGCATGTCTCCTCCATTGAGCTGATCAAGGACATCCTGCCAACGCTGCGCAGTGTCAATATTGTCGATCACCCATTCCGCTTCATCAAATCGCACCTGCCCTTTCTGTCTGTCCGGGCCATGGCAATCGATACAGTAGTCCTTCAAAAATGCCTCCAACTTGCCTTTTGGCACCGCAGTCGCGACGGACGGTTCCGCGAATGCGAGGGAACCAACGAGGGCCCCGGCAAGGATACTGACGAAGAGGAACTGTGAAAAATTTCGAATCATCGGTGAGTTCATCCGCTAGGGTGCGATCTCCACGGCGAGTTCCTGAAAAGCGGTATTCTCGCCTGCGGGTGTGACAGGGTGGACGCTCCAGACAATCCAACGAAAAGCCCCGAGGCTTTTGCCTTCATCTGCTCGAAGAGAAGCGGCAACGAAGGAGTCCAATTCCCCCTCGGTCGTATTGATGCTGCCGAGGAGAGTAAACTTTGATTTATTTGTCGTGTTCCAACCTGGGTCCTCTTTCGCCGCGCTTCCATAGATCTGCAATCGCTGCGCCCCCCGCTTTCCTGCCTTGTTGTGTGACCAACTCGAAATCGCCCGAATCGGTTTGATGGCACCCAGATCCATTCGGTAGGCCCCATTCGAAATCCCGTTGCTGAAGATAGGGCCAAAACCCGAATCCATTTTCCCATCAGTGAGGACTTTGATAGGATCGTTTTTCGTAGCCCCACTGGCCTCAACCTTCCCGGATGACACAGCGGGAGGAACGAGGATTTTGAATCCTGTGGACGTAGACACCGCTTCTACGATCACTCCTTTGCTGGATACAAACTCCGATGAAGCCCTTTCGACAGCTGAGGGAGCGCTCGAGATGGCAACGGCCTGTACCGGCTCTTCGTCTGAAACGATCATCACTCCTCGCATTACGCGCCAGTGTCCGGGAAAGGTGCAAATGTAAGGATACTCTCCCGTTTCCGCAGGAGTCGTAAATTTGGCTTCATGCGTTTGACCGTGTGGAATCTGTGGCGTGGAAAACAGAATCTGGTCCGTGTCGGGAACAAAGTGCTTGGCCATCGCATCTGGATCGACTGCCATCTTGTCTGCCAACTCCCCCACCGCATTTGCCTGCCCCTTGTTGGTGATGACAAGATTGTGGAGCATGTGATCGGGGTTCTCTAGGATGAACTGATACTCCGTGTTCGGCTTCACCGTAAAAGTCTTCACATTAAAAGCGAGCTGACTTGGAATCGTTTTCAGATAGATGCGGCTGTCGGTAACCGTGGCATAAAGATCCTCCCACTCCTTTCCCCAAGCCTGATGCTCACCCGTATTCCTGGCAAAGGTCACTCCCTTCGGCTTCTCGCCAATCAAGTTCGCAAGATAGAGGTTCGCAGCTCCTTTCATCGGCTTACCTCGCATTTCGGAGAAGTATTCAATCTTGTTGATTCCCGGATCGAGAGTCACTGACATTTGCCCATCCTTGGAATGCTGGCTTCCAGTTGCGCGCAGCATCGGAATCCCGTTCACATTGACATTCATGTAGGGATTCGCGCGATAGCCAAGGATCGCGGACTGACTGCGATCACTCTTCAACCAGATCGATCCACCTGTTCCAGATGAGGACGGAATCCACGAGGTCAGGGAGGTGTCATCGGCTACCTTCAACAACGGAAATTCAGGGCTGAGAGGAGGCGCATCGTAGAGTTTTGCCAGGCTCTTCATCTTATCGATGGGTGCCCCTTGTGGCGACTCCACTTTCTGGATCAAGTCTCCCCAGAACGGATCGAGAGTCTGAAGATAACTGGCTGCCGAAATGACGCTGATCTTTGTCCGCTCGTCTTCTCCATCCAGCAATTTGGCGGCAATCTCCTTTGCTTCGGGCCCGAGAACGGGAGACCATGCGCGGATTGATTTCGCTGCAGCACGGCGAACTTCCAAGTTCTCTGACATCACCAACTGACGAAAGAGATCGGTTTCCGAATAGTCCTTCAACCGTTCGAAAAGCCACAGCAGTTCAAGCCCCAGCTCCTCGTTCTCAATCGCTTTCGGAACGCTCGCTTTGGCGAAGTCGAGGACATCGCCATCAGGATGATTTTCCAACTCGTAACGAACCAATTCTCTCACCGCGACCTGGGGATGAGACAGCTGAGCGAAAAGTTCTTCCACGGTCGCCCCATCGATTTTCGGAGGAACAGATAATGGAGAATCCTTTTTCGTGATCCTCCAAATACGACCGTTGCTGTAGTCGCGATTCTGATCACGGATCGAGTGCTGAGCGTGCCCGATAATGGGATAATAAAAGTCGGAAACATAGAGCGCGCCGTCCAATCCAAATTCAAGATCGACAGGTCGAAACACTTTGTTTCTCGACGTAAGCAAGGGAAGCGAAGTGGCCGCTTTCGCGATCGTTCCTTCCTGATACTCCAGGGGCGTGTAGAGAACGGTATTCTTTCCAAGAAGGTGCCCCGTTACCACACCTCCCTGCCATTCACCTGGGAAGTGAGAACTTGAGACAAACGCAATCGTGCAGCCCTTGTCATCGCGAAACGGCATCCCCATATCGGAGGAACTCGAGGTTCCGACTGGTGTCGCTACATTGTAGTAGTCGCAGTCGATAATTTGCCCCCCGCCGAACATCTGCAGCGCTTCGCCCCAACGGTTGTAGGAAATCTTCCAGGGATTTGGGTGGGTGGTCTGACGCTCAATACTGAGCTTTCGTGTGGCCGGATCGAGATGCAATGTTGCAGCATTCTTGGTCCGGACAGGGCCATAAGGCGTTTCGAACTGGCCTCTGTGAAAAAGGGCTTCGTTGAAAATGATATCTCCTTGTGGGCTCCGAGCGAGGTAACCGCCATGGTGAGTGTCCGTGTCGTCTGCTCCCCGAATCCATTCTTCTGTAACATCAGCAACGCTGTCGCCATCGGTGTCACGCAACCAGAGAAGTTTGCGCGCCACAGAAACGATGATGCCATCCTTGTAGAAAACAAAACCATCCGGAAGTTTGAGCCCGTCCGCAAAGACCGTTCGCTTGTCCGCCTTTCCATCTCCATCTGTATCTTCGAAGATCAGGATCGTATCATTCGAAAGTTCTCCAGGAAGTGGAACCGGGTAACTCGCAAAACAACAAACCCAGAGCCGGCCTCGCCCATCAAAGTGGATTTGCAATGGATTTATCAATTCGGGAAAGTCCTCACTCGAGGCAAACAGATTGACCTCGAATCCCTCTGCGACCGTAAAATCCTGTAGATCTTCCTCGGCCGTCTTGATCTCACCGAGTCCTCTCCTGGGGGCTTTGGCAGGAGGTTCTGCTTGAGCCGTCGTAAGCTTGGGAAACGGAAACGCGCGACTCAGATTGCCAGCCTGCTTCCAGATCGCTTCATCGAGCTGGTTCGCCAATTTCAAGTGGTGCGGAATCTCGATATCGTATTCATAATCACGAGCCCGAAGACCGTAGTAGTGAATGCCATTGGCCGGCTTGTAGGCCATCGCAACCTCATAGGCCTTTCGAGAAGCCAACTTGCGTAGCGCATCAAATCCGGCTGAGCCCTGATCGATGGAGTCAATCTTCTGGTCCGGTGCGAGCGCAGCAGCGAGTACCTCCGCAATAGCACGATTCCCTGCGGTATTGAGATGCAGACCGTTGTCAGTCAGAGCAAGCGAACTATCTTCGTAAAGCTGCTGACTCGCCTCGAAAAGATCGATATACTCGACGCCATTCTCCTCCGCGATGCGTTTCATTGCGACGGCATACAACGCGATATCCTGGTTACGTTGTGTCGTGTCAGGAAAGCGGCCTGCATCTGATTGCTCCACCGCAGTTGGCGATACGAGGATGTATTTACTCTCGGGGTGCCGCTCCTGAATGAGTTTCAGGTAGAGCTCCAGATCCCGTTCAAATCCCGCGAGGCCCTCAGCGCCGGCGAAGGATTCGTTCATTCCAAAACACATCACGACCCGATCACAGCGGAGTTGATCCGAAAGGTAACCGAGGTGGTCTCCGAATTTTGCGGGGCGAATCCGGAATCCGACTTCGTCTCCGGTGTAGGCAAAGGAGCGAAACTGCAATCGCTCGCCCTTGTTCGCCGCGTGAAGAAGTCCCTCCAACGTGCCCTCTTCCTGGAGACGCTCCACGAAACTGTTTCCATAAAACAGAGTCAAACCATCCGACTTGATCTGTGTCGCTGCTGCCGATGGGGAAGCATCCCGTTCCTTCTTAGTTTTGGGCTTCTTCTTTGCAGGTGCAGACTTTGGAGTCTTTGCCTTCGCCGAAATTGAAAACGGCGTAACCTCGGTTGCCGCATCTGGAACCTCTTGTCCCGCCGCCCAGAAAACGCCGTTCACCATGACTCGGATGGACTGAGGATTCGCAAAGTCGCCCACATGACCCAGGGATGTCGAGAAAGTGTGGCCTCCCCATTTGTTCTCCCAGGTCCAGGCAACCGTGTCGGTCATGACGGGCTTGAGGTCATGGGTGCCAAATTGGTTCGTCCTCACTTGCGCTTTCTTTCCGGAAGGACTGCCGGTCCCCATCAGGATCGGAGTGGTACCCGGTTCGAGATTCGTGAGATAGAGAGTTCCTGGCGATTCCCAACTCGTTAAATCGACGCCAGTCAGGATGGGGTGCTTGGCGCCCCCCTTCACTGTATTGACCTTTGTTGCTCCAGCCAAATGAATGAGATAAGGCGTTCCGAGAGCATCCCGACCAAAGGAATGATTCCACTTTTCACGCGGATCCCCTTTCGGATAGTTGAAGGCATGCGTGCTCGTGCGGAATCCGACGACAGGTTTTCCCGTTTCGAGAAAGTCGGTGATGTGCTTGAGCTGATCCTCCTCCAGTTTCAGAAAGCGGGTGAAGAAGATTCCGACATCCGCCGTCGCGAGTGCTTCGACGCCAGGCAATCCCCGCTTATCCTTCTCCGGATCCCAATCGGGATTGATCACCGTTGTTCGAAACCCAAGCCTCTCCAACTCGGAGGCAAAGAGAGGCATTGTCTTTTCAGGACTGTAGTGGTGCGTCCCCACCACGATGACCGCGTGAGGTTTCTCGGCCGCAACTCCGGTGGATACCACGGCAAGAAACCCTGCCGTGCAAATCGCCTTCAATCGTCTCTTCATTTTGAAGATGGTTAGGAAGATTTCCTGAATTCGATCTGGTCTAGATGATACGGCGAAAAAGACTACTCGAAGGACAAGCTCAACGACTCGAGCATCGGCTTCGACTTGTTCTCGGTTGCGTCTTTCACTTTGACTTCCACCTGGAAACCAAATCCCTCAGGCAAATCGGAGAGGTCGAGCTGGGCTGGAGCCGTGCTGACCTGCTTGGAGAAGCCAGGAATATAGTCGTAGGATTCCTTGACCTCCTGCCAATCGGTCCACTGATCAACCTTCCCGTCCTCGTCTGTATCAACACCAACGCGGGCGGAAACCGTTTCCACCCAGGGACCAGGGCTGACGTAATCAATTTTCTGCTGTGTCGCGAGATAGAACTGCCCTTCTGCAAAAGCCACGTCGGGATCGGGATGACCATTCCCAATATGATCGCACCAGGTGAACTCCTCATCGATCGATGAAGAAGTAAACCAACCCACACTCATCTGGTGTCCTGCCGCAGGATCGTAGTCACCAAAAAGATAGTACTGTCCTCCGATCGCGATCGCTGCCCAGTCGCCGTATGCTTCCTGAGCCGGTTCGTGAATTTCGTATTCTGCCACATTGGTCTTGTAGTTGGCAGGGTCCTCTTTGGCCCAGTGAGGGTGATTGTAAGTGGCGATCTTACCCGTGGGCTTGGTTCGATTGTCGACAGCGGGGTCCTTGAACACAAATCCATCAACACCTGTCGAACTGACCGCGTGACCAGCAAGAGGAGAATCCCATGAACGCTTGTTCGCTGAGATAGGACTCCAGTCCTCGATGATGACATGCATGTTCCCGTCGAGATCGCGAATGAATCCAGCATCGGAACCATGGGAAGGATCCTTGACTGCCATGCCCAGATTTTCTCCAGGTTCTCCATCGGTCAGGTCGGCATCGAGATAGACATGAGGATCCTGATCGTTCGGGAAGTCATAGTAGATCAGTGCTTTGCCATCGATCTGCTCGGCACTGGTCACCCATCGGGAGAAACCTTCGGTCACAGGTCCGTGATGCACCCAGTTCTTCATGTCACGACTCTGCCAGGCGTGGTATCCGCCCTTGCCAGGCTTGAGACCGCCGGGAGCATTGTATTGATTGGGAAATGGTGTTGTCTGCAATGGGATATCAAATCCCTCTAACGTCGCTTCCTCCGGAGTAAATTTCGGCTGAGGCGCCGCCTTCTCTCCCTTCTTGCGGCGGGGCTTCCCGCTGCTGTAGCGACCGAACATCCAGTAGTTATCGGGCCCCATCGTGAGCAAGACCGGAGCATCCGCAAGGTTGGACGGCCCCAGATTCTCAGTTGGAATCCAGTTCTGCCAGATCGGAGACTGCTTGATCGTTAGAGAAACTGCCGAACGCTTCTTCTTGAAGGATTGAATCACAGTACGAAGCTCACCTGACGCTTCCTCAGGGGTTGCGAGACCATTTTCAAAGGTCATTCCTTTCGATGTCTCGATTCCTTTTTTCCACTCCGAATCGGTGTCGATCGTCCAAGGATCCGCGGCAATGGCGGAAAGTGAGAATGCGAGAGAGAACAAGTAAATCGCAGTCGCTTTGCTGCGTGATTTGGGGGTTTTCATTTTGTTTTTTCTGGGGAGTTTGATTCGCTGCTTCAGGGGCGAGTTTTTTTGTAGGTCTCAAGAATTTCTTTTCCGGACAAAGCCGTTTTCCAAATCGTCATACCATCGATTCGACCGACAAAATTTCGAACGGGAAGAGATTTATTTTTGCTCTTCAGTGGCATACTCCAGTTCCCGATATCACCTGCCCCAATCTGGACCGGTTGATCGAAGATAATCTCGTGTTGAGAAACTTCCCGCCCATTCAGGAAATGTTTCACAACGCCTTCCTCTCGATCGTAGCTGCTGCAAACAAACGTCCAGGTTCCAATCCGCCGAGGGGAAAACAGAACCGGTGAGGAATAACCCGAACTTCCCGCCCCATTTTTTTGATTTCTCTGGACTCGCATTCCGAATCGGAGCTCTCCCTCCAATCCGATCTGCCAGTGAACACGTCCCAATTGGTATTCATCAGTTAAGAGCAACGCCTGCCGTCTTGCCGGCAAAGCATCCACTCTGACCCAGGCGGCCAGGGTAAGCGCATCAAACTCCCCTGGCAGATCAACACGAACTCGATCCCCGGGACGCTTGAACTCCAGAGCTTCCTTCTCTGGCCAGCGGCCCGTTGATCGCTCTGATCCCACGACCATTCCATGAAGCTGAGACGTCCCTCGATCGATCAGGGAAGATTCGCTCTGTTCGAAGTCATAGTGAACCAGGATCCTCGGATCGTTCGCTACTTCCTCGTTCCAACTTCTCCACCGCTCGAATCCCCTTTTCCGCGCGATCTGGTTCCGATCACGAGTTTCCTGAAAGCTGGGAAACTGATCGGGGCTGGATGAGATTGGTGTTCCATCTCCCTCTTCGCCCCAGACCATTCCGCCTCCGCCCACGAGGAGTTTCGATTGGTCCGCAGAGCGAAGTCCATTCGGTGGATAGAGTTCGACTTCCCCATCGAAGACCTGGACTTCAGCTTTTCCCCGGGGTCCGATTTCGACACCAAATTCGGTTCCCAGATCTACCAGTTCGAAGCGAGAGGAAAGCACCGAGAATCCGCGCGCATTCTCGGGAACAAACGCCCTCAGTTTTCCCCGGTGAAAAATCACTCGATCAACCGACTCGATATTCAAATCGACAGGCCCCTCAAGCAGCAACCTTGCTCCGTTGTAAAATTCCAGAGACGCGACTCCTTCTTTCAATTTCAAAGGCCCTGGAGAAAGAATGGTTCCGGTTGCGATCTCGCCGACTTCCGAGTCTTCCCAGACTGCGTCGTTCGCGTATTGGATCACAGCAATTCCGTCATCCTCCATTTCAGCTTCCGCCTCTCCCGCCGAATCCCTCCACCCAAAGTTGCTTCCCAGCCCCATTCCCAGGAAAAAGAGAATCGTCGCGGCAGCAGTGAGAGGCAGCCAGATTTTACGAAAACCAGTAGGATTCGAAGTGATCGAAGAAATCTTCCCGTCTCCCCAGATTTGATCGAACTCTTCGATCGCTCCTGCGCCTTCCTGAAGATGGGAATCCATCACGAGATACCGTCTCCCCAAACGACGAAACTCATCGCATTCTATCAGAGCCTGTTCGAACTCCACAAAGTCCTCGGACGAAATCGATCCGTTGCAATAGTCTTCCAACCACCGCCGTTGTTGATCAGTTAATCGATCGATCATACTCCGCCCTCCTCAGCAAGAGTCTTTCCGATGCACTGAAACAACGTGGCTCGGATTCGATTGAGCTGCATGTAAACCGTTCCAGGCCGAATCCCCGCAGCCTCGGCTTCTCGCTTGATCGATTCGCCCGGCGTGTAGGCAACCTGGATCAGCTTCTGCTGTTTTTCGGTAAGCTTTCGAAGACACTTCTCGAGAGCTTCATATTCATCCTGTCGGGCATTCGCCTCTTCTGCGCCCTCGTCGGCCATCAGGTCGATGAGGTCTTCATTAAAGCAGAGGCGGTCTCTTGCCATTTTCCGACGAAAAGCCATCGACTTAAACCGGGCAATCATACAAACCCACGGCAGAAAGGACGTTCCGGATTCGAATTCATCAAACTTCCGCCAAGCCACGAGAGCGACCTCCTGCACAATCTCGTCCGCATCGTGCCACGATGGCACCAGCGTCCTCACAAAAGAGCGCAGCGATCGCTCATTTGAGGTAAAAAGCTCCACGAATTCTTCGTAGCGGCCATCTGGAGTAGAACCGTCCATCCTTCAAGTAATTCCCATTTCGCAGGAAACCTCACGAAAATATCCGATCTCTTCTCTACGGTATTGCGTATGAGCAAGATGACTTGTCTCGAAAGGAAAAGACCAAATCAGACTAGCGAGACGTTGGCCCACCCAAATGCCTTTTAAAAAAGTCGATGCGTTGACGCCGGAGATACGGTGACTCGCCCACGCCGTGGCCTCCATTGGGAACGAGGAAAAACTCGAAATCCTTATCTGCTTTGATAAGGGCGTTCACGACCTGCAAGGTCGAAGAAGGATCAACGTTCGTATCGACCTCGCCGACGGTGAGGAGAAGATGGCCCTTCAGCTTCGCGGCATGAGTCACGTTTGAATTCGACTCGTAGCTCTCGTCGATAGGCCAATCCATCCACTGCTCGTTCCACCAGATTTTGTCCATCCGGTTGTCATGGCAACCACAGTCCGCTGCGCCAGCTCGATAGAAGTCGGGGTGGGTCAGAAGGGCTGCCAATGTGCTCTGCGCTCCGGCTGATCCTCCATAGATTCCGACCCGATTCAGATCCATCTCCGGATACTTCGCTGCTGCGGCCCGGATCCATTTGATCCGATCGGGAAACCCGGAATCGATCAGATTCTTGTAGGCCACCTGTTGAAATTTCTTCCCTCGATAATTCGTCCCGAGAGCATCCAGTTTCACGACAATGAACCCTGCCTCTGCCATCTCCGACATCACCCCGTGAGTGATTCGCCAGGACTTGGGAGTAAAAGATCCGTGAGGTCCCGCGTAAATTGCTTCGACCACCGGATACTTCTTTTTGGGATCAAAGTCACTCGGACGAAAAATGATCCCGTGGAGGTCGTATTCGTCATTCCGATCCTTCGCCACAAATCGCTCCGGCTTGACCCAGGTTGTCTTTTCAAGCTGATCCAGAGTCCCCTTACTCAGCGTCTTGATCTTCTTTCCATCTGATGCCCGACGAAGTTCAAATACCGGAGGGTGGTCGATCCGTGACCACTTCGCTACGTAGTGAGCTTGATCGGGAGAGAGAAAAATCTCGTGAGTTCCATCGCCATCCGTCAGAGCGGTAATGGCTCCCGAATCGAGATCCACCGAAAGGTAGTGAATATGATAGGGATCCTGATCCGGGTGGAAACCGGATACTTTCAGCATTGCCTTTCTCGCGTCTTCATCGACCCGAGTGATTTCTCGCACGACCCACTCCCCTTTCGTCAGCTGTCGGATGACTTCTCCGGTTTTCCCATCGTAGAGGAAAAGATGATTCCAGCCGTCTCGCTCCGACAACCAGAGAATCTCTTCCCCGCCCGATAGATCTCTACGTTCGCAGTTGCCAAAAACGAAGACAAACTTCTCATCGGACTCGTCGATCAGACGTCTTTGCACCCCCTTCTCCGTCTCGATCTCAATGACGCGGTAGCTTCCAAATCCGCGCTCAATAAATTCCAACGTGAAACGAGCACTGTCACTTCGCCATCTCGGATTTCTTAAGTCGAACGGATTCTGAGCCAGCGTTTCATCGAGCTCAATCGGTTCTCGCCCATCGGTGAAGAAGACCACGGGATGGGCCACATTCAGATTGGCACCCGGTTTCGGATAACGTTTCGAAAAATGCTCCGGCTGGACCTGATCCTTCGGCGAAGATCGGACATAGTGAACCTCCTGTATTTCGTGGTGGGTATTCTTCCAGGCGACAAAGCGACTTGAGTCGGGAGCCCAGAGAATCCGATTCTCCCACGACCACCCTTTATCGAGTTCATATGACAGTGAGGTCTCTTTCTCACCCTGTTTGAGAATCAATTTACCATCGGCAAATTTCACGACGCTTTGGCCATCGGGTGATTTCGCTCCGATCTTGGTCACCGGAGGCGGACCTGACTGCTTCTTGAGAAGTGTCAACTCGGCCTTTGCTTTCGGCTTCTGATCATGATCCGAAATCTCACCGGTCGCCACATCGCCGGTCGCGACATCGACCGTCTTCCAGACTCGCTTTCCAGGTTCGATTTCCAAATGGAAGTGGAGCGATTCTCCATCGTCCGACCAGCGACCGGGCAACCGTTCGTTCAGAACCTTTCCTGCATACAAAGAGCGCCGTTCATTCTTCGCCTCTTCCAATTTCGCTGTCCCGCCATGTTCCGCATGGACGGCTGAAAGAAGGAGAAATGATCCCGCGTAGAGAATTCGATGCATCAAGCACAGAGGGTGATGCTCTGAGATTGGTCAACGTCGGATCAGCGTGAAAACAGGAATTCCACAATGTTTGAGAAAACACTCCCGAAAGAGCTACACTCAACGGCTATGCTTACCCGGTTCCGGATTCTCATGATCTTCGTGATCTTTGGCCTCGCCGTCAGTGGCGTCACCGCATTCCCTCTCCTCAACGAGATGAATCTGGCCGCTTCCATCTTGACCGGCAGTTCGGAGAACCTCGAGCCAGAGAGTTACTCTGGGATGACGCATTGGGTCCTTAAAGTTCGCCAGGGGCTCGACGACACCTATTCGAAATATTCCTTTATCGCCTATGGGACCGACTGGCTTGCCTTTGGTCACATCGTAATCGCTCTCTTTTTCGTCCTCCCCTATCGCGACCCAGTTCGCTATCGTGGAGTGCTCCACGTTGGGATTGTATCCTGCATCCTTGTTGTCCCGCTCGCCCTAATCTGCGGTCCGATTCGAGGAATCCCGTTCTACTGGCAGCTCATCGACTGCTCTTTCGGCGTCGTCTGTATTTTTCCGCTGCTCTATGCGCTTCGGCTCTCCCGCCTTCTCGAAACCGACGCTTCGTAGAGCGATGCTACTCGCTCCTACCGATGCAGATCACTTCTTTCATCGTGTGCATATAGAGTCGTCCGCTTGCATAGGAGAAAGACGCAAGCGCCCAGGTTCCACCTGCCTTCCCCAAGTCGTTAATCGCTTCGATTGCGGAATCGTCCAGCTCCTCCGCCGTCGTATCGATGACATAGACGGTCCCGTTCAAGATGGGAAAGAAGAGAAACTCGTTCACGAGGATGGGACTGGCTGCTGAAACATGCCCCCATCCACTTCCTCGGGTACGTTTGTCAGGGGCCAGCTCAACTCCTCGGGAATTTCTCACATCATTGGGGATCGCATCCTGCTTCGGCCAGATCCATTGATCCTCGCCCTCTTCTGCTGCCGCGATCTGGACAGGAACCTGAAGATACTCGGTCAATCCTGACTTCACGTTAGTACGCCCGATCGCGATGATGTCGTGAGAGAGAAAGTAGTGCCAATCACCCACCACGATATTGGTTTGATTCGTATTCGGCATTTTCTTCCCCAACTTGAGGCCCTCCACTTTTCCGCGAGTCCATTCACCTGTTGATTCATCGTATCGGCAATAGATAGGGGACTCCGCCGTATCAAAAGTTCTGAGAAGCTTTCCTGACTCCGATTCGAAGACGAGATGGTCCATTCCTGAAAACCAATACAGCTCTTCTTCATTCCAATGCGTGTTGTAAGAAGCATCCGTTCGCTTTAGGTCGTGGGACCATATTGCCTTGCCGTCCTCGAGTCTCGTCAGGCTCGGCCCATAAGGTTTCTCGAGAGGCCCGTGACCGCCTCCACGACCATGCGAAATCGCCCAGGTCCCGTCCTTAAGCTGACCGACCATGGGAGTGTTGTGAACAACTGTTCCTGCCTCACCGATCCACATCACCTCCCCCGTTCTCTTGTCGATCGCATGCAGGTAAGTCCAGACGTCCCGGGGATCGATGTTTTCAGGAACAGGTTTGTGTCGCTCCAACTTTTGACCCGCAGCTTTGTCCTTCACTTCCACAGTCAGGATGAGGTCGCCAACAAGGATTGGCTCACATTGTCGATTCGTATGGCGGGGGCGTGGCTCAAACTTCCGCAACCACAATTCCTTACCATTCCTGTCATAACACCCCATTGATCCACATCGATTGAAGAACCAGACCCTTTCTTCGTCCGCAATCGGAGCAAAGACTGTCGCGTCGCTGAAGATACCACTCACCTGGACTGGATCAGTCCCCGGCAATTCGACCTGCCAGAGGATCTCGCCCGTCGTCGCATCAAGACAGTAACCCACGATGTTCGGTTCAAGTAGAGACCCGCCCTCTTCAATCGGTCGATGGGTCGTGACAAATGCTCGATCCCCCCACACCGTTACCGCGCTTTGTCCTCCTTCGGGTAAAGTCGTTCTCCAAATCACATTTTCGTCGCGAACAACGCTCCATTGTGTCACCGGATCACTAACACCCGTTACCTTCCAATCAGCATTTGGACCCGCTGCCTGCGGCCAGTTCTCGGCATGAGCACTTGTCAGGAGGCCAAGAACGGCCACGACAGAAAATCGTAGGAGCTGAATCATAGGCGAGCACGCTACGCCGCTTCGCTCCGAATTGGCAAGGTCACGATTTCCGTATTTCCACAGGAAATGGAGAAGCCTGAAACCTCTTCTTTTCCATTGAATCCGGCTCTCCTCCGGTCTTTCACCCAACGTCACCGAGGCTACCAATTCTCCCCATTACGAGATCGAACCCATCCTCGGACGACGAGGAATGGGAGCCGTCTACCGAGGAAAACAAGCCACTCTTCAACGACAGGTTGCGATCAAGGTTCTAGCCTACAGCCTGATCGAAAATGATGGCGTGCACCAGTTCGTCGAACGATTCAAACTCGAGGCCAGAGCGATGGCTTCGCTCGGTCATCCAGCGATCATCTCCGTCTACGACTTTGGTCAGACAGATGCCGACCACCTCATTTTCCTGATGGAGTTCATCGATGGCATGGACGTCGAGCAATATATCAAGGCAAGCCGGTGGTGTCGTCAACCCCGACCATGACATCGCCATAGTATCGCATGTTCTCGATGCGCTGGATTACACCCACTTCAAAGGAATCGTTCACCGAGATATTAAGCCCACAAAGGTTCTCATCAATAAAGAAGGCAGGGTCAAGATTGCGGACTTTGGACCCGCCAAGCAATTCGGTGGAGAGGCCGCCGAGGTTTCGAAGGATCCCGCTACCGTCCAGGACCCTCTCTGGAAAATCGCTGTTCGCCCTAACAAGCTCACACTAAACCGTGATGGGGAACCACTGATTGAAGAGTCCAATCTGGACTGGTCACAGTATATTCAGCGTAGATACTTCATACCGTTCTCTGAGACTTCGATCGGATTTTCAGTCAATGATTCTGCAGTTGAACTCTTCGACATTCGAATTCGACCGATAAGTCAACAGGCCCTTCACCCCTTCTACTTCTCAGGAAGAAACTGAATGAGCCGAGATCCTTCCAGACTTCCAGGCAGGTTGTAGGTCCTCGACCAGGTTTTCGATTTAAGATCATAGTCGGTCTGCCAGAAATCGTTTCCATGCACGTTCTGATCCAGCGGATTTCCATCGACAACGAGAATGCCTTCTTTTGGTGAGGAAAGCCCGGTGATCGTAACAGGAATATATCCGACGCCCCCTTCGAGTCGAAATTCCGCACGCCCTTCATCGGACGCTATCCGCACGTCTGGAAAACGTCGTTCCAATTTCCCGATCTCAACTTCGACGCTTCGATCATTGCCCTGCGCCTCTCGATGAATCATCCGCCAGGTGTTACCGTCCTTCTTCAGTGCCTGCTGAAACCTTTCATTCGGACCGTAGTAATCAGCGGCAGACTGCGGCACTACAAGATGCTCAACCGTGGCCTCCAGATAGTCACCGGGTTGCAAATGATTCACCCCAGGAGGCGGAACGACATCTATCGAAGTGGTGTCATGCCCGTATTGTGAGACACCTCGCTCGACGATCCAAGGAGAGGCCTCCTTCCCTCCTAATCGGGCCTTCCACGATCGAATTACCAATCCTCGATTCGCCCAGGCACCTTTGCTCTTTTCATCGCGCGGACTGCCATCATGCAGCGAAACCCAATAGGGTAAGGCCCTACACCGAACAGGGTTCGATCGATTCTGATTACCTCCGGATTGAGTCTTCCATTCCGCGACCAGCCCTTCGCGGTCACCCACAGCTATCTTCGCTTCGCGGGTTTCATTATAGGTATCGGTGCCGACTTGAAAGAATACCAATCGAGAAAAAACTGTCGGTCCCGTTACATCCATACGGATTCGGTAGGTCGCTCGAACAAGATCGTCGGTTCGGCTCAGGCTTACCGTTTCTGAATGTTCGATCGCCTTTCCTGCCTTCCCCGAGTATGTCACCTCAGTGAGACAGGGACCATATCGATGATACTGAGCTTGCATCGACCGATGAGAAACTCGAGCTCCATCTGATTCGAACAAGCGAAAGAAATCGCCGCCCCCCACATTGTTCGTCCAACTCCACTTCTCTTTATCGTTCATCGGAGAAACAAGGACCGGACGGACATCCATGATCGTCGCGCCGCGTTGCACTTGCTCCGGTTCGAAGCAAATACTCTCCCCCCACGAACCGAGCGCACTCTGATCCCATCGCTGGTTGCCGCCCCAGCCAATCAGGCTGAGCTGTGCATGCGAGGCAGCAGGCAAACCTCCCCAATGCCCATAGGCGAGAACGAGCTCCATCTCGACCTCCGATTTCGGAGGTATCCGAACCTGAGCGACCCCATGGAACCACTGTCCAGCATACGCTCCTGCCGCATCATCGAAATGCCAGTTCTTACTCAATTGAACGGGGATTCCAGTGGGGTTTCCCTCGCGATCCCGGAGAATGGCTGAGATCCCAGTGATTGGTGTGCCGATTCGCTGCCTGAATCCACGAGCTGTCTTTTCAAAGTTAAGCCGGGCAATCTCTTCAAGGTCTGTCTCATTGGAAAGAGTTATCCAAATTCTCTCGATCGCATTGTTGTCAGGATTTTTGAATCCTCGTGAAGCGATCGGCTCGATTCCATCGAGATTGATTCGGTGACATCCCAAGTCGGAATCGTAGCTTACAGGGAGCGACTCATTCTTCGCCTGCTCTTCCGCCGTCACTTTAATCCTGCTACCGGACTCGAATTCCGTCAGGGTCACCGGGTCAAAGCTCAGGGCGACTTCCTTCCAATCGAGGGCCTTCCAGACTTCTCCCACTGGGCGCGAATAAGCAGAAGACAGGCAGTTTTCTCCCTGCGTTAGCTTTACGGATAACTCGGCCGACGACCATTCCTCGCTCAGTTTATCCATCGAAGCCGGAACATCCTTTCGAAACGCCCACTCACCAATCGCAGGAATGACCGGCCTTTCGAACTCGGGCTTCTGAAAATGTCGGCATAGCTCCGGTAGATTAAGAGCGCGATCGTAGATCCGAACCTCATCGATAACTCCTCTGAAGCGATACCCATCACCAGTCTGATCCTGTCGGCAACCAATCGCCAGCCCGCCGGGAACAGATTTACGCTGGCGTTGCATCATCATTTCTCCTGTCCATCTACCATTACAATAAAACCGCAGAGTGATGCCATCGTAGGTCACGGCAAGATGATTCCACGCGTCCAGATTGAGGTTCCGATCCCCCTTCAAAACATACGCATTTTCCTTTCCTCCCCCCACGTTGAGGCGCACTTCTGGAGATCCTCCACGGGTAATCAGAATTCCAATATTCCCATCAACCAGCTCATTCCGATTCTTACAGAACAGCCACGGCGAAACCTTTCCCGCTTGGTAATCCGTCGGAACAAAGGCCCACATCTCAAAGGTAAATTTCTCGGAAATGGTAAGGTTTTCGACTTCGAACTGGTTGGTTCCAGTCAGGCCAAAACCGCCCCCGACGCGTCCAAAGCTGGCATCACCGGCGACGATTGCTTTTCGCCCCGGACTCGCGGTGAGAACAAATCCCAATCGGTCCGCCCATGCGATTGTCTCAAACCGCGTCTCGGCATTGAGGATTTCTCCGCTATCCGAAACAAACCTAAGATCGGTCACGTCGGCTCGCTGGAGGAATCGTCCGGACTCGATCAGACGAGGACCACCGTGACGTGTCCATTCTCCACCCTTCGTGCAGCGATAACGAACTCCGTTCGCCGTAATTCCGAGCTCCAGTTTTGCCGAATCCAGCTGATCTAGATGCTGCTCTGATGAAAGAGAACCGAGGTGCGGAATCTCCATCGAAGCGGTATCGAGTACGAATCCATAGTTTCCCGTCGCGATACACCGTTGCCAGGGAGCTTCAGCTACCACCCCGGGGAACCCTTCCTTCCACCACATCGAAGTTGTATCCTCTGGCAGAGGCATCAGGGCAGAAACCTCGACCGGCTCGTTCTCGGCCGAGCTTGCTGTGAGGGCGCCAACCCCAAGAAGGGAGACGATCGAAACAAAAACCGACAACTGGCACCAACCGGTCTTCAACCGGTGAATGAATGATAGAAGAGGACAAGCCATGGGTAGGTAAAGTCGGAATGGTTCTGCAAGAACCTACGACCGGCAAGCAATGTCTCGCCATTCCGGCTCCTCATTTCTTGTCTTCCAACCTGGAAATTCGGAGGCTCTCATGGTTTTGAGGCGGGCCAATCTCCGCAAAGGGCGTCGCCACAAACGCCGCCAGAATTGCTCTCCCGTAGGCACGACAGCTTTCGATGTATGCTTTTCTTCCCCGGGGGCGAACGGAATCTCCAATGTTGCCGATATGATCATCCCATCCTGAAAGGCAAACCATCGCGAGTTCTTGGGCGACGGCTTGATTTCGTCTGGTAACCAGACGAAAGGACCATGGGGCACCTTCGAGCAGGCGAGTCTTAATCTCCGTGGAAAAGGCAATGATCTTTTCCAAGTTTTTCGGAAGGTCGGGTAACGCATGTCGAGGGCGTAGGAGAACTTCTCCTTTTTATGCAGGACTTGTATCGCCCGGACTTCTGGATAGATCGATGCCTTCGTGTAGTCTCGATTGTGATCATAAGGGAGCCTGTTCATTCTCTGGTCGCCCGCCTCAACCCCATCCACGTCGACGAAAGGAACACAGAAAAGGACGAAGCGATCCCGGAACTCTTTCCCCGCTTCACTCGACTCTGAAAGTACCTCTTCGAGGAATCCTTCGATGACGTAGCTCACCATCGCTTCAGTGGCGTGGTGTCGGGCGGTTATGAGAAAAGCTTTCTTATCGGTTCCCGTCTTCCCCGCTCGGATTTCAACCTGTGGCTCCGCCCTTTCCTAAACGTATGGTAACGTTAGGATTAGGATCAAGCAGGATACATTCATTCCTCCCTTCGTAATGGATCTTGAGGCCTGTGACGAGATTTGCGAAGGGCGCACTCGGGCAAGACCAGCAGAACGAGGATTACGCGATTCAGAAAATCACGAAAGTTGAGCTTTTCTCACGAAGGGCTTTTCCTCATCCTTCGACCTTTGTTTTCCCATATGAAATCTCTCCGCATTCTTTCTCTCGCCGTTCTTTCGGTTCTCACTCTCCTGACGAGCCCTGTCATTCAAGGAGAAGAATCCCCCCCGAATGTTCTTCTCATCTGCGTTGACGATCTCCGCCCGGAATTGAACTGCTTCGGCGTCGACTACATTCAGTCGCCCCATATCGACGCGCTCGCTTCCCAGGGGAGAGTCTTTCGTCGGCACTATGTTCAGGCCCCCACGTGTGGAGCCTCTCGCTTTGCCCTTCTTACCGGACAATTCGGAGGATCAGACAATGGCGCTCTTTTTGCGAGAGCATCGAAGATTCAGAAAGACCCCAATTCATTCTCACCCACCATGCCGGCATGGTTCCGTCAGAATGGTTACACCACTGTTTCCGTAGGCAAGGTTTCTCACCATCCCGGTGGGCGTGGCGGTAGTGACTGGGATGATTCATCAAAACCTGAAATGCCACTTTCCTGGGATCGGCACCTCCTCCCCACAGGAGATTGGCAACATCCTCGTGGTTGGATGCATGGGCTCGCTCACGGAGAAATCAGAAAGAATGCAAAAGATATGGATGTCTTTCAAGCCTCTGCCGGCGGCGACACCATTTATCCCGACGGAATTTCGACTGACGAAGCGCTCCGCCAGATGAAAGCTCTTGCCGCCGAGGAGAAACCCTTCTTTCTCGCGGTCGGAATTCTCCGCCCTCACCTGCCTTTCGGTGCCCCCGCCAAATATCTGGAACCCTACGCCGATATCTCACTACCTCCAGTCGCTCATCCGGAAAAGCCGTCTCACAAAACCACCTGGCACGGATCTGGTGAATTCATGAAATACAATCGGTGGGGAAGAAATCCAAATACCGATGCAGAATTCTCTGAGGAAGTCCGCAAACACTACGCAGCCTGCGTCACCTATGCGGACGCCCAGGTTGGCAGGCTGATGGAACAACTCAAGAAGAGCGGGAAAGCAGAAAACACGATCGTCGTTCTCTGGGGAGACCACGGATGGCATCTCGGCGAACACAGCATCTGGGGAAAACATTGCCTGTTTGAAGAAGCCCTTCGCTCCCCCCTCATCATTTCTCACCCTGGGATCGCCTCTCCCGGAAAAGGAACCGAGACCATCGTCGAGACGATTGATATTTTTCCAACCCTCTGCGAACTCGCAGGGCTCAACGTTCCGAAGGAAGTGGACGGATCGTCTCTGTCCCCCCTTCTCGAGAATCCATCGATGGCCGAAGGCGAAGCAATCTCCTACTGGAAAGCAGCGAAAACGATCCGAACGGATAGCCACCGCCTCATTCTCCACAAAAACGGGCATGCTGAGCTTTACGATCACACTTCGCTAGAAAAGGAGACCGTAAATCTCTCGGAAGAACATCCCGATCTGGTGAAATCATTGAGTGAGAAAATCCAGAAGCAACTCAATCCATAGAATCTCTTGACGATGCTTTCTCACCTCCCCAAGCTTCTCTTCATTGCCGTTGCAATCCTTCTCGGAACCTCAGCTATCCTCAACGCGCAACCCGTGAATTCCGAATCAGGGATTCAGGTCATAGTCGGTGAAACCAAAAAAGCGGCTGCCGCTCGGGCCATTCTCGACGGATGGCACTCCGCAGAGCCCAAGTCGGGAAGACGAAATCTGCATATTGTTTGCTGGCGCCCAAAGGACCGCGACTTCCCTGAAAATCAGAGAGACCGGCTCCCGAGAATCATGAGCCATATCCAGGAGTTCTACGCTAAAGAAATGACCCGGAATGGTTTCGGGCCCCGAACCTTCAATCTCGATGAAGACGACTCCGGGACAATCGTCCTTCACGAGGTGACGGGAGAAGGCAACTGCGCTGACTACGGAAAACCCGATGGAACTCGGATTCGAAAAGAATGCGTTCCTGTCCTCAATGAAGCTGGTATTGACCCAGATCGAGAAACGATTCTCATCTTTACCAATCTTGCCGACTGGGATCCTGACAAGAAGACCTTCGTTCACAAGAGCCCCTACTATGCCGGAGGAAGTCATCGATCCGGAACCGCCTGGCAATTGGATTCTCCGGAACTCGATCCCGACAACATCCCTTTGAAGGAACCCATCATCCGTGATGGCGAATACGGACGAATTTCCCTGGGCAAACACAACTCCATTTTCATCGGGGGCATCGCTCATGAAATGGGACATGCCTTTTCTCTTCCGCATTGCCGGGAGCGAGCCGACGAAAAAGCAGCTTGGGGAACGGCGCTGATGGGGTCCGGAAACCGCTCGTACGGCGACGAAACCCGAGGAGAGGGAAAAGGAAGCTTCATAACTCTCGCTCACGCACTGCGACTCGCTTCGCATCCCCAGTTCACCAATTCAATAAAGGGAATAAACCTACCGACGACCGGCGAATTTCTCGACCTCTCGGTCAAGGAGAATCGAAACGGATTCGTTGTCTCAGGAAAGGTCAAATCCAGCCTTCCCACCTATGCAATCGTCGCCTATCTCGATCCCGAGGGAGGTGGTGACTACGACTCGCACACGTCAGTCGCTATCCCCGACAAAGGCGGCTCATTCACGATGGATTGTCAGGCGCTTGTTTCTGGAAAGCCTGCTGCCTTGCGTCTCGTCGCTCTCCTCGTGAACGGATCCACGCACACCTGGCAAAGCAGCTACGAGGTAGCAAAAGATGGCACCCTCGATATCTCTGCCATGAAACTCTCCCTGGAGCTGGAGGACTTTGCAAACGCGCTGAAGAATCGGGACCGAGAACAGGCCAACTCACTTCTTGAAAAACTTGAATCAGGCAGCCAGTCGAAGCGGATTGCCAATGCCATTCTCGGAGGAATGAATCCGAATCGAAAGGCGCTGAATCCGAAAGACGTTTCCGAGAACTTGAAGTCCTACCCGCTCTCTCAGGTTCAGCCAACTGAGGCTAATGTGGGATGGCAACGACCTGCCTATGATCACCTCCCGAGACCCAACCCACTGCTTCGCTCTGGTTCGCAGATCTTCGAAACCGGGATCTATGCTCACGCCGATGCACGACATCACTATGACCTCACGGACTCAGGTTGGAAATCGCTCAAGGGGCAATGCGGCCTGCCGATCCAACGAGGAGGATCGGTCGTGTTTGTCATTCGCGTGGATGGAAAAGAAGTTTTTCGTTCTCCAAAAACCCAACCTGGAAAATTGCATTCCTACGAAGTACAACTCGAAGGAGTAAAGACCCTGGAGTTGCTGACTGAAAACGCGGGCGATGGCTCCGGCTCAGACTGGGGACTCTGGCTCGAACCGACACTCTCTCGTTGATCGCTTCCTGACAGGACGATAAATCAATCTTTCTCCGACATGCTACCTACTTCACCTCAGACGATACGAGTGATCGATTCACACACCGGCGGAGAACCCACCCGAGTCTTAGTCGGTGACTCGATCATTCCTTCGGGAAACACGATGGAAGAAAAGCGAAAATCATTCCGGCGTGAGTTTGACTGGGTACGCACGGCTTGCGTCTGTGAACCTCGCGGACACGAAGCGATGGTAGGAGCTCTTCTCTGCGAACCAGTCAACGAAGACAGCGTTGCCGGAGTCATTTTCTTTAACAACGTCGACGTCCTTCACGGTTGCCTTCACGGGACAATGGGTGTTGCGGTCACGCTTCTCCACATGGGACGAATCGGACCCGGAACCCATCGCCTCGACACGCCGACAGGAGTGGTAACAATTACCCTTTCCGCCGAGGGAACTGTCGAAGTTGCCAATGTGAGAAGCTTTCGCTATCTTTCAGATGTCTCGTTTGAAGTTCCAGGATACGGTACCGTAATCGGTGATGTCGCCTGGGGAGGAAACTGGTTCTTCCTGACCGAATCAACACATGCTCTCAAAGTCGATTCTTCGCAGATCTCCTCGCTCACGGATCTGGCGTGGAATATTCGAAAAGCACTTTCCAAAAACGAAATCACGGGCGCTGAAGGAGCGGAGATCGATCATGTCGAACTGTTCGGCCCTCCATCCGATCCCACGTCGGCAGACAGCAGGAATTTTGTTCTCTGCCCGGGCAAGGCCTTCGATCGCTCGCCGTGCGGAACCGGCACCAGCGCAAAGCTGGCCTGCCTCTATGACGCGGAGAAACTGGCGGCGGGAGAAACTTGGCGGCAAGCGGGCATTCTCGATACGGTGTTTGAAGGAAAGGTGACTTCTGCACCCAAAGGGGGTGTCTTTCCCGTTGTCCAGGGATCGGCCTTCGTAACCGCCGAGACAGATCTTCTGATCGATCCCTCGACCCCCTTCGCCTTCGGGATTCCCACTCTGCTTTCCTGAAAGATCGATGTCCGAAGCCTATTCCTCTCAAACACGACTAATCATCGGTGGCGGAGTCATCGGTCTCTGCACCGGCTACTTTCTGGCCAAGTCAGGATATCGTGTTGTCGTAATCGACCGGGATGAAGAGGAAGTGGAAAGCTGTTCAGATCGCAATGCAGGAATGGTTGTCCCAAGTCATTTCATTCCTCTCGCCGCCCCCGGCGTCGTCACGCAAGGGCTCAAGTGGATGCTGAATCGACGCAGCCCCTTCTACCTCCGACCTCGACTCGACCCGAAGCTCTTGTCCTGGTGCTGGCAATTCGTCCGCCATGCCAATTCACGCCACGTCGAGAACACTCGCGAGTTGCTTCGCGACATCAGTCTCGAAAGTCGATCGCTTTTTGAAGAGCTTGCGGATGAACTCGACTTCCCCTTCGTAAAAAAGGGGCTCCTCATGCTCTGTCAGTCTGAGGCAGGTCTTCACGAAGAAGGCGAGGTCGTCGAGATGGCACACCAGATCGGGATCGAAGCAGAACTCTGCTCCAAAGATCGGGTTCACGAACTGGATCCCGATATCGAAATGGATGTGATCGGAGGAGTCTGGTTCCCGCGGGACGGACATCTCGACTCGATGCAGTTTCTCGCCGCCCTCCGAAAAGGGATCCGCGAAAATGGTGGTGAAATCCGCAGCGGCGAAATCTCAAATTTCCGTACTACCGAAAACAAAGTCACCCATGCCGTTACCTCCGAAGGCGAAGACATCTCAGCGGAACGTTTCATCATTGCCGGAGGAGCCTGGAGCCCAGCGCTGGCGAAAGATCTGGGATTAAAGCTCCCGATGCAGGCCGGGAAAGGTTACTCCTTCAGTTTGCCTGATCCCCCTGAATTGCCGCAGCTATGCTCTCTACTCAAAGAGGGGCGGGTTGCTGTCACACCGATGGGCAACACCCTGCGCGTTGCGGGAACCATGGAAATCTGCGGCAATGATCTCTCGATCGATCGCGTCCGAATGCAGGGAATTGTCGACTCGTTCTGCCGATTCTTTCCTCAATTCTCACCCGAGCTTTTTGAGAATCTCGATCCCTGGGTCGGACTGCGGCCCTGCTCACCGGACGGTCTCCCTTACATTGGCCCGGCCCGCGGCTTCGACAATGCGATTGTTGCGACCGGGCACAACATGCTCGGTCTCAGTCTAGGACCGATCACCGGCAAGCTCGTCGCAGCTCTTGAAGAGGAGGCAACGACAGATCCCCGACTCGATCCGAATCGCTTCTAGACCGACTCCTGGAATCTTCCCATCAGGCGAGAACGTCTTTGATGACACGACCGTGAACATTGGTCAGTCGCCGCTCCAATCCGTTGTGATAGAAACTCAATCGCTCATGATCGAGTCCCATGAGATGCAGGATCGTTGCATTGAAATCATAGACCTCGACCGGGTTTGACGCCGTCTTGAATCCGAACTCGTCGCTCTCCCCATAGCTGAATCCGTGCTTCACCCCAGCCCCCGCAAAAAAGCAGGTGAATGCCTCAGGGTTGTGGTCGCGACCGGTCCCGTTCCCCTGCAGGAAAGGCATCCGCCCAAACTCGGTTGCCCAGACCACGAGAGTATCTTCAAGCAATCCTCGACGCTTCAAATCGCTGATCAGCGCAGCGGTCGGCTGATCCATGATCTCCGCCTGCATCGCGTGAGTATCCGCAATATTCGAGTGGGAGTCCCAATTGGTAATCCCATTGCCTCCACTCGGATCACTCCCATTGAAGAGCTGGACAACACGAACTCCCTTTTCGACAAGTCGACGTGCGAGAATGCAATTCTTCGCATACTCACGTTTCAACTCGCTCCCTGTGTCCGTTCCGTATTCCTTGTGAATAGATTCCGGCTCGGCCGATAGATCCATCATGTCAGGCACCGATGTCTGCATCTGTCCCGCCAATTCATAGCTCGCAATCCGAGCTGCCAGATCGGCATCTCCCGGAAATCGCTCGAGATGCTTACCATTGAGTCGTTTGAGTAGATCCACAGTTACTCGATCGTCGTTCGCCGAAAACCCTTCCGGACGACGCAGATTTGCCGGAGGGTTCTTGGCATTAAAATCGGTGCCCTGGAATGCCGCCGGAAGAAATCCATTTCCAAAGTTGTTCTTTCCCGATCGCGCCAGTCCACGAGGATCATTGATCGCAACAAAGGACGGCAACTCCTCACAAGCGCTGCCTAATGCATAAGTGACCCATGAACCGAAAGAGGGAAATCCCTCCATCGTGAAACCGGTGTTCATGAAATTCTCGCCCTGCGGATGAGCACTTGTCTGCGTATGAAGGGAATGGAGAAAGCAGAAATCATCAGCGAGTCCTCCCAGCTTTGGAAGCAGCTCGGAAGTCATTTTCCCGCTCTCCCCTCGAGGTTTGAAATCCCAGAAAGGCTTCGCAATGTTTCCAGTCGGCCCCTCAAAGGTCACCTCGGGAAGACCCGGAGGTTTCTGCCCATGATACTTCGTCAACTCGGGCTTGTAGTCGAAAGTGTCGACATGACTGACCGCCCCCGGACAATAGATCACGAGAACTCGTTTCGCAGTAGAGTCAAAGTGCCCAGCTCGAGGGGAATAGGGATTATCCGGATCAATCGCGGGACGGATAGGCGTTTTTCCGCTGAATGAAATCGGATCATCCTCTGCGTTGAGAAGTTGGGCCAGGCCAAGGCCACCGAGTGTGAATCCGGTATTCCGCATAAAGTTTCGGCGATCGAGCAGCCGATGGCCGTGTGGGGTGATGTGTTCCGCTTCGTTCATGGAGTCACGATAGATTTCAGTTGTGCTATGAGCGCCTTCACTGTTTCAGGGTGTTCACCGGCGACGTTTCGAGTTTCTCTTGAATCGACCTCGTGGTCGTAAAGTTCTGTGTAGATCGGATCCGCTTTCGGATTGCGGGTATCCAACCAGGTGACGAGTCGATACTGATCGGTTCGGATTGTGTACCCGGTGAGGTGCTGTTCGAACAGTTCTCGGTCCCACTTCTCACCCTGCTGCTTGATGATGCGGGTTTCGACCTCTTCAATGAGCGGCCCAAAAAACGTCTCCCTCATCTCCGCAGAGAGTGGATTGGCGGCCCACTCGCGCAAAGCCGGGCAGGGAAACTGACTCACCGCCGCTTCCTTCCAGCGGATCGTTGGATCCTCGATAACCGGTATAAAACTCTGACCAGAGATGTGGTCTGGCTGAGGAATTCCGGCGAGGTCGCATAGTGTCGGATACAGATCAACCAATTCGACGAGAGCCTCTGTCGAGGTCCCTGCCGTCTTCATCCCCGGAACCGAAACGAGAAGCGGAACACGAGTCGCAATTTCATAGTTCGTTGCCTTGCCCCAGATTCCCTTCTCCCCCAGGTGCCAGCCATGGTCACCCCAGACCACGATTATGGTATCATCGCGAACACCAGCTGCATCCAGCGCGGCAACCATTTTTCCAACCAAGGCATCGACATAGCTGACACTGGAATAGTAGGCGTGAAGCAAAGTCCTCGAGAGATCATCTCCCATCGGGCCGATCTTCGGAATTCCTGCCCGAACTCGCAGTTCAAAGGAAGCATGTAATCCCATTTCAGCTCCACCCTCTGCATTCTCAACCTCGGTCGGCAATACGATCTGATCTCGATCATAAAGATCCCAATAGCGCTTCGGCGCAACCCAGTTGAGGTGAGGCAACTTAAATCCGAGCGCAAGGAAAAACGGTTTTGCATCGTCACCCAGCATGTCCTTCAACGTCGCGATGGCGACCTCGGTATTGTATCCGTCGATGTAGGCATGATCCGGGACATCATAGCTTTCGAAGGCAGGTCCACTTGCGAGCCCTTGCTTCGAAGCCTCCCCATATTTTTCCAGCATTTCCTTCTTCTGCCGCATATGCAGTTCGTGATTCTTCGGGTCAGCAAAGGTATATCTCGGCTTCGGGAAGAGAGTCTCTTTCACGGCTGGCTTTCGGCTCCACGATTGTGGATCATCGTTAGGTCGGTGAAAAATCTTCCCGCTCGATACTGTCTCGTATCCATGCGCCATGAAGTGCTGCGGAAGAGTGATCACATCCGGATTCAAATCCCGGAACTGCACGTAATTGTGGGTGATACCTGTCTCATCGGGCCGCATCCCCGAAAGCAGGCTCGCTCGTGACGGCGAACAGATCGCCTGCTGGCAGTAGGCCCTTTCAAAACGAATCCCCTCGCTCGCAAGCTGATCAAGATGGGGCGAAATGACGGCCGGCGAACCGTAACAGCCCAGTTCGGGTCGCAGGTCATCAATAGCAATGAAGAGCACATTCGGGCGCTCCTCCGCCAAGACCAACGAGGAGATCGACGCGATAAAAGTGAAGGTAAGAAGCCGGAGAAAATTCATTAAGGGAGAAAAGCGAATTCGTTCGAGTTGATTAGGCTTCGGCAGACAAGATTCAGATCGATCTCGAGGCAGGCAGCTAATTCTTCTTCATCAGGCGACCGATTCAGCAACAGTTCGAAAGCACGCTGAACCTGTGCGCTCCTATCGGCGCCGCCCTCTTCTTTCGCCCGTAGAGCAATCATACCGGCCTGCTCGATAACAAAATCGCTATTCATCAGGTTGAGTGCCTGCAGCGGGGTCGTTGATACCGGTCGCTTTGCCCTGACCTGACCACAATCAGGAAAGTCGAACGCCATAAACATCTTGTCGTCGACCCTCCTCATTCGTTCCTGGTAAAGCATTCGTCGCCACGTTTCGGGGCCATGATTATCGACCACTTCCCACTGGGCGTATGTCTTCTTCACGTTGTGAATCCGAAAACTTCGACCTCCAACAGTCTCATCGAGCTTCCCCGACGCCTGGAGGATCCCGTCTCGAATGACCTCCGCCTCAACTCGCCGTGGGGGATATCGCCAGAGCCAGATCGAACTGACGTCTTTCTGCAATGCCGTTTCCTCAGGATCGCTCGAACGGCGAAAGGCGTCTGACATCACCATCAATCGAATCATAGATTTCATCGACCAAGCTGCTGACTCAGTTTGACTTGGCTCGACAAATTCAACCGCCAGCCAGTCCAGTAGCTCTGGGTGACTTGGTGGAGCTCCTGCAAAACCAAAATCACCTGCTGTCGGAACGATCCCAGCACCAAAAATATGATGCCAGAGCCGATTGGCCATGACCCGGGAGGTCAGTGGGTTCTGAGGGTTGGTCAGCCATTTCGCAAAACGCATTCGACGCTCCGAGCTCTCGGAAGAAGAATCGATTCCGAGATCTCCCTCGAGAATTTCCAACCCTGCTGGAACCACCTCATCACGCGGGTTCTCCGGGCTTCCCCGGTGCAGGACGCGAGTGATACCGGGCTTTTGAAACCGGGCTACAAAACTATACTGCGGCCCTTCTTCTTCGAGCAGACTAATCGAGTCATGAAGACGTTTTGACGCTTCCGCCATCTCAGGATTCTTTTTGAGGAGCTCAGCGGCCCATCCTGAATTTGCTACTTGCTTCCAACTACCGTCGGGCTGCTTGGCTGAAATCTTGAATCCGGGAAGATTTTGATTCCCCTTACTAACCAAGTAATCGGTTTCGAAATAGTATTCACGATTGCTGCTGAATCGAAAACGATTCACCTCAACGGGTTCTTTGAAGTGCACCTCGACCCACGGTTTCTCCTTGCTGCCTTTCGAAGATTTCGCCCGCCACGCCATTGTTCCGATTTGACCGTCATTGGCTTTCCAAACCTCATTTCCCGACTGAGTCATTTCGGGATCGGCTTTCAGTTCGGTTCCCGAAGATGCCAGCGCCAGGTTCTTCGTATAGGTTTCCGGTCCAAACACCTGAAGCTCATCGACACCGACTCCAAGGCGATCGAAATCAATTCGCAGCACGCCGGTAGTCGTAGGGCGGAAGCTCAATTCCTTGAACCCGCCCCAGTCTTCGACCCATTGTCCCACATTCTCACGTAAAGCAGACCGCTCCTTGAACATCGCCTTCCTAATCTCTGCAGCACGTTGCTTTCTTGGATGGTCGTCAGAGAATTCCGGATAGCGCCCCCCGAATTCAACACCGTCAAACACGGCGGTGAGTGCGTAGTAGTCTTGGATCGAAATGGGATCGAACTTGTGATTGTGACACCGCGCGCAGTTCACAGTCATCCCCAGCATCGAAGCGCCGACGGTTTGCATAATTTCATCCATCCGATCGGCCTGTGCCTGGCGGATCGCGGTCGGTTCCCGTCCTACGGTTGCGGCCGGAACATGAGGACCTGCGACTAGAAATCCGGTCGCCTCCCCCACTCCCAGTTGATCGCCTGCGAGTTGCTCGGTGAGAAACCGGTCGTAAGGCAGATCCTCATTGAAGGCACGCACCACGTAGTCCCGGTAGATCCACGCATTCTTTCGATAGAGATTCGCTTCCGATCCATTGGTCTCCGCCCAGCGAATCACATCGAGCCAATGCTGCGCCCACCGCTCTCCAAAATGAGGAGATTCGATCAACTCATCGACGAGAAGTTGATAGGCCGATTCGGAATCTTTCTCCCATGATTGGAGAAACGACGCAACCCTGTCAGGCGATGGAGGCAACCCTGTTAGAACGATCGAAACTCGACGCGCAAGGGACTTTGGATCGGCCTCTGAATTCGGACTCAATCCTCTCTCTTTGAGCTTCTCATTTAGGAATGCATCGATCGGGTTCGCTTCATCCGAGGGAAGCTCGGGACGGACGACAGGTTGGAAAGACCACAAGTCCGTCGTCTGTTTTTCCAGCGTGGCATCCATCTGGCCCGGCCAATCAGCACCCTCGTTGATCCACTCTTCGATCAATGCGACCTGATCCTCTGTGAGTGAATCGCCCTTTGGTGGCATCATCATATCAGGATCACTTCCATCGATCACCTCGATGAGAAAACTCGCCGCGGCATCTCCCGGAACCAGCGACGCGAGCCCGCTGTCACCGCCTTTCAGCATCAAAGCTCTCTGGTCGACCCGGAATTCGGACTTCTGCTTATCGGGCCCATGACAATCAAGGCAATTCTCTTCGAGAATCGGCAGGATCTCTTTTTCAAAATCCACAGCCCTTGCCTCAGAGCCGGCCATAGATAAGACCGCAACGCAAACTGTCGCCAATAAAGTTCGGGGGATTCGTTCCATTACCTCAACACGTTCATTCATACAAAAATCTAATTCCAAAATTCGAATTACTTTCTTCCAGCCTGACTCTGCTCGAACAGAGACGCAATCGCCTCGTCTTGGAGCGCCTCTCCAAAAACGGCAATTTCATCCATCCGCCCGTTCAGATTCCGAATCGCAAAGGTCGGATTCTCCTTGAAGGGTTGACCCCAGTTCCCAATCTCAGCATTCCCAATTCGGAGAGTGTCAATGAAAAAGCGATCCTCGATCTCCTGCCGGTGGATTCGCTCCCCGTTGACGTAGTGGGAGACCCTTCTGTTTTCCGGGTCAAACACTGAAGCGAGATGAAGCCACTGACCGCTCATGGAGAGATTCCACATCGGGGGAGAATAATAGACGCGGTGGAATCCTGCATCATTAGGAGCTCCCGGATTCTCTTGAGTATCATCGACCATCACAGAGAGCATCATGGCTCCATCATCGCGAATCTGCCAATGGGGCTCACCCGTCTCGTATCCGTCTCCCATGAAAAGGGCACTATACCAGCGATCGAGACTGTCGATTCGAACCCAGCTCGCAAACGTAAATGCGGGAAATTCACCTGGCAGATTGACCCTGACACGCGCACCAGGACGACGGAATTCCAGAGCCGGCTTCAAACCCGGCCAACGTCCCGCAACGGTTTCTGCTAGAACCACAGCCCCTTCACAATCCTCACTTCCCGGAATTTTCAAATTGGGGATCAGCGAAGTGACAGGATCCTGATCAAACGTATAGAAAGCAATCAAGCGAGGGTCTCGCGAGAGAGAGTCTCGGTGGGACTCCCACCTTTGAAAATCAAGCTTCGTTTCATCCACAGCTCGTGTTACAAACCGTTCAGGGTCCGGAAATTCTATCGCATCTCGATTGCCTTGCTCGGAGAAGCCTTCAAGAGCTAGCCCAAGCGCTTCGCCCTTCTGGATTTTTCTTTCTGCCTCTTCTGCGTGACGCACCGCAATCTCTCCATCGAAGACCTCGACATGGCTTTTCCCGTCCTCAACGAGAAGTCCAAACTCCGTTCCAAGATCAATAATCTCGCTGGAAAGAGCCTGCAGTTTAAAGCCGCGTGCTGCCGGTGGAACTTTCATTCGTACTGCTCCAGAGAAGCAAGCCGCCTCCCAGGCGGATCTCAACTCGATCTCGGCGGGACCTTCAACAGTCATCATCGCTCCCGAGAAGAACTGGATCTGCGCGGTTCCCGAAACAAGCTTCAGCGTTTCCGCACCCAGCGTATCGCCTTCGCGGGGCGACCGTTCGCGGAGCGATTCGTTATCCGATTTCCAGTTTACATCGTAGAGCCGACCCACCACGGCAAATCCCTGCGCAGACGGTTCGTCGTCAGCAGAGCGAGCGAGGACGCCTGTCGAAGAAAGATTTCTTGAGGACTGGAAATACATCCACGAAATCCCTAACAGAAAGGCGACTGCAGCAGCAACAGCCATGCGCCCCCAACCCGAGAAAAAGCTCCTACGAACGACAGTCTGATTCTCTCTCTCCGTATTTGGCATTGAGGTCAACCACGGACCGGCAGCGGCATCCGAATCGGTCCCCAACAAGTCCTGGTCAATTTGCAAACTGGCATCAAGGGAAAAGTATCGCCTCGCCACTCTTCGCAATTCCGGATTCTCGAGCAATCGATCCTGAAACCGCTCAAAAGCGTCAGGGTCGATCGTTCCATCCAGATGGGCGTCGAGCCAGTCCTTCTCTTCGGCAGATAAATTCTGAAATTCGCTTTTCTTGCTCATGCCGCCTCCCCCCCGAGAGTTTTTGACTCGACGCACTCGAGCAGCTGTCGACGGATTCGCTTCAAGCGCATGTAAAAGGATGCCGCTGACGAACCCGCTTCTTCCGCCAACTCTTTCACTTTCACCCCCGGCGTGTAGGCAAGCGTGACCAACTGGCGCTGTTTTTCAGACAGCTTTCCGAGGCAGTATTCGAGTGCGTCGTGCTCACGCTTTCGATCGTCGATTTCATCGAGACCCTCGTCCGACATGAGCTCCATGACATCCTCGCGAAAGACGAGTCGATCACGCGCCATTTTCCGTCTGTATGAAAGAGCTTCAAAACGGGCGACGACACAGGCCCACTTCATGAAATTCGTCGTCGGGTCGTATTGCTCGAACTTTCTCCAGAGAACAATCGCTGTCTGTTGCAGGACCTCGTCTGTATCCGTCCACGCGGGAAGCAGCGACCCAATAAAACGTCGCAGATCCGGCTCGTAGTGAGCGAACTGTGCAACAAACTGCTCATAACGAGCGTCTTCAGCACCTGGCTGCTCTTGCTTTGTCGAAGTCATCTCATCATATCACTTCCGCCAGCAGAAAATCTAACGCGATTTTTCTCTAAAAGTTTGAGTGGTTTAGTTTTTTGGCTTTTTAGACGATTTCGCTTTTCCACTGCCGATGATGGGTCTCGCACCCTGGGGACGGCTTGTCCGCGGACGATCAAGCGGCTCTTTCAGTTCTGCCTTCTGCTGCGAGTCGAATGGCAGAACCGGAGACTGTTTCAATACTTTCAACTGCAGGTCCTTGATCTCAACCTCGTTCGGGTTGCCTCGATGCAGTTGAATCGCGACAAGACCTTTGAGCGCCCTGCCCTCCTCATGATGGTCGATCAGCTCAGAGGCGGTTTCGCCATTTATCTGATGAATGAGCCGGTTTCCTCGAGCGATCACCGTGTATTCCTGCCATTCAGAAACGTCGACATCGACCGGCTCCTGCTCCGATACGAGCCAGCGCTTCCCCTCCGGGTCGAGAACGACATTCTTGCCGTTCAATCCAAAGATCCCACGTCCTTTTTCCTCATACGTCATCGCCGTATGCTCGATCGCAGGATGCACGTCACACTGGTATCCCGAAATGACCCAGGGGCCAATATCCGCCCGCTCGCGACTCCGGTACTGAATCCCTGAATTGTTGTCCCCCACCACTCGCATCGTCGCCCGGAGCACAAAGTCCTCCACGGTTCCGCCCCGCCAGATGAGGAAGGAATTGTTCTTCGGTTGATCGGGCCCCGTACAGGTCCCAATCACAATCCCGTCTTCTACTTTCCAGAGAGCGGGATCACCGTCCCATCCGGTGAGGTCAATGCCATTGAAGAGCGATACAAACTCTTCCGAGGAATCGGATCCATCGGAGAGGAGAGTTTGAATCAGAAAATCGGTGGGACTCTGGTGTTTCACATCAGGTGCCCCTGGATAGACCAATTCGCAATCGACGCCGATAGCCTCGCAGTGCTCCTGGAGCTTCACTCCGAAATTCGAAGTGTGGGTCGGATCTTTTTGCGCCTGCCCAATCGCCGGCGGCTTGGAGTAGGTGAGGAAAACCGGGGGATCCTCCTTCGAGACAAGCGCATAGGGTGAATACTCTGCGATCAACGGGAGGATTGCCTCCCGCTCTGCGAGGAATTCAGCAAAGTTCTTGAGCCCGAACGCGTGCCCACCATATCGACTGTTCGGGGTCCATTCCTTCATCTGCTTCGGATCCAGTGTCGTCTGTGCACCTGTCACCGCGGCGCACCAGAGACGAGTCGATTCGCGAGCAATCGGGTCCTCGCTTTTGGGATCCGCGAGATCATCATGGAAGGCGAGCCAGAGGCTGGAGCAAGCTCCGGCGGAACCACCTGCTGCACCAATCCTCTCTCGATCGATGTTCCAATTTTCTGCCTGGCTTCGCACGAATTGCAAAGCTCGTGCGGCATCGTGCAACGGTGCTTTCACCGGAGGCTCAATTCCGGACTCGGCAGCCTGACGCGTGTAACGATAGTTGATCGCGACTACCGAGATTCCAGCTGCGAGCAACGCATTGGGATCCGCAAAGCGATCGAGCCGCTCCTTCGAGCCGCCAACCCATCCCCCACCGTGAATGACAAAGGCAACCGGAGTTGGCTCTTTTGACTTAGCTTGCCAGAAATCGAGCACGTGGCGCTCGTGTTCACCATACCGAACTTCTGCGAACGTCGGAGGAGTCACGGAAGCGCTGTATTTCGGGGGCGCTGGAGATTTGGGTTTCGACTTTTGGGCAGGAGCTGGAGTCGCTGAGAACGCGAGGGCCAGGAGTGAAACGAATGTAATTTTCATGAAATGAGACGGAAATGAATGGGTCGATACGAATGGAGATAACAATTTTGTCATCTCCCTGTCAGAACTCCTGCAAGACTAGGATGCTTTCTTGGTAAGATGAAAGAAAAACGCCCTCTTCATTACGCCCCTGCCAAACCCTCCGATTCTTTCCTTTTGCCCGCCCTGCGAGCCGTGGGCATTCTGACCGCTGCGGTTTATCTCCTCATTCTTGTTTCGACGACGGGATAAAAATCCGGACGATCTATTTCTTGCGAAGACAAGGAAACCTATCAATGATGCTCCCTCTCGCAGAACATCATTCCCATGTCTAAAGTCACCATTTATCACTACCCCCATTGAGGATCCTCCACCAATGCCTTGACGGTCGCCAAGGAACTAGGAGTCGAACAGGAAGTGATCCTTTACATCAAGGAGCCACCCGGAAAAGAAGAACTCGAATCCATCATCTCGAAGCTGGAAGATCCTGTCGAAGATCTTGTCAGAAAGGATTCCAAGTTCAAGAAGCTTGAGCTGAATCCTGACGACTTTGTCGGGAACCCGAAAGCGGTGGTGGAGATTCTCGTAAAGCACAAGCAGCTGCTTCAAAGGCCCGTCCTCGTCATGGGAGACAAGGCGATTATCGGTCGGCCCAAATCAAAGATCGTCGACTTTCTCTCCTGATCGATCCTCCATCGGAACCGGTTGAGATCAGGTCAGGAGATTACTTGGTCGGCTCTCGATCGGCTCCGCAGCAACATGGTTCGTCCTCGGGTTCTACCGTGCGAATCGTGAGATACTTCATCGACGGAGAAAGATACGTGATCTCTGCGTGCCTGACACCGGAGGGAATAAAGACAACCTCTCCCGGGCCGGCGGAAATCACTTTCCCTCCGAATCGATATTCGGCGGAGCCTTCGAGCAGGTAAAAGGCTTCTTCCGCGACGTGCTCATGCTCGTAAGATTCGTGAGCGGACGTATCAGGAATTTCGGTCAGGTGAATGTGCATCTTCCGTGCACCGTCGTTCCATCCGAGAAGAGATTGGTAATCAAGGCTCATGACATTGGGATAAAGGAATCAAAGCTCATTTCGGGTCGCTTCGAAAGCTCCCTGTTTCTGCCCCCGCAGAGTCAGTTCACGATGTTGCGAAGGGGTTCTCCACGAAGGGCTCGAAGCACTTCTTGCGCTCCCTTGGTCCGGAACTCCTCACATCCTTCTTCACAGTAGAACGCGGTATGCGGATTCAGGATCAATCGATCGTGTGCCGGATGCTCTGGATTTCTCCAGGCAGACAAGACGGATGAGTCCTCCGGTGGCGGCTCTTTTTCCAGGACATCGATGCCGGCTCCAACTAGATGGCCCTTCGAAAGCGAGTCAATCACCGAGGCCGTATCGACAATTCCGCCACGCGCCGTGTTCACGAGGAATCCACCTTGAGGGATTTGACGGATTTCCTCTTCCCCGATCATGCTTCCCGTTTCTTCCGTCAGCGGACAATGAACGCTCACCACATACGAAAGAGCGAGAAGTTCAGAAAGAGAATCGACTCGTCGGACTCCGAGGGCTTTCTCGATTCCATCGGGAAGATAAGGGTCGTAGAAAACAACATCGAAACCAAACGCCTTAGCCCTCAATGCGGCTGCGGACCCAATTCGTCCACACCCGACGATTCCAAAGACACGCCCCCTCAATCGAGGAATCGGCGCAGCCTGGTCGACGTTCCATTCTCCAATTCCACGACGAAGGCGACTGTTCAGGAAATGAGATCCCCGAGTGAGGCTCAGTGTCATCGCCAGGGCCGAGTCGGCGACTTCTTCGGTTCCATAGTCGGGAACGTTACAAACCGGTATTTCCCGTTCACGAGCTGCGGCGCAATCGATCCCATCATAACCCACTCCGGGACGCACTATGGCTTGGCATTTCTCCAGTCGTTCAATACTGGCACGAGTGAACCTGAAATAGTGATACACCATCACCGCATCGGCATCCTCGATCTTCCCGGCAAGATCCTCCTCCCTGCGCGCGTCGAGAGCGACTACCTCGGCATGCCCACCAAGAACGGATCGCTCGTAATCGAGCGGTTCAGTAATGAGATCAGTAATGACGACTTTGGGCAGAGAAGGCATAAGTCAGGTAAGGAAAGGATCGCAAAGAAGGAAAGCAGGAAAATCAGTATTCCTCGAAAAATCACTTCAAAGCTATACACACTGGATTCTCGATTTCAAAATCGAGTCGAGTCAGACCCGTCGATGCGACGAACTTCGAAAGCTTCCTCGCAAATTCGGCCATCAACTCCCCCTGTCCAAAAATTACTGCGAGCAACAAATGCAGAGATCCCCGTTTCACAAGTTCGGGCTACTTAATCATTAAGTAATTAAAAATTTGTGGAAATTATCGTAATTTATCGAACGTTCCCGATCGTTATGTGGAATATGCAGTCACTCTCTTTTCCTATCAGCTGCCTGGTTGTAGCTCTTGCTTTTACACTCCTTGCTCCTTCAACTAGCCGCGCAGCTGTGGACAGTGAACTGGAAACGCAAATCGAACGCTACATCAAGTCGCTGCGCGGCAAGGGCTCAATCTACAGAAGTGAGAAGACAGCCTGGGTCGTCTACGATTTCTCTTCCGGTAAAAAGCTGGCCAGCATCAATGAAAACAGCCAGTTACAGGCGGCAAGTATGATCAAACCATACCTCGCCCTCGCTTTTTTCCATCAGGTGAAAGCCGGACGCATCATCTACGGCTCGAAAAGTCGGCGCCATATGGAATTGATGATTCAGAAGAGCAACAATGAATCAACCAACTGGATCATGAAGCAAACGGGAGGTCCTTCCGCCACCGCGTCCCTTCTCAAACGTCACTATCCCTCTCTCTGCCAACAGCTCCATCTCGTCGAATATATTCCGGCGGGAGGTAGAACCTATCGCAACCGAGGTTCGGCCGGAGACTACACTCGATTTCTGCAGGCACTCTGGAAGCGGCAGCTCCCTGAATCCAACGAGATTCTGCGTGTCATGGGTCTGCCCGGAATCGACCGTCTCTACAGCGACGCACGACAGGTTCCCTCCGGTACTCGTGTCTACAACAAAACCGGGAGCACTGCGATGTGTTGTGGTGATATGGGAATTCTTGTCGCGAGAGGAAAGAACGGACGGACTTATCCCTATCTCGTCATCGGTATCATCGAGAACAGCACTCGAACTACTTCCTACGGATCCTGGATTTCACGAAGAGCAGATGTGATTCGAGAAGTGTCCAACCTTTCCTATCTGGCGATGAAGAGACGTTATCCGTTGTAGCATCTGACAACGTGGCCATACGCGGACAGCTTCAGCGGATCGTTGATTACCCGAACCAAGCCGAGACAATCCCCTGCAGCATCTTCGCTGTGACCAGATCAGCTGAACTCATCGCAGCTGACTGAGCCCTTGCTTTCATGGGTCGAAATATCTGTTCCACTCCGAGTAGGTCCTTAACCATTGTTGGAGAGCCCTGCATGGGCTGAACGCCATGGACCGCATCAAATGAAAAATACATCATCGCCATCCTATTACCCATCTATTTCGCATTTTCGAAGCATGCGGAAGAGTCGACCTCTACCCAGCTTTTAAGGGAACGGTCAGAACATCTCAAACCGATCATCACGAAGGTTTCTTCTTTCGTGTACTGCGCTTCAGGCTATAGCCCCGCTAACATCTAGATAATCGTGGAAACAGACCGTCTGGTCATTGTCGATACAGGAATGCTTCCGGGTGAGGCAAAGGCGGTTCTCAATGATTTCAGAAAGATTTCCGATCTACCAATTAAGGGAATCACTCCGACGCACCGCAACGGAAACCATACCGGCGATGCTGCGGTTTTCGTTGAAGGTGGAGATGAGAGACATGCCATTTTCGCTCGATCACCGTTCTACGAAAGCCTGCCCAGGGACGCGGGGAGTCCAAATCGGATCACACTCCGTAACAGAGCTTGTGAAAACAACACCCACCCTGCTCGCTCTCGGCATTCTCGCTGCCGGAACCCATTTCCTCTCGCCTGCGACCTTCGCCGATACGAAGGCAGCTTCATGGCGAGGCCAATCGATAACTGAATTCTCTCCTCAAGAGAATGAGACAATGGATTGGCAGATCGTAAACGACGGCGTGATGGGCGGTCTCTCCAAAGGAAAACTCGATTTCAGTGACGAAGGAACGATGCAGTTTTCGGGAACCCTCTCTCTCGAAAACAATGGAGGGTTCTCAACCGCGCGGAGCAGTGAGGTGGATTTGAATCTCAGCAATGATCTCGGCCTGCTCTTACTCGTCAAAGGAGACGGAAGAAACTATGAGGCCCGCCTCGATTCCGATTCTCGTTTTCGCGGCAACTCCGTCTCATTCTCAGGAAGCTTCGAAACCGTGGCAGGAGAATGGACGCAGGTGAAGATTCCCTTCTCCGCTTTCGAAGGAAGTTTTCGTGGAACGGAACTCCCTGACATGAAGCTCAACCCAGCGGTGATCGAACGCGTCTGGATCCTCCTTGCCGACAAAAAGAGCGGTCCCTTTTCTCTCGAGATCGATTGGATCCGAACCTACGGCAAGGGACAAGGAACCTTCACAGAGAGGAAGGCCGTTTCGCCCCAGACCCGGCCGAAGACTTCCAACGAGAAAGAAGGTGGCCTTATAGCGACAGCCGTAGCCGACGGTAGATTCACCATTTTAAAGAAGGCGCTCGACACCGCCGGATTAACTCCATTTTTCCAGTGGGACAACCCACTGACGGTTTTCGCGCCGACAGATGAGGCATTCGGCAAGCTTCCCGACGGAGTTCTCGAGGACCTCCTCAAGCCGAAGAACAAGGAGAAGTTAGTTGCCGTGCTATCCTACCACGTCGCTTCCGGAGCCAATCTCGTCGCTGATGCCCTTGGAGCTCAAGAGATCAAAACTGTGGAGGGTTCACCCCTGCTCGTGAGATTCTCTGAGGGCCGCGTCCGGGTCAACGACGCAGTAGTTCTCGACGGCGACGTCAAAGCATCCGATGGAATTATCCACGTTATCGATACCGTTCTCCTGCCAGCTGCCCCGGAACCCAAAACTGTTCTTCGCGTCGCAGACGAAGCGGGCACTTTCTCCACTTTGCTTGCCGCCGTTGATGCTGCCGGCCTTCGAGAAGTCCTCGTTGGAGAAGGCCCATTTACCGTCTTCGCCCCAACAGACAGCGCCTTCAAGGCGCTCCCCGAAGGATTGGTTTCTTCACTTTTGAAGAAAGAAAACCGGAGTCAACTGGTCGACCTCCTGAAATACCACGTCGTTTCCGGCCGCACCTCTGCTGGAGATGCTTTAAACTCAGCCAAAGTCGCGACCCTCCAGGGAGAGTCGATTTCGTTCAAGGTTGAGGGAGGTCGCCTCAAAGCAAATGGAGCAACGATCCAAGCTGCTGATGTCGATGGAGGAAACGGGCTCATCCAGATCGTCGATTCAGTTCTTCTCCCTTCTCAGTTTGAGTAGAGCTTGTCGCCACAATTTGCTTGCGGTCTTTCGAGAGAAGAAGTCTTCTTCTCTAAAGATACAAGCATATGGGTGACTCGATTTGGTTTTGGGAAAAAGACGGAGAACGCCATGGCCCCGCCTCTGAGGCGGAGATCACGGCGATGATCGAGTCAGGCGGAATCCAGGGGAAGACTCTGGTCTGGAAAGACGGGATGCAGGACTGGCAGCCCCTGGCAGATACTGATCTGCATCAGGAAGTGAAGCCCAGCGGTCCTCCGCAAATTCCTTCATCGCAGGCTCCAGCCGCCACGGGTGCGTTTCCACCCATCAAACCGCCTGTAGAGGCTCCAATTCGAAAGGTAAAGTTTCGCGAAAGTTTTCAGCCGAGATTTCGCTCTTCCCTGGGACGAGCCTGGGAGCTATTCAAGACCGACTTCTGGGTGTTTGTGGGAATGTCTGCCCTGATGGGAATTCTCATCGGAGTTGCCGCGCAACTCTATGTCACGATTCTCTTTCTCATCTACCCTCTGATGGCGGGGCTCAACTGGTATATCCTCAATCGGGTCCGAGGAATCCCCACGACGATTGACGCACTTTTCTTTGGGTTCAAAAGACGGTTCTCCGATCTCGCCCTTTTGAATCTTGTGCTGGTCACTCCATTCATGGTGATTTTCTTTCTCCTGTTTGCTGGATTCATAGCACTCGCTTTTATGGGGGCCACGTCGCTGGAATCATCCGGTTCTATGTCCGAAGAATGGATCGCAGTGGGATTCATCGGGGGCACCTGTCTTGCCACTCTTCTTTTTATGATTCCCTATTTCGCGATCACCGCAGTCGCCAACTTCGCGATGCTCCTGATCCTCGACTGCGATCTTTCTTGGAAACCGGCTATAGGTATGGCATGGAAAGTCGTAAAAAAACATCTCTTCAAGTTTATGGCGATGATGTTTCTCTTCTCCCTCATTGCCCAGCTGGGAGTTATCGCGCTCTACTTCGGTGTCTTTATTACCGCAGCGTGGGCAACGATCGCGATGGTCTATCTCTATGAAGATGCCTTCGGTGACGAGACCTCAAACACAGGCAGTGAGTCGAGCTGATCGCCCCAAAAACGTCTTCTAAAAGATGTGGTGAAAGAATTCTTTCATCGCTCCCAAGGAAAGTGCCCTTACACATTTTTGGAGCGGTAAATTCAGATAGATTCATTTTCATCTTCTACTATGATCCGGTCATGGAGAATGACTGGAACAACAAAATCGTCATCGTCACTGGTGGGGGAGGTGGAATGGGACAGGCCGCAGCCTTGCGTTTTGCCGAGGCAGGCGCGGAGACTTTTGTTTTTGGTCGCACCTTGGAATCTCTCGAAGCCACCTCTCAGAAATCAGAGCGAATCACTCCGGTAATCTGCGACGTTGCAGATACGAAAAGCATCGCAGCGGCGATGGAAACGGTCACAGAAAAGGGTACCCCGAACCTTCTCATTCACACCGCAGGAATCAATACGGCAGACCGTTTCATGGCCCATGAAGACGCTTCACGAGTCGCCAGTGAAGAAACCTGGAAACGGGTTCTCGACATCAACATTCTCGGAGTCGTCAATATGATCGAGGCGGTTTCCAAAGTCATGGCTCAAAACGGAGGCGGAAAAATCATCGCGGTGTCCTCCACTGCTGGGCACGGATTCGATTCCTTCGCCGGAGTCCCCTACACCGCCAGCAAGTGGGCAGTACATGGCATTCTCTTCACCGCTCGGGCCCAGTTGAGTCACTACGGTATCGTCGTCTCGGAATATGCTCCCGGTGAAGCCAATACGCCGCTCGTCGACAAACGCCCCGTCCTCCCTGTTCCCGAGCATCGCGACGCGATGATTCAACCCGAGGACTGCGGGGACACCCTTTTCTTCATGGCCTCACAGAAGCATAGCATGAGCGTCATCCAGCTTCCCGTTTACCAGCCTTTCGGAGGAATGCCCCCCGAGATTCCATCTCCATGGCTCTCCGACCTTGGCTGAATGGCGCCACACCTACTTCTTTTTCGGTGTTGCCTCGCATACATCAATGAGCAGTGCATCGGCCGAAACAATGTGTTTTGTGACAAAGGCCTGCGTCGTGTCTTCTGCAAGTACGATGTCCTCAGTGGACCACTCCCCTCCCCCTCAACCATCGCGTTACCGGCAAGCTGAACTGCTTCGGGATACTCGTTGAGATATGTGGAGACCTGAATCGAAACTGTCGCGGTTTTCTCTCCCACGGGGATCATCGTGGGTGCCATTGGAAATCCTCTCGACGCACCTTTCATCTTCAGTTGAATCGGTCCATCAAATCCGTCCAACCGTTCGCGCCGTGCCACCAGCACACAGGCCACCGCAAACAAGGTAAGCAACAGAGTTAACTCATTGACCCAACCCTGTTGATTCACGCCTTTGCTTTTATTTCTGGAAAATCTAGCAAGCATTCCACAGGCAATAACATCATGGACCTCTTTTCCGTAAACATCCGTATGTCGAGTGTTTCGCTCACCTTGCCGTAATTCAGGAAGAGCAACTGTCGCAGTTCGACTTTTTAACAAAAGCGAGGAAATATTCGACGCCGATTCGGGCTCAGAATCCGATCACACCGAGAGCGAGAAGAATCAGTAGAACCACACCCACCAACCACCAGAAGTAGTCGCGAATACTCTTTCTCGAAGATCCCCCTCCAAATTCATTCTCGACGAATTGTTCGTAGTCGAAGTCGTCGTCGGGAAGGTCGACCCCGTCGTATGTTTCGGATGCGAGCCAACGGCCTCCATTCTTCTGCGCGCCACAACGGCATCCCGTCGCATTTGGCGAAACATCGGCTCCACATTCGGAACAGTGAAAGGGATCGTCGTCCATGCTGATCATTTACCTCCCCTTCTGTCTCTCGGCAAGCGGGATGAAGAAATTTGAGGATACTCGGCTGGTATTCGCCATATCGAGACAAGAGCGAGCCACCTACGATCCCGGTCCTGAAAATTCCCGATTTCCTTATCACCGGCCTGTCGTGACTCGCCAGAAGAAGGTTTGCTCGCCGAACCAACCCTGTTTCTCTAAGATCGGCACCTCCAGCGAGGCCTCTCCGTTGACCGCGATCAAGTCCTTGTCGAATCATCAGATTTTCGAAATAATCCGAGAATCTGATGATCGAGCTGACTGACAACTCAAGACGGTCTCTTCTTCGCGTTGGCGCGATGGGGCTTGGAAGCAGTGTCCTCAGCCTTCCTCAGTTTCTCACGGCCAAGTCGCTTCACCCCGGCCTCGTCAAAGACCGCTCGGTCGTGTTTCTATTCATGCACGGAGGGCCATCGCAGACCGAAACTTTCGATCCAAAGATGGATCAGCCCACCGGGATTCGCTCTGCAACCGGTGAGGTTTCGACTTCTCTTCCAGGAGTTACGTTCGGGGCGACCTTTCCCAAACTCGCGCGCTGGGCCCACAAGCTGGCAATTATCAGGTCGTTCACAACTGGGACTGGCGCACACGATATCAAACCGATCGTGGGGAAAGACTCCCTCGGCGCGAATATCGGATCGCTCTACTCCCGCGTCGCCGGAATTAACGATCCTACAAGTGGACTTCCTCGCAATCTGGCTCTCTACCCCAAGGCAGTCGATCCAGAGGCCATGCCGATGATCAAGAAATTCGGCGACTTTGCTTCTCCCGGCCCGCTTGGTGCCGCTTACTCCCCCTACGAAGTGGGAGAAGGCGGATCGATGCAGGAAGACATGACCCTTCGCATGCATCGCGATCGCATGGTCGATCGGCGCGCATTGCTTTCGGATCTCGATACCGCTCGCCGACACTTGGATGAAGGAGGCACGGAAGACATGACCGGTTTTCAAGCCCAAGCATTTGACATGATCTTGGGAGGAATTTCTGAAGCGTTCGACCTTCGCAAGGAAAACCCTCGTACGATCGCCCGCTACGATACCGCCCCATTGGTTCATCCTGACAAAATCCGAAAAAAATGGAACAACCACCAGCGGTATCGGGACCATGGACAGACGATTGGTAAGTTGCTCCTTCTCGCACGCCGGCTCTGTGAACGGGGCGCTGGCTTTGTCACCGTCACGACGAATTTCGTCTGGGACATGCATGCCGACAAGAACAACGCGACGGTCACGGAGGGGATGGAATACGTCGGGGCTCCCTTCGATCATGCCGTGAGCGCCTTTATCGAAGACGTCGAAGCCCGAGGGCTGAGCGAAAAGATTCTTCTTGTCTGCTGTGGCGAAATGGGTCGGAATCCGGTCATCAACAAAAACGGAGGCCGCGATCACTGGGGGAAACTCGCTCCCCTGCTCCTCTACGGTGGAGGGCTCAAAACCGGCCAAGTTATCGGTCAGAGCGACAAGCGAGGTGGCGAACCGGCCTCCTCTCCTGTTCTCATGGAGAACCTGACCTCTACCATTCTTCATTCCCTTCTCGACCTAGGAGAGACCCGCCTCGTTGACGGGCTTTCCTCCGATCTGCTCTCGACAATGACCTCCCCCCTTCCGATACGGGAGCTGATTTAATTCACCAATCCGTCCCTTCAAAATTTGGAATCGAGGTTGCGGAATCCCCCTTCAACCGATACAAAGCAACCATCTCTATGAAAACCCTTATTGCTGTTCTCACCTGTTTCACCACTGCATTCACTTTCGGTGCGGAACCGATCGACACCTCCAAGCTTTCCCCCCTTTTTGACGGAAAGACGCTGAAGGGGTGGCACGGAAACAATCCTCACACAACCGCCAAGGCGAAAGAGGGATCCGAAGAGTCGCTCAAAAAGCAGCAAGCAGAATTCAAGAAGCACTGGACGATTGAGGATAACGCTTTCGTGAACGATGGACACGGCCCCTACGCAACCACCGACAAGGACTACGGCGATATGGAATTCTCAGTCGACTACCGGACGGTACCTCTTGCCGATTCTGGAATCTACCTTCGGGGAACTCCCCAGGTGCAGATCTGGGATCACACCAACGAAAAGGCCTTCAAGCATGGTGCTGACAAAGGATCAGGCGGTCTCTGGAACAACAACAAGGACAATCCCGGAAAGAATCCTCTCGTTCTCGCTGATCGCCCATTTGATCAGTGGGGTGAATTTCGCATCCGCCAACTCGGTGCTCGCACCTGGGTCTGGCTGAACGACAAGCTTGTCGTCGATGGAGCAGTGATGGACAATTTCTGGGATCGCGCGAAGCCTCTTCCAGCAACGGGTCCGATCCACCTGCAGACTCACGGTGGAGAGATTCGCTGGAAGAATATCGGAGTCCGCGAGATTCCGGCAGAGGAAGCCAACGCACTGCTCCGCGGAGAGGACAAAGGATTCACCTCGATCTTCAACGGCAAAGACCTGAACGGTTGGGCAGGAGCCACTGCAAACTACGAAGTGGTCGACGGTGCGATTGCTTGCAAGGCAGGCAAAGGAGGAACCCTCTACTTCGATCAGAAGTATTCTGACTTCGTCGCCCGGCTGGAATTCAAGGTTCCTCCAGGAGGGAACAATGGTCTCGCGATTCGCTACCCTGGAAAAGGTGACACGGCCTATGTCGGCATGTGCGAGCTTCAGGTCCTCGACAATACGGCCGAAAAATACGCCAAGCTCGATGTTCGCCAGTATCACGGCAGCGCCTACGGAATGGCAGCAGCCCACCGGGGATACCAGCGCCCGATCGGCGAGTGGAACTACCAGGAAGTGACGGTGAAGGGTTCCTCGATTCGCGTCGAACTGAACGGCACCATCATTCTCGACACTGACCTTTCCAAAATCGACCCAGCAGAATTCATGGGTAAAAAGAAGCACCCGGGACTTGAGCTGACCGAAGGCTTCTTTGGATTCGCCGGTCATGGTGACGCGGTCTACTTCCGCAACGTCTCGATCAAGGAACTCTAGGAAGACAGTTGAGAAGCCCTCGTCAAAAAGTAGCAGAGCCAAAGCTCCGTGACGGGGGAGCCAAGATGCAAATTGGAATTCTACCTATTCGACCGGTTCCTCCAATCAGCGAGCCTCCTTCAGCTTACGAAGGATCGCGGTCTCGAACATGGATCGGTTTCGTTCTTCACTGCGACAAGTCTTCCGACTCACAGCATGCCAGACGCTGAGTTCAGCCTCCTGTCCGATCTACTGTTTCGAATCGCTCTGTGACTGCAGGATTCCCTCGATCTGGTTGAGCCGTTGGTCCAATGAGTTCATTCCCTTGATCGTCTCATTGAGGCTCTTCTGCAGCATGTAGGAAATCTTCCCTACCCAGAAAAGGATGAATACGAGAAGGAATGCGATTACTATTGTGATTACTTCAATCATTCTCTGGAGGCTTGTTTAGAATTTGGAATCCGTGGACTGTCTGTCCCGGGTCAGGACATCTGATGATGACAACAATACATTCCCCAGAACGTGACGCTCAGCTTTTTCTTCCGTGAATGACGTAACGGCGGAGACAAAGGCTGCGGGAGGACGCACTTCGAACTCAAAGGGTGGCAATTGCCAGGCAGACCTCGCTCGCGCCGGTCTAGTCACCTTCTTTCCACGACTGCTCTGGAAAGGAGAATTCTCTCCAGGCCTTCGCGACTGCCTCGTTAGGAAACCATGACGCGTTGGATTTCTCTCCTTTGAAATTCTGGTAGGTCGCGACCCGTCCCGTTTCGACATCACCGAACCAACCGTCCTCGATCTGAAGGTCACGCAATTCGACTGCTTTCGTTTTGGAACCTGGGTGCTCTGGCAGTCGAAGCTGAATGACAGCTTCCGTCCAGGGGATCACGACATCATTGCCCGCCCAGGATCTCCAATCCTCAGTGGTTGTCTCGTCTTGGTCGAAACTCATTCCTTTGGGCCAATGGCCCTGCCCAGGAAGCCAGATCCAGGCGCGAGGTGAACTTTTGCCCCGGGAACGCGAAAAGTGCGCTCGAATATCATCAGGCTTGCTATCATTCTCTCCCATGAGATAGAGCGCAGGAACCTTCATCGAGTCGACTTCTTCATCCATGAATTCTTTTGGACTCGGAAGTTTTCGAAGCGCGATATGCATAGCTAATACCCGCGACGGCTTAAACCGCGCGAAGTCCTGCGCGACACGGCCACCCATTGAATGTCCCCAGAGAACCATGGGAGCATGCTCCAGTTCAGGGCGGCTCAACTCGGTTGCAAATTGGCTGCACGCTCTCAGCATCGATAAGCCATAGCCGTTGTCTCGCACCCCATGAGCCTCAAACTCACAATACATGATTGCCGAATGGGTGCGCGCAGCGAGAGATCGCCATTCCATATCCCGGTGAAAAAGGTATTCACCGGCTGCGCGCATGTTGATCGCAAAAATACATCGAACCACCGGAGTGCCCTCCGGAATCCAAATCTTGTAGTTCGAACTCGCCACAAGAGGCCTGTCCGATGCCGCGACTTCTGTCTTATAGATCTGACCAGGCACATTCTCTCCGCTTCCAGAAGCGTGGGCAATCCTGTCGACTAACAGAGCGACACAGAGAACAGCGAGCGTTCCTATCTTCGAATAATTCCACTTCATGCTACGAGAAGTCCGATTTGAGGTGCAAACAGGAGGAGACTACCGTCTCGACTGAAGAGTGGAATTTCCAATCAGGAAAGTCAATCAACGCGAGGCGAGATTCGGCTACCTTCGTTGCCTTCTTCGCCTTCCGCTTTTTCATCGCAGGAAAATGCGACTTTGAAATCAGCTACCATCTTCATGAGAGGGCTGTGAGGCTCGCTCTGGTAGTGTTCTTTCATCGCCTCGAAACCCTTTTTGAGATCTTCCTCTGATTCATAATCAACGATGAGATGGTAGTCAGGAAGACTTTCGAAGCTGGCCTTATTACTCATCCGGAGAATCCTGTAATCCGAAGCAAAATTGCCCGCGACCTGAGTCGCCATGAACTCATGGACCTGGTTGACTAAAGTCTCTCGAGGAACGCCCTCTTTGGGACTGAAATAGACATGATAGGAGTTCATCAATCTTCTGGTCTTACATTCAAGTCCCGCTGTCGCAAAAGGAAGTAGAGGTTCCTCCCCTCAGTCCCTCCGAATCACTAGCGGGTTCCGTTTAGCGACCGAATTTATGCCATCGGGCAATTCGAGCCGGGATACGAGATGACCTTCAGCATTTCGTGAGAGAAGCACAAGATCACTCTCGACCATTTCAGAGTCGAACACTGTCTTCTCATCTCCGGGAAACCTTCGTAGAATACGATCGATCCCGCCATTCTTCCTGTGGACTTCAAACCCCAGCTCCCCGGGGTTCTCATTTGAAAGCGCCTTCACGGAAGCGACAGGCCAGTCGTTCTCGTTGTACTGCGCTTGGATAACCCAAGCGCGAGAGAAGGTGCCGCTGGCAGTCCACTCATAGGTTGGTGTTGGATACGGAGTGGCCGTTTTGTCGTAAACCCGCCACCCGAGTAGCTCTGGATCTTCCTGACCCTGAATGACTCGGATGCCAAGATCTCCGACAGGATCGACAGGAAGAATCTGCAAGGCAGCACCGGAGCTGATGGCCACCACGGACTTGTCAGAATCACGAACCCCGATGTCGGGCGGATTCAGATTCAGCTGCCAGGGATGTCGCCAGGTGCGCTCTTTCTCTTCGACGGGTTCGACAGTATCGATCACGACGTAGTAGCCATCTCGCGCAGGTTGCTCACCTTTTACAAAGATCACTTGCCGCACCCACTTGCCCTGAATGTGCTCGCCAGGCCGATGCCAGCCATACTCGAAAGTGCCTTCGCCGTAGTCATACTGGTCATTGCTGACCCAACGGCGTTTCGGTGGCCCGAATCCTCGGTGCATTTCCTGTTTCCAATGTGGGATGCTGTTTTCCTGCGCCCAATCGGGTGACAGCGTATTGAAGGAAAGCGAACGACCGGCGTGGACGGTGTTCCCGATGCCGCTATAACTGCCGCGTCCGGCATCGCGAATGAGAAGATGGCTTCCAAACTGGGTGTAGATGTTCAGCGCATCCTGTTTGCCGTGGCTCGCACCCCACGGCCCTGCTCCGAAGAATAGATACTGCTCGCCTTCGCCCCACCCAGTTCTCATCAGGAATTGACCGGCATTCTCGAAATAGAGAGATTTCTTTTCGGGCGAATTTCCTTCGGCTCCCTTCGTCGCGAGCCATTTAAAATCCTCACGATGAGGAAACCAGCGGAGCGAGCGCCGGTAGTGATCGTCGACCATGCTCCAGCCTCCGTCGTTGAGAGGAATCTGAGTTTGACTTGGTGTGGAAATCAGTAGCGGGTGTTCGAGCGCTCTCTCGAGCTGGTCAATATATCTGGCAGGCGGTTCGATCTCGAACTGCTCAAAGTGCCGGATGAAATTCTCCAACGTAAGAATAGTGGCCCAGTTGTATCCGGTGCTGAGACTGACGTGGCTCCCGTCAGGATGAAATTGCCTCGCCAGCACTTCGTCCCAGCGTTTTAGTGCAAGCTTTTCCCACCCTGCGCTGGCGGTGAATTCCGGGAGCAGCATCGCGGTCTGCAACAGTGCCATCGTAGTGTGCGCTGCACCGTCGTCGTGAACTGCAAAGCTACTCGGATTGGAAATCAAATCAGCTTGCCGGATCATTCCCAGCAGCATGGCGACATGCGCATCATCTCTGAACTCGGGAGCTTTTCGAAAGGCCTCGTAGGCAGGCCACCAGGTGAGTTCCAACCTCCGCCCGATATTGCTGGTGTTCATGTAACCCCAGCGAAAGGTAGTACCGTCCATGAGGTTCAGTCCCCCGATCGTCGGCGTGCGATCCCAGAAAAACGGTTCCCGTGACACCCAATCAAACACTTCGTCAGAGAACTGTTTTGCGTAGCGCCCGTCACCGGATTCCTTCCAGGTTTTTGCCAGCGAAACCCAGTGAAAGTGGCGGTTAAGATGGCCGTTGCACCTCGCCCAATTCAATTGCAGCGGATCTTCCTGAAGCACCCACCGGTGCGTGTCACCGTTGGTATCCGTCCACGCATCAGTGAATCGAGTGAAATAACCCATCGTCCCGTATTGACCATCCAGCGCCAGATTCGAGATCTTCTGCCAGTCAGGATGAAGCACCGTGTCGGAAATCTTGTCGAGAGTCGGGCCCGGGGGACCGCTTCGATTGCGCATGTGCTCGAGAAAAAGAGTCTTCGCTTCATCCATTTTGCCCTGCCCGATTGCCTCCGCCACCGGAGCCATCGGTGGATAGGAGAGATCGATCGCATCCGAAACAGTCTCCCACGCCGAGGGCAGCTGCTGCGCTTCTTTCGGCGAAATCCGCTCGAACGTGTAATCAGAAAACCGACTCGTCCGCTTCGTTCCACCCTCCGGGCCGCCGCACAGAGTGAAAATCTTTACCACCGCCGCAGTGATTCGCTCCTTAAGAAAATGTTCCTCTTTCGGACGATCCATTGCATCGATGAACAAACGAACTCGCGAACCTTCGTCCTCCGGCCACACCACGAGTCGCAGGTGATACCCTACCCCGTCGCGAATCACCATCTCATCAGGATGCTGATACTCGCGGTTATCGACCCAACCAGCAGTTTTCGGATGAGGAGGCTTCGAAGAAAGGTTTTCGTTCCGATGCCATAGCACGTATTTGGCCCGGCCATTCCCCTCACGTAAATCCACGAAAACAGAAGATTCCGTCCGGTCGGCGGCTTCGTCCGACAACCCGATCCCCAGACTCGCCACCACCTGCATATCTCCACCTACCTCAACGACCGGGTCAATCCTTACATCGATAGAAAAACACTCGGCCGTGCGGTCGTCCGCGAGTACGTGACCTGTCTGATCTTGGGGCGCAGACGCCAAATCTACGACTTCAGACGCGAAGGCTACCTGAGAAACCACTATGAGGAATAAGCTGAGTCGAAAAAAGAACCCCCGCTTGGATGACCATGCCAGAGAGGGCGTGGTCATGATCGCGCGCCGTTTAGTGAGAATTCCAAGTACGCCGCACGACGGCTCACTTGAAACAGGAGAAAGGTTGAGACCGTGATGAATCATTCGAACTCGATGCGAATCAGCCTGCTCTCGGTGTAGGCAATTGTGAGCTAGTGGTCGCTTCATGACACCTCATTGTGCAGCCACGCAACAACATCGTCATGAAACTTTGTTTACTCACTCGCGTAGTTTTCCACACAGCAATCTCCCTGGTTAAAGACGATTTTCCGCGCATCAACGCTGAGCTGATATTCGAGTGATGGACGTTCGGCCCGGAGCCATTTTCTCGCCCAACAAGGCCGGAAGAAAACTCACACAGGGAACGGGCTTGCCTGCATCAGCTTGCTGGACCTCGCCTGGAGTAGGCTAGAAACTCACACAAATTCCACAAAAGATCCGATTGCTCTGAGGTGAATTCCAGAAACTTATCCATTCGCCGTTGACTCGACGAAACCAAACGCACTCCTCCTCGTGTCGGGCTGAGGCCCAGAAGCAGTACATGACGTCGTCAGAAACGGCGAGGTTGGTTGGCAGAATGGGATCAATCACTGATGGCCCATTGATCGGGTTCGTAGAGAAGTGGATAACGTGTCGTGGCTGTGCGCCAGTCCCGAAATGCTTTGCCGATGGCTCTCCATACTTCGCAATGAAGGAAGAGAAACTTTTGCTCGAATAGTCTTTGGGGTAAACCGAACTCCTTGCCTCCCCTGCCATTGACAGAAAAGGGGCAAGAACAATCAGGACCAGAATTAGAATAGCTTTCATTGAAAATGGAGTGGCATCGGTGTGCAGTTCACCACTGGCGGTGCACGTCCAGCCTGGGTTAAGGATTTCCTATACTCTCCGACTTCGGATTGGGAGCAGCGGCGGGGTGTTCGGTCTTGGTTGTCGCCAATCGGGAAAGGGAGTTCAGCATTGACGGGAACGAAGGTTGAACACTGAACCACATATCCGAACTCGTCCAATATGGATGGTCTCCCGGAGCAGTATTCTTGAGAAAGAGGATGCATGTCTCCCCTTTCTTCAACAGCGAGTTCCTATCATTCTCGTCGCGCTCGAATCTGACAATCTGCACGGGGACAGTTTCACCAAGGAGATTCGGTTCTCCCTTGATCACCTTCGAAACTTTGACATCAAAATGGTGATGGTGGACGATCAATTCATGAACGGAAGTGATGCTCTGATTCTCAAAAACACATTGAAACACAAGATCCGCTGAATCGAGCCACCGGTTGAGGGTCTCGTCTCCAGAGTCAGCCAGGCAAACTGAAGGATACAGGAAGAGAAGTAACAGGAGTATACGCTTCATTCCATTTTTCACTGAGTATTAGAGAGCACCAGCGCTCGCTTCGAAGAACGCTGGAAACAGCGTAGGGTATTGAACGAAGTCAGAAAAGACTTTTTAAGTCTGTGCGATATCTGGCACGCGATCATCGCCTCGTTCGCCCCCGTTTTCAGTTCACGCCTCCAAGTAGAGAAAAAACGAAGCCGAAGCCCGGAGCACCGTAAAGAGAACCGTCGCGACGCAGAGGATTCCAGCCAGAATCATTAAAGTTGTCGCCGCTGGAATGGGCTTTTGACGATACCATTTGAGTCCCTTCGTGAGAACGAAAATGGAAAACAGAACACCTGATCCGATTCCGAAAACTATCCCGGTCTTGTATGTCTGGATCCCGGTCTCGACGCCATTCCCCCAACCGATCTCTGTCCCGATGTATGCCATTGGAATTTGGAGCAAGACGACTCCGATCGCCCCTACCACGAACACAATGGGTCTCAATTCTCGCTGTGGTGATTCTTCCATTGGTGAAGCAAACCTTCCAGAGATGCCAGCCTGATCTGGGAGCTCCGATTCGGCTAAAGAGTATAATTCTGATCAGGGAAGTCAATCAACTCAAGCTGCATTCCGGAATGCTCTCGCTATCATTTCAAGCCCGTTCGGTCGAGGCTGATGTCTGAATCAAGACTGACGCTCCAAGAGCAGCTAACAATGCAATGCTGGAGTGCTCAAGCTCCCAAAACTCCGGAGCTGGATCCCCAACAGCAATCTGAAGTTCAAATTGGGCTGAATAGTGAGTCTTCAGAGCTAGAAGCACTGGAAAGTAGGGGCAGAGATCATCCACAAAATCTCCCTCTGCCAGTTCTGGTGCCGAAGGACAGGAAACCTGAAACTCGCTCTTCCATCGTTCGCCTTTCGAATGACTGAAAGTCGAAATGCAATAGGCAGGAAGGTCCTTAAGAACGCTTTCGATCTCTTTGTCGTCCGAGATCTCGATCGATATCGTGAGCTTAGTTACATGCTCCATAGTTCAAACTGGATGCCCGAGAGCTGTCGCCCGCCACCGGAAGCACGCTTCCGCATCAACTTAGTTCCCCCCTTCACCCTCCGGCCCCGACTTAAGAGGTCTGGCGGCTTCACCGACCTGGTGTTCGCCCCTCTCCGCCGGTTTCGATTCGCAATTCCACTCGACGGCTAGAAACTGTTTCGCATCCGAGCTTCCCGTCGGAAAGAGGAGGCCAATACGCATCTGCCAATTGGGGAACTCTCGGCTTCGGAGTTCCATCCATCTACCGGAACTTGTTGTGCCTGAGCCCCAATGAACAACAATCTCCATACTTCCTTTATCGGAAGGTTCTGCGAGCCTCTCCTTCGTAGTTGAAAGCTTTGTTAGATCTCCCCAATGGATCGAATTCCGTTGAATGACCGCCAAGGCTTCCTTTTCTTGGAGTCCCGGTAGAGTGGAAGCCAATGCCTCAGCGTCACTCTTTTTCAAAGACTCGAAAACAGCCTCTAGCTTTCCTGACCTATCTGCGTCCAGGCTCTTCTGATCTGCGAAGCCGTTCAATACAGGAACGAGGCTACAAAGGAGAGCGAGCATTTTGATGATTTTTGACATATTGAGACTGCGAAACGCCTAACGATGAATTTTCAGTATTCTTCGACAGAACGCATAAGTCCAGTCACACACTGCCGGGCGGGAGATCAGAATTGGGTTAATAGTTGAGTTGATCATCACGCTTTCGACTCGATACGGACAGATCATCGATCTACGTTTTCTTTGCCGTGGCAGTCACTTCTCCAGAGGACGACAGTTGCCCATTACCATTCAAAGATTCGACGTTGTCTTACACCCTGTTCGGTCTCAATGATTTGTAATTCTGAAGGTGAGTCACTCCATCGTATGTCCACGGCTCAGGATCTACCTCAACCCAATCCTTGAATCGTGACCTCATTTCAATTGGGTCTGCCCAAACCTGAGCTTCGATGTATCGCTACCAATGGCTGGTCCTTCTGTTTTCTGCCAGGTAGTCGTCGATTTTCAACTCACTGATCCTCGCTTCAAGTTCAGGATAGGTCAGCAACTTCCCAAAGTAGGGATACTTTTCTTCGCTGTAGTCCTCAGGGTGCTGATATCCAAAATATCTCTTTATCTCCTTATTGCTCAAACCGACTAAATGGAAGTGGTCTGGACACATGAATGTAATCTCCGATTCAGAGAAATGATCTAACGGGATTCTGAGCTTGTAAGGGTCGCGAAACAGGCCGCCAATCACATCCGCATCGCCTAGAACCGCATAGTAAGGCCTTCTTTCAGGTTTCTTTCCAAACTTTTCAGAGTAAAGAGCGAGAAGAAAGTCATCGGCTAACTTTCGAAAGTCGAAAAAGTCCTTACCGTAGGAGAAACGATTGAACCCCGTCTCTGCTTCTCGTTCTTTTTCGATTATCGCCTCAGTGCTGGCTTTATCCAAGTCACAGATGCTGAGTAAAGGTCCATACTCCCGTTCAAAGTACTGAGATATGTGCCGTTCAAGATTCATCTTCTCAGCTGAACGTTTTAGAGCACTCAGGCCGGACGGAGAGCGCTGGTCGATTGTGGATGAATCTCATGGAGTAGAAAAGTCATTTCGACTTGGAACGGTCAGAGGTTGAGTGCCTCGACTTGTTCTGCCGGTTTTTGAGTATGTGCGTGACACATGGCTCTAACATAGCAGCCGTAAGAAATATCGTAGCAAGAATGCAGGGAACACCGTCACGAATCCACTCGGCTGCATCAGGTCTCGCGAAATGAAGAACTGGTGTGAGAATGAGAATCGACAGAATCGAGCAGGCAATCAAAACTGCAAACGCAGTCTCATTTCTGCCCGAGCTTCGGGGGACAATCGGTTCGCGAGGGTTGACTCGACGCTTTGAACCTACAAGCAGAATCCATGCGAAGGATCCGAACCCGAGGCCGACTAAGGTGAGAAACGTGCCTGACGGGAGATCAAACCATTGAGTCTGATCTTCGTTGAAAAATGAACCGATGAATGCGAACAAAGACCGGAGACCAAGGAACAGAGAAACCCCGGAGGCAATGACGGTTATGAAAGCATAAACGATTGCGACTTTGTGGATTGGTGATCTCAAATCAGGATTTATTTCAGCAGAACAGTTCTTATTCGTATCACCTCACGAAGGGATATCAAGAGACGGAGCAGGCGATTGGGATCATCTGCTCTTCTTCCTCCAATCATTCGAAGCCGCCTGGATAAACACATCGGCGTGGGCGGAGACCGAAGTCGCTATTGGCTCTCCGTATCCGCCTCCCATCGTAACGACAAGGGGTATCTCTGCGGTGGCAGCGAAGCGATAGACCATTTCGTTTCTCCGACGGATTCCTTCTTGAGTCATTGCAAGATGCCCAAGACGATCGGTTTTGAGAGTATCTACCCCGGCTTGGTAGAGGATCAAATCCGGGCGAGTCTGAGAGGCCTGTTCTTCTAGGAACTTTCCGAGCCTGGCGAGGTATTCAACGTCTCCGGTTTCCTCAGCGAAGATGACATCCAGATCCGAGGTCATCTTTCGAAAGGGAAAGTTCTTCCCACAATGGAACGAAACTGTCTCCACGGATAGATCGTCCTCAAACAATGCCGCCGTTCCGTCGCCCTGATGCACATCGAGGTCGAGAATCAGAACCCGACCCACTCCATAGTCCCGCTGTGCGATTCGAGCCGCCACAGCAAGGTCATTGAAAATACAATACCCAGACCCAAAGTCACGATAAGCATGGTGAGTCCCGCCCCCAAGATTCGCCGCAATTCCACCATGCTCGCAGACGTGGCGAGTCGCGAGAACCGTACCCTGGGTCAGCTGCAAGGTGCGCTCCACGATAACCTCGGTCCAGGGACGAAGGCCGATCCTACGCTTCTTCTCTTCGGAAAGGGAGCCGTCGAGAAAGGCATCACGGTATGATCGGTCATGAGCCAGCAGCAATTCATCGACGGGAAGCCGGTCCGGTTCCGCCCAGCGAATCCTGCCATCCTCAACCGAAGACGAAAGAGCCTCCCGCACGAGACGATATCGCTCACGCGGAAACCTCGCTTCCGGATCGAGTCCATCGGTGTAGATCGGCGAATACCAGATTGGCAGCATAACGGGGAAAGAAATACGATTCTCGCCAAGACTCCAGCCCAATCATCCGGCTCTTGCGGACTGACCGTTCCTCTCCATACTTTGCCCATGTATCAAAACGGACAAAAGGTCGTGTGTATCGACGACAGCTTCGAACCGTGGGTGTTCGACCTCTTCACCGCACTCCCCAAGAAGAATTCCGTCTACACGGTCCGGGCCGTTAAGTCGGGTCGATCGAATCCCAGCTTCGCTGTCGACGACGACGCCAATCTCAGCATTCAATCGGCGGAGTTCGATATTCTCCTTCTCGTCGAAGAATTGCTCAACCCCGACGACCCTCACTCGAGCATTCAACAGGAGCTCGGTTTCCGCGCGGAGCGTTTTGCCCCTCTCGAGGAAGATCTCGAGGAGATGGAGGAAGTCGAGCTTGTCGGATTCGAACAGGAATCCTCATCATTTCCCGGAGAACCCGAATCGAAACCGCCATATTCTACGTGAACGTGATGACGGCCCTCGTCGAGTTGCCGACGGATGACTACGAGACGCGGCCTGGCACTTCTCGACTTACAGAAGACACTTCGATAACCCTGACAGAACAACTTCTTGGCATACTGATCGAACAGCGCCAACTCAAACCATGACAAGCCGGGTACTTCTTACCTTCGTCGCAATCGCCCTTGGTGGAGTCACCGCAGTGGCCGGTTCAGATCGCCCCAATATCGTTGTGGTCCTTGCCGACGACCTCGGCTACGGAGACCTCGCCTGTTACGGAAACGAAATTGTCCAGACTCCCCACCTCGACCAATTTGCCTCCGAGGGATTGAAATTCACCCACTGCTACGCCGCTGCCGCCAACTGCTCTCCGTCTCGAGCCGGACTTCTCACAGGAAGAACGCCGTGGCGACTTGGGATTCACAATTGGATTCCGATGATGTCTCCGATGCACCTCGTGGAATCTGAGGTCACAATTGCCACGGTGCTTCAGGAAGCAGGATACGAAACCTGCCACACAGGGAAGTGGCATCTCAACGGGCTCTTCAATCTCCCGGGACAACCCCAACCCGACGACCACGGATTTGATCACTGGTTCTCCGTACAGAACAACGCGCTTCCGAATCATCGCAATCCCTGGAACTTTGTCAGGAATGGAATTCCGCAAGGTCCACTCCGGGGATACTCGGCTGAAATCGTCACCGATGAAGCGATCCGATGGTTGCGCAACGAACGGGATCGTGAAGCGCCTTTCTTTCTCTTCGTCTGCTACCACGAACCTCACGAACCGATCGCGACCGCGGATGAGCACATGAGACTCTATCGTGACCTTAAAGACCCCGCCGAAAAAGCCCTTTGGGGAAACATCACTCAACTGGATGCCGGATTCGGAAAACTGATGGCGGCGCTCGATGACCAGAAGCTGCGCGACAACACATTGGTCTTTTTCACGAGCGACAATGGACCTGCCCTGACCGGAAAACATCCTTACGGATCAACAGGGCCACTCCGAGCTAAGAAGGGATACTTGTGGGAAGGGGGAATCCGAGTTCCCGGAATCCTGCGCTGGCCGGGGAAAACACAAGCGGGCTCTGTTTCCGATCAACCCATCAGTGGAGTCGACTGGTTTCCGACGCTGTGTGAAGTCGCCGGAATTGAACCGGCAACAGATCTCACTCTCGATGGTGCCAGCATCACTCCGGTCCTGGAAGACAGGCCTGTCGAACGAACCACGCCACTCTACTGGCATTTCCTGCGCTCCCGGAGTTCAATCAAAGTCGCAATTCGTGAAGGGGACTGGAAACTGGCTGCTACGATCGATCTGCCCGATCTCCGTCCCAGCGGAAGCATCACGGCAGAAGACATCGAAGCCAACCGTTCCGCGGAACTGAAGAATTTCACTCTGCTGAATCTGGTCACCGAGGAAAACGAGGAATCAGACCTGAGTGAGGCTCATCCCGAGGTGCGCCAGCGAATGGAGAAGGCCCTTCGATACAAGTATCGGGAAGTTCGCGATGAAAGTCCGGTCTGGCCGGAATGGGAGTTTCCACGTTACGAGAGCCAGCGGATTGAATGGCCGCAATATCGAGCGCTGCGCCCCCCACCGAAGTATGTGCCTTGAGCTCTATTCACCTTTCAGATGTCGATCGAGAAATCGGAAAGTCCCCTCTCCGTTGATCGCGTGCGGCCCCGGAAACCACTCGATCTCACATCTCCCTTCGAGACCCAGCTGCGCTTCGTAGAGACGTCGCACTTTGGCAAATTCATAGCCAACCGTCTCATCCGGAGCGACGCCATCGAAGTGGCCTCGCTCCACCATGAAAGGCCGAGGACAGATCAGTGCGGCCATCTCCGCGTAGTTGAAGGTGCCGCCGAGATTCCATTCAAAGATCTCATACTCCCCCTTGTTCGCATAGCTGTAGCGGAGCGAACGAGAATCGGTTGCCGCATTCTTCCAGACCCACTCATTGAAATCCGCCGAACAGATCGACAAGGCATACCGATCGACGAGAGGAGGGATTCGCATTGCAGATTTCCCACCGTAGCTGAGTCCGTAGAATCCGATCCGATCAGGATCAACGAATGGAAGCGAGACCAACCAATTCGTGATCTGCTCATGCTGCGGTACGATGATGGAAAAGAGTGTCTTGCCGAGTGTCTGTGACTTGAACTGCTGAAGACGAAATCGGTCAAAATACTTGTATCCGTTCTGCGGTGTAAAGGTGACATAGCCCCGCTCCGCCAATCGCGTCGCGAAAGCCTGGTAGGCCTTGTGCTTCTTTTCTCCAATCAGGTCCTGGGGGGTTCCCTCGAGACCATGCTGACAGACGACGACTGGATAGCGCGGACCATTTTCCAAGTCGATGCCCTTCGGTACCGTGAGAATTCCGTAGGCAAACACTCCCTCCCATACGTCGAGAACGACTTCGTAGCTTCGCGTTTTCTCTCCCTCTTCATAGGGTCGACTTCGGGGATTCGGATCGACGAGGGGAAGTTCGAAGTCTCCGATCACTTCTGTCCGGAACTTCTCTCGATACACTTCCATCGATTCCTCGAAGGCGTCGAGTTGATCCGTTTTCAGCGAGGAAAAATACTCTGCGCGTTCGGCTGAAGCATCCACAAGAAGCCGCTGGTGATGGTGCTCGATCGAGGACGCAAGTCGATCTTCTCTTTTGCCGATTCTTTGAGTCATCTCCTCCTCGGATCGCAGTGAAATCGAGCCTGACTGATTCGGCAACTCCTCCACTCCGAGATCCTCCGCAAACTGTTGCAGGGCCGGATTCGAAAACGGCCTCTTGCCCTCAACCAAACGATCGTCCTCCAGCTCGGGATAAATCCTTCGGAGCCGGTCCCATTCTTTCGCGACCGCTTCCGGAGAATGGGCAGAGAATCGCCCTGGCTTTCCATTCTTCTTGGGACGCTCCTCCAGAACCTCCAGGTTGCCTGATGAATCCGTTCGAAACTCCGCAACGGGATAGGTGCCCGTTTCAACGACAAGCGACCTCGGCAGGACAATCGATGCGATTTCTGCGTCTCCAAAAGTATTCAGCAACCCAAACACGTTGTGCTCGGCAGGCTCCTGCCAGAGATTCTCCCGCGGACCAAAATAGCCACTGACACAAGCAGCATCGAAACGAGTATCCAACGCCGCAGCGTAGAGACAAAGGAGGCCGCCTTCTCCCCAACCCATCACGCCGAGCCTGCGATCTGGCTCCTCACTCGAAGTTGCCATCAAGGCATCGGCACCCGCAAAAACCTGGTGCAATTCGTATCCGAGAAGATGTCGCCCTAGAACAAAGGCAGGCCTATGAAGCCACTCGCGACGGGTCATGCGGTAACTGGTTTCTTCTCGAGAAACCAACGCCGGAATGAGAACACGACAACCCGACTGAGCGAGACGCACGACAGAGGCATCGCCTTCCCCCACGAGTCCGATCATTTCTTCGGGAGACTGATCGGCATCCGGAATCGCAATGATGTTGGCACCTCCCTCCAAGAGGCTCGACTTTGGCTGGAGCAGAATCCCTGCTCCCTCGACGCCCGGCAGCACGGCCCATCGAACTGCGTGGACGGTTCCCCACTCCGCTTTGGCCAACGGCTGGCCATCTGGACTTACATACTCCAAGCGAGAACCGAAGGTCCGCTTGTCTCGATCGAGACCCAGCATTCCCGTGAGCTGAGATCGCAGATCGACCGGGAACTTGTCGCCCGAATGCCACAAAGCCGCCCTCCCTTCTCGCGCCTCTTTGATCTGACGATCCAGAAAGCGATCATTAGCGAGGACGAGTTCATAGCTCAAGTCACCCTCCGCGACGAGCTCGCTCGTTCCCGGAATCGGTGAACCTGACTCAATTTTCTGAAGTTTCGGCCAGGGAACAGACTCCTGCGAAAACAGAAGAGAAAACCCGAACCCACCGTAACACCACAACCAATGCCATCGCCTCATCATTCGATGAGATCAAAAATGCTCACGCTTTGCAAAACCGCATTGAAGCCGTTCCGGTCACTTCTTCTTTCCTTTTCCTTTACCCGTCTGCGGAGACGACTTGGCCCTCTCTTCGAGAACAGCGCCATTGTCCTGCGGCATTTCATGATTCCAGGCCAGAAGTTCTTTGACAAGGCGAGCGACCACCTCGGGATGCATTTCTGCGACGGAGCTTTCCTCCGCTCGATCCGCTTCCAGGTCAAACAAGGCAACGGATCCACCGTCATAGTCGCAATACAGTTTCCACTTCCCGGAGCGAACCGCGAGATCAGGAAGGTCTTTGTAATGCCGGAACTCAAATCGATCTGGTGGGCGGCGGAAAAAGAGCGGCTTCTCTCGCGACCTTTTTTCTTCTCCCAAAAGAACCGTCGAGAGATTTTCACCATCAAACTGAATTTCTTTGCTCACCTCGACCCCGGCAAGATCGAGAAGAGAGGGAACCAGATCAATCGCCGAGAAAACGGACTCCTGATCTCTCCTTCCCCGATTTCCATTTTTCGTCAACCCGGGAGCCCAGGCTACCAATGACGAGCGAATCCCGCCTTCGTAGAGAGTCGCTTTGTGTCCTCGCAGCCCTCCTGCAGAGCCAAACCCTACTTCCGGCCCATTATCGGAGCAGATCAGGATGATTGTATTCTCTCGAAGCTTGGGCTCGCTGTGAACGAGATCAAAAAGAGGAGCCAACTGGCGATCCATCTCCTCAAGAACCCGGCAGTAGAGATGGCGATCCGCCCCATCGCCCCACTGATCGAGCGGGGGGTTCATCGGAGTGTGCACATCGTCGGGCCACAAATTAAGATAAAAGGGCTTCCCCTGCGAGGCGGCGAACTTGGCAAAGACCGTGGCGGCTTCGACGAACTTGCTCGTGACATAAGCTCGGTCATGCCAGATCACAGGTCCATGCCCCAACCGGTCCGATCCCAGGTTGTGCGGAACGGGAGACTCCTTACCTGGTGAATACTTCAACGGCAGAATCCTCGCTCCGAGCCCTTCAAAATTGGTGACCGATTCGTCGAAGCCATACTCGGTGATCAGAGGAGCTTCGTGAACATCCCGCTGTCCGCCCATATGCCACTTTCCGAAGTGCCCCGTCGCGTAGCCATTTTCCCGCAGGATCCTCGCCAACATTGGTGCGGATGGATCAAGCCAGTCTTTCACCCCACGTTTCTTGTTCGACTCGCGATTATTGAGATACGAAGTGATCTCCCATCGCTGAGGATACTGACCCGTCGATATCGCCACTCGGGAAGGAGAGCAGATCGGAGAGTTCACGTAGAAGTGTGCGAAGGCGATACCTTCCGCCGCGAGTCGGTCAATATTGGGGGTTCTCGCATCCGGATTCCCAAAGCAGGAAAAGTCCCCCCACCCCATATCATCGATGAAGACCAGGATGACATTGGGAGGAGTTTTTTCGTCAGCGGAACGGACCGATCCAACCAGGAGCTGGCTGAATGTGAGGAGTGAAATTAGAATGCGTTTCATCAGCGTGGGGCTTCAGTGAGGATCAGGAATTCGCGGAGACGAAATCCCCCTTCCAATCGTCACGTTTTTGCCACAGCTGATACTCGATGGGCAACCTATTTATGCCATCATTCCGCTAACGGTTCGCCAGAGCTTCTGGATCTACGGGAACAAAGTATTCGATATATCCGATCAACATTTCGTCGACGGTCTGGTTGCCCCACTTCACAGTCTTGGTCGGATCGGGATTTGCTCGATTGTTCTCGCTGTTGTCGAAGACGCCGGTCACCTTCATCGTGCTCCCCTTGGGAATCCACTTCGGCTTCTTCAAGTCGTAGCGAAGTTGCCAGTTGAAGTCGTATCGAGGAATATCAAGAAGCACTTCCTCTTCGCCATCCGGGTAGGTGACTTCATACCGAAAGGCAGCGCCGCGCGTGTGCATGTGAGGCATAAAACTAGTGACCGGCATGTCATTCGAGACCCTTTTGCTCATTCCCTCGACATGCGCCGCTGCTCCTGGCGGAATGTTCAACTGGCGATCGACCAGGCCCAGAGTCTTCACTTCAAATTTCGGTGGCGTCTCCGCAAAAACCAAACCCAACTTAAGGCGCTCTTTCTTCGCTTCACCACTTGGCGTGTAATGAATTTGAAACTGGATCTTTGCCCCTGCCGGAAGCTTCTTCGCAAACCCCTCCGGAAAACGATGCTTTCCGTTCCCTGGAACATAAGCCGCCCAGTAGCCGCCTGCTCCTTCAGCCCGCTCACGGAGTGAATCTCCTTTTTCAAATACCTGGATGATGACGTGGTGAACTACGTCGCGCTCTGAAGGAATCACTTCATAGGCACTGACCCAGCGATCCTCTTTCAATTCCGTTTCCACGATATCGTATTGATAGGGCATGAATCCTGTCGCTTTGATGTCATACGATTTGCTCAACGGAACAATCAGATCTGGTTCGCCAATGCTCCATTCGGTGGAGAAAACGAGAGGCTCTGGAGCTTCGGCTGGGTCTCCGAGCGGTTTGTTCGTCGACTCAAGCCAAGCGAGAAGATCGCGCTTCTCCGACACGGATAGTGAGTGATCGTTCGCCCACGGCGAGGGGCCATCCGTTTCGAAGGGGGCTGCGAACCAAGGGGGCATTGTCCCTTCCGAAACGACGCGCCGAATCACCCGAGCCCGGTCGCTGACTTCTTCATAACCATCGAGGGCAAAGGGAGCAATTCCATTTTCACGATGACATTGCACACAGTTCTGCTGAAGGATGCGCGAGACATCGCGATGATAGGTCACTTCCGTTTCCGTGATCGTATCGGATTTCGCTTCGAAATTTCCAAGATCGATTTCACACCCTGGCGCCATGGTCGCGGCGACCTTTGGGCGTGCCCCCTGCAAATGCTCCGCGACGGCATCGGTCAGGTAGTGCTGACGAGCCTCTTCGACACTGTAGTCGACGCCATACTGGTCATTGAGCGCTCCCCGATACAGAAGGGTTCTTTTCGAATCGAGAAGAAAGACTTCCGTCGTGGTTTGGGCCTCGATCGCTGCGGAGAACGCGAGACTCTGGTCATGGAGATAGGGAATCGACTGCGAATGACTGGAGAGCTGGCTCCGAATCTCGGACTCATCCTCACTCGAAAAGGGGTTCACCAGAAGCATTGTGAACCCTTCTGCTTCGAGCAAGCCCGAGAGTTTCATCAGGGTAGGAAGAAAACGTTTACTGACAGGACAGGTCGCACTGGTCATGGCGATCACGATTCCCTTGTCCCCTGCCATTTCTGAAAGCTTTCGCTGCACTCCATCGAGATCAGTAAAGGAAAGATCCTCGATCATCCGCCCGATCCCCACGTCGCCAGGTTTCAGGATCTCTGGCCCACTGGTAACAGCCTCCACTTCGGACCGATCGATCGTCACATCCGGTTGCGAGGGCTGGAATCGATCCCCGACCCGCGCAACGAGCACGCGAATCCTTTCCAGCTCGCTCTTCTGGATGATGCCATCTCCGTCACGATCGATACGCGAAAACCATCCCGCTTCGCCAGCTTCCGCCCGAGAGATCTCTCCGTTCTCATCTCGATCAAGCGATTGAATCGTCGCATCAAGACGCTCCAAAGCTTTGTTCGCCGGAGAATCGCTCGTCTCGGTTTTTCGTGGCTCTGGTTCGCCTCCCTCCGATTTCCGGAATTCGGCCAGAGTGACATCACCATCTCCATCCTGATCAAATCGAGCCCGGGTCTTCGCATCGGGCAGTTCTGAAGCATCTACAATCTCATCACCATTTTTGTCGTAGCGATGAAACAACGCTTCAGCGATTCGAGACTGAGCCAAGCTGCTCTCGGCCAACAAGAGAACGGCGGAAAAAAGAAAAATTGGAGATGCTTTCATCACGGTTTTGTTGATCCTCTCATCAACCCCTGATTCGCTGAGGAGTTGCAGAGTGATCTGCTTTCATCGAGAAAAGGAACTTCTATCTTACAAGACGAAAGTGGCCTGACTCGGTTACATTACAAATGTCCAGTTCGAGAATACCACACAATGCAATCAGTCAGACGCAACTCTCCAGCTTCAGGGATCTTGAAATCGGGAAAATCAGGATTACGTCAATCTTGCTGACATGACTATTCGGACGCTCTTCCTTGTTTTCCTTACCACTTCTCTCGACTTGGCCTCTGCAGCTACCGAGATCTTTACGGATCCGCGACTCGCGATTGAGGCGGCGCGCAAAGACGATCGCCTCATCATCTTCTTTCTCGCCACGCCCTTTTCGAAAGAAAGCAAAGCGGTCGAAGAAACCGTTCTCGATCAGGTATCGGGCCTCGAAAAAGAATTCGTCATTGTCCGCTGCGACATGGAATCGAGCAGTGATCGCAGTCTGTTTGGAGAGCGTTTCGGAAAAGATCTCGAGCGAGCACCGATGGCAGTGGTCTCTGATTCACAGGGAAAAGAGATTACCGGGTGCTACGGAATAGCTCCCTCACTCTATCGAAAAATGCTGATCCATTCTCGAATCCAGGGAGGCTTTGTGAAAGACAAAGCTGAGATCAAGGCGCTTCGCGAAGAACTGATCAAGGACTCCGACGAGGAGGATCTCGTAAAAGGAATTTTTGGAATCAAGGTATCGGACCTCCAGCGGGAAAAGCTTCTCCTCACGAAGCAGAGAGTCTGGACCTACAAGGACGGAAGCTCTTTCGAAGCGGCCCTGCTCGAAGGTCGCGGAGCAACGGGGATCTTCGTGGAGGCGAACGGAAACGAAAAGGAAGTCAGCTTCGTCGACCTTTCCGAAGAGAGCATTCGATTTCTGGGAACTATTCTGACCGGAGGGAAGACCGAAGCTCCGGTCGAATAGAATTCAGACAGTTCGGAGACCACACGCAAATCAGCCCCTTCTCGATCACAGACGAAAAAGGCATTCTGAAATGAGCCTCCGAAACCTTCAGCAAGTCGTCCATGTTTGAATCCCATTCCCATCTCCAGCGAAGAGCCTTTCTCCGCAACGCCGGTGTCGGGGTCGGGTCAGCGGCCCTTTCTGGATTGCTGGGAGAAAACCTATTGGGAAGCAGCGCCGGAGGTGGCATGAACTCGACGGGTGGGCTCCCCGGACTGCCTCATCAATTTGCGAAAGCGAAGCGCGTTATCTTTCTCTGCATGGCAGGAGGCCCTTCTCACCTGGAAACTTTCGACTACAAACCAAAACTGGACGAGCTCGATGGTCAGCCAATGCCAGAATCGTTTACACAAGGCCAGCCGATCGCTCAGTTGCAGGGACAAGCTCTCAAAGTTCAGGGACACCTCACGAAATTTCGACGTCACGGCCAAAGTGGGCAACTCATCAGCGACTTCCTGCCCTGGACCGCAAAAATGGCAGATGAAATCGCTGTGGTCCGTTCGATGGTGACGGAGCAAATCAATCATGACCCTGCCCACACCTTTCTCAACACCGGCACCGCGATCAGCGGTCGCCCCTCGATGGGTTCCTGGGTTACCTATGGACTGGGATCTGAAACCGAAGATCTCCCCGGATTTGTCGTACTAACCAGTGTCGGTGGTCGCAATCCTCAACCGATTGCATCCCGTCAATGGTCTGCGGGTTTTTTGCCGAGCCGCCATCAGGGCGTCGAGTTCAGCTCCGCGGGTGATCCGGTCCACTACGTCAATCGACCTGCCGGGGTTTCTGCGTCCCAGCAATCCAGCCTCGTCGAAACGATCAGCTCACTCGACCAGCAAAGAAATTTACTCGTGCAGAATCCTGAGATCGACACCCGGATTGCAGCCTACGAAATGGCGTTTCGGATGCAGGCTTCGGTTCCTGACCTCGTCGATGTTTCCGACGAGCCACAGCATGTGCTCGATCTTTATGGGGCCAAACCGGGAGACGGCTCATTTGCCTCCAACTGCCTCCTCGCTCGTCGACTCGCTGAGCGAGGCACGAGGTTTATTCAACTCTATCACCGCGGCTGGGATCACCATGGTGATCTCGCTCGCTACATGAATATCTGTTGCGGCCTCACTGACCGCCCAACCTGGGCTCTCTTAACCGATCTCAAGCAACGTGGAATGCTCGACGATACCCTCGTGATCTGGGGTGGAGAATTCGGGCGCACTCCAATGTTCCAAGGTAAAGGTGGCCCTGGTCGAGATCATCACATCAAGGGGTTCAGCATGTGGATGGCCGGAGGTGGTGTCCGCGGAGGGACCAGTCACGGTGCGACTGATGAACTGGGCTACCATGCCGCCGAAGACATCGTCCCGATCCGCGATCTGCACGCAACTATGCTTCACCTGCTCGGGATCGACGACAGGCGGTTCACCTTCCCCTTTCAGGGTCTCGATACCAAGCTCACTGGAGTGAACCCGGCAAAAGTCATTTCGGGAATCCTCTGAGAACCCTCACTCTTTTTCTGGCTCGGTTATTACGGCAAGAGAATGATTAACGGCACCAGCCAGTTTTCGAGCGGCATTCGGTCGAAACTGGAATACGGCCTCTTCGTCTTTCTTTCGGTTCACGAGCAAGACAAACCCTTCGCCGAAACTGAGTTTCCGCGTCTCCCCTTGACCCATTCATTTCATGGAAAAGAGCACTTCGGAATCGGCTTTAGCCTCTGCTTTCTCGCTTCCCTCACGCAACGCTTCCGAGATCTCCTTGTTTTCCTCCACCGGCAGGAAAATCATACCACCACGGGGAACGGACGCTCCGGGCAGGACGCCAATGATAAGTGCCAGCCCAACCATGTCGCCGAATCCAGAATCCTTTCTCGCGTCGACATAGGTCAATCCCACAATATCGACACCCTTCAGTCGAAAGGAAGAAGGGTCTCCGAGTCGAGGACTTCCATGGGCGGTAATGAACTTCACCTTGGGATCAAACGTGGCGCCCTCAGGATCCCACTCAGCACTCTGCAGAGTCGCGGGCAAACCCTGCCATGGCGAGGGCCACTGGAGAAAACAAAGACCAGATTTTGGTTTCCATCAGAATGCTCCTGTTGAAAAACGATTTCCAGAATGGCCGCGTCGCCTGACGCGACACCTGGTTTACTACTCTGCTCTCAGTGAGACGGCATCTGGTTTCAGCTCAGCCGAAGGAACTTCAGGGAAGGTCACCTTACCCGTCGCAGCCCACTCCGTTCCTCGGAGGGTCGACTCCGCAAATCCACGGCTGCCCATCGCAACAACATCGTGTCCAAGCGTAGTGTGAAATACTCGTCCTTCTTCAAAATCAATCGCCATGAGAAGTGGCTCCACCTCTCCGGATCCTCCAGTGTCTTCCGCAGCGAGCGCTGCTGCGAGCACGGTCACGTTCTCGGCAGGACCGCGCAAGCGGTCATAAAGTTCGTCCTGAGCATGCATCCAATTTCCTGGCAATCCTTTCACAATCGGATGATCCGGAGCCTGAACCTCGACGAGGAACTCATGGCGCTTACCGTGAGATCCGCCTCGTCCTGGAGTCGTATCACCAACCCACTCCCCTTCGCGAAGTCGGAGGTAAGGTCCCGAAAGCTCGGAACGCCCTCCCCAACCACCAACACCAATCATGCGATTGTAAGCCTTCCACTGGGGGAACGAATTATTTGCCGCGTGAACACTGACAAAACCACCGCCGCCGGCGACGTATTCTTCGAACGCCTTCTGAACCGGCTCGGGCCAGAGCTCTCCATTGTAGTTCGAAACCACAACATCGTAGGCAGAGAAATCAGGGCGCCACTGCTCCCAGGCGGAAGCACTAGCCTCCTTGATCTTCGTAACGTTGGCTTCCCAAGCCTTCATCGCTGCGGCAAACTTAGCTTTTGCCTCTGGAGAATTATCTTTCCCCTTTCGTGGAGCTCGCGGTGCGGAACTCGGGCTGGTCGAGACCGTTACTTCGAAACGCTTCGAACCTTCCAGAATTTGAACGAGGACGGGAGTCGTCTCTTTCCAATTGTGATTATTCTGCCCATCAATAAGCAGGACCGAAAGCGTCTTGGACGCTGGTTTTGAGGTCAGTTTCAGCTTCTCGACTGGCTCTTCAGGAGCGGGAGTAGATTTCTCGCAAGATGAGACGAGGAAAGAGGCTCCAACAAGAAGAGCGAGGGGAAGACCAAAAGGGATCCATGTTTTCATGGTTGTGACGGTAATCGACTCCCTCTTTCTTGAAAAGACTCAATCGCGTGATTCTGACTCAGCAGATCTTTCGCCCTTTCTATCATCGGATCCGAAGAGAGCCCCCTACGGCAGCTTCAGAATCCGAACAATCTCCGCGATTCCTCCAGGAGCTCGATGCACACCGTGAGGAGAATCAACGATCACCTTCTCGGAAATTACCCCTTCAATATGAGAACTTTCGTAGTCCACTACGCCGTCGGTCGTCTCTTCGAGGGGAATGCGTCCATGCTCATTGCTTCCAATGACCGAATAAAACTTCACGCCGGGATTGAGAGGCTTGTTGAGGAATTCAGCCGTCACTCGTGACGTCGGTCTCAGCTGATCAACCGAATTGAGATTTTTTTTCGCCAGCTCAAGGCCCTCCGCGGTTAGCACATACTGGCTTTGCTTGATGATGCCTTTGGTTACTTCGGCCAACTGCTTGGGAACCTGCACTAGATCTGCGACCATTCTTGCAGCAGGATTCGATGCCAGCCTGCTCCCCTTGTGCGGTGTTGCACAAAGAACGACACGCTCAATTTCGGGAATCGGACGGTAATAGATCATTTTCCGCAAGACCTCTCGATCCTTCTCGCTGACTCTCAAACCCTCGACCGGCACCTTAAATAGTCGATCCCATTCCTCGTCACCCCCGTATTGAGTGGCGGCCTTCGCAAGAAGGCCTCCCATACTGTGTCCGACTACCACAAGATCAGGCTCCGTGGCACCGTTGCGACGTCGAAACTCCTGAAGTTGACCGACCGACTCTCGAAATTCGGAGGCCAAATAAGGAATCGAAGCTCCACTGGGATAACCAAAGGTCCAAAACTCGTAACGCGAACGAATCTGTGGGTCACCAAAAGCCTCATTCAGAAAAACATGCCATGTCATCGGGCTCGAGTTGATACCATGCACGAGGATGCAGACCTGCTTGTTCGGATCATAGGCCGAGATCCGATACATTCCCATGCGATCGGCAAATTTGTTGTATTTTAGCAAAGCCGAAGCCTTGGGTAGCAGATTCTGTCGATCCTGAAAATCTCGAGCCAAAGTCGCCGTGTAGTTGGCGGACAGAGGAACAGCGCCCCCCTGAAATCGCAAGGAAGGTTGCTTCGTTGGGTCAATGAGTTGGAGAACGGGGCGATGGGGTTGATCGAAATTCAAAATTCCAGTCACAGGATACCAGAGGCCGGTCTCAGGAATCATGGAGTCCTGCACCGTATACTTCTGACGAACGAGGAGGGAGCTTCCCACCCCTTCGACGAGGGTTTGCGTCTTGAACCCCTTTTTGACCCGAATAAAATCGGCAGGAATCACTTCATCAATCCACCCGATATTGTGAAGATTAATGGACTCTACCCCGATGTGCACCGGACCATCAGAGGTTTTGATGAATGAGAGAGCGGCATTTCCTGACTCCCAATTCTCCGCTATTTGAACGACAGAATCGAGAACCGCCTTGTTGTAGGTCGCTACGGACGCCTCATCAGGAAGGTTCCCGGCGCGAATTTCTTTCCAGATCGAAGAAGCCTCCTCGAGTGGAATCGTCTGATTCTTAGAAGGGTCCCAATCCTCGCGAACCTTTACAGGAACCACGCAACTCGACAAAAGGAGACCGACCAAAGTCACCAGGCATAGAAGTCCCAGTCTGTGAATTTCACTAAGCATCCGAAAAAACATTCTCACCTTAATCGGGAGGAGAGAAAAAGTGTCAGCTGTCAACATACGATGCTAGAGCCGCCACACAAGAGACGTCCTCAAAAGTTTTTGTCTCATTTTTTCCTCGAATTTCTGCCCTGCACAAGCATATCATCTCCCCAATTCAGAAATCGAATGGCAGAATCAATCGTATGCCCTATCCTTCCCAAAAATGAATTTCGCGTGCCCCACTTGTAACATCACTCTTCAGGCAGAAGCCGACCTTGCCGGAAAAACCGTTAAATGCCCGGGTTGTTCAAGTCGAATCCAGATTCCGGGCGATTTTGGAGGTGTCCCCGAGCCGGACGCAGCGTCTTCAGCCGCTGCAGAAGAAGCTGCGGAAGAGCACTTCGATCAGCTGGCTGAACTCGAGCTGTCCGGCACCAATCCCGGCCCTCACCCCTCGGCCGTCAATATCTGGATCGCCGGCGGAATCGGAATTGGATCGACCTTCGTCTGGTTTGTTCTCATGTGGCTCTTTCCGGATCGCCAGTCGACCGAAGAGCCTCACAATATCGCGAGCTACCTGCGGGAACTCTTTACCGAACGAGGGTGGCCTCAGTACGTGACTACTCTGCTGATGTTCTGGTGCCTAGGCCTCCTTATTCTTAAGTGGCTCAACCTTCAGAAACAGCGCCGTGCGATGCTGATTCAGGCTCTCCCAACCGAAATTAATGCTGAAATCAATCCTTCGAACCTGAAAGAGTTTCACGACCACATCATCAACTTTCCAAAGCCATTGCGGAACACCTACATCGTGAATCGAATTCGTAAGGCCCTCGAGTTTTTCTACGTACGGCAGAACAATCCAGAGGTAGCGCAGATGATCACTGCCCAATCCGAAGTCGATGCCGCAAAGGTCAGTAGCAGCTACTCGATGGTAAAAGTCTTTCTCTGGGCGATCCCGATCATGGGATTTATCGGAACAGTCCTCGGTATCGGAAGCGCGATCGGCGGTTTCGGAGCCGTCTTTGGTGCCGGCGAAGGAGGGGACATGAGCCAGATCAAAGAGCCACTACTCGACGTCCTCGGCAGCATGGGTGTTGCGTTCGACACGACGCTCCTCGCTCTCGTCTTCTCCATCATTTTAAGTTTCCCAGCCAGCGGGCTCCAGAATGAGGAAGATGATCTAGTCACCGACGTTGACGAGTATTGCATCGACCACCTTCTGAAGCGTCTCAATGACGGCGGTTCCTCATCGAACTTCGGATCCGATGCTGGACTACTCAAGGCCGTAGGTGATGCCATGGCCAATAATCAGAAAGATATCATGACCCGGTTCGAGACGGTTCAAAAAGGCATGTCAGAAAGTCTTGGCGATCAGGCGAAGCAATACGAAAAAGTGGCCACGGCTGTCGACAAGCAGCTCGAAGCTATCGGAGAGCGAGCCGAGAAATACGAGACCCGCCTCGACGAAGATTTCTTCACTTCGCTGGACAAGATTCGAACGCAGTCGGTCGGTGCGATCGAAGATCAGGTCAAGCCTCTTTCCGAAGGCATCCAGAATTTGAACACCGTATTGAAAGAACTGAACGGTAAGCAGGTCGTTGTTCAAAAGAAGGGCTGGTTCAGCCGAGGGTAAAGGTCGCGGCAACCATTTCCACCCTATTTTCACCACTCCATGGCAAGACGATCACAGGATAACGGCGGCTCGGTGAGCTTATTTCCGTTCCTCAGCATTCTTGTGAGCATCATTGGCTGCCTAACCCTCATCATTGTGGTGATAAACCTCATCGCGATGAGTCAGGGCGAAGGACAAACCAGTGAAGAAGTCGAAAGAGCCCGCGAATTCGTACTTCTGAAGAAAGAAAAGGAAAAAGAGCAGGAGGCATTGGACAAACTCCGTCAGCAGATTGAAAACCTGATTCAGCAGAACAGAAACTCCATTCAAATCCGGGATCGCCTCACAATATTAAAAGAGATGCTCGAGAATCAGGAAGAGATCGAGCAAAGCCGGGCGGAACTGATCGCGAAATTCAACCTCCTCCAAGAGACCAATCGCAAGCTCGTCACCGACGAGACCTTTCTTCAAGAGGAAATCAAAAAGAAGGAAGAAGAGATCGCACGCCGGAAGCTCCCCCCTGAGGAAGCAGCGCTCCAGGTCCGTCCCAGTGGAAGCAGCCGCAACACGAAACCCTTTTTCGCTGAGATCTCTGACCGCGGGATATATATTCATCGCAGCTTGAGCGCTGAGCCCGAAGTCATTCCGATCGCATCTCTAAATCAGAGCAAGGAGTTCATTGACCTGCTCAAGGCCGTCGCGGACAAGCCCTACAATCGGCTCATCTTCCTCGTTCGAGGAAGCCCAGGAGCGATCAAAACTCTCAATCAAGCGAAAGGTCTCGTCTCAGCTTACAATGGGGCCAACAGTACAGAAATTATTCCCGGTCGTCTTCCTCTTCCTGGCGAAGGAAAAGTAGACCTCCGCATGTTCGCTCAGTTTCTCGAGCCTTGACTCAATTCGAATTCCCTACGCAACGACTTAAAACACTATGGCAAGAAGAAGAAGAGGAGACGACGAGCGCAGCATGGACTCGCTCATGGATGCTCTCACCAACGTGGTGGGAATTCTCCTTCTTATTCTCATTGTCCTGAGTCTCCAGATCACTACGGAGGTGAGAAAGATTGTAGAGAGTCTGCCCGAAGTTTCCGTAGAGGAACTGGAAGCAATGAAAGTCAGCCGGGACAAGACCCTGAAAAACCTCGAAGAGCTTCGTCAGACCCACACGAACACGAAGAACAACCTCCCGACCAAAGAAGAGGCAGCCGAGCTAACTGCTGAGCTGGAAGATTTCGAAAAAAACAACAAGGAGCTCGCCGAGAAAACTTCCGACATCGAAGAATGGAAAGCCAAGGTCGACGAGCAGGATGAGGCGAAAGAGGAGAACGAAGAAAAGGTCTCGGTCGCCGATACAAAGAACCGAGAGCTCGCTGCAATCCTTGCCCAGACACCCGAAGCCGAAGTGAAGGCAGCGAAGGAAGTGGCGATGCCAAACCCGCGGGTATCGGATGCTGACACACGGGCGTTCTATCTGATTTGCAAGTTCGGCAAACTTTACTTTGTCGGCGACCCCTACGACCACGCCTTTCGGATTCGTGATGTGATCGATCAGAATTTTACCGATCTCGCATTCACAGGAAAAGCGATTGGGTCCTACACCTACAGTCTCAAGGGCACTCGGAAGAACGACAATGGCAGCTATCTCTCTCTCACAGAGGAATATCGCCTGAGTCGCAGGGAAAAAGAAGCGCTGGGAACATGGAACACCCTGAACGTGAAGTGGGCCAATCGCGCCGGTGTCATCGCTCCCAAGGATCAGAATATTGTCCAACGCATGTTTGGTGCGGACGACAAGGCAGAGTTCGCCGTTTCCAAATTCAGATACGACGCCAAGAAGATCCAGGAATTCTTTGGCGATGGAAAATACGGTCCGACCGACTTCCGCTACTATGTCACGAAGGGCGGTGGAGATCGCATGAGGATGGAACTCGGAATGAAGGAAGAGGGAGGCTGGACCCCGGATCAATTCCTCCAGGCCAATTCCCAATTCGAGCAACACTGCAAACAAGCGGCAACTGCTCGTCGTGTTCTCTTCTATTACTACGTCGCGCCCGATAGCTTCGAGACATATCTCCAGGCGCGGGCACGATCAGAGCAATTCAGAGTTCCTGCTGGCTGGACGATTTGGGAAGGCGAAAAACTGGCTCCAACAGCGATTCCAAGACAAGAGACAATTCGATACAATCAGAATAAGCTCAATCCTGATGACTACATGAAGATCGCCAATGTGGTCGGACCGTATATGGTTGCCGAGCTCAACAAGGAGCACACCGAATTAGCGGATCGCGTCCAGAAAGCAGTTCCCGCCGACATTACGGAGCCAGCCAAAAAGAAGGAGTTCATCGACAAACTCACAACCGAGCGTCGCGCCTGGAATGCGAGTCGCTTTCAACCATACGTGTTGAATGTTTTCCAGGCACCTCTTGCCGCCCAAGAGGTAATTGGAGAGAAAGAAATCATTCTCGAGATACACCCTCCAGAGATCCCTGGCATCCGGGTTTTCACGCCCTCTCGGCCACCTTCGGCTCCGGCGCCGCCACCGAGCGCGAAACCCAAGCCACCAACCAAGCCAAAACCAACGGGTGGCACTCGTCTCATATTGGACTGATCTCTCGCAGGGGAGCGCCGCCCCGTCACGAACGTAGAGATCTCTCGCAAAGAATTCGACAAGGAGATTCCCAATCGCGAGGCCTTCTAATTGAGATTACTCCCCTCTTGAATCGGTCATTTCAAGGGCAGCAATGCTCTGCATGATCTTGTCCGCGATGACCTGATATTTTTCCTTCGGACGAAGACTATCATCCTCCAGGACTGAGGTGAAATCGATCGGCTCCCCAACCACCAGGGTCACCGGGTGACGGCGAATCTTCTTTGAGCCACGCGCCAACGCTTTCTCCGGACCAAACAACCGGACGGGAAGCACTGGAACTCTCGATTTAGAGACGATCATCCCAATGCCGGGTTGCCCTTCCATATTCATGGTCCCGTCCCAGGAGCGCTCTCCTTCTGGAAAGATAAGGACCTTCTCGTCCTCTTTGAGCAGAGCGATAATACGCTTCAACACCGAAATCTCAGGGCGGGATTGATCGACAGGCAATGCGTTTACTCTTGTGAAAATGAAATTTGCAACCGGATGGTCGAAAAGAGTCTTCCGAGCAAAGTAGAATATTGGCTCACGAATCGCACTACCAACCAGCGGAGGGTCGAGGAAGCTGACATGATTCGAAGCAATGATGAGGCCACCCTCGTTTCCGACAAGTCCCTCCTTGTTCTGCACTCGCATAGAGCAAACCGTGCGGGCGAAAATTTTTGATCCGGTGTGTCCGATCCAGTAGAAAAATCCCATCGTTTAGCTAGTCAGATAAAGGTTTTCGTCACGCTTCGCAGGAATGCCTCCCGCTCAGAGTATATTGTGACTGCCATTCCTCGCGGCAACCAGGGGTCCTGTCAACGACGGCGCAACAGCTCAATCATATCCTGATAGGCCTTCACAGAGTTGTATCCTTTCGGGTCAGAGAGATGACGATTCAAGATCTCTCCCTTTTTTTTCTCCTGTTCTGGAGTCAGCGATCGTGTCGATTCAGTCCAAACACCGAGGCATTTCTCAAACAGCTCAGACTGAGGGATACTTCGACGCAGCAGACGCGTCAGGCCTGCTTCCGTATCCTCTCCAGAAACCTGGCTACCGGTGCCAATCAGTCCTCGATCAATATCCTCACTCCCCGGAGCGAGCGCGGACGCGCTTCGCCAGGCCCACAGAATCACCACTACCAAGAGGCCAAAGAAGATCCCATGAATGCGATAGCGCCTCATCAACTTCATCGCCCCACCCGATTCTTCAACCCCATGAATGGTCTCGTCAAAAACGATTTTTGATTTTCCACCCAGCATCCACAGGAGAAACTCAGGGTAGGCGTCCCGGTAAAGTGCTTCGTTACTGACAAAGTAACTGTCACTCGCGAGGACAATCGTGCCATCTCCCCAAGGACGCTCGATCACAACCGCTGCACCGTCACTTTCGGCAACGACTTTCCATTCCTCGTCGAGCTCTTCGAAGCGAAACTGCGAATACCAACTCGGAAGCGCACGCGGCCCATCTTCAAGCCCTCCCCCAGCTCTCAGCTCCCAACCTCCCTCAGGTCGCTCAAATTCCTCCAGGCTCTCCAGTTCAAAACCCAATTTCTTGATCAGGCGCAGCCCGATCGACTCGTCCATCATCGCCTCAAATTCCTGCTCCTCTTCCTCTTCATCCCTTGACTTCGGAGCGTCGCTCTCCTCTTCTTCGTTGTCTTCCTCCTCCGTTGCCTGCTCGCCCCCTTTCTCCTTACCGCCCTTCTCTTTCCGGGCTGCCTTTGTCCCCTTCTTTCTCTCCACGTCCCGCTTTTTCTGCAGCTCCTTCCGCCGCTCAAACCAGTCTTTTTCCTCTTCTGTCTGAGCAGGTTGAAACTTCTCGGGAACCAGCCCCGGATTGAAAGTAATTACGAGCCGCCCACCCTGCTCGACCGCTTCCATGACCGGCGAATCAGCCGGTGCCCGCAGGTTACTCAGACTGTCCCGGGGATACCCTAAGAGCAGCAAGGTCGTGTCTTCATCCAGGCTAGCGATCCGATTGAGATTGATCTGATTCCGACTGACTTCCGTTTCGGGAAGCGAATACAGAGTCTCGTAGAACACACTCGCCCCGAGAGGATCACTCCGAAAGCTTGCATAGTGAGCATACACTCCTCCCTCTGCAAATCTTCGATCCAGTATCTCGAGAAACCCGATCGCCAACCCTACGCCAAGCGCAATCAAACCGATCCAAGTGTAGAGGCGTCGCTTCGGCATTCTCGCTCAGGCAGGTTGAGGTTCGGGTAAAGTAGTAGAATCCGATTGAGAGCCCGGGACTTTACTGGATTCTTCACCGATCGTGCGATGGTGGACTAGAAACTCCTCAATCGTCTTCTCTGAAACCGGGTGCCAGCCATACCATGCTTTTTCGAACAGCTGAATATTTGTCTCGAAGGCTGACCTTAGCTTCTCATGTTTACGAGCCTTCCGGGCCAATTCATCGCGATACATGCGATTGGACTTGAAGCGAGCAATCCGGAGCAAACCAACTTCACCTAAATGAGCGAGCGAAGCGAGAAAGAGGGCTCGCACCGCTAGTCTACGATCTCCTTTCTTGATCTGCTCGCGAGCTAGTTTCATCCACTCGTCCTCTGGGAGCTGCGATGCCATAATGTCTTCACTCTGAAGATCCACCACTTCCACGCTTGCCGCCTCTCCCTCGACCGGTGGTTTTCCACGATATTTCCGATACATCAGGAGGACGAGCCATGCGACCAAGCCTGAGACGAGAATAATGAGACCAATCGAAAGAGTAGAACTGATTCCCTCTGAAAAATTCGAGCCTGTCCCGTCATTGCTGGGACGAATCTTGCGCTCCCGATCTCCTCGCATCTGCTCCCATTGCTTCTTCATCCAATCGGAGAAAGACTTCATCGCTTCGCGAAACGAATCGGCGATCTCGCGAGAGCGCCGAGAGAGCCACGATTTTTCTTTATACTCCTCCGCATCGAGTTCCCGCTGGGAAAGCTGCCACTGATATTTTTTCTGCCCGAGAGTTTCTGTAATCTGCTTCTGCAATTGATTCTGATCGACTTCGACGACAGCACCCACAGTTTCGCTTGCTGATTCTCCAGCTGATTCCTGAGCCTGGGCGGGCGCAACCAGCACAAACAGAGCAATCACAATCGCCGAAGCTCGAGAGAGAACCTCTTGATTCGAGCCTTTATCCCCTTTTCGTTTCTCCTCCCAAACGGCGAGACGACTCAGCAGATCCGCCCCCGTAACCCGAGATTCCGCATAAAAACAGCGAAGGGTGTAGACCGCTTTCAACATGGGTGAAAGAATCAGGTAGGTAAGGATCAAGGTCCCGAGAAAGAATGTGGAGTTTAGAATCGCGGCCGTTGGACTGATCGTAAAAACACTTTCAATCCCAAAAAACGACTTGGCTAATGTCGGAACTATGGCGGCGGTGGCAATGAGATTGATCCACGTCAGGATTCCGACCAAACAAAAAATGAGGAGCACCCCGTGATTCTGCGCCCAGTCGACATGAGAATGACGAAAGCTGTTCCCAAGAAGGCGCCGGAGCTCTCTCCCGTCGCTGTTCTGGGTATACGCGAGAACCGAAGCATTCTGCAATGCCGCCACAATCCATCCGAGAGGGATTAGAAAAAACAACCCGACCAGGAGCAAGGGAACCTGGAAGGCCTGAAAGAAGCAAAGGGCCACAGTTTGCTGAAACCTTACCGTCAAGGAGCGGGTCTCCTCGCGTGAGGGAGAAATCGTGTCCCAAAGCCCCTTGGAAAATTTGGCCTGGCAAATTCGCATCCAGAAATACGCTGCGACCATAACCAGGGAGGAGCCAAAAACAGTGCTGTCAGTCAGACTGCTTCGACTCATGTCGGCTGTGAAATACAAAAGTGCCACTCCAAATGGAATCACTCCAAGGTAGAAGATCCAGAAGTAACGCAGATCGAGAGAGCGGAGCAGATGGAACGACTCCTCGGCCACCTGCAAGGCAGAGCGCTCATTGCGAGTTCGCTTCTTTCTTCGATTCGGCACACTCATCTTATTCCCAGATCGTACCGTCGTGAAAATCATCAGGCATATCACCCAGGGTCTGTGCAAAAAGATAAAAGACGAGCCAACATACAGTAATGGCAAAAGCGACTTGTATTAGCATGGCCAAAGCAACCGAAATCCCACGTCTTTTCCGGCGCGTCGAAGGAGCACTCTCTGAGGCGAGGCAAGCCGCACATTTCAGCTGCCCCTCGTGCTCAGTAATACACTCACCGCAATAGAACTGTCGGCACTCCGTACATCTCGCCCGAGATTGCCGTTCCGGGTGAATCGCACAGGAAGTGTCCCCGAGCACGCTAGCCATCAGCTTCCTCCTTCTCTTCAGAGACTGCAGGCAACTCCGCTTCCGCTGATGGTGCCGGCGGCGACATGCCCGCAATTCTCTTCCGCCAACGCATCGCAAGTGAAAGACCGATCAGACCACAGATAGAAACCAGAAAGAGAGCCCCCACAAAAAGGAAGTAGAACCCGTATCCGTTCTCGCTAGAGATCGCAAGAAACGCCTCCAGAGGCCCTGTAATTTCCACGGTGTAGACGGGATCTTTAGCGGCAGAAAGAAACAGGTAGACGATTGAAATCCCGCTGAAGAAAAAGATTACGCCGAGTAGTGCCCAGGAACACGAGCGGATTGACTGAGGGGTGGCATTCCTGATCGAAGTCACCAGAGAGAGGATTAAAGAGAGACAGAAAATGAGGAAGGTAACAAGCAGCAATCCGACAAGCGCCAGGCTCTCAAGATGCATAGCGGCAATGGCAACCACACCAAAAAAGGTCGCAATACCAAACGTCGGAAGGACTGGCCATGGAACGGTCCACCGCTGCTCTTGAGCGCGGGAGGTCATTTCACCAGTTGATATCCTCTCCGTATCGGTCTCTTCAAGAAGGCTGTCCTGACCTTCCCGAATCTGATCATCCAGCCCCAGCAAGACTTCTTTGGCAATGGGAACTCGATTCAGCGGTCGAATCCGATCTCGCGATAGACTGGTCTGTAGATCACAGAAACAAGGCGGGCCAAGAATGAGATGGCGGACCAGGAAGCTCAAACTGACGAGACCGCTAACTGCAAAAATCGACAGAAAGGTCGCAGTACCCACTCCCAACGATTCTCGATCTGCAAAAGCGAGAATGAGAGCGACGATCAGCAGGCATCCAAGAAAGCCGAAACCAAAGACGAGTCCCATCGGCCATTGTGATCTTTTAGAAATCGCGACAGCCTGAATGTCGTCAAAACGGTAACGCTTGTATTCCTCGGTAAACGAAAACACGAAACCGCTCCCTCGAACATAGACGAGATGATCTTCTCCTCGCCAGAGACTGGACATCCCCAAACGGGTTCGAGCGAGCAACGTGTAGTTATCGAGAGAAGTTTTCACAATCGGCTCCAGTGAACAGGGGCAAGCCCTATCAGGTCAAGCATTCAGCGCACCAGATCACTTCTGTTTCGTCGGCCACGGCAAGAACTCACCCCCTTAGCTGGTTGGCCCTGCCATCGAGGAGGAGTCCATCATCGTTCGCAAATCGCGCACCGCTCGCGCCAATCCCACGAAAACTCCTCGAGATACGAGGTGATGCCCAACGTTTAACTCAGCTAAGTGAGGGACCTGCATCAGCCTCGTAAGATTAATCAGCGTAATTCCGTGGCCTGCGTTGACTTGGAGTTTCAGCTGATGCGCGAGATCTGCGGCCTCCTTCAATAGAACAAGTTCATGATCTCCTCCGGCAAGTGCCGCATTCGCAAAAGCGCCGGTATGAAGCTCAATCATATCAGCCCCCACATCAGCAGAGGCTTCAATCTGACGAACCTCAGGATCTACAAAAAGACTGACTTTCGTACCAACTTCCTGCAAAGCCTGAATTGTCTCTCGAAGCGAATCTTTCCCTGAGAGAACATCCAGCCCTCCTTCCGTCGTAATTTCCTGCCGGTTCTCAGGAACCAGGCAAACAAAGGCAGGTTTGATATCGAGGGCGATATCAAGAATTTCACGCGTATTCCCCATCTCAAGATTGAGTAGAGTGTGGATCTTCTCCCGAAGCTCAAAAACATCTCGGTCCTGAATGTGCCTCCGATCTTGTCGCAGATGAATCGTGATAGAATCTGCGCCGGCAGCCTCTACCTCATGCGCCGCCGCGAGTAATGAAGGTTCTGCATTCTCCGCATTGGGGAGCAACGCGTAGCGAGCCTGTCGGAGCGTCGCGACATGATCAATGTTCACACCCAACTTCAGGCGTGATGGGGATTCAATTTCTTGGCTCATGGTATTTCAACGTTCCCCAGACAAACGTCGCGGGACGAGAACGCTACATCGCAACTCTGGCCGATGCCAAAAAAAAGACGACCCTCTTTGCCGAAGATCGCCCACGAGGAACAAAGTGTTCTCAGACCGAATTCTCAGTGAACGATCACGACTGTTGTTCCCACTCCTACTTTCGAGTAAATCAATGGCTGAATGGCACTGGGAACACGAATACAACCGTGACTCGCAGGATAATCAGGAACGTGGCCGATATGCATTCCAATTCCACCCGTGATCCGCATCCAATAAGGCATTTCTACGCCTACAAAGCTTGCCCCTCTGGAGGGACGGCTGCGACTATCTCCGCTACTCTGCACCGTCTGACCCGAAGAGTCCAACCAATCTCCGTAAAGGCTGGAGCGCTTGGCCGTCAACTTTTCCTGAATCCGATAGGTCCCCGTTGGGGTCGTATGGCCAGACTTCCCGGTAGAAACACTTGTTTCGATGACAAGCTCTCGATCACCACTGTTGCTTTTGTAAACGCGGGCCTTTTGATCACTCAAGTCGATCTCAATTCGTGCCGTCGAAGGGGTGAGTGTGGGAAGTAGCCGGTGATTAACCTTCACACCGTGTCCCTTGCTCTTATATTTCGAAGGCGTCGGAATCGCCATCCGAGAGAAAAATCCTCCGTTACCGCTCTGACGTTCGGCCACAGCCGGAATCCCGCGATCACGGGAACGAGCGGCACGTTCTTTCTCCGCCTCGCGTTCACGAGCCGCCTTCAAAGCGAGAGCCTTCTTCCGGGAATCTTCCTTCGCTTTTTTCTCGGCCAACTTCTTTGCCTCGGCAGCGTCTTTCTTTTTCTTTGCAGCAAGTTCGGCCGCGCGAGCCTTTACTTTCGCATCGCGTTCGTCCTGAGCTTTCTTCATTTTCTCCGCAAAACTAAGACCGGTCTTGATCGAAGTTTTCTTTGTCGCAGCCCCAACCGAACGACTTGCGTTTTGAGTAGCGTTCTGGTCCACCGTGCATGACGAGAGAAGGAAGGTAATGAGGAGAGGCAGGAGCAGTAACAGCGAAGTAGAGCAAAGCTTCATGGAAACAAGAAAGTGGTCTCAGAGATCTCCCCCTTTGTTGCCCCCGTCAATTCGATTATCACATTTTTCCCTAAAAATTCTGTAACCTTGACGTTACCCGCCCCATCTCTGGTCGAGGCAGCTATTTTTTCCCTACAGGGCTTGGCTTTCAAAAACCTCGGCCCTGCTCACCACCGGAGCTTTCAACTTAAAGCGAAGCGGATGTATCCCCTGTATCAGAGAAGTCACTTCCGACTTCATTCTCCGGGAGGATATTGTCGACGACTCGGCCAATACCATCGGTCGCATACTCGCTCTGAGGATAGATCTGGCGAGCAGAAAGAAACCAAGTCAGGCTTGAGCCAAATTGCTTCCGATTCTCCAGATTCTCAGCATTTTTTAACGCCTTCACGAAAGGAGCGACATCAGTCGAAAGATCGGAACGCCTTGCGCTCAGCGCAACATCATCGGGAAACTTCTGAAAGGTTTTCTCTACAATCTCCCACGCAGCATGACTGTTTCCAGCCTTTTTCAGCGTTTCGGCCTGCTTCATCACCGTTTCAATCTCTTGGATGTTCTCCACGATCTGATTCAATGACTGCTGGCGCTCCGGATCATCCACTGTCGCCGCAATAAACCGAGCCTTGTTCGTGAAAATTTGTCGGTAACTCTGCGTTCCAAGAAGTCGATCGAACTCCAGCTTTGCCTGCTGCTGAATATCGGCAGAGTCCGCGATGAGATTAAACTGTTCTTTGAGCAGAGGATTTGTTGGCCAGATCATGGCCGCGGCTTGAATATTCTTCTCGTAGCCAGCTTCGTCGCCTTTCAGAGCTGCGTTTTTCGCAGTTCGAATCCGCATATTCGAACTCAAGCGAGCTGTCTCGATCGCTGCCGTTGGTTTCGAGTGGTCGAAGTCTCGGGCCTGGGATTTCATCTTCCCGACGAGCTCTTCAGCAAGCGTGTAATCCTTCACCTCAATCGCACTAACAAGTTGAAAGGAATTCTGGGCGTAGCCCTGAACTTCACGCTTGCGAACTCTTGGAACACTCTGGACGGAAGGAATATACTCTCCCATCACAAAAGCTTGCTGCAACTGGCGAAGAGCCGCATCGATTTCTCCCTGATCGAGAAGAAATCCGAATGATTCCACTGACTGATCCACATCTCGGATCGCCTCATTCGCGAAAGCATCCAGCGTCGTGATAGTAGGATTAAATCCGATCGTTTCTGCGAAAGAGGCTTCGACTTCGGACCCTTCCTCGAATTCGAGACGTCCCGCCCCATCCTGAAAGAACTCGGTGTAGAAGCGAGCGCCCATGATAACGTGCTCGAAGCGACGCTGGAGAAAATATTGAACAATCAGAGCCTGAAACTCGAGCTTCGCTTCGACTTCGGAAAGCTGCATCTTCGCTCGATTGGCAACCCGCTCGGCTTCCACTTCAGCGATTCGCTGCACATATCTTTGAATGTGACCCGCATTGGTGGGATCTGTCGCTGCATCGTTACTTCCACCACTATTTGGATCGTCGGAAAGCTTCCGCTCCTTCCTCTCTGCGCCCCCGTCTTTCCACTGGTCAAAACTCCAATCAAGCTGCCGTCGCTGCATGTCGAGATCCCGATTCAACTGGCTCAACTGGCCTACATTCTTTTGTGCCAGAAAAACGCGATAAACGGCATTTGCCAGAGACTCGCACAATCTCGCATCCTGCGGAAACTCAGCTGCATACTGAAGCAATGCGACCGCCTTGGGAAATTTCTTTCCATCCCGGTTGTGAGGAGAAAGGGTGTCGAGAATGGAGCGCATCGTCTCCCGGTATTGGAGATCTGCTTCCGAACTCGCCTCCGCCGAGTTCAAGTACTTTTCAAATCGAGCTCGGAAAACCCGATTGTCGTTCACGTTAAAACTTTTCCCATCAAAGGAGAAGACGTCCGTCGTGGGGTCAAAATACGGAACGTCGTTCCCCACAACCTGGTTACTTCCCTGATTTTGAGCCGGTTGATTAACAATCGTAGTCTGATTCGAATTCGGCTGTCCTCCGCCACCACCTCCACCGCCTGCAGGAGGCGTGTAGACCTGAGCGTGAAGAGGAATCCATCCGAAGATGGCCAGAAGGAGTGGGAGGATTCGATGGGAGTTCATAAAAAGAAAAGTGACTATTCGATAGACTCTGCGACAAGAGTTCCGTCTCGATCGACGCGAACAACCATCGCAAGAGTAGAGCCTCGCTCGATGTTGATATTACTGAAATCTTCCGGCACAAGAACCGGAACAGGAATGGAGATGCCATCATCCTGTGCTTCAAAAGAGATGAGTCGGCCGCGTTCAGCGGTCCAGCGGAGGGTTTCCTCGACCTGCCCCTCGATCATGTATACGTTCCCACGCAAACTGTTTCCATTATCGCGATAGGTCGCAAGATTCAACGCAGTAGCTGTAGCGCTGGGCCCATCCGAACGTGGAACGCCGCCGAGAATGAGATGGACCAGAAGCGCCGCAATCACGAGAAATCCAACAATCGCGGCAGCAATTCCCGCTATCATTCCTACACTGACTCCGGAGCTCGCTCGTCTTGGCATCGCAATATTGTTTCTGAAAATCGAGTCCGGAAACAGCTCAGGACTCAAGGATGTAACCTATCATAGGACAGAGGCCTTGGGGAAGGAAAATTCACTCCCGAAAACCACCTGAGAAACCCAGGATCGAAGAATCAGATTGGTCCTCCGGAACGGCGCTTCGCCTAGGGACAGACAGATTGGCTCCGGATACGCGCAGACCGTGAATCTTGCCTTGCGAAAAGTAGCGTCCACCTTACATTCCAATCATCGTCGAAATGGGGTCAACTTGAGGGTCATTCCTTGAGTTCCAGCAACTGAGCGGGGTTCACAGCTTCATGTGTCCCAGACATCAAATCCATCCGGGATTTCAACTAGAACGCTCGTCTGCTACTGATTCGAAATTCGGCGTGCAAAGACATGTGGAGTAGATCGACAAACACCAAAAATCTCTCGAAACGCTCCTTCGTGGCATGGAAATCCATCCCTGCAACGAAGAGTGCTCCCCGAGATGAAGACATCGCGGCATTTCCTTGGAATGCCTTGTCTTCCCATACGAGTGAAGTCGTAACCGCGTGGCTGCCTATTGCAACAACCCTGCAAGACAAAAAAGCGGATCGAAACGATCTTTCGCAACCGCTCCAGAGGATCAGGGTCGTTGAGGTAGCTCCCTCCACAAACACCCAAACCGTCGAGGCACTGCCCGACACAAAAAAGAAAGCTTCCAACCTAAATGGAAAACCAATCACAAAACAATGGTCAACGCCGCCGCCGGAACAACCGGTCGGGAGGCGGAAATCGCAATCGTCAGAACAATCGCGGAAATCAGCGCTCTTCTGGCGGAAACCGTAATTCGAGAAACCGCTCCAGACGGAGAAGAGAACCCAAGCCTACGAAGTGGCAGAAGTTCCTATCGACAGTCACCTTTGGACTCCTCGGCAAGCCAAAGCGGAAACCATCCAAGAAGCCCGTCGCCAAGAAATCTTCCGCTTCCACCCCTCGGGTTCAACAGGTCGCACAAAAGAAGAAAACGAAGCCAAAAACAGAGGTCACTTCTGGAAGGCTCTACGTTGGCAATCTTGACTACGCGACCACGGAGACCCAGCTCGAAGAACTTTTCCGTGGAGTCGGCAATGTCCTGAGTGCCGAGGTCGTAACCAATTCGCGGACGCAGCAGTCGAAAGGCTTTGCATTCGTCGAGATGGTCTCCATCGATGAGGCAAAGCGTGCCGTTGACGTTCTTCATGACGAAGATTTCATGGGCCGCAAGCTCATCGTGAGCGGCGCTCGCAGCGAAGGTCCTCACAGCTCGGACGAAAAATCGTCCAAATCTGATGACCGGGAACCTGTTCTTTCGGATTCAGCTTCAGATAGCGAGGCGTAAATCCTAAAGTCTCTTTTTAAAACGCCGGGACAGGTCGATGACCTTCCCGGCGTTTTAGTAGGCGCTCCCCTCACCGATAATGAATCAGCACCAGCCACTTTACCTAGCCGGCCAGACAGGATCGGGAAAAACTGGAGTGGCCCTTGAAATCGCGCGTCGGTTTCCAAACACTGAAATCATCAATGCCGACGCTTTTCAGGTATACAGAGGCATGGAAATTCTCTCGGCAGCCCCTTCGGAAAAAGAGAGATCGCAGTGCCCTCACCACCTCTTTGGCATTCTTGAGCCGGAAGAAGAATGTGACGTCGCCCAGTTTGCAACGTGGGCGAAAGAGAGAACTATAGACGTGATCTCTCGGAACGCCTTTCCCCTCGTGGTCGGCGGAAGCGGACTTTATCTAAAAGCGATCACTCACGGTCTCGCTCAGACCCCAAAAGGAGATCCAGAGCTGCGATCCCAACTGGACCAGCTTTCTCTCGATGATCTCGTTGCCCAATACCAAAGCGTCGACCCGCAAGGTGCGGAGCAAACCAACCTCCTCAATCGTCGCTATGTGACCCGAAACCTGGAAATTTCGATCCTCTCGAACCGCCCCGCCTCAGAGATCAAGAAAGAGTGGCAGGACAACGCACCTGAAATCCAGGCCGTGTATCTGCAAAGAGATCGTAGCGACATTTACGAGCGAATCAATCAACGAACTGGTGACATGTTCGATCAGGGAGTCGTTGACGAGGTGCGAGCCCTCTCTCCCCTTTCGACCACCGCGAGCAAAGCGATCGGCCTCCAAGAAATTCGAGAATTTCTAGCCGGGAATCTTGACCTCGAGAGCTGCCAGAATGAAATTCGTCAGGCGACTCGGCGATACGCGAAAAGACAGGAATCCTGGTTCCGACGCGAAAAGGAGTTTATTCCAATCCCGGCAGCCGAGGACACTACGCCAGATTCACTCGTTAAGGCGATTTTCTCGCTTTCCTGATAGGAATCGACCTCTCATTACCGGCGACGAGGATGGTCACCGCAAAACGCGCCTCGCTAATTCCACAGCATCGTATCTGCCTTCTCTCTTGACCGGTGCCGGTAGCAGTCTGAAACTCACGCGCGATGCCTACCATCACCGAAGGAGACCCCACAACTATTTCACTGCAGTTGGATCACGACAACTACGCCGTTCTCGTCGGCTCAGAGCTACTTGATCGGACGGCTGAGTGGATTCAATCACATACCTCAATCCGCTCAAAGAGAGCCGTGATTGTCACCGACTCCAATGTCGGCCCGCTCTACGAAGCGAAAGTTCGAGCTTCTCTGGAAGAAGCCGGTATCAAGACTTCCGTCATTTCGGTTCCGGCGGGAGAAGCTTCGAAGGCGATGGAGCAAATCACCGATGTCGCCCGAGAAATGCTTCGCGAGGGACTTGATCGAAAGTCGTTTCTCGTCGCACTCGGGGGTGGCGTTGTCGGAGACCTTGCCGGATTTGTCGCTGCCATTTTTCAGCGTGGCATCCCCTTCGTTCAAATCCCTACAACTATTGTCAGCCTCGTCGACAGTTCCGTAGGTGGCAAAACAGGTATCAACACGCCGGAAGGAAAGAATCTCCTGGGAGCGTTTCATCAACCGGATCTTGTCATTGCTGACGTAGCCACCCTGCACTCTCTACCAGAACGAGAATTTAACGAAGGCTTCGCTGAAATCATCAAGCACGCAGCGATACGAGAAGCCTCGCTGCTCTCTCTCGTCGAAAACCGAGGGACCATTCGAGATCATCTCATTGAGTTGATCAGCCGAAATGTCATGATCAAAGCCAGGGTGGTCGAGGAAGACGAAAGGGAAACACTCGGGATCCGAGCTCTTCTCAATTTTGGTCACACTATCGGACATGGTATTGAAAAGGCGGGCGGATACGGTCGCTTCCTGCATGGCGAAGCGATCAGTCTCGGTCTTGTCGCCGCAGTGAGACTTTCAATCCAGAAATCAACGCTTAGCGAAGTGGAAGGAAACAAAATTCTGAGCGCACTGGAGACTTACGAACTCCCGACCCGCCTGGAATCGGACATCTCAACCGACTCCGTCCTGTCGGCTTTGCAGCGAGACAAGAAATTTGAAGCAGGCTCGATCAGGTTTGTCCTTCTCGACAAACTGGGATCAGCATTTGTCTCTGCCGAGCTCGACCAGAATGATCTCGCCGAAGCGATCGAAGGACTCCGATAATCTCCCATTCCATGAAAGCCGAAGCAGAAGAAACGAAAACAGAAACCGGAAAGGCCCTTCTCGAATCTACCGAGGCGGTGACCGGAACAGCCTCGTCCCTCGCCGAAAACCTTTCCAAGTGGATCGGCTCGTTTGACTGGATTCCAGAGTTCCTTGTTTCCCCACTATCCAGCGGACTTCTTCTGATCGCCTTGCTCACAGCAGCGTGGCTTCTCTACGAAGTTTTCCGGCCTCTCATCCTGCGATGGTTCAAACACGTCATCAACCGCACTACATTCACCTGGGACGACAAGTTGCTCGGGCACGGAGTATTTCGCTGGCTCACGCACCTGCTCCCAGGTCTGCTCATTTATCTACTCGCACCCGGATTATTCGAAGCCACTCCCCTGCTTGCCCAATGTCTCGAAACGGCGGCATCAGTCTATCTTCTGGTCTCCTTTTACTTCGTCTTCGACTCCCTCTTCAACGCGGTTCAGAGCATCCTCTCATCAACGAAGGCTTGTCGTCATCTAAATCTCACTGCCCTCACCCAGGTCGCAAAACTTGTCACCGTCCTGATTATATTCCTGCTCTGCTTTGCTGTCGTGCTGCAGAAACCTCCACTCGCTCTCCTCAGTGGAATTGGTGTTCTCGCTTCCGTCCTCATGCTGGTCTTCAAGGATGTCATCCTCGGCCTTGTCGCAGGCATCCAACTCTCTTCGAATCAGATGCTGGCAATCGGCGACTGGCTCGAAATGCCCAGCCACAAGGCGGATGGAGATGTTGAGGAGATCGGTCTGACTACGGTAAAAGTGCGTAACTGGGACAAGACGATCACCACGATTCCGACCTATGCCCTGATCAGTGAGTCTTTTCGCAATTGGCGCGGCATGTCCGAGAGCGGAGGCCGGCGGATCAAACGAAGCATCCTGATCGATACCAACTCGATTCGTCTTTGCAGTGAAGAAATGATCGACCGATTTCGGGATATCGAACACATTGCCGACTACATCGAAAGAAAGAAGGTCGAGATCGCTGATTTCAATTCCAAGATCGAGACAAAAGGTCAGTCCAGCCGAGTCAACGGTCGACGCCTCACCAACGTGGGTACATTTCGGGCTTACATAGAAGCTTATCTTCGACATCATCCCGACATCAATCAGGAGATGACACTTCTCGTCCGTCAACTAGCCCCCGATGGACGGGGACTACCGATCGAGATTTACTGTTTTAGCGCAAACAAGGAATGGGGCGCCTACGAGAGCATCCTCGCAGACATTTTTGACCATCTCTTTGCCGTCGCGCCGGAATTTGATCTCACCGTATTTCAGGAGCCTTCGGGTAGTGATTTCGCCTCTCTGGCAGAGAGTCATGGTGGGGCCTCCGAATAGCCGGAGTCGCCCCCATGTTTACGAACCTAGCCGGGGCGCAGAGTGCCCCTGCTCTTGAATCTTCTTCAGGAGCGCTTTCATCTCGGTCACTTTCTCAGGCATCTCGGCACTTCGATTTCGTTTCTGACCGGGATCATCCTTCAGATTGTAAAGTTCCGTCGACTCTTTGTCATCCTTCGGGTAGCCCCGCTTTTCTTCCCACGGCCCATTCCGACCGGAGTGATATCCATTCGGGCCATTGATCAAAACCCAGTCCTGATATCGGAATCCATAGACTCCGGCATGGGTGTTGTGAACATGCGACTCCCGAACGCTCTTTTCTTTCTGTGTCAGCAGCGGCATAAGGTTATGCGAATCTTCCGCAGCATCATCCGGCAGGGAAAAATCAAGAGCTCCTGCGATTGTCGCCATCAGATCGATCTGAGAGACGAGCGCGTCGGAAACCGATCCGGCCTCGGTAACTTCAGGCCAGCGAATCAGGAATGGGACATGATGCCCTCCTTCGTAGACGTCTCGCTTGAGCCCTCTCAAAGGATGAGCTGACCAGTGGTCAAATTTCTCGTCGCGGGCGTAAGCGTATTTCTCAGGTCCATTATCGGCAGTGAAAATCACTACAGTATTGTCCGCCTGCCCACTATCCTCGAGAGCGCGAAGAATGCGCCCACACGCGTCATCCGTTTCATAGACAAAATCGCCGTAAGGCCCAGCCTCTGATTTCCCATCGAACTCGTCATTCGGAATGATCGGCGCATGGGGAGACGGAAAAGCAAAGTAGAGGAAAAATGGCTCGTCTGACTTGGCCTGTTCATGAACATACTCGACCGCTCGCTTTGTCGTCGTCGGAATATTCTCATAGGGATCCCAGCTCGACAGCATCGGACCGGGACGACATTCCCAGTTTCCCTCCTTGATCGGCTTCCACTTGGCCGTATCCATGAGCGTATCAGGAGCTTCGCGCACTCGATCGTCTTCGATCCAGCAGTAGGGTGGAAAATTGATCACCGTATCGCCGAAATAGTGATCGAAACCGTGAGCCAGCGGCCCGTCCGGAATTGATTTCTCCCAGTGAAACGCTTCCGGCCCCCAGGACTTGCGACGCCCGTCACCAATCGGCTTTGCATTCTCCTTTCGAATCGCAGCCCAATCCCAGCCAAGATGCCACTTTCCTATCGCCGCGGTGTGATAGCCCTTCTCCTGCATCATCTCTGGCAAAGTGAGCCGCTCGGGAGCGAAGACCGATCCCCCGAAGGCATTCACGATTCCGTGAAAGTCTCTCCAATGATGACGACCAGTTAAAAGAGCGTAGCGACTCGGCGTACAAATCCCCGAAGACGAGTGCCCGTCGAGAAAACGCATCCCGCCAGCAGCGAGAGCATCCAGGTTAGGCGTGGGGATCTTGGACTCAGGGTGATAACACTGGAGGTCCCCAAAACCGAGATCATCTGCATAAAGAATCAGAAAATTGGGACGAGATTTGGTTTCCTGACCTTGGGCGGTCGAGAAAATCCCGAACACAAAGAGAAAAGCAGCGAGAAAAAGCGGGACGATATGATTCATCATTATCGCTTCCCACACTTGCCGCTGATTCGCTAGAAAAAGCTCCGACGCAGACGCGCCGTGAGATTTTCAGGGCAAGGGGAATTTCGCCAGCTTCTCGGCGATGTCTGCGGCACGCTTCTTAGCATCCGCATCCAGTTTCGCGAGATCGTAGATGAATGTCTTTCCACCTTTCTCAAACATGCCTTTGCCATCTTTCACTGCAATCAGGCGAGCATACATCTTCTGCCCATCGCTATTCACCCACTCCTGTTCCTGCCCCCATATTGGACGTGCCATGGTTAGAAGGGGAATCTCCTTCGTGGCGATTCCCATATCGTAAGTATATGTGAGCCGCTTGTGAGCCAGGATCTCGATTGCAGCTCCTTCTCCCTGGGGAATTGAGGTCGGCAAGTCCTTCACGATGACAAGTCCCGAAGTCAGAACAACAGCTCCGTTTTTTGCTGGAGGCCCCTTCTCCCTCTCTGGGATATCGATCTGAATCACGACACCATCACGATTCACTTGAAAGACGGTGCCCTTGACCAAGTGCGCATCGAACATCGCGTTCTCCATCGCATCGGGAAACCTCGATTTGATCACTGAAGCCTGTGCAGAGCTCAAATCTTCCCAAGGCAAGACCACGTATTCTCCACCCTGAACCTGATAGATCGCTCCTCCCGGTGCAACCTCCACCATCTCCGCATCTTCATAGGAAGCTCCGTCGACGGTGATTGTCTCTCCCGCAATGCACGGCAGGGTCGTCAGGAGAATAAAACCCAAGCAGACTGCAGAATGATACCCATTCCTCATAACGAAACGTGATTCAATATCAGTTGGTCGCAGCGAACTGTCCTCCCGCTTCGGATCCTGTTGCAGCCCGCAGAAACTTATTCTGCACAACTCCCTCGGTTCCATTCGGCAATCGGATCGAAGCCCATTGCTCACCGGGCTTCGTCATGCGAACCACATTGCCAGCGCCAAGCGCGCGGACTTCGGACTGCATCTGCTCTTCGCCGTAAACCATAAATTGAGCGGTTTCAGTCACAACATAGAAGTCATTCCCCAGGCTGTTGACTGTAGTCAGGGTAGGAATATCAGCCCCACGATTTGATCCGGAAGGCTTGCCCACTGATGGAATCGAAAGCGTAGGCATCGAAAGATTTGGTTTCGAGAGACCAAAAAACTTCTTCTTTTCTTCACTTTCTCCGGGAAGAGCCACCGAGCTGGCTCCTGAAGATGCCACGGAGATGTCTTGAGCCACATCGTCAGCAGTGTATCCGCCTGAGAGGTCTCGACCGGTCGGTTCCTCGTCAACGGCCCCGGTGGGAAACAAGCCTGCATCGATCGTTCCTGCCGTCGACTGCTCCTTCTTTTTCCCAAACGAAAACAAACCGCCCGACTTCTTGGGCTCAGGAGTCAGGTCAGGAGAATCCGATTTCTTGAAAGCCGAAAAGAGCCCTTCCTTTTCTTTCTGAAGCTCTGCCGGGGTGAAGGACACCAGCTGAGGACTTGTCGATGACGCGCCGCCAGTCTGCGCAGGAACCGCTGGAGCAGGTCCGCCATCAACCAGTGCTGCACCCGACCTTGGCTGCACCGTTCTCGATGACGCCGTGTTTCCTACGGGTGGTGCTGCAGGCTCCGACTCGGCATAATCGTTCGGTGATTGACGAAAAACAGGGGCCTCGGGAAGAGGCTCGGAAGAGCTGGACTCGTCTCCTCCTCCAAAACCAGGAATGCGAACTTTACTGAAAAACCCCTTCTTCTCCTTGGGCAACGCAGCCTCTGGAGCGGATGCCATTTGATTGGTCATATCCGGAGAAGCGGGTTGCAGACCATCCTTTCGAAACGGATTAAGATCACGGGGAGAAAATCTCTTCTTTTTCTTCTTCTCCAACGTTCCCCGTCGCTCAGCTTCCTGTTCCTCTGCAATCAGAGAAGCGATGAAAGTATTGGGAACATCTCGCTCAACTCGAACGCTTCCGGAATTTGTCTTCCACGAAGACATGTCATCAGCGCTCACTTTCTGCACCTGTGCATTCGACCGTTCCCACTTCAGGCGGTCGGCAGCCTCACGCTTTATTGCCTTCAATTCGCGGGCCTCCTGAACAGCTCGACTCACGTTTTGCTGGTCCAAGGCTCGATCCGCAGATCGAGCCATCGAAGCCGCTGCAGCTTCACCTTGCAAAGACTGGGCTTGCTGTCGGACTTGCTGCATCTGCATATCCCGTTCCGACATGCTTCCGCTGTAGCTCGATGATTGAATCGGAGCCGAATTCAGATCCTGAGCACTGAGAGGAAGCCCCAGTGCCAGGATTGCGGGTATCAGAGCCATTGCACTCCGAATGCGAAAAACCGATCGACCACGAATGGAGGGCTCGGATGAAATTTGTCTCTCAACCATGATTCCAGATTCTGAAAAAACTCTCACAACACTAAACGAAAATCCACAACTCGTCCAACTTTCAAAAAAACAGAGGCGGTTCCTACATCCCAAACGCATTTCCGTTTACATGAATTAGACATTTTGATACGCTTTCGGCAGAAAAAGACCTATTCAGCGATTCCTGTTTCTCAGGGAAATGCACTTTTTCCCTGGGGTGACGAGCCGAAACCTCTGGGCTGAAAGTCATTTCAGAAAGCGAGAAAGGAAGAATCGAAGGACTGAACCCCAACTATCAACCGATCGAAACCATGCATACCCTGAGATTCCTAGCCCCCCTTATCGCTCTTCTCTTGCTCCTTCCTGCGCCGGCAGAAGCGCAAGCCAGTGTGCAGGCCGCCTACCAGAAAGGAATGTCCCTTTATAATCAGCAGAGCTACGTCGAAGCCCTCGCCTACTTTGAAGCCGTCCTGAAAGCGAAACCCGACTTTATCTATGCCCGCAGCTATGCCTCGAAGTGCAAGACGGCGATTGCCGCCAACAAAGGGCCTAAAAATGATATCGAGGGACAGCTCGCTAAGCTCATTCTTCCCGAGGTGAATTTTAAGGAGGCCCCGATTGGTGATGTGCTCAACTACCTGACCACTCGCGCCGACGAACTTTCGAAAGGAGCCGTTGTCCCCAATTTCATCTACAAGGGAACCGCGGAACAGCGTCAGGTAACGACCGTTTCTCTCAATCTCAGAAACGTTCCCATGAGTGAAGCGCTCAAGTATATCGGGCAACTCACGAGAACAAAATTCCGCTACGAAGAGCACGCAATCATCGCCGATCCTAATTATCAGGAGACGGTCAATGCTGCGGCGAGGCAGGCTGCAGAGGCAGAATCTTCGAAGCCAGATCCCGTCTTTGGCGCCCCCACGAAGAATATTTTCGACTAGTTCGAGATTCTAGAGGGAGTCGACCTTCAAAATCGAGTCGTTCGATTTCAGCCTCTTCGTTTCGCTTCGGCATCCTTGACTCTCTCGAAAAGTAGAATCTTTTCTCCGGAATGACCGAAGCGTCCCCACGCCCTCTTGCCCTGATCACTGGGGGAGAAGGCGATCTCGCATCGGGTCTCTTCGATTCGCTGACCGAAGCCGGATTCGAGGTACTTCGTCCCGGTCGAGCCGAGCTGGATGTGCAGAGTGCTTCTTCAATCACGGACTATTTCCGATCGATCGAACCGCTCACCCTATTGATCAACAATGCGGGTATGGCCGGAGACGGCCTCTTTCTCAAGCAATCGCCCGAAGACTGGTCTCAGGTGATTGACACCCATCTCCGCGGAAGTTTTCTCTGCGCCCGTGAGGCGGCCAGCCGCATGATCCGAAATCGGGAGGGACATATCATACAGATTGGATCCTACGCCGCCCATCATCCAGCCATTGGCCAAACTGCCTATGCCGCCGCCAAAGCAGGTATGGAAGGCTTCACTCGATCACTCGCCTCCGAACTTGGATCCCGCAATATCAAGGTCAACTGCGTCCTTCCCGGGTTCCTCGAAACCCGAATGACAGCTCCCCTCACCGAGAAAACAAAGCGGACCGCACTCGAACGCCATCGCCTGGACCGCTTCAACACCGTCGAGGAGGCCTCTCGATTCATTACTTTCCTAGCAACCACGTCCCATATCTCGGGGCAAGTCTTCCAGCTCGACTCTCGTCCTTGATCGAAGTAAACCTGAAGATTACCGGGAAATACACAGGATGAAAAATCGAGTGAATGCTCGTTTGAACCCACTTCAAATCCATGTATATTCCGCTCGCTCAATCACAGCATCACGGAGGGGTGGCAGAGTGGTCGAATGCAGTAGTCTTGAAAACTACCGTGCCGCAAGGTACCGTGGGTTCGAATCCCACCCCCTCTATTTTTCAAAAGGCCCGGTCACTTAGCAAAGCGAGTGACCGGGCCTTTTGAGTTTCTAGATTGGATTTAAACGGGGTCTCCACCAAGGTTCGGGAACTGTTCTATTTTTAGCCGCAATCGGCAATGACTCGAAAGCGACAGCAAGCGCAATGCGATCCGCGCCATACCGAGCACGGACAAGGCCATGCAGCTCTTCTTCGATACTGCCGTAGTCCAGGCAAAAAATACGCTCGTCAGATTGGCTGCCTTCGCGAAGCTCGCTCACTTCCCCCGATCGCGACCGAATCAAGCAGGTGGCCAGAGAACTGATTCAGGAGGAGACGAATCAATCCGACGAATGGCTCTCGGTGGCACTGCGGGCATTGGGTGCAGGTCGAGTCAGTCGTGGTCCAGCTCAGATAACGGGCCCTAACCTTCTCCCCAATCCGTCTTTCGAGAAGGTCAAGAATGGACTTCCGATCGACTGGGCTGCCCGAGCCTATAACGGCGAGGCAGAACACAGTATCGCAACAGGCGAAGCTCGCAGCGGAGACCGTAGTCTTCGTATTTCCTCCACCGAGGGAGCTGACACCTCTCTATTTGCCGAGGTAAAAGCCCAACCGAACACAGACTACCGCCTCACCGAGTGGGTCAAGACATCGGGACACCTAGGAGCCCGCGGAGCACAGATGAACGCTCACTATGTCTAGGGTCAGCCAAGAGGTTCCCGAACCAATGCCTTCAATCGCGCGACGAGAAAATGGAGCCAGGTCGAGATTATCTTCAGCTCACTCGATCGAACCGAGCTCACGATCAACTGCCTCTTCAGCGGATGGGGGAAATCGACTGGCACGGCCTGGTGGGATGATGTTGAACCTCACAAAATCGAATACGCGTCGATCATCGAAGAGGAGCCAGAGCTGACCGCGGGCGACGTCGACCGCGGAAGAAAACTTTTCAAGACCCGTCCGATCGCCGCCTGCAATCGATGTCACCTTGTCGACGGAAAGGGCGTCCCGATCGATCCCGCACTCGATGGGATCGCGAGTCGCAAATCCGAAGACTACATTCTCGAAAGCCTCATCAAGCCCAAGGCCGCCATTGCCGACGGCTTTCCCGCCGAGGTTTCTCCGATGCCTCCCATGGGCGTTCTCCTGACGACGCAGTAGATGCGCAACATCATGGCGTATCTACTGACGCTGAAGGAATGACGCTGCGCGAACAACGAAATTCCGAGCTTTGAAGCCTCAACCCACTCGGTTGCTCCGATCCGGAATCTACCTGGAAATCCTACCCCAACCACGCCACGTCAAAGTTCTCTTTCGAGCTTTATCGCAAGGATGAACGGTGCAACGAAAGTGCGCCGTGGAGGAGTTCACCCGCTCGCATTTAGATAAGGTTTAAATAAGCGGTATCGCCAGACTAAATCAGTGGATCGACACCATGATTCAGGCCAGCATTCGCTCTCAACTGGTCTTACCGAATTTATTGAACAGATTCCAGGATCTGCAAATTCGGCCAAGAAATAGCCGCCGCGCCTATTGTGAAGAAAACTTCGTCAGAAGCCCCTTCTCTCTCGCCACATTCATCACTCGGACAAAGAGAATTCCTGCGAGAGCCAGATAAAGCAGATTGATTCCGGTAGCCAATCCTAGAGATCCCCAATCTACTTCTCCGGTTTTCAGGGTCTCTCTCATTCCCTCGAAAACGTACGAGCAGGGAAGCGCTTTGGCGACCCACTGCAATGCCACCGGCAAAGCGGAGACAGGGTAATAAACGGCCGCAAACGGCTGGATGAAGAAGGGAACCGCCCAGGCAAGAGTTTCGGCAGCGGGTCCCCAGCGCACGATCAGAGCCGTCGAAATCATTCCCAATGCCCACCCAAAAATAAGGAGATTAAAGACATATGGGATCAGGGCCCAGCCCAGCGTGAAGATGTTAAACGAATACAGGATCAGTGAAAGCACTGCGAGCAAGGTAGAAGTCACTGCCGCTCGCAGGAATCCAACGACATACGTCGATCCGAGATAGTCAAAATTGCTGACCGGAGCTGCAAAAATATTGAGGAGATTTCTCGACCAGACGTCTTCGAGGAAGAAAATTGCAACCCCCTGCTGCGCCCGGAAAAGAATATCCCAAAGGATCACGGCCCCAATGAGAAATGTGATCTCATAAGGAAACTCATCTCCCGTATGCTTTTGAAGAAAGACGGTCAAATAGCCCCAGACAAGCAGGTGAACGAGCGGCCAGAAAATTAATTCGATGCCTCGAATCGGAGTCCGTGTGTAAAGATAGAGATAGCGCAATACCAGCGCTTGAATCGTGCCGATACTCATGAGCGATCCTCCTCAGTCTGCTCGATTTTCCCCGAAGACTCCAGATCCCCACTTCGTGCCACTCGTATGAAAACATCTTCGAGAGACTCTTCCTTGAAGTGCTCGAGGGTTTCCTCCGAGGTTCCCGTGAAGAGAATCGAACCTTTGTGCATGAAAACGACACGGTCACAAACCTCTTCCACGTCTCGCATATTGTGAGACGTGTAGAGAATCGTAGTCTGTTCCTCGTCTCGAATCCGGCTGACGACCTTCCTCACCTTGTCCGCGATATCCGGATCGAGACTCGCCGTCGGCTCGTCGAGAAGAAGCAATTCGGGACGGTTCAGAAGTGCCTTGCAGAGATTCAGTCGAGTCGCCTCTCCCGCAGAAAGTTCACCGCTGATTCTATTCTTGAGATGAGCGATTTCCAACATCTCTAGAACCTCATCGATTCTTTTCTCGAGTTGAGGAACCCGATAGATTTTCCCAAAGACTTTCAGGTTCTGATACACTCTTAGGTTCCCTGGCAACTGGGTGTAAGTGCTGCAGAAATTCATTCGCTTCAGCAAATCGATCCGCGACCGAAGCAGATCCTGACCGAAAACCTGAACTGAGCCGTCCGTCGGGGTGATGATCCCCAGGATCATGTTAATCGCGGTAGTCTTCCCAGCCCCGTTGGCACCGAGCAATCCGAGAATCTCGCCCTTGGAAATCGAAAACGATACGCGATTGACGGAAATGACATCGCCAAAGGACTTGGTCAGATTGGAGACCTGAAGGACCGATTCGCTCATGCGCAGGCTCCTTGTAACGCTTCTCCCCCTTTCGCGCAACTGCGTAAGGGAGAGCGCTTGGAGACGGATATCGGATAGGCTACAAACAGCCATGTTTCACAACCTCGCTCTCCGCCTTCTTTGCTGGCTCTCCCCTTGCCTGCTCCTCTCTCTTCAAGCCGAGGAAGAAAGTCGATACAATGTTCTTTTCATCATCTCAGATGACCTGACCTACACCGCACTCTCCTGCTACGGAAATGAGGTCTGCCAGACTCCGAATATCGATCGGCTCGCCGATCGAGGGGTCCGCTTTACCCGAGCCTACTGCCAGGGAACCTACTGCGGCCCTTCCCGTGCCTCTTTTATGTCAGGCTATTATCCTCATGCGACAGGGTCACTGGGTTACGCCAACCCCCGACCCAAAATTGGAGACCGAGCAACCTGGTCACAACACTTTAAAGATCACGGTTACTACTCGGCCCGCGTAAGCAAAATCTTTCACATGGGCGTTCCGGGAGGCGTCGAATATGGGTTCAAAGAGGAACACTACCATCAGGCGGATGACGAGCGATCGTGGACCGAGCGTTTCAACAGCCCCGGGCCTGAGTGGAAGGCTGAGGGAACCGGAGAAACGCTCGAAGGCAATCCCGAAGGAAAACGCCCCGTTGTCGGAGGAAACACATTTGTCGTCGTGGAAGCCGATGGCGATGACCTGGTCCACTCGGATGGAAAAACTGCGCAAAAGGCGGCCGAGCTGATTCAAAAACACAAGGACGAAAGGTTCTGGTTGGGGGTTGGATTCGTCAGACCTCATGTCCCTTTCGTCGCTCCGCGAAAATACTACGAGCCATTTCTTCCATACGATTCGATGACACTTCCCCCGAAGGTTCCAGGAGACTGGGACGACATTCCCAAACCTGGAATCAACTACAAGACGAGCGTGAATATGAAGATGGATATTCGCCGTCAGAAAAAAGCAGTCGGAGGATACTATGCTTCCGTCGCCTACATGGACGCGCAGGTGGGAGTCGTCATGGACGCCCTTGAAGAGGCCGGCATTGAAGACGAAACGATCGTCATCTTCACGAGTGATCACGGATATCACCTCGGGGAGCATGACTTCTGGGCCAAGGTGAGTCTACGCGATGAATCATCCGGTGTGCCCCTCATTATTTGTGTCCCTGGAAAAGAATCGGCAGTTTGCGACTCACTCGTCGAGCTCCTCGATCTCTATCCGACGACGGCAACGCTCTGTGGCCTCCCTCCCCAAGAGCGGCTTCAGGGTAAAGACATCGCGCCCCTCCTCGATGATCCCACCCTCGAAGTTCGCGATAGCGCTTTCAGTGTCGCACCGATGCGAAAGGGATTTTTGCTACGCACGCAGGAGCACACCTACATCCAATACGGAGAGAAAGCCGAAAACGGAATCGAGCTGTTTGATTTGAAACAGGACCCCGATGGCTTCGTCAATCTCGCGGAAAAAGAAGAGCACTCAGAGACCGTGAGTTCTTTCCGAGAAAAGATGCAGGAGAAGCTCAAGGAAGTTCGAGAGAACGACCTCTAACATTTCTGTGCCGCCACATCCGCCAGGCACAGGTATCTACTACTCCCCGAGAAGCTTCGATAACGATTCGGAGGTCAGGTTCAGCCTACTCGTTGCTCCCGACAGTAAATCTCCCGCGAGATTATCTTTCTTCGCCTGCATCTCCTGGATTCGTTCCTCCACCGTGTTCTGACAAATCAACTTGTGAACAAAAACTGGCTTGTCCTGCCCGATGCGATAGGCCCGGTCAGTCGCTTGATTCTCGGCTGCTGGATTCCACCATGGATCATAGTGAATCACGGTATCGGCTCCTGTCAGGGTGAGTCCTGTTCCTCCAGCCTTGAGAGAAATCAGGAACACCTCCCCTTCTCCTCCTTGAAATCTCTCAACCAGCTCCTGTCGATTCTTGGTCTCCCCTGTCAGTTTAAGGTAACTCGTTCCACGGCCAAGGAGGTGAGCTTCGATCAGCGAAAGCATGGAAGTAAATTGGGAGAAAAGAAGCACTCGGTGCCCTTCCTCGTGAAACGTATCGAGTAGATCGATGAGGAATTCGAACTTTGCCGAAGAAGACGCCGACTGATTTTCTTTCAGCAGAGAAGGATGACAGCAAATCTGGCGCAGCTTCAACAAGGCATCGAGAAATACAACCTGCGCTTCCTGCCCTCGAATCGCGAGCGCCTGCCGCACTTCTTTGTCCATCGTCGCTCTAACCGTCTCGTAGAGATCCTTCTGACTCTCGTTCATCTCGATGTGATGAACGATCTCAGTCTTCGGCGGAAGTTCCTTGGCCACATCGTGTTTGGTGCGGCGAAGAATCAACGGTCCGATTCGGTCTGCGAGCGACTTTCGTTTCTCCTCGCTCTGGTCTCTTTCGATAGGCGTCTGATAAGTCGCGCGAAACGTTTCCTGAGTCCCCAGCAGACCAGGCATCAAGAAATGCATCAGGCTCCAGAGTTCTCCCAGGTGATTTTCGATCGGAGTCCCCGACAAGCAGACCCTATGGTCAGAGCGCAATCGCGCGGCAGCTTGGCTGACCTGTGCCCCAGGATTCTTGATATGCTGCGCCTCATCGACAAAAATTAGATGAAACGAGTGGCTTTCCAGTTCCGCGATATCGCGATGAAGGAGAGCGAATGAAGTCAGGACAAGATCGGATGAGGAGATCTGCCGAAATTTCGACTTCCGAGTGGCTCCCTGGAGAACAAGAACCGAGAGGCTTGGCGCAAATTTTGCCGCTTCACGTTGCCAGTTCATCACAACACTGGTGGGGGCAATCACGAGACAGGGTTTGCCCTCGTTTCTCCCGGAATCGACTTCGGCTAGAATATGAGTCAACGACTGCAGGGTTTTCCCGAGCCCCATATCATCCGCGAGAATCCCATTGAGTCCGCTCTCGAGAAGAAACTGAAGCCAGTAGTATCCGTCGAGCTGGTATTCCCGAAGTTCCGCCTTCAATCCTGGAGGCACCTCAACCCGCTCGATCTTTTCAAAATGATGAAGCCTCTCTCCTGTCACTAGGAGTTCAGGGGGAGCGGATGCGGAAACAACATTTTCCTCTCCCTTCCCGACCAGAAGCGCCGCATCGAGCTGTCCCAAGCGAATCGGACCTTCTCCGAAGGAAAATTCCAGCAATTCGCCGAGCGTTTTGAGCAACTTCCGAAATCTCCCTACTGGTAGCACCAGCCCTCGCCCATCAGGGAGAAAAACGAGAAACTCCTGACCGGACGGCATTGATTCGGTCACTTCCAGAAATCGATTCCTGACCAGTGCCGCGAGAATGGGTTGCAGTTCAAACTCTTCTCCATCGATCTCGAATCCTGCGGAAAGATGAAACCAACCCCGCCCCTCCTCGACGATCTCAGCACTCCAATTCTCCGAGCGAAAGACGAGTGGCTCGTGCCCCACGCCGGGAGAAAATCGCACTTCCCAACCACGCCGTTCCAGCGGCGGCACACCGTCGTGCCGAAACCGCTGCCAATAGAACTCGGGGTGCGGCCACTTCTTCTGATCAGGGGCCCAAAGCGTTGACTCCCGCTCGGGACGCTCCATTTTCCGAAGGGAGGTCGGCATCTCTTCCGCCCCGGGATGAAGATCCAGAGCATAGAGTTGTTGGAGCGCTTCCATCTCCAGAACGCGCGCTCGAAGAATTTTTTCGGTAGGAGTCACGATGGGCGAAAGATTACCCGAAGGAGCCAGCGCTACTCGATGCTCTCCATAGATCGCGAACGCTTCGCCGTAGCACTCCGGCAACCACTCGTATCCAGCAGAATCGGGTCTCTTTTCGATTCGGAGGAGAAAGGTCGGACGGCCATCATTGGATTCCGGATGCAATTCGGTCTCCGCATTCTCTTCCTCCAATTCGATCGTCTGCCCGGAACTCATCGCTTCGGCGTGCGGGATCTCACCAAAAGCTCGCTCCACCCGGGCTCCCTTTCCTTTGCTGAGATACGAAAAAACGGCGGCGGCATGAGCACAGTCTCTCCCCATTGAGCAGTCACACTCGGTCTCGAGCGAAAGGTCTTCCCCTTCACGCCAGAGAATCAGGACAGTTCGGTGACTCACACCATCACGATCTGTAACCGAAGCAACGATCTCGGCATCTCCGGTATCGAGAATCTCGGCGCCAACCTCTCTCACGAGACGCGATCCAACGAGAGATTTCCCCTCTGCGAGAACTGATGACGAAAGCGATGTCATCCAGTCGCCTGATTCCACGAACCGGGAAATATCTTCGGCAGTGAGTTCCGACATGAAGGAGACTCTGCCATCTTCAGAAGCAGGATCAAACCCGATTCTTCTCTCAGGAAAATCTCTTCTCGCATTGGCTTATCTTTTCCATTTACAGTCAGGACTCTTATGACTCTACACGGCCACACTGATAACGCCCCCTTTCCCCGCCGCCGGCTGGGAAGCTCCGGCCTGGAAGTGCCCCTGCTTGGATTCGGTGGCGCTCCGCTTGGTGATCTCTACCAGCGCCTTGACGAGGACGAAGCCATCGAAACCGTCGTCACCGCTGTGCGATCGGGTGTCCACCTGATCGATACTTCACCGCTGTATGGCAATGGGCTCTCCGAGCACCGGATCGGATCAGCTATTCGACATGTCGCAGACTCCGATGTCATACTCTCGACCAAGGTCGGGCGAGTCGCAGATCCCTTTCGTCCACCCGAATCTCGCGGCATTTTTGCGGGAGGCCTGCCCCACTCTTTGCGGACGGATTATAGCTACGACGCTGCGCTTCGCTCCATCGAGCAGTCGCTGCTGCGTCTCGGGCGTGACCGAATTGAAATCGTTCTGGTTCACGATCTCGACATCTGGACACACGGAGACGAATTGGAAACCCACTTCCAAACGGCGGGACAAGGTTGCGTCAAAGCGTTACGGGAACTCAAAGAGCAAAAGGTGATCGATGCCTTTGGTGTCGGCGTGAACGAATCCGATGCCGCACTTCGTTTTTGCAAGGAATTCGATCCTGACGTTGTCCTCCTCGCTGGACGCTACTCTCTTCTTGAGCAAGAAGCCCTCCGGGATCTTCTCCCTTATGCAGAGGAAAAGGGTATCGGAATGATCCTCGGAGGAGTCTACAACTCAGGAATCCTTGCGACAGGAAGCGTTCCCGGAGCTCGATACAACTATGGGGAACCCAGCGAAGAGATCCTGCAACAGGTCCGTGAGATTGAGGCAGTAACCACTTCATTTGATATTCCACTTCGGCAAGCCGCACTGCAATTCGTGTTCGGGCATTCAGCCGTCGCAGCGGTCGTTCTTGGTGCGGTTTTGCCCTCTGAAATTGTACAGAACTGCAATGATATCGAACGCGAGATTCCAGACGCTCTCTGGGAGAAATTGCGATCACAGGGCCTCATTTCGCTAGAAGCGCCAACTCCTGTCCTTTCGACCTCATGATTCGAATCGATTCTCATCAGCATTTCTGGAAACCAGAAAGAGGTGACTATTGTTGGCTCACACCCGAGCTCACGACGCTCTATCGTGACTTTCTTCCGAGTGATCTCCGGGCTTTGCTCACCCAACACGACATCGACCAGACGATCATTGTCCAAGCGGCACCCACTGTCGCGGAAACTCGTTTCCTTCTCGAGCTCGCCGATCAACACGAATGGATCGCCGGAGTCGTTGGGTGGGTCGACTTTGAAGATCGTGAGACTCCGGAACTGCTCCGCGAGTTTTCCGAAAACCCTCACTTCGTCGGAGTCCGCCCCATGGTTCAAGACCTCGAAGAGGATGAATGGCTGAGCCGCTCCGCTCATGCGCCTGTCTTTGAAGCGCTTATCGCAAACCAACTCGTGTTCGATGCCCTCGTTCTTCCCCGTCACCTTTCTCACCTCCTGACCGTGGTAGGGAGACATCCGGAGCTTTCCGTGGTCATTGATCATGCCGCGAAGCCAACTCTAAGAGAAGGTGTTGAAAGTCGGTACTACGAGGAAATCTCCGCTCTCGCAAAGGCTCCTTCGGTGTCGTGCAAACTCTCCGGGCTCGTCACTGAAGCTCGTGAGGAATGGACCGCAGAAGATCTCACCCCCATTGTCGATCATCTCCTTCAGGAATTTGGTGCTGATCGTCTTCTCTGGGGCTCAGACTGGCCTGTTGTCACTCTGGCCTGCGACTACGCAACTTGGTGGGAAACCACCGAGCAACTCATCGGAAGGGTCAGCCCCGATCAGAAAGACGCGATTTTCGGCGGAAATGCTGAGCGAATTTATCTCTCCTCAAAGACATCCTGACATATGCTCAAAGGAATACATCCCTTACTCTCCGCTGACGTTCTCCACTTGCTCGCCTCGATGGGGCATGGGGACGATCTTGCTATTGTCGATGCGAACCATCCGGCGGAAACAATCTCTCGCTCCACCTCAAGCGGGATACTGATTCGACTGCCCGGTGTCATGATGGAAGAATTTGTGGCCGCTCTTCTGACGGTTTTCCCACTCGACACCTACACTGACGATCCGATTCGCTGCATGGAACCCGTCTTCGGAGATGATCCTCCCGAAGTGCAGGCCACGGCCGCTGCAGTTCTCAACGAAGCCGACTCCGAGAATCCGGAGTTGACTCCACTTGAGCGCTTCGCGTTTTACGAAGCTGGAAAGAAATCCTTTGGAGTTATTCAGCTCGGCGACGCACGCCCCTACGGATGTTTTCTCTTCCGCAAGGGGGTCATCTCCCCATCGTAATTCCGAGGACTCAAGAACTACCCCTGTTGATCCGGAGACTCGACAGAGTCGTCTTCGCCTGAGGGAAGATCCGAAGAAATCTCTTCCTGCGCTTCCGAGGATTCCGACTTGTCTTCCTCGCGATAGCTAGCAACAACGAGACCACTGAGAAATTGATCGGGCTCCTCAATCGCCTGCTCATTCAGCGAGAAAGAATTCCGTCCGGTATTCTTCTGAATCAATTTCAGACCGAATTGAAAATCGCGGAACTTCTCTTCACAAAGCGCGAGAACACTCTGGTTTCGCTGATCGGCGAGCTCGCCCAGTCGCATGGTCGCGTCAGCCTCAAAAGTCAGCCGAACGCCGTGCTCCTGCTCAAATTTTCGCCGGAAAGTCGCCAACTCGCCCAATACCCGCGAATCTCCGACAGGGCCGGCATCTTCGAGAATCGCCGCCAACTTCTTCGACGGGTCATCCACCAACTTCTCGTCAATTTTCAGTTCTGAAACGGTCGTTCCAGGAAGCTCAAACTTGAAGTGACGGAGCAGTTTCTCGCAAACGGTCATCAATCCTCGTGCACCCGTCTTCTCCTCTGCCGCCTTCTCTGAAATTCCTCGGAGTGCCTTGTCCGCAAACTCAGCATGAATTCCAAAAGCCTCGAATTCCCTTTCATACTGTCGAATGAGACTGCCCTCAGAATGCTTCATAATATCGTAGAGATCATCCGCTTCGAGATGATCACAAACTACTCGGACAGGAAGACGACCAATGAACTCGGCTTCGAATCCAAATTCGATAAAATCCTGCGTCCCTAGACTTTCCTGCAGATCAGTCTCGCTCAAGGTGCTCGTTGAGTCGGCTCCAAAACCAATTGCTCCCTGACGCAGTCGTTTCTCCACAATCTTTTCCAGACCGGAGAAGGCACCGCTGACGATAAACAGAATATGTCTTGTATTGATCGTGTCCTTAGAGAGTTTCCCGCCTCGGCTCATCTCAAACATGGCCTGCATCTGAGACTGAATATCCTGAGGATTTCGAACCGCGACCTCGGTTTCTTCCATCAACTTGAGGAGAGTGGTCTGAACTCCTCGGCCGCTAACATCGCGACCGGAAACGTTCGCAGCACCCGCGATCTTGTCGATTTCATCGATGTAGACAATTCCGTATTCTGCCAACTCGACATCCCCGTCCGCCTTTCGCACAAGCTCACGGACGAGATCATCAACATCGGCCCCTACGTACCCGGTCTCGGAGAACTTGGTCGCGTCCGCCTTTACAAAGGGGACTCCGATCAGGTCGGCGATGTGTTTGACAAGGTAGGTTTTACCTACGCCGGTCGGCCCGACCACGATCACATTCTGCTTCGCAAATTCGACATGCTCGGCTGCGACTGGATCGTCCTGCTCCAACCGTCGAAGGTATTTCGCGTGATTGTAGTGATCGCAAACTGCGATCGAAAGCGCTTTCTTCGCTTCGTCCTGCCGAATCACAAATCGATCGAGATGATCCTTAATCTGGAGAGGAAGCAGATCGAAATCAAAGATATCGGTATCGGTTTCTCGAAGGTCGTGTTCTTCTCCGGAAGTCGGTTCTTCGGGCGCAAAAGGATTGGCTCCGTCCCCCATTGTGGAAAAGGAAACCTGGTCGCCAAAATTTGACTTCAGGAAATCAGAAAGCCGTTTCGAGATTTCCTGCGGATCAGGAAGAGGAGGATTGGCGTCGTCTTTGTCAGGCATGTTGAAAGTGGGTTGTATTCATTAGATACGTCGAAGCAGACACCGTTCGATTACAAGCTCAGCCCGATTTTGTATACGGTGAAAAAGGCACTTCTCACTTTCTAAACTAGAAAGGGGTGCGTTTTATGAGAGAAAATGCACTACGGCGTATTCGATCTTAACTCCGTCAGGCTCTCCCAGAGAAGAGCAAACTCGGTATCTGCGGCTGACAACTCTGCAGCAAGCCGATCCGCACGATCAAACACTCCGTTCGCGATCGAAAAGAAAATGATCTTCTTTTTCGCTTCCACAGAATCTGGAGCTAAGGGCGAAAGCAGACCTTCTGCGGTTTCCGTCATCCAATTGGCGTCGAACTTCTCCACTCCTACATCGTTGGGGCCAAACCCCAGATCCAAAGTAAAGGTCGAAGAAGTTGCGGCTGTGATTTGAGCTTCCAGCGGCACGCCTTCTTTTCTCACAATTATGCCTTCAAACTCATTTTCTGAAAGGAGTCGGGCGAGAAGAGGAATAAACTGATCTGCATGAGTGTATCCCTCCGTGAGTCCCTCTTCCCAACGTTCCCCTGCTTTCGTTTGGGGTTCGTAGGCTTTCAGCCGTGAGACTGCAGCAGAAAAAAGATAGGTGTCCCGATATTCATTCAGATCAGTCAAGAGCGTCTGGAACTCCACTTTCTCGGCCAATTCTTCGGGTGACAGTTCAGGGGGAACATTCTCGGGCGGCATTACGGTGGTTCCCGAAGGGTTGTCCTTCTCGGCTTTTTCTCGCGCCTGCTCCATTCGAAGGCGATCCGCCACCTCATCTTTCTCCATCTGGAGAATCGTGTCGATTCGGTCGATCCTCTTCTTGATCGTAGCTTGCATCGCGCCCTGCGTACTCAACTCTTCTCTCGCCTTTTCCAGCTCGCTCCTCTGGGTAACCAGCGGCTCATTTGATGACCGTGAGGGATTGGGAAGAGTGGCAAACACGGCGTAGTCCCGGCGAAATTTCGAAACTTCCTGCTGAAGAGATCCCATCCAGTCGTAATTTTCCGGAATCGAACCCTCCTCGAAAACCTTCATGGCTTCGAGGCCCGCTTCAAACTGACCCATCTGCCAGTTTTTTATTCCAGCGACAAGAAAACCGATAATCTCCACGGAATCCGGATCGAACAACTTGTCCGGTTGCAGAACCGGGAGTGGCTCCGCGAGGGATCGAGAGCTCTTCTGCATGAGTCCACGAAGATCGTTGATCCCCGTCTCCCCTTCCGGATCGATCGCGTCGATCGCGTCGATCAAACCAAAGCTCTCTCTCGCCTTCTTCTCCTCTCCGGAAAAGAGTCGGGTTGTTCCCTGAAAGAACAAACTCCACTTCCGGATCGATGGCGAAAGGCTGGTCTCCACCACGAGCGAGTCAAAGATGGGTTTCGCCTTGCGGAAATTTCCGACCGAAATCAATCGCCGGCCTTCCAGGAACCGGGCGGTATTGCTGTTATCCCCCGCACTAATGACCCGATCATCGTTCGAAATCCCCACTCCAGCCTGCTCCTGCTCTCGCTTTTTCGACTGAAAATAATTCAAGGCCAAAGCCACTGCGAGCAAGGCCGAACATACTCCCAAGGCGATAATAGCCTTCTTGTTCGCCGGTTTGACCTCACGTGAGCTAGGCGTAATTCCAAACTGTCGTTTCTGGATCGTTGCGATGTGATCGAGAATATCTTGGTAGGACTGCGGACGGTTTACCGCATCATAGGACATCATTTTTTCGACGAGACGAAGCGTCGACTTCGAGAGGCTGGGAACCTGCCCCTTCAAGTCAAGATCCCGCTTCTTGATGACCTTCAACTCTTCGAGAGAAGACGTATTCGCATCAAAAGGCGGGCAGCCGGCGAGAGCATGGAACAAGGTCGCACCAAGACTATAGATATCACCGAGATAAGTATCGGTGTCCCCTTCCAGTTTTTCTGGAGGCACATAAAAAGGTGTCGCCCAAAGATCCTCTGACTCGTCCTCCCCCCCTTGTTGAACGGCAAGACCGAAGTCGACAAGCTTCGCCGTGTCATCTTCCGTCACCAGCATATTCCCAGGCTTGATATCCCGGTGAATTAGCCCCTCTTCCTGAGCCGCTGCCAATCCGTTCGTAACGTCGTGAGCGATAGCAAGAACATCAGACTCCGAGAGACTGCCCTTGTTCGCGATCATTTCTTCGAGACTGGTGGCTCGAACCAGCTCCATCGCGATAAAGAAGTAGCCTTGTTCCCGTCCCACCGTATAGACTTTGACAACGTTGGGATGGAGAATAGAGGCGGTCAGCTTTGCCTCTCGCTCAAACATCGCGGTGAGAGCGGCATCTCGACTGAGTGCGGGGTGCAGAACTTTCAATGCGACTTCGCGCCCGAGGTGAGAGTCCACCGCTCGAAATACCTTGCTCATTCCCCCTTCGCCGAGAATCCCTGTGAGCTGATACTGGCCCAGAAAGGTCTTCACTCGGAAGGTGGCACTGCAATGAGGACAACTAATTTTTGAGAAAGGAGGCAACGCGGTCACATCCACCGATTGAGAACAATCGGGGCATTGATTGACTACGGGCTGCTGATCTGAAGCTTTTTCCATCTACAAAAGACCCCTAATCTCGTTCAGGAATCGAACTCTCAGTGTATCGTTCGAAAACCTGAGGTCCAGACAATTTCCCACCAGCATTCGAATAATTCGAGTCAGATATAATCTACTAAGACAAGGAAATTACTCTCAATCAGCGACCACAAAATTTAGGGACAATACGGCTCTAAATAGGTCTCCAGGTGCGGATGGATCCGCACCGCAGGAAACACCACGAGGTTTCAAAGCCCATTTCTACAGACTTCCTGATATTCACCAATCTATGGCTAGATGGTTGCCACAAGGGCATCACAGCGTTACGCTCCCGAAGAACCTATGGCGAAATCACCCGAACCTGTTTCTCTCGGTCCTTACACTCTGGGTAGCGATAGTCCCGTTTTTATACTCGGTCCCTGCGTGATCGAGTCAGAAAGCTTTCTGCGCGACATCGGACCTCGCATTCAAGAGATTGCTAACTCTGTTGACGTCGATTTCGTATTCAAAGCCAGTTACGACAAAGCCAACCGGAGTTCAGTCAGTTCGTTTCGGGGGATGGATTGCGAGGAAGGCTGTCGTATCCTGCAAAGCGTCGGCCAGGAGCTGGGAGTTCCAGTAACGACCGATATCCATACCGAAGAGCAGGCAAGGATTGCCGGCGAGTTTATCGATATCCTCCAGATTCCTGCCTTTCTCTGCCGTCAAACCGATCTGATCGAAGCGGCAGCAAAAACCGGTCGAGTCGTGAACGTGAAAAAAGGCCAATTTCTCGCGCCATGGGACGTTAAGAACATAGCAGACAAGCTCGATTCCTTCGGGTGCGAGAACTATTTCATCACCGAGCGAGGCAACAGTTTTGGATACAATGCGCTGGTAGCAGATATGAGATCAATACCCTGGATTCAAGAAGAAGGCATGCGTGTCGTCTTCGATGCGACCCACTCGGTGCAGCGCCCGGGAGGTCAGGGCACGACCAGCGGCGGAGACGGACGACTCGCCCCGGTCCTCGCCCGATCAGCCGTAGCTGCTGGATGCGACGGGATTTTCATGGAAACTCATCCCAATCCGGCAGAAGCGCTCAGCGATGGACCGAATCAGGTCCCTCTCGACCAACTCGCCGGCGTCCTTTCAACGCTGAAAAAAATCTATCAACTCGTCCGCGAACCCTCTTCCTGATGGATCTTACACGGGCTATTTGGATGGTCGCTTTTGCGACTACGTTTCTGTTTTTTCCGGGAATGGCGGAGGAAGAAGAGGAGGTCGCTGCATCGATCTTGCAAAATGCTGTGCCCGACGAGCTGACTTCTATTTTCCCTATCGGGGGCACCTTTAAGGGGGTCGCGATCCCTTCGTATGAAGAAGAAACGCTTCAATCGGTGATGCGTGCGGATACGATCACTCGGATCGATGAACGTTTCCTCGATCTCACAAATCTCCTCATCACGATCTACTCGGGTGGGGAAGAAGGAAATACCACAATTTTCATGGAAGAGGCTGCTTACGATCTTGTTCTTGGAACGCTTAGCAGCAAAACTCCCGCCCGTATCGAACAACCCCAGTTCACAATGACGGGAGATGTCATGACTTTTGATACCCGTGCCCAGGTGAGTCGACTCGAGGGGAACGTGAAAGTGATCGTTCCCGACGCCAGTGCTCTCGCTCCCGCAACGGGCTTTCCAATCCCTACCACGCAATAACCCCTTTCGTCATGACCTTCATGAGAACCATATTCCGCCTCGCTTTCTTCGCTCTCGTGGCGTCCACGACCCCTTCCCTTACGGCACAGGATACCACCGCCGAACCGGCCGAGTCCGGAGCCCGTGAAATTCTCGCCGACCCTCGCCTTCAGAATTTGATTCGTTCTGCGAAAAACGATCCCGAAGCCATGGTAGAGGAACTCCAGAATAATCCTGAAGATGCCGTCAGAGAAGCCACACAGATTTTTCAGGAAAACCGCGATAAGATCGATACCAGCTCAATCGATACTCCGGAAAACCGGAAGAAAGCAGAGGCCCTATCCGCCGCGGCCATGACCCGCGCCAACGAAATGGTGAAAGAGAAACCTGCCGTCGAAGCCCCTGCTAAACCGGAGAAAGTGCCCGCAACTCGCTCCGTCACTACGACTACCCAAGTGGCGACTCCTGTTGCTATGCCTGTGGAAGGAGAAGACACACCTATCGCAAACCATACTGCAGAAACTCCTGTTGTTCAGAGTGAACACATCAATACGCTTTCGAATTCTCAGCCAACCAAACCACAGATTCCTGTCACGCCTCATCTCACAGAAAACGACGTCCCAGCTCCTCAGCCTCTCACTCCGAAATACAATACCAAGAAGGCAACCACCTCTCCGAGCCCTGGAGGAGATCACATGGAGATTATGGCACGGGAGTCAATCATGGACAGCAAGAACGGCATTCTCACATTCAGAGGAGAAGTCTTTGTAGATCATCCCGACTACGACCTCAAATGTGAAAAGTTGGAAATTCAGCTCACTGAATCCATCGGAGCACCGGGTGCAGGAAGTAGCGCAGCACCTGCCATCAAGCGAGCGATCGCTACTGGTGGAATGGTCGAGATCAAACGGATCGGTGAAGACGGTAAGATACAGGTCGCCCTTGCGAGGAAAGCCGACTACGACGCTCTTAAGCAGGAGTTTATTCTTTCTGGCGGACCTCCCTACATCCAAGATGGTGACAATCTGGTACGAACAACGTCTCAGGATTCCCAAATCATCATGAGGGGAAATGGGACTCACGAAATCATAGGATCTGGGGCTGGTTCGGAAGGAGGTCGTCAAAAATTCAAGTTTGCGGTTCCGAAGAGCAACGGCTCTGATTCTGGCATCGGCGCAGGCCTCGGTAGCGGCCTCGACCTTCAGGGACGCTAATCTTCTGCCCAGATCCAGGATTTTATTCATCCAATCATGAGTTACACAGACGACGGAGACGATCTCAGCGAAAGCAATCCTACCGCAGGATACTCCGAGGAAATCTTGAAAACAGGGAAGCAGCGCGTCCTTCCAAAAGGAACTCCCAGGAAAAAGGCCGCCGAACCCGCTCCTTCTCGTCGCGCAGCACCACCTCAGTCTGCAGGGACGGCTCAGTCGCTTCCTCCCAATTCACAACCGAAAAAGCAATCCGCGAAACAGGAGAAGGCTCCAACGCAAAAGGCAACTCCGGCATCAGCTCCTCAAGAGAAAGCTGTCGCCAGAAAGACTGTCCCCCCGCAGGAGCCGACACCAGCGCGAATCGATAAATCGCCTTCTGAAGAGCCGCCTCAACCGGTCGTCAAGAAGCCAGTCAAGCTCCGTCCTCCCGCACACGTTCAGCCTCACCCACTCGAGCAAGTTCCCCCTCCGAAAAAGAAGGTTCCCGCATCCCAATCCGTCGCGAAAAGCGAGCCACGGAGCCTCCCTGAACCGGTTTCGGCAGAAAACACAGAATCCCTCGACGACGACGAGTTGTTTCATTTCGACGCAGCCTCAACTCCTGACCTTTCTGAAAACGAGTTTCTTTCATTCGAGGAAGATCTCCCTGCAAAAAAATCTAGTTCGCTGCCTTCTCCAGGAGTCCCCTCCTCCCAGGCAAAAAGCGCACAGGAATCAAAACCAGTTCCCGTCCAGAAGCCGAAAGAGACCCCTTCTCGAAATGAGCCTCCTCCACGAGAAACGCAACCACCGTGGGCCCCTCCGAAAACCGCAGTAAAGGAACAACCAGCTCAAAAGCGAACCGAGCAGCCCGTCGCAAAGCAGCACACGCCAGAAAAAAAGCCGATTAACCGGTCTCAGGAACCTCCAGTTACGACAACAGAGCCCTCGCAGCAGCCTCAGCGACCAGCCGCAGAGGAGCCTTCTTTCCAGTCGGGTAGCTCGACCCCGTCCTCTCCCGCCGTCACAGGAGAAATACTTCTCAAGACGGAAGGCCTCGTCAAAATCTACGATGGTCGGACCGTCGTTAATGGCGTCGATATCAGTGTCCGAAAAGGAGAAATTGTGGGCCTCCTCGGACCGAACGGAGCCGGAAAGACAACCAGCTTCTACATGATCGTCGGATTGGTGCCCCCCAATGGTGGAAGCGTCGACTTTGGCGGTGACGACGTCACCAAGATACCGATGTATCAGCGAGCTAGACTCGGCATGGGCTACTTGCCCCAGGAAGAATCCATTTTCCGTAAACTAACCGTTGAGGAAAACATCATGGCAGTGATGGAAACTCTTCCGATTCCCCGCAATCAGAAAGTGGATCGCTGCAACGAACTGCTGGAGCGATTCAGTATCACTCACATCAGAAAGAATGTCGCTCTGACCTGTTCCGGAGGAGAAAAGCGCCGTCTCACGATAGCTCGCTCCCTTGTCACGGAACCCAGCCTTCTTATGCTCGACGAGCCGTTCTCTGGCGTTGACCCGATCGCGGTCAATGAGATTCAGAGCATTGTCGAAGATCTGCGGAAATCGGGTCTCGCCATCCTCATCACCGACCATAATGCTCGGCAGACACTCGAGCTGGTCGACCGAGCTTACCTGATCTACGAAGGCCGCGTCCTGCGAGAAGGTTCCGGAGAATTCCTGATCAACGACCCAGTCAGTCGGGAATTGTATCTCGGAGATCGATTCTCAATGTAAAACGGCGAGATGGTATCTTTTCTGCCCTTCCCTCAGAAGCAGAAACCGGACTTCTCTGCGCTTCTCAGCTCAATTGATAGCTTGTCAAAAGGTGAAGGAAGCGATTACCGTTTCTCTAGACACCCGAACCCTAACCCAAATAGAAATTCGATCACTTATGCAAGTCCGAAACGTCAACCTGCCCATCACAATCACCGGCCGTCACGTCTCCGTAACCGAGGCAATGAGAGAGCACGCCCACAAAAAAGTAGACGGCCTGCATCTGGACTACCCCAAGATCATCGAGGCAAAAGTGCTCCTCAATGTAGAGAGTGACCGGCACATCGCAGAGATTATTCTTTTCTGCGCCAACCATATCGTGATCGAGGCCGATACGACGACTCAGGACATGTATGCATCGATCGACGAAACGATTTCGAAGATCGCGCGCCGCATGCGAAAGCACAAAACGCGGATGCTCAAGTCACATCGCCCCAAGCGCCAGAAGGACATTCGCCATATCGCCGAGTCCGTCTTTCCTGCCGAAATCCCGGAAGAGCCTGAGGTCGACCACGAGCCCATCATTGTTCACCAGGAAAAGTACAAGGTGAAGCACCTTTTCAGTGACGAAGCAATCATGGATATGGAAATGAATGAAAAGCCATTCATCCTCTTTCATGATGCCAAAAACGATGTGCTTTCTATCATCTACCGTCGCGAGGATGGTGACTATGGAATGATTGCGCCCGTTCAGGACGCATAACATTTTTTCAACTCAACAGGGTTGGTTCGACGAACTGACCCTGTTGAGTTTTTTCTTTCAGCCCCGTTCACCCTTTCGATGCACCCCGCCCCCCTTCGCCCGGTTACTGCGGGTTCTCGACTCGGAATTATCGCTCCTTCCGGCCCCTTCGACGTTGAAGCTTTCGACAAAGGAATTGCGTGGCTTCGAAACCGCTACGAAGTACACTACCGCCCGGACATCTATGATCGACAGGGCTATTTCGCAGGTTCCGATGAGCGACGCCTGAAGGAGATCCAGGAAACCATTCAAAATCCTGACATCGATGCCATCCTCTGTGCCCGTGGAGGCTACGGAGCGACTCGGTTGCTCCCATCCCTTGACCCCGCGGAAATCAGCGATGCAGGAAAGCTCCTGATCGGATTCAGTGATGTCACAGCTCTCCATGCACTCTGGAGGCGAGCTGGTGTTCCATCAGTCCACGCACCTATGGTTGCTGCACTTGGGAGTGCTTCTCCCGAAATCCAGAACGCATGGATCGAAACAATCGAAAAACTCGATTCGCCAAGATCCTGGGATCTGGATCGAATGTGCACCACTTCCGATCGCGATGCATGGGGCGTTTTCTTCGGCGGGAATCTCGCCGTTCTGGCAGCACTCAATGGAACCCAATTCGTTCCACCTTGTGAGGATACCATCCTGTTTCTCGAAGACGTGGGTGAACGCCCTTATCGCATTGACAGGATGCTGACAAGCATGTCGCAATCAGGATGGTTCGATCGTATTTCCGGAGTTGTTCTCGGGGCTTTCACGGAAGGCGAACCGGGACCCGACGGAGTTCACCTCGATGAGGTGATGGAACAGCACTTTTCCAAATCCAATCTTCCTGTTCTCCGAGGCCTACCCGCTGGTCACATCTCCGAAAACTACGCGATCCCTCTCGGGCTCCCGGCACAAATTTCGAGTTCAAAGCTGACGCTTTGTCCGTGACAGATATTCTACGCAAACCTCCCCGCCACTTGCGATTCGCACGTTGAAACTCACGGGAAGCGGATCACGATTTTACCAAAGTGCTTGGCACTTTCCAGATAGGAGTATGCCTCCTCAACTTCGTCCCAGGGAAAGACAGTATCGATCACGGGGCGAATTTGATGAGTTTCGAAAAATGTCAGCATACGCTCAAACATGGATCGATTGCCCACATAGATTCCCGAAAGATCGACATTCCTCGCCACTAAGGGGAAAAGACTCGAGTCAGGTGCTTCAAAGCCAGTCAGAACACCAATCAAAGCTATCGATCCACCCGCTCCGACTGAATTCATCGAGCGCGTGAGAGTTCCCGGCCCGCCGACTTCGATCACTTGATCGACACCTTGCTTTTCCGTCAGTGCAAAGACCTCGTCATCCCAATTCGGTTGCTCACGATAGTTGATCGTATGATCGGCCTCCAATGAACTTTTCGCTCGATCCAGTTTCTCTTCGGAACTGCTTGTGATGATCACCTGCGCTTCCATCGCTTTTGCGATCTGAAGAGAAAATACGGAAACGCCACCCGTGCCTAGGCAAAGAACCTTCTGCTCGGAATCAAGTGGCCGGCTCCGTTCCATCAGAGCATGCCAGGACGTGACGGCAGCACAAGGAAGCGTCGCTGCCTCCTCAAAACTGAGATAGTCAGGAATCCGAACGAGGCCGTGAGCTGGTGTTACCACCTTCTCCGAGAGAACTCCATCACAGGAGCCACCCCGGGCAGCCTTGTGATAACTCATCTCAAACGACCCCTCTTCCCAGTCCCGAAAAAACGTCAAGGCAACACGATCGCCAATAGACCACCCGTCCACACCCTCTCCAATCGCTGAGATTTCTCCCGCCCCATCCGAGAGCGGGACGACTGGGTCGGAACCACCAGAAGCCGACTTCCCCGACTTCATGAGGAGATCACGGTAGTTGAGGGACGCCGCTTTCATCGCCACGACGACTTCTCCCGGACTCGCTACTGGATCGGAAACATCAGTTTCAAGATGAAGAGTCGCGATGCCTTCGGTTGAGGGAACAAGTTGGTATTGATTCATGAGACAGATTCTATTTCGAAAAGTTCTTCGATTTCCGAGAGTGAACGCGTGTTGACGACATCTGCTCGGGTGAGCCATCCTTTTCGGGCTAGCCTCACTCCGAACCACAAGAAGTCGAGGTGGTCGATATGGTGGGCATCAGGATTTATCGCGCATCGAACGCCTCGCTCCGTCGCCAGCTTCCACCAGCGCCAGTCGAGATCGAGCCTCCACGGATTACAGTTGAGTTCAATGATCGTCCCGTTCTCGGCACAAGCTTCGATCACATCAGGAACGTTGACGGCATAGGGATCCCGCTCGAGAAGAAGACGCCCCGTCAAATGCCCTAACATAGTAACGCTTGGGTGCTCCACGGCGCGGATGATACGCTCCGTCATTTTGTCCTCGGAGAGAGTCATAGCATTGTGAACCGAAGCTACGGTGTAGTCGAGTTCGCTGAGCAATTCGTCATCGAAATCGAGGGATCCATCTTTGAGAATATCCACTTCGCTACCGGCCAGAATCCGAAACTTCGTTCCTTCGTTTTGATACCGATGATTCAGTTCTCGTATCTCGCCGATTTGCTCCCGCAACCTTTGTTCGTCGAGCCCATTGGCCTGAAAGGAACTCTTCGAGTGGTCCGCGATCCCCAGATACTCCAATCCCAGTTCAATCGCCGCAGCCCCCATTTCCTCAAGGGTGTTCTTCCCGTCACTTGCGACAGTATGGTTGTGGAATGTGCCCCGTATATTTTCTACGTCGATGAGTTGCGGTAAATCTCTTTCCGCCGCCGCCTCGACTTCTCCAGTATTCTCTCGCAACTCCGGTGGAACGTAGTCCATTCCAAGGAAATCGTAGAGTTGCCGCTCGTCCTCAAAGACCGGTGGCTGGTCTTTCTCCACCCCTTCTTTGAGACCCAATCGATACTCGTTCAGAGTGTAGCCTTGTTCGAGAGCACGCGCTCTCATCGCGACGTTATGCTCTTTGCTTCCGGTGAAATACGCCAGGGCACAGGCAAACTCTTCATTCTTCACCACTCGAAGATCGCACTGCAGTCCCCCTCGAAGATAGACACTCGCCTTGGTCCCTCCTTGAGCGATGATTTGATCTACTCCCTCACCATTGACGAATTCTTCAATGATCGAACCCGGCTCTGATGAAGCGACCAGAAAATCAATGTCATGAACAGTTTCCTTGGCCCGCCGATAACTGCCAGCAGCCTCAGCCCTGAGGCAGTTGGGATGAGATTTGAGACGCTCCAGAATATCACGAACAAGAGCTTCGACATCACCCAATCGGAATCGGTCTGCGTTCTGTTCTCGAAACGCGATCGCATCAAGAGTTTTCTCCGCCGTTTTCTTCCCGAATCCAGACAGCGCTGCCAACTCTCCCGACTCGCAGACTTTTCGTAACGCAGCAACCGAGTCGACACCGAGACTTTCATAGACCGCTTTGATCTTCTTCGGACCAAGACCCTGGATCCGGAAGAGATCGAACAAGGACTCCGGAAACTCAGCGCGCAGATCGGTGTGATAGACGAGCGTCCCAGTCGAGGCAAGCTCATGAAGTTTTTGCTGGAGCGCATCACCAATCCCTTTGATCCCTTTCAGGTCTCCTTCCTTGGCCTTCTCCACGATATCGCCGGAGAACTGCCGAACTGTTTCCGCACCCGAACGGTAGGCACGAATCTTAAACGGGTTCTCACCCTTGAGTTCCAGGAGGAGGGCTATCTCCTCCAGTGTCTCGGCCATCGTGTCTCTCGTCATGCTCAATCCTTGCTGGAAATTGGATACTCCTTGTGCAGGATACGTGCGAGAGGAATTTCAAATAACCTTGATTCAACCTGGCCATTCAGAGCCTTCATTCGACCCAGATTTACTCCGGCGGCACGGGAAAAGCACTTTTTTACCGATTTCGAAAAAGACCAGTTTTATCCGTGAAATCTGCAGGATCACCCCCTATATTCTGCCACACGACGCGTGGCGTGGACTTTACTAACGTGCCCGTTTTCCTATTGTGACCCCTGATGAGTAAACGCTACGAAATCCGCGAGCAAGTAGGTAAAGGTGGACTTGGCGCGGTCTACAAGGCCTTCGATACGCAGTTACAACGGGAGGTTGCGATGAAGCGAGTCCTCTCTCCCGACCGGGCTTCTGATGAAGAGGTAAAGGAAGCTGCTGACAAACTCATTGCCGAAGCGCAAACTCTCTCAACCCTCAATCACCCGAACATTATCACCGTGTTCGATGTCGGACAGGACGAAGAAGGCGGCTTTGTTGTGATGGAGCTTCTGAAGGGAGAAACCCTGGACGAAACAGTCGCCCGAGGTGTCCTCACCCAGGAAGACTTCACCGAGATTGTCTACCAGACGATGGAGGCGCTGATCGCGGCGCAGGCCAACAACGTGATTCACCGTGACATCAAGCCGACCAACATCATGGTGATCTGGCAAGCTTCCGGCAAATTTCAGTCCAAGATTCTCGACTTCGGTCTCGCGAAGTTCAACAAGAGCCCTTCCGTTCAAACCATGGACCAGGAAGATTCTGTTCTCGGTTCCATCTTCTTCATGGCTCCGGAGCAGTTTGAACGAGGTGAGCTCGACGCCCGAACTGACATCTACCAGATGGGGTGCGTCTACTACAACGCCCTCACCGCTCAGTATCCGTTTAATGGAGAAACCGCGCCTCAGGTGATGAACGCCCACCTCCAGCACAAAGTGATCCCGCTGGAGCAGATTCGTCCCGACCTCCCCCCCGCCATCTGCCAGTGGGTCATGTGGCTGATCAACCGAGACATCGAACACCGCCCCGAAGATGCTCGGGATGCGCTCAAGCGTTGGCCTCGAAACCCTGAACCTGCCGGCGCGGCCGTCCCGGTTGCGAAAGCACTTCCCGTAGAAGGCACTCCTCGGGTCGCGAGCGACGCTGTGAAGATTGTCACAGCAGAAGGCCAAGCTTCTGCACCCCCTGCTCTGATTGTGAGAGCAGAAACCGGTGGCACCACAATCGGCGCAAGAACGGGAAGGCTCAACACAGGTGCGCCGACAGGAAAGCTTCAGACCGGCGCTACGACTAGTCGCCTCAAAACGGGATCCACAACCGGCCGCCTCAAAACGGCCCCCAACAAAGCGGGTTCCGGAGCGGCCGCTACAGGAACAATTGGAGCTGGCAGACCCAACCTTCGCAACAAACCGGCTGCGTCAAAAAGCAGTCACAAAGGAAAGTGGATTGTCCTCGTATCGATCGTTGTCCTTGCTGGTGTGGCCTTCGCGGTTCGGAGTTTCAACAATGCAGCTGCGGAAGAGCGAAAAGCACGAATCATCGCCCTCGCCGGAGATAACGGTCCAGAAGCAAATCTAGACGACGTCAGCCTCGCCATTAACTTCCTTGCTGATCCTGGGACCACGCCTTCCCTACGTAGCGATGCGATGGAAGTCCTTGAGAAAGCAGAGGGTGACAACGTCAACCGCCTCATCCACGAGCGATTAAAAGAGGCCGAGGGAACTACAATGCAGATGCGTCTCTCGGGAATCCTGTCCGAGAAGGGCTACGAAGAAGCTGTTCCTACTATCCTCGCAGCCTTCAACCAGACTTCGAATGACAAGGAGAAGATCAACCTTCTTTCCTCTGTCCGCGCGATCGCAAACATGGACCAGGTCGGGCAGGTCCTCGACTCGCTTCAGGGCGATCACAGCCAGGGATTACGACAGGTCTTTGAAGACACTGTTCTTGCAGTCCTTCGCAAATCGGATTCAAAAGAGAAAGTGATCGACGATATCCTGACGCGGCTCTCTAACACGAGTGGGCCAGAGCGAAAAAGTCTCTTCCGCATTCTGGGTGGCCTCGGCGGTCAGAGAGTAGAGACTCGTATGGCGAGCATCTACAACAAAAACAACAACTCCGAATACCAGAAAGATGCCATGCTCGCCTACCTCAACTGGAAGGATCGATCGGCCATTCCCGAAGTCGAAAAGATCATTGAATCCAGCGAAGGCAACCTACTCAGGGACGCCGCGGTCAAAGCGCTTCTTCGACTGTCCTCTCTCCCAGGAACCGAGGACGAAGCCGCCCGAATTGCTTTGTGGAAAAAGATTTTTGAGCTGAACACCAATCCGAATGACGCACGCCGGCTCATTGCCCTGACAATTGAGTATCCTTCACCAGCGACAGTCGCTCTCCTCAAGGAATGGTCATCCGATGAGAAGTTCGGAAGCCTGGTCAAAGGAACGCTCCAGACCATGGAGAAGCTCCTCACCAACGTCCCCGAAATTGCAGCAGGCGAAGAACTCAAAGGAAGCAAAGCCCGCGTCCAGGGTGACAGCCGAGCCGCCATCAACTCCTTCGTCGAATCGCTCACCTCATGGACTTCTCCAGATACCTGGTTCAGTTGGAATTTTAAAGTGAAAGAATCGGGTAACTATAAGATCGAGGTATTGCAGGCGACCCTGCGCAAAGACTCGAGTGAGTTTGTCGTCTATCTCGCAGAGAAGAAGTTCACTGGTGAATCCGTTCTCACGCCTACCCTCGAAGAATTTGCAGCCGTGAAACTTGATGGCTCCAGCACCTTAGAAAAAGGCAAGGTTTACACCCTCATTCTCGCGGCCGGAGATCGCGTGCAGCCCCGCATGATGGACATCGGAGCGATTCGTCTCGCGAAAGCTAGCGGAGAGTAATCGAAGAGTTTCGGGGAAGCTCATCAAGGCTTTCTCTTCATCAGCATCGGATCGATGCTCACGACCAGTGATTGTTTGTTTCGCCGATGCCTCGAACCTTAGGGATGCAATCAGGCTCGAAAGAACTCTGGCTCAAGAAATCCTTCGGCGAGCAGGAGTTTTTTATTCTAAATCTAGATCATCCCGAGATTGATCGTCGGGTCATGTCGGAAATTAGCGCTGGAGTCGCGGTCTACTGCGACGCGAGATAGGTCGCGACGAGTGTCTTCTCGCAAGGGCTTGGAGAAAACGGTCCCGAAGAATTTTCGGGCAAGCTAGTCCTCGCGATAGAGGCAGGAGTTGATTTCGAGAATCTCTTACTCGCTCGAGCGGCCGATCCCGTCATCATCAATGATTTTGCTCCCGTATCCGTCGAGCTTTGCGCCGAGCAGCTCGCGAAAAATGATCTCACTAATTTCGAAGAACCCCCCGGAGATTTTACAACACTTCCTCTTCCCGATTCGAATGTCGCGGTGGGATGCTACATCATCTGCAATCGTGAAACACGCACTGCCATCAAGAGCTTTCTCGATTGCTACGACGGCGAAGTGATCCTCGTCAATTAGCGGTTGAAGGCCTTCCGTCAATTCCTTGCTAATTGTGAGCGCCCCTTTGACCTTATCTACGAAAAGGAAGCGGCTGTTGCGATTCGATTCCCTGCACGCCTGTGACAGATCTGACGCTTCACCGTCGCCAGTTGATCATGAATCAATCTCGCTCACATACCACTCTTCCACTTTCTGGCGAGCCCAGGGAGTTCGCCGGAGAAATTTCAAGCTGGAGTTGATCGTGGGATCGAACATGAAGCACCGAATTTCGATCCTGTCCGCCATTTTTCTCCAGCCATGTCGGGCAACCATGGTTTCGAGAATCGTCTTCAAATTGATACCATGAAGGGGGTCGTTGGGATGAGAACTGGGGTTAGCCATAAGGCGTCTCTCCTACTTTCGAAATTTCTGCGGAAGTTTTCAGGAACACCATTTCCAGCGGCCAGACCTCTGACCTATTTCTTCTGATCCACTGGCTTGAAGTCGAGGTCTCGGCCATCGCCAAGGCGGATCATGGCACCACGAATCATGTTTCCCTTTTCTTCGCGAGAAAGATTGGGATACGATTTCATAACGTGACCAATATAACTCCTGAGCTTGTTTCGCTTCTCTTCACTCAGCGATTTGTATCGGTTGATGTCCTCTTTCGAAGGTCCCTTTCTCTTATCATCGGGCTTCGAGCCTCCTCGATTGGAACCGCCCCCACTTGGAAAAATCTGAGACGGGTCATATTTGAATTCAACTTCCTCACCAGCAAAGGAAATTTTTGCGAGTACTCCCTCTAGATCCTCACCGGATACGATCTCGACGAGCTTCAAACCTTCTTTATTTTCCTTCTCAGGAGTCACGAGAATCGTCTTTTTACTCGACCGGTCCTCCAGTGTCGCGATCTGGATGTCATCAAACGAGGCAACCGCTCGGAGGACATATCTCTCCGATGGGTCGAGAACCCGCAGAAAGGGACTCCCGGTTCGCAGTGCAGAGAAGTCGTCTGTTGCGACGGCGGAAGGCACTAACTCAGAACCAATCGGCAAATCCACAGAAATATCCTCTGCCACCGGTTCGCTTTCATCGCTCTGAGCGGCGGCATTTCCCGAAAAGATCAAAACAAAAACAAAACCGAAACTGAACGCGTTACCGAGGGACCCGATTCGTCCGTTGATCTTAATTCGTTTCTTCATTCTAGCTGACTTAGTAGAGCTTAGCTTCTCGCTGCCCCCCCTGAGGAAGATTCCGCATCCGTCATCACGTCCCCCGTATCGGAGGGAGCAAACCATTTTGCCAAGGTTATCTGGCAGATTGCCTGAGGCTCGACCTCTTTCGATTTACTATCGATCCTAAGATTGAGGGATTTGATCACCTGAAATTGATCCCGATTCTGTAACGTCGTGAGCCATTCGATAACCGCGGACTGATCACCTCGAACGGTAAGGCGAATCGCAACCTCGGTGAAGAACACCTCCTTGGAAATCTCCTGGAAACTCTGTTGTTCGATTTTCAGCTTTCGATCAAACAGGTCATCCTGAATTGCCTGGAGCATGTCTGCCTGCTCCTTGCCAAAGTTACTGCCATTAGGCATGACTTCATTGAGCCATTTCTCTCTTGCATCGGCTCGCTCCGCGTCATCAAGCCACATGCTTTGATCGGCCAGCTCGTTCTCGAGCTCCCGAATCGTCGAGTCGCTTCCACCCAGATTCTTTTTGATCGTTCGGGCTGCGAAACCGTTTGCGATCAAAAATATCACCGCAAAACAGCTCGCAAGCAGCCACTTCTCTCTACTTGTTAGGGATCTCATTCTTCGGTTTGGCTTCGATTCGAAAGGTTGCTGTATTATTCTTCTCGACCTTGGGATTTGGCATATCCCACTCGTAATCGGAGAACTCGGTCATCCCCTGCAAATCCTCAAGCAATCTGTTCGCAAGCTGAACATCCTTTGCCTGCCCCTCAATCCGGATAACTTGACGTTCCGTACGGAACTCGCGAATAACGACTCCACTTCCGGGCAGAGCCGACGTGATCTGGCTCAGTTGCACCAAGGGAAACCAAGCCTTCTCGAAAGCCGGTTCAAGCTTGTTCCAACGCTGCTCAACTTGCTGGATCCGGGTGACATCAGGTTCAAGGATCGCAATCTGCTTTTCCAACGAAACGATCTGATCAGCGGTCCGTTGTGATCGAACCCAAAGCCAGGATGCAACGACAAGGTAAGCGACCAACGCAACGGAAAGACCAATGATGAGGCGCTTCTTAGTGGCTGACCTTCTCCGGGCCCGAGTGACATCTGCAGGTAAAAGACGACTCCGAAAAGAGACCTTGGTAGAGGCCTCCATTTCCCCACTCGCCTCGACGACCTGGATCTGCACTGCTTTCGCAAAGCCTTCTCGATCGTCTTGAGAGGAACTGCCTGTAGAAACCTGAATCGATGATGGTAGGCGGCTCCCTAGAACAGGGTCCCCGGCGAGACTCATTAGTATGAGTGACACCTCACTACCTGCCGCAGCATCGACATGGGTCGAACTGCTCAGCACCTGCAAATGCAGTATCTCTCCATCCGCATACAATCCGAGAACGAGACGCCCGTGCTCACGCCACAAGCAAGCTCCTCCCTGAGGAACAGGCCGCAAAGAAGCAGACAGATCATAGCCACTCGCCGATGGAACAATCAGGTCTTCTCCCAGGTGCTGCACGACGGAGACAAGAAACGAATCGCCTTCTGCCGACTTCTCGATCAGACGAAAATCGATCATTCCAGCACCTTCCGCCGTCTGAGCAAGACCGCGCTTCTCAACCTGCGCAAAAATCATGCTCTCATGAAGCTCTAGCCCGGTTGGTGGAAGGACCACCGAAAAGATGGAAACATAGTGAGCCGGAATTCCCACGATCACATCGCTGCGACGCTCGCCCAATGATGGGAGTTCCTCTGATTCAGCAATCGTTCGCAAGCCCGAAACGAGTACCCATCCATGTTCTGGGGCGGGAAAAGTTACAGGAGAGGGCATGAGTAGGGAAGTGATTCGGGGGGGGGAATAGGTTGAAACCCCGGACGGAGGTAGCAGTTTCTCGGAAAATGATACGCAAATCAAGGCCTCAAAATCCGCCTATCAGGTAGTTTGCAGTGACAATGACACGGTCCGACCATGCCAGATCACGTGGTCGAAGAGTGTTCATCTCTGGCGTAATGACTTGTAGGAACGGCTGCCCACTGATCCACCTCCCTCGGAGATGATTCCCTTTCAGGGCCCGAAAAGGCTGGGCGTTCCCCTCTCGATGCACAAAAATCCTCCTTGTTTGTCCCTTCCAAGGATCCAAAACGATCGCCGTGAAACCCATATTCGAAATGAGCGGAGAAACCTTAAGAACCACCACAGTGTGATGACGTCCCACGTTCCATCGGGGAACATCATTCTCGTCGTTTCGCACAAAAAAAGACCGCAAGCTCAAAATCGGAGTGACTTCGTGCTCCAACGAACGCTCAACCAGCCGATGAATTCGCTCGATCATTTCCTCAGTCGTTTCATCCGCCTCCCGATCGAGATAACCGCCCCGAACAGGACCAATCTGGTGCTCAGCGAGCAGCTCATTGACTCCGGCGAGAAGGTCTTCAGGCTTGATCCCATGGATTCCCCATCTCGGCTCGTCCCTATGAATCGTCGATGGTCGATTCCGGAAATACCGATCGATGACAAAACGAATTCTGACCTCGTCATCTTTACCGAGAATCTTCTCGTAGGCAGATTGGTAGGATTCCTTGCCCAGTTGGAGAAAATTGAGAATCGCTGCAGGCCCACACGCGTTTTCGGAATCTCGGTAGGCCCGTTGATCGACGATGGGATGCCCCTGCAGAATCGCCCCCACCTCTTCATTGTCGACTCCATCCTGAGCACCGCCGGAGCAGATCAGCACCCCTGTCAGGACGATCAAAAAAAAAGCTCTCATACCAGAATCAGACTGAGACCCGACCGTAAACCCATCAGCCCTACAAATCGTCGCTGCCTTCACCGGCAACTTTCCCCCGAAGCTTAGCTTCAATAAAGGGGTCGAGCGCTCCATCCATCACCGCCTGAATATTGCCGGATTCTTCACCCGTTCGATGGTCTTTGACCATCTGGTAGGGCTGAAACACATAGGATCGAATCTGACTTCCAAATGCTATCTCACCCTTGTCGCCGTATTCCTTTTCCATTTCCGAGCGCTTCTTGTCTTCTTCGAGTTGGAGAAGCTTCGATTTCAGCAAGCGCATCGCCGTCTGCCGGTTCTTGAGCTGGCTCCGCTCTACGGTGCATCGAATCTGAATTCCGGACGGGAAGTGAGTCAAATGAACAGCCGTCTCGACCTTGTTGACGTTCTGCCCGCCTTTTCCTCCGCTTCGAGCGGTCTTGATCTCGATATCCTTTTCATCGATTTCAAGCTTGGGCTCTTCCTTCAGATCAGGAACGACATCGATACTCGCAAAGGAGGTATGCCGTCTCGCTTGAGAGTCGAACGGAGAAATCCTGACAAGACGATGAACACCGCGTTCGCAGTTGAGATAACCGTAGGCGTTTTCGCCACCGATTCTCAAGGTCGCACCGCGGACACCGGCCTCTTCCCCCTCCTGCATGTCGATCACATCGACTTTGAAATCCTGCTGCTGCGCCCAACGCTGATACATTCGAACGAGCATATCGGCCCAATCGCATGCCTCGGTGCCACCAGCTCCTGCATGAATCGTGATGAACGCACTTTCCGAATCATGCGGACCATTCAGCAGGGTCTGTAATTCGATCTGATCAAGAGCTTCCTCGATTGCCTTCAGCTCCAGCTCTACTTCTTCGACGGAAGAATCGTCTGCCTCTTCCTGAGCGATTTCGATGAGCACCGAAAAGTCGTCAATGCGTCCATCCAATTCCCGGATCGGAACGACCTTATTCTTGAGAGCAGCAACCGCAGCCACTTTCTCCTGAGCGCGAGCTTGATCGTCCCAGAATCCGGGTGCGCTCATCTCGGCGTCATACGCCTCCAGTTCTTTTTCGAGTTGCTCGAAGTCAAAGATACCGCCTCAACTCGGAGAGTCGGGCTTTGAGTGTTTCGGTATCGATCGCCTGTAGTTCGTCTTTCATGCGAGGGGATAAGCTGTCCCACAAATCTGGAATATTTCAAACAATCGATTACCACTTAATGGGGTATCGTGACGAAAGAATCTACAGACCTGATCGAATCCCCCTCCTCCCCGTTTTATGAAAGCCCATGGCACCTTGATCCGCCGATCTTCACTTACGGAGACGAGCCTGATCGTACACTGGTGCACTCATGAGAATGGGATCGTAAAGACCGTTGTTAAGGGGGCCCGTCGACCCAAGAGCCCTTTTGCAGGAAAGCTGGATCTTTTCTACCGCTGCGAGGTCGAAATTCACGAGGCCAGAAAGGGAGATCTCCACATCCTGAAAGACCTGACCCTCGAAAGCCCTCGCCTCGGACTGCGGCGGAACTACTCACAAACCCTGGCCGCGTCCTACTTTGTAAAATTGATCGAACGAGTCGCTGAACCGGAAACACCACTCCCCGAGATCGCTGACCTGCTCGATCGAGGGTTGAACTTTCTCGACGAGAAAGAAGTGACCTGGCGTGCCGTGACCCACTTTGAAACACAGCTTGCCGATTTCCTCGGAGTTGTCGAACCCGGTAAGGAACCCATCGAATGCCTCGATCACGTCTTCGGAAAAATACCGAAGCAGCGGGATGAGTTGGCGGATCGGTTAGTGTGAGTCGTAATCGGCGGTCGTCCCCTCACCTCCACGCACTCAGCTTCGATGCGGTCCTCACATAGATCGTATTATTCGCGATCGCAGGAGTCGTGCGACAAATCTCACCCGTTCGATTCATTCCGCGCGACTCAAATTCAGGACTCGCGGCGATGACGTGGACGTTGCCGCTCTCGTCTGCGAAGAAAATGTTCTCCCCATCGCTGACTGGTGAGCCGAAAATCGCTCCTTCCACGCCCGGCAATCTTTGCTTCCAGATCTCTCTCCCAGTCTTCGCTTCGACACAGGTGCCGATTCCTGAATCATCGATCAGGTAGGCATACTCTCCGACAGCAACGACGGATGGGATGTGCGGAACATTGCGCTCGATCCTCCAGACTTCCTCCCATTTTCCGCCCTCCATTTTCATCGCGACGCAATGCTTGGGATTGGCGGTAAAGCCACACGTGCCGATGACAAGCCCCTGGGTCACGATCGGAGAACTGATTGCGCGTTCGTTGGTCTCCAGATAGAAAACCGACTTGTCAGCGACCACTTCTCCCGTAGCAGGATCAATCGCAGTGAAGCCGTGTTGCCAATTCGTAAAAACGAGAAGCGATTTTCCGTCTACCTCATAGACACAGGGAACCGAATAGGAGATGCGCTCGCTGCGCCGCTCGACCGTCCACTCTACCTTTCCTGTCTTCGCATTGAGCGCGAGCAGGTTTCCATTCTTCTTTTCCTGATCGTTATTCAGGATGACTCGATCGCCCACGAGAATGGGTGATCCCCCGAATCCGTGACCGCCAACGACGGGGCCAAGGTCGGATTCCCACTGAAATTCTCCATTCAGGCTAAGGGAAACAACGGTGAGCTGCTCAGCCGGTCCCCATGCGAAAATGACCTGATCCTCATCAATCGCCGCGGTCGATGAGGCGGCACTGTTAAATTTGTGACCTTTGAACTTCCTCTGGGAAAACGATTTCGACCAGACCGTCTCACCCGTTTCTGCATCGAGACAGAGAGCCACCCACTGGTAGGGAACGGCAGGCTTGCCCTTCTTCGCTTTCTTTTTCCCTTTGGCTGGCGTCTTCGCCTCTTCCCCTGCCACGGCACTGAGCAAGTAGATGCGCCCGTTCGATACCACCGGGGATCCATGTCCCTGCCCCGGAATCTCGACGCTCCAGAGCTGATTTTCGGTCCCCAACTTAACGGGCAGTGAAGCTTCCGATGCCACTCCGGATCCGTTCGGCCCTCGAAATCGGAGCCAGTCCGCCGAAACGGTCGAACAGAGAATGATAGAGGCCACAAGAAGAAGACTCGCAACAGGCAGCGGCAAGAAAGATCGTTTCATTTTTGGTTTCGAAAGTTGTTAAAAATGGAAAGATATCCCCTTCTTGTCAGGAGGAAAAAATCCGGGAACAAGGAACCCCGTAACGTTCGGCTACCCTCTCGGAACACCGGCTCGCTCAAACGCCGCATTCATATTCTGGTAACACTCCTTCGCAGCCTCAGTCGGATCGTAGGCGGGATTGTTTCTCCAGATCTGGCTACTCACTTCACAACAGAAGTCTCCTCGATACCCACCCTGATAAAGAGCACGAATCACGTCCGCCTGATCCCAGGAATCTGACGACCCGGCGAGGGCAAAGCGGACTTTCCCATTCTTTTCGACAGCATCTTTGACCGCCACGTAGGAAGTTAGGGGAAGAGCCTCTTCGACCGTCTTCTCAATTGAAAGCTCGGCGCCACGAAGAGCGTAGTGACTGTAATCGTAACAGACCCGAAGCCTCCGCGGATTTCCCAACTCATCCAAAAGCTCAAGAGCCTGGCTCGGAGTAGACATTGCCTGTCCTCGATGCGGCTTGATCGCCATGGTTCCCTTCAGATCCGCGAGAATCTGATTCCAGTTCGCGAGCCGATCTCGAAACAGTTCTCTAGTTTGATCCCAGTTTTTCCCACCGAGAACAGTCTGGATGATCGGCGACTTTCCCGGAGAGATTTCGTTTGCCAGCTCGATCAGATCGCGGAGATAGCGAAGTTGGTCGAGATGTTTCTGATCCGACTGCTCCGGTCTCAAGTCGGCCATGAGTGCACAAATACGAAGACCGTTCTTTTTTAAACCCTCGACCACAGCCGCTCTTGCCGCGGGGTCCTTTAGTGCTCCATTCGGATCCCCTGCGCTTCCTGGGAACACGGTCAATTCGATAGCATCATACCCAGTTTCACCCACCAGTTCGATGGCATCGATGACTGAGTATGTGGGCAATCCGTAGGTCCCGATCGCGAGCCCACAAGTTTCCTCCGCTGCGGAACTTCGATCAGTAGCGGTCACCAAGCCGGAGGCAATCGCTCCCTGAATGACTCGTCGTCGGGTGAGATTCATGGAAGCAGCTTGCCCTGTCGCCTCGCAGGTGGCAATTCTTGATTTTCCTTGTTCGAGTCCGCCACTGTCTTCATCTTCTGAGGCATGCTCACTCGATCTGTTTTCTGGATTCTCGCTTCGCTTCTGCCACTATTGGCTACCGCTCAGTCAAAGAAGGATCCAAGGCTCGCGCCCCCCATTGACGACCCGGTGTTACCGCGGGTTCTCCTGATCGGAGATTCCATCTCGATCGGATACACCCTCCCTGTTCGAATGCGACTTGAAAGCAAAGCAAACCTTCATCGAATCCCTGCGAACGGAGGCCCCACCACACGTGGACTTTCGAATATCGAAAAATGGCTCGGCGACAGCAAATGGGATCTCATTCATTTCAACTGGGGAATCCACGACTTGAGACGCATGGAGGATGGCAAGAGACAGGTAGAACCTGCGGACTACGAAAAGAATCTTCGCTTGCTCGTGGCGCGATTAAAGAAAACCAAAGCGACCTTGATCTGGGCGAGCACGACGCCCATTCCCGACCCTCCCCTCCAACCCGAGAGAACTTTCGGGGATGAAACCGAATACAACAAAATCGCGGAAAAGATCATGAAAGAAGAGGGCATCGCAATCAATGATCTCCACAGCTGGATTTTGCCGCGCTTCTCGAAACTGCAGAAGCCGAAGGACCTTCACTACCTTCCCGAAGGATCCGAATTTCTTGCAGAGAAAGTCAGCCATGAAATTCTGAAGCAACTTCCGTAACCCGCTGTATTATCGACAATCGCGATTCGACATCCTGCCATGAGAACATTTTTCCTGCTTTCCGCCCTCCTGGCACTTCTCGCAAACCTTGCTCTGGCTCAGAAAAAGACTGCGGAGACCATCGTCATTCCGGAAGAAGTGAAGGTTCTCACTCAAAAATATACGGAGGCGCTCGCCGTGGCCGAAGCCCCGCTCCACAAGCTTCGCGACGCTTACTTGAATCGTGTGGGAATACTGAAAGACGAGGCGCAGGCCGAGGGTGAACTCGAACGGGTTCTCGAACTCCAGAATGAACTGAAATCCGTTCTCGGCGGAGCCGAACCCGGAAAAGACAGCTCTTTCGAAACCCTTGCCAGTCTCCAGGCCACCTTTCACCAGCACAAAACCCTGATCCTCCCGAGGCTTCTCAACGACCGAAGAAAAATCGAAGAAACCTACCTCGAATATATGGAGGTAATTGTCGAAAAGTTCACTCGGCAGGGAGACCTCGAGTTAGCCCTCGCCCTGAGTGAAATGCGGGACGGATCAACCGAGAGGCTGGGCGAATGGGTTCGAAAGGGAGCCTCGCTTTCGTCCAGTTATGACCCCTTTGCCCACTTTGACTGGGAGAAGCTCGGAAGACTGATCGAAGACGACAAGCTGATCGAGACTGACCACGTCGGTGGAAATCCCCAGGGCAATGCCACAACCCGCGACCTTCCAGAGGAACCCTCACTCCTGATCGGATTCGATCTTCACATTGCCCCTTTCGGAGGAGAGGAAACTACCGTTCGCAAGATCGTCCCTCTCTTTCGCTCACAAAAGGACCGGCTCTTCGAGGGAACTCCTCGCGCCAATGCCAACGGCAAGACCAAGCGTCGAGTCCTCGCCAAGAACGGCTACGTCGTAACCGGAATCACCACACAGAGCGGCGCAGGAGTTCGACAGATCAAATTCACATTCTCCAAGCTCGACGGTATGCGGGCCGATCTTCGCGATAGCTATGAAACCGATTTCTACGGAGATTGGGAAGGAGGGCGTGTAGCTTCACTCTCGACCGAAGGAAAGCTCCCCGTCGGAATTGATGGATGGGTCGGTCTCGGAACGGGAGAGTTCTGGCTCCTCACGATCGATTCGCTCTAGCGCAACCCAGATCAGTCCGGAACCACACTCCAGAGCTTAGCTCCAGCGGTGATGTAGAGAGTCTTTCCGTCCGCCCCACCAAAAGTACAGTTGGTGATCATGTCTTCCGGAACTGGGATAAAATCGAGCCGCTCCCCTTCGAGAGAAATTACGTAGACGCCCGACTTGTGTTTTGGGTTGGCTTCAAGTGCACTGGGAAAGTTGAACCCTGCCGTGGCGTAAACATTGCCATTCTGGCCCACGGCAATCCCATCTGGGCCGCGCTCATCTCCCCAATCATAGAGCAACTTTCGGGAATCCAGATCCACGTCTCCATTCGCTTGGAGATCAAAACGCCAGAGCATTCGTTGCCCCCCAGTATCGGGACCATTGTGATTGTCCGCCACGATGAGATGGTTTCCATCGTTGGAGATCGCAATTCCGTTAGGGCGCTGCACTTCATGTGAAATCACACGAGTAACGGTCCCATCCGGATCAATCCGATACACGCCTTCGATGGGCTTTCCCTCGGCATCAAACTGCTCGACGTCATCCGGCTTTCCATACCCGCCGTATCGAGGATCAGTAAAGTAAACCCGCCCCTCCCTATCGATCACAAGATCGTTGGGAGAGTTGTAGCGCTTTCCTTCGTAGCGATCCGCCAGGACCGTGATGCGACCATCTTTCTCAGTTCGGGTGACTCTGCGATTCCCTCCTTCTCGATGTCCCTCGCAAGCAAGCAGGCGACCGTCCGAGTCAAAGACAAGACCATTCGCTCGACCCGATGGTTGGCGAAACACTCGAACGACTCCATCGAGATCTCGTCGCATGATCCTGTTGTTCTCGATATCCGTGAAATAGACGCTTCCATCGGAGTGCCACGCGGGTCCCTCGACGAAGGCGACTCTCCCTTCGATCTTCAGTTCGCCTCCGAAGACAGAGAACGAGGTGAAAACAGAAAGGGAAAAGAGAGAGGACAGCAGAATCTTCATTTCGAAATTCTGAAAGAAATCTCCTTCCGATGTAAAGCTGCGAATTTGATATCGGCTTTTACTTTCGCGGCGCGAATGTGAGCGGAGTCTCGGGAGTCTCTGCAGGGAGTCGTTCCTGCTCGATGTTCAACTTGGTGGTGTCGAGGCGCGGGAGCACGTGTTTCGCAAACAACTCACACTCCTCGAGATGCGGATATCCCGAAAAAATGAAGGCTCGCATTCCCATGTCTATGTAGCGCTGAATTTTTTCGTAAACCTGATCTGGATCTCCGACAATTGCGCTTCCGCATCCAGATCGAGCCCTGCCGATTCCAGACCAGACGTGGTCTTCGATGTAGTCGCCCTCTGATTGAGCACGCAACTCGTCCTGACGTTTTACACCAGCCGACTGACTATCTTGGGAGCGATTCTTAATCTCCTCACCCCTGTCAGCATCGAGTTTCGATACAAGGCGCTCTGCGGCCGCTCGAGCTTCTGCCTCCGTTTCGCGGACGATCACATGAATCCGCAGTCCGAAATCAATCGTTCGACCAAAGCCTGCAGCAAGCGTGCTCATTTCTTTCATCGTCGTTCCGAGACGCTCCTCGGTTTCTGGCCACATCAGGAAAACATCACAATGCTCTGCGCAAAGCGCTCGTGCACCGGGAGAGATCCCACCAAAATAGAGAAGCGGTCCACCGTTCTGCTGATAAGACTTTACCGCATCGGTGTTGGGAATTTTCAATTGATAGAAGTCGCCATCGAAATCGATTTCGTCCCGGGTCCAGCATTGCTTCAGGATTTCGATCACTTCGCGCCCCCGCGCGTAGCGCGCTTCACTCTCGACCTTCTCTCCCGGCAAATCCGAAGAAATGATGTTCACGGTGAGCCTGCCTTTGGCAATATGGTCAATCGTGGCGAGATGACGGGCCAACATGGGTGGATGGATTTCCCCCATGCGAACCGCGATAAGCTGATTGATCTGCTCTGTCTGAGCTGCCATTGCTGCGGCAAAAGGAAGCGGCTCCTGACCGACGACAAAGCCTGAAGGAAGAAGAATATTCTGATACCCAAGCCGATCGGAGGTTTTCACCAAATCTCCGCAGTGTTCGAAACTGCTTCGCAGGCTGCCATCGGGCACGCCGAGGAATTCGTAGTCGTCTGCGCAGAGTGCCGAGAACCAGGAAACCTCGACTTTTTTCTCCGGACTTCGAATCGAGATGGGGGGATCGGAGGGATTCATAAAATGAGGAGAACAATATCGGATTATCACCCCTTAATTTCATTTGCAACAAAATAGCGAATTTGTTACCCCTCGAACATGCCTGTCCCCCACTCTCCCCCCGCCACGACAAGACGTCGTTTTCTTCGGCAGACGTCGGCGACTTCTGTCACCCTCGCTCTTGCCGCGTCTGGTGGTGTTCATGCTGCCAATGGGACCGACAAATTGAAGCTCGGATTGGTTGGGTGCGGTGGTCGCGGTGCGGGCGCTGCAAATCAAGCTCTCACTGCGGATGACCAGGTCACGTTACACTCGATGTGCGACGTCAATCGCGAAGTCATGGACAAGGCATCCGACATTCTCACAAAGAATCAGCCCGGTCGGATCGATGTGCCAGTAGAGCGCCGTCACTCTGATTTCGAAGGATACAAGCGCGTCATCGCCGAATGCGACGTCGTCATTCTCGCGACCTCGCCAGGTTTTCGACCTCAGCATTTCGAAGAGGCCGTGGCCCAGGGCAAACATGTCTTCATGGAGAAGCCAGTCGCCAGCGATGTTCATGGAATCAAAAGGGTTCTCGAAGCGGGAAAAGCAGCCAAGGCGAAAAACCTCAAGGTGGCGGTCGGGCTGCAACGTCGACACCAACCGGGATACCAGGATTGGATTCAACGAATTCAGGACGGTGCTATCGGAAAAATCCTGACACTTCGCGCTCTTTGGAACGGCTCCTCCCGTCCGGGCAAAGAAAGACTCGAAGGAGAAAGTGAACTCGAATACCAGATTCGAAACTGGTACTACTTCACGTGGCTTTCCGGAGACCATAACGTCGAGCAGCACGTCCACAATCTCGACGTCGCCAACTGGATTATGGGAGAGAAACACCCCGTGAAAGCTCGCGGCATGGGCGGTCGCGAGGTTCGTAATCAACTGCAGAATGGCCAGATCTACGACCATCACTTTGTGGAATACGAATACGCCGACGGAACCCTGCTCTACAGCCAGGCCCGGCAGGTTCCGGGATGCCAACGCGATATCAGTGAATCCGCAATCGGCACCTTGGGCCGAGCTGACTTGATGCAGAGAGAGTTTACCCTGACAGGACCCAACGCGGACACGAAAAGATTTCGTCAGAACGAGGACGGGCATCAGCTTGAACACTATCCCTTTTTCGAAGCGATTCGGAACAACCTCAACTACAACGAGGCTGAGCGAGGAGCGACCGCGACGATGACTGCGATTTTAGGAAGAATGTCCAACTACTCCGGCCAGGATGTCACCTGGGGAGATGCCATGGCATCCGATCAGCAACTTGTTCCCGATGCTCTGGTCGACTTTTCCTCGCCGGCTCCGGTTCAACCTGATGCCGAAGGTCGATATCCTATCGCCATCCCTGGAGAGTCCGATCCTTTCGAACTCTGGTACTAATCTCCCTGATCACGCCTCATACAACAGGGTTTACTCAGAGACCCAACCCTGTTAAATCCTGAATTAACTTTTTCTATCTTCGTCGTTGAAAACGGAAGACAACAGACCGCCACAAAACCCATGTCGAACGAATTAAATCAAAACGGTAAATGGTATCAAGGAATCAGCCGCTACGAGTGGCTCGTTCTCATCATTGCCTCAGCAGGTTGGATTTTTGATGTCTACGAAGGCCAGATTTTTAACCTGACTCGGGGAGACATGCTCGCCGACATCCTAGGCGATGAGGCCACAAAAGGAATGATCGACAAGCTCGGCGACTGGTTCCTCGGAGCATTCCTAGCTGGGGGAACGATCGGAGGCATCCTCTTCGGCTCCCTCGCGGATCGCTACGGAAGGCGTCCGATCATGATCGTCACGATTCTGATGTATTCGGTCTTTTCCGGCCTGACCTTTTTTGCCACAGAATCCTGGCACATCGTCGCCCTGCGATTCCTCGTTGCGATGGGAGTCGGAGGTGAGTGGGCCGTGGCCGCAGCGCTCGTCGCGGAAGTCTTCCCCAAAAAGGCTCGGGCGCAGGCATCGAGTATCTTTCATGCCTCATCCGTTGTCGGAACCTGGCTCGCGGCTATCGCGGCCTATCTCGTAAATACGAACTGGCAGTACGCTTATCTTGTCGGAGTCCTCCCTGCTCTGCTCATCGTCTGGGTCCGAGTTTCGGTGAAGGAACCCGACAAGTGGAAAGAAGCACGTGCCGCCGCAAGCTCAGGCAAACAGAAACAGGGAAGCTTGATTGAATTACTAACCGTTGCGCCGTGGAGAGGGCGAGCCATCGGAGCGATGTTAATGGCCGCCGTGGGACTGGGAACGTTCTGGGCGGTGATTGTCGCCGGCCAAGGCCTCGCCGAAGCCCGTCTCCTCGCCGACGGGGTTGATCCAGAGACAGCATCACAAAAGTCCAAGCTGGCTTATGGAATCATTCAGACGATTGGCGGAGGAATCGGCCTCGTCCTCTTTGGGCCCATCGCAGCAAGGCTCGGTCGAAAAAAGACATTTATCCTCTTTCATCTCGGAGCCTTCATAATCACTCCCATTGTCTGCTTCGTGCCTACCAACTACACGATGTTGCTGATGCTCCTGCCCGTCTTCGGCTTCTTTACTCTGGGAATGCACGCTGGCTATGCGGTCTATTTCCCTGAGCTCTTTCCCAATCGATTGCGAGCTACCGGGATGAGCTGGGGCTTCAACGCAGGCCGTCTCGTCGCAGTACCCATCCTCTTTTTCTCCGGCTGGCTGAAAGAGAGTCTGTTGAACCTTCCTCTCGCCGCGACCTACCTCAGCGGATTCTTTCTTCTTGGTATCGTGATCGTTCTCTTCCTGCCGGAAACCAAAGACCAGGAACTGCCGGAATAGAAAAGTGGGCCAACGATGGACCCGTCCACCCTCGAAAGCCTTCTTCTCCGTGAGATTCGAAAAGCGAATTCCATTTCGCGACGCGATCTCGCCGAGCAGTTAAACGTTGCTCGCTCCACCGCAGGCCGTCGAGTCGACAGCCTGATTGAGCGGGGCTTTGTTCGGGAAGCAGGGCTTGAGGAAAAAGTCAAAACCGGGCGACCGAAGCGTTTCCTCGCCATCCGCGACGATGCCGGACAGTTCCTCGGCTTCGACTTCGATGCCCGCTACGTCTATGCAGTGCGAACTGATTTCTCTCTTCAATCCCTGCAGAAAAAGCGAGTTCGCATTCCTGCTCCAGCTTCGAAGAGCAAGGTAATTCGGATCCTTCACCAACTCATCACAGACTTTGCCTCGCTCTCGGATCAGCAAATCCTCGGCTACGGCTTTGGAATTCCGGGAAGAGTGAACGAGGATTCACGAATCGCAGTGACCTACCCCTACATCCGAGACTGGGAGAATGTCTATATGGCTGCGGAATTGGACATTCCTCTCGATCTGACTCGAATTGATAACAACACACGAACGATTGCGTTTGGAGAATGCACGTTGGGAAAGGAAGCCGCGACCGATCACCTGCTCTGCCTCAACATTCGAACAGGCATCTCCGCAGCGGTTCTTTCCGATGGGCAACTCTTGCGAGGGCATCATGAGATGGCCGGAGAAATTCGAGGATGGAAAGAATCAATCGGAGGCACCGACCAATCACTGGAAGACATCGCCACAGTCAGAGCGATACGAGAGTCGGGGGTTGCTTCCAACTGGTCCGACTTTGTAAAGGCGATCCAAGGGCCTGACCACGCGTCACGCCCGCTTTTTAAGGAGTTGGTCCACCATCACTCCGACACTCTCTCACGTCTCATCCAGTTAACCGATCCCGAGAGAGTGATTATCGCAGGGGCTGTCCAGGACTTGGGAGAAACCTATCTCGATGAAATTCGAAACGCTCTCTCCAAAACTCTGACAGGACACTACTTTTCCCCGCCTCCGATTGCTTTTGTTTCCCACGGAGAAATGAGCGGGGCTCTCGGCGCAGCCGCCTTGAGCGCCCATCATTTCAGCCCCAACTGATCGATTCGGAGAATTACTTCTTCGCCGAAACGCTCCAGACCGAGGCGAGGATAAGCACGGCACCAATCAGCTGCAGAGCGGCGAAAGATTCTTCAAAGAGAAGGAATCCACCGAGCGTCGTCAAAACCGGCCAAAGCATCTGGATCGAGGCGCCTGCCGAAACCACAAGACAGCGATACCCTTCGTTCATCGCGAGCTGTCCCCATCCCGCAGCAAATGCCGCTACAGTGAGAAGCACCACATCACCAAGGCTGAGATCGGCAAGCTTCGGCCCGGCGATAAACAGCAAGGGAATCAGAATCCAGATACACTGCGAAAGGTAGATCGTTCCGATCGAAAAATTGGCGACGAGACTCCGAACGAGAACCACCGAGGAAGCTGCGAAAATCGCACCGACGATGGCGATGACCTCATTCCAGCCGATTCCAAATTAGCTGACCTCGGCATTTGGCCCAATCAGAAAAACGATGCCGACAAAAGCAAGCGCCAGCCACGCAAACCGACCACGCGTCAATTTTTCTCCCAGAGCCAACACTGCGATCAGCGAGGCAAAGACCACGTAGGTATTGCAGATCAAGGTGGCCATCCCCGACCCAAGAGTGGGCACGGTCCAGTAGTAGGCCGCTGTCCCAAGCAATCCGGTCACTCCCCTAAGGATCATCAACCGGTTCTGAAAGACCGGCTTGATCTGGGTCGGACGACGCCCCTGGAAGAAAGCAAAAACGATCACGATCCCCACCGTGGCCCCAAAGAGAAGAGGCAAATCGGGACTCATCCCCCGACCTTCCCCGCTGAGATAGCGCACCAGCAGTGTATTTACGGTAAAGGCCCCGACAGAAATAAGCATAACAATAACACCTCGCCGTGTCGTGGCGTGTGGAATTGTCTGAGGAAGCGTAGTTGGCGTTTTTATGTTTCAAAAAGGGAAGACCTGTCGAGGTCGATCCAGAGAAAACACGGATGCCAAAGGGGTGAAGAAAGAGCGTAAAATCGTGATGCAACCTCGAGGGAAACTTAGCGAACACGAATTCGCCAGACCAAACCGGCAAGGTCGGCCAAAGGGCGAATCGGTTTCAGCTGAGGAAGTTGCGTCATTTTCTATCGGAGAAACTGAACACGACAGCTCCGGGAAAATGCAATCGATTCGACAGGCTCTTCGATGAAATACTGCGCCGCAGTGGAGCTGGCAAAAAGTTCCCAGCTTCTCATCTAACTCCAGAGAACTACCCGCCAATTAAAGGCAAAGTCGTCTTCCTGCGAGCGCTCTCAAAAGCGGTATCGACGATCTGCTGCCCGATTCGTGAAGTCTCGATGCTCAGCGGTCCCTCGATCGGATTCCCCTTTTCCAGACAGTCGATCATATACTCCACCGGGTTCGAACGAGGAGCGAATAACTCAGGCGCTTCGACACGCTCTCCTTTAGGCCATCCAGGCGTCTGAACGGTTACAAAGTCATCGTAATCGTAACTGGAAATGGTCCCTTTTGTCCCTCGGATTACGAATCCGCATTTTGGCTGGGGCTGACTGGTCCACGGATCAGAGAAGGTTCCCCAGCGAGTTTCAAATTTCGAAAGGCCAACCTTGTATCGGGCTACGGTAACGCTGTGCTCATCGACCCCAAGCCCATTGCTGTCAAGATCCCACATCGCCGCTACCTCGATTGGCTTCTTTCCCCCGTTAAACCAGGTTCCCAAAGTCGTGCCGTAACCAAGATAGTCGAGCATACTCCCCCCACCTTCGCTCGCCTGGTAGAACCAGCTCGCGTCCTTTTCTTCCTCGGTAGGCTCCTTCTCGATCTTGCCTGCGCCATGCCAGAGAGGTCCTCGATTCCCATCGTAGAAATGCACTTCGACAATTTCTCCCACCGCACCGGAACGAATCACTTCGTAGGTCTTGGCATGAGATCGACACCAAACCAATGGCCAGTTGATCGCGAGCGCCTTGCCGGTCGCTTCCATCGCCGTGATCATTCGGTCTGCATCAAAGAGGCAGGATGCGAAAGGCTTCTCCATCAGGATATGGACACCGGCAGAAGCGACTTTTTCGACCCACTCCGCATGCCTCGCCGCGGCAGGACAAAGAATCACTAGATCTGGCTTAGTCTTTTCAAGGCACTTCTCCACCTCGGTGAAGACCCGCTCTTCCGTCAGTCCAAACTGAGAGGTTGCCTCAGCCATCCGGTCTCGCTGCTCGTCACAAATCCCGACGATCTCGGCATCGGGATGATCATCTGCCATCCGGAGGAGATCCCCCATATGGAAGTGATCAAAATTGATTCCGGCAATTCTCCAACTCATAAGCAGATTCAACAGGGTTGAGTCATCGATTCAACCCTGCTTGCTGAACACAAGTGACTGAGGCCTCCTGAACTTGGTCCTACAAGTCCTCGAGATCCTCTTCCGTAACTTTCGTCTTGTCCCAGAATGCGACGAAGAAAATCACAGCAATCACTGCGGCCATGATCGCTGGAAAGATCCAGAAGTCCTTCCACTGATCCATTGTCTTCGCGAGGAGATCAGCATCCACCGAATCGGGCATATCGACGGAGAAAAGCTTCGCCAGCTTTTCTCCAAAGCTCAAGTCCTGGGCTGGACGAGCAGCCTTGATCGCCGTGTCGAGTTCTTCATAGCTCGTCACCGTCTCGGCGAATTTAGCTCCCGCAAATCGGAATCCAATCAGCATGCCCAACCCCTGGGTCACAAAAACGAGCAAGCTCTGTGCCTGACCGCTCACCGCCTTCGGCGCGACCTTGTCGGTATACATAAAACCAGTGACAAAGAAAAAGTCGTAGCAGATTCCATGAAGCGCGATTCCGAAGAAGAGCATCCAGGCCACTTGATCGGGAGCGCCAAAGGCGAAGAGAGCGTATCGCAACACCCAGGCCAGCATCCCGATGAGGATCATGTATTTCACCCCGAGACGCCGGAAGAAAAAGGGAATCAGAAGCATGAACACGATCTCAGACATCTGCCCAATCGTCATCGTCGAACCTGCCTCTTCGAATCCAGTGGTCGCGAGAAAATTGGAAGTCAGAGCGTAGTAGTAAGCGAGGGGAACGCAGATCAAACCCGAGCAAATGATAAAAACAAGGAAGCCTGGCTTTGCGAGGAGCTTCCAAGCGTCAACCATCAGGAGCGCGTTCAGATTGATCTTCTCTCCTTTCGCAGGAGGCGGAGTGTGAGGAAGAAAGAAGGCGAAAACACCGAGGATGATCGAACTCACGGCACCCAACTGGAAAATCTGCAGGCTCGAAGACCATCCCAGGAATCCGATCGAGAGACCCGCGACAATCCAACCAATCGTTCCCCAGACTCGAACCTTCGGAAACTGAACGCGGTCGATGTTCGCAAAAGCGATCGTATTTCCAAGGCCCAGGGTTGGCATGTAACAAAGCATGTGAGCGATGCAGTAGAACACCACTTTCTCGCCCTCACCTGCCACGGCAGCGAGCCCGGCGAGGTAAAGAAAGACTCCGCCAATCAGGAAAAGAACGGCGAAAACAAACTGGGATGGGAAAAATCGATCCGCGATCACTCCGAGGAAAAGAGGCGCAATGATCGCTCCCCAGGGAGCCGCTTCGTAGGCCCGCCCGATGATATCTACGAGGTCGTTCGATCCTAACGCTTGCCCCAAAGTCGCGAACCACGCGCCCCAGGTAAAGAATTGCAGGAACATCATGACGCTGAGCGACAGCATCGGGGATCGTTTGGTTTCGGTGCTCATAGATTCAAAATGGAAAGCACGATGTTGTCGGAAAATTGCGCAGCGAGCAACGGCGAATTTGCGGATTCTCGACCTATAAGAATCTTCTGCTAGATCTGGGAATAATTACGAGCTCCAAAAATGGAAGATCCGACCCGGACGAGGGTGGCCCCCTCTTCGATCGCGACACGAAAATCGTGACTCATTCCCATCGATAGTTCGGAAAAGGAATGCTCTGACGATATCGCCAACTCGTCCCTCAGTTCTCTCAATTGAGCAAAATGAGGACGAACCGCCTCGAGATTCTCATCGAACGGAGGGACCGTCATGAGCCCCTCGATCCGAACCTGCGAAAGTTCCTGGAGAGATTCCCATTGTTCTCGAAGCTGTAAAATCGAGAACCCGGCCTTGGCCTCATCATTAGCAACATTCACCTGCAAGAGAATCCTCGGCCGCAACTCCAGTTCTCCAGCAATACGATCGACGCGCTCCGCTAGAGAAAGAGAATCGATACTGTGGATCATCGCGCAAAGGGGAAGCACTTTTCTGACCTTGTTCTTCTGCAAGGTCCCGATGAGATGCCACTCAAGGCTTTCCGGAAGGACCGGTGCCTTTTCGAGAATCTCCTGCACCTTATTCTCGCCGAACAGCACCTGTCCTGCCGCAGCGACCTCGGCAATATTTTCAGTCGGCCAGGTCTTGCTGACGGCGACGAGACGAACGCTCCCCGGGTCTCTTCCCGCTTCGCTCGCCGCGTTCTCGATTTCGCTTCTGACTTGCTGCAAATTCTTCTTCAGACTCATTCTCTATTGTTCCTGTAGATTACGAATCCCGTCTTTTTCTAACCGCACCATTCTCCATTCCTCCAGAATCTCTCCACCGACCTGAGTGTAGAGATCGATGGCATTTTGATTCCAATCGAGGACACACCATTCGTAGCGGCCGGCGTTTCGCTCTTCTGCGATCCGCCCCACTTCCTGAAGGAGTCTTTTCCCGACCCCCCGTTTTCTCTCCGAGGGACGTATGTAAAGATCTTCGAGCCATATTCCTGCTTTTCCCACAAAGGTGGAGAAAGTGGAAAAGAAAATGGCATAGCCGATCAATCCTTTCTCTGTCTCTGCGATCAAAGCCTCAGCGGCAGGCCGTTCTCCGAAGAGAGCCTCCTCGTAATCCGCAACGGTCGCGATCATCTTGTCGAGAAGCTTCTCAAAATCGGCCAGCTCACGGACCATTTCGACTAGTTCAGGGACTTCTTCTTTCCGCACAAAACGGATTCGGACGGAGTTTTCTGAGAATTTCTGCATAATGGGTCCCTTTTCGTTTCGAGTTGGCACGGGGGGTGCTTTGTAAAGCGATCGTCTGAAGGTCCTAGACCGGAAGACACGGGTTGAAACCAGACAGCGGCCCGGTTGACTACAAGTCTTTTGCAGGTTTTACGGGGGTTTTTCCTGCGCTTGTCAGCCGGGTTGCTTGTTTCATCTCTGAGTGAGGTGACCACAGTATCCGTCCTTCTCCGGATCGCTTCAACCAACTTCACCCTCCCGACACACTTTGTTCAATGCGAGCCCCTACGCGTGGTCCGTTCTCCTTCTTGCTTCCGGAGAGCCGCACAGGGATTCTTCTGGGTGTCCTGAACGTGACGGCATCGCGTGACGGGCTTTCGGACGCACAATCAAAAGGATTGCGTAACATGATGATATAGTGAGGGGAGTTCGTTCCACAGATCTCCCCATTCCACTTTGCTGTCCGACATGGTCAATTCCATTCCATTGAAATTTCAAAGGAGTCTCCTCGCTGCAGTTTGCCTGGGACTGCCTGTCTTTTCATACCCCTCGAATCCGGAATTTCCCTCGGAGCAGATTCAATTTTTTGAAACCTCGATCCGTCCGCTTCTTGCGAAGAATTGTCTTGAATGCCATACCGGAAAAAAGGCCAAGGTCGGCCTCGAACTCAATCATCGAGCAGGATGGCTCAAGGGGTCGGACTACCGGAAAGTGATCGATCTGGAAAATTCAGTGCAGAGTATTGTTATCCAAGCCGTTTCCCACGCTCCGGCCAAAGATATCCTCCCTATGCCAGACGAGGGCGAAAAGCTCTCCGATGATGAAATTCAGAATCTTGTCCGCTGGATCGAAATGGGCCTGCCGTGGCCCGAATCGGCAGAAGGTAGATCAACAGCCCCTGAAGATCACTGGTCGTTCCAACCCGTGAAACGTTCCGCGGTTCCGGAAGGAATTCACCCCATCGACTTCTTTGTTCAGAAAGCCCAGAAGGAGGCGCAGGTTATTCCTGCTCCGCGCGCCGACCGCGCAACGCTCTACCGACGCGTGCATTTCAACATACTCGGACTTCCTCCAAAATACGCAGCACTGAAGCAGTTCGTCGATGACCCTCGTCCGGACGCAGATGTCTGGCCCGAACTGGTCCGCCGTCTTCTTACATCTCAGAATTACGGTGAGCGCTGGGCGAGGCACTGGATGGACATTGCTCGCTACTCGGATACGAAAGGGTACGAGGCTGGTGGACGAGAACGTCGCTTCGTCTACAGCTACACCTATCGCGACTGGCTCATCCGATCGATTAATGAGGACCTTCCTTACGACCAATTTCTCCTCTACCAGCTTGCAGCCGATCAGCTCGTGGACTGGAACGGCCCCGAGAAGCATCATCTTGCGGCGATGGGGTTTCTTTCCCTCAGCAAAAATGGGAAAACCGAACTCGTCATTGATGACCGAATCGATACGACTTTCCGCGGAATGATGGCTCTGACCGTAGCCTGCGCACGCTGCCATGATCACAAGATCGATCCCATTTCGACGAAGGAGTATTACAGCCTCTACAGTGTCTTTGCGAATTCGCTCGAAACCAGAACACCAGTGATTGGAGAACCCCGAAGCGGACCGGAATACGAAAAATATCTCGCAGAGCTTGCGAAGAAACAGCAGGTCATCGACGACTACCTCAATCCCAAGTTTGCGAAAGTCCTCGAGGCCCATCCCGAGCTCAAAGGCCGGCGCACCCAACTCGTAGCCAAGCTGGACCGCGCCGATCGGAGAGAGCTTCAAAACAAGCAAAGGGTCGTCGACAAGTTCGTTGCTGATGCGGGAATGGAACCTGACAAAGCCATCGCGCTCCGCGAAAAGGAAACCCCATCCGGGCAAGCCGTCTTTATTCGAGGCAATCCTTCACGACGAGGGGAAACCGTAAAACGGCAGTTTCCGGCGATTGCGTCAGTCGGCGAACCACAACCCTATCAGAAGGGCGCAGGGCGCCTCGAGATGGCCAAAGACATCGCCTATTCGCAAAATCCATTCACGGCACGGAATATCGTCAATCGCATCTGGATGTGGCATTTCGGGGAAGGCATCGTTCGGACTGTCGATGACTTCGGCATTATGGGGGAGCTACCCGATCATCCCGAGCTTCTCGACTTTCTCGCCCACTGGTTTGTCGAGAATGGATGGTCATTGAAGAAGCTGCACGAGTTGATCCTGACTTCCGAAACCTGGCGCCAGGAGTCGTCCAACGCGAAGACGGAAGAGAACATGCTCGTCGATTCCGAGAACCGACTTCTTTGGAAATTCAATCGACGCCGTCTCGACCTCGAGCAACTGCGGGATAGCATTCTTGATATCTCGGGGAGCATCAGTGACGAGATGTATGGGCGAGCCGTAAAGATCCTTGAACCGCCCTACTCCAATCGTCGATCGGTCTACGCGTTTATCGACCGTCAGAACTTGAATCCGATTTTCCGCAATTTTGATTTCTCCAATCCTCAGGAATCGACCGGGAAGCGTCCTAACACGACGATACCGATGCAGGCACTCTTCACGCTCAATAGTGAGTTCATTCAGAGCCAATCGGTCATTCTCGCGAAAAACGCAAAGTCTCAGGAGGATGGGATCGCTTATCTCCACCAGCAGATCTTTGCTCGTCCTCCTGCCGATTCCGACAGGATTCTCGCCGAGAGCTTCCTGTCGGCATTCGCCTCCGAAACCGAAGGTCGCACCCAGCAAACGAATACCGAGTGGAGCTACGGCTACGGGTTCATCGATGAGAACGCAGAGGTAACCTTCATTCCCCTCCCCCATTGGACAGGCAGCGCGTGGCAAATTGGAAAAGAGCGTCCTGTGAAAGACGATCCCAGGAGCTATCTCTATGCGGACAAAGGAGCCCTTCATCCTGGGCATACTTCGAAAGAGAGTTTTATCTACCAGTGGGAAGCACCTGCCGACATGACCGTCAGTATCTCCGGCCTGGCCCAGCGAGCGAGCGTCAACAAGGGCAATGGAGTTCGCCTCAAGATTGCCAACAGCCGTCGCGAAGTCCTCAAAGACATCGTGCTCAAGCCCTCTCAAAGTAAGATCCCCATGGCAATCAAAACGGCAAAGCTGCTCAAGGGCGATCGGCTTTTCTTCATCGTGGAGCCCCACGAAAACGACAGCAGCTTTGACTCGGTGCGGTGGAGCCCACAGGTCCAGGACATCTCAGGCGAATGGCCCAAGTGGGGACTGGCTGAATCCTTTTCCGGCCCTGCGACACCAGCGACAGCCTGGAGTGCCTACGCCCACGCGCTGATGAACACCAACCGCTTTCTTTTCATCGAATAAGGGGCATTTTCCGCTCACCATCATGGACTCGCAGCTACACTCTCGTCGCGATTTTCTCTCCCGAACCGGCATGGGAATGGGTGCCCTTGGGCTCAGCTCATTCCTTTCCTCCCTCCAGGCCGGAAACCGAGAACTGAATCCGCTGGCCCCTGGCAAAACGCACTTTCCGGCACGAGCCAAAAGAGTGATCCACATCTTCGCGAATGGCGGGCCCTCACAGGTTGACTCGTTTGACTACAAACCCGCCCTGACTCAGTATCATGGCAAAGAGGTGCCTGGAGAACATCTCCGCACCGAACGGAAAACGGGCACTCTGATGCAGTCCCCGTTTCAGTTTTCCCAGCATGGACAGAGCGGGATCTGGGCGAGCGATCTCTTCCCCAAAGTCGCTGAGCAGATCGACGATCTCTGCATCATTAACTCGATGCACGCCAACGTGCCTAATCATGAGCCTTCGCTTATGCTGATGAACACGGGAGCTGAGCGAGTCAACCTTGTCCGCCCAAGCATGGGTAGCTGGGTCACCTACGGCCTTGGCACCGAGAATGAAAACCTTCCCGGATTCGTCTCCCTCTGCCCCGGAGGAGTTCCCATCGTCGAGACACAGAACTGGAGATCCGCCTTTCTCCCCGGAGCCTACCAGGGAACTCACATTGACACCAAGAACACGACGATTTCCAAGCTGATTCCGGATATTCGAAATCCTCGAATGCCTCGCGACCTACAACGAAAGCAGCTCGATCTGATTCAGGAAATCAACCGGCAGGATGAAGATGCCACAAATCCCGATGTCGAAGCACGCATTCACTCGCTCGAGCTCGCTTACAAGATGCAAATCGAAGCGACCGATGCCTTCAATGTCGAACGCGAACCGCAGCATACTCGCGAACTCTACGGGGAGACACTACACGGTCGGCAAATGCTGATCGCGCGCCGACTCGTCGAACGAGGGGTTCGCTTCGTTCAGGTCTGGCACGGAGCGGGACAACCATGGGACAGCCATTCTGAAATTGCGAAGAATCACGGAAAGCTCGGGAAGGAAGCGGATCAACCGATCGCAGCGTTGCTTCTCGACCTGAAACAGAGAGGTCTTCTCGAAGATACGCTCGTCATCTGGGGCGGAGAATTTGGCAGAACCCCAACCGTGGAACTTCCTACACCCGGAGCCAACGCGGCCAACACGAAGCTCGGTCGCGATCACAATCACCATGGATTCACGATGTGGATGGCCGGCGGTGGTGTAAAGGGAGGCTTCCAGTATGGGAAGAGTGATGAGTTCGGTTTCAAGGCAGTCGAGAACCGGATGCACGTTCACGATCTACACGCCACCGTCCTGCATCTGCTCGGCTTCGATCACGAACAGCTCACCTATCGATATGCCGGTCGAGATTTTCGACTGACCGACGTTCACGGAAAAGTTTTCCACGACCTCATCGCCTGATAGAATCCTGCTTCTGTCAGAATTCTGCAGCGATTGGCAGAACTACTTCAAAACACGCCCAGCCCTCCAGACAGTCTTTCAATTCGATCTGGCCTCCGTTGGTTTTTCGAAAATCATTCAGCGAACCTCCCTATTTTCGATCTCGTGATTCTACGAAGTGGGGAAGAGCAAGGATCAGAATCGCTGCGAACCAGGTGGTGAACTTGGCAAGAGTTCCCCGCAAAGCAGCTCCTGCAACTGAACTGGGGGAGGGTATTTCTTTCATCTCTACCACTTCGACTCCGCAATGTGACAATTCGGGTTACGGGGAAATAACAATGTTGTCATTTTTTGCAATTTTTGTTCCTCGGTGACCGGGGCGTTCCATGTTTCGACTGGTAAGGGGAACGAAGCCGACTATCGTTCGCGCGAAGATTACGACCCGAATCGACTGCCCTTTTCTTTATCATTCATGTCTTCGTCCACCATTGAAACGGGATCTCATTTTCCACTGGGAGCGACTCCGCTGGAGGATGGCTCCGTCAATTTTGCGGTAGCCTCCCAAAACGGCGAGGTTGTCACTCTCTGCCTATTTGCAGAGAACGAAACGCCATGGAAGGAAACACACCGTTTTGAGCTTCCGGGTAAATTTCACGATATCCATTTTGGCCGGGTTACTGGCATTCCCGAAGGCACTACCTATGGCTTCCGCGTCAACGGCGACTGGGAGCCAAAGGAAGGGCACTATTTCAACGAAAATAAACTCCTTCTCGATCCTTACGCTCGTCATATCGTTCGACCATCACGCTGCTTTGCTTCCATGAAAGGGATGAGAGCCGATGGAGAACCTTGTCTTGCCGACAGCGGTCTTCACGCGCCACGAGCTGCCGTTCCGAAAATGGATCACTACGATTGGGAGGGCGACACCCAGCCTCGAATCCCAATGACGGAATCCGCAATCTGCGAGATCCACGTGAAGGGATTTTCCAAGCTCAATCCAGCAATCCCCGAAGAACTTCGCGGGACCTACGCAGGGCTAGCCCATCCTGCCAGTATCGAATACCTGAAGAAACTCGGGATCACTTCATTACAATTGCTTCCGGTACATCAACACCTCGACGACTCATTCCTTCTCGATCGCGGACTGGTGAACTACTGGGGCTACAATACGATCGGATTTTTTGCGCCCGAAGCCCGCTATGCCTCCAGCGCTGATCCGGTAAGTGAATTTCGCGATATGGTGAAGGCGCTCCACCGCGCCGGTTTGGAAGTCATTCTCGACGTGGTTTACAATCACACCGGCGAAGCAGGGCTCGATGGCCCCACCTGTCTCCTCCGAGGATTCGATAATCGCTGTTACTACCACACGATTCCATCAAAACCTGAGGTCTACTGGGATTCTACCGGATGCGGTAATTCGGTCGACGTCTCGCATCCTCGCAGTCTGCGCCTTGTTCTCGACAGTATGCGATACTGGGTCGAGGAGATGAATGTCGACGGGTTCCGATTTGATCTTGCGGTCGAACTCGGGCGCAATCCAAAGACGTTTCGTCGACGTGCCGCATTCTTTCAAGCAATCCACCAGGACCCCGTCCTCAGCCAAACCAAGCTGATTGCAGAGCCATGGGACCTCGGGCCTGACGGATACCAGATCGGAAACTTTCCAAACGATTGGAGCGAGCTGAATGGAAAATTCAGGGACGATGTCCGACGCTTCTGGAAAGGAGATTCGGGAGTCATGGGAGACTTTGCAGGACGGATTACGGGAAGTGAACAGCTCTTTTCGCACAACCGCCGAACCCCAGGTGCCAGCGTAAATCTAATCACGTCGCACGACGGATTTACACTCAACGATCTCGTGAGCTACAACGGGAAACACAACCTCGCGAACGGTGAAAACAACGCCGATGGAGATTCCCACAACCTTTCTTGGAATCACGGTGTCGAAGGACCGACTGACGATCCCGAAATCTGCGAACTACGCTCGCGCCAGATCCGAAACTTTCTCACCACTCTGATCCTTTCCCAAGGCGTCCCCTTTCTTCTCGCCGGAGACGAACGGAGACGAACACAGCAAGGGAACAACAACACCTACTGCCAGGACAACGAACTGAATTGGATCTCCTGGGAAGACTCGCCTGAGTCCACCTCATGCATCGACTTTGTTCGCCGCCTCTTTCAAATCAGGAAGGACCACCCATCCCTTCGGAGAGAGGAGTTTTTCACGGGAGAATTTGATCCAGAAACCGGGATACACGACGTTTGCTGGTTCCGACCTGACGGCGTTCTGAAAGAAGCCGTCGATTGGAACGGCAAAAAGCCGGGAGCGTTTCAGATGATGATTCCCGGAGCCGGGGAAGAAGCGGCCCTACTCTTTCTCTTCAATGCCCGCTCCGAATCCAAGAATTTTGTATTCCCCGATAATCCTACGGAATCTTGGTCTCTCCTTCTCGACACTGCCGACGATCAAACAACCGAAGCGAAGGCTTCTACCAGCGGAACTGAACTCTGCTCCAAGTCGCTCCAGATCTGGCGGGAATCCTGACTGCCTGAAAGCAATGGATTCTTCGTGACCCGGTCATGACTTCACGTCGCGGCTCTCAAAAACGAGCCAGCCGAGAATAAATCCTGTCGCACCGATTCCCACAAGCCAAGCTGTTTCCTGCCAGAAGAGAGCCCACGGAATTTCTTGATATAGCAGGTAAAGCCAAGCATCCATTCGCTTGGTGATGAAGTAATCACGATAGGGATCAAACGCCGGAAGTGGAATCGCGGAAAGAACTCGGTCGGAAACGATAATGGCCACCGTCACAATCGTTGCCGCCGCGGGCTTGATGCGAAAACAGCTCAGAAAAAAGGCAATTCCAGTGACAGGGAGGTAGATCAGTGAGAATCCCAGGATCGCGAGAAAGTAGCGCTGCATCCCCTCTCCCCAATCGAAGAGACTGATCCGGGGTAACTCGGGTGTCCACACTAACATTCCGCCTCCCCAGCCTCTCCCGAGGACCCCGACCCAGAGTGCCGTCACTCCCACGAAGAGGAACAGAACCGTCGTGTAAATCTGGCACGACAGAAATTTCACGAGGAGTAAACGGAAGCGGGAAATCGGTCGGACGAGCAGCAGGCGGAGGTTTCCATCCTCGGTCTCTTTCGCTACAATATCTCCCCCAATCAGAGCCACAAAAACGACTCCGAGGAGCAGCATCGTGAAGGCCACAATCAGAAACGCGAGCGTCAGAGCCGAAAAATATTCATCAAAACCTCCAGCTACCCGCTGAATAAAAACCTCCATCCGCTCTTCGGCCTTCTCTCGAGTCCAGAGGAAATAGAAGAGAGTTTCGACGAGGAGAAAGATTCCAAATCCGATATAAGTCCGCCGCCGTGCAAAGAGGCGAAAAAGCTCCCATCGCAATTGCTGAAAAAACAGAGTCACTGATTCTCTCCTTCCTTCTCCACTTTCTCACTGCAACGAAGATAGAGTCGCTCAAGCGAATCGCGCTCGGCTGAAAAGTGAGACAATTGCCCACCCTCGGAAACGATCTTAGAGAGCAGCTGAGCGGCCGATTCCTGATCGGAAAACAAAAACCCATCTTCGGCAATCTCCCCACCCAGAGATACACAGATTGTTCGTGTTTCCTCGGGATTTTCACTTTCGACCCGGTAGAGGATGCGATCCGTATCAAGTCCTCCGGCGCGACCTTCAAATACCTTTTTCCCGCCTTTCAAAATCACGACTTCATCGCACACCTGCTCGACCTCGGAGAGCAAGTGAGAACTAAGCACGACGGTCAGTCCCAACCGATCCCGCAGATCGAGAAGCTGCGTTCGAAATTCGACGATTCCCTCCGGATCTAATCCGTCAGTCGGCTCATCAAGAACAAGCAATTCGGGACGAGGAAGGATCGATTGAGCCAAGGCAAGTCGCTGACGCATACCGTGACTGTAGCTCCCGACCCGATCGTGAACGCGATCAGACAGCCCAACCCAGGATACAGCTTCCGCCATTTCCTCTTTCGAAACCCCACCGGAATACGAACTCAGGATCTGCAGATTTCGCCATCCTGACAGATATTCATAGAAGACCGGCGTTTCGAATATCGCCCCGATCTTCCGCATCGCCTTTTCGCGTTCTTTCTGCACGCTGATTCCGTCGACCGTAACCGTTCCCTGATCCGGGTAGACCATCCCGAGAATAATCCCAAGAGCGGTACTTTTTCCCGCGCCATTGTGGCCGAGCAACCCACAGATGGATCCTTTCTCGACTGAGAAGGACACATCATCGAGAGCGAGCCCCTGCTTCCGCTGAAATGATTTGGCGAGTGCCGATACCTGCAACATCACGACTATCTACTATCGACCACGAATTGAAGCTCCCGAAGGACATGCCCGTCGGCGTAAAGAACATTCACCCCGTCCCCGACATGCCTGTGAAAGTTCTCTTTGTCTGAAACTACCGGAATCCCTGACTCTTGCCCCGTCAATCCGAGAAGGTCCATATTACCAAGATGCTGACCGTTGATGAGGCTGTTCCAGAAGTAACTGGATCCGGTTTCCTCAAAAAGACCAGCGTGATCAGCAGGGCATTGGAAAACAAACTGATCTGGGACGTATTCGGCAAGCGCAGTATCGAGAGTCGGCACTTCATCCCCCTTTGACTCGCGAGCAGAGACGAGAACTGGATATTTTCTCCCATTCTCCGCAAAGTAGAGATTCAAACCTATCCCGATATCTCTCAGCTTAGCCACACATTGGGTCGACATCGCGGAGGACTTCATCCGCGATACCGAAGGAATCGTGATCGCTGCGATGGCACCAATGATCGCGATGGTGACAAAGATTTCGACGAGAGTGAATCCTCGAGTGTCCGGGTGACTCCTATTCATCGATCTCGTCCTCCCATTCGACTCATCGCTCCCTGCAATTGCTCCATCAGCGGTGCGAGATCGATTTTGGTCTCTACCGAGGCATCCGAGTAAAAGGCTTGGAGCCCCGCTTCTGCGATTTTGTTGGCAATTTCAGGATCTTCTTCCTCCAGTCGATTCGTGCCACCAGGACCAGCTCCTCCGTTCTCTTCCATCTGCCGGAGAGCCCGACTAACGAGCTTCTTCCGCTCCTCACGATCCATCTCGTTAAACGACAGCATCATTTGTTGAAAGGCACGCCCTACTCTCTGCTCCAGGAAATAAAGTTGCTCCTTGGGTTCTAGCTGCGCGAAGAAATCTCGTCTTGGATCAGCATCCTCTTCCTCTCTCTTTGCAAGACGAGACGCTTCGTCCGGATCCATCCCATTCAGCATCTCAGCGACACGGGTGATCACTTCTTTTCGCTCCTCGGGATCTGAAATTTCGGAGAGGGGGTTCGTCTCTTGGTAGGCTGCGAGACGCTCAATCGTCGGCTTTCTCAATCCAGCCAGCTGGACCGTTGCGAGTACGATTCCCCAAACCACAAGCAGGGCAATGACTCCGCGAATCAGAATGGTGTTACGAGCGCTCATTGACAAGGGAGACGTATTTCATTCTCTGCAGGTTACGTTCGCGAAGAGCGTTTCAGTCTGCCCTTCAGTTCCTCGAGGGTGTAAACACGAGTGACGATCACAGAGATCACATAGAGAACCACCCCTGCCATCACGAGAGCAAAGAGAACGCTAACCCGAATCAGGAACGGACTGTCGCCAAAGAGCAACGGTGCGGCAAGCTTTGCAAGGCCCCACACGGCGCAACCCATGAGGATGGAAGCAAGGAGAATCCGAAACATCCGGCTGTAAAATCCTGCTACGATCCCCATGAAGTTTGCATTTCGAAGCCCAAACCAAAGCAGAACAACATTCACCCATCCGGCAATCGATGTGGCCAGGGCACAACCGACGGGGCCCAACCAGAGAAATAGCGGATACACCAGAACGATGTTCGTCAGCGCGGTAGCGATAGAAAACCTCATCGGGGTCTTGGTGTCTTCCCTCGCGAAATAGCCTGGCTGCAAAACCTTGGCGAGAACATAAGCAGGCACTCCCGGGGCAAAAGCCATCAAGACACACCCGGCAGTCACAGCCGCCTCCTTGGTAAACTGTCCACCTTCGAAAATTCCATACATGATTTCCTGAGGAATCACGAGCATGGCAACAGTCGCCGGCAAGGAAAGGAGAAGCGCCATTTCCATTCCCTGGTTCAGACATTTCTTGGCGCCTTCATCATCACCTCCGCGAAGACTTCGAGTGATCTCAGTGAGAAGCACGACGCTCCCTGCCATTCCGATAATCCCCAGGGGGAGCTGCTGAATCCGATCGGCATAGTAAATGGATGCCTGTCCTCCGATATCGAACGAGGCGACCGCCTGCCCCACGAGGAGATTGAGTTGCTGCACCCCTGCACTGAGCAAACCGGGGGCCATGAGAACTCCGAGTCGCTTCATGTCCCCATCGATTTTTGGCAGACGAGGGCGCAAATTGAATCCACGCCGAAGGGCTGCAATGAATACGACCACGAGCTGCAACACCCCACTGACCACAACAGACCAGCAGAGAACCTTGAGAGGTTGGCCTGTTTTTGGAATCACGAAAAGGAGTGCACCCAGGAATACGATATTGAGCACGACGTAGGCAAATGCTGGTGCTGCAAAGACTCGCCGGCTGTTGAGCACTCCACTCAGAGCCGCAACGAGACAAATAAAAATGAGATACACGACGGTAATGCGGGACGCATCCACCGCGAGTTCCAGTCTGCCATCCTCCGCATAACCCCAGTTCGTGTAATTGACGATGGGCTCCATGAAGATGAAAGCGAGGACGAAGCAGGCGAAGAGAATCGTCGCCATCAGTGAAAGCGTACGACGGGCGAAACCATCGGCCGCTTCATGTCCCTCTTCTTCGAGGCGACGACTGTACATGGGGACGAAGGCGGCATTGAAAGCGCCCTCGCCAAAGATGCGTCGAAAGACGTTAGGAAAACGAAATGCCGCAACCCAGACATCCGCCATCGCTCCACCACCGAGATGGACGGCGATGAGCTTGTCTCGAACAAATCCGAGAATCCGGCTCAGAAGGGTAAACCCACTAACCGTAAAGAGAGACCGGATCATCCCTGCAAAATACCGGGCTACTCGCCTCCTGACTCAGGAACTTCAGCTGCTTCTTTCGGCTCAGCTTTCGCAGAGCTTGGAAGATTTTCGATTCTCGGCCCCAGGAGCTTAGGCGATCTCGCCGGACCGGATTCCGGTGCTTCACTGGGACCCGCCCAGAAGACTGCCGGAGGCTTCAGATCGTTGGCTCCGTCTTCGAACTTGGTCCCAATCTCCTGCATCGTTGGAATCTTCTTCACTGCCTCAACCCCTTCCTTGATGTCTTCGGGATCAAAGACAAGGCGGGTCAATCGCAATCCACCAAGTGGGCTGAGATCCGTGACATCGGTTTCTCCAATATGAAGGCGTTGTAGGCTTGTCGTCGCGAGAGGCGAAAGATCCGTTATCGGTGTCCGATGGAGAGTGAGACTCACCAGCGGGCTCGAAGCGAGCGGCGAGATATCGCGAACCTGCGTATCGGTCAGCCACACCATGTTCAGCGGCATACCCTTAAGTCCTGCAAGATTTTTGATTGGAGTATTCACTAGATTAAGTTCCGTGATTCCCAGTCCCTCCAGCGGAGAAAGATCTTCCACCATCGTGCCACTGAGATAAAGCTTTCGGAGATCCTTCATACCTTTGAGCGGACTCAGATCTTTCACCGCCGTATTTTCGAGATACAGCTCCACCAGCGCCATTCCTCTCAAAGCCTCCACATCCGGAACGGGGCATCCCTGCAGATAAATTGCCATCAACGGCATTCCCGCAAAAACGGAGAGGTCGGTCACCCCACAATTGTCGAGCGCAATCGCTCTCACCTGGCCCGACTCATCGATCTGAAATTGTCCGTTTCCTGAATATCCTGGATTCGCTGACCGAATCGCCTCGTGCAATTTTAACTCACTCCAGAATACAGGCTGCGTGGTTGGCTTCGGCGCTGGCGTTACTTCAGCAGGAACATCATTGATCGTAACCTCACCTTCTCCGGACGGAGTCTCTTCTGCCTCTTCACAGGAGAACAGGAAGAGTGACAAAGATAGAACTGCAAAATGGAAAAACCTGCGCATAGATCGACCATCCACGATAGAAGGTTTTCAATCAAGGAGTCTCTGCTCGCTCCAAAGCAGCGAATTCTACCGCTTTTCGGTAAGGGATGGCCTTCACATCTAATTCCAGTTTTTCTGGTTTTCCTGACTCAGGGGTTGAATTTATTTCAGTTTTCCTAAATACTAAAAGATCTCTCACCTCTGAATCCCATGGCTGCCGACTATAACGAAGAGCATATCCGCTCCCTCGATCCCCGCGAACACATCCGGCTGCGGCCCGGAATGTATATCGGTAAACTCGGGGACGGCACCCAGCCTGACGACGGAATCTACATTCTTCTCAAGGAGGTCATCGATAACTGCATCGATGAATTCGTGATGGGAAACGGAAAGCAGATCGATATCGAGATCGAGGAACACTTTGTCCGCGTCCGTGACTACGGACGAGGAATTCCTCTCGGTAAACTCAAGGATTGCGCTTCCATCATCAACACCGGCGCCAAATATGACAGCGAAGCCTTCAAGAAGTCGGTGGGACTCAACGGTGTCGGTATCAAAGCGGTGAACTTCCTTTCTGAGTTCTTCGAAATCGCCGGTTTCCGCGACAAACAGACCAAGGGTATCACTTTCGCCAAGGGTTTCATCACTGATGAGATGAAGAAGGCGGAAAAGTCGACCGAGCCCAGCGGGACCATGGTTTCGTTTGAACCCGATGAGGAGATCTTCGGGCCCTACCAATGGAATCTCGAGTTCGTCGAGACGATGTTGAGAAACTACGCTTATCTCAACACGGGCCTGACACTGTCACTGAACGGAAAGAAATTCCGTTCCAAGAACGGACTTCTCGATCTGCTCAATGAGAATCTGGAGGGAGGCGAAAAGCCGATTTATCCCATCATTCATCTCTCCGACAATGACATCGAGATCGCTTTTTGTCACACGGAGCAGAGCGGCGAGGAATACTACAGTTTCGTCAATGGCCAGCACACCACAATGGGTGGAACTCACCTCGCGGCTTTCCGTGAAGCCATTGTCACAACGGTCCGCAACCACTTTAAGAAACAGTATGATGCTCCAGATGTTCGCTCTGGAATCGTAGCTGCAGTCAGCGTAAAGGTAGAAGACCCCGTCTTTGAATCCCAGACCAAGACCAAGCTGGGCTCCACCCACATGGCACCTGATGGAGAAACGATTCGAACATTCATCGGAAATTTTGTGGGGCTCCAGCTCGACAATCACCTCCACCGGAAAAAGGAAACGGCCGATGCCATTGTCGACAAGATCCAGCGTTCCGAGCATGAGCGAAAAGAGCTCAAGGGAATCAAGAAGCTGGCGAGAGAGCGTGCCAAGCAGTCCAAAGTTCACAACAAGAAGCTGCGGGATTGCCGGGCTCATCTGAATTCCAAGCACAAACTTGCTCTCGAATCGACGCTCTTCATCACTGAGGGCGACTCCGCGAGCGGATCAATTACGAAAGCGCGAAGTGTCGATACGCAGGCCGTCTTTTCTCTCCGAGGCAAGCCGCTGAACTCGTACGGAATGAGCCGCAAGGTGGTCTATCAGAATGAGGAGTTTAACCTCCTTCAGGCTGCTCTCGGTATTGAGGACGGGCTCGAAGACCTTCGCTACAACAAGGTCGTTCTCGCTACTGATGCCGACGTCGACGGAATGCACATCCGCCTTCTTGCGATGACTTTCTTCCTCCAGTTCTTTCCTGATCTCATTCGCGAAGGGCATCTATTTATCCTCGAGACCCCGCTGTTTCGAGTCCGAAACAAAAAGGAGACTCGTTATTGCTACAGTGAAGAAGAGAGACAGGCCGCTCTCGCCAAAGTCAAAAATCCTGAGATCACGAGATTTAAGGGACTGGGAGAAATCTCCCCTGATGAGTTCAAATTCTTCATCGGCGAAGAGGTCCGGCTCGCTCCCGTCGAGATTCCACCCAAACCGAAACTGATTCAGGATCTTCTTGCGTTCTATATGGGTAAGAACACGCCTCAGCGACAGGAATACATTATTAAAAACCTCAAGGTCGAAGCAGATATTATCGAAGAGGACGAAGAAGAGCGGGCGGAAGTGCCTGAAGCGGCGAGTGCGGCATAGGCCGCGAGCCAAAGTCCCGTTGCCAGATCATTTTGACCTGATCAGACAAATCTCATGCCAGAACCAACCCAGAATCCTCTGAAGGGAATGTATTCCGACTGGTTTCTCGACTATGCCAGTTATGTCATTCTTGAGCGTGCCGTTCCCCACATCAATGATGGGCTCAAGCCGGTGCAGCGACGCATTCTTCATTCGCTCAAAGAGAAAGATGACGGCCGCTTTAACAAGGTCGCTAACATCATCGGTCATACAATGCAGTATCACCCTCATGGTGATCAGGCCATTGGCGATGCCCTCGTCAACATGGGGCAAAAGGAACTCGTCGTCGATACCCAAGGAAACTGGGGAAATATCCTGACGGGAGACTCCGCTGCGGCTCCTCGATACATCGAAACACGGCTCTCGAAGTTTGCGAACGAAGTCCTCTTCAATCCTAAGACCACGACCTGGGCTGCGAGTTACGACGGGCGAAACAAGGAACCGGTAACACTTCCTGCCAAGTTCCCTCTCGTCCTCGCTCATGGAGCCGAGGGAATTGCAGTCGGCCTCGCCTGCAAAATTCTTCCTCACAATTTCAACGAACTGATCGACGCCTGTATCTCCGTTCTTCAGAAAGAGGAATTCGAGATCTTTCCCGATTTTATGCAGGGCGGCATCGCCGACATGACGGACTACAACGACGGTCTCCGCGGCGGGCGAATCCGGGTTCGGGCAAGAATCGAAAGAGCCAAGGCTCGGCATCTTATCATCCGGGAGATTCCTTTTGGAACTACTGCAACAAGTCTCTGCGACTCGATTCTCAAGGCAAATGATCAAGGTAAAGTCCGAGTCTCCCGTCTCGAGGATTGCACCGCCGAGTTTGTCGAGATTCACGTCTACCTTCCAGCCGGAGTTGATACTGATCAGACTCTGCAGGCGCTTTATGCGTTCACCGACTGCGAGGTCAGCATTTCTCCGAATGCCTGTGTGATTCAGGACAACAAGCCCCGCTTCCTCGGAGTCAGTGAGATCCTGAAACACAGCGCCAAACAGACTCGCGAGCTACTCAAACAGGAACTCGAGATCAAACTCGGAGAGTTGCAGGAAAAGTGGCATTTCTCGAGCCTTGAAAAGATCTTCATCGAGAAGCGTATCTATCGTCGCATTGAAGAGTGCGAAACGTGGGAAGCCGTCATCGAAGAGATCTGGGAAGGTCTCCGGCCCTACCTCAGCATGTTCCTGCGTGAAGTCACTGAAGACGACATCGTCCGACTGACCGAAATTAAGATCAAGCGGATCTCGAAATTCGATTCTTTCAAAGCTGACGAATTCATTCGTGGGCTCGAGGATCAGATCAAAGAGACGAAGAAGAATCTTCGGCGTCTGACAAACTTTACCGTCCAGTGGTTCGAAAGCCTGAAGGAGCGCTACGGAAAAGAACGCGGGCGGAAAACTGAGCTCTCCTCTTTCGATCGCGTCGAAGCCAAGCAGGTTGTGGTAGCCAACGACACTCTCTATGTAAACCGCAAGGAGGGAATGGCCGGCTACAGCATGAAACGAGACGAAGCTGTGGGGAAATGCTCACGCCTCGATGACATCATCGCATTTTCCCGAGATGGAACGATGCGAGTAGTCAAAATTGCGGACAAAGTGTTCATAGGAAAAGACAATCTCATCGCCAACGTCTTCAAGAAAGACGAGCCCAAATACTACAACATGATCTATCGCGACGGTCGCGGCGGACGTGCCATGGCCAAGCGATTCCAAGTCAGCGGTGTCACCCGCGAAAAGCTCTACGATCTCACTGGCGGAAAGGCCGGAACCCGAGTTCTCTGGTTGAGCGAGCATGACACGGAAGAAGATGCCAACATCATTGTCCGTGTTCGTCTCAAATCTGACCTTGGTCTCCGAAAGCTCCAACTCGACTTCCGCTTCGCTGATCTAGGGATCAAGGGGCGAGGTGCACGTGGTAACATTCTGACGAAGAATCAGGTCGATCGAGTCTCTCGCATTGCCAAAGCCGAACAGGAGGAAATTGAGGAAAAGGTGATCCCGGATTCGGCTTCCTCCCCTCCGCCGGCCACCGCAAAAAAGCCTGAGCCACCGAAAAAGGTGGCTCCCTCAGTGAAGAAGGCGGCGACAAGGAAGGCTCTAGCAAAAAAGAGTCCTTCTAAGAAGGCTCCTCGCAAAAAGAAATAGGCCCACCTGCAGTCTTCTTCCAGAGCCGAACCCCTAGCATCAATGCGGTCAGAGTAAGACCAATCGTGATTCCCCACCACATTCCCGCGGCACCCATCTCAAAACGAATCGCCAACCACCACCCCACCGGGATCGAGACGACCCAGTAGGCGAAAACAGCGAGCCAGGCGGGGATATTGACGTCGTCGAGACCACGAAGCGCTCCGACGGATAGAATTTGCATCGCATCACTGAATTGGAAGAACGCAGAAATCACGAGAAGAGAAGCCGCGAGTGCTCGCGCTTCCGGCTCGGTAACGAACCATCCAGCAATCGTATCGGGAAAGAAAAATACGAGAGTTGCGCTGAACATCGAAAACAATCCCCCCATCATCCAGCCGCTCACGACGATGGGGCGGAGCTGATCAATTCGCTTCCCGCCCCAGGCTTCACCGATCCGAACGGTCAGAGCCATAGAAAGCCCCAGTGGAACCATGAAGATTGTGGCGACACAGGTGATCGCGATCTGATGAGAGGCAAGCGACACTTTCCCCAGAGTACCAATCAGAATCGTTGCCATGACAAAGGCACTGACCTCAGCGAGCAGTTGCAAACTCGCGGGAAGCCCCACTTTGATAAGCGATCGAATTGAAGTCCAGTCGGGGCGAAGAAACCAATTTCGAGGCACCCAGTCATCCATCGTGACGGATCGCCGACACCATTGAATCAATACCACCAGCGTAATCGTTCGAGCCAGCAGTGTCGCGAGACCGGCACCCTCCAGCCCCATCGCCGGAGCGCCGAGCTTGCCGTAGATCAGAATCCAGTTCAGGAAAATATTGAGAAGAACTCCTCCCAAGGTAATCCATAAGGCTGGCCAGGGATGATTCATCGCATCGGCATGATTCTTCACCGCCATACATCCAATCGCCGGGATCATCGAAATCGCGACGATCAAGAAGTAATCCCCCGCCCCTTCCGAAACTTCAGGCTCCTGTCCGAAGTGGCTGAAAAAGGGAATCGTCAACAAGGCGGCAATCACAGTAAAAACGCCGACCACGAAAGCGATAAAGAGGCCGTTGCGAAGTGCTTCCCTCGCCATCGCCGAGTTCCCAGCACCCCGTGCCTGCGAAACCCGAATCGAAACCGCCATTGTCATTCCTATCCCCACCATCATGGGCAGGTAGAGAATCGTATTTGCGAATGTGGAAGCCGCTAGAGGAACAACGCCGAGACGCCCGATCATTAAGGTATCCGACAACCCGACCAGCATCTGACTGACCTGCCCGGCAATGAGCGGGAACGCCAACAGCAAGGTGCTGCGCCCCTCCCGAACGAGGATCGATGGAGACCGTGTCGACATCAGAGAAAGCAACCGATCACTTGATCGACTCAAGGCGGTTGATCAAATTACGATCCCGCTCCGTCACAAAATTGATCACCGTTCCTTCATTGCCTGCTCGAGCAGTGCGCCCAGCTCGGTGAAGGTAGTTCTTTAATTCCTTCGGGAGGTGATAGTTGATTACTCGATCAATATTCTCGACATCAAGTCCCCGTGCCGCCAAGTCGGTCGAAATGAGTAGATCCAAGGTCCCTTCGCGGAAGTCGATGAGATTCTGTCGCCGCTCTTTCTTGTCCATGTCGCCACGATAGATCGCGCAGGAGTAGCCATTCTCGACCAGTTCTTCAGCCAGCTTGTCGCATTGCTCACGAGTGTTCGCAAAAAGGAGTGATCCGCCATCCACGTGATCAGCGAGAACATCCTCCAGAAGAGGAAACCGTTTTCCGTTGGGGACCGGAAGATTGACCGTGATCAACGACGAGACAGGACGGTGATGACCGCTCGTCTCGATGCACTCCGCGTCATTGAAAAGGTCCCGAATCAGCAGCTGAACACCATCTGAAGCAGTTGCAGTAAAGAGAGCCAGCTGTCGATCGGCAGGACAGGAGCGCAGAATGCGACGTATCGCGGGGAGAAACCCAACATCAAGAATCTGATCGGCTTCGTCAAAAACGAGAAACCGTAGATCCGAGAGGAGCACGAGCCGATCTCGCATCAATTGCTCAAGACGGCCCGGTGTCGCGACAAGAATCTCAAAAGGCGATCCCACGTTGCGGCGTGCAATTTTCATGGGAACGCCTCCGACCGCTGAGCGAACTCGTACTCGAGTTTCATGGGTGAACTGCTTAAACGCCTTCGAGACTTGCTCTCCGAGATCACTGGAGGGGACAAGAATGATCGCACGAGGCTGACCCGCTTCTTTCACGGGATCCCCGGATTCCTCTAATTGCTTCACCTTCTGCAGCACAGGCAACGCATAGGCCAGCGTCTTCCCGCTTCCCGTTTCTGCCACGCCCACGACGGACTCTCCACGAAGAAGTGGTGGCAGAGTCCGATCCTGAATTTCGGTCGGCGTATAAAAACCAAGCGATTGCAGAGTCGATTGAAGAGAAGGAATCAGGTCGTAGGAACCGAAAGAAGACATGCCCGCATCTTACGACGGATGAGACGAAAGGCATGAGGATTTGTGAATTGTCTTGAGCATCAGAGAGATAGTTGCCCAGGATTTATTACAAAATGAGCCACATTTGATCGCCTTACACAGGTCAAAATCCTGCTTGAACCGAATCAACATGCCCCAAAAACTCCAAATCCCACCGAGGTGAGGAACACAGCATGATTTTTTTCAAAAGCGATATTGATCGCTACAGGCATTCTCTTTTCAGGATTTTTTGCGCCAAGCGTTGAGGCCTCACTCGTCGGTTGGTGGGACTTTGGCTCCAGCAATGGAGCTGACTAATCGGGAACAAGCAATACAGGAACGCTGCTCAATTCTCCAACATTCTCCGCTGATGCTCCAATCGCCAGAGGCAGCGGTCTCTCTTTGAGAGCGGATGGCTCGAGTAGAATTCGAGTGCCCAATTCCCCTTCTCTATCGAAAGAAACCGATCAGTCTCGAATCTCAATTTTCGAGACTACCTCGCGAATGACCTTGGCATCACTCGCTTCGACTCCTCCCATGAAGGAGATCTCGCTGGAGCTATCTCCTGTCAGGACTCGATAGAAAACACTGGCAGCCAACAATGCCCCTGCCTTCGAAGGATGACTTCCATCGCCCTTATACAAGCGAACGCCGAGGTCCTTATTCTCAGATCGAACCATCGCCCAGGCATCTCCAACCGGGGCAAGAAGAGCATCATACTTTCGCGCAGCAGTTTGATATTCCTTACTGAGCGCTTTCTGCATCGACCCGTAAGTTGGAAACATTTTCGGGTTCTGCTTATCCCCATCACGCCTTCCCCAGGTCTGGTAAAATACAGTCTGTGCACCCGACTTCTCGATGAGTCGACTCAACTCTCGAGCTGCTTTCGCAAATTTATCGGGAAACACGGCTGGTGTCTGGCTTTGATCTTGAAGGACGACAAAATCCCAAGCGCCTTCCTCGATTTTTGCTGTCGTCTTCTCATTGCTCAAATGTTGCGCAAGCGTCCTCCCACCGGGCGTGATAAATTCCAGCTCAGCACCTGAATGAGGCGAAGCCCGGAAGAAACCTTCAATACTCTGCTTCACCTGCCCAGTATAGCTGTTGCCGATGAAGAGAATTCGCAGATTTTTATCTGCGGCTTCCACTAGAGACAAAAACCCGAAACTGAGAACGGTGGCCAGAAAGACGCGAAGTGAAATCATCCCTCGAGTCTAGCAGAGGTTAGAATATTTCCAATGTATCCTCGCTCCCGGGAACGAGGGACAAGTGGTTGGGACCCCTTCGATTTTCAAATTCCCGCGCTGCTGAACTTCTGGTATTTGTGTTGTTCAATCGCCCCTTCCCGCTTCCTCGTATCATGAAACTGCTTCCCTGTATTTTTCTCCTTATCCTCCTAACGAACTCCTGGTCTGCTGAGAAACCGAACGTTCTCTTTCTCTCGGTGGACGACCTCAACGACTTCCCCTCCTTTGCCCAGAGATATCCGGATGCAAAGACTCCGAACATGGATCGTCTCGAAAGCCGAGGAACAGTCTTCACCAACGCATTTTGTCAGTTCCCTCTCTACGGACCATCCCGAGCAAGCATCATGTCAGGGCTCTGTCCCTCGACACTGGGTCACGAAAACGATTTCAAAGAATGAACTAATCTTGCTGACGATCCCCAATGGGAATCGGTGAAAGTGAAATTGGCGGAGCAGCTGGATCGTATCATTTCTGACCAATAGAAGCTCCAACCAATCTTGGCTCTAGAACCCTCCATTCTTTATCACCTCTCTTGCTATGCCCTCTCCCCTCACCATCGCGATCACTGGAGTCTCCCGCGGACTTGGTCACGCCATGACCATCGGATTTGCTGAACGCGGGCATCGTATCTTTGGATGCGCTCGCGACGAGACCTCAATCGCTGAGCTCAGCCGCGAACTCGGAAATCCTCATCAGTTCACATCCGTGGATGTTCGAAACGATGAAAACGTTAAAAAATGGGCCGAGTCGGTTTTTTCGAAAGAAGGCCCACCGGATCTCCTCATCAACTGCGCGGCATTGATCAATCGAAATGCGCCTCTTTGGAAAATCACCGAGAATGAATTCGCCGACGTGATCGATGTGAATGTCAAAGGTCTCAACAACGTCCTGCGCGCGTTTCTCACCCGCATGATCGAACGCGGATCGGGAGTGATCGTCAACTTTTCGAGTGGGTGGGGCCGGTCGACATCCCCGGAGGTGGCGCCCTACTGTGCCAGCAAATGGGCTGTCGAAGGCCTCACGCAATCCCTTGCTCAAGAGCTACCCGAGGGACTCGCCGCGGTCGCGTTTAATCCCGGAATCATTGATACCGATATGTTGAGGAGTTGCTTTGGCGAAGGCGCATCCCAGCACCCTGACGCGCTGGAATGGGCGAAGGCAGCGGTTCCGTTTCTCGAAGCGCTCAACCCATCCGACAATGGCCGGGCCCTCACCTGCCCCGGTCATTGAGCATCCAGCCGCTCGCGATGCGAGTCGCGGATTCCCTTTCCCCAGAAGAGGACAACGCAACCGTGGACTTCGACGTTGAACGTCTTGAACCTCATCGAAAGAACTTCCATCATCGCGCCCAGTGTATCGTTCTGATTCGAAAAGTAACCTCGATTGTTGCAGAAGCGGAGAAACATTTTCGCGGCAAAGGAAAGCTGCACATCCGTGCCCAGAACGCTCGCACCGAAAATGGTCGCATCATCTTTCATCAAGGGAATTAGGTGATCAAACACGGTCGCTGCCTTGGTCTCAAGCCGACCAGGAAGGCAGTGGAGAACATAATTCACCGCAATCGAGTCAAACGGAGGGACTCCCAGATCGAGGGGTTCGAGGATATTTTCCTGAAAGACCTCAGGCCGATAGTCGGCGATTCGCGTTTCGACAAAGTCGAGACACTCCCGGTTGATATCGAGAATCGCAACACGCGGCTTTTCTTCCGACAGAGCGTGCTCCAGAAAATAGCCACTTCCTACACCGGCCTCGAGATGAATGTTGCTGATGTGCTCCCGATACAATCCCAGAAGAACCTCAGTCGGACACTGCCAGATACGGGGGCTGAAAATCTTGAAAGCCCACCAATCGTAAAAAGGCAATGTGCGACGACTGTAGATCGCATAACCTTTTTCGACTGCCTCTTGCAGGGCGCTCATAGAAATTCCAATCCAGTGAGATATAGTTGGAGAAATTCTGATCGGAACACTTAGATGATCTCTCAGAATTTCGAATCCGACCCTGTCTGGTCTCTGACTCAACCCTGTTCAGTCGAACTCGGCAAGAGATTTTCCTCTATTCCAAAATACTAAAAAGTCCATGCCCCCTCTCGAAGAACGAATGCGGCGCAACGAGATCCATGAATCGGATCTCGAAGAACGCTTTGTGCTTGGGTCCGGAAGCGGCGGCCAGAAGATCAACAAGACAGCGAGTTGCGTGTATCTCAAACACCTGCCAACAGGGATTGAGATCAGCTGCCAGAACTCGCGCTCTCGGGAAAAGAATCGAGAAATGGCGCGGAATCGTCTCTGCGAGCAGATCGAAGCGATCCGTCGGCGGAAAAAACTGGAACGAGCACGCACTCGCGCCCGGAAGCGATATGAGAAACGTCGCCCCTCCCGGGCTACCAGAGCAAAGATTCGTCGCAGCAAGGAACGTCGATCGGAAAAGAAGCAGTCTCGAGGCCGTGTACGGGAATGAAACCTAGGCTTGAACGGCAGTAGTAGCGAATATTTCGCTCTCCCATTTACCTGTTGCTTCTGCGAAGAGAGTGCCACAAAAAGGGGCTTGGCGTTCGCGCCCTTGCATCGATAGTGCCGCCGGAGAGAGTTACCAAAACTATGGGATCCATGAAAAAGCTGAACACCACCGATCGCCTCGCGAGCATTGTGATTTCGAACCTTTCCCCGAGAGTTGAGGGAGGTCGCTATCCTACCAAGCGAGTTGAGGACGAAATTCTCCCGGTCGAAGCCGATGTGTTTAAAGACGGACATGACGTTCTCGTTGCCATCGTTCAGTGGCAGAAAGAAGGAAAGAAGAAGGTCCACGAGCAGGCACTCGCCCCCTACGAAAACGATCGCTGGGGAACCACGCTGAACTTCTCCAAGACCGGAAAATACACGATCTCGATTCTCGCATGGGCAGACGACTTTCTGACCTGGCTGCACGATTTGGACCGCCGCCTTACCGGGGACCACGAAGATTTCTCGACCGAGATTGAAGAAGGGCGTGTCATTCTCAACGGCGTAGCGATACGAGCCGCGACGGCCAAGGCCATCAAAGATGCCGAAGCGATCGAAGATCTTACGACGCGCCTCATGAAAACTCCCGCGGCGGAAATACCTAAATTGATGCACGCTCCCGACGTTCTCTCTCTGCTTGCCCGCTGGCCAGATCGATCCCTCGCGGCGCGCTCCGAAGAAACGATCGAGCTGGTCGTAGAAACGAAGCACTCCTCATTTTCTTCCTGGTATGAATTCTTTCCCCGTTGTGCAGAGGGAATTGAGGGTAAACACTCGACCTTCCGTGATTGCCTCCCTCGCATTGAGGACGCCAAAGCGATGGGTTTCGACACCGTCTACTTCCCTCCGATCCATCCGATCGGAGTCAGCCACCGAAAGGGTAAAAACAACACTGTTACCCGCGAACCTGATGATGTGGGCTCTCCCTGGGCGATCGGTAGCAAAGACGGCGGCCATCGCAACGTCGACCCCAACTTGGGCACGCTCGAAGATTTTGTCTGGCTCCTCGAAGAATCACGGGATCTCGGTATCGAAATCGCAATCGACTTTGCTCTGAACTGCTCACCGGACCATCCCTATGTAAGCGAGCATCCAGAGTGGTTTTATCACCGTCCCGACGGCACCATCAAATATGCCGAAAACCCTCCTAAAAAGTATCAGGACATCTACCCTCTCAATTTCCATTGCGACGAATGGAGGGATCTCTGGGAAGAAATCTGCGACGTAGTTCTTTTCTGGGTCAAAAAGGGCGTTCGTATCTTCCGAGTCGACAACCCCCATACCAAACCGGTCGCTTTCTGGGAATGGCTCATCGGACAGATCCACGAAATTGACCCAACGATCATCTTTCTCAGTGAAGCGTTCACTCGCCCAAAAATGATGCAGACACTGGCGAAAGCAGGCTTCACCCAGAGCTACACCTACTTTACCTGGCGTGAATCAAAGGAAGAGCTGACCGAGTATGTGACCGAACTGACCAAGGGTCACATGCGCGACTACTATCGGGCGAATTTCTGGCCGAACACTCCCGATATTCTTCCCCATCACCTGCAGAACGCACCTCCTTCCGCTTTCAAAATTCGCGCAGCATTGGCCGCAACATTGTCCTCATCGTGGGGCATATATTCGGGATATGAGCTTTGTGAGAACAAGCCCCTACCGGGCCGCGAAGAATATCTCGACAGCGAAAAATATCAGCTGAAGACCCGCAATTGGGATCAGCCAGGCAACATAAAGAAGTTTCTGACCCGGCTCAACCAGGTCCGAAACGAGAATGCGGCACTACAATCCTATGCCAACATTGAATTCGTCCCTGCCGATCACAGCGACATGATCGCCTACTACAAGTGGTCCGATGACCGCTCGAATATCATTCTAATAGTCGTTAATTTAAACCCTCACCAACGGGTCGAGTCCAATATTCACCTGCCTCTTGAGGACCTCGGGATGCCCGCAGGAGATTCGTTTTCTGTTGCAGATCTCATCTACGAAGAGGCCTACACATGGCGTGAATCCACCAACTTCGTGGCTCTTGACCCACGTACGAAGCCAGTCCACGTATTCCGTGTGGAGAAAATCTAATTCATCAACCTTCCGGGACGAATTTCACAAGGCCGATGGTTTTGTTAAAATTGGAACCGGGTGGAAAGTATTTCGCGAGAAGGTTGCCCCAAGGGATTGCCTTTCCGAGAAGTAGGGTTGAGAACGTCTCCCTTTCCTGAACCACCCCTTTCTGGACCCCCCGCCTTCTACCTGATGCGCCAACGTTTTGTAATCTTCGTCGTCTTCGGACTCATTCTCGTTTCTCTCGCGGAGTGGAATCTTCGCTCGAGAAAACTCGCACCTTTGCAATCGCTCAACCAGTTCTGGCTGGAATTTTGTGTCGGAAATACCGGGGACAAAATTGCGGAACCGTCAGTGACGATAGTGCGGATTAACGACGATTACGAGCCTCTTACCATCGGCCAGGATACTCCTGCCGCTGACGACGGTCGACTCTCCCGTCTCGACTTCGCAACCATCCTTGGTTTCATCGCCAAAATGAACCCTAAGACGGTGGCTTTTCTGCCGACTCCGACTTTCGACGAATCTCTTGTCCTCAATCAGACCGACATCGTGCCCCTGAAGGACGCCGCGATGCAGCTTCCTCGAATCATCACGGCCGCAAACGTCTCCAACGATGGAGATCAGGCAACAGATCCCAAATCCCTGAACTACGCTGAACTCAAGGTGAAAGGCTCACCCGAGCAAATCCTGACCTTCACTCGGACCGTGAGGCACCCTGACCCTCAGATACTCGCGAACGCTGATCCTGCGGTAAAAGAGATCGAATCTACTCGCGGACTGCTTGAGAAAAAGACCCTGCGTGTTCCCTTGGTCGCCCAGCTCAAAGGAAAGGTCGTTCCCTCCATCGTCCTCGCCTCTGTGGCGCGTCATGCTGGAATCGATCTCTCGGAAGTCTCTGTCGATCTCACGACCTCGCCACCCGTCGTCCAATTGGGTGAAATGAGGACCATTCCGATCGAGCCCGACGGAACATTCATCGTCCCTCAACGAGCAGGCGTTCGACGAGGAATGATCTCTCTGGAAGCGACCGATGAAGGCGAAAAGAAGCGAGTTCATCACTTTACCTCACTAACCGTCGACGAGCTCGCCTATACAGGAGAAAAGAATGATGAAGTCGCTCAACGGATTCTCGAAAGCTTTCAGGGCAAATTTGCTTCGCTCAGTGAAAACCTCGTCGTGGTCGGTTTCGATCGCACAGGTGATCGACGAATCGAAACCGAAACAGGGTCGATGATTTCCGAAACCATTCTCCTCGCGCGCGCGATGACAGCAATCCAGAGTGGGCGTTTCATCGATTGGTGGCCATCATGGCTACGCTGGCTTTCCGTGATCGCTATCGCTGCAATCGCCGCATTTCTCTTTCGCCTCCCACGAGGAAAATTCATTCCGGTCTGGGGAATTTTCTTTCTCCTCTTTTTCGGACTCTGCGTTCTTGGTTTTCGCGGCACGTTGCTGTGGACACCGCCATTCTTCGCCTTCGCCCTGTTCGGGCTGATTTTCCTAATCGGTCTGACCCTTCCTGGAGAAGAAACGAAGGAAAAAGCGGATGAAGAGAAGCCCGTAGCGGATGAAGCCTGATCCCGCCGCATGCGCGTCCGAGCTTAGCGATACTCCGCACCGTTGAGACTCTCGACGACGGAGTTCATCCACGTCGCCAGCTTTGCTTTCATTTGCTCAACTCGCTCGGTCTGCTTCTCCAGTTGATCCTTCGTCTCGTAGGGATCGTCACTGAGGTTGTATAACTCGAAGCGAGCTTCTCCCGTCTTTTTATCGACGATACGGTGGAGCTTCCAATTACCTTCGATCCAAGCGGAATGCCCTCGTAGCGATTCGATCGACTCTGGGGGATCAGGAAGTTTCATCGCTGCGACGACGGCTTCAAATGGAGCAAGATCTCGCCCTTCGGCCTGGGCGGCTTTGAGCTCATTCATCCAAGCATCGCTTGGCGTGCCGATTCCGCGACGCACGGTATTCCAGAATCCCATGGATTTTTCCCGGCCCCTTCTCTCGGACTGAACCAGCGGGAGCAGGCTTTCTCCATCCAGAATATGATCAGTCTCCTCAGAGATTCCTGCCGCTTCGAGAATGGTAGGGAAGATGTCGAAGGTATTGGCACGACCCGAAACGACCGCAGGGTTCGGAAACTTCGCGGGCCACTCCAGGATCGCAGGCACCAGCAAACCACCTTCATAAACATGCCCTTTATGACCCCGAAAATCCCCAGTACTCCCCACTTTGGGAAGTCCCCCATTGTCACTGCAATACCAGAGGAGCGTATCCTCCCGGATTCCCATTGCCTCCAACTCGCTCCTCAGTTTTCCATAGGCACGATCCATCCCTGTGACTTCTCCGAGGAAATTCCGATTGGCCGGCTTTTCGTCTGCATAAAGTTCCGCATCCTCCTTCGCGGGAATATGAGGTGTATGGGGAGATCCAAACCAGATCACAGCAAAGATGGGCTTCTCCCCCTTCAAGGCGCTCTTCATCCATTCCAAAGCCGAATCCACTGCAATGAATGAACTCTCAACACCTTCGAAACTGACGGCGGTTCCCTCATCCGATAGTGTCGATCCATTCTCGTAGAAGTTCGGAGCGCTGACCCAGCGATCGAATCCATGAGCGCCTGGGCGGCTTTCACTTTGGTTCCGAACCGATCCAAGATGCCATTTCCCAAAATGGCCGGTGGTATAGCCATTCTCTTTCAACACCTCAGGAAGCGTGATCTCCTGTTTCCGAATCGGATACCCCCACTGGTAGACGCCCAGTCGATTGGGGTTCCGCCCCGTCAACACGCTCGCCCGCGTCGGAGAACAAACCGGAGCGGCAGCATAAAACCGATCGAACCGAATTCCCTGCGCAGCCGCTTCGTCGAAATTTGGAGTCTTGAGTTTGGGATGACCATTGTAGGCCATGTCACCCCACCCCTGATCGTCCGCCATCACGAGAACAATGTGGGGTTGATCGGCAGCAGCAAGAAAGCTGGAGCGAATCGCAAAAAACAAAATCAAGATCAAGGTCTTCATGGCCGCGATCCTATCATCTTGCCCCAGGAGAAACAGATCCACGAATGCGCTGAATGATAAGACTTCTGACCCGCCATCGCGCTGCTTATCAGCTTTACCAAGGAAGCCGAAAACTCTCAGACTTTGATCATGAAATTGTTGATCTGCTCCAGCAAACCCAAACGGTCTCTCGCAATCGGACTCTGTGGCCTCCTTTTTCTCCCTCTTCTCGTCCAAGCGGAATTCAAGGCAGGGTTCGGAGTGACAGACATCACGCCCCAGGAATGGCCCGTCGTCCTCCGAGGATCATTCAGCCCGAAGCCGACCGATTCAGCTCATGATCCGCTTCATTCGCGATCCTTTGCCGTGAAAAACGGAGACGGACAAGCGGTTTTGACGGTCGTCGACATTCTCTACATGCAGCAAGATCTTCTCGATAAAATCAAGAAAGAGGCCTCTCGTCGAACTGGCTGGAAACCCTCCGAAATGCTAATCTCGGGAACTCACACTCACTCGGCACCCTCTGCATCCGGAACGAGCGACAATCCCGCTGAGGTTGCGTTTCGAAAAAGAGTCTTTGAGGGAATCGTCCATTCGATTGAGAAAGCGATCAAAGACCTGGCTCCTTCGAAAATCGGATTCGGTTCGTCAGAGGAACCTTCCGAAGTGTTTAATCGAAGGTGGTATCTCGAGGAGGGAACCATGCCTCCGAATCCGTTCGGTGGAATCGACAAGGTGAAGATGAATCCTCCTCGCAACCTCATCATCAAACCGGCAGGCCCAACAGACCCAGAAGTCTCAATCATTTCTGTAGTCGATCCACGCAACCGACCACGAGGAATTTTTGCGAACTATTCGCTGCACTACGTTGGCGCGATTCCCGATCGACAGGTTTCCGCCGACTACTATGGAGAGTTTGCTCAACTCGCCTCTCTCAAGATCGCCGGCTCGAAGGGTGCGGAAAATTTTACAGCGATAATGTCGAATGGCACCAGCGGCGACATCAACAATATCGATTTTACCGGCAAGCGAGCTCCAAGGGCGCCCTTCGAACAGATTAGGCAAGTGGCGAGCAAGGTCTCCGATGCAGCATGGAAAGCGACCCGGGAACTCGAATACCAGTCTGATCTTCCCGTCGCAATTCAAGAGCGACGCATCAAGCTAGCAACCCGAAGACCAACTTCTGAGCAGCTCGCGAAGGCGAAGAAGATTCTGGGGATGACCGCAGAAGAAATCAAAAACCAGCCTCGGCTCGCCTCACACTACGCGCTCCGTATTCTCGCACTGAACGAAGTCCCCGAAATCACCGAAGTAGCGATCCAAGCGATTCGAATCGGTGATCAAGCTATCCTCGCCCTACCCTTCGAAGTGCTCGTCGAAATCGGACTCGATCTCAAGAAAAGAAGCCCTTTCTCAAGTACTCTCATCGTATCGATGGCCAACGGGGGCTTCGGCTATCTGCCTCCACCCCATCAACATGAACTGGGTGGCTACGAGACCTGGCTCGGCACGTGCAAAGTCGAGGAACAATCCTCGGTCATCCTGACCGAGGCACTGCTCGAAATGCTCGCTGACCTCAATAAAGAAGCCACTGCGGAAGAGAAGTAAACTTCTCTCTCACCCTTCCAAAGGCTTCTCGGTCTCGGTCTCGGTCTCGGTCTCGGTCTCGGTCTCGGTCTCGGTCTCGGTCTCGGCTACAGGCTGCTCCTGCTCCTGAGGAGCATCGGTTTCTGAATCAGAGACTTCGGGAGCTGACTCTGTCGCAACAGATGAGAAGAGAGCTGGCTCAAACGGAAGGGGCGCGCGCAATCCGTCGTGGCTGTCTTCAGCGGCTTCCTTGACCGTCAATTGCCGTCCCATGAATGATTTTCCATGAAGCAATTCGACTGCTTTCTGGGCTTCTTCGACACTGGCAAGTTCGACAACGACTCCCTCGGAATTTGCTTCAGAGTCACTGCGATTCTGAATCACTCCGACTCCATCAAACAATTCGTGAAAATCTTCTTCGGTAGCCCCTTCGTTCAGGTCGCCCACCACGAGAAATGCGCTGGAAACGGTCTCGACGGTTCGGGGTGTCACAGTTCGTGACTCTCGCTCCGGACTGTCGGCCCCGCGTTGGGGCCTTCCGCCTCGCTCACCACGTGAACCCGAATCGCGACGTTCTCTTGTTCGTCTTGGACGATCTTCTGACGAGCGCTCGGAGCGCTCCCCACCGGATGGCTTCCACTCTTCATTCCGTTTCCGCTCCGGCTTCTCTGCCTTTGCACCGGTCACGAGGATAGACCGTCCATTCAAATCCGTATCATTAAGTTTGCGAACGGCTTCTTTGGCCTCCTCGATACTGCTCATCTCGACAAAACCAAAGCCTTTCGAGCGTCCTGTCCGGCCCTGCGTCACGACGAGCGCTTCCTTGACTGTCCCTACTTTGTTGAACTGGGTTTCCAATTCCTCACTGGTCACTTCGTAGTTGAGATTTCCTACGTAGAGCCGAGTCCCCGTGGGCTCGACCGAAATGGGCTTTTTGCGATCTTTCTTACGGGCGTCACGCTTGCGATTCTGCTCTGCCTGAAACGGATCAACGAGTCCGAGAGTAACGGTCTTAACGAATTTCTGCCAACCCGTTGGCTTAGGGGCCGGCTTGCGCTCACGATTGCGAGATCCACGATTGGCATTTTCCCCACCATTGCGGTTTCCGGAACGATTTCCGCCTCGGTTGCCTGATCGGTTATCCGATCTGTTTCCACTGCGATGGCGTTTCTGGGAGGAGCGTCCTCTATTCCCCCCGTTTCTGTCAGAAGATCTTTGGTCCATACGAATTACTTTCGGTCGTGTTGTCTGTGCTTTTCCTTTATCGAAATGGCTCTTCTAGCGAAGCTCTGCACGTAACGCGCTTTGCGCCGACTACTGATGCTGAAGCGAACTCCCACAACAGAGAGCGGGAGAAAGGTCGCGTATCCTAGTGCAGACAAGCTCAGGAGCAAGCATTTTGCTTACGTTGACGAAAGCGCCACCAATGCGCCTTCTCGGAGATTTTTGCGACGAGATTCCCCGCTAAAAGGGAATATCGTCATCTGATTCCTGCCCTGCACCCCCAGGAGGCTCAGAAACATGCGATGGTGGAGCCCCATCATCACTGAATCCACCCTGATCGACTGGAGCAGCGCCTCCTCCGGCACCCGATCTTTCGACCTTCCAGGCGTTCAGATTCACGAAATAGCGACCATTGTATTCGTTTCCACGAATATCGAAGGTGACCTTGACAGGATCTCCCTCCGAGAGCCCGTCAGTGAGAGAGGTCTTCTCTTTAACACACTCAAACTTGATTGCTTGTGGGTATTTTCCGTCTTCGACTTCAACGACAAACTCTCGCTTGGAGAATCCGCTCGCAAAGGTCTGGACTTCGTTAATCACCTTGACGGTGCCTTCCAATTCAAAACTCTTGGCCATACTGAAAAATGTTTCTAAATTTCATCGCCCGAGAAACCGCATGGGGAAAGGAGAAATTTGTTTTTCTCCCTCGCCATTGTGCTTTCAGACAACGATCAGCTCTCGATCAGACGATCCGAAGAGGGGCCAGATCCGCGTTTTTCCTTCGCCGCGGCATTGCGCTCGCTGATCTGAGTATTCAAGGTGCAGAAGTCATAGACCCACCCGACGACGAAAAGTCCGCCAGTCACAAAATAGAGAAGGCCTGTCACCCATTTACCCATGTACAAGCGATGAATTCCTAGATATCCGACAAAGGTCTGAAGGATCCAGGCCACCGAGTAGTCGATTGGACCTTCCTTGTAGCGAAGCTCGGCTTTCTTTTCCATCCCGGGGATCAGGAAAAGGTCAACGATCCATCCAACGAGAAAGAGTCCGCCGGTGCAGAGCCAAATCGTTCCAGTAATCGGCTTTCCGAAATAAAAGCGATGCGATCCCGTAAAACCGAAAATCCAGAGTATGTAGCCAATCGTTTTGCTGTGTGTAGGTTCCATGTAAAGTCAACTTGGCGTGGGTCGAGGCCATTACCAATTACAAATCGTAATCAATTTTAGAGTCCTATGCCACGTCCCATCCCGCTCCTTCTGCTACTCATTGGAATCGGCGTGATTCTAATCCTCGCAGGACTTTGGCTTCTTGGCTCGCAGTCCGGAAAGCAAGCCCCGGATCATCTCGCCGATCGCGATCTCAGCTTCGACAATGGAAAACCGAACTACGTTTCCAGTCTGACAAGTCGACCCGACCGACAGGTAGAATCCCTCTCATTCACAATCGACGAGAAGAAAGCCTGGAATGCCGCGATCGCAACGCTCAACGAGCTCCCACGAACCACAATCATCGTGGAAGACGAGAATTACCTTCGGGCAGAATCAAAAACGGCACTCTTTGGATTCGTCGACGATGTCGAACTGCTCCGAAATCCTGGCGAGAAAGTCATTCACATTCGCTCCGGATCCCGAGTCGGCCGCTCAGATATGAATACCAACGCGAAACGAGTGGAAGAGATTCGGGAAGGATTTCTCGATCGAGTCAATTGAGGACGCATTCAGGACGAATGCCGAGAAAACGAGCCAATATCACAGCTCCTCCGCCAGACCAATCGACAGGAATCTGAGAATGGGTTTTGCTTCTTTCTCGCTCTCAATGAGGTCAACCTCGCAGACGAGACTCCAATCATCGTTCCCCCCGTGATCAAGAATCCTCTGCTCCCAATGCCAGAGTTTCAGTTCTTCCTTAACGAAAGAATTTTTCTGGTTCCGTGCTTCCGGGTCAAATCGGACACTCCCGTGGGACTCTGAGAACTGCGTGTATCGATCAGGCAGATTGCTAGCAGCCGAGGAATCGATACCGCCCGAAAAGACTCGGATAGCTTCTTCGATCTGCCCCTGCGAAAACGCCTTCAGGAAGTCAAAAATCTGAATTCTAACCACACTCAGGAATTGCTTTCGATTCTCGAGAATCCCCCGGCTTCGCTTCTTTGCCACTGGTTCTGAATCTGTCTCGCCTTCCGGATTCAAGTTCCGCATCCTCTCCCACTCATCGATGAGGCTGGAGTCGGTATTCCTGACAATGTTTTCGAGAAAGAACTGGGCCTGATCGAGTTCCTCGTTCCGGAGCGAATCAGGGATAGTTTGAGAGAGGATCTTGTAGACTTCGCTGAGGTGTCGGAGCAGGACCGCCTCGCTTCTCTCCAGTCCGTAGACCTTGATGTAGTCCTCGAACGAATACCAATTCTCAATCATCTCTCGAGCAATCGATTTGGGTCGAACCCCCGCCTCTTTTGCCCATGGATTGCTGGTCACAAATTCGTTATAGGTCGAATAAACAAAGTCCTTCCCTGGTTTCGGGTGCTCAATCTCATCAAGACGCTCAATCCTTTCGTCGTATTCGATTCCCTCAGCCTTCATCGCCTGCATCGCTTCCGTCTTTGCCTTGTCGACCTGGCGACGAAGAACGATGGAAGGATCTTCGAGAATCGCTTCGACGAGGGAAATGACGTGCACGGCATAATCCGGGTCCTCTGGATCGAGTCGAGGAATCGCATCGATCAGGTAAACGGACAAAGCGTGATGAAGTGAGAAATCCTCGGGAAATTCCCCACTCAAAATCAGTTTCTCGTTTCCTGTTCTCTCCTCGACCGGCAAAATCTTCACGATGCCGCCCTCGACGAGTCCTCGAAACAGGGAGAAGGCCCGCTTCCTCGATCGCTTCTGCTGAACCGGAGAATCATGGGAACGTCGAATCAGGTCTCGGATCTCACTGCAACCACCCACTCCATCACGCTGCAGCAAATTCAGGAGCATTCCGTGACTAACCTGGAAACTGGAAACGAGCTTCTCCGGCGGTGCCTCAATCAATCTCTCGAAAGTGCTCTCATCCCAATTCACGAACCCTTTCTCGGGAGGCTTTTTCTTAACGATCTTCTTCTTTCCCTTTTCCTGCGCCTTCTGTTCTGCCTTGAGATTGGCGACAGTATGCTCTGGAGCTTGGGCGACAACATAGCCAATCGAATCGAACCCTCGTCGGCCCGCCCGCCCACTGATCTGCTTAAAATCTCGAACCGTCAGAGTCCCAGTTTTCTGTCCTCCGTATTTGAACAACTGAGTAAACAGGACCGTGCGAATCGGGACATTTACTCCGACCCCGAGAGTATCGGTTCCGCAGATCACTTTGAGCAATCCCTGCTGGGCCAGCTTTTCTACAAGGACCCGGTATTTAGGCAGAAGTCCCGCGTGATGGATGCCGAGGCCATGGCGCAGAAGGCGCTTCATTTCCTTTCCATAGGGACTTCTGAAATCGGCCCCGGAAAGGACCTCGGCAATTGCCGCTTTTTCCTCCTTGGAGCAGAAGTTTCGGCTCATCAGATTCTGAGCTGACTTGGCGCAAGCCAGTTGCGTGAAATGAACGAGATAGATGGGAGCACGATCCGCTTCGACGAGTTCCTCAACCTTTTCCTCCAGTGAATCGGTGCTGTAAACAAACTCGAGCGGCACCGGTCGCGAGTCCGATTGAACGAGCGCCGTCGGAAGGCCATTCAGTTCCGTGAGAGATTCTTCGAAAAAGGAAGTATCGCCCAGTGTCGCTGACATCAGCAGAAATCGAGTTCCCGAAAGAAGGAGCAAAGGGGTCTGCCAGGCAACGCCTCTTTCGGGATCCGAGTAGTAGTGAAACTCGTCCATGACGACATCCTCGATTGCTGTGTCCGGGCCTTCCCGGAGCGCTTGATTCGCAAGAATCTCGGCCGTGCAGCAAATCACCGGAGCAGTTGGATTCACCGTCGCATCCCCCGTGATCATTCCCACATGCTCCGGGCCGAAAGTGTCACAAAGAGAGAGAAATTTTTCGTTGGCGAGAGCTTTCACCGGGACCGTGTAATAGCATCGCCGCCCCTGACAGATTGCCCGATACTGCAAGGCTAGTGCGACGAGCGACTTTCCCGATCCAGTCGGCGTGTTGAGAATCACATTTGACCCGGCAAACAACTCGAGAATCGCCTCTTCCTGATGGTCATACAATTCGACACTCTTCTCTGCGAAATGAGAAAGAAACGTATCGAGAACCTCATCGTTGCCGGGCACGGAATCGGTTTTTGGGGCAACAAGATCTGGCATGGGATGTCAAAGGGACGAGCGACTTTACAGCTCATCGACCGGTTTGGTGGCTACGACAATGCTTTTCCTCGAAAACGACGAGGATACAAAAGAGACCGACAGCTGAATCCTCTAGCTGAGAACAGGATCGATAAGATGACCAAAGACATCGGTGAGACGGAAGTCACGCCCCTGAAATCGATAAGTCAATCGGAGGTGATCGATCCCAAGCAAGTGCAGCATCGTAGCATGAAGATCATGAACGTGAACGGGATCTTTGACCGCGGCATACCCCAGTTCATCCGTCTTTCCATGGGTGACTCCACCCTGTATTCCTCCTCCGCAAAGGAACATTGAGAATGCGTTGATGTGGTGATCTCGACCGCTCCCCTGCGCCATGGGAGTTCGTCCGAATTCGCCTCCGAAGATGATGAGAGTGTCTTCGAGCATTCCGCGCTCTTTCAGGTCCATAATCAGTGCAGCAGTACCCTGATCGACCAGTTTTGCCGTCTTTTCGAAATTCCCTTTGATGCCTCCGTGATGATCCCAGCCGCGATGGTAGAGTTGAATAAATCGGACATCCCGTTCTGCCAATCGTCGTGCGAGAAGGCAGTTTGCGGCAAATGATCCATCACCGGGTGCGCAGCCGTATCGCTCCAGCGTCTCCGGTTTTTCCTCAGAAACATCCATCAGCCCAGGAACGGACGCCTGCATTTTGAAGGCCAACTCGTACTGGGCAATACGCCCCTCGATCTCCGGGTCGAAGCGTTTCTTTCCAAAGAGACGATTCATTTCATTCACCGAATCGACGAGCTCTCTCTGTCCTTCCCGGGACACTCCGGGAGGATTCTTGACATAATGCACGGCATCCCCCTTGGACTGAAACTGCACGCCCTGAAACTGACTCGGGAGAAAGCCATTGCTCCACTGCCGGGAAGAAATGGGCTGCCCCTGCCCTCCACCCACACTGGTGAGAACAACGAATCCCGGAAGATCGTCCGACTCACTGCCGATCCCGTAGTTCACCCAGGCTCCCATGCTGGGGCGACCAGGGATAATTGAGCCAGTGTTCATGAAGGTATGAGCCGGGTCATGATTGATCTGCTCGGTCTGCATCGAACGAATGATCGCAATCTCATCGGCCACCTTTCCGATGTGAGGAAACACATCGCTGATCTCCTGTCCTGACTTACCGCACTTCGAAAACCCGAATTGAGGCCCCATGCACTTGAGTTTACTCGCGCTTTTCTGAAGCTGGGCGAGTTGCTGCCCCTCGGTAAAGGACAGCGGCATCGGCTGTCCGTCCAGTTCAGCGAGCTTGGGTTTGTAGTCAAAACTTTCGAGATGGGATTGCCCTCCTGCCATGCAGAGATGGATGACACGCTTCACTTTAACCGGAACATGACGGTTCGGCCCAAGAATCCCGGCCCCTTTCGAAGACGATGAGGAAATTGACGGCACTCCTCCCGGAGCTCCGTAGAGATTCGAATCGCGACCAAGAAGGCCCGCCAGCGCGACGGCGCCGATACCGGTCATCGAATTTTCAAGAAACGCTCGGCGCTTCAAGCCATCCAGAAAATGCGGAGAATTTCCATTCAGGAATTGATCAGTCGAGGAATTACGATTCGGGGACATACTAGTAGCGGGTAATGATTTCGTTGAGGTTGAGAACAGCGCGAGCTACGGCGGTTCGGGCAGCAAGCTCAATTGCATCATCCGATTCGACTTTCTTGATCCCCACTTCGAGAAGTTGCTCGGCAGATCCTGATTCCTTTCGGAACCGAACTCGCTCGGCCTCGGCCAATTGCTCAAGCACGACAAATTCCTCCGGGGACGGCCGTCGTGTCATCGCTTTCTGAAATAAATCGATCAGGTCTTCGCTCCCGGCTGCGAGCACCTTGGCTGCTTCCACAAAAGTAGGGTCATTGAGAAGAACAAGAGACTGGAGTGGTGTCGTCGAAGCCTCTCTTGCTGCGGTGCACTCCTCCCGAGAGGGAGCGTCGAAAGCCTTCATCGCCGGATGCAGGAAGGTACGTTGCCAGTGGGTGTAGAGACCTCTGCGATACTGATTTTCATCCTTGTCCGACTGATAGGTGCGCCGCGGAAAGTTGAGATGCTGGTAGTAACCCACCGGTTGGTAGGGACGAACACTACGGCCGCCAATCGCAGGGTTCAGCAACCCACTCACGGCCAGAGCATTGTCACGAATTAGCTCCGCAGGAAGACGAATTCCTGATTGGCGGGCGAGGAGCCGGTTGTAGGGATCTTTCTCCTCGAGCCCTTCATTGCTCTCTGAAGATTGGGTATAGACGTCAGTGAGGACGATGGTGCGAATGAGCTGCTTCATGTCCCAACCGCTCTCGATGAAGTCAGCAGCAAGCCAGTCAAGAAGCTCCGGATGCGTCGGCCACTCTCCCTGTGACCCGAGATCATCGACGACACCTGAGATCCCGCTGCCAAAGAAGCGCGCCCAGAGTCGGTTCACGACGGTGCGTGCTGTCAAAGGGTTCTCAGGAGAAATCAGCCACTGCGCGAGTTCGAGACGTGTCCCCGCGCCCGACTCCAGCGAAACTTTTGGCAGAAAGTGGGGAGTTCCGGGAGAAACCACTTCTCCACTCGTATCAGTCCAGTTGCCTCGGGGAAGAATCCGGATTTCTCTTCGCTTTGCAGAAACCGTGGCCGGTATCGTTCGAACTGAACTGCGAACCTGGGCCAACTGCTTCTCCAACTCGGCGATACGCGAACGAATCGAAGCCAATTCAGGAGCGACTGTCTTGTAGTGATTGAGAAGCGCACTGCGATCGGCGTCAGCCAGTGTTCCCTCAGCTTTCTGCACCACCGGTCGAATGCTCTCTGGAAGATCGCCCCACTGATAATGATCGGCACTCGTGTGAACGCCCGCCGTATCCCAATAGACCTGACCGCCGAACTGGGTGAAGGCCAACTGCGTCAACGTATCGCCCTCGACCAGACCTACTTCGCTGACCGGCACTTCTAAGCGCACCCATTCCCCGAGCGCAGGAAGATCGCCACGTCGATGATGAGCCGGACCTTTGCTGCCCTTTCCATAGGAGATAAGATCTTCTCCCCACCACGCTCGGTGGTTCCACCCTCCCTTGGAGTGATGAAATTGCAGCATGACCTGCTTCGGTGGATTCTTGGGATCTAGCCAGACATACGAAAAGAGAACATCGCCTTCCGATACTAGAAGAGGCTTGGAAGAGCCGGGGCCAATGTGCTGAATCAGTCCTCCTGATTTCTGCACACGAGCGACCGCCCCCTGATGCACCTGACCATCTTTGGCAGTGACAAAGCTCCACCCCTTGGTGTCGACTCCGTTCTTTTCTCCCTTCTCTTCGAGATAGACATAATCAATCGGTGAATCGTCTTTCATCCGGTCCCGCATTTTGGCAGCCCAGACGATGGCGGCAGACTCAAGTTCGGGCTGTGGCGCTTGAAGATCCTTGTTCGTTTCGACTACCTCTGATTGAAGCTGGGCGATCTTTGCCTCCGCTTCGGGAGTAGGAACCGAAAGCTGAGGGCCGCGGCTTCCGAACGAAATCCCCGCCTGCTGGTAGGGCTTCACGTCTTCCTGGTAGGAGCCATCGCCAGTCCACGCTCCTTTCTCAAGGATGTCAGCAAAGTAGGCGGCAAACTCGTAGAAGTCGCGCGTCGAATAGGGATCGAACTTGTGATCGTGGCACTCGGCACAGGCCAGCGTCGCTCCCATCCAGGCGGTGGCCGTGGTGCGGACACGCTCCGCCTGGTACTTAGCGAGATACTCGGCATTCTGAATTCCGCCTTCCTGGCTGCTCTGGCCGAGACGATGATACGACGCGGCCACTTTCTGGTCCAATGTCGCCTTCGGGAGAAGGTCTCCGGCAATCTGCTCGATCGTGAACTGATCAAACGACATGTTATCGTTGAAAGCACGGATCACCCAATCTCGATAGGCCGAGACCTCCACATTCTGATCTCCATGGTATCCAACGGTATCAGCGTACCGAACTGCATCGAGCCATTCGATCGCCATTCGCTCACCAAAATGAGGCGATTCGAGTAGGGAGTCTACATATCGCTCGATTCCCCATTTTCGGAACGTTTCCAGATCTTCGGGACGAGGTGGAATCCCCGTAATATCGAAGTGAAGCCTTCGCAGCAAAGTAGCCTCATCAGCCTTTTCGGAAAGTTTTAGTCCCTCCTCGGAAAGTCGCTTCCTCACGAACTGATCGATCGGATGATCCCCCGATTTTTCGCTTTCCGATTTTTGAATTGGCAGGTAAGCCCAGTGCGCCTCGTACTCAGCCCCTTCCTCAATCCAACGGGCGAGCAATTTTTTTTCTGCTTCCGTAAGTGGCTTGTGAATCTCGGGAGGAGGCATCAGCTCATCCTCATCATCCGAGGTAATCCGCCAGTATGTCTCACTCGCTTTGATGTCGCCAGGAACGATTGCCTCCATTTCGACAGCGACCTCTTTGACGTCGAGCCGGAGATCCGCTTCCCGCGTATTCTGGTCAGGACCATGACAGGCGAAACACTTGTCAGAAAGAATCGGACGAATATCCCGATTGAAAGACAACGGTTCCTCCGCTCGAACAACATTCGATAACAGGAAAGCAAGAGAGCTTAGGAGAATCAGGAAACGAGACATAAGAAATTCAGGGAAGAGTGACACACTGAACCCAGTTGGGTCCCTTGAGGGTATCGATCATTTCAATACTGGTCAAAGCCCCTGTTTCTGAATTGATCCGAAACACCTCGAGTTTGGCCGCTGTCTGGCCGGCAGCGTAAAGAAATTCACCATTCTGGTCGATCGCAAAAGAGCGAGGAACCTGAGGACATGGAGTATGCCCAACCAGAGTCAGTTCTCCGCCAGCAGGATCGACTCGATATCCCACAATCGAACTGTTTCCCGTGAGCGCTTTTCGGTCGGTCAGGTCGCGGTTCGAAACATAGAGAAAGCGAGTATTCGGGGTTAGATGAAGATCCGCAGTCGTAGCAGATCCAGTATATCCTTCGGGGGTAGAAATCAGGTTTTGCTTGAGAGTGAGCCCCCCCTTTTCTTCACTCCATTTCCAGACCCCTACTCCGGGCGACTCCCGTTCGAGAGTCGTATAGGCCACTCTCCTGTTGGGATGAAACACAAGATGCCGAGGTTGCTGAGCGGTCCCTTCGCCTTTGGGACCAGAAACCGAAGACGATTCACCGAACGCTAATGCCCCCGCTTTGATGGTAAATGGGAGCTGAAACACCTTGTTTGGAGTCGTCGCGGGAACGAGAAGCGTCCCGTTTCCGGGGGAAAACACCGAAGAGTGAGCTGCTTTTTCCAGCATCATTGTTGCGACAGGCTCCCCTCGGAGAATACCCTTGTCATCGATCGCCCACACAGCAACGCTGCCTTCTCCGTAATTGTTACCTGCGATAAACCGCTCTGTCTGGTCCAAGCCGAGATACCCTGCTTTCGCTGTAGTCGGTTCCGATCCGCGAGAACTCAGCTTCCCACTCTTCTCAATTCGATACGTTTCAACCTCCTGCCCACCGATTCGATACAACGTTTTCTTATCCCTTGTTATCGCAGTCAGTCCGGCTCCCGGGTTCGCCTGAATCTCGGTCAGTTTTCCGGAATCTGGATCCGCTTGAAAAACAGTGACCTGCCCTCCAGCCGAGAGATACACAAAACGCTGCTCCGCGCTCGCCAGAGGAGACCAAACAATGTTGAGTATCAGACATAACAGGGTTAGTAGGAGTCGCTTCATAAGTCTTCTGGAACTAAAGTAATGGAGAAGTGTCCTCGACGACCCGCCAGGGGCAATTGGCGTAATTCTTTTCAACTCGATGCCGAAAAAGCGTAAGATCAAAGACGAGGATCTCTTCGGGGTGCCCCTCATCAAGGAAACCGCTCATCGAATTCGTTTGGCCCGAACCTATTGGGACGCTCACAAGAATGGAGCCTGCCGTCAGGGAAGAGAACGTGCTCTTCGGCTCTACGATCGTCTCACGCCGAAGGAAAAAGATCAGATCCCTCAGGTACTCCGAGTGTGGCTACGCTACAGGAGCGAAAAATACTTCGGTCCCGATCGCACGCCACCAGGTTCAGGCAGGTCAGGGCCGAAGAAGAGCCGGAAATAGCATTTTCTATCCAATATCGCCGCTATCAAAAGCGCTTGGAAAGACATAACTTTTTCCCGGCTTTCCCCTTGTCGTAGCGGGATCTCGCTGTCACATTCACGCCCTGTCCATCTCAACCATTTTATCGCATGGCCCAAAGCATTACTCTGAATACTAACGTAGAACTCGGCGTCGTTCCGACTCACATCAAGTTTGTCGGCGGGCTGGTCCCTGACGACGACGGAAGACTTCCTCGCGGGGAAGATGGTCAATTGCTCGTCGTCGCTGAAATGGCGAAGCTCACCGAGGCCTCTCCGGTAAAAATCCAGAGCGCTCAGGTTACCGCGTTCCCCGGAGTCGACGCCGGTGATACCGAAGATTTGTTTTCCGGTCTACGCGCCCTCGATCTCGAAGTTCACATCATTATGATGGTCGGCGGAGCAGATCCAATGAATCCTGACGATGAAGACGCCGTTGTCGAAATGCTCGTCGCAGGAATTGAAGTCGCCAAGAAATATGGAATCACCCAGATCGCGTCGACTTCGATCGAGCAATGGATGACTCCCGGCGCGACTCCCAAAACAGGAGCCGAGTTCGAGGCTGCTGTCGCCCAGAACGTCAGCGCCCATTGCCGAGCGGTGCGCGAAGCCAACGTCCTCGATAGCTGCATCCAGAACTGGCACATCGAGTTTCTTCGTGGCGGTGAGTTCCAGACATTCACCGACGTGGCCAAGTGCTGGGAATTCGTCAAGGCTGCCAACGCCGATCTCGGAGCCAAGTTCTTCAAGATCATGGTCGACGCCGCTCACTGTGGCGACTCAACACTTTCCATCCCCGAGAATGAGGCTCTGATCGCTGAGATCGCTGCTTCCGACGAAATGGGAATGTTTCACGCTTCTGCCAAGACAACCCGCGGTTGTCTCAGCACGGACGATGGCTGGATCGGAGCTCTTCTCGCTGCTGCAGCGCAGACAGGAAAGCTGGAATACGTTTTCGTCGAGCTTTTCCATCACGAAGACCCTGCTCTCGAAGGTCTCCGGAATCTCGATCCCGGTCATGGTCTCGACACCACGGATGGCCGAACCTATAGCGAAGCCGTTCTCGACGGAGTCGAATGGGTCGCCCGCCGTCTCAATAATCTCGTGTTGCGTGGGATGTTGAAGAACTAATCCTACTTGAGGCCGGGTATGCTTGTCAGCATCGCGCTTCCGCTGATTCTGGCGTTTATCATGTTTTCGCTGGGCATCGGCCTGCGAAAACATGATTTCACACGCGTCGCTCGTTTTCCTAAAGCATTCGGGGTCGGTCTATTCAACCAACTTCTACTTCTCCCGATCATCGCTTTCGGGATCACCCTACTGCTCCAAGTTTCCCCTGAACTCGCAGTGGGCGTGATGATCCTTTCCTTCTGCCCGGGAGGAGTCACCTCCAATGTCCTGACTCGGATTGCAGGAGGAAACACTCCCCTTTCGATCTCGCTGACCGCGGTGATGAGCTTGCTCTCGATCATCACCGTTCCACTTTTCGTTGCCGCTTCGGTCAATCATTTCATGGGCAACGACGCACCTCCGGTGAACGTTGCAGGACTGGGACTCAAGATGTTCCTCCTCACAGCATTACCAGTTCTGCTCGGGATGTGGCTCACCTTCGCAAAGCCGGAATGGATCGAGCGAATTTCGAAAACGATCTCACGGATTGCCCTAGTGCTCTTCTGCCTGATAATCGTTGCCGCTCTCGCAAAGAATCGGGTCGTCTTCTTTGGAAACCTCCCGACCCTTGGCCCTGCCCTCATCGCGTTGAACATCGTAATGCTCGCCTTCGGTTTGCTGACCAGCAGACTGGCTCAACTTGAACACAATGACGCAACGACCATCTCACTCGAATCGGGCGTTCAAAACGGTACTCTCGGGATCGCAGTTGGCGCCATGATTGCGATCGATTCCTCCGAGTCACTTCCTCCTACCACCGTCCCTTCCGCCGTCTATGGGATCACGATGTATCTCGTCTCCCTTCCCTTCGTGATCTGGAGAAGAGGCGCAAAAAAGAGCTGATACCTCTGGATTCTCGGCGCCATTTCCTGTCATCTTCGGAGTATGAAATACTTTTGCCCGAGTCTGCTTTATCTTGCGGTTATTCCACTGATTTCTCTATCGGGAGAACTCCCCGAGTTCGAATGGGTTGAGAAAGAAATCGACCAGATCCAGATCGGATATGGCCTCCAACTGACCGACATCAACGGAGATGGAAAGACTGACATTCTCCTCGCCGACAAGAGCACGGTGCAATGGTATGAGAATCCGACTTGGGAAAAACACGTCATCGCCGAGAAGTTGACCGCGCGTGACAATGTATGCGTCGCGGCCCGTGACATCGATGGCGACGGCAAAGCCGAAATTGCCGTAGGCGGCCAATGGAATTTTCTTGAAACGATGAAGGACGGTGCCGTTCACTACCTCGTCGCCCCAGAAGATCGGACCCAACCCTGGGAACCCGTCAAACTTTACAATGACCCCAGCGTTCACCGTATGCATTGGATCGCAGATGCAAATGGTGACTATTCGCTCGTCGTGAAACCTCTCAGAGGAAAAGGCAGTACCGATGGAGTCGGGCCCGGCATTCGCATTCTTAATTATTCCCCCCCTGCCGAAACCACTTCGGAATGGAAGACAGAAGTAGTCAGCGACTCTCTCAATCTCTCCCACAATTTTCACCCCGTGAACTGGGACGACGACCCCGAGGAAGAACTGATCGTCGCCGCCAAGCAGGGTGTCTGGTATCACGACCGCAGGGACGGCAAGTGGGAATTACAACAGCTCACTGAGGAATTCGCGGGAGAAGTGAGGGATGGAAAACTTCCCGACGGACGTCGCTTTATCGCCACCGTCGAGCCTATGCACGGAACAGTATGTGCCGCCTACGTCGAACCAGAGGATTCCTCTGAACTCTGGACCCCCCTCACAGTCCTCGATGACTCGATCAAAGATGGTCACGCCCTCGCCATCGCCGACTACCTCGGACTGGGATCGGATCAAATCGTCGTAGGTTGGAGAGCGATGCATCCTCGCGATAATCCCGGTGACCCCGGAATTAAGTTGTTCATTCCGACGGAACCGGATGGGTCCAAATGGCACGAAGTGAAAATCTCTGGCGCTGAAGTCGCGGTCGAAGACATCAAGGCGGGTGATCTCAATGGAGATGGCAAACCTGACATCGTCGCGGCGGCAAGACAGACCAAGAACCTGCGAATCTTTTTCAACGAAACGAAGTAGGGCTCTCGCTCAGCGCTTCAGTTCCTCGCATGAACGATCTGGAAAGAATCCACCAATACCGGTTCACCTTTCCGGAGACCACCGAGGAGTTCTCCTTCAGTCCCGAGGCAGCAGTTTACAAGGTCGCCAGAAAAATGTTCGCGCTCCTGAGCCCGGATGCGGTTCCCGTGAAAATAAATCTGAAGTGCGATCCCGACCGTGCCCTCAAGTTGCGGGATGAGCATTCAGCCATTATTCCCGGCTACCACATGAATAAGCGACATTGGAACACGCTCGAACTCGACGGGAGCCTTTCGGATTCATTCGTGAAAGAGCTCATCGAGCATTCTTTTTCGCTCGTGTTGGCGGGGCACACTCGCAAAGTTCGCGACCGCATCTCATACGAAAGTTCGTGAAAAATCATATCACTCTCTTTTTTCGCTTTCTTCACGCCAGAAAGTGAGACTGGACCTTGGAGGTAATTCCCTGCCATGTTCGTTCCTTGAACATGAAAACTTTTTTTGCCCTCGCGAGTCTTTTCGCAATCGCCATTGCTCCTGCTGTTTCACAGGAGAAAGCCGCTACCAAACCAGCCGACGCCGGATCTCCCCCCGCCGACAAAGGAAGGAACCCGAGAATTCAGAACAAACAGGATGCCAAGAATACTGACAGCGGAAAGAAGGCGCCTGAAAAGGACCCCGAGCTGGCCGAATTTGGAATTTATGCGAAAGAGGCACCGAATCCTGGGAAAGCCGAACCGATCGAAACATCCTTGCCACTCAAGCTGGCGAAGGGAGATCGCATTGCCTACATCGGAAACACCCTGCTCGATCGGGCGCAGAACTTCGCCTGGTTTGAGTCCTACCTTCATCTCGCTCACCCGGAGCACGAACTCGTCATCCGCAACTTTGCCTGGTCAGCCGACGAGGTCGACCTCCAACCAAGACCAGACAACTTTGCCTCGGTAAAACAGCATCTCACACGAGAGAAGGTCGACGTCGTTTTCGCGGCTTTTGGATACAACGAAAGCTTCGCCGGTCTTGAGGCGCTCGACAGCTTCAAGGCCAGGCTGACGACTTGGTTGATCGATATCAAGACGAGCGCCTTCAATGGTGAAACAGGACCCCGTGTCGTCCTGATTTCTCCCATCGCCAACGAGAACCTTCCCGGGGTTCCCGCCGCGGACCTGAACAACGAACTTCTCGCCGCCTACACCAAAGCGATGGCTGAAGTCGCAGCGGACCAGAAAGTGGGATTCGCAAACGTCTTCGCCGCAACTCAGAACGCGATGTCATCAGACGAGAATGTGCTGACTCTGAACGGAGCTCACCTCCTCGATGAGGGATACAAGGTTTTCTCCGACCAACTCTTCCGTGAAACATTCGGTACATCGGAACCAGATCCGAACGAAGAGCTGCGTGAACTGCTCGTCGACAAGAATAAGCAATACCTCCGCCGCTATCGTCCGCTCAACACCTTCTACTACACGGGTGGTCGGAACAAAGCCTATGGGTACCTCGACTTTCTCCCCGCGATGCGGAATTTCGAGATCATGACAGAGAACCGCGAAAAGCGGGCCTGGGAAATCGCACAAGGTAAGAGCTTCGGGGACACTCCGATCGATGATTCCAATTTACCTCCTCTCGACGAGGTCACCGAAAGCCGGGGAGCCAACGAATGGCTTTCTCCCGCCGATGAATTGGCCGCCTTCCGGGTCGACCCACGCTTCGAGGTCAATCTCTTCGCTTCCGAAGAAGAATTCCCTGATATCGCCTGCCCCATCCAGATGCGATGGGACGCCAAAGGCCGTCTCTGGGTGAGCTGCTCGACGACCTACCCTCACGTCTATCCTGGACGGGAACCGGAGGACAAAATCGTAATCCTCGAAGACACCGACAACGATGGAAAGGCAGACAAGTCGACGGTGTGGGCAGATGACGTTCACATTCCTCTTTCCTTCGAACTCTACAAGGACGGTATCTACGTTTCCGAAGAGCCTCACCTCAGTCTCCTTCGCGATACTGACGGAGACGACAAAGCCGACTGGCGACAGTTGGTTTCCACCGGATACGGAACTGAGGATTCGCATCACGCTCTCCATGACTTTGTCTGGACTCCAGACGGAGAGCTGCTTTTCCGGGAAGCCATCTTTCACAATTCCCAAGTCGAGACTCCCTACGGTCCTATCCGCGCGAAAAACTCGGCCTGGTTTCAGTTCCGTCCCGACACTCAGAAACTGGTCACCTTCGGAGCCTACCCGAACACGAATCCATGGGGTGTCACTTTTGACGACTGGGGAAACCACGTCGCGAGCCACCCCATTTTTGCGACTGCGTTTCACGCAACGAATCCGGCGTATCCTAACCAGCACCCCAGGGCAAACGGCATCCCCGCTTATTCCGGAGTCTGTGGTCATGAATTTGTCGATTTCCCAATGTGGCCTGAAGAGATGCAGGGCGGATTTGTAAAGGTTCGCTACAAGCCGACGAACCGTGTCGAGATTCATAAGTGGGTCGAAAAGGAGGACCACTTCACAGAGGAATACGTCTCCGATCTCATCTTCTCAGAGAACCTCAGTTTCATTCCTGTCGATCTACGATTCGGCCCTCGAGGAGCGATGTACGTCTGCGATTGGTACAACCCGATCAAGGGCCACGCCCAGTATTCACTCCGTGATCCCCGACGAGACCGAAAGAGTGGTCGCATCTGGCGAATCGCCCCAAAAGGAGCCGAGCTGCAGGATCCTCCCAAAATTGCTGAGGCAAAAATCTCCGGTTTGCTCGACAACCTCAAACGCCCTGAGTATCGGTATCGCTACTGGACTCGTCGCGAACTTCGCGATTCCCATCCTGCCGAAGACGTCATTACTGAACTCGACGCATGGATCGCAAATCTCGACCCCAGCGATCCACGCTTCCGCCATCACCAGATCGAAGCACTCTGGCTTTCTCGGAGTCTTGGTGCGACTCAGCCTGAACTACTTCTCGATGTGCTTCAGTGCGACAATCGACATGCCCGGGCCGCCGCGACCCGCTTTCTCCGCTACCCCGCCGGAGATACTGGTCGTCAACACTGGCAGGCCGGATTGGCCAACAACGGGCTTTCGGTCGATCAAACGCTCACTTCACTGGAAGCACGCGCTAAAGACGAGAGCGGCATCGTCCGAATGGAAGCCGTTATCGCCGCCAGCTATATCGGTACTCGCTCTGCTCTGGAAGCAATCACTTCGATTTTCGATCAGCCGATGGACACACACCTCGCCTATGCAACGACCTGCGCCCTCGGATCGGAATCACTCTCTCCATTCTGGAAGGAAGATGAGACCTTTCTCACTTCCCATCCGACTATGGCGATCTTCCTCAATGCCAAGGCGAAAGAAGAACCTATCCTCAAGAGTCTGGAGAAACCCAATGCCGCTGAGAAGAAATTCGACCGGCAGAAGAATCTGATGTCCATCACCATAACCTGCATTCCTGAACGCCTTCTTTTTGATCGGAAGAAGTTCACGGTGAAAGCCGGTCAACCGGTCAAACTGACCTTGATGAATCCGGACGCGACGCAGCACAATCTTGTCTTTGTCGAACCGGGCGCTCTCGAAGAAGTCGGCATGGCGGGAAATGAAATGGCGAAAGACCCGAGTGGGCTTTCCAAAGGATTCATCCCGGAGTCTTCAAAAATTCTTCATCACACTTCGCTTCTCGAACCAGACACCGGAGAAATCCTGCGTTTCAAAGCTCCTGAGAAACCAGGGGTCTACCCCTATCTCTGCACCTTCCCCGGCCACTGGATCGTCATGAAAGGGGAAATGGTAGTGAAGTGAGCCATTCGTTTGAACTATCTCCCCCTTTCGACGACGCGATCACAAGAATTGAGGTATACGACTACTCACGAAACTCTCCATGAAACTTCGAACTCTCTCTTTTTCACTGCTCGGCTCTTTGACCCTCTCGGCCGTTTCAGCGGACCAGCCCAACATCCTCTTCATCTATACGGATGACCAGTCCACTCGCACGGTGAGCTGCTACGAGGAATCGTATCCCTGGGTCCATACGCCAAACATCGATGCGCTCGCCTCCGCCGGCGTTCGTTTCGAACACGCCTACATCGGCGCCTGGTGCATGCCCTCTCGGGCCTCTTTGCTGACGGGGCTGCAGCAGCACGGAATCGAATCGATGCGGATGGAAGGAACCTATCCCGGCAGCGAATACAATCCCGAAAAATGCCGTTTCTGGCCCAGTGTGTTTCGCGAGAACGGATACACCACCGCTCACATCGGAAAATGGCACACGGGTACGGATGACGGATTCGGTCGGGACTGGGACTTTCAGATCATCTGGAATCGCCCACGCTTCGTCGAGAACTCGCCGAACTACTATTACGACCAACTCATTGTGAAAAATGGCGGCGAGCCAAAACTGACCGAAGGCTACTCGACGGACAACTACACGGATTGGGCAGTCAAATACATTCATGGCGAGGGACGTGAGACAGATAAACCATGGTATCTCTGGCTTTGCTACGGAGCGGTGCATGGACCATTTACTCCAGCGGACCGTCATCGCGATAATTATCAGGACGCGGTCGTAGCCGCCCCTGCGGATGTCTACCCTCCTCGCCCTGACAAACCCAAATATATCCAGAACATGGAGTTCTGGGAACCCGGCAAAAACGGAGAACCTGTCGAACGTCAGGTCAGAAAAGACAGCCCGGTGGGCATGAAAGACATGCCGGGTCGATCACTCCGTGATTGGGTCCAACAGTATCAGCAAGGCGTACTCGCGATCGATGAAGGAGTGGGACGTTTGCTGGTTGCATTGAAGGAGTCGGGTCAGGACGAAAATACCCTGATCGTATTCACCTCCGACCAGGGTTTTGCCTGGGGCCAAAAAGGATTTAAGTCCAAGGTGGCTCCCTACCGAGCTACCGTCGAAGCGCCACTGATCATTCGAATGCCAGGAGACGTTTCAGAGGCGAGTGCGGGACGTGTCATCGAGGAACCAGTCGCAGGAGTTGATCTGGTGCCGACCTTCTTTCAGCAAGCTGGCATTGAACTGCCCTGGGAGATGCACGGCTACGACCTGACTCCCCTCCTTGGGTTCAAAGACAAAACATGGGAGCATCCTACCTTGCTGGTCCACACCGGAAAGCTATATGGTTCCGCAACGGAAGAGGTTCCCGCAACCGATGACCCGAGGCTTTACCACGGCCCGGGCATCCCCTGGTATGTCATGTTGTGTGAGGGCGATTTTAAATACATCCGAAACCTGGTCGAAGGAGAAACGGAGGAGCTCTACAACATGAACACCGATCCGGAAGAACTCACGAATCTGGCGCAGCTGGCGAAGCATCAGGAATTGCTGAAGAAGTTCCGCGAACAGGCAGTCGATGAACTGAAACGCACCAAGGCGGGGATGGCTGACAATCTGCCGACAGTGGGCACGACGGTGAAGTAGCCAGAATCGAGACGGCTCAATTCCTTCTCCGGTTTACCGGGCCTTATAGGGAAATATTTGCTATCCCAACTGCGAAGCCAAGTCTGTACGCCAGCGATGCAAGGTAGAGAGTAACTTTTTTCCACCGGCCAAAGAGTGCCGCCGAAAGACCGGAAGACATTTCGATCACCGGAGCATCATCCTCAATATGGAAACGGATTCGGTCGGCATCTCCACCAGTGTTTCTTACGACATCGGCTGACAAAATGTCCTTCAGGGAGACCTCCCCACACAGTGTTGTGGTGAGCGATCGAAACGAAAAGAGATCGTGCTCCCATGATGCAATCCCGTCTTTGATCGCAAAGGTTGAAGACATTTCCCCCTGTGGGAAAGATAGACTCCAACCGGAATCGCAATCGAAGCGAAGAGTGCCATTCCGTGGAAAAATAAACTGCGATGCGTTCAGGGCTCGTAAGTCTCGCCATCCACAGGCAAAGCTGGCTTTCCATTCTCGAAGAACAAGGAATAACCAAACGCATTCACACCCTGCGAAAGAACGACGCCATGAGGTTTCAACGCGTCCACTGTTGCCGTGATCGAAAACTCCTTTCCGCCGATAGGCGGCGTGTCCCGCTTTGGTTTCAGTTCTCTGGTTTCGCGGCAGCCTGCTTCTGCACCTTGCTTTTGCCGACCGCGCTTTTCGGACTCGAATCGCCCCGAGGATAGACCGCGACTCGATTGGCCCAGTCCTCCCATTTTCCTGCCAATTCTTCCACCTTCTCGGAATGAGATGCGGCAAGATTGTTCGTCTCAGTTCGATCCTTCTCCATGTCGAAAAGCTCCCAGGCAGTTTTCTGGGTGCCCGCTTTCATCGCGACTTGTTTACCGACCAGCTTCCACTTTCCGTCTCGGATCGAAGCGTTCGTTTCGTGTTCGAGAAAGAGAGGCTCTGACCGGTCGAGAGGCTCCTCGTCAAAGGCAGGCCGAAGGGAGACGCCGTCGAGCGCGGGAAGCTTGTTGCCGTGCATCTTCTCCGGATAGGTAGCTCCAGCGACATCGAGGATCGTCGGCATGATATCAATGATATACCCCGGATCCCGATACCACGGGTCTCGCAATCCGATCTTTGCCGGCCAATGCATAAAGAACGGAGTGGCCGCGCCTCCCTCATGAACGAAATGCTTGTAGTAGCGGAACGGAGTGCTGCCCGCATTCGCCCACGCTTCACCGTAACTGTTGGCCGACTGTTGATTTCTTCTTTCTCGGTTGAGGAACTCGCCACGCCCTAACATTCCTCCCTCCTGACAAGCTCCATTATCGGAGAGAAAGAGAATCAGGGTATTGTCGAAGATTCCCTCATCATGAAGGAAGTCGGTCAGCTTTCCGATGTTCTGATCGACCCGGTCAACCATCGCTGCATAGACCGCCATCTTGAGATCCAGCTCGTCTCTTGTTTTTTCATCCAGCGAGTCCCAATCAGGGATTCCTAAGGTGCGCGGTGACAGCTTCGTCCCCTCCTCGATGAGTCCGCTTTCCAATTGGCGAGAAAATCGTGACTCCCGAAGCTTGCCCCAGCCTTCCTTATACTTGCCCCGATACTTCGCGATATCGTCTTCAAATGCCTGAAGAGGCCAGTGCGGAGCGGTGTAGGCAAGGTAGAGAAAAAAGGGATCATTCTCGGACTTCTCCTCAAGGTGCTCCCCGATGAATTGAATTCCATAATCCGTGAAAGCATCGGTCGTATAGTAGTCTTCGTCAGTCATGCTTTCCGGATTCTCGATGGGGTCGTTTCCGAGACTGATTCCGCGATCCCCTTCAGGATAAAAGAAACGTGTCGCGCCAGATAGGCACCCGTAGAATTTTTCGAATCCCCGCTGAAGCGGCCAACGATCTTTCGCGTTGTATCCGAGATGCCACTTTCCTGCGAGGAACGTGGCGTACCCATTTTCCTGGAGCACCTCAGCGATGGTGGTACACTCGCGATTTAGAAATCCCTGGTAGGCCGGCGGTTCTTTCTCACCCCGATTGCTCCTCGGAGACTGCGTCATCCATCCGACCCCGGTTTGATGCGGGTGAAGCCCCGTCATGAGACTGGCTCGAGTCGGACAGCACCGGCCTGAATTATAGAACTGAGAAAATCGAACGCCTTCGTGGGCAAGCGAATCAAGATTCGGGGTGTCAATTTCACCTCCGTGATATCCAAGGTCGGAGAAACCCATGTCATCCACCATGATGAGAATGATGTGTGGACGTTCAGCAGCGGTGCCGAGGAAAGCAGCAAAAACAACGAAGAAAAGAAGAGATCGGATGGTTGCGGTCCTCATAGGAAAGCCAGATGTTGCGCTACTCCACGCTACTCTCAAGTATCTGTTCCCGAGGGATTGGGCGCAATCTTGGAAAAATCAGACAGGCGAAACCCGATTACTCATCAGACTCGACCCGCGCCTCCGCAGCATACTCTCGAATCCTTTCGATCATGCCCATGAGCCCATTTCGCCGACTCGGACTGAGATGGGATTCGAGATCGAGACGCTTCAGTTCGACGCTCGCGTCCATCTCAAGAATCTCTGCCGGAGTGTGATTGGAAAACAAGCTTAGCACCGTTGCGATAATACCGCTGACGAGAACGGAATCACTCTTTCCCCGAAATCGAAGGGCTTCGGGGCTGAACTCTTCGCGGAAAGGTACGATCCAGACAGAAGACTGGCATCCCCAGACTCGGAATTCGTCGATCTCTTCCTCGTCCTCGATCAAGGGCAAACGTTTGCTCAGATCAATGAGAAACTGGTATTTTGCATCAAGATCAGGAAGATACGACATCGTCTCAGCGATTTCTTCAAATTCAGGAAGAGGGGCAGGATTCGAGCTCATAGGAAAACGAAAGAGTGGATAAATCCGAAACTCTTTAGACTATCAGATTCAGTTACGCTCCGGAATCCGGACTGTATCCCGATGATCGAGGGTTTCAAGCAGCGAGAACACGAGCGGGCCTTCATCTTCTGAGAAGCGCTCTCCTTGCCGGCGCCTTCCGTCCTACTCGACTCCGGATTCAGGGCGCGTCGCGAATCCAGCTTTCCTGGAATCGCGGCTCATTTCTTCCTGAAACATCACGGCCATCCCGCGAAGTCGTTTGATCAGGTCGCGACTTCGAATCGACTTCGTTTCTCCCGGATCCGTTTTTAGATCGTAAACCGTGAGCTGAGGATTGAGGAAAAGTTTGTAGTCTCCGGAACGAACCGCAGCGAGGGCGCCGTGACTTCCATGATAGAAAAAAGCATTGAGATAGTCTTCCTGATCAAAATAAGGCTCCCACTCTAATCCCTGATCCCAACGCCTCCGAAGAGAGACATCTGCGTTGAGAGAAAGCGCATTTCTCGGTGAGGGAATTCCTTCCGTTTCCCCCTTCAACATCGGCCAAAGATCACGTCCGTCGATGACCGGATGATCTTCACCGATTCGAATTCCTGCTGCGGTGGCAAATGTCGTGTACCAGTCCATCGCGTTTACGACTTCTTTGCAAACCACATCCTTCTCAATCCCGAGACCTGGCCCCCACACGATCGCCGGAACACGAATGCCACACTCCCAGGTGGTCAATTTTGTCCCCTTCATCGGTTGACTCGAATTGCGACCGCTCCCCCTTCCGTTGTCCGAGGCATAGAGGACCACGGTGTCGTCGGCGATTCCGAGATCCGTGAGAGCATCCATGAGACGCCCGACATGATGATCGAGTTCCTGGATCGCATCACCGTATTCCCCCCACTGCGACGAACCGACGAACTGCGGACTCACCCCCAGTGGCTTGTGCAGCATCGTGTGAGGCAGATAGAGAAAGAAAGGGTTTTCACAATTCTTCTCTAGGAAAGATATGGCTTCATCGGTATACACGCGAGTGAGCTCTGCCGGATCGGCAGGACGCTTCACCACTTCTCCATTCCGAAGCAGCGGGACACCTTCCTCCCCGAAATAGATGGTCTCGACCGGATCGAGATTGGAATACATCCCGAAATGAGAATCAAATCCCTGTGCCCCCGGGACGAACGGTTCCAAGTCACCAATATGCCATTTCCCCACACAGCCCGTGACGTAGCCATTCGCTTGGAAGAGCTCAGCGAGAGTCACCTCGTCGGCATGAATGCCTCGGGTAGAGTCGGCCCGCTGCACCCAAGTCTCCATCCCAATCCGCCTCGGGTAAGCTCCCGTGAGCAGCCCCGCTCGCGAGGGACTGCAAATGGGTGCCGCAGCGTAGTAGTCGGTGAAACGAATCCCCTCTTGAGCAAGAGCATCGATCCGAGGCGTTTTGACCTCCGTCGCGCCATAACACCCGAGGTCGTAGTATCCCTGATCATCAATGTACACGATGACGACATTCGGCTTTTCTGCAGTCGCCCCAAAATTGACGAGGAGAGTGAAGAAAAGAAAGAAGACAAAGTTCCGCATACCGGAATACTCCCTCTTCCCGAGAAATTGCCCAGAAAAATCGACCGGTAACTATCGGCGATCTCCAACAGAAAGAACCGAGACCCACCGAATGCACCCCATCACCTCAACTCCACTCCCCTGAGCGATCACAGAGGACCTTGGCGGGAGTGAATTCACAACTCTTTCGGGAATATCCGCTAGTCGAAGATCGGATAGAATGTATTGAACGCCGCCTCACCAAACTCTGCTGGATCGTTAAATCGACGATCGCGATTCATCTGGTCGATTGCGAGCATGTCATCGTCGCTCAAAGAGAAATCATAGATTTTGATATTCTCCTGCAAATGCGCGGCCGTCTGCGTCTTCGGAATCGCAACGGTTCCTCGCTGGACCGCCCAGCGAAGAGCAATTTGTCCGATCGTTTTCCCATGACTTTCCGCGATTCCCTGAATTTCAGGATCGTCAAAAAGAGACTCGTTTGCATCTGCCATCGAGAGAGGAACATAGGAACTGGCTCCGAAAGGCGAGAACGCGGTCACCGTAACATCCTGCTCCTGACAAAAACGCAGCAGATTCTGTTGAGAGAGGTAGGGATGCATCTCGACCTGCAGAACAGAAGGCTGAATTCGTGCATACGATTTCAGATCTCGAATCATTGCGGTTCCGATATTGCAGACTCCAATTCTCTTCACGAGCCCTGACTCAACCAGCCCTTCCATTGCTCCCCATGTATCAGAATATGGAACGGCGACATGCTTCATGGCCGGGCTCTCTGCCTCTGGATCAAACAACCAACCTGGAGGATAACGCTCCTCAAAAGGGATATACGCAAGCGTAACAGGAAAGTGAATCAGGTAGAGATCCAACTCATCGACTCCAAGATCTTGAAGCGATCGCTCACACGCGGCACGAACATGTTCGGGATGATGATAGGTGTTCCAAAGTTTTGAGGTGATCCACAAATCCTCTCGGCTCACGTCCCCTGCCAGAGCCCGAGCAATCCCTTTTCCAACCGCCGGTTCATTTCCGTAGTCACACGCGCAATCAAAATGCCGGTATCCCATCTCGACCGCCTGCGGAATGAGATCAGGAAGAATTTTGTCCGGAATTTTCCATGTACCTAGGCCAATGGTGGGAAATTGTCCGCCATCGGAGACGGAAGCAGCAGTGAAGGGATCGCTCATGTATCCATCCTTACCCGAGAAACTTGGTCTCACGCAAGCCCACAGCCCAAAAAATCACCTAATTTCCCCACGCTAGATCCAGTTGACGTTCCCGCAACCGTTGCCCTACTGTCTCTTCACAGACAAATTACAGACACGAATATGAAAAACCTCATTCTCGCTCTTGCAGTCAGCACCTTCTTCTTCAGCACCGTTTTTGCAAATCTGCCAGCATTAACCGCAGTTGAAGCAGCAACGATCGCGCAAGCCGATCTCGATCAGCGCGGGCTTCAGGGTCGAATCTTTATCGCTCAGATCATTTACAAGAAGGGCGGTTTCGGCACCCAAGAGCACTGGGAAGTGCTCTGGAACGAGACCTTTCCCGCCCAGACCGAAGGACGGAATGAATTCGCGATACAGATCACAATGGACGGCAACTACAAGCGCTCCATAAAATAGGAGTAGGCTCCAATCACCACCGTCGCGACAAGATATCGATCGCATATCGGCCTAGTTCGATAAAGCGCTGGTGGAGGTCTTCCCTTTCGTTTCGATAGAGAATTCCGTCCCTCTTGTAGAGACACTCAAAACGCTCCTGGTTTCCCAACTGAACCGAAATTCTGCTCAGCTCCCCCCCGGATTGAAGTGACCACGAGACGCCCCCCAAGCCGGCAATACTCCGACCCAAAACTGGCATCCGTTGATCACTGGTGTTCGGATCTCACTCGAGACGAGAGATTCGATGACCTCTTTCTCTTCCAGTTCGGTCAGAAAATAGTGAAGGTTCTGAAGGACCTCGGCAGGAAAATCTTCGTCACAAACCCTTAGCGTGGTCCATTACCATGCTCGGCTCAGGATCTGCCGATGAATGTCGAGAGCATCTCTCCCTGTTTCCTCGTTAATTCGATCTTCGATGAGAGCATCGAAAATCGCTTCATGGTGAATTACAAAAGCACTGCGAAGAGGCTCTGACAGTCCCTCTCATCTCATTTCTTCCTCGAAAATGACGAGTTGCTCCTGAATCGCGCTGAGCCGTTTCAGCTGGTCTTCCCGATAGCGAGAATACAGTGGAACCTCTTCCAGCAAATCATTGAGCTTACAACCATTAGTTCGCGCGATTCCCGAGCACGGCCCAGCTTGTAAGCCAGAGAAAAGGCAGAACTATGAGAGGGGGAGAAGGGCAGTGAATATGATCTATCATAATTTAATCCCTTTCGTAATTTATTCCCACCAGTTGGCAGCTGATTCTCCCGAAAAATCAGTGGAAGCAAAGCATCTGAAAATTCGGAGATCAATCCCTGAGCTCATGTGATTTCGGAAGGGCGGTCAGAAATTAGCGCGAAGAATTTCAGCGACTCGTTCCGGAAATTCTTCAGGAGCCGAATGCCCGCAGTCAGAAAGAAGCTCCAATTGAGACTTTGGAATTCTCTTAGCCAGTTCCCTGAGTTCTTCAGGTGGTATGATCTCATCTTCTTCACCCCCCAGAACGAGAGTCTCCTGTATCAACTTCTTGTATTCTAATTCGAGAGATTGATTCCTTCCAAGCGCGACCGCATATCCAAAAAATGAATCTCTCAGCCCTTCAATCAGGAGTCGGCGCCGATATTCCTCTGATGCCTCCTCTGAAAAAGAATCTTTCTGGAAAAACGCTCTTCCCATCACTTTTTTGAATCTCTGCGGTCGTGACAGGAGAATTCGACATACCAAGTAAAACAGGTGCAAGCTGAGAGCATTACGAAAGTGTTTCGGTGGCGTCTCAAACCGCGGCACCGGACTGACCAGAGCCAGCCGAGTCACTCTTTCAGGATATCGATTGGCAGCCGTGACAGCAACTGCGGAACCGAGGGAATGGCCACAGATTCCGAACTCAGAGAATCCCAACTGGCTCATCAAGCTCACGATTGTCTCCGCCTGTCTCGCAATCTCGTATCTCGCCCGGTCCTTCGATCGTTCCGTGTATCCAAATCCACATAAGTCGATTGCGATGATTTCGAATCGGGATTCCAACAGGGGAATCAACTGCCGAAAAGAATACGAAGAGGCTGCCAGTCCATGAAGCAAAAGCAAAGGAGAGCCTGAACCTGAACGCTGAAAATACACCTGCTCTCCTTCGACCGAGACCAATTGATCTGAGAAAAAAGAAGCCGTTGCCTCTCGATGTGGAATCAGTGGTTCTAATCTCGGAAGGCCCATCAGTATGGCTACTCTCCGACTACAGGAATTCCAACGCCCCTAGCGATCAGGCTGGCAAGAAGAGGCATCAGAAAAAGGAGCAGCAATTCGATTCGAATACTCCAGATAATTCCGGAAGGCACCTCGACGACCTCTTCCGAATCTCCTTTCCGATTCTTTCCAAAAAACACACTGGGGTAAATTGACACGATTCCCACGATCAAAAATAAGGTGATTTTGGTGTGAAAAATAGGATTTGAAGAATAGAAATCGGCTGGCTTTCCAACCCACATCCATTGCGCAAATCCTGTCAGTAGCACAATGACTACAGAAACGGCATAGACTATATCGAGACGCTGCACCGCAGAAATCTCTCGCCTTGTTACCTTGCGCTTCAGAAGAAGGTGCTGCCCCAGCACTGCCGCCATGAGCAAAATGAGCGAAACAAAATGCACGTAACGAACCAGTATATCTATCATATCGTGAATAGTTACGTATCAAACGCCTCAGCGTCGTCGCATTTTCCTTTCTCCTGATGGGTGATCTGAAACTCGGCACAGACCGCCGCACCAATGAAATACCCGGCCGCCATGTAATAAATCCACACGAGAATGACGATCTTCAACGTTGGTTCAATGTGAGCTGCACCACCGCTCCGCTCCCATTAAAGGACAAAATTCACTGGCGATCAAAAGCGGATTACAAATCTGAGATCGCCGCTTTCGAGACGATTGTGACCAATCGCTGAAACCTCTCTCTCAGCCTTCTATTCTGGCAACGGCACCTGCACTGGATGCATGAGATAACCGATCAGATCACTCACCTGTTCTTTATCGAAAGCGAGAAGCAACCCTTCCGGCATCATCGATACGGGAGCTACCTCCTGCTTCACAATTTCCTTTTTCTCCACGGTAATTTCGTCGGTCGTCTGTCGTAAATCGATTGTTTTTTCGCTCTCACCCGCAATCATCCCCGTCAAAACTCGACCGTCCTTCAGCGTAACAATACTCATCTGATAGTCCGCGCTGACTACAGCGTTCGGATCGAAAATATTTTCTAACAAGTATTCTAATTCCGAACGACCAGACCCAGTCAGATCAGGACCGATCTTTCCTCCTTCGCCATACATGAGATGGCAGGCCCCACAAATCCCGGCGTAGAGTTGGCGACCCTTTTTCAAATCGGCAGAGGCAATGACTTCCGGATTCAAATCCTTGGTCCACTTCTCAATCAGCTTGCGCTTCCCTTCGTTCGATTCGCGAACCTCTCCCCAAACTTTCGCCAGCTTCTCTGACAATTTGGCGTTTTCAAAAGCACCTATTTGACGAGCCTGAAAGGCTGAGAGATCTGTTTTGGGAATGCGACCTGCTTCCATCTCACTCAGCAAGCTCAAGGCCCATTCCGGACGCGACGTCAAAGTCTCAATGACCGATGGACGCTCACCAGGATAGAATCTTCGATAACGTTTTGCCAAGGCGAGACCCAGCTCAGGGTCATCAAAAAGGGCGAGACCTTTCACGGCAGTGGAATTGAGAAGTCGGTCATCAAGCAGCGATTCACAGATCTCGCGAAGATCATCAGGTTGATTATCGATCAGCGTTTCCAAAGCCGCTTTTCGCATCGCGTAGTCGACATCGCGATCCTTTACCACCTCTTTGATTTCACCGAGGGCACGACCGTCTCCGAAGAGGACACTCAGCTCGCGGACCTGATCGTTTTCCCCGACTGAAGCCACCAACTCATCCCATCCCTCTGGCTTGGGCGCTTTACGCCAGCCTTGCAATCCATCGCTAATTCCCTCCAATAAGGCCGACTGTAAGATCGGGTCACTTTTCTTGACAACGGTCAAAAGAGATTCAAGTGACGCCGGAGACTCTTCGATCTGACTGGATAGAGATCTTGCAATCCATCGCAACAAATTCGGCCACTTTGTTTCTGCCGCGATCGGAACAAGCGCTTCGGGACTCCTTTCAGCGAGGGGGCTGATTCCATACCAGACCATTTCAGGTAGGTTGTGATCCTCAGCATCCTCGTCACGCGACGCAAGAGCTTGCCCCAACTCCGCTCGCTGCTGAAGGGGGAGTCGTTGCAGCGCAGACGCGAGTGCGAGGCGAACCAGTCCTGACTCATCCCTCTTCGCTGCGGTGATGAACGCAGTGAAGATGGGATCGGGAAGCGGTAGCGGCACCCTGTCTTCGTGAAGCCCAAGAATCGTATCCAGGGTTTGTTCATCAGTCAGGATACGAACCGTCCAGGCTCGAACACTTTCTTCCTTGTCTCCCAGAAGTTCATCCCAATCGACAAGACCCCCGCCTGCGGCAACGTGAGCCCAGAGCGCCCGCAACCGAACATCGGCAAGCTCATTTTCGGATCCTGCGACCGAGCGCAAGGTGGCATTCATCGCCTCTATTCCGCCCAACTTTCCTCCCGTAGCCCAGACCTGTCGATCAAACCAAGGGTGGTCGCCGTTCATGTAGGAAAGCGTTTCCGATGTAAAAGCCTCCAATGCGCTCAGGTCAGGACGTTTGGATTCTCCGTATTGAATTCGGTAAATTCGTCCGCTCGTTCTATGAACTCCGGTGTGATCATGACACTCGCCGGTATCACTCCAGTCGATCACATAGACCGCACCATCCGGTCCCGGTTGAATATCGAGGCCCCGATACCACTCATCCCCCATTAAGAAAATATCAGGCTCGTGTCGCCCGACGAATCCACTACCGACGCGGTCGAGACGCTCCACGTTGGTTCGCCGACCATGCATATTGATCGTAAAGAGCCGATCTTGAAATTTCTCGGGCCACTCCCTGCCCTGATAAATCATCATTCCGATGTGAGCGTGCCCACCCCCAAACTCGTTGGCGGCACCATCTCTTGAATCGGACCACTTTCCATTCCGATCGTAGTGATAGTGATCCGCATGAGTATCAATTCGTTTGTAGACATACGGGTTTGGATCAGCCCCGAAACTCTCGGTAAAGTGAGCTCCCGAAATCCCGTGCCAGAGATGTCCGTTAACGGTGTTAATAAAAAAGAGCTCACCATTGCGATCCCAATCGTGTCCCCAAGGATTTGTCGTCCCGTGAGTGAGCACTTCAAACACCTCACGCTCTGGATGGAACCTCCATATCCCTCCTTCAATCGGAATTCGATCTTCCTTGGCGGTTCCGGGTAACCCGACATTTCCAGGACAGGAATGACCGCAACGACCATAGAGCCATCCATCCGGCCCCCACCGAAGGCCATTGGCAAAGTTGTGGTAGTTGCTTTGCGCCACGGTAAAACCATCGAGGATCACCTCAGGTTCGCTATCAGGCACATCATCTTCATCCCTGTCCGGAATAAACAGCAGCTGAGGTGGACACATCAACCAGACTCCACCGCGACCGACTTCGACGCTGGTGAGCATCTGGACATCTTCTGTGAAAATCTTGCGCGAATCAGAAACTCCGTCGCCGTCGGTATCCTGAAAAATCAAAACCCGATCCTTCAGGGCGAGCTCAAACCTCTGGGTTCTCTCAGCATAGGTGTAATTCTCTGCCACCCACATTCTCCCCTTCCGGTCCCAAGCCATCGCAATCGGATTCCGAACGTCAGGTTCTGCAGCAAAGAGATTTACTGAAAATCCGTCGGGGAGTTCAAACATCTTCACCGCTTCCTCGGAAGAAGGTGGATTCGCAGTCGAATCCTTCTCGCTATTGTAGACTTCGGGAAAATCCGAGGCAGTCAGAGCACCAGACGAAACGAGAACCCACGACAGCAAAATTGTGTGGGGCGAGAAAATGATCTTCATGGGGTGGAAAGCTATATCAATGTGAGAACTTGATTCAATGAGAAACCCTATTCGTCCTCTTCGATTACGATAGGCTCAACGATCTTACGAACCGCGATCTCCTAAATTCGTGAATCTGCCAAAGAGAGAAATGCGTTTGTGCTCTGTCAATCCCTCGAATGCCAGATCAAGCTGTAGATTTGTTCTGCCTTTGGACCGGGATTTCGAAACATCTTGAGCTCGAAGTTCCCAACCTACACAAGAACTCGCGACAGGAAAGGCGAACGCTCGCACCGAATAACGGGAATGCAGCGGGTTACGTTCTCGAACTGAGAACCGAGAGAGTGCGCCATTCCTGCACCCCCTTTTGTAGTAGTGTAGAGAAACTACAGCAAAATGTCGTAAGGACGTTCCCCGGTCTTATCCATGTATCCAACAAAAGCCTGATTCACGACCTTGTAGCCACCAGGTGTTGGATAGTCTCCCGTGAAATACCAGTCACCATTGTGAGATGGAATCGCATCATGCATCGCTTCGACGGTCTGGTAGATCACCTCAACCTCGCCCTTCCAGACAGTATTTTCCGGTGTCACCATTCTACTAATCTCGGCAGAAAGTTCTTCCTGGGTGAACTGATCATAAACGGCCTTCACCGGATTGCCCATTTCTTCGACCGACTTCTTCAGCTCTTTGCGACACTGGTAATAAACGTCTGTCAGGAGATTATGCTGCCCGGTACGCTCGAGAAGGTTCACGGCTGCTTGAAACACGATAAACTTCCCCAGGTGCGACATATCGATCCCATAGCAGTCTGGATACCGAATCTGCGGAGCCGTCGAAACGACCATGATCTTCTTGGGGTTGAGACGAGAGAGAATCTTGATGATCGAATCTTTGAGGGTCGTTCCTCTTACGATCGAATCATCAATCACGACCAGTGTCTCATCAGAAGCGATCTGACCATAGGTCACGTCGTAGACGTGGGAGACCATTTGATCACGACCTTTTTCCTGAGCGATAAAAGTCCGAAGCTTGATATCCTTATGTGCAATTTTTTCACCGCGCGGCCAACTCTTGAGAATAAGATTATCAATCACCTCTTCGTCAAGATTGCCTTCTTTGGCAGCTTTCACGATTTCGGTTTTAACTTGGTCGCGGCGCAGCTTTCTCAACCCATGCATCATGCCGTGATAGGCAATTTCAGCAGTGTTGGGAATGAAACTGAATACGGTTTTATCAAAATCGTCCTCGATTCGCTCGAAGATTCGCGGGACTAGATTTTCGCCCAGCTTCATCCTCTCCTGATAGATATCGGGATCGTTTCCGCGCGAGAAATAGATTCGCTCGAATGAGCAGGGACGATGTTCACGAGGCTCAGCGAATTCCCGAATTTCAAGCCCTCCACGGTGATCCATCATCCCAACATGGCCAGGAGGCAATTCACGAACTTGCTCAACATCGGCATTGAAAACGGTCATCAAGGGGACACGCTCGCTTGCAAATGCGATCACCTCTTCGTCTTCATAATAGAAGCACGGCCGAATTCCGGTCGGATCCCGGAGAACAAAACCGTCTCCATTTCCAATCGCCCCAGCAATCGCATATCCGCCATCCCAGATCTCACCACATTTCTGGAGGATCCGGCTGATGTCGATCTCTTCAGAAATGATATCCGGGATAAGACGGCCTTCGGTGCCCTTGTCTCGCTCGCGCCGATAAATTGCATCGTGCGCCTCATCGAGATGATACCCGATTTCTTCGAGAACGGTCTGAGTGTCGGTATCAAAAACGGGATGCTGACCCCGATCGATGAGGTGATGATTCAAATCCCGGGCATTGGTCATGTTGAAGTTGCCCAGGACCATCATTGTTTTTGTCGTGTAGTTCGTCCTCCTCACATAAGGATGGCAGCCGCCCTCGCCAAAGGTTCCGGAAGTGCCGTAACGGAGATGTCCCAGCAGGATTTCTCCGCCAAAATCAAAGTGATTCTTGAACGATTCCGGATCATCGGAATCAAGAACTCCACGACGCTCAAGTTTACTGATTCGCTTCAGCTGCTCCTCCATCAACTTGATGAGAGAATCCCGGCGAGCATTGCGAGCCCGAAAGAGATAGGGACGGCCCAGTGGCATGTCCAGCTTGCAGCACCCAATCCCGACTCCATCCTGGCCCCGGTTATGCTGCTTCTCCATAAGGAGATAGAGACGCTGAAAACCCCAGAGGCAGGTTCCGTATTTGTCCTTGTACCAAGCGATGTCCTTCTTCAGCCTCACCATGGCCAGGCCGCACTCGTGATGGATGGGATCGCTCATCTATACGATGGAAACATTTACGGTCCCGGTGGAATCAACTTCTCCGAGAACCCTTGCTCCCTCGTGAAACGAAGCCGCCTCGTCCGCCTGATCGGCAGGGACAATCACAATCCAACCCCAGCCCATGTTGAAAGTCTTGATGGCCTCCGCATCTTCGATAAACGCAAGAATCTTTGATACCGCTCCCAGTTCCCAACTCGGAATCTCCAGCGTCGCGCCCTTTTCTCCCAGAAGTCGCTCCAGGTTTTCGGGAAGTCCCCCGCCAGTGTTGTGTGCCATTGCACGAACATCCAGTTTGCGTTCACGCAGACCCGCAACAACATCGTGATAGAGGCGAGTCGGAGCGAGAAACTCGGTCCACTCATGATCTTCGATCAGGCCGGGATTCGCCTTCAGGATATTTCGGATCAAACTCCATCCGTTGGCGTGAAACCCATCAGATGGATAACCGATCAGCTTGTCTCCAATCTCGATCCGAGTGGGATCGATCAGGTCAGGCTTCTCGGCCGCACCCACACAAAAGCCGCTCAATTCGACGACTCCATCCGGAACGATTCCTGGCATCTCCGCCGTTTCACCTCCAGCCAGAATACAGTCACAATCGGCGAGATACTCAGCCATCCCGCCAATGAGGCGTTTGATCTTAGTCTTATCGATGTGACCGACACCAACGTAGTCGAGGAAGAGAAGAGGATCCCCACCGGTCGTAAGAATGTCATTCACACTCATCGCGACAAGATCTTTGCCTGCGACCTCCAACTGATCGTGTTCGAGTAGCAATTCCAACTTGGTTCCGACTCCATCACAACCCGTCACTATGACAGGTTCTTTGTAATCGCTGAGATCGTAGCTCGCCGCAAACAACCCAAACGATTGCATCAAGGATCGCTTTGCCTCCGTTTGACGACGAAGTTCGCCGATGTCTCCGACGAGCGCTGCCGCCTCTTCAATATCGACCCCCGCTCCTTTGTAGGTGTATTCTTCGCCGCTCATTCAGATGGGGATGTTACAGATTCGTAGAGGGATCGGAAGAGATAATAGCCACTTCCCCACTTTTCGTCCTTCTCGTCGTCCGACTGTGAATCGGCCCAATCGGGATCGTAGTGATCTTCACAATGCATGAATCGCTCGGGATGTGGCATCAAACCAAAAACCTGGCCGGACTCATCCTGGAGTCCTGCGATCTGCTCAAAACTTCCATTCACGTCTGACGTGTAAGTCAGCGCAGCTGTTCCGTCCTCCAAGTAACCTTTGGCTCCGTCGGAATCTTCGGTAACAAGGCGCCCTTCGGCATGCGCGATCGGAAACTCGAAAGTCTCCGGTAGATGGGAGAGGAAAGGACTCTCGGGAGCCCTGTTTTTTAACGTGACCCACTCGCACTGAAACCGTGCACTTGTGTTTTCCACGAGACTGCCTGCCGGAAGAAGGTCAAGCTGAGTGAGGATCTGAAAGCCATTGCAGATCCCAAGGAGAAAACCGCCGTTGTCACGAAACTCTTTCAAGGTCTCGCCGACTTTCTGCTCGGTAACGAGCTTGGCAAGGCGACCCGCCATAACGTAGTCCCCGTAGCTGAATCCTCCGGAAAGGACAACCAGTCGGACTTCGACCAGTGACTCCGGCTTCAACGCCGAAATGGGAATCACTTCGGTGACAAACCCGACCGCCTCGAGAGCGCGGGCGGTTTCCTCGTCACAATTGGTGCCGGGAAATTTTAGTAATACTGCGCAAGGCCGTTCTTCCATAGCGATTTGAGCTTGTCGATCGGTTCGTTGATAAGGGTTTCTCTGCTCCAGTCGATCTGCAAATTTCGGTGCTCTGAAGCAGCCCGTCCCAGAGAAGCAAAAGGAAGCCCCTCAAAAAGAGCAGCAAGAGATGCCAGGTTCTCTGGTGCAACCTCCACGACAATACGTGAAGGAGACTCTCCAAAGAGCATCGCGGCTTTCGACGCATCGTCAGCCATCGGGATCGAGCAAAGATCGATTTCCAGACCCGCTTTGCCGGAGAAAGCCATCTCCGCGAGAGTTACGGCAAGGCCTCCTTCACTGACATCGTGAGCAGAAAGAATGAGGCCCTCCTGAATCGCTTCGTAGTATTTCCGGTAACAAGCAAAAGCCTTCTCCAGATCGGTCGAAGGAATCTCGGCATTCTCGAGCCCTTTGCGCCGCGCATAAACCGAGCCTCCCAGCTCGGCTTGCGTGAATCCGATCATCGCAAAGACACTGTCATCGCGTCGCAGGGAACTTCCCGTGACATGAGATGCCTCTTCAATGATTCCCATTCCACTGATGAGAATGGTGACCGGAATCGAAACCGGGCCATCCTCCGTTTCGAAGTAGTTGTAGAAAGAGTCTTTCCCCGAAACAAACGGAGCGCCATAGGCCTCTGCTGCATCGGCGATCCCCTTGACCGTCTCGACGAGCGCACCAAGCTCCTCCTGGTCATCCGGATTCCCCATGCAGAAGTTGTCGAGAATCGCGATCCGATCGGGGTCCGATCCGGAAGCAACGAGTTGTCGAACACATTCGTCGACACAGGCGGTTCCCATCGCGTACGGATCCGTTTTCCCCCACTCAGGAAGAATCGCGAGTCCCATCGACATGAGTCTTTTGCTTCCACTGATCCTGAGCACAGTCGCATCCTGGGGAGCATCTCCACTGGCTCCAGCAAGCGGTTTGAGCACTGTATTGCCCTGCACCTCATGATCGTATTCACGAATGATGGGTTCCCGGGAAACGATCGCAAAATCCGAAAGGAGTTCGGCTAGATCTTCCCCGCCGTTTGTGACGAGAGGTGCATCGATCGCTTTCGTCTTCTTCTTCCAGCGAGAAGCCATCTGCCGGATCGGAGCATCGTGAAGTTTGGTGCAGTCGAGCTGGCAGACCGTCTCTCCGTGGTGTGTCACTTTGAGAATTCCGGATCCATCCGCATCGCCGAGTTCGATCAGTTCCGTTTCGTAAAGATCCGCGAGTTCCTGCAGCGCGGGAAGAGACTCCGGCTTTACCGCGAGAACCATTCGCTCTTGGCTTTCACTGATGAAAATCTCCCAGCTCACCATTCCAGGCTCCTTCAGGATGACGCTATCGAGATTGATCGTTCCACCGCACTCCTCAAGCATCTCACCGGCAGCGCTGGAATAGCCTCCGGCACCACAATCCGTGATGAACTCAATCAGTCCTTTGTCCCGAGCCGCGAGCACGAAATCGGCAGCTTTCTTTTCCTCAATCGGATTTCCGATCTGAACGGCCTGCTGATCTTCCTCGTGGCTCTCGGTGTCGAGGGCAGCTGAGGAAAAAGTCGCCCCGTGCAATCCGTCGCGACCGGTTCGGCCACCCACTGCGATCACCGTCATGCCGGCACCCACTTCCTTGTCGATGTCCTTGATCGGAATCACCCCTGCTGTTCCACAGTAGACAAGAGGGTTGTAGATATAAGAGTCGTCGAACTGAATCGCTCCGCTGATCGTCGGGATCCCCATCCGGTTGCCGTAGTCGCGGACTCCACGAACGACACCTCGCATGATGCCGAGCGGATGAAGCACGTCATCGGCCTTGATATGATCCATCGTCGTGTCGGGCGCTCCGAAACAGAATACGTCGAGCGACCCAATCGGCTTAGCCCCCTTGCCCGCTCCGAGAATGTCACGAATGACGCCACCGAGGCCCGTGTTGGCACCGGCGTAGGGCTCAATCGCACTGGGGTGATTGTGCGTCTCCGCTTTCAGGCAAATGGCCTGCTCGTCATCGAGCTTGATGAAACCAGCATTGTCATGAAAGGCGGAAAGAACAAAGCCAGGCTTGCTGTCGAAAATTCGTTTCGAGACGTCGTGGATGTAAGTCTTAAAGAGAGAATTGACCGTCTCCGTCTTGCCATCCACTTCATGCAAGATCGTAGCGCCGAAGATCCGGTGCTTGCAGTGCTCACTCCAAGTCTGGGCGATAACCTCGAGTTCGACATCGGTGGGCTCCCGATCCCATTCGCGATAGATCTCCTGAATCGCGAGCATGTCCTCCTGCGAAAGGGACAGCTTCATGAACTGACTCAGCTCATAGAGCTTCTCACCATCGAGATCTGAAATCTTGAGAACCCTGTAATGATCGGCAGGCGCTTCTGCAATCGAATCGAGAATCGTCTCCTCAGAATCCGTTTTTCTGGAGGTCGGGGTGTCGGTATCGGTGCTCATCCTGCTGTGATCACACTCCAATTGTGAATGGCTGCGTTGCAAATGTCTCGAATGAAACGATCCGGATCTTCTAACTTGGCTCCAAACAGATAAATCCGCTGGCGAATTGTTAGGCTCTTCAACTCAAATCCAAGATTCTTGATCCCGCGATAATAAGTGAGAATCGCTTCCTTTTCGAGATCAAGCGCTCCTGGTTTCATCCCGAATTCCAGGACAAACGAGTAATCCTCGAACGCAGAGTCTTCTCCTTCGTGAAACTCCTGACTGATCGGATCAAACAGAGTCTTTTTCACAAAAGCTTCGAGAGCCATCTTCTCGCCGTCGAATTCGACCTCGTAGCGTCGAGTGCTCCGATAAGTCACTCCGCCTTCGAGCGGCTCATAGAGGAGTTCATTAGCATCGCCCGGTTCGATATACCGGTCGCTGATTTCGAATAGTTCCCGCATGGTCGCAGATGGAATTTTCAGTAATGGGTCTCCTCTCCGTAGGCCGGAATTGGGGCGAGTCAACCGCACATGGTTAAGAGATGCCGTTTATTTTGCGAAAACGATCAAGAACGTCCTTTTCTCGATAGAATTCAATTTCCCGAAGTCCAGTCTCCGCCAACTGCTTACGGATCGTTCCAGCCTCCGCCTCACCAAGCATGTATTCGCGGATTGCCGTCATTTTCTGCTCCTGGAGAGCCAGAAATTCCTGCTCCACCTCGGGTGTTACTGCGTATTTCCCTTCGCTCTGACCCTTTTGGAGAATTTCGGTAAATGCGATTCCGCTTTCCTGACCTAGAGCCTTGGCTCTTTTGATGTCTTCGATCCAATCACCATGGAGAAGAGAAAAATAATCCCGCATCGCCTGCTTGTTGTAGTGATTCACAAAACGCTCTCCGTCGAGATCGAGGAACATAGTCGCACGAAAGCTGTCGGTATCGATCGTGTCGACGAAGACAAGATCGTCCCCATCCTTAGCGAACTCCCATTTGATGTCCCACATGCGAAGACCAATCTCCTCAACGAGCAGTCGCACTGCCCAGGCACCGAGAATTGCGAGTTTTCCGCTATCCGAAAATTGCGCGCCCGTCAGTCCAGACATGACGAGGGCTTCCTGCTTGCTCACCATCCGATCCTCAGGCTCGAACTTGCTCGTAAAATCCCCGATCGGCCTCTCCAGATACTGCCAGGCCTCAAGTGGTCGAGACACTCCCAGTTCGCGTTCAAACGCGCGGCGAGAAGATTCGTCCATCCCGGAATATTTTCGAAACACCGAACTCGCACTGGTGATTCCAAATCGAACGATGTACTCCAGCGGAACGACGAAATCGTCCTCGTGAGGAAACTGAGAATAGTCGAAAAGGTGTGCCCCAAGGGAGTCGACACGCACTGGCTTCAGGATCTGGTATTTTCGAACGACGTTGCAGGAGCTCGGATTCTCTGGAACTCCCGCAGACGCCACTTCTCCGGTGACGGCGTCCAACATTCCTTCGTGATGGGTTCTCGCTCCTCGTTCACAACATGCCTCCAGCGCTCCGGACAACAGTTCGCGGCGAAGAGACTCTTCCAGATTCAATTCAGCTTCGATCGCAGTGCGGACACGCTTCCATAGTTCGGGATCTCCCATTCGGGAATAGAGAACATGCCTAAAGAGCGCGCGATTGACGTCATTCCCCTCAATTTCGAAAAGAGCGCCCACATCGAAAACCGAACCCCTCGAGGTCGTTTCGGTGACCATGACTGAGTCATCGGAAGGCACAGCAAACAATCGCTGAACCGAACCTTCGTAAAAGGGCTCCTTGAGTTCCGAGGGAGGAATGATCTTCACCCTTTCGACCAAAGCGTTCGCGACGGGATTGTCACGCAGAAATGTCAGTAAATCGCTCAGAAATGAGAATTCACCTCGCTGAGACCGGATTAAACAGGGTCAGGTCGATGACTGGCCCTTTTTTGGTCGCCCAAGCGCAGCCATGGGCGCCCCGAAGATATCTTCTATAAGGGGTTCTCTATTCTTCCACGGCTTCGATCTCGTCTCCCGCAGCCCAGACCCTTACAGTGACATCGAATCCGACCGGAACATAGACAACGATCGGCAACTTACTGTTGTATCGAACGAGCTCGAGCCCACCACGGAGCGGGACGGCCCGATCCACCTTGGGTGCAAACTCAGGAATCGCCATCAGCGTTCCTGCCATCGGACCGACCTGAGTCACCTCATAGTAGGGGTAGCCCCATCCTTTTGCGGTTTTTGTGGCGATTTTTCCTCCGTAGAAATAGAGGTTCGCCAGATCCAGCTTTTCAATCTTGGAGATGAGAATTTCTACTTTTCGATCCTGCTCCTCTTTTTCATCGAGAACAGGCAACTGAACTACCTGGCGGACATAACCTTCTGCGGCAGGAGGATAGGGTTTCATATCGTCCTCTGCGTGAAGGAATCGAGGCAGAACAAGGGCCGTAACAAGGAGGTAGAGAAAAGCTTTGGTGAACATATTGGTTAGACGAACGAATCTTTGGAATTTTGCCATTTTGTGGCGGAACAGATGCGGTCAACCTCGCTTAACGACGGTGACCTTACCGTTCTCGATTTCAAAATTGAGACGGTCCGGACGATAATCTGCAGTGACTGGCCGAAAATTTCCCTCAATGGAAATCACGCGATGGGCCTGCCCCCGCTCCTTCGCAAGAGCCTTGGCATCTTCCATGGACAATCCAATGAAGTCTTGATCCTCTGCCACCACCTCGATGGTATCGACCTCCGTTGGCTCCTTCTCCGTTTCGGGAGCCTCCTCAGTCTTTGGCGCTTCTTCCTGAGAATCCTCAATCGTGCGCGATTCATCTCGCATGGGCGCTTCACTGTTCTCACCGCAGGACTGTAACAAGACGAAAGCAGGCAGGATCAGAAAAAGGAATCGCATTCTCATCCTTCTATTCTAGAAAACCTGCGAACTCAGGGCGAACTCTTTTTTCCGGCACGAAGGAGTCGACGCAGAAACTCTTCGTTCCGCTCGCAAAGCGGTGAGGATCCGCCGGCTTCCGTCCTCCCTCATACTGCTCGTAGATCACTTCGCCACGAACCATGAGAAGAAAGCTGAATCCACCATGCTCTGCCGAATAAGCTGCCGCTGCCTTCGCCCTCGGAAGGCTCACGAGAGACTTCTTAGGGAATTCTCCTTCAAGAATCAGTATCTCTTCTGAAGAACTGTCTTCGGAAGCAGAAGGGAGGCGCGCCAAAAATGCCTGCACTTCCTCCTAACTCGCTTTGCCATCTCCATCTTTGTCGGCGCGAGCGATCCATGCGCTCCGTCAATCGAGTCGGTCCAACTCCGCCGGAGTCAGCTTTCCATCTCGATCCTGATCCTCCTGATTAAACAGCGCTCTCCATTTCGATTGCGCAACGGCAGGCTCATCCTGATTCGCAAATGCTAGAGCGAACGAAAGCAATTCCGATGGTGATGTAATTTCGAAAAAAGTCATCAGCCGTATGAAACCACAATCAGCTACGGAGGTTTCTTATGTCGCGGAAGTCGCTGTATCTTCAGCGTCCGGATGATCGTCCAACGAGTCATCATCATCGATTGCCAGATCATGATGGGCCTTTCCCATCAAAGCCGAGATCCAACGCAGGTCCGAACTGTTATCAAGCATCACCTTCACCATCATCGTGAGGGGAACCGCAAGCAGCATCCCCACGGGCCCCCAGATAAATCCCCAGACGAGAACGGAGAGGATCACGATCACTGTCGAGATACCAAAACGTTCTCCCAGCAACATCGGTTCGAGAAAATTCCCAATTCCAATGTTGATCAGGAGATAGCAGGCCATCACTCCCGCCGCTGGCCAGAAACCGTGGAGAATCAAAGCGAGTAACAACGGAGGAATTCCTGCGACAATGGATCCGATCGCAGGCACAAAGTTAAAGAGAAAGGCCACCAATCCCCAGAGAATAGGGAAATCAACTCGGAACGCAAAGCAGGCCAACATCGCAAGAAGGCCAGTGAGGGCACTCACTGCGGTCTTGATACCAAGATACTTCTGAATGTCATTTGAAATACTCTGAAACCTTCGCAAGTCAGGCCCACGAACACGTAAAACATCCCGCACTTTCTCTGTATATCGTCCCGACTCAGCGAGAACAAAGATCATAACAATGAAGGCAAAAAAGGCAGATGACGCCAACGAGGTAAATCGATTCACCAGATCGATCTGACCAATGAACTCCACGATGCGATTTGAATCCCAATAGAGATTGAAAATCTTGCTGAAAGTAATCGAAGGAGCAAGCAGCGGCGTTCCAGCGTTTTCCGACGTCTCTTTATTGGAATCACTTGGTGATGGCTCGAGTGCCGGGGGAGGATCTTCGACAATCTTTGGCTCCTCACCATTCTCACCTGACTCGGACCAGAACTGCTCAAGACGAGCGATCTTCTGATCCATCGTCTCCGAAAACTCTGCAGCCTGAAAGCGCAGCTTCTCCGTGTATTCGACACTCTTCTCGGTGAAGTTCCCAATCACACCGGACGCGAGGAAAACAATTCCACCGAAAATCAGGACATCCACGAGAACAGTTGTAAGGACCGCGAGCGGACGTGGGAGTCCTCTTCGATCGAGGAAGTTCAAGATGGGCATCGAAAGAAGCGCGAGAAACAATCCCAGCATGATGGGGATGAAGAGACTCGCCGCCGCCTTGAGGCCTGCGACCAGCAAAACCACACAAGCGAGCGAGAGTAGAACCTGAAGTCCGCTCCCATATGCTTTTCTTGTTCGCTTGCTGTTTTCCATCGTGCGCAAACATCAGGTATCGGTTCCGGGAAACAAGACATTTTTCCAATAGTGGAGGACTGACTTGTGCTAGATTCGTATTTTTCTGTGTTCTGTTCCCTCGTCCGATGAAGCGCACCCTCGGAATTATATCTCTTTGCTTGATCACGCTGCTCTTGATCTCGATTTATCTCGTGATTCGATCGCAGGAAATGACCTACTTGAATTGGTTCCTTCCTGCGGCCGGATTTCTCTGGTTCGTTCTTTTTGGAATCTGGTATCTCATTTTCGGAGGGAAGCCCGTAAAGATCCGATTTGCGAGAATCGGAATCGCCGGAGTCATCTTTCTCACTCTGGGCTTTCTCGCGAAAGGCCTTTTGCGCTACGAAGGATCCGCCTCCGGCTCCTCCTTCCCCAAATTTCGCTGGGCCTGGCAGGCCGAGGGCGAAAAAAGTCTCGACGGAATCGATCGACTCATTCCGGGTTCGCTTTCTGGAACCAGCGCCGAAGTCATGGCCGCTGCAGGAGATAGCACAGACTTTCTAGGAGAGGGACGGGATGGCATCGAGAAAGAACTCCCCTATCATCCCAACTGGAAAGATCAGGAACCCGAAATGCTTTGGAGGCGGCCGATCGGAAAAGCGTGGTCCGGTTTTGCAGTTCAGAATGGAAAAGCCATCACCCAGGAGCAGGCGGGAGGCTCGGAACGGGTCGTGTGCTTCAATCTTTTCACGGGTAACGAACTCTGGAGGCATGAAGACTCCGGAATCAAATTACTCGATGTAAAAAAAGAGAATACGGGAAACCGCATGGGCGGAGACGGCCCCCGCGCCACCCCTGTAATTTCGGGTGGAAGGGTTTTCACATTCGGCTCAACCGGCATTCTCAATTGCCTCAATATCGAGAACGGGAATGAAATCTGGGAAGTTGATACGGTTGCAGCCTACAAAGGTGAGATCCAGAAGTGGGGAATGGCGAATGCGCCTCTCCTGCTCGAAGAGGAAGGCCTCGTTGTCGTCCCTGGTTCAGATCGCCTCGGAGCCAGCCTGATTGCCCTTTCTCAGGAAGACGGATCAGAAGCCTGGGTCTACAACGGAAAAGGCGCGAGCTACAGCTCTCCTCGGATCGTCACTCTACTGGGTGTCCGTCAATTAGTGAGCGTGAATGCCAAATCCGTAACCGGGCACGAACCAGCGAACGGAAAACTTCTCTGGAAACATGAGTGGGGCGGCAGCTTTCCCAAAGTGGCGCAACCTATCGAGACTGGTGACAATCGCATTCTCGTCACGGCAAGCTACGGCGTCGGCAGTCTTCTCCTCGAGGTGAGTCGAGCCGACAACAACTGGAACGTCGAACGACTCTGGAAAACCAATCGAATGAAGACGAAATTCAGTTCACCCGTGGTTCTGGATGGTGTCGCCTACGGAATCGACGAAGGCCGACTCGCATCGATTGATCTGGAGACAGGAGAGAAAGTCTGGAAAAAAGAGAAAGTGGGCTTCGGGCAGCAACTTCTTTTTGGAGATCACCTTCTCATCCAAACGGAAAGAGGTCCTGTTCTGACAGGTTCAGTTTCCCGCGAAGGGTTTACAGAGACAGGAAGGATTGAAGCCCTTTCCAGTATGACCTGGAATCCCCCCACTCTCGCAGGTCGGGTCCTGCTGATACGGAACGATCAGGAAGCGGCCTGCTATCTCCTGCCGGCTCCGTAAATCTCTCCACGGACAAACGGATCAGGAGATCTTAGCCCTGAGTGACTCCACATCCACACCGCGGTTTCCTAACTGATCGAGGAACTCGTTCGCTTCTTCTCCTTCCATGACCAGCGAGAGAGGCATCATATTACCGCTCCCCACCGAAGTCGCTGCAGAAAATCCGATGATCAGCTGTGAGGCTGTCTCTTGGTCCTCTTTGGGTGCAGGAGTCCGGGACGTGAGAAAAGCAATCGAGTCGACATTGATGATCTTGCCCCCGGAGGTTGAGATGAAATCTGACATAGTATTTTCGATCTGATAAAATATTTTAGAAGGAAGATCACTGGGATCCTTCAGAAAGTTACTCAAAGAGAACGAGTGCGTGGGATCCACTTACAAAATCACCGTCACGATTTTCCACGACCAGCCTCGTTCTTAACGTTTCGCTCGAAGGATCAATCGCGGGCGATACAAACTCGATCGTGCCCACGGTGTCAATGGCAGAATCGCCCCGATCACTGCTCAAACTGCTCTTTTGAAGAATGCGGACTGGCAGCTGAGCGCCCTCTCTGATCGCTCCGACACGCGATGCCGGCACATGAACGATCAACTTAAGCCGATCAATTTGAGCCACTCTTACAAGAGGTCTGGTCGCGCCCCCATTGGAAGGAATCGTCGCAGGCTCCGAAACATCGCGAGTAATATCGAGGACAACGCCATCAATTGGGCTCCGGAGAATTCTTCGCTCGATCTGGGCTTCGATCTCGTCCACTCGGAAAGAAGCAATCTGCTTCTCTTCCTCGGCAATACTCACCTGCCCCTCAGATTTTTTTACGTCTGCTTCCGCGCGTGCCACCTCGGAGGTGTGAGCAGTGCCACTTGATTTCAGCCTCGAAAGCTTAGCAAATCGGTCGTTGGCCACCTTAAGGTCGGCTTCGGCAACCATTACTGCCGCATCGCTCTGGGCCTGAATTTTTGCAATCTCAAGCTGAGCTTCAAGAACGAGATTATTCAGACTTATCAAGGCGTCACCAGCCGAAACATCTTCTCCCTCTTTCACATGAATCTTGCCGATGATTCCGTTCTCGGAAGCATTCATTTCGATACTCCGATAGGGTTCAAGGTATCCCAGAACCGAAACGGTATCCGCAAAACCGCTCGCGTAAAAGAGCGAAAAGAGAATAAGAAGTAGGAGGTGTTTCATCGTGCGAGACTTTCTTTGGTTTCTTCCAGCCATTCGTCCCGCTCTGCCATTCGGAGACGCATCTGGTATCGGGTAACCTCAACCTCAGACTGCACTTTATCAAAAACTCGTTTCATCTCGGAGGGAAGCTCTCCATTTTCATCTGCTTTTGCCGCCTTCAGCTGATCCGTGACTTCTGGAGCATAATTCTGCAGCAAATAATCATCTGCAGAGACGAACGACTGCGCCGAGCCAGGCTGCCCCTGACGTGCCCCTCGACCGTTCAACTGGCGATCAATTCGAATTGATTCGTTTCTCTCAACACCAATCACGTGCAATCCGCCGGCAGCCTTTGACTGATCCGAAAGATCAATATGAGTTCCGCGTCCCGCCATATTGGTGGCGATCAGCACGCTACCGACCTGACCAGCGCCGCTGACGATCTCTTCCTCTTCGGAATCCTGCTTCGCCGTCAGCACCTTGTGAGGAAGGTTTGACTGCGTGAAAAGCTCCGAGAGACGCTCACTGTCTCGAATCGTTCGTGTTCCGACCAAGACAGGTTGACCCGCGCTGTAGCGACTGATCACGTCCTGCGCGATCGCATAGTCCATCCACTCGTGATTCGTGAAAATTCTCTCGGGCAGGATTTCCCGGCAGCTCGGTTTGTGCAGAGGAATCTGAGTGACTGGCATCCTGAAAAATCGCCAGAATTCCCCGGCACTCTCAGAACCGGTTCCGGTTAGACCACAAATAATGTCGTAGAGCGCGTAGAACCTCTGCCGCGTAATACTGGCAGCCGAGTCTGATTCGGGACGGATTTCGACTTCCTCTTTGGCTTCTACCGCCTGGTGCTGCCCCTCCCGCCAGCTTCGATCCTCAAATCTACGGCCGGTGAACTCATCGACAATCACGACCTTATCATCCTCGACCACATAGTGTTCATCACGATGAAAAAGATACTCTCCCTTCAATGCATTGAGCACATAGGTTTCCCAAGGCCTTCTCAAAAGATCCCAGGAGATCAGGCTGTCATCGCGGAAAATTTCCCGCTTTCCTTCTGATGTCAGCTCAATCTTTCGTCGGTTTCGGTCGAGGGAAAAATGATCGCCTTCGATCAGTTGATTCGAAAGATCCCTGGCGGAGAAGAACGGCTTGCTTGATCCCTCGCCCATTCCAGAAGCCTCACTGATCAGCAAAGGACTTCCCGCCTCATCGATGAGGACACTGTCCACTTCATCAATAATCGCATAGACAAGCCCGCGCTGACAAACCTCAGGCTCCGGCTTGTCTCTTCCAAGAATCGCGTATCGAAGATCTTCGCCTGGCCCTCCGCCCGGGTGCCGCATCAAGGCCAGCTGATCTCGCATGTAATCGAAGCCAAACTCATATCCGACTCCGTAGGTAATATCACAATCGTAGGCGACCTTCTTTTTCGCGGCAGTGGCCTCTTTCCCCTCAGGAAGCAAGCCGATGGAAATAGACAGGAAATCAAAGATCGGTTTCGAAAACTCAAAATCTCGCTCAGCGAGGTAGCTGTTAACGGTCACGACGTGAACTCCTTCACCAAGAAGAGAGAAGAGAAAGGCAGGAAGACTTGCTGCGAGGGTCTTGCCCTCTCCAGTAGCCATTTCAGAAACACCCCCACGAACCAGCGCGAGACCACCAAGAATCTGCTCGTCGTAGTGAAACAATCCGGTCGTTCTACGAGAGGCCTCTCGCAGCAGAGCAAAACCGGGTTCGATGACTTCATCGAGCGTCTTCTCTCCCGATTGAACTGATTCCTTCAGCTCCTCTACTTGAGCCTGAATCTCCAAGTCCTTCTGGCCTGCTAGAGTCTTTCCGATTTCGTGAATCGTAGCAAGTCGCTCAACATCGGAACTTCCCTTGTCCCGTCCAAATGCACGAGTCCAGCGCCGATGAAAAATGCTCTGTAGAAACGCGGACCGATCATATTGACCGCGTAGTGAGACCATAATGTAATCGAAAATCGATCTTCAACCGAACCTTGTCCTCGCTCCGTTCGGAGCGAGATAACAAATTGAAAGCCCTAGTTAGGAGCAGGAGTGGCACTCGGAACCGTCTCGACCTTGGACTGGATTGCACCAGACGAAGAAACACCAATGCGGACTCTTCGCACCGGAGGCGCTGGGGCAGAGGCGGCGGGAGCGGAAACCGTAATTGTGTCGCTGCTCGGAGCAGGAGGCTCTGGAACAGAGGCGGCAGGAGCGGAAACCGTAATTGTATCGCTGCTCGGAGCAGGAGGCTCTGGAGCAGAGACGGCGGGAGCGGTAACCGTAATTGTGTTACTGCTCGGAGCAGGAGGCGCTGCGGTAGGGCTCGCTGGGCGAGAAATTGCAACCGGCCTTGGTGCAGGTGCTGCGACACGCGCAACACTGGCCGAAGCCACGGGGCGAGGGGCACCAACAGAAGACGATGGCTTCGGAGCGCTTGAAGCAGCATTGCCTGGGCGAGACGCCTTACGTGGAGCTCTTGCTACCGAATTGGAATTGGAGCTACTCGCAGCGGCCGGCTTGACCTTCGCCGATGGCTTGATCGACCTTACCGCTACCGAACCCAGCTGCTGTGGCGCGCCCGCTTCAGCTGAAGCAAAGTCACCTTCGGACCACTCCGGCAGAGCCGCATCTGGGTAAAACTCACCATCTGCAAGTGGCGGCACATTAGGAACTGTTTCGAAATTCAGATCGCCCACTCCTTCAAAGTAAGAAGCGCCACGAGTAGAAGTTCCATTCTTGGTGACGTTCAATCTCTCAAGATCGGAGTTCGGGTGAGCTGGATCAGTATCGCGAACTCGCTCGATCTCTACCTTCTCTTTCTTCAGGAAGGTGCCACGAGCTCGGTCGAGACTCGCAAAAGCAGCATTGTAGGCAACCACAGCATCCAAGAAGAGTTCCTCCGCTGATTGGTTTCGATCCATCGAGTCGAGAATCAACTGAAGTTGAGCAGAAGTGGTCTTACCATCTTCCTCTTCCGTGTCGACCTCCATACGCTCTCGAAGCTGGCGAAGCTCTTCGCGGGAAGCTTGCAGAGCGGAAAAGCGACCCTGCATATCACGGAAGGCTGTCATCAGTTCGCGATAGGAAACAACTGACTCGAGGAGGACGATGTCGATTGTTGAACGCAGCTGATTCACCTGCTGGCGAAGCTCAAGCTCGCTCCGAAGGTGGCGAGCACGAGCTACATCGTTGTCGATAGGTGCCTCGAACTCGAAACCGAGAACGTATCCGGTCCCATCACCAAACTGGTCACTAAATGCAGCGCCAGTACGGTCATTCGGGTTGATATCTCCCAGCATCATCTCAGCAACAAGGTTCAAAGTCGGAAGCTTTTCGTTCTTCATCATCTCGCGACGAACGATCGCTGCGCGAAGCCCTTCAAAGCCCTGAGTGATTTCAGGGCGATTCCGGAGCGCATCAATGGCAACGCTGCGAACGTTGTCAGTCACCTTGCTCAGGACTGGTGGCGTGCAGGGAATCATCTCGGAATTCGAACCAATGTCCTGACGTGGGTCATTGACCAATGCACGGAGGCGTTCCTCGCTGTTGCGGATCGCCATCTCAGCACGGTTGAGCATCGCTTTGCGCATCGCAAGCGCAGCACGAGAACGAAGCACCTCACTCTGGAGAGCGTCGAGGTCGGCTCGCGCTTCCAGTTGAGCCAAGATCTCGGAAGTCTCAGTAACTAGGTCGCGATTCAAGATGTAGTAAGACCGGGCGTAGTAGAGTGCCCAATAAGCTCGGTTCACCTCGATGAGATGTGACTGAAGCTGTCGCACAAACTCCGCAGAGGCCATACTCGCATCGAACTTTGCGAGCTTAACCCTCGACTGATTGTAGTGGTATCCCGCACCTTCCAGCACTGGCTGAACAACCGAGAGAACAAGCTCAGAGCTGCCCTGATTCTGAGGAACGAGAACATTCGTATTGTTTGAGATCACCCCAAGGCGATTCGAAACGCTCATTTCACCACCTGTGAAAAACTTCTTCCGAAGTCCACCTTCGAGGTAATTCTGATTCTCACGGAGACGAGTCACGCCTGGAGTCAGACCAGTCAAAGCTGAACCGTTAGGCTCATTACGACGAATCATTCGACCGTCGATGAACGTCTCAATATCAAATTCACCATCAGCCTCCTGCATTCCAGTCTCGCGGATGAGAGGGATGTCAGAAAAGACTTTGATTTGATTCGAGTGCTCGAGAGCGCTCTGATAAATATCGTTAAGGGAATAAGGCGCCGCAGGCTGCTCTCTCCAAACTGACTGATCAACCACTCCGCGCCAGATCGCAGGGAAACCAGTGGGGACGCTGCCCATGGCCATTATGCGAGCCGAGCTGAGGTCGGGAGGATTCATGCGGCGAATCCGGGCCTCGTAGCCATCGTAGATTTTTTCAATAAGAACTTCGATATCGTTCTGAGATGCCTTTTTCAGCGTCAAATATCCTGGAATCTCAGGATAGCGCTCAACCGCATCATCCTGTCGTGAGACAAATTGCTCCGTCTCCTGTTCGATAATCCTCGAAATCGTATCAGTTTCCCGATCCATGAAAACTTGATGATCTCGGTTAGTCATCCCAGGAGATGGCTTGTTAAGTTGTCCGTCCTTCGTGAAAATCCGATTGAAGAAAGAACGTCTCTCCAAGTCAGTGGATTCCTGCGCTCGACCATCCATCAGGAGGAAGCCGAACGCCGTCACAAGGGCTAGGGAAATAGTTGCTACGATTCTCATTCTTGAAAAAATTCACCGGAGGATCTAAATTTTCAGCTGTAGTTCGACATGAGCGTGAGGTCTACAGAGAGAATTTTTGACACTTCAACCTTTTTTCTGACACAATCTCGCGAGAGGAGCAACAATAAAAACGCCATTATTGCTCAGTCGCCTTAATCTACCGTGATTGAGTAGAATACTCAGAACTTACAGACGATCAGATTATGCTTGAGACGCACTCCCGAGAAATTCTCGTCCCCACCCGGGGAAAAGGAACCTACGAGCTCAATTCAAACCTCAGTGAATTCCTCGCCGAAACCAATATTTCAGCCGGGCAACTCACAGTGTTTGTCCAACATACGAGCGCCAGCCTCGTCATCATGGAGAATGCCGATCCAGAAGCGAGAACGGATCTCCACTCCTTTTTTGATTATCTCGTACCCGAAAATCTCCCCTTTCTGGTCCACACTTACGAGGGGCCTGATGACAGCCCCAGCCATTTAAGGATGGCGCTGACCCGAACCAGCGAGGTAATCCCTATTCATCAAGGGCGACTCTCGCTCGGAACCTGGCAGGGAGTCTTTCTCTTTGAGCATCGCCGAGCTCCGCATCGGCGGAAGATCACTCTTTCGATCATGGGCGAGGCTACTTGAGCAACTGGCCGAGTCAGTCTCGAATTGGCGAAAGCCCACAGGCCTCAGCTGCCCTTCTGATTTTTGGCCGGGTCCACCGCAGGAGAAGCCCGGAAGAGGCAAAAAGAAGATTTGCGAAGACCAAAGCGACCAGCGCCGTTTCCCCACTGACTCCCGCAAGGCCTGTAATGAAAAGAATCACCGCAGCAATACCTGCTACGAAAAGAAAGAATCCCATCGCTCTCGTAATTGGCTGCGGACGACAGAGGGTTCTTACCCGGGTCAGACAATCATCACCTCCGTGATACTCCGTCGCGGTCAGAATCGCCCAGTTCCAGAAAATCCCTTCTCGAAGAACGACGTCGGTGCGCCCTGTTTCATCGTCTCTCGACTGCGGGCTGTGCTCGCGCACCCGCTCAAGGAGCGCATCACGACCGATCCCCTCCTGGCTCCAATAACATTCTTCGGCCGCAAGTTTCCACCATCCCGAAGCAATCCGGCGAACCGCAGCACTGGTGACGACTTCAAGTCCCCTCGACCATTTGGCATCTCTCCATCCGTAGAGCACGCGAGAACCGCTACGTACGATCCCCTGCATCAGGGCAAGTCCTGCGACGGCCCATTGGCACGAGTGTGATTGATAACCCGCAGCAAGCGGCGCCCGCTTTCCTCGACGTTTCACAATCAAAAAAGAAGCGAGAAACATCAGTCCCGGGAGAATCAGAAACCATGGCGAAATCCATGCCAGAGCAATCGAGACGAGAAACGACGCCCACCAAAGAATGTGCAGAGTCACCCCACCGAGGCCAAGACTGCTCTCCGGATAGATCAGTTGATACGGCTCATAGCCGTAATGACCGTGATATACAACGCCCTCACCGATCAACTGTGAAGTGTACACGTTTCCATTCCAAATCGCTCCGCCGAGTCCCCGGAATCGCTTCGGATGCAGGGGCATCAGCATCGCCTCGGCTTTTCCATATCCGATCTGCTGACGAAGATAAGCTTTCAGGGTAAAGCGACGGTGATGCCAGACAAAGGCGGAAGGTTGAAACGCGAGTTCGTATCCGGCTTCCATCACGCGCCAGCAAAAATCGACATCATCTCCCGCCGTCCGGAAGGCGGTGTTGAATCCACCAATTTCGTCGAAGACCGACTTCCTCACCGAAAGATTGCAGCCTGGCAGATGTTCCGCGGAAGAATCCGATAGAAGCACATGCGCAGGCCCTCCCGGCGAAGCGGCAATACAAGCCTGTCGCCGAGTCTCAGGGTCCGGAGGGATATTGGGACCGCCGACACATCCGAAATTCTCGCCTTTCTGAAACTGGGCCGCCACCCAACGAAGCCAGTCAGCCTCGACGATACAATCATCATCGGTGTAAGTCAGAATCGCTCCCTTTGCCGCCTTCGCACCCAGGTTTCGCGCCCCACTGAGCCCGACACGCTCCGCAGCAATGTGGCGGACAGAGTGATATTCATCCGCAATCTCCGCAACTCTCGTGTCTTTCCCGTCATTAACGAGGATGACCTCATAGTCCGGGTAATTCATTTCCGTCACGGAATTCAAGCACTCCACAAGGGTTTCGCTGCCTTTGTAGGTGCAAATGATCACGGAAATCTTCGGAACAGGATCAATCTCGAGTGTATCCGAACCAAATTGAAGATTGCCCCAGGTATTGCGCAAAGCGGAAAGTGCTGGCTTCGCAGACAGATCCCGACGCGTCAGACCAAAATCGTAGCCCTCGATGGTCTTTCCACCTCGCTGCCAAAGATCGCTCCACGCAAAGACCGTCGTTCCGGCAATACCAGCGCGACCGGCCTCGCGAACATGCCATTCCAGCATTTCCGCCTGCCGCTGCTCTCCGTGGGTTCGCGAGTCGGAACCAAATTCCGAAATCAGAACCGGCTTGTCTCCTGCCAGATTCTGAAGGCGTAATAGGTAGGCCGAGAAATTCTCCCGATCTTCGAGATACAGGTTAAACGCAACGAAATCCTGGTTTCGCGGAAGAAGATATTCTGTGCTCGGGTAATTGGCGTAGGAGAAAAGCGAGTCAGGATCGTTTGCGTGACCAAGATCAATCAGTCGCTCGATCTGCTTGAGGACTTTCTTGCGTCCCATCCAGCGGACCAAAGTTGTCTCGATCTCATTTCCCACGAAATAGCCGGCAACAGCGGGGTGGCCTCGGAATTTCTCGATCGTTTCGAGAAGAAGACGATTGGCCTCTGCCAGCACCTCCGAATGCCGGAAAAAATCGAGATGCTGCGCCCAGGGAAGCGTCAGAAAAACACGAATCCCCTCCTGCGCACAGTGATGCAGAAATTCCAGCGTCGGAATTTCATACAGTCGAATCGCATTCGCTCCCAGCTCTTCGCGAATCCGGGACAGCTGGGCGCGGCCTTCGTCAGGGAAGGCGCCAGCCGGAAATGGCCCAAACGTGACCATCTTGAGAAAGTAGACGTCCTCACCCGTCCGAAAATACTTTCCGCTGACCCGTAGGGGCTGGTCGACTTTTGAAATCGGGAAATCGAGGGGAAACATAACGAGGGTCTCGTCCGGCAGCAGACTGAGTCAGGTCAGCAACCTTGTGTCTGAGACCCAACAGGGTATAGACGCAGAGTCAATAAGGTTTAGTAGAGAGAATTCGTCGAAATCGGATTTCTTGCGGAAACCAGTAGACAGCTGCGGCAACTCGCCTTCCCTTTTCGAGTACTCCGCAACCGTATCCGCATGAAATTCCTTCACACTGCAGACTGGCAGATCGGCAAACCCTTTGCCCGCATCAGCGATCCTGACAAAGGTGCGAAGGTTCGAAATGAACGGATCGATACGATCCGCCGCATTGGCGATCTCGCCCGAAAAGAGAGCGCCTCGTTCATCCTCGTTGCCGGCGACCTCTTCGACAGCGCCACCGTCGACAAGAGCGTCGTCTCGGCTGCATGCAGCGCGATGGGTCAGATTGAGCTTCCCGTAATCGCAATTCCGGGGAATCACGATCACGGTGGTCCAGGCTCCCTCTGGCAACAGGAGTTCTTTCTCAAGGAATGTGCTGCCCTCGCACCGAACTTTCGCATTCTTCTCGCGCGAGAAGCCGTCGAACTCGACGACGCGATCCTCCTCCCTTGCCCTTTACTCCGTCAGCACGAATCATCCGACCCGTCGACGTGGTTGCGAGAGTTCGACGAAATCGAAATCAAGTCCCCTGAGAAACCTCGCATCGTTCTCGCCCATGGCAGTGTCCACGGATTCGAGAGCGTCACCGATGACCTAGATGAAGAAGACGATGCCGGAATGCTCAACCTAATCAGTCTCGATCGCCTGCCCCGCAATGAACTTGACTACATTGCGCTCGGAGACTGGCACGGGACGAAGGAAATCGATCCAGCAGCCTGGTATTCCGGAACCCCGGAAATTGATCGCTTTCCAAAAGGTACACAGAATCGCCCCGGCCACGTTCTTCTTGTCGATGCCAATCGGAAATCCCCGCCAGAAGTGGAAACCATTTCGACGGGCCGTCTCGGTTGGCATGTCGTTGATTTCGACTTCGCCTCTGACAGTGATCTCGATCGCCTAAAAGAGAATCTGAAGGAGCTTCTCGCAAATCGGGCCGGAGAAGATCTACTCCGCCTCACTCTTCGCGGACGACTCAGTCTTGAAGCGGCAGCACGTCTCGAAGATTTCCTGACCACCTTGGAATCGCGACTCCTTCGCCTGCGGATTAAAAAAGAGTTCCGCCTCGAGCCCTCCGAAGAAGAAGTCGCGTCCCTCGCAAATCGCCCGGCAGACCCTCTGCTTTCTCGCGTCGCAGAGAACCTTTTTGAAACCGCTGAGGGATCCGGCGAAGACGCTGAAATCGCAAGAATTGCTTTGCGTGAACTTTACGCAGCCTGCTCCGCCTGAACGAAATGCGCCTTCTCTCTGCCACCGTCAGGAACTATCGGATTCACAAAGAAGTGAATCTCGACTTCGATGGATCGCTCACCCTCGTAGGTGGACGAAACGAATCGGGGAAAAGCACGCTCGCGGAAGCGATTCATCGCGGCCTCTTTCTCAAGGCAACGACGGGAGGTAAAATCCAGGAAAGCATGCAGTCCGATCTACATGCCGGCCATCCCGAGGTCGAAGTCCGATTCAGTGCTGCCGGAAAGACGTGGGAAATTCGAAAGATTTTCAGCAAGACGAGTGGAAAAGCGACCCTCAGTGAAGACGGCGGCACCGCCATCCATGGTCCAGAAGCGGAGTCACAACTCGCTCAACTCATGCAGGTGGAAGAGCCTGGCGGTGGAGTCGGTGGCGCCAAAACAGCTCTTGCTCAGTGGGCCCACTTGTGGGTCTGGCAGGGATCCGGAGGAGAGGATCCTTCCGAACATGCCGCCCCCCAACGAGACGCTCTTCTCTCGCGGCTTAAAGAAGAAGGTGGAGGCGCAGTGATGCAGTCCGATCTCGATAGCCAGGTCGTGAATCGATTTCAATCGGAATTCGAAGCAATCTTTACGAAGACGGGTCAGCCCAAGGCAGGGTCTGAGCTTTCTCAAGCGATCCAGGATAAAGAGGCAAGCAGCGAGTCGCTCGCCGAAGCCGAGTCAGATCTCCAGCGGCTCCAGACCGCGATGATCGAGTTTCAGGAGGCGGAGAACATTCTCGAGTCGGGTGGAGAAAAGCTGTCACAGCTGGAAGGACAGCTCGCGAAAACTCAGAAGAAGCAGAAGCAGGCCAGCGAATTGCAACATCGCTTCGAGCTCGAGCAGCGAAACTGTGACGAAGCAAAACGGAACCTCGAACAGTTTTCGATCGCCCTTCAGGAAATCGCGACGCTCCGAGCCGAACTCAAGAAGCTGTCAGAAAAATCCCAACCGAATTCCGACCAATCCAAGGCGCTCGATGAAAAATGGAAAACGCTGCGCAAAGGAGTCGAAGACGCAGCGACTGAACTTGAAGCTGCTGAGAAGAAACTCGCTCAAACCCGAGAGCTTCGGGAACTTGCGGAAGCCTGGGGCCAACTCCTCAAACAGCGAGAACAACTCGCAAGATTCGAAGAGATCCGATCCGAAATTGAATCTCTCGAAATTCGGCAGAAAAAGATTCGAGAATCTCTTGCCGCCCTCCCTCGGATCGACGAGGCCACCTATCGCCGCCTGCAGCAGGTCGAGTCAGAGCACTCTGAAGCGCAAGCCGTCCTCGCGGCCATGTCGACAGGGATCGAAGTGGTCCAGTCAGATCGCCCCGTCACGCTGGGAGCAGAAACTCTCGTGCCCGGAAAAGAAGAAGTGATCGATCGGGAAAGCGTTCTCTCAATCGGAGATGAGATCGCTCTTCGCATTTCTCCGGGAGGCGGAAAGGATCTCGAATCCGCACGAACAGAATTTGCTCAGCTTCGCAGCACCCGGGAATCAGTATTTCGCGAGGCCGGAGTCGAAACCATCAGCGATGCCGCAACGATCCGGAGTCAACGCTCTACTCTCGATTCTGAGCTTCGTGATCTGCAAGCCCAGTTGGAGGCGAAGGAAGCGGGAGATCTGCGAGAGAGAATCAATGAAACGTCCCGGGAGACAACCCGCTACGAAGCCGAAATCGAACGCCGAAGCAGCACCGTAGAGGATTTCTCGCCTCCTCAGGATTCGGCTGAAGCACGGCGCATTTGGGAATCGATTCGTGACGAACTCGCCCCCCTCGAATCACAGGCCCTTTCGGCGAAAAAACATCTTTCAGACAATCGCGATGCCCTCGAAGTCGCCGAAGGGGAGCGTGAAGATTTTCGAAGGGAGACTGAACAAAGCGAGCGAAAGAAAATCGAAATGCAGGCCCTGCTGCAGGCTAAGGAAGAACCGCTCGGAACTCCGGAAGAAGGGCAAGCCAAAGCGGAAGAACTTGCGAAGAAGCATGGGGCACTCAAGGCCCAACTCACTCGACTCCAAGGTGAACTAAACTCTCTCCAACCCGAAACGATTGACGCCGACCTCGAACGGTTTGGACGGGCCATGCGTCAAAAGAAGGAAGAGCTCGAAACGGCGGGACAACAGCGTGCCGTAGCGATGGATCAACTTTCCAGCGATGGTAGCAAAGATCCTGCGTTGGCGTTGGCCCGCGCGAAAGCTTTAGCCGAATCGGCGGTCGAGCGCCATCGCAGTCTTGAACGTCGCGCCGAAGCGATTCGACTTTTGCGAGATCTCTTCGCGAGCGAACAACAGAAACTGTCCGATCAATTCTCCCGACCCCTCGCGAGACGAGTCAGCGGATATCTCCAGCAAATTTTCGGACCTTCAGCCTCGGCGACAGTCATGGTTGAGGACGGTGTCATCGGCGGCTGGAAGATGACACGCGACTCGGGAACCTTCGACTTCTCCGACCTCAGTGGAGGAACTCGAGAACAAGTCGCGGCGGCCGTTCGTCTCGCCCTCGCTGAGATTCTTGCCGAGGACCACGAAGGTTCCCTCCCAATTGTCTTTGACGACGCGTTTACGAACTCGGATCCAGACCGGATCGAAAGCCTGCAACGCATGCTCGATCTGGCAAGCCGAAGCGGTCTCCAGATCATTCTCCTGACCTGCACCCCCGACGACTACATCGGACTCGGAGCGAAAACGGTGACGCTTTCCCCTATCGTGCGTTAGACCGCTTCGCAGGATCTACTCTTCGGGTGGCTTGGTTAGATCGAGCACATAGCTCTTCTCACCCGGGAACAAGGTTTGAATCCTCGGCACGGCGACGTCGTTGAGATGATTCAAAAACAAAACACTGAAGATCCCGACATCGTGGACATGAACCTGATACGTTTTCACCGCGGAAGGGATCTTCGATTTCCATGAAACACGAATCATGACTGGATCATCCATCTTCTTGAGCGGCTTGCCGCCACGAGTGGTGAACCGACAATTATACTCGGGATCGAGTTTCCATTCTTCCGGGCCGAAAACCAGATCCACCCGGGTAGGAATAAACGCTTTCGCCTGCTCGAACATCTCGTTTTTCTCCTCTTCGTCGCAACGCAGAAGATACCAGTGCAACATGTAGAGCTCCTTCTCCGGGTCCTCCACAAAACAGCGGGGATCCACCTCGATCTCAAAACGCGCTGAACCGTCTTTCTCAAAGAACGCCCAGACCGGAATCTCCGGAAGAGGATGCCCTATTGCGAGATGCCCGGCAAAACACAGGAGGCCAAACACGACATAAACGATTCCTCCGCGTCGCTGGGTTTGAATTGTCGACTTTGGCATGTTTCGAGGGCTTTAGAATTAGCTTGTCAAAGAAAAGCAAGGTCTCTTTAATGCAAGAAGGGTTGTATCGGAATTCACCGAATGTGACAACCCGCAAACTACCAACCATTAGATTCATGAAACAGATCCTCGGAATTATCGCAGCCATTGCCATCGCGGCAGGTTCTGCTTACGCCGGTTGCGGCAAGAAGACGACCGTGACAGGAACTTTGTCCTATGACGCAGACTCCAAGTCGCTCACCGTCGAAGGAACGAAGAAGCCAATCAAGCTTCAGGCGACAACCGAAGTGAAAGGTGCCGACGGCAAGAAAGCCGACATCGCTGACCTCGACGGCAAGAAAGTCGACGTCGTTCACGAGCACAACAAGGCCGATTCGGTCGCTCCTGCGAAAGCAAGCTGATTGACCGCGGGTTCACCCCCGCCAGTCCAATCTTATCGAAGCACTCGTCGGGAAACCGTCGGGTGCTTTTTCTTTCTCTCTCCCGACATGAATCAACTACTCGCCCTCACCAGCATCCTGACACTTCTCTCCTCTACCCTACCAGGAGCAGATGAGCCTGATGCGGAGAAAAACAAGGTTCCGGAGATCAGTATCGCGAACCTGGAAAAGGAAATCGCAAAGGGCACCGTGATTCTTCTTGATGTGAACGGTTCGAAGTATTTCGCAAAAGGCCACATCTCGGGCGCGATCGACTTTCGTGCCCACGAGGCGGATCTCGCCTCTGTTCTTGGCAAGGACAAGTCCCGACTCCTCGTCGTCTATTGCGGAGGCCCGCAATGCGAAGCCTACGAGACTGGGGTCGAAGCAGCGAAGGAATTAGGTTTCACCAATATCCGCCACCTTCCCGAAGGTATCTCCGGATGGATCGCTGCGGGCAAACCGACAGGCCCGCCGTCGTAGACGAACCTGTCATGGTTGAAATCCGCTGAAGCGACTAACTCACGCTTGGAGGAGCAAAGCCCTCGCGGTAAGTCCGCGATAGGATGGTCTTGTTGGCCTCCTCGTGATTTGAGAAGCGGTAATTCGCCCCATCCCAACGAAGCTCCTGATCAGGATACTTCGTTGCCTTGGTCGCAAGCAACGCCGGCTCCGTGATCCGTGATCCGATATCGAACGGAGTCCACAGAGGCTTCTCGTTTCCGAGGCAGCAATCAGCCCAGTCCTTCCAGTGGTTCCGTGGTCCGACTTCGGGTAGTGGCTCGTTCTCGACGAGCTTGCCGTTCCGGTAAATTTCAAATTTCCCTCCAGGCTCGACGAGAAGAGTTCCTTCCTCACACACTACCATCGTGCAGGTTCCAGTAATCCCTGGAGTCGGAAGTCCTAGAGAAGCAAACGAGGGCTTGATCCCACTGTCGTTGAAGTGCAGAACGAACTTGTCGTTCACAAAATTATCACCACCCGCGTAGGTGATCGTCGACTGGTTGTGTCCTGAGTGACACACTCCCGCCGGCTTGACTGTCGACGTTTGCACTGCTTCTGGGGCTGGCAGGTCATAAGCGAAATAGAGAATATCAATCACGTGGCATCCCCAGTCGGCGAGCATTCCGCCCCCGGTTTCCCAATAGGAGCGCCAGCGTCTCGGATGGAGGTCTTCGCTATAGGGCATCGCATCAGTCATCGCGCCCTGCCAAAGATCCCAATTCATCGTTTCAGGAACATCTGTAGCTTTCGGAAGCTCGCTCCAGGGATCGACGAAGTAGGTCCCGTGTTTCATTCCCCCCACCCAGATGTGGGCTTCGACGGGACGGCCGAGCTGATTCGACTTCAGAATTTCAGTCGCCTGCATCCGACCCGTAGTGCAGGCGCGCTGATTTCCCATCTGGGTGTAGAGACCAGGATTGGCCGCGAGCGTTTCCCGAATGATTCTTAGTTCGTCGAGTTGATGGACAAGTGGCTTCTGTCCATAGACATGCTTCCCGTTTGTTAGAGCCGTCACCATCATCGGGCAGTGATGAAAGTCAGGCGTATCGACGATGACGGCATCGAAATCATCGAGTCGATTCGCAAAGGCCTCGCGATAATCAGTCACCTTCCAGGGATCACCGTGATAGTCCTCAATCCGAGAGAACATCGTCTCATCGACATCACAGAAACCTGCAAACTCGACCATGGGATGCCCCTTGAGCCCTTTTCGCTGCATCCCACCAATGCCTCCCGTTCCGATCTGAAAAATACGGAGGCGGCTATTCTTATTTGTCGCGGCACGAACCGTGGCAGGATTAGAAATCAGTGCGGCTCCGCCGACGGCGGCTGCGGATTGGAGAAAACGACGCCGAGAGGGGGATTTTTCTTCACTCATGTGAAGAAGCCTAACGGAACCCCGAACAAATCGCGAGTGCGATCGGGTCCCGTTTTCAAGGTCGATCCCCGGGCATCCCTCCACTTCGCCTTACTCAGGCAGGTCGTCCTCGTGAGTGAGGAAATAGGCAGTCCGAACCACGGCGAGGGCATAATTCCCCATCAATTCGAATTGATTGTGAATCTCGATCGTGATCATTTCAGTCTGAACGGAACCCGGTTCCTCATTCATCCGCTTCATCGACTCCTTGTTAAACTGCTTGCGCATTCCATCCGTTTCCCGCTCGAGCTGCTCGGCCAGTTTCACGTGCTCCTGAGTCGCGCCCTCTGCTTCGAGTGTTTCACAGTAAAGTTCGATCATCTCCGTGATCTTCTCGGTGAACTGAATCACGTTGGCGGAAGCGGCTTCTCCAAAAGCCCGTTCTTTCCGATACTTCCGTCTCGTGATCTGGGCGAGACGATAAATCGTGTCCGATATCTCTTCTAACTCGGAGGCAATCCGCACCATCCGCGTCACCGCTCTCGCGTTCTCCGTGCTGATCTCGGCAGAAGCAGTTCGGACCAGGTAATCGGTGATGTCGTGAGTCAGCACATCGGCCTCATCTTCCCACGTCTTCAGCTGTCGCACTTCTGCGGCCAAGTCTTTATCAGGATTCTTCAGCACCGTGCAATAAGTGGAAAACATCCTTCGGGTGATTACGCCGAGCTCTCGTGTCGCTTTTTCTGCTTCAGGAATATTCAGCTCTCCCAAGTCGAGAACCGCTTGAGAAAAGAAGTGGAGCCGCGGCGCTCCATTCGGCTCATCATTCGGAACCCATTTGGTGACAATCTTCGCGATCAGTCCGACAAATCCGATCAACAGGAAAATATTACAGAGGTTGAAAAGGGAATGGAAAATCGCGAGTCGAAACCCGATATCCGAATCAATTTTTTCCGTCCGCAAGCTATCCGGTAAATAGCCCCCCAGAAAGTCCACTCCATGAAGGAAGGGAACAAAGAGTGCGAGCATCCACAATACCCCGAGAATATTAAACATGAAATGGGCTCGAGCGGCTCGCTTCGCATTCGCATTGGCCCCGATTGAGGCGAGCCAGGCCGTCACCGTGGTTCCAATATTTTCTCCGAGAATGATGGCTGCGGAATCCGAAAACCCAATCCACCCCTGAAGCGTGATCGTCACCGTGATCGCCATCGCGGCCGACGATGATTGCACCATCAGGGTCAGGAGGACGCCAATCGTGAGAAAGGTAAGGGTAGAGAAGAATCCCTTTCCGCTCACTTTGGAAATAAATGCCTTAATCTCTTCCGCCTGCGCCTTGATCGCAGGATCAGTGCTCGCAAGCATCGTCTTGAAGTCCGGAACAGATTCCTTGAGAAGCGCGAGACCGTAAAAGAGAAGCCCAAACCCGATCAGTACTTCACCAAAACTTTTCCATTTGTTCCGGCCTCCGAAAAAGAACGGCAACCCGACTCCAATGATGGGAAGGGCAATCTTAGCCAGCGAAAATTTTCCGACGAGAGCAATGATCCAGGCCGTCAAAGTCGTGCCCAGGTTGGCTCCCATGATGACTCCGATCGACTCGACCAGGGTAAGCAGTCCTGCGTTAACGAAACTGACCACCATGACGGTTGTCGCCGACGAGGATTGGATCAGCCCTGTCGTGACCAGCCCAGTCGCGACTCCGGAAAATCGATTCGCGGTCATGGTCGCCATGATCTTCCGCATACGGTCTCCCGCGGTGCGTTGAATCCCTTCGGACATCACCTTCATTCCGAAGAGGAAGATTCCGAGAGAACCGAGGATTTTGAGAATAAAGCTTAACGTGTCCATGGAGATGGGAATCAGGAAAGCCGACTGTGCCGAATGTCTCGAATTTGTCACACACAAAATCGACTGATTTTGCGGACCTCAGGAAAACCTGATTTTTAATGACTCCTAATCGAGGGCATCCGGACCGACGTGGCGAATATCAGCCCCACGATGGATGTAGACAACATCTTCCCCGATGTTGACGGAATGATCCCCCACTCGCTCAAGGCAACGACATACGAAAATCAGATTCAGGTAGGAGCGGATGTTGTCGACATCCTCCTCCATCCGTGACGTGAGCAATTTGACCGTTTTCTTGTATTCCTTGTCGAGCTTCTGGTCCCGGTCGTATAGTCCCAGAGCCAGGTCAACGTCTCCGTCGGAAAAGGCTGCCGCAGCGTCTTTGAGCATCCCAAAAGCCTTTTCCGCAATTGGTTCAATCAGGCGAACCTCATCGATCTCATTGCGTTTGATCATCTTCTTTCCACGACGGGCGACATTCTCCGCTTCATCCGCAACTCGCTCCAGATTCGTTGCGATCTTCATCGCAGAAGCAACGACGCGCAGGTCTGTTGCGACTGGGTTAAATCGATACAGAATTTCGAGACCTTCCTCATCGATCTTTCTCTCGTAGGCATTCACCGCAGCATCGTCAACAATTGCCTTATTACAGAGGTCCTCGTTTCGCTCCAATAACCCCTGAACTGCATTTTCAAGATTCATCGTAGCCATGCTCGCCATGACAAGAACAGATTCTTTGGTATTCTTCAGCCCAGCTTCGAATTCGGAAAGGGTATGGGGGATCTCTTCAGACATGAGTTATACACTAAGGCAAGAAATCAGTTTTTCCTAATAAGATCGTTCATCAATCCCGTCACGGAGAAATGGTGAACCAATCCCAACGCCCCATTTTATCAATCAGGAGACTATTTCGCCGGCCCGAAACAATAGAGATGATCATGCCCTCGCAGATAGAGATGATGGTCATACACGGCCGGTGAAGCCGATACTTTTTCCCCCAGTTCGCTTTGCGCGAGAACCTTGAATTCCGGACCTGGTTTGAGGACCGACATGATTCCCTCATCGGAGAGGAAGTAGGCGAGACCGTTTGCAGAAATCAGTGACGCGCTGTGGCCTCCCGGAAGTCGTTCCCGCCAGAGCCGCTCCCCTGTTTTCGCAACGAAACAGCTGGCGACACCATTGTCGGCGACGACGAGAAAGTAATCCCCGATCGCAATCGGACTCGGAACATAGGAAGCCCCGGCGGTGTCTCTCCAAACGACGTGACTCTTGGTGACATTACCAGTTCCATGAGGTCGAATCGCAAGCATGTGCTTCTGGGGAAACCCGCAGGTCATGAAGAGCAACTCGAGTTCCTCATTGTAAACAATCGAAGCCACGAACTGCTCGGTCGGTCCATCAATGACCCAGTGTTGATCGCCGGTATCCGGATCGTAGCTCGCAACCGAGAGACTCCCCGATAGAATCATTTGAGTCCGCCCATCAATCTCCCGAATAATGGGCGTGCAGTAACTTCTAGTCTTGTTAGGACGGTCTGTTTTCCAGATCGTTTTCCCTGTTCCCTGATCGAGAGCGACGATGTAGGCATCCCCGTCATGGTCCCCGTTGACGATGACCTTCCCGTTCCAGAGAATCGGATTCGAACAGTAGCCATGTTTGCTCGAAAATCCTCCGGGACGGACTTCCCAGATCTGATTACCCGCAAAATCATACGCCGCGACAAACATCTCCTCTCGATCCAGAAAGCTGACAAAGACGTGTTTCCCATCCGTCACGGGCGTGCTCGAGGCATGGCTGTTGAGCCGGTGGATTCCCTCAAAGGGCGATTTCAGAACGACCTTCTTCCAGATCACGTCACCTGTTTCACGATCCAGACAGAGAAGTGATCGCGTTTGGGAATCTTCATCGGCACATACGGTAAAAATCCGATCCTGCCAGATCACTGGCGATGCATGGCCGATTCCAGGCAGAGCTGTTTTCCAGATCACATCATGATCAACATCGAACTCGGTCACCAGTTTCTTAGCGTTCTTCACCGTCCCATCGCCACGAGGCCCGCGCCACACCGGCCAGTCTTCGGACCAGCAAGCCACAGGCAGCACGGTTGCCAGAAAAAGAAGAACGGTGAGGAGACGGAGCATGCCTAACCATCCTCACGAGCGCTCATCTTGCCAGGAACGCGATTACGACCCGAGCGGTCACTCGAAAGAGACCCACGGTCGATTCACTCCACCCGGATCAGAACCTCATTCCGACGGAGAAATCCTGGGGTCCAGGGTGGATCATAACCAGCGAAAACGGGGTCATCCTTCTCCGATAAACCGCGGTTGAGAATCTCAGCCCGCAGTTCCTCTAACTTCTTCAGTCGAAGCTCACCCCGTCCATTCCCGCTGTATCTAATCACTGCGAATTTTCCGCCTGGCTTCTTCCTCACCTGAACCGCTTCGTTGCTTGGGGAGGGCGCTCCCGTGGCGGAGACATCCACAGGAACAACGAACTGCATTTCCTCCATCTTGCCCTCTGCAGTGGCCGGCATGAAAACGGGAGTCGTCATTGCGATCTTCTGTTCTCCTTCGTTCCTGCCAGAAATATACTGAAAGAGTTTTCCGAAGCTTCCGTTCTGTTGACCGGATTTCATGGAGGTAACGACTACCTCATGAGGCGCATACTGCCTCAATTCAAAGCGGCCCTGCTTTTCGATGACCTCATAGGCTGCAGTTTCGTATCCCGCTCGAGAAGTCGCCACGAAAATGGTCCCGATCAATCCGACGATCACCAACAGGATGATGGTGATCCACATTCCCTTCTTTTTCATAGATTAGGTTACGAAGAAAACTCGGATTGAGAGTATCCTTCTCAATCGTGCTCTCTCGCCCGGGTGATCACGACACTGACACTGTCGCAATCGGCGAGGATGAATTTCTCCACTTCGAGGGTTACCGCGCAAACTCCATCGAATCCGATCACTGCGGCAGCTAGATCCTCCGCGAGCGTCTCAATGAGCTGACGTTCGCCCGTGGCGGCAACGTCCCGAAGTCGCTCGGAAACCCGGTAGTAGTCGATCGTGTGATCGATTCGATCATCAAAGCCTTTGAACGACTTCGAGAGGGTGATCGAAACATTCACGGAAACGGACTGAGGACGGGCACGCTCCGCTTCAGGAACACCAATCGTGGTGACAAGTCGGAGGCCGGAAATCTTGATATGATCGCTCATAAAGGAATGGGTGAAACGGAGTGAAAGAAAACTCAACAGGGTCAGGTCGCCGAGGTAACCCTATCAGGTCGGCTTACCCCAATCGGAATTTTACGTCGCGGATGTGGGTATCGCCAAACTGATCCTGCATCTTCTTCAAAATCTGGCCCTTCATGCGGTCGAGCTCATAGAAAACAGTCGAGTGCAGCACCTGGATGATCAGCACTTTTCTCTGCAGGGCGACAGGGCGAGCGTTGGTGGCGACAAAATTATCGACCAGATCATTCCAGGCATCGAAGACCTGCTCTTCGTTGAAGCGACTCTCGAGCCCGAGCCCTTTCATCGTCTTTTCCACCGCAGATCCCATTCCCTGGCCAAATTTCGAGACATCCTGAGGTTCCCAGTATCCCCGAAGCTGAGCGAGGCCTCGCTCACGCATCGTACGCTTGGGTCGGGATCGGTAGGCCATGGTGGACCGTAGTTCCGAACCGGGGAGGACTCCACAAAAAAACGACGTCACCCGAAGGTCACGTCGTTCCTGCTTTGGTAAAGTGATGGAAGCGAAGGCCGCTACGACCGGAGAGTGTGATCGAAATCAGGAATCGTTTCCGTCGTTTCCGATAGCCTCGACAGGGCAACCTTCCATTGCTTCGTCACAAAGGGCGCGCTCTTCATCATTCTCTGCCTGCTTGTAGACGTAAGAGTAACCACCGTCCTCATTTCGAGTGAAGTTATCGGGAGCAGTCTCCCGGCAGAGATCGCAGTCGATGCACTGATCGTCGACGTAGAATTCTCCCGCGACGTTGTCTTCGTATTTATCTTCGAGTTCGGCCATGATTTTCGATACGTTCTCGCCCTCCGGCGAGGGCGAAGGAAACTAGGATTTTTTTTGTCTGGACGCAACAGAATTCATTGGCTTGTTGGCAGGAACAAAATCCCATTCTACGTTCCCCCGTCTGGTTTCCCCAATACTCATGAATCCCAATCCTACCGAACCCGTCGATTCCGATACTGTGATCCCCTACCAGGGCTGGCACGTGCTTCATCTCTTCTACCAGATTGAGCAGGTTCAGTGGTCTCTTCTCTCCGATGAGGAGCAGCGGGAAGCCAAAACGCATCTCGCCGAGCTCGTTCAGGAAATTCGTTCGGCCGATTCGACCCAACTCCTTACCTTTTCGATGGTAACCCCAAAAGCTGATCTCGGTTTCATGCTGCTGACCGATGATCTTCACAAGGCGAACGAGTTTGAGAAAAAGATTGGCCGCGCACTCGGCCCGGATGTTCTCACCCCGACTTACAGCTATCTCAGCATGACTGAGCTTAGTGAATACACGACAACCGAAGAGCAATATGGCGAGCAACTCGCCTCCGAAGGCGTGGAAAAAGACAGCGACGAATTCACAGAGAAGATCGCCGAATACAATCGCCGTATTGAGAAATACAATCAAGACCGGCTCTATCCCAACATGCCCGACTGGCCCGTCTTCTGTTTCTACCCCATGTCAAAGCGCCGTGGCGAAGTCCACAACTGGTATAGCGAAGAATACGAAATCCGTCGCCAGCTCATGGCGGGACACGCCCGCGTCGGACGTCAGTGGGCCGGCAAGATTCGCCAGCTCATCACTGGTTCGACCGGACTCGAGGAATACGAGTGGGGGGTGACTCTTTTCTCCCACAACACCCAGGACATCAAGGAAATCGTCTACACGATGCGCTTCGACGAAGTCACCGTGAAGTATGGTGAGTTCGGAGATTTCCTGATCGGACTGCAGCTCCCCCTCGCCGAACTGTTTCGTCGAGTGGGGCTGTAGGCCATTCCTCAAAAACCCGGAAACGGGTTCCTAAGGAAGCTCAGTCTTACGCTCCGACGAGCGCGGCATCTAGATCGGCGAGAATATCGTCGATGTTCTCGATTCCGACCGAGAGCCGAACCAATTCAGGAGTGATTCCTCCATCCGCCTGCTGCTCAGCGCTCAGCTGGGAGTGAGTCGTCGTCGCTGGATGAATCGCGAGTGATTTCGCGTCACCGACGTTCGCGAGGTGAGAAAAGAGATTCAGTCCTTCGATGAATCGCTGCCCTGCCTCGGCGCCGCCGCGAATTCCGAAGACCACCATCGAGCCACCTTTGCCGGCGATGTATTTCTGATTCTTTTCATATTCTGAATCCGTTTCCAGTCCCGGGAAACGAACCCACTCGACTTTTTCGTGAGCCTTCAGGTGACGGGCCACGGCGAGGGAGTTCTGGCAGTGCCGCTCCATGCGAAGAGAAAGAGTCTCAATCCCCTGGAGGAGAAACCAGGAATTATCAGGAGCGATACACGCACCCAGGTTACGCAAGGGTCCCGTCCGCATCCGGAGAATGTAAGCCAGCGGTGACAGGGGATCGGGAAGATCATGCCCCCAGCGAAGTCCGTGATAGGAATCATCCGGCTCATCGAAAAGCGGATGCTTGCCTCCGGCCCAGTTAAACTTTCCAGAATCAACAACGACGCCGCCGATACCTGCGCCGTGACCGCCCATCCATTTCGTGAGCGAGTGCACCACGATGTCAGCACCAAACTCAATCGGGCGAGTCAGGTAAGGAGTTGAAAAAGTGGAATCGACGATGAGCGGCAATCCATGCTCGTGGGCCACATTAGCAACCGACTCCAAATCCGTCACTTCAAGTGCAGGATTCGAAACCGTTTCGCAGAAAAGCGCACGCGTATTTTCATCGATGGCAGCAGCAAACGCCTGTGGATCCTGGGAATCGACGAGCTTCACCGTAATTCCCAGCGCCGGAAGGATATCCTTAAACTGGGTGTAACTCCCGCCGTAGAGATTCCGAGCAGATACAATATTATCTCCCGCTTTCGCTAGGTTGATGATCGAGTAGAAAACAGCGGAAGTTCCAGAAGCAAGAGCCAATCCACCGAGTTCGTGGGCCCCCTCCAACAGAGCGACACGCTTTTCGAGCACGTCGGTCGTGGGATTCATGAGGCGAGTGTAAATATTCCCGAGCTCCTTTAACGCAAAGAGATTGGCTGCGTGCTCCGTCGAATCAAAGGTGAAGGAACTGGTGCGGTAGAGAGGGACCGCACGCGCGTGAGTGACAGGATCGGGCGAGTGCCCGCCGTGAAGACAAGTGGTTTCGATTTTCATAGGTTTCTGAAAGATGGCAAATCACTCCATCACCCGCAAGCGAATTGGCATTCGCCCAAGTTTCGGAAATTTCACCTGAATCCGTCATCAAAAGAGCAGACATCCCGTCTCTTTTTTCGTATACCAGAAATAAGATGAAATCTCGTCGCTCTTTTATCGCCCATTCCGCTGCCGTCACGAGCGGATTTCTCGGATTGAACCACTTCCTTGCTCAATCGGCCAAGGCAGAAAATCCAAGCAGCCCTTTCGGTGATCTTGTCACTGACCCCGACGGGCTTCTCGATCTCCCAAAGGGATTCAAATACAGAGTCATCTCCCGCACCGGAGATGACATGGGGGATGGGTACAGGGTGCCGGGAATGCCTGATGGCATGGCTGCATTTGCTCTGAATCGAGATCGCATCGCGCTGATTCGGAATCACGAAATCGGTCACTCTGGATTTAAAAAAGGTCCCTTTCAGGACAACACCCGAGTTCCTGATGGATTCAATCCCGAACTCATTTACGACGGAGGTCGCTTCGGAGCACAACCTTTTGTAGGTGGCACCACGACCCTGATTTATGACACCCGACGCCAACAAGTTCTCGATGAATACCTGAGTCTTGTCGGGACGGATCGGAACTGTGCCGGCGGTCCGACCCCTTGGGGATCCTGGATCACTTGCGAAGAACCTTCCGATACAACGACCCAGTGGGGACTCTTTCACGGCTACTGTTTCGAAGTGCCCGCCAGCGCGACTCCTGGTCTCGTGAAACCGATACCACTCAAAGCGATGGGACGCTTTCGACACGAAGCGGTCGCGGTGGACCCCTCCACGGGAATTGTCTACCTGACCGAAGACCGTCCCGACAGTGTCTTGTATCGCTTCATTCCCACCACGCAAGGAAAGCTGGCCGAAGGTGGTCGGCTTCAGGCCCTCGGATTGCGTGATCAGAAATCCGCGGACTCTCGCAATTGGCCTGGTGGAAATTCTACTTTCCCGATCGGAGAAAAGCTCGCCACAAAATGGATCGATCTGGAGGACGTCGAATCTCCCGCCGACAACCTACGCCACCAAGCCCTTGAGAAAGGAGGCCTCCTCTTCTCGCGCGGAGAGGGAGCTTGGTTCGGAAGCGATAGCGAAGTTGGTGAAAAATCGATTTTCTTTGCCTGCACCGATGGAGGAGCGAATCAGGCGGGGCAGATTTTTCGTTACTACCCCTCCGAAGCCGAAGGATCCGACATGGAGGACAAGGTCCCCGGCGCGATTGAACTTTATCTCGAGCCTAACGACACCAAACTCCTAAAACATGCAGACAACGTCACGATTTCTCCCAGTGGAACTCTTTACATTTGCGAGGACGGCTCGGGACCGAACATGGTTCGCGGCGTGACGAGTGGCGGTGACATTTTCAGGCTCGCCGTCAATCGATTGAACGCGAAAGAGCTCGCCGGCGTCTGCTTCAGTCCCGGCGGCGAGACCCTCTTCGTCAACATCCAGACCCCTGGCATCACCTTTGCCATCACCGGGCCATTTGGAAAAGAAAACAAGGGATAGACCTCGCTTTTCTCGATTACCTCTCGCGTTCGTCGGCGGCAAAACCTTCGATCGAAGACGTCTCGACTGGCGGGATCTCAGGAGCGATCCACGACTCTCGCAGGATTTTTCCATCCTTTGCCGAGAGATAGACAAATCCAAGGGAAACCTGGGCACGATTGATAAAGTGGACCATCCAGACCGGCTCTTTTCCTTCCTCCCGACAACGAAGCTGGTAGTGAGCATGGTCAAACGCGACCTTGGCACGAATCGCAACGGCTTCTGCGATTTGAAAAGCCTGACCCGAATCCACTTTGAGCTGTTTTCGAATCATCGGAATTGTCGGCAGCTCCTGCCCCTTGGCCCGGCGAAACTTTCGCTCGGCTCGAATTTCACCCTTGGAGACCACCGATTCCCGCAACACAACCGCACCAGGCTGAGCCGACGAAAGGATGAGCCACTGCAGCGGCACTGGCTTCCCGTAAAAACCAACCACTCCGAGGACTACCTCATTTCTGGGAGCCTCCGGTGCCGTGAGAAAAGCGTCGAGCGCAGAGAGAGCCGAGTCTTCAGCCCGGATCGATGCGACGCCCCAAGTGATAAGAAGAAAGAAAAAAATCCTCGGGAGGATGGACGGTCGGCTAGACATGGAGGAGATTGAATCGAAAATAAGATTCTCAATAGTTTAATTTTTCTAAATAGTTTAGCAAACTAAAATAAATCTATCCTCACACACTCGCAATATCACTGCGTCCGACGCCCGACGAATCCCGTAGAATTTTTATCATGCCGATCTCTAAACCTGACAGCGCACTTCTCATCCTCGGGCACGGTTCAACCGAGAACCCCGACTCTTCCCAGCCCTCCTGGGATCACGCCGAAACGATCGAAAAGTCAGGTCAGTTTGGCAGCGTTCATTGCGCATTCTGGAAAGAAGAACCCAGTTTCCGACAGATCTGGCCAATGATTGAGGAGAAGGAAATCTATGTCGTTCCGAACTTTATCAGCGAAGGCTACTTCACTCGTCAGGTTCTTCCCCGCGAACTGGAACTCGACGGCCACACCACCAATGTCGGATCCCAAACCGTTCACTACTGCGATCCCGTTGGGATTCACGCCCGGATGACCGATCTTCTCATCCAGCGTGCCAAGGAAATCATTGATGAAGGAGTCCGACTGGAAGAGACTTGCCTCATTATCGTCGGACATGGAACCAACCTGAACAAGAAGTCGACCGACGCCATCACCGCCCAAGTAGAAGCCATCCGAGCCAGTGGAACCCCATTCGCGGAGGTTCTGGACGCCTACATGGAGGAAGCACCTTTCATCGCAGATTGGCAAACTCTGACTGATGCGCCGACCGTTGTCGTCGTCCCCTTTTTCATTGCCGACGCGCTCCACAGCTACCAAGACATTCCTGTCCTTCTTGGGATCGAATCTGAACCCACCGCCGCGGCAAGCCAGCAGGAAGTCTTTCGCAAGAATCCCCACCACTTCGGCGATCGCGTCCTCTACTACTCCTCTGCGATCGGCACTGATCCCTCTCTTTCGGAAGTGATTCTTGATCAGGTGACCTACTTCGACGAACACTATCGATCATGACACTCGTCGAATCCCTGCTAGAACTCCTGCCCGTCGGAGAAGCCCGTCGCTTCGGTGAAGTCTTCGTAGAGCACCTGTCCGAAGGAACGTTTCGCGCTCGTCATCGAGATGATCGCGAAACGCTCGATAGTCTCGAGAATCTTGGTTCTGTCCGCTGCCTCCGGGAAATGACAAAGTGGGATGCCATGGGAGAATACCGCCCACTAAAGACAGCACCGACCTTAAAGTCTGGGTGGGTCACAGCCTGCGACTCTGCCGAAGAATTTCTCAAACGTCTCGATGCCCTCTACCCGGGAGTCTTTGCAACCTGGGTCGCCTACGACCGAGAGGAGCACCAGCCGACACCTCTCCGAGACACGCTCGACCGCCAGACCGGGATGTATCGCTTTGCCGGATCGATCAACAATCAAATGGCGAATCAGATCATGCGCGACACCTGTGCCAAAGGATGTCTCCGCATCATCGCGTGGCCGATCGATGATCAGTGTCCCGTCAGTCGTCTGAAACGCCCGGCGCGAGATCTGCCCGTTATTTGCACAGAAGCCTGCACCTTTGCCGTCAGCGAAGCGCGACGCCTCGTCAAAGAGGCCTACGAGAAGGCCAACCCTCCCGCCGAATCAACCAGTTCTCACTGAGACTGGATTCCTGAGGAGAATCCTCAGGGATCAATCCCACGCCAGAAGCGGCTCGATTCCCGATCCGTTTCTGGATCTTCATCGGGAATATCTTTTCGGTGGATTCTCTCTGCGTGACCGTCGAGGAAGGTCGCAATCACTTTTCCTCCATCCCATCGCTGATCGGAAGTCTCAATAATCGTATCTCGATCTTCGAAATCGATCACGTTGGAGTCCATGTTCTCGATGTAGAGCATTGCCTTCGGTCGAAAGAGCAAATTGGCCAGTGTCTTCTCCGTAAGAAACGGATCAGGAGAACCCACCTGATCGTAAATGCGGTCATACTGGAGATTCGAATTCATCGCGTAACTGTGCTTGTGCCAGTCGGTTTCCTCGACATTCGCTTTCACAGACTGAGTGCTCTCAAACAACGTGCCCTTCAGATGGGTGCCGTCATCATCAACTGGGTAGCTGGTAACCTCCCCGTCCTTGTTTTCCCGCATGTAAATCGCAGCAAACACCACGCCATCGAGCCAGAGTCCCGACTCCCCCAGATCGTAGTGTTCTGGGAAAAAATCCTCCGGCTCCATGCTTGCGGGAACTTCCATACCACCCGGATACTTCGGCGACGGCAGCTTTCCACCATGGTCCTCAGCCCAGTTCAGAGTAGTCAGGTTGATCTCCCGAAGATTTACCGTGTTTTTTGAAGCTTCCGCCATCATCTTCACCTTTCCCAAGCTGGGAACGAGAATGGCCATGAGGATACCAATGATCGTGACCACGATGAGAAGTTCGAGAAGCGTCATAGCCGACTTTCGCCGGAGAGAAGAAATCGTAAATTTCATATGCAGGGGAATTTCAGAAATGATACACAATTCCAAATCTACGAGTCAAGATACAAAGCCACAATTGCCATCGACAACTCACAAGAAATCTTGCCGCCTTCACGTCTTTGAAGAGGCTTGCGGGTCCGGTCCTCACTTGTTATCCCAACAATATGCAATTGGCATCCCAACTATCTCAAAATCTCTTTCAAACATTCCTAATCGTGTCCGCCGTCTGCGTTTCTCTGACCCAGGCAGCTGAAAAGCCCAACGTCATCATCGTCATCACCGATGACCAAGGTTACGGCGACCTTTCCTGTCACGGAAACCCCGTCGTCAAAACCCCGCATATCGATTCTCTCGCTGGCGAGTCAGTCCGCCTCGAAGACTATCACGTTGCGCCGACTTGCTCCCCCACCCGAGGGGCTTTTCTCACCGGGCACTGGACCAACCGAACCGGTGTCTGGCACACGATCATGGGCCGCTCAATGCTTCGGGCCAACGAGGTCACCGTAGGAACCATCTTCAAAAACAGCGGCTACGCGACCGGCATGTTCGGCAAGTGGCACCTCGGAGACAATTATCCTTTTCGTCCTGAAGACCGCGGATTCACCGAAGTCCTCCGTCATGGAGGTGGAGGCGTGGGCCAGACTCCGGACTACTGGGACAACGCCTATTTCGACGACACCTATTTCCACAACAAAGTTCCCACACCAGTGAAGGGCTACTGCACCGACGTTTACTTCGACTACGCCAAGTCTTTTATCGAAGCGAGTGTTGCTGAGGACAAGCCATTCCTCGCTTACATTTCTACGAATGCTCCACACAGCCCCAACCACGCTCCCGAAGAAAGTTCGGCCCCTTACGCCGAACACGGAGTCGCGGTATCGAATTTCTTCGGCATGGTCGCCAACATCGATGACAACGTCGGCGCGATGCGCGAGTGGCTTGACAAGAAAGGCCTGACAGAAAACACCATCTTCATCTTCACGACCGACAACGGCACCGCTGGTGGCCGATCCACATACGACGGCGGCATGCGCGGAGCGAAGGGTAGCGAATACGATGGCGGACACCGTGTCCCCTTCTTCCTTCACTGGCCCGACGGCGGATTCGACAAAGAAAACAAAGTCGAGACGATTACGGCCCACGTTGATGTGGTCCCCACTCTCATTGACCTTGCCGGAATTGAAGCTCCCGCCGAAGTGAAGTTCGACGGAGTTTCCATCCGCCAACTCATCGAAAACGCTCAGCGTCCCAACGACTGGCCGGATCGCATTCTCGTGACAGACAGCCAGCGGGTCAAAGATCCGATCAAGTGGAGAAAGTCTGCTGTCATGACCAACGACTGGCGCCTCGTCAGCAACAATGGGAAGAACGGCCAGGCCAACCACGAGCTTTACGCGATCAAAGAAGATCCCAAGCAGGAGAAGAACGTCCTCGCAGATCATCCTGAAGTGGTCGAACGCCTCAAGGCATTCTATGACGCCTGGTGGGCTGACATCGCCCCGACCTTCGGTGACCCGGCCCGCATCCACATCGGCAACCCGGCCGAGAACCCCAGCCGACTCACGAGTCACGATTGGATCACGACAGGCTCCAGCCCCTGGAATCAAAAACACATCCGCGACGGGGTCACCAAGCCCGGCAATCTCGGATTCTGGTATCTCACGGTCGAGCAGGCCGGCGACTACGAGATCGAAATTCGCCGCTGGCCCAACGAAGGAAAAGTAGCCAACACCGCCATCACCGCTTCTATTCCCGGCGGCGCACCCGTTCCTGGTGGCCCGGCTTTCCGCGAAACTGCCGGCAAAGCAGTTGCGGCCAAAACGGCGAACATCGAGATTCAGGGACAGAAGCTTTCTACCGACATTCCCGAAGGCGCTTCCAACGTGAAATTCGATATCACCCTCAAAGCCGGCCCCGCCGAGCTTTTCGCGACCTTCCTTGGGGAAAAGGGCGAGATCACCGGCGCTTTCTTCGCCTACGTGAAGAAGAAGTAGTTCCCGCTTCGCGCAAACGGATTCAACAGGGTCAGGTTAATCGGCTGCCCCTGTTTGTGTTTCCGGATTCTCTGATGGAGTTGCGAAACCACTGAATCGAGGCTATAGTGAATCGCTCTAAAAACCGGGGGTGTACTGGTTTCGACTGATGGTTTGAAGAGCAGACTGCGTGTCGAGGTTGATCGGTTGGCCTCGTAAAAAGCCGATCAAAAAACAAAAGCAAATAACGAACCTGAACTTGCGTTGGCAGCCTAATTGAGTTGCCCGGGAAATGGCCGACGCCGGCTGAGCCAAATCCCGCCAATTTAGCCGGCTTAGTCTCCAGACGGGTGTCCGGTCTGAGCGATGAAGGGTTACAGGGCAACCGGGGAGAACGAATTCTGTCGTTCGAAGTCGCCTCTCCTAAAACAAAAGATCGACTATGCATGTAGAAGTTTGCTTAGACAGCTTTTAGGACAGGGGTTCAACTCCCCTCACCTCCACTTTCTTTGCGACCACGAGTTGCAGAGATTCTCACATCAAAATGATAGCCATTGTGATAACACCTCCAGCGTTGTCCGCGGTTATCCAGGCAAGTCTTTCCATGATACGGTTTGTGCAAATTTAGCTGATCCTGCGCATTTTCTTTGTCTCGCTTCCAATTGTGACACTCGCTTTCGTAAGATGGAAAGCGTAGGAGCACCTCGAAAATGAGAAGTCCCGCGAAAGTGCAATGAGTAAAATTACTCCACTCATCGAGTATCGCGGCCTCTACGAAAATGGAAGAGACCGTCAAGCAAACGATGTCCTTCTCCGAACCGTCACTGCATTGATCGACGCTGATGACACCGAACTCGATCTGCGAGACAGGCGACTGCGAGGCCTTCGGGGAGGGGGGGATGCAAAGTGCGTCGGATGGATGTCCAGAGATCCGTATGGAAATTCTGGATAATAAGAGCCCGGCAGAATCCGTTAATCACACACAAAGTATGCAAGAGCCCCGCGCTGCGTCAATTTCGCTGTGGCTAAAACTGCACCCGGGCTATCTGCTGATGAAGTTCGTCTATATCATAGGCGAATACAAATAGCTAGTCGTTGGCATCCGCTACGCGCATAATCTCCGCATCGGTTCTAGGATTTACTATCATCTCTCGATCTTAGCCCCACTCAGAAATCACCCTCCCCAATACAATCCCATCCAGACTAATATAAGTTAGCGTGACTCCACCAGAGACTCGTATGAAAAATTGAATAGAAAACCCTCATTACTTATTTTAGTGCCTTAGTTCTTCTGACTTTTTGAAAAATTCATGAAAAGCAGAAATTGATTGAACGATCCCGAAAATGATCAAACCATGATACGATTTAATCATGACATCAACTACCCCCAATTCATCAAGGGCCTCGCAGAGTGATGATAAACTTAAAAGGATTAGGGCTATTAAATTTAGAAGTTTCATTTCGTTAACAAATATTTGGATGGTTGGATATTTTTTACCTGTAAGGTTTTAGCTTCAGCAGATCTTAGCTTTTCGTTTTTTCGATTCGATAATGATCTACCCTTAAGTAAAATATTTTGCACCCCCTCAATCACGGCAGTATCGACGCTCCGATAAGAACTCCTTGAAAAAGCAAATTCCGATCAATTTAATTTCGAAAATTCTTCAATCAGGGTCAGAGTGGATTTGCGGTATCTCACTGGGCCGGCAGCGCAGAAGATAAAGACGCGCTTGGCAAGGAATTGAAGGTAACGATTCGATGTATCCCGAATAATGAGAAGCTCCGCGGAGAAGCAGGCTTTGGCGAAGAAGTAGTCCCTCCAAAATTCTTGCTCCTTAGATTATGAACTCAACCTACCGAATTCTACTTTTTGTTTTCAGCCTTCTTTTGGCGCTTCCTCTTTTCGGTCAAAACCCACCCTACGATGTTTTTCCTGAAGCAGAACCTCCCTACTACCGGGTTCGATATGAAGCCTCGACGAAACAGGGTGAACTCATTTTTCCCGTAAAATATACGGTCTGGATTCCTGAAGGCGTCAAAAGCCTGCGTGGTCTAATCGTCCATCAACACGGTTGTGGCGAAGGATCCTGTAAATCAGGGCTGACAGGAGCGTGGGATTTGCATTGGCAAGCTCTCGCACAAAAACACGGCTGCGCTTTAATGGCGCCATCCTACGAACAGCCACAAAAAGCCGACTGCCAGATGTGGTGCGATCCACGCAACGGTTCCGGTGCAGCCTTTCAAAAATCACTGGCTGATCTCGGCAAACAATCAGGCCATCCTGAATTGGCAACCGTTCCCTGGGCTTTGTGGGGCCACAGCGGAGGCGGCCATTGGGCGGGTGGAATGACATTACTGCATCCTGAGCGCGTCGTAGCTTCATGGCTGCGATCCGGTGTTCCTTTGTTTGAGAAAAATCCGGATCGCACAATGATTAAGCCCTACGCGATTTCTGATGAAGTCCTAGATGTCCCGATCATGTGCAACCCGGGAACCAAAGAGGGAGTGACAGTGAAGGAAGGCCGTTTCAGCAAAGTTTGGCCAGCGAACGAAAAATTCCTGACAGCCCTTCGCAAAAAAGACGCTCTGGTGGGAGTCTCGATTGATCCGCTTTCGGCTCATGAGTGCGGCAACCAGCGTTATATGGCGATCCTGTGGCTGGATGCCTGCCTGACCTCGAGATTGCCGGAAGACCCCACTGACTCACTGAAGCCGATGCCAACTGACGAAGCATGGTTCTCTCCGTTTCTTGAAAGAGTCGCTACAACCGATACCAAATTTTCCGGCGACAAATCTCAGGCCGGATGGCTTCCCAATGAAGCCGTTGCCAAAGCGTGGATGCACTACGTCAAAGATACCGCGATTCCTGACATCACGCCGCCTCCCGCCCCCAAAAATGTGAAAGCCAATGGTAATCTCGTCACCTGGGATGCGGAAGCCGATTTAGAAAGTGGTATTGCCCGCTTTATCATCAAACGAAACGGGAAGATCATCGGAACCGTTCCCGAGAATTCTAAAAACCCATTTGGAAGACCCCTCTTCCAGGGTTTGCAGTATAGCGACACTCCAGCCCAGCCTCTGGTTAAAATGGAATTCAAAGACAACACCGTGGAGTCGGGACAGACCTACGAATACCAGGTGATTTCCGAGAACACAGTTGGACTCAAATCAGACTAACCGTTTTGCATTCGTTTTCTGAATCGAAGCATCTCCCTAAACCTTCCCACCAGTCATTCCTTCCCTTCATGAAACAGCGTTGCCAGGCCATTGTCGAGTCTCCCCTTTTCAACCGCTTTATAATCGCTGTGATCGTGCTCGCAGGAGCCCTAGTCGGGATCGAAACCCATGAGCCTACGGCCGAGAAACATCACGGTTTACTGAAGACTCTGGATGTATTCGTGCTGCTCATTTTTATTGTGGAAATCATTTTCAAAATGGTAGCCCTTACACCGAGGCCTCAGGATTTTTTCAAAGATCCCTGGAATGTGTTCGATTTCGTCATCGTGGCGGTCTGCCTGATTCCGGCAAGCGGCGGGTTCGGCCCGGTGCTACGACTTTTTCGATTACTCCGGGTTTTACGACTGCTTTCGGCCGTTCCAAAATTACAATTGCTGGTCAACGCGCTCCTCAAAAGCCTTCCCTCCATGCTCTACGTATCTGTTTTGCTGTTGCTCCTGTTCTACATCTACGGCGTGGCCGGGGTTATGTTTTTTGCCAAGAACGATCCCGTACATTTCGGGCACTTAGGCGACGCCCTTCTATCTCTGTTTCGTGTGGTCACTTTGGAAGACTGGACCGATATAATGTATCTGCAGATCCATGGCTCAAACGTCTACGAGGGCTACAACTTCAGTGAATCCAGTCTTACTTCTCAGTATTCGGAATTCGAGCCACGAGCCCAGCCGATCCTTGCCACCCTTTATTTTGTTTCATTCGTGCTTCTCGGAACCATGGTCATGCTCAACCTTGTGATCGGTGTGATCGTAAACGGCATGGATGACGCCCGAGTGGAAGCTGAAATTGAGGCCATAAAGAAGACAGAGGAAGCTCTGGGAAGAAAAGCGACACTCAATCTTCCCAATCAGGTTGCGACACTCTCCAGTCAAATTCGTGAACTGAATTCTGCAGTCGCCCGTCTCTCTGCAACCGTCAGCAAAGAAGACAAGACTTCGAAAAGATAAGTTCTTCAAACGCCGCCAATCATTCTCGTTACGCGAGCACGTAATTTGGCCATCGCAGGCTTATCTCGTAACTAGCTGTACCCCCTCAATCCCGGCAGGACCGACCTGCCGGTAAGAACTCCTCTAAAAAGCAAATTCCTATCAATAACCTGCCAGAGGATGGAACACGTGTGGTAACTCTTCCATCGCCCGCTCAATGGTCCAGCGCGCTTTTATGAGACTTCGATAATTTTGGGCAGAATAGGGTTAGAAACCAAAAATTTTCAAATATGCTTTGTTGTCCGGTAGGCCCAGAGGGGTCGAAGAGGATTGTTCGTTTGGTGTCACCAATCACACTTTATCCATCCGGGCTAAGGAAAGCCGGTTCCCAGAAAAAACCCTTCCCTGCCAGCCCGCAATGCAGTGGAACAGTGCGGGGCGACAGCGAGGGGATTTTACCATTGACCGCCTCAACCAAGGTTTCAAAGGCAGCCACTTCTTTATTATTTCGGATAGTTGTAGTAGGTTACGTATCCGTCGCCCACCGGGTAGTAAACCTCATGTGCGATAGCGTTGGCTATTCCGCCCGTTAGTCCCTTCACCTTCAGTTTACGTTTGCCATTGGCTTTGTTTTTGATCTTTGCTTTGCCTCCGATAGTCTTAACCTTTGCTTTGTGCGATTTGACTTTCACTTTTTTTACGAGTGGTCCGTGATAGGATTCGGCTCTGATTTGGACGCCAAATGAAAGCCCGAGGAGGACAGTGATCGTGGCGAGTTGAACGATTGAATTTTTCTTCTGGTTTAGAGGTTTCATGGGGTGATCTTAGTGATGAGCGCACTGCTCACTGAGAAAGACGACTGTCGGCACTCTGTTATTCAGAAAAGTATTTCTAATTGTTTCTCAGAATCTCTTCGATCCGGTATCAATCAAGATTGAGCATGGTAATGAGATCTTCTTGAGATACCCCGTGACCAACCATTTTTACACTTTACCGGGTGACAGGAATTTGTGAAATGATACGTTCCTTCAGCTTTATGAAGATTGCCGCCCCTTCTCGCTTTCTTGCGATCCTGACAGTGTGTGTGTTAGGCGGGGGCGAGAATATTGGTGTTAGTAGCGAAGAGAACGTGCCTCGTTCTGGGAAATCAGTAATTCTCATCAGTATCGATGGTTTGCGACCTGATGCGATCAGCATTCTTGGCACCGGTTCTGCGCCAAGCTTTTTCCGCTTACGACGTGAGGGGGTGTTTACCGATAATGCCAGAACGGCAGTGACACAGACTCATACTTTGCCAAATCATACGGGAATGATCACGGGGCGCCTTGTGGATGGTCCCGACGGACACGGTTGGACTTGGAACAAAGATCCGAAAATCGGTGATAATCTGCACCGCAATAAGGGTGACTACCTCCACAGTATGTTCTCGGTAGCGCATGATCACGGACTCCGGACGGGCCTTTTTGCCAGTAAAACAAAATTTTCACTTTTTGAGTACAGTTGGGGGAGTCGATTGGGCGAGCCGGATATAATCGGTGAGGATAATGGCAGGGGCAAGATCGACGTCTATCACATGAAAACTCGTTCAGAGACTATGGTTGAAGACCTCCTGGATGTGTTGGAAGAGAAGGAGCCTTTTGATCTGCTGATGGTTCATATCAGGAATCCCGATACCGCCGGGCACGGGTTTAAGTGGAAGACTTCTATTCCATCGATCTACATGAAGGCAGTTAAAAAATCTGATGAACTGCTTGGCGAAATTTTCGAAAAACTTGAGCTCCCCCAGTGGAAGGACCGCACCTTTCTCATCGTGACCGCCGACCATGGCGGCCCGTTGGGGATGAAGGAGCACGGCGACTCTTCCAACGTTGAAAACTATACTGTGCCATTCTATGTGTGGGGTCCTGGGATTCCGGCGGGACTGGACCTCTACGAGCTGAACGCAGTGACTCGCAACGAACCCGGTGTCGATAATCCTTTGCCCGATATTGACGCGCTACCTCCCATCAGGAATGCCGGGGTCGGCAATCTTTGTCTAGACCTACTTGAGCTTCCGGCGATTCCGGGGTCGACGGTGAATCGTAAGCAGGATCTGAACGTCCGTTAAGCCGGTAATCGCTAAATTAAATGAAAGTGTCAGACAGCAACAGAGAGGTGGTAACTGATCACTTCACCTCGTTATTTGGTATGTTCAGGTCTCTATGCCTGTTGTTTTTTCTCGTACTATTCGCCTCAGGTAGCCAGGTAACTGGTGGCGACCATCCCGCTACACTACCATTAGGCAGTTTCACGGAGCCTTTAGCATCTACCATTGATTTTCCGACCTTTAATCCCGGGGAAGGAGAAACCACTGATCGAAATCTAGGAGAGATTCTCTCGCTTTTTGATGATTTCCTCAAAGCTCAGCAGATTTCCCCGGATGGCACGCCGGAAGACTTGGAAAGACTCTATCATTTAATCAGTCGCGATTACCTTCTAGCGACCGAAAAGGAAGATTTTTACGATGACCGCTATGATGAACTCGACGACGAATCTGACAAGCTGGCGGAGGAAATCGAGGACTGGGAGGAGGATCAGGTTGATGATGTCAATCAGCAGGCCGCTCGCAAGAAAGAGAAGCGAAATCCCAACCTTGATGCCTACCTGAATTTACGTGCCGAGGCCGAGCCTCTCAAGGCTCAACGAAACCGGTATCGGGACTATATCAATTTTGAAAAACCTACCCTTGCCCTGCTGGACGAGGCGCGTCTACAGTCGGGAAACCAGCAATTCCGTCAGGAAGCCTGCCATGTTGCGGTTCGGAACCTGTATTCACTCTTTGCTGAACAGTTTCTCGGAAAAAAAGACTTTGACCCGAGTGAGCAGGATCAACGCGAAAAAATGCTTGTTATCAAAGCGTTTCTCTTCAAAGCACAACGTAACCGGACAAGGTTTTACGATGGTCGTGAAAGAGGAGTTCCGGTAGGAACGTGGGTTGCAAGGCGCGAGGCTACCAACCTTGTAGATCCGGGCCAACCAGATCGCTTCGTTGGTCCTGAAATCATAGCCAAACTATCCCACGAGGAGGTATCACGGCTCGACATTTCTCCCTCTAACCCGATGTGGCACACTCATGAAGCAATGAGAAGGCGCCCCGACACTTGGTCCGAAATCGAACGATGGGTGGAGAAGAAGGTGACTGAAGAGCTTCTAAGTAAAAAAGGCTTTCGCAAAGACTTTCCGGATTTCAGCTACAGCCTTCGCGCTGCTCGGCGTGTTCTGTTTTGGGATGACATTAAGGTCACAGCGACTTCGCCCAAGGCAGATGTGCATGACGCATTTGGGCAGGAATGGAAGCTGAAATGGGGGGAGGAGTCCATTGTCGAACCCATTGCCAACCGACTGCGCCTTCTTGCGGGCTCACGCTTTGCTGACCTCTGCTACGCGGATATTGGCGGCAGCTCACACTTGCTGATTCTCCCCTCTCCATTGCAACGTTCGATGAACCCGAATAAAGTCATGCCCCTGACAAAAAGTGAATTTCTCAGGGAGATGAAAAATTCGCGTTATGACTTTAATGCAGAGCCATTCATTCATTCTTTTGGGATTATTACAGAGGATAATGTGGACCAAATCCTCGCGGCGCTTCCTCCGGAGGCAAAGAAGCCCTACCGAAAACCGCATTTGATTGGTCGCACCTGGATTCGTTTCCGCGAGTCAATGGTTGAGGCAAAACATGATGTCATCAATTCCGGTGGACCTGTCTCAACAAATTCGATTGTGGCATCTCGTGATCGTGCTCTCAGGCAAGCGATGATTATCTCATTCTGGATGGCTGATGTGGATGTGAAAGAAGATAACCACCGCGCTGTTTGGATGAGAGATTTTGACGGCCGTCGAGGAGATCAATACTTGGAATACTTCCATGATCCGGGGAGCTCGCTTGGCGGCATGCGACGATCAGGAGAGGTCAATCAGCTTAACTATCGATCTGGCACCGGAGGCTTTCTCTGGGTGGACTCAGGAGGAATGTCTGTTTATTCCAACTCATTTCAGCTTTATCGACCGGAGGCCTGGGATTTCACTACCTTCGCTGATCAACTCTCCGGGGTGCGGCATCTCGCTCGCCTTACCAAGGCAGAGATCCGTGATGCGGTATCTCATGGTGGTATGCCGGATTTTTATCAGGAGAGTCTTGCTTGGCGCCTGATCAAACGCCGCGACCTGCTTGCCAAGGTTTACAACGTCCCTTTGTGTGATGGGCGAGCTGGTGAAGCGCCCACGATCGCGGTTCCGCTCACTTCTCGTTCAGACCGCATCGCGGCAGCGGCAAACTATCAAGTTCCGCTCGCCGAGATAGAAAATGACTTGGTGCGGGCAGGTCAACTGGACGCTTCGCATCCTGGTGGTGATACGAAAAGTCCCTTTGTTGATATTCTCGCCCGCAAGGCAACCATTCGTCCCTATGAAAAAACCGTTCTTTCAGGTATCATCCGTGATTATCGACATCCTTCCGGCCTTGTGATGCGGATGAATCGATTCAACGACGGAGAGCCGTATCGCAGCCAAAGATATCAATCGTCAAAATGAAAACTGATCCCGAAGGTAAATCGCAAGAGGAAGATCCACTCTTGGAGAACTCAGTTGCGAAGGTAAAAAAAATGAAAAAACTTGGTTCAAACCGGGGTGTCGAAACGATGTTTCGAAATGCTTGCCGGGTTCACGTGGAACTAAGTTCGATAGCTGACAATAAGGCTAATTTCCTCATTTCGGTGAACAGTATTATCCTCATTCTTGCAGCGGCTCATGGGAAAGAGGTGGTGACAGATAGATTGCTCCTCTTTCCAGCTGCGATCGTGATTGGCAGTTGCGTAGGCTCAATGGTCTACGCGGCTATTGTAGCGCGGCCTAGAATAACCAATCGAAGAAAAAAAGAGGACCGGAAACTGAAGGGTGAGATTAAACCAAATCTACTTTTTTTTGGTGGATTTACTAGAATCGAGAAAGATGCATACGTTGAGATGATGAGTGATCTCATTATCAGGCCCGAAAATATTTATCCAACTATGTCAGCTGATATGTATGATATGGGGAAAGTGTTAGAAAGAAAATTCGAGTGGCTTCAGACGGCTTATGGATTTCTGCTCTATGGGTTCCCTGCGGGGCTTGTTCTGTTTTTAATTCTACAGACAATTCTCAAGTTACTCGATAACGGAGTAGTATAAGAAAGTGAACCTGGGAATTAAATATCCGTTAGGATGTTAGTCTACTCCATAGCCAACCCGCGAATGACGGGGCTCAAAGGCCATCCTTCAGGGTAAAGAAAAACCGCGTTTCGCTAGGTGAAGACCATCGAGTTCGTTATCCGCCCTTTGTAACGTAATTATCGACTGCACTTGAGCGCCGGGCGGCGCTTGCGCACGGGCTGAGAATTCTCTTCTAGCAGTGCGGTGTAGCAGTAATCAAAACCTTCGAGCTTCTTGCGCTCGATCTTCTGGTCGATGAAGTGTTCAACTGCAGCCGCGTTTTTGCACCCCCTCAATCCCGGCAGGACCACGCGCCGATAAGAACTCCTTTAAAAAGCAAATTCCTGTAAGTAGGGCGGCAGAGCGGGCACAAATTGAAAAACGAGTCACGAGCCATGCTCTGCGGCTTTCTTTTGCAACCCACCTACTCGACAGCGGCGTCGACATACGCACCCTGCAGGATTTTCTCGGGCACGGGGATATGTCGACTACGCAAATCTATCTATTGGTTTCGAAGAACGGAAGCGCGTGCGGTGTCACAAGCCCGTAGGATCGCATCAAGTCAACAGCTAGCCCTCTGTGATGCGGTCGGCTTTACTAACAAACCAACAACACTACTTTACCAACCGCGCTTCGAGCACAAACCAGTCGACAGGCAAGGCAATGGATTTCGAGTCGCTCCAGGTCGGAGATCCCGAGAGCGGCCTAGAGAAGGTCATCGACATTGCCGAGATGAGCGAGGGCCCCTTCCCCGCCGACGTATCCTTCGCGGCAGAAAATGATCTCGTCGCAGATCGTGAACTCATAGTAGAGAACATCTTCTTCCGAAAAAGTTCACTCGATTTCATCTTCGTAAACTTGCGCACGGACGGGCTAGTTTTCGTCTCAGCTGTAGGTGACTGTGACCTGACAACCGGCCGGGATTCCACGAGGAACAGCGAAGAGCAATTTTCCCGATGATGCCGTTCTAGCGGGGCCGGTGTCTCCTCCCTGCGTGATCTCGACTTCGATGAGTTCCTCGTTATCCTCAGACGTCGAGCAGGTCTGAGACGTGGAATAGAGGATCGGCGTATTCTTGGAAATCACGATGGAGTTCCGGACATTCGCTTCGCCGGTGTAGGCGTCCTCGATAAGAGCGAGAGTTCCGCAGCTGTGATTGCAGACTTGGACATGCGACTCACCTTACGGGCGAAAAGCGCAGCTCCCAGAGCAACACACTCGTCGACGTTTCCACAGGAAATCGGAGGATGCCCGAATTGCTTGGTAAGCAACTCCTGCACGCGGGGAATTCTCGTACTCCCCCCTACCAGAACGACATGATCGATGTCATCGGTCGTCATCTCGAGACTGTCAAGAGCTTGCTCGACGAGCCCGACGGTTCGAGTGAGGAGCCCACGAATGGCGTCCTCGACTCTCTCTAGAGAGAGTTCGACAGAGTTTATTCCGGCGTCCTCGTTTCCAATTTTCTCGGAAACCTGGTTCAACTTGGAAAGGTGTTTTTTGATGTCGTCGCTCGCGCCGAGAAGTCGACGCTTTTGCGAATCATCGAGGACGAGGTCGCGACCGTTCTGCGCTTTGTATTCTTCTCCGATCAACTCGATGAGGACAGTGTCGAAACCCGAACCCCCGAGATGACGAGCTCCTTCGCTGAGAAGAACGTCGACGTTGTCCCCTCTTACATCGAGGACGGTGATATCGAGCGTTCCGCCCCCGAGGTCGTAAACCATAATTCGTCCCTGAATGGATTGGGTGTGTGCGTAGTAAAGCGCAGCGGCAGTCGGCTCATTGACGATGCGTCGAACCGTCAGTCCGGCAAGTCGGCCGGCTGTCACGGTAGCTTTCCGCGCCAGCTCGTTGAAGTTAGCCGGAACAGTGATGACGACTTCATCAATCGGCCCGACGTTGGCGGCGCAGCCCTTTCGCAGCTTGGCAAGAAAGAGGGCCGAAATTTCCGCGGGTGTCCAGCGTTCGCCATCAATCTCGAAGACATAGCTGGGATCATCCATGAACTTCTTGATTTGGCGAACGGTCCGATCCGGATCGCCACCGTCTTTTGCGGCGGAACCAACCAGCTTGACCCCTTCAAACGGATCGAAGAAAACAACAGATGGCGTCAGTCGCTCGCCGTCACTATTCGGAACAATTTCGGGATTTCCATCGTCCCGTATGTAGGCAAGTGCCGACGTGCTAGTGCCGAGATCGATCCCGAAATAGCGTGCTATTCCGTCTGACATGAGGTCTCCCTTTGCTGCGGCCGCTTCCTGCGTTACCTGATCGCTCGACTCTTTGAAAGCGCTCAGCTTTGCCTCGTTGTCCTGCTGACTGGTCTTCAGAGCGGCAACCAAGGCAAGTGCTTCGGCAAGTCTCGACGCGGTCTCGGCATCGGAATTTTTCTCTTCGTCAGCTTTTGACTCGGTATCGGGGAGCTGGGCTTCCAATTTGGAAACGGGTTCCTCAAACTCTTTTCCCGCTTCCGCCCGGACAGCCTCGATTTTTTTACGAAGTTGGGCGGCTTCGTTTTCGGCTTTTTCCGCTGACTTCTCGCGCTCAGCGAGTTTTGATTCGAGGTCTCCGGACTGATTGCGCGCTTCTTCGAGCTCCTGCCTCAACTTCGTGACAGCTTCGCTCTCTTTTTGCTTTCCCGAATCTGCCTCGGTGAGCCTCGCTGCGGTTTCGTCGAGTTCCGAACCAAGGGTTTCCAGTTCGGTTTTTTGCTCGGCAATTGATTCATCACGAGCATCTAGATCATTACTCAGGACTTCTTTTTCCTGCTCAATTGCAGCAAGATCTGCGGTTAGCTGTTCCTTCTCTTTCTTCAACGCGGCATGAGCTTGCTCCAGCTCGGCGGTGGACTTTTCCTTTTCCGAAAGGTTCGCTGAGAGGAATTCTTTCTCGGCTTCGAGAGAGGAGATTTTTTCTTCCGCCTCGGATTTCGCCTTCGTAAATTCTTCACGGAGCTGAGCGAGGCCTCCACTTTCCTCCTCAGATGCCGTAATCGACTGCGGGCTCTCTTTTACCGAAGCCTTTAACTCAGCGAGCTCACCAGTCGTTTTCTCGAGTGCAGATGATTTTTCACTAAGTTCCTTCTTCAGCTTGGACCGCTCCTTCTGGGCAGTTTTCGATTTCTTGGACGAGGCGGAAAGATCACTTTTCAAGTGCTCAACTGTGGCGGTCAGAGCTGCGAGCTTGGCAGCCTTCTTAGCTGTCGCCTTAAGCTCGGACTCTTTCCTACTGAGGCTTTCTTTAATCGAATCGAGCTCGGCTGCGAGGGTCTGTACTTCGGTATCGCGAGCACGCAAAGTATCCTTGGCCTCCTCGGCCTTGGCTTCCGCCGCCGAAAGCGCAGAGTGAAGATCGCCGTCTTTCGCCTTGATCTCATCGTGCAGGGAATCAAGCTCGGCGGACTTTGCATCCAGTTCTTTGGCTGAGTCTTCCGCCTTTGTCGTGGCCTCATTCAACTTGCTCTGCAAATCGGCAGCTTCTTTCTCCAACTTCGAAAGCTGCTCGCTTTCCTTTTTGGTAGATTTGCCAGCGTCGTCAGACTTTGCGTTGGCGTCTTTGAGCTCTTTTCGAACTTTTTCGAGTTCCGCATTGAGCGAATCGATTTCTTTTTCGCCCAGAGAAAGTTTTGAATTAAGACCCTTCGACTTCTTCTTTTCTTTTTCGAGAAGAACTTCGACCTCCTTGAGGCTCTCTTCGGTGAGGGGCGGCGGCGCTTTGGAGATGGGCTGTGAATCAGCGCTGATATCCGTGTCGCCAACCGGACGAGTTGTAGAATCTACCGGGATCGCTGCAGTCATTTCGTCCCGCTTTTTTGCAAAAGCGGGACGGTCTTTCAAAGAAACTACTTTGTGGCCGGCACTCTTCGCTTCGACCACGGCTACTTTGAGAATGCCGAATTTGATGAAGTCACCCGCTTTGACCACCTGCGGCTTCTCGACGCGTCGACCATTGAGAAAAGTCCCATTGCTCGATCCACAGTCTTTTACTTCGTAGTCGCCACATTCATTCCGATTCAGTTCGGAGTGATGTCCGGAAACGTAGGTCTCCTCAATACGGAGATCATTATCACGACTGCGCCCGACCCGATATTTGGATCGTTTCAGGTTAAGTTCGAACACGTCTCCATTGACGTTAGTGGTGACAACGAGTTTTAGTACCATTTGTGAGCGACTGGTATTATAAAAATGGGAGCGCAGAATATTTCAAATTTACGCGACCGCGGGAAGCTCAAAGCACTTCCGATAAAATATCAAATATGCGAATATTATAATAATTCAGAATCAAAATTTTTCATCTGAAAAATTTTCTAGATCGACAAAGTTTTCTCAACTTCATGCTTTCTTAGCCGGAACGCGGGCCTCGTATATAATGAAATTATTCGACACTGCACCCCAGGAAAATGAGGGCTAGCCGATGCGTCAGAAGGACATGATCCAGCTGTTCCCGCATTTGGGCGAGGCTCGGTAAGCGATCTCACCTGAACCACTTCGAGTTTCCACGGGAAGGCGACTGTTTCAGTTTCTCGATCTCGGCGCGCATGTGTGCCAGTAGCGTGACGCACTGCCGCACCTTGCAGCTGGCTCCAAGCGGGAGTTGACCCTGCCCATGCTTTCTTTCAAGATAACCCCATGCGCCTTTTTCTGATCACTTGTGTCCTGATCGGTTCCCTTGCGGGAATCGCCCGGGGAGATGACCGCCCCAACATTCTCTTTCTCTTCGCTGATGACTGGGGGCGCTATGCCTCCATCTATAGCGAAGCGGCTCCGGGGGGCATCAATGACGTGGTCCAGACGCCCGTCTTTGACAGGATCGCTCGCGACGGGGTTCTCTTCAATCATGCACATGTCAGCGCACCTTCCTGCACCCCCTGTCGCAGTTCGCTCCTGACCGGGCAGCATTTCTGGAGAACCGGCACAGGATCGATCCTGCTCGGTGCGACGTTCCCGAAAGATCTGCCAACTTTTCCCGTTCTGCTGCGCGACGCAGGCTACCACATTGGCGCGACCTACAAGGTGTGGGGACCAGGAACGCCCTCCAATTTCCCTTTCAGCGAGGGCCACATGTATGGACAGGCGGGAAGCCGATTCAACGGATTTTCCCAGAACGCGACCAGGACGGTCAGCAGCGGAAAAACCGTCGATGAAGCCAAGGCCCAGCTTCTCGCTGAGGTGCGCGACAACTTCCGCGCCTTTCTCGCCGATCAGAAAGAGGGACAGCCCTTCTGCTATTGGTTTGGTCCCACCAACGTGCATCGGAAGTGGATCAAAGGCAGCGGAAAAACGCTCTGGGGTATTGATCCGGATTCGCTGAAGGGAAAGATGCCACCATTCCTCCCGGACGTTCCTGAGGTGCGCCAGGATCTGGCCGATTACTTCGGAGAAGTCGCGGCCTGGGATGCGGCCATGGCCGTGATCCTTGAGGAATTGGAAAAATCGGGGCAAGCCGACGAAACCCTGATTGCCGTCAGCGGTGATCACGGAGCCCCCGGTTTCCCCTACGGAAAATGCAATCTCTACGACTTCGGCACCGGAGTCTGCCTCGCGATTTCCGGTCCCGGCGTCAAGGGAGGCCGCGTCGTCAACGATCTCACTTCACTGACCGATCTTGCCCCGACCTTTCTCGCCGCCGCCGGGCTCAAGGCTCCCAAGATCATGACCGGCCGAAGCCTCTGGCCCGTTCTCGAATCGAGCGAGGAAGGACTCGTCGACAGCGAACGAACGCGCGTCTTCACGGGGCGCGAGCGTCACGTCGACAACGCGCGAGCCGACTACAAGCCCTACCCGCAGCGTTGCCTCCGCACGCACGACCATGCCTTGATCATCAACTTCCGCCCGGACCGCTGGCCGATGGGCGATCCCTATCTGCTGGAGAATGGCGAGTCACCCTCGATTGCGGAACTCGAAGGCAACACCCGCATCACCCTGCCGGACGAAGACGCCGGCCCGACCAAGGCCTGGCTCGTCACAGCGCGCACCGACCCGAAGTGGAAACCTCATTTCGATTGGGTCTACGGACAACGCCCTCGCTACGAACTCTACGATCTCCGGAAAGATCCGCATGAAGAGAAGAACGTCGCCAAAGATCCCGAATACGCCAAGATCCTCGCCGAGCTCGAAGCCGAACTCCTCGCGGAACTCAAATCGACCGGTGACCCCCGGATGATCGAGAATGGGAAATTCTACGAAACCTCGCCGATGTCGGACGTGGTGACGAAGCCCAAGGGTAAGGGCAAAGGGAAGAAGAAGAAGAAATAGTCTGCCTGGAGAGTGCACCGCTGGTGACTACAACTGGCAGACCATGGTCCTCAAAGCGAGCCGGGAGTTCGAAGAGTTAGTCGAATGAAACTGGGCGAAAAGACATGCGCCGCCGGCGCCGCGCGTCTGCGTACGCAAACGCATTTCTACTCGTTGGGGAAAGCGCCCTAACCGCTCGGTGGGTTTACTCAGAGCAGGAGACACCGACCTTGTTCGGCTTGCAACTCACCACCCATTCAACTCGGCGATCCGCCCGAGAATCCCGATGCCGTAACGACCCTGGCGATTGCCGTCGTTCTCGATGTATTTCTTTACCAGGGGCAGACCGGGGTCGCCCATCCATTCGAGCACGTTGTGCAGCATATCTTCGTTATTGCAACTGCCAGTGAGCAAGCTGTCGAGGCAGGCGATTGCCTTTTCAGTCTGACCTAGTTTGACGAGCGTCCAGGCGGACATCATGCGGATTTCGTGAGCGTCGTCGTTGAGGGCAGCTTCGAGTGCGGCGGTTGCCGGCGCGGCTTCTTTCTCCAGTAGATGCAGGCCAACAATGCCCCACCAGCGGAGGCCTTCGTCGTCGTAGCTCAAGGCACTGACAAAGGTGTCGAGGTTGACCTTGTCCCGCGCCAGCGCCAGATCAGCAGCGTCGAGGTAGCTGGCGAGCGGATAGAGTTTCTCGTCGCGAACCATGTCATAGATCGTGAGTCCATTCTCTTCTGCGCGACGCACACGCATTTGCTCAGGCAGCAAGCCGGAGTCATAGAGTTCGAGCTGTCGTTGGCGTAGAACTTTCTTGAGCTCGGCGATTCTCTCCTGATGCTCGTCGGCCCCGATGAGGTTGTACACGTTGTCGAAGTCGGTTTTGTTATCGAAGAATTCTTCGGAGACTCGAGGTTCGAAAAACCGGCCGGTGATCTCATTGGTTTTGCCTTCGCGATGGTGTTGTTCCCACGCGGGCGTCGCCTCCGCTTTCCAGAGGTAAGCGAGGTGCTGTCCGGCAGGTGCGTAGGGCATGTAGTTCTTGTGATAGGCGTAGCGTTTGTCGCGAATGACGCGCACACAGTCGAGGCGCTCGTCGGCGCGCTCGCGAAAAGCGAGGTGGTAAGCAGGCTCCTCTTCAATGCCATCGCCGAGAAAGACGGTTCCCTGGAAGGTGTCGGGAATTTCGGCACCAGCAAGGCTGAGCCAGGTCTTGGGCATATCGACAAAACTGACGAGCCGATCGATCACGTCCCCGGGTTGATCGGCTGGGTAGAGGTGCTTGAGTTTTTCGGGAATGCGCACCACGAGCGGGCAGTGGATGCCGCTGGAGTAGCAGAAACGTTTGCTGCGAGCGAGCACGCCGCCGTGGTCCGAGTTGTAGATCACGATGGTGCTGTCGGCGAGGCCGTCCTTTTCCAGTTCGGCGAGGCATTGCCCGACCTTTTTGTCCATGTTCTCAACGGCATCGGCGTACTTGGCATAGGTCTTTCGAATCTCAGGCAGGTCGGGGTGATAGGAGAACAGCTTCATCGCAGCCGGATCGTTCCTCGTTTTCTCGTTGTCGCCGTGAGCACGGCTTTCGTGACTGTCTCCAATGTTGACGACCGCGAAAAAGGGCTGGCCTTCCTTTCGCTTTCTCCATCCGTAGGTGTTGCCTTTTCCTTTGCCGACATCCCAGGCGTCGTAGTCATCACGGCCACCAATGTTGTAGTCGGTCTTGCCAGGGTTGGAGGTGTGATAGCCGGCCTTTCTCAGCAGATCCGGATAGTAGGAGATCCTGTCGTGAGGAATTTCATTCCGGCTTCGCATCGGTTGCGTGCCGTTGGAGATGCCATACATGCCGGTGATCCAGCAGGAACGAGTCGGGGCACAGACAGCCGCATTATCAAAACAGTAGCGGTAGCGAAATCCCTCAGCAGCGAGCTGATCGATGTTGGGAGTCTTCGCGTTGGTGCCGCCGTAGGAACTCACCCAGGAGACGCCATTATCCTCGCTCGTGATCCAGAGAATGTTAGGTCGTTCTGCAGCGAAGGCAGAAGTGACGAGCAGGAGGACGCCTAAAAGCATCGAGAGGGAGAACATTTTCATGGAGCGGAATGTGCCGATATTGGGCGGAAGGGTCAACGTTGAATGGGGACCGGTTGAGGTAAGGTGGCTGAAATAAGGAGGGACGAAATTCTCACGAATTTCGCTACGGGGGAAATGGGGTAACCGCCCCCTCTTCTATCCATAATAGCTCGTTGAAAAGAGCCATTCACTTCCGCGCCGGCTGGAGTTCGCTCAGCGCGACGCGCTTTTGAATCCGGGTTTGATTCTCCAGGTCCTGAATTCGCAGTTGGAGGGTAGACTCCTCACCCCGCCAGTCGATCTCAACGACACCGAAATTCATCTGGTGATAGGTAGTGTCGGTTTCGCGATATTGATTCTCCGTCGGCGCTCCCCGTTTGTGCGGCTGATTCAGGCTACTCGAGGTGAGGTCGTAGAGCGGATAAGGCACGTTCTCCCGCTGCACCGACAGGTCCGACCAGTGCCGGTCGCCGCTGACAAAGACCACCCCCATCGCCTCGGTCTTCGCGATCAGGTCGATCATGCGTTGACGCTCGACCGGCAGGTTCGACCAGGTCTCCTGGCCCGCGGCCTCGGCGACAAACTGGATGCTCGAGACGATGATTCGAATCTCGGCCGGTTGCTTCAGCTGTTCCTCCAACCACTGCCACTGCGCCTCTCCCAGCAAGGGCACACTCGGATCTTCGTTCGGATAGTAGGAACCGCCCACCCGACGCTCCCCCTTCTTGAGCGGTCCGCGAAAATAGCGCGTGTCGAGGAGGATGATCTGCACGCGCTGTCCCTCGGGTCCGGTGATGTGAGCATCATAAACTCCCGGGCGTTGGCGGCGCGGCGAGCTCAAGGGGTCACCCCAGAAATCGGAAAAGATCTTCTGGGACTCCCGCTTCTTTGCGTATTCCTCACCCGCATCATTGCGACCATAATCATGGTCATCCCAGGTCGCGAGGATGGGACAAGTAGCGCGGAGCAGGGCGAAGCCGGGATCGGCGTTGAGCTTGGCGTACTTCGCTCGCATCACCTCCATGTCGTCAGTATCGGCGTAGATGTTGTCGCCAATCATGAGGAAGATTTCCGGGCGATCCTGCACGATCTTCTCGAAGATCGGCATCGGTTCAGTTTGCTTCACACAGGAGCCGAAGTGAATCCTGGTCAGCGGCTCCGAACCAAAAGCGAAATGGGTCATGGCAAGCGCAAGCAGGCCGTTGATAGAGTTTTTCATTTTTAGGATTTCTCGAATTCCAAATCTAGCCCCAGTATTTCGAACAAATGCTGGAGCTATGGAGGACACTCAAAAAGCTTCACCTCATGTTTCTCGGGCTCCTATCCATCGAGCTTTTGAATTAGATTCCGTTCACGCAGAATGCACCGTCGCATCACCAGCATTTACCTGAAAGGAGGCCCGCACGGTCGTCTTGCCTCCGGGCTTCAGGACATCGTCCACGACCTTGTAGTGGCTGATCCAACGGTCCGGTGTGAGGTCGCAAAGGATGTAGCCGCGTTCCGCATTGTAGAACTTCACGCAGGGATTGTTGGCCAGGTAGAGATCGTGATGAGACCGCTGTGCCTCACCGTTTCCTCCGCTACTCAGTGAGGTCGCCACAAACTCGGTCGCAATGGGGTGCCCCTCCGGCTTGAAGTCATCAACGCGAAGTTCATTGACCCAGTTGCTGTGAATATCGCCGGTCAGGACAATTGGATTCGCGATATGGCGTTCCTGAAGGAATCGCATCAAGGCCATCTTCTCCGCCGCATAACCGGGCCACTGGTCCATCGAGTAAATCGCCGGCTCGTTCTCTTTGGTCTGGCGATTGGCCATGCCCATCATGACCTGCTGCGTGAGAACATTCCACTGGGACTGCGATTGGATCAGCGACCGTTGCAGCCATCCTCGCTGACGATGACCGAGCATCGTGTTTTCCAGACTGAGTGCTGCCTCGTTGAGAGGTTTGTTGCGATCCCCGTTTGGCTGATCGGTTCGGTATTGGCGTGTGTCGAGGATGTGAAAATCAGCGAGGCGACCGAAACGCGCGCCGCGGTAAAGCTTCATGTCCGGTCCGACGGGGCAGGCCGAGGCACGCAGCGGCATCATTTCGTAGTAGGCTTGGTAGGCCGCCGCTCTCCGCTTCAGGTAAGCGACCTTGTCGACTCCAGCCTCCTCAGAGATATCGCCTGCACAGTTGTTGTCGAATTCATGGTCATCCCACGTCACCCACCAGGGGCAGTGGGCGTGCATCTGCTGGAGCAAAGGATCGGTGCGGTACTGATTGTAGCGATTCCGGTATTGCTCAAGATTTTCGATTTCTGGACCAAGATGGGTTCGAACGCGGTCGGGCTGGCCGGCATACTCGTAGATGTAATCCCCGAGGTGGAAAACCAAATCCGGTTCGTCGGCCATCATCTGCTCGTAAGCGGTATAGAGACCCTGCTCGTAGTTCTGGCAGGACGTGACTGCGAAGCGCAGCTTTTCTGCCAGCACATGGTCCTCCGGCATCGTCCGGGTTCGCCCGACGGGACTGGCGTATTCACCGACTCGAAACCGATACCAGTACCAGCGATCCGGTTCGAGTCCGTGCGCTTCGACATGCACAGTGTGCCCGAGGTGAGGCGTGGCGAGAGCCGTCCCCGATTGCACGATGTCGCCCATGCCTTCGTCGTTGGCCAGTTCCCAGGTGACTTCCGTAAACGCATCAATCGGCATGCCGCCATTCACCTCCAAAGGATCCGGGGCCAGCTTGGTCCACAGAACCATGCCTTCGTGATCGGGATCGCCTGAAGCGACGCCCAAAGCAAATGGGTCGCTGGAGAATGTTGAGGTTTTACTTCCTTTGCCTTCTGCACTCATCCCAATCCAGGGCACCGCAGAGAGACCAGCGAGATACGAAGTGAAGAGGCGGCGGCTGATGCCACCCTCGTGGCGAGCGAATTGGTCCAAGCGGTCGAAGTCCATAACGAAAGAGTATTGGAATGCGAAATAGACAGCATCCTAGCGAGTTTGGCTCTGCAGGGTCAATGGGGCCGCGCCGCGCAGATCTACGCGAACGCGTCTCGAGCGTGATCACTTTTTTGTCCAATAATCCGGTCTTCCTTGGACCCGCTGTAGAAGATACTCTTTTCCCATGCCTCAGGCCGATTCCAACAACGACCACGAACGCTTCACTCGACTCCTTCTCGAGAGTGAGCCATTGATGCTGCGTTCTATTCTTGTTTCGGTCCCACATCGTGCAGATGCCCGGGAAATCCTTCAGGAAACGGCCGTGGCTCTCTGGCGGCAGTTTGAGACCTACGACGCCGGTCGCCCCTTCCTGAACTGGGCGATGGGCTTTGCCCGCATCGAAACACGGCGCTTCCTCTCAAAGGAATCCCGACGTGCCCAACTCTCCGAAAAAGCGATCGAGGCGCTGGAGCAGGAGATGCAGGGTAGCCAGGAATTCGACACCGCCCTGGAGACGCACCTCGCCACCTGCCTCGGCAAGCTGAACGAAAAGCCACGCCGTCTCGTCCAGGGCTACTATCACGAGGGCCACAGCCCGGAAACTCTTTCTCAACGCGAAGATCGTGGCGTCGAAGCAATCTACAAAACGATCCAGCGTGCCCGCCACGAGCTGCAGGCGTGCATCGAACGACAGATGAACTCCGAACTGGCATGACAGACTCTACCAACTCAATGGACTGGCAAAATCTCATCCAGAAACACCTCGACGGACTGACCTCCGAACAAGAAGCCGCTGCGCTCTCGGATCAGATCGTGAACGAGGACGCCGTGCGTTCCGATTACCTCAAGGCCGCTCGTCTCCATGGTGCCCTCGGCGACGAAATGCTCGAACTGGAACAGGAGACCAACCCCTTCCCTCAACCGGAGGCGAAAAAGGATGGTCGCATTCGATCGATCGCCTGGCCCCGGCAACTCGCCGCCGCGATCGTCACGGGTCTTTTTGTGGGGCTCACCGGGATCGGCGTGGTCTGGGCGATGAACTCTCCCAGGTCAGAAGCGAGCTTCGTTCCCGTCGCGAACGGTGATTTTGAGGCCATGTCAGGACCGGTCGAGGCAGGCTTCCCGAAACGATTTGGTTACTGGAGTGGCAATCCTGCCGAAGTCGTTGAAGACGCCAACGGCAACCAGACACTGCGATTCCTCGAGACCGGAAACGTTATGGGCATTCCGGACGGAGGCGCCTCCAACTGTTCGGTCTTTCAACTGGTCGATCTCACCTTTCTGCGCAGCCAATGGGATGTGAATCGATCCGACTCTCAGATCACGCTCGAACTCAGCGCCCAGTTCCACCGCGAAGCGGCAACCAACGATGCTGACCTGCCAAAACTCGATGCGAGTGTTCGCCTCTATCTGTTCCAGGGAGAGCCCGAATCGATCAGCAGCCGTTGGCCCGAGATTGTGCGCGACGCCGACGCCTTGGGCAAACAAGCGATCAGGCTCCTGCCCGGAGATGAAGCAACCTCGATCTCAACCTCCTGCCTCCTCAACTCCGAGGCGACGTTCGCACTCATCGCGGTTTCTGCCAACACTCGGACCAGCACCTCAACTCCGGTTCCGTTGGGCGGCTACTACGCCGATGACGTCCAGTTGACCGCAATCAAGCAGCCCGTTCTTCCCGTTCGATTCGTGAAGTGACCCTCGACCGAGCTACTCTCCCTTTCCAAATAATGGATTCAAAATACACCCTGCCCTTTCTCGCTATCGCACTAGCATTCACCACTAGCCTCAGCGCCGAGGAGACCTCCTTCGAATCCGAACTCTTCGAATCCGGCACCCTCGTCTATACCGATAATTTCGATGGAGAACTGAATCGCGAGCGCTGGGGACCTCCCAAAGGCAAAACCATCGAGTACGGCCACCTCATCGTGAACCCCCAATTCAGCAACCGCAAAGAAGCGATGAAAGCGCTCAATCGCGATCACCACCTCGGCCTCGAGCCCGTGGCGCACCTCAACAAGATCCCAGATCAGTTCGTCTGTCATCTGCGCTACCAGTTTGAAAAGCCGGGCCTCACTCCGGGCCGACCCAGTTTTCAGATTGGGCACCACATGATCACTTTGGGAATCGCCGAGGATGGCGGACACCGGGTCAAGCTGCCGGACGGCCCCACCTACACGGAACCCGATTCAGAGATGGCGCTCAACGAGTGGATCGACCTCATCATTGAATACAAGAAGGGAACCCTCGTCATCAGTGTCAACGGCCTCTCTAAAACCTATGAAGACGCGGCCGTTACCATGATCAACGCAAAGGACAAACTGGGTCCCCGCTTCACCTTTAAGGGCGGCGAAGGTTGCCGCATCCTCTTCGACTCCGTCCGCCTCTGGAACTGCAAATGATTAAAGGTAGAAAAGGGTCTCCGCACCCGCCACAATGCAAGAGCCCTGACAAAACCTTCGCAGCGGGTGCGGAGACCTTTTTCTACTCACTGCCAAAAACAAAAGCCATCTTCATCTCATGAACTCACCATTCAACCGCCGCCACTTCCTCCGTGGAACCGGAGCGCTCATCGCTTTGCCCGCTCTCGAGTCCATCGGATTCCGCCGCTTTGCCTCGGCGGCCTCTACTGCTGGGGCCACGCCTCCCAAGCGCTCCGTCTTTCTCGGCACCGGCTTTGGCGTGACCAAGGAAACCTGGTATCCCGACGTCAACCAGACCGGCGCTGACTACGAGCTTTCGGAAGGCCTCGCTCCGCTCGCTCGTCACCAGGCCGATTTCACCGTGGTGCAGGGCTGCTCCAACCAGTTCAGCAACGAAGCCCACTGGGGTAGCACCTTCTGGCTCACCGGTGCCAATCGCTACTCCGTGCCCGGCCAGAGCATGGCCAACAGCATTTCCGCCGACCAGGTCGTCGCCCAGCATCTCGGACAGGACACCCGCTTTGGGTCGCTCCAACTCAATGCCGCCGAGCTGCAGGGACACGGCCCCGGGCTATCGCTTGCTTGGGATCAGCGCGGCAAACCCGTCGCCGGTCAGGACGACCCGCTTCAGATCTTCCACAAACTCTTCTCCGCCGATGACCTGCCGCTGGAACAGCGCCAGGCCGCCATCGCCGAAAACCGCAGCGTGCTCGATGCCGTTCTCAGCGAGGCCAAGCGCGTCCAACAAGGCCTTTCCAAAACCGACACCGACAAGCTCGACGAATACTTCCAAGGGATCCGCGACATCGAGACTCGTCTCAACAAAGACGAAGACTGGCTCGACGTCCCCAAAGAGAAAGCGCCTCTCGAACAACCCGAGCCAGGTCTCAAAGGTAAGGCAGAGATCGAGATCATGTATCAGCTCATCATCGCGGCACTGCAGACCGACAGCACTCGCGCCCTGACCTACCGCCTGCCCAATCAATCGATCCTGCAGAGCCTGAATTTCGGTGTCAGCGCCCACAATGTGAGCCACTACTCTCCCGGCGAGCGCATGGTCGCATCGCAGGCCAAGGACAAACTGCATGCCGAACTGCTCGCCGGTCTCATCGACCAGCTCAAAGCAACCAAGGAAGCCGACGGCTCCAGCCTCTTTGATCACACCGCCCTCGCCTTTGGATCGAACATCAGTTCCATCCACTACCTGACCAACTGCCCCACCGTCCTCACCGGTGGCGGCGCCAACCTCAAGTTAGGTCAGCACCTCGTTCTGCCCGAAGACACCCCGCTCTGCAACGTCTGGCTGACGATGCTCAATGGCATGGGCATCGACGTTGAGCGGCATGGTGACAGCTCCGGAATCGTCAAAGAATTGCAAGCATGATTTCGCTCCTCTGCAATACCCATACGTCGCGGCAAATGAACAGGGTTAAGTCTCTCATCATACCCTGTTGGATCCTGACCACCCTATCATTCACCCCTTTTCTGAGCGCCGAAGAACTCACGCCCGAGCTCCCCGAGAAGCATTTCGCATTCTTCGAAAAGTATTGTCTCGAATGCCACGACTCCCTCATGGAGGAGGGCAAGGTGAACCTCGAAGAGATCCCTTTCCAAGTTACCACCATCGCAGAAGCCGAGCTCTGGCAGAAGGTGCTCAACACCATGAACTCTGGCGAAATGCCGCCGGAGGATGAGCCCCAGCCCGAGCAACAGGAAAAGGCTGACTTCCTCGACGCGCTCGCTCAGACCATGGTCGACGCGCGGCGCTCTCTCTCCGACACCGGTGGCGAGATCACGATGCGTCGTCTCAATCGACGCGAATACCAGAACAGCATGGGCGCGCTGATGGGTTTCGAGATCGATGTCAGCACCCTGCCCGCCGACGGTGGCGGCAGCACCTTCGATACCGAAGGCGCCTCCCAGTTCATCTCCAGCGATCAGATCGAGCAGTATCTCAAACTCGGTCGCAGTGCGGTCGGCGAGTGGCTTGAACGTCGGGCCGCTGCACGTCAGCCCGGTAAAGTCTTCCGCGTCGAACCGGAGAACACCGTCAACGTGAAAAGCCGCGAAGCAATGACCAAACAGGAAGCCACCTACAAACGCTACCTGGGCTGGAAAGCCGGAGTCGACAAAGCAGCCCTCCTTCCCGAAAACGAAAAAGCCCTAGCGCAGATCCGCGAAAAATACAAGCTCGACGATCTGACCGACAGTGTTCGTCTCTATCAAAACTCTAACCTGCTCAAGGGTACTCCCGATCCAAAGCAATTCGGATTCAAGGACGACAATGATGCCTCCTTCTCTTACCAGGGTGGCTATGGGCGAACCCACGCCTACATGAAGCAATACCTCGAGTTTCCTAACAGTGACCGCGGCACCTATTTGAAGCTGGCGTGGGCCATCCAGCGCATCGACGTGACCCCCGATCCCAAAGACATGCCTCCCGGAACCTACAAGCTGAGAATTCGAGCCGGCTCTGTGGAAGGGTCTGATCCCTCGCGCCACTTCATCGAGGTGGGGCATCCCCAGCGCGTCAACGGCGTGCCCTACGGATTTACCACCAAGCCCATCGCCAGTCTCCAGGTCACCGGCACGGAAGAGAATCCGGAGATCATTGAGACCACCGTGGTCATCAATTCCGACACACCGCGAGAACTCGGCATTCAGGAGCGCGTCCCTGCGGACAGCAAAAGGACCATCAGCAGGGAATTCTATGCCTACAAGCGGGAGAACGGCTACGGCACCCCACCCGCCATCTGGGTGGACTGGATCGAGCTCGAAGGCCCCTTGTCCAACTCGGCTGTGACGACATCTAAGACCCATCGAGTCGAGCTGGAGAAAACGGCCAACGTCAAGAACCTGGAGATCATCAAGACCCAGGAAAAGAAATACCAAGAGAAATGGCTCCCGTGGAAAGAGGGGGTCGAAAAGGCCGCAAAGGATCCGGCGAACGAGGAGGTCATGGCAGAACTTCGCAAGAGTCACCCCACCCTCGATGCCGATCCGTTCCAGCTCTACCGGAACGCCGAACTCTTGAAGGGAGCGCCCGATCCGACCAAGTTTGGATTCGGGGATCCTATTAATGCCATTGCACACTACAGATCGATTCAGCGACAGCTGAGCTACACGAAGCACTACGCTGATCTTCCCCACAACGACCGGGGAGCCTATCTGAAACTTTCCTCGGGGATCCAACGCTTCGACGTGAGACCCGATCCGAAGGACATGCCTCCGGGCAGCTACAAGCTTCGGATCCGGGCCGGCGCGGTGGAGGGCTCCGACCCCTCCCGTCACTTCATCGAGATCGGCCATCCCCAACGGCGCACCGCAACCTCACTCGGCCTTTCCAAGCTGCTCAGTACTCAACAAGTTTTCGGCACCGTTGAAAATCCGCAGATCATAGAGGTAGACGTCGAAGTCGGCACCAACACGCCTCGCGACTTCGGCATCCAGGAACGCCAACCCAAATCGGCGAAACTCCTGAGAAATGAGTTCGACCGTCACAAAGCCGAGAACGGCTACGGCACCCCGCCCGCGATCTGGGTGGATTGGATCGAGCTCGAAGGCCCGATTCCGGACGCTGCCACAGCCACGTCCAAGCTGACTCGCATCGAGCCGGAAGAAACCATCAATCCTGACAACGAAGCACAAATCGTAGATATCGAAGACGAGTATGCCCGCTCCGCCGAATGGCAGAAGGGCGTCGATGAAGCCATCAAAACGCCCGAGAACCAGGCGAAGATTGCCGAGATCCGCAAAACCGATCCCAAAATCGATCACCCCCAATGGGGGTACTCCTACGCCGACCGTCTCGAGGGTATGCCTGATGCCGCCGACTTCGGTTTCCGCGATTCACAGAAAGCTGCCGCCGGTGATCCCGAGGGAGACCGCCGCAACCTCGCCTATCACAAGCACTACGCCGCCCTCCCACATCGCGACCGCGGCAGTTACCTGAAACTCGCTCACGGCACCGGGCGCGTCATCGTCGCCCCGGAGAAACTGCCTCCCGGCAGCTACACCCTCCGCGTCGCCGCCGCTGCGGTCGAGGACTCGCCTGCCTCGCGCCACTTCATCGAGGTGGGCCATCCCCAGCGCCTCATCGAGACCCGAAACTGGGGCCTGGAAGGCGAGGCCATCAGCAGTCACCAGGTCACCGGCACCATCAAGAACCCCCAGGTGATCGAGATCCATACGATCAAAGAGTTCGCCATCCAGGAGAAGCAGCCCAACAACGGCAATCTCAAAGCACTCTGGGATGCGCACAACGCCCTGAAAAAGGAAAACGGCTACGGCCACCCACCCGCGATCTGGATCGACTGGGTTGAATTGGAAGGCCCTCACCCTGCCACACCCACCTCCTGGACGCAGCGACGCGAAGTCGAAGAACACGCCAACGCCAAGGTCGGCGGCACCTACAACGGCTACCACCTGAGAGGCCATGAGAAAGCGCAGGCCTTCCTCAAAACCGGCGAACCTCAACAGGGGATAGCAGACGAGCGGGAAGCCAAGTTTCGCATTCGTGCGTTTGAAGAAAACGGTCCCACCTTTCGCCGCTACCTTGAGGATCCCCTCACGCAGACGGGCTCTTACCTGACGATCTACAATCCGAACAAAGAAGAGTTCATCGCCTTGCCTCCGGAACACCCTTCCGGCTGGAAGCAAACCAAGCATGTCGTCGACACCCTTCCGCCTGGTGACTACAAGCTGCGCTTCCGCATCGGTGCGGTCGAAGGCACCCCGGCCGAACGCCACTTCGTCGATCTGGGCAGCGCTCCTGAAAAGGATCAATTCATCCACCTCAACACTTTCCAGATCACCGGAACGACGGACGCGCCCCAGACTATCGAAGTGCCCGTCACCTTAACCCAAGACGGCCCCCGCAAGTTCGCCCTGCGCGAGAAGCGGGACCCCAAAGGCGATCTCAAACGCTATCGCGCGGCCCGGGCCAAGACCGGCGTCGGCCCCGTGCCGGCTCTCTGGGTCGACTGGGTCGAATGGGAAGGCCCACTCGCCACTTCATCGAACGACGCGACCTTCACCCAATGGTGGGTCGATCCCCAGACCACGCCGAACGACGCCGAACGCGCCCGCGAGATCTTCGAGAACTTCGCCGTCACCGCCTTCCGTGGTGTCGCTGCTGAGGACGACTTCCTCGACCGCTTGTCGGCTATTTACGAAACCCGTCGCGCTGCCGGTGATGGGTTTGATGAAGCGCTCGAGTTACCGCTCGCCGTCATTCTCTCCTCGCCCGGTTTCCTTTACTTCAATGAGCCGGTCGGCGATCCGACCAATGATGCAGATGAACGTCGCCATCTCAACGATCGCGAGCTCGCCGTGCGCCTCGCCTACTTCCTCTGGAGCGCTCCGCCTGATGAGGAGCTGCTCTCGCTCGCCTGGAGCGGTGAACTCAGCAATCCAGACATTCTCCGCAACCAGGTTGATCGACTCATTGCTGATCCCCGCTCCGACGAGTTTGTCGCCGGCTTCCTCCACCAGTGGCTCGACATGGAGCGCCTCGACTTCTTCCAGTTCGATACCACGCTCTACCGCGACTTCGACGAGAGCACCCGCTCCGCCGCGCGCGAGGAAGTGTATCAAAGTTTTGCCCACCTCCTTCGCAACAACGAAGAGGGCAATCTCGGACAACTGCTCAAGAGCGACTACGTCTTCGTCAACGGACTGCTCGCCACTTACTACGACCTCGAAGGCGTTACCGGCGATCACTTTCAGAAGGTTGCCCTGCCCGCCGAATCCCCCCGCGGAGGTTTGTTAGGCATGGCCGCAATCCACGCCATGGGCAGCGACGGCATCGAGAGTAGCCCCGTCGAACGCGGCGCCTGGGTTCTGCGTCATCTCCTCAACGATCCGCCTCCCCCGGCACCGCCCAACGTGCCGCAGTTGTCACGTCTCGCGGAGGAACCGCTCACCACTCGGCAGAAACTGGCCGCCCACATGGAGGAAGCCCAGTGCGCCAGCTGTCACCGCAAGATTGATCCGATCGGCTTTGGATTGGAGAACTTCGACGCCGCCGGCAAGTGGCGGACGGAAGAAGGCAAAGGCAAACGCGCCCACCCCATCGATCCCGCCGATCAGTTCCACAACGGTCCCAAGTTCAACGACTACTTCGAGCTGCGCGATATTATTGCGGAGCGCGAGCCTGACTTTGCCCGTGGATTCACGGAGCATTTGATCGGGTACGGGTTAGGTAGGCCGTTTGGGTTCACGGATGAAGATCTCGCGGAGGAGATTGTGGGCGCTGCGATGGAAGAGGGTTTCAGCGTGAGCGCGTTCGTGCAGGCCTTGGTGGCGAGTGAAGCGTTTGGGCGGAAGTAGGGTGAATCACAATCCCAAGTCTTCCCTCTCCACCCTGATCAGGGGGCGATTCGGAAAAGGTGTTTCACCCCGCGAATGTAAAAGCTGTCACCGACCACTGCCGGTGTGCAGGAAGCTTCTTCGCCGAGAACGGACTGCCCAAGAATCTCCAATTCGCGGCCAGGTTTGAGAATGTGCATCGTCCCGCTGCGGTCCAGCAGATGGACTCTACCGTCCGCCAGGATCGGGGAAGCATAAAAACCGTCATCCGCTTCTTCGAACCAGAGTTCTTCCCCGGTTTTGGCGTCAAAACAGGCAAAGGAGCCGTCGTCGGTTCCAAAGTAGAGCAGTCCTTTGTGGAGCAAAGGTGTCGAGACCCCAGGCCTGAGGAATTCGCTTTCCCATGCAATCTCTGCAGTCTTCACATCGATGGCGAAGAGATTGGCGGAATCCGCGGAAACGTAAACAAGCCCGTCAGCGTAGACCGGGACTGAGGTCACCTCGCCGTATTTGAGACAATCAGTCCGCCAGAGTTCTTTGCCGGATTTCAGATCGTAGGAAACCACCGTCGGTTCGGCCGCGAGAATCACTTCCTCGCGAGCGTCGATCGTCGCGACCAGCGGCATTGACCAGGAAGAGCCGAAATCCCGTCGCGTCTTCCAGCGTTCCTCCCCTGTCGCCACATCCAGAGCGGCGACATATCCGAGATTCTCCTGATCATACTGAATCAAGAGGATATCGTGATGGGTCACCAGCGACGAAGCATGGCCGTAAAGATTTTCCGGTTTCCCGAGATTCTTCGACCAGACTGGGTCACCCTCGAGATCGAATGCGGCGAGATCGCCATTCGGAAAGCTAGCGAAAATCCGAACGCCGTCCGTTGCCATCGTCGATGCCGCGTATCCAGTGTCCTCACTGACCTGCCCTCCCCCGGCGGATCCGGGAATCTTCTTCACCTGCCTCTCCCAAATGATCTCACCACTCTGGGAATCGATGCAATAGACGACCCGGGTCGATGCGTTGGCTCCGGTCAGGTAGAGTTTTCCATCCCAATAAATCGGCGAGCTGTAGCCGGGTAGCGGAATTCGGGACTTCCACTTGATTCCTTCGCCCGTCTCGCCATTCCAACTCTTCAACAGGCCGGTGGCTGGTGAAACATTGGCCGCCGGACCCAACAGGTGGGGCCAGTTCTTCAGCCGATCGGCCTCGGAGGCAACTCGCAGCCCTTCCCGAGTCTCAGTAGATTCGGCTGCGCTGCCCTCACTCGCTTCGGGAGTCGCCGCAGTTCCCACTTCCGTCAAGAAAGCAAACGCCACCACCAGAAGTCCCAGTGTGGCGAACGCCCTATCCTTACCATGGTTGTTCCCCAATCGATTCGCTTTCGCGTCGACCGAGTTGGCTTGAGGCAAGACAGTCTGGCAGATCTCCATCTTCTTACATCAATAACAGCCACGATCCGGCTGCCGACGAGCAGGGCGAAACATCCGGGGTTTGGAAAACTGCCCGGTGACCACAACTTCGATCCGGTCGGTTTCGATTCGCGGCCCGATCGTTCGCGGCCCGATCGTCACCCCTCCCCGGAAAAGCTTGGCGCTACGACATCCTTTCCGTTTCAGCTGGAGGTTTTCTTCACTGCTTCAGGCGCCTCGCCGCTCAGCTTTTTGAGCTCGACCTTAACATTCTTGAAACCGTCGCGAGATCGAATGGCCTTGTATCCCAGGACGCCGAGTTCCTTTTCGATTGCATGATCGTAGATGACCATGATCGGCAAGCCGCTCTTGGCGGCATCACTCGCGTAGGAATCCTGAACCGATTTCGGGGTAAGGTGGAGGTTCGAGCCATCGATGAACACGATCACCGAGTCATCTTTCACTGCATTGATTGCCGTCAAACTGGCGGCATTAGAGGGGCCTCACGTGGAGCCCGGTGCCATCAGGAGAAAAGAGATGCCCTTGTTCTCCTCGGCGGCGTCCTTTTTGACCCCGTCAAGATTATCGAGGTCTTCGAACCATATGACGAAATCCGGAACATTCAGCGGTTCTGCGGCGTGGAGCGCCGCAGCTCCAATCAGGGAAACTAGGACCAGAGCTATTTTCATGGTTCAAAGGTCACCAGAAATCCGGCCAGGATCAAGCTCGAATTGCTACGCGAGAAGGGACTCAAGTTGACGACGAGAGTTCCCGGAGCGTTACAGGTCGCCGAACGGCCGGTGCGCCGGGCCGATCACCAGCCGTCAGGCAAATCGCTGAGTGTTTCCCGAAGAATGCTGCGGATCGCCTTCTTTTCGGTGGCGGAAAGATAGGCAAAATCTGGATCCGGTTTTTCAGTACTGATCGCTTCGCCGAGAACTTGGTATACGCGCTGCTTAAAAAGATCGGAAGTCGCCTCGAAAACGTCGCTGTAGATCAAGTAGCTGCAACGGTGTTTGAAAAGTCGGGTCTCCAGGTCGAGATCCTTCAGCGAGATCCCGTTCGATGCTTCCTTGCGATCAGCGAGGAAATCCTCGCGACACTGCGGGTCAATTCGGATCCCTCCGGCCGGAAATTTCGCTTCGTCGGCAAACAACAGGTAGCGAACGAGTTCGTCGGCAAGGCCGTGAAGCACCTCGACATCTCCCGGCTTAAATTTCCCCTTGCCAATATGCTGATAGGTCCGCGCCCGGTAGGAGGCTTCCAGAACCAGGTTCATGAATCCGGACTGGTGCTCGAGGAGCAGGTGCGGAAGTATGTCGCTGGTCTCAGTGAGATACGAGGACCAATCAAATTCAGTGCCCGGCTCGATCACCTCGGTGACGATCTTTCCTCCGACTCTCTGGCCGATCAGGTTACCTTTGTGATCAGAGATCCCCGGATCCCCGGTCACATGCCAGCCGCCAAAACGCTCGCTGAAAGGAATCTGATGCCCAATCTCTTTGTCGCGGAACGACACGAGTTTGCCCCAGTTGGAACCGGGAATCACCGACCGAGTCGAAAGGCCAGGTACGCGCCGAGTCTCAGGGACAGCGTGACATTCCATGCAGAGCCCCCCTCCCCGTTCGATCACAGGTCGTTTGCCGCCTTTCGGTATGTCGAAGATATAGAAGACTCCTCCAAACTCGGGATCCAGCGAAATGATTTCGACACTTCCACCGGGAATGTATCCGACGTAGACGTTTTCGTTGAAATACACAGCCCGGGGATTGCTCCCCGAGATTCTCCGCGTTTGAAGGCTGGTCCGGGAGAAAATCAGCAACTGGGAACTGGCTGGAACGTCAAGATGTTCCAGCAGGCTGGCGATGAATGCCTTTCCGCTGCTATTGTCGAGTTCGCGTTTCCCGGATTCGAAATCCTCTTTCAAACGAGTGAACGGATCATTGAGTAACCGGGTGTGGTATTCATGGGCCGGACTGTAGAGGTCGGAATAATTAATGTCCCGTCCGATGGACGAAAACGCCACGGACACAACAGTGAAAACCAGAACGTGAATTCTCTTCATGGGATCGGAGCATCACCCAGCGAAAGCGCGAATACAACTCCCGGAATTCCGCCTACAGGTCGACTCGATCCATCAAGGGAATGGAATCAATCACGCCCCCACTCGGCGCGATGACGGAGCGGCGATGTTGAAAAACCAATTCCTAGCAGTTGCTTACCTTCGACTCCGAGGACCACTTTCACCTGCTACCCATCGAAAATCTTGAGTCGCTTACCGAACTTTTCAGCCACCGCTTTCTGAAGGTCCGTCGGGAGAAACTCATCAGCGGACTATAGCGGGACAACCTTTCGTGAAAAAGTTGGGTGCCCCCGAAAGATTTCTGCGAAACCACCAATCAGCCCAAACCGGTCAGCGTGCCTTTGCTGCTTCCAAAACGGTCAGACTCAAGGCCCATTTTCTGAAGCATGCTGACGAACACATTGCAGAGCGGCTGGTTGTGAGTCGAACTGAACGCGAGATGTTGACCATGATCAAACCCGCCCCCGGCGAGAAGGACCGGAAGGTTGGCGTTATTGTGGATGTTAGCATCCCCCATGTGGCAGCCGTAAAGCACCATGGTGTTGTCTAAAAGGCTGCCATTGACCTCTTCAACTTCCTGGAGATCGCGAAGCAGATTGCCGAACAATTCCATCTGCCCGATCTCGATCTCTTCGAGCTGTTTCAGCTTCACTTCATCTTTGCCGTGATGGGAAAGATTGTGGTAGCCGCCCACGGAGCGACCGTCCTCAAAATTCACGCCCGGAGTGCGCACGCTGCCGAGGAACAAAGTGATGACTCGAGTGGAATCCGTCTGAAAGGCGAGGCGGGACATGTCATTCATCATGCTTACCATTTCGAAGAACTCCTTTTTGTCCTCCGGGTATTCCGGCATCGCTTCATCGACCTTCGGCTTGGGCCGGGCTTCCCAGGCCTGGGCCTCTTCGAGTCGTTTCTCAAGGCTGCGGACCGCGGTCTGATACTGATCAATCCGCTCCCTGTCGGAGGCGCTGACTCGTTTGCTCAGATCAGAACTCTGACCCATCACCACATCGAGAATACTCCCCTTGCGTTGCAGCCGCACCAGTTGCCTTTCAATGGCCTTCTGATCGCCCTGGAGAAACATCTTCTTGTAGAGTTCAGCTGCGCTCTTGATGGTCGGGATCTCAACCCCTGCCTGGGTGTAGGACAGGCTCCTCGTGTCGTTTATCCCAAGAGACAGCGACCGGAAGCGGGTCTCATTTCCGATCTCATTGGCCATGACCTGGTCGAGGGAAATCGTGTTGCGAAAGCTCGCCCGTCCCGGATGGGGGGCCGCGGTCAGGAAGGTTTTGTCTGCCCGGTGTCCTCCGTCGACGCCGGGATGAGAGAGGCCACTGAAGACAGTAAACTGATCCCGGTGCTCCGCGATCTTTTCGAGGTAAGGCGACAGCTCGTAATCGCGCCCCTCTGTCCTCGGAAAGAAGAGCTTAGGAATAAAACCGAGATCCTGGTTGATCGCGATCATGCGCTTGGGCGCCGGCGTTGCGGACGCAGCTCCGAAAGATTCGAGCACGGGCAGGCTCATACTAACACCAGCAGCACGCAAAAAAGTTCGACGGGAGGTTTTCATTTTTTCAGGAACAAAGGACTCTGAACAATTTCGTGAATGATCGTGCGCACGCCGTACTCCGATGCGCGACTCTTTTCGAGAATGGCCGCCACTTCATCGCGGTCGGCGAAGCCCACCGGTGCTCCCGTGGCATACACCAGGAGCTGCTCGGTGACATTGCGGGCAATGGTTTCTTCATCCTCGATGAGGAGCTTTTTGAACTCAAGGACATCGGTGAAGGGATCTCCTTTGGAGGTCACCCCGGACGCATCAACTTCGCTCCCGATGAAGTGAACAAACTCGTTGCCGCTTCGGCCCACACCTTCAATGCGCTCGGATCCCTCGCCCAATGAGCGGTAGTTGCCCCTCCAGCGTCCCATCACGTCGAAGCTCTCCAGAGCGAAGCCCGGAGGATCGATCTTCTCATGGCAACTCGCGCAGGCCGCATCTTCGCGGTGCTTCGCCAGCAGATCACGAATGGTCGCGGCCCCGCGGATATCCGGCTCCACGGCGGGGACGGATGGTGGCGGCGGCGACGGATGATCGCCGAGCAGTTTCTCCATCACATAGACACCACGCAGCACTGGTGAAGTGACAGTTCCATTTGCCGTCACCTTGAGCACTGATGCCTGAGTGAGAATGCCCCCATAGGGACTTCCCTCCGGAAGGCTGACACGTTGAAAAATAGGTCCCTCCATGCCGGGAATGTCGTAGTGACGTGCGAGGCGTTCGTCGACGAAGGTGTAGTCAGCGTCGATGACATTCCGGGCCGGTCGATCGCCGGCAATAAGGTCGGCGAAATAGAGACGCGACTCCTCGACCATCGAGTTCACGAGCCACCAGTCACCGGCATACTCCGGATAAAGATCACGGTCAGGATCGGTGTCGTTGATCTCGTCGAGCTTAAGCCAGGCATCGAGGAACTCCTTCACGAATCGCTTCGCTTCGGGCTTGTCGAGCAGGCGGTCGACCTCGGCGCGCAACGTCTCGGGATCGCGAAGCATGCCTTGTTTAGCAAGAGCACTGAGTGATTCGTCCGGAATCGATTCACCGAGAAAGAAGGAGAGCCTCTCAGCCATGGCAAAGTCATCGAGCTCGCCCGGTTGCCCGCAGTGAAAGAGAAACTCAGGCGACGCCAGCACCGCCGAATACGTCGCGATCATCGCCTCCGTAAAGGGTTCGCTTTCTTTGATCAGCTGCTTCGCGTAATCATGGAATCGATCAAACTCCGCTTTCTCCACAGGACGCCGGTAGACTCGCTCCATGAATCCTGACAAAAGCTCCTTCGCCTCCTTCAAAGGTTGTTCCGGGACGGCCACAACATGGCTTCCCGACTGCTTCAGGGGGAGATCGCCAAAGAGCGCCCGGTAGGAAGCAGGCGGCCACTCCTCGATAAACGGCCCTTCCACTTCCAGCCAATGGAAGGCGACCCCGGGATATCCGTCCGGATCAAATTTCTGGATCGTATGCGGCATCGCCGGAACCATCGGGCTGGGCAGACGCATGCAATCGAGCTTTACCATGGCCCCCTCCTCGAAGAAGGCGTCCATCTCGAACACCTTGGGCGCCTCGGGTGGCGCTTCGAACACGCCGATCGGCAGCATGCTCTGGTTGTTCGGTTCGGAGAGGGTGGAAGAATAGACTTTGACCGGCTCGCTGCGCTTGCCGGGAAAGACACGATCATTCACCGGAGTCGGATAACGCCGCGTCGCATCGAGCACCAGGTTCGGATAGTGGCGAGGTTGCTTGCCCCCTTCCCAGTCGACGTAATCCGTCTTCCGAAGCACGGACCGCGCCTTCAGGCGCACCTTGTAGTCACCACGGGTCGGTGCTTTGAATTTTTCAAACCCATAATAGAACGGCGTATAGGCTCCGCGAAAAATGGCGGTAGAGGCTTCCTCTTTCGAAAACTGGGCTTTCTGGCTTCCCTTCTCCAGCTCATCAACAGCCACAAACTGGACGGCATCCGCGATGACCCATCCCTTGGCATTCTCGTTGCTCAGCGAGACTTCGGCCATGACCGGCCCGGACTCCGATTTTTTTCCACTGGCTCCAAACGCAAAACGTCCCAGCGGAAACCAAAGGCCATCGATCGTAGGCGTGACACTTTGATCGATCGTCAGTCGAGTTTCGCCCTCCGCATGACGCACCCGATAGGGTGCTTTCTTTGCCAGGCCTTGCCCCCCGCCAAAGCTGACTCGCACTTCATAGGCCCCGGGTTTCGGCAGCTCCGTCTTCCAGGTGATCGCGTAGTCGCCCGCGTTCTGGTTGTCGTCGGCCAGGTAGTGCTTCCCAATACGATTGGAGCGACGCGTGGATTCGCGCCAGGGCCCGGTCAGTTCCGCCTCCGTGTCATCGACCGTAATCCCCGCGTCCCCCTCCGTCAGGACTTTTGGCCCCGGGTCAAAGCCTCGTTTCTTGAAGGAGTACTCGTCGTTCACCTCAAGACCCTCCAGCGCGAGAGAAAATCGTGCCCAGCCGCCATTCCCCCCACCAGCCCACATCCGACCTTCCTCGCGAGCATAGTAGCGATTCGTCTCGGGTTGGGGTTTCTCCGCGGAGAACTCAAGGGCGCGACGCAGGGCGGACTCGGCCACATTCAGGTAGGCATCGATCTGAACATGTGACACATCGAGCGCGGTCCCCACCTTCGCAAAGCCATGAACCTCACCGTCCAGGGGCAAGTCATCCGCCACCTTGAGGGTCGGATCGTGCAGCAGGTCGCGCAGCACATTTTGGTATTCAAAGCGGTTCAACCGCCGTGAAACCGAACGCCCCTGCTCACCATGCGCTTCTTGCTTCACTTTCAGGAGGCGATCCGCCAGGACCTCCACGGCCTCCTCGCGATCGCCGTCGTCCAGGCGGCTCTTCTCTGGTGGCGGCATCTCTCCCGCCGCCATAAGATCGTGCACCTTCACCCACTGCTCAATTACGTGAGTATCCTCGAGATCCCACTCCAGGGAATAGAAATCCAATCCACCCTTGGGATCGATGTCATCGTGGCAATCCACGCAATGATTCTCGATGACGCGATTCAGCGCTTCCGGCAGTTCGACAGCTTGTGCCGAAGCATGGACGAGCACCGCAAAGGTCAGGACGAGTGCTATGGAAAGACAATTCATCGTTCTGAGATTAGCAAAATTTGGGTAGAGTTTCTCGCGCATTCGCAGGCGATCCATCCTCAGCAGCTGCCGCTTTTGTTATTGAGGGCTTGCCGAACAAACGTCGCCGCATTCGGCCGCGTTCTCTTCCTCAATCATGCCGAACGCCACCCGGGCGGTTGCTGCTGGGACGCCGCTGTTGACGGCGGACGTTACGGCGACCGAGATGAAAAGCACATTGGGACGTTCCCCGGCGTGAAGAATTTGAAACGAGAAGAAAAGAGCGAAAACAGTCAGGAGCCTCAATACAAAAACCTTTAGAAGAGCCCCCCCAATTGCCAAATGCTTTCCCATACGGATTAACGTGAACAATTCCTATCAATCGCCCCGCTTCTGATTAAAGAGCCATGTCAGCAGGTCGGGCTCAGGGTCACACTGGTCACTGCTCGCCTCCGTCTTGCCATTCTCAGCACCGGGAATCATCTTACCGGAGACACCGTGGTTGTCGCCCTGCCAGGTCGTGAGTTTCATGTTGCCGCCCATTTCTTTAATCGCCTCAAAGACCTCACGCTGCTTGGCATAGGGACACACCCCATCCTGATCACCATGAAACGCCCAGATCGGCAGATCCTTGATTTTGGCTGGATCGATGAAGTCTCCGGTGGACTTCAGGCCACTGCCCGCCGACGGCGCCGCCGCCGCGAAGTAGTCGGGAGCGAGCTGAATATAGATGTAAGTTCCGTGCCCACCCATGGAGTGCCCCAAAATATAGATGCGATCCTTGTCGGCTGAAGGCAGTTCCTCAATGAGCGCCTGGATCGTTTTCAACTGATCGGCATTCCACAGTCCCGGTGCCTGCGGAGCGACGACGTAGCAGGGAAACTCTTCGCGACAGGATGTTTCGGCCAGTTGCCTGTTCCAATCCTTGAGCTGCTTGTTGTTATTCGTTCCTTTTCCGCCGCCGCCATGCAGCGACACGATGACGGGATACTTTTGATTCGAGTCAAAATTGATCGGCTGCATCACCCGGACGGGCAAAGCCTTATAGATCTGCGGTTCATAAACAACATCCCAACGCCCCTGTGCGTTTGCTTCAGCTGCATACAACACAAGCCCAACTCCAAATACTGATGATATCCATCTCATGATCCTACTCCTTCGTTTCCCAATCTCCATTTGAATACTGATAAGACCATGTGAAAAGAGCGCAATCAGGGAGGAGCTTTTCGCCGAGTTGGCGAAAAGGTGGGAGCCGTCATACCGGAGCCGATTGAGTGGCTGAAAGGTCGGATTGTTGGTCAGCGGTCCCGCTCTACGGTAATGGAATCGACTTCCACGGTTGTGCCCTTCTCGCCTGCAATCGAGACCTCAAGGCGTTCGATGGTTCCGGTCCAGTCCTTGTTGCCTTTCAGAAGAACGCGAACTTCGGCAAAGTCGTCGCCGGAGGAAACTGCTTCTGCATCGCCGAGGGCTTTGCCGTTGGCCAGCACTTCAACTTCGACATTTCCTGCCGAACGAAGTTTGATGATCAGATTGCTGTCCAAATCAGTCGCCTCCGCCTTCAAACCCCTGCGAATCAGGCGGTTGCCTTTTTCTCCCAGTGTAAATTCCAGAAAGCCTTGAAAGCCGGCGATGTTGTCGGCGATTCCCTTCGACTCCCATCCTTCGGTCTGCCAACCACCGCAGTCGAACTCAAAGGCGAGGCGGCCGTCTTTGGGATCGCGATTGTTGAGCTTTTCCCATTTATCGGAAAGTCCATCGCCGTCATTGTCTGGCCGATTGATTTCGTATTCAGGGTTTACTCCGCGACCACCCTGCCAGTCGTCGCCATTGTGCCTTAACGCGGCGGGTGACTCTTCGCCCACGCCGTTGTCGCCCTTGGCCAGCCAGTCGTCGAGCAGCTTGCGGTGGCGTTTGATTTCGTTCGCATAGGCCGGGTCACCGATCAGGTTGTGGACCTGCGCCGGATCTTTGACGACGTCGTAGAATTCTTCCGCAGGTCGCTCACCAAAAAAGATGCGTTTAAGATCGTCGGAAAGTTTTCCAGCCGCATAAAGCTCCTTCAAGTTCTTCACGTAGACTTGCCCGTCCCGATACTGCGGCTGCAGCAGGACACGGTCGAGCTTGTAGTTGCGGGTGAAACGAAACTGATCGGTGCGAATCGTGCGCACTCGATCGATTGTGTGATCGAGACGATCTTTTCCGGCGCTCACCCACTCACGCGGCTGAAAATCTTCGGCAAACAGGTCCTGACCCTCGAACCAATCCGGTAGGTCGATGCCCGCCCAGGCGAGAGTTGTCGCCGACAGATCGAGAGTGTTGACCAGATCCTTGCGCACTCCTTGTTTCGGAACATAAGCCTCAGGTCCCATCATCATGAATGGTACGTGCAAGCCACCCTCCGTCGGCATCTGCTTGTGACGCACCAGGTGATTTGCTCCGTGATCGCCGAAGTATACGACGATGGTATTTTCGGCGAGACCGGATGCCTTCAGGCCGTCGACGATTTTTCCGATATGGTCGTCGTCGGTGCGAATGGCATCACAGTGTTGCGCAACCACTTCGCGGTAGATGCCGTTCTGCGGATAGTCGGCAGGGACGGTCACAGAACTGCGATCAGTCCTGCGATCTGCGGGAAATTTCTTGGTATTACTTTTGCCTCCCTTGGTCTGAAACTGAATGAAGAACGGCTGATTTTTTTCCAAAACATCCCAGCTGTCGGCCTGCCCTTTCATCTTCAGTTTCGAGTAGGTGGCTTTCTCATCCCAGACAAAATTGTAGTCGGTCTTGCCGTGGTTGTAGGTAGCGTAGCCCGCCTCCTTCATGATTTGCGGTAGCAACTTGACCCCTTCCGGGAGGGACAGTTGAGCATCCGGAGCGCGGGACGAACGATGCTCGTGCGCCCCAACCCGAATCTGGCTGGCACCTGTCATCATCGCTGAACGGCAGGCCGAACACACCGGTGCTGGAACATAGGCGCGGTCAAAGCGAACCCCGGCGGCGGCGATCGAGTCAATATTCGGCGTCGCCGTGGCATTGGCTTCGTGTCCGTAGCAACCCATCCAGGGTGAAGTATCCTCAGCGAAAATCCACACGATGTTGGGACGGTCCTCGGCGTTGAGGATGCCGCTTAAAAGAATAAAAGTGAGACAGGCGGTGAGAAAGAGCTTCATAATGGTTCAAAAGTCAGACGGTCTGTATACCAGAGATTCCGCGATTCTCCAGACAACAGGCAACCGCGATCGCAAGAAGGAGAGAGGTTGGGATCACGTGAGTGATCGTTTTGATTTGCGGGATCAGGCAACATCTATGGACTTTTCCTCCTCCGGAAACATCTCTTCGAAAAATTTTTCCTGATTCTACCATTCCCAGCGATCACTCTGGTGGTCGTAAAGTTCTTCGGTTCCGTTGGCGTAGGTGAATAGCACCTTCTCACATCCCGGAATCTTCATTTGCAACGCTCAATGGTCAGCAGGGCGCTGTCGATGAGTTGCAGTGCCGTGCTGAAGCTTCCGTCGATGTAGTAGAGTACCCAGACTTCCTTTCCGTCTTCGTCATCCTCTTCCCTTTTGGGATAACCGACGAGATCGAGTAATTGGAAGGTGCGGGGGGTGATGTTGTCGATATCCACGGCGTAGACGAGGGAGGCCTGATCATCACCTGGCTGATTGATCTCGATGAGGAGACGGTAAGGCAGGGATTCTTCGGCATCACCCGGCAGGATGTAGTCGGCGGGATCAAAGGAACTGTTTTCGGTAGCACCCGAGATGGCATCGAGTTCGAGTTCTTCTAAAAGATCATTGCCCGAAGTTTCTGCTTGTTGCTTGGCTTCCTCCCAACCGCGTCGCTTGAAGTCCCAGTAGGGCAGGGCGGTTCGTCCGCCTTCGCCGGTCGGGGTGTGCAGGGTTTTGATGTGATACTCGGACGCATTCTCCAGCCAGATCGCAAAATGGGGAGGGGATTCCAGATCGAATCCGGTGCCGCTACGAACGGTCAAGGCCATCTTGTAACCCGGGTCGGGAGTGTAGTGATAGGATAGACCCAGGTCTGTCACCTCGTAGTCATCCAATGAGGGCCCCAGGTTTTTGCTAAGACCGAGCACGCTTTTGATCGGAGCGGGTTGCCAGAGAAATAAGGCAACTAACAGGGCCACTACCGCAAGAGCGATCCAGACGATTCGACTTTTGAGGTATCGAGTTAACCGGTGGTTGTTGTTGAAGACATGCAGGGCAATGAGCCCAATGAAGACAAAGCCGATCAGCGAATGCAACCCGACGATGTGAATCGAAAAGGGGCGGACAAAAGCGAGTACTCCGGTCACCGCCAGCACGACAAAGCTGAAGGCGGTGAGCAGGGAGACGGTGCTTCGTTTTTGACTCATCAGTGGCGGAAGATGCAAATATTCCGGCGGAATACTAAGTTTTCAGGATGGGCTCTGCAGTCGGAATCTTGGCAAATTCCGCTACGGTTCACGCTCTCGTGCCTTCCGGGACAATCGCTCCGTGCTTCTTCAATTCCTCGTGAACCTCGGCCAAAGGCACGTCACCTGGTGATACCTTTTGTCTTGCTGCGAGGACGGCATTCACTGCGGCGGCCTGACCCATCCCCATGGAGCTGGCTTGAACGCGGGCGGCGGAGTTGGCGAGGCGGTCGCTGCAAACACAGCGACCGGCGACCATGATGTTCTTCGAACCCTTCGGGATCAGGGCACCCCGCGGGATGGTGGGCACCTTGCCGTGGGAGAGGTGCTGGGGTTTCACTCCATTCGCGTCATGCAGATCGATGGGGTAGAAGGAGTAGGTCAAGGCATCATCGAAGACCCGGCCCGAAGTGTAGTCGTGCACGGTGATCATGGTCTCGCCCTTGATGCGATAGGTTTCCCGGCTCGCGGTTTCGTTCATCATCCGATCGATGGTGACGTTCTCGCCTCCGGGGATGGTTTTGAGGAACTTGAGCAGGCGCAGCACGCACTTTCGTCCAGCCAGGTTCGTCTGGGTTTGCGTGGCGGCATTTGTCGAGTCCGCCCCAAAGATGTGGTTGCTGTTACCGCTTCTGCTCTTGATCGGTTGCATGGCTTTACCACTCCAAGTGTCGCCTTTCTGAAGTCGGCCTTCTTTGAGGGCCTCATCGTACATCTGCTGGATGAGTTTGGCGTTCTTATTCACGACGGCCGTGTCGAAGCCGGTAAAGGTCACGACATGAGTGCCCGGCTGACGGGTGTCTTCGCGGAGGCGTTCGAAACCTAAACTGCCCACTACGTCGGCACCTCCGGTGCAATCAACGATTTGGCGGCAGCACAGTTGGTATTGAACCCCTTGCCCGACCACATCGACAAGCCAGCCCTCTTCGGTTTCGGCAACCTTCTGGGGAAACTGGTAGTAGGCCAGGGAGACTCCAGCATCGAGGCAGGCCTCCTCGGCGAGCAGCGAGTAGAGCTGCCCGTTCAAGTGGACGTGATGAGGCACGTGGCTCTTGTGGACCTTGGTGAAGTCCTGCAGTTCACGACCGTCGACCTCGACTGATTTGGCGACCAGTTCCCAACCGATGCCGGCAATGACTTGCTTGCCCCAGGCGTGGAAGAGACCGGGGAAACTGACGCCACCGGTGGTGGTGGTTCCGCCGAGTTGGGAATTGCGCTCCAGCAGGACCGTCTTGGCTCCCATGCGGCCCGCTTGAATCGCTGCGACGTGACCGGCGGAACCTCCGCCGACGACGAGCACATCGACGTCGAGCAGGTTCTCCTGATCCGGAACGGCCGTGGGTAGGTTTTCAGCGCTGGCTTTGTGGACGAGTCCGGAAGACGCAAGAATGGCGGTGCCGGCGACGGTGTGTTTGAAGTAATCTCGACGATTCATGGAGGTAGGTTATCGGGTAAATAGGTGAAAGGGGACTGATGGTAGTGATTGTAGTGAGGAAGGAAGTGCTTAGGCTTTCTCGGGCACGATCTGTCCGTGCTCCTTCAAGGTGGCATGAATTTCCCCGAGGGGAACTTTCAACGGGGTGGTGCCTGACTTCGCGGCCAACGCTGCGGCGACGCCTGCGGCCTGGCCCATGCCCATGCACGGAGCCTGGACGCGAAGGCCAGAGTTGGCAAGACGGTCGCTGCTGAGGCAGCGGCCTGCCACCATAATGTTTTCGCTTCCCTTGGGGATGAGCGCTCCCAGGGGAATCGTAGGAACTGTGCCCGGCTTCAGTGGTTGCGGTTTCACCCCCGTCTTCGTGTGAAGGTCGACAGGATAGAAGGCATAGCTGATGGCATCCTCGAAGAAACGGCCGGAGCGGTAGTCGTTGACCGTGATGAGGGTTTCCCCCTCAATGCGGTAACTTTCTCGAAAACCGGTTTCCGGCTGGAGGTGCATGAGGCGTCTGCCGTCTTTGCGAATCCTTTGGAGAATGGACTTCCTGCCGGTCAGGTTAGCCACCGTGACGGTGCGGGAGTTGGTGGAGTCGGCGCCGTGCACGTAGAGGCGATGGATCTGGTTGCGTCCGGGCTCGTGTGCCTTGCCCATCATGTAAAGATAGGAACCGGGCTGTCGTTCGTCCTCACGAAGGCGTGGAAAACCCAGCATGCCGACGACTTCGGCGCCGCCGGTGCAGTCGATGATCTGCTTGCAGGAAACTCTGCGTCGGGTACCGAAACCGACGCACTCGACTGTCCAGCCGTTCTCTGTTCGTGAGACTTGCTGAGGGAATTCATAGTAGGCAATCTCAACTCCTGCCTCGGCACACTTCTCCTCAGCCAGCAGGGCGTAGAGAAACTGATTCGTATAGACCTGGTTTCTCCAATGCTTATCGGGAACTTTTGCAAAGTTGGGAAGCACACCGCCGTCGAGTTCCACGCTCTCCTTGACCAACTCCCAACCGATCCCGGCAATAATCTGTTTGCCCCAGGCATCGAAGAGCCCCGGGAAAGCAACTCCTCCAGTCGTGGTGGTTCCGCCGAGCTGAGCGCCTCGCTCCACCAGCAGCGTCTTGGCTCCGGCGCGGGCGGCCTGGATCGCGGCGACATGTCCGGCCGTGCCTCCCCCGACGACCAGCACATCAACCTCGTTGTCCACTTCCGGCTCGAGAGCCTCTGCGGGCGCCTGGGCGGAGGCGTGAGTGGTCGAGGCAATCGCGATGCCGGCAGCAGCAGTGCCGAGCAATCCACTTTGCAAGAATTCTCGGCGATCAGTTTTGTTCTCTTGGTTGCTCATGGTTTCTCTTTTCGAAGTTGGATACGATCGATTCGCAGTTGTTGTTTGGGCACGAGCGACTGAAATCGTAGGATTTTCAGTCCCGGTGCGTCAAAGGTTATGGTGCCGATGAGGTGGTCTTCGAGTTTCTTCGATCCGGGCTTCACCGTTGAGACGGTGGTCATGGGGTAGCCGGTGTCGGCCTGGGCGGCGTCATCGACGACGTCATCAACGAAGACCTCACAGGAGCCATCGATAGAAAGCGTGGCGCCGAGTTCGTAGGAGCCGGCAGTGGGGACCTCAAGAACCAGATCAAGGTAGCTGCCTTTTCCTGCGCGAAGCTCAGCGCAAAGCAGTTGGCCTCCCGACGCTTCCGGATCAGAACGCCGGTAGTGGCAGTTGCCGCGCAGGCGGTAGTCAGAGGAGGTTTGGCTGGGAACGGCTTCGGCTTCGATCCAGCCATCCTCGGGGATCTCGGGATACGTGAAGGTGAGGTGTTGTGACAATCGATCGATGACCGGGGCATACTTGGGATCGTCAGCCCCTTCGTCGCTCTGCGAGCTATGCAGGGCAAGGAGATTGGTGAATTCGTGGGGATCGTTGGCGAGATCGTAGAGTTCAGTTTCGCCGGTGATCAGTCGGGTCATGCGGTAGTCATTGTCGAGCACCACATCGTAGCGGATGCCGTCGGTCTCGCTGGACATCACCACCGGGCGATCCCATTCGCTCTGTGGGTCATTGAGCAGGGGAACGAGACTGTTTCCGTCAAGGGCTTGCGAGGGCGGCGGCAGTTGCAGCAGCTCGACGAGCGTCGGATAAAGGTCCTGGAGGGAAACGGCTTTGTCGCAGGTCGCGCCTTCGGGGATCCCGGGGCCGGCGACGATGAGATTGCAGTGGGCCGAGTCATACCAGGGCTTCATCTTGGACCAGGCTTCTCTCTCTCCGAGATGGTAGCCGTGGTCGCTCCAGAGAACGATGTAGCCGTCCTTGGCATGTGGGCTGGCATCCCAGGCATCGAGCAGGCGGCCGATTTGTTCGTCGGCAAAGGTCACGCAGGCGAGGTAGGCCCGGATAAACTGCTTGTCGTAGCCTTTCTTCACGAGGCCCTGGTGGTAGCCGGGTCCGAACTTGGCTTCGAGATGAGCGAGAGGGCGAAAGCGTTGCGCCAGATCGTCGAGATCGTTCGGCTGGAATTCGGGAAGCTGAATGGCCTCAAGCGGGTAGCGATCGAAGTATTCCTGTGGCACGACCCAGGGGACGTGAGGGCGATAGATACCGAGGGAGAGAAAGAGTGGATCGGTGATGGATTCAAGAGTTTCGATGCCATGGCTGACGGAGAGGTAGTCAGCCATTTTTGTGACCGGATCGGCGGAGACGCCCCAGTGTCCCGAGGGGTTCAGCTTGAGACCAATCCCGGGAACTTGCTTCGGTCGGCCGGCCTTGGGGATGTAGGTATCAAACTCGGTGCTGTCCCCCTTGTGGAAGTTTTTGGCGATCCCGACGCTCGTCCAGCCGTGGGCGGAGAGGTGCTTGGGCAAGGTGATGGCGTCGCCCGCATAGAAGCGCCACGGATGAATGCCGTTGTCGTTCACAATATTGCCGGAACGAGCCGGATGGATTCCGGTGAACACGGCGCTGCGCGAAGGAAAGCAGGTCGGTGAGGAGCAGATCGCGTTGGTGAATGCGACGCCGCGTTCTGCGAGTCGTTGGATGTGGGGAGTGATCGCCTGCGGATGGCCTTTGAGAACGCTGTTCCAGTCGTTCCAGTCATCGATGTTGAGGAAAAGAACGCTGGGACGTTTTGATGATTCTGCCGCCTGGCATGCGAGCTTTCCCCCTGACCAACAGGCGGCGAGAAGCAGCAAGCAAAGGTTATGGGCTAAGCAGGGGCGCATTGATAAAGTATAAATTGGGCTGTCTCGACCGTGACAACAAGTCGACGATTTAGCAGCAATCCGTTGTCCAATTTGGAGTTGGGGTGACTCCCACCGGTGAAACAGCTCCCGCTACCGGGCGGAGTTCAGTGCGATGTAGCGGCTTGCGACTGAAACTTGTCAAACCAGTCTTGAACCTTCAATCCCGAGTGAGGATTCTTCGGGATGAACTTGGAAAGCGCTTCCTTGATGCCGGCATGCTTGGGATTGTCGGCCTGGTTGGTCCACTCGTTGGGATCTTTCCTGTGGTGATAAAGTTCTTCGGATCCGTCCTCATAGCGAATGTAGCGCCAGTCCCTCGAGCGAATCGAGGTGTTGGCTTCTCCGTAGATGGAAATGGCCGGGTCTCGCCTGGCGGTGGGATCCTCGAGTTGGGGCTTGATGGAATTTCCATCGAGGTAATCGGGGATGGGAAGTCCGGCCAGGTCGACGAGCGAAGGATACACGTCGATGAGGCTAACCGGTTGCTCGCTGATGGCTCCCGCCTCGACTCCGGGCGCCCGTACGATGAATGGAATGCGCAGGGTCTGTTCCCAGATGGCTCCTTTGCACCAGTGCTTCTTTTCCCCGAGATGCCAGCCGTGATCGCTGACTAACATGACCACAGTTTCGCGGCCACGCGGATCCTTGTCGAGGGCGTCGAGGAAACGTCCGATTTGAGCATCCACGAAGGCGACAGAAGCCAGGTAAGCCTGAAGCGTGGCGTCCCATTGATCGTGCTTGACGATGTGCTCATGATCGCTCAAGCCATCGTGCATATTTTTGTGGGCATGGGATCGCGCCAATTTCCGGGCGAACTCAGGCATGTCGTCCCAGTCATCGCCCTCCGCCGGTTCAGTCGGTCGCTGAATGGAATCGATGGGAAATTTCTCAAACCAGGGAGCGGGGACCTGGAGCGGCCGGTGCGGACGAAAGAAGCCAACCGACATGAAAAGTGGTTTTTCCGTCTCCGCGTTCCACTGCTCGACCGCCCAACTGGCGACCTTGTAGTCGCTCATCTCTTCGTCAGTGGCGTCGAGCGCGTAGCCATCATTGGGAGAACCATAGGCATTGAAGTTGTCTTTGCCTTTGGGCGGCTTAGGATCTCCTGGCTTCTTGAACAAAGCATCCCCGTGTTTGCCGGGGTTTCCGTGAAACACTTTTCCTCCGCTGGCGACGCGGTAGCCATTCTCCATGAAAAACTGCTGTATCGTGGGCGTGGTAATCTTGGTTTCCTCTTTGAACCCGGTATTGAAATAGGTGCCCGAATTGAAAGCATAGACACCGTGATTCAAGCTAGTGCGGGAGGGACGGCACTGGGGTGAGTTGCAATAGGCTTGGGTGAAGGCCATGCCGCTCCCGGCCAATGCGTCGATGTTCGGTGAGATCGCGTTAGGATGCCCGCCGAGGTATCCGAGGTAATCGTTGAGGTCGTCGACGATGATGAACACGACATCGGGTTGTTCGCCCCTACTGTTGGTGGCCGCTGCCTTCGCTTTAGTGGGAATTGAAGCAGACTTTTTTGACGGAACGGTTTTTGCTTTGGATGGGGCAGGTGTCTTCTCTACCTTCTTTTTTGATGATCGCTGCACTCCCCCGATGTCCTTCATCGCTGGCCCGTTTTCCGCAACCAGCGCATCGGTGCGGTGGCGCATGCGCTTAAGCTGAGGGTGATCGGCATTTTCGAGGGCGAGATTGACCAGTTGGTCAGGGTCTTTTTCAAGATCAAAAAGAAACTCGTAAGGAGGCTTGTCGACGCCGTCGACGAAGTATCGCGCGTAAGTCATGCTCTCACCCCGGACACCTTCCCAGCGCGGGATGGTGCCAGGAACGGCGAGGAACTCACACAGAAAGTCTTTTCGCCAGTCAGAAACTTTGTCACCACGCAGGAGCGGAGCCAGACTCCGACCTGTGTGTGTTTCAGGTGCGGGAAGGCCGGAGAGTTCAATCAGAGTGGAGCCGATGTCGCTGTTCAAAGCCATCTCCGGAAGAACGCGCCCCTGCTTTTCTTGGGGGAGGCGTGGATCGTAAACCACGAGTGGAACGCGGAGAGACTCGTCGTAGTGAGTCCACTTACCAGCGAAGCCTCGATCACCGAGGTAGTAGCCGTTGTCCGCGGTGTAAACAATGATGGTGTTGTCAGCGAGGCCCTGTTCCTCGAGCTGTTCGACGAGTCGACCAACGACATGATCGATGCCACTGAGCATGCGAAAATAGGCACGCATGTTAGTCTGATATTTCTCCGGGGTGTCCCAGCGCCAGAAATAACGCTGACGATTGATCGATTCTTTGAGGAAGTCCGGCTGCGCCTCATAGATCGCCGGATCGTTGAGCGGTGGCAGCGGCATCTCCTGATCTTCATACATGCCGTCGGTGACCTTGGGCCACGGGAAGTGCCCGATTCCGGGTCGCTTGTCACCATCTTCGGCGTGAGTAGCGTTGAAGCTGACTTGGAGGCAGAAGGGCTGGTCCTTTGGTTGTTCCTTGAGAAAGTCGATGCCCCAGTCACCGAGGATCTGGGTTTCGTGGCGAGTGGTGCCGTCCTCCATTGCCTTGTGGTAGGGCCGGCGACTGATTTTCTGACGCACATCCCACATCAGTTCGGCCGACTCGTCGGCAATGCTGACGTGTTCTTTGCCGAGGTGGCCGGTGCGATAGCCGGCTTCTTTCAATACCGCGAAGTAAGAGGTTTGGCACAACTCAGGATCGAGCGGTCCGGGCTTGGCCCGGTAGAGGTGTCGGCGTTCGTAGCAACCAGTGAAGAGGCTGGACCGTCCCACCCAGCATGTGGAAGTAGAGACAAAGGCATTTTCGAAGCGCACCCCTTCCCCAGCGAGACGATCGATGTTCGGCGTCTTAACGACGGGATGTCCCGCACAACCGAGGGTGTGATTGCGCTGGTCATCGGCATAGAGCAGAAGGATGTTGGGACGATCGGCGTTCTTGCGAGGAGCAGCAGCCTGCTTTTTAGCGGCGGCCCCTTTGCCCATTCCCTTGGCTTTGCCTTTCGCTTTGCGGCTCGGGGTTCGCTCTTTCGGAGCGACCTTGGTGACTTTGCCGACCTGACGTTGGTCAGCGACATACCAGTCGTCGAGCAGGGCACTGAGTGCTGCCACCTTTTCGGGTTGGTCGGCGGCGAGGTTGGCCGTTTCGTCCGGGTCCTTCTTCAGGTCGTAGAGTTGGGCTTCGCCACCTTGCGGCGGGTATTTCATTTTCCCGGGATGGCCGTCATAGGTCAGCAGCAGCTTGTCGTTGCCCTTGATAACCCAGCGATAGAGAAGAGACGCCTGAGGGTTCTCGATATCGGCGATGTCATGAGCGAAGGACTCCCCGTAGAGCGTATCGCGATCGATGGCGTCGCCACTCTCCAGTTTGGAAAGTAAATTGAGACCGGGGAAATCGTGAGGGCCTTTGGCACCAGCAGCAGCGAGAATGGTCGGGACAATGTCGAGCGAAGAGCAGAGCTCAGAACGGTCGGCCGCCGGGATCGTTCCGGGCCAGCGAAACATGATGGGATTGCGAGTGCCGCCTTCATTGGGGCTGCGCTTGGAGCGCTCGGCGTAGCTGCCGGTCTTGGATTGAATCCAGCCATTATCGGTGACGTAGATGACGAGGGTGTCTTCAGCGACGCCAGTGTCATCGAGCTTCTGCATCAACTGGCCAACGGTCTCGTCGAGCCATTCGCAGTTGGCGTAATATTTTGCGATCCGCTCCTGGACGCCCTTGGCGATGTACTTGTCGAGCAGGCGTTGGGGAGGATTGTGAGGTGTGTGCGGAAGGAAAGGAGCATACCAGACGAAAAAGGGCTTCTCCTCCGCGGTGGAGCGGTCGATGAAATCGAAAATCGGGTCCATGCCTTCGCGACCGATTTTGAGCCCGTCGTCACCATGGCGTCCGCCTTTGTCGGGATAGCCCCGGGTCATGCCTTCGGTGAAGCCACCTCGTTGGTAGGAGCCTTCCCACCACTTGCCGCTCTGGTGACTGACATAACCCGCTTCGCCGAGCCACTTGGCTACGGTCCCGGTTTCGTCGACGTGAGAGATGAGTAGTTCCTTAGCGGTCTTGCCGGCCTTCTCGGCGTGGGCCGCATTTTCAGGCGTACTGGCTGGATCGTTTCCGGTGGTCTTGTTCTGGTGTGAATAGAGACCTGTCGCAATGGTCATCAATGCCGGACGACACAACGCAGTGGGAACGTAGCCGCGTTTGAAAAGAGCACTTTCGGAAGCCAGTTTGTCGAGATGTGGCGTCTCGATGTGAGGATGCCCCATGAAGCCATAGTCCGTGTAACTCTGGTCGTCGGACAGGATCAGGACAATATTGGGAGGCTTGGCTTCAGCAGCCACACCAACGCCGAAGAAGACTAACAGGGACAGAAAACGAAACAGAATTTTCGGAAGATTTCGTGACATCATAAAGATAAGGCTATTCTATTTTTGAGCTGTGCAGAATAAATGGATCCGAGGTTCTCTAACTTTTACAGAGAGATCTCTCCAGTCAGCGAATTCTGCCCTCTTTTCTTAACCGGAGTGAGTAAAAAAGGGGTGGATGCGATCGCCAACTTGATCCTTGAAGAACTCAAGACGGTTCTTCCGGAGCTGGCCACCTACGTAAAGGTGGCGAGGTTGGCAGAGCAAGTGCCCGCCGTTTCCACTGATTCCAGGAATAATAGGGCAGAGCCACAAGGCCCACGCTCGAAAAAGGAGATCCCTATCGATAGCAGTCTTCGAGACCGAGCGTCCCGTCGCGGCAGTATTGGTCTGGATGTTTGTTCGAGGTGGATAGAATGAGATTCGTTGCGTTCCGCAGAATAGGCTTGAGCCGTTTCTGAATTAGGCTTCCAATGCAGAACATGGTTGGACCGCAGAGTGAAACGGAGCTCGATGAGCTTGCTTCGATGCCGAATGAAGCGGTGTTGGAGGCTTTGTCAGGCATAGCGGGCGATATCGTGGTGGCCGGGGCTGGAGGGAAAATGGGGTACCATTTGTGCCTGATGCTTCGCAAAGGACTGGATGCGTTGGATCAAAAGAACCGGGTCGTGGCTGTGTCACGATTTGGCGATGCCAAAAAGCGAGTGCCTTTTGAAGAGAGGGGCATCGCAACGGTGCCCTGTGATCTAACCAAGGACGAAGCAGTAAGAATACTGCCGGAGGCTGAAGCGGTTTTCTACCTGGCTGGGCAAAAGTTCGGGACGGAGGGTTCTCCTGAGGTTCTTCATCAGTGTAATGTGGAGATGCCGGCTCGCGTGGCGAATCACTATGCCGAGTCGCGGATCGTGGCGCTTTCTACAGGATGCGTCTATCCGTTTGTATCCGTGGCATCGGGAGGATCCAGAGAAACGGACGAGGTGGGGCCAGCGGGAGATTATGCGGCTTCCTGCCTGGGAAGGGAAGATGCTTTCGTTGCGGCCAGTGCGAAGCATGGAACTGCTCTGGCGTTGATTCGGCTGAACTACTCGGTGGACCTTCGTTACGGAGTGCTCGTGGATATTGCGGATCGGGTGCTTCGAGGGGAAGCGGTCGACGTTTCGATGGGGCATCTCAACTGCATCTGGCAGGGGGATGCGACGCGGCATATCATTCAGTCGTTGGGTGAGGCAGCGGCAGCACCCGATCATTGCATCGTGAATGTGACGGGGGCGAAAATCCTTTCGGTGAGAGAATTGGCTCAGTGGTTTGGGGGCCGGTTCGGGAAGGATGTGGTGATCAAGGGAGCAGAGGCGGAAAAGGGCTGGTTGAACGATGCCGCGAGGTCGCACCAGCTATTTGGAGAGCCATCGGTGTCGGAGGATGAGTTGATGGAGTGGGTCGCTCAGTGGATGGAGAATGGAAACGCGCTGCTCGGTAAACCAACTCATTTTGAAGTGCGGAGTGGGAAATACTGAGATGGATAGCAAAACAGCAAGAGCACATCTTCTCGAAGGGCAGGTCATTCCGGCAATGCCTCTTGCGATGGAACAGGATGGAAGCTGGTCGGAGAAGTATCAGCAAGCGTTAGTTCGCTACTATGTGGATGCCGGCGCCGGAGGATTGGCGGTGGGTGTTCATTCCACGCAGTTCGAAATCAGGGAGCCTCAACACGCCCTGTTCGAGCTGGTTCTCCACCTGTGTTCGCAAGAGGTTGATCACTGGATTGGCGATCGCCGCCCGTTCATCAAGGTGGCTGGTGTTTGCGGAAATACGGGGCAAGCAGTAGCCGAGGCGGCGTTGGCCAGGGACGCTGGATACGATGCAGGGTTGCTCAGCATGAGTGCGATGAAGGAGGCAACTCTCGAAGAGAAAATTGCTCATTGCCAAGAGGTGGCAGCCGTCATCCCCGTGATCGGATTTTATCTTCAACCGACAATTGGGGGCTGTGTTTACCCTTACGAATTCTGGAGGGCGTTTGCTGAAATCGAAAACGTGTTGGCGATCAAGATGGCGCCTTTTGATCGGTATGCGACGATCGAAGTGATTCGTGCGGTGGTCGACTCAGGGCGGGAAGATATTGCTCTCTATACGGGGAATGATGACAACATCATCAATGATCTGCTGACTCCATTTGAGGTAAGTGGAATTCAGCGTCAGATCGTTGGTGGCTTGCTAGGTCAATGGGCCGTGTGGACCAAGCGGGCAGTGGCGATGCTGGATGAGATCAAAGCGCTGCGCCGATCTGGCGCTGGAAAGATCGATGCTACGTGGCTGACGAGGAACGCGCAATTGACGGATGCCAATGGAGTGATCTTCGACGCGGGAAACCAATTTTCTGGCTGTATCCCCGGTATCATGGAAATTTTAAGAAGGCAGGGACTGGTTCCTTCGATTCGCTGTCTCAATCCTGATGAGGTATTGTCGCCGGGGCAGGCCGAGGAATTGGATCGGATTGTCGCCTGCTACCCGGAATGGCAAGATGATGACTTTGTTCGGGAGAACCTCGACCGGTGGCTGAGTTGATCGAAAGAACAACATCGATTCTCAGTCATTTGAAAGCCCGGCTCATATTCGGTTGCTGTTCATCTTGTAGGCAGTAATCAAATATTCGAGGATCCAACTGCGCCAAATCGCCAGACCACTTTCCGAAAGTGAAACCATTCCTCCTCGCCCTTACCTTCATCCTCTCAGGCTCGCTCGTCCATGCCGAGGATGGAAATGAGCTATGAGAGCGGATGATGTCATGGAACGAGTTTATGGGGTTGATGGATTATACTCAGGGCGACCCAAGATCCAATGGCTTAGCTGCGCGCGTTGGTCAATAGCTCACGTGGCAAAATGGAACAGGGGCGCGGAGGTGACTCCGCGAGTGAAGTAGTTTGATTCTTCAGCTAGTCAGGTGGTCACGAAATTCGAGAGGGAGTGGTGACAGAAATATTCAGTATATGACTATTAAGCCCATTTCCGAGGGTGGCTGAAGGCCACCACTTCTTGATCTTAATCCTGATCCTACCCTTGCTCCCGGCAGTCGACCTGAAAGAGCAAGATCAGGATTAAGATTAAGAGCAACACATGTTCGAACAATCACTTCCCCAAATCCCCCACTAACGCCACTTGGCCCTCTTCACACCTGTGCTAAACTTCCCGCACAATGAGAATCTCCCCCGCCCTCTTCGGCACCTTTGTTGCCCTTTCCCTCTCCCTGTTCTCACCCACCCTGCCTGCCGACGACTGGCCCGGATGGCGCGGCCCTTCTCACACGGGAAGCCTCGAAGGCGGCGACTACCCAACTGAGTGGAGCGTCGACACAGTGCTCTGGAAAGCGCCCCTGCCCGGCAAAGGCGCAGCCAGTCCAGCGGTGTGGAACGACAGGATCTTTGTGACCTCTCCGGAGAACGGGATCGACACCGTCTACGCCTTAGATCTCGACGGCAAGCAGATCTGGAAAACTGCCTTTGGCGAGGAGACCCCGGGCAAACACAAGAAGCTCGGTACGAGCAGCAACGCGTCGCCGGTCACGGATGGCAAGGCGGTTTACGTTTACTTCAAGAGCGGTACTATCGCGGCGCTGGAGATGGATGGCTCAGTACGCTGGAAGCGCAACCTGGTCGAGGACTTCGGCAAGCAGGAACTCTACTGGGATCAGGGAAGCTCTCCGGTGATTGTCGGCGATGCGCTCATTCTGCCGCGTCTCCATGCCGGCAATTCCTGGGTCGCGGCTTTTGACCTCGAAGACGGCGAGATTCGCTGGAAAACGGAACGCAACTACGAGGTCCCGGCAGAGAACGACAACGGCTACACCACGCCCGTTCCGATTCGGCACGGCGACCGCGACGCGGTCCTCGTCTGGTGCTCCGACCACGTAACCACCTACGCGGTCGACAACGGCGAACTGCTTTGGGAGAGCGGCGGCTTCAATCCCAAGGGGATGAAGCTCTGGCCCCATATCGCGACGCCCGTCGTGGTCGACGACGTCGCCGTGATTCCTGTGGGACGCGACGATCGCATGCAGGCATCCGTCCATGCCCTCCGCCTCGGCGGCGAAGGCGATGTCACCGACACCCACCGCCTCTGGGACACTGATAATTTTGGCGTCTATGTCGCCAGTCCGATCGCCTACGAAGGCCGCGTCTACCTGCTGCGCCACAAGGGCGGGCTCGTCTGCCTTGATCCCAAGACCGGCGAGCCGTTCTGGGAAGCCGACTTTCCCCGCGCCGCGGATGCTTACTACGCCTCCCCCGTCATTGCCGGAGGCATCCTCTACGCTGCCCGCGAGGACGGCGTCGTCTTCGCCGCCAAGGTGGGAGAGAAGTTTGAATTGCTGAGCGAGAATCCAATGGGCGAACAGATCCTTGCGTCGCCGGTACCTTTCGATGGGAAGCTACTGCTCCGCAGCGAAGGGCATCTGTTTTGTGTGGAGTAGAAGTTGGCGGTGGAGAACGTGGGTGAAAATTGAAAATTGCTGCCAGACCCCCAAGATGAAAATTCTGCGCCAGCGCATAATCGCGGAGCAACGTGGGTAAAGCACAAGCAACCGAAGAGGCGGTCAAGAACCTGCCACTATCTTCCCCGCCAAAGATTCCTCTCAGAGAAAAACTGAAAATTCAGTAATAAAAATTGGCATCTCGCTCGAAATACTGAATTTTCAGTTTTTAACACGATGTCCATTTTTGAACAACTCAGCCGCCGGGAACGTGAAGTCATGGAGATCCTCTATGCTCGGGGAGAATCCACAATGGGTGAGATCGCCGAATCCATGGAGGATCCCCAACTCGTCCCGCCTTGAGATCCGTCGTTAAGATACTGGAAAACAAAGGACACCTAGTTCCCTGCGGCAAACTCGGCAGAGAGCACCACTTTCGGACCAGTCGTGTTCGCGAAGAGGAAGGTCAGGCCGCCTGGAAAAAGATCCTCTCCACCTTCTTTGGCGGATCCATGAAGGAGGGCCTCGCCGCCTAACTCAACGATCCCGACGCCGAACTTAGCGAAGACGAACTGAAGACCATTGAATCCATGCTTCGTGATGCACGCCGCTCCAAAAACAAAAAATTACCTTCATCAAACAAATGATCTCCTCATTCGCCAACTTTATCAACGAAGCGGCCAACTACTGGCCCACCCTTATTGATGCGACTCTTAAGTCGACCCTCTGGTTGATCTTTGCCATATCTGTAATGTTCGTGACCAGACCCCTCTCTGCTAACCTGAGGCATGCACTGTCCGTCGCCGCGGCCCTGGGTTGCGCATTGGTCTTCACACTCAGCCTATCACCTCTCCCTTCTCTCGTTGGATTCAATCTGGCTGAACGCGCCTACCCGGAGGTGATCCCCGCCCCCCCTTCGAGCATCTCCATTCGGCTGGACAACGCACCGGAATCGCCCTCAGCAATCCGTTTCGAGGCTTTGGTCTCGTGGGAGCCATTCACTATCGCGTCTATTCGATCGGATCGTTAGCTTTGGCCTCCGTGCGAGCCTTCCGACGCGCCTCGTGTTCCACCTTTTTCTTCGCCTTGTCGTCCGCAGTCGATTCCCCGGTTGCTCCCGGAGTTTCCTGCAACGCTTCCGGCACCGTGACTTTTTTACCTTGGATTTCGAGCTGCTTAACAACTGCGATCTGCCTATCGATCTGACCAGGCTCAGCCGCATTCCCTCCGGGAATGAACTCTCCAAAAGGACGTCTAATGGTTTCAAGATCCTGCCGCATGAGGTAGCGCATTTCTTTCAGGCGGGTGGACTGGTCTTCATGATACGCCAGGTTCTTCATTTCCTTCGGATCCCTTTTCAGATGGTAGAGTTGATCTTCGTCAAAGAAACCGGGGCGCTCGGCTCCTCTCACTCCGATGCCCAAGCGTCCGATGTAGGCCATGGCTCTTGGTAAGTTTTGCGGAGTAGCTTTCTGAATGGCAGCGATCTGTTCTTTGGTGTAGCGGACAGCAATGTAGGACCAATCTTTCGTGACAGTTGCCCGTGCCGCGCCCATTTCGAGATAGAGATGATCCCGCCACTCGTCGGCGGTTCCGTTTTCGAATAGAGGAGTGAGACTCTGTCCATCGATCCGGTAAGATTCCGGTTTCACCGCTTCACCCAGATCGAAGAAGGTGGGCACAAGGTCGATATTCTGCACGAGTTCATTACACACCTGCCCGCCGGGAATTCCGCGTGGCCAACGCATGATCATGGGCACTTGAGAGCTACCATGGGAAAAGACGGACGCTTTGCCATCGCGACCGTGATCGGGCGCAAAGATTACCAGCGTGTTGTCATCGATTCCTAGTTCCTTGAGCTTTCGCATGACAGCCCCGAGCGAATCATCGATCCAGGCTTCACCAGCCACATGGCTGTCGGAATCAAACCCGCGTTCCGTGATCGTTTTGAGAATCTCGGCGCGAGGAGTCATGACCTCGGGAAGACTTTCCACTTCGCCCTCTCCGGTGATGAGTGGGTGATCCATGGACTTTCGCCAGGACTTGTCCGGCCCGTGCAGCAGGGTGCTGCAAAGATGAAGGTAAAAGGGGCCGTCCTTGTTCTCTTCGATGAACTCCAGAGCGGCCACCGTGGTCCACTCCGGGTTGTGCATGGAATAGGGCGATGGCGTATTCTCCGGATAAACGTTCTTCGCCCAGGAAAAGCCCAGCGTTTTGAGGTAGCGACGCATCAGGCGTTCGTTGTGTTTGAACATAGCCGAGGTCTCAGGACCGGGACTCACGTCTTTGGGAATGTTGATCCATTTGCCTTTCCCTTTGTAGAACTCCGGAAAGTCCAACTCGGACTTGAGATGAAATTTCCCCACGAACCCGGTGGTATAACCAGCCTCACGGAGAACATTTCCTACGTTCATCCTGTCGCGCTCCAGTGCGACATTAAAACCGGGAAGCCCCTGGTTCTCTTTGCCGCCGACCGCTTCAGCATACAGTTTACTATGCGAATTCCCCGCAAACCGCCCAGTCAGGAAACTGTAGCGAGAAGGGGTGCATACCGAACTGCTCACATAGGCCCGAGTAAACTTCATTCCCTCCTCTGCCATGCGGTCGAGGCTGGGAGTGTAGGTATCGCCCCCAAAGGAGGCGATACTCGACGGGTTCTGATCGTCGATCAGAAACATGATGATGTTAGGGCGATCTCCGCGAGCGACGGTGGCCAACACTGCCGAGAGACAGAAAAGCGAGAGTGAAAGGAAGGTTTTCATACTGCGAGGAGTCGAAAGTGAATGTGATGGGTTGCTGGAGTGTGAACAAATGGGAGTGACAAGCGACGCGGGTTTCCGCAGGAAATCTCAGGGAGCGGCGACATTCCTGTCGCCAAATAACCTTTGCGGGCGACAAGAATGTCGCCCCTCCTTGCCAAGTCCCAAGGCGGATCATTGGGATGGTTCAGAGGATTGCCTGTTCTTTTTTGCTTCGCGTTCCTTGATGCGTGCTGCTTTCTCTTTTTCACGTGCTGCTTTCTTTTCTTCCTTCGACATTTTCTTGGCTGGTACACCGGCATCAGGATTCCAGCGTTTTGACTGCTTGCTTACCGGGTCTGCCATTTCGTCGAGCCATGCGTTGTATTTGTCCGTGAGTTCAGAAACCACTTCCGGATGTTTGGCAGCGAGGTCCGCGGTTTCGCTGAGATCTTTTTCCAGATCGAAGAGCTCGATTCGATTTCTCTCTGCGACCAGTTTCCAATTCCCGGAACGGACGGCCCACTTTCCATTGGCACCCGCAGAGCTCCAGTACAATTCGTCGTGGAGTTTGTCGGTTTCACCTCTGAGAGCGGGCAGAATGCTCTTGCCGTCCAGAGGTTTGTCCTCTGGCATGGGAAGACCGGCAGCGTCGAGAGCCGTGGCAAACAAATCAGTCGACCACATGGGAACATCGCATTTTTTCCCGCCTTCCAGTTGAGCGGGCCACGACACAATGAAGGGGACATGAATTCCGCCTTCGTAGTCCATCTGCTTGAAACCCCGCAGCGGTGCATTATTGGCGCTCATGGCCCCGGAACCGCCATTGTCCGTGAGAAAGATCAGCAGCGTATTGTCAAAAATGTCGTGTTTTTTCAGCGAGTTCACAATTTCACCCACTCCCATATCGAGGTGCTTGATCATGGCCATAAGGGTGTCGCGTGTTTCATCCCCGGTAACGGGTTTGATGTCTTCTTCGGGGGCCTCCGGTGGAGCATGCACGGCGTTGTATGCGACGTAGAGAAAGAAAGGTTCCTCCTTGTGGCGGTTGATAAAATTGACCGCTTCCTCAGTGATTCGAGTGGTGAGGTAGCCTTCTTCTTTGATGGGTTTGAGGCCACGATAAATGGGGTGATCCATGTCTGAGTGATCAAAGTAGGGATGGGCCCCGCGTCCCATGAAGCCATAGAACTCATCGAATCCTCGATTCATGGCGTGGTATTCTTCCGTGAGCCCGAGATGCCACTTACCCAATGCTCCAGAGACGTAACCGGCAGGCTTGAGTCGCTGGGGAATAAACACTTCATCAAGCGGAACCCCTGATCCTCCCTCGCCGGCGGTATAGATTCCGAATCGCTGCTGATAGCGACCAGTCATGAGTCCTGCACGAGTCGGCGAACACACGTGTCCACTGGTGTAGCCCTGCGTGCAGATAATGGATGAATGGGCGAGGGCATCGATATTCGGCGTGCTGACTTCCGGCGGGGAATGTGGATTGTAGCTGACATCGGCATAGCCCTGGTCATCGGTGAGGATGATGACGATGTTCGGCTTTGCGAAGGCGGCTGCTGGAAGCAACGCGATAACTAGTATAGAAAGGGCGAACTGAATTTGGATCTTCATTGTTTTACAGGGTCAGAATTTTGATAAAGCGTCAGGATATCAGCCTCACTGAGCGCATGATCGAATAGAGCAAATTCATCAATCCGGCCGTGCCAGAATCGATCTGCAAGTTTCTGGCGGTCATTGATCCGGGCACCGATTCCCAGGAAAGGGTGTGAGTCCATGACGGAAACCGGACCGCACTCGGAGGAAGCGATTTCGATTCCATTGAGAAAAAGCCGCAACGTTTCCCCATTGGCGACAAAGGCAAAGTGTTGCCAACTGTGCAGAGGGAGGGGAGCAGGCGAAGGCACGTTAACCAAGTCATCGCTCCCCTCAGCTTTCACTCCCACAAAGAGTTTCCCGGAATCGCGAAGCAAACCAGCTTCGAAAATCCCTTCTTTATGGAGCGAGGCATTGGAAGCAATTGTGCCCCGGCGGGGAAGACTTTCCGCCCTGATCCAACAGGAAAGACTCAGTTGACTGCCCTCCGGTTTCGGGAAATCCGGAACTCGCACATACGCACCGTTTGATGGCCCGTCGAGGCGCACCGACGAACCCACTTTCCCCGGAGAAAACGGCGGGCGCTTCGCTCCACGGTCGACGATTTCTCCATCCGATTCCCCGGCCTTGTCGCGCATTGTCACCCCATCTTTTGGAACGCCCATTCGGAAATACAGAAACGGATCGAGGCCCTTAACCAGCCGGGAATACGTTAGCGCGGGCTCATCCAGCGAACGCAGAAAGCGGGATTCATCAAGCTCGATGCCCATCGGCACACTCGATTCCATCTCCACCCGAGTCGCCGCATTGGTAAGCAACCGAATCGACTCCGACTGTTCCATCCGCGGTTGCACTTCGACCTCGCCTTGAAACACATGCACTTCACTCGCTCCATCCCGTCCGACCTCCACGGCAAACTCCGTGCCGTAGTCGATGACATCAGCGGACGGCGTTTCAATGGTGAACCCAATTCCCTCCGGTGGAACGTTCGCTGCAATTTGTCCAGACTCCAGCGTCACCCTCTGTTTTGAATCGAGTCGAAAGTTTGCTGGTGCCTCAATGAGCAAATTCACTCCCGTTTCATAGCGAATCGAAATCAGTCCAGCCGAAAGGGTGTAATCTCCGGCGCGAAGAACCGGGTCATTCAAATCCACATCCCGGCGAAAAAGTTTCATCTCCGCCCCTGGACTGTTCTCCAAAGCCGCCACCGGGTCGCCCGGCTTCGGACCAAAAACCAGAGGTATCGCTGCCAGCAAAACAGCGATTCCCGCCGCGACAGTAAGCAAAACTTTCCATCGACTTCCTTTTGGGTTCGAAGCCGCTGTCTCCTTTGGAAATTCACAAACGGTAGATTCTAGCTTTCGCCCCGCGGCCCATTCGAACAAATGGCTATGCATCTGAGAGCGCTCCGCAAAACGCGCCGCATGAGTCGGCGATTCGACTAACCAATGATTGAGCGCATCGAGAGACTCGGCATCGATTTCGCCATCAAGCCACGCATCGATTCGGTCATCCATTTCCATTTCTGTCATCACGCCTCGACCTCCTTGAGTTGTCGACGCAAACAGTCCCGCAGGGCATCGCGGGCGCGGCTCAGCCGAACCGATACCGAGTTCGGTGAGGAATCGGTTCTTTTCGCGATGGCGGCAGGCTTCAGATTTTCGAGATAGCGAAGCGTCAGCAATTTCTCCGCCGCCGGCGAAGCCTTTTTCAAACAGCGATCGATCGCGTGGCCCACCTCCTGCCATTCCTCGGCTCGGTCGGAGTAGGAAAAATGAATCGCATCAATCGCATCTTTCTCCAACAGAAGCACGCTGCGCTGTTGCTTCCGTCGCCACTCCATCACCTTGTATTTTGCGATTCCCATCGCCCAGGCTCCGAAAGGCCGCACCGGATCATACTCATCGAAACGCTTCGCGATCTGGCGAGCTGTCTCCTGCAAAATATCCTCCGCATCCGCCAACTGCGGAGTCACCGAGCGAATAAACGCCATCACCGACGGCTGTGCCCGTGTCCACAGTAGCGTGATTTCGGTGAGTTTGTTAGAGTCAGAGTTCAAATCAATTTGAGTGTTCAACCCTATTTAGACAACAGGCGGGAAATTCTTAACAGGGAATTTGCGAAAAGAAATTTTCGCCGAGCCCGAACACTACTGCTCGCAGAGCCGCTTCGATCACAGAGGGTTCTATGACACCTCTTTTCTCAGGGCTTGCCTCGTAATGCTCAACAGCCCGGAGAAACGAAAAAGCAGAAAATAGCGGAACTCCACAACTTCTGGACACGGCCGGAGTTTCATAAGCGTCGAGTGAAAAACTTTTCGCCGACAACCGTAACCTTGGTTGCCGTAAGGGGACTGAAGCGCTTGGCTCATCACCAGACCTACAAAAAACGTTCTACAATCAATGAAACCCGTCTTTATTTTGCTGCTCTCCTTCTTCGCTTTGCACAGCCATGGACAGCAGGCTGATGTAACTCGGGGGGAGATTACGAAGCCACGATACTTTTTCAAGGAAGCGAACGAGGAGATGGAATACGCTCTTTATGTCCCGAACGTCTATGAGAAAGGTAAGAAAGCTCCGCTGATCGTACTTCTCCACGGCTATCGAAGCAATCCGGGGCAGATCATTCGCTACCAAGGGCTCGTCGCCGAGGCCGAGAAGCGCGGCTACGTGCTCGTCGCTCCCTATGGTTACAACGAGCGCGGATGGTATGGCAGCCGGGGGAAAGGCAAGGAAGGGTTTATTTTTGGCACGGAGGAAGATCCAGACAACCTCGGTGAGCTTAGCGAGAAAGATGTCCTCAATGTCCTCGAGATCGTACAATCCGAGTTAACCATCGATGAGGAGCGCATCTTTTTGCTGGGGCATTCGATGGGCGGTGGAGGCGCTCTGCACTTGGCGGCGACCTACCCTGAACTCTGGGCCGGGCTGGGCTGTCTCTCTCCCGCGTTCCAGAAACCACTCTCCAATCTCGAGAAGCTCAAACACCTGCCGGTGTTCGTGGCCACGGGCGATAAGGACCGGCTCGTGCCAGTTGCAAGTGTCCGTCCATGGGTGAACGAAATGAAAGAACTCGGCATGGACTATCTCTACGAGGAGATCGAAGGCGGTAACCATTTTATCAGCATTACGCGCAACCCGACATTGATCGCGCAGGTGTTCGACTTTTTTGATCAGGGTAGGTGAGAGAAGGTAGGAGTTCACTCTTACCCAGGGAAAAAGGGCAACAGTCATAGTTTGAATATTTAACTCGAATTCCAGTCAAAAGGGTCACCTTCCACACTCAACCCTGTTAGGTCTTCATCCACACCCTAATCACTTCGCGTCGCTTGGGACGCTTCGCATACTTTTCGGAACACCCATCTCGCAGCGCTCGATTGCCCCTCTCCGCTGCGCTCCGAATTTGTCGAGCCACTGCCGCGTCCAATACAAAACGGAGCTGCTAATTCCCCATTCCTGCCCCAAACTCCTATCCATGAAGTCCTCTCTTCTGCTCACACTCGGTGTGGCCGTCATCGGCTCACTCCTCACAAACCTCGCCCCCGCCCAGGACCGTCCATCCTTCGCCAAGTCTTCGGACGACAAGCCCAACATCGTCCTCTTCCTTGTCGATGACATGGGCTGGATGGATTCGGAACCTTACGGCTCCGAATACTACGATACGCCGAATATGTCCCGCTTCGCGGAGCTGTCGATGCGGTTCACGGATGCGTATGCGATGCCGCTGTGTTCGCCGACGCGGGCGACGCTGATGAGCGGGCAGTATCCGACCCGCCACCTTGTCACAACAGCGAGTGGGCATCAGCCGCCGCAGGAGCCGGGGGCCTCTCTTTATCCGGCCAAAGTTTCGCCGACGCAGCCGTTGATTTATGCGAAGAGCAAGAATTACCTCGAGCCTGAGCTTATCACACTGGCGGAGATCCTGCGCGATGCGGGGTACCGGACGGGGCACTTCGGCAAGTGGCACCTCGGAGCGACTCAGGCTCATTGGCCGGGCCAGAATGGATTCAACACGACCTGGTTCTGCACGCCCGATCCGGGACCGCCGAGTTACTTCTCTCCCTACGGCGTTGTCCCGGAGGGCGAGCCCGGCGGACGCAACAAGGTGGGCAACATCACTGACGGACCGGAGGCCGAATACATCACGGACCGGCTCACCGATGAGGCGATCAGCTTCATTAAAGGTCATGCGAGAAAGTCGGGGGAGCCCTTTTTCCTCAACCTTTGGCAGTATGGCGTGCATGGTCCCTGGGGTCACAAGGAGGAATACACCCGCGAGTTCGCCAGGAAGACCGATCCACGTGGCGAGCAGCGTAACCCGATCATGGCTTCGATGCTGAAGAGTGTCGATGACAGTCTCGGTCGCATCCTCGACACGCTAGACGAACAGGGGCTCACGGAAAACACGCTCTTCATTTTCTTCTCCGACAACGGTGGCAATATCCACAGCAACGGCGAGGACGATCGGAAGATCGCCAATGTGGGTCCCGGTCATCCCAAATACGCCGCGATCCAGGACTGGAAGAAGTGGGCCGGGGATGAGTATCCGACCAACAACGCCCCGCTGCGAGAAGGTAAAGCGAGGATCTACGAAGGCGGTCAGAGGGTGCCGCTGATGGTGCGCTGGCCGGGCAAGATCGAGGAGGGCAGTCTCAGCGTCGAGATCGTTCACGCGGTGGACTTGTATCCCACCATTCTCGCAGCGGCGGAGGTCGGGGTTCCAGAAGAGCAACCGCTCGACGGTCTGTCCCTGCTCCCGGTCCTGACCGAGGGCGAGGCGATCGAACGCGAAGCGATCTTCACCTGGTTTCCTTTCCCCCAGGGAGGCGCGACGGTGCGCAGCGGCAAGTTCAAATTGGTGAAGCGCTTCGAAACGACCGCAGCGCGTCCCAACCTGGTCGAGCTGTTCGACCTCGAGGCCGACATCGGCGAAACAAACAACCTAGCCGAAGCCAACCCCGAAGTGGTGGCGAGGCTGACGGCTTTGCTCGAGGCGCATCTCGAAGAAACCGGAGCGCTCCAGCCCAAGCCGAATCCGAACTACAAGGCCGGGGCGGCCAGCGCGCAGGCGAAGGCAGTAAGGGCTCCCGATTTCGGTCTGGTGCCCAAGCAATGCAAAACCCAAGTCGAAGAGGGAATACTGAAAGTGACGCCCATCGCGAAGAACCCCTTCCTCGGCACGGCCCAGGCCAAGATGCCCGGACCGATCACCCTGCGGATGAAGCTGCGCAGTGAGGCCGGCGGCAATGGACGCATTGCGTGGCGAAAGGCGTCGCAGGACACCTTTCCGAAGGAGCAGGTCGTAAACTACACCGTCGCCGGTGGCAGCGAGTGGCAAGACGTCACCGTGACGATTCCGGCCAAGGGCGTCACCGGCACCGTTCGTCTCCATCTACCTGGAGGCGCTGCGACCGAATTCCAGGCGATTGAGTTTTCAGGGAGGAACGGGGCGAAGAAGGCGTGGAAGTTTGGGAAGTAGTCCACCTTAATTGAAAAACCAACGCCAATCTAGCGCCACGAAATCGCTGTTTGTGATTCGTCTTCTGCCTGCCGTCGCCTTACTCAGCGTAGCCCGGTCGACCAACTTACTCTATTGGGTTATAGAATAAATCTCTTGAAATGTAGGGCACATGTCAATACGTGGAACGATGTCGCTACTTGAGGGAAAAAAGGGAATCGTGACCGGTGTGGTCAACGAATATTCGTTTGCCTACCACATTCTGAAAAGTCTCCAGGAACAAGGTGCCGAGGTGGGCCTCGCCTACCTGCCCGGAAAAGCCGTCGAGCGGCGGATCAATAAAATCGCCGAACGCGAAGGCATCTCCTTCACCTGCCCCATGGATGCGCAGAGCGACGAGTCGATCGAGGAGGGCTTCACTGCCATCAAATCGGACTTCGGTGATATCGACTTTTTCGTTCACTCGATCGCCTTTGCGAAGTCGGATGATCTCGAAGGAACGTTTGTCGACACCTCCCGGGAAGGCTTTGCTTTAGCCCTGGACGTCAGCGCGTACAGCCTGATTCCCATGGCGAGAGAGGCCTCGAAAATCATGCCTAATGGCGGGTCTATCATCACCCTGAGTTACCTCGGAAGTGAGCGGGTTATCCCCAACTACAACGTTATGGGCGTGGCCAAAGCGGCGCTGGAAGCTTCGGTGCGGTATCTGGCCTACGATCTCGGCCCGAGTAATATTCGAGTCAATGCGATCTCCGCAGGCCCTCAGAAAACGCTGGCCGCCTCGGTCGTCGGGGATATCGACAAAATGATCGATTACACGAGCAAGGTAGCTCCTATGAAGCGAAATATCGAAGGTCGTGATGTCGGTGGCAGCTCGGTCTATCTGCTGAGCGAGCTCTCCAACGGGGTCACCGGTGAAGTGCTCCACGTCGACAACGGATATTCAACGATGGGAGCCCCACCGATGAGCACGTTTGACTGATTGCCTGTCTCACCTTGGATCCCTATCCCAGCGGAGAATCAGCCGATCGCTCTCCAATCGATAAGCGCCTCACTTCCCGACCCGCTGGAGTTTTTTAATTCAGGTCTGATTCTCCTCGCCCTGGATTCGCAACTCGAGGGTTAATCCCCTCCCCAGCCAGTCGATTTCAACAACGACGAAATTCACCCAGTGACAGGTGGTCACGATCTCGGTCTCGCCATATGAAGTCTCCGTCGCCCTCTCTTTACGGTATCACCGAAACAGCGGAATGCTTCGCGCCAGAGGTGAGGGCTTACATCATGATCCAAAACTCCTCCACGTTTGAGGATGAAAACACTTTTCACCGCCACTATGGCCCTGACCCTGTTTGGCCTCTCGAATCGACGTTAGAATCCAACAGCTTCGGAGCGAAGCGGAATCCACCAATCACTCTTCGGAAGCAAGAAGCCTCCGGACGCGCACGGTGTGATATTCGACGATGCTTTTCGGGTCGTGGCACTGGAGAGCGATATACCCTCCCTTGAGCCGGGTCTTTTTGTCTGCGGGTTCGGTGTATTTCGCAGCCACTTTGCCATTCAGCATCGTGGTTACAGTGCGCCCCTTGACGGTGACAGTATAATCAAACCACTCTCCATCCGGAACATCGGACTCATCGAGGTTCAGGTAACCATAGACGCTCCCGGTCTTCTTCGGATCCTTGTAGTCGTTGCTGCATACCTGCGATTCGTACCCTTGCGCGAGAGGCCATCCCTCATCGTGCCAGGCAATCTGGATATAGATTCCGGAATTCGATGACGGATGAATCTTGACCTTGGCCCGGAGCTCAAGATCCTGGAACTGGTTGTCTTTCCCTTCTCCCACGTAATAAAGATGCCCTCGCTTGCCATTGGTAATGATGTTGCCATCCTCGACGCGGGCTGATTCCGGGTTTTCGTTCATTTTCCACCCTTCAAGAGATTTGCCGTCGAACATCAAAAAGAAGCCGTCCTTCTTCTCGGCTTCGGAAAGTGCATTTTTCTTTTGCTCGTCCGCCTGGGCGAAGGAAGTAAATAGACCGAGAGTGAGAAAAGAGACAATGAGTTTCATAAATGAAATGACCTGAGATTGAGAGGGTTGGTTAAGGAATGTGAGACCTCCGTTTTGGAAAGCTCTCAAGGGCAATATTTTCCTTTTCGGACAACGAAAGGCAAGCGGATTCCGGAACCACCTTGACGCCAAAATCATCTTCTCCAGCATTGGCAATACCTCCAACTTTGGATACGGCTACCTTTTTGAGGCTACTTCCCGAATAACTCGACGATCCTTTTCTGCCAGGATTGGCCTGACCCTCTTTATCGCGGCGATCATTATTATCATGGCCGGCACCTCAATCGCAGTGATCGATCCTGCTGTTGAAACTCCTTGGAACGGCATCTGGTGGGCATGAGTCACCGTGACCACGGTCGGCTACGGTGATACAGTCCCCGAGAGTCCTCAGGGGAAAACCTTTGGCGGACTTCTCATGATCCTCGGTCTCGGCCTCTTCTCGCTCATCACCGCGAGCCTCTCCGCTTTTCTCATCGCCCGCGAGGAGGAGCTCATCGAGTAATTTCCCCGCGACAACAAAACGGATTCATCCTCCGGTTTAACCAGCAAAAGCGATCAGAACTGACCCAGCTACGGGGAAGCACTTAAAATTGCATTTGCCCAGCGCTCCTCGGCACCGAACATCGCTCACTCATCGTCGCCCCAGTTCCTGATCGAGGAGTCGATTATAGATTTTCTGCCGCTCTGGCATTCCCAGTCCTCGATTGCGGTACTCGAACATCTTCACGTTCACGCTTTCTCGTTGCTGAATCGATAGCTTGGAAATTTTGGAAACCACTTCAGATGGGATGGCCTGATTATCCGCGTAGCCATCAGCCTGAAAGCCCGAACGGATATTGCGAGCGGCATTGCGAGCATCGCTCATTTGATCCGGCGTCAGGACACGAGGATCGGGTCCTCCATGCGGCCCGGTGCCTCCGCCGGCAGTTCCGTTGCCGACTCGGCTGGAAACCGTTACTCCACTGATCCCTTTCGTGATCGGTGACTTTTCGTAACGGATCGACACGACTTCCGTTCCGCCCACTCTGATCTGCGCGGTCAGGGTCTCGATATCGGACGGATCACCTTTTACTTCCATCAATTGCCAGCCTTCCTCATTGATCTCCTGGGAGACCAGATAGCACCTCTCCGTTTCAAGATCGAGCATCGTCGCGACCGCTTCACCTTCGATCCGAGCGACGCCGGTCAGGATGAGCGATTTGGCTAGGTTCAAATTCCGAAGGAAAGGAGAACGCTCTTTCAGCTCCGAAAAGTTCTCTCTCGTAACGGGGCGAGGAAGAAATTGATCGCGGAGATCCGAAGGTAAATCCCCTTCGACGGAGCTCTCAGGCCCGTTCTGCAGTGCACCCGGGTTCTGAGCTCGGACAGCAGATGACGCCACGAGAATGACTACAGCAAAAAGCTGCAGAAGCATTGGGAACCAACGGGTCACGATCAAAACGAAGAAAATGTCCACAAGGATCGCCGATCCCGCGAGTGACGGGTTTGCGCGAATCAATGGGCGGTTTGGACTTCAGCAACGCTCCATCTTCGATTCGATAGGCCGCTTCGTCCGCATTGGTCTTTTAGCCCTTCGTGGTTTTCCCATCGAAAAGCTCGGTCCACTATTCCTCCGTTGAAGAGGGGGAGGTGATAGTAATTAGAATAGGGGCAGCAAATCGTTTCATCATGAGAGACTTGAGTCACTCCGCGATATCGCTATGGGAGTTTCCGAAACTGAATGCGACGAAAAGCGACCCAACCACTGTTTTTCTGAAGCCCAATCCGGGTTCCCTCGGATTCCGGATCCGCCTCGTGGTCGACAATGAGTTTCCCATCGAGTTTCACAGTTACTTTTCCGTTCTCCACTCGAACATCGAATCGGCGCCAATCGGCAGACTCACCTGCCTCCTCCACTTTCACTCGTGCGACAAGGCTTCCTGTCGGGAACGGGTTATCTGGCGGAGCGATATTGAGTTCGTAGCAATCCTTCGTGAGGCTCTTCGGATTCACTTTCGTGCTGAGAAAGACACCACTGTTCGTGCCATAAGCCGCCTTGAATTCAACAGAGAGCTCGTAATTCTCGTAGGTTTCCTCGTGAATGAGAAAACCACCTTCTCCTTCGTCCACCACGATTGTTCCCCTCTCGACTCGCCAATTGGCATCGCTGGTGGACTTCCAACCACTCAGGGATTTCCCATCAAAGAGGTTCGTCCAGTCAGGCTCATCAGCGAAACAGGAAACGCTAAGCAAAAAGAATAAAAACAGGTATTTCATCACTCTGAATCTGAGAATAGTTGTGAATCAGAAGATTCCTTTGGCTTCCGGGTCCGATACCCAGGTTTCGCGAAAATCTCGATATAGACATTCGACCAGCCTTCATTGGACGCTTGATCAATACCCTGATTCAGTTCAGACACATGGACAACTCGAGCGGAATCACTATCCACGCCAATCCGGCAGTCAAAATCCCAGAAGTCCACGCCCTCGGGAAGTCCCTTGCGGCGCTCACGTTTAATATATTTTCTGACGTCATGCTTGATTAAATCGAGCACCCGGGCGGGTTTTCGGTCGGGAAGTTCCAGAGGAAAAGACTTCTTCATTTGAGTTCTACTCGCCGGCATACCGACAATTGTCCAGCAAAGATGAGGTACCGCGCTTGATCTGCGATGGCGCAGAAGAGGAGGGATTCCCCGTTCTCGTCCCTTGTCGCGCGTCCCCGGATGGCCGAAGGATATCTTCTCATGAATTCCTATTTCGAAAAGCTCGGACGGACCGTCCTCGAGCGTTGGCGACAGCAGAACTTCTCTCTCGACGCGTTTCCAGAGCTTGCCAGAATCGCCATCGAGGAGTCCCCGCCTTCTGAGAAGATCGACCTCGAGGAGCTGGTTCACGAGTTTCTCGCGAACGACGAACAACCTTTTCAAAGTCAGTCAGGATTCGGCCAACCTGAATTGGTCGCCTTCAACCACTCGCGTTTTTACATTCAGATTCTCTTCTGGTTAGAAGGAACCACCGATATTCACCAGCACGAATTCTCCGGCGCTTTTCATGTGATGCGAGGATCCAGCCTTCATGCAGAGTTCGGCTTCGAGGCGGCACAATCGGTCACTCCGCATTTGCGAGTCGGTGACCTTCGCATGAAGCAGATCGAACTTCTGGAAACCGGGCGCACGGTCCCCATCACCTCCGGACGAGAGAACATCCACTCGCTCTTTCATCTCGACACCCCCTCTGTTACCGTCGTTGTCAGGACTCATCACGATCCGGGAACCGGGCCGCAATACAATTACCTGCCGCCGCACATCGCGATCGATCCTCTTCACGCAGATGCTTTGACGATCCGTCGCAAGCAGCTCCTCGACGTACTCGAAACGCTGGATCATCCCGAGTATGCAGACCACGTTGGTGAAATGATAGAGACCCTCGATTTCGAGAGGGGTTTCAGCACGCTGATTCACGCGATGGGTCGACTTCAGTTTATCGGCGAGTGGGAACCCGTCCTCGCTGCGTTTCAGAACAGGCATGGCGAACTCGCAAAAGGTGTTCCCAGCACCCTCGCCGAAAGCGTTCGCCGCGATGCCATTACCCAGATGCGCTATCACATCGAGGATCCAGACCATCGCTTCTTTCTCGCTCTCCTCATGAACGTTCCGACGCGCAAGGATATCCTAGCTTTCGTCGCCAAACGATTTCCCGATCAGCCACCAATCGAAACCATTCTGGAATGGGCGGAGGAACTGGTCGAGCCAACCGATTTCGGCCTCTCTCTTCTCGATGCCGAATTCCCTGAATCCATCGACGCGGCCAGCGAGAGACAGTCAGTCTTACTCATCGACACTCTTCGCGAGACTCTGGAATCTAACGACGGATCCGCAGCCAGTTCTATCGAGTCCGCCGCAATCCAGGCGTCTCTGACATCCTCCTGCCTGAGCCCACTTTTCTCGTAGAACTGAGAACTGATTCCGTCCCTAATCACTGGAGAAAGACGAAGCATTTCATGGAAGGAAGCCAGTGTTATCAGAATAAGGCATCTCAAGTCACCTTTTAGGCAAAGTTTTTAGCTTTATGTCAGTTTCAAGAATCGACGAGTGCATCACGCTTTCGATGACCCACTCCCGATTCGTATCAAATTCCGCGATAAACGAACCATCCAATCTATAGTTCATCTCTAATTTCGACTTCGGGGCGCCAACTCAATGTGGCGCAAAACCTGCCCCATTTATTCTCGCCTCTGAATTAGACTTCCAGAATTCTAGCATCTGCCTTCTGTTGGATTCGTGCTGAGGATCGCAGCGACTAAAATCAGTCTAACGTGGCAATGCGGCCCATACGGTTTCCCTCACAATCGCGCGCCCCTTCTCGCTACCGTTTGCCGAACCTTTCCTCGTCGAAAATAGTAAGTCCAATGCAGTCATTATGATTTCCGAGAAGCCAACCCGAATGCAGCGGGTCGCGGCAGAAGAGCTGCGAACACAGGTCGAGAAGATCAGGGTCACGATTAGAAACATCCACGCGACCTCAATACCTCGCTAATTGACCTGCTTTTCAATTTCGCAGTCGCGTTCGTCGACGATGGTTCGCTTGCATCGCTCGCGAAGGAACCAGAATCCGCCGGCTACGACGCCGAGTGATGCGAAAGCCGAGGAAGCGGCGTTGCCGAGAAACAGAAACAACACGAGGACAAGGGCGATGGCTGTAATCGCCACGATTTACTCCGTCCACGCGATCTTTTCTATCGCCGCCATGATACCTATTTTAGACTCTGTGTCTGTGTCTGTGTCTGTGTCCATAAAAGTGCAATAAACTAGACACTCATTCTAGAAGAAACCTTCGCAATATTACCTCCTTCCCTCTCCCTGAGTCCTGACCCATCGAGAATAATTCCAGCGAATGTGACCGAAGCCGCGAAACTTTTCCTAAATCACACGGTTATTATCTTCAGCTGAAATTCTCCGATGCCCCCTTCCTGCTTGCCTACCAAAAGAGCTATCAAAGCGACTCTGATCGCTGGTTTTTCTCTGCTACCTGCGATCCATTGCATAGCACAATCCGGTGCGGCCGGTATTGAATTCTTTGAATCAAAAATTCGCCCTGCCTTGGTTGAGCACTGCTACGAGTGCCACTCGCAGGATTCGAAAAAGGTAAAGGGCGGTCTGCTGCTCGACACCCGCGAGGCGAGCCTTCGTGGCGGCGACACTGGCGCCGCAATCGTTCCCGGAAACCTCGACAAAAGTCGGCTGATCACGGCCATCAACTACGGCGACGATTCACTCGAGATGCCGCCGAAGTACAAACTCGACGAAGCGGTCATCGCCGATTTTCGCAAGTGGATTGAGATGGGTGCCCCTGACCCACGGGAAGCAAAGGGTTCGGGACTCATCACCTCCAGCGTCAACATGGAGGCCGGACGAGACTTCTGGGCTTACCGGAAACCACAGCAGGGAAAAGTTCCCGAATTCCCCGCGGAAACCTGGCCCGTCACCGACATCGATTGCTACATTTATTCCGCTCTCAAGGAAGCCAAACTGGAACCGGTCGCCGATGCCGATCCCCCCACCCTGTTGCGCCGTCTCTATTTCGATCTCATTGGTTTGCCACCAACCCCCAGCGAGGTCGAAGCTTTCATCAAGGCCTGCGCCAATAATCAATCCTCAGCCGTTGCCGCTGTCGTCGATGAACTCCTTGCCTCACCTCAGTTCGGTGAACGATGGGGTCGTCATTGGCTCGATGTCGCCCGCTATGCGGAAACAAACGGCAAAGACGTGAATGTGGTTTTCTATCCCGAAGCGTGGCGTTACCGCGACTATGTCATCGGCAGCTTCAACGACGACAGGCCCTACGACGACTTCCTGACCGCACAGATCGCCGGCGATCTGGTACCTGTGAAAAGCGATGGAGACAGGGCGGAGAATCTGGTCGCGACCGGCTTTCTTGCTATCGGCCCCAAGATTCTCAACCAGAAAAGCGAGCAACAGTTCAGCTACGACCTGGTCGACGAACAGATCGAAACACTCGGCAAGGCGATGCTGGGCACCACCATTTCCTGCGCCCGTTGTCACGATCACAAGTTCGATCCCATTCCGCAGTCTGACTATTACGCCATGGCAGGAATTCTCATGAGTAGCAATACCTGGTATGGCACTTACTCCTCGGTTCAGAATCGCAATGCCTCCGAGCTGATCGAACTGCCAGTCCAGGATACGGAATACGGCTTCCAACCACTGTCCCCTGAAGAAAGGGCCAATAAGAAGAACCAGCTCAGCCGGGCCCAGGAACGCATGACGGAGCTGAGAGGCGAATTTATGAGGGCGCGTCGGTCTGGCGAGACCGGGCCGGATCGCAGGCAGCTCCTTCAGATGAATCATGTCATCACTATGCTAGAGAAGGAACTCAATTCCTATGACGAAGAGGGCAAGCCTATTGCCCTCGCGATGGGCGTCACCGAAGGCGAAACGATTTCCGATGCCCAGCTCCTCGTGCGTGGCGAGCTCGCACTGGCCAAAGATCCTGTGCCTCGAGGATTTCTCCAAGTGTTGTGCGACGAAGAGGACACGGAACTCCTCGCTGACGATTCCTCAGGTCGCCTCGAACTCGCACAGTGGATCGCCTCTCCTGATAATCCGCTCACCGCTCGCGTCATGGTCAACCGCATCTGGATGCACCTAATGGGCAACGGCATCGTCACCAGCGTCGACAATTTTGGTGCCACAGGAAACAAGCCGAGTCACCCTGAACTGCTTGACCATCTTGCCCTGCAGTTCGTGGCCGGAAATTGGTCGGTGAAAGAACTGATCCGCGATATCGTCATGTCACGCACTTATCAGCTGAGCTCTGACTTCGACAGCACGGCCTACACCACCGATCCCGAAAACGCTCTCCGTTGGCGCGCCGACCAGCGCCGACTCGACGCCGAATCTCTGCGCGACTCCATTCTCGCCGTCAGCGGCACTCTGGAAATCGAGCCCCCCTACGGTTCGGTAATCACGGAGCAAAGTCGCAACCTGCGCAGTGGTGGCGTTGCGGACATCGCCGGTTTCGAGACCACCAGCCCGCATCGTTCTGTCTATCTGCCAATCGTCCGCAAGCAGGTTCCCGACTCGCTCGATATCTTTGACTTTGCCGACCCGAACACGAGCATCGGCAAACGCGAAACCACCACCGTCCCCTCACAAGCACTATTCCTGATGAATAGCGAATTTGTTTATGGCCAGGCTGAAACCTTGGCCCGCAAGCTGATCGAAGACGAAGTAATCAAGCCAGCCCAAAAAGGAACTACCGCTTTTTATCGGGTCTACGGCCGCCCCCCCACCGAGGACGAAAAGAGCAGGGCCAGCCTCTTCTTCCAGAAATCTCTCGAGCTAGCCAAAAAGGAATTCCAAGGCGACAGCAATGCGGCCTACCACCAAGCGCTGACCCATTTCTGCCACGCGCTTTTCACCTCGGCAGATTTTCTCTATGTGAATTGATTCAAGCGTTTCAACCACTCAAACTGCGCGGGGGGAATCCTCGTCCAAGCTCGCTCAATCATGGGACTTTCCTTTCTCGGAGGATTGTTCGCACAGAATCTCGAGTGAGATCACAGCCTGCTGTTTCCCGGAAGGTTGACCTTTCCCTGCGTTCCTCCCACTATCTGCCGTCCATCTATGAATTCGAACCGCTCTATTCTCCATCTGGCTTGCCTCTTTCTGCCTTGCTTAGTTAATGCCCAAGTTTCGAAGTCAAATCTCCCTAACATCGTCATCATTTATGCCGATGATTTGGGCTATGGCGACGTGGGCTGTTACAACCCGGAGCGCGGCAAGATACCGACACCCCATATTGACCGTCTTGCTGCCGAAGGGATGCGGTTCACCGATGGTCATTCTTCGTCCGCTGTCTGCACCCCCTCCCGCTATACGATATTGACGGGGCGCTATCACTGGCGGTCCCGTCTGCAAAGGGGGATTGTGAAACTTTGGGAAGAACCACTCATTACGCCAGATCGCTTGACCATCGCTGGGTTTGCTCAGCAGCAGGGCTACCGGACTGCATGCGTTGGGAAATGGCACCTGGGTTGGGATTGGGGAATCCCGGAGAAAGAAGCTGAGTATTTTAAGGAATTGAGGGGCCCAAAGGTTGTCCAGAACCCCGACCTGAAAGCGACGGCTCAACACAAAGAGGCCTGGAAGAACGTTTTCTCCAAACCCATCTCAGGAGGTCCTGTTGCGGTTGGGTTTGATGAATATTTCGGAACGGATGTTCCGAATTGGCCGCCCTATTGTTTCATAGAAAACGATCGAACGGTCGGCATCCCTTCAGAATACGGAGCCCCGATTTTGTTCAAGCCTCATTTCGCAAATATCCAGGGGCCCGCTTTACCGGAATGGTCACTCGAGGCAATTCTTCCCGAACTGGGAAAACGCTCTTCGGAATTTATTGAAAGAGAAGCGAAGCGGGAGTCGCCGTTTTTTCTCTATCTATCACTCACTTCGCCGCATACCCCGCTATCGATGAATGAAGAGTGGCAAGGGAAAAGCCAGCTGAATCCCTATGCGGATCTGGTCATGGAAACGGATGCTATCGTTGGTAAATTATTGGATGCGATTGAAAAAAGTGGTGAAGCGAAAAACACTCTTGTTCTTTTTACGAGTGATAACGGGTGCGCCAAATATATCGGAGTCGAGGATCTACAGGAAAATGGCCATTTCCCCAGTGGGCCACTCCGTGGTTTCAAAGGAGATTTTTGGGAGGGCGGCCACCGGGTTCCTTTTATCGTTCGCTGGCCTGAAGTGGTTGCCGCTGGTGCCATCAATCATCAATTGGTTCACCAGGCCGATCTCATGGCTTCCCTTGCTGATATCGTTGGAGTTTCGTTACCGAAAAATGCCGGAGAAGACAGTTTCAGTTTGTTCCCCCTTCTCAAAGGAGGCGACAAACCGATCCGAAAAACCGCTGTCAGCACTTCGGCCCAGGGTTTCCCTGCGTTCCGAGTCGGGAAATGGAAATATATTTCGACCAACCAAAAAGAGCAGCTGTTTGATCTGGAATCCGATCTTGAGGAAGTCACAGATCTTGCGAGCAAAGAGCCGGATCGGGTTGCCGCGATGCAACGCCGGCTTGAGAGGCTAATCACTCAGGGGAGAAGCAATCCCGGTCCTCAACAGGCTAATGATGTCCGGGTCACGCGATTCCCGGTTGAAAAAAAATAGCTCACCTATTTGTGGGAAGGAAGATTCAACATGGCCTCGGCAAAAGCCTTACCCGCCTGCGCGTAGAATTTTGCGGAGCCCATGTAGTGAATCTCTCCTCCGGATGAAGCCCCTCTTTTCCAGAGTTGCTCTTCTTCTTCACTCAACAAGTCAACCTGCATTTGTTTGAGGTAAGCCTCCCGCGCTTTGAGACTCATCGTGCCGTCTTCGTTTGGGGAGCCTTTTGCCTTCCTCCTCAACTTGAGACGCATCTGACTAACGGGCGAGAGTTTTAAACTGATCTTCCCGAGTTCATCATCCCAGAACGGAGCGGTGGGCACGGTGGCAACATTGTCGGAAAATTCCTCATACTGCGAAATGGCCTCGACCGCTTTTCTGAAACGCCTCATTTTCAGTTCCCGGTCACCACTGGAATTAAAAGCGCCGGGAGTCAGGTTTCCCCAAAAACCGACAACACCGATAGCGAATGGTAAGGTGGGACAATCCAGATCTTTACGAATGTCTTTGATGATATGGTTGAGGAGATTTGTGTATTCAGCGTACTGCGAATCTCCCATGTCCAAGGGGTATAGATCCTGGTTGATGTAATCGGCGTGAGCCTGAAACCAAACCAGCCCGGCCAGTTCGTATCCAGCTGTGACATCGTAGTCAGGATGGACTCTTTCCGGATCCTGAAGAACGTCCTTCACATGGGCGATCAACTGCTTGTATCGGCGCCCTGTCTTTGAGGTGTAATCGTCTGAGTTTTTCCCGACTTTATCTTTCGGAAAAGGGCCTGCGCTTGGTGGGCGATAATCATTGCAAAGGCTGTTGCCGCCCCAGGCCGTCTTGATGATCAGGATCGGCCCGTCGTATTGCTGCTCCATTATGATGCCAAACAATAGTTCCGGGCCAAAGTTGTCAGGGCTATTTCCATAGCCCATCTTCAATTTTCCGATTTTCTCTTCGCCGACTTCATCAATCCGCCCGTTCAAAAATGAGATCCTGACGCGCTCGCTGATGTAAGGAGTTCCATCCCTTTTGACGAGCGAGTTGTAAATATCTACCGTCTTTGGATCGTCTTTGATGTAGTCGATCGTTTTTGCATCGCCCTGGCCCACCATATTGGATTGCCCGGCCATAATATAAATGCGCAGCTTTTTCTCAGTGGCATTCGATTCGAAAGAAAAAACGATGAGAGTTGCCAGGACCAAGAACTGAAAATTCATAAAAACGTCACCTTGTTAGGTTGACGCTTCAACGTCCCGTTAGAAAAACTCAAATCAAGCTCCGCCTTCATGTGGAAGAGCATAAACGGGCGTGCTTCTCTACGCCTCTTGAAGTTCTGGGATCGTGCAAAAATACGATCGAACTTTTGGGAGGTGTAGTATCAGCTTTCTCTGAAACTTTTCTGAAATCGAGGGTTTAATATTTGAACTGCCAATATGATCCCCTCTCTCTTCACTCCCTCTCGTCGCGAGGCCCTGAAGCGCTTGTCGACCGGTTTTGCCTACAGCGCCTTTGCCGGACTCAGCACGATGCAGTCGCAAATCGCCAGTGGTACTGATGACGATCCGCTGGCACCCAAAGCACCGCATTTTCCCGGTACAGCCAAGCGTGTGATTTTCTTATGCATGCAGGGCGCTCCTTCGCATGTCGATACCTTCGACTACAAGCCGCAATTGAACAAAGACTCGGGCAAGGCCTCCGGTCTAAATGGGAATGCAACGTGGCTCGGATCGCCATTTGAATTCAAACAACAGGGTGAGAGCGGGCTGCCAATTTCCGAACTCTATCCTTATCTCGCCCAACACGCGGATGACCTTTGCCTGATCAACGGCATGCACACCGACCTTCCCAGTCACCCCCAGGCGTTCGCCCAATTGCACACGGGGAGCTTCTCGGCAGTCCGACCGTCGCTTGGCGCGTGGTCACTCTACGGGCTCGGAACGGAGAATCAGAATCTTCCTGGCTTCATCACCCTGAGCCCACCATCGGGTGCCAACAACTATGGATCGGCCTTCCTCCCCGCGATCTACCAAGGAACTCCGATCGGGAGCGCGCTGCGCCAGCTAAGCTACGAAACTTCGCCCATCAGTATGCCGAACATCGAGAACTCAAAACAAAGCCGCGAACAACAGCGGCTCCAACTCGATTTCGTTAACTCCCTCAACCAGGGAAAACTCGAAAGGGAGATTCATAATCCCGAAGTCGAGGGAGTCATCGAGTCATTCGAACTGGCTTTTCGTATGCAGTCGGAGATTCCCGAACTGCTCGACATCGAGACCGAATCCCAGGCCACGAAGAACCTTTACGGAATCGACAATCAAGCCAGCTCGGATTTCGGTCGACAGTGCTTGCTCGCCCGCCGCTTTGCCGAAGCCGGCGTTCGCTTTATCGAAATCACTCACGGCAGCTGGGATCAACACCGCAACCTCGAACAAGCGCTGCGCGACAATACTGCGGCAACCGATCAACCGATCGCCGGGTTGCTCACCGACCTCAAGCAGCGCGACATGCTCAAAGACACTTTGATTGTCTGGACTGGGGAATTCGGCCGTACTCCGTATGCGCAAGGCGACGACGGGCGTGACCACAACAACAAGGGTTTCACCTCCTGGATGGCCGGAGGCGGTGTCAAAGGCGGCCTCCGCTACGGCGCCACCGATGAGCACGGCTATCAAGCCGTCGAAAACAAAACTCACATTCACGACCTGCATGCCACTATGCTGCATCTCATGGGGTTGGATCATGAAAAGCTGACCTACAACTACGCCGGAAGAGACTTTCGGCTGACCGATGTATATGGGGAAGTGATGAAGGATCTTATACGCTAGAAGGAAGAGCGAAATTTCGTGTTGGTGACAAAGTGTCGCGGTTAGAATGAAAAAGGGAGTCGTGACGGGCTTTGTGAATAAATACCCGCTTACCTACCACATTCGGAAAATCCTCCAAGCAAGTGAATCGCGAGAATGCACAGGGTACAACAATCCGATGTCCACTATGCATGATACAAAAGGTGTTCGTGGCACTTTATGAAAGTGCGATGCCGTGTGAGGGTGGAGTTGCCCTCACTTTTTCAAAAGCTGAACCACGTCGGCATGAATGTTTCCGTTGGCTCCTTTGCCGAGAACGACGACGGCTACTTTGTCCCCCTTACGGAATTCCTGGACTCCCAGGGAATGCATTCCGTACTTGAGAGAGGCGGCCTGCTTTTGATTCAAAACTTCCTCTCTGATCACCTCGCCGCCCGTTTCAATCAGAACGGTGGTCTTCGAAGAGCGGTTCGGGTGAGGAAGCCAGCAGAGACGAACGTCGTAGTTGCCATCTTCAGGAACAACGATCTCATAGCGGGCCGACGCTTGCCGATCACCTGAGTAGCGATAGCCGACACCGAAAAACCCTTCGAGCCCTTGGCCGTGTCCCCAATCTCCACTGAATTTGGCCTTCTGATCGTCAATCACGATCCCAGTCAGGGTGGAGAGATCCATCCCTTTATAGGTTTTCGGCGGTGCGATTTCTTTATGCTTAGGGATCGTGGGATCCTCGACGAATGGAGACTGCAGATCTGGTCGCCTCATGTAGCCAGGCATCTGCAGCAATTCGATCAATTCCGGGAGGTATTGCTCATAGACGCCTCTGGGATCGGTGTCGTGCGCCCTCGCCACCGCGGCAGCCTTGCCTACCACGACACCCATCATGCCGCAGGTTTTCATGACGCGGACGGTTCCGAGCGCTTTGTGAGTCACACTAACATTACGCCCTGCCATAAAGAGATTCTCAATATTCCGGCTATAGAAACACCGGTAGGGAACGGGATAGCCTTTGCTTCGATCGACTCCCTTACCGTGGACTGCATAGGAGATAAAAGGATTGTCTTCGAATTCCCCTATATACTGGGCTTTCGGATAGTGAAGATCGATCGACCAGGTGGAGAGGACACATCGGTCCGGAAATTCACGTTTTGATACGATGTCCTCCTCGGTCAGGATCACGTCACCGAGAAGTTGCTGGGTTTCCCTGGTTCCTCCCACATAAGCCATCCAGTCCAATTCGGCGTTGGCGTGGGCTCCGCCTGTTTCATCGGATCTCGCGTAGGCTCCTTTGTTCTTGATTGCACTCCAAGCCCCGAAATTGGCGCGAAGATTCCAGTCACGGATCAGCTCGAGATCATTGAGAGGATGCTTATCATAGCCGCTTTCCCAAAACCACTGAGCGTGGTATTTCCGTGGATAGGGGAATTTGCCTTCAGCGAGATCCAGTGCCCAGGGGGTTTCCGGAAACGGCTGGGCAGAATCCGTATCCCGCCAATTCCACATGTTGCTCATACCCATGCGACCTCCATCGATCATTTCCCGGTCGGCACCCGCTTTCATCCCGATGTATCCATGACCGGTCGAGTCGCAGAAAAATCTCGCTGAGAATTTTCGAATTTTACCGGTTCGAGTTTCGAGAGCGGAAACGGAGGTGATGCGGTTCTTTTCTACATCCACCGCGAAGGCATGGTGTCCCAGAAAGAGAGACAAGTTCGACTCGGCCCGTACGATGCTTTCCTTTTTTTCGTCCTCAAACTCCTCATAAGTCCCGGGCGAGGCTTTGGCGGAATCTTCGAATTCCCGGATGATATCTCCCACCGGATAGAGTCCACTCGGCGTATTTCCCATGGCCCAGACTCGAACCTCTGATGAACCATTGCCGCCGAGAACATCGCGGTTCTGAATCAGGGCAACCTTCAGCCCCATCCTCGCGGCCGAGATCGCACCACAGCTTCCGGCATACCCTCCCCCAATGAAAACGATATCAAAGTTCTGCTCAATCGGTTCGACCTCCACTCCGAGGGCCTCGCGGCGCCAGGCTGGAAGAATTTCGCTGGAGTTATCGGGCGCCTCAGCGCTCTGAGATAAATAAATCGCGTCACATCTTCCGTTGAATCCGGTCAAATCGTGGAGACTGAGTTCGATCTTTCCGTCGGGCAATTCCACAGTTCCACCGCTCTCCCAGTTCCATTCGGCGCCGGTCGTTCCAAAGGTGGTTTCGAGCGGTTTTCCATCGATCAGAATCTGGAATTTTCCGGGAGCACCGGGGGCGTTCCAGGGACCAACCCAGTCCTTTGTTCTCGCCCAAATGTACCATGTTCCTTTCTCGGGAATATTCAGGCTGGTTGTTGCATCCTCGACAGGGCGGCCCAAGCCGTGGGCCATCAGGTAAGGTGAACCCATGATCTCGATAAACTGGGTATCCAGTTTCCACCCCCCGTGATCCTCGAAGGATTCCGCTTCGATGAGAAGCGGATCGGCAGCACTAAGTAGGGAAGAACCAGCCAGGATCAACGCGATACCTGCAATAAGCGATTTGTGAATCATGGAGAGAGGGTACAGCAACCGAGGGAATTCGCCGATAATTTTTTGAGTCGATTCTAACAGCGATTGAGGCGGGGCTATGGCAAAACATCTCGTATCACCACGTCCAATTCGGACCATCTGCCACGACCTCGCTGTGCCGTTCGATCAGCAACTTGCGCATCTCGTCCAACTTTTCCGGCTGTGACGAAGACAAGTCATTCTCCTGGGCAAGATCATCGCGAAGATTATAGAGCTCAAAGGAAGTCAACTTCGCCCTCTTAATCCACGGCATGTCCTCAGGAGAAAGGCCATGACTGTATTTCTTCTCCGGCTTCTCGAGGTATCCCATTACGATGTAATCACCAACTCGCAATGCCGCCGCTGGTTCGACGCGGTAAAAGAACCAGAAGAGTGGCTGCTCTCGCTGTAAAGCTCCGCCACTCAGCATCGGCAGCCAACTGGTCCCATCCAACTTCACTCCATCTGGGCGAACCGCTCCAGTCACGTCGCAGACGGTCGGCAGCAGATCGAGATGGCTGATGGTTTCGTCGCTGACCCGGCTAGGCTTCACTTGAGCCGGCCAGCGCAAAATTCCAGCCTCCCGCTGACCACCTTCGTAAACGAATGACTTCTTCGCCCGAAGCCCCTGGTTGGAAAACCCATTCACTCCACCGTTGTCGGAAGTGAGGAAGACCAGCGTGTTTTCCTTACGCTTGAGCTGTTCCAACTTTTCCATGAGGCGCCCGAAGGCGATATCCACATTTTCAATATTAGCATGATAGGCCGCTTCCTTTTTGCTCATGCCGCGCGCTTCATATTTGGCGATCAAATTCTCCGGTGAAGCAATCTTCGAATGTGGCTCATGGAACCAAACACAAGCGAACAGGTTCTCGTCCTCGGGAACGGTGTCGAGCCAGTTGATCGTTTCGTCTACCACGACCTGACAGGAGAAACCTTCCACCTTACCGATGGCTTCTCGATTGCGAACAAAGTTCACTGGGTTCTCGTGATTCGGCTCCGCATTGTTGGAGGTTCCCAATGAATGATCAAATCCCTGATCATTAGGGCCGGGCTGTTCGGAGTTTTCCAGATTGGAAAGATGCCATTTTCCAAAATGACCCGTCGCATATCCAGCCTTCTTCAGCACCTCCGCCACGGTCACTTCTTCATCCCGAAGATGCATGGGGTGTTTCCGCGGAATGTAGCTGTACATTCCGACACGGGAAGGAATACGACCGGTCAGCATTCCGGCTCGCGAAGGTGAACAGTTCGGTGCCGCGGCGTGACAATCTGTAAACCGTATCCCCTCCCCCGCGAACGCATCGATGTTCGGAGTATCGACGGCACTACCATAGCAACCAAAGTCGGTGTATCCCGAATCATCCAGCATCACAAAGACGATATCGGGACGGTCCTTCGAGAATGCGCAATGAGCTGTCAACGAGACAAACAGGAACAGAAGGAGACTTGGAATTCGGAGAGGGTTCATTATGGGGCCAGTAAATATCACACCACTCTCTTTCAAAGCAGCAACGAAGACAGGTTTTTGTATTACCCTGAATCCGTTTTTCCTTTTCGGAATCTCACGTAGAAAGACTCCAGATTCCCCCCGGACTCGTTTTCCGCTTCAACCAACTCGGTCAAATAGACTACGGTGGGACATGTTAACCGTATTTGCCTGGATCCTGAGTGCCCTTGGAATTGCCGCCAGCTACATCTTTCTTCTGGGAGCGGCGATGAGCATGGTTCCCCAGAAGCTTAGCATTCCCAAAGCGATGGGACTCGCAGCATTGCCCGCGATCGTCATTATGGGAACGAGCTGGACTATCTGGAAAGGCGGCCAACCCATCGGAAAGAACCTGCTCCTTTTTGGGATTCCGTTTCTGCTGGCCATCGTCACCTTGATCATGATTATTCCACCGTCAAAAAGCCCAAGATGAAAGGGCACTACACGGAGTATTTTGGAAAGAACACTGATCAGCCTCGCTACCGCCTCGAAATTCGAGCGGCCTCTCAGGAGCCGGAGTAAGGCTACTCCGAAAGGCAGGCCACTCAAGGTGATTCCACGACCCGGTATGTTGGAGACGAAGTCCTCTTCACCCACGCAGATTTGTATAACACCACCATGTATTAGAAAACCCGTCGAGGAGTAACGACCATCGCACTCGCGTTTCACGGCAGCGCCCAACCCCAGGTGCAGAAATTATCCCGCGAGATGTAGGGCGGCTACTGGGCAACTCTCCTCGATGACGAACTGTGGATGACCTGCCGAATCATGGAGCCGCTAGGACGGGAGTTGAAGATCAGGGTTAGGCATGGACTTGTGATTCCCGGCCAGCCTATCAGGATGGAGCGGACCTTTCTAAACAAGGTCAAGATTGATTCTTCCACAGACAGATCCGGAACTCCTAGATAGGGTATAGTCCCTACAAACAAAAATCGCCTACATGACACGACTCCTCTGTTTCGCATTCACACTTTTTCTTGGGTTGATGCCTGCACTCTCTACAGCCGACTGGAAAAAGCACACCATCCAGCCTCCGACAAAAGGTGCCATCAACGGAGCATCAGCTCACGATTTCAATGGAGACGGACACATCGACGCCATCACCTCCTTCGGCGGAAAAGTAGTCGCCTTCCGGGGGCCGGACTGGCAACCGTTCACAGTCCACCGATTCAGCCCGGACGATTCCCAGCGACGCGTCCGCGACGCCTGCATCCACAGTTGCCTGATGGATGCCGACGGCGATGGCGACATGGATTTCATTGGATCAAACCAGACCGTATTCTGGCTCGAGTGTCCGACCGATCCATTTTCCGGCAGTCCATGGAAGTTCCGCACTGTCGATGACGAAATCGCAGGAACACACTGCGTGATTACTGGTGACGTCAACGGGGACGGCAAGCTCGATCTCATCGCCAACTCGGGACGCGACAAAAAGTCGACGGCATTCCCCGAGTCGATCACCTGGCTGGAAACCCCGACTGATCCGCATACCGCCAGCAGTTGGACGAGACATGTCTTCGCTGACCGGGACGCTCCGGGAGGTTCGCACTACATGGGCTTCGGCGACGTGAACGGAGACGGTCGGCCCGACATCGCCTGCGCAGCGAAAGGAACAAATGGCTTCGAAAATGGAAAGTGGTTCGCCTGGTGGGAACAGCCAAGCGATTTAACGAAGACGTGGACAAAACACATTCTAGCCGAGAACGAAGAGGGAGCCACCAACATCCTGCCTGCCGATTTCGACGAAGACGGTCACACGGACTACTTCGCAACGCGCGGCCACGGCAAAGGAGTGCTCTGGTTTCGCGGCCCCGAGTTTGGACTGATCGAGATCGACCCCGATATCCAGTTTCCCCACAGCCTTGCGCTCGCCGATATCGATGGCGACGGTCACATGGACGCTGTCTCCTGTGGCAAGGAAGCCGACGGCGTAGCCGCCTGGTATGAGAATGACGGCAAAGGAAAATTCACCAAACACGTTATTGGCACCGACCAGGGCAGCTACAACACGAGCACGGTCGACATGGATGGGGACGGCGACCTGGACGTGCTGATTGCAGGGCATTCGAGCTACAACCTAGTATGGTTCGAGAATCCGAGAGTATCCGAATCAGATCTCATCCCCGCGCTTCCGAAGGACGAGAGCGCAGGCAAAGATTAAGGAACCCATTTCCGGAGCAGCGATCCCCACCCCTACTTAACCTCCAACCTTCCGAAGAAACTCGGCAGGGTGTTCCCATACCAGAAGGTGGGAGACCACTGGTAGGACTTTCGCTCTCCCATCCTCGGACGATGGCGAGCCATCTGAAATCCCCAAGTTTTGTGGGCCGTGAAATCGGCTCCGAGTTCCTCGAGAGGAATTGCCATCTCCACCGTCCAGGCCCCGGCTTCTTTTCCGGTCGCCACCTGAGCGGTGCTGTTCCAGGTAGCATCCTTCCCCCGAGCGTCAAAAAGGACGCCTTCGGGATTCATCGCGAAGTGATGAAATGACTTTTTGTCGAGATTGGTATCGAAAAGAATTTCAATCGAATCATCTTCTCGAAGATCGCCATCACGAGCCTTCACCTCGCTGACGACATCCCGTAGCAGCGGTTCCTCACAACGAACCCCGACGTAAAGAAATGCATCATCGTAGCGCAGCCACGCCTGGGTCTCGACCGGCGCATAGCCATCTGCCTGTCTCGGGATGAGACGAGCAATCGTTGGCTCGCCTTTCCAAATCTCGTCATCCAGTTGACCATCGATCACGGACATACTCTGTGTTTCCGACATCCTTGTGACTTCAGGATACTTTTTCACATGATCGGTCAGATCGAGCGGAAGAAAGAGTGTTCGCTCAAGATGGAACTGATCTTCATCTCCATGGAAATGAGTATCGAGACGAGGCAAGGGAAAGTAAGTCGAGACATCGCCCTGATGACTCACCGTAAACTGAATCTCTTTCTTTTCTCTCGGCTCCAAATCCAGAGACACCCGGCGCGGACTCACGGTCCAGTGATCGGTCACGGGTAAGATCCAGGACATTCTCCCTGAGAGTGGAGCATCGAGTGGATTCTCAATCGGCAAAGTGATGACCTTGTCCTGAAAGGGAAATGTCTCCCGAAAATTTTCGCTGAATCGCATGCCCCGCCAGAACTTCTGCTTGGCCTCGGTCGTGACATCTTCCTCGAGCATTCCGTCGAGAGTTAGATTCATCATCCGCGGCCCTTGATCGGTCATCGTGATCCAGGTCGCGTGATCAAACTCTCCAAAAGCATTTCCCCGGAGCGCGCTGCCGCCACCGGTGGTCCCGAGAGTGTAGTAGCTTGCTTCGTTTCGCTCGTACTTGGCGTAGCGATGCACGTGGCCCGCATAGACGGTGTGTTTCCGCCCTGACAAAGCCGCTTCCATCTCCGGCCAACCGGTCTTCGACTTTTTCAAAACTCGCTTCCCGTTCACATTTCGCTCAATCCCTTCTTCGAAAACCCAGAGCGGTTGGTGAATAAAAACCATGGTCCACCGAACGTCGGAGTTCTTTGCGAGTTCTTCGCTGGCCCACTCGATCTGCTCTTTTCCGATGAACGGGCTCGAACCCTCACCGTCCTGTGTATTCAGGCAGAGAAAGAGAACGTCTTTGTAGGCAAAAGAGTAATATCGAACGCCATACATCTCGTCCCAGATCTGATCCATCAAGCCATTGCTGACATCGTGGTTACCAGGCAGGTAGAAGAAGGGCATCTCGAAGCCCTCTACAAATCCGTTAAATTCTTCCCACTGACGACGGATCTCCTTCTCGTCCTTCTGCCATCCTCCTCCCGCGATGAGATCGCCTACCGTGATCACGAATTCAGGTTGCAGCTCATTGACTTTTTTCACCGCTCGAGGAAACACTCCGGGACGCATTCCTCCGGTTCGATCGGTCACGATCGCGAACTGAAAGTCATTCGGATCGTTTCGAAAATCGCGTTTCGTCCACGGCTTCTGCGGAGTTGTTACGCTATGGGAAAAGTTTTCATCCTTCTCCGGTCCCGTCTCGGGACGAACCGTTTCTGAACACAGGGCCCAGGAATGACCAAAGAGAACCAGGAGAACGTAGTAGAAAACTTTCATAGTGAGACGCGACGACGATTCAATCGGAATTCATCCCAACAAACAAGTTACGAAAACCCGGCGCCAACCAGATCAGGAAAGGATGGACGATGAAGCCTCTTCTAGCGTAACCATGAAGGTGATGAAAACCTTGCGACGATTAGCAGTAGAAGGAACTCTCCTGACGGGATTGCTATTCGGAAGCATCGCCGAAGCGCAAGAAGAGAATGCGCCACTCCCCAAAGGATACCGGGAAGTGGGACCCGACAAGGTCGCGGCACTCAAGGAACTGTGCCAGGCCACGGCGGACACGGGTCTCTTCTCTGGAGCGGTATTGGTCGCCGATCAGGGCGAGATCATTTATAAAGAAGCCTTTGGACTGGCGAACCGGGAATGGAATATCCCCAACACGACCGACACCAAGTTTCGATTGGCGTCGGTCAGCAAGCAGTTCGCGACCATGATCGCAATGCAGCTGGTCGAAGAGGACGAACTCAATCTCGACGACACGATCTCTGATCACCTGCCCTACTACCGCAAAGACACGGGAGAGCGAATCACGATTCATCATCTGATGTCTCATCAGTCCGGTATCAAGGACTTCACGGCGAGCTTCGACTATCAAGGGAAAGTCTCCCGTTTGCCTTTCGATAAGGATGACTTCATCCAGGAATATTGCAGTAGCGATCTGCAACACGAACCGGGGACGATCTACTCCTATTGCAACGCAGGTTACTGCATTCTCGGTCGGATCATTGAGAAAGTAACGCGACGGACCTTCGAGCAAAATATCGATGAACGCATCTTCGATCCTCTCGGAATGAAGAACAGCGGCTACGACCGAAATCGCTACGTCCTCGAGAAGCGAGCGACCGGATACACCCGCGGATCATTCGGCTATACCCACGCAAACTATATCGACATGGACACCTCCCCCGGCGCTGCCGGCTCGCTTTATTCAACGGTGGAAGACATGTTTCTCTGGGATCGCGCGCTCTACACGGATGGACTTCTCGGACCGAAATACCGGGAACTGATGTTCACTCCCAATCGTGATGTTCCAGAAGTGAAAGCCGCAGGAGGACGTGCCCAAAGCCGATACGGCTATGGTTGGCAGATATACAATCGGACACATCCGGTAACCAAACGGCGAACGAAAATTATCAACCACGGAGGTGCGATCCACGGTTTTCGAGCGATGGAGAACCGTCTCGTCGAGGACGATGCCTTCATCATCGTGCTCTGCAATCAGGGTGACGCGATGGGAGGATCCGAGGTGTGGAATTCCGTGGTCAATCTGAGTAACGAACTCATTCATGTCGTGACAGGGCAACCCTTTCGCATGCCCGGGAAAGCACGGGTGAGCCAGGATCAGCTTCTCTACACGATGGTGAAGCGCGACGGCGTAGATGCCGCCATTTCCTGGTTTCAGGAGAAGGGGAAAAAGGCTGCCTGGGGAGGAACAAACATGGCACTCGCCCAACAACTGATCGAAGACGGGAGTGTCAATGATGGTGTCCGTTTTATGGAACTCGAAATCGAACTGAATCCGGGCAAAGTCTGGCTGCTTCGAAAAACAGCAGAGGCGTGCCTGAGTAATGGCCTTCCGGAAAAAGCTCAGGCATTGGCCGAGCGAGGATTGGAACTCAAGCCGGAAGACGAGAAACTCCAGATGTTGAAAGCTGATGCGGCGAAGGATCTGAAGGCCGACAAGTAGCTCCCTGATTTTCTGTGAAACCGAGCCTGCGGAACAATAGTTTCGGTGGATTAGGATTCGATCCGATCGATTAGAGGTTGTCGGCGACCGACTTCGGGAGTCAGTTTGTCAGGACTTGAATCTCCTTGCCCATCTCCATCTCTCACACGGATGCAATCCCGATACCTTGACGGCAAACGTACTCGCTGACTACCTCGGGCGATACAATCCGGTCAACCGAATGTCGGAAGCGATGCAGGAGCGATTCATGCCCGGCATTCTTCTTCATCGAGAGATTGATCGATACACGGATCAACATTCCGTCGTAGCGAAAGCCTGCCGCGAGATTTCGACTGACAGAAGAAGGCTCGGCGGGATCATTCTCGATATCGCTTTCGATTACTACCTCACGAGGCACTGGAGCCAGTTTTCCACTGAAGATCGGGAGAACACGATTTCGCGTGGCTACGCGACGATGGCGATGGTTGCCTCCACCGGATTCAGCAGGAAAACACAAAGCCTGATCTCCAAGATGAGATCGAGAGACTGGCTCACCGCCTACGGAACACTCGAAGGTCAGCAGCTTACCTTTCAGAGAGTCAGTCGCGTCTCCCCTGCCATCACCAACCTGAGAGGAGCGGAGGAAGAAATCGTAAAAAACGATTCGATCTTCGAGCAATGCTTTCTCGAATTCTATCCCGACCTGATGAGAAACATTTCCAAATTCCAGGGAAACACTTTTCCCTCCGGGGCGGAGTGATGCTATGCCCTTGCTAGACAATACAGGAAGCCTGAGAAACGCAGGCGCCCTCGCTCAACAAGCTCACCGATCTGGAAGCTCAATCGCTTCGGTCGTAAACGCAAGAGCAGGCAATCCGGCTCCGTTGAACAAGTTGGCCCAACGCCGGTTCTTCGCAAAAGCATACCGAACCTGCGTCGGTTCTGGAACTGCCGCGCTTGTCACGGCCACGGAATTCTCTCCCTCGATTTTCGCTTCGGCCCAGTGCCATTTCCCATCCGCTCCACAGAGAGAAAAACCTTGGACTTTTTCGCCATGAGCAATCGCGAGACCACCCGAAGCAGAGTCGAATGTGACCGTCACTTTGTCGGCCTTGATCGCATGCGAATCATAGATCGGCCCATAGGCGACAACCGATTTGTCGCCATACACTTTCTGAAGCGCCACCTCCGCAGAACGATTCCCATAACCCCACTTGTTCAGTGGATGGATTGTAGAGCCGAGATCGATCGCAGGAACCATCCAGGCATCTTCGATATCGAGCATCAGGCGGGTGTAGAGGAAACGTCCTCCTCCATCAGAAGCTTTCGCAATTTCCGGCAACTCCCCAAAGCCGTCCGCTTCTCTCGTAACGGGATCATCAGTTGAGAAAGCATTTCCGAGTCCACTGGGTTTCTGAACGAAAAGAAACGGAAGTTCCTCCTGCCCCCAAAGCTCCCGCCATCCACGAATCAGTTCGGTCATCGAAGTGTATTGCCCGAGCCCGAGAATTCCCGAGCCCGCCTCGCCTTGATCCCAGAGCACTCCACAAATCGCAAAACCCGAACTGGATCGGATAAATCGATCAAAGAGATTTCCCGGTGTTCCGCCACGGGTCGAACCTCCTGGGCCAACTGGCGGTTGCGGCTTCCGGCCTCGCGGCTTTTCTCCTTTCGCCTCTGCCTCGGCAACCGCTTTCTCCCAGGCCGCGAGCTTGGCTTCATATTGGGTTTTCGCCTTTTCAGCATCCCACGTCTTCGCGAAGGCTGCAATTTCGGTTCGACAAAGATCACTCGATTCGAAAGTTTCATTTGGCATCCACGCTCCTGACGGAGTGCCTCCGACTGCGCCAACGATCAGTCCGACCGGAACACCAACTTCTCGGTGAAGGCGCTCGCCAAAGGCGAAAAGAATGGCCGAGAAGCCATTCACGGAATCGGCATCAGCAGCTTTCCACTGAGGCTTGGGACCACCATTGCAAAGCCGGATCGTGGCGTAAGGAGCGCCTTCCACAAGCTTCGCGAGAGTCTCGTCTCTCTTAGCATACGAGGCGACCCTGCCGGCCATATTCGATTGCCCGGATCCTACCCAGACCTCGCCAACGAGAACGCCAGTTAGTCCCTTCCTCTGTTCCCCACTCTCAAGTGAAAGGACTCGATTCTCGGTAGAGGCTTTCAAGGGAGAAAGCAAGACTCGCCACTTTCCTTCCGCGTCCGCTTTTCCCGAAACCGATTGTCCAGCAAACGAAACGTTGACCTCGGATCCCGGTTGCGCCGTTCCCCAGACCGGAACTTTGACCTCTCGTTGCAGCACCATCTGGTCTCCGAATGGGGTAGCGAATTCGAGAGCCTCGAGCGAACTCAAAGAGAACAGGAGAAGGAGCGAGTAGAAAATCCGAAGAATCATGAAAACAAGGGGTTGGTTTTTGGGGTGGCGAGTCGATCGCGCCGAAGATGGAAGTGGCCGCATCATGGAGCAACGATCTACCTTCACTCAACCCATTCCGCTCCGTGAATACGGAACCTTCCGGTGGGTCACTGCTTTCCTCTTACCCGCCTGCCTTTAGCGAATCGGCGGCCCTGCCGGCTTCCCCGTTTCCTTATCGATCGGATACTTGGGACACCAGGTGGGATGCTCCTGGGTCAGCCAAGCATTCACGCTCTCTGCCATCCGGGAGACGACCTTTGGATTTTCACTGGCAACACTTTGCGATTCACGAAGATCCTCCGTGATGTTGTAAAGCTCCCAGCTGTCCGTCTCGTAGAGGTAGCGCAGTTTCCACTGCGACCCGTCGATCTCTTCGATCGCGGTGATACTTGGTTGAGCGCGGCGATCAAGGTAACCGGGAAACAGGTAAAAGATCGGCTCGCGAGGCTCACTGAGATTCGGATTGAGAAGCGCGTCCGTAAAAGAAAATCCATCGAGAGGATGTTCGTCCGGGGACGGCGTCCATTTCGCGCCCGCCAGTTGCAAGTAGGTGGGGTAGTAATCAACGGAATGAACGAGGTGATCCGTCACTGTATTGGCGGGAATCCGACCGGGCCATCTCGCGATAAGCGGAACACGAATCCCTCCCTCGGTGTGCATTCCTTTCAATCCACGAAGCGGAAGGTTGTCTTTGTGGGTTCCACCATTGTCAGAGGTGAAGAGAACGAGCGTGTGATCCTCGATGCTGTCGCTTGTGTCTCCATCACCATTCGGGTCTTTGATCGCATCGAGAACCCGCCCCACGATGAGGTCGACACTTTTCACAAATCCCACGAACGCGTCTCCCTTCGAAGCCTCCTGCAGGTCAGGTCGAGATCGCACCGGACCGTGAACCGCGTAGGGATGAAGTTGCAGGTAAAATGGTTTCTCGCCACCCGCAAACTTCGCCACGGTTTCTTCCATGGCATCGGACACGGCGTCACTGACGTGCTTGGGTGTTCCGGCGAGGGATTTGGGAAATCTATACCGCTCCAGGTATTCCTCCGTGTATGGCTCGCCAAATCGGTCGAGATGTCCTCGACCAAGGCCGCGGAATTTCCACCCGCCCTCCCCCGCTTTCGATGCGAAGCAGACTGGCTGATGCCCCTGGGCGAAGCCACCAATATTGATGTCGAAACCCACATTCTCCGGCAAAGTCTTCTCACCGTCATGACCACCCACATGATACTTGCCGATGTGCGCGGTGGAGTAGCCGTTTTCCCGCAACGCTTCAGCAACAGTGACCGCTTCGGCCGCCACATCCTCGGTTTGATCCGGCCCGATAAATCGCGCGTCTTCTTTCGAAACCCCGCCTCTCCCGTGCCGATTGAGACTGTTCACAACATACACATCATTGTGGATTCGGGCGGGATACTGGCCGGACAACATCGCCGCGCGAGTTGGTGCGCAGTTCGGCTGGGCATAGGCATTGGTAAAGCAGAGACCTTCCTCCGCCAGTCTCGCCAGATTCGGCGTCGCATACATGTCAGGGTTTGTACCCAGGGTAGCCTGGGAGACCCCAATCTGATTCCAACCCAGATCATCCACCATCACCGTGATGATGTTGGGCTGGCGTTTCAGGTCTTTTAAACTACCCAGCTCGAAATCCGGATTTTTGTGTTCCGCGAGTTTCAGGGGACCTTGCTCCTCCGGCGACACAGCAGATGACAGACTGGAGATTTCCTCGGAGCCGATCAGGCGAAAGAGGAGATCACTGTCTTTGCCATTGCCCGCAACCCACTTGCCCTTGGTGCTCTGGTTTTTTCGAATCAGTTGGCCGCCTTTGTAGCCCGTGCTCAATTGAAACCGAACCTCCGATGTTTCGGATCGGACGACGATAGCGTAGTTGCCAGCCTTCAGGGACAAGGGGGATTGAAATCTCGCAACGATGGAGGCGCCTTTCGAAAAGCCTTCCGGAAAAGCGCCCGAATGAGAAACTAAAGCATCACCGACCGGCTTTCCCTTTTCCTCACGGAAAACTTCAACGGTCAGCTCTGCAGCCAACTTGACTTCAGTGGCCTTCAGAACAAGAGCGTTGATTTCAACCGAATCAGAAAGTCGGAAAGTCTGCCCTTTTGAATTCCCTTTTCCAACAAGCGTGTTCCCTCCTCTTTGAATATCGGAGAATGCATCTGAGTTCTCTATGACGACAAAATCAGCAGAGTGAGATGAGCTCACGAAAAGAGCGAAGCCAAAGACAAAAGAAAGGATCAAACGCATCACCGTACTTCTCATTTCGCCTCCACACTTTCAAGTGCTGCCTTCACCCTCACTGCGGTAACCCAACAGGGTCAGGTCGCCGACTGAACAGGGTTAAATAGGGGACCACTGAGAGAAGTGGGCCCTCAAAGGGTCGCCTCTAGAGGCTGGCTTTCAGGTATTCCACATTTTTCTCATGGGGAGCCTGGCGATGATCTTTATCGGTCAACTCACGATCGTATACTTTTCCAGGCCGGATCGGTTCGTGGGCACTTTCTGCGAGAGCGACGAGTTCCTTGAGCTTTTCAGGATTCGATGCCGCTACGTTCTTCTTTTCTTCGATATCATTGCCGAGATCATAAAGCTCCCAAGATCCCTTCTTGCTCCGATAGGCTTTCCAGTTTCCCTTTCGAACCGCTGTTTGACCAACATATTCCCAGTAGAAGAAATCGTGCTTCGCCTGCGCCCCTTCGTTGAGCAGAGTGGGCAACAATGACAAACCATCCGTCTTCGGGCACTCCGCCTTCGCGAGGTCAGACAGAGTCGGCATGATGTCGGGGTAGTAGCAAAGGTGATCACTGACTGATCCCGCTTCGATCGTGCCGGGCCAACGAACAAGAAAAGGAACTTTCAGCCCGCCTTCATAGAGCGAACCCTTGCCAGCACGAAACCTCTCTCCTGTTGCCGGGTTGAGATTCGGGCCAAAGAAACCGTGAGGTCGTTCTGCACTCTTGAAATAGTCCTGCCCACCGTTGTCTCCACAGAGAAAAATGATCGTGTTCTCATCGAGCTTAAGTTCTTTCAATAGTTCGAGAACCTCGCCGAGCTGTCGATCTACCATATGCATGTAGGCGGCATAGACTCTCGCATCGCGCTCGGTCCGCTGACCCGCTTTCCAGGGCTTGTCTTTGAACAACTGCCACGACGGGTCCTCATCATCAATCCCCCAGAGACCATGGGGAGGTGTCCACGGCAGGTAGCAAAAAAACGGTTCGTCTTTGCTGGCGCGGATGAACTGCAACGATGCTTTAAAGATCTCAATTTGAGCGTGGGTTTCTCCCTCATAGAAGCTGAGTCCGTCATTGCCCGGGAGAGGAACTTCTTCACTGTTTCGAATGAGGTAGCGGGGATAAAAAGTGTGAGCGTGAACCTGATCGTAATAGCCAAAAAACGCGTCGAAACCATGCTTCTCAGGAACCCCTGAAGTGCCGCGTCCGCCGATGCCCCACTTGCCGAAACCTCCGGTAGCGTAACCTTCGGTTTTCAATACGCTGGCGAGAGTTGGCTCGTCTTCTCGAATCGGAGCGAAACCGTTATTGGCCCGCATCGAGGTATGCCCGGAGTGCAATCCCGTGAGCAGGACCGCTCGAGTGGGACCACAAACGGGAGCTCCCGCGTAGGCATTCGTAAAACGCATCCCTTCCGCAGCGAACTGATCGATCGTCGGAGTGAGGAGTTCCGAGTGCCCCATGTGGCCAGACTCGAAGTAGCCCCACTCATCGAGCATTAGGTAGATGATGTTCGGCTTGGTTTCCGCTGAAGAGGCCTGAGCGAACAGAACAAGAACAATGGGAATCAGGATCGTCACGAGAAGTCGTTTCATGAGGAATGTATTCTCCCTGTCACTTCGATCAGGGAACCAAAAGTTGGGGTGGCGATCGATGAAGCGCTCATCCCACCGGGAGCTCGCTCCGAAAAAAAGGGCCAGATCGAAATCTGGCCCTTTTGAAAGTTGATTGTAGTAAATCAGAGCTGATCTCTACGACATCAGGTCGTAGCCGTCGCGGTAAGGAAGCGCCATGAGAAGCTTCGAAGCTTCCTCGTCGCCGACGACTTTCTCGTTCTTCGAGTCCCACTTGATCTTGCGACCCAGCTGATGGGAGACGTAACCAATGTGACCAGGGGTTGCGGAGCGATGTCCGGTCTCGGCTGGGCAGATCGTCTCTTTGCGATTGATCACACCTTCGATGAAGTTGGACTGATGCCCAGCTCCAGGATGGTATCCTTTCCACTCCCCAGCGACGAAGTCTTTCTCAGCCCAGGCAGGATTCGATGCAGTGAGCTTACCGCGGGTAACGTGGACCCAGCCATTCTCACCGATGAACTTGGTTCCCATTTGATTGCGGGAAGACATCAAGAGTTCAATGCCACCTGGGTATTGGCTGACGACATCATACTGGACAGGAGAATCATACACTTCCATGAGGTCTTTGACGTACTCGAAGTTCTTGGCTTCGACGCTCTCAGGACCCGCTTTGTCCATGTCGAGTCCCCAATGCGCGATGTCATTGTGGTGCCCGATCCAGTCCATGAGCTGTCCGCCGCCGTAGCTGAGGTGCCAACGCCAGTTCCAGTGACAACGTGCATCCATGTAAGGAAGCTTTTCGCTGGGGCCACACCAGGCGTCGTAGTCAAGATGAGCAGGTGGCTCTTTGACGGTGGTGTCTCCCTGTGCCGAAGTTTTACCCGAAGGCAACCCAACTTCGACCTTGGAGATTTTCCCGATCAGTCCATTGCGAACAATCTCGACCGCGGTGCGAAATTCCCTGCTCGAACGCTGCTGCGATCCGACCTGGAAAATGAGATCACGCTTCGTAACCTCGCGATGAAGGTGATAACCCTCAGCGAACAGGTGAGTAATAGGCTTCTCACAATAGATATCGATATCGTTGCGTGCCGCTTCCATGCAAACCATAGCGTGCCAGTGATCGGGAGTTGCGACCATGATCGCATCGAGATCACCTCGTGCGATCATTTCGCGATAGTCGGCGTAGCCTTTGACTCCAGATTCGCTACCGCCTTTTTTGGCGTTAGATTTGTTCAGAAGTTCAACGCCTGTCTCGAGGCCCTGCATATTCTTGCCGTTTGGAGCCTGGTATCCTTTATCGAGATCACAAACCGCAACACCTTGCGCAGCCTTGTGATTCATAAGGGCCTGCATGACCCCTCGTCCACGGTTTCCCATTCCAACGAAACCCATCTGGATTCGATTGCTGGGTGCGTTCTGTCCGAGGACTGATGAAGGAATGATTGTCGGAGCAGCGATCGCGCTAGCGGCTCCGGCGATAAAGCGCCGACGTGAAGTGTTTGGTTTTTGGGACATGATTTCCTGGAGGGGATTTTTCAAATGAGGCTTTATTATAGATTCGCAGGCAGCAAAGGCCCACAAATTCGACACACGATTGCGCCAAGGAAGAACAAAAGATAGAGTATGGCTGAGACATTCCGTCATGGCGTCCCCGCCCAATCCCGTAACTCGCGTTCGTGAAATTGAGAGGTAGCCTTCCCCATGATACGCCGACTCGGACAACTTCCTGGCTTCACCGTTCTGATCGGCTTAATGTCGATCTCAGGTTTTGCGATGGAACCCACGCCCGAAGCCGTCTCCCATTTCCTGGAGAGCTACTGCGTTCAGTGCCACGGCGGAGAAAAAGTCAAAGGGAAGGTCGACTTCACCAAGATTTCGGTGACCTCGGCCACACAAGATGACTTCGATTTGTGGACGCTCGCGGCCGAGGTCGTCGACTACGAGGAGATGCCGCCGGAGGATGAGAGACAACCCTCCGCAGAAGAGCGCGCTGCTTTTCAGCAATGGTACGAGAACAACTATGTCGAGGTCGAGGCAAGCCCAGGCGTCTTTCAACCTCGTCGCCTCTCCACCCCTGAGTATCGCAATACAATGCAAACCTTGTTCGGCTTTGACCTGGAGAACAAGGTCATCAAAGCCGAGCAGACCGCAGTGGAGCCTTCGCTGATTCTCAAACTCATGCCCACTGACCCGCCGGGCGAAAGTGGATTCATCAACGACACCCACGCCGCTCCCCTCTCGACAATGATATGGGATCAATACGCCTATCTTGCCGAGAGTGCGCTCCATCGACTCTTCTCCACTCAAGAAAGGGAGAAACTCGGCAGTCTACTCGGCGAAGAACTACCCGACGATTTCAAGAAGGTCGACCTGAGCCAGAAACAGGCCGCACAACTGCTGCGAAATTTTGCGCCACTCGCTTACCGACGCCCACTCGAAGAATCAGAATTGAAGGAAATTCTCGAGCACCTGACCCCTTATTCGGGAACCAATCTGGTCAGAGCGCTCCAATTCGAGATGAAGACCATTCTCATGTCACCTGACTTTCTTTATCGGGGCTTTCGCATGGGGAAGACTCCGGGAAAACAACAGGAAGTCGACTCCTACGAGCTGGCAGAACGCCTCTCTTACTTTCTCTGGGAAGACATGCCCGACGCCGAACTTCGCGAGCTCGCGGCCGAGGGAAAACTTCGAGAACCATCGATCCTTTCTCAGCAGATCAAGCGTATGCTCGCATCACCCAAGGCCCGCTCGCTCTCCGATAGCTTTGCGACCCAGTGGCTCGCGCTTGATGAAATTGACGACGCCTACGGCGATCACTACCTGCTTCAGTCTTACAAGAATCAGCCGCTCGATTTTCTCCACTACCTCTTTACGGAAAATCGCCCCATCATTGAATTGATTGACTCCGAGGTGACCTTCGCCAGCCACGTCACGGCTTCGAACTACCCGAAAGACAGGAACAAACTGGAAAAATACTTCAAACCCAAGGGCATCGAGAAACAGGTCGCCCCCAACCAGAAACTCACGCTCGAACATACAGAAGGACGAGGCGGCTTGCTCACAATGCCCGCCATTCTGGCGATGAATCACGGCCCGATTTTGCGTGGCACCTGGACGCTGCGCCGTATTCTGGGCGAACATCTGGGTGAACCACCTGCCGATATTCCACCGATTCAAGTCTCCGCCGGAGGCAAAAAGCTGAGCTTCCGCGAGCAGTTTGATCGTCACCGCGCCGACGCCACCTGTGCGCGCTGTCACGACAAAATTGACCCCCTTGGCTTCGCCTTCGAGGCCTACGATGACAAGGGAGTCTTCCTGCTCAGTAAGAATTCAAAAACCAAGAAGGATACGCCTACCAAGGCCCAAAGCATCGATACGGCAGGAACTTTGCCCACGGGTGAGTCATTCGAGAACTTTGAGGAGTTGAAAGCCATCCTGATTACGGATCGTCGCCGAGATATTGTTCGCAACGCAGTCGAACAAACTCTGTCCTACGCGCTCTGTCGAAAACTGGAGGCTCACGATGGACCGACCGTGGAAACAATCACAAATCGAATGGTAAAACCCAACTCAACCTGGCAGGATCTGTTCACCGAGATTGCCAACAGCCTGCCGTTCCGTGAAACGATCGTCAGCCCTCTTTCTGAATCATGAAAAAACATTGGAACATCAACCGCCGTTCTTTTCTGCGAGGCGCCGCCGGGGCGATGATGCCCCTGCCTTTCCTCAACTTGATGGAAGCCTCCGCCGATAGCGGCGTCAAAAATCTTGCCGGTGAAACCACCCCACCAGTTCGTTTCCTCTCCCTCTTCAAACCGAATGGCGTTCACCCACCGTCGTGGAATATCAACGGAGGAACTGAGCAGGACTTCCGCATGTCACCCTTGATGGCGCCCTTCTCGCAGCACAAGGACGACCTTCTCATCCTCGACAATATGGGAGACTTTGGATTCTCCTCTCACGCCAACTCCACCCGACGCTTCCTCAGCGGGCACCATCAGAACACGAAGCAGGCATCAGTCGACCAACTCATCGCCGAGCAAATTGGAAACGATACCGCTCATCGCTCGTTGGAACTGACCACGGAAGGACTCTTCACGGGACAGATCGGCTGCAGCTACATTTCGTACGGTCCCAACGGAGAACGTCTTCCCCGAGAGAGCGATCCACAATTGATCTTTGATCGGTTGTTTCGGAATCCTCTCGACCTGCCAAGCAAGCGAGCGGAAATGACCAGTCTTCTTGACCGGGTTCAGGACGACGCGAAGTCCCTCGTTCGAAAAGCGGGAACGGAAGACAAGGAAACTCTCGACGAATACCTGACCGTCGTCCGCGAGACCGAAAAGCGAATCGAGCTGATGGATCAGGGAGGCCATTCTTCTCCGATCAACTTCACTGATATCGAACGCCCACCGCTCGCTACCAATCTCAATGAACAGGTGGAGACGATGATCGATCTCATCACTCTAGCGATGTGGACCGACTCGACCCGCTGCGCCACCTATATGATGGGGAACAGCAACAGTCGCATGGTTTTCGACTTTCTTGGAATCACTGAGCAGCACCACTACCTGTCCCACTTTTTCCGTAACTTCAGCCGATCGAACATCGACTCCCTTCTTAAGATCAGTCTCTGGCACATGGAGAAATTTGACTATCTCCTCACGAAGATGAAATCGTACAAGGATCAAAACGGCAGCCTGCTCGATCACAGTGTGGTTCTCTTTGGCTCGGGAATGGGACACAGTGACAACCACACCGCACAACGTATTCCCACGATTCTCGCCGGAAAAGGTGGAGGCATGCTCAAGACGGGCCGCTATCTCCGCTATGCCGAGAACCAGCAACTCGGTAATCTTCACCTTTCATTGCTGCAGGGATTTGGTGTTCCCGCTGATTCCTACGCCAACTCTGCCGTGCCCCTTCCCGGGCTCGATGGGAGCGCTTTCCCTGAATACCAGGAGCACCCGTTCGAAAGTTGGATCAAGCTCTCGAGTGGAAAAATCACCGTGCAGGGACGTCTCGTCATGTCCGAGAATCTCGACGAAGCAAAAACGTTTTACATGGAAGTTGCCGGCAAAGATCCTGTGCGTGTCGATGTCAGCTTTCGAGACTTTCACAGTTTCAATCTAGCCTACCACGTCGGCACTCCTATCACTCTGACTGGAAATCGAGAAGAGAAAGAAGGTCAGCTTCTCATTACGAAAGTGAGCGAATTAAAATCCGTTTTCGGCAAGAGCCAACCTGGGAAACAGAATGGCTGAAGTAGAAGTTTTTTTTCCGAGCTTTATCAATGAAGCCTGTACCCTACCTCAGTATCCCCCTTGTCATTGCGGCAGCAACTGTGCAGATCACTGCCTTATTGATTCCGGGAAATCTCTCCGCAAGACCCAATGTGCTTCTCATCCTAACTGACAACCAAAGCTACCATGAGCTGGGTTGTCACGGACATGAAACCGTCCAGACCCCAAACATCGACGCTCTGTCTCGGGAGAGCATTGACTTCACCAACTTTCACGCTCCGCCCTACTGCTCCCCAAGTCGCGGCCTTCTTTTAACCGGGCGCTATGCCCTTCGCTCAGGCATTCACAATACGATCGGTGGTGTATCGATCCTGCATCAAAACGAGACAACAATCGCAGATCTGCTTCAAGGGTCGGGTTATGCGACCGCGATTTTTGGGAAATGGCATCTTGGCATGTCATATCCACATAGCCCCCGTCACCGCGGTTTTGAGGAGACATTCATCCACGGAGGCGGTGGCATTGGCCAGATGGAAGACTACTTTGGAAACAGTCATCTTGACGCCAGCTACTGGCACAACGGTGAGGTCGTCCCCTCCGAAGGATTCTCCACTGACGTGTTGTTTGATCGAGCAATGACTTTCATTAAAAAAGAACGGGAAGGCCCCTTCTTCTGCTTTATTTCCACCCCGGCAACTCACAAGCCCTGGCAAGTTCACCCAAGCGTCGCAAAACGGATCACCGAGAGAGATGGCGAGGTCAAGGATCTTTCCCTTCTCTCAATGATCGAAAATATCGACGACAACGTGGGCGAGGTCCTGAAACAGATCGACGATCTTGGCCTGCGCGAAAACACCCTTGTGATCCTCGCAACTGACCAGGGAATGAGCAACCGCGGTGCACCCACGAACTCTGTTGAGAATCCTCCCTCCAAGCCATTCGATGCAAGACATCATGTTTTCTGCATGATGCGTTATCCACCGCTCACCAAAAAGCCAGGTCGGAGCGAAGCACTGACCGGAATGGTCGACATGGCTCCCACTATTCTCGACCTCTGCGGAGTCCCCTCACTAAGAGAACTCGATGGGCAAAGCCTGCGTCCACTGCTCGAAGGGGCACTTCGCGACGACTCAGATCGTGAACTCATCGTGCAGTGCCCCCGCGGTCGTGAGCGAGGGAAATGGAAAAACGCAGTGGTCAAAACGCAGCGCTGGCGATTGGTCGGAGGAACTGAGCTTTATGATCTCGAAAACGGCGACGCTGAAGTCTTTCAGCAGCACCCCGATGTCGTTCAACGTCTCAGGTCCAGCTACGACGCATTCTGGAACAGCCTGCCCGATGAAGAGGAGATTCTCAGTCGTCATCCCTTGGGTCCAAATGATACTCGTCTCAATGGAATGGACTGGTATCAGGGCGGAAACCCCTGGAATCGTGGGCACATGGGCCGACTTTCTTCGGGCGTCTGGGCTGTCGATGTTGTCAAAGACGGCCGCTATCGCTTTGAGCTCCGCCGGTTTCCGCGTGAAGCGCAAAAGGCGATTGGTGCCAACCTGGCCGCCGTGAAGATGGGAAATAGCTCGGCTGAAGTAGAACTTACCCCAGACGCAGATCATGCATTCATCGAACTCGATCTGAAGTCTGGCCGTTATGATATGGAGACGAAGTTCACGGACTCGGAGGGCAAAACGTGGGGAGCCTACTTTGCCTATGTCTCCTCGATCGATTGAGGAACACGATCAACCGGAGCACCAATCCGTTGACCAAACGAAGAAAGCATAGTGCAATCAGTTCATGATACGCTTTCTCTCTTCCCGGTTCCCTTTTGCCTCAAGGCTGCTAGCATCGATCGCGATTTTTGGTGGCATTTCTCACGGGGAAGACCGGCCCAATATACTTTTTGTCTTCACTGATGACCAGGCACCCTGGGCAGTGGGAGTGGCCGGACACCCGATGGCGAAAACGCCTCACATGGATGCGTTGTTCGAGAGCGGAGCTTACCTCCCCAACAGCTTTACGGTGACCCCGGTTTGCAGCCCTTCCCGAGCCAGCCTGATGACGAGTCGCTACGGAACGGAGGTCGGGATTTCTGATTGGATCAAGCCCTATCAGAAATGGGATCCAGAGACCGAACTCGGCGGCACGGAATGGGGGCTCGACCCAGAACTTCCGGTATGGCCTCGTCTTCTTCAAAAGGCAGGATACGACACCGCATTGATCGGAAAGTGGCATCTCGGGCAGCCCGATTTTTATCATCCGAGAAAGCACGGATTCAGCCTTTTCATCGGACACCGCCACGGAGGCTGGCTCACCGTAGACCCGGTCATGGAGAAAGGCGGAAGAGACCGAGGGTTTACCGGACTGACCGCCGACATTCTTGCCGACGAAGTGATTACCTTCCTTGAGAAGAAGCGGAAGAAGCCTTTTCTCTGCTGCTGGCACACACGTGCTCCGCATACCGCGTGGCTGCCGGTCAGCGAAGAAGATGCCGCTCCCTACGCCGACATGACCGATGCAGAGACGCCAGTCCCTCATCCGGGTTACCCCAACCTCGATACTCCGCGGGTCAAACGCATGATGCGCGAATATTTTTCCTCCGTCCGCAGTGTCGATCGAAACCTGGGACGAGTTCTTGGTGCCCTTCAGGATCTCGGACTTGAGGAGAATACTATCGTAATCTTTTCCTCCGATCACGGCTACAACATGGGCCACAACGGCATCTGGCATAAGGGGAACGGACATTGGGTCACCAAACCTCCTCCCGAGGTGACGAACCCTAACGTGCCCAGAGGGCAGCGCCCGAATATGTATGACACGTCGATTCAGGTGCCAACCGCGGTGCGCTGGCCTGGCGTCATCCCCCCGGGAACGGTCATTGATGAAACGATGACCAACCTCGACTGGTTTCCCACGATCTGCGCCATGGCAGGAATTGCGCTGCCGGAAGACACGACCCTACGTGGACGTGACCTGACTCCCCTCCTGCGTAGCGAAGCCGTCGAGAAATGGGATAACGCCTACTACGGCGAATACTCGACTCTTCATCAATCTCAAACACACATGCGATGCTGGCGAACGAACGACTACAAGCTGGTCCGGGATTTTCTGAATCCTGAACGAGATGAGTTCTACGATCTCGCCGACGACCCTGGCGAAACGACAAACCTGATTGGGACGACCGATCAAAACCTACGAACGGTCATTGATGAATTCGATTCGCTGATCCGGGCGAAGATGCTCGAAGTCGGAGATCAAGTAGCGGTGGGTCAATGATGTCTCCTGCTTCGTCTCGGCTCCCAATCGAACGCCTTGCATTTTTCCTACTACCCACCCAGACTCCGAACCTTCGAAAATGAAAACCCGTCTCCTTCTCCACTCCCTTCTCGCGACAGCTTGTCTGCTGCCGAGTTTTTCCCAATCCGCCGAGATTCTCTGGACTCAATACTGTCAGCACCTCGACACGATGAGACTCATGGCGCACCTCGATGCTGACCCCACCGAGCCCGCCCCCGAGACGGTAACCTTGTGGACGAAGGACGATGGAGATTGGGAAGAAGTTTCTTCTACGGAGATCTCCACACTCAGCTCGACCGCTCTTTTCGAAGTGAAGGAGTGGCCACGCCATCAGAAACTCGATTACAAGGTGACCTGCGGAGACTCCTCGTTTGAAGGTATCTTTCGAGCAGAGCCTAAGCCGAACGCCGAATTACGAATGTTGGGCATGTCCTGCCTCAAAGATATTGGCTGGCCATGGAAAGAGGCCGTCGCTGAGCTGATCAAACAAGATCCTGATCTGGTCTATTTCTCCGGGGATCAAATTTACGAAAACGACTACGGAAGCCCTCACATTGTTTCCAAAACCCCGGAAGAGGTTCCCGCAGGAATGATGAACTATCTCGAAAAGTATCGCCAATTCGGGTTGGCTTTCCGGGATCTCCTCCGAGACCGACCCTGCATCATGATCACCGACGATCATGACGTTTTCGAAAACGACCTCTGGGGAAAAGGTGGATTACTGATGGATGGACACCGCACAACCGGCGGCTATCGCAATCACCCTGACTGGGTCAATAACATGGAGTTCACCCAGGTCGGAGTTCTTCCTGCAGCAATCAACATGGGTCCCCATGGCGCCGGCATCAACGCCTACTACACCTCTGTCGAATACGGAGGCGTTCGTCTTGCGGTGGTCGAAGATCGAAAGTTCAAAAGCCCTCCTTCCGAAGTCATCAGTGAGCCCATCATTTCCTCCACCCACGTACCCAAGAAAAATTCCGATGCAGGGATCGAAGTCGTGCGAGATGGCGACTATGACTGCACGCAACTAGATCGAGCGGATTTGGAATTGCTCGGAGGCGAGCAGGAAGCATTCTTGAAGGAGTGGTCCAGCGAACTCAAGGAAAGCGGTCATCTCGGCGCGGTCCTTTCTTCCTCACCCTGGGCCCATATCGCGATGTACACTCGCGACTCCGCCGATCTGGATTCCAACGGCTGGCCGCAGTCGGGTCGCAATCGGGGACTCGCCGCGATTGGCGATGCTCCTGTCGTGATGATTCACGGCGACGTGCATCTCGGGACCTTGTTCCGGCATGGCCGCGAGAAATGGAATGACGGTCCCGTCTCCTATTCCCTTCCCGCCTTTTCTTCGAATGCGAGTCGCCGCTGGGAACCCTACGAAGCCGGGGAAAATCGAGCTCCTGGCTCACCGGAGAACACAGGGCAATTCCACGATCGCTTTGGCAACAAGATGACCGTCTACGGTGCCGGAAACGGACTCAATGGCTATGGCATGATCATCTTCGACCCTGCGAAAAAGGAAATTACAATGGAGTTTCACCCGATGAACGAAGAACGAGTTCCGATCAAGCAGGATGTACCCGGTTGGCCACACACGGTCCAATTTGGAAAATAGGAGGTCTTCGATAAGACATTGAAAACGGGTGCCTGTGAATCGTCTAGAAACGTGATCTCCCGTTCTTCCGCGACACTGCTCTTCCCCCTATGAAATCGGCCTTCCGTATCTTCTCCCTGTTTCTTTTCTGCCTTTCTGCGCCTGGCTTCGATGCTGTCTCAGCCGAGCAGAAACCCATTCATCTTATCGAGATTGAGGGCCGACCCTGGCTCGTTGGTCCTGACGGACAACCCTTCTTTGCCCACGGCATCACCCATGTGAACAACAAGAAGGCGGGGCTCGACTTCACCAAATTTTCAAAAGCATGCAAAGATCTCGGGTTCAATGCCTATGGCTACGGATGCCCGCCCGACCTTCGAGACGACATGCCATACATTGAGAGCTGGAATCATCTCGTGCCCTCTTCTTACTATCGAGGAAAGGCCGCGGTGAAGTTCGTCGACATCTTTGACCCTGACGAACAGGCGAAACTCGTTGCAGGAGTCAAACGCTACTGCACCATGAGCCGCGACAATCTGAATTGCATTGGCTACTGCTGGACTGACCTGGGATCGTGGCCACTTGAAAACCCATCGGGAACCAACTGGGTTGAGTTCATTCGCAACCTTCCCGAAGATTCTCCGGGGCATAGAGCATACCGGGAATTTCTCAGCAACTGGGAGGAAGACAATAGCACGGCTGATGATCAGGCCCGTGACCTTGCCTTTCTCCAGCTCATCGCCCGCGAATACTTCCGTGTCGTCGGCGGGGCTAACCGAAAGTATGCGCCTAATCAACTCGTCTTTGGTGACCGCTTTGCCTTCAACACCATTGTCCCCGAGGTCCTCAAAGAAATGCTGCCCTACGTCGATGCGATTGCGATTCAGCCGCCTTTTCAGGGTGAATTCCCAAAAACCAAATACGAAGAGATCCGCGCTCTCACCGAAAAGCCCATTCTTCTCTGCGACTTCGCGGTGCGTTTTAAAGATGGAGACAAAGACATCCGCAGTTGGAAACCCGCCAGCGATTCCGTCGAGGCGGGCCAGCAATATTCCGACTATATCCGTGCAGCGCTGGACACCGATTTCATCATCGGTGCATTCTGGTGCAATCCAGTCGATACTTCGAAGGGATTTGGGAAACCCGGTGTGAAGCAGGGATTCTTTGGAGAAGAACTTTCGCTGCGCCCCGGACTGGCCCAGTCCGTGAAAGAAGTGAACGCCTATCGCGAAAAAGTAACGCCGAAGAAGTAGGCGGAATCCTCCACCCTTTCGAACTCGTCAGGCTGTTGCGCGATTCGCAATCCAACAGAGTAGCATCATCGCTCGAGATGCCCCTCCTCCTCGAGAACCTCCATGATCTTCAGAGCAGCGAACGCGTCGTTAGCGGCGTAGCGCAACTGGGCGGGACGGAGCTCGCGAGCGGCCCAGTTACTCGTGGTGATCGATTTCGATTTCTTAAAGCCCTGATTAAGCATGACTCCAATCGCTCCACGCACACCAATTTGTCCGCGGTAGCCCAATTTCCGAAATACTTGATCGAGATCGAGAGCGTGATTAAGAGTGATTCCCAGTCGGCTCCGAATCTGTCCGTGATCATTCTTTAACCCGAAGCCCACCTTGAGCACCTCCTTCGAGGCGATGAGGTCTGCGACCACTTTCTCGCACTCACTTCGATGAAGCTGGAAAAGAAACGCTTTGTCGGTGAGGGCAAATTGCACCACGTGAGGACCATCGCTTTTCTGCCCCACCCGAAACGTGGGTTTGGCTTCGGTATCGAACCCACCGAGTCCCGCCGCAAAAATTTCTGCCGCCGCATCTTCGCATTCAGCACGATTCCCGGGCACGAGGATCTGCTCGGAAGAAAGCCCCTCAAAAGCAGGAAGCTGTGCGGTCTCCGCTTTCGTTGGTGCTACTGGTCTTGCTGGCTTTCCAGCCTTTCCAGAATCGCCAGATCCTTCACCTTCCGCACGAGGGTTCTCTGAAGAGGATGGCGTGCCACGGCGTTGGCTGTGAAATTCAGGGAGATTCATGTAAGAGAGAGCGACATATCGTGGGGGAACCATGGCTTCTCTGCAAACGTTAGATGAGCATGTTGGGAATCTATTGAGAAGCGGACACTTTAGGAATCTGGCAAACAAGATTTGGGAAAAGGAAGTCACTTACCCCCGCGCCGCTTGCCCTTTCTTCCGAAACGTGGGTCAACGTCGAGATCGAAGTCCATGGAAACGATAAAGTGATTCATCGCGTCAACGGAGAGAAAGTGCTCTGTTACAAGCGCCCACAGCTCGATTCCGAAAGCCGTGTTGAATCAGCTGAGGCATTGGATTAATGCAGGAGCACCGAAGCAATTGAGTTTTGGCTATATCGCTCGCCGAGCAGAAGGGCAGCCCGTCTGGTTTCGGAACATTCGGCTGAAGTCGCCGGAAGAATAGTTTTCGCCAAACCGACCAGATGTGAAACCTTTTCAGGATTTCCAACTCGACCGAACAGAAAAAAATCTGCTTCCCAGATCCGCAGAGTTTCCTCACAATTTCTAGACCTATCCGATCCAATTCTCCTACGTAATAAAATTGACTGTAATCGATTTCCAAATGACCTCATCCCCTACCCCCGCGATTTTTCCCGCCTTCATCGCCGCCATCACCCTGGCAGTCACTTGCCTTTCCGCCAGTGCCGAGAACTGGCCGCATTGGCGAGGAGACAACGGGAACAGCGTATCACTGACTGCCCAGCCACCAACCGAGTGGAGCGAGACAAAAAATGTGAAATGGAAAGTCAAAATTCCGGGTCGCGGATCCGGCTCACCTGTAATCTGGAAGGATCAGGTCTTTGTCGTTTCCGCAGTCGGCTCTGAAAATCGTGAGTTTAAACTGTTTTGCTACGACAGAGAGACCGGAGAATTACGCTGGGAGAAAACGGCTGCTGCAGCAACCCCTCATGAGGGAACTCACAGCACCAACGGATTTGCCTCGGCCTCCCCCTGCACCGACGGCGAGCATGTCTACGCTCACTTCGGATCGCGTGGTGTTCATTGTTTCACAATGACGGGCGAGCTGAAATGGAGTCGCGACCTCGGTAACATGGCGACCAGAAACACCTTTGGAGAAGGCAGCTCTCCCACCCTGGCCGGAGACAAAATTCTGGTTCCCTGGGATCACGAAGGACCTTCGGCCTTGTTCGCGCTCGACAAGAAGACCGGCGAGACGATTTGGAAAGCAGATCGCGATGAGCCAACCTGCTGGGCGACTCCGCTTGTGGTCGAATCCGGCGGGAAACAACAGGTCATCATGAACGGAGAAAATCAGGCCCGCGCCTATGATCTCGAAACCGGAGAAGAGCTCTGGCGCTGCGGAGGACAAACACAACGCCCCGTTGCTTCTCCTGTTTTCGCGAATGACATCGTCTACATCGGAAGTGGCTTTCGAGGTTCTTTCCTCGGCGCATTTCTGCTGGATGGAAAAGGAGACATCGAAGGGACCGACAAAGTCGTCTGGTCCGTCGATCGTGATACCCCGGATATCGCCTCTCCGCTCCTTTCCGAAAACCGAATTTACTATCACAAGGGCAAGACCGGAATTCTAACCTGCCACGATGCCACTTCTGGTGATGTCCTCTTCGGGCCGGAACGCATTCCGGGAGTCGCCAACCTGTATGCCTCACCGATTGCGGCCGGAGGGCACGTTTACATTACCGGTCGAAGTGGAAACACAACCGTAATCAAGGACGCCGCCGCTCTTGAAGTCGTTGCCACCAATTCCGTCGGAGAAACTGTCGACGCCACACCTGCCCCGGTTGACCGCGAGCTTTTCATTCGTGGAGAAACGCACCTGTTCTGTATTTCGGAGTAGTCCGGAACCTGAGCTGGAACACACATTGCTGCCGGTCTCGTCTTTGAAAACGACGGAGGTCGCGGCTAAAGATTTTCGGAGAGGCAACTCGAACGCGAGCTACTCGACCGGCGTCATTTCATGGAGTGTAAAGTTCTCCACGGCTCCCTCTGTTGCCGCAGCATACTCTTCCAAGTGAGGCTGCGTCATGTGTGCCAGCCAAAGCTCCCGTGATTCCCAGTTCTCGTAGAACATAAAATGGACCGGGTCTTCATTGTCTTGATGGAGATCGTAGTTGATGCACCCCTCTTCCGCGAGAGTGGGAGCAATGAGCTTTTCCAACTCTGCCTTAACTAGGTCGACCTGATCTGACTTGGCGTAGATATTCGCAACAATAGTGAGCTTTGACATAATGCAATGGGTTGGCGAAGAAAGTAGAAAGGCCCCCGTTCTCGGTCAATCCTTTAGCGGCCATTCCTGAACAACGGAAATCGGGCTACCCTTTACATTTACCTCATCCCTTTCGTATCTGACCGAAGTCCATTTTTTTGCGATGGGAAGTCGAATCTCCATCCACTCCCATGATTCAGGCAAAGCAGGACGAACCGTCAGTTGTTGATCTGGCAGGGAGATATTTAATCCCCCTAACCCCTCGAGAAACAGCAGGATCTTCCCCGCATTAAAATTCGAATACTGATCCCCAAAGAGAGTGAGATCCCGTTCGTAGGCTTCAGGAGCCACCGGAATCTGCCACTCGTCGTGAAAGTTGTAGTTGGCCAAATGGTTCAGCGTCAGTTCACTCGCCTCTTTGACCAACCCTTGCTGAAACATTCCATCGAGAGTGAAATAGGCCGTATCGGGAGTGTAACCGAACGAGTGATCGACATTGGTTGCAAACTTCTTCATCGACTGCTTTGCCATCGCGAGGGGAAAGAAATCTCCATAGAACCCCTTCTCCCGATCGAACGCCCAGGTATTCACCATCGCGCTCGCATAGTCTTTGGGGAACCAGCGTGATCGCATCGCCCAGAAAGCATTCGTCATGAGCATGCCGTCTTCCGGCGCGAGAAAGAAATTCTGAACTCCATTCGCTTCCCATCGCTGATCGAACATGAGCCGGATGTGCTCAGGATCGCGCCTGATCACTTGCTGCCAATGCTCGATATCGGCTTGGTTCCCGGTAAGCCGAGCCATCATTTCCAGGGTCTCCGCCACTTCGAACTGATTCATCGCAAATTCGGAAAGATTCTTTCGAAAGAGAGTGTTGAAGTGCCCTTCATAACAATTCTTGAGAAACTCGAGGTCGCCGGTGTGCTCATAAATCTGCCAGGCGCCAAGAACGTGCTCCGAAGTCTCCGGTCCATAAGCGCCGCTGTGCCATGAGATGCCCTTGTTGTCGGCAATCATCCGTAATCCGTTAGAGAGCTCCTTGTAGTAACCTTTCTCAGTGAGATGCTTCCATGTCAGAACGTTTCCGTAGCCGTATCTTGCTGTATCGGTTGCCCACGCACCGACCTTGATCTGAAATGCGGCATCGTATCGATGAATGCCAAGAAAGTTGTTCACCGCGGTTTGCGTGTGATTCTCCATTTCCCACCCATTTCCGACATCGATGTAGTACATGAGATAGAGCGACCAGAGGTAGTAGTAGATCTCGACGAATTTCGGATCTGGGCAGCGAAACCACGGAACCTCTCCGTTCAGCTCTCGGTTCATCTTTGCGGTCTTTTCGGCTAGGGATGATTGATCCGTTTCAATGATCTCACGGGCCGATCGGACGGCATCCGTCGAAGTATCGTCCATCGCCCACGAAACGGTTGTTCCATCGCTGTCACACAGAACAGAAAACGAATACTGCTGAACACCCCGCTCATCTATGGTTGAGACGAGTGTCTCGGAAAAATCTCGAGACGCGCTCAAAACGGTCGTCATTCCGGAATACACGGAAGGACCCACCCGCTCCTCACCTTCAGGATCGGGGCGGGATTTCACCGTTCCTCCTTCAGAAATCACGATGGAGTTATTCGGCTTGTCGAACGTAATCGTAGCGGAAGAGGTAACGCTCTTACGATGAAAGAAACTCTGTCCTGAAAACTCGATCAGTATCGGCTCCGATGCGGTGATGATCGATGCCGCCGCGTCATTGGCACCGATAAACTTTTCTTCTCTGATCATCACACTTCCGACCTCGTATTCGCAGATCATCCGGTCGGGGCGCCACAACATGCTTTTCGGGGCAGGATTCTTGTAGAGCTTTCCACCGACGACCACACTTCCGTAAAGGACTCGAGTATCCTTGTAGAACTCCCATCCGTTGTAGTCGTTTCCGGTTCCCGTGTTTTCCGACCCGACAATTTCACTTTCCAGCAGCCCGACTCCTCGGCTCCTCAGGTCATGATGAAACGGATGAGTCAGACCAATGGTTTCATCTTCGATCCGTTTCCAACTCGCATGAAAACCGCCCACGTAGTAGCTTCGATTTCCGGCCAGAAACCCGTGTTTCCTGCCCTGAATCTCGTGCTCCAGCATCTCGCAGTAGTCGACGAATTCTGGCTTTTCGCTGGAAAAGCAAAGTGGCAACAGGCTCCCCGAAAGAAGAAACCCTGCCACAACTAAACCGACTCTGTTGGCTCTCATTGTCATCAATTTCAAATCTTGGTTTGAAGCGAATCCCTTGAATTCAAAATGTCGTTCCGATCATCTGTTCACGGCATTCCTTGCGATTCTTCTCAAACCTGTCCAAATCCGAAGCGAGCCTTTCATTCGCCTTTGCGATAACTTTTTCGTCGCCGTCCGCTTTCTCAATCGCTCTTGCATGCACTAATTTCGCCATCACTTCAAATCGATCAAGCTCGGCAAAACGTGCTTGATAGACGTCTTCAATTTGCTCGGCATCAATTGAATCGAGATAGTCTGTCATCACCTTTTTCAGCTCCATGGCCTTCTTCGGATTCTCGTAGATGAGATTGTTCTGTTCGCGATAGTCGCTTGCAACATTGAACAGTTTACGCTCTCCGGTCAGGAGATGTTCCATCAGCTTGTAATCCCCCAGTCGAATGACGCTGAGAGGAGGCGCGAAGTAGCATGGATAGTGGAATGTGAATCCTTCCACCGGTCGGGTCACTTCACCGACGTTCCCCTGTTCAATAACATTCCGCAAGCTGCCCCCATCGAGTTCTTTCGGTAAATCTTCCTCACTCCCTGAAAGATCATGCAAAGTCGGGAGAAGATCCCATTGCACAATCGGGACGTCACACTGCGCCCCCGCCTTCACTCCCGGCCCGGCGACAACAAAAGGAACCCGCAACCCACCTTCGTAGAGGTTCGCTTTCCCTCCGGAGAGAGTTCCATTCGGAGTCAGTCCACCTCCGTTGTCAGAAGTGAAGAGGATGTAGGTGTTATCCAGTTGGCCTGCCTTTTCCACTGCATCCACGATCGCTCCGAGTCCCTCATCCACTTCCTCCAACATGGCCGCGTATTGCAGCCGCCATGAACTGATGACTTTCCCTTTCGGCATCTCTTCGATAGGGAGGTAATCGTCATCTTTGCAATACTTGCCTCGCGGCAGGTTTCGGTATTTCTCGATCAGATCGGCGCGGGCTGCGTGAGGAACGTGAACCGCGTAGTGAGAAACCATAAGGAAAAAAGGACGTTTTCCACCATGCTCCGATATGAATTTGACGGAACGATTCTTCAGTGAATTCATTCTCTTCGGATTATCCGGAGGCAACGGAATCCGATCCCTTAGGCTGATATATTCCCCGTGGAAATTGCCGTTGTCCGCATTTCCGTCCACCTCGTCAGTCACCTCGTAGCCGATTGTATCCATCTGCTCTCCACCCATACCTTTTCCGAAATGAGCGGAGATGTAGGTCGGATCCGCCTTCTTCAGGACATCGGCAAGAGATGTCTCATCCTTCCACTCCAACTTTCGTTGCAACGCCAGCACATCATGCACGAAGGTATATCCGAGCCTTCCCGGGGTCTTTCCGAATTGAATACTCTTGCGAGATGGCGTGCAGGTCGGCGCCGGTGCATACGCACTAGAAAACTTCATTCCCCTTCGTGCCAGATTCTCAAGGTGGGGAGTCTGGTGAAAGTCACTCGCCGACTCGGGGTCGGCATCCATCATTCGCACCGAGGTATCCGCCCACCCCAGATCGTCGACGTAGACGATGACAAAATTAGGCCTCTCGACCGCTGCCAGTTCACCAGCAAAGGCCGACCAGAACCAACCTGCCAAAAATATAGGGAGCACGAATCTCATAACAGCAGCATAGAATGACCAGGCTTTGAAATTCAACCACGTTGCCTCCGGGATTCAGTCAGAGAAAGCTGCTCTTTGAAGTTACACGAATCCGGTTCACTCCTCTTCCCTCGCAGCCAGAGTCCGCTTCAGGTTGGCCTTATTCAAATCCCAAGCCTGCTGAATCTGATTGCTGCGGGTCTTCCAGAGTTCGGCGTCATCCGGAATCCAATCGAAGCTCATCACGGTAAACATTCGATCCTTGAGGAGATCAAACTCAGCCGTCGTTCCCGAATCATCTTTTCCCGTCACGACGATCTTCTTCACGACCTCACCTTCTTCGTCGGACACATACTCCTTGATCTTGAGCCAAGACTCGATCGTTTCAGTAGCAACGGCCTGGTTCAAGGTCGCGCCCTTTTCGCGGGCGGACTTCATAATCAGTTCGATCCCGGGTGATTCTGCCTGAGCCGCACTAAGAATAACCCGGCGAGTGTTCTCGTCGATGTTGTCCATCGTCGTCATCACATCGATCACATTCGAGGCGATGTGAATCTTCCGGATCACTGGCAGTGCCTTGACCTTCATGATGTCGGTCGGTCTCAGGATTGGCCTGATCTCCACCTCACCCTCCACATCGGCGACACGTTTGAAATAGCGGGAAACCTGCGAACTGGTGACCGCCTTACTGTTGCGCTGGAGCACCAGAATCGAAGATTCAAAGTCGTAATAGAAAGCCGAGCATTCTGCCATTCCTTCATCTTGACTCAAATTTACAGGAACGATTTCTCCCGAAAGATTGGCGCGAAATCCAGCCGGAGCCATAGAAATACGCATCAAGTCTCCGAGGTAGCCATCCTCGCTGACAGTGCCTCGCGCGAGCCGGATCCAGTCATCGTCGAATTCCTCATTCCTCTTACCACTGTCCGAGGGTAAAGCATGAAGCTTCTTGAGAATAATCTCGAGATCCGTGGCGGAAGCAATCTCAACGGTAAAGAAGTCAATTTTGGCTGTTTTGTGCATAGCTCGCCCTCGTAAACGCGAAGAGCAAACAGGTCAACCGCTTCGTGCTCAGGAGAACAAACAGGGACTCAACACCAGTCGACTTGTCCCGGCAGATGGAATAGGGGTCACCTATGTATTTCGACACTACGACCAGAAGCAATCTCTGACGGGCGTCTCTGCCATCATTTCGAAAGTCATGAAGAGCCGAAAGAACTATGACCGCCCTCGGAACAGAGCCGCCCAACAGTGCCCATTCATTCGCGACGTCGGCGGGAAGAGGCGTTTTTTCTGGCTCACCTCCGTTGTCACTCACGAGGGCGGGGTCGATACCAACCGCGGGAATTTTATAGTCGGTGCTGCTCCTGACATCACCCTGACTGATGCCGCCTGTAAGACGGTTGTCTGGGTGGACTCGAAAAATCTGGAAGAGTGGGAGCAGCAGCTGGAAGAAGAACTTTCGAGCATCTGGTCCTTGAACTAGCCAAAACAAAGGCGGTCGTTTGGTCCAACGGTTCGTGATGAAACCGGACCAGCGTTTCTCTCCTTTCGAACGCGTTACAGTAGGTTATCATTTCACCTATGAACATCGAAGTAGGCCCTCCCGATGACGTGACCAGCTATCGTAAGGTTGCGATCGCGAGTTGGCGTCACCCACGAGATCCCAGCACCTATAGCTGGATCGATGTTCCGGTCGAAAGAGCCGAGGGATTCCTGAAGTCGACTCAATCGGATGTAGCTCCGACGATGACCCACTTTCTCGCGTTGGCGATCGCCGATTGTCTGCAAAGACAACCCGAGTTCGATCGCTTCCTTCGTGCGGGAAAACTTCACCCCCGCCTTTCGACCGATGCATTCATAACAACCTTATTGCGAACCAAGAAGGGGAAAGATCTGAGCGGATTTGTAATTCGATCGATCAAAGAAAAGAGCCTCGCTGCGGTCGCTCGTGAATCAGCAGTGAAGACGGAGAAGCTCCGGAAAGGAGAAGATGTCGAAATGGAGAAAGTGAAGGAAAGAACCAACCTCCTTCCCGCAGAGTTTTTACGGATCGCGATGTGGATTCAAGAATTGATTGCCTATCGCTGGAACTTGAATGCAAGTTGGCTCGGCATGCCAAAAGATCGATTCGGATCTTTTATCATCAGCAATATTGGAGCCCTCGGGTTAGAGCGAGCACTGATTCCTCTCTCTCCCTACACCCGATGCCCTATCATTATAGGACTCGGGAAACCTCGTGAGGAACCAGTCGTTCGCGATGGCGAAGTGGTTGTCGGTCGCGTCGCAACAATCAGTATGACGTTTGATCATCGATTTGCAGATGGAGCACAAGGCGCTCTCGTCCTGCGCCGACTTCAGAAGATCTTTGCGAATCCAGAGGGATTCCCTGATGTCTTCGCAGGATTGAAAAACGTGGAAAAATCCTGAGAAACAAACCCGCCGATTTTCGAGAATGGTCATGTCAACGTATCTCCATCACTCTCCGGCATGATTGCAGGCGAAAGCATTTTCCGGCTGGAAGAAGATCGATACAGTCATGGTAACTATATGAAAATCGGAGAGTAAGCCCTCCCGCCAGAAGGATGATGCCTACGGCGAGAGAAACGAGAGCAAAAAGAGTCTGCTGATCGACAAGATCAGTTTGGTCGTAGAATTGTCCGGCCAAAAACCCCTTACTCAGCAATAGCAAAATAGAAGGCAAGCGAAGTCGCCAATCGATCCATTGCGCGCCGGCACCGAGAAGCAGAACAAGCGTGTAAAAAATCAATCTTTCGTCCACTACAAAGAGGAATTCGAACCATGGGGAAGCGGCGTGCAATCATTTCCCCTGACAGAAAAACTTCAGCAGACAAGATGCGGACGCAACATTCCATTCTCCCGACCCACAAAAAGCTGAGAAACTGTCTGGCGGAAACGTAACCCTGAGTCGAGTATGGGCCTGCTTAACGGATTAACCTGATCCGCTGGCGGCTCTTCCCATAGCACAAAAAATCGCTTTCGAAAATCAATTGCTCAAGCTCGTAGAACTGTTCTGGGAATGGTAAACAGATACATATGAATCTCCCCCTTTCACTTGGACTCTTGATCACGTTAATCTGTGCTGTCCTCCCATTGGGGTTCGATTCCAGCGTATACGCGCAAGAAACGCCTTCCGTTGTAGAGGAGGGACCAACCGATCAGGTCCCAGTTTCAGTGACCGATTCCAACGTTGAGGAAGACCAGTCGGAGCAAGCTCTTTCCTCTGTTCTCGAATCCATCAAGATCATTGAGGGAGAACTCTCTGAACTGCGCCCCAAACTGGAGGACGCCACAGAATTGGAGCGGACTGAGATAGAATTCGCAATCCAGGCCCTGATCGAAAGAAGAGATTCTCTCAAGACTGATTTTGAATCCATCGCTACCGGGGTGGATGCGATCGAATACGAAGGATCTCTCGATGAGAAATTCCTTCTCAAAAATGAACTCGATGCCCTCCTTGAACCAATCATTGGAGAGTTGAAAGAGCTCACCGAGAAACCACGAGAGATCGAAGAACTCCGCGGTGAGCTCACTGAATGGGAGCGTCGTCTCAAGACCACACATGATGCGCTAACGAATCTAGAAAGCCTCGAAAGCTCGGAACTGGCGCCGGAAATCCGAGAATCTCTTGAGTCCACCAGAAAGACCTGGGCGGAGCGCAAGGATTCAGCTGAGAATCGAATTCAGGCTATCTCCTACCAGTTGGAACAAGCCAGAAACAACCAGCCTTCAATTCTTGAAACAGTTCGAAAGGGGCTCCGCTCGTTTTATCGGAGTCGAGGACGAAACTTCCTACTCTGCCTGACTGCCTTTTTCGTTACCTTTTTTGGCCTCCGCTTTCTCCATCAACAACTCGATCGATTTTTTCCCTGGAAGCGAAAGCAGAGCCGTCCTTTTTACCTTCGCCTTGTTGACGTGGGTTTGAATCTATTCTCGGTGATCGGAGCGATCGTTGCCTCGATCCTGACTCTCTATGCTACAGGAGACTGGGTTCTCATGGGGCTGGCAATCATCATTTTGTTTGGCCTCGTCATCGCAGCAAAAAACGCTCTTCCGAAGTTTTATGAGCAAGCGAGAATGCTACTCAACCTCGGGGAAATTCGAGAGGGCGAGCGAGTCGTCTACGGCGGAATCCCCTGGAAAGTCGAGCGCTTGAGCTTCTATACGATCCTCCGCAACGAAGACCTGCGGGGCGGGGAGATTCGCCTACCGGTCAATCAACTGGTCGGGCTGATTTCTCGCCCCATCGCCGCAGAAGGTGAGATCTGGTTCCCCTGTCACGAAGGTGATTGGATCACTCTCAGCGAAGAAGGAATGGGGAAGGTCATTGCACAGTCGCCAGAATTTGTTCAGATCGTGAAGCTCGGTGGAGCCAAGGTTACGATGCCGACAATCGAATTTCTCAGCAAATCTCCGATGACACTTTCTCATGGGTTTCGAGTATCCACCACGTTTGGAGTCGACTATTCACATCAGGAAATTTCGACTACAAAAATTCCGGAAGCAATGTGGGCCCATCTGGCCAAGGGGCTCTGCCAACTGGTCGGAGAACGCAAGAACCTAGTCGACCTGAAAGTAGAATTGTCATCAGCTGGAGCCTCTTCGCTGGACTATGCAATCATCGCCGACTTCGACGCCTGCATGGCACCAAAGTATCAGGTCATCGCCCGCGCGCTTCAGAAATTGGCCGTTGAATGCTGCAACGAAAATGGTTGGATCATTCCTTTCGCTCAACTCACCCTGCACAATGCTTACGAGTCCTCGACTCCTCCCATTCCCGAGGAGCCAGTAGTGTCTCCCAAGCTTCCTTGATTGATGTCTCGTATTCTCAGCAAAGATCCGCCCAAGCGGAGCTACCTCCGCTACGTTCGCCTCCTCGTCGTACAACTTGAGAGGCTCTACGCGATCGTACACCGCTTTCTAGCCTGGATTACGGGACGTTTAGGAAAGCCGATGGTCGCCGAGGTGTATCACGCTACCCCTGTCGATGGAGGAGTTGCTGTGAAGGGCAGAGTGCTTCTTTCAAAGAAACATCGGGAGCCGGATCTCGAGGACCCACCGTTAGTGAACCTCCTGCAGATGGCAAAGCGTTGGCTGACCCCGGAGCGTCCTCATTCGCCAGTTCGTGTGAGTCTTGATGGGGAACCCGTTAAGCTTCGTGCAGACGAAGAGGGCTACTTTGAAACCGTGATCCCGAGCAAAGAAGTAAATAGCTCTCAGCTTCTGGTGGAACTTCCTCGATCCAAAGTCTCCGAGCCAGCCTTGCATGAACTGGATGAGGTCGGAGACCCCTTCCGCTACGTTGTTATTAGTGATGTAGACGACACTGTCCTTGTCACTCACGCCGCAACCCTTCTTCGAATGATTGCTACCACCCTTTTCGGCAACGCCCTTACGAGACAATTGTTCCCAGGGTGCCCTGAGCTCTACCAAGCGCTACGGGATGGACCAGACAGCGAGAAAACAGATAACAATCCGCTCGCATACGTGACCAGCTCTCCGTTCAACTTGCACAGTATGCTCCATCTGATATTCGAGCAGAATGGACTTCCCCACGGTCCATTCTTCATGAACGATTGGGGTCTCGACGTGGATCAGTGGTTCTCGAAGAGCCATCGACAGCACAAGATTGAGGCCATTGAGCAGGCGATGGAATGGTTTCCCGAAAAACCCGTCATTCTCATCGGTGACAGCGGACAGTATGATACCCGAATCTACATCGAGGTCGCTCTCGCTTATCCGGAAAGAGTTCGCAAGATCCTCATCCGGGATGTTTCCGGCCCGGATCGACTCTCAAAGCTGAATGAAGATGTTGCACAACTGGAGGGGTCCGAAACTAAGTTTTCCTTCTTCAGCGACTGTGGAGAAGCTGCCGAAATCCTAACCGAGGAAGGCTATATTTCATCCAGCCAACGGGAGGAGATTCTGGAGGCGATCAAGAAATTGGAAAAGCACTCGCTCTTTTCTCACTGACATGCACACTGCCTCAGGTTTACTCTTGATTCCGTTTCGAAGGACTTCGACGAGGCTTTCTTATTGAACCTCGTCGCCCTGATTGTCGCGGCTGGCGCAGGATGGATGGCGCGGCTCCGGTAGCATCGCTAATTCGCTACCGGTTTCCCTCGGTCGGCCGGAAAGTGAGAACAACCCTGAAACGGCGGTTGAAGGGCTCGTGCTCGAGCCATGGTTCCTGAAATAAATAGTAACCACGAGCTTCGTAAAAAATAATCTCCTCCCGAATGGGGAGTTCCAGCGCCGGAAACTCAGTCGTATCTGCGACCCAGTCCATCTTCCTTTCGAGGCGACGCTTCACCGAGCAGAATCGCCGAGTGATCTGGTCCTCAACATCCTGGATCTTAGCAAGGACTTCGCTCTGTTTCATGATGTAGCTATACGCCGGGCTCTCAAAAATCGAGTCTCTTCTTTTTCCGGGGTGCCTTATTTTCTCTCAAAGCACCGAGTCGTTCGAGAATCGTAACGTAAGCCAATGACGGTTTCCAGCTCTACCACCCTTATCCTTCTCCTCCAGCTGATCGCCACTTCTGCGATGGTTGGAGTGATCTGGCAGGTGCAGTTGATCACTTATCCGCAATTCTTGACGATCGAGTCAGTTTCGTTTCCCACTTTCCATAGCGACTACTGCCGCCGCATCACTTGGATCGTCGGTCCCTTTATGCTTCTGGAATTGGCAACGGCCGCTAGCTCCAGTCTCTTCCTGTGGAATTCGCCCCTCCGGTCATGGGCTATCGTGAGCCTTGTTCTTGTCTTCGCTCTCTGGGCAGTCACGGCAACGATTCAGGTTCCTCAACACGAAACCCTCTCTCATGGCCTCGATCGCGAAGTTGCGGGATCTCTTGTGAAAGGCAATTGGATTCGGGTCGCCGGATGGAGCCTCCGACTTCTCCTTTGTTCGGGGATCCTTTACGCCTGGATTCAATCGCTGAGAGCCCCAGCGTCAGAGTGAGGGATTCGAGCTTGTTGCCGCCTCGTAAGCCGCGAGGATTTCCTCTCGAAATCGCAACTGTTCTGCCTCACTCTGCTTCCGACCACGAATCCGAAGCAGATAGGAAGGATGGACGGTGGCGAAAACCCGCCCCGAGAAATGTAAATCATGAGGTCTTTCGACTTCTCCTCGGTCTTGCAGAATTCGAAAGTCGGCTCCAGCGAGGCTCTGCCCTGCGGTATTTCCCAAGGTCAAAACCACCTTGGGATTGACCCTCGCGATCTCGCCCCAGAGCCACGGACGACAAGCTGTAATTTCCGCACGACTGGCTTTGTCATGGAGACGAGTTGTTCCACGGTGATTCACCCCGCGAGGAGATGGTTTCCATTTGAAGTGCTTCACCGCATTTGTCAGGTAGAGTGACTTTCGCTCGATTCCTAGGCCGTCTAGGACTTTTTTCAGAAGTTGTCCGGCCGGACCTACGAAGGGTCGACCTGCCAGGTCTTCTTCATCTCCCGGTTGCTCACCGATGATCATAAAATCCGCCTGCTCGTTTCCTTCTCCAAAAACGGTTCGCGTCGCGCGGTCCCAAAGGGGGCAGGCTCGGCAACAGTCGGCCAAGGTTCGCATTTCGCTGAGAGACTTCGGATCTTCGGGGGAAGGTGCTTCACGCACCAATGCCGTGGCATTCTGCTCCTCGAGCGATTCGAGATAGAGATTACGGGGAGCCCGTCTCGGTTTGAGCCCTGGTCGATCGATCATTTCGTCGCGCTGCTGTGAGGCACTTTGGGTAAGTTCCTCAATTAACGTCGCCTCCGGCAAATTCTTCCAGTACTTCACCGGCATCTCCGACTGCATCGCCTTCAGTTTGAGGCGGGCCGGATTGAAGATGCTCCGGTAATATCCCTTCCACAACTCTTCGAGGGCATCCTCATCGGGCGCTTCGCTTTTCGAAACTCCTTCCGTAAATTGCAGTTTTGCCCCGTCCCAATGAGCACATTCATCAGGGGTCAGGATCGACCACTCCATCTCCGTGAACCGTTTTCGAAAAAACGGGGCGTTTCTCCGGACAATGTGATGCATCGGTTCAAACCAGGCAACAAAATGCTCACGGCCCGAAGACGAGTCACCCACTTTTCGAAATCGCACGAAGGCTCGCATCTTATGAACGTCCCGGCCGACCTCTTTCGCCCACGCACTGGCGCGGCGAATATCTGAATCCGTTGAAACGACGAGCAGATGTTCCTCCCCTCCTCGAGTAAGGCGCCAGAGAATGCGATAAAGCAGAGCCCATCGCTCGGGATCGGAATGACAGGCGACCGCTTCGGCAAGACTGAGAAAAGAAGGCGAAACACGAATGGCGGCCTCTTCACCTTTTGGCTCCCCTACCCGCGCTGACTGCGAGGACGGCTGGGAAAACAATTCGTCCTGCTGAGTTGAGGCATCCGACCAGAAAACGTCATCAGGAGATACCCCCGCTGCCACGAGTGCTCGGGCCCGCTCACGCCAGGATCGAAAATTGGGTTCAATCGTGATGCTTTCGCTCATTGCTACAGAATCTGCCCCTCCCTCAAACCTCGCCCGAAAGGGCGCTTTGTTTCGCTCCTGAAAAATCAAATTCGAGTTGCTGATCCGGAGGCAAGTACCGAGCCCGCAGCCGATCAGAATCGAGACCCAGCCCAGTCGGGCAGTGATCGGAGGTTTCAATAAAGGGGAGACACTTTTGGAGGCTGACTCTCAGTTTACTGAGATCTTCCAGCCGGATCGAACTCCATCGACGGATCTGGAGAATCTTCTGGACCGAGCGGACTCCGAGCCCAGGAACTCGGAGAAGTTTCTCCTTTGGCGCTCGATTTAGGTCGACAGGAAATTCCTCCTGATGCCGCAGTGCCCATGAAAGTTTAGGATCAATTTCAAGATCCAGATTGGCTTCCCCTTCTTTCCCCGGAGCAGTGAGTTCTCCGACTCCGAAGCCATAGTAGCGCAGCAGCCAGTCGGCCTGGTAAAGGCGATGCTCACGAACGAGTGGTGGCGATTGAGAGGGTAGAATCGAGCTGGATGCCGGAATGGGACTGAACGCAGAGTAGTAGACCCGACGAAGGCGGTATCCCCGATAAAGCAGGTCGGAACGATTGAGAATGGTCTGATCATCCGATTGATCAGCTCCGACGATCATCTGGGTGCTCTGACCCGCTGCATACACTCTAGGGACACGACGAGAGGAGCGAGCTCGATCTTTCTTCTCTTCTCGCCCTTCTTCGATACGATTGCGAATTCCCCCCATCGCCTCCTGGGTTCGTTTCAGGCTCTTTTCCGGAGCAAGTTCGCGGAGACCCTTCTCGCTGGGCAGCTCAATATTGATACTGATCCGGTCCGCGTATTTCCCCGCCGCTTCGATCAACTCCTGAGAAGCCTCCGGAATCGTTTTGAGATGAATGTAGCCCCTGAAATCATGCGTCTCGCGGAGCTCCTGGGCCACATGGATCACTTGCTCCATCGTGTAGTCCGCGTCCCTCACGATTCCACTGCTCAGAAAAAGGCCCTCGATGTAGTTTCGCTTGTAGAAATCGAGAGTCAACTGAATCACCTCCTCAGGAGTGAACCGAGCGCGAGCAACATCGGAAGAACGCCGATTGATGCAATAGTGACAGTCGTAGATACAGACATTGGTGAGGAGAATCTTCAGAAGCGAAACACAACGCCCATCAGGAGTGTAGGAATGACAAATCCCAGCTCCTCCTGCCGAGCCCACCCCTTTTCCATCTGAAGAATCGCGACGCTTTGCACCCGAACTCGCGCAGGAAGCGTCATATTTGGCAGCGTCAGCAAGAATTTCCAACTTTCGGGCAAGTTTCATAAATGTTCTTACGAACAGTATTCAAATGAAAGCTACAATCAAGTAAAATGAATCTTATCGATGCCAGTTCAGCTCCCGTCACGCTGGTGGGAATCGACCTCGCCTGGGGAGAGGTCCGCCCGGATGGGATTTCCGTTCTTCATTTTGAAAACGGAATTCTGGAACCAATCACTTCAGCCAAAATCACCCTTTCCCAAGGAGATGAATCGCTTTTCTCCTGTCTCGACGAAATTCCAAGTCAGAATCTCGTACTCGCTGCCATCGATGCCCCCGTCGTCGGCCCCAACCTTACCGGCTCCCGTCCGGTGGATCGTGCCTGCAGCAGACTTTTTCGAAAGGAAGAAGCCGGGTGCCACCCCGTAAACCGCTCTCTTTGCGTCCGCCCGTTCCGAATTGCAGAGCAATTTGCAAAGCGTGGCTTCGCGATTACCTCAGACATCTCTCGTGCCTCCCGCCTGCTGACAGAAGTCTATCCACATCCGGCTATGATTCGGTGGTTTGACCTGTCGAAAACAATCAAATACAAGAAGGGGCGAGTGGCTGAACGCCACAGGGAATACCAACGCTATCAGGATCACTTTCAGCGTTTTCTTGAGTCCCAGATTCCGGAACTTCTCGCATTCTCCGAGATCCAGAACCGACTCAATTCTCCCTGGAGCAAGAATGAGGAGGACCAACTCGACAGCCTATTTTCGGCAATGATCGGATGGTGGCATCTCCGCCACGAGGGAAAACAAAGCGAGGTTCTGGGGGACGATTCGACGGGATTCATCTTGATCCCAAATCCCTCTTCCAACTTAGTGCCCCTGACGTAACCTGATGTGTTTCCGACTTCTCATTTATGGCTCCCATTCTTTTCGAACGCCGCTCTAAACTTCCCGTGGATGCCCAGGCACTTCGGGACTGGCATTTCCGCCCGGGGGCGTTCTCGCGGCTCAATCCCCCCTGGGAAAAGGCAGAGGTAATTCGCTCGCCCGGCGCGCTGACCGACGGTGCTATCGCGGAAATTGAAGTGGGGATGGGCCCCTTAAAACAGCGCTGGGTTGCGGAACATGAGATCACTGACGATGGATTTATCGATCGTCAGTTGGAAGGCCCGTTTTCTTCCTGGGAACATCGGCATTCGTTTCTTCATAACGGCGATCACTCCGAGTTGATCGATTCGATTCAGTATCGACTTCCCCTCGGTCCACTTGGCGCCTTCTTTGGAAAGAACATGGTCGAAAAGAAGCTCGACCGGATGTTTCTCTACCGACACGAAACGACAAAAGTAGACCTGACACGCGCTCGTGAAAATCCCCCACCCCGTGCCATGAAAGTTCTCATCACGGGCGCGACCGGCCTGATTGGGACTGCCTTGACCGGATTTCTTGAAACTCACGGTCACACCGTTTACCGAGTAACCAGAACTCCGAAGAATAATTCGGAGATCAAGTGGGATCCATTGTCAGGAAACCTCGAGCTACCCTCCAATTTGAAACTCGATGCCGTTGTCCATCTCGCGGGAGCCAACGTGGCCGAGGGACGTTGGACACCTCAGGTAAAAAAGGAAATCCTGGAAAGCCGTCGCTTGGGGACACGTCTTATTTCCGAGGCCATAGCCAAGCTTCCCGACCCTCCCTCCGTTCTCGTGAGCGCCTCCGGTTCGGGTTACTATCCCATCGACGGCAAGCCTCACGACGAGTTATCCGAGCGGGGAAACCATTTCCTCTCGGATGTCTGCGAGGTTTGGGAATCTGAAACGACTGGCGCATCCCAAGCGGGAATCCGGGTCGTTCACGCTCGCATCGGAGTCGTTCTCACCCCTCAGGGTGGAGCTCTGAAAAAACTGGTTCCGGTTCTCCAATCAGGCTTGGGAGGGGTCCTCGGAAAGGGAGACCGAATGATGTCATGGATCGCAATCGACGACGTCCTTGATATCATCCACCGAGCGATCTGGGAAATGGATTGGGAAGGCCCCATCAATCTCACGGCTCCCCAACCTTGCACCCATCGAGATTTCCACAAAATCCTGGCCCGCGTCCTGCGGCGACCTTGTCTCGTCTCCCTCCCCGATTTCCTGATCCAAAGCCTCTTTGGAGAAATGGCGAACGAGACTCTCCTCGCCGATCTTGCCGTCATTCCCAAAAGACTCCATGAATGGAACTATCACTTTCGCCATCCTGACTTAGCTGAATCGCTCTGTCACTTACTTGGGAAACAGCTCCCTCACTCATGACTCAGCGCACTTCCTCTCAAGCTCCCGTTCTCGTCATCGGAGCCGGCCTTGCCGGACTCGCTTGCGCGGTTCGGTTGCATGAAGCAGGAAGGAAAGTTGAAGTCTTCGACAAATCAGATGAAGTGGGCGGAAGAGTTCGAACCGCTACAGTTGATGGATTTCTGCTCGACCGAGGTTTTCAGGTCTATCTCGACGCCTACCCTGAGGCAGGTCAATTTCTCGATTTGGCAGCGCTTGATCTACAATCTTTCGATCCTGGAGCCCTCGTCTGGCGGAACGGGAAAATACGGCGGGTGATGGATGTCTTTCGTCGACCAGGCGCTCTTTTCTCCTCGGCCCTTCAACCGATTGGTTCTATTCGAGACAAGCTTCTCGTCGCCAAACTTCGATTTTACCTTCGCCGAAAGCCGATCGAAGAAATCTGGAAATCGCCCGAGCAGACGACCGGAGACTACCTGCGGGATTTCGGCTTCTCGGAATCGATGATCGATCTCTTTTTCCGTGGCTTCTATGGCGGCATTTTTCTTGAAGATCTTCTCATCACGTCGAGCCAGATGTTTGAATTCACCTTCAAGATGTTCGCGGAGGGATCCGCCACCTTACCCAGTCGAGGGATGCAGGAAATTCCACGACAGCTGCAAGCACGACTTCCTGAAAAGGCCGTGCATCTCGGTTGCGACGTCACCTCTCTCGACGGAACTCGTATCTCAGGAAAGGGAGTCTTTCGTGAAAGCTCCGTGGTCGTTCTCGCGACTGATGGCTCCGCTGCCTCTAGCTTGCTACCAGACATCACAGAACCAAGGTGGAACAGCACCGCATGCCTCTACTTTTCGACCGAAAATCCGCCTATCTCGGACCCGATCATTCTCCTCAAAGGGGATCGAGAAGGCCTGATCAATAATGTATCTGTGCCAACAAATGTTTCGGCCCACTACGGTCCTCCCGGACTTTCCCTTCTCTCCGTTTCCGTTCTAGGTGATCACAGGAAAACTCCCGATCTGGAAAAATCAGTTCAGACCGAGCTGGTGAGCTGGTTTGGTGAGTCTGCCAAATCTTGGCTCCCTCTCCATACTTTTCACGTATGCAAGGCTCTTCCCGCTATCACCGCAGGTCACAATCAGCTCCCTCCCCCAGCTCCCGAGGGAATTTATGTCTGCGGCGATACGACGACAAGTGGATCGATTGAAGGAGCGATCTTGTCGGGACTGCGAACTGCCGATCGTATTCTCAGTGATTACCCGCAAAGTTAAAAAGGGGAAGAGCTCGCACCTTGACCAAACGGGCGATATCTTCACAAGCCTATGAACTATGCGATGCCCCCATACCGCCCGAGCCTGATTGCACTCGCCATTTTCATAGTCGTCACGGTCTCTATTTCCGCCGAACCCGATCCAGAATCGAGCATCATGCTCACAGGAGAATGGGTCCCCTCGGATCCACGCAAGATCGACTTTTCGAATCTGCCACGTGTTCCTTCGAAGCACGCCATCCTCAGTGACGTGCGTGAGGCAGGTGGGACCAAAGTTCATCAGCACGCCTACCTCGCGCATTTCGACGGGAAATTCTGGGCGATGTGGAGTGATGGCCCCGGCAAACCCAACCCGAAATTCGCTCCAGATCGCCATCAAAATGTCGTCCCTGGCCATGACCAACCGGATACCCGAGTTTCGTATTCCATGAGCAACGACGGATTAAAATGGAGCAAGCCTCGTGATCTCTCAGGTCCTCCTCGAAAGGAAGGCTTCGGGTGGATCTCGCGCGGGCTATGGGTGCGAAACGGAGAACTCCTCGCCCTAGCCAGTCACTTCCGCGCTCCCGGCTATGCCGGCGAGGGACTCAGCCTCGAAGCCTTTCGTTGGAACAAGGCAGCTGAATCTTGGGAACCTGCCGGAATGGTACTCGATGATTCCCTCAACAACTTTCCTCCTAAAAGACTTCCAACCGGTGAGTGGATGATGACGCGACGGGATCACCAAAGACAAGTCTCAGTCATGATCGGAGGAGTTGATGCAATCGATCAGTGGAAAATCCAGCCTCTCGCAAGCTATGATGGAAAGGGTCGCCCCGAAGAGCCTTACTGGTATCTTTTACCCGACGAGGAAACGATTGTGGGTTTGATCCGAGACAACGGACGATCGAGAAGACTTCTCCGGACCCTGTCTTTTGACAATGGCCAGTCATGGACGCCGATTGTGAAGACCAACTTTCCCGATGCCACGAGCAAGTTCTTTGTCCATCAAACTTCACGCGGCTACTACGTCCTCGTTTCCAATGCGAACCCGCAGAGACGAGATCCACTGACTCTCGCGATCAGCAAGGATGGCCTCGTTTTTGACAAACTCTACTACCTGGTAGGAGGACGTCACATCGACTATCCCCACATGATCGAACACGACGGACATCTCCTGATCGCCTTCTCGGGGGCGAAGCAGACTATGGAAACAATGAGAGTCTCTCTGGATCAGCTGGAAGCTCTTTCCATGATCAAACAAGACTGAGAATCCAGAGAAGAGTTTCGTCGAACAAAGCTGAGCGTCACTTCTCCCGGGGCGTTACGTTCTCGTGATACGACTTCATCCGCTTTCCGCGCAGTTCGGAAATATTCCTGGCGCTAGTTACCAGAGGACCCACGCCAAGAGCAATTATTGGTATGTGAGCCTTTACCTGAAGGGAGGAATTTCCTCTCGGCCTTTTCTATTTTTCGTTTCTCAACTCGGTGAAACACAGTAAAAAGAATGGGATTACTCCGCCCCTCTTCCCATCATCTACCTGATTGACATGAGCCTCTCTTGGAAAGCCAGAATTATCGAATGGACCGAGCATCCGAACGCTCGAGCAAAGAAGATCGATGCGTCCTTTGTTCCTCCAGCGACGGAAGAATTTCTGCTCTCCTGGGAAACAAGCCGAACCGTTACGATTCCCTCCGAAATACGAAGTTACCTCGCAATCTCGAATGGACTCGAAGCCCAGCGCGGCGAAATCTGGCCGGTTTTGCCACTTCAAGACTGGGAATTGCTAATTGATGAATGCTCTTCTCCCGACCCCTGGATCCGCTTCGGAGAAACGCTCGAATTTCGCTATCTGCTCTCCCTGGGGCATTCCCCCTCCATCTATCGTCATGCACGATTCGGATCCGATGAGGAGTTTTTCGCCTCGTCATTCACTCTCTATCTGGAACAGATTTTCCGAGGAGAGGGATAACCGAAAGGCCTCTTCATTCGGTTGCTGGAGATTTCCTGAAAAGGTTTGAGAAAGCGTTTGTTTTTAGGCATCCTCCCCATCTCATGACACCCTTTTCCCCAACTCCGAAAGGCATTACCATCCTCTCTTTCACTCTCGTAGCGACTCTCTTCCTATCGTCCTGCACCGAATCGGAATCCAATTCTGAAGGGTCCAAGAATCCGGGAAAACCAGAGGTCGCACTGGTGATGAAGTCACTCGCGAACGAATTCTTCAAAACGATGGCGGAGGGCGCGGAGGCCTTCGAGAAACAAAATACCGAAGAGTTCTCTCTCATCGTGAACGGCATCAAGAACGAAACCGACCTCGCTCAACAAGTAGCACTCGTGGAGCAAATGATCGCAAGAGGTGTCGACGCGATCGTCATCGCTCCAGCAGATTCAAAGGCGCTGATCTCAGTCCTGAAAAGAGCCCAATCCAAGGGAATCGTAGTCATCAATATTGATAACCAGCTCGACGCCGAAGTCCTCAGAAAAAATGAAATCACGATTCCTTTTGTCGGACCTGATAATCGCGAAGGCGCTCGGCTGGTAGGGGACAAGCTTGCTGAATCACTCACCCCAGGGGCCCGAGTCGCCATTCTCGAAGGAGTTCCAACTGCGTTCAATGCGCAACAGCGGAGGGCTGGTTTCGAAGACGCAATGAAGGCGGCTGGGGCCGAAGTCGTCAGCATCCAGAGCGCTCAATGGGAAACGGAAAAGGCAAGCACAGTGACCGCCGCTCTGCTCACATCCCACCCCGATCTCAGTGCTATTCTCGCAAGTAACGACAGCATGGCCCTCGGGGCGGCAGCAGCAGTCAAGGCCATCGGGCGAGATAAAGAAGTTCAAATCGTGGGCTTTGACAATATCTCTGCCGTTCAAACCATGATTCTGGAGGGACGCATTGTTGCGACTGCTGACCAGCACGGTGATCAACTCGCAGTCTACGGAATCGAATCCGCCCTTTCTATACTCTCGGGCGAAGGAGAGCCCACCGACCGTAAGACCCCGGTTAATCTTGTGACTCGGGAATCGCTCTAGCAGAGCCTGTTGCATCCTCAGCGTGAATGCCGCAATGGCCTCCCTTACCCGATCTCGACTTCTCTCTCGATCCGGCGGATCGTTGGGCCTCATTGGGGTCTTAGTCCTTCTCGTCGCGACCTTCGCCCTGATCAGCGATCGCTTTTTCTCAAGTTCGACATTTCATCAGATTGCCAATCAAGTTCCTGCGCTCGCGGTAATCGCGGTCGGGATGACTTTTGTTATCATCACTGCCGGAATTGATCTCTCCGTAGGATCAGTCCTCGGTTTTTCAGGCGCCATGCTAGGGCTTTCCATGGTCGACGGAGGATTGCCCCTGTGGCTCGCACTTCCGCTCGCAGTGTTTGCGGGAGCTTCCTGTGGATGGGTCAATGGCTGGATTTCCGTCCGCTTCGCAGTTCCCAGTTTCATTGTCACCCTTGGGATGATGCAGGCCGCTCGAGGTCTCGCCTATTTGGGAACCGATTCACAAACAAAATACATCGGTCTACCGATCGAGTGGCTCGGAGCTCCTATCCCGGGAATTGGAATTTCGTGGGCATTTCTTTCCGCGCTGGGAGTTGTCGTAATCGGCCAAATCGTTCTCACGCGAACGGTCTTCGGAAGATATGTCTTTGTCATCGGCGCGAATGAAGAAGCAGCTCGATTCTCGGGAATTCAAATCCGTCCCATCAAGATCGCGGTTTTTGTAATTTCAGGAGCGCTCACTGGCCTGGGAGCGGCATTCGCGAGTTCGAAGCTCGCCTTGGTCGACCCCAACGGCGGAGCCGGACTCGAACTCTCTGCGATTGCAGCAGTGGTCATTGGAGGTACCAGCCTGATGGGAGGACGTGGTTCAGTCGTCGGCAGCTTTATTGGAGTTCTCATCATGGCTACCCTGGAAGCCGGACTCGCTCAAATCGGAGCAACGGAACCTATCAAGCTTCTCATCACTGGAATCGTCATCGTCGGTGCCGTCATTGTGGATGCCTGGCGCGCAGGAAAAATGAAACGAATCCCTTCATGAAAATACTCCCTGCCATCTTCGCTCTCGCAATTCTCGGGCAACCTCTTGTAGCCGCCGAACCTGTTCGATTGATCTTCGAAACCAACATCAAGCTCGACCCCGCCGCTGCGGTCACGGTCACCACCGAATGACCAACTCCGATCATCTGGCAAGGCTTTGAGTTGGCAATGCGATGTACAACGGTCAGGAATTGATCGATGCGCCCGGAAACTATACTTTCCTCCACTGCAAATAGTCACAAGCAGGGAAATCCGGATCGCCTTTTCTTATGGCAAACATTTTGCTTACCTTCCTACACCACTGTACAATAGGGGCGCTTTCAACCCGACCTAGTCTATTGTGATCACCCCAGACGAATCCCTTTCTGAACACGCCACTTCGATTGAAAGGTCCCTCGACCGGGCGGCAAGAAATCTAACGCCTGAACGATTTCGTTCGCTCATCGGTAATCCTGGAATCTCCATTCTTCGATCGACGATGGAAGTCCTCGGTGGCCATTCGATCACGATCTGGCTTGCCGATGTGGAGCAGGAACACCTTATCGTTACCCACTGTGATCCTGAAGAAAAGCTTGTCGGCTGGAAACAGCCGATCACGGAGGGCCTCATTTCTTTGACCTTTGCTTCCGAACAATGCATCTGCGAGAACAAGGTTTACCTGAATGCCGATCACTCAAAAAAAGTCGACAAAAAACTGGGAACCGTCACGACAGCAATGATTGCAACTCCATTCTATATCGCGGGCAACTTGCGAGGGGTAATCAGTTGTGTCCAAATCAAGCCAGATATTGATGCTGCAGATCCTCCCGGATTTTCAGCACGGAACATGAATCGCGTCAGGCGTCTCTCGACGGTAGGAGAGAGACTCGTCAACTACCGACTGCTCTCCATCCTTCTTGATTTGGAACTATGAACTCCACGGCCGCGACTCCCAAAGACTGGCCGAACCTAAATGAGGTTCGCGAGGCCGTGCAGAATGGCTCAGGCAAGGGAGTTCGAATTGCGGTGATCGATTCTGGAATCGAAGTGGATCATCCTCGTCTGAAGGACGCCCATATCATCGAATCAGTTTCCTTTGTCGAAAAAGGAGGACAAATCGAAATCTCAGAAGACGATTCTTCTGATTCATTTGGTCATGGTACAGCAGTAGCTGACATCATTCATCGCACGGCCCCTGAAGCAGAACTTGGCAGCTTCCGTGTCATCGATGCACGCAGCCTTTCTCGGACACATCTGATCTGTGCCGGAGTAAAGGAAGCCATTCGCCGGGGATATCACATTCTGAACTGCAGTTTCGGCTGTCGCGGCCGCGCAAAATTCATTCTCCCTCACAAGGAATGGGCAGACGAGGCCTTCCTCGAAGGAGTTCATGTCGTCGCCGCCTGCAGTAATACTGACAACGATGAAGCGGAGTGGCCGTCTCACTTCACATCAGTCTTTGGAGTCGATCTGGCTGATACTGCAGGGGACGAGGTCTACTTTCGTCCCGACCATCTCGTAAGCTTTTCAGCTGCTGGGGAAAACCTCAAAGTAGCCTGGCTCAACGGCGGAGTGCAGCTACAGACAGGGACCAGTTTCGCCGCTCCAAAAATTTCTGCGCATATAGCGCGCGTCCTCTCCGTCTATCCCGGAATACCTCCATCGATGATGTATTCCTTTCTCTCTTCCGTGTCGAAACCGTGGCATCCCGGCCTCAGCTCTGACTGGTAGAGATCTTGACAAGAAACCGCAACCCGACTGACAATCCAATATTATGAACACAAGCGCAACGTTCCTCGGTCCCGTAGATGAGCTGCCCCCAGAAGGAGACGACCGCCCTCACTCCAAAGCTTCCGCTGTCGATTGCTGCGCCTCCCTGTTCTCCGATTCCAGTCTGGTTTTCGATGTTTCTCGCGAGGGAGTTCTGGTCACGTCAAACCCCCAGGAGAATGAAGTGTTCCAGCGGTTTGATCTCCAGCTTTCAAAAGAGTCGGGAGAACCGGAACTTGCCTGGAACGACGACACCTTCGATATTCATCTACAAGGGCTGTTCCGAGACCGCTCCGCTTTTGACACGCTCTCGGACGCGTCGGAGCCAGAAGACTATGTGAGAAGATTCCTTGAAGTTCTTTCCTCTTCTCTCGATGAGCCAGCAATTGGCCACGATGGATCTACGATTCCGTTGATTCGCTGGCAAGCGGGAACGGATGGTGAATCTGCACAGGTTCAACTACTGGGTTTACTTCTCGCAGACGAAGATCAGTTTTCCCAGTTTTGCCAATCGCAAAACAGCGATCTCGGACTCATTTTTGAAGATGCTGAAGTGCAGGCCCACGGATTACGTGAAACCCTCACCGTGATGGCTCTTCTTGGGGTTACTCTCAGTGCAACTACGCAAGCCGAAGCCGGCCTCTTTAAATTCAAAGAGAAAAAGGAACAGCGTGAGCAAGCTCGACAACAGCAGATCATGCAGCAACAGGCGATTCAGAAGCGCCAGGCCGCCATTCAGCGAGCGCAACAAACTGGCTATCTGGATATCCACAATGATGCCTATATCAACTACCGGTTGCTGGAGTCCGACAAGGAAGCCGAGCGTGTCGTGATCGTCGATATTTCTCAACAGCGGGCCTACCTTCTCGTGGGCAACGTTGTCGCTATCGACACGGCCGTTTCGACGGCTCGATCTGGCAAGGTAACTCCGCGCGGTGAATTCAAAATCACCCAGCGAGTCGCCCAGGGAAAAACCTCTTCCATTTACGGATGCGATCTTCCTTACTGGCAGCGACTCGATCAGTCTGCGATCGGAATGCATGTCGGTGACCTTCCCGGTCACGCTGCGTCAGCTGGTTGCATCCGACTTCCTTACAGCGTCGCTCCCGTGATGTTTGCGAATACCACCAGTGGTGTCACCGTGAAAGTTGTCGACCAGTGGGATCAGCAGGAATTGCATCAGGGAAGCTCCCAGCAGAACCTGGTCGTGGCCCAGGTTGTCGAGCGCGCCTCGGATTCCTAGCCTCCGCTTCGCAGGGTTTATTTTGGATTCTTGCGCAAGGCTACTCGGCTCCGGCCTATGTCCGTTCGCAACACTCTTCATCTACTGCTGGGAATCCCGACTCTCGTCGCTGTTGGTGTGGTTCTGACGTTCTTTGTCCGAGCCGGAGACTCTGACATTTCGGAAAAGAGTACTAACCAGCTGGCCTCGCAGGCCTAGGGTAAAATCTTTGCTGCTTTCCCCGCAGAAATGCCGGGAAACTATGGATACGATGAAGAAAATCCCGAAGACGATACTGAGGAGATCAGCGATGAGAAAAAGGAGATCTACGCGGAAACTAATGCCTATGCGGAGTTACTGGGGTTCTTGAATTGGTCTGGGGCGCTCTTTCACCGAATCGCTCGTTTCTCCGATTCTTTTTCGTTGGCGCTGCGGCCGGAATTGTTGCTGTCAGTGGCGGAACGGACATGATGTCTTCGAACAACGCACTGGTCTTCGGAATCCTCGCCGAGCTGATCATTCCCGGCCTTGTCTTCCTCGTGGACAAAGTGGGATGGATTGATCCACTCTCAATTGGTTTTGCCCACGGAATTTGAGGGCTTATCGACATCCTCGGAGCCGCCTTCGCGGGCCAGAATCAAAACACGACTCTACTCGGAAAACTCGTCCTGATATCCATCACCCCGATCCTTTCTCTCGGGGTTGCGATACTTGTTGCAGGAGCGATTGGTCTCCTCTTTGTCTCTGAGAAGAGCTCGAAAGAACCACCACCCCTAGCGGGTGCGTCCTGACTGTATAATTTCCTCTAGTTGCGCCTTGAGTTCAGCCGCTTTCTCAGGGTGCACATCCATGAGATCGTTCTTTTCGGCGGGATCCTTTTCCAGATCAAAGAGCTGAAACTGAGGCACCTTTGTATTCGCAAGATTCACCTCGACGACAAGGTTCCTTGCCGACTTGGCATCGTGCCGCTGCAGCTTCCAGTTTCCGACCCGAAAGCCGTAATTCCCTCGGCTCCCGTTGTCCTGCTGAACGAGATGGCTTCGGCCTTCTGCATCCGCCTCTCCCAGCAAAGCGCCCAAGACATCGATACTGTCGAGAGCTCCTTCCTCAGGAATCGAGCCTCCAGTGAGCTGAGCTAGACTATTGTACAAATCAATCGTTGCGACCATTTCATCGGAAACACGAGGAGCGATCTTCCCTTTCCACCGAGTGATGAAAGGAGTGCGAGTCCCTCCTTCATAGATCGAATACTTGCCTCCCGTGTAGGGTCCCCCAGCGCGATGATTGCCTACCTTCTCCAATGCTTCGTCGGCATATCCATCATCCATGACCGGTCCGTTGTCGGAGCAGAAAACGAAAAGCGTATCCTCAGCCAGGCCAAGACGGTCGACCGCTTTCATCAGCTCACCGACACACCAGTCGAGCTGGACAATGACATCGGCACGATAACCCAGCGGCGTCGCTCCCTGAAAACGCTCATGGGGTATCCGAGGAACGTGGAGATCGTGAGAAGCGAAAAACAGGAAAAATGGCTTCTCGCGATTCTTCTCCATGTATGCCACGGACTGCTCGACCCACTTGTCGGCGAGGTCTTCGTCTCGGAAACGAGCGCTCTCGCCTCCAGTGTAGAATCCGATCCGGCTGATGCCGTTGTGAATCGTGGAATTGTGACCGTGAGTCCAATCCATCTTAAGCGTGTCCCGATGGGTGATTCCAGTGGGATGATCTGGGCTTGGCTTCTTTTTCCCGACCCAGAGAGGATCGGCAGGATCAAGATTCAAGACTCGATGATCCTCAACATAGACCTGTGGCACTCGGTCATTGGTGGTCGGAAGAAGGAAACAATGATCAAATCCAAACTCAAGAGGCCCTGGCTTCAAATCTCCGTTCCAATCGGGTCCATCCGGTCCACCGAGACCCAGATGCCATTTTCCGATCACGGCAGTTTCGTATCCTACTCCCTGCAGCATCGATGCGATAGTTGGAGTTCCCGCCGGAATGATTGAGGGACTGTTGGGCGCGGCGATTCCAGTACCTTTCTTCCGAAATGCGTATGTGCCAGTGAGAAACGAATATCGTGTCGGAGTACAAGTGGAAGCTGAGCAATAGCCACTCGTGAAGCGGACTCCCTCAGCTGCCAGTTGATCGATGTAAGGAGTTTCGAAAGCAGTGGCCCCGTAACAGGAGATGTCTCCATAGCCGAGATCGTCAGCCATGATGACGATCACATTAGGTTTTTTGTTCTCAGCAACAGCAAGCGAGAGGAATCCGGCAAAAAGAATCAGAGTGGATACAAGGAATTTCATAGAGAAGAGATGGAAGCTTCATTCTAGGCATTCCCCCTCCCCCTCGCCACTACTTCCTTACGCCAAAAATCTGAATCGAATCAGAGTCCTTCATTCGATAACCCGTCCCAAAAGGAAGCGGCTTGGCCACCCCGGATCGATAGACCTGATGGAGCCAGGGCTGATTGTATTCGGAGAACATGTCAATCGGTCCCGTGTAATTCCCGTAGAACGTCAGGTTGTAATAGAGGTTCATGAACTCAGCCGGCACTCCGGATGCATCCTGAAGGAGAAACTGGCAGTCTCCGACGAGAAAATTTCGGATATTGCTGAAGTCATCCGTGTGCATCAGAAAAGAAGCCGCCTTGAGATACCCGACACTGTCAGAGCGAGCCGAGAGGAAACGGTGAAACGGCGCGCCACCTTTAAACCCACCATTCGAAAGATCCGTCTTGAAATAATAGAGATTCTGCTCTGGAGGATTGAGCGCGTTGGGATTCGACTCTCGGATTCGAACCCAGATTCCTTCAGCTTCAGCCTGACCAACTATGACAGGCTCACCCTTTCTGTCCAACTTCACATGGCTCGCGTCGACCACGTCGTGTCCCGTGAGTGATGCGAAATAGAGTAGCACAGGAAAGACACCGTCGACTCCGTCCTTCCCGAAGTCTTCACGCATCTCCTTGGTGATAAAAAAATTTCGACGAGAGATACTTCGCAGCGTGTAGTTCAGGTGGGAGAGATAGCGATCGAGATCCGCGTCCGGCATCGCGAGGAAGTTCGGAATAGTCCCAAGCGGCTCAAGTCCGACAAGGATATACTCAGGGACACCTGGAAAAATGGAAGCGACGTGAACAAAGTCTGGACCTCCGAACATATACTTCACACACTTGGGGCGAGACAGGCACGGCTGAATCTCGGTTAAAGACCAATCGCGAATCGCCTTCAGCCGAGATACTTCCCAGGTTTTCGATAGCTCATCAGTTTCCAGGTAATGCTTTCGCACCGAAACTCGCGGGAGCAATGACTGAAGTGGACTCTGGATCGGAAGCTGCCGAGCGGATACGAATCGCGCGATATCGTTATAACAGACTTCCTGAGCGGATACAGGATGGACGACGATTCCTGAAACGACGAGAGCGAAAGAGAGGAGGCGTAGCATTGCAGAGAATACTATCGTAGATCCAACCCATCTTTCAACTTCGAGCAAAAAAGGCCCTCGGGCCCTTCTCAAAAGCCTGTAGTCAACGGGGTTTGATCATCGATCTGAACCTATTGCATTGGTCTGGGAAGTTTCCCGGATCACGTCATCAGCCATGGCTTCATACTCTCTGCCTTGAGGTGTCCCTAAGGTTCGATAGGCTTCCCAGCCGATCTTGCGGTTTCCCTTCTCATCCATGATTCCGAGTCGGAGCCCCCCCTCTCGATCCGGCATGTCTTTGTATCGATGCAGATGAAACGCTTCGATCACGGGGAACCGAGGCAAATGGCGAAATAGATAGATCAGACCCGCCGCCTGACGGCGTTGGTCTTCTTCGCTCAGAGTTGGACTGTTGAAACCCTGCTCTGAAAACAAAATCCCTCGGGGCTTCCCCTCATACAGAAACCGACTCTGTTGCAGATAGAAAGGAAGGACTTCAAAATTCTTAGGAGTGATGTAGGGCGTGTCGAATGACATCGTCACATCATTGTCGAGCCAGGCATCAGGATTGCGAAGATTCTGAGGATAGGGGTGATAGGCGACGCCCCACTCATAGTCTCCTTCAGCCCTGCCCATTTCGGCAAACAACTCGACCATATCTTTCACAGTATAGGCGCCCCTTCCCATGCTTCTCTTGGCCCAGTGATGGGTGAGAGAGATGAAAACTCGAGTATGAGGATCGCGAAGCCGCATCGTCTGATAGACGAGGCGAGCCGACCGATGGTAAGTCTCCATGTAACGAGCCAACGGCTGGTCACCCATGTTTGTCCACGTTCCAGCCTGGTCGACTTCATTGTGAATCACCCAATTGACGATTCTCTTGTCCGGCTGCGTGAAATGATTCGCAACGACATTCAACGCCGCACGATAGAGATCCGAACCTTTTTCGTTCTTCAAATTTGGCATCGCAAAAACACCTCGAGTCTCCGCTTCCGGATGGGTCAGTGAAGAATCATCATAATTCCCCACGAGGAGAATCGCAGTAACGATGATTCCGTTGTCGCAAAGGTGCTTCACTGTTGCTTCCCTCTGCTGCAGGAACCGACGGTTGAGGTAGTAGGGCCGCCCCTCGAACATGATCTTCTCGTTCCCTCGTCTCGGCTGATCGGAGAGTAGAGCACTGAGCACGAAATTGACAGTGGCATGCTGAATTCCGAGTTCGAAAATCTCGTGATTGGGATCATTGATGTTGGGAATCCCGCCAAGCCCTTTCTGACTTTCTGCGATCTTTTCTGCAAGCTGCTTCGCGAGGTCTGCGGGGATGGTTCCCCACCGTGCCTTCGACGCAATTTCTCCGGTGAGAGATTCCAGTCGCCACCGGGAGTGGATTCGATCCCTCTGGTTTGGCTGCGCAAATCGAGGCACTGAGATTTCAAATTCCCCAGAGAAATTCTTCCGAATTACTCCCTCCGGAAGATTGGTCGCATGCGACGGGTGCGGAGCACGCAATTCTCGCAAATGGACCTTCCCCTCGTGAAAACCTCGAATTACAACGCTTTCCTTTTCTACAACTACCTCATTAATTCGACCCGGGTATTCATTTTGGAAGTAGGCAAGGATGGCATCCGCATCGGTCTGCTTTATGGCAACGGCCGCGGCTCTTTCCTCTCCCTTGATTTTCTCGGACTCATTTGGCTCTCGGAGATGAAGATTGCGAATTTGCATTGCGGCATCCCGTTGAAATTTCATCGAAAAATGAAATCGTGACTTGGCATCAGCTTCTTTCAGATCTGGCTCTGCCTCACTCAGATCAAAAGCAATTGGCTGCCAGGTTTCGGCGAGAGGTATAACCTGAGTCGCGCCAAGAACCATCTCTCCACCCGGCTGCCGGTAGCGGACTGAAAATGACGAGATTCCTGAAGGAGAGAAATACTCGAAGGCGAGAACGGTATGCTTCTTCGGATTAAAGTCTGTCGCTACGACGGAAGACCAGAAATGAGGACTCGGTCCCGAGATCGACATATCGACAATGCCCTCGGGAAATCGCTTCAGCTCGACGTGCCCTCCGGGCCCTATGGAAAGTGGAATCTCGGCAGCGCCGATTGAAACGCCGAGCAACAATGTGAGAAGAAAGAATTTCATGGGATCGAAAACCGCAGTCACTAGAGGCGAGGTTTGGCTGGCTTCAAAGGAGTATCCCAAGCTTGAGCTCCTTTGAGTTTCACTTCACGTCGAAACACCTTCGTTCCGCAAGTGGCATACAACGTGTTTCCGAAAAGAGCGATATTGGAAGGGTGGCGCTCCCCTGTCGGACTGGGAATAATCAGGTGAACGCGCCCAGGTTGGTCACAAATCTGGATTCCCAACGCGGTCGCAACCAGGAGCCACCCGTCTTCGCTCACCGCCATCCCATCTGCCTGACTTCTTGTATCCACCGAAGCTGATGGAATGTGCAGATGATAGAACGGTTGGACATGGGCGAGGGTTCCGTCACCCTGGCGCTGCCCTACCCATACAAAACGCCCCATATAGTCCGCTGCATAGACGAGTGACTGATCCGTACTCAAGACCACTCCATTCACCCCGCTGAATTCTGCGCTCGCGATCTTCGGTTTCTCTCCCGGACGAATTACCCAGATTGCTTTCTTCCTTGGCTCGGAAAAATAAACTGTCCCGTCGTTCGCCACGACGACATCGTTCGGACGAACATTTTCGGCGTGGACCGCCAAATCTCCTGATTCGATATCCCACGAGACCAATCGACCGGGTTCACGCTGACATCCATAAAGAGTCTTGCCGTCGGGAGCGAATGCGAGGCCATTGGTTCCGCCCGTATTTTCCTGAAACATTACAAGTCCGTGCCCTCGCGTGTCGCCATCTTTCATCCTCCAGATTTTGCTCCCTTCGAGATCGGTGAAGAAAAGCTCTCCCGATGCGTTCACCACAGGCCCTTCGGTGAATTGATGCCCTCCACTAGCCAGCTCCCAGTCTTTGCCTTCGATCAGAAAATCTCCCGCCTTGCTCTTCGACTGATCGGGATGCGCGCGTATGACAGGATCCGTGTCCCACCCCTTCCAGAGCCAGCGCATCACATCGGGAAAGATCGCGTTTCCGTGTTTACGATTGTGACCGCCCTCACCCCACTCGTGATTCACCTCGTATCCAGCCCAGGTCAGGGAAGCAAGCATATCCTGATTCGCAACCCACCAACTGCCACAGTAGAGATCGTTGTCATTCTTTCCGTCCTGAAGAAAAATCCGCAAAGGCTTCGGCTCCATTTTTCGAACGAGAACCGGCAGTTCATTCCCTCCTCGCAAGCCCACATAGGTTCCCACTGTCGTAAAAATACGACGAAATTGATCGGGGCGTTCCCACGCAACTTGAAACGCGGCAATCCCTCCCGAACTTGAACCACAAAGGCCGCGCAGGTTGGGATCATCACTGACCGACAATCCTTCGAGAGCAACGGGTAACATTTCTTCGAGAAGAAACCGGGAATACCGATTATCCGTGGCATCATACTCAAAGGACCGATTGTATCGGGGAAGAGCTGCATCGGAAAGTGCTTCCACGACTCCCGGATTCACAAAGACCGCAATTGTCACCGGCATCTCTCCGGAATGGATCAGGTTGTCGAATGCAGTCGGAACCGTCTTGAGATAACTCATTCCATCTTGGAAGACCATCAAAGCAGCGGGACTCTCTTCCTCATACTGCGCCGGGATGTAGACTGCATAGTCACGGATCGTGCCGGGAAAAACGACGCTGTCTTCAAATTTGGCCTTTTTTACTCCCCCTCGGGGAACTTCTTTTTTCGCAACCATGTCTGGATGAACGGAATACGAATCCTCTTGGGCACTCAGCAACGACGCGAAGAGAACGACAGACAGCCATAAAAATTTCATGCGCGAAACAACGGGCCGCTCTCGCCTTTGCAAAGACACGGAAACGGGGAGTTGACCGCCCCCTTCCCGCAGAGCCTCAAACAACTATAATTCTCAAAAGTATCCCTTTCTCGACGCGGTCTTCCCAAGTAGGTTACCTCGATCTGCATTGCCCCGTCCTGTTCTCCAATGCCCCGTTCCCTGTCTCTCGGCCTTGTTTTTCTGGTAGCCATCGCATCTGTATTTCTCCTTACGGGATGCGGGAGCGATCGCACCGAGATAGTTGCGCACCTCGAAAAAGCGGAATCACTGCCGCTCTGGCAAAGAATCTCGGTGATCGCACTCTTTACGCTTATCAGTGAAGACCTCGCATCTATCGCTGCTGGGATGCTGGCCAGTGAAGGGGTTCTCAGTTTCGGATGGGCCATCGCGGCCTCATTTCTCGGAATATATATTGGTGATCTTCTCCTCTACTTTCTAGGCCGTATCGGGGGGATCGCATTGCTGAGAAGGGTTCCCTTTCGATGGATGATTCGAGAAGAACGGATCATTCAGGCCGAATCGCTCTTTCGGGAACATGGCGCAAAACTGATTTTTTCTTCTCGCCTCCTTCCCGGCTCCCGACTCCCGATCTACGCAGCAGCAGGCGTTCTAGGATATCCACTCTGGAGATTTGCCCTTTTCATGGGATTGGCCGGAGCTCTATCGGCGATCGTTCTCGTCTCCATTTCCTACCACCTTGGAGAAGTGGTCTTTGAATGGCTCGAGGTCTACGAATCTTACGCTCTTCCTTTGCTAATCAGCGCGTTTGTTCTCATTTGGATTGGAGTGAAACTCTTTGAGATACTTGCAACGAAAAGAAGTCGCCTCGTTTTTCTCGCCCGGAGCCGTCGAATCTATTTCCGTTTTCGAGGAAAACCCAATCGCCCCTGATTCTCATGCCCCGGACCATTTTCTGGTTTCGCCTCTACTGCAAAGTACTGTGCTTTTTCTACCTGCTTCTTACTGCGGCGGGTATCTACCTCCTCATCCTTCCGCAAGGTCCGATCGGAACTGACCCAATGACGGCGCAAATCATCGGGGCCGTCGTCATCGCCCTGGGGCTCTTCTATTTCGCTGCCACCTTTCTGGGACTTCATATGCCCCGCCGTCCCGGGGCGTGGAATTACAGCTTTGCCCTGATTTTACTGGGATTTACGAGTGTGATTTTTCTACCGTTTGGGGTGTTCCTCATGATTCACTGGCAACGGCCAGAGATCCGGGACTACTACGGCGTAAATCCCTCTTGAGGCAAAGTCATTCTGCAGCTACACATAGCCGGTAACCTCCTTATTTCCCGTGAACTGGATTTCCTTGGCGCTACGCAATCTTCTCCGGAATTCTCGTCGATCTATCACGACGATTGGAGCCGTCGCGCTTGGCTACGCAGCAACGAATATTTTTGCGGGTTTCGCGGGATACATGTTCGCCAGTATCCAGGAAGCTCATATCTACGAACAGGTCAATGGCCACGTTCAGATCTGGAAGAAGGGGGCTCGCGAATACGGAGGATCTGATCCGGCCCTCTACATGATCTCGGCAGACGAGCTCGAGATGATTTGTGGCCTTACCGCGAGCGATGAGCGGATTGACGTCACAGCTGGAATGCTCGAAGTGAAGGGTAATCTGGACTTTGACGGAAATCCTGGATTCTTCTTCGGACAGGCGATGCAGCCTTCTGAGAAAGAGACGATCTTCTCCCGCTCAACTGCGCTCAAAAGTGCTGACGGTAAAAGTTTCGAAGGAAAGCCGATCAGCGACGAAACTCCTTTCGGAATTTCCATCGCGCCAGGGATGGCCGAAAATCTGAGCCTCGAGGTGGGAAGTGATGTCATTCTCATGGCTCCCACGATCCAGGGCCAAATGAATGCCCTCGATGCCCAGATTTTTCAGATCGCAGATGTCGCATCCGAAGCCCTAAACAATCGCTACGTTTTCATGCCGCTTGAGCTGGCTCAGTCTCTCTACGATACAGATGGAGTCACTGCGGTTCGCCTGCTACTTGGGAAAGACTCCGACACCGATACCGTTGCCGCGTCTCTTCGGGCCGACCTCCCTGGGGCAGATTGGGAAGTCATTACCTGGTATGACATCTCCAAGATGTATCTGCGAACCAAGCGAATGTTCGATATCATCTTTGGACTCGTCTTTGTCATCATCGCAACCATCGTGATCATGTCCGTTCTGAACACGATCGGAATGGCTGTTGTAGAGCGAACTCGCGAAATTGGTACCCTGCGAGCCATCGGGTTGAAACGTCCCGGAGTCATTCGCCTCTTCGGAATCGAAAGCGCTTTTCTCGGGATGATCGGCGCATTCGTCGGCCTGATCATTACGGTGGGATTTGCTTTGCTGGTTGGAGTGATCGAACCAACTTGGGAGCCTCCTGTGACTGCTCGTAAAATTGTCTGGGAGATTCGCATTCTTCCGCAATATCTACTCCTCACGTTCGTCTTACTTGTGATTTTCACTTCTCTCGCCGCGATTGCTCCCGCTCGAAGAGCCGCCCGACAGAGTATTGTTGATTCCCTCGGACACGTGTAACCCTTCCCCTGCTATGAAACGCCTCGCCTCTCTTGTTTTCACACTTCTTCTCGCGACCCCCGCCCTTCGAGCAGATGACGCAGCGCTACTTGCGGCCGAACAATCCCGCGGAGTCCTCACAGATGGTGCTGGCGTTCAATGGGTCGTTGCAGTGACGGGTTCCAAGAATGCCAAGTTCCTTGCCACGTCTCAGAACGGAAAAGTATACGCCGAGGTCATCGAGCCAGAAGAAGCCAAGGGTAGAAAGTATCTTGCCGAATCAAAAGGAAACATGTGGTTCTGGAAACCGGGAATCAGCCGCCCCGTATCTGTATCAAAGCGCCAGCGACTCTCCGGGGACGCCGCGATTGGGGACATCGCTTCGACCAGTTTTGTTGATGGATACAAGCTCGTCGACAGCCAGCCCGGCGAAGTCGACGGCGAGGCAGCCACGGTCTTCACCATGAAAGCCAACTCGCTGGGAGATACCTATTCTCAGATCAAGTATTGGGTGACGAAGAGTGGAAACCTCGGAAAGAAGGCGGAGTTTTACGCCAAGTCCGGAACTCTGATCCGCACCGCTTCGATGCAATACGGAAATACTGCCAAAGGAAGGCCGTTCCTCTCAAAAATGGTGATTCAGGATAGCGGACAAACAATTACCCTTTCCTTCTCCGATGTAAAAATCAGCAACTATCCAGACAAGATGTTTACCCGCGACCATCTCACGGGAAGACGCTCGACGGGTGGTTTAAAAAAATAGAAGCTGGCTCTGACTCCTGGGTATGGCCGACTCCCCCTTTCCGGCGGCCGAACTGGGAGAAGCGTCTGCCTTTCTCCAGGAACTTCTGCAAACTCAAACCCTTCAGGGCAGAAACTCACCGACATGATTCGTCAATTTTTGATGCAGTGATGAGGCGACCGCGCACAAGCGCAGTCAAAATTACTGCTGCGGTGGATCCACTTCCTGCACAAGAGCACCGTGATCCTGATTCATGATGAGAAGGCTGAATCTCTCGACTCCCTCCAGCTCGTTCGTGCTCAGGCTGACATAATCAAATTTCCCGCGGAGATCAGTATACCCATCTTTGAAGAATCGGACGGATCCATCCATCATCCGAGAATAGACCTTCACGTAGGTCTTCGAGAGTGGCTTGTCTTCTTCGGAATGCCGGACCTCAAGACGACCATAACGATCCGAGAGGCTGACCCTGAGCTGATTGGAATAGATAGGAAGTGATTTCCTTTCCCCATCCGCAATCACCTCGAGGAGAATATTTTTGCTTTCATACTTCTCCGGTAGAGCGATATCGATCGACTTCCCTCCCTCTGGCAAATCAATAACCTGCATCTGGTTGGGCTCCACATAGCTGAACTGGCCACTCCCTCCGGAGACGAAAGGCTCACTCGAATAGAGAAATTCGAGATCCATTTCGTAATAGTGGAGCCGCGCCTCTTTGACACCATTATAGGCGAGGGTCACTTTTCGGCCCTCCAATGACAGGTCGAGCCCGGCATCAAGAGCTGACAGTTGATCGAGACGGTCCTCGCGGGACTCATCGTCTTCCCCGTTCTTCTCCATTCCCTCGATGTCGGAAATTTGCTTGAGCACATTTCCGAATCGAGTCCTCCACTTATCCACAGGGAACTCTTCGTAGACCGCAGCAACAGCTTTGGCTTGATCTAGTTCCTCCCGATACAGTGCAGTGTAAGCGGCGAGGTAATCGTACTGCAGATGAGAAACAAGGTTCTCACGGTCGACCGACGCTTGCCATTCGAGGGCTTCCTCGACGCGATCCTGAAGCAAGAGATAAGCTGTCACCGCAAGGCGGTCCTCGGGTCGCAACTGATCCCGATACTTCAGAACTCCCATGAACGATTGATACTGACTGAAGAATTGATCGTTTAGAATCGATCTGACTCGACCCAGTTGATGCGATCGAGCATTGACCACTGGAGAATATTCCAATTGCTGATACCACCTCCGCTCGACCGGATCGATCGAAACAAGATCACACTCCAGCCACTCCCCACACTGCCGAAGAAATCCTTCCTGATGCTGAAGATACTCGCGGGCCTCACTCAGGGAGTTGTGATAGATGCCATAGCTCCACAACACCTGATGGAAAGCGCGACGCTCACTGATCGTTCGTGTGGCTTTTTCGAAGAACTCTTTATCTTCACGCATGCGCCAAGCAATGCGCCCTAGATCAATACGCAGGAGATTTTCCCTTTCAAGGTATGCGAGCACCTGCTCATCGGAACCTTCCTGCGAAAGGTATTCCCAGGAAGCCTCGTCGACTTCACTGAGAGTATCGACTACCCGAAACGCAAAGGAGTCCCCAGACGCGATCACCTTTTCATCTTTCGCGACCTGCACTGGATAGATAGTAAATTTAGTTTTCCCGGAAGTTTTCGGAAAATAGAAAGCCACATCATGCACTTCGGTCGAGAAGGGAGAAAGGGAAACGGGATACGATTTGGTGTAATCGGTTCCATTCACCGGCACTGCTCCTTCAGGAATCTGAACAAGGAGTTCGAGCAGATGAGGGCTTGAACTCGGATTCGTCAGAACGACCTGACTTCCATAGACAACTCCAGTGAGAAACTCCTCGGTCACAAACTTGTCGCGTTGCTGCCCCTGCTCCTGAATGTAGCGATCATCGAATCGGTAGTAATTCTGGCTTACGAGAACCGGAGTGGCTTCCTCGGCTCGGGTTGACTCTCGAATCTCTTCGTGAAAGACAACGCTGGGTGATCCGGCGACAAACGTAAGAAGATTGTCTTCGACTTCGATCTCGGGATCTTCCGAATCAAAGGGCAGATCAAGAACACTGAGCGTAAACATCATTTCCGCAAAGCTGTTCGTCGCGACGGGAAACTCTCGCGAATAAAACCCTCCCCGGTTGTCCCACTCCGCAAAGTCTTGCCAGAAAGCATTCTCCTTGATCAGACTTTCATTCTGCTGCTCGATCGGAAGGTGGTAGTAATTGTTTTCGGCCCACTCCTTGGTGCTTTCGAGCCGTTCAAAAAGCATCTGGTCCTTCCCCTGCTCTCTCAACTGTCTCAGGTCAAGAGCGACCAGGGCTTCCGAGTCGGCATCCGCGAAATTGTCTGCAGAAGCTGCTTCCGCAACCATCGCAGGCGCCGCAGTGGGAGCTTGCGCGCTTTTCGCGATTCGAGTAACAACGCCTCTTCTTGCCGCCGAATTATAATCACTTGGCGCCTCCGCGAATGGGTCCGCTGCGGCACCACCGCCTCCGCCAAAGCCTCCCCTAACCAAACCGTCCATCGCTCCTGAAAATCGATCGGCCATGGAAGAGGAATCGGCACGCCGACCTAGCAGTGCTTTTCTGAAATAAAGTGCTTCTACAGCCGGATTGGGAGGAAGCAGTTCGACACGGTTAGTGACGTGACGAGATGTTCTCCCGAGCTCGCCTCCACCCAATCGACGAGCAAGCAGGATCTTCTCAACCACATTGAGTCGAGAATGCTCCCAAGGCCTCAAGTAGCCTTCCAAATTTTCCTCAAGAAGATAGTGATCGAGAAACGTCTTATCTTTCTTGTTTTTCAAATAGGGCTCTACGACTTGCTTAAAAAATTCAGGATCCTTTCTCGATAGGAAGAAATGCAATTCGTGACAAGCAAACTCGGAGTAGAGCGATTGCTGAGTCGACGCCTCCAAGTCATCCCAATTTGCGAGAAACTGAAAAGAGGAGAATGTATCATCCGGTCGAATCGCCAACAGAGTAGCGAACAACTCACTCACAGTGGAATAACTCTCAATCTGCGCGGATCGAAAATCTTCGATTTCCAGCTTTTCCTTGGGGAGAAGAAGCGTGACATTGCGCTGCTGCGTGAATGATTTCTCAGTATCGAGCGACTCTTTCAAGCTTAAATTCCGAATCGGCAGATTGTTCAGCGGAGGGTCAATACTGAGCGATTCGTAACTCACTTGCTCTCCCTCTACGGCAACAAAATGAAGATGCTGTCGATCCCGTAGCAGCTCTCGGTTGATTTCGACAACGCCATCTTCTCCAATCTGAAGATTAGTAAGGAGAACAGGCTGGCTCCCGAGAAATGTGACAGAGGGTGTTGTGACTGCTCTCTCCCCCTCTCTTTTACTTTTGTCAGAGGCCCCGGCCCCAGCCTTGCGTCGCGCGTCGTCCGACATCGGGGCGGATCTTTTATATACTTCTCCCTCTTCTGCCTCATCGCGATCAGTTTCGGTTTCCTGAAGAGCCCACGGATTGAGGATCAGTCCCGGACGTGGCAACATATTGCCTGGGTAAGCCTTGGAATTTCGACGATCCAGGATATACCGATACTCTTCCCCGATATCTCGGCCTGAGACATAGAAAGATTCAGGAAAGCCTCGGCTCACTGAAAAGAGACCATCCCGAAGGGGAGTTTTTAATTCATCGAACGGGGAAAACTCAGGGAGGAATCGAGTCGCGAGGAGATGAAGGCGGGCACCCTTTCCCACGTTCCCCAATGTGATGCTAACCTTTTCGTTGTCGGCCTGGATTCCGCGGAAAATAAGAGGTTTCGCGTATCCAGTCTCAAGAAGGCGCTTCTTTCCGAGTGCATACCCCAGTGATCCATTCTCTGCCTCGGTGACCCGAAGTTGAATCGAATGATTTTCTCCACGCAAGTGAACCAAGTAGTCACCTGGGTCGAGTGAAGCCAGCTCAATTCGCCCCTCTTTCTTTTCAATCACAGGAAACAGATCCTTGGTAAAACCTCCACCTCGAAGCTGAAAGATCGCGACATCTTCGCGGGATACTTCCTGCGAAAGTTCAGCGACGGGTATCTCGACCGTTTCGTCAGAGGTTGCCTGAATTAAGCGTGGAAGGGTTCGCCCCTGCTCTTCAATATCCCAGGACCTTTGATTGGCTCCTTCAAGAAACCCATCGATTTTGACGATCCCTCGTAACGCTCCGAGCTCGACGCACCCTTGGCCGTCGGATTTCAGGTTCACCGAGTAGGGTCGCGAGAAGTCCCCGTGATGAACAGCGACACGGACGGAGCGATCCGCGAGTAATTCTCCTGTCCGCCCTCTTACTTCAAGCTGATAGCCATCCGTCGTTCGAGACAGGAAGAGATCGCGAGTGACAGGTTGGGTATCGATCCCGTTCACGTCGAAGGACTTCGTCACCTGGATCTTCTGCTCTCCTGTTGCCTTGCTGATGTAGGGGATCTCGCCAGTCAACTCGACCTTAACCTTCCGCAAGCGATCTGGGACAAGAAACTGGTGAATCGACTCCTCTGTATTGGAGAGTGCAAAGTCCTCTCGTTCGCTGATCGATTCGATTCCATCTTGATCGATCATTCGCACAGTGATCTTTGGCTTCTCGATCAGGTTCACATCAACACCTTCACCAGCCAGAGTGAGCCGCGGGCGAATCGCGATAGAAGCTTTTGCCCCGGGAAGAAGGCTCTCCTGGCTCAACAACACACCGGAATCGAAGAGATAATTCTCCTGAGGAAGATCTGCCTTCGCGAGACTACTCATCCCTGAACCCGAGAGAATGAAAGAGGCTGTCCCAGCGTTTGAAAACGGAAGCAAGATCAATCCGTTTTCTTCCGGCGTGTAGGATTTACCTCCAAACCAGATCGTCGGATCTTCGGCAGGTTCATTGGCCTCGGTGAGAACGCGAAAGAGTTCTCCACCGGCGGTCGGCTGTGAAACATAGCGAAGCCGGCCTTTACGAATCAGAGCCCTTGAGCTGATACCATTTCCGATCAACTCGACGACCCAGACCCCGCGCTTTCCCGCCAAGCCTTCGAGTGCGATCGCTTCGACCTCACGTTGAAGAGGAGGTTTCGAAAATCGGAGAGAAAACTCCTCATTGGCAATCAATCCGTCCAGCTTGAGATCCGTATTGATTTCCCGTTTTTGATCTCGGTAGTAGTTGAACTCATTGACGTGATAGAGTTTTACGAGCAATTCGGAAACGTTCTTCAGCTCGACCTGCAGGGTCACTTCATCAGCTGGACTCACACGAGACGGGTTGGAGGGAAGGAGCGAGATCTCGACGCGCTTCTGCAATTCCTCAACCCGACTTGGACTGAGCATCGCATACCAGCGCTCGGCTTCACCCACGCCGTAAAGCAACTTGGTCTCAGCGAAAACCTGCTTCAGGTAGCTCTCGCGAATCAGTGGCGCATACCGATCATAAGATTCGGCTTCTCGAAGAAGAGTTTCTAAATATGACCGGACCACCGGTTCATCGACTCGAATCGCTCCAAATCCAGTCTGCCCCGAAAAGTCGGCATTGAGATCGGCAACTACACTCTCGCGGGGCTGATCCCGCAAATAACGCGGCTCAACGTAAGGAAGTTGGCGGGGTAACCGGAGATACGAAAGAAACAGATCCTCAGGATGTTCTCCCCGCTTCTGAGCATTCTCCAACTGACGGTAGCGTACCGATGCCTTGAGTGAATTGAAGGATGGCGCAAGCGTATCAACAAAGGCCCAAAGATCAGCAAGATACTGCTCTTCTTCTTCCAAAGTCAGAGCCTTAACGCTACCCACTGCCGGCTTCATTCGCACGAGCCGCGCAGCAACGTATTTCCCATCCTGCAGAAGAGACGGCCGCAAACCGAGAAGTTCGATCAACTGAGGTTCGGTCAGCTTTTCGTGAATGGGAAACTCACCGAACCCTCGGCTTTCCTTCGAGCGAAGATCCGCAGCGATCAGCCCGACCAGTCGGTCGTAATCCGGGTAGGCAATTCTCGAAAAGATCGATCGACGCTGGGCCGGAGTCAAAACCACCTCTTTGCGAATCACGCGATCGATTCCTGCATCGCTCACATGGGAGAGATTCTGAGGACTCGCATTTCTGCCAAAATAGGACTCCCATGTGATCTGCTTGGAGTCGAGCGCACTCGGGAAATTCGGAGTTTTTCGCAGTTCCTGTTTCTGGTGATCGAACCGAAGCCCGAGCTGTTTCTTTAGATAGGTAAGAGTGTCATCCGGCGACTCACGATAAGTCAGCAAAGCCTGCCGATGGCGAATCTGCTGAAGCTGGGGAGTTTTTCCGTGGCGCTTTTCCCAATTCTCCAGAATGCCTGCGACTTCGTCAAAACGCTTCTCTTGCTGAGCAAGGAGTGCGCTGTAGAAATAGAAGTCGGGAGTTCCGGGAACAAGTTCAGTAATCGCGGCCGCGCGATCTTCCGCCAAGGCAAATTTTTCAGCAAATCCTAGATCATTTGACTGGAGCGATTCATTTCCCTTAGCGAAAAAGAGACAGAGGGTGAAACCGAAAAGTGGAAGGCGAGGCAGTTGACTCATACCTTGGGTTATACCTCATCTCGGGGGCAAACGATAAGCACCAAGTTGTAAAGAATTTGCAATTCTCGGGAAGCGAAGAATCCACGCGACCACAAAAAAAGCGGCCCGTGGGAGGGACCGCTTTTCAATTGGCTTATTGAAAAAGCTTCTGAAATGTTTCTTCTAGTGATTAAACATGAATTCTTTCGAGTTCAGAATCGCCCAGAAAACGTCATTGAGAACCAGCTCTACCTGAGCTTTGTCTTCACCAACCGAAGCTACTTGAGCCATGAGTTGCTTGCGCTCCTCATCCGTAGGCTTTCTCGTCAGGGATCGGATGTAGAGATTATCGATCACCTGATCAGGCGTTTTTCCGTCAGCAAGAAGAGTTTTCACGACGCTTCCCTGTTCGATCTTGGTCGTAACGGTAGGTCCATTGAGGAGGTGAAGAGCCTGTGAGAGACTCGGGTCCATCTTGACTTCGCAGGAGCAAACGGTTTCACGAGTTGCCCGACCGAATGTAGTCAGAAAGTAATCTGTCGTCGCCCCGTCCGCAATTTGGACAGCTCGAGAGCCGAGTGGCATACCCCGGAACTTGTTCTTCGTTTCCGTGACCTGAGTGATCGTGTCGAGCATGATCTCCGCACGCTGACGGCGAACCCGTGCTTTCGCAAAATTCTTCAGATCATCCTTGTTTGTCGGATTTACTTCGGTTGAACGCTGATAAGTCGTCGAGTTGCAGATATCGCGGACAAGCTGTTTGAAGTCGTAGCCATACTCTCCCTGAAACTTCTCTGCGAGGCTGGTGAGCAACTCGGGATTGGAAGCTGGATTGCTGACACGAACGTCGTCCACTGGGTCGATGATCCCCACTCCGAGAAAGTGAGACCAGACGACGTTAACGATATTCCGAGCAAAATATTGGTTGTCTGGAGAGGCAAGCCATTCTCCCATCACCTCGCGGCGATCTTTCCCTTTCACGTCCGGAGTGTCTCCACCGAGGAACTTCGGAGCCATCACTTTGCCGCCGACGATGTGCTTCACATCACCGCTTCCGCGGTTGTAGATGATTTGCTCACGCTGATCGACGCCTTGCTTTCTCCCAATCTGAGAGAAGAAGGCAGCCCAGCTGTAGTAATCATCCATCGTCCATCGATCAAACGGGTGGTTGTGACACTGTGCGCACTGAAGACGCATTCCCATGAAGACCTGGGCCACGTTTTCGGAAAGCTTGAGTGAATCTCGCTCCACCTGGTAGAAGTTAGTCGCAGGATTCGAAAATGTTCCTCCCTGGGAGCTGACCAACTCGATCACCAACTCATTGAACGGCGTGTTGGACGCGATTCGCTCACGCAACCACTGGTTGTAGAGCAATGCAGACTTGTAGGAGATGCCCTGCGCAATATTGCCGTTGGATCGGATCTGAAGCAGCTCAGACCACTTCATGACCCACATTTCCGTGAACTCCTTTCGCTCAAGAAGAGTATCGACGAGTTTTTCACGCTTCTCGGGGTCCTTGTCCGCAATGAAGCCCTGAAAGTCTTCCACGGTCGGAAGCTGCCCGGTGATATCGAGAAATACACGTCGCAGATACTCGTCATCGTCACAGAGCCCGGAAGGAATGATTCGAAGCTTGTGGAGCTTGTCGTGCACGAGCTGGTCAATGTAATTGTTCTCAGTCAGCTCAGGACGGGTGTATTCCAATCCCTCGGGAACGACAATGGTCTGAATTCCAACCGTCTTCGTTTCGAAGCGAGCCATTACGAAAGCCTCGCCTCGCTTGCCTGCCTTTACTTTGCCGGTCTTATCAACTTCGGCGGTCGGCTCATTGTTGGTGATAAAGACAGCAAGGTGAGTGACGTCACGGTCTTGCCCGTCCGAATATTTGGCCCGAACTGTGAGCTGCTGCTCAGCGCCCGCTCCCTCCAGAACAAGCTTGGGAGGATACACTTCCAGTTCCGTAACCGTTGGAGCAGTTCCCGTTTCATCGTTCAAGGCACCATCAGCGATCCACTCGACCATGGTGTTGTATCCGTGGCTTCCTTTTTCCATCAGCTTGCCACCCGTATGAGGGACAGCCTCAACCGACTTCTCGACGAGAAGGGATTCTTCCGGAATCGCAAGATTCACACGATGACCAGCAAGTTCGCGGGTCAGACGGAAGTGATCTCCATCCGGATCGTATCCGAACAGCGAGAGCATGAAACCATCCTGCCCGCGAGCGGATCCGTGACACGCTCCCGTGTTACAGCCTTCGCTCATGAAGACGGGCATCACGTCGAGATGAAAACTGATGGGGCGATCCGTCTCCGCTTCGACCACTTTGACAGGAATCGTCGCCGCTTGATCCGAAACCTTCACGGTCAATGATGTTTCGCCATCCTTGACGGGCTCGAAGTTGCTGCGAGTCCGGAGCTTTACCAGACTGGGATCAGCAAACTCAAAAGTCGCGTTGGCTGTAACATCAAGAGTCGTGTCATCATCGTAGGTCGCCATAACGACCACAGACTGGTGATCTCTCTTTGTCTCAAGAATGATGTCGCGTGGAAAGACCTCGATTTTTTCCAGCTTCTTTCCATTATCAGCAAGGGTCTCAGCACCCTTAAAATCGTCCTCGTTTCTGGCGAGCAGAGTCAACCCTTCGGGCCACTGAGCCCCTTCAGAAATCCACTGACGCAGCTTCGCAATTTCATGTTCGTAAAGTTTACGCCCCTCCGGAGGCATGACATCGACGTCGTCCTCTGGAAGCGAGACCATTTCGATCATAAGTGACTGATCCGGCTCTCCCTTGACCAGGGCTTGACCTCCGTCGCCGCCCTCGAAGAAGAGGTGGGCCTTGTCGAAGCGAAGCCCGCCTTTGACCTTGGCGTCGTTGTGACAACTGACGCAGTTAAACTCGAGAATGGGCTGAATGTCCCGCTCAAAGTCGATCTTGCCATCTTCTGCCCACAACGAGCAGACAGAAGCAAGACCAAGAATCAGACTGGTGATGTGCAATAGCTTCATGGGAGTACGATTTCAGGGAAGATTACGAAATATGACTATTGGGAAGCGGCTTCTTTTTTGGCTTCAAGACGCAGTTGCTCAAGACGCGAAAGAGGTTTCTCCTTCGGCGCGTCAGCCTTCGCGACCACCTTAGCCGGAGTGGCCGCAGGCTTTGCGGGAGCTTCCTTCGGTTTCGGATCTACTCGGATCACTCCACCCATTCCAACACGGTGAACGATTGGTTCGCCATTCTGAATCAGGGTGACCGTGCAAAACAGGTTTTTATGCTGTCCAACTGGAGTCTTCTCCGAAGTTACAATCGGGAAGGAAAATCCTTCACTCGCCTTATCAATTTTCATGAGTGAAGTAGTGGCGTGAGCGGGGAGACCAAAAAGCTGGACATCTGCTTGCCCTGGAAATTCACGTAATCCTTCAACCTCAGCGACCATGTCCGCGGGAAGACCTTGCTTGGTCGTGGCCATCGACAACTTCATGTTCACAAAAGGCTCTTCCACCGACAGCTTAACATACGGTGAAGCAGTCATCATAAGTCCCTTTCCACCGTCCGATTCCGCGAGCAACGCCACATTCCAGGTACTGATCTCCGCGCTGGAGTTGGCATTGAGCTCATATTCAAGCTCGGTATCTTTCTCGCCAAATGTCATCGACGCTGGAGTGGTGATACCTGGTGGCTTCCAGAGCATCCGGACAATGATCTTCTTGTCGTAGCCATCCTTGCGGTGGGCTCGAACTTTCAGCTTCATCATTCCGTTTCTTACGATCGGCACTTTCGGCTGTTCAACAGTGATCGAAAAAGGGATTTCCTCTACGACAGCCACAGGAAGGTCTTCATTGTAGCGAGTGTAGTATTCGACCCCATTCTGCGGGCCGCGGACAAGATCTAGCGGCTGCTTAAAGGTGCCTTCCGCTGGATTCTCCGAATCGGCAGACTTTACCTTAAGCTCGTAGAGCCCTCCACCGATTGGAGCATCGGGAGCAGCTTTCAAGAGAATCGGGAACTGGCTCACCGATTTCGGAATCGTTGCAGACTCCCACGTAACTCCGGGAGGAAGCTCCGGCAGATCAAAGACGAGATCGCCCGAAAAGTCTCGGCGAGTCGTGTTGACCGTCATCGCATAATAGCCTCCCCGAGGAACATTGAACTGTTTCCGATACTGAAGGTTACGGCGGAGCATTTCCGGCATTGTCACGTCGACTTTGGGCTTCCGCTCCACGCTCTCGATTCGGTAAACAAAATCCGCACCACCTCGATTCAACATGTCCCTCACGCGAACGAAATAATCACCATCTGCCGGAGCTTGGAAATCGACGCGGCTATCTTTTGTTCCATCGGCATCATCACTTCCGCCGAGGGACTTCATGGCACCGTCATACAGGTTAAGAACGGGATCGACCGGCGAGCCAATCGCATTCGCAAATACCTGCATACGAAACTTCTGGCCTTTCTTGGCGCTGAATTTGAAATAGTCGATATCCCCCTCTTGCTCGAGAATCCCATTAAAAGCCAAAGGCAGGGCTGGCGCGGCAACTTCTTTCATCTCCGCGCTGGAATTATTCGGCTCCGCCTCGAGCACATTGTCAAAATTACTGATTCGGACCCGATTTGGAGAAGGAGGAACAAGCCCTTCGTGAGTTGCGACAACCCCATAAGTTCCCTCTGGCGTGTGAAGAGGAAGCTTTGCCTTGGTTTTGTAGGTCCCTTTAACATCTCCGAGCATCGTGAATTCCATTTCAGCACCCGCTTTTCCACCTGCTGGAAAAATACCTGTAGGGCGAGGAAATGTTCCGATGTGCGCGCGATAGCGACCGCGGCCCTGGTAGGCGGAATCACGGATTTCGATCGTGTATTCCCCATCTTCGGGAACGATCACAGAAACAATCGATTCCTGCTTAAGGAGCGCTGAGCCATCAGCCGAAGCCAATTCAAAACGATCCTGATCAAGGATCGCAACGAAAGGATCGATTGCAATGTTGTTCGTGATATTGTTGATCCGGAGCCCTTCCACTTCAACGGAGAGACGCTGACCTTTTTTCGCGGAAACCTTGTAATAATCAGTCTCCTCGGTCTTTGCTGACGCCTCAATCGTAACATTCAAATCGATCGGCTGCGGAGCATCGAAATCATCGTTGGGCTCGACCTCTTCAACGTTGGGAAACTGGGAAATCCAGAAATTCCTTCCGTAACTGATTCCGCTCCGGCAACGAATCCGAAGGTGGTGCTCTCCAACACGGCAGTCGGGTGCAATCACGAAAGTAGCTTCTACCTTTCGAGCATCGATCGGCTTCACTTCCTTTGCTGTAATGCCCGCTTCGTGAAATATAATTTCTTCAGCGTCTTCGAGACGATTCCCTGTCAAGGTAACCTTAACTTCGGTCCCCCGCTGCGCACCGCGAGGAAGGGTGGTTGAAAGATCGGGTGAAGCAGCGAAAGCGTGCGTTCCGGGCAGCAAAAATGCCGACAGCAACATTGCCGACAGCATTCGCTTCAGGAACACCGCAGAAGCCGCACTCTGATGGATCAGAACACGTTTCATAAGATGTCTTGAGGTAAAAAGGATCAAACGGATGCTTTTGCGATGATATCTTCAATCACGCTGCCTCCATCGACAATTTCCATTGGGCGAGGCCCAGGAGCAATCAGCTCCTTGTCCGCATTAATCCCCAACTGGGCGTAAACCGTCTTCGCAAAGGACTGAACATCTACAGCGTTAGTATCCGGCTCAGCAGCGAGCGAGTCAGAACTTCCGTAGACATAACCCCGCTTGATTCCGCCACCGGCGAGCATCGTCGAGAAAACCTTTGGCCAGTGATCTCGTCCATCCGTCTTATTGATCTTCGGTGTACGTCCAAACTCCGAGGAGACCATCACGAGAGTCGAGTCAAGAAGACCGCGTTCATCAAGATCTGTCAAGAGAGTAGCAAGAGCCTGGTCGAGAGGTGGAACCTGTCGTCCAATGTTGTCCTTGATCTTGTCGTGATGATCCCAACCGCCGTAGGTCATCGTGACCAGACGCACTCCAGATTCAACCAATCGACGAGCTAGAAGCATTCTCATGCCCGCCTGATTGTTTCCGTAGCGCTCTTTGGTTTTGGCATCCTCTTTCTTGAGGTCAAATGCTTCGCGAGCTTCGGCAGAACCGATCAGGCCGTAAGCCCTCTGGTAAAAGGAATCCATCGCATCGATTGAATCCGCCTTTTCCATGGTCCGGAAATGACTATCAACGGACTCAAGAAGGGCCCTGCGTCGCTCAAAGCGAACCGGATCAACTCCATTAGGAAGAGTCAGGTCGCGAACCTTGAAAGAATCACCACTGGCAGGATCACTTCCCACGGAGAAAGGACCATACATGGAGCTCAAGTATCCCGTTCCAGCGAACTCGTTCGGCTGATTGGGGACACATACGTACGGAGGAAGGTTCTTCCGAGGGCCGAACTCGTGCGAAATCACGGATCCGAAACTTGGGAAATTGATCGCAGGGCTAGGTCGATACCCAGTGAACATATTGTGAGTGCCACGTTCGTGGGCTGCCTCACCGTGAGTCATCGACCGGATCACAGTCATCTTATCAGCAACCTTCGCGAGGTGCTTGAAATTCTCACTGAACTGGAGACCATCCACATTGGTATTGATCGCTTTGTGGGGGCCACGATACTCGGAAGGCGCATACGGCTTTGGATCCCACGTCTCCTGGTGAGCCATTCCTCCAGGGAGGTAAATGTGGATCAGCGACTTCGCCACCCCCTCTTTCGACTCATAAAATTTCGCCTGTGCTTTCGCTTCTACTTTGAGAAGTTCCGGCAAAGAGAGACCAAGCCCTCCAGCAAATCCGACTTGAAGAAATTCACGACGATTCGCGATTCCAGATTGTAAGAAGCCTGTGCAGCCTTTCATGATAAGTAAGTTTAGTTTAGGTTACCGCTGGAATAATCCTCTAAGACCTCTCACTCTCAAGGGGCGTCTTTACGTAGAGTGGCAGCCTCTACGAGACCAAAGATGATTGGGGCCACTGTTATATTCCGCATTCTCGCCATAATTTTTCAGCGCAACCCATGCCAAACGTGTCGTATTGTGTTAGAGTAACGTTCATTTGCGGCGGAAAGAGGGTTTTTCCCACCGCCAGCCGCTAAACTAAATCAGCAACCGCGCCATGAAGAAGACATCAACCCTTCTCACCCTGCTTTTCACCGGATCCACCCTTTTCTCGGCAGAAGAGTCTGGAGAAAAGATCACCTACGCAGATCACGTCCTCCCTATTCTCGAAAACAAGTGCGTCAACTGTCACAATGCAGATGAAGCCAAGGGTGGCTTGAACCTCGCGACCTACTCAGCTACTCTCACAGGAGGCTCCGGAGGAGAGATCGTTACCTCAGAAGATCCCGGTTCCTCCCGACTCTTTACCCTCTCGGCTCACACGGAGGAGCCGTTCATGCCACCGAAGGGAACTAAGGCGACAGCAAAAGAGCTCAAAATACTCTCTGATTGGATTGCTGGTGGTCTTCTTGAAACGACCGCTAGCAAGGCACGAAAGTCCAACAAACCAAAAGTAGACCTTAATTCAATCACATCGACAGGAAAACCAGAGGGTCCTCCAGCTATGCCTGAGCATCTTCTCCTGGAACCTGAGGTCATCACCGACCGACCAAACTCAGTTCCCGCGATGGCCCACAGCCCCTGGGCGCCAATCCTGGCGGTTGCCGGACAGAAACAAGTCCTCCTCTTTCACTCGAAGGATTTCGACCTGCTCGGAGTGCTTCCTTACCCCGAGGGATTTCCCCAGACCCTTTCCTTCAGCCCCAACGGCGCCTACCTCTCTTGCGGGGGAGGTCGTGCGGGCAAATCTGGAAACGTCGTCGCCTGGGACATCAAAACCGGCGAACGAATTCTAAATGTGGGTAAAGAATACGACATCGTCCTCGGCGCTGATGTCTCACCCGATCTCAAAAATGCAATCCTCGGAGGCCCCAAGCGGAACATTAAGCTATGGAATACCGTCTCAGGGGAAGAGGTCAACAGCATCAAAAAGCATCCCGACTGGCTTCTCACCGCAGCCTACAGCCCAGATGGGGTGATTTTTGCTACCGGAGGGAGAAACGCAGGACTTTACGTATGGGAGGCCGCAACCGGATATGAGTTCTACACACTGAAAGGTCACACGAAAGCCGTGACGGATATCGATTGGCGGGCCGATGGCAATCTGCTTGCGTCCTGCTCTGAAGACGGACAAATCATCCTCTGGGAGATGCAGGAAGGAAAACAGGTGAAAAAGTGGAACGCCCACACCGGAGGTGCTTTGGCAGTTACCTTTTCTCCCGATGGACGACTGGCCTCGGTAGGTCGGGACAAGACAGTGAAAATCTGGCAGGCCGATGGAAAGCAGCTTCGCTCCATTCCCGCGTCGGACGATATCGTCCTCAGTGTGGCGTTTAGTCATGACAACAAGCGCGTCTTCTCAGGCGACTGGCACGGGGTCGTAAAGGTATGGGATGTAGAATCCGGAGCCGAGTTGGCCAAAATTGAACCGAACCCCCCAACGATCGAGCAGCAGCTGGCTTATTCGGAAAAGAAGATCAGCGAACTCACAGGAGCCCTTCCTGCACTGGAAAAGGGCATTGATGTTGTTTCCAAAGAAATGAGCGATGCTCGAAACGCGCTCGCCGCAGTCGACAATTCGATTCGAGAAGCGACCACGACACGTGACACCTCGAAAGCTGCCGCCGACAAGCTAACGAACAGCGCTAAGGCTTTGGCCGCTCAACTCGAACTAGCGAAAAAGCTGATTGCGACTCGACAGGCAGAAACCAAAAAATACACGGACGCCCTTCAAGTGGCGACGCAGGCAAAAACCACGACACAAGCTGCCGCGACCAAAGAAGAAGCCGCTTTCAAGGCTTCCGAAGCTGCCTTCAATACCACAAAGGCTGCCGTAGCGAAAGCCACTGCGGAATCCAAAATCCCGGCTCTTTCTGCTGAGCAGAAAAAGAAATATGACGAACTGGCCGCAATTCGGAATGCGGCAGTCACAGAAAAACAAAGGGTAGATGCAGCCTTTTCCGCTTCAGCGAAGCTGCTCGCCGACGGGCAACAGTCCAAAGCCGCGATAGACAAAGAGTTGGCTGATCGGGAGGCTGGCGTTACTACCGCAACCGCAGACCTCAAGACCAAACAGGTAGCTCTCGATACCGCACAAAAAGCGCTCGCGGCGGCGGAAGCGGCCCTTGCTGGAGCGCTGAAGAAGTCCCCGACTCCTCCTCAGGAGCTGGTCAATCGGAAAAATCAGGCCGCTCAAGCCAAAGCAGCAACGGAAGGAGCCCGCAATCAGTCCAATCAGTTTCTTCAACAGGCGACAGCAGCGCTTAATGCGACAACCGCCAAGCACATCGCCGCCACCGCTAATCTCACGAAGGTGACTGCCGATACGAATCAATTGAAATTGACCCAGGCGGAGGCGGGCAAGAAGCTCGCTGCTGCCGATGCGGCATGGAAACCTTTGCAGGACGCTTTGGTCGCTGGGAATGCTCGCCTCGAAAAAACCAAGGCGACTCTCGCGTCTGCCACTACAGCCAATCAAACGGCCGACAAAGCCTACCAGGCGAGTCGCACCCGACGAGATGCCGCCAATCAAACTCTCGCCGCTGCCCAAGGGAAAGAGAAGGCGTCTCAGGAAGCCGTGGCCAAGGCGAATGCGGAGCAGAAGAAGGCCCAGGATGCTTTCGCTGCCAAGCAAACCGAACTCAATACGAACAATACACAGCTTGCCGCTTCAAATGCTTCCCTGAAGAAGGCAGAAGAGACTCTCGCCGCCGCGACGAAAAAGAAAGAAGGGGCCAAAGCGAAGGTAGACACCATTGCGAAGAAAGAAGCTGACACGAAAAAACAGATTGAGGTCGCCAAAGCCGAACTCGATACGAGCAAGTTTCTTGTGAAGAAGTGGCAAGCAGCAGCGATCAACCTCACCGCCCATCAGGAAACCGAAGAACTCGACGGCATGACCGAGGAACTCGAAGACATGATGGAAGAAGAGGAAGAAGCCAAATCGGACGTTGCCGAGGCGACCGAGGCACGAGCCGAAGCTGAAAAGACCCTCGCGGTCGCCCAGTCCACTGTCGCCGAAGGCACCAAGACGCTGATGGAGAAGTCTACATCGGTTCTTGAGAGCGCTCTTCAACTCGTCTCAAGTCGAGCCGTTGCTGAATTGCGCGAGGAAGCTGTCCTCCTCCAGCCCACAGCCGCTGAGAAGAACCCTTCGGACAACACCCCGATTACGGTGAATTCCGATCCTATCGTTTCGGATCTCGGGATTGGTGATTTCCCCACAGAGGATCTCCTTGCCTCATCGGAAGACGACTCCGAGAAAGAAAAGGAAGTGATCGAAACCGTGGCCGCCCAGGCTCTTTCCTACAAGTCGCCGGATGAAATCAGCGCTGAGGTCCTCTCTTTGCGAAAAAGACTAAGCGGTATAGAGCAGTTTCTTTCCACTACCTACACCGAAGCGGATCGCACCAAGGAGACCGTTGAAAAGGCGAACCAAGTTGCCAAAACGACTCCCAAAGTGATTGCTGAAAGATCCACCGCTGAACAAGAGGCCGCTCGCGAATTGGCCGAAGCAGAAGCGGAAAGAAAACGCCAGGAATACGCACTCGTCGCCCAGCAAAAAAGGATCGAGGAACTGCGGGCCAAGTATCTTGAAACGCTCCCTGAGCGAAAGGAGTAACGGAGACTTTGATTTCGGAAGGGTTGGCCCACCCTGTGGTATTGCGGCCTCTCCGAAAACTATGTCCAAGCTCACTCCTTGATTCTCTCGACCAAAATGGGTTTGCCGCGAAGCTCCGTGATGACCAACCCTGCCCTCCGCAATGCGGCCTTTGAATCCCCTATTGGGCTCGCGCGTTGCCGGTGAATTGTATGGAGGATGAAAATCGGTAGTGCCGTAAACCATTGACTTCTCTAGAAATCAGTTTCTCGAGAGAATTGCTTTGTAATCTCATCATGAAGCGGATCGAGCGGCCTCAGAGAGCGGCAAACATATCAAACTCGACATCGTCTTGGAGGCTGAGATCCCCCCCGAAAAGAGCCCCCAAAGCCTTGCTCGATAAATCATCCGGATGCGCCTCAGGAGGAAAAGTGCGCGACTGCCCCGCCTCAAAATCCTTTCCTCCCTCCAGTTCCCACATTGATTGGCAGGCCAAAGAGAGTCGATCCATATGCCTGCGCAGGTCTCGAATTTCATGGTCGACCCGATCCACTTTGTTCTCTGCCTTGCGAGTGGAATCTTCGGCTCGATGAATTTTAGCTTGTTGGTGAATTTCCCAGATCATAGCTCCTCTTGTTGTGTTCTCTGTTGAGCAGAAGTTAGTAAAATCCCGTTGGAGGCGCGATTACAATTCCGGTAAGATTCTGGATCGCCAGACTCTCGATCCCTCATCCATGAATCGTCCGATTGCCGTCTCTTTTCTCGCCGCCCTTTTCCTCTTCACTGGTTCAGTTTTTTCAGAAACCCGGAGCTGGACGAACAAGAATGGAGTCTCAATCGAAGCCGAATTTGCATCCCAGGAAAACGGTGTCGTTACGATTCGGAGAGCGACCGACAGATTGGAATTTGAGATCTTGATCGCAACCTTAAGCGCGGCTGACCAGAAGTGGCTCGCAGACACTGACGAGGCCACCTCGACTCCCGGAGAAGGAATTTATATTGCGGCCGGAAACGGAGCCCACCGTCTGTCTTCACTCGATGGAGTCCGATGGACCAATCATGTCTTTCTAGACAAGCCGGCGCATGATCAAAATGACCTCAAGGCCATCGCGATTGGAGACGAAACGTGTGTCGTAGTTGGAGGCTTCTCGAAGTCGAACATTTTCACAACCTCGAACGGAGTCGACTGGGAAAAGAGCCCCTACAACATCGGAGTGCTCAGTGGCGTGCTCTTTGTCGGCGATCGCTTTCTCGTCTTTGGAGAAGGTGGTCGAGTCGCGGAATCGAAAAACGGAATTGAATGGGAGCAGATCGGCGACGCCAAACTCCGCGATTTTCAGAAGTCTGAAGCAGAAAAGCTCGGAGCCCCCGAAGTCACCAAATCAAACATCCGCAGATGGCGACATGCGAATGGGATTTTTGTGGGAGCCGGTGACAACTGCATCATCGTTTCGACGAAGGACTTCCAGACATGGAATTTCGCGGAACGACTGCAGCCTCAGTCTCGCCTCTTTATCGAATCTGATGAAAACGGATTTGTCGTTCGTGGCAACCGCACACTCCATCATTCAACGGATGGAATGAATTGGACTGACGTCACTCCGGAACTCGAGGAGAAGATCAAATTCAACAGCCTCTTACACGATGGCGAGCGTTTCATCGTTAACTCTCGCAGCGGAGAGAGTTGGGAGTCTCCCACCGGGGAGGAGTGGAAACTGGTCAAAGGGGAAACTTTTCCTGGAACCCTCGCAACTCTTCGGCCGGATCTCTACTACGCTTTCGAAACCTACTGGAAATATACCGAGGATCTCAAAATTTCGCGAGATGGAGGCAAGAGCTGGAAGAGTTGCGAACTGCCGGATCCAGCGGGAATTACCAACATCATTTTTGCCGAAGGCTTCCCCAAGTTTTCCCTTCCGGAGTAAGCCGGCTCACCTACGTCCATCAGTCATTCCTCACCGAATCGATAAGCAGCCATCTCGCCGTCACCGAGATACATCAGGAGCACTGATTCCTCTGAAGCCACAGCACGAAATAGATCCATGATCATTTGTTCCTGATCCGGCCATGGATAAACAAAAAACAGATCGACTTCTTCCGCAGCCAACCCGTCGTAGTCGCACTGCAACCCTTCCCACCCTCTCTTGAGGCCTCCGTTAGGAAGAAGTAAATCCTTGCCTCCGATTCCCTCCGTTTCTTCAAAACCGTCGGGAAGATAACTGGTTTCGAGAATCGTCACCTTCAGACCCAGATCGAAAATCATCTGGCGGGATCGATCTACCAGCTCCGGTTCGATCTCGATCCCATAGGATTCCCAGCCAAGCAGGTGCGCGATCCCAGCCGCCAGCCCGAATCCTGAGCCCCACTCGCAAAACACTTTTCCCGCAAAAGGTTCCGTCTCGAGAAGACTCTTCAGAGCATGATAAACCAATTCTGGATCGCCCGGAACGTAATGCCGATATCGCGGCCCGAGCCCTTCTTCAAAAAACGCATCAATGCGGCGATTCGCCGCTGAGATCAGCCTTCCTACCCCAGTGGGAAGCTGCCCGTTCAGGGATTCGAGGGAAATCTCTACCAGGGGGATTTCCTCGTGCAGAAGAGAATCTGCCCCACTCACGGCTTAGCCTCGGACAACTTCTTTCTCACAATGGCAGACTGCTCCTGATTCAGAACCTGCCAGCAGGCGAGCCCATTCCCTACCAGTTCCCATTGATCAAATTGCCAGTAGAGTTTTCTCTCCTTGTTGAGCTCTACGATCTGAGGATTACCCTCACCCGCGTGACAATTTCCAAGGACGAGATGCCCGTTCGATAACTCCTGTACGGTTGTCATCCAGGCCAAATCGATTTCGGTGCCCGGGACCTTCTTGACGATCTCCCAGACGACCTCCTTATCGGGACTAACTTCCACTACGCTATTGCCTCCACCCGAGGCGATCAGAGTGTTTCCATTCTCGAGACGAATCGCTCCGTAGACGCGGGTGCCGATTTCATACTCCCAGACAATTGCCCCCTCACTGTCATATTCTGTTACCACTCCGGGGTTTTCTGCACAGACGAGGTAGTTTCCATTCTCAAGAATTCTCATGAGACGAGTCTTCTTCCGGCCGCCTTCGCCAAGCGGAACGGACTTAACGAGTTTCCCGTCTTGATCCACGTGAATGATCCGGCCGACACCGCTTTCAACGATCACGGTTTCACCATTGGGCAAACGGGTGAAGGCGTGCACATCCACCTTCTTTCCCTTGTTTCCGTTCTGGGTCGTGCTGTCGTATTCCCAGACGATTTCTTTCTCCAGGGTGATCTCTTTGACCTTAGTCCAGGAATCATGGAACAGAATATTTCCGTTGGGAAGAAGTTGCACGTCATGATGCCCGGCATGCCCCTTCTTAGGTCCTTCCGTTTCGTATTTCCAAACCACCGCTCCCCCTCCGTCACAGATCGCGAGAACATCTTTCCCGTAGGAAGCCCCTACCAGAACCAGACGATCCTCCAGTGCATCGGCCTGAACGATGAAAGAGAGAAAAATGAGAAGAGCAAGATATAAAGGCCGCATAAAAATTAGAGTTTCACGAAACATAGATGATCGAGACTCCGCATCAAGATCCGATTGGAGCCAGTCGGGCTATCCTGTAACTACTCCAAGGGCACTTCATCTAGGATTGGAAGTGACGGAATTCCAACTGACGTGCTCAGTGAATCTCCACGTAGTCTCCGATCGCAGATCCGTCAGTCTGGTGAATCAAAACATTTGTTGAGCCCCCAAGCTTTTGCCTTAATTGAGCAACTAGATAGAGGCTGACGATTTCCACAGCAGCAGAGCCCAGCCCCCAGAACCAACTATGCTCTGCTTCGATCACTTATTAGGCTAATGCGAGGGATCCTGCAATCATACCGAGGAAACCGAGAATTAAATAGCTGAAGAGAAACAGCGACCAGGCATTGGTGTTCGGCCCGTAGATCCAATGAATCGTGGTTTTGCCATCCTCTTCTTCGAGACTCAGGTTCAATCACGGAGACCAGAAGTGACGATCGCGCCCGGAAGTTCCCAGGTAGCAAAAAATCGGGGAACTCCTTGATCTCAAACTGATCCTGAATGGGCTCTACCGAAGTTCTGAGAATTTGCTGAACTTCCTCCGGTTTCCTCTTCACCACCTAGGAGAACCGAAGTCGAATATGAAAGCTGCTCATGACATCTCTAGGATGGCTGAGATCAACCCTCTAAGTCAATCTTCTCGAACGCGATCTCGAATCGAAAAAGTGACTTTCTTCACTTCACCGGCAGAACATATCCGCCCGGAACTTTCTCGATCTCTCCATAGTGTTCCAACGCTACAAGTGCTGATACTTCTTCCTGCATTAACTGCGTATCTCCCTGGCACCGTTTCTCAAGACTGGTTGCCAGTTGCAGAGGTTCGATCTGGAGCGGCAGGGAGAAAGACATTTCGATCTGCTCGAGATCATCGCGATCTGCCTCGATCTCAAAATCGACTTCGGTATCAAAAGCTACCTCGATCTTGCCCTCGTTAATCACACCCCACTGGATTTTGGTCACATCGGCGGGATTGTGCTCTCCGAAGAGAAGCATGGCAGCCTCTACGGAACCGGGCTTGGGAGCCCAAGGAAACTCAAAACCAGCATTTTCTAGGTCTCGCCAACTTGTGGCGGGAACTTCGATCGAGTCGACCCGAAACAAAGGAGTGAGAGTCACCTCATTCCAATCGAAGGGAGCAAATGCGAGCTCGATAAAAAATCGTAGAGCAGGCTCCTGCCCTTCTCCTGGATTTTCGTAGATTCGCTGCCCCAGCTTACCGGAAACGGGTTGGAAGGCATTGTCAGGAAGTTCGCTCATGCGGTATCTGTAGGACCGATGGCACAGGGTCTCAACTCGTGATTATCAAATCTAACTACGGGAAAACGCGCCTCTTATCCAAAAGGAAAACCTTTCCATACTTCGGAAAAAGGAAGATATTCTGCTCAAAACTTCTCCACATCTATACTCCCCCCATGAATCCTGACACCCCCTCGTCCCGTCGTCGCTTTCTCGCTCAAACCGGAATCGCAACGGGAGCCTTTGCTATATCAAAATCCGTTTTTGCAGCCGACGAACCTTTGTTTAAAATCTCGCTGGCCCAGTGGACGATCAATCCCGAGCTCAAATCCGGTAAGGTCGACAATCTTGATTTTGCCAAGGTCGCTCACGAGCACGGAATCCATGCGATCGAGTATGTGAACCAGTTCTTCATGGATAAGGCTAACGATGAGGCCTACCTCGGAGAAATGAAAAAGCGTGCTGCGGATCTCGGGGTGAAGAGCCTCCTCATCATGTGCGATCGCGAAGGAAATATTGGTGACCCCGATGAAGCGAAAAGAAACCAGACCGTCGACAATCATCGCAAGTGGATCGAAGCCGCCAAATTTCTCGGCTGTCACTCGATTCGCGTCAATGCGGGAAGTACGGGACTTTGGGAAGAGCAGGTCAAACTGGCGACCGACGGTCTTTCCAAGCTGACTGCTTTCGGTGCCGAGCAAGGTCTCAACGTCATTGTCGAGAACCATGGTGGGCTTTCGAGCAACGCGGACTGGCTCGCTGAGGTGATCACCGCAGTCGATCACGAGCGATGTGGCACTCTTCCCGATTTTGGAAATTTCCGCATCAAGGACGGAGAAAGCTACGATTCCTATCGTGGAACCGAGAAGCTTATGACCTGGGCCAAGGGCGTCTCTGTGAAGGATCGAGTCTGGGACGACAAATACAATTCCTCCGCACTCGATTACGACCGGATGCTCCGCATCGTTCTCGATACCGGATTCAATGGTTACTGCGGGATTGAGCATGGAGGCTACGCAGGTCTCAACGCATCGCGCGAAAAACTGGAGCAAGCCCGCGAGCGTCTCGCTGGATGAATTGAATTCTCCTAACTGGCGCATACGGGATCGTTGGAAGCTCCGGGCAACTCGACGAGCCCAGTTCCCGGAATAGCTTCGGCAATGGTCTCTCCCCACTCTTTTGGAGTCGCCTGATCCTGTTATCCCGGTGATGACAAGAACTGGTGTCTCGATCTAAGCAAGACCATCGCGAGGATTCAACTCGCACACCGCTTCGCTCGTCTTGGCATAGGCTTCTCCGTCCATTTCTCGAAGCACTTCGCGAAAACGTTCAACTGTCTTCGCCGATAACTCACAAAATCCCGAGGGAAATCATTTCTCTAGAACGCCCTCAGCAATCGCTTCCACGACAGGCTTCTCCCCCTGATCAAACTTCGGTGCGCATCCGAGAGCCATTCAAAGTCGAACGCCCATTTTTCCATGATTTGAGGAGAGGGTTGTGTGCCGGCATAAATCTTCCCATGAAGGACTTAACTCCAAGCTTCGATCCCCGTCATCGTGCTCTTGCCCGTCGAGAACTCACCGAATTCCAATCCAAGGTGCTGGAGGTAGGAGACGAATAGATTGCAAAGTGGGGGAGTGTGGTTCTCGCTATAAGCGAGATATTGCCCATGATGAAAATGTCCTCCCGCCGAGAGAACAGGAAGATTGGTATTATTGTGGCTCGAAGCATTTCCCAGGTTTGAGCCGAGAAAAATAGCGGTCTGATCGAGCAGCGTACGTTCCCCCTCCTTCGCTTCATCGAGTCGTTTGAGAAACTCTCCGAAAAGACGCATCTCCTCCTTTTCAATAATACTGAGTTGCTCGATCTTCGTTTCGTCTTTGCCGTGGTGGCTCAGATTGTGCCAACCATCGTCGACTCCCTTGAGATTGACGACTTCGTTTCCTCCGGCCCCCGCAAGAGTGAAGAGACGCGTCGAATCACTCTGAATCGCAAGGAACATGAGATCATACATCAGCTGCATTTTGCCGGTCATGTTGGCTCTGTCCTCGATATCGCTAGGAGGTTTAGCATCAATCTCCGGCTTGGGGCGCTGTGCCCATTCTTCAGCCGATACAAGGCGCTGCTCAACCTCACGGACCCCAGTGAAATACTGGTCGAGTGTCTCATTGTCTTCCCGCCCTGACTTTTTCCGGAGACTTCGCGTTTGCTCCAGAACCAGGTCCATGATGCTCTGCCCGTCCTTGATTTTTCTCATCTGGGCCGCCTTCTCCTCCTTGCTACCTTCGAGGAACAGCTTCTGGAAAATGTGCGACGGTCTTTTTTCCGAAGGAATCTGAACACCCGATCGTGTGTAAGAGATTCCATTGTTGTTGGCCGAAAGAGCCAAAAACGGAAAACGCGTTTTGTGTCCAATCTGCTCGGCAGCAAGTTGATCCACCGAGATGGAATTGCGAAAGCTTGGCTGTCCCGGATGTGCCGCACCGGTAAGGAAGCTCTTTTCCGCACTGTGTCCGCCATCGACCATCGGGTGCATCAAGCCGGAAGCGATCGTAAACTTGCTTCGCACACCCTGGAGCGGCTCGAGGTAGGGAGTCACTTCGTAGTCTTTCCCCGGATTGGTCGGGAAAAGTAGTGGAGTGTGAATTCCCAAAGGAGAGTTGATCGCCACCATTCGGCGGACGTCTTTCTCCTTCTCATTGGCGCGCGCAAGCGATCCCCCGAGACTGGGCAAAAGTGGTATGGTGAAAGAAATCCCGCTGGCACGGAGAAAGGTTCTTCGATTGATCGTCATCTGGAAAGCAGGCTAGTAACTAAGGGAGATAAAAGAAATCAGATTCGACGACAGCATGAATGAGAGAGCCAAGACCGTAACCTGACTCCATCGTTTTTCTCACCACCTCATCAACGGCAGATTGATCGGCCGCCGTGACAGGGCGGCCCGTTCCGTAGATGAGCATTTTCTCGGCGAGGGAGCGAACAATCAGCTTCGGACGATCCATCATCTGGGAACGGAATTCGCGAAAATTAGTAAATTCGGTTCCATCGTGCCATCGGTCACCTTTCTGAACCGGTTGCCCGATGCGATAACTAGTCTTGGCAACCTTCTCTCCTTCTCCCCCGATCGAACGATACCACTCCCGTTCGCCTCCGATGGCGTTGAATTCCTCAAGGGCAAACCCAGGCGGATCGATCCTGACATGACAGCGGGCACAGGACTCGTCCTCCCGATGTTTTTCAAGCTGATCCCGAATGTTAACGGCTCCGCGAATATCCGGCTCCACGGCCGGCACTCCGGGAGGAGGAGGCGGCGCCGGCTGACCAAGAATCTTGTCGAGGACCCATATCCCTCTCAAGATCGGCGAGGTACTGGTCCCATTCGCAGTCACCTTGAGAACGCTTCCCTGACTGAGAACACCTCCCCGGATATTGTCTTCCGGCAGAGTGACAATTCGGAACTCCTCGTGTCCCTTGATTCCGGGGACTCCGTAGTGCTCGGCCAGACGCTGATTGAGAACGGCGAAGTCTGAATCGATGAAATTCATGACACTCAGATTCTCTTCAAGAATGTGCGAAAAGAATCCCTGCGTCTCAGCCAGCATCGAACGCATCAGCAATTCGTCGTATTCCGGAAAGAGCTTCCTGTCAGGAGTCGTGAAATCGATCTCTCGCAAATCGAGCCACTGGCCGGTGAAATTTTCCACAAAACGCTCCCGCTTCGGATCGCGGAGCATTCGGTCGACCTGTTGGCTGCGGACTTCTGGCTTACTCAGTTCGCCTTTCGCAGCCAGATCAAGCAACTCTTCATCGGGCATCGAAGACCAGAGGAAGTAGGAAAGTCGAGAAGCGATCTCATAATCATCAACGGCAGTTTCGCGATGCAGGGTCAGAAAATGAGGAGAGCAAAGCACTGCCACGAGTCCAGCTCGGGCCGCTTGCTCGAAAGTATTGCCAGCATCGAGGCGAGAATAGGCAAGTTCGACAAACGACTGGATCGTCTCCTCGGAAACAGGACGACGAAACGCCCGCGGGATCAACCCCCGAATCATCCGCTCCAGATCCTCACGCGGTGCCGAGGACTCGAGCGTGTGCGATTGCACTCCCTTTCGATGCCTCAGATAATAGGAAGCGCTCTTCTCCATAGTCAGGGTATCCGACTCGCCAAAAAGCGCGAGCTGAGCTTTCGACGGAAAATCCTGATCGAGCGGGCCATGAGTTTCCACCCAGAGAGTCGCTACCCCGGGGCGTTTCTCGTGCTTGTCTCGATACGTTATGTGCTCGGGATAGACCCAGGGAAGAATGTGGAGGGTGTGGCCTTCTTTGAGATAAGTTGAAAATTCGATCACCCGAGGATTCTCAGCAGTACCTGTCACATCGAACATTCCCATGAACCGCCGTTTTCCATCACCAAACAGCGGCCCCGCGAAAACAGCGACCGATAAAGTACGGTTCTCACCCGGGTCATGCGGGAAAACTGCGATGCGGCAGTCATATTCTCCGGGCTCAATCGGATGCGCCTCGTCAATTCGTGCCGGTGGCCATCCAGGAGTGAAGTCGACAAACGCACCCTCTACCGAAATCACCCCGCCCTTGTTCTTGGCGACTGATTCCACATTCTCTTTCCGATCCATGAGAACGGATCGGCGAGTCGATGCGGGAAGCGGCTCAATCCGACGAAAAACTCCCTCGAAAGCGGCGTCGGCGGCATCGAGATACTTCTCCAGCAAAACCGAAGAAATCCCCAATCCAGTGGCCACATTATCAAACCCCAGGACCTGGCCATCTTCAGGAAGCAACTCAGCGAGCGGTGTCTTGATTCCGAGGAGATCCTGGACGGTATTCTCATACTCCTCTCGATTCATTCGGCGGAGACCGGCAACAGGTTCGAGAGCCTCCGCCAACTGAGCCTGAACCCAGTCCACCGCCTGCTCAGCCTCCAAGGCCTCAGGGCGAGGCTCCTTTCGAGGAGGCATATCCCCGGTCTCGATCGCATCAGCAATTAGCGACCAGGTATCGGCTTCTTTCACTCCCGCCGAAGGTGGCCCAAGAGTATCGATCCGCAGATCACCCTTTTGCTTTTCAGCCCCATGGCACTCCACGCAATGCTTCTTCGCAAACGCCTTAAAATCCTCCGCCCTTAAAGGGATAAGAATAATACCAAAAAACAGAACAGATACGAGGCAAGCCTTCACCGCGGAAACATGGAGTTTACTGTGCTGAAACGCAATAGCTTGAACAAGCCTGAGTGAGTGATTCCCAGCAAGATGTCATTTGCAGAATCGCAGAGGAACTACTTCAATGCATTGTATGCAACAGTTTCAAATTTTGGCCCTCCTCGTCGTCCTGACTTTTCCTCTTGCCGCACGAGAGAAAGGTCCTCGAAGTGTCAAAGGCTCCACAATTGATCAAATCAATGGACGAGTCGAAAGCCTCATCGAACTGGGAAAAGTGGCAGGTGCAGTGACCCTTGTTTCACGGGACGGAAAAATAATCCACCTCGAAGCCCACGGATTGCGCGATATCGCGGCCGAAGAAACCATGACTTCAGATACCATCTTTCGGATCTATTCCATGTCCAAACCGATCACGACCGCTGCAGCGATGCAACTTGTCGAACAGGACAAGATTTCCCTCGGAGATCCCGTATCCAAGTATCTCCCCAAGCTCGCAAATCCTACGGTTTTCCGCAAAGGCGGCGATCCAGTTCCGGCGGTCCGAGAGCCGACAATTCGGGATCTGATGCGACACACTGCCGGATACAGCTACGGGTTCGTCGGCGGCGAGATCGCAGACATCTACCGGAAGGTAGACATTCTCAATCGCGACTCCTCATTTGAGGCCATGATTGAAAAACTGGCCTCCATTCCTCTTCAGGAGCAGCCAGGAACAAAATGGCGCTACAGCCTGTCGATTGACGTATTAGGTGCTGTCATCGAGGCAGTGACAGAGCAGGAACTGGAGACTTATCTTTCCGCCCAAATCTTCGAACCACTGGGCATGAAGGATACTGCTTTCTTCGTTCCTGAAGAAAAACAAGATCGCTTCGCGAGCCAGCACGGACGAAGATTATCAGGAAAACTCAAAGTCACGGAGGCCGCAGAAACGAGTAAATTTCTTACGCCTCCTGGACTTCCTTCGGGAGGCGGCGGTCTATGCTCCACCGCTGATGACTATCTTCGCTTCTGCCACATGATTCTGAATCAGGGTAGATTTGAAGGAAAACAGATTCTTCAGCCTGAATCAGTGGCACTGATGACAGTCAACCAGTTACCCGACTCGATTCCCCATATCGGAATCGGTGACAAGCGTACGGGAGTAGGTTTCGGATACGGGTTTTCTGTTCGAAATGCAGAAAGTGAATGGGGCTTCGGGGGCAAAGTGGGGGAAATCGGATGGGGCGGTGCCGCAAGCACCCACTTCTGGATTCTCCCAAGCGAAGGTCTCGCAGTCATCACGCTTCGCAACTTCATGCCGTATCAGTGGACGTTGGAGAAAGAACTCAAGGCATTAATCTACAGCGGGATCGAGTAACGAATAGCAATTCAATGCTCATTCGTGAACCGGCTGAGCAATATTCCAGTGAATATTCACTTCACTGGAATCACGCGAAAATGTCTGGATTTAATGAAAGATTTTTTGTGAAGCAGACATAGATTCCTGCCTTCCGGTCTTCCCAGACTGAATTTCACCCTACAGTTCACATCTAATGACTCGAAAATCCCACCTATTGTCGCTCTTGCTGGCGGCAACCACCCTCTCAGTCCTTTTCGGACTTTCCTCGGCGAGTCCGCCGCTTCAGGCAAACGAGCCTGACGCCGATCATCTCGTCTTCGAAGGATCTAAAGGACCCGGAAAAGGAAAGCACGTCGTCTTCCTTTCCGGCGACGAAGAATACCGCTCCGAAGAAGCGCTTCCGATGCTGGCAACAATTCTCTCGAACGAAGGCTTCAAGTGCACCGTCCTGTTTTCGCTTGACGAAGACGGAACTGTAAATCCTGACGCAGGTGGAAGCCTGAGTCATCCTGAAGCACTCGATTCGGCTGACGTAATCGTCATGAGCCTTCGATTCCGTCACTGGGACGACAAGGCGATGGAGCACTTCGAAAAGGCATTTCAGCGTGGCGTCCCGATGATCGCACTCCGGACATCGACCCATGCCTTTAACTTTCCAAAAAACAGCAAGTGGAAGAAATACAGCTTCAATGCTCCCAAGGAATCCGGTTGGCAGAAAGGCTTCGGTCGCCAGGTCCTCGGAGAAACTTGGGTCAGTCACCACGGCAGACACAAGGTCGAGGGACTTCGCTCTCATGTGGAAGCGGAAAACAAAGACCATCCTATCCTCAATGGCGTCGGCACGATTTTCGTTCCTTCTGATGTCTACGGAGCGAAACCGCTGGAGCCTTCTACTATTCTCCTCCGCGGAGCGGTCACGGAAACGCTAGAAGAAGATTCCAAAGAAGTCGCGGCGAAGAACAATCCGATGCAACCTTGCGCTTGGACCCGCGAGTTCAAGCATGAGAACGGAACGGTAAGCAAGATCCTCACGACCACGATGGGAGCATCGAACGACCTTCTCGATGAAGATCTCCGCCGCCTCGTTCTCAATGGCGTCTACTGGAGTCTCGATATTGAGGTTCCCCAGAAGCTCGATGTCACCCTGCCCGAAGGCTATTCTCCTTCGATGTTTTCCTTCAAAGGCTATAAAGTGGGTCTCAAGCCAATCGACTTCATTCCTGGTTCAACTGCATTCCAGAATGCGAAAACCCGCCAGCAGGCTCTGGAAGAAGAGAAAAAAGAAGCTTCCGCCAAGCCGGCTGCGAAAAAAGGGGCTCCCAAGCAGCTCGTAGTGAACAAGGGCGACAGCATCGTTCTCATCGGAGCCGGAATGGCATCCCGGATGAACCACTTCAGTCACTTCGAAACTGAGCTATTCCTTCGATTCCCCGACAAAGACCTCACGATCCGAAACATGGGAGACGAGGGCAACACTCCCGGATTTCGACCGCATCCGGGCCGTGGGTTTGAAGAGCAATTCGCATTCCCAGGTGCTAAGGCACTTGTGAAAAAAGACTTCCAGGCTAACTCCAAGCCGCAGGGTCACTTCGAGACTCCGGATCAGTGGCTCACACGCCTCAAGGCCGACACCATTCTCGCCTTCTTCGGATTCAACTCTGCCTTTGATGGCCCTTCCAATCTCGACCGCTACAAGAAGGAACTCGATGCGTTCCTGAAGCATACCCTCGCCACGAAATACAACGGCAAATCTGCGCCCCAACTGGCTCTCATTTCTCCAACGGCAATGCAGGACCTTTCTGCAAAATATGGCACTCCAGACGGCAAAGAGGCGAACGCAAATCTTAAGCTCTACACCGATGCTTCTCGCGAAGTAGCAGCCGCCAATGGAGTCCTCTTCGTGGATGCCTTCTCACCGACCCTCGCTTGGTACAAAGACGGCAAGGAATACACGACTGATGGCGCGCTCTTCAGTGATGCAGGATATCAGAAACTTGCCCCACTCCTCGCTGAATCTGTTTTTGGCAAAGCCAAAGCCGACGACTCCAAGCGTTCTGGAATTCATGCCGCGGTGAGCGAAAAGAACTGGTTCTGGCACAACGATTTCAAAGTCCCCAACGGTGTTCACGTTTATGGACGTCGCTACAATCCTTACGGCCCAGGTAACTACCCACACGAACTGAAAAAGACTCGTGAGATGATCCGCATTCGTGACGAGGCGATCTGGGCAGCACTCAAGGGGAAAGACTTCGACGTCGCTGCAGCCGACGCGAAAACCTACAAGCTACCTCCCGTAGAGACCAACTACGCGCCCAGCAAAAAGAACGGCACGATCGACTATCGCCCTGGAAAAGTCGTCGAGACGAAAATCAAGACGCCGAAGGGCTACAAGATTGAGCTTTTCGCAGACGAGAGCATGTTCCCCGACCTCTCGAACCCGGTCCAGCTCTCATTCGACAACAGGGGCAGGCTCTGGGTTGCCACGATGGCAAGCTATCCTCACTATCGCATCGGTGATCCCCTCCCTGAGGACAAGCTTCTTATTCTAGAAGACACCGATGGCGACGGAAAAGCTGACAAGCAGACAATCTTCGCCGGTGACCTTCACATTCCAATCGGATTCGAAATCGCCCACGACGGTGTCTACGTTTCCCAGAGTGGCAGCCTTGTCTTTCTCCAGGATACCAATGGTGACGATCACTACGACACCAAGGAGGTCATCCTCAGTGGATTCGACGACCACGACACCCACCACGCAATCTCGGCCTTCTGCGTCGATCCCTCCGGTGCAATTGTCATGGGCGAAGGAGTCTTTCTTCACACCAACGTCGAGACGGCCTACGGACCGGTCCGGGGAACCAATGGAGGTTTCCTCCGCTACTCACCTCAGCAGAAGAAGCTGATCCGATATGCCCAGTTCAGAATTCCGAACCCCTGGGGTGTTGCCTATGACGACTACGGCCAGGATTTCTTCCTTCACACTTCTGGCACCAGCCTTTCCTGGATGATGCCTGGATCGGTGAAGTCAGTTTACGGAGTGAACCTGAGCGCCCCTGACCTGATCACGGCTCAGTCAGTCCGCCCGACTTCAGGAATCGAGTTCGTTTCGAGTGGCCATTTTCCTGACGAAGTCCAAGGCGATGTCCTCCTCAACAATTCGATCGGATACCTTGGAGCCAAACAGCATCAGGTGGAAGAAGATGGCACCGGATTCACCCTGACTTACCGCCAGGATCTCTTTGTTTCTGAAGACCTCAACTTCCGCCCCGTCGATCTTGAGTTCGCTCCCGATGGTTCGCTCTATGTTGTCGACTGGCACAATGCTCTCATCGGGCACATGCAGCACAGCGCCCGCGACCCGAACAGGGATCACGAGCACGGTCGCATCTACCGTGTCACCTATCCTTCCCGCCCCCTTGTCGAGCCCGCCAAGATTGCAGGAGCAAGCATCGAGCAACTCCTCGAGAACTTGAAGCTCCACGAATACCGCAGCCGTTATCGCACCAAGCGCGAGCTTCGTGGTCGCAATGCTGATGAAGTTCTCGCCGCAATTGGAAAATGGGTACCGACCCTCGATCAGGATGAGCACAAGCTTGAAGCCCTCTGGGTTACCTGGGGTTTGAATCGCGTCGACAAGAAACTCCTTCGAGAGCTCTTGAAGTCAAAAGACCATCGGGTTCGCGCAGCAGCTGTGCGAGTCCTCCGCTTCAACGGACATCGCGTCGGAAACCAGGAAGAATTGCTCGCTACCGCTGCCAACGATGATCATGGAAGAGTTCGCCTCGAAGCGATCACCTCCGCTTCTTGGCTCGGTCGGGACGAGGGTCTTGCTATCCTTGCCATTGCCGAAGCGAAGGGCATCGACAAACAGTCCGAGCAGTCCGTCAAAGCAGCAAAAGCTGCGTTGACAGGCTCGAACATTGGAGAAGGAGAGAAAACCCTCCGTATCCAGCCGCCAAAGCACCTCAAAGGAAAAGACGCGAAGCTCTACATCACAGGAGCTGAGATCTACGGCCGGGAAGCGCACTGCGGAACCTGCCACCAGGCTAACGGGCAGGGTCTCTCCGCAGCAGGGTTCCCTCCACTTGATGCAACCAAGTGGGTGAACGGCAACCCTGACCGACTCATCAAAGTTTCCCTGAAGGGACTCATGGGACCGATGGAAGTCAAAGGAACGTCCTATCCTGGTACGGTTCCAATGACTCCTTTCGAGCATATCCTGAAGGATGACGAGCTCGCTGCGGTTCTCACCTATGTCCGAAACGCCTGGAGCAACAAGTCCAGCCCTATCTCGGCAGAGGATGTCGCTCGCGTTCGTGCAGAGGTGAAGGAAAAGATCGGTTTCTACACTCCGGACGAAATCCTCAAAATGCACCCTCACGCCAAGTGAGTTCTGACTGGCGATAGCGCCTGCCACTACCGTTGGCCAGGTAGCTTTCACCGAATAGCGCATTCGCTTTCCACCAGCCTCACCCGAGAAGTCGGGTGAGGCTTTTTTATGAAGCATCCCCTTCTTCTGACAGCCTTCCTCCTCGGGTTTTCACTCGTGATGGCCGAATCCGAAGCCCGTTTCGATGTTGTCATTTTTTCGGGCAGCGAGGTAGCGCTTTACCACTGCGATTCAACAGAGTTTCATCTATTCTATTTCCTGAAGTAGGTGATAGATTACGACAAGTGACGAAATTCGCAGACCTACCCCCGCTGAACAATCCCTCGATTCGGATCACTATCTGCCCAAAAGACCACCATCCTTCGCTACGGATTAGAAAAACGAAGTAGCGAAACTCGTGAGAGTATCGATCTCTATTTGGTCTTACTCACCCAAACAACTTTGCGATCGGCTTGCCGCCATCCGTAATCGGGACAGGGCGGTTTCCGTCGGTCAACTCATGGGATGGATCGATTCCAAGAGAGGCGTGGATCGTGGCGTGATAATCAGCGAGAGGAACGGGGTTTTCTACGATCTCCTTGCTGAGTTCGTCGGTCACTCCATAGGCGCCCTGGTGATTGAGCCCACCGCCGGCAAGGACGAGACTGAAACAACTCCCCTGGTGGCCACGACCACCGCGACCATCAAATCCGGCAGGACGGCCAAATTCAGTCCCCATCGCGATCAGCGTTTTGTCGAGCATTCCCTTTTTCTCAAGATCCCGCATCAGGGCCGACATGGCGACGTCGAGTTCCTTGATGAGAAGATGCTGATTCTGTTGCCCTTCGTTGTGAGTGTCCCACCCGGTACCATTCATGAAATTGAGGTTGTGGGAAACCTCAATGAACCGCACTCCCGACTGACAGAGTCGACGAGAAAGAAGGAGACGCTGTCCCAGCTCCCCTCCGTATTCATTGCGCAGACTATCAGACTCATCGGAAAGATCGAAGTGACGCATAAAATCCGGCCCAGCAAGACGGAGAGCCTCTGCCTGCGCGTCGCGATACCGCCCGACGAGAGAATCGTCCTCGACCTGGTTTATAAGAGGATCGAGGAGATCTCGACGACGTTGTGCCCGTGCGTCGGTGATTCCATCGGGCCGGGTGAAACCAGCAGGCCCGCTTTCGGTATCAGTCAGATAGACAAAATTCCCTTTCGCACCGAGAAACCCAGGACCGCGGCTCACGTTGGGATAACCGATCAGCATGTAGGCAGGCACGTTTGGATTAACCGCCCCCTTCTGCGCTGCGACAATCGATCCGATCGATGGGTAAGTAATACTCCCGGAAGTCGGACGACCGGTGTGAACGAGATTCGTCGCAACAGCATGCTCGTCGATCGCCTTGTGGTTCACGGTCCGAACCACAGTCAGTTGCTCGGCAAGACCGCCCAATTGGGGAAGGTGTTCACAAAATTCAACATCAGGGACAGCTGTACTAATCTTTTCATATTCCGATCCCGACTTCTTCGGACTGGCTTTAGAATCGCCCTTTCGTTTCGGATCAAAGGTATCGATCTGCGCCATTCCTCCACCGAGCCAGATGAAAATGCAGTGCTCTGCTTTGCCCTTCGGCATGTGCACGGTTGAGGACGCTTGCGCGAGACCGGGTGCAGTGGTCGCTGCTCCAGCGAGGAGCGCGGATTGTTGGAGAAACTGTCGACGACTTTTCATGAGGTCAAGATTTGGATGTTCTAGATAAAATACGATGAAGACCGAAATGAGAAAACAAAGAGCAAGGCGTCATCAAGGGGTGTAAATCCATTCCGGAGAATTCAACATCGCCCAGATGACGTCAGACATACGCAGTCGCCAATCGGGTCTCAGCGCGTTCGTCGGAGGATCACCTTCCCTCGATTCCGCCTCCTTCATTACAGCCAATTCATTCGCTGCCGAGTCGAGATGGTTCGACCAGCTCACATAACGAACGGGTTCTCTTTTGGCTGGCTTTTCGACAGTTCTCTCTTGGGGAGGAATCACACGATTCTCGTATCCCTCAGACAGGAATCCGACATACTTCTGCTTCTCGGACTGAGAAGGTTCGCGCGTGAGAAGACGCAAGTAGAGACGCTCCACGAGCTTCTCGACCGTCTGATCTTCCAACGCCAGTTGGGTGAGCCCGTGATCGTCGCTCAATTTCGTCAGCCAGACGCCCATCGTTCCGTTCGCGAGAATGGCAGGCTGGAGAACGTTCTCACCCGTGTCACGGATACTGATGGGATCCTGGCGAGCCCCCCTCCATCCGAAGGTTTCCATGATACTGGCAACGGCCTGGATTCGTGGGAGAGAAAGACTGGGACGATCCCGCTCGTTTGAAGTTGAGGCAAGCATCCACGCGCGCTTCGGTTTCCCGAGAGTGATGGATTGGTTCAAGGTGCGACCACTGTCGAGATCGAGACTGACTTCCTCAACTTCAAATGGTTTCCCGGTCGCACTGAAAAGACTATCAATGATCTGCTCGGCTTGGAGACGGCGAGGAGCTGGAGAGACAAAGAGCGGACTCGTTTTCTGTAAAGTTGGATCCGTCGCCCGTTGGTAGGCGTGGGATTCAAAAATAATTCGAGCCACTTCCTTGAGATCATAGTCAGCAGCGACCAGTTCGCGACCGAGCCAACGCAGCAACTCAGGATGCGAGGCATTCCCCTTTTCCCAATCGTGTACCGTCTCAATGATGCCGCGCCCCATCAGTCGGTGCCACAGTCGGTTCACCATAACCTGGGCGAAGCGCTCATTAGCGGGAGCGGTGATTAAGGCCGCTAACCGATCGCGCTGACTGTCAGGATTCTCGACCAGTCCGGCAGCCTCCTCGACGGAAACAAACTGCTCGAAGGGCCAGGCCGGCGCTACAGTTGTGCCCGGCTTCAGCGTGACCTGAATGAGAGGTTTCCGGGCTCGCTCATGAAGCTTATCCATTGGAACACTGCTGCTCATGGGTAGCTTAACTGACTTCTCACCCAGCATCCCAGCCAATTCGAAGAGGTCCTGCTGCATCCACTCATGCCCCGGGGCATCGTGACAGCGAGCACACTTCATCTCGACCCCGAGAAAGGCCGAAGTGATCACGACTCCCTTGGCCGCCATCGGAACGTCATTTCCAGAAGCGGTTCCGAATCCGCGAGGCCCACCCAATCGTTCACTGCCTTCCATGCGGACGAGCTCTGTGACAAAGAGATCGAGCGGCTTGTTATCGACGAGTGACTCGTGAATCCACCAGCGGAATGGGCCGGTATTGTTGAGCGTCGGATTGATGATGTTTGGATTCTCCGCCAGAACATCCTGCCAGTAGCCCATCCATTTGTCGGCCCACCGAACATCCTTGAGATAGCGATCGATGGCGAGTGAGCGTCGTTTCTCCTCTGGGTCAGAAAGAAACTGCTCGATCTCTTTTTCAGAAGGAGGAACTCCGATGGAATCGAAAGCAAGGCGACGAAGAAAGGTCAAGTCATCGGTGAGCGGATTAGGCTCGAAGGTATCCACATCGAACTGAGGCCAGGAGGCCCCTTCCTCAATCCACTTTTCGAGCAGAGCGATCTCTTCCTTGGCGAGAGGATCTCCCTTCGGAGGCATGATATCGTCTCCTGCATCATGACGAATTCTCCAGATCACAGAACTGTCATCAACGCTTCCGGGCGAAACAGCGGGACCGTCGTATTCACCACCTGCGAGGGCAGCTTCACGAGTATCCAAACGGAGCTCTCCTTTGATCTTGCTTCCCTGGTGACAGTCATAACACTTGGCCTCGAGCAGAGGTTTGACCTGCTCAAAGTAGTCGATCCCACCGGCTCCCACTGGTTTCGTTTCCGCAGCGACCTTTACGATCTGGGCGCCAATAAAATGATCGATCGCATTGTGGGCCGGCATTCCTTCGGGAAGAGAAGGAACAGCGATAGCCTCTTGGGCAGAGAGCCAGTGCTGGGCCGCCTTTCGACGCATCGTCCAGAAGTCGGAATGCTCGGCACGCTTCTCGGCACGACGCCGCGAGTTCTCCTGGTCGATCCACTCGCGAGTTTCCTCTTCATAAACAGCCCACTCTTTATCGTTGTAGCCGACCTTATTCTTCCCAGGGGAAAGAAGGTGCCAGTCCTCCGATCCTTCCAGGGAGATAGCAGCAACAGTCTCCCCAAACTCGGGTCGCCGACGATTATTCCCGGCAACGCCTCCGATCATGGATTCGAGAATCACGAAGTGAGAACCACCGGACGTCTCAAATTCGACCCACTTCTCATTATTTCCTGGAGGAGAAAAGCGAAAGTCAGGACCAAGATCGAGATACGTGTCCTGCAAAGCCAGTTTGTTGTGCCCTCCTGAAGTTCTGGTCGAGGCAATCTCGACCACCTTCTTTTCATCGATGAAGAGTCTCGACATACCTCGCCCCCTCAACAGAAGGCGGTGCTTCCCTGCCGGAATCTCCACCATCGCGGCGGCGCGAAAGTGAGCCGGGTTGGCTCGATCCGCGCGAACACCGGTACTGATATATTTCTGCGGCCAATCGACAAAGCCCAAGGCTGTTGCGGGGTAGCTTTCGGTCACCTCAGGATAGTCAGGCCATTTATTGGCTGCAGGAACGCTACGCTCACTGATTTGAACGTGGACTTCGCCTTCGGTCAGCATTTTCCGTGTTATCGCAGGAGGAGGAGGGGTGAAAGTAAACCGATCGAGGAGAACCTGCTCGGGAAGAGCCTCGCGATACATGCGCACATCGTCCAACCATCCGTTGAATGTCTGAGATCCACCTCTCAGGTAACCGGTTCCGACTACAAGATTGGAGGCATCACTGACAGGAGCGCGATTTGTTTTCCCACCCATGTCCCAGGTACCATCCGTTCGCTGCCCATCGACATAAGCACGAAGACTGTCTCCGTCCCCAAACGTGTAGACGATCGCAACATGATGCCATTCCCCATTTGGAAGCACCATCGAACTCCACCAGCGATGCCACTGATGAGCGGCTCCTCCTGCAGAATCGTTGTCGGATCCCTGACTGGAAAAAAGAAATCCGACTCGAACACCATACTCATCGACCTTCAGCCGCATCGCATAATTCTGATCGATCTCCTTTCCGTGACGCCCTTTGCCAATCAGGTAAGGCATCGCTCCCGAACCGAGCGATCCGACCTTCACCCAGGCCTCCATTGTGATCGAGTCGCCACTGTGGAACTCAACAGCTTCCGAACTCTCAACAATGATAGCGTCGCCCGCACTCTTGAACCGTTTTGCTACATTATCCTCCGGCTGTTCGGGGTATTTCGGAGACCTTGGACCGACCTCTTTAGAATCGTCGAACCCATACTCCAGAACTGGCTTGGCAGACTGCCCCTGAACGTCGAGACCGCAAAATAGCAGAGCAGCAAAGACGATTGCCAGAGAAAATGGGATAGACCGAAGTGTCATGGATATCATTGTAAGGGAGGTGCTCAAGAATTACACTTCTTTGCACATACCTCTTTCGGGGGGGCCTGATTACGGGACCGCAAGCGAGAGGAGCTCTCGGAGAATTGGTTCGTTTTGGGATTTTCAGAACACAATATCCCTCGTATGTTCCTTTACTCATGGCTTCAAAATTGCAGAAATCGGTTACCGTCGTTGGCGGAGGAAGCGCAGGCTTCCTCGCCGCTATCACCTTGAAAGCACGAATGCCTGTCCTTAACGTGACGGTCGTGCACTCCTCGGATATCCCGATTATCGGCGTTGGAGAAGGCAGCACCCTGACAATGCCGATCTACCTTCACGGTTATCTCGGGATCGATCCGAATCGCTTTCACCAGGAAGTGCGGCCCACCTACAAACTGGGAATCCGATTTCTCTGGGGACCACGAGAGCAATTTCATTACACCTTCTCCAGCCAGCTCGACAAGTTTCTCCCCGGAATGCCTCGCGCCAACGGCTACTTCGCTTTCGAGGACTTTGATTATGCAGACGTCGCGGGTGCCCTCGCCGCCAATGACAAAGCGTTTCTACGGCAGAAAGAAAGCGGCGGCCCAGTCGTGAATACTGATGTCGCCTACCATCTGGAGAATGTGCCTTTCGTCCAATTTCTCGAGAAATACGCGGCCGAAATTGGGATCGAGATTGTCGACGACCGTGTCGACGAGGTGGAACAAAACGAGGCGGGAATCAAAGCCCTGCATCTCGCATCAGGCCGAGTTCAAGCTGCCGATCTCTTTGTCGATTGCTCCGGCTTCTCCTCTCTCCTTCTCGGAGAGGCTCTGGAAGAACCGATGGAATCATTTGATTCGAGTCTCTTCTGCGACCGCGCCGTTGCGGGGGGATGGGACCGGGAAGAGGAACCGCTCCTACCATACACTACCGCCGAAACGATGCAGTCGGGATGGGCGTGGCAGATCGAACACGATCATCACATCAATCGCGGGTATGTCTACAGCTCGAATTTCATCAGTGACGACGAAGCCGACCGCGAATTTCGGGAAAAGAATCCCAAGATCAAAGACACCCGGGTCATCAAATTTTCCTCCGGCGCGAGAAAACGAACCTGGGTCAAAAACGTGGTCGCCCTCGGCAACTCGGCCGGTTTTGTCGAGCCCCTTGAAGCCACTGCACTTGCCGTGATCTGCGATCACTCCGCCAAATTGATTCATTGTCTTGCCGACTCGTATCTCGAGATCGAACCCGCTTCTCGACAATACTACAATGAATATTGCTGGGACACCTGGGAGAACATCCGTCGGTTTCTCGCGATGCACTACAAGTTCAACTCTCGCTACGACACCGAGTTCTGGTCGGCGGCACAGAATGAAACCGACATGGCCGGATGCGAGGAAATTCTCGAATACTACGACGCCTGTGGTCCATCCACCCTTTGGGCGGGGAAAGCGATGGGACCCAACGATCCTTTTTCCTGGGAAGGCTATCTCGTCATGCTCGTGGGACAGAAAGTTCCCTTCAAACGCAAATTCACCCCGAGCGAATCGGAGATGGCCAACTGGAAGCGCTATCACAAGGAACTTAAAGAATCCGTCAGCGATGCGCTCACAATGAAAGAAAGCCTCGATATGATTCGCTCTGACAAATGGGGCTGGCATCCCGACTTCTATCGAAACGCCTCCCGCTGGTAGATTGTTTCCACCTTCTCACTGAGGCGACGACAGCTTGCTTCGAATTAGCGAACCAATCACGCACTTTTTCAAATCTATGAAATTCGAGGGCCTACTTTTTGCATTCTTCTCACAGCTACTGATTTTTTCCCCCCTCTTCGCGAATCCACACATCGTTTTTCTTCTCGGAGAAAAAGAATACAAGACTCTCGAGACGGTTCCGGCCTATTTTGATTCGAGCCTTAAAACGAAAGGATTTACTGCGACTTTCATCACCGCCCCTCCCGAAGAGGGCCAACGAGATGATTTTTCCGGCCTCGCGGAGGCCCTCGAGAAAGCCGACCTTTGTTTTATCAGCGTTCGTCGTCGCGCTCCCGCGACGAAGGATATGCAGGCCATGAAAAAGTTCGTTGCCGATGGCAAGCCGATCGTTGCAATACGGACTTCGAGCCATGCCTTTCATCTGCGCGGAAAGCCGGCCCCGGAAGGAAGTGAACTCTGGGAAGCATTTGACCCTGAAATCCTCGGTGCAAATTATCACGGGCACTACGGAAATGAGCTGGCCACAATCTCGGTAGCATCGAAGGCAGCGAATCACCCAATTCTGTCCGATGTCGGCACCATTCCCGCCTCTGACAAGCTCTATGAACCACGCCCTCTCGCAGACTCCGCAATGGTTCTTCTCCTCGGAACAATCGATGGCAAAGAGTCGGAACCGGTTGCCTGGACCCATCGAGCCGGAGAGAAAAAAGCACGAGTCTTTTATACTTCACTCGGTCAGAAGAGTGACTTCGAGAACAAGGAATTTCGAGCCCTTCTTTCCAACGCCATCAACTGGGCGCTTGCCAAAGACTGATCACATCCGTTTCCCTCGCGATTTTCCAAACCGATTGGCATACCCGATCAAACCGTTTTGCGCGATATATTCGGACGTATTGGCGGAAAAGCGAAGACTGGAGATTCGCAAGGATTGGCCTTTATTATCAGCTCCCGTCTCTGTTCCACGTTGCCGTATCGAGGTTTCCGTTGGCTGGCGAAGATCGTAATGTCTTTTAACACTTTTATATGAAACACCTCCTTCTTGCTCTCACGCTCGCGAGTTCCTTTCTCCTGCCGTCTCCCAGTCAGGCGCAGAATGGGGACTCGAAAGAAAAGCGGAAAGATCTCCTCCAATCGACGAATTGGCGAAAGTGGGCACCCGATCCCGTTCCTTATCTCGATGGAAAAGATACTTTGGACACGTTCAAAATTGCCCCTGGATTCCGCATCGAGCTGGTCGCGGAAGCTCCGATGATCAAAGATCCGGTGTTTGCTGAATTTGACCTCAAGGGCCGTCTCTGGGTTTGTGAATTCCAGACCTACATGAAAGATCTCGATGGCAACGGAGAGAACGCAGGCGATAGCCGCGTCATAGTTCTCGAAGACACCGACGGCGATGGCAAAATGGACAAGTCGACCGTCTTTCTCGACGACATCATCAATCCAAGAGGTCTCACCATCGTGGAAGGAGGCGCGCTGGTTGCAGCCGGTGATGGACAACTTTTATTCTGCGAAGACACCAATGGTGACCTCAAAGCGGATAAGCGGACTCCGGTCCTCGAATACGCGAAGGCCGCGTCCGGCAACATCGAGCACGCCGAGAATGGCCTCCACTATTCGATCGACAACTGGATGTACAACTCCAAGTCGAGCCGCCGTCTTCGTTGGACCGAAAGCAAAGTCATCGCCGCCGACACAAAGAGCCGCGGACAGTGGGGCATAAGCACGGATGCCTACGGCCGCCTTTTCTACAATACCAACAGCGCATGGTTCTACACCGATTCCGAGATCTACGATCGTCAGTTCGGAGCCCCCAAGGCAAACACAAGACTCGTCCGCGGTATCCGGACCAACACCGCAATGAATCGGGCCTACAATCCCGGCATGATCAAGGAAGACGGTCGCATCGACAGCGTCACCTCAGTGAGTGGTCTCGCGGTTCACAGTGATGGAGCCTTCGGCAAGGAATGGGAGGGTACGATCTTCAGCTTCAGCCCCGGAACCAACACGGTCGGCGCCTTCAAACCGGACAAACCAATGCCTGAGACAAAAGGGTATAATCAAGTTCACTACCCCGATGACAAATGGTCGAAGCGCGAATTCCTCGCAAGTACCGACGAACGATTCCGTCCCGTAAATGGTTCATTCGGACCGGACGGATGCCTCTACATTGTTGATCTCAATCGCGGTGTGATTCAGCACAAGAAATTCCTCACCAGCTATCTTCGCCGTCAGTCAGAAGAGAGAGAGCTAAACAAGCACATTGGAAAAGGGCGCATCTGGCGTGTCGTTCCAGACGAGTTTGAGAAGGCGGCCGCTCCTGACAGTCTCGTAGCTGGACTCCAGCATCCTTACCTTTGGTGGCGTCTCAATTGTCAGAAGAGAATCGTCGAAGGGAAGCGAACCGATCTCGCTCCTGAAATCACGGAAATAGCGATGAACGGAAATGATCCCGGACAGGCACATGCGATGTGGACACTGTCCGGTCTTGGAGCCCTGTCCCAAGATGTTGTAAAGAAAAATCTCGCAGACGACGGATGGTTCGTGAAGATGACAGCACTGCGTCTCGCCGGAGAAACGACACCTCTTCCGCACCTCTTCCCGAAGGATTTCATTTCCGAAGCCAAAGCGATCGGAGAAAGCGAGACACCTGTCCTTTCTTCCTACGCCGAATCCCTTGCGACAGAAGGGTATCCCAATCGTCTCGCCTCGGTCTATAAGGACAAGACTCCTGACTGGGTGAAAAAGGATGGCGGTCTTCACAAATCCTATCAGAGAGGCCTCGCCACTTTCTCGCAATACTGCGCAGCCTGTCATCAGCCTCACGGCAAAGGACTCGAGAGCCTCGCCCCCACTCTTGTCAAAAGTGACTGGGTCAGTGGCGATCCTCATGTCCTCATCGGACTGGCGATGAATGGTCTCAGCGGTCCGATCAGGGTGAACGGAGAGCCCGTCACCGGCATACCTCCGATTATGCCTCCTCACAACTTCCTAACCGACGAACAGATGGCCGACACTTTGACCTATGTCCGCAGCGCCTGGGGCAATAAGTCAGATCCCATCGCGCCCGGCCAGATCAAGGAGTATCGTGAGGAAAACAAGACTCGCTTTCTCCCCTGGACTGAGGAAGAGCTGCGAAAGTAGGCGTCCCTTCATATACTTGTATTCGTTGCTGTTCGAACAACGACGAGTCAGCTTAAGGAACGACGCGGCATACCGCGTCGTTCTTTTTTTGATGATTCTGAGCAGAGGAGGAACAGCAGCCCCATCTATCTAGGTTGAATGGGCGTTTGAGACGACTTCACTCTGACTCGAGGCGCCCATCCTCCGATTCTGGCGCCCGCTCGATGACAATGTAGTCCTGAGATCCCATCCTTACTCGCTGTTCGATTCGCTGTAAGAATTTGGTTTTCTCTTCGAGCTCCGATGACAACTACGAGAGGATCCTATCTTATCATTGCTCTTCTTTGAGATTCTTTTCCATATCCGCCAAGCCCTCTTCTATTCTTCTCCCAGCGTCCATTTATCCAGAGCAGGAATCGGAAAGGCCTCAGAGACGGTTCTTTCCAATTTCATCTTCTCTTCCATTTGTCGGACAATGTCAGGATAGCTCGACGATACGTCCTCCTTCTCAGAGGGGTCAGATGCCAAGTCATAGAGCTGTACATGCAGAGGTTCCAATTTGGTTTTGGTAAGCATTTCGGTTCGTATCCCCTTCCAGCGATTACCTAACCAAACAGCTTGCTGACCTTTATATCCCTGAAACTCACGATAGAGAAATTCGCGCTCCCCCTGTTTTTCCCCGAGCAAGGTTGAGGCAATACTGACTCCATCAATCTCGTCTGGCGCCTGAATTTCAGATTTGGTCAGCTCAAGCAGTGTAGGCATCCAATCTTCGAATCCCGTCACGAAGTCAGTCACCGATCCCGCGGCCACTTTGCCCGGCCACTTCACAATCTGAGGAACCCGAATTCCACCCTCATATAACTCGCCCTTGAGACCTCGCAACTCTCCCACACTCGCAAAAAAATCGTAGTCGACCTCGTCCTTGAGATGGGTCGTTCCGTTGTCAGAAGTGAAAACGACAATTGTATTCTCGGTCAATCCTAGCTCCTCAACCAGATCGAGGACTCGCCCTACGTATGTATCAAGTCGAGTGATCATCGCAGCGTAGGCGGCGCGGGGGGTGAAATGGGGTGTATAGCCATAGCCACCGCTTCGGGTAAATGGAGGGTCATTCCATTTCTCAGCGAGATAGAGATCGAGATCCTCGTCAGGAACATGCAGCGCAACGTGGGGGATCAGGCTGGGATAGTAGAGAAAGAATGGGCGATCCTGGTTCTCGCGAATGAATTCCAAAGCCTGATCATTGATATGATCCGAAGCATAGTCCTGACCCTTGAATACATCATAGCTTCGCGGATCAGCGGGGTCAGCACCCTTGGCAAGACTGGCATGGCCGGGCACTGGAGGATCATTCTTCAGAGCATACTCTTCCTGATTCACCCGAAGAAAAGAAGGATAGTAGGAGTGAGCGTGACCCTGACAATTGTATCCAAAGAACTGCTTGAATCCCTGATCGTTAGGATCCCCTTCTGACCAGATATTTCCGAGCCCCCACTTGCCGAATGCGCCGCTAACGTAGCCTTCTTTTTCCAACAGCTCTGCAATGGTTACTTCGCTTGAAGGAATCGGAAACTGCCCCTCTGGTTTGACCGCCCGATTGCTTCTCACAGTAGCATGCCCCGGATGCTTGCCAGTCATGAGCACGCACCTCGATGGCGCACAAACCGCATTACCGGAATAGGCCCGCGTGAACCGCATACCGTCCGACGCTAACTGATCGATACGCGGCGTCTTAATCTTGATCTGGCCATAGCATCCCAACTCCCGAAATCCCAGATCATCGGCCAGGATCAAAATGACATTCGGCTTCTCTTCCGCGGCAGAGCCGGACGGGAGTCCACAGATTAGAAGACAGAATGCAAAGGAAAGAATGACCGGGGGAAGTTTCATCACTTAGAATGAAGCGACTTTCGAATCTCAGGTAAAGCTTCGATGGAGTCGAAATTGTGACGCTTCCTGTTTTCCGATTTCCCCAAAAACAGTCAATCTGACTAAATGCCTCCTCTCGATCCCTATTCCCGGCGCCGTTTCGTCCGAGATACGGCAATCCTGACAGTCGCTCCTGTGCTTTCGACAGTCTCCGCAGAGAGCGATGTGAACCCTTCGTGGGCGCTTTTCGCCGATACTCACATCGCCTTTCAGAGCAAGCACAGCGCCCTGATCAAGTTTGCTACCGCCGGTCTGTTTCTCGCCCTTTTCGTTCTTCTTCTCCACCAGATTTTCCGATAAGGAAGACCTGCGGAGAACAGGTGGTGGAAAAATGACGGCATTCACTCCAGTAGGGGCTACAATGCAACATGGCAGAACTAGGGCGAAGCAATGATCTCGTGATCGTTCGCGAATCAGATCACGGATTCTATCTCGATGGAGGAGAACTCGGCGAAATTCTCCTGCCCACTCGTGAAGTTCCGGAAGATGTCGAGCAGGGCGATATTGTGGACGTTTTCGTCGCTCGTGATTCGGAAGACAGGCTCGTCGCAACATCCCAGAAGCCGACCTGCGAGGTCGGTGATTTCGCGGCTCTTGAAGTGACGACGGTGAACCCTCGTATCGGTGCCTTTCTTAATTGGGGATTGAGTAAAGACCTTCTTCTCCCCTTTCGCGAACAGGTCTTCAAAGTGACACCCGGTCAAAAAGTCATCGTCCGCGTCCTTCTCGACGAAGTCTCGAATCGGATTGTCGCAACCGCTCGAACGAATCGATATCTCAACGCCCTGAATCCACTTTGTTCGGTCGGACAAGAAGTCACCCTTTTGATCCAGGAGCGAACACCGATGGGCTTCATGGCGATTGTGAATCAGTCCTTTCGCGGGTTGATCCATGAGAGTCAGATTCAACGTCCTCTCCAGGTCGGTGACACTGTCCCCGGATTCATCGCCGCGGTAAAAGAAGATGGAAAGATTGACCTGTCCCTTGAGCCGGTTGGTTACGGTCGGGTCACGGGGCTTTCGCAACAGATTCTCGAGAAACTGGAAGCGGCGGGCGGGCGCATAGATATCGGAGACAAGAGTTCTCCCGAGAAAATTCAGAGAGCGTTTGGCACCAGCAAAAAGGCGTTTAAGCAAGCGATCGGCGCCCTCTACCGTAATCGTCGAATACGAGTCAGCGCCGACTCGATCGAGCGGGTGTGAGTTTCGGCAGATTTCACCCGAGAAGACGGGACTTGGCAGTCGGCTCGTGGAAGGTCAGACTAGGCCCTAGAATGAATCGACGTCACTTTCTCCATCTTTCGGGAGCCCTTGCTGCTTCTGGAAAATTCCTCCCTCAGTCTGTTGCGGCAGAGGATTCCGCAATCCTCAAGTTCAGCGAATATTTTGTTCCGACTCGAGCGATCACGACAGGACCGAAATTCCATTGGTTCGGCTACTATGATAAATTGCAGTTCGATCCCTCGAATCGCTTTGTCTTGAGCAACCAGGTCGATTTTGAAGGCAGAACTCCCACAGCCGATGATCGAATTCAGGTCGGGGTGGTAGATCTTGAAAACAAGGACGAGTGGATTGAGTTGGGAAAAAGCGACGCATGGGGCTGGCAGCAGGGCTGCATGCTGCAGTGGCGACCCGGATCGAAAAACGAAGTCGTCTGGAACGATCGGGAAAAGGACTCCTTTGTCTGCCGAATCCACAATATTGAAACCAATGAGACGCGAACGATTCCACGCCCCATTTATGCTCTGTCTGCCAACGGAAAATGGGGCGTCTCGGCCGACTTCGCTCGCATTCAGAATCTTCGACCTGGCTACGGATACCAGGGAGTCGCCGATCCCGTTCGCGACCAGCGGAACCCAGCGTCTTCTGGAATCTGGCGGGTCAATATGGAGACCGGGAAGTCCGACTTGATCATCTCGCTGGAACAACTTTCAGAGATCCCCTATCGCGGAAAATCTCTCGCGGATCAATGGAACTATGTGAATCACCTCCTTGTCAGCCCGGACAGCAGTCGCTTTATCTTCCTGCATCGATGGAGAGCGAAGGGACCGGATGATTCAGAGTTCAAGGTGAACAATGGATTTGTAACCCGAATGTTTACCTCAAATCTCGACGGAAGTGATCTCTTCGTGCTGGACCCTTCAGGTTCGACCTCGCACTTCATCTGGAAAGATCCGGAGCACGTCTGCGCCTGGACAAGGCCAGATGGCCAGCCGTCTGCCTTCTACCTCTTCCGAGACAAAACCGACGAGGTCCAGTTGGTCGGGAAAGAAAAAATGCCGGTGAACGGCCACAACACGTATCTCCCGATCGGCAATGGCGTCGATTGGATTCTGAACGACACCTACCCTCGAGGAGTGAAACGCCATCAAACGCCGTATCTCTATCATGTCCCCAGCGACACTCGACACGACATCGCGAATCTCCATTCTCCTCAAGCCTACAAAGGCGAGTGGCGCTGCGATGCCCATCCCCGCTACAGCAATGATGGACGGACGATTTGTGTCGATTCGCCCCACGGTGGATCAGGGCGTCAGCTCTGGATTCATGATGTCTCAGAAATCGTCGAAGCCTGAATTTCTCCCTTCACTACGGAATGAACCAAACCTCACTATTCATTGGAGCCATTGCTCTATCTATCACGACAATCGGAAGCGGTGAAGAGTTTCGATTTCAGGATTCCGATCCTCAACGATACCAGCTCTCTGCTCGAGCGAGTGAACTGGATCCCAGAGTGAAGGCTCATCCGGAGATTAACTTTCTCATTGATACCAAGGACGGAAAACCCGCCGATGCGCAGCAAGCTTCGGTCGATACTTCCGTGAAGCCTCGGGGAAAACTGGTAATCTGGCTGATGGGACCCAACGAGGAACTCTTCAAGCGTCTCAATCAATATGGGCTCCACGTGATTCGCCCTCACTATGCCAACAAGTGGTTTGGCATCGTCTGTCAGGAAAAACCCGTCGGGCCACAGTGTCGCGGCAATGTTCGACTCGAAGCCGCGACAGGTGAAAATTTCAGCGATGAAGTCTCTATTCCGAAACCGGATGGAATGATGGAAAGAACTCTACAGATGGTGAAGTGGCTTGAGAAAGAAAACCCGGAGGGAAACTGGGGCTACTTCCTCAACGACAATCGAACCGAAATACGCTGGACCGACGTGATTGTCTCGGGTTCTTCCCACGGGTCGACCACGGCTACTCGTTTCTCAAAACACGTAGAAGTCAGCCGTGTTGTCGCTCTCTGCGGCCCCCGTGATCAGCATCAGCTTTGGCAATCCCTCGACTCTGCGACTCCTTCCAATCGCATCTTCGGGTTCTCCCATGTTCTCGACGGAGGCTGGACAGGAGATCACTACTGCCGCTCCTGGGAACTCCTTGGGCTTCACGAGTATGGCCCAATCGTAACTGTCGATGATACGCCCTTTCCTTTTCAGAACACGAGACGCCTCATTACCGATTTCGATGTCGGAGGCAGTGACAAGAAGGCCCATAGCTCTGTAACCCCGGGCAAAGCTTCAGCGAAAGACAAGAAAGGGAACTTTCTTCACGAAGATGTATGGCGCTATCTATTCACCCATCCGGTCGATCAGGTCGGAGAAGCAGGTCCGATGGACGACTCCTGTGACAAAATTCAGGCTCAATAAGTCGACAAGCCATTCTGATCTCAACTTGTCGGGAACCCAGGTCGGCGATAGAGTCCGCGAAAATCTCATGAGCGAAGAACCCACGCCATCTCTCGATCCCATGTCGCTGCGCCTCGCCGCTGCGAATGCCCTGATCCGTCGACGCCGGACAATCAAGCCTCGCGACATGTCCGATAAAAAGGTGGAACCCAAGATGCTCGCGGCCATCCTCGAGAATGCAAACTGGGCTCCCACTCATGGCATGACAGAGCCTTGGCGATTCTTTGTTTTCACGGGTGCTGGGCGTCAACGTCTCGCCGATTTCTCTGCCTCCCTCTACGAAAAGGTCACCCAAGAAAGCGAATTTCGTCCCGAAAAAGTCGAAAAACTGAAGACTCAACCGCTCCTCGCCCCTATCGTGATTGGACTGGGGATGAAGCGGCAGGAAATCGAGAAGATCCCGGAAATTGAAGAAGTCGAAGCCGTCGCCGCCGCAGTTCAGAACATGCACCTGACTGCCTCCGCTGTAGGGATGGCCGCTTTCTGGTCCTCTCCTCCCATTTCCTACACTGACGAAATGCGTTCCTGGCTCGGACTCGAAGACGAACGCGACAAGTGTCTTGGTTTCTTCTACCTGGGATGGCCTGAGTCCGAAGAATGGCCAGAAAGCAGTCGAGGGGATATAAGTGAGAAAGTCACGATGGTTCCCAGCTAGATCGTTCTCGATTTCGTGATGAAGATAGCAAGGATGCCGGACGGGAGTCCTGAGATCTTTCACACCCTCCAAGGTGAAGGAAGATCGACAGGGCGACCGTCTGTATTTATCCGAGCGTCTCTCTGCAATCTCTCCTGTCACTGGTGCGACACGCCCTATACCTGGAACTGGGAAGACACGAATTTCAATCCTGTTTCATCGGAAAAATTTCGCCGTGAAGAGCAGATCCTGGATCTAACGATCGAAGAAATTGCTGAGGCGGCATCAGCCTTCGGCTGTCATCGTTACGTCTTTACCGGGGGTGAACCCCTCCTGCAGGAGAGGCCATGGACCGAGTTGATGACTCTACTTCGAGAAACGGAACCCCTCTCTGAGTTCGAAATCGAAACTAACGGAACACTTTTTCCCAAAGAAGAATTCCTCTCCGAGGTCGGGCAGATCAATGTATCCCCGAAACTATCCAATTCCCAAGTCGAACGGGAAAAACGCTACCTCCCAAACACCTTGGCCGCCTTAGCTCAAACGGGAAAAGCTGACTTCAAGTTTGTCGTCAAGACCGAAGAAGATCTCGTCGAGATCCTTGACCTGATCCAGGATTGCGCGGTTCCGCCTTCCCGGATCTTTCTCATGCCCGCAGCTGCTACTCTGGAAGAACTGGAAGCACACCAGGGAAAAATCGCGACGATGGCACAGGACAACGGATTCAACTACTCCGACCGTCTCCATCTCCGGCTCTTCGGAGCGAAACGGGGTGTCTAGATCGTCAATGGTTGGGTGTGCGCCTACCAGGTTACGCGATAGGTCACATCCCAGAGGATTTTTCCTCTTCCAGTGCATTCCGGACACGGCATCTTGCCATCAGAGTCACGCTGGCCGATCGGCTTGTCCGTCATGACCCGCTTAAACCCTCCACAGTTCTGACAACGGCGATCTTCCTTGCGTTCGATACTGTAGAACTCACCATTCTTAAGACGGTCGAGAAACAGATCCTTGGAAAAAACAGGTGGTTTCTCGAGCTGAACCTGAGAAGGCACTGCCTCAAACTTAGGCAACACTTTGACCTCGGTCACTCGAGTTCGCTTCACCTTGGATCCCTTTTTCTTTGGTGGCGCCGGTGCAGGAGCGGTCGCTCCCCCGATCGGAATCCCAAAAAAGCTAGCGCCCCCACCCGTATCAACAGTCTCCAGAGCAGGACCTCCACGCTGCTCTTCCCGCTCCACATGAATCCGAGTGATCTCAGTCGTGTAATCTCCTGCTTCCGCGATTTCGAGTGGCGGAGTCAACTCTCCAGGAGTTACTGAAATTGAATCTGGAACTACGAAAACAGCTGGCTGGCCTTGGTAGGCGACGAGGAGAAGGGGTTTACCGGATTCCTTTTCCTCCAATTCCTCAATTACCCTCACGCGTGAGCCAGCAAAAGCATTCGCTTCTTCACGAAACTCCCGCTCGGCCTCGGCATTAAAATTCGTTTCGATCTCCCGATAGAAATCGATCAACTGCTCCCGTGACTCCGCGGCATTGTTTTGACCTACCCGACTCACGTGAAACACTTCCGTAGTGACCGCTGCCCCCCCGCCAAGCTGAGACCATGCCGAATCACAGGCAAATGCACCCGCCAAAAGCAGGAGCCATGCGTTTCGAGAAAAGAGACGATTAGGAAAGTTTCTCATGCCTCTACCTTTCCTGCTGCACTCCCGATTGTCACGCACTCAGTCGAGACTGCCTCACTTGATGGCGGCTTTTCTCAACTTATCGAGAATCGCTTTTCCGACGCTCCGATCCGGGACAGGTTCGGCCACAATCTCATCGAAGCCCATCTGATCCAGCTGGCGCAGAAGGTGAAACAAACGAATTCCCGCTTCTGCAACACGTCCTGAACCGGGGCTCAAGATAGAGACCTCAGCCCAATCGTGTAAATCGAGATAACCGTCCTTGGGTTGTCCCCGGTAACTGAGAAGAGCATATTTCTTCCCCTCCTCTGGAACAAAAGAATCGGGGCTTTCAAGCAGGCGCAACGGAGTCTGGGGAGCGTAGTGATTTTCCAGCATCCCGGGAGCCTCCGGAGCCGATTGCTCGACGTCTTCATTGCGCTCCGCAAAGATCACCTTGCCGAATTTCTTGAGCTCAATCTCGGTAATGGGACCCGGCCGGAGAACCTCCAGCTGCGGCTTGGCTGAACCTGTCCCAGGATGAACCTTGATAATGGTCGACTCGAGACCGCGAGAGCAGGCACCGCCGTCGACGACGAAAGGAATTCTACCATCAAGCTGATCCATCACCGCCTGTGCCGAAGTCGGGCTCATCAAGCCAAACAGGTTGGCGCTCGGTGCGGCCACCGGTCCTCCAAAATTCCGGAGAACGCGGTGAAAAACAGGATGATCACACTGCCGAACGGCGACCGTAGGAAGCCCTCCCGTCACCAGATCCGAAATCAGAGCCCGTCTTGGCAAAACCATCGTCAAAGGGCCCGGCCAGAACGTTTCGATCAGTTGAGTAACTGTTTTGGAAATTTCCTCCGGAATATCAGCGACTTCGCGCACGGCATCTTTGTGGGGCAAATGGACAATGAGAGGATCAAAATGGGGGCGCTTTTTAGCTTCGAAAATCTTCTCCACAGCATCCGGGTTGAGAGCATCGGCAGCGAGTCCATATACGGTTTCGGTGGGCAATGCAACAACATCACCCGACTGCAGAGCAGCGACGGCGCTTCGCACTGTCTCGTTCGTGATTTGCTCGTTGTCCGTTCTCAGAATTTCCGTTTCCATGATTTTCGTAATCGCCACCGGGGAAAAAGTTGGGAATTGGCTTCAATCTCGCTATGCTGGCGCTAGTGCATACGACACACCAGAAGTCTCGCAATCTGATTTTGATCGGATTTATGGGAACCGGCAAGACCACAATCGGAAAGCGTGTGGCAGCTAGCCTCGATTTTCAATTCGTAGACACCGACGAACTCATCACGAAAAAGGCAGGCAAACCGATCACTCGAATCTTCGAAGAAGACGGCGAGGAGCGATTTCGTGAGCTGGAAACCGAAGTCTTGAACAAGTGCGCCCAGAGCGCCGGTCAGGTCATTTCTACCGGGGGCGGCATCGTGACCCAGGATCAAAATCGGGAAATTCTTCCGAGGGCCGGATTCGTCGTCTGGCTGAAAGCCTCTCCCGAAACGATTTACGAAAGAGTGTGCCGGAATCGGAGCCGGCCCCTTCTTCAGACCGCGAATCCAAAACAGACGATTCAGGACCTTCTCACCGAAAGAAATCCACTCTACGACGTTTCCCAGGATCTATCCGTCACCACCGATGGACTCACTCTCGACGAAACCTGCTTTGGAGTGACCGAGTCTGCCCGGGTTGCCCTTGGCATGGGTTAGGAGAATTTGCTCCGGACCAGAATCGAAAGGCGAAACCGCTCGGCTCCTTCTGCCTCCTCGAGTTTCAGGGCAAAACTTCTCCGATCAGAGAATCCAGCCCGCTCAAATTCTCTCGCAAGGTCTCTTCGGTATCCGTTTCATTTCGATGATCAAGAATTCCGATGGGCCCCTTGTATCCTGACTGCAGGACAGTCTCGATCATGCTCTTTTCATGGGTTCCCTCTCCCAGAGTGAGAATCTTTTTTCCCTCCTTGTCACCTGCGACCACCATTCCGTTGAGGTTCAGACAAAGTAAGAATGGCTTCACCTGAGAAAACGTATCCTCCCAGTCTTCGATTCGATCGTGAGCATGGTGAAAATTGTAAACGATTCCCACGTTCTCGTATCCTTTCGCACGAAGGGCCTCACATACCTTGACGAGGTTTTCGGGCTGGCCGCCCCACCCTCCATGATTGTAGAGACCCAGCGGACAACCTAACTCTTGAGTTCGTTTCGCAAGTGCTTCCATCGAGCGAACCGCGGCAGCAACGCGATCAGATTCCTTCTCTGCCTTAGGAGAAGGAGCAGTCTTCCAAACCTGTGGTTGAAGGTCGTGTCTTTCGAAAAGCCGGTAGGCCTCCTCATGCCCTGCCCAGAAGGCAAACATTTCTACCTCATGCTTTTGATAGGCGAGGATCTCCTCTTCAAAGGAATCGACATGCTGGGCTCGCCAGTCATAGGCGCTGCGCCTCAGCTCCAACCGACGCAACATCTTTGCCCGCTCTTCAGGGCCACGCTTTTTCACGTCGAAAGGAACGATGCACCAAGCCACCAAATTTTCTCTCTGCCAGGAATCAGGGATTGCTTCCTCGGCCTCGAGGAATGAGAAGAACAAACTGGCGCTCGAAAGAAGAGCTAAGCTGAGTCGCATCATTCCTTGGTCTTCTCTTCGCCCGCTTCGGGTTTCTCTTTCTTGGGGGTCACGCTGTAGGACGCAGCTTCGACAATCCGCTCGATCTCAATTTGATCGTCATCTTCGAGCTGATCTTTCGGATACTGAATGGGCTTGGTTTGCCCCGGGATCAGGAAAAGAACTTTCCCATCACGAAGGACCTCCACGGCACCGGTCTTTCCCGGCATGGGAATCGAATAGGCGAGAAGTCGCGCCTCGATTTTCTTCCCTTCCAGATTCGTCCAGGCACGCAGTTCGGTCACAGCGTTGTATTGCACGACAATGGTCTCCTTTTCGCGTGTCGTGCTGGAAAGCCCGGCTTCAATCCCTTCGGAGCTTCCGCCTCCGACATTACGCGGCGAAGATTTAACCGATCCCTTGGGAACGAGAGGATTCGATGGGACTCCCTGAGCCGATAGAGAATCAAACCCTGTGCTTCCTAACGCAACCAAAAGAACAAGAAACAGCACCTTCATCATCGATCAGGATAGCGAGTCCCATCCTTCTAGTCGATCCAAAACGGCGGAGGCTTCTTTCGTTGTCTCATGCGAGAGATTCCAGAGCCTTGCCGATAAAGAAAGCGGCGACCGCCGCTAGCCCCCCTAGAAGCAGCATCTCGAGTCCTGCAGTCCACCACCGAACCATCGAGAAGCGACTCTTGGCAACACCAAGAGAAAAGAGAGTCGCTGCCGTCAGGATACAGGCCCAGAACATCCCGTCGATTGACCAGTTCGTGAAGTGCATGATAACGAATATCAGCAGAGGAATGAATCCGAAGAGCACGAACGAAGTAAACGTTACAAGTCCATTCAACATGGGCGACCCGTCCTCTTCCAGAATCCCTAGTTCTTCGACCATCATCGTGTCGACCATGATCTCGGGATGCTTGGCAAGAATTTCGACGAGTGTCTCAGCGTCCTCCGAAGAGATTCCCTTGGCCTCGTAGACTTCTCGCAGTTCCTTTTTCTCGCCCTCGGGATAATTCTCGAGCTCCCACTCTTCGCGCTTCCGTTCTGAAGCCTGGTATTGTTGCTCAGCTCGCGTACTGAGAAAGTCGCCAAATGCCATCGCAATCCCATCGGCGATCAAATTGGCAAAACCAAGAATCAGGATCACACTGGAGTTCAACGAAGCACCCGCAACCCCTGCCACGACAGCAAAAGTAGTAATCGTTCCATCGAGCCCGCCATACACGAAGCTCTTGATATACTGTCCCCCACCGTTGCGATGAGGCTCGCCCCCGGAATCATGAGCCATTCGGGAGGCCGCAGCGTCACGCTCCCTGTAAGCGCTTTTTGCTTTGTCTAGATTCCGGGAGATCATTCCTTCGAAAAGCAAAACGGCGATTGCCCGAAAAGACAATCGCCGTTTTGGAATAATTTCGAAGGGCGTCAATTAGAGAACTTCGGGAACCACGAACGGTGCACGGTATTCTCTTGTTGCGAGTCGATTCGCAGCAGCGTCGAGCTCACCATTGCCTTCGGCCCACTCCGTCTCCGGATTGAATTTCACCATCGGCCCGAGGACTACTTTCTTCTCGTCGATCGCCACTCCATTCGCGCCAAGGTGATCCGCCATCGACTGGTAGCGATTGGTCAGGGTTGAGTCATCCTTGATCTGCTCGAGAATCTCATCGTTGCTCAGTCTCTCACCGAGACGGTGTGAAATGAGCCCAGTATGACAGAGCGCGCTTGAGATGTGAGTCTCTTCACAATCCGCATACTGGTCTTCAACGTTGCGAGATTTCACCGCGCTGATGAAGTTCGTAAAGATGTCCTCCGTCTTGAGAGACTTGGGAGCATCCATCGGCTTGCCTTCACGATCCGTCATCTTCACCCCGCCACCGGCGTTAGTGTAGACGAAACCGCCTTCGCAGACGACGACCACAGAAATCCCACTCTCTTTGGGAAACTCGTCAGGACGATTCATGTTCTTGCCCCAGTTGTCTTCCTGATACTTCTTCGCAGAAGGCAATCCGCGTGTCTCGAAAATCAGTGGTGCACTGTCATAGTCATGATAGACGATCTGAGTGTTCGGAGTCTCTCCATCATCATCATAGCCGAGTCGTCCCCCGATGCTCATCGAACGCGGTGCAATTTTATCCTCACCGAGATACCAACGGGCCACATCCATCTGGTGAATACCCTGATTGCCCATGTCTCCGTTTCCGTAGTCATAGAACCAGTGCCAGTCATAGTGAAAACGTTTCCGCCCGAGCGGAGCCTCCTGCTGGGCTGGTCCACACCAGAGATTGTAGTCCACTCCTTCTGGAATTGATCCTCCACCACCCTGACCAATCGAGGTCCGCGGCTTGTAGCACATTCCTTTGACATATTCGATTTCGCCAAGGTTACCCTCTTGCACAAATTTCACTGCAGCCTGAATCGAACCCATCGAACGACTCTGCGTTCCACCCTGACAGATCTTCCCATTCTTTCGCGCCAGCTTCACAAGCTGTCGACCCTCCCAGACATTGTGAGAAATCGGCTTTTCGACGTAGGCATCCTTGCCTGCCTGAATGGCCCAGACTCCGGCAAGAGTGTGCCAATGGTTTGGAGTCGCCGTCGACATCGCATCGATGTCACCATTCTCGAGCATCTCTCGCATGTCCGAGAAGCCATTCACGGTGATCTTCTGCTGATCCGCCATTTTGTTGACCCTAGCATCGAGGACATCCGGATCACAATCGCACAGCGCCGTCACGCGGACACCACTCATCTTCGAAAACGCATCCATGTGAGACTTGCCTCGACCGTTCACTCCGATGATTCCCATTCGAATGTCCTCATTGGCACCGAGGACACGTGAATTGGGCCATGCCAGGGCAAGTCCAAATCCGGCTCCGTATTTGAGGACTTTTCGACGATTAACATTGGCGGGGGAATTAGGTGTTTTCATAAATTCGTACAAAGGGATATTCAGTTAGCAGGAGAAAGGTAAAAAAATGGGCCTTCTCCGGCAATCCTGAAAAGCGCCGCGGATGCGCAGGATCAATGCGCAAAAAAGGCCATCGGATCACCCGATGGCCTTTCGCAAAATCGTTCTTCAACAGAAACAATCAGTCCCGGCTCATGAAGATCTGGAGGATATACCAGAAAAGAAGCGCCACGCTCGCGAAGAGCGAAAGAGAAGCCGAGACATACTGATCGGTGCGGTAGTGATGAATGATGTTCGACGTATTGTAGAGAATCGCGACCGAAGCAAAGATCGCCATCGCTCCGGCGAATATCGTTCCAAGGTCAAATCCGAAGAGGATTGAAACGACGATAATGCCGAGAGCCACAAACCCTCCCACCATGAGGAACCCACGCAGAAAGGAAAAATCCTTCCCGGTTGCGAACGCGGCAAAGGTAAGCCCACCGAAAACAAATGCGGTCGTGATTCCCGCCTTCATAAGGACACCCGGATCCTTTGCAAAGTAGGCCGCCATGTAGAGCAGCGGCATGAAAATGATGGCTTCGGCTACAATGAAGAGACCGAGTCCAGCATACTGTGTCCCTTTTGAGGTTTCCGAGGCGGCGAGTCGGTTCGCAAGAACGGAGACTCCCATGAATGCCCCCAGAACGAGGAGCCATCCCATTCCTCCCGTCATCTTCGAAATGAGTGCGGGAGCCCAGCTTTGCTGAAGTAGAAACCACTCCACTCCAATGAAGGCGAGAATCGCAAAACCGAGGTGAAGATAGGTCGTTCGGATGAAAGCAGCGCGTTCGGCAGGTGCTGCATCAGCAACAGTGTAGGGATTGGCGTATCCAGTATTCATGGCAAAACTATTATCAGAGTTAGACTGCGGCGGCAATCGGAGAATGTCACATTCCCGTCATCACCCTCTCTGACTCCGCAGATCGAATATCGTTCATCAAAATCGGCCGAAAATACCGCGCCTCTGACGAACTCTCTCTGAACCCGTGTCAGACAAATTTCCGCTGACGAACAGACTCATACAGACAGACGGCTGCGGCGTTCGAGACATTGAGGCATTCGACTTGCCCCGCCATAGGAATCCGGATGAGGTCGTCGCAATTTTCCCGAGTGAGACGGCGCATTCCCTCTCCTTCCGCACCAAGGACGAGGGCGAGCGGCCCAGTCAAATTGCAATCGTAGAGCTCGACGGTGGTTCCGTCCGCGGTACCGACAATGCGAATCGCAAATTCTTCGCGAAGCTTTGTCATGAAACGAGCCATGTTTGATACTGAGACGACCGGTACATGTTCAGCGCCGCCACAAGAAATCCGCACCACCGTTTCGGTGACTGGGGACGCTTTGTGCCGAGGCACAACGACCGCATGAACCCCAGCTCCCTCCGCCGACCGAAGGCAGGCTCCGAGATTGTGAGGATCCTGAACTCCATCAAGGATGAGCAGAAAAGGCTCCGCACCATCAGGATCCTCAAGAAAGTCACACAGAGCTTCTTCGGTAAGTCGAGCTACCTTGAGAATGCCACTGGAATGCACATTGGCGCGGGCACCGGGATGTCCGCCGCCAGATCGAGGTCTGCGTTTTCTCGCCATCTTTCAGGAATTGGAATCGAAACGAACCAGGTTCAGGCAAAGATCTCGGGTTGTCCGAGCTGCTGATGGATTTGATTGCAAGTGTCGCCGTCCATACCGGGACCATTCGCGAGTTGGACGAAGTAATGAGCCTCGGCCTGCGTATCCAATTTGATCGCCGTGCGCGACAATGCATTGACCTGCTCATCCATGTCATCTGGAATCTGGGAGGTAAAACCCTTCACATCGATGTCCCCCTCGAGATGCTCGCGAAGATAGGTGATTTCCTCATCATCAATATCTCCAAGGCGACCGAGAATTTTGTCTTTCTCCCCCTGATCGACACTGCCATCCACTTTCGCGGCATAACACATCGCCTCGATCAAGAATTCTGCTTCATCCTGCGCTTCTTGAGGGGGCACAAGCTGCGTTCCTCCGCATAGAAATGATCCGAGCAATTCTGATCCATTGCTTCCGACTTTGGAGCCCATTGCGTTGTTGCTGAGAAGGCTTCCTAGAATCTTGATTGCGTCCATGAGTAGGGGAGAAGGAGTGAGTTATAAGAATTTCGCAGCGACCCAATGATCGAGGACTACGGTCTTTGAAAGAATAGGATTCGATCGCGGATTCGACGAGTGATTTTTCGACGAACTTTCTCCTCTTTATGATGACGAACGATTTCTCCCCCGAACCGCGAAGAAAAGTCCCGTCACGACAGCAATCGCTCCCAGCAACTGCACCGGAACTAATTGCTGCCCGAGTACGACGACTCCGAGAAAGGCGGTCGCGACAGGTTGAACCAGAAGGGTGACCGTCGCCAGACTCGCGGGAACGCCTCCGAATCCATAGGCAATAAGACCTTGCCCGCATGCATGGGAAAGCACTCCGAGACCAATCAGAGATCCCCAGACGTTTGCGCTCCCCGGCCAGAATGGATCAGAATGAAACCACGCCAGTGGCAAGAGGATCAAGGAGGCGATAACACTCGCCCAGAACAACAGAAGCGGGCCCGAATGCTCTCTACGGAAATACTTGATCAACAGTTGGTAGGAGCCATAGAAAAAGGCCGTGAGGAGCGCAAGAAAATCGCCAAAGACCGGTTTCCCGTCGGTGGGAGGTTCCCGTGTTGTCGAACTCAGGAGCAGCACCCCCATCCCAACAAAAGCGATCACTGCTCCAATAAGAAACAAACGAGTGAGTTTTTCTTTCCACACCCACCAGGCAAAAAGAGTCACCCAGAGAATAGAGGTATTGGCAAGGAGCGTCGAATTGGCAACCGAGGTATGCTCGAAGGACCAGTGCCAGGCCCAGAAGTCGGCCGCAAATGCCATACCCGGAAGCCAGAGCCAATGATACCCTCCCTTGAACTCGGCCCGCCGCGGCATGATTCGTTTTCGCTGCACCCCGAAAAGAATGCCCAGTGCGACAGCCCCGATCGAGACTCTCCAGAAAGCAGAGTCCCACATTCCGACCTGTCCATCCCCCTGCCGGCTCAATACCGCAAATATCGGCGCGAACGCAATGCAGATCGCGCCAGCAATCAGGCAAATCAGGTGACGAGGAGAAACGTTGAGGTGACTCATTCAGGATGAAGGAGGGAGCCCGAACCTAACGCAGTCGTGGAAGACTGGGAGGAAAATTGCTGAAGATTCTGGATCGACTCAACTGAGAGTTGAGAATCTGGTTACGTCACAGCATCACCTTTCGCCCGCCTAAGGGAGTAGAGGTGGCGTATTCCTCGACTTCACCTCATCCAGTTGAAGTCTCTTTCGGCTCCGTTTCTGTTCCCATGAGATGATTTTTTTTCGAAAACAAATCCATACGGGTAGCCAAAGAGGAAGAAACACGACCGCGAGGATCAATCTCCAGATCGACCAGAGTATTGGAATTTTCGCAGCGCAATGGGGACAAAACAGCCCAAACCAATTCCCGATTCGAACACTCCAACCCAGCCACAATCGAGATGGCAAATCGTTCTGACAGCTCGAACAGTGCGCCCATTCACGAACTCCGTGAGGGTCGCAGGCTTTGCAGAAATAGGTCTCGGCAGGCTGCGGCAACCCAAACAGAAATTCTCCCAGGGCGAGCCCGTCTTCCAGCATCCAGCCTATCGAAAGCGCGCTGCACTTTCCTATTTTCTCCACCGAAGAACTACTGCAACGCGGACACTGAATTTCGCTGTGTTGAGTCATTTGTTCTTCCTGTTCCCACCAGTATATTAGCGTCTAGAGACAAGAGCCTGACGTCTGTGCCTGTCAATTTCGAATCGTCGTCAGGTCGAGACTCATCATCGCCTCTCCGTCTTCATATTCACCCGTCATTCTATGGCCCAATTGCTCGTAGCAACTTCTGCGGTCCATCCAATTTCTCAACAACACTCGTAAGTAGATCTGTGGCAGACGGAACCCAGTCACATGGTCGATCATGAACCGCCAAGGGTGGTATTTGGGCTTGTCGTGATCGACCTCCTACATGACGAAACCAACCGGAGTTTCACCGGCATAGATCGCTCGAAACCGTGCCTTGTCTGAGAAATGTGCTTTTGTAATTGAAGTGCCTTTCCGAGCTACAAATTTCTCCTGCTCGGCTGAAACAGCCAGATCGCAAATTTCGTCTATGGTGGCTTCGGCCACTTCGTGGAGAGAAACACTTTCTGGATCTCCTGACTGGTCGGTGGGTTTCATTTCGAGGTAGAACGAGGTCCGAAAAATCTTCCTGCCAGCTGACAACGTGGACCCTTCAACAAGGCGCCTCGATCTCTTTCGAAGATCATGACGCTAGCAGAGCACAGCGCCAGGTCGGAAGCGGGGGGGATGCGAGCCGGAAATAGTGGCCACAAAACCTTTCCCGCAAAATTTAAGTCCACGAGTGTGACGATGATGCAGGTCAAAATGCCCAGAAGATAAGCCCCCAATCCCGCCACGAGTTTGCTCTGGCTGTTCGCGACTTTTTGCCTAGGCTTATCCTCATGAAATTTCCCCTTTTCTTTCTCGCGGCGTTCAGCCTCGCTCCCCTTCTCCATGCCAAGACGGAGGAAATCAAAATCAAGGGAGCCGAGGTCGAAGTCTACAAGAAGGCGTCGGGAGATGATCTCCGCATGTATCGAATCGATCCTCCCGAGCATAACGCCTCGAAAGCAATGGCGCCCGCGATTGTCTTCTTCTTCGGCGGAGGCTGGAATGGTGGTTCTCCCACTCAGTTCGAACCTCACGCCAACTATCTTGCTGGCCGCGGGATGGTGGTCTTTCTCGCCGATTACAGAGTCAAATCACGCCAGGGCACGTCCCCGAAAGAATGTGTCGCCGATGGGAAGTCAGCGATCCGCTGGGTCCGCCAGAATGCGAAACGCCTCGGAGTCGATCCGGACCGAATCGCTGCCGGAGGCGGTTCTGCTGGTGGTCACGTCGCCGCCGCAACCGGAGTCTGCGACGGGTTTGAAGAAGAAGGCGAAGATCTTTCGATCAGTTCTCGCCCAAGCGCACTCGCCCTCTTCAATCCGGTCTACAACAATGGTCCGGAGGGCTACGGTCACTCTCGGGTCACAGATTGGTTTCCTGCGATCTCCCCCGCACACAGCCTCAGCAAAGACGACCCGCCCGCGATTGTTTTCCTCGGGAGCACAGACAAGCTCATTCCGGTGAGCCAGGCAAAAGCGTTTCGCGACGAGCAGAAAAAGCTTGGGGTTCGCTCTGATCTACACGTCTACGAAGGCTTGGGACACGGCTTTTTTAACCTTCGCATTGGCAAAGGCGATCCCAAGAGCTTCGTCGATACGGTCTTGAAGACGGATGCATTTCTGACCGAGCTGGGTTTCCTCGAAGGCGAGCCTGACAAGGCACTTCTCGACAGCATCACGGCCGGAGAAAAGAAATGATTCGAACGCTCGATCACTCCGCAGTCTGGACCGGTCAAGGCCTTCTCGACGATCCAGACTGGAGCGCTCCGTTTGGCAGTCTCTCTATCTTAGAGATTCAAGATCGACTCGAAAATGGGCCAGGTGCAATCCTCCTGAGGGACTTTCCGCTCGATGGCCATGACAAGAGTAGCGCCCGAGACGCTTTCTCGAATTGGAGTGGGACTCTCGGGTCACCTCTTTCTCAGAACGAAAAAGGCGAGACCGTCTTCGATGTGACCGATGCCGGACTCGGATCCAATGACCCGAGAACTCGCGGCCCCAACACTAATCGAAAGCTGTCCTTTCACACGGACCGATGTGATGTAATCGCGTTCCTTTGCTGGAAGCAGGCGAGAACGGGAGGCGAAAACGAGCTCGTCAGCTCGATGCAGCTCTACAACGAGATCGCAACGCGTCGCCCTGATCTTCTCGCAGCCCTGAAGAAGTCCTACTGTTACAAACGACACTCAGTCGATCTCGGCAACACCCAGCCGTGGTGCGAGCAACCGATCTTTTCTTTTCGAGACGATCATTTTGCCTGCAGCTTTCTTCGTGTCCTCATCGATCGCGCTCACACCGATCCTGAGTTACCGGATCTGACCGATCTCCAGATCGAAGCGATGGACTTTCTCGAAACGGTCGCGGCCGAAGAAGGGCGCGCCCTCGCCTTTCGTCAGAAATCCGGTGATGTCCTCCTCCTGAACAACTGGGTCACCCTCCACCGCCGCTCCGCGTTTGAAGACTTCGAAAATTCCGAAGAGAAGCGCTGTCTTTTTCGAATCTGGCTCAGCATGCCGAACAGTCGCCCCCTTGACCCTCGGTTTGCGGCGAACTTCGGAGCCACTGGCGCCGGCGAAATCCGGGGTGGGTTTCCTACAGGATGACCGGATTGTCCTGCAAATCCCGTTGCTGAAGATCTGCAAGTTTTGCTGTGAAGCAGCTCGCGCTTCGCCTCAATGAGGCGAAGGAGTTTCTTGGCAACCCCTTGAACCCGCGCTAGTGATTCTCGGAGGAAAATTGCTCCACCTTCTCTCCTATGCAAACTCGCCCCGTCACCCCTGAAGACCTCGCTCAATCTGTAATCGCTGTGCCTCCAATGGCACGGAATGAAGACTTCCTGTTTGATCGAGCGGAGAATGAAAAGATCATCCGTCATATTGAGGCCGGTGGCGTATCGACTCTTCTCTACGGAGGCAACGCCAACTTCTACCACATCGCCCCGAGCGAATTTGAATCCGTCCTCGGTCAATTGGCTGAACTCGCAGGACCGGACACCCTTGTCGTTCCTTCGGTCGGCCCAGCCTACGGGTTGATGATGGACCAGGCTGCGATCATGGCGCAGATGGACTACCCAACCGTGATGGTTCTGCCTCAGCAAGGCCTAACCACTTCAGAAGGCGTCGTAACCGGTCTTCGCAAGTTTGCAGAGAAAGTTGGCAAGCCGATCGTTCTCTATATCAAGTTCGGTGACTTCATCAGCGTGGAAGGCGCCCGCCAACTTGTTGACGACGGGATCGTCTCGTGGATCAAATATGCGATCGTTCAGGAGGACCCAGCCGTGGATCCCTACCTCGCCGATCTCGTTGAGCAAGTCGACCCCAAGTTGATCGTCTCCGGAATTGGTGAGCAACCCGTGATCGAACATCTCGTCGACTTCGGAGTGAATGGTTTCACCGCCGGGTGCGTCTGCATCCGTCCCGATCTCAGTGAAGCTCTTCGCGAAGCGGTTCAGGCCAACGAACTGATTCGTGCCCGAGAGATTCAAAAAATCTTTCTCCCTCTGGAGGACCTCCGCAACGGCATCAACCCGGTTCGTGTCCTCCACGAAGCGGTTCGCCTTGCCGGAATCGCAAACACTGGGCCAGCCCTCCCTCTCTTAAGCGGAATCACACCAGAGGAAGAAACCAGAGTCCGGGACGCGGCTCTCGCTCTGCTCGACGCGTAACGTTTCTCATCACGAACGATGATGAATCTAACAGGACAACATTCTATTGCGGGAAATCCCTCTGGAGAATCGAGCGACACCTTCCAGGCGCAGAATCCAGCGACTGGAGAAATGCTACCGACTGTGTTTCACGAGGCGACAGCCTCCGAAATCAATGCGGCAGTGGACGCAGCAGTATCCGCATTCGACGCCTATCGGAACAAGCTGGCCGAAACTCGCGCGGATTTTCTCGAAGCGATCGCTGAAGAAACTCTCGCGATGGGCGATGACTTTCTCGAGCAAACTTCTTCTGAAACCGGGTACCCACTCGCTCGCTGCAGCGCGGAGCGAGATCGAGCGGTGGCTCACACTCGACAATTTGCGGAACTCCTCCGCGAAGGTTCTTGGGCCGACGCCCGGATCGATACGGGAGATCTTTCTCGCGAACCTTTCCCCAAACCAGATGTCCGTTCACTGATGCAGCCGGTCGGACCGGTCGCCATTTTCGGAGCGAGTAATTTCCCCATCGCAATCTCAGTTCTCGGTGCCGATACGATGTCTGCCCTCGCGAGTGGCTGCCCTGTCGTGATCAAGGCCCATCCGGCCCACCCTGGAACATGCGAAATGGCAGCTCAGGCAGTTCTCGCGGCAGCAACTCGCGCGGGAATCCCTGCCGGAGTCTTCTCTCTCCTTCAGGGAGCCGGGCACGAGGTCGGCACGCTTCTCGTCGAGCACCCGGGGATCGAAGCGGCCGCTTTCACCGGATCGCTCGCCGGTGGTCGCGCCCTGTTTGACGTCGCGAATCGTCGTCCCGTTCCCATTCCCTTCTACGCCGAGATGGGGAGTATCAATCCACTATTTGTCCTCCCCGGCGCGCTCCGCAAGAGGTCCGAGTCGCTTGCGACCGGCTTCGTCGCTGCACTGACCCAGGGAGTCGGACAGTTCTGCACCAATCCCGGGCTGGTCGTCGGACTAGAGGGGGAAGAATGGAACAACTTCTCCGAATTCACCGCTCGCGAGGTGAAGAGCACCTCTCCCGCAACGATGCTCCATGCAGGAATTCACGGAACCTACGAGAAAGGGCTCGAAGCACGAAAGGAAAGCTCCTCCGTCGAACTTCTCGCCGCCTCGGAATCGGAGGCGCAACCCGAGAAACTGGAAGCTGCAGCTCATGTTTTCCGCACGACGCAACAGGGTTTGGTCGAAGATCCAACCCTGTTGAATGAACTCTTTGGCCCCGTTTCCACACTCGTTTCCTGCGGCAGTCCCGAAGAGATCGTAGCGATTGCGGATAAAGTGGAAGGCTCGCTCAGCGCCACCATTCATGGCACCGAGGAAGACTTGCGAGAACATCGAGACCTCATTTCTCTGCTCCAGAAAAAGACCGGACGACTGATCTTCAACGGATTCCCTGTCGGTCTTGAAGTGTGTCACAGTATCCATCACGGAGGCCCCTACCCGGCCGCGAGCCACAGCCATTTCACGAGCGTAGGAACTCGGGGAATCGATCGGTTTGTGCGCCCTGTTTGCTACCAGGACTGGCCCGACGACCTTCTCCCAGTCGAGCTGCAGAGTGCCAATCCCAGCGGAGTGATGCGCCTTCTCAACGGAGAAAGAACTCGAGACGAAGTCGGCTGAATCAGTCTTTTGCGGCACCCGCCAGCGCAGTCGATCGCTGCGCTCCCTCCGGGAGCAACTTCCTCAACGCCACGCGAAGAGATTCCGGATCCGGATCCTCCAGTTCGTGGAGCAACGGATGCTCAGGAAGCCCGCAAGCTGACGAGGCAACGACCGGGATTCCCCTCGCGAGCGCTCGAAGAGCGATCCGCGGTTGGTGCTCGATCCATGCGGGTAGAACCAGCGCAGCACAGTTCGCCAAGTCGGACACGGAAGCAGAACGATGGGAAATATCGGCGAGCAGAGCAGGATCTTCCTCACTCGCTCGCCCAAGAACGAGGAGTTCTGCCTCAAGCTCTTTCAGCGCGGCATCGACTTCGTAGATCCCCTTGCGACCGAGAGGCGAGGCGGGAAAGAAGAGTTTGCGAGAATCACGAGGAGCTGGTTCTAACTCGACCTCCGGCATCACCCAGTCGAGTAGGATTGCCTGGGATCCGAAGTGCTTGGCAATGGCTCGATGAGGGGTCACGACACGAGCCGCAGCCGCGAGAGCCTCTTTCTCCGCTCGGGCCAGTTCTGGATCAGTCCGAAAATCTCCCAAGGTGCTGGACTGCACATACTCCTCCGCCGCGAGATCGAGTCGACGCTGCAACTCCGCGATGGGCCAGCGAGTCATGAGGACATCGAAAGTTCGCCCACTCAGGGCACCTGCCCTCCAGAGATGAGGAAGTAAATTCTGAGAAACAATGAGGTGCCTCGCCTTAACATCCAGTTCTCTCACATACCGATCGGCAAGCTGCGAATCGCGCCGAAGAAGAGCCCGCTGGCGAACTGCTCCCTGGGCGGGAAGGCTGCGCGCACGAAGAGCATGTGCAAGAGTTTGGGCAGTGGCGCAGTGAACGGTAGATTCATCGGATGGAGTCCACGCGTAGTTCGCCTTGTTCCAGCGATGTCCATCGATGGGCACCAACCAGTGATCGCCTTTCTCACTGTGACCCCGACACCAGTTCTGAAACTCGGGCCAGAATTCATCGAGGAGAAAAGCGCTGTGCCCCGTGGCGGGACCATGAGAGGCCGTGGCGGATGGATGACGAAAACACGATTCTATCCCACAAGTGAGACAGTCCCCCGAGGCACTGCTCCGAACGGGAGCACCCGCAGAGGCGGACTCGCGCGAATCAGCAGGAGTGTCTGAACCACCGTCGGCAGCACGAATTCGAATCGTAAGATGTGTCGACGAGAGACTGGCTTCCAGCCGGAAGGCAAACGAAGCTCGGAAACGAAGGTCGACATAGTTCCAGAAAACCGTCGCGTCGCGTCCCTTCTCAGCGAGAGATCCGGGGATCAACCGAGAGTGCGCGTGACGCTCGACAATCTCACAGCCGGCTTCCAAAGCGACATTGTAGAGCAGTCCCGAAAGTTGGCAGAGCCCGCCTCCCGTGGTCGGAACGAGACAACCTTCGCGGAGTTCTCTCCCGGAAGCATAACCCTTTCGACGAGTCGCCATCCCGAGTTGTTGCCAGAAACTGAAAGTCGAGTTGGCGGGAAACTCCAACCCATCGAGAGCCGCGCAGGACACCCTCAGATTCTGCACCTTTCCCGCCGTCAAAGGGAACTCTTCCGCCGAAGCATGTGTCCAGATTTCAGAACTCACCTTGGCCACCAGAGGCGCATCGATCAATGAGGAACCCGATTTCTGCCGCTCGATCGGATTTCGAACATTCTGCAAAAATCGACGAACCTGAAGGAGCGACGCCTTGGCCTGAAACAGCAGAGCCTGCTTCCGGGACGGAAGAGAAGGCTCGGGCAGGACCGTTGCATGCATGCTGTTCACCTAGCATCTTACGTTGAAAAATGGGAGAATATTTCAAGGTTTCTGCAATTCTCGAAACTGAAGGGACTCTTTGGTTATTAGAGCACAGCTGACCTGACGTTGGAAATATAATGCAATACCTACGCGACCTCCTTCGATATGGGAGAAGCTGGACTTCCCCTTTCGGCTTCCCTACGATTTTTTTGATGATCTTTCCTCGAACTGCTCTCGCCTGGATCTTCACCGGAGCGACCCTGATGGTTTCCCTTGCCGACGAGCGACCGTCGCAAGGGGAAGGCATCGTTCCCGGAAAACGCGGCACGATACAGTTTTCTGAATCGACGATTCAAGCATCCGACCCGATGCAGGTGCGATACCGACTGATGGCGGCCGATGAACCCCCGCCCTACGACATTTCCAAAGAAACCTTCGAAATTCTCCTCCCGAAAGATTGGAAAAAGGACGAAGCGTATGGCCTATTTCTCTGGATACATTCCGGAAATTCACCGGCCATCCCCAAGGAGTGGGAAGCCATTCTCGCCAAGCATCGTCTCATCTTTGTCGGCGCTCGGAATTCGGGGAACAAGCGAAACATCTTTGATCGCATCCGGCTCGCTATCGACGCGAATCACAATATTCGGCAGCGCTACAACATCGACGGCCGCCGAGTTTACGTTTCCGGATTCTCGGGTGGCAGCCGTGTCGCGAGCATGCTCGGCGTCGCCTGGGGAGATATGTTCAGCGGCACGATCTGCTGCATGGGGGTGAACTTTTACACCGACATCGAGGCGCCCGACGGAAAGGTCTACGGGCTCAACTACATTCCTAATGAAACTCTACTACCGGTCGTTCAGAGAGCCTGCCGCTATTCTCTCATCACAGGCGAAAAGGACTTCAATCTCGCCAACACCAAAGGAGCTTTCGAAAGTGGATTTGAGAAGGAAGGATTTCAAAACGTGCACTACCTCGAGGTGCCCAATCATGGGCACCAGCCTCCTCCCGCGGAGTGGATGGAGAAGGCGATTCTCTTTCTCGACGAAGGAAAAGACTGACCCCCTACGGAGTCCTCTTTCCGCCATCGCGCCGAACTTGGCTCTTTAAATTCACAGGGCGATACCGAGAATCCGTCCCATGAAACTCAACGTGTTCTATTTTCTCGCCCCGCTGCTGTTGCTTTCTTTCTCCGCCGAGGCGGAACTCAAGCTACCTGCAATCATCAGTGACAACATGGTCCTGCAACAAAAGCGGGCCAATCCGATCTGGGGCTGGGACACTCCCGGAACCAAAGTCACAGTTACTCTCGGTGGGCAATCCAAAACCGCGACCGCAGGAGACGACGGAAAGTGGACTGTCAATCTTAACGCGATCGACGCGAGTTACGATCCCCACACCATGGTCGTGGAGGGAACCTCGAAGAAGGAACTCACCAACATCCTCGTGGGCGAAGTCTGGATGTGTTCGGGTCAATCCAACATGGGCATGACTGTTGCTGGTGATTGGAAAGTGCAGGTCGAATCTCTCGCCTCCAACCATCCAAACCTCCGTCTGATCTCAGTTCCTCGAGTCGGTACTCAGGAGCTGCAGGATGACTTCAACGGAAAGTGGGAGGGCGCCAATCCTGACAACTGCAAATCTTTCTCCGCTGTCGGATTTTTCTACGGTCGCTACCTCCATGAGATCCTCGATGTTCCGGTCGGCCTTATCAACAATGCGTGGGGTGGCTCTGCAGCCGAGGCCTGGGTCCGCCGGGACTCCCTCGAAAAGGATCCTCGCTTCGCGGGTCTGATCGAATCCTGGGTGAGACGAGAAGCCGTGCTTCAATCAGACGCGGAGAAGGAAAAATATGAAGCCGCAGTTATCGCTTGGGAAACCAAGGCCAAAGAAGCGAAGGCGGCGGGCAAGCCCGTTCCGCGTCGTCCCAATTCTCCTGACAATCAACTCAAAGGAAACTCCCGCCCCGGTAATATTTTTGCAGGAGTCGTTCATCCGACTCTCGGGTATGGAATGAAGGGAGTGATCTGGTATCAGGGAGAAAGCAACGCGAGTCGTGCCCACGAGTATCGTTACCTCTTCCCTTACATGATCGAACAGTGGCGCGCCGAGTGGAACCAGGGCGACTTCCCTTTCTACTGGGTTCAGCTGGCTGACTTCCGATCCGAAGTGGAGCAACCAGGCGACAGTCAGTGGGCAGAGCTACGAGAAGCGCAGACCATGGCGATGTCACTTCCTAACACTGGAGAAGCCGTTATCATCGACCTGGGAGAGGCCAACGATATTCACCCGAAAAACAAATACGACGTCGCAGCGCGACTCGTTCGCTGGGCTCTTGCGGAAGACTACGGCTTTGGCAACATCGCCCCGCAAAGCCCCCTCTATCGTGAGATTAGTGTCGAAGGGAGCAAGGCCACCCTGACATTCGACCATGTCAGCGCTGGGCTTCGCACGGTCGATGTGAACGAGGTTCACGGATTTGCGATCTGCGGAGAAGACCTCAAATGGGTCTGGGCCGATGCAAAGATCACGGGGAAAGATACGATCGACGTCTGGAGTGACGCGGTGGCCGCTCCGGTTGCGGTTCGCTACGCTTGGGCTGAGAACCCTGTCTGCAACGTTTACTCGAAAGACGGCCTTCCTCTGACGCCCTTCCGAACCGACGACTTCCCAATGGTGACCGCTCCTAAATAGCGGCCACACGGGTCAGCATCTTCTGCGCGGGATTCGCGACGGAACCACGAGGAGTAGATCGGATTGACCCTTTTCTACTTCTTCCCTGTAGATGGCTTCTTTTTCTTTTCCAGCTCCGCAAGTCGAGTCTTCAGGAAGGCGTTGGAAATCTCGATCGCTTTCGCTTTGTCCGCTCCATCGTAGTCCCAGAATTCCTGGAGAATCGCCTCCAAATCAGGAAAGTCCTCTCCGGTGTCACCAATCTCTTTTCGACGATTCGCGAGACGGGTTTTCAGATCGGAAACAACCTCGGCGTATTCTTCGTTTTCATACTGGTTTACACTCTCAGAAGGGTCCTTCTCGAGATCATAGAGCTCCCATCCCGGAGGGGTCTGGTAGCCGCCGTCATAGTTCGCTCCGTAGTAGTAAATCAGCTTGTGAGTCTTTGTCCGAATCCCGACATGACCGGGATTGTCATGGTGCGCCATGTGCATCCAGTAGCGATAGTAGGCTTCCTGTTTCCAGCCTTCTGGTTCATCTCCGGTTTCGCAAACCGCTTTGAAACTGCGCCCCTGCATGTATTCGGGAGTCGATTCAACTCCTGCGAAGTCAAGCATGGTCGCTGCATAGTCCACGTTCTCGATGATTGCATCGGTGCGTATCCCGGCTTCAATCGTCTTTGGGTAACGAACGAGAAACGGCATCCGCATGCTCTCTTCATACATCCAGCGCTTGTCCTGGTAATCGTGCTCTCCGAGCATAAAACCCTGATCACCGGTGTAGATAATCACGGTGTTATCCATCAGGTCATTCTTCTCGAGGTAGGCGAAGAGTCGGCCCATGTTGTCATCGATACCCTTGATACAACGAAGGTATTTCCGGAGATACACGTTGTAGGCCATCGTCTTGATCTCGGCCGGAGTCATTTCTGATGGATCGTAATCCTCCGGGTAATCCTGGGGAAACAATCTCGGCAGATCTCCTGAATAGGACCGTCGTGGATTACGGATACCGATAGAAGTACCGATGTGAGGCACAAGTTCGTCTTCGTAGCCTCGCGTCGCGATCGAGCCAAAGTGAGGCTGATTCTCCAACCAGAGATTCTCCGGCTGAGGGATATCGACATCGGCGAGATACTCATTGTATCGCTCGGCATGCTCAAAATAATCGTGCGGCGCCTTGTAGTGATGCATCAGGAAAAATGGCTTCTCACCATCGCGGCCATTCTCCAGCCAATCGAGAGTGATGTCGGTGATGGCATCGGAAGAATGCTTTCCCTCAAATTTTATCAGGTCTTTCCCCCACCCTTTCTCTCCGCGTACCCGAAACTCAGGGTCGTGGTATTTTCCCTGCCCGGGGAGTACGGTGTAGAAATCAAAAGCGGCGGGTTCTACTTTGAGATGCCATTTCCCGATCATCGCGGTCTCATATCCCGCCTTCTTCATCTCGATGGCCAGAAATTGATTTTCAGGGAGGACGTCCCCCTTGAGGTCGTAGGCTCCGTTGACGTGAGCATACTGGCCCGTCAGGACGCAGGCACGACTCGGTGAGCAAATCGAATTGGTGCAGAATGCATTTTCGAACAGGATCCCCTCTTTCGCGAGCCGATCAATATTCGGAGTCGGGTTGAGAGTTGCGAGTCGACTGCCGTAGGCTCCGATTCCATGGGCTGCATGGTCGTCCGACATCACGTAAATGATATTCGGTCTATCCTCCGCAGTCGCGACCGCGGCAGCCGAAAGGATTGTAAAAAAAGAAAGGATCAGGAGGAGTCTAGGCTTCATGGGGGGTGGTTTTCAGTTTACGCGAAGAGATCGCACACCCTGGAACGTTTTGCGAGAAACTCGATCGATAGAACAAGACGCGATCTAGTTATTCTCCTGGGAAGGGGCTGCTCGCGTTTCGAGCAATCCGATCACGGCCCAGGCGGATCCCCAGAAATCAGAGACACGAGTCGACTCAATCCGGTCTTTCGTGCTCCTTGTCTCCCAACGACCGTCATCTTCCTGTATGGAGACGAGGAATCGATGCGCGCTTTCGATCACGGCGGGATGTTGTTTCGCAATACCGCTTCGAGCCAAAGCGAATAGGGCCAGACCGGTAGAAAGAGGATCACTTTCCTCGGAAGGCATCCACGACCAACCACCATCGTCATTCTGACGCCGAAGAAGCTGTTCGATCGATTTCTCATTCGGATAGCCAATCAAGTTCATCGCATACCATTCCGTCGTCTTTGCCGGAACCCCTTTCTTCCACGTGATGATCTGATCCTTCGGTTCATGGGAAGTCCCTCGCAAAGCAGTATCGGCCCACTGATTTGAAATCCACATCGTTTCGAGCTCGGGGCGCTTCTGGCGGGGAAGTTGCCCGTCCGGTTTCCAGTTTCCATCCTCTTCCTGATTTTTGGCAATCAATTCGAGCAACGACTCCCGCTCCGGTCCGGAAACGAATTGTACCGAGGGAGAAACAAGAAACTGGCTCACTCCCTCCACGTTGCGATCGCCTTTTCTCTCGTCTGGAGTCGGCTCTTCATCGGGTTCTTCTGGATCCACCTCAACCGGGCTGACGAACTGCGCAACCATCCAAGCGCGCTGCTCTGCCAAGGCATCCGCGTCGACTTCAAAACCTGCATGAACAGCGAGATCCTTGGCCCAGACAAAGAAGGTGGTGTGATGACAGGAAACGCACTCTTTCTTTTCAATCCACCAGGTTCCCTCTTCTTCGAGGTAGGGAAGAGACCGTTCGATGGCTTGATCGATCTCAGAGGAGTGGACACTCGTAAACGATATTGCCAGTAAAAGGGTGGAAAAAGCGGTCTTCACCTTACCAGGGTATCGCGGGGCCGGAGATCCGTAAAGACTCGATGAAAAACCTCGTAGCCGCGTTCCAGTGATGGAATTTAAGCACGATCGAAACCCCAAAGGAGCAACCTCGTTCGGTCCGGAGCTTCCGCCGGAAGTTCAACAAACGCATCACAGCGATCAAACCAAAAACCGTTGAAGGTTCTGGAACTGCGGTCGCGGCAATCGAATCGCCAAAGAGTTGCACATTCGACAAAGAAACAATTTCGGCGCCAGTATTCACCCGCAAAACAAAAGTCAGCCCCGTGATAGCACTGTTATTGACGCTGGGATCGAAGACGACGTCGTTGGATTAAAAATGGAGACGCCTGCGGTAGGAAAGATTCCCCCTCCATCAAAAGCCGTCTCGTCAGCGGTTAAGTTAATGCCTCGTGCATCGATTTGGACACCGCTTCCGATGATGTAAACCCCATCCGTCGAATTCACTGGATTACTCAAGGTCCTGTCTCACTTGAGCCATCCCGCAGAGGTTCTTGTGAAGCCAATCGTGATATTCTCGAAACCAATCGTCGAAATTCAATGTAGTAATGAGAACGCCATGCACCGTATTACCCCCTACCAGCGCGAGAGCCGACAAGATTGCAAAACCTACTCGAAATTTACGTCCTCTTTCCATCTCAGAAAGGCTGAGGAGCAGAATTAGTGCCGCAAGATCTAGTTAACTTTCCCGAATACCTTTTTTGTAGCACCCCTTCCCTTTTCACCGCGATTACGGGCTGACTTTGGACCCATACTTCAAGCAGACTCTCCAGATGAATCGAAGAAGCTTTCTTTCTACCTCCGCACTCGGAGCTGCCGCGGCGGGCTCCGCTTCGCTCGGCCCGTTCTCGACCGATGCAGGAGAAATGACGGGGATATTGAAAAAGGGGGTGAAATTTTCGATGGTGAAAGAACCCGACTTGTCGATTCTCGATCGATTCAAAATGTTGAAAGAAGTCGGATTCGACGGAACCGAGCTACGGACCGAGAACAACACCGACTACCGTACCTACCGGGAAGCGGTCGATAAGTCGGGGCTGCCTGTTCATGGAATCGTTAACTCCAACAAACCTGACTTGGAAACGGCGGTGAAATTCACCAGTGATATAGGGGGAGATTCCGTACTCTACGTAGCCATGTACGATCGCAAAAAACCTCTCATGGAGAGTTGGGACGAAACCATCGCCTTGATTCGAACAGGACTCGCTGCTGCCGAAGAGCATAAGGTCAAGATTCTGGTCGAAAATGTTTGGGCAGGCTTTTTGATCAGTGCACTCGATATGGAGCGCTACGTCGACGAAGTGAATCACCCCTGGTTTGGCGCATATTATGACGTCGGCAACAACGTGCGTTGGGGAGTGCCTCAGCATTGGATCCAGATCCTCGGGGATCGAATCGGAAAACTCGATATCAAGGAGTGGAATGAGACGAAACATTCCTCAGAAGGTTTGCGAGCCGGGTTTGGTTCCGAATTGGGCGATGGAACGATCGACTGGGCCGGCGTACGAAAGGCTCTGCGAGAGATTGGATACCGCGGTTGGGCCACGGCTGAAGTGAAAGGCGGAAACCGAGATCGCCTCGCCGAAATCTCTCAGAGAATGGATTCCGTGTTGGGAATAGGGTAATCTTTCACGTAGTGCTTTTCTCCCAAATTTGCTTGGCTAATCAAAAAATCTGGACGACGATAACGCGCCCCTTCCCGCTGGTTTCGACCTTTTTCTTGCTGATCGCTTTTGACTCACGTCCTTGGCTTTCCTTGGACAGAGCTCAAACCCGGGACAATTCTGGGCAACCCTAGTTAGAGAAAAATGAAATTGTATATTGGCAATCTGCCCTACGAAACCTCGGAAGTCGAACTGCGCGAATTTCTTTCCGAATACGAGCCCATCGTCGACCTCCACATGCCCCTTGATCGGGATACTGGTCGTCCTCGGGGATTCGCTTTTGTAACCCTTTCCAGCCGAGAAATTGGTGAAGCTGCAGTCGAAAACCTTGATGGTGCTGATTGCAGCGGGCGCCCTGCACGAGTCCGTGAAGCCGAAGATCGCCCTCGCGGCGGCGGCGGCGGCGGCGGCGGTGGCGGTGGTGGCGGTGGCGGCTACCGTGGCGGCGGCGGTGGTTACCGCGATGATCGCGGCGGTGGTGGTGGCGGCGGACGTCGTGACGACCGAGGCGGCGGCAAGCGTTACCGCTAGTCTTTGTAGTGGACGGGTTCCTTAGTGGAGCCCGTTTCTCCTTCTCACTCCTTCTCACGAAAGAAGAAATGAGAAGGAGAAATCTCTTCCCTTCATTTCAATAAGGCATTACCCAAACATACCTCGATTATGTTCTCTAATATTCCCTTCGATCGGGTGAACTGGTTTACCAGCAGTTTCCTCGTTCTGACGCTACTCGGTGCTTTGATTGGCACTCCTCTTTACATCATCTTTTACGGATTCGATTGGTTCTTCCTCGGACTCTTCGTGGCGTTCTTTATCGCCACCGGAATGAGCATCACACTTGGCTACCATCGTCTCTTCGCTCACAAGGCGTTCAACGCGAAAAAGCCCGTCAAGCTCCTCACCCTTTTATTCGGCGCTGCCGCATTTGAAGACTCCGCTCTCGACTGGGCTTCGGACCACCGTCAGCACCACAAGCACGTCGACGACGAGCATGATGATCCTTACGCCATCTCCAAAGGTTTCTTCTGGGCGCACATGGGCTGGATCTTCTTCAAGCTCTATCCTCGCGAACTCACCAATGTGAATGATCTGAAGAAGGATCCTCTCGTGATTTGGCAACACCGCTACCACCAGGTCATCGGCATACTGGTTGGGTTGGTTCTTCCGACCCTGATTGGCGCCCTCTACAACGGAGCTGTAGGAGCTCTCGGTGGATTTCTTTTTGGAGGTCTGACACGTCTCGTGTGCGTTCAACACTGCACGTTCCTCATCAACTCTCTCTGCCATACGATTGGCAATCGCCCATACGACTCCTCCACGAGCGCCCGTGACAGCTGGCTCATGGCCATTTTCACTTTCGGCGAGGGCTACCACAACTACCACCACTCATTCCAGCACGACTACCGAAACGGCGTGAAGCCATGGCAGTGGGACCCTACGAAGTGGGCAATCTGGAGCCTTGAGAAAGTGGGCCTCGCTTCCAACCTCCGCGAAGTTCGCGAAGAAAAGATCATTCTCGCCGAGCTCCGTGAAACGCAGATGCAAGCCGAGGTTCACCTTGAGAAGAAGTGGTCAATCCCCTGCCCGAACCTGGAAGAAGCCATGCAGAAGCTTGAACAGCTCTCGGAAAGACTCGGCGAAGGCTACACCGAGCTTGAGCAAGCCGTCTCAGACCGGATGGACCTTTCTCGTGAAAAGCTTTCCTACTGGCGTGAGCAAGTCGCTCAGACGGTCGACCAACTCTCGCGAGTTCGTATCCTGCAGGGCTCTGCAGCCTGATCGGAACCCGCCTCTGAGATTTCCCTACGCCGTTTCAAGCGTAGGGAATCACCTCAAGACGGGAGCTGCGCCATTGACAGGCAGAAAGCTTCTGCTTTCCCTGTTCTCATGACCAAGCGTAGCCTGCTGACCTTCAGCTTTGCATCTTTTCTCTCCTGTTTTCTGGGGTTCGGAAGTGATTCCGAATTCACTTCCCTCTTCGATGGAAAATCCCTGAAGGGCTGGGATGGCAAAGAAGGAGCCTGGGAGGTTCGGGGCGGAGAAATCTGGTGCACCGGAGTGTCAGAAGGGAAAAACTGGCTGATCTGGCGAGGTGGCAAACCGGCCAACTTCGTCTTAAGAATGGAATGTCGCTGGGACAGCGGAAACTCGGGCGTTCAGGTTCGGAGCGATGACCTTGGCGACTGGCAGATTTTCGGTTACCAAGTCGAACTCGCGAAGCAAGGCGTCATGGGACTCTGGCATCATTCCCTCTTTCCCAAAAACAACCCCAAGAGGGAGACTCGGCATTTCATGGCACTCGCCGGCGAGAAAGTCATAATTTCCAAAGATGGGAAGAAGACCGTTCAATCGATCGGGGATGGGGAAAAGCTCAAAGCCACGTTCCAAGAACATAAATGGAACTCCCTCGAGATCATTGCCGACGGCAACACGTTGACCCAGAAAATCAACGGTCAAGTGTTTTCGGTCGTCGTCGACGACGACTCCGAAATGAGCCGGAAAAGTGGTTTGATTGCCCTGCAGGATCACGGAAAAGGCTGCAAAGTCGCATTCCGAAAGATCGAGCTTAAAACCCTGGATTGAACCGAATTCGGTTTGGCTTGAACGGGTCTGGTATCTCCAGTACAAGAGGAAACTTATGAAAGCCCCTCTTCGCCTCATTTTCGTGTTCGCTCTGTCTTTCTTCTTCGTTTCCGGAAGCTTCGCTGCCGACGACAAGAAGGCATGGACCGACCCTGCCCTCGCCGCGAAAGAAGATCCTGATTTCCTGATCCAGGGAGAATACGGATCCAGTGAAGCAGGAGCGCCGTTCGGTGTTCAAGTCGTTGCACTCGGCGGTGGAAAATTTGATGCCTACTTTCTCGAAGGCGGATTGACCGGGCTTGGTTGGACGAAAGAAAAGGCACGAATCCAGGTCGGAGGCGAGCTCGTTGACGGCCAAGTAGTTTTCAAGGGTGAGGAGCTGAACGCCGTGCTCGCAGACGGAAAGATCACAGGTTCCATCGGGGAGCAAACCCTGGATCTCCCTCGCATCGAAAGGAAAAGTCCCACTCTGGGACAGGCTCCACCGAAGGGAGCCATCGTCCTGTTCGACGGAAGCTCAGCTGACGGATGGAAAAACGGAAAGGTCGTAGACGGACTTCTCGCCGCTACCGGGACAACTACAGAAAAGACTTTTGCAGACTGCACTATCCACCTGGAGTTCAGAACTCCATACAAGCCTCATGCCCGAGGACAGGGCCGAGGAAATAGCGGAGTGTATTACGGCGGACGCTGGGAGACTCAGGTTCTTGATTCCTTTGGTCTTGATGGAAAAATGAACGAGACAGGTGGCATCTACTCAATCGCAGCTCCCTCTCTTAACATGTGCCTGCCCCCCCTCACCTGGCAGACCTATGATGTCGATCTCACCTGGGCGAACTTCGACGACAAAGGCAATCGCACCGCGTGGCCTCGAATCACCGTTCGTCTCAATGGCGTCGTCGTTCACGAAAATCAGGAACTGAACAAAACCCACACCACGGCAGCGCCGAAGAAGGGTGAGTTCGATCCCTCTGGAGGACCGATTTTCCTTCAGAACCATGGGAATCCTGTCTTCTTCCGCAATATCTGGGTGGTCCCTCGTTAAGCTCTGGCATCAGTTCTTCCCTGACGCTTGGAGAACTGGCTCTCCAAATGGCCTCGAGTTGGGGTGACTCGGCTGTATTGTCACAAATTTGAATACATTGTTTTTACAAAGTAATTCATTATTGATGCAAGCTTGATATAAAAGCTCGCTTGCCCCTACCTGCCAAAAATCCGACTGTCGCCCGTGCCTTTTCGCTGTTGGAGCTCCTCGTCGTCATTTCCATCATCAACGTATTAGCCCGACTCGTTTATCCAACGGTTTCCAAAGTGATGAACTCGGCTAATCATCTCAGCGAAGCTGGTCAATGCCTATGTCACCGAGTATCGGCGATTCCCTGTGGCAAGCGCCAACATGCAAAAGAAGAACCTCGAACTTATCTCCAACTCCGAACTCATCGACATCCTCTGTGTCTCTGAGAATCAATCGGGCGAAAGCGGACTCGATCCAAAGAAAATCGTTTTCTACACTGGGTCGACGGCCCGACCGTTGGGCGGAGGAAAGTATCAAGGGGGAATTCGAATCGATATAAGCTAAAGGCTGACGTCGCCTAGCTGACCGTAACCACGAGCGAGTCATAGCCAACCGAGCGGGTGTATTCAGGCTCGGTCTCGACATGCTCAACCGCCTCGACAATTTCAAAGGTGAGCCCCTGCTCGCAAATCATCTCCAGCAATGTCCTGACCAGCAACCGAGCATGAGCAGCACCCAGACAAAGATGCGTTCCGAATCCAAACGCAACATGTGGGTTCGGCTTTCTGTCGAGACGGACTTCCTTGGGAGATTCGAAGACCGTCTCATCGTTGTTCGCTGAAGACCAGCACAGGGAGACGCGCCCTTTCGGCTTCACCGAGAAACCATCTACATCTGTCTCGACGGGGCATACCCGACCGATGTGGGTGAGCGGAGTGATCGTCCGAAAAAATTCCTCGCTCGCCGCCACGATGTGCTTCGGGCTTTCTCTCAGATAGGCAACCGCCTCCGGATGCTCTGCGAGATAAGCAATGATCGACGAAATGGAATGAATCACCGTATCGCGTCCACCAGCGAAGGTGAGATTTCCGAACCCCATTTTTTCATCCCTCGTTAAAGGTCGGTCCTGATAGCTAGCCTCGGTCAGAGCCGAAAAGAAATCGTCGCCGGGAGTCTCCTTGGCACGATCAAACTGTTCAGAGAGATAGGTTTCAAGCACGTCCCCCTTCTGCTCTCCATCTTCCCCATCCTTGAACACATGAATCCCCCACCCGATCCAGGTCTCTGCCTCGCTCTCGGGTACATTGAGCAAATAAGTCAAAGCTACTGACTGTATTGGAAGCGCAAAATCACGAACGATTTCAATTTGCCCTTTCTCTTTAGCTTTCGCGAGGCTTGTCGCTATCAGCGCTTGAACTTGAGCCACCACACCAGGGTCTTTCGCTCGCCTGAAAAACGGTTCTACGAGTTTCCTGTATTCGGTGTGTTCGGGCGGATCAACCTCGATCGGCAATTGCCGCATCCGTCGCAGCTCTTCTTCAGAAGGAATTGGAACTCGAAAAGGGGCATCCGAACTATAGGTCTGCCAATCCTTACATGCGGCGCGGAGATCCCCATGACGCAAAATCATGGGAACTGACTCCCCCTGAAATTCGCAGGGAAGAACGGGCGACTTGCGGCGCGCCTTCTCGAAAGGATCACTTGGTTGTTTCATACCCGATCACCATAGCGATGCGTCGGACAGAGAATCAAGCGATGAGATCTCCGATCACACCGGAACTGTCTTGAAAAGACTCACCCACCGGAACGTCAAGTCGATCAAGCATTGTATGCCACACCGAAGAAAGGGGAGCTTCACCAGGCAACTTAAGGTGTCCCTGGTGATCGATCCCCATCGCGCTCCCGCCAAACATCGCCGTGGGGAGTCGCGTCTTCGAATGCCCAATCCCCATTCCACTGGAATAGCCGAGAGCACAATGATCGAGGAGAGAACGCCCGTCAGCCTCTTTGACCGACTTCATCCTCTCGAGGAAGTAAGCCCAATGTTCTTGATAGATGGCGTCGACCTGAGCCAGTTCGTCGAGATTCTTTGGATCGTTCCCGTGGTGACTGAGCTCGTGATATCCTTTTGAAACACCGAACTCCGGAAAAACTCCCCCGGAGCTCTCCTGTCGAACGACATAGGTAATCACGCGAGTCGAATCCGTCTGGAAAGCAAGAGTGATGAGGTCATACATCAGCTTCGCATACTTCTCGTAGACGAATTGCCCCGCGGGCATCTGGATCGAGTAAGGCTCGGCAAAGCGCTCGGCTTGCTCTGGATCGACCTCGGGCTTGGGCTTCACGCTCCAATCGACATTGCGATCAAGTTGCTTCTCCACTTCCCGGATCGAATTGAAATATTCATCCAGTTTTTCGCGATCGGAGGTCCCGACCTTCTTTTCGAGACGGTGGGCATCTTCGAGGACAACATCGAGAATACTGCCCCGACGACGAAATCCTTTCTCGCGAGCTTCTCGCTCTTCCGGCCCGTCCACCTTGAAAAGGCGATTGAAGACAACATGAGGGTCATTCTCTGAGGCAAGAGGAACTCCATTTCGATTCCAACTCAAGGTCCGTAAATTATGGCCAAATCCAGTGCCTCGCTGAATACAAAGCTGAAGCGAGGGAAAGCGAGTGCCCTGTCCAATGGCCTCGGCCGCGATCTGGTCGCAGGAAATCGTATTCTTGATCGAACCACCTTTCTTGGCCTCCACTCCCGTGAGGAAAGTGTAGTCACCATGGTGCCCTCCACCGTGCTCCAGATAGGTTCCCGAAAATATGGTGAGATCCTCGCGAAATTTTTCAAGCGGCTTCAGAATCCGCGGGAAGGTGAACTCCCTGCCCTCATCAATCGGCTCGAACTGCCGCATGTTCATTCCCGTTCCAAAGTAGAACCAGGCGCCTCGTCGTGGGATCGCGGAAGTCGCAGCTTCGGTCGAAGCGAGAGCCGACTTCGGAAGCATCGCATCGAGGAACGGTAGCGAAAGAGTCGCCCCTATTCCTCGAAGAGCCGTCCGTCGAGAAAGATGGGAATGGGTCAGGATGTTCATGGTAAATTAAGATTTTGGCTACTTCTTGGCAAAGACATCTGATTCTACAATGCCCCGAATAAGACTGCGAAAGGTATGATCATTCCGCTTCATCGTCACAACAAGGGAATCAATCGACCCTCGATCAGTCGCTTCTACCCCACGCCCGAGAGCGTAGGTCAGCATCTTTTCGGATAATCCCCGGAGAAATCGATCGCTCTGGTTGACCAGACCCTCCCGGAACTCTTCTACTGTAGCAAATGGTCGACCATTCGGAAAGGTCCCACTCGCATCGATCAAGGCATCATCAGGCCACCGGGATCGCTCTCCGTCCTGCTTCGTCCGCCATTTTCCGACTACGTTGAAATTCTCGAGCGCAAGTCCATACGGATCGATCCTCGCATGACAGGCACGACAACTTTCGATTTCGCGATGCTTGTCGAGACGCTGTCGCACGGTCAGGTTCTCGCCCTGCACATTGGGCTCAACTTCATCAACGTTCGGTGGAGGAGGTAACGGAGGATCGTTGAAGAGCACTTCGAGAACATACTTCCCGCGCTCGACTGGCTTGGTCCGATTTCCATCACTCCCCCATTTATGAACCGCCGCCATCGAAATGAGCCCTCCACGACGGCTATCAGCGGGGAGTGCGACACGCTGAAAAGTGTCTCCTTTTATGCCCGGAATATCATACCACCTTGCGAGTGACTCATTGGCCATCGTCCAGTCAGAGGAGAGAAAGTTCAACACGCTGAGATCGTTCGCCATAATCTCGCCGAAAAACGCAATGGGCTCCTCGTTGATCGCGGCATTCAGTCCTGAGTTCATGACGCTGTGAAACTCCTTGTAGAGCTGGTTATCAACTTCAAAGCGATCGAACTCTCCCGCCTTGAGCCATTGGGCTGCAAAGCCATCAGAAAGAGCTTCAGCCCTGGGATCGGCTAGCATTCGATCGACCTGGGCGAGTCGCGTTGAAGGATCGGAAAGCTTGCCTCCGGCAGCCAGGCCAGAAAGCTCTTCGTCCGGCATCGAACTCCAGAGAAAATAGCTGAGTCGGGTCGCGATCTCATATTCGTCGAGCTCCCGCATCTCATTCTCAGTGGCACCGCCCGCTTCGAAGAGCAGAAGAAAACTGGGAGAACAAAGCGTCGCAATGATCCCGGATTTAATCGCCTCGGGAAAATTCTCCCCGGCTTCCCTTTCCGAGGCGACGACTCCAAGAATTCGATCTACTTCTTCATCAGCGACTGGCCGACGGAAGGCACGAGGAAGTAGTTCAGCAAAAATTTCGCGAGCGTAGTCCATTGTCTCGACCTCCGGTTCGCCGACTCCCTTAGGAAGAAGTAACTCGGTACTTCGTGGCGGCCACTGCTCGTAGAGTGGCCCCTCCATCTCGATCCAATCGAAGAAGAGGCGTGGGAAACCATCCGTCTCAAAGCTTGCGGGTTCGGGTCGTCCCTGCCCGATCATTCCTTCGGCGAAGTTACGAGCACGGATTCTCCCACCCTCCGTTCCGCGCCCCTCCTTGATTGCTTCCTCAGCACGCTTTCGATTATCGGACGAGAAGTAATTGACTCGACCAAAGGACTCCGGATTTACGAAACCCACCGAAATTTCACCACCCCCGGGGACATCGTAAGCCCTTGTCACCTCGATTATTTGTGGACTCGTTAGGGTTCCGGTAATCGGTCCTGACCAGATCTGTCCATCACCCCTTCGACTGATAGTTATGTAGAGCGGCTCTCCACGATCCCCCTGATCAGCGCCCACTCGCAGGCGTACGGTGTAGTTCCCTCGAACGGGAATGAGCTTGTCATTCCAGGGGTGACGTAGCATTTCATCGGAACGCATTCCTGAGTTCATCGAGATGAGCCCGTCCTCCTTCACAACGACATCACGCCCCTTCTTGATGTATTCGATTCCACCGGAAATATTTTCATACTCCATTCGGTTTTTCCTAGTGGGAACCGGTGGTGGTCCCGTCACGATCGCTTTGTCCGCAACGAGAGAAGCGACTTCAAAGTATTGGGACATCAGCGATGGATCGAGGAGCAGCGCCTTACTCAGTTTATCAAATCCGTCGAGCGCCCCATCTGGAGGTAGAAGATCTGCAGGTCCTTCCCCAGGAAGAAATTCGACACCAAGAAGATCGCGCACCGTATTCGAATACTCGGTGCGATTGAGCCGCCGAATCATGACTCGACCACCCGTACTCCGAGCCATTTTCTCGGCATGACGAATCTCCGAAGCAATCCACTGAGTCACCAGCCCCAACTCTTCGATTGAAGGAACGGGCTCATCTTCGGGGGGCATGTCTCCCAGGTTGATGTTGTCCATCACCTCGATCCAATGCCCCAACGCCGATGTGTCACTGAAATCGACAGGAAGAGTATCGAGCCGAAGATCGCCTTTCTCCTTGTCAGGCCCGTGACAGACGTAGCAATGCTTTTCAAAAAATGGAACTACAGCCGACTCAAACGTGTCCTTGTCCGCAACAAGACGCTCGACAGAAAACGCCGTCCCGTTCAGGAGAATCCCATTAAGGAGAATAGAAGCGGCGACTCCAGAATAAATAGCTTTCGCAATCATTGGTCTTCTTCTTTCGGCTCGGTGCGTTCTGGCCTGTCCCAGGAAACCGTATAGGCGATCACGTTCGTCTTGTTCATACGCTGATTCAAATCTTCGATCGCCACCTCGGTCAGGCCCGTATCGTTGCGGGGCAGCCAAAGCTCGGCCAGCCAGGTCGCCGAAGCAATCGTCTCCATTCCCTCATTCGTTAGGGCGGCAGGAGGTTGCCACCCTTGTTCGGCAAGGCGCAACTTCCTCAGGTTCTTTGCCCGGGAGAAAATTTCGAAAACGACATCCGTCAGCGCAGGAGACCGCAGACGCAGATCACTAAGCTCCGGCAATCTCGATATTGGCCCAAGACCAATCCCCGTCATCGCCGGCACACCGATATCCATCCGCTTCATCCGATTGATCTGCCCTAACTGTCGCACCCCTTCATCAGTCGCGAGAGAGGTTTCGATGTAGAGGTCCTGGAGCGAAAACACTTTTGCCAGATCCGTAAAACCCCGATCTGTCAGATTCGGAGAACCAATCCGCAGGTTCTGCAGTCTCGGAATCTGAGAGAGCGCAGCAACCGCATGATCGCCTGCTGCTGTCCCCTGCAGATTGAGCGAGAGCAGATGGGAAAAATTAACCAAGGGCTGAAACCCTTCGGCAGAAATTCCTCCACACCCCTGCAGACCCAGTTCCTGGAGATTCTCGAGTTTACCCAGACTCAACAGGGTTAGATCAGTGAGCAAACCCTGTTGACTGAGGGTGATCTTTTCAAGAGTGGGGAACTCCGAAAGCTTCGTGGCATGCTGATCAAGCAAGAACGTTTCGCTTCCGTATCTCCCCGTGATTCCTATTTCTCGGAGAGGACACTTTCGGAAGTCTGAGAGGAAACTTCCTTCGGCATCGACTTCCGAAAGCCTCAAGTACTCCAAACCCTGGTTTCCAGAAATTTTGGATATCCCCTTGTCAGTAAGACCACCGCTCGTCCCCCACGCATCAAAACGCTTCAAGGTCGTGAGCGAGGACAGCTCTTCAAAATCGCTATCGTCCAGCGAAGTCGATCGCGAAAAGCTGAGTGATGTGAGCGTGGGCAATTTCGCGAGAATTCCGAGATCGGCTGAGCTCACATCAAACGACGATCGGAAATCCAAACTCTCCAGATCAGGCATCGCCACGATCGCCTCAAGATCCGCGTTCGAAATCTCAGCGTTCTCCTTCTGCCCAAAAGAAAGGCTTACAATACCCGGAAGATCGGAAACAAACAGTAGCACCTCACGAGGAAAGTTTTCTCCCTCGAAACGGAGCACAAGATCGAGGCCTCGACCCGATGAAAACACACCACCCGCATCTGCTACTGCCGCTCGTGCTTTCTCCTCACGGTTAAAGTCTTCCCGCGCTCTGGACGAGATTTCGGGAGACGCTTCTCTTACAATTCGGAAACCAACATACGCAGCGCCGTCTGGTTCATCCCACGCGACCCGACTTGCTGATCGGCAAATGATAGGACCGTTGTACCAGCTTCCTCCTCGAATGGTCCGAAACTGATTCGTGTTCGTCTGAGGCTCGCTCAGATTCACGGGATCGACCGCAATCCCCCGGGGTTCACTTCGCTTGGGCCAGTCATACTGCTTATAAAAGGTATCGAGCCAAAGATCCTGGCACCATTCCCAAGCATTCCCGTGGAGGTCATAGAGCCCAAAGGGGTTCGCCTCGTAGCTTCCCACCGGAGCCGTGAAAACATGTCCGTCTTCTGGATCTTTCTCCCAGTCCAGCAACCATTGCCTCTCGACGCTGTGCTTTCGATGTTTCTCGAGTTCTACATTTCCGAGATTGCCATGCCGATGAACAATTCCCCGAGCCTGATCCCCAAACGAAAACCAGGTCTGCGATTCGGCGCGACAGGCGAACTCCCATTCCGCTTCCGTAGGAAGTCGATAGATCGCATCCTCTTTGCGACTCAGCCAGGTCAAAAATGCCTGGGTATCGAGCCAACTGACCCCGACTACGGGATGGTTATCTTCTTGGGGAAATCCCGGATTCTTCCAACTGAATTCTGCTTTCCGCTCAAAGTCGTGAGACTGGTAGAGAGGTTTATCTTCAGGCGTCGGTGCCCAACCGATAATTCCTTTTCCGTTTTTCTCAGCTGTAGTGACATATCCAGTTTCCTCTACAAATTGTTTCCACTGGCCGACCGTCACCTCTGTAGCAGCCATCCAGAAGGGTTGCGTAATCCAGGTGACATGGGCGGGAGATTCAGGATTCCCAAAAAACTGAGCGGAAACGGAAAGAGGAAAGGCAGCGGAAAGGGCCCGTTCTCCTCCATCCGTCCCTCGGACCATCCGCCCGCCTTCAATGAGACGCAACTCGACTCCAAGCGAGTTCTTCTCAGTCTGAGGCTCATCTCCTGCAGCTCCGTTTGCGAGCAAGGACAGTCCGGCGCAGAGACAACTTCGGATCGACATTACCATGTGTATAAAATTGCCCGTTGAGACCAATCGACTCAAGAACAGATCCGCGCCAGTTTGCCCACTCTCAAAAGGGTTATCTGGTCTATTTTGACTCTCCCGCTACCTGCGGTCCCTTTTCTACGTTTCGAATTTTGATGGCCAATCACGATTTGGTATCGTTACGTTTCTGCTGATGAAACGAATCCTCTCCCTTCTTGCCGTTCTTCCGTTTGTCTCCGCTCTTGCCGACGACTGGCCACAGTGGCGAGGCCCCGCCGGTCTCAGCATCGCGGAACCCGGAGAATACCCGACCAAATTCTCTTCTGAGAAAAATGTGAAATGGAAAGTGGAACTTCCCGGCGTTGGAAGCAGCACTCCGATCGTCTGGGGTGATCAGATTTTCGTGACCAGTGGGATCGACGGACAGGACGGCATCACCGCTTACAACTGGTCCGGTGAACAAATCTGGCAACAAAAACTCGGGAAGGAACGTCCCGGCAAGCATAAAAACGGAAGCGGCTCCAATCCGTCACCGATCACTGACGGCAAGCAGCTGATCGTCTACTACAAGAGCGGAACGGTCGCCTCTCTCAGGCTCGATGGAAAGCTGAACTGGAAAGCTAATCTCCAGGAGAACTATGGTGAAGATACCCTATGGTGGGATCTCGGGACGTCTCCCGTCTTTGCAGGTGGTAACATTGTCATTGCGGTGATGCAGGAGGGTGAATCCTACCTCGTCGCACTCAATCCCAAGGACGGCAGCGAGGTCTGGAAAGCGGATCGCACTTTCAAAGTCCAAAAAGAGACAGGCCAATCTTACACCACGCCTCATGTCACGGAAATTAACGGCAAGGAGACCATCGTGGTCTGGGGAGCCGACCACCTCACCGGACACGATCCGAAGAATGGCAAAACTCTTTGGACTTGTGGTGGGTTCAATCCCGAAGACAAGGCAATGTGGCGAGTAATCGCCTCTCCCGGATTTTCGGGAGACATCGCCGTAGTTCCCTACGGACGCACCAAGTTTACGGCAGGGGTCAGAATCGGAGGCAACGGTGATATCACGGAATCTGCTCGCCTCTGGGAAAGGGATGATGTGGGAGCCGACTGCCCGACACCCATCGGACGTGATGGTCGCGTTTACCTTCTCACCGACCGTGGGAAGGTCCACTGCCTTGACGCCGAGACGGGCAAAGACATCTGGGCTGATGCGATCCCACGAGCTGCTGCAAAATACTATTCGTCTCCGATTCTTGCCGGAAAGATTCTCTACTGCGCTCGCGAGGATGGGGTGTTGACTACCGTTCAGATCGAGAAAGAGGGAATGAAAGTCCTCTCCCAGAACGATATGAGCGAGCGCCTCGCTGCCGCTCCGGTTCCGGTGAATGGAAAACTCCTCGTCCGTGGCGTCGATCACCTTTTCTGTATCGCAGAGTAGCTCTCGATCAACCATACTCAGGGGCCGTTCATCATGCCCCTGAATGTGACACGCGAATTCGTTCGTGACGAAAATACTGGTCCGCGCTTTGAAGCCGGCCAGTTTTTTCGTTTTAGCAGTCCAAGATGAAGTTGAATCCACTTTACCGGGAAAAGCTCATTTTGTACTTCCACCTTCTTTTCTCATGAAAAATCGCGTTGCTCTCCCTCTACTTCTCCTCTTTTCGAATTCAACCCCAGTTCCAGTTTCGGCTCAGAACGATAATCGTAACGAATTCATCGAAGGTCTGTTCCGCTCCATCATCGAATCGCGGAGTCAGCAACGCACTTCTCCGGAACAGCTTGTGCCAGGGCAACCCATTCCGAATCAACCTTTCCACCCAGAATATTCAGTTGATCGAACAGTATGGCACTCAACTCTGCGAGTTGTTCGGAGTCCAGGCTGACTTCGATCGAACCCGTGCCGCGTTTATCGAAGCAAGCATCTGCCTACACCGACGCACTTGTGGGACTTACTCCAGCAACAGCTACAAGGGCAGCCAGCAAAGCGAACCAAGCCGCCCTCCAGCAAAGTTGCGGAACGCTCGTCGATTCATGGCACAGCTGCTCCCAGAACGAACCGGCTGTTGCCGAAATCGCAGTTGTTCTCAGACCTTGATTTCGGATATCGCGAAAAATGAAAAAGACTTCCTCCCGTTACAACGAGAGAAAGCCTTTTAGCTTGGTAGGCTCTCTACCTTAAACCCTATTTTTCGTCGACGCCCAACTCGGCGAGCTTGGCCGCAACATCCGAACCGTGACTCTTCGCTTTGACCGAAGTGTCGATGAACAGAATCTTTCCATCCTTTCCGATGTAAAAGGTGTTACGGGCAGGACGCCCTCTCTCATTCGCAACAAGACCGTAAGCCAACGCGACTTTCCGATCAGGATCACTCAGGATCGGATAGTCCAAGCCAAGTGATTCGGCGAATTCCTTGTTGGTTTTGGCGTCATCACAACTGGCGGTAAAATAAGCGACGTCGTATTTTTGAATCTCTTTGCTACTCTCACGGAGCGACTTGCACTGGGCAGTTCAGCCACCTGTGAAGGCCTTGGGATACCAGGCAATCACCATCGCCTGCTTGCCCTTGAAGTCAGCGAGTTGGTAGGTCTCTCCATCACTTCCCTCGAGGGAGAAGTCCGGAGCATCATCACCGACAGCGAGGTCGGCTCTTGCTGTATTCGTCAGGCACGCCATCCCTGATAGAATCACGGCAGCGAGGGTCATATTAATTTTCATAGTCTTACTGTCGGAGGGTTGTCCCCGGAATCATTGGAAGGAAGTTAACGGAAAACGAATCTCAGTCTACGCGACAGTTTCACGTGATCGGGTTGAGCTTCCATAATCCAAAAAATTCCCTAGGCACATAATGCGGATCCCGGATTCGCGGGCTTTCCGAGAGAGTTCTCATCTGCGACGACTACCCATGATGTTTCGCTTTCTCGCTTCGACTCTTCTCGCACTCTCTATCTGCACCGTTTCCTTAAGCGGCGCAGAAACGAAAAAGAAAAAACGCCCGCCTCCAATCGTTTCTCCTCAAATTCTCGAGGAAGGCAAAGTCACCTTCCAAATCAAGGCACCTGAAGCCAATCAGGTTTCCGTATCCGGGGAAATGACCGAAGGACGAGTCCCGATGAACCGAGATTCCGACGGGATCTGGCGAGTCACCCTGGAAGGACTTACTCCCGGCATCTACGGATACAGCTTTGTTGTCGACGGAAATTCAAGAATCGACCCGGGAAATTCTCAGATCAAGCCGATGCGCTCTCCGAAGACGAGCATTCTCCACCTCACCGGAGACAACGCCTATGATTTTAAGGATGTTCCTCATGGAACGGTTCACTCCCACGCCTATCACTCCAAACCGATTGATCGATTTCGAGAAATGCGGGTCTACACTCCACCAGGATATGAGAACTCCGACGCGAGCTATCCTCTTCTTGTCCTCCAACATGGACACAGTGATAGTTTCGCGACCTGGACAACGTATGGCAAGGCGCACTGGATTCTCGACAATCTGATTGCTGAAGGAAAAGCCAAGCCGATGATCGTTGTCATGCTCGATGGTCATCCGATCCCCGAGTCATACGGTAATGGAAGATCACCTGAAAATACCGAAGAACTCCGGAAAGATCTCCTCGAGGTTGTCTTGCCGCGGGTAGCAGAGCAATACCGCGTCCTACCCGGAAGAGAAAATCGGGCAATCGCGGGATTGTCGATGGGAGGCCTTCACGCCCTCACGGTCGGCTTCAGTGAACTGGACACATTTTCAACGATCGCCTCCTTCAGCGGAGCGATTCCAGAAGGATCGTTCTGGGAAGAGGTGCTCGGCGATACCGAAAAGGTAAATTCGTCTCTCGACCTCCTCTGGATTGCCTGCGGTAAACAAGACTTCCTTCTGGAAGGAAACAAAGAGTTCATCGCAATGCTTGAGAAGCGCAAAATCGAGCACGAGTGGCTTCTCACTGAGGGCGGCCACAGCTGGCCTATCTGGCGCGACTACCTCACCCAACTGGTCCCGCGTTTGTTTCAAAAATAGAGGAAGAGGCATCCAGAAAGTTTCTTTCGAAAGTTGCAACAGTTTCGCTCCCCTCGTTATTCTCTCAGGGGGCTGGATACTCTTGAAGCTCCTCACCCAATCTGGTAGGACCGATGGTGTCTTGCGTCATATTTGATTTTTGCTGCTCACATGTCTGCTGTCATCGATACACTCAAAGCGACTCTTCTCGCTGCTCCAGACAGCTGGCAATGCCGCCTCGCTCTCGTGGAAGCACTCATCAGCGAAGGACAGCAGGAGGAAGCAGCCGGCGTTCTCCAGGGAATCACCGAGCTTCCCTCTGATCTAGAAGACCGAGTCAAGGCAGGCAGAGCCTACGGCTTCATTGATCCTCAGAGTGGTTTCGAAGTGTTCGATGGAATCATCACCGAGATGCCCTCTTTCGCTCCTGCTCATTTTGAGAAGGCATCACTTTGCGTTCGAAGCGGAGACATTGAAAAGGGAAAACAGCACTACTACACTGCGGCGACTCTCGACCCTGCGCTCGCCGATCAAAATCTTGAAGCACAGTTGGGCCTTGCGGATTCGCTGGTCCGCCCGGTTACTCAGACGCCTGTCTCTGAGCCTGCAGCTTCTGAGGAATCACCAGCAGCCCAACCGGAGATTCAGACTGCCGAGCCCACCCCGCTGAAGCCACCTCCTGAAGCTGCACCCGCAGTTCAATCTGCCGAGCCTGTGCCCTTGCAGCCACCGCCAAGCGAGCCTGCAACACACTCGCAGCCTGTCGAGGATCCGAATGTCGGTATCCTGCATCCGGAGACTTCTTCCGAACTACCTTCTGCCAGGCACGAAATCCCCGTCATCACCCTGCGCGAAGCTCTTGGGCTCCCGCCTCTCAGACCACTCATTGACCCCGAATCTGTTCCTGAACGGCCGCCTCTCACCTACGAAGAGTCCCCGGTCTATCATCAACCGACCTACGTTCCGGAAGAGGTCTACCGCGAACAACTCAATAATGTCGAGGTTCAGCCCGCAACAACTCCGGAACCAGTCGTCTACGACTATCAGGCTCCCGATGATTCCATCTTTGAGCCCCAGCGCACTGATGAGGGCATTTATGTCGGCGCGGTCTACAACGAAGCTGGCGAAAAGATAGATGATCTTTTCGAAAACCTCCGCGGGAATCAGAAAGAGCAAGCCGATAGGATTGCAGCGACGGAGAAAAAGGACAAGGTCAACTCCCTTGCCATCGCCAGTGTAGCGATGGTCGCCCTGTGTTTTCTCATGGTGCTGGTCGTGACCTCGGTCCCACGCCCTGCTCCACCCGCGATCATCGCCACCACTCCCCTTCCCTCTCAGGAAGACCTGATGGACAACCAACAGCTCAATAAGCCGGAGTTGCAGAAACAACCGATGGCCTCCTCCGCTTCCGCGATGTCCATGGACATCGTCTCGGTCAATTCCTACTCGGACATGACGATGCCGACCTTTGAAGACACCGGCATATCGCCGGGGATGGCGAACATGGGAACGGACTTCGGCATGAGCATGAGCTTCGGAGAAGCCGGCGGCGGCGGCGCGATGTTCTTTGGCGGTCGATCCTCTGGCCAGCGATTCCTCTTTGTTCTCGACCACTCGATGTCGATGACTGCCAACCAGGTAAAATTGCGGAATGATGAACTGGAACGGACTCTCAAGGGGCTGCGAGGCGTACGGTACCACGTCCTACTATTCGCCGGTGGCGCCTATTACGTAGACAAAGGATGGAAGGCAGCTGCCAAACAACCGACTAAATACCCTACCGTCTTCGATAGCCCGGATGGTCAGTATAGTTTCAAAGACAGTGGCCTCTTCGACTTCAAGTTGAATGGTGACCCAAAAGATTTCCCTTCCCCTCGTTGGCTCACTGCCTCTCCCTCAAATATCCGACGCTCAATCGAAGAGGTCAAGAAAGCCAAGAAGTTTGGTGGCACGGACTGGGATACGGCACTCCAGATCGGCCATCTCATGGATCCTCCACCTGATGTGATCTTCTTCATGACCGATGGTATTGACCGCCAGATCGATACTAAATCGATCATTCGCAACAGTCGCGGCAGCGGCGCCCCCAAGATCAACTGTGTTGCCATGCAGACGGCCGCCGCTCCAGAAGAATTCAGCGATATTGCGAGACGTACGAACGGCTCTTACACGATCGTCGATAAAGAAGGAAAACCGATCGATGGGTTCAAATACATCAAGGATCCGAAAGACTTCGCTGATCGGCTCAAGTAGACCTCGGCAATCCATTCCATGCACATTCCAAAACGAGGGTTTCTGAAATCATCGGCTCTCCTCGGAGCAGGCACTCTCTTGTCGCCACACGACTTATCGTCAGCAGAATTGGATGTCTTTCGGGTCGCCGTCATCGGACACTCAGGCAGAGGCGATTACGGCCACGGTCTCGACACCGTATGGAATTCAGTAGAGCGAACCAGAATTGTCGCAGTCTCGGATCCGGTTGAGGAAGGTCGAACAAAGGCGATCAAACGTCTTGGAGTGAATCCAGACCAGGCTTTTGACGACTACGAGAAGATGGTGCAGGAGACGGCTCCTGATATCGTGGCAGTGGCTCCTCGCCACGTTGATCAGCATTTGGTAATGGCGATGGCAGCAGCCAAGTCAGGAGCTCGAGGAATCTATATCGAGAAACCATTCGTCCGCGATCTTTCCGAAGCCGATGAGTTGATTTCATGCTGTGACAAACACGGCACTCGGCTCGCAATTGCTCACCGTAATCGCTATCATCACGTTCTCCCTGTTCTCAAGGACCTCGTCGAAGAGGGAAAAATCGGCGAACTTCTCGAGATTCGCTGCCGAGGGAAAGAAGATGCTCGAGGGGGCTGTCTCGATCTCTGGGTCCTCGGATCGCATCTTCTGAATCTCGCCCTTTTCTTTTCCGATGAAGCCACGGCCTGCTCGGCTACCATTTTCAGGGATGGCCAGGTTGCGACTCCAGGAGATATTGTCGAAGGAAATGAAGGCATCGGGCCCATCGCTGGAAATGAACTGCACTCTCGATTCGATACTAAAAGCGGTGTTCCCGTATTTTTTGACTCGATTCAGAATCGAGGAACGAAAGAGGCAGGCTTCGGTCTTCAACTGATTGGAACCAAGGGCGTGATCGATCTGCGAGCCGACCGCGAGCCGCTTGCTCATATTCGTCTTGGCAGCCCTTTTCTTCCATCGTCGGAAGCGAGTCCATGGTTACCCGTTACTTCGGGTGGGATCTTCCAACCCGAACCGGTCGAGAATATCAAAAGTTGGGTCGGAGGCCACTTCGCTGCGATCGACGACCTCTTCCACGCAATCGAGGAAGAGCGAGATCCGCTCTGTAGCGCACGGGACGGAAGAGCTGTTTTGGAAATGACCATGGGTGTGTTCGAATCACATCGACAAGGCGGAGCTCGGGTCGATCTTCCGCTCCAGAGGAGAACACATCCGTTCATCGATTGGAAAATATCGTAGGGGACGGGTGAGAAGACCTACCTCTTTCCGCTCATTTTGTTCTTTTCGACTTTGAGCCATCGTTTCTATGCTCGGGAACATGAATCGATCCGTTTCAACCCGTCGTGACTTTCTTAGCTCCACCACTTTACTTGGATCCGCAGTCGTGGGGTTTCCAGCCATCACCCGCTGCAAGTCCCCTAATTCAAAACTGAACCTTGGTCTTATTGGTGCAGGTGGCCGAGGCGGCTCCCATGTCAAAGCAGCGATCCAAGCTGAGGAATCCATCGTCGCCATGGTCGACGTCAACGAGAACAACCTAGGATCCGCCCTTCAAAAAGCTCCTGGAGCACGCAGCTATAAAGATTTTCGCGAGTTCCTCGCCAATATGGAAGACATCGACGCGGTGTTTGTTTCCACGACCGAACACACTCACGCTTTTGCAACGCTCCCTGCTCTTCGTGCAGGAAAGCACGTCTACAGCGAAAAACCCCTCACACGGGACGTTCACGAATGCCGATTGATCACCGAGGCTGCCGCCAAAGCTGGGGTGCAGACCCAGATGGGCACACAAATCCACGCGGGATCCAATTTTCGCCGGGTGGTTGAGTTGATCGAATCCGGAGCGATTGGCCCCGTCAAGGAATGTCATGTCTGGACGAGTCGCGCGTGGGGTTGGCAAACCGAGGAGGAAGCCAAGATCAACAAGGATATTCTCTACACTCCGGACACGCCCGAACGCGGCATGCCTGTGCCCGATGGATTGGACTGGGATCTCTGGATCGGCCCGGCTCCTTACCGGGACTTTCACAATTTCTACTTCCCCGGACCTCGTTGGTATCGCTGGTGGGATTTTGGAAATGGCACGATGTCGGATCTGGGAAGTCACCGCAATGACCTGCCCTGGTGGGCACTCAAACTGGATGCCCCGCTAACGATCGAGCCGCTTTCTGGACCCGAAGCCCACCCTGACATCGCGCCTGCAACGATGTCCGTTCGTTACACCTACGGAGATCGCGGGGAAGGACTCCCTCCCCTGGAGCTGACCTGGTATCAGGGAAATACCAAGCCAGAGATCTGGCATTCGGGCGAGATTCCAAAGTGGAAGGAAGGCTGCCTCTTCGTGGGCGAGGAGGGCATGCTTCTCGCCGATTACGGAAAGAATATGCTCCTGCCGGAAGACAAGTTTGCCGGATTTAAGCGCCCCGATCCCTACATCCCCCCATCCCCGGGACAGCAGGCGGAATTTTTTCTCGCCTGCCGAGGTGAAGGCCCCGAGCCACTTTGTCACTTCGGTTATTCCGGTCCTTTAACCGAAGCCAACCACCTCGGGAACGTTGCCTTCCGCGCGGGCAAGAAACTGGAATGGAATCGCGATGAGATGAGATTCCCGAATGCGCCAGAGGCTGAAAAGTTCCTCGGACGCAGCTACCGCGACGGCTGGAGCCTTGAGTAAGCGCTGGTTTGCTACCGCATATGTGGCGAAAGATTGCGGTTGTTTCGATCACTATTTCCGGCGAGTTTTCTCGCTGTCTTTCTGAGAGAACTTTTTCCTGCCTCCCTCGCAGGAACTCCTCGGTCAGTTCACCAAACCGAGAGAAAACAAATACGCGATTATCGACAGCGGCGTCGCTCTCTCTTCCAGAACCCAACTCAACTCGCTTTCCCTAGAATATGAAAAAACCAAGCAAACGAACCGGAGCAGTGCTCGCGCTGATCCTTTCCTTCACCCTGACCGGGCTCGTGCAGTCTCAGGATGCCGCGACCGAAACTGAGGCGCCAGCTCCCGCAGCCGCCCCGGCTCCAGCCGCCCCGACGAATGCAGTAGTCATTACTGTCGACGGCACTCCCATCACAGAGACTGATGTCCGTGAAATCATGATGGCCCGATTCGGTCGCCAGCTTCAGCAGATGCCACCCGAGCAAGTCGCGATGGTTCAGCAGCAAATGCAGCAGATGGTAATCGGAGACCTCATCTCCAAAGCACTGTTCCTCAATGCAGCGAACAAAGAAGGTTTCAAAGCAAGCGCTAAAGAGGTCGACGAGAAGATGGCCGAAATCGCGAAAGGCATCCCCGAGGGAACCAGTCTCGAAGAGTATGCCGCCAAGGCTGGCGTCGATCTCGATCGCATCAAGGCCCAGGTTTCAGACGACATCCAGATCAGTCACCTCATCGACAAGGTCACAGCAGATATCACAGAGCTTAAAAAAGAAGAAGTGAAGACTTACTACGACGAGAACCCTGATCAATTCAAACAGGCAGAGAGCGTTTCCGCTTCTCATATCCTCCTCTCGACGCAGGGAGAAACGGATGAATCCAAGCTCGACGAAGCCAAGAAAGAAGCCGAGGGGCTCAAGGTAGAACTGGCCAAAAAAGACGGAAAAAGTTTTGAAGAACTCGCGACTGCGCATTCTGACTGCCCCAGCAAAGCACAGGGTGGAAGCCTCGGTGAATTCGCTCGCGGCCAGATGGTTCCAGAATTCGAAGAAGCTGCTTTTACGCAGGAAGTCGGAGTCGTTGGAGACCCCATCAAAACTCAGTTCGGCTATCACCTCATCAAGGTGACTGACAGAAAAGAAGCCAAAGAGATGCCTTACAGCGAGGTTAAGGAACAACTCGCCACCAATCTCTTTGAGCAGAAGAAGTCCGAAAAAGTAGAGGCTTACCTCGAAGAGCTTCGCGCAGCTGCGAAGATTGACTCTCCCAACGCACCTCCTGCTCCTCCACAAGCAGCACCAGAAAAGCCTGCCGATGACGAAGCAGTAGGAGCACCTATCGACATCTAATTTGAACCCATAGAACTGGTTCTGAAAACGCCCTCTGGAAACAGAGGGCGTTTTTTTGTGCTTCGCGAAATCGCTCTGATCAGGCTTCTCGATCTATCCGATCGAAATCCAAGCAATTCGTGCGCAGTATCGCCACAACCTCTGCATGAACGAGGCTCGTGAAAAAAAATCGTGTGGCCGTCATGTCCCAGAGCCGATTCCTTTCTTGTATGCCAATTAATCATCACGCCCTCGATCGAATAGAAGGTGGCAACTACGAATTGTGCGAGACCTTTGGGAAAGAAATGCCCCGGCTCCGTCTTAAAGCGAAACCCAGCGTATCCCTCTACCTGCCTTGTCAGGAAGCGCACGAAAGCGGCGCCTGATTTTTCACATGAAAACGAATACACAAATCACCGATGCTCAGAGGTGCCACCTCACTTTTCCATCGACATCTTCGCCTCAGGTGGAGAAGATCCTCATCATGATTCAACGAATTCCCCCTGCCCTCCTTCTCGCCCTCACCGTTCTCGGCTCGTGGTTGATCATCGAAGCCGCTGACGAAGAGAAACCGAAACCACTGCGAATCTTGTTGGTTCTCGGAGGTTGCTGCCATGACTACAAAATGCAGCAAACGATCCTCAAAGTGGGTATCGAATCTCGAATCAACGCCGAGGTCGATATTGAGTACAACCCCGACACAAGTACGGAAGCCCGCTTTGAAATCTACAAAAAAGACGATTGGGCAGAGGGCTACGATGTTATTCTCCATGACGAGTGCACCGCCAAAGTGACCGACTTAGAGTATATCGATCGCATTCTCAATGCTCATCGTGAAGGCGTCCCTGCCGTGAATATTCACTGCGCGATGCACAGCTATCGCTGGGGTGAATTCAAGTCGCCCGTAGAAACAGGCGGTGACAATGCTGGCTGGTTCGAAATGCTCGGCATTCAATCTTCAGGTCACGGTCCTAAAGAGCCGATCGACATTACTTACACGGATCAAAGCCATCCTATCACCAAAGGATTGAAGGACTGGACCACCGTCAACGAAGAGCTCTACAACAACGTTCAGGTTTTTGATACCGCTCACCCCCTCGCCAGCGGAACCCAGATGGTCCCCCCTCGGAAAAAGAAAGGCCAGCCTGCCGATCCGAATGCCGAGAGTAAGGAAGCCAAAGCGGTCGTGGCCTGGACCAATCTTTACGGTCCGAAAAAGACTCGCATTTTCAGCACTACGATCGGCCACTTCAACGAAACCGTTGCTGACAATCGCTACCTCGATCTCGTTACTCGGGGATTGCTCTGGGTGACCGACAACCTCGAAGAGGACGGAAAAGCCTCCGCCACATATCAGAAGCAGTAGCCTCTCGATCTCACTGTAGCGTTCGCTCGTCTACCACCTTGCCGCCTTTGATGAGGCGGCAGAATTCCTTCTTCGAGACGGAGTGATGAGTCCCGATTTCCGGGTCTTTCATATCCAGTTCCTTGTAGTCGACTGAGAGCCGCTCAAGGTGGACGATGCGGTAGAGGGATTCTCCGTTTCTCCAAAGTTGATTCTGTTCCAGTTTCATTGAATTCTTCGGCACCCTACACGCGAGAGCCGGGCTACCGAAGAGAATCTTGTTGTCTTTCCGAAATTCCCGTCGACACTTCGCATCCTGACGCGGGGCAAACGGCTTGTCGCACCCCGCCAAGCTCGTTTAATTTTTCGGTGAGAATTGATACGAGCAAATTTGATCTCATCGGCTTTTCCTAACCCGCAACGTAACGCGGAACCGACCTGCGATCGATGGTAGCGTCCCAGAGACACTCACGTCTTTCTGTGCCAAACTCATTTCTATCTCTTTTCTCATGTCTATTGCATTCGAATCTCTCGCTCTCAGCGAACCCATCCAGAAGGCGCTCCGCGACCGTGACTACAAGACTCCTTCTCCGATCCAGGAGAAGACGATTCCTTACGTTCTCGACGGAAACGATGTCATGGGCTGTGCCCAGACTGGAACGGGAAAAACCGCTGCGTTTGCCCTTCCTATCCTGGAACACCTGTCGAACAACCCGACTCGCAAAACCCCGAAATCGCCTCGCGTTCTCGTCATCGCACCCACTCGCGAGCTGGCCATCCAGATCCATGAAAGTTTTCGCTCGTATGGAATTCACCTCCCTTTTCACTCCGAAGTGATTTTTGGCGGAGTCGGACAGAACCCACAGGTCCGCGCGATCCAGAAAGGGCCTGAAGTCCTTGTCGCTACTCCAGGACGACTCCTCGACCTCATTGGCCAGGGTCATATCCGTCTCAATCTGCTTGAGGTGTTCGTCATCGATGAAGCCGATCGCATGCTCGACATGGGCTTTATTCACGATGTTCGTAAAGTGATCCAGGAGCTACCGAACAATCGACAGTCCTTGTTCTTTTCTGCAACGATGCCGAAGTCGATCATCGATCTTGCCGGAACGATTCTTCGCAATCCAAAGCATGTCGAGGTCACTCCCCCAGCCACGACCGTCGAAAAGATCGAGCAGCGTCTCTGTCATGTAGGCAGTGAAAATAAGAAGGATCTGCTCACAGATATCATCTCGGAGCAGGACGAAGGCCTTGCCCTAGTTTTCACAGGCATGAAACATGTCGCAAATCGAATTGCCGAGCATCTCACCAAGGAAGGGATACCAGCCGCAGCGATCCACGGGAATAAATCCCAAAGCGCTCGAGTTCGTGCTCTCGAAGATTTTCGAAGCGGCAAGATTCGGGTTCTCGTTGCGACCGACATCGCCGCTCGAGGAATCGATGTAAAAGGCATCGATCTGGTTATCAATTACGATCTCCCCAACGAGCCTGACTCCTACGTTCACCGCATCGGGCGAACCGCTCGTGCGGGAGCGGAGGGTCGTGCCATTTCGCTCTGTGATGAGAAAAGCCAGGGTATGCTTCGCGATATCGAAAAGAACATTCGCATGTCGATTCCGATCATTACCGACCATCCCTTCCACCGTCCTCCTCAACCGGGTGACAAGGATGAGAAGCTGGGTGGACGCGGTGGTGGTGGTGGCCGCGGCCGAGGTGGAAATCGCGGCGGCGGCAACCGAGGTGGTGGGAACCGCTCTGGCGGAGGAAACCGCGGTGGCGGTTCAAAAAACCGCAACTCTCGCAATCGATCCCGTCGGGGCGCCTCTGCTTAACGGAGCAGCGAAAGCGCTCTCCAAAACGCCCTAACGAATACCGAACTCTTGCGCCTCATCCGGGCCGGGAGTTGCGTATGCAGGGTCTTTTGCGCGGATGTGAAGCTCACCGGATTCCAGTAAGCGCACGTCGAGAGGAACGAGAGTCGTTCCTCGACGATTGATTGTCTGAGCGGTAGTGCTGAGATCTCGATCCACAACTCTGTTCTGAGAAATTGTCGGGATGTTTCCATTGTAAAAAGCAGTGCACCACCAGCGCCCTTCCGCATCCTGAAAGGGTGTCCCGTGTCCGAGAAAACGCCCCGCGAACTTCCGCTCACTGTAGGGCCCCGTAATCTCGTCGGCCGTCGCGTAGTAGAGATTGTAACTCCCCTTTCTCATCTCACCGGTCGACCATCCCGTTCCAAACAGAACATACTTGCCTTCGATCTTCATGATGAGACACCCTTCGTGTCCCATCTTTGCCATCTCCCCTCCAGGTTTAATCGGAGTCGGCGCCGCTGAGAAACCACTGAGGTCTTTTTCCAACGGTGCAATCGAGGTCGCTCCCCACACCATCCACCAGGTGCCATCATCATCTTGAAAAAGGGAAGGATCGTGTCGCCTTCCAATCTTTGCTCCCATCGGGTTAGTCCACGGCCCTTCCGGGGATTTCCCCTGACTGAGCGACAGATTTGCTCCCGCCACCGGGGTTGGACTCGTATGGACAAGCGCCCACTTTTTCTTTTCTGGGATCCAATGCAATTCAGGAGCCCAGAGACGCCATTGCTCTTTCTCCGTATTCGCAAATACCTTCGGTTTTTCCGAGCGCCAGATCCCATCTTCCAATCCATAGACATCGCCCAGATCCTGCCATTCAACCAAGTCAGTGCTTTTCCAGATCCTGACCACGGACCCGACAAGCGACTCATCCCCCAATCCAGAGTTATAGGGGTCGGAGTTCTCCCGTGGATCTTCTGGATTCGGTGTTGTTCCCGTGAGATAGAAAACATCGTCAGGTCCCCTCACGATGTAAGGATCTCGAATCCACGAGTTATGAACGAAGAGAGCCTGATCGTGTTTTTGAAATCCTTCGAGGATCTCCTTTTTTGCCATCGGTTCCGCAACAGCAGGAGGCTCACCGTCAGCTTCGACTCGGGTGTTACTGATCATTCCCGAAAACGGATTGGGAGATTCGTAATCACCCGCCGCACTCAGTAAATCCATTGCCACCGAGAGGCTGTCCTTTGGCTGTACTGGAATGAGACCTGGAGATTCGATCTCGACAATGAGTTCTCCATCGACTCTCAGACTCATGGCTTCTGCGGTCAAGATTCCTTCCACTTTGACCCGTCCCTTCACTGGGTCGCCGCCCTGTATTCGCGTAACTCGTCCATCCACTCGAACATCGAAGGCAGGAAATCCATCGATGAAATGGATCGCATAGCCATGTTCTCGACCACCTTGGGCGAGCACGACTCCATGTGGCAAATCTGCTTTCACCTCTGCAAGAACACGAATGGGGCGATCAGCAATCTGAGGATCGATACTGATATTGGAGGAAGATTTCGCGACTGGCTTATTCTCGCTATTCTTCACATCAGGCTTGCCGGATGGTTTTCGGCCGGAACGAGAGACCGCCTCCGGGTAGGTCTGAAGTGTTTCCCGAAGCTCGCGAACGATTTTTGGTTTCTCCTCCGCTAGATTCTTCGACTCAAGAGGATCCGACTCGTAGTCATACAATTCGATCTCTCCCGTATCGGGGTCGGCACCCGGAACTTTCCATTCGACGAGTCGATAGCGATCCGTCCGAATCGCTCGGCCCAGTTTTCCTTTGGGATAAGCGTGGAACGCATGATCTCGAACCCGCTTTCCCGGGTTTTTTAAAACCGGAACGAGACTCACTCCATCGATCGATTGAGGGACTGAAGGCTCTGGAAGCCCGGCCAACTCGACGAGCGTCGGAAATAGATCGACACTCTCGGCCAACTGTCCTGTTACAGAGCCAGGCTCGGTAACTTCGGGCGCTGTGATGAGTAGCGGTATGCGATTGGCCTGCTCATAATTCGTGTGTTTCGTCCAGATTCCGAGATCACCGAGGTGAAACCCATGGTCACCCCACAAAACGATGATCGTATTCTCGGCAAGGCCCAGTTCATCCAACCCCTCAATGACTCTTCCAATCTGGGCATCGACGTAGCTGGTGCTCGCATAGTAACCGTGGATCAAGCTTCGTTTCACTTCATCAGGAATGGAAGCGGGATCGTCTTTATCAGGAACAGGAAAGTAATTGCGAATTTCCCCTCCACGTTTCCCGGCTACTTGGGGAGCCTCCGCAGGCAACTCTTCCTCCTTCGGCATTGGCAACTTGTCAGGGTCGTAGAGGTCCCAGTATTTCTTCGGTGCTGAAAAAGGAAGATGCGGGCGGGCAAATCCTGCCACGATAAAAAATGGAGTGCCTTCGTCTTTCATTCGTTCCTTTGCTGCTTGAAACCTTTTGATAGTCTCCGTCGCAACTCGACCGTCGGCATAGGCGTCGTCTTCCGCATCGGGGCTCTCGTAGGCGGCTCCCCGAGGAAGGCTTCTCACCTCGCCGAGTCTCTGGTTCGTGAACATTGCCTCTTCCCGGGTCAACTGTCCGCCCCCCGTGCTCGCCGGGTCGAGATACTCAATCACCTTTTCCTTGAAGTGAGGCACACTGAAAGACTCCGGATCCCCGAGATTTCCATGGCCAATATGAAACACCTTGCCGAGGGACTCAGTCCGATACCCAAACGTCGCAAAATATTGCGGTAGAGTCACTGCATCGGGAATAATCTTACGGAGGGAACTTCCCAATCCATAGAGCCCCGTCGAAGTCGAATGCGATCCTAACATCAATGTAAAACGGGAAGGCGCGCACACAGCCTGATTGCAATAGGCTCGCTCAAAACGAATGCCGCGATTTGCCAATGCATCGAGGTGAGGAGTTTTTGCCGTCGTATCGCCGTATACACCGAGAGCTGGCTTGAGATCATCGACGAGGATCATGAGCACATTTCGAGGCTGTTCTGGCTCACTCCCGATAAGTGAGAGCGAAACAAAAAAGGTAATGAGAAGAATCCAACAGGGTTTGGTCATACAGCAAAGAGGGTTGCGCATCCGCAGGATGGAGGGCACAGGATTCGGGAGCAATCCTCCGTTTCAGAAAATTCGGTCGAGTTTCTGGAGAAATCGGAGCAGGTTAAATCCAGACGAAACAGTCTCATGACAAAGCTGATCCCCACTCTCTTTTTCGCTCTTTTCCTATCGCCAGCTCTCGGAGACGATCGACCCTTTTTCGCATTTCAGAACGGGGTTCATTACGGTAGCCATGAAAAGCGAGCGGAGGCTCTCGCGGAGATGGGCTACGACGGAATTGGTTCAGCAACGCTCCCCAAGGATGGCAATACCGATTCATTTCTCCAAGCCTATCGAGATCGTGGACTGCGTGTTTTCAGTATTTACGCAGGAGGCAATCTTACGGGCGATGGAGCCGTGGCTTCTTCAGGCCTCCTTGAATCCATTCCTAAGCTCAAAGGCAGCGGAGTCGTCCTTGAGATTTATCTCCGCGGAGATCGATCCAAAATTACAGATGGGGACGCAATGAACTGGATCCGGGAAGTCGCAAAGTTGGCAGAGCAGTCGGATCTCGAGATTGCACTCTATCCTCACTCAGGATTTTACATTGAAACGATCGGCGACGCGGTTCGTATCGCGAAACTCGTCGATCGAAAGAACGTCGGAGTCATGTTCAATCTCTGTCACTTTCTTCGTATCGAACCGGACTCCGATCTACCAACTGCATTGCGAAATGCCGAACCACTACTCCGCCAAGTCAGTGTATCGGGAGCTGACGCCGGAGGATCCGACTGGAAAACACTGATCCAACCACTCGGTCAAGGGACCTACAAGATCAGACCGCTACTCCAGATCCTCGATAAAATCGGATTCAGCGGCCCTATAGGCCTACAGTGCTACAACGTCGGCGGTTCCTCTGAAGTTTTTCTCAAGCAGTCTTTCGACGCTTGGAAAAAGCTCAACGAACCAACCCGATAGAATCCCCGGCGACCGGTCACTGATCGCCTGTCACATCATCGAGCGCAGCAAGCCCGCGGAGAACCTTGAGCTTTCCACGATTCTGACGAGTCAGGCGACGAAAGTGGTCTTCTGCATTCTCGATCTTTTCGTCTTCGCCTAGAAACAGAACGAGGTGAACACTTGGCTCCTCGTAACCGGGTTTCGTGTAATTGATTTTCACATACTTCTCAAAGTGTTCTTCGATGTCTTCCGGACCAATCGGGGGAAGTCGAGGCACATTCGCTCCGCCTGTGGCAGGAGTTCCCCCCGTCCTTCGAGGCGGGGTCGCTCCGGTTCGTTGCCGAACAAGCCCATTAAAGTCGATGACCACTTTGGGAGAAAGTCCCTTTTCGAGACGTGCGGCATTCTCGTTCTTGAGCCACTCTCTCGTCTTCTCAACGGCCTGCCTCCAGGCTTTCGCCTCACCCGGATCGATCGTCCCGGGTGTTCCGGGAGTGGGTGGATTTTCGGCCATCATTTTTCGCATTTCTTCCGTCGGAGAACGGCTCATTCGCTCATAACCGCTCGCGATACAGAAAATAGTACTGGCGCCCCACTCCATCGACTTCTGAATCGCTTTTGTGTAGTGCGCCACATCTGCCGATTTCAGCGGGATCGCTTCGCTGTCCTCGACCTCCAGTCCCGCGCCCCAATTGTTGGAAAGGCCGAGCCGGTCGTAATTGCGATTCAGAGGATCAAGCCATTCGATCGCGAGTCGCAAGTTAGACGGCAATCCGGGAACCATATCATCACGAAAAGGGACAAGACGCTTACCTTCGTATAACAGGATGTTGAAATGGGTGCCTCGATTGAAGTTGGCGAGCATAGCGCCAACTTCGTTCTTCACATTGTCATAGGCGAACATTCCTCCTTTTTCATCGACCAGCATCTTGGGCGTCGCGTCGATGATGAAAACAATCTTCTTCCCTCCCCCTGAGATTCCAAAAAAGTTGATGTTCGAAGCCTCGGTCGCCTCGGTCGAAAAACTCATCCCATTTCCTGAGGGTTGAATCCCAGGAAGCAGGGCCGCGACAAGTTCGTTGTCCATTTCATCCACATCAGGAAGAGAAAAGGAAGAGTTCTCGACTGAGGTGATCACGTCGAGCGAGCGGGCCGCCGCCGCCGCTGGCTTGATCTCGATCGATTGTTTGACCATGGGTGGGGCGACCCATTCGGCTTCACGCTCCTGCACTGCCGAGACGATTAATTGAGGCGGTTTAGGAAGAGGAACCGAAACCGCAACAAGACCAATCAGAAAAAAGAGAAGGACGTGGACAAAAATCGCCATCGAGAGAGACGAAAGACGCTCATTGGTGAAGGAGCGCTTGGCGGGGGGAATATACCCCGCATCGACCAATTCGAGATCACCTTCGTAGTTAGCCCATCGGTCGATCGCAGAATGAAAATCAATCGTAGGAGCCGACCCCTTATTCTTCTTACGGCGAAGTGTTCGAGCCAGCCCTGCGGACTCTTGCGCAGACTCCATCTCCAGTAGAGCCGTCATTCCGCCATCGGTATCCTCCTCGTCCGAGCGCTTCTTCTTGACCGAGTCTATTGGAATGGGGACATAATCGTCCGGTGAGGTGTTCGAGGAAGCGGGTGCTTCCCGGGATTCCGCCGCCACGACTTCTATTTTCCGCTGCCTCTCCGGGGGAACCACACTTATTCGAGAAGGATTCTCCTTTTTCGCTTCAGCAACATCAGCCTCTGCTGGCGCAGACCTCTCTACCGTTGCAGCAGTCTCCACAGGGGCAGAGTTCCCTGCTTCAGGCGTGTCGGGAACACCTTCGTCAGACTCCTCCTCGCTCTCTTCTTGAACCCCCTGAGTAAGAAAAGTGTGAAGTCGGACCTGAATCTCGGCAGGCAAAGGCCCTTTACTGGGATCTTCGCGAACCAGTTGCTTGGCCAGTTCACGATCACCCAATCGCAGCGCAGCTTCGATGGCGTCGATTCGAATTGTCCAGTCTGCGGGCGACTTCTTCAATTCTTCCAGAATGGCGGAAAGCGACCTTTTCATTTGTCGTTCCCTACTGTGCTGAGTTCGCAGGCTTGTGTCTACTCGGAACTCTCCGTGCCCGCGTCCTCCTTTATGGCTCTTTCGGACTGATCAAGGAACTATCCGCGCTCGTTTTTGATTTCCGAAGTCCCCCTGTTCTGGTAGGTCTTCCTGCTTTACGTCGCTCCTTCCACTTTCGTTATGCAGCCCCCCCCTCTCCTCTGTCTCGTTCTCGCATTCTCTCCGCTGCTTTCCCTCCACGCGGAAGACACGGGGCCAACTCGATCCGCCACCAACAAATATCGGCTGGTATGGACCGGTGATCCAACCACTACAGCAACGTTTGCGTGGAATCAGCTCGAAGGAAAACCCGGGACACTTCACTTTGGCGAAAAGGACCACGGGACGAATTTCGACGCCTACTCGGAGTCTCAGAAAACTGATCGAGTCAGCGAATTCGACGGAATGCGAAACTGTTTCGTTCGTCTTTCCAATCTAAAACCCGATACGGTCTACTACCTCTGTGTTCGCGACAAGAAAGGGGTCAGCCCTCGATTCTATTTCCAAACCGCACCGGAAAAATCCAAGCCGTTTACCTTTGTCGCTGGTGGCGATTCACGAAATTTTCGGGATGTCAGGATCTCGGCAAACCAGTTTGTCGCAAAACTACGCCCGCTCTTCGTAGCCTTCACTGGTGACATGATCAACCGGGACGAAGCGCTGGAATGGCAGGAATGGCTCGACGACTGGCAGGAGACGACCGGATCAGATGGACGGCTCACTCCCCTGCTACCTCATCGGGGAAATCATGAGAGAAGAGCCCCCTCGATCCCGAATCTTTTCGACACCCCATCGGACGTCTATTTTTCGTTCTCCATTGGTGAGAACCTCTTCCGCTACTACGTGCTCAACAGCCAGATCCCGGCCTTTGGAGAACAGAAAGAATGGCTCGAAAAGGACCTCGGGAAACATTCCAAGAAGACGACCCACCTCGTCGCCGGATACCACAAACCGATGCGCCCCCATGTCAGTGCAAAGAGCGAAGGAGACAATCCCATGCACTGGGCCGACACCTTCTACGAGAATGGACTCGATCTGGCGCTGGAATCTGACTCTCATGTTATGAAAAGAACCCTCCCACTTCGTCCTGATCCCAAAGGACATGAGGGATTTTCACCTGCGCCCAAAGATCCCAAGGCGACTGTTTTCATAGGAGAAGGATGCTGGGGTGCTCCACTGCGGGCTGCCGACGACGCCAAGCCGTGGACAATCGCGACCGAATCGTTCAATGGAATTGACTGGATCGAAGTCACGCCGGAGAAGATCCGAATCAAAACGGTGCGAGTAGAGAATCCATCCCGTGTTGAATCGATCGACCCCAAAAAACCATTTCAGAATCCAAAGGGGCTGAAACTATGGTCTGCAGGAGGAGAAGAAATTCTGGAAGTGATCGCGGATTGATTTCGCCAACAGATGAATTGGAGAATCTCGCCCCCATCGCATGTCGCCTTGATGCGCTTCCTCGGGGTGTGTGTTTCGTTCACGCTCATCGCGAGAGGGTGGCTGACCTGGCAGTGGGATAGCCCCCTTCGCAGCATTTTCTGGCACGAAGGCTGGCTCACCGCGCCACTCGAATCTCTCTTGGGAATCTCCTGGTCGAATTTCGCGACCCGCTCCGATCCCTTTCTTACCCAGCTCTTCGCGATTACTGGGCTCTTCCTCATGATCGCCGGGATTCTTTTCTGGCTCCTGAAGGGAAAAGCGAAACTGGTAGTTCTTTGGATCAGCACTGCAATTCTTTTTCTCGATAGCTTCGGCCGATGGATTTCCGCTGATTATCAAATGGGGATGGCGATCGAACATGCCCTCCAGATTGGAACACCGATCTCACTGATCCTGCTGCAAAAGAAGCAGAAAGCCTCGACAGCCTGGATGTCTCTCATCCTCGTCGCCTCGGGGCTGACTTTCATCGGGCATGGATTCTATGCTGCTGGGGTTCACCCTGTCCCACTCAACTACCAGACGATGACGATGAAGCTCCTCGGGCTGGAGCAAGGTCGAGCTCTCCTCGTTCTTCTCATTGCAGGCTGGCTCGACATCATTGTAGCGCTCGCCCTCATTTTTCGTCCCCTTCGAATTCCCGCACTTCTCTACATGACGATTTGGGGAGGGCTCACGGCATTAGCCCGACTTCTTTCTCATGCTGGATTCGGCCAACCTCGATACGGACTCGATCCATGGTTCGCAGAAACCCTCGTAAGAACACCACACTGGGCCCTTCCTCTGCTCGCCGTTTTCTATCTGAAGAGGATGGCAACTCCTGCCACGAAAATCGATTAGTATCGACCTTACGAAAGTGTATGGATCCTTTTCCTCACGCACCCTCAGCCCTGCAGATCGGAAAACCAGCCAGCCACTTCACGAAGAGGATCGATCACGTTCTCTTCCAACGGCCAGTATTCCAATCCGACAAACCCTTCGTATTTAGAATCAGCCAAAGCCGCGAATATATGCGAGTAATGAATCTCGCCGAGTTGCAGCTCGTTTCGCCCCGGATTTCCTGCTGCGTGAAAATGTCCGATCAGGTCAATATTCTCAGTGAAATTACGAATAATATCCCCTTCGCTAATCTGCTGGTGATAGATATCGAATACGACCCTGACATGGTCACTACCGACCTCCTCGACGATGTCAAACGCCTCATCACTTCGGATCAGGAAATACCCAGCGTGATCGATTCGCTCATTGAGCGGTTCAATCACCAGCGTTTGTCCCGTTCTCTCCAAAATAGGAACCGCGGCCCGAAGCCCTTCAATTAGAGTTTCCCTCTGTTCTTCCCGTGAGACTCCTTCGCGAAAATCGCCAACCTGGGAGATGATGACCGGACAGTCCAACCGTTCCGCCACCTTCTGTGATTCCACCAATCCATCGAGATACTCCTTCCGGGAATCCGGATCGACAAGACTGATGAAACGAGTGCAACAAGCTGAAACCTCAAGACCATTCGCTTTCGTTGAATCTTCCAATTCGGCGAGATCCTTGTCCCACCATGACCAGAATTCAATGGCTTCGATTCCTGATGCGGCCACCTGGGCACAGGCTTCCGGAATCGGCATTCCTTCGAAAACGGCATCAATACAAACGGAGGGGCGGATCTTCTGACTCATAGGCGGGTTCGAGTATTCCGCAGATTAATATTCTCTGCATCGCTTTTTTACCGGATTGACGCCGCCCACAGCTCGGGGGAGATTACGTCATGTTCGAAAACCTGCGCACATCTCCTGAAGTTCTTCCGATTGAGTGTCGTGAGATCACTGCGACAGAGTTACCTCATGATCGAACTCTATCGGAGATTGAATACGAGACCGCGACATTCGGCCTTGGATGATTCTGGGGACCGGATTCCGAGTTCGGAAGCCTTCCAGGAATATTACGAACCCGCTCAGGGTATTGCGGAGGAACAAAAAATTCGCCGACCTATCGAGCGATGGGAGATCACACCGAGTCCATCTCGATCGACTATGATCCGAGCGTTCTTGGCTACGAAGATCTTTTGTCGCTGTTCTGGGAAAACCACAACTGCGAGCGAAATTATCCCGGGAATCAATACCGGAATGCGATCTTCTATCGGGACGAGGTCCAGCGACAATCCGCCGAGACCTCAAAGATTTCTGCCGCCGAAAATTTCGGAATCGATCCCGACGACATTCGTACTCACCTCGTTTCCACGACGATCTTCACCTATGCGGAGAAGTATCATCAAAACTACATTCTGACCCGAAACAAGGAGATCCGATCTTTTCTTGATGAGGTCTACCCATCAGTGAAGGACTTTGCCGACTCCCCGGTTGGAACTCGACTCAACGCCTCGTTTGGTTCCGGATGGCAGATCGACCCTGCTGCTGCAAAGCTGGAAGCAGAGAGCTTTGGCCTACCCGATCGACTTTTTGATCAGGTGATCCGATCTCTGCGGTGATATGAAGCGCCCACCGCCGGCGTTCCTCTCAAGTTCCGCAGAAAGTCTTGGTTACGGCTTCCTCTTTCGTAGGGGGCAGTTCGAGATCGGAGTAGGACTCGTCTTCTTCATAGGGCTTTTCAAGAGCGTCGACAAGTCGGTGGAAGGGCTTCAGATCCCCGACCGTCGCTGCAGCTATCGCCTCTTCGACTCGGTGATTCCGAGGAATACGAATCGGGTTCGAACGCTTCATCTGCTCCGTGTTGACTCCGGCTCTCCCACCGACCTTGGACCATTTCTCCCACCAGCTAGGAAAATTCTCTGAATTGGAAAACAAGGCCTGAAGAGGCTCAGCCTCTCCTTCTGCGGCCAATGTCAGTCGCCGAAAAAAGAGAGTGAAATCGATCTCGTCCTCCCCAAGCAATCCCAGCGTGTCCTCGACAAAAATCTCAATCTTCTCAGTCGGCTCGCCTAATCCCAGCTTCGAGGCAAAACCTTCGACATACGCCTCGCGAAAGTGGGGACCAAAACGAGAAAGGCTCTGCTCGACCGCGGCCACTTTTTCTTCTTCGGAACCCTCGAACAAGGGGAGAAAGGATTCAGCAAGGCGCGCCAGATTCCACTGCCCCGCAGCTGGCTGATTGATCCACGCATAGCGGCCCTGCCGGTCGATCGAGCTGAAAACACGCTCAGGGTGAAACTCATCCTGAAACGCACACGGTCCGAAATCGATCGTTTCCCCGGAGATGGTCATGTTGTCCGTATTCATGACTCCGTGGATAAACCCCAGCTGCATCCACTTTGCGATCAGCTTTGCCTGCCGCTCGATGACAGCTTCCAGAAATCCCAAGTAGGGCTCCTTCTCCTCACGAAGAAAGGGATAGTGACGATCAATCGCGCAGTCAGCCAGCAGCTGAAGTCCTTCTCGATCGTTTCGGGCATAAAAGTATTGAAACGTACCCACCCGGATGTGGCTCGCGGCAACTCGAGTAAAGACACCTCCCGGAAGCGGCTCTTCCCGATACACTGTCTCTCCTGTTGCCACCGCAGCAAGCGCTCGCGTCGATGGAACACCAAGTGCGGCCATCGCTTCACTCACGATATATTCTCGCAATACTGGACCAAGAGGAGATTTCCCATCCCCTCCTCGCGAGTAAGGAGTCCGGCCGGAGCCCTTCAACTGGATATCCTTTCGCCCCCCTGACACATCCACTACTTCCCCAAGGAGAATCGCCCGCCCATCGCCCAACTGAGGCACCCATCCCGCAAATTGATGTCCCGCGTAGGCTTGTGAGATTGGAGTAGAACCTTCTGCGATTTCATTTCCGGAAAGAACCCCCAATCCCTCGTCCGAAGAAAGCCAATCGGGATCGATGCCAAGCTCTTCTGCCAAGCTTTCGTTGATCCGAATCCACTGGGGTTTCGGAACCTCGGCAGGTTTTCCGGAAGAGTAAAATCGTTCAGGAAGCCGACTGTAGGTGTTGTCGAAAGGAATCGCCATATCACGTCATCGTCTCGTTCTATGCTCGATTCAACAGGGTTACGTCTCGCATTTCTTAAGGTCGAGTCATTTCGCGCTCCTCCCCTCTTTGCGCTCAACCGTCACTTGGCGGACTTGTTTTCTCGCGTCATCCTCGAGATATACTTCACTATGTCCTTTCGTTCTCTTCTCTTCCCCGCCCTTTTTCTGCTTTTCTTCACCTCATTGGTCGGAAAAGAAGGGCAACCTCCCAATGTTCTCGTCATCTTGACGGATGATCAGGGTTGGGGAGACCTCAGCGTTCATGGGAACAAAAACCTCGCGACTCCGAATATCGATTCGATCGCCAAGGACGGGGCAAGCTTTGAAAATTTCTATGTCTGTCGTGTCTGCGCGCCAACACGAGCCGAATTTCTGACCGGGCGCTACGCTCCGAGAACAGGAGTCACCGGAGTGACGGAAGGGCTCGGCCGACTCAGTCCCGATGAGACAACGATCGCGAATCTGTTTCACGACGCGGGATACGCTACCGGTGCTTTTGGGAAGTGGCACAATGGAACCCAGTCTCCCTACCACCCGATCGATCGTGGATTCGATGAGTTCTATGGCTTCACCTCTGGTCACTGGAGTCACTACTTCAATCCACCTCTCGATCAGAACCAGAAAACCGTGCGTGGAGATGGCTACATCGTCGAGGACATCACCAATCACGCGATCCGATTCCTGGAAGGCCCTCGGGACAATCCTTTTTTCTGCTACGTACCTTTTCCGACGCCTCACTCACCAATGATGGTCGAAGATGAATTCTACGAGAAGTTCGATGGAATCGATCCTGCGATGCTCTTTCATGAAGAAGGGAAAGAGGATCTTGCGATGACAAGAGCTGCCCTCGCCATGGTTGAAAATATTGATCGCCATGTCGGACGCCTTCTCAACACCCTTACAAAGCTCAAAGTCGCTGAGAATACGATCGTGATTTTCTTTTGCGACAACGGTCCGAACTCCTATCGATGGAATGGTGGCATGAAGGGTCGCAAAGGAGCGATTGATGAAGGAGGAGTGCGTTCTCCCCTCTTTCTACGCTGGACGGAGAAGATTGAAGGCGGAACTCACATCAGTGAGGTCACCGGCGCGATCGACCTCCTCCCAACTCTGCGCGAACTGGCAGGACTCGAAGGCAAAACAGCCAATCCAATCGACGGACGATCTTTTGCTCCGCTTCTTCTTAGGCCAACCCCTGAGTGGGAGCCTCGGCTACTATTCAGCACTAGGAACAAAGATGTCAGTGCTCGGGGCGAAAGGTTTCGCCTCGACGCTTCCGGCAGGCTTTTCGATCTCAATACCGATCGTGGTCAGACCACCAATGTGGCCAGCAAACATCCACAAATCGTCGTTGAATGGACCAAGGCAGCTTCCGTTCATCGCAAAGAGATGGCGACAGCCCGCGAACGCTTCGCAGACCGACCTTACACCGTTGGTTGGTCTCCAAGAACGGTTCTCCCGGCCCGAGATGGAAAACCTCACGGCGAGATTCAACGCAGTTCCAAAGCACCCAACTGTTCCTTTTTTGTAAACTGGTCGGATCCCGATGACTCGATCACCTGGGACATCGAAGTGAACGAAGCGGGAGAATTCGAGGCGATCGTCCACTACACGTGCCGAACCCGTGATGTCGGGGCCCTCATCCAACTCGGGATCGACGGGAGAAGTAAGGTTGAGACAACCGTGACAACGGCCTTCAATCCGCCTCTCTACGATAAATCCAAAGAGCGGGTTGCCGAGTCGCACTACTTCATGAAAGACTTCCGTCCTCTTATGCTGGGGAGGCTAGCGATTCCAAAAGGACGTCACACCCTACGCCTCTCCTCTCCCCAGTTTCCGGGAGAGAGGGTCATTGATGTTCATTCGATTGAACTATTGCGTCGCTGACCATTTCAGATCCCCCTGGTAAGATCTTACATCAATGAGATGTAGAGAACGAGCACGACGATGATCAAGCCAATCCCGACGGCCTTAGCAGGCCCCCATGGTGTGAGATCAACCTTTTTGGCATCCTGCTGCACATAGGGAGTGTCCCGCTGCATCTTCTGACCGAGAATCAGTTGAAGAACGATGAGACCCACGAATACGGCTCCCATGAAGTGATAGCCGGAAGAAAACGTATCCAGCATCCAACCTCGACTTACGACCTCACCTGCTGCTTCCACTTCTGCACCCGGGAAGAAAGTCCCCAAGACCATAAAGAAAAGGCCGACAAGTATGGTGATAAACGCTGAATGGCCATCGACCCTCTTGTTGAACATCCCGACGAGAATGACCGCGAGAAGAGGAATGAAATAGACTCCGTTCAGTTTCTGAAAATAACCAAAGATTCCATCCTGCCCCATAAAGATCAGCGGTGCTCCGATCGCAGCGCAGACAGCAACAATCGCGCTGCATACGCGACCAGACTTCACGACTTCTTCCGCCGTGGCGGAAGAATTGATGACTTTCTTGTAGACCCCGAGGGAGAAAAGCGTAGCGCTGGAGTTGAGGACTGAGTTAAAGGTCGAGAGAATCGAGCCAACGACCACAGCAGCAAAGAATCCAGTCAGAGCTCCCGGGAGGACGAGGCGAACGAGCGAACCATAAACTCGGGAGCCATCCCGCTCTCCGGCATCATTGAGCAAGGTCTGGTTGAAGTCGGCATCCTGCGTCGCGATGTGCAGCGCAATGATTCCGGGAAGCACAAGAATGATAGGTGCGAGGATCTTAAAAAAGGCAGCGAGCAGTACTCCTTTCTGCCCCTCGGCGAGGTTCTTCGCTCCGAAGGTTCGCTGAATGATCTGCTGATTGGTGCACCAGTAGAAAAAGTTCAGGAGCAACACCCCGGTGAACAAAGTCGGCCAGTGAACATCTTCCCCTTCTTTGCCCAGCGAAGCAAAAGCATCGGGATTCTCAGTCTGAATTTCACGGAACACCGCACCAATGGATTGTCCGTCAGTCGCTGCATATTGGATCGAAAACCAGGTGATCATCAATCCACCGATGAGAAGTCCAAGACCGTTGAAAGTATCCGAAACTGCAACAGCACGAAGACCTCCAAAAATCGCATAGGCCGATCCTACAATCGCGATGAATGCCACCACGGCCCAAATTGTCGCTTTGTCACTCAACCCGAGAAGAGTGGGAAGATCGAGCATATAAGCCAACGCCGAGGCCCCACTGAAAAGCACAAATGGCAGGAGAATGAGCATGTAGGCGACGATGAAAATACCCGTCGTCAGCGCTCTCACTTTCGAATCATATCGCTCCTCAAGAAACTGCGGGATCGTCGCAATTCCCGACTTGAGATAGCGAGGGAGAAAAAAGAGCGCGAGGACGACCAGCGAACAGCCCGCGATCACTTCCCAGGCCATCACAGAGAGACCCTCGGCAAATGCACCTCCGTTTAGACCGACCAGCTGCTCGGTAGATAGGTTGGTGAGGAGTAGAGAACCGGCAATGACCAGTCCAGTGAGGCTGCGACCAGCGAGAAAGAATCCATCCTCCGTATTGGTCCCCTTGCCTCGAGTGATCCACCAGGTCAGCACCGCAACGAGGGCAGTGAAGAATACGAAAGTAAGAAGAGTCATCATAGCGATTCAGAGCAGTCGAAAACGGAAATGGATTATTTCGAGGAAAAGGAATGCACCATCTTATGGTGATATGTCTCCCCAGGACGCAGCACCGCGGTAGGAGCATCAGGATTGTTCGGTGCATCGGGGAAATTCTCGGTCTCAAGACAGAGCGCGGTACGATGCCCGTAGGTCACCCCACCTTTTCCGCTCACAGTTCCGTCGAGGAAATTCCCTCCGTAAAACTGAATCGCTGGCTGATTGGTGGAAATCTCCATGACTCGCCCTGTCTCCGGATCACGAAGAGTCGCCGCCTTCGTGAGACCTTCGCTCCCGTTCCCACCCAATACCCAGGCATGATCATATCCGCCACCGAGCTTGAGAGCTTCGAATTCCTCCTCGACGCGAGCGCCAATCAGATGAGGTGAAGTAAAGTCCATTGGGGTTCCCGCGACCACTGCTTTTTCACCCGTCGGAATCAGACCGGCGTCTGTCGCAAGGTAGGTGTCCGCATAGAGCGTCAACTCGTGATCATTGATCGACGTCGTCGCATCGCCGCTGAGGTTCCAATAGCTATGATGAACAATGTTAAGAACAGTTGGAGCGTCGGTTGTTGCCTTCGCCTCCCAGATCAGTTCATCAGAATCTGTCAGGGTGTAGGTCACATCGACAGTCAATGTGCCAGGATAGCCTTCTTCTCCATCGGCGCTGACGTAGCGAAGAGTGACTCCGCTTGCGCCGTCTTTCTCGAACGACTCCCCTTTCCAGAGAACCTTGTCGAATCCCTTGATCCCCCCATGAAGGTGACAGGGAATTCCACCCGGATCATTGTTCGTCGCCACGGTGTATTCCTCGCCATCCACCGTAAACTTTCCGTGAGCAATTCGATTTCCAAAACGGCCCACCGTGGCACCGAAGTAGGAAGTGTTCGTCAACCATCCCTCGAGGGTGTCGTAGCCGTGAGTGACATCAGCGATATTTCCTTCTCGATCAGCGACCTCCAGGGAAACGAGAATCGCTCCATACTCGGTCACCTTGGCACGCATTCCGTTGGCATTAGTCAGCGTGAAAAGATTGACCTCTTCTCCCGAAGCCAGATTTCCAAAAACTTCAGTCTCAACACTGCTGTTGTCGGGTGACACTTCGCCGGGGGTCGCTTCGCTGGTCGAAGTATCATCAGGGGCTGGCGTTTCATCTGTACAGGAAGTGAGCATGGCACCGAGAATAGTGAGCGAAGTGAAGAAGACAAGGGTTCTCATAGTTAGGGGTGTTGGGGTTGCGACGGACCGACGGAAGCCCCGTCAACCGAACTTGTAATAAAGCAATCGAGGTCACGTCCAAGCTTTTCGCGATAGTTTTTCCGAAGATGATCCTGAAATTTTTCGGCCGATTCTCGCTCGACGAGAGAAATCGTAGAGCCGCCGAACCCTCCTCCCGTCATGCGAGAACCAATCAAGCCTCGCTCGGATCCAAATTTGTAGGCCGAATCAACAAGTAGATCGAGCTCTGGACAACTCACCTCATAATCGTCGCGTAGTGACCGATGACTCTCCAGAAGAAGGCTCCCGACAGATTCTCGATCGCGCGAATCCAGCGCCTCAACAAAGCGTTTCACCCGTTTCATCTCCGTGACGACGTGACGTGCTCTTCGGTAGAGTCGATTGCCAAGTCGATCCTTCTGTTCATCTAATTCGCTTTCCGCGAGACTTTGAAAATCATTTCGAGCCAGCTCTTGGAGAATCTGCTCACAGTCCTCGCGGCGCTTCCGATACTCCCCATCTCCGAGCTGGTGCTTCACATGGGTATCCGCAATCACAAGAGCCCAGTCCGGCGGAAAATCGACATAGCTCCACTCTTCGGTTTCACAATTCAGGTGCAACACGGAGTTCGCTTTCCCTGCCCCCACAGCAAGCTGGTCCATGATCCCGCATGGGACTCCCGCATACTCGTGCTCGGCGCGTTGACAAAGTAGGGCTCTCTCGAGAAGGCTGCGATCAACGCCCGCAGCGGCGTCAACGATAAGGGAGAAAGCCGTCGTTAAAGCAGCGCTACTGCTGAGTCCGGCTCCGGTGGGAAGATCCGAGCTGATCCGGGCCGAGAATCCCCTGAGTTTTCCGCCACCCTCTTTGGTCAGGGCAAGAACCCCGACCATGTAATTGATCCACTGATCCGCAGGTGATTCGAACCGTGATAGTTCAGTAAAATCAATCCGGCAGGTTCTCTCTTCGCCTGAAATTTCGGCGATAATCTCACAACAAGGTTGGGAATGAAGTTCCGATTCCACCACAATATACCGATCAATCGCAACGGGCATGACATCACCCCCAAGGTAGTCGATGTGTTCCCCGATAAGATTGATTCGTCCCGGTGCGATCGCGCAGATTTTCTTATCTTCCTTCGCGAGCACCGATGCCTGTCCAACTTCCGCCATAAGGAGTCACGTTAGCCAAGTGCACCGCGATCAGGCAACGGAATGCGTTTGAGAAAACGGCGACATATTTGTAAAGATCGGACGTCGCTGAATTATGCCCGAACTCCCTCGCAGACGTGTTGCCCTCCTTGTCGAGACATCTCTCGGATCGGGTCGGGAAATCCTCAAGGGAATCGCTCGCTACTCCCGTCAAAACGCGAACTGGCAACTCTTTCACGGAGCCGGCGGATTGGCAGAAACCGTACCTGACTGGCTTGAACAATGGGATGGAGATGCCGTCATAGCACGCATTCAGAACCGTGAGACACGTGATCTCTTGGAGAAACTCGACATACCGGTGGTCGATGTACTCGGTGTCTCCGAGAATCCTTTTCCTCTTGTCCATGTCGACGATCTCGCGATTGCCACTCTTGCTGCGAGGCACTTCCTCGACCGCGATTTCCAGCATTTCGCTTTCTGCGGCATCGAGGATGAAAACTGGTCAGAGCGACGAGGCCAGGCATTCCAGGAGGCAGCGCAGGACGGACTGAGCTTTCACGGGTTCCATTCTCCCCGAACCCGGGATTCGAGAGCTCCACATGAATTTCAGCGTCTTCAGACTTGGTTACGGGGGCTTCCCAAGCCCACCGCAATGATGGTCTGCAGTGACCAGCGAGGACTGGAACTACTTGAAGCCTGCCTTACGGAATCCATTTCTGTTCCGGAAGAGATTGCTGTCGTCGGAGTCGACAACGACCTCGCGCTCTGCGAAATCAGTGACCCGCCCCTGAGCAGCATTCGAGGTGGCCATTTCAACGTCGGCTTCGAGGCGGCTCGACTCGTAGAGCATCTCCTGAATGGAGGAACCGCTCCTCGCGGCCCACTTCTCGTTCCTCCGAACGGTCTTGTTGAGCGGGAGTCTTCGCGGGTGAGAGCGATCGATGATCCGGTCGTTGCGCAGGGGGTCCACTTCATTCGTCAGCATCTCGCGGACTCACTCACCAACGATGGAATCGCCAGAGCGGTCGGAATTTCACGGACCCTCTTTCAACAACGTTTTCGGGCGGCGATGCAGAAATCGATCCGTGAATTCATTCTCGAACGCCGGATCGAGAGGGCTCTGCTCCTGATCGAATCGACCGACCTTTCTTTCGCCGAGATTGCAGATCGAAGCGGATTTCGGCATCAGGAATATCTGGGGCAGGTGATTAAGAAAGCGACCAGCAAGACGCCGGGTATGATTCGAAAAGAGTCGATTGACCCACGAAACGCTTGAACAGCTCCTCTCTCGAGAACTCACGATTCAGGAAAAAATGCTATTTTCCTGTCTAAAAATTTCATCACCTGACCTTAAGTTAGAGGAAATGGAAGGTTCCGACTCCAGCGCACGCGCCGAAGAATATCTTTTGCTCCTCAATGAGCATGAGAAGGCGATCGCTGCGTATGTTCACACTCTTGTGAATGATCCGACCGATGCGGAGGATATTCTGCAGGCCTGCCGAATTACGATGTGGAAGAAGTTCGACCAATTCGAACCCGGAAGCCATTTCGTGGCCTGGGCGAGAAAAATTGCACTCCACCAGATCCTCAATTACCGCCGTTCAGCAAAGCGAAAGCCTCGCTATTCCACAGATCCGGCTTTGATCGAGTCCATCGCCGCAGAGATCGACCGCCAATCGAATGATCTCGCCGATCGTTTCGAGGCGCTCCGCATCTGCATTCGCAAGCTTCCTGAGAGTCATCGTCAAACCGTTCATCTCCGTTATTTCGAAGATTGCGAGATCGAGGAAATTGCGGAACAAACCCGTCGAAGCGAAGGCGCCGTTTACCGACTTCTCAGCCGCGTTCGTGCGATGCTCGGGAAGTGCGTCTCCGAAACCCTCCAAAGTCATTCCGCATGAATATTGATCCGCGCATCGACCAGTCCATCGAAGGTCGCCTCAGCGAGTCTGAGTGGGAGACCTTTCAGGCAGAGCTTCTCGAGAACGATGAACTTCGCGAGCAATATGTCGAGCAGCGCTGGCTCCACGCCCAGCTTCTCGCCGACCGCGACCTCGTTTCTGAATTGGCTGTCGAAAGTCCCGCAGCCCGACGAGGAAACCCCTGGCTGGGCTGGGCCGCCGCAGCGGTGATCGCCCTTCTCGGGAGCCTCATCCTGTTCTTTCAGAATCCGGAAACCCAACCCACCGTCGCCACCCTGATCGAAGCGAAAGGTTGTCGCTGGGAAGGGTCCGAACTCCCAACAACTGAGGGAGCCAAGCTCGGCCCGGGTATTCTCGCTCTCGCGGAAGGTATGGCGACGATTCGATTTGATAGTGGTGCTACCGTCACTCTCGAAGCACCCACCCGACTGCAAGTGGATTCTGCAATGCGTTGCCGACTCCTCGAAGGATCAGTCGTCGCGGATGTTCCCGAATCGGCCCATGGGTTCACGATTGATACCGAACGTCTTGAAGTGATCGACCTCGGCACCCGGTTCGGGGTGACGAGCACTCCGATGGGAAATTCCCATGTGTTCGTTTTCGACGGCGAGGTGAAAGTGAAAGAAAGCGAAAGCGCGGAAGCTCAACATATCTTGACCGGAAAATCGCTTCACTTTGGGCAAACACCTATATCTCCCGATGCGGAAGTCGAGCGCACCCCCCCTCCGGCGTCATCAACCGGAAACTGGATTCCCATCTCTACCGCGGATGGAGCAGGCAAAGATGCCTTCGTTCGGAGAAACCACGCACAGAATGGCGCAGGAAGCGGCCCCCTTCTCATGGTCAAACACACCGAGTTGGCGGAAGGAAACGAACGGCGAGCACTTCTTACCTTTGATCTTACATCCGTGAAGTCGGCTGAAATTGAAAAGGCAAAGCTTTCCCTGAAGATTGAATCGAGCGGACTCGGCTTTTCTTCGCTTGTCCCGGACTCCCGCTTTTCCGTTTTTGGAGCCCTTGATCCCGCCAGTGCCGAGTGGAAGGAAAACGAAGTAACTTGGGGAAATGCAGGAAGCTTTGTGGAGGAAGAACTGGACCCGGAGAGATTCATCCGACTCGCCGAGTTCACCATTCCCAAAGGCTCGCCTCACGCCATCATCGATATTTCTTCTGACGAACTTGCCGAATTTCTCGCGCAACACAACGGCTCGAGCGTTACCCTCGTCCTCCTTCGTGAGACTGGAGAGTTCGACAAGCAGGGACTTGTCCATTCCTTTGCCTCCGGTGAGCACCCGCTAGGACCTGCCCCCACCCTTTGGATTCAAAACGAGAATCAGTGAACATGACCCGCATATTAACTTTTCTCTTCTCCCTTTCGTCGCTGTCACTCGCAACAGCTACGCTCGAGGCAGCGTCCGGTGATACTGAACGCATGAAGTTTTTCGAAATGAAAGTGCGCCCTCTTCTCGCCGGGGAATGCTTCGAGTGTCACGACGCAGAAAAAAGCAAAGGCGGCCTCCGCCTCGACCACCTTAAATTGATCCTCCAGGGAGGCGATACTGGCCCAGCCCTCGTCCCCGGTAAACCCGACGAATCTCTCATCATGGAGGTCGTCAAACGAATCGATCCTGACTTCGCAATGCCTCCGAAGAAGGAACTCGAAGCGGAGCAGGTCGCGATCCTCGAGAAATGGATTACGGATGGAGCCTACTGGCCTGAGGAAAAGCTGACCAACGGAGAGGAACGTGATGAGCATGGCTTCACATCGGAGGACTACAACTGGTGGGCCGCTCAGCCGCTCGCCAAAATTGAGGTCCCAGATCAAGGCGCTGAATGGGCGAGCAATGCGATTGATCATTTCGTTCTCCGGAAGCTGGAAGAGAATCGCCTCGCCCCTGCCGAGCCGGCCAGCGCTCGCGAGTTGATCCGTCGAATGCATTTTGACCTTCATGGTCTACCGCCAACGGCTGAGAGAACCGCTCAATTTGTGGAGGCCTTTCAGAATGACCCTGACAAAGCAGTATCCGCCCTTGTCGACGAGCTTCTCTCCAGTCCAAAGTATGGTGAGCGTTGGGGACAACACTGGCTCGACGTCGTCCGATATTCGGAAAGTGATGGCTACCGCGCCGATCACTTTCGCCCCGATTCATGGCGCTACCGGGACTACGTGATTCGCTCTCTTAACGAGGACAAGCCTTATGATCAATTTGTCCGTGAGCAGATCGCGGGAGATGAACTCTATCGTGACAATCCTGACGCGCTTATAGGGACGGCCTTCCTCCGCCACGGAGTCTATGAGTGGAACCAGCGCAATGTCCGGATGCAGTGGGACCTCATTCTCACAGAGATGACCAACGTCACGAGCGAGGCATTTCTCGGACTTGGGATGGGTTGCGCCCAGTGTCACGATCACAAATTTGATCCCATCCTGCAGCAGGACTACTTCGCCCTTCAGGCCTTTCTCAACACGACGTGGTGGCCAGAAGACGCCACCCTCGCCACACCAGAGAAGCTCGCCGAATATGAGCAGCAAAAATCAGAATGGGAGGAAGCGACTGCTGAAATACGGAAGGAATTCGATGCAATGAAGGAGGGCAAGCTAAATTCAAACCGCACCGGCACTGCGAAGCAATTCCCCGACGACATTCAGGAGATCTACAAGAAGCCTGCCGCTGAGCGCACTGCTTACGAGGAGCAACTGGCGCAACTCGTCCAGCGCCAGGTCGACCATAGAAACAGGTCGACCAACTGGGACAAAGAATTCGAAAAGAAGGATTCGAACCCCCGGTATCTGGAGCTTAAAAAGGAACTCGCCGCATTCGATGAGATAAAGCCCGATCCCCTTCCCCTAGCTTTTGTCACGACCGATGTGAAACCAAAAGCTGCGACCACTTCCTTTGAGAAGCGAGGTGAAGACGTAGCTGTTGAACCGGCTTTTCTCACCCTCCTCGGTGATCCCTCTCCCAAGATCAAACCGACCGCATCAACCACCGGTCGTCGGACAGCTCTCGCCAACTGGATTGCGAGCGACGAAAACCCCTTCACCGCCCGGGTCATGATCAACCGGATCTGGCAGCGACATTTCAACGCCGGGCTCGTCCCCACTCCGAACGATTTTGGTCGCCTCGGTGAGGAACCAAGCCACCCCGAACTGCTTGACTGGCTAACGAGACAGTTTCTCGACGGGGACTGGAAGATGAAGTCGGTCCATAGGATGATTCTCAACAGCGCGACTTACCGCCAGACCTCCCGCCGCCAGCCAACCAGTGTGGAGAAAATTGCCGACCCTGAGAATCGGTTTCTCTGGCGCTATCCACCACATCGTCTCGACGCCGAGCAGATTCGCGACGCCATGCTCGCAACCTCTGGAGAAATTAAAGCTCATGTCGAAGGAGGGCCTTCTGTCGATGGAAACGCCCCCTACCGCAGCGTGTATCTCCGGAAAAAGAGAAACACGAAAGATGCTATGATCGGCGGCTTCGATGCACCGAGCGGATTCAGTTCGGCACCAACCCGAGTTTCCACGACAACACCGAACCAATCACTACTCCTCGTCAATGGACCGTGGACGATGGCCCGCGCCAAAGCCTTTGCTCAGCGAGTTCTATCTGGGAAAAAGACTATCGATGCCGAAACAATTCGGAAGACCTACCAGATTGCCTACGGCCGCGAACCTCTCACCACAGAGGTCGAAGGAGCCTTGGCATTCATTCAATCACAGCAGGAAGTCCCCAACGGTCCTCAAGGAACAAACGACTCTTCCCCTTACGCAGGAGAGACCGGCTTGCGCCCTATCGATCAGGTTTTCGGATCGGTGAAATTGCTGACCCCCGGGGACAAGGCCCTCTGGCTTCAGCCGGGCAGTCGATTTGAGCGACTGGAGATCCAGAACAAGTCACTACCCGCTGATCAATTTACAGTCGAAGCGATTGCTAATCTTGACTCACTCTACAAGGACGCCTCTGTCAAAACGCTCGTGAGTCGTTGGGATGGTTCGCAAACTCATACAGGGTGGAACCTGGGTGTGACCAGCGAAAAGTCGCGCTACCAACCTCGTAATTTCATCCTCCAGTTGGTCGGAGATGATTTCCAAAGCAACCGCGTCTACGAAGTCGTCGCTTCTGATCTTCGGGTGCCCTTGAAGTCTCCTTTCTACCTCGCCGCAGCCATCTCTGCGGCACCTTCCGAGAACGATGTTACAAAGGGAAAGATCACATTCTATCTCAAGGACCTCTCCGATCCGAATGCCGTGATGCAGACAGCGACAGTCACTCACCAGATTGTAGGCGGTCTCGAAGGATTGCCTACAATCCCTATGCTGCTCGGCGGACAGAACCGAAAGGGACACCAGTGGGATGGACAGGTTGCGCGACTCCGACTGAGCGCAGGACTGCTCTCGCCTGAAGAACTGCTCGTGCCTTCGCTCGATTCATCGACCACGATCGCCGACCTCGTCTTCCAAGGAGAAGACGGAGAAACTCCTTTCCCCGATACTTCGTGGCAACGAGGTGGACCGACCTCAAATGGTCAGCCCTCGAGACTTCTCTCCGCCCTGACAGATTTCTGTCATGCCCTTATAAACTCAAACGAGTTTCTCTATCTTCATTGATTCAGCCGTTTCACTAACCTGTTTACACTGCGCTGCTTTGCGGCACTCCCCTTTTTAAAATGTCCTGCAATCGAATCGACCTTCCTTCCAGTCGCCGCGAATTTCTCGGCCGAGCCGGTGCCGGTTTTGGTGCCGTCGCGCTTTCTGCACTGAGCGGAGAAAATCTTCTCAGCAACGCTCATGCCGCACCCAACCCAGTGCAGGCAAAAATTCCACATCGCCTCGGGCAAGCCAAGAATGTGATCTGGCTGTTCATGGAGGGAGGTCCCAGTCACCTCGATCTCTTCGACCCGAAACCGTTGCTCAATAAGCTGGCCGGACAGACCCTACCCGACAGCTTTGAGAAACCGGTCACGGCGATGGGAGAAGCCAGCTCTCCCCTTCTCGCTTCCAAACGAACCTGGAATCAACATGGCGAAGGCGGCCTCTGGATTTCCGACTGGCTCCCCCAACACTCCAAGATCGCAGATGATCTCTGTGTAATTCGATCCTGCGTCTCCGACGGAATCAACCACGCCGGCGGTGTCTGCCAGATGAATACCGGATCCGTCTTCGGTGGTCGCCCCTCTCTCGGATCATGGATCTCCTACGGACTCGGGACAGAAAATCAGAGTCTTCCTGGTTTCGTAGTGATTAAGGATTCAAACTCGATGGTCGTCAATGGGTCTCGCACCTGGGGATCAGGATTTATTCCCGCTGTGCATCAGGGCATTCTTTTCGAGAATGGAAGTGAGCCAATCAAAAACCTGAACAACCCTTCCGGGATCTCTGATCAAAGACAAAGGCAGAAGCTCGATTTTCTCCATCAGCTCAACGACAAGCATCATGCTTCCCGACAGGACAACACCGATCTCGATGCCCGGATTCGCAGCTACGAACTCGCTTTTCGAATGCAGGCCGAAGCGCCTGAAGCGATCGATCTCGAGAGTGAGCCAGAACACATCAAGGATCTCTATGGTCTGAACAACAAGGAGACCCAGACCTATGGCCGTCAATGCCTTATGGCCCGCCGCCTCGTTGAGCGCGGCGTGCGATTCATCCAACTTTATCACGGTGCAGGAAGTAAATGGGACAGCCACTCGAAGATGGAGCAGAACCACAGCCGACTCTGCAACAACGTAGATGTCCCCATCGTCGGTCTGATCCAGGATTTAAAGCAACGCGGACTCCTTGAAGACACTCTCGTAATCTGGGGCGGTGAATTCGGACGAACTCCGATGAGCGAAAAAGGCGACGGTCGCGATCACAACCCAACCGGATTCACGATGTGGATGGCCGGGGGCGGAGCCCAAGGCGGTCAGGCGATCGGAGCAACGGATGAACTCGGGCTCCATGCCGTCGAAGACAAGCTGCACGTCCACGACATCCACTCGACTATCATGGCGATGTTAGGCCTTGATCACACCGAGGTGGTCTACATGCACAAAGGGCGACCTGAGCGAGTTGATCTCAACGAAGGTCACGTGAACGAGAAAATCTTCTCGGGCTAGAGAATCAAGCAGCCAACGCTTCTCGAGACCAATCGAGAGCCTTTTGAAGGCTGCTGTTCTCGAGAAAGTGATTTAACCTTGGTGGAATACTCTCACGATTCGCCGAGTGGAAAGCCATGATGGCTTCAGAAACCTCCTGGATGCGGCGCAGCTGGCTATCAGGATCCCGATCTCGCATTTCGTGATCAGCAATCACGGCAAGGCGCTCTTCAAGAAGGGCGATCAAGGTCTCGAGTTGATCGGAAGAAAGAGGACAGGAGGAACTCATGAGTCATACTCAACAGGGTTAGCTCAACGAGTCAACCCTGTTGGATTGCAATCGTATTCCCCCTACTTCTCCCGCGGCTCATTAAACCGCATCCGGTGGAACGGTAGGGTATCCCGTCAGAACATCGACCTCGGTAGTCATTTCGAGAATAATGGGTAGCCCATCGCCGTCTTTCATCAGCTTTCTTTTGGCGTTCCACACCTTGATCATGTAGTAGCGCCGTTGATCGGTTTCATCTTCGAATCGTGTAAGCACTGATGTGCTCCACAGTTCCCTTGAGCCCACCGTAGATCGCGATATCATAGGCCGAGAATTCCAAAGTCGCTTCCTATACAGGGCTGAGGAAGGCAATATCAGAGGGCCGGATTTTGGCTTCGACGAAAAGGGTTTCGTTGTCAGGGACAATATCGACGATTGGTTCGCCGGGCTGAACGACACCTCCAATGGTGTTCATATAGAACTTGTTCACACTTCCTGCGACGGGAGAGCGAACCTTAGTTCGACGGACGCGATCTTCACGTTGCTGGAGAACTTTTACGAGTTCCTTGAGTTTGCCTTCCGCAGGATGCGGATTCTTTCTTCTGTGGTGTAGCGTTTGTCTTTCGTCTTCTGGGTCCTTTCTATAAGGTCCCAGACTATCATTCAAGATGGATCAGTTTAACGAGGCCCAACCAACAACCTTATTTGTGAAAATGAGTTCTTTTATTAAATTTGACTGCTCTCCCTTGGTTTCTAGCGGAACGGCCAGAAGATAGGCACGAGGATCGAGGCGACGATCCAGAGCAGGAGATTGAGAGGAATTCCAACCTTCGGAAAATCTGTGAATTTGTATCCTCCTGCTCCGTAGACATAGGTGTTGGTCTGATAACCAATGGGTGTAGCAAAGCTTGCGCTGCAACCAAACATCATGGCCACGATAAACGGACGAGGATCGACGCCGACCTCTCCAGCCATCGTTACTTGGCCGGCTATACCGACGATGATGGGAGTGAGCAGCGCTGCTACGGCATTATTGCTGATTAATTCAGTGAGGGTTGAGCTCAGCAAATACACGACAGCAAGGATGACATACGGCGAGAAATCGCCGAAGAGCACCATGATCCCGTTGACCAATTGCTGGGCTGCCTGGCTCTGATCCATGGCCAACCCGAGGGCGAGCATTCCGAAAATGAGGAAAACGATATTCCATTGGACCGCTTCATACGCCTGCTGCGCCGTGATACATCGGAAAAGAATCATCGCAAGAGCCGCCAGGATTGCGAGAGCCGGAATCGCGAGAATTTTGAAAGAAGCTCCGAGGACAAAGGCAAGAGCGATGCCGGTTCCAATCCAGACCTTCTTCGCATTCACTTTGAGTTCAGGAGTGTCGGAAATGCTGACAAAGTCGCGCTGTTTCTGAAGTCTGCTGAACGCATCAGGAGGACCTTCCATAAACAGAGTGTCGCCAAATGCGAGGGTCACCGAGTTGAAGTCCGCCTTCAAATTGACGCCCTGTCGATGGATCGCGAGAACGTTGATCCCGTGGTTTCGGCGGAAACCGATCTCTTTCAGGGTCTTTCCAACCATCTCTGACTGGGGGCCGATGATTCCCTCAATCATCTTCAGATCGCGAGTTTCCAACTGGGTTAGATTCAGCTCTTCCTGTCCTGAAAACCGCAATCCTTCTTCATTCTTCAACTGTTTGAATCCCTCACCATGAACCGTTAGAAGAAGTCGATCTTTCTCATGAACGATCAGTTCATTGAGCGGCGTTGAGAGAGAGCGTCCCCTTCGTCTCACTTCTAGAACCTGCGATTTCGGATACTGCTTCAACAAGGTTTCGACGAGAGTCTTTCCCACGAGCGGTGATCCAGGTTCAACCTGGAACTGAGTGAGAACCTCTCGGGTCACATCACTTTCGATAAGTTCCGAGAGCAGGCTCCGATCCGGCAGCAGTTTCCTTCCGATGAGAAGCAGATACAAAAATCCAACAATGGCATAAACGATTCCCAGCTTGGTTAGCTCGAACATCCCAAAAGGGCGCTGCCCCAATTCCTGGGCCACCCCGTCAATAATGAGATTGGTCGAAGAGCCAGTGAGGGTGCATGTTCCACCGAGAATCGAAGCAAAGGACAATGGAATCAGAAGCTTTGAGGCTCGCAAACCCACAGTCCGAGCATGAGAAAGGACAATGGGAAGAAAAACGACCACGATGGGCGTGTTGTTCACAAAGGCCGACAGGATCGCGACCATCGTCATCATGACGAGAAGCACCCGCAATTCGCTATTTCCGGCGATTTTCGAGAAAAATCGTCCCATCGCGTCGATTGCCCCCGTACGCTCCAACCCCGCACTCAGAACGAACATACAGGCGATCGTAATTGGGGCACCGTTGCTGAAGACACTGAGCAATCCTCGCTCGATGATTTCTCCATCCACGATCTGATCCCGCAGTGGGATAATTCCAAACAGGAGGACGGCACCCATCGCTGCTAGAGCCACGATGTCAGGAGTTCCCCATTCCCGGAAGAATGCGACAATCACCGTCACCAAAATCAGATAGATCAGGAGAATGGAAAGATTGAACGAGGGGAAAAGAGGTTGCAGCCAGTCGATTATCACAGGCAAATCATAAGTCGTCTCCTCATCAAGCCAAGCCTCATTTCTGCCACCTGCAAAGTCGCACCCGGACAATTCGGACTATCCCATCACACGTCCGAAATCCGATTGCACCGTTCGGCACCCGTCCTACCTTGCCGGAAGATGTTCACCGCAGAGAGACCACCCACCGAATTTGAAAAAAAGGTCTACGACGCTCTCCAGCTCATCCCGCGGGGAATGGTCACGACCTACGGGCTTCTCGGAAACTACATTGATTGCAAATCGGCTCAGGCGATTGGGCAGGCACTCAAGAGAAATCCCTTTGCCCCTGAATCTCCCTGTCATCGTGTCGTCAGTCGCAATTTATCCATCGGCGGATTTTTTGGTACGAGCGAGGGAGAACCCATTGCCCGGAAACGCCGCCTGCTTGAGGCCGAGGGCGTCCCCTTTCTTGCTGATGGAACAATTCCTTCGGAGTGTTGCTATCGATTCGATGACTGAAGCGCCTGAAGAATTCGATCCCGCAGAGGCGATGCGCCGAGAGTTGGCGGAGAGCCTCGCCGATTTAGAGGTCTATCGGATGCCGTTCGGTCGCTACCAGAATCGAAAGCTGCATACCCTCCCCTACGAGTATCTGCATTGGTTTATCGAACGCGGTGGTGGATTTCCTTCCGGGAGACTCGGCGAACTAATGGAATTCGTTTACCAAACTAAAGCCGCCGGTGCTGAGATCGTCTTCTCCCAAATTGGAAAATCACGATCCTGAAGATTCCATTTTTCCCGTCGTTGGATCGAGTAGATCGATTGAAGTTCCGATCATCTGGAGAAGCCGATCAATTCGAATTGGTTTATGGATCACCGCCTTCACCCGCACATCGCTACTAAGTTCGTCAGGAAGCTGAGGATCTTCAGAGTCACGAATAAAAATTACCCCTGGAGCGAGACGTGTCGGAGCCCAGCCGGAAGAATACGTCTTGGAAATGAGTTCATAAAGCATTGGCCCTGACAACTCGCCCAACTGCATTCCAAAGAGAAAGAGACGATACTCCCGCTGCAAGGCCAATTCAAAACCGCGCAGTGGGTCCGATGTCGCGACGACTTCGGCTCGGGTAAAATTCTCGAGAGTTTCTCGAATCAATCGGGTCGTTGCTGCGACTGGCTGAACCAGCAAAACTCGATCCGGCACTGGCTCCGATGAGGGCTGCTCGGAATCAGGCTCATTCGTCAATGAGATGTTGTTGGCTGTTTCTGGGGTCGATTCCTCTTCGGGAGGTCCGACCCATTGCGGAGAATGGGCGACGTAAGGAGGCAGCGGCACTTCAGGCGTGCTCTCGACCACTTCGTTATCGATAGCTTCGTCAACGACCTCCCCCTCCGCTTCCGAGTCGACCTCGAATACGGCATCTTCGGCCTCGTCGCTTTCGGTATTACCAAAATCGCGGAGCGGCTTCCACTTTCGACTGGGTGAATCCGACATTACTTTTAATCTACATCAGAAATCCCGATGGCACATCAGCCATTTCTCTAACCTTATGGTTCAACGAATCGCGTTCTTTCTTCTCTCGCTACACGTTTTCTCGGTTGCTTACATCGAACCAGCGAAATACTCCTCTTGCGAGTAGTGAGGATCGCGGAATGTTGCTCTCTGTTTCATTTTCATGTCCACCCCTCCCGTCATCCGCATTCAGGGTGCTCGTCAGCACAACCTGAAGAATCTCACCCTCGAGATTCCGAGGGACCAGTTTGTGGTCATCACGGGCGTTTCTGGATCTGGAAAATCCTCCCTCGCATTTGACACTCTCTACGCGGAAGGGCAGCGGCGCTATGTCGAGTCACTCTCTGCCTATGCACGCCAGTTTCTCGATCAACTGGAGAAACCCGACGTCGATTTCATCGAAGGACTCACCCCCGCCATCGCGATTGAGCAACGCTCGTCCCAGCCGAATCCCCGCTCTACCATTGCCACGGCAACGGAGATCTACGACTACCTTCGGATTCTCTATGCCGCGCTTGGGCAACCACACGACCCCAAGACCGGCACACCTCTCGTTCGGCATTCGATCAAAGACATCGTCGAAACGCTGACGGCCAATCCGGAGCAAACGAAAATCATCCTTCTCGCACCGATCTCTGTCGAAAAAGGCGAAACACTCAAAGAGGTACTCGAACGCTTCCGGTCCCGAGGTTTCCTTCGCGCAAGGCTCGACGGTGAGATTATCGAGATCGAAGAGGTTCCCGAAAAGCCTAAAGCAAAGAAGGCAGAAATCGTGATCGACCGTCTCGTCATCCGTGAAGACATTCGCAGCCGACTTGCCGACTCACTCGAAACGGCACAAACAATCTCTGACCGACGGGTCTCCGCCCTTGCTCAAATACCAGATAGCGAGTCCTGGGAACCTCATGATTTCACGTTCACGTTTACGAATCCAGAAACCGGCTTCAGCCTGCCTAAGCTGACCCCGAAACACTTTTCATTTAACAGCCATCTTGGTGCGTGCCCCTCTTGCCATGGCCTTGGGACACGACTCGTTCCCGACGGAGAGCTCATGGTGCCGCATCCTGAAAAGAGCATTCGCGACGGCGGAATCAAGACCTGGTGGACCGGTTCGAAGAAACGGAAAGGCTTTCACCAGCGAGCCATCGAAGAGCTCGCAACGACCTACTCAGCCGATCTCGATCTTCCAATCCGAGACCTTCCCCACGATTTTAAGAAAGCGCTCCTCTACGGTGATGATCAGTTCGAAGGACTCAGCACGCAGGCGCTTCGATTACTTCAGACCAGCAAGAGCGAAGTTACGAAGCGAAACGTTCGTCGTTTTATGTCCTCCAAACCATGCCCGGATTGCGAGGGACGCCGGCTCCGCGAAGATATTCTCGCGATCACGCTCAATCACAGCAATGAACCACTATCGATCGAAAGCTTCACCACACTGAGTATCGCCGACGCTCTCGATTGGCTTGCCGGGGTAGAGCTCAGCGACCTCGAAGCGACCTATGCTACTGAAATCCTGACGGAAATACGTAAACGCCTGTCCTTTCTCCATACCGTCGGCCTCGGCTATCTTTCTCTCAACCGCCAGAGCGGAACCCTCTCAGGAGGAGAAAGCCAACGCATTCGGCTTGCGACCCAGCTGGGTGCCGGTCTCGCCGGCGTCCTCTATGTTCTCGACGAACCCAGCATCGGGCTGCATCAAGCAGACAACGAAAAACTGATTGAAACGCTGAAGAATCTTCGTGATCTGGGGAACTCAGTTATTGTTGTCGAACACGACGAAGACACAATCCGGGCAGCCGATCACCTGCTTGACCTCGGTCCGGAAGCAGGTGAATTGGGAGGACGTCTCCTCGCCCAGGGAACTCCAGACGAGGTGATCTCCAATTCTAGTTCCCTCACTGGCGCCTACCTGTCAGGAGAGAAAAAAATCGAGATTCAACCTCCTGCGCAATGGGATACCGCCCCCCGCGAACTGGTCATCAAGGGAGCGAGAGAGCACAACCTCAAGAACATCGATGTGGCCTTCCCTCTTGGTCACTTCATCTGCGTCACCGGTCTCTCCGGGAGCGGGAAGTCGACGCTGGTAGACACCATTCTCCGCCGTGCTCTCTTTCGCCATTTTCATCAGAACAAGGAACGTCCGGGAGAACACGACGCCATTGAAGGGCTCGATCAAATCGACAAAGCGATCGTCATTGATCAGGCTCCGATCGGGCGGAGCCCTCGCTCCAATCCCGCGACCTACATTGGAATCTTCGGCCCGATCCGAGATCTCTTTTCGAAACTTCCCGCTTCGCGAACTCGCGGATACGAACCAGGCAGATTCAGCTTCAATGTTTCCGGAGGGCGCTGTGAAACCTGCCAGGGTGACGGGCTTATCAAGATTGACATGCACTTTCTCAGCGATGTCTACGTCACCTGTGAGACCTGCCAGGGAAGAAGATACAATCGCGAGACACTGGACGTCACCTATCGTGGAAAGAGCATCGCAGATGTTCTCGAAATGACGGTGGACGATGCGCTTTCATTCTTTCAGAAGATTCCAAAAATCAGCCAACACCTCCGCGCCTTGCGCGATGTCGGACTCGGATATGTCTGTCTCGGACAATCTGCCACGACCCTCTCGGGTGGCGAGGCACAACGGGTCAAGCTCGCAGCCGAACTCGGAAAGACGGCTACGGGAAACACGGTCTATCTTCTCGACGAACCCACAACGGGTCTTCACTTTGCCGATATCGCGACATTGCTCGAAGTCTTCTATCGGCTCAGAGATCAAGGCAATACACTCGTCGTGATCGAACACAATCTGGATGTGATCAAGTGCGCCGACTGGATTATTGACCTCGGTCCAGGCGGAGGAAAAGAAGGCGGCGAGATTCTCGTCGTGGGAGCGCCTGATGAGGTCGCCGCTCACAAAACTTCCCTGACAGGTCGCTATCTCCGGCGGCTTCAATCGTGACCTGAATTCGCTCTGAAAGTAATTAGAATCGAAAAATATTCGAAACCAATTGGGTATCCCGAGGTTTACTCGTTCATGAAACGATTCATTCCTCTTTCTCTTCTCCTACTCACTTTGGGCACCTCTTCCTTCGGCCAAGGCTCCCGTCCTACCGATATAGCGGCCTCCACCCAACCGATTGGTGATGCAGGGGTCATGTGGTATACCACTTGGCAAACTGCACTCGATGAAGCGAAGCGATCCAACCGCCCAATTTTCTTTATGTCCGCTGCGGCGACTTGCTCGGGAATCTCGGGAGTCTTCTGACCCGGTTATACCCAGACGCAGAACAGTTTGTTCTCGACCAAAGAATTTATCGCCGCCTCCCGTGACTTCGTTTGTGTTCGTCTGGAAACATTCGAAAACAAAGAGCATGAAGAGCTGATCCGAAAACTGATGGATGGCCGTTTTGCTAACACGGCCTTTACTATCCTTGCACCAAATGGCGAAACTCAGCTCACTCGAACGAGCCGTTCGCCCGGGAGCATCCTGGGAGCCCAGGGAAGAGGTCCTCAAGCGACTCCGGGATCCACCGAAGATGTTATCGATGCCATGAGCGAAATCTCAGGAGAGTATCGCCCGAAAGGAGACCCTGACGAGGTAACCCTGCAGGACTTTCACTCCTATCGTCAGGCACTCAACGTTGCCTCAAGCGATCAGAGACTCCTTCTTTTCGTGGCTGCATCCCCTGGTGATCAAGAGAAGGTTCGCGAGACCCTTGAACCCATTTTCACTAAAGAGGATATCGTAGGTCGATTTCACTTGGATTTTGGAAGCGCCGAAACTGACTCGGACTGGGCTAGCAAGACTTCTGGGGTGCGGGCAAAATCCGGTTACTTCATGATCCAATCCGACCAATTCGGGCAGAAGGGAAAGGCATTGGCACAGCTACCACTGTCGGCATCAGCCAACGCTATCGCAGAAGTGCTTCTTTCTTCGAATGAAGAATTTGCAGAATCCGAAACAAGAAAAGACTACTCTGATCACGTTTCTGAAGGAAGACGGGAGAATATCTTCTTCGAGAATGAAATCCCATACGGAGAAGATCGTGACGGCGATGGCGAAGTAGATGGAGGAGGAAAAGGGAAAGGGAAAGGGAAAGGGAAAGGGAAAGGGAAAAAGTAACCCCTCTTCCGCGAGGGGCTTAAGATGATATGTCAGCTTGCGTCCCCAGCACGGAATGAAATTGATCCTAGCCATTCCTAGTCTGCTCTTGCTTTCGTAAACTCTCTCCCTTTCCGAAGGGATCGAGGCGGTCAAGAAAAAGGGAGAAAAGGCCCCCGATTTTACTCTACCCAATGCGACCGGAGAAAAAGTCACCCTTTCAGAAGAACTGAAAAGGGGCCAGTCGTCCTAAGCCGGTATCGTGGGGGATGGTGCCCTTACTGAAACATCCAGCTTGCCGCCTACCAGAAAATCCTGCCTCAAATCGAAGAGCTCAAAGCGCAGCTCATCGCGATTTCTCCCGAGATTCTCGACCAGTCCCTCACTACGACTGAGAAGAATGGACTCCGTCTTTCGGTTCTCTCTGATGTGAACTTGAAAGTCTCGGCGGAATCTGGACTCGTCTTCCAACTCACTCCAGAAGTGGAAAAGCTCTACTCGAAATTCTTCGACATCACCGAATGCAACGGGGCGAATGCTAAAAAGATTGAGCTACCTCTCGCGGCGACCTACATCATCGACCGGGAAGGAAAAATCATATGGTCATTCCTAGATGCCGGCTACGCCAAGCGCGCCGAGCCTCGGGAGATTCTGGAAATACTCGACGAGTTGGAATGATTCGAACTTCCGATAGACAGCACGAGTCGAATCCGACCGCGCTACAAACAAAATTACCAATTGTCATCCGAATTACAAATTTTTAGGCTAAGATGTAAGCCATGAAAAAATTACCGAAGTGCTTGTTCAGTATTCTGTTCGCCGCCGTCCTCCCTGTCCTTGTCTTTACCGGATGCGTAGAGCAATCCGTCGTAATCAAGGTAAAGAAAGACGGATCCGGAATCGTCCACGAACGAAGTTACACCAACGATACCATGGGACAGATGTTTGCCGGTGGGCTTGGTGGTGAAGAGGGAGAGGTCGAAGTCGAGTCCTCGACCGACATTCCCACAGAAGACGAATTCAAAGAGATTGCGTCTCGAATGGGTGAAGGGGTGACCTTTAAAAAATCGCAAGAGGGTAAAAATCGATCTGGCTGGTCGGGTTATGAGGTGATCTATGCATTCACCGACATCAACAAGCTCAGAGTCGACATGAACGATTTCGCTCCCGAAACTGACGGAACCGCAGAGGAGCCTGCCGCAGAAGAAGAACCAGAAATCATCACCTTTGAGATGGCAGGAAAGACTTTGAAGATCATCACTCCGGATCCTGCGTCTGGCCTTGGAGGAGGAGACTCAGAGAATGGCGAATCCGGAATCGCTGGTGGTGCAGACGACCCCTTTGCGGGAATGGACCCAAGTGATCCACAATCGGCGATGGCTTTCCAGATGATGGGCGGTATGGCCACCGGAATGCGGATGGGGCTTTTTGTAATGCCTGATGATCCCATCGTGAGCACCAACGCTAAGCATCAAAACGGCAACATGATCACTCTCTTCATGATGGAGATGGGGAGTATCTTCAAGAATCCTGAGAACATGGCCAAGATGCAGAAAATGCAGGCGGAGAAGGATCGCGATGCGCTTCAGGAGGTCGCTGATGGCATCGATGGGATGACGGTGGATCTCCAATCGCCGATCTTGATCGAGTTCGAATAGTCTTCCGATTCATTCGGAAACAATCAGTCAGCTGGATCGGGTTTCGCTCTGCGGAGTGGTCCGATCGATTTAGCTGCCTTTTGCTATCTTCGTCTCGGCTTAGGTTTTGAGTCCGACAACTTAAGGAAAACGCACTGGCGATCAGTGGAGCCGTTCCGATCTGGGGAGCAAGAGAAAGTAAAAAGAGGATTTTCACTTCGCGAAAATATACACCCACCAGGAATCGAACCTGGACCTACGGCTCCGGAGGCCGTCGTAATATCCATTTTACTATGGGTGCCTATTCAGTATCTGACGCTTTGAAACAAAGCGGACAAAACCGGGGGCGGCTAAGATGTTCCTTTCCGGCCTGATTCGCAAGTGGTATCGGGGACTTTCTGCATCACAAACTGATGCTTTACACTCCCCTGCCGCGGCCATATCGTCCCGCTCCTTTGGCGATATCGCCCTTCTGTACCGAATTCGCCATGCTCGAGTCCAACCCAGGCAAAAAAATTGTCATCAAGATCGGAACCGGTGTTCTCACCCGGAAGTCCGGTGGAGAGATTCATCATGCCATGCTCGCGCGGCTAACCCAGGCCATCGCAGATCTCAATGCGAGTGGCCACGAAGTCGTAATGGTCACCTCGGGCGCCGTCGGCGCAGGCCTCTCGACGTTTGGTCTCGAAAGACGGCCTGCCGAAATTGAGATGCTTCAAGCCTGTGCGGCAGCAGGACAAGCTCGGCTAATGCATCTCTACGAGAGTCAGTTTGGTCATCACAATCTCAAGATTGCTCAACTTCTTGTGACACAAGACGACCTCACCGATGATCGTCGCAGCAAAAATGTTCTCGCGACTCTCCGAGCGATTTCTCCTTTCAGCAATGTCATCCCGATCGTGAACGAGAACGACTCGGTTTCCGTTTTTGAACTCAAAGTGGGAGACAACGATATCCTCTCGTCCATTGTCGCCCGTCTCATTGGAGCGGATCTCCTCATTCTTCTGACCAGCGTCAGAGGTCTCATGGGACCCGAGGCGACTTCTGACGAAGATATCATTCCGATCGTGGAAGATATCGAGACGGTTCTTGATTTTGTCCGTGACGAAAAAGGAGAACTTTCCGTTGGAGGAATGGGAAGCAAACTATCTGCAGTGAAAGAAGCGATCTCCTCCGGCGTCGAAACAGTGATCGCGAGTGGGCTTCACCCGGAACAGCTCAGCGATCTTGTCGATGGAAACGGAATTGGAACTCGTTTCCCCGCTCAACCTACTTCCTCCCCTTCCTGAACTATGACCTCAGAAGAAATTTGCGAACAAATCTGGCAGATGGGCAAGCAATCTCGTGCCGCAGCTCATGGTCTCGCTAAACTGACCACCGAAGAGAAGAATCGCATTCTCGTCGCGATGGCGAACGGGCTTATTGCTCGAGAAACTGAGATCCTCGCCGCCAACGAGCTGGATCTCTCCGCAGCCGATGACCTTGGGCTCACCGATGCGATGAAAGATCGTCTTCGCCTCGATTCGGAACGCGTCGAGGCGATGGCGCAAGGAATTCGCGAGGTGGCAGGTCTCCATGATCCCACTGGTGAGATCATCCGTGAATGGACTCGCCCGAATGGAATTCGGCTTCAGAAAAAGCGAACTCCCATCGGAACGATCGGAATCATCTTCGAAAGTCGCCCCAACGTCACTGCGGATGCCGCCGTGCTCTGTTTCAAAACTGGAAATGCCACCATTCTCCGAGGTGGAAAAGAAGCGATCAACTCGAACCGCGCCATCGCCGCCGCTCTTGCCGAGGGAGGCGGACCTGCCGGTCTCCCTGAGCACAGCATTCAACTGATTCCCTTCACCGACCGGGAGAGCGTTCGTCATCTCTGCGAGATGGATACCTATCTCGATTTGATCATTCCTCGCGGAGGGGCCGGGCTTATCGAAGCGGTGGTCGGAATGGCACGAATGCCAGTGATCAAGCACTATGATGGTATCTGCCATGTCTTTGTAGACAAGGATGCTGACTTCAATATGGCCGAGGCGATTGTAATCAATTCCAAGTGCCAGAAGCCTTCGGTTTGCAATGCCCTCGAAACGCTACTCATTCATCGGGACGTCGCCGCAGAGTTCGCTCCGCAAATTGCCGAAACGCTTGCCGCAAAAAATGTCGAGCTGCGCGGAGACGACGAATTTCGCGCTCTCGCCGGCATCGATTCCGTCGTCCCGGCAACGGAGGAAGACTGGAAAACGGAATACCTCGACTACATCCTCTCGGTCAAGATTGTCGATAATCTCGACGCTGCGATCGCCCACATCAATCACTACGGTTCCAAGCACACTGAGAGCATTGTGACGGCGGATGAGTCAGCCGCAGAAAAGTTCCAACTCGAATGCGACAGCGCCTGTGTTTTCTGGAATTCCTCGACTCGATTCAGCGACGGAGCCGAATTTGGTTTTGGTGCCGAAATTGGAATCAGCACCGACAAGCTACATGCCCGGGGACCGATGGCCCTCGAGGAACTCTGCAGCTACAAGTATCTCGCCTTCGGAAATGGACAGGTGAAGTAGAGGGTCAATTCCCCTTCGACCCAGCTGCGAAACGCATTTCGGAGTTCTCTTCGATTGCCCACTCGCACACGTGGCCGTTGATTCGCCACTTCAAAGATGGTCCATTGGCGGCGACATCGTTGAAGGTCCCCTTTGGTCCGATTTCCATGTAGATTTCCTACCTCATCGTGTTGAACGGTTGATTGCCCGCCCATGCGTCACACTCGACCGCAGATCCATCGATCCATTTCCACTCGCCTTCCTTTTCCTCGTCGGTCGTATCCAGCCAGAGACGAGAGCCTCCCTTCATTTTTTGAATCAAGTCGAGTGTCTCCTGATCCCTAACCGCATCCTGAGCGTTTCCAAACTCAAGAAAATTGCGTCCTCGACTCAGATGAGCGTCCAGAGCGGCGGACAATTTCGACCAGTTTTCCTCAGACAACCCTGCCCTGAGAGCGATCTTCCAAAACTCCTCTTCTGTAGCAAAACTGTGAGCATCCGCCTCCTGTGCTTCGAAAGCTTTGTGCAAAAAAGCTTCGAGACAGGCAGTATCCGCCGGATCGCTCACACTACAAAATATACCTGAAACAATACCTGATCGGCACGATACGAAATTGCTATCCTCACTATGGGAACAGAAGGATCCTCTCGATATCCCAGAAAGGGTTCGGGCGAACGAGGCGCATTTGAGGCAATTGCAAAGACAACGGGTCCGATCCAGCTTGAGCTATGAGCCGAAACGTCTCCTCTCCCTCTCGCCGTCACTTTCTACGATCGGTCGGGGCAACGCTTTCGCTGCCAGTCATGCCGTCATTACTACCGAATTCTCTCGGAGCGAGTCCGGCACTTGGAACGACGATCTCTGAATCGGCGAGTCCCGCTCGACTCGTTGCCGTCGGCAACCTGCTCGGCTATCAGCTCGACAGCCTTTTCCCAAAGACTCCCGGCGCAGACTACGAGACGACACGACTGCTTAAACCTTTTGCTCCGGTCCGGGACGAGATGACGATCTACCGTGGCTTGGATCATGGGGTCAAAGGCGGTCACTTCGCCGTTCACTCTTTCCTGAGTGGCGTTCTCAAAATGGATGCCAAAGGTCGTCCCGACGGAAACATCAGTCTCGACCAGCTCGCCGCTGAATCAGTTCGCGGACGCACTCGATTCCCTTCCCTGACGATCGGGTCCGAAGGCGGCATCCATGGAGGCTGCCAGATGTCTTGGACACGCAGCGGAACTCGAGTACCGCCTATCCCAGGACCTCAGGAGCTTTTTGAAAAGCTATTCGTATCCGAGCCTGCCTCCCGGCTGAATCAAGTCAAGGACCGCCACTCACTCCAGGGTTCGATTCTCGACGCGATCTCTGGCGATGCCAAGACTCTGGAACGCCGACTCGATCAGGAAGATCGGGAGAAGTTAGACGAATATCTGACTTCCGTTCGCGAAGTCGAACAGCAACTGCAACTGAAGGAACAATGGGTCGAAGTCCCCAAGCCGGACGCTCCCTTCGATCATCCAAAGAATGTGAACCTGGTCGAAGATCTGCCAATCATCTATGACCTGATGCTTCTCGCCTTGCAGACTGACTCGACTCGCATTGCGACATTGGAGATCGGTGGTGACTTCATGCCGGCGCATCTCGGTATCAACAAGGGCTATCACAGTCTCTCGCACCACGGGAAAAAGCAGGAAAATATTGATTCTCTCCTCGTTATCGAGGACTACCAGATGAAACACTTCGCGCGCTTCCTTGAGAAACTCGCGAACAGCAAAGACGGCGAGGGCAGCCTTCTCGACAACACCTCAGTCCTTTTCGGAAGCGGCATGGGAAATGCGAATTCCCACACCAATCACGACCTTCCCGTCCTTCTTGCCGGAGGCGGCTTCCAACACGGATCCTTTCGCAATGTGAAAGAGGAAAGCTCCGCTAGAATACCGCTCTCCAACCTTTACTTGAGGCTTCTGCAGCATTTCGGAGTCGAGCGTGATCACTTCGCTGTGAGCACAGGAACATTCATCTGATCGCAATGGGGTTTCCTGTCAGGACAATCATTGCGACGACCCTTGCCGCTTTCATCAGCTTATCGCCGGCGGATGAAACGGCACTGAACTTTGTCGCGAACAATTGCTTCGAATGCCACGACGAGGATGTGCAGAAAGGCGAGCGCCACTTTGAGCAGATCCGTTTTCCTCTCACGGACGAAATGGGAATCATCGCAGTTCAGGAGATCATCGATCAACTGAACTTAGGAGAGATGCCACCGAAGAAAGCGGATCAACCTTCGGATGAAGAGAAAGCCACCGCGATTGCCGCGCTCACGGCGCAGGTGGCCGACGCCCATGCACGACTCGAAAGCACCGGTGGACAGACTCTCCTCCGCCGTCTCAATGAGCGAGAGTATCTCACCACTCTGGAAGACCTCTTCTCGCGCCGAGTCGACACAGTCGCCCCCACCGCCAAATTTCCGACCGACCAGACCGACCATCATGTCGACACGATTGGAGACGCCCTCGTGACGTCTGGATTCCTTCTCGACAACTACTTTGAAGCGGCCGATCTCGTCGTCGAGAAAGCGCTCAACCCGAGAGAAAAACCGCCCGTCAAGGAGTGGACGTTCTCCGACAAATTTACCCAGGGACAGGAACTGAGTTACTCGCACAAGAAAGTCTATAACTATCGCTACCTCTGCGTCTACGAAGTCCCCAACACCGTGAATCACGAGGGTGGTTACGCAGGTCTCGAAAACTTTCCCGAAGGAGTGCACGCCGACGGCATCTACGAAGTCAAGGTGCTCGCTCACTCGATGAATCGGGATTCGCACTACAATCGCGATATTTTCCGAATGGATCTCTCCGAGCCATTCCGTCTCGGTATCGTTCCTGGAGATGCCCGCATTGGCGAGCTTCATCACCCGCAACCTGTCGAACCTCAACTCGCCGAAGTCACGGTGGCTGATGGAAAACCGCAGTGGTACACAATGAAAGTCTGGCTGGAAAAAGGACAGCAACCTCGATTTATCTTTCCCAACGGAATGGCCAATTGCCGACAGGCATTCGGAAAAATTGCCAGAGACTACAAAAAGGATTGGCCCAAAAACGACCCTTACACCGGTGGCATCGTCGAAGCCCGACGGATCGTTCTCGAACATGGCAAAATGCCTCACATCCGGATGCACGAGGTTAGTATTCGAGGTCCGCTTTACGAAACATGGCCATCAAAACCTCAGCGTCTCATTTTCGGAGAGAAAGGATTTCAGGCCGATCGACGATCAGAAATTCTCGAAGGCTTTGCTAGCCGCGCCTTTCGCAGACCGGTGTCGGACGAGGAAGTGCAGCGTTTCGTCAACCTCGCCGATTCTCGAATCGCCGCCGGTCATTCCCCCCGACAAGCCACACTGGATGCCATCAAAGCCATCCTCTGCGCTCCCTCTTTTCTTTACCTCCATGAAGCCACTGATCAAAAGGAAGGGCGCCTCAATTCCCACGATCTCGCAAGCCGCCTCTCCTATTTCCTGACCGCTTCGATGCCCGACGATACCCTCCGCAAGCTGGCTGACTCGGGAGAAATCCTGAAAAGGGAAACCCTGCTTGCCGAGACAGAACGACTCCTCAAAAGCGAAAAATCCGACGCCTTTCTCGAAGGCTTTCTCGCCAGCTGGCTCAATCTCCGATCGCTCGGGGACATGCCACCAGACCGGACTCTTTCCGCCCCCTATTTCTACGACGATCTCGAAACAGCGATGAAAGAGGAAATCCAGCATTTTACGCGACACCTAATCACAACCGACGGTCCCATCACTCATTACCTCGACAGCGATTACACATTTGTGAACAAACCCCTCGCAGCACACTATCGCATCAAACACCCCTTCACCGACAAGACCGCCTACACGTTTCAAAAGGTAAGCCTGCCGGATCGAAAAAGGGGAGGCTTGCTAGGCATGGGGGGAGTTCTTACCGTTAGTGCCAACGGAATCGAGACCTCGCCGGTCGTTCGCGGAGTCTACGTCATGGAGAACATCCTTGGGACATCGCCACCTCCCCCACCTGATGAAGTCCCTGCACTGGAACCCGATGTCCGGGGAGCCAAATCGATTCGAGAGCAACTGGCCAAACATCGAAACCTATCGACGTGTGCAGACTGTCACCAGAAGATTGATCCCCCGGGTTTCGCCTTGGAGAACTATGATCCGATCGGACGCTGGAGAGAAAACTATCCAGACACTCGAGGACGTCCCACTGGTTCAAAAATCGATTCCTCGGGAGAGCTCTATGACGGCACTCCTTTCCGCCATATCATGGATATGAAGAAGCTTCTCCTCAGACGAAAAGACCAGTTCTCACGGAACATGGCCGAAAAGCTTCTTACCTACGGAACGGGTCGTCGCATCGAAATACTCGACCGCCCTCGCGTCGATGCCATCGTCGACTCCGTTAAAAAGAACGACTACGGAATGCGCCACCTGATCGACAAAGTAGTCACGAGCGACATCTTTCTCTCCCGGTAAATCGATCGGACCAGTTCGCTTTCGATTGAAATTCCCTGCGGTCAGCGCCTTTATCTCTGACACCTATTTCTCTTTCTTTCGGCAGGCAATCTGCTTACTCGATCGTACTCAACATCATGTCCTCGACTTCTTCTCTCGACGAAACCAAAAACAAACTGCTCGCTAGCGGTCTGGAATCACTCGACTCCGAAGTGCTGGAGATCATGAGCTGCCTTCAGGAAGTGCTGCATTCCACAGGGCAGGCTCATCTTGCCGAGAAGCTACCGTGGCTCACCGAGGAGAGCACCGAAGCGGCGATGGAACAGCCGCAACAGACTTCTGAAGTCTATTCAATCGCTTTCCAGCTTCTCGATATGATCGAAGAGCAGGTCTCCCTTGCGACTCGGAAAGAGCGCGAAGTCGTTTTCGGGCCGAAAAACGAAAAAGGACTCTGGCCTCGTGTCCTGCAGTCCCTCAAGAATTCCGGTTTTGAAGAAAAAGCGATCGCGGAGGCGATGCAGCATGTGCGAGTTGAGCCTGTTTTCACCGCGCACCCCACCGAAGCAAAACGTCCCAGCGTCCGCGAGCGCCACCGTGATCTCTACGACCAACTCCTGCGTCTCGAAGCCACCGGTCAGACCAAGCACGAAAAAGCCGAAGCCAGGGCCGACATGCTCACCGCTCTTGAAGGCCTTTGGAGCACGGGCGAGATTCATACGGAGCGACCCACGATTCAGAGGGAGCTTCGCAATGCCCTTTTCTATCTCCGGGAAGTATTTCCCGAAACCCTCGATGAACTTGATCGCAGCCTCGAATATGCCTGGAGCGAAGCAGGCTTCGATCCGATGACTCTTCGCAAATCCGGTGGCGGCCCGCGCATTCGGTTCGGGCTTTGGATCGGAGGAGACCGCGATGGCCACCCTTTCGTTACCGCAGATGTCACCAGCGATACCCTCAAGGAACTTCGCCGCCAGGCGATGAAACTATACCGCCGCGAACTCCGACTCGCCGCCTACCAGCTCACCGTTTCCTCCCCGGCTCACCCGACACCCCAATCTCTCCTCGATCGAGTCGCTGAATTGACCGAAGCCCTCGGGGAAGAAGGTAGATACATCGGCGATCGGAATCCCGAGGAACCGTGGCGAGCGTTTGGGTATCTCCTGAGAGCACAACTTGGATCCGATCTGCCGGTGACTTCCCAGGGGTTTTCCGCCGACCTCGAACTCTTTCACAGCTCTCTCGTCGCTATCGGAGCCAACCGCCTTGCCGAGCGGTTCATTCGTCCCATCCAACGGAAGTTCGAAGCGTTTGGCTTTCACCTCGCCGAACTCGATATCCGACAGAACAGCGCATTCCACGACAAGGCCGCCGCCCAGTTGCTGGAAGCTGCCGGGATCGAAAAAGGAGAATCTTTCGCCGGCTGGAGTGAGGAAGATCGGGTCGCGTTCCTGACGAAAGAGCTGGAGTCTCCCCGCCCTTTTCTTCACATCGATCAATCCGCAGGACCAGAGGCTGACGCCGTCCGCGAGTGCTATCGCGTCCTCGTCAATCATCGTCGCAACCATGGTGGGGGCACAGGGTCTCTCATCGTCAGTATGACGAGACAACTTTCCGATCTGCTGCTCGTCCATCTCTTTGCTCGCGAAGCGGGACTTACCGAAGCCTTCGGCGAAATGATGGTTTGCCCCCTCCAGGTCGTTCCTCTTTTTGAGACTCTCGACGACCTCGCCAATGGCGCCGGGATCGCCGATGCCTACCTCTCTCATCCCGCTGTCCAGGCGAGTCTTGGGCTTTCCGGAGGAGACCGAACCAAGACCCAGCAGATCATGTTGGGCTACAGCGATTCGAACAAGGATGGAGGCATTCTCGCCAGCCAATGGGCGCTTCACGACGCCCAGGAATCCATTTCAGCGATCGGAAAGAAACACGGAATCGAACTCAGGTTTTTCCATGGAAGAGGAGGAACAATCAGCCGTGGGGCCGGCCCTACCAACTGGTTCATGCGAGCGTTGCCTCACGGTTCCCTAACCGGTGATTTCCGCATGACAGAGCAGGGCGAAACGATCGCCCGGAAGTATGCCTACCCCGAGAGCGCGGTCTATCACCTCGAGAGCCTCCAGGCTTGCGTCACCCACGCGACGGTTCGTCATCGCATCGGAGAACCCGTCGAGGATCCCGGCATCGACCTCATTCCCAAACTCGCCGAGTGGAGCACGAAAGCGTATCGCGACCTGCTGGAAACCGAGGGGTTCATTTCCTTCTATCGCCAGGCAACGCCCATTGACGCCCTCGAGCAGACGCAAATGGGTTCGCGTCCTTCCCGGCGAACCGGCACGGCGAGTCTCGATGACCTCCGAGCGATTCCGTGGGTTTTCAGTTGGACCCAGTCACGATTCTATCTCCCCGGATGGTATGGCGTAGGATCCGCGCTTGACCAGCTTCTGCTGGAGCAGCCCGACGACTTTCAACGTCTCGCCGACACGATCGCTTCCTCGACCCTGCCCCGCTATGTCTTCACCAGCGTCGAAACCAATCTGATGAGTGCCAATCTCGAACTGATGCAGTCCTACGCCTCCCTCGTCGAGGACGAGCCGCTGCGGAAGACCTTCATGGACAAGATCGAGGACGAATACCAGCTCGCTTGCACACATCTCGAAAAACTCTTTCCTCGACCCATCCATGCCCGGCGTCCCCGCTACGCGAAAACACTCCATTTACGCGATCAGCCGCTGAGTATTCTCCACCAGCAGCAGGTGGAGCTGCTGCGGGCGTGGAGAAAGACGGACGGAGATATCAGCCGCGACCTCATTTTCTCGATCAGTGCGATCGCGAGTGGATTGCGGACGACAGGCTGATTCAGGCAGTTGCGTAAGAGTGAGGCCTTCGGATCTTCGCAGCGCGGCAACCGCCAGTGGACGCGCGTTGAGCCTGACTTTGCAGAAAGTTTCAAGATGTTGCTCAACCCTTGACGACAAACTCGACGTCCTGTCGCATCCGAAACCCCTATGATGTCCTGCCTCATGGCAGTAGGCGCCATCCACAAGTTTGCACCCCCTCAAACCCCGCAGGACCGGCGCCCCGATAAAAACCCGTGAAAAAGCAAATTCCTATCAATTTAATTGTCGCATAGATCGTGATAAGTCTGCATCTGTTGTGCGTGGTTGGGCACATTTGGAGAGACTACAGAGTTTTGTAATGGTGAATATTTAGGAACGACGTAGGAAGGTGATTACAAAAAAGGCACCTGCCTGAGCAGGTGCCTCGAAAAGGTAAGTCTGTTTTAAAACAGATCGGCTCTATTGAACAGTTCCGGCCTCTTCCAAGATGGCCTCCATACCGCCGCCTGCTGATACTGCACCTGCGATGGACATTATACCACCAACAATCACTAGGATGAAACAGATGATGTGACCTATCGCCAAGCCCCTATTCTTATTAATAAATAAGAATATAGTCGAACATAGAGGGACAAGAAGTCCCAGCACTCCCCAGAGCGTGGAACCTTTCTGAAATGCCTTCACAATTGATATGATGTGAATAACTACGATTGGGACGAATGCCACAATTTGGAGTAAACCTCCACCAAACATACCGGCTATACCACCTAAGGCTATTTCTTCTTCCATAAGTCCCGACCCTAGATGATTGAGTTCCGTCTCGGCAAGCGAAAACTAAGCAATCGCCTAGCGATAAATTGGGTTTTCGCTCTGAAAAAAAGCGGAAAGTACAACAAATTTCGCTAATCCTGCCCAAGTTTGACTCGGAATGCTGAGCACGGACTCGGCATGTAGCTGGGGCCACCAGCAGCAGACCATCAGATATAGGGCGACTGCAGATGTTGCGATCCACAGCCATTGCCGAGGATGGTTTTCTCAGCGCTGTCACCCCGAAAAGCACCATCGGCAGGCAGGGTGTGTCATTGTAGGTATGCCGCAGGGCTGGTAGCAAAAAGTGTCCCCGATGACGACCCATACAGAGATGGCACACCTGAGCAGGCTCGTGGGGACTCTTTGCCGAGTTGCACCCCCTCAAATCCCGCAGGACCGGCGCCCCGATAAAAACCCTTGCAAAAGCAAATGTCTATCAATAAATGTCTATCAATTCCATGTCAGATCCGCTTTCCCACCTTAATTATACCACACGCCGAAATTTCTGGAGCTTTTTTCACCAGTGGTTTCGTGTCCTCGATCCCGAGGGAAATATCGTCTTTTTCACCAAAATGCGCGCCTTCAAATTGAAGGAAGATTTTCGCATTCTCGCTGCTGATAAACAAACGGAGCTGATTCAGATTCAAGCGCGACAGATTCTCGATATCGCAGCGACTTATGATGTGAACGATCTCCAAACTGGCGAGCGGATCGGTTCGTTTCGCCGGAAAGGTCTGAAGTCGATTTTTAAAGACGAATGGATTATTTTTGATGCAGCGGAAAATGAAATTGGGATGATTCAAGAAGACAGCGGCGCGCTCGCGTTTATGCGACGATTTATCGGAAATATCACCAATTTATTCGCACCTCAGCGCCACATCGGAACAGTCGGAGACAACCCCGTTCTCGTTTTTCGCCAGACAAGAAATCCGTTTATCACGAAATCCTATCTCGATTTCGCAGTCGATAGGAATGGCCTTCTTGATCGTCGCATGGGAATCGCAGCATCAATTCTATTCTGCGCGATCGAAGGAAAACAAGGCTGAGCCGATTTTAGAAAATGCGAATCCCACGGAAAAAATTTGGCGCAGATGTCCCCACCACCGCGATGGGTGACATCACTTTTTGCTACTGATTTTCTTCGTCATTCTCGTCCGCACAGAGGATGACAGTCATCTGCGGTGGAAGCCCGCAAGAATCTCCGAAGTTGAAAGCACCGGAGCCGGTCTCGCGAGCGGCGTGATTGATGCCGATTTAAAATTGTATTTAAACGGGAAAGAAACACCCGCCGACAAACTTACACCCCGTCAAACCCCGCAGGACGGGCGCCCCGATATACACTCTTGAAAGGATAAATTACTATCAATTCTTCAGCGAGATGTAAATTCTCAATCTTCGCTTTCCAGCGGTAGGATTCGCTTGAGAACCATCTTCTTCTCAAAGTTGAAGAGCTCCTCTAAGGGGATGTCGGTGACGACCTTGGCGGCGTCATCGATGATCACCCGGGTGGTGTGCCTTCCTTTCTCTACTTTACCTTCCAATTGGTCAGTTTCGATGAGTTTGGCAAATACATTGACCTGAGGGGCGAAGGCGTGCGCTTCATTGTTCTCTGCCTGGCGCACCGCAGCAAGGATAAAGCCGTCGTCACCTTCGTCGGGTGATTCAACCGTGAGGATGGTAGTGCCTTTCACTTGCAGAGCTTGAAACCTGGACTGCGAGATCTCAAATTGATCCTCTTTCCACTCCAGTGAAGCGAAGTGCCCTATGCCTCCTTCGTCGAATTTGATTTGAATGACTCCATCGTCTGCCTGCCAGGCTCCGGTCAGTTCCTCCTGAAGAAGATCTGTCGTTGCATCAGTGATGTGATTCGTGGTCAGCACCGCGTCACAACTCGTGAGAAAGATGGCGAGCATGAAGAAGGGAAGAAGAGTCAGGGGTCTCATAGCAATACAGTTATGTTTGATCAATTTGTAATTGATTTTCCAACGAGTCCCATTGATTAAATAGATGAACGCATTGATCTGAATGATGTTCGATCGGAAAAGAAAAAGAGTTGATGTTCAGACCCTCAGGCTCTGGCGGCAGCCAGCATAGCGTAGACGCTGTCTCATTGCACCCCCTCAAACCCCGCAGGACCGGCGCCCTGATAAAAGCCTCTGAAAAAGCAAATTCCTATCAATTCAATTTTTAGAACCTTATGATTTGTGGGCGCGCCATCACCCTACTCTTACCAATCTTACTTTTGAGCGGCCTGTCGGCATTCGCGGAGTTACCACGCCTTCCTGAAGGTCTTGACCCGAAGCTTCAGAATAACAAAGCCCAAGAAAAACTGCCTAATCTGGCTGAGGCCTACGTGAGCATATCGCCGAAGGATTTGGGCGACGGCTTGAAAGTGGGAACTCTGAATCAACCGGGAGCTGAGGAAGCTGTTAAAGCGCTTATTGAGGATGACAAGGAGGTAAAATATTCCAATCTGGATAGCCTCTTGATCTGGAAAGACGGCGAACTGATTTTCGAAATGTACAACCGCAAGGGCCGGGTCGATGCGCCTCACTACATGATGTCGGTGACCAAGACACTGACCTCAGTCACTCTCGCTCGGGCGATTCAATTGGACTTCCTCAAGATGGATGATCTCGATAAACCGGTGCTCCACTTTATGCCCAAGATTGATAAGTCGAAGGTCAAGCCCGGCGTCGATACGATCACCCTTCGTGAGGTTTTGTTTATGAAATCTGGCCTTCGATTTGAGAATCGATCCGCGACCTCTACCTCTGCTTTCAAAGGGCAAGATTACTTCCAGCATCTTTTTGAAAACACCGCGCCCGTTACTCCGGAAAGCAAAGAATACAAATATACCGGCACCGATCCCTCGATCATCATGATGGCCATTGATATTCGCGCGAAAAAAAAGGGATTTAGCGGCGTCCAGGAATTCATCAAAACTGAATTGGCCGAAAAGTTTGGGGTCAGCTATTGCTGGCCAGATCAGGAATGCGGCATTCCCAAATGTGGAGCCGGCAGCAACTTTACTTCTCGATCTCTGGTGAAATTCGCGACCTCAATCGTTCAGGGCGGGAAATACAACGGAGAGCAGCTGTTATCAGCTGACTATATTAAACTAGTCATGGCGCCCAAAGAGGAGGAAGGCTATTACTACTACTTTCACAATCGAACCAAGTCCGTTGCCGACAAAAAGGTCAAATTCATCAGCGGCATCGGAGCCGGCGGTCAGTATATGGCGACCTTTCCCGAACAAAATGTGATCGCCGTCGCAACCGCGACCAATAAGATGAAAGGCGGAATCGGAAAACCTCTGAATGCGGTCCTGGAGCATCTCATGCCCCTCTTTGTTGAATAGCGAGTGGCGAGACAAACGCTACTACTACTTCGCCGGTTCTACCAATTGCTCAAAACCCTTTGCGCCTGCCTTATTGCGAATCGGCCACCCTTCGTTCGACTGCGGCTTTCCGGGCGTGGTTCGACCATCGGCGAACGCTTTTGCGAGATCGTTGACCAACTCTTCGATTTTTTCGGGATGCTCCTTTTCCAAATTCTTTCGCTCGCCGTGGTCATTTCCCAGATGATAAAGCTGCACCTTTTCAGCTGGAGTATTGATGTCTTCCTGGCCCGGCATATCACCCCAACCACCGTTAACTTTAGTAGATAGCAGAAGTTTCCAAGGCCCTTTGCGGACCGAAAACTCCCCACCAATTCCGTGATGAACGGTAAATGGACGAATCGATTCAGTATTCGTTGTAAAACAGGGAAAAAAGGAGAACGAATCCTCGGCCGCATTGTCCGGAATCTCATCCTGTTTTCCAAGGACCTCGGCAAAGGTTGCGAAGAAGTCAGTCGTGCAGATGGTCGCATCTGATTTCGTTCCGCCGCTTATCACCTTGGGCCATCGAACCAGAAAAGGAACTCGATGACCTCCTTCAAACAAAGTCGCCTTGGCTCCCCGATATTCCCATGACGGACGGTATCCAGCTGCGAACATTTTCGGGATTTTCACGTAGGGAGCAAATCCGTTGTCCGAGGTAAAAATAACCATCGTGTTTGCGTCGATATCGCTTTCCTCCAACTGCGCGAGCACTTCTCCTACGACCCAATCCGTTTCCGCCATAAAGTCGGCATACCAACTGTACTGTGGATACTTGCCTTTGAAGGCTTTTCCCGGTCGGACTGGCGTATGAGGAGAATTCAGCGGCAGATAGAGAAAGAAAGGTTTCTCCGATTCATCTGCGACTCGCTCCTTGATATACTTGCGAGATTCTGCCGCAAAATCGGCGAGACATTCGCTTGGGTCGAACCCTTCGGCAGCCGCTCCCACTCGCTCATAGTCGTTGTATTCATTGTGCGGAAAGCCGCGATCAATCGTCGGTACTTCAACGGCACGATCATTTCTCAAATAGAGATAGGGAGGCATATCGAGTGAGGCCAGAATGAAAAATGCTTCATCGAATCCCACGTCGGTCGGACCGTTTCGATACGACTTGGTATAGTCCACGGCCCAAGATGCGAACTTTTCCGGGCGCTTCGATGTCGATTTAAAATCCGGATTCTTTTCCCAATCGACTCCAAGATGCCACTTGCCAATACAGGCAGTGTGATAACCGGAGTTCTGCAAAAACGTTCCGAGATTAAGTCGCTTCGGATCCATCAAGGCTGGAGAATTCACATTCGTGAGAACCCCACTTTTAAGACGGCTGCGCCAGTTGTATCGACCGGTGAGAATGCCATAGCGAGTCGGGGTGCAAACTGACGAAGTCGTGTGAGCATCGGTAAAATGCATCCCTTCCGCCTTCATTTGACTGAGAGCAGGAGTCGGGATCAATCCATCCATATGCCTCGGCTCGCCGGGCCCCATGTCATCGGCAAGGATGAGAATAATGTTAGGATTCGATTTATCCACGGCGTGACTGAATCCAGTCAATCCAAGCCAAATGAGAAGGAGCGCGAGCTTTTTCATGGGCCGCTAACTTGCAACGAATCCGATTCTCCGAAAGTCGAATCCGCCCTTCATTACGCCTTCGGGAAATGCTTTCGAGTGAACACGGTTACCAGTTCGAACGCATCCTATCTCATATTCACGAGCATCAAAGATCCGGAGCTCATGTGGGCTGAAAGCCTAGAGCTTCAGCCCTAGGTAAATTGCGTTTGATATGGGTGTCCTGACGGGACACAGGCAAACTGCCACTCTGGCCCGCGTCCCTTCAGGACGCCAAAGGTTGGAAATTCGCGTCCCAGGGTTAAAATCATAGGCTTTGTTCCTTCGAGCTTTCAGTTCGCCAGAAATTCGATTCCATCGAGTAACCCACGCAGAAACGTTTGCACCTCCTCAACCCCCGCAGGACCGACGCGCCGATAAGAACTCTTTGAAAAAGAAAATTCCTATCAATTTTCAGCACTCTGAAATCGTCCGCTCTAGAGTTTTCTAGCATGGTAAATCGGATTAAATATCACAATTTCCCTGCTTGTGGATTGCCGCCTTACAATGTCCCCGCTGTAATCTGCCCTTCATTCCACTCACACCCGGAGACCTGTTAAATCTTGACGACAGCAACCGCGTGAGCGTATTGTATAGTGTTCGCAAGATCGTAGATGAGACATGATCCGATATCTAACAGAGCTGCCATTTCTGCCCTTAAAAGGCAGAAAAAGAGGAATGCTGTGGTCGCGCGATCGGCTGGTTTTTGGCAAGTGGCGAGCACAATTTCGCTGCTCCTCATCGTTGGGTTTCTCGGTTTGGAAAAATTCGGCAGTGCGGGCGGCGATTTGAATGCTTCCCGCGAGGGTGTCAGTGACCCCGCCGAGTTTCTCGACAGTTCAGAATCCCCTCTCACGATCAGCGCATCACCTGAGCCTATTCGGCCCGCCCCCCCCCGTCCCCAACCTATGCTCGAAAGCGAGAATGCCGCTTCAGTCGACCCGGGACTGAGTGATACTTCAGCCAGCATCCAAGAGGTCGATCCCGGGGTTCAGACGGAAACTTCGAGACTAGGCCGGAGCGCGAGAGGTCTTTCTCCCCCATCCTCGGGGCCAAATCCACTGCTGGATCCAACCTTCGCTGAACTGGAAGCAAATGCTGACAGCCCGATCGACAATCTCGCAGCCGAGACTTCCGTTGTTATTCCGCAGCAGTTCCTGCTCGCCCAAAACTCGGTAACTCAGCAAAGCAACTCGCCAGCATCCACAGCCGACAATCAGTCTGGAGATGACGGCGCAACAGCCTTCGAGGCGACCGGATCGGGCCTCTGGCTGGAGAAGGCTCCGCTCAATGATGTTTTCCAGCACTTGGCACGAATGGGTGACCTCCAATATTTCCACAACTCCAATCTTGATGGAGAAGAGTTCCTCGTAACCGGGGAGCTCATCGGCGAAGATTCGCTCTCGCAGATCGAGGAGCTTGGCCTCATGTATGGGCTGACGATTCACAAAAAGGGGCGCACCGTCTACGCCTTTGACCAGATGCAGGCCTCGCGAGTGCCTCAGAAGATTAGTCACTACCAACTGCAATACCTGCGCCCGGACGATATCGACCAGACAAAACTCATTTTACAGCCATTCCTGACCCCGGGTTTGGGGATGGTTGAATTTGAGGGGAAGACCAATAGTCTGATTATTTCGGACAGCGAGGAAAAACTGGAGCATATTCTTGAATTTCTCGGCCAGATTGATCGGCCGAAAGACCAAGTGGCGATTGAAACGAGAATCATCCGGATTTCCACATCGGCCCGCAATTTGGTCGGAGTCGACTGGTCTTCCGTCCTGGGAGCAAATGGCGGAATTGGTATTACCGCCTCTTCCGGACTGAACGCTCTGTTCGGGTTGCCGGAACTCGATAGTGCAACTTCGGTCGTTACCTCCGCCACCAATGGAAACGGAGTTGATCTTGTCCAAGTGACGCGAAACTTTTCATCGGCGGGTGGACCGGGAAACAATCGCGAAGGAGGAAACCTGGTCCTCTCACCCGTACAGATCAGCGCCGTGATACGCGCCCTCAATACCGCTGGCATAGCCGAGCAGGAATCGAGTCCCACTCTCATAACGGAAGATAACGAGGAGGGCTTGATCTCCGTCGTCGATCGAATTCCGATAATTACCTCCACCGTTAGCGAGACGACGGCCGGTCAAAACTCGTCGGAGGAGGTCCGTTACAAAATTGACGAGGAAGATTCAAGCGGGGATCCAGCAACCACCAGGGAAGTGGGGGTGACCCTTGCCGTGACTCCGACGATTTTACCTGACGGAACGATTCGGATGTCACTTCGGCCAAGGTCGGCGCAGGTTGTAGAGTATGTGGAGAGCCCTTCGGGAAATCGTTATCCCCGGGTCAATGAGTCTTCGGTCACGACAATGGCCAGGATCCCTGACGGACATTCTCTTCTAATCGGTGGATTCTACGAACAAATCGGCACTGAAAGCGATTCCAAGGTGCCGATCTTAGGGGGTATTCCTGGACTTCGTCATCTGTTCAAGAATTCCGACCACCAGAAAGCTCACACCAGTCTGGTCTTTATCGTTACTCCCCGCCTCTACCGACCGAGTGAAACTGAACAATCCGACGCCGTTGCGAGTGATATCTACGAGGCGCACATTATTCCTGACAACTATGCTTTTCCGGATCCGATGCACCCGGATCGAGGCGTTCCACCATCCCCGAATTCAAATCTCCCCCGAGCTACTCCAATCTCTTCCGACAATATTCTCAGGCCTGATTACTCCAATGAATTCCCCGGACCTGCGAATCGAACCGAAAAAACCCCTTTACTGGATCGCCTCTTCCGGAACAAAAAATGAGTTCAACGGTTCCTCGGGAGAAAGCTGCGGATGACGAAGATTTCAGGGATTCCAGCCAATCAAGTGCCGATGCCAAAGGTGACGAGCCTTCTTGGAAAGCACTGGAAGCCTACAAGGAGGTATTGAGCAATGTCGCTACTGAAACCGAGCGCGTCCTTGCCCCCGATTATCCGGACACGTCACGCCTCCGAGAATATCACTACCTCGTGAAGACGAGCCGACCAGATGATTCGCCACCCGATTTCCTTGAATTTTCCATCGAGCGAAACCCCTCCGTCTTCACTGGCAAAGTGGGAGAGATTCTCGACCTTTTGAGTGCATCAGTAAAGAGACGACTCCCCTATCTCGACTTTGCCGATCGTATGCCAATTCCGATCGAATTCTATACGATCGAAGCTGAGGTTGCAGAGTTTTGCCGACTCATTCGGGTTCCTGTTATCCAGGCTTCCGAAGGCAACTTCGCTGTTCTTACATCCGCAAATCCGATTCTGACAAATCATGCCGAAACCGCCCTTTTGACGCGTTTCCTGTCATTGGGAGCACCCGCTCCGGTATTCATCCCGACAAGAACAGGAATTGAACAGTGGAAGCGTATTTGTCAACGCCACTTTGCTTCATGAACTTCGATCTGAATTTCCCTGTTAATGCGGCGACGGTCAGTCGAATCGCCGATGAACTCACCGGTCTTGCGCCGGAAGGATTTTACGAGGATCAGGACGAGGTATTGGCAGGTGCATCGAACCTTCGGGTTTTAGGAGCTCTTGCGAAAATTTGTGAAATCCCTTTTTTAGAACGGATACGAGACTTTACAGACCAATCGCTAGTCGAAGCTTTCGACCCGGCACTCTTGAACAGAGGCCTCTTCGTTCCAGTTTCGAGAGATGATTCCCGGCTCTACTTTGCAATAGCAAATCCTTGGGATACGACCGGTGAAGATGCGGTATCGACACGCTTTCCTGGCCTCGAGCCCCGACCGATCCTCGTGCCCTATGCGGAGATCATCCAAGTAATCGAGACAGTATCCGGGGCTAAGGGCCCTTCGAACCGGGAACTCGAGTCGATTGAGGTTGATGAACAATCCGAGTCGGTACGATACTTCGACGTCAGCGCGGAGCATGAGGAACCTCTCGCGCGTCTTGTTGCCAAAATCTTATCGGACGCGATTCGGGAGCGTGCATCCGACGTCCACATCAAGTGTGGTATCGACGATGTCACCTTCAGTTATCGGATTGATGGGGACATGAGGGAAAAGAATCCTATCCCGATCAAACTCAAGAATCGCATCGATGCATTCATCCTTAACCTGATGGGTATCGCCCCGGAAGAACGCGTCAAGCGCCCGGGAATCTCCGGTCGCTTCGGAGTGGTCTATCTCAACCGGACGATTGATATCAGATTCGAGCGGCACCGCACCTATCGCGGTTTCCATGTCACAATGCGAATTCTCGATAAGGCGCATTTCGAGGCAAAACTCGGTGTCGGATCTCTAAGCTTCGACCCGGCTACCCTTTTCGAATTGGAACGGGTCATGTCGATTCCCGCCGGTATCATTGTCATGTCTGGCCCTACCGGCTCGGGGAAGTCAACTACACTGAACGCGATGTTGCGGGAACTGAATCGTCCCGAAGAGAATATCCTCACTTTGGAAAACCCGGTAGAAGACGAAATCCCCGGGGTGATGCACTGCGATATACGTCCCAATGAGTTCAAGCCAATGATCACCAGCTTCATGAGAAGCGACCCCGACATCATCCTGATGGGCGAGGTGCGGGATCTGGACTCAGCTGAGCTTGCGATCGAAGCAGCGATAACCGGCCATAAGGTTTTGACGACGATTCATACTCCCAGAGCCTCGCAGATCATCGAACGGTTCGAGCAAATCGGTATCGAACGATGGAAGATTGCCCAGACTCTCAAGGCAGCTTGCGCCCAGAGACTGATCAAGTTGCTTTGCCGATCATGTCGGGTGAGCAGAGATCGCCTTCTCGAGCGGGATATCCGAAAATTTCATCTTCCGGACGACCTTCGCAACCACAGGGTGTATGCCCGCAAACCGGAGGGCTGCGCGGAGTGCAACGGTCGTGGCTACCTCGGCAGAACGGCAATTCTTGAAATCATCCCCATCACTCCCGAATGGTCCGACCAGCTCTCAAAAGGAGAATTAACGCCTTACGAGCTCGAGAAAAAAGTCAGAAGCTCCGGGGAGCTGCCTTCGTTGCGGGAATGCGGACTTGATCTCCTTCGCGAAGGAAAGACAGATCTCGAAGCGCTGAGAAAGTCAATCGATCTCTCCTCAGCAGAATGAAAAACCGAAACACAGGTGAATCGGCGGCCCGGGCCGCTCTCGATGCCCGCAAACAGTCCGGTCAGGAAGCGTCTTCTTCCTCACCGGATTCACCGGATTCACCAAGACCATTTTTGGGGATCCAGTTAAGCTCCCGGTTTCCCGAGAAGGAGTTAATCAAACTTTGCCGCAGTCTATCCTCGATGTTGCGGGCAAATATCAATACTTCGGATTCCCTTTCCTATTATGGAGGAAGTCACCCATCGGCGCTTGTGCGATCAACGACCGCCGAAATCAACGAGCATCTGCGTGCTGGAATCCCAATTGAAAAAGCGTTCGAAAAGACGGGCCGTTTCGATGTCAAGGTCCTCTCCCTCATAAAGGCGGGCGCGGATTCAGGTCAGCTCGCTCGCGCTTTTCAGTCTATTGCCGACCGCCTGAAGAAGGAGTCGGAATTTCGCAAACGGATGCGCAAGGCAACCCTCCTCCCCGGAATCATTATTTTCGCATTGATTCTATTATTTGTATTTTCACAGCTCCGGGTTATTCCACAAATTGAAAGTATCATCATGGATATCGGGCAGGAACCGGATCCAATTTCCGCGGTGCTGTTTCAGATCAGCCATGTCACCCAAAAAATATGGATTCCCTTCGTGACGTTCCTCGTCATGACGGTATCCTCATTTCTCTTCATCGAACGCATTCGTTCCGCGGTCGTATTTTTCCTCATGGGAAGGTGGAAACTCCTTCGCAAACTTGTCATGGGACTACGGCAACTCCTTTTCGTGGGGTCGCTGGAAATGCTCTACTCGAACGGCATAAACCTCGCCAAGGCAGTCGACATTTCCTCCCTCTCACTGGAAGGCACCCCGATGTACGACGAAGTCCGGACTGCAGGTAAGCGTTATCTCGAAACTGGACTTCCGTTCTCCGAAGCAATCCGAAAATTTACATCGTGCGATGCGCAGGTGGCCCATCTCATTTCAATCGGGGAACGCTCCTCCTCCCTTGACGAACAGTTGCGCCTTCTATCCACTATGTATGAAGAAGAGGTCGATCAGGTGATTGATGATTTCACGCAGATCGTAAACTTCCTCGTCCTTGTTCTTGCGGGCCTGCTCATCACCCTCGTATTCGGTGGATCTTTCCTCCCCATCTTCCTGATGGGACCGAAAATGATGAGCGGCCAGGGTCTTTGATCGATCATCCACCGGAAACCTATGATGCAACAAACCAGACTGGATCGCTGGCTTCAGAAAAAATTCGTTTACCGAACGTTTTTTTACACCAATACCCTTCCACGAAGCCTCCCGCCCGGGACAGAAACAAGCGAAGCAGACCCGCATAGCGGAGGACAATACCTCTATCAATTTGAAGCGAAATGCGATGAGGATATTCATCGGCTGACTGAAATATTTAAGCGGGAAAATATCACCTACGCCTCTCGCGTCGGCGAGAGGAAAGGGTTCCCGGCCAAACTCCTCGGCACGAATCATTCCTTCACAATCACGGTTCTCTGGATACTTCTTGTCACTGCATTTCTTCTGCTCGTATTTTCCGGCCTGCCTGAACTGGTTTGGAGGGAACTTTCCTCTCCCGAATCGAAACCGTGAGGTTGACCACAATTTTTCTCTATGATCGCGAAAGAAGAATCGAAAACACCATCCAATGTGGACAGCAGTGAGGACTGTTCTGATGAATTCGTCATTCTACCAGCAGGATTTGAAATCGGTTACCGGAAGACAGATCGCAGCGTTGCAAGGACCTCCGAGACTCTCCAACTTGGTGCCGGCCATCACTTTCTGTTGGCGAAAAACGGTGGAGGCAAAACCACCTTGCTGGCGACTCTCGCGGGATTGCTCCCCCCCTTGAACCTTTCTCCAACTGTGCGAGGTTCTCTCCACTACTTTTGCGACGATCTCAGCTTCAACAGAGATCTGCGTCTTTCTTCAATTTTGCGCGCATTCCTTCCGAAACAAGCTTTGCAAAGAGCGCACAAGCTGTCCGAAATCCTCGAGATCCCCTTTGACAAGAAGTATGATGCCCTCTCGCGGGGAAATAAGCAAAAAATCGTTCTCGCCATCGCCGAGACTCTCGCGAGGGAGGCCGAGGAAGGCCTCGGTGATCCCTGCGTCCTCCTGCTCGACGAGCCGATTTCAGGAATAGATTTTGTAGCACGTGAAATCGTCCGAGACTGGTGGGCACGTCCCGCTTCCAGAGTTTGCAGACTTGTCTCACATCATCCGGACGAGCCCGTCCTCACCGCAGATTCAGCTGTGTTGATTCACCAGCAGAAAATTGAGAAATTCAAGTCGGGAACGTCTGAAATATCGTGGGCAACCCTACGCGAATCATTTTTCGCGTCGACATAGAAAGAGAAGTGGAAACCGAACATGACCCTCTTGACTCGTCTCTATCTGTCAACGATTCTGGCTAACAGGACCGTGATACTTCTCGCAGCCGGACTTCCGGTTCTGGCATACTTACTCCCCCAACTGGTGCCGGCCACTCTCAAGCCTTCATTGCTCGAGCCCGCACGTGCTCAGGCGGGGTGGATCTTACTTTGGACAGTCTGCTCCGGTTGGCTTTTCCTGAGCGCCGCGTTTACTGGAGAAGAATGGAGAAGGAACGGATTTCTCGTTTATGCTTTTTCCCGCGAGGCAGCGAGGTTCAGGCGATTACGATTGATAGCGGGTTCGACGATTGGTTTTAGCGTCCCGGCAATACTCTTCGTCTTCGGCACTTTCCTGACAAGTGTCGTGGGAGCTCTCCCCGGCGACCAAAAAGAAGCGGAACTCTGGATCATACTCAACCTGCAGAGTTGCGTCCTCTATCTGACGATCGTGATCCCGCTCGCAACACTTGGTTTTTCGCTGGCAACGCGATTTAGTTCGACCGTTTCCTGGATCCTCGTTTCCTGCCACTTTGGCTTCGGCTTTTTCTTTCAAGGGAGTCTGGCACCTTATCTTGTCTCATCAGGTCCACCGGGACAGCTGCTGAATCTGCTGGGCCCTCACTTCCACCTTGCTGATCTTACTGAGCGACTCGTCTTTAAAATGGGCCCTCTTCCTGTTGGTGGTTTTGCTCAATTCCTCGGCTATTTCGCAGGCTGGGGCCTTGTAACGATGGTGGTCGCGACTCTAATCTTTCGAGCGAGACAATGAAACGACAGGACCTCGCTCAGGGAACACTCATCGTGTTTCTGTTCTTTCTCGGGTGGACCCTCGTGGTCAAAAACGTTCCTCGCCCGAGCACTGCGACAAACTGGCCGGGACACAACCCCTTTGCGATTCGGGGCTCCGGCTACGGAAAAATGCTTTCACGTTTTTCCGAGCAGAGCATCGATAGAGCCTGGCACATTGGCCTGGAGGGCTCAGACCACTCCGACTCTTCCACCTGGCAGGGACGTTACCGGTTGCTCAAATCCACGCGAACCAGCAGTGTCCCACTCTCCGCTCCCCATCTACAGCACATCCGCAATGATATCAGGAGAAAATTATACGAGGCGTTTCTTCTCGATCCCACCAACTACACCACCTACGACGCGCTGCACTTTTTTTTGACTGCTATGAGCGACATCCCCGAGGAAACTCTTTTCAGCGAAATCGCGGCGACGGCATTTCTGGTGTGGGAAGTAGCGGCGAGAGAAGAGGAGGATCCCGAACCATGGCTCACCGCCGCGGTCGCAATGATGAACTTGGATCTCGAGTTTAACAATACCCCTGTCCCCTCACTATCAAAGCCGGAGCTCCACCATCGTATCAAAGATGCGCTCAGATCTTTTGATCATTTGAGAAACGACTCCCTAGCCGACGGCCGCTGGTCTGAACTGTCGGACCAGCGAAGGGCTGAAATCGAGGCCCGGAGGAATTTTCTAGGGAAATACGCGGAACGCTTGTGAGCTTCGGTCGCGTGCACTGCCCACGTCCTTCACCTCGCCTTTGGCTCGGTTTTCTGGGGCCACTTCACTCGACCCGGATAGGCTGGGAGCCAGGAAAGATTCCTGACTTCGGGTTCGTCCGCGATCGGACCCCTTCTTTTCGCCTGGAATGAATCCCCCGAAATCTTTTGTATAGCCTTACCACGTCCTCACCCGTATCAACGTCTCGAAAATGAATTTCGTCTTCATTCAAGCCCAGGAACTGAAGCGTAATCTCCAAATTCTCCACCCGCACAACGATCGATTCCCCAGCCTCCCTGAGACGTCCTTTAACGACAAGCGCTTGGCGGTCTGGATAAACGCCGGTGATGGGAATCTTCTCGGCCGCTCGAATTGCAAACTCCTTTTGCTCAGAGCCATCCGGTCCTTCCACAGGTTCCTCCTTTTCAGTAGTTCCCGGTTCTTCAACGGGAAGGTTCTTATCCGGCATCATGGGCAGACCAAAAGGGTCCACATTTCGAAGGTTTTCATCGATTTTTTTAATGATCATCCCCGTACGCAACTCACCGGTTAAGATCCGGTCTTGCTCCGTGAGGGAAACATCGGGGCGATCCTGTGCGAGCAATAGAACGCCCCCTGCCGCCTCGAAAAACACAGCGCTTCCGACCAACAGCCGGCTCATAAAGAACAAGAATAACTTTTTCATCGCCCTAACTCCGCTATTTCCCAATTGATGTAGGTGACATTAAACAGAAGAACATTTCGCTCGCTCCGATTATTGGAGGGATTTCTGACGATTTTGAGATCCTCCAAAATCAAAGTGGGGATTTTAGCTTCAAGCCTTGCCATGACTGATTGCATCGCCTGGTAATTACCTTCAAAGGATAGTGTAATTCTCGAGTGTGAGAGCCCACTTGCCGATCCGATTGAACTGGCACCACCCGCCTGCCCCATTGCAGTTCGCCGAAGCGATCCCTCTGGCAACTGACTCATCGACTCATCGAGGGATTGGCTGAAAAGCTGAAAGAAATCCTTACCACTGTCTTCCTCCCAGTTGCGGAGGTTATCCAGGCGTCCATCTGATTCCAGGAATTTGCGAACAGTCTCGACCTCTACGGTGGCGACACGAAGGCCTTCTTGAGCATTACTGCGAAGTTCATACTTGGCAAAAACCTTCGATCTGACGCCGAGAAGAAGAGCAGAGACCAACAAAGCGATCACCAGTGGACAAACAAATCCAAAAATCAAAACTGCCTTTCGATGCCGACTCATAGAAACTAAAACATTCAACTTTCCCTACCTGTTCGATGCACCGGGCAACGAGTTCTCTGATTTCGGCGAGACCTTTTGTCGAATCGTAAGGTCAAAGGCCGCTCGATATCGGCGAATCATCTCGATGGGAAAGGCGGTCGTTACCGGCATGACTGATTGCCGCTGCTGAAAAGTAACTTCGAGTTCGGTCTGTTCCGTACTGGCAAGATAGGACGATTGCAGATCATCCGCCAAGTTGTTGATTGCGATCTCGATTTTCCGTTCAGATCCGAGATTGCTGAGATCCCGAGCGCGTTCCGGATCGAGATATCCAGTGAACTCCCAGTTTCGATCAAATCCAACCCTCGATTGTTCTATTAGATCCGAGCTTAAGCGATAGTCAAGCCGATCAAGAAGAATGCCATCGTCCTCGCGAAATAGCACCAAAGGTAACGCCATAGCAACCGCTCCTTCAGACCGCCTCTTCAAAAGATCGTCCCAACTCCTCCACCGGTTGCGTTGCGCAATCAGGCCTTCCAGTTGCCTTTTTTGCTCGTCCACTGAGGATGGCAACACCTGCCACTCCTCGGATCTCAGTTTTTGCAACACTTCTGAGCCAATCATAAAAGCCCACGCGGAGACTAGAAAGACACTACAAATCCGGAAATAAAGACCTGTTCGTGCCAACTTGAGAGTCGTCAAATCGGGAAGTCTCGCAGCAACACTTTCCGGCAGACAGTAGAAGTCAAGAGCCCCGGCGGCCTCGAACGAAGAGCCGGTCGAACCTTTTTCCGTTTTCTTCGCCGCGACAAAAGCCGACTCGGGAAACGAGGTTCCAGTCGGCCCATCCTGCACTCCGGGAAGTTGCCATTCATCGAAGATTCTGACTGAGACTTCAGGATATGTATTCTTCAAACTGGAAAAATCAGGAGCTTCCTCACGAGACAAAGCTCGATCCAAAAAAATCACGTCCCCGAGAGAATGATCCCCGAGGGTGGTCAGATTCCGAAGCAGCCGCTCCACCTCCGAAGCTTCCTCGCCCGCACCTATTGCCTTGGGCAAAACCCGCAACGAATCCAAGGCTCCCTCTTGATTGACAATCGCGAGAATAGTTTGTTGAGGATACCGGATGATCAGAACCGAGCCGTTCTTGTTGTGAGAGCCGATCAGGGAACCATCGTTCTTGGAGGGGCTTGTCAGCCAAGCCAAAAGTTCGAGGGCAGCACTGCGGGCCTCAACCACGATGGGAAGCCTCAGCGATCTTCCAAATTCTCTCATCTCTTCCACGATCGGAGCATAACGGCTCGAGATGGAAATCGCCTGCGGCCCGGAGTTTCCCGAACCCACTTCGGAGAAAAGCCTCCAAGAGGTAGCCTCCTCGACAAGAGTTTTGTCGCCCAGAGCAACCTCCGGAGCCTCGATGAGAAGCTGGTCTAGAGAATCATGATCAGGTTCTTCCTCGAACTGCGGGGCAAGTTTTCGAATTGCCAAAGAATCGCACACGTGAAGTGTGATTCCCAGACCCACGTGATGACCTTTTCCAATCGAATCCACCAGTCCACGTATCACCGTCTGGAGCTCTTCTCTTGATTCAGGGGAAAGCCTTGTTTTTCCACCGGCACCCTCGCGAGCTTGCTCTCCGCCTACCGAATCGCCTACTTTTTCCAGTCTCGGCCGGGGAACCGCAGGCCCCGGTGCCCACTCATCTGTTGAGGGGCGATAGATGTAGGAGGAAAACTCCGCTCCGTTAACGAGAAGGTGCCACTGCAGAGGCTGCCGATCCGCCGCCTCATACCAGTACCGATTTGAGACCATGCCTTCACTGCGGCGGGAAAGACGCCCTGACTGGCGGTGAAGCTTGATCAAGGGGCTGTCAATCGGAAAGAGTTCCATCAATGCGACAAGGATAGGAGGTTCACCCCAAAGTAGAGAAACACCGCTCTGAGGCCCGACCTCTCCGAGATGATCTCACGGAAGAAAGGTCAAGCCCATACTGGTGAAGTATGGGCTCGAGCGGCGTTTTGCAGGGGCGCGTGCGCCGGTTGAGTGGGAACGGCTACCAACCTGAAACGTCCGCGGGAGCATGCCCAGTTTGATTGCATGTAAGGACGGCAGTTCCCACCGCCGGGATCGTGGCCGAGAGTGTGTAGCTACCCCCGGATGGACATGTGGGCATGACAGCCACCAATTTCCCATCTCCAACAATGTCAGCCTGGGCGAGAGTCGCACCAGTTACCTGGTTCTCCAGATTTTGGTAGGAACGAACCGCTTTCTGCATCGCCGAAATCTGCATGATGCAACGGGACTTGTTCGTGGCCTCGCGATAGTTTTGGACGCCGATAAACAGAACCGCGATTAAACCGAGCAATACGGAAATCACGACTGTAATTTCGATCAATGTCAGACCTGCCTGTTTTTTATTTTTGTTATTCAGTTTCATTTTTTTTTGTTTGTCTGTGGGTTGGCAAAATTCTCTGGTTGTCTACTTCCTGACTCAAATCTTCTTAAAGGCATCGTTAATTTCATATTCCAAGATTCCTGACACGATCACGAAACAAACAGCATATCCTCGCTGTCGTCCTCATTCATCTTGTTCATGGTGTAAGCCTGATGCGAAATCAGTTCGGAATCGAGGAGATTACGCAGATTGGTGTCCCATTCGATGTTTCCACTGTGGCGGAGCGAATCCTCCAGAGCCTTTGTCGATCCACTGTATCCAGCAATCCCTGATCGTACCGCACTGCTGTTATTCTGCAGAAATTCGTAATTCAGCACTCTGCTTTTCCCCCCCGGAATCAGGCCCTGCGAGAGAACGAACATCAAGATTTCGGACAGGCGTCCAAGTAGGGATCGGTGCTGATCCTGTGGAAAGAATTCGAGAATTCGGCCCAATGTCTTGACCGCTCCATTCGTGTGCAACGTGGAGATCACGACATGCCCGGTTTGTGCCGCCTCAATGGCGATTTCCATCGTCTGTCGGTCTCTGATCTCGCCCAGAAGAACGACATGAGGCGCCTTTCGAAGTGCATCTTTGAGCCCCTGCTGGTAGGTAGCAACGTGCTTTCCGATCTCCTGCTGGGTGACGAATCCCGGGGAGGGAACCAGCTCGGCCTCGCTATCACCTTTCGGGAGAAATCTCGAGTAGCGATATTCAATCGGATCTTCAACCGTGACGATATGCCGGGAATGATTGATCCGGAGCCAGTCGAGAAGGGCGGCCAAGGTGGTGGACTTCCCTGAGCCGGTCTGCCCCGTGACAAGCCCAAAACCTTGTCTCTTTACCATGCCGGATTGGAGCGCCCTAACGGTATCCGGGGCGATCCCGAGAGTTTCAAGGTCGGCAATTTCATCGCTGAGAATTCGACAGGTCAGCCCGGGACCACGGGTGCTAAGGTGGGCCTGCACCCGCATTCTTCCGGAAACGGATCCGTCCGGCAAAGGAAAGCCAGAGCTGCTGAAATCCGCCACCTTATCATCCCTGAGCCGCGTTTCCACAGGTAGCGTCTGCTGGAGTTCACCGATCTCACCCGTTGCATCCTCCTCCTGACGAGAATACAGAAATTTCGTCAGGGCAAGTACGTCTCCCACCGTAAAATCTCCCAGGCGATCCGCTATCTCCAGTCCGCTTCTCGTGTGGCAGTAGACTGGAAGTCCTGAACGAACTTGGATGTCGGAGATCGCCTCGTTCCCGAACTCCCCGAAGATGTGCCCCATCACCTCCTCCGGGTCTTTGGGACTTTTCGCTGTATCCGACATAAAGTATCCTACAGGGTTTTCGTATTCCGGTCGAGCGTGAATTTGAGGTTGGATTTGAGGTCTGGATCCGCGCCGAAGGGAATCTTCACCCCGTCATCCTCCGGGTAAATCGTCGTATTTCCCGTGACTACCCCAAAATGTGCTGCTTTTGCTCGGATCATCATTGCAAATTTTCCACTCATTTCCGGGGTCATTGATTTTCTCGAAATATCACCTCTCACCATTCGATTTCTTCGATTGTCACCAACCAGTTGAGTTCATGAATCGGCGCGATCGACGCCGGGGACATAGCACTCTTGAGATTTGCAGTGATGATATCCGATCCGATTTCCTCATCATCCGCACCCTTCAAGCTCAGCGGGGAGACCTCCTGCCCGACATCAGTACTCATTACACTGACCCGCCCGTCCAGATGAACCGGCGTGGGAGAATTGAGCTGCCCCCCAAATCGCTTTTCGGGGGAAAATACGGAAGTGGGGGGAAAGTAAGGAGATGCAGGATCAATACCACTCCCTGCTGGAGTCTCCGCCTGAACCTGATTAAAATTTTCGAGGAAGTAGACCGGGAACGGCGTTACAAGAGCAAACCCCTTGTCGAACGAGGTCAAATCTTCGCAGCGACGAATTGCAACCGCCATTTGATCCGCCTCGGAGGGTATGGTCGGCTCATTAAAACCCTCAATCGACGATGCATACTCTACCAGAATGGAATGATTCTCCGATAAGGGAGCAGCGTCAGGCAGTGATCCGAGATAGCCTTCAAGATTCTCCGGCAAAACTACGAGGGTACTCCTGAGATTATCGAGTATCTCCGTGTCAACAGGGACATTTGGCTCCCCCTCGACTCCTGATCCGGTCGGCCAATTCGTTCCCCTCTCGAGTACGACGCGATTGGAGCCTCCGCTGGTGGTCAGATAGTCCAACTCAACCTCGATGGGAATCTGACTCTCCGCGTCAATTTTCGTAACGCGGATCGTTATCGCACAACGATTTGCTCCACGGGAATATTCCTCCCATCCTGTGGGACTGGCCCGCAAGCTGCTGTCCTCATCCGGAAGGGAATAAAGAAAATTCGTGCCCGGATTGATGTTTACAAAAACAGCTTCTCCGCCCCCATTTCCGGACAAAGAGGCACCGTAAAAATTATCAGTAGACAAGGCATCACGAGCCTCTCGCGCACCTAAATCGTCGAAGCCATCACTGAGGGAGCTTCCTGCAACCATGGTCTGAGCACCCAGAAAGAGCGAGTTTCTTGCCGTGATGCTTCCCCCGGAAGTAGAAATTCGGCCCATATTCTTCACGCCCGCGCCATAGATCGAACCATCAAGCGAGATGGAAGACTCATCCCAAAAACTGCCGTCTTCATGCCTGCCTAGAGTGAGCACTCCGGTCGAAGATATCGGAATTTGAGATGGCAACTCGTAGATTGAGAGCAAATAATATTTCTCTCGCATTGTGTCGCCGACAGGGTCCACTCTGGAACGTGTCGAAAACACCCACCAGTTTCGCTTTGCAATTACGAGGGACCCAGGCGAGCTGTAGCCAAATCGAAGATTTGGATATCGTATCAAGTTCATCGAAGGGTAAAGAGCCGGGTCGGCATAGAGGCCCGATTCGTAGAGCGGGCTGTAGACCTTTCTTTTCGATAGGAGGGGTATCGAAATGTCAGCCGACAGCAAATCCGATGGAACCTCCAGGGGCGGAGGAAGAGAGTCTCCCAAGCCGAGGCTGGCAAGCAGTCCCATCGATGAAGAATTTCCTGGGATAACAGGTCCCCCCTCGAGGCCTGGTGTGCCAATTTCAAAAACGTTTTCCCCCTGAAGCTGTGTAGAAATCCCATCCACTCCGAGCGTGTCGAGAAATTCAGAATCCACCGCTGCGCGACTGTCGGAGATTTCGAGCGCATCGGCGAAAATTACCTCCCACGACATCGAATCCACAGAACTCCCCGCCTTCATCGCCAGTATCGCCCGATTTGGAACGATATGCAGCAAGGCGGATAAGAATGCCTCCTCCCGGTATCGCACATCCTGCCGCAATTGAGCGTCAGACTGCGCATCGATCGAGTTCATTCCCACTCGGAGAGAGAAAGTCAAAAGACCACTGATGAGAATGGTCGCCGCAATAACGGCGAGTACGGTTGTGGTCCCTCGGGAAAGATACCTGTGGCGCAGTTTTCGCGAAATTCTCATATCCAATTCAATTTTTTTTAACCCACAGTTTCGGTTGAAGTAGCCGCATCGCAATCAGGTAGCGATCGGCTCCAGCTCTCATCGTCGCCCGCGTTCTCAATCCGGATTACCTCCATAAGTGATCTCGGAGCCGTTTTGATCCCTCAATCGAATTTCCAGGAAACCGTTTTCATTCGAAAAAAAAGTTTCGGTCGGTGCTCTGCTGATTGTCCAACTGGGCGTTTCCGGAAATATTCCCAATTCGTCCGCCCTGTAATAATGCAGTCCGCTAACTCCCTCAGATTCTTGAGCCACTACAGATAGCCGCTCCTCTCCATTCGAAAGCTGAAAACTCAAGCGAAGTGCAGTTCCAGATCGCGCGGGTGACGCGTCCGGGGACCTCGCCGTATTCCCTGTTGCATAGATGCGGTAAGAATCAGCCCCGCTCAAAATGGTGGCGAAAAGCGAGTTGATCTGTGGAGCCTCCTCTCTCAGGAAGCGAAATTTCTGCAACTGGGTGTAGAAGCGAACCTGTTGCCCCAGTAAAAGAACAATCGCGAAGGACAGGGCAAGCGAAATGGAAATCGCAACAGCAAGCTCGATAAGGGTCATCGCGCGTGCTCTGCCATTTCGTCCACTTGAAGCTCCACTCATCGGGTCCTGAATGTTGTTCTGGCCTTGTAGTAGGACCTTTCTCCAATTTGGTAGACCAGAATGGACCGAAGTTTCCAGCCCTCAGTACGAGCCGGATTCGAAGAAAGCGTCCCCGCTCCCCCCTCGGAAACGAGGTTGTTCGCATCAGCCTGCCTAGTTCGCATTAACACTGCGTTGACTGCAACACCGCCCGGGAGACGCCCGATTTCCATCTCTTGTGATTCCGAGGAGGGGAAGTCCGGCCACGGAGAGGATTCCGAGATGATGTCCGAAAAAGGCAGGCGCGACGCCAAAGCAGTCTCTCGGGAAAGGTACGAATCAGAGAGGCTTTGTATAACGGTCCACCTTTGAACTTCTGAAACCTGCAATGTCGCCTTCAAAGCAATCAAGGCCAGGCTCACGAGGAGGCCCGATGCAATGGCGAGTTCCACGAGACCGAACCCCCGGCAACCCGGCGAGAAGCGTTTCTCGGGCTTCTTCATTATCTCCCAACGGCGAAAGAGATCACTGAACGGTCGTGATCGCGCTATTCACACGGACACTTCTCTTGACCTGAAACGTCGTATGCCAAAGTCTTTCAGCCCCAAAAGGAGTGACTGTGATTAGCTCCAGAGTCCAGCTTCCATCTTTACGGACCACTGAATCCAGATCTTTCACGGTGAGACTCTCATCATGGGGAATGGTTCCGTCTACCAACACGGAGGAACCGGGAACAAGGATCCCTTCAGTACCGAGAGAAGGCGAGCCTTGATACACTTGGAGATAGGTCCACGAGTCCGGGTAGAGGTCTGCTAGCTCAACCGTGAGGTGGGGAGACGGACCATCCACCAGCTGATTCGGAGTAATTCCTCCCACGTTGAAATCAGCCATTGGCCAGATCTGCACGGTATCGGAATCAAGGATGGATTCGGGCGCGTTTTCGTCGGTGAGCGAAAAAACGGAAAACCTCTCCTCCCCCCGGACTTTTTCCCGATCCCCCCCGGGAATCGAGGTCATGGCATATTCCAGGAGATGATCTCCATTATCGGAAAGCGAACCCTCCGAAATCAGGGTCGCATTGCCACGATTGATATTTTTTCCCGTGCCTTTCCCTTGGTAAGCCTGAACGTGGCGAAGCAGCTTCACCCGTTGCGCAGCCTCGGGCGCGTCAGAATCCGAAGTCATCCCGTTCAAAGTGATTTCAACTGTAAAAGGCCGATCCACTCGAGTTCTCGGGATGATTTCGTAGGGATCTTCAGTGGAGATATTCACCTCGGCAACGGGAATGTAGGAATTCACGTATGTCGTATCAAGAAGAAAGCTGGCGAGCGTTTGCGCATCAACCGCCCAGAGCTCGAACCTGGCTCCGTTGGGATTGATCGCGAGCGGAGAGAGGGCGTTCCCCGATTTTTCAACAGACAAATCCCACTCCAGTTCGTCGGGCATCTGGATCTGGCGGATGAATTGAACGTAGTCGCCACCGTGGGATTCGGGCGAGAGCAACAGTAAGGGTATCGCTAATAGGGAGAGTAGTCTTTTCATGGGCCGTTTCATTTTCTATTTGTTCCTTTCCCAGGCTCTTGCCTCACTGACTCGGGAAATGAGGACGGAAGTACTGCGATCGGTCCTCCCTGAAAAGTTGCCACCACGACCCTGCCGCTGGAGCGGAGCGCTTCCGCCTCTTCTACGGAGAAGGGCTTTTGACCGGTTGCGCGCTCTCTCGACACCTCAACCGTCCGAATCCAGGCTCGGTTTGATTTCAGGAATTCCTGCCATGAAACCAGAACGGAGCCCTCTTTGACCCCCGTAGAGTCTTTCAACGAATCCGGCAGGTGGAGAAGTGCTCTTTTCGGTAGGAGTGTCATCAACGCTCCCTGACTCAGGACCGCTGACTCCTTGACCAGGTCCCGGCGGGCGAAGCGGGTGGCTGGGTCTTCTGGCTTGCCAGCGCGAGGCCCCAGCTTTCGAATTGGATCGTTTTGGTTGGCGATCCGAAGACGATTTGCGAGCGTTTCTCCCTTCACCGGCTCGGTTATCGTTGAGGCACCCCGGGCCTCCCCGGCCGCAGAATCCACTTCCGGACCGGGATCGCCGGCCGCGTTACCCGCAGCAAAAAGAGAGATCAGCAGGGCGCCATTCGCGAGAAACAGGGGGGGTGGGAAGCTAAAGGACCGAGTGCTCAAAACTTGTAGGGAAATGATAGGGCGGCTGGAAACCACAGGGACAAAACGTTGGTGGAGAAGTTAACGGCGTCGACGACCACGCTTTCTGGTCTCGTCATCGATATTCGGATCCGAATCATTGAGCTTCTTTGGACTTTGGCCGGGGTTGCTTGAGTCGACTCCGTCGTAGTTGTTGCCATGCCCGTTATTTTGCTTCAGGGCAGCATCCTCCACCTCGGTGAGATTACCCTCGCAATCAACCGAACCAATATCGGTCTCAACCTCTTCATAAAAACTGACCAGAAATACCAGATCTTGAAGATCAAACCCACTGCTATTCGTATCCGTATGGGTCAGCTCGACCAAGTAAATCACGTCTCTCGAGCCGATCTTTATCTTACCTTCCGAATCGAGAAATGGAAGGAGGAAGGACTCAATGGACGGCTGCTGATACAGAGGCGTCGTCGTCGGGGGGACATCGCCATTCCGAAGGGCCCTGACATTTTGGGAAACCGAACGGGAATCGTGCGTCGAGCTCCAAGACCCGTTGTAGCGCACGTAGCGTCCACTGAAATCGAGAGTGTCCCCGCTAGCCAGCTTCGTCGACCAAACAATCTTATTGGGGTTGACGCGATCATGCGTATCAAAGAAAAAGCTTTTTGAGGAGTCTCCATTCTGACTCACCCTTCCTTGCGTGGGTACCCATTCCCAGTGGACAACTCTACCACGCCAATTTTTCCAAACTCTCTTCACGGAGGCCCCAAGTACCCTGACATCGGCGAAGACGCAGCGATCAGCGCGAACCGTCCCTGTATTTTCGATGGACACAATATCTGAAACAGCCTCAGGGACAGTAACATCCCAAGTCAGGGTGGGGTGGGTACCGGTCTGGACCATCGTCGGATAGGCGCTCAGCGTGCCAACGGGAATGATCGGAGACTCTTCCTGTCCCAGCATCAAAACCGGAGTTGCCGACAGCGCAATGACAAAGGTGAAGAAGCTGCGGGGCTGGAGGAGGATTCCCCATTTCCTGAATCTATCGAGTCTGTTTGGTTTGTTCATTTCGTGGGTCTAGATCTTATTTACTTCGTGCAGGATGCGAGAATTGAAGGCGTTAGTCAAGCTAAAGTTAGAGAATTCGGCATTCAATGTATACAATTGGATAAATTTAAAATTTCGAGGCGCCTCAAAAACTTTTGGCATCCGTGCGTCGGAAGCAGGAGATCAGTGCCTCCTCCGATTCGATGGAAATCTCGAGGAACCGGCCAAGCTGAACTGCAAGGTTGAGGAATACTGCTTTCATGTTCAGGCGAAGTGAATGTGAACTTTTTTTGGAGGGCGTAGCCTGTATGACGAATCGATACTTTCTTTATGCAGGAAAATCAAAAATCATACGACGATCCGGTCGTATTCGATGCGGCCCTTCGCAGCGCCGCCAGCAACAGGATCGGGAACATCCTCGATTCGCCTCGCTCGAACAAGAGCCGGTGAGGACATCGACTGCGCCTCCCGTACCCGGAACCCCGCCCGGAACCGCGAAACTGGAGTTCAAAATTTCCCGACGTCCCACAGGCCGTCATCCGGTCGGTCTGAAGGATCATATGGAGCACCACCCTCAAGAAAAACAGGCGGCATCGATGTCAGGTCAATCTCCAACGGAATACCCTCCAGTGACACGATCGAGGGAAGTTCGGCACCGCCGGGGAGATATGGAATGAGCAGATCAGGCCCGAATGTTGCCGCGTCTTCGGTGGGATGGTCGGCGAGATAGGCCCGCTGAGCGATGTAAACAGACCTGAGGTCTATCGAAGCCTCTCGTCCCTTGCTCCACTCCGAGTAGGAGCTGAAGCCAAGAAAACTGATAGAAGCAAGGGCAAGGAGCAGCGCCACGACAAGGGTAACTTCCAGGATCGAAAATGCTGAGGAAGGATAAACGGCATCCCTCCACGAGTGCGAGAAATTGAGATGTTTTACCGAGGAGATTTTCAAATGTATGGCTCTCGAATGTTGGCAACAAACCTGATTACCGAGGTTCAGGCACGAAAACGGGTTAGCCCTGGACGCCCCCTGAGAACGACGGTAGCATAATTTGATGCCGCGAGTCAAGGTGAAGCACGGACTCCCTGAAGCGCCTGAAGAGATCGAACCATCAGGCGATTACTGTATTGGATTCAGTAATCAATTATGGTCGAAGGCCCGATCACTCGGCCCAACGCTACCTGGATGGGCCTCGTTAAACTGATCCATCTTGAATCATAGCCTGGGACTTTGTAGAAAGGACCCAGAAAATGAAAGGCAAACGCCACACCGCAGAAGAAAGAATCCGCTTCCTGCGGAAGGCAGACGTGTGAAAGACCTTCCTTGACGTCTGCCGTGAGCACAACATCACCGAGCAAACCTTCCATCGCTAGGAGCGGGAGTTCGGGATGATAGAGGTCAGCCAGGGCGACTGCTAATTCCCATGTAATTTTAAAGGAAATTGAAAAACAAGAGATCGAGCGTTTTTTATCCCAATCGTCCGGTTCTCCTCTTTGGTTTGCACAACATGTGGTTACCAATTTGCTTTAGTTTTGAAAGGCCCGAACGATGAATGGCAGCAGCATGACTGAAAGGCCAGTATTACTCACCAAAAATTCGATTCGCACTTTGACGTTCTGTCGTCAAAGGCTCAATTGAGACGGGCGCAGCGCCCTCTTCGGAGATTTCTACGACAGCGTATTTCGAGAAATCATCTGGTGGACGAAGACCGCATTCCACACCCCATCGTCCCGCAAACCTGAGAACTGCGATACCAAAGTAATCAATACAATAGAGGTAACTCAGATCCTGCCTCTGATGATTTCGCTTCATTTTGTCCATATGGGGCCATGAGCCGGCAGGTCCAAGACAAACTTGCCTTGCGCTGATTCGCCATTGCCGCATTCCTCGTAAAACCCTATTTTCCACTCAATGGTGCGGGCATTCTCAGTTTTTTCCGGAATCGTTCTCTTCTCCTTCAGCAGTTCTGCAGAAGAAAGGAGATTGCCTTGGGCCTTTCTCCCCCTCGCTGAATCAAAGTCACTTCCTCCTGTCCAGGACACCACTTGGCCGAAGAATCGTATCGATTACTTTATCCTCAACCGGCTGGAGAGCTCTGCAACGAAGCCCTCCCCACAGGCTGATCCGAGAACTCTAGCAAGACGCCTCAGCTTTGATCTCACAGGTCTACCTCCGGAAGAAGACAACCATTTTCAAAAACTGATCAACGGCGAGATTCCAGTCGAAGACGAAATCGAACGACTTCTCGCCACGCCCCAATATGGAGAACGCTGGGCCCGTCACTGGCTCGATCTCGCCCGCTACACGGATACGACAGCTTCCTGGTTGAAGTCTACGGCAGGCGCCTGGCGCTACCGAGACTGGGTCGTCGAGTCGTTGAATCGTGATATGCCCTATCCGGAATTCGTAAAACGTCAACTTGCAGCCGACCTCATGCCAGGAACAAAGCCGGAAGACGCTGTCGCTCTCGGTTTCCTTGGACTCAGTCCCACTTATTGGAAGGAATTGCAGCTTCCCCCCGAGATCATCAAAACCACTGTCGCCGACGAATGGGAAGAGCGCGTCGACGCTCTTGGACGAACCTTTTTGGGCCTCACCCTCGCTTGTGCTCGATGCCATGATCACAAGACGGATCCCATCTCTGCAGCCGACTACTACGCAATCGCCGGAGTTTTCGCGAGCGTGAAGCTTTCAGACAGGCCGCTCATGAAAGACGAACTCTGGCTGCCCGTAAAAGCGGCGAGAGAAAAAGTCACGACCATTGAAAGCAAAGTGGCAGCGGTCAAGAAGAAGAAACCGAAGGACTTTGAAGCTCAAATTGCATCACTCAATGATGAGATCACAGCAATCAAAGATGGAACCCCTCACTACAATATGCCGATGGCAAATGGAGTGATTGAAGCGGCTCTATTCGTAAAGCCAAAAGTAAAAGGTCACGGCACTCTACTCGACTTTAAGGAAGGAAAAGGACGCGACCTTGAACTCCAGAAACGTGGAGACCCAAACGATCTCGGGGATGTCGTAATGCGACGCTTTCTCTCTGCCTTTCCCTCTAAGAACGGCGAACCACGCCATTTCACATCGGGGAGCGGGAGACTGGAGTTGGCTGAAGCATTGATCGAAGACAGCAAGCCTCTCTTTGCCCGGGTCATTGTAAACCGCATCTGGAAACAACATTTTGGCCGCGGACTTGTCGATACACCCAGCGATTTCGGGCGGATGGGTGAAAAGCCAACCCACCCTGCCTTGCTCGATGACCTCGCTTCGCAATTCATTGAGAACAACTGGTCGATCAAATGGCTGCACCGCGAGATTTTGAACTCTGCGACATGGCAACAGAGCGCTAACTCGCCCGTATCAGAGAGTGCCGACCCTGATAATTACCTCTACTCTCGAATGAACCGTAAGAGGCTCGACATTGAATCCTGGCGGGATTCCATTCTGGCCGTATCGGGAACGTTGGACAAAACGATAGGCGGTGCACCCGGTGATCTTGATGATCGTGAAAACTATCGGCGAACAATTTACGGAAAGATCAACCGGCGCGACATGAACAAGATGCTGCAGGTCCACGATTTCCCGGATCCTGCTGCTCACAATCCAAAACGGACTGAAACCATTTCCCCACTCCAGTCGCTATTTGCCCTGAACGGACCGCTTCTCCAGCAACAGGCGGGAAAACTCGTGGAACGTATTGAGGACACAGGAGATCCCATAGCAAATGCCTACTCCCTGCTGTTTCAGCGAAAACCCTCCGCTCTCGAACGCGAAGCAGCGACGTTATTTTTGAAAGGAGAGCCACTCGAGGAATACGTAAGGGTCCTTCTCGCCAGCAATGAGTTCCTATTCATCGACTGAGATCATGTTTACTCCGCAACCACTCACCAGACGCAACGCGCTTGCCTCCATTGGAGGAGGACTGGGGTCATTGGGTATGATCTCCGCTCTCGGGAACAACGACGGCGCCTTAAGCCATCCCCATTTCCAACCGCGAGCGAAACGCGTTATTCACCTCTTCATGAATGGCGGCCCTTTTGGTCCTGATTTCTTCGACCCGAAACCTGCCCTCACCAAACACGCCGGGACTCGCCCCGAAGAAGCCGACCTGCGAACAGAGCGCCCCACCGGCGGACTTATGGCCGTGCCCTATCAATACAGCAATCACGGAAAAAGTGGGCTTCCCATCAGCGAACTCCTTCCGATGACAGCAAAGCATGCAGACGACCTCTGCATTCTTCGATCCTGTCACACCGACAATCCCAACCACGGCCCTGCCTTGCTTCTGATGAACAATGGCACGATGACTCCTCGCGTCCCAAGTATGGGAGCCTGGACTTCATATGGCCTCGGGAATGAAAATGCCGATCTTCCCGGCTACATTGTTCTCTGCCCCGGGAAGCCAGTTCGCTTTTCCATTCTTTGGAACAACGCGTTCCTTCCGGCAAAACACGCCGGCCTCTATATCAACCATTCCAACCTAGATCCGAATTCGATGATCCCTTGGTTGCAGAATCCGGACAACGAGCTGGGAGGTCAGCGCAAACGACTCGACCTGCTCCAACTTCTGAACAGGGAACACAGGCAAAGCCGCGGCGGAGTCGACCCTCGCCTCGAGGGGAGAATTGAAGCCATGGAAACCGCCTACCGCATGCAGGCATCTGCTCACGATGCATTTAATCTGGAGCGAGAGGATCAAAGGACTCGGGAAGCGTACGGAAAAGGCCACTTCGCGAATGGCTGCCTCCTCGCAAGGCGCATGGCGGAACGCGGTGTCAGATTCACTCAAGTCTACTATGGAAATGGACAACCCTGGGACACCCACAGTGGACATGACAAGAAGACCCGCAATCTCGCCAAGGATATCGATCAACCCATCGCTGCATTACTGGAGGATCTGAAGCAGCGGGGAATGCTGGAGGATACGCTCGTAGTTTGGGGCGGCGAATTCGGGCGTACACCCGTCAGCGAGAATGCGGATGGACGCGATCATAACCCCCACGGTTTCTGCATGTGGATGGCCGGAGGTGGAGTCAAGGGAGGCCATGCCTATGGCTCGAGCGACGAGTTTGGTTTCAAGGCGTTGGATAAGCCCATGCACGTTCACGATCTACATGCCACTATATTACACTTGTTAGGGATCGACCACGAGCGCCTCACCTTCCAACACGCGGGTCGCGACTATCGGCTCACCGACGTCTACGGAAAAGTCGCTCACGACATTCTTGCATGAGAAGTTTCCCATTCATTGGAGGAGTTGTATTCCTCTTTGCTACTCTACTCGCGGCAACCGCAGAGGATCATTGGGCCTATCAACCCATTCTCGAACCTGGTATTCCCGAGTTCGCAACAGAGAATCCAATCGATGCCTTTGTCTTTTCCAGATTAGACGCATCCGGGTGGATGCAGTCACCCGAAGCATCGCCAACCACATTGCTTCGCCGGATCCATCTGGACATCACCGGGCTACTCCCCTCCCCTGAAGAAACGACCACGTTTCTCAGCGCTTGGGATAATGACAAGGAGGTGGCGTGGGAAAGCAAAGTCGACGAACTCCTTGCTTCACCTCATTTCGGCGAACACTGGGCCCGCCACTGGCTCGACATCGCCCGCTATGGAGACAGCGATGGCTATTTAGGAGACACCTTGAGGCACTGGGCATGGATCTACCGGGACTGGGTCATTGATTCCATCAATCGCGATCAACCGCTTGACCAATTCGCGATTGAACAACTTGCCGGGGATCTACTGAAGGAACCCTCACAAAGCCAGAAAGTCGCAACCGGTTTTCATCGGAACAATCTCAAGAATACCGAAGCAGGACTCGACAAGGAACTCGCGAGAACCAAGCAAATCGTCGATCGAACCGCGACTACCGGAACCGCATGGATGGGACTCACGGTTGCCTGTGCCGAATGTCATGACCACAAGCACGACGCCATTTCACAAAAAGAGTTCTTCGAACTCTATGCTTTCTTCAACAACACCAAAGACTCCGACATAGCGGTCAAACTAGACCAAGAGTGGCCTCCGCCCAAAATCGAGAAGAAGAAGGAAACCGACGAACCACCCAAACCAAAGGCTCAAGCCATTTCAAAACTGAGCGAAGAAGACTGGAGAGAAACTCACGTCCATATCCGTGGAGACTATACTAGACATGGGGAAGCCGTTTCTCCCAACACCCCAGCGGCGCTGCCGCCGATTCGACCACGCGGAGGAAATCCAGATCGCCTTGATTTGGCGACCTGGTTGTTTTCTGGGGCCAACCCTCTCACTCCGCGAGTAGTAACCAACCAAATCTGGCAGCAGTTGTTCGGCGTTGGAATCGTCGCTACTTCTGATGATTTCGGAACCCACGGAACTCCACCGTCGCACCCGCAGCTACTTGACTGGCTTGCCCTTGAATTACGCAAGTCAGATTGGAGCCGTAAGAGCCTAATTCGCACGATCGTGATGTCTTCAACCTACCGACAGGCATCCATTAACACCTACCCGGATCGCCCGAATAATCTCCTCTGGCGCCAGAATAGCTTTCGGGTGAACGCCGAAACAGTGCGCGATGTTCACCTTGTCGCAAGCGGGTTACTCACTTCCACGATCGGCGGACCTTCGGTTCACCCACCCTTACCAGAGTTCGTGACGAAAGTGGGCCGCAGCGTAAAGTGGCCGGAAAGCACGGGTCCCAACCGCTATCGACGGGGCATGTATATTTTCCTCAAGAGAACTGTGCTCTATCCGATGCTCACGACTTTCGACGCACCGGATACCAGTGTCGCCTGCAGCCGCAGAGAAGAAACCAATACCCCGATGCAGGCTCTCACGCTTCTCAACGATCCCGTGTTCTTTGAATGCGCCAAAACGCTCGGTCAGGACCTGCACCGAAAGCATGGCGACAATATCGACGCGGCCATAGAAGAATCCTTTCTTCGCTGCCTCAACCGGAAGCCGGTTCCCGGTGAAGCAGCCACTCTTGTTTCTGCCCACGATGACTTTTTGAACGAAGCCAAATCTCCGGAGCTCGCGATGATCGCGACGGCAAGGATTGTGATGAACCTCGATGAATTTATTACCCGTGATTGATCAAAAACAATTTCACGAAATGGCGTCTCGACGCCGGTTCCTCTCTTCAGGCATCGGATCCCTGGCCCTTGCCACGATGCTGCGGGATGACGGCCTTCTAGGTAGCGATTCAGTTCGTGTCCCTCACTTTGCGCCGAAGGCGAAGCGTTGTATCTACCTCTTCATGGAGGGAGGGCCAAGTCAGATGGATCTTTTCGATCCCAAGCCCAAGCTGAACGAGCTGGATGGCGAGCCCATGCCCGACTCACTTCTCGAAGGAGTGAAGTTCGCCTTTACGCAAAAAGAAAGCGCCCGCCTTCTCGGCAGTCCTCGCACTTTCGCAAAATACGGTCAGTGCGGGATGGACATGTCTGACCTGATCCCCCACATGAGGGATCATGCAGACGACATTGCGTTGGTGCGCTCGATGTATTGCGATCAATTCAATCATCTCCCCGGACAGCTCCTGATGCTCACAGGAACGCCTTTTCGCGGATGGCCCACCCTGGGATCTTGGCTCAACTACGGACTTGGCAGCCCCTCCCACGACCTACCCGGATATGTTGCGATGACTACTCTTGGGCGAGGATTGCCTGGAGGTGCCGCCAGTTGGTCGAGCGGATTTCTACCATCCAGCTATTCGGGAGCGCTCTTTCGAAACGAAGGCAGCCCCGTCTTGAATCTCGACAATCCGGACTCGATCACGAGAGAAATGCAGCAGCGCTCGATCGAGGCGGTCAACGAGTTGAACCGCCAAAGATTCAGCGAAACGGCGAATCCTGAAATTGCGAGCCGAATCAAAAACTATGAACTCGCATTTCGCATGCAATCCGCGGCTCCGGAGTTGGTCGATCTTTCCGACGAAACGGAAGCCACCAAAGAAGCCTACGGTTTGAACAGGCAGGACAAAACCGGGTTTCAAGCCTCCTACGCCCGTAACTGTCTTCTCGCAAGAAGACTGGTGGAAAGAGGCACACGTTTTGTGACCTTATTTCTCTCCACCTGGGACCAGCACAGCAAGCTCGACTCGGAACTGGCGAAAAACACGAAGATTTCCGATCAGCCCATCGCAGCCTTACTCCAGGACTTGAAAGATCGTGGGCTACTCGATGAGACACTAGTCGTCTGGGGAGGAGAATTTGGCCGGACACCTCTTGGAGAAAATCGCTCAGGCTTCAAAACAGTCACCGGCAGAGACCATCACCCCTATTCATTCAGTATGTGGATGGCCGGCGGGGGTATCAAGGGCGGCCAAACAATTGGAAAAACCGACGAACTCGGATGGGGCGTCGAGGAAGATCCCGTTCACGTTCACGATCTTCACGCAACGATTCTGCATCTCTTCGGATTCGATCACGAGGAGCTTACCTATCGATTCCAGGGCAGGGATTTCCGTCTTACTGACGTTCACGGCAAAGTGGTGAAAAACCTTTTGGCTTAACTGCTAGGCTACTCCACCCCCGTGGCGATGATGTAGAAGTCCTTACAGGGGCTACTTGTTGCCGAACAAAATTCCAAAGTTGACCCGGCGAAGGATTCCCCTCTGATACGCGTATAAATTTTCGGTGGGCAGGTTGTTTCGAGAGAGGCAAAATGCGAGCCTATGAAAGCACTTTTTCGTACGTCATCGTTTCCCGGACCACAGCTCGTTCTCGCTGCTCTTCTTCTCCCTGTATTTCTAAGCGCTGCGCCCTCACTCAAAATTTCCACGGATCGCGAGGACGCCCTCTACAAAGAGAACGATGAAGTCGTATTCACGATCGAGGTAAAGGACGGTGATCAGGATATCACCGCGGGAGAGATCTCCTGGATCCTGAGCATGGATGGAGTCGGAAATCTCGGCGAAGGAAAACAATCCGTAGAGGAAGGGAAGACAGTGGTCGCCAAAGGCTCACTCGACCGCCCCGGGTTTCTCCGATTGACGGCCACTTATACCGGACCGGACAAAAAGAAGATCACTGCCTACGGAGCTGCGGGAGTTTCTCCACTCGACATCCCTCTGAGCATGCCGGTCCCGAATGATTTCGATCAGTTCTGGGCGGACCAGAAAGCTAAACTCGCCCAGATCCCCCTCAATCCCGTGGCAACGCCTCAGGAACTACCCGAAACGGACTTCACCATCGTGGCCTTTGATGTGCAGATTCCCTGCGAAAAAGAGGGTCCGCCTGTATCCGGTTATTTCGCCATGCCGAAAACCGCTGCACCCAGATCCCTGCCCGCCGTTCTCTGGGTCCATGGTGCCGGTGTGCGCAGTTCGAGTCTCGGCAACGCGACCAAGGGAGCACGCAACGGGTTCCTTTCGATGGATATCAACGCTCACGGAATCGCCAATGGAAAACCCAAGGAATACTACAACGAATTGAGCGCAGGTAAGCTGAAGAATTATCGCCACGACGGGCGGGAAAACCGCGAAACGATCTACTTCCGTGGAATGCTGATCCGGCTTGCCCGGGCGATCGACTTTCTTGCAACCCGACCGGAGTGGGACGGAAAGGTGCTCGCAGTCATCGGCCATAGCCAGGGCGGCCTTCAGGCCCTTGCCGCCGGCGGGATCGATGATCGTGTCACCTTTATTGGATCCGGTGTCCCCGCCGGTTGTGATCACTCTGGAATGAAAGCCGGCCGAGTCAGCGGTTGGCCCAAACTGGTCCCGCTAGAGAACGAGGTTCCGAACGCAGCCGCTCTGGATGCATGCCGCTACATTGATGCGGTGAACTTCGCAACTCGCTGCAAGGCGGACGCCATTGTCAGTGCAGGGTTCATCGATCGGGTCTGTCCTCCGACCAGCGTCTATGCCGCTTACAATGCATTGAAAGGAAACAAGGTAATAATCAACAAACCAGAAATGGGACATGCGGCGCCGGCAGATATTCAGAATCAATTCTGGGAAGCTCTTGAAAAACACCATGCTGCCATCAGAGCAGGCAAAGAGGTTCCGACACTTCGGTAAATAATTTCCCTGACATGACAACATTTAGATACTCGCCGGAATCTTCGGAGACAACGAAGGTATGAAGGACATTGGCTACAGAGGAGTGAGTAACAATTCACACCGCCTTCACTATTGACCCATTGACCAGGTTCAGGGCTCGGGAGAAAGAGTCAGAATCGGATGCTTTTTCAGTCTTCGCTTAACTACTTGCACCTCCTCAAACCTCGCAGGACCGGCGCCCCGATAAAAACCCTCGAAAAAGCAACTTCCTATCAACTTGCCTCTACCTTGTCGAATCGAATTCCTGCCGGTTACTGCTGGCCTTTCAGCCATGCTACTGCCATTCACCGTTCGGCCCATTCAAAACTAAAGCAAGTTGGCTGTATTGTGGGCTTCAGCCCGTGTTTTACGACAATAATCCGCTACTTCCCAGCGTTCGAAAAAAGTCCTTCTACGCAACCTCCGCCGGCGAGGGCTGGCAAGGCAAAGTGACAAAACAGGTGGTACCCCGGTTTACCTCACTCTCGATTCGAATGTCACCACGGTGAGCATCAATCACTGATTTTGCGATCGCCATACCCAATCCGGTGCCATTTTTTTTGCCATGAGTCACAAATGGTTCAAAAACGTTGGCGAGTAATTCTGGCGCTATTCCGCGGCCTGTGTCCGCAATTTGAAACTCAATCGAATCACTAATCCGTTTCACCTGCACAGTTAGCTGCCCCTCTGTGCCCATTGCCTCCCAGGAATTTTTGATGATGTTTTCAAGCAACCTCTGCAATCGATTGAAATCTACCGTTATGAAATCGGTGTACTCGATATTCCGCTTCACCTCAACGCCACTTCCCTCGACCCGTTTAAGGATCTGCTCATCCAGCTGGGCAATCAAGTCCGATACATGAACCTTACTTAGATTCAGCTTGCTGTCCCCCCTGGAGAAATCGAGCAATTCTTGAATCATTACCTTCATCCTTCCCACCGATGACTCCGCGGTTTTTCCCAATTCCACAATCACGGGATCCTCATGGGATTGCAGGAAATAGTTCAGCATTTCCAGCGTGGCGATTGGGTTGCGAAAATCATGAACAATCCCAGTCATCATCGTGCCAAGCAAACTGAGGCGTTCGGTTTCGACCAACTTATCAATAAAAACCGAGTTGGTGGAACGCAAATTGGTAGCCACATGTTGTGCGAACCAAAGAGGAGAACCGGACGATTGGGATAAAAAACGCTCGATCTCTTGTTTTTCGATTTTCCCCAAAGTTACATGGGAATTAGCAGTCGCCCTGGCTGACCGATTTCCACCATCCAGTAAAGACATTTCACCGAAAAAATCACCGGAGGATTGAACAAACAACGTCTCCTGCTTACCGCCTCGCCCTTGTTTGGATATTCGTATCTTACCTTCCAGAACAAGATACAGATGAGATCCCTTATCACCTTCTTCAAAGATTATCTCACCCTCGCCAAATGAGAGCTCGGTGATCTTAAGATTCAGATTTCTCACTTCCTCTTTGGAACTCTTAGCAAAAAGGACACTGTCGAGAAATCGCTCATCATAGGTTCCAACAATCCCGGCCTCAACACCATTTGAATCACAACTACCCCCGGAGTCTATTCCGGATGCTGAAGGAACTACGAAATCAGCACCACAAACACTGCACCGCACTTGCCGCCCTTCCATCCCGGGAGCCGGCTCTGACTCAGCGGCGCACTTTCGACACTTGTAACTCATTGTCTAGATGCAAATAATCGAGTAAATAGAGGCATTGTCAACGTCACAGACAAAACCCGCTTCTGCTTTTCTGAGTTTGCTGAATTAGTTGCCTGCCTGCACCCCCTCAAACCCAATAGGACCGGCGACCCGATAAGAACCCCATTGAAACACAAATTCCTATCAAAAATGCTGAAACATGCTGTCACTTCGATGATTCGTTTGTATCAACGGATCGAAAGTCCACGCCGCCCATTTCCGGTGTGCGGCTGCAAGCCATGCTGCTCCAAATACGCGATTCGTTGTATTTCGAAATTTGGAGTGATCAGCGGTTTTCGATTGATTCGTCGACGGGCCGGGAAATGTTACGGGACAGTGATCCACGTTCCTTCACCCGAAAATACTTCCATTAATTCAAATAAAAAAACCGAACACCAAACATGAAACAATATTTCTACAGCTCAGGTGAAGCCCAGCCTCAAGGCCCGGTTTCGCTCGAGCAACTCGCGCAGCTCAATCAGGCTGGTAATCTTCCGGCGGACACCGTTGTTGCAGAAGAAGGTGCCGCCAATTGGGTCCTTGCAACTCAACTTTTTTCTCAGGAACCCGCCGCACTTCTTCCCACTACCACAAACCAACCTCAATCTTCATCCATGAAAGAGCGCCAATATAAAGTCAGCGTTTTAACAACCGGTTGCTTCACCCAAACGCTCAACCCAATGAAGCTCCAGCAAACTTTGAATCAGGAAACGCAAGGAGGCTGGCAATTTGTGAAATCAATCCACGAGGAGAAAAAGATTCTCGGAATTTTTTCCCGGGAAGCGCATTTCCTGATCTTTGAAAAAGTGATCTGATTTCAAGAAAAAATTCGTAGCGTTTTGTTAGAAAAAACGACGTTGCACCCCCTCAAACTCCACAGGACCGGCACCCCGATAAGAACCCCTTAAAAGGGCAGGCCTCTATCAGTTGGCGCAAAACAGACGAAAACTCATTTCAAGTGGCGCGAGCGTTTTTGATCTCATCCCCCGCCGCAGGGCGTTGGCCCGCCTTTGCTTTCAAGACTCGTCCTTATGGTTGTAGCTCTCACCGTACGCGTTGTTTGCCATGTAGTAATAGTGATAGGGATCCGCTACACTACCCGGCTTCTGAGGCATTCGATTAAGGACCAGTCCGGAGATTTCCCGCACGGAACCACCGAGCTGGGTTCTCGCACGCTTCACACTGCTAGCGGGTGTCCTATTCGCATCGGCCACGAGAATCGCATTGTCCACCTCAGAGCCGAAAAGTAAAGCGTCGGAGACTGAGTTGACCGGGGGGCTGTCGATGACGACGCGATCATATCGCTCCAAAGCCTTTTCAAGAAGGTGGTTCATCCGGATGCTTCCGAGCAGTTCTGCCGGGCGATCAGTGGAGTGTTCTCCGCCAGTGAGAAGATCGAGGTTTGGGGTGCCGGACTCAACAACTGCGGTTTCCCATTTTTCCAAGTCATTGAGAGCCCCTACCGTTCCTGCTCCGGGTGTTTTCAGACCGAATATACGGTCGATAACGGGGCGACGCAGGTCCGCTTCAATCAATAGGGTTTTCATGTTTAATTGCGAAGCGTAAGCAACAGCAAGATTCGCGGAGACGAAACTTTTTCCTTCCCCGGGAAGAGAACTTGTAACCAGGATTGACCGGGAAGAACGGCCTTTGTCGTTCGAGTTGTAGCTCGAAAAATCTTGCATAGCCAGAGAGGCCCGAAGCGATCGAAAAGCTTCCGCGACCGGACTGCCGGGATCCGACAGCATTACGAGTGGTCCGATCTTTTTTTGGATTCGTTTGTCTTCCGGAATGGCAGCCATTACGGGAAGGCCGATTTTCTGCTCGGCTCGATCCACCGTGCGCAACTTGTTGTCCAAGAAGTGTGATCCCGCCACCAAAACCAAGCCCAAGCCGCCACCGATCAAGATTCCTGCCGCGAGGACCAACAACCCCTTTGGTTTGACCGGTTCGGAGGGAAGGTAGGCATTTTCTGAAATCTCGACCGACTCGACGTCGAGTTGACTGCTGACGTCCGTCTCTTTGAGTCGAGCGAGTACGGATTCGAACAGTGCCTGGCTGGTGGCAACCTCTCCGGCCAGACTCTCGCGATGTGCGAAAAGGAATTCGAGTTCCTCCTTGGCCAGACGCTTGTTCTCGTTTGGCGGGCGCGTGACGGAGCCCTCTGTCGCGACCGTCATTTTCGAGTGTTCAGACACAAGTGGAAGAATCTCTTTCAGCAGGAGGTCCAATTCTGCGTTCTTTTCCTCGATGAGACTACGAAGTTGAAGAACCTGTGGGTGATTATCGGCATAGCGCTGTCGCAATGATGTAAGTTCGTCCTCGTTTTCCTCCACGACATTTTGGATTTTGACTGCGTCGTCCAGCTTTTGGAGGATCGCCTGAGACTTACGCAATCGTCCACCGATTCGTTCTGCTTCCCGCATGAGCGAATCGACGGCGGACGCCGTTGAACCGCTGCGTTTTTCCGAGCGTTCCCGAATGAACTCCTCGACCAGCGCGTTGGCTAGGTCTCGCGCTAACATCCGGTCGGTGTGCTCGACCGATACATTGATGAGGCGTGTCCCTCGCTCCAGTGAGATGGTCACCCACTCCGCCACCAATTCCCACTGCCGTGGAGTTCCCTGAATATCGGGAGAGTCCTCGAAACTTGCCTGGAATGCGGCGCTTCCCCCGATGTCCTCGCGTTCCACGACCCTTCCTATCAGCGAGATTCGACGAAGATTCTTCTCGATGGTTTTCAGGACCTCACCGCCACTGTAATCTTGGACTTCGAATCCTGCGGCATTCTCGCGTTGTTCAGGGACTTCCAGTAGAGCAGTAGCACGAAACACCGGCGTTGTGAATTGAAGGTATGCCAGCCCGACTGCGAGCCCTGCCAGGAGGCAGCCGAGAATCACCCATTTCCCCACAAGGAGGGAAAACAGCAACTGGCGGAGATCGATTTCATCTTCGCTTTCTCCATGCGACTCACTGGCAGTACTTCCCTTCATGGCACAACAATTAAAAGAAGCTTTCGGCCACCGTGATCAGATCATCGGGAGATACGCTAACCGGAGCTACATTGCTTTCGAATGCGAGGCGCTTTCCGTTAATCAGATAAATCTTCTCCTCTCCTCCCACCTGTCTTTTGAGAGAGATGCGCTTTGGGTTTGCAATCTCCGTGTAGCCTCCTGCGAGCGCGATCACGTCAAGGATGTTGAGGGTCCTGTCGTCGGGGAGTTCGATTAAGCCGGGCTTATTTACCTGTCCCATGACTGTCACACTGCGGGGCGCGTGTTCGCCGACAGTGACAACATCGCGCGGGCGCATCAGGAAAAGATCCTCCTGCCCTCCTTTCATTATCTTTCCCACATCGATCCGTATGATTCGTGGACCACCACCTGACAAGCGTCTGACCACGACTTGAGCAGGATCTGCCGAATCGGAGAGCCCACCCGCCAGCGCCAAGGCACTGAGAATGTCGAGTGATTCACCGGAAGGATACTCGACCAGACCCGGTCGATTAACTTGCCCCATGACGGTCACTCGCTCCTCCACCTCCTCTGGTACACTGACCACATCTCCGGCAATTACAAAAAACGGCTCCTTCGCTTCGCTCATGGCTAATATCCGCGCATCGAGCCGGATAACCTTCGAGTCTCCGCCGACCACTCGGCGCACCGTAACTCGACGAGCATTCGCATTTTCCTGGAAACCACCCGCCATGCCGATGGCGGACAGGAGATCGATCTTACCCTCGTCAGGAAGATCGACAGGTCCCGGGTTCCGAACACTTCCCACCACCATCGCCTTGACGGCGGCGTATCCTGTCACTGTAACCGAAACTTTCGGGTCAACCACGATTCCGCCTTCCGAGAGACGTTTCGTTATTTCAGCCGTGGCCTCAGCGCTTGTTTTCCCTGCGAGGGGTAAGGACCCCACCAGTGGGAGGTTGATTTCGCCAGTCTTCGATATCTGTGTCTGAGTAGTAAGCTCCTCTTCTCCGTATACGGTGATCAGCACGGAGTCCTCGATCTTTAGACGATATTCACCGCCAACCTTCCCCTCATTATCCTGACCGATGGAAGACGACACTGCGAAGAAACCAACGAGTATTGAAGCGATTTTCAGGGGCACGGAAATGAAATTCATGGCGATTGGTAGGAACCAGCGGTGTTGATAGGAACCAAAATTGTTATTCCACAAATTGGATGCTAGCTCCGAACTCCGTAGGTGTCGAGGCTAAATAGCGGTGAAATGAGCGTTAAATCTCTTTCGATTGGGGTTTTAGGTTTTCTAACCTTGGCGCCAACAAAGCCCCCACTCCTAGAAGCCGTAGGAAGCCCGAACACCGGTCAATCCGCGTTCGAACCCAAAGACCGTATTTGACTCATCGCGCCGATACTCGTGAAACACACCAATTTCTCCCCGATCTCCCAACTTATAGTCGATTCGATGGATGAGTGAGAGAAATTCGTCTTCCCTCCCTGCTGGTCCGCTGACAGTAGTCGGCTGATAGTCGCGTGAGTTGATCATACCATTAAATGAGTAGTTTGCCCTGTCGCCAAGTCGCTGTCTAAATCCTGCACGAATTCCTGTACGAATTACACTTTGTCCGGTGACCGAATAACGGACATCGCGAAAGCCTTTCAGGGAGACGTGTGTTTGTTTCAAGGGGTGCCAGATTAATCCTGCCTCAAAGATTGGTGTGTCTCTATCCCCTGCCGAGAGGGGTCCTTCAAAGCGTCGGAAATCGACTCCGGCGGCTAGGTCGAAGGATAATTTCGGCGAGACCTGCCAAACCGCCCTTCCCAGGACTGCCTCGTAGAGTTGGTCGGGAGCACGGTCTATGCCGACTTGACCAATTCGGACCCCCATCCCCAATTCCGTTTTCGGAGCAACCGAGTGCATCAGAAAGCCTGCCCCTTCCCACTCCTCGGAGCCCGCGATCGTAGGCAACTCAAAATTCCTCGCGAACCGCAATCCTTTAACCTCCAGTCTCGACTTCTTTGCCACTTGCAAATCCGCCGCCAGCGTGGAGAGATGTCGGTCACCCCGTCTGCGTCGTCCCAAACCCGCGGATGCTTCGTCGATCAGGGCGTCTTCAAATTCCCCCGAAGACTGGGAAAACTCGGCGCTCCGGTGCGTAATCACGCTTTCCACCTTCGCGCTTTTGAAGCGGTACTCCCCGAAAACTCGATGATTAAACGCGTCCAAAATGTGGAAGGATTGGTATCGGAGGATCTCGGGATCGTAGCCCAGTGCCAGGAAATGCTGCTTTCCTGCCTCTGGTCGTGAAGACTCGTAGATGATTCTCGGCAGCAATTCCCATGTGAAATCTTCTTGCTCCCGACCGGGCCTGAGAAGAAACGGGTTGTCGTCGTGATAAGCTTCCAGAGTCACACCTACTTGGATTGGCGAACGGTGATTCAGGAAATCTTGGACCCAGGGGCTAGAGTCGCTGATGTCCTTGACGTATCCAGCCTGGGGAAAAAGATCGTTCACTTTCGCGGTAGCGAGCCCGTCGTCGCTTACATCTTCCCAAGCGATTGCTGAATTCGCGTCATTGCCGCTGCCCGGAGTGGATTCCTGTGGCTCGGCCTGCACGACGCAGAACGTGCACGACACGTAAACGACAACACAACGGATGTCGGGAACAAAGCGACGCAACCGTCGACACTGGATCCACTCGATCAAAATATTTTCTAAAGGTCTACTGTTCTCAGCTAGAGCAACCCGCCCCGCCTGTAAAGAGCATTCTATGTCTTTTATTCTCACGGTGCGCGCTCACTTGCCGCGTTGCCGCGTTGCCGGGCTGTATGGCAGTTCCACTGCGCCCAAAATGCATCAGCCCGTCGAACGAGGCGGTTAGCTCAGAGTTTTGCCACTTTTGCTACGCATCCGGCAACCCGTTCAATTAGGATCGATAAACTACACCAATCCCGAAATCAGGCCTGCCCCTCGGGGACGGGCGTTGAAATCACTCATCGAAAGAATACCCAAAAAGATCGATCTCTTCGGAATACCTCTCAGCAAGAATTTCGACGGATTCTTGATCAAAAAATGTCCTGTAGTCGACTCCACTCCCCTTGATTTTGTGCGGAAGAGAAGCACTGGAAGGATTGCCGATTTTCGCACACGCCTCTTTGAAATCTGATTCTAAACTTTCAAAGCGACCCACGAAATCGAGTGGATAATCTCCGTTAAAACTTTTTAACCAATGAGTTTGGGGTTTCAATCCCCAATTGTCGGGGTAGTCGATGATAAATTCCTTGAAGGATATATTTTCGGGAATTTTAAATTCGGCGCGATGAATTTCGTCACGGATCACGTTTTGATACCATGAAACTGCCCTTGACCATGGATTCCTTACGAAGCTGAATTTGAAGTAGTCTTGGTATTGATCAGCGTTGACGTAAATTCGGTTTGCTGGATTCTTAGTATTTCGCAAGCGATTAGCATATCTTCGCCCAAGATCGCGGTAGCGACCAGCGTCAGGAGTCAGAAAATATTCCGGACGAAGTGGCTCGAGATCTCTGATCGTTCTGTGATCCTGCCCGCCTCTTCCTTTAAACTCACTGAAGTGGTCAAAAGCATCCTCGATGCTTGTGCCGGCAGTTTTCGGGATATGGATAAATATAAATCTGTGTTGATGGCAAATCATTGATTTCGTGGGTTGAATAAAAACGCAAGGATGGTCGGTCGTCTCCTCAAGGCTGGCTTTGCGGCGGGAAGAGGCGACCCCACTCCCGCTTGTCGACCCTCAAGAGGGACGGGGTGCCCCAAAGTTGAGAAAGGGGCTGCTGGACGCCTATGGCACAACTGAATTATAAACATTTAATGTATCTCTAGCTATCTCTGGCCAATTATAAGTCGTGACAACCCACTCTCTGGTGGTTTTTCTCGTTTCACGATCGGGAACGTGTTCCGACCAATATTTCAGCTTGGAGGCCAATTGCCTGGTGTTTCCCAGTTCGAAATATCGCTCTTCGTCCAAGTTGACTTCCATGTTCGACGGGATATCACTTGCCACAACATTTAGTCCATATGAGAGCGCTTCAAGTAACGCAATCGGCAACCCCTCGTGGGAAGATGGAAGAACGAACAGGCCCGCGTGTGTGTACAATTCGGCCAAACCTAGACCAGTTTGAAATCCGGTCAGAACTACGTTCTCCGTTTTCTTCGAAGTTTCTATGACATTCTGTGTATAGGCGTTTGGATGATCCGAAGTGCCGACGATCGCCAGTTTCCACCCGTCTAGATTAGCAAGTTTGAATGCTTCGATTAGGTCAAGATGCCGCTTTTCCGGAACGAGTCTGCTGACGATGATAACATACCTGTTTTTGGCAAGCCCAAATTCCTTCAGCCGATCACTACCTTGACTCAACTCTGCAAGGCGTACCCCGTTCGGAATGAGACTGCATTCTATACCATGCTTTTCCGCGACAATGCCCTTGATGGTCTCCGAGATGGCTATGACCCTGTTGGAAAACTTGCAGGCAAGCAGCTCACCTAATTCTAACACTTTCTTAGCTAACCCACCCCACTTCTGACGGTCGTAGTCAGGGCCGTGATGGGTTACAACCACCCTAATTCCGAGTAGGCGGGCCAAGGGCGTCATCAGACCTGGTCCGATCGCGTGGATGTGAAGCAGATCCGGGCGCTTAAAAGCAGCGTAGATGACCCCAAGAAAAGTGTGGATTACCGCTTCAAGACCAATGGACTTTGGTGACGGGAGATAGTGAAAACGAACCCCGTTCCAAGTTTTCTCAGTCATACTTTTATTCATATATCGACGCCTGACAACCACTTCAACACTGACGTCATGCTTCACCAATTCCATGCAGAGGTTCTCCACATGGGTTTCAATGCCGCCCTGGACGTTTGGAAAGCCCCGTAAGCCGATTATCATGATCTTGAGTTGTTTTGCGGCCATGGCTAATTCCCAAGGGTCTTATACAAGTTGAGCATGCGCTCTCGATAGTTTCGAGGGGTAAATGAGTTTTCAACCCACTCGCGGCCGGCACGACCCATAGTTTTCGCAGTGTCAGAAGAAAGTTCATTGAACGCCGTGAGCACTTCAACAAGTCTTTCTGTATTGCCACTTTCAAATATTTCTCCGGTCTCACCGGGTCGTATCAATTCCGGGATTCCGCCGATATCCGCTCCAATGACGGGCCTCCCAAGCGAATATGCCTCAAGTAAGCTGATCGGGGCGTTTTCATACCACTCGGAAGGTAAAACCAACGCCTTACTCGATTTGATAAGCTTCTGCAATTCCTCTCCTGAACGATAGCCGTAGAATGTGATGTCCGCACCGTGTGATTCTGCGATCGCTTTCAGTTCTTCTTCCAGCGGCCCCGTGCCGACAATTTTGAGTTTTACTCCCGCCTGCGCTGCGGCATCGACGAGGGTTCGAAGTCCTTTTTCCGGGCCGAGCCGCCCTGCAAAAACGAACCCTTCCCCTATTTCATCACAGTATTGAAATCTGTCTACATCCACGAAATTGGGAATGTGTTGAAATCGATCACGATCCCAGCCCCACTCGACGAATTTTTCAAGATAGAAACGGCTCGGCACTACAAAGACATCAACATTCGACCTGTAGCTACCAATCAATCTCTGAACCATCGTTTCCATGAAAATCACGGAGCTGGTCACGCGGGAATCCTTGACGCAGCGGTGTTTCACAACATTGACTAGATTTCCTCCCTTACAGCGCTCGCATACGCCATCATGTGTCAGCATTTTATATGCCGGGCAGGCGATCTTGAGATCATGCAGCGTGAGCACACTGGGAATACCATTCTTTTTCAGTGTGAAGAGAATCGAAGGGGAAATATGATGATAAATATTGTGCAAATGAGAGACTTGCGGCTGAATTTGATCAACAAGCTTCTGCATCTTTCGGGAGGCCTCGAAGGAGTGGGTGATCTTAAACGCGTTGAGAGCTTTTCTGGGAAGTGAATATGTTCTTCCGAACTCAATCTCATCCACGAAATAATCTTTCCACTTTGTCGGCTCATTCTCTGGGTGTTCCATCGAGAACGGCACTACATTCCATCCCAAATCTCGGAATAGGTCGTTATGATCAAGAAAAACTGCTTCTGCGCCCCCACGGCGATAGTGGTAGTTATTGACAGAGAGTAACGTTTTCATTCAGCTAAGTAATACCAGAAAAGCATGCTCGAGTTTTGGGCAGAGAAGATAGCATTGGAGGACGGGGTGTCAGGAAATTCGAGTCAAGCACTGTCGAAGCCCCATTTTTTCAGGAGGTCTATATCCAGCAGCTCGCTCAGGTTCTCGACATCGGCCCGAAAATGGGAGTTCAACCTTTTTTCGAGGGCGAGATCACCTTCTTTGCTTGCCTTTCCGTCGGTATTGAAGCGATTCAACAGGAGGAATATTTTGTGGGGGAATGATGTTCCAACAACCTTTTGATAAGGTATAACAGACTTGATTTTTCTCCTGAATTTTGAATTCCACAAAAACTTGTTCAATGCCTGTATACGGACTTTTCCGGATACGTTCTCATGGCTAAATAGAGGAGTGAAAGATGTGTCCACGCCGAGCCAGTCCAGTGTATCTTTGTATGCATCCACCTTGGATGTAATCATATCTTCAAAGAAAACGATTTTGTAATCTGATGTGAATCTGAGCAGCTCTTTCACCTGGTTGAAGTAGAAGCCATGGTCTAGATAGGTATAGTTGGATCGATCTTCGTAGCTAGTCAGTTTTCTTTCGGAATCGAGATCAAATGAATCCCCCAGCTTTCTTTTCTCAAGGGTAAGCCTCTTGAAGTAATTAAAAGCAGATAAAGCTCTTTGTGTGGGGTTTCTCAACGAAAGCAGCACTCTCACCTCGGGATTGTATTTAAATATTCTCGGATAAGCGATCTCAGGAAAGTAACAATAGTTGACTCCGGCGTGGAGTACCACTTTTTCGTCACTGTATTTTTGGTATCGTGAGTGAAGGTTTGAAATTCCTTCCGTAAAATGCTCGTCATTTGAGAAGAAATGGAAATCTTTTGCATGTTCGGGGGCAAAAATTTCGGGATGCTGGCCCAGCCAGTCGTACAAACTGGTGGTGCCGGCCTTTTGGGCTCCTGCAATAACGGTGTTGATTTTCATGATGAATGGTCCACTCGCAACGAGGCGATCCGTTCGCGGTATAAATACCCGAGGACCAATCCCGAACTTACCGCGAATAAAATGGTATCAGTACGGTAAAGGATACCCGAAAAAATTGACCTCGCAAGGAACCCGATGATAATGATTGAGCCAACGAGAGGTGCGACTCGTTTCGTTTCCCTGACGGTAAAGCGTATCAGCGCAGCCGAAAAAATCAAAAATAAAGATAGTCCAAGTATACCAAAGTTATGCAGAGTTTCCAGATAGTCGTTGTGGGCGTAAATTGCTGGTCCTGAACGTTCTTGGACCGTGCTGACAGTGGAAAAGAATCCAAGGCCGAAAATTTTATTGAAAACCGTGGAGTCATTCCACCCCTCGAGAACATTCAGCCAGAAATTACTTCTGCCGGACCCATAGCGCACACTCCCGTCAAATCTTTCGACTCCTGAGACCAGCTGCGTCATTCTTTGAGTGAGGTTTTGTAGAAATAAGTTTTGTACTAGGTAGATACCGCAGATTATCGGAGGAAAGAGAACAAGGGTCCTTATCAGCAGTGTGTTTCTACTGAGGGGCTCTTTTTTCTTTAGAAAGTAAATCACGAGAAATGCTAAAATGATTGCGCAAATTGCTAGAATAGCTCCTCGCTTGCCACTGGCGGCTGTAAAGATTGCGGCAATGAGGACAAATTCGAGAGCGAACTGTTTATTCAGGAAGACAACTAATGGCAGGACACAAATTAGGGCGTAGCCGGCGACAACATTGACTTCGCCGGCTTGTGACGTGTAGAGATCACTATATACTTCTGCGGCCAACATTATCGCGCTCACAGCGAATAAAAAAAAGGCGAAGGTTTTTAGGTTCTTTATCCCTCCTGAGTATCCGATTCGAAAGAAATTGAGAAAAGAAATTACCCAAATATTGAAGATCATAAAGCAGCGAAGCTTTCGACCCTCTAACTCACCGGAGTCTGCTGCAGTGAAATACCCATAAAACAAATCAATGAAAAAATATGCATTGAAGAGAACGGAGAAGACAAATAGCGATTGGAAAAGATTAAGGCGCAGGAGCGGGCGCAACTTAGATGCAATGGTAATGAAATAAATCACGGACATTGCGACTAGAATCGCTGCTCCCAGTAAGGGCAGTGGATTTCGATCCGATATTCCCAACCGGAGGATGATGGTTGTGCCGAAATAGAACAGGATCGCCAGTAGGTAGAATGATCTTACTGGGAACATCGGTGGGTGTATTGAGGGGTGGGAGGAACGATTCAACGGTGCGGATCGTTTCGGGGCACGGTGACGATAGCGATTACGTCGTTCTTGGTCAAGGAGAGTTGCGATCAGTCCTCTGCTATGCGGGTTACCGGGTATTTGCCTCAGGATAATGGGGTTACTGTTTGAAAATCAGAGGAGTCCTCCTTAGGAAAATCAGATAAAGTCGCTGCTGCTGAAAATTTTCGATGCGCTTGAGAAATATCTGTTTCGCCATCTTGGACTCCACCTTCTCATTGCTGGATTCGATCGTAAGACAACCCGACCTCATCCGACGTCGTTCACAAGTTCACCGTCGGCGCAAAATCAGCTGGCATAAGAAAATGTTTGAGAGAAAAGCGAAACCACTTGTGACGGCGATACCTATAAAAACACCCTCGATCCCCAGATATTGCCACCCGAGATAGATGAATACGATCGAAACGAGCAACGTAAGAAGCTGAAGGACCATTGTATGCTTGAATTTTTGGCTGCCAATCACGAGGACATTCGCAACATCACTCAGCAAGCGAAGCGACCAGGAAATCGCCGCGATACCAAGAAACCTGCCTGCCATTGCGTAAGCCTCTCCAAAAGTGATATGGATCGCCCATGGGCCGAGGAGATAGGCTCCCAGGCAACTTGCCAATCCGACGAGCGCAGCACCACAACCAACCTTTAGCAGCACGACGACCACGTAACGGTTTTTTCCCTCCCGTAGAGACCTTGATACCATCGGGATCAAAGGTTGAAATGCCGACTGTGCCAAGATCAAGACGACGGCGTGAATCTGCAATGCCGGGGAAACTTGACCGAGGACATCAGTTCCCTCAACGTCAGCCAGCAAGAGTCGGGGGAAACTCGCATTGAGCTGTCCAAGCAAACCGGCAATCCCCAAGGGGATCAGTAAGAAAAAGAGATCCCGGACAGCGTGCGAGTCGGCAGAGAAAGAAGCTTCTTTCCCTGCCGCAGCATTTCGCCGATTTGTTCGAGGCGCGTCCCAGAATGCGAGGACCAGCGCCCATCCGAAGGGAAGGCCCCAGATCGCGACCGCGATGGAGGAGGTCGCTGCATAAAGGAGAAAAATACAAAGGACCGAAAGTGCTCCGCGAAGTGCGAGGGAAATCCCGATCACGTGCTGTCGACCGCTTTGCAGATGGGCGCCATAATTGAGTGCCAGATAGGAGTCAATTGCCCTGGACACCAGAACGGCGAACGCCAGCCCCGGAACCGTTTCCTCATCGAGAACCAGTGCCAGGACACCGACCACGGCAATGATTGAAATGAGTCCAATGTTCAGTTTCCTGTAGTCGTAGTAGCTGTGAGTGCCCTCGGAATCTGCAGCGTAGGCCCTTCTCATATCGAGACGGGCAAAGAAGAACATGGGATTCAAAACGGCCAAAGCCAGCATGTATCCCCCGACCGCGACCGGTGTCCCGAGCCGCGCGATGAACAGGAGCACGGCGAACTGCGCAAACACAAAGGCCAAATTCCCCGCAAGAAAGTATGTCGATCGCACCATGGTCCCTTTCAGACTATTGGGCGCGGTGCTGCTGGCGGCCCCATCCAGCGGTTCATATTATGCTGAAGGATTCTGCCCGGACGCTCAACATCAGCTTCGAAAGAGCGGCTAAAGCTCGTAGACGTTCCTTCCGCGAGCAATGGGCACTGACAGCTGCATGTCGACAGTGTTCGATAAACGAACATCAGCAACCGTTCGATGGGGATATGGACGGCGACATTGTGAGTCAGCCTCAACAACACCCATTTCGCGCCAACTCCGACTACCTGGCTAGCCCATAGAATCAATGCGTTACGGTGCATCTTCGTCGGACTGATGATTGGAGGCTCGCTCTGCTCGGATGACTGCGACCCCAGGAACTCCAGAACCGCGTCGAAATTCACCCGGGGACTGCGCTTGAAAGCATCGCAGACGGCTACAAAGACAGCCATATATCGGTGGGTCGGTCTTGAGTAGGAAAATACCTCTTGATAATAATGACACTCCGAATTCTTGAATTGACTCGGCGGAAGCCTCATCCCCTGCCTGCCTTTCGCCTTCGCAGCGACTGCATCATTAGAGTCTAGTATTTCCTCATCTCGTTCATATATATACTGGGAACGCAGAGAATACATTTCATTTACTAGATTCCCCATCGTCGCGATGATCTTGATCTCTCCGAAAATACCCCTCATATACTGCGGGGCGGCCTTGGAATACAGATACCAAACTGAAACCTCACCGGTAATCTTTTCGGATTCAGCGAGTTCGAAAAGGGAGAGATATTTCTCCAGGACACGGATAAAAAGGCGGAAGAAATGGGACCCCTTCTCATTGGCCACAAATAGATCGAGGTGAGCCCGAAGGTAATGGTGGAGCTGATCGCCTCACACATTGGCGCCCCGACGGCGATAAAGCCCGGCATACGTTTTGATCGGAAGCGGTGGGGGCATCTGCCAATTTTGTTCGAGCAATTCCTGACATGAATTATATTCCTGACAGATTCTATGATGCCGACCCGACCACAGCTCTGTCAAGGATTTTGGAGCATCTGATCTCGAACGCGATTTGAGCCAAAATAAGTCAGTGAGATATTACGGGACCTTCATTCTAATGCTGGCGTAGACCATTCTGTGATACGAACCGTTGCTCTCACCTACATCGGCCGAGACAACTTCCCATGAGGAGTCACACAGAATATGGTCTATGCGGATCCATGACCATCCGCTGGGCATAAGGCCCGGACCGTTACATCATGCGGTAAAGTGGTATCCCCACCCCGCTTCAGAAAACGAATTGGCCAAGTCTCTTCAAGCCTGTCGAAAGTGGGCGCTCGAAGCTGGAGTATTGAAGTCGCCTCCGTTGAGAAGAAATCTCTTCAGTTCGAATTGAATCGTCTTGGACTGCACGTTGCACACCAAGAAAGGACCATCGGGTCGATCGACCCAAAGTGCGATGGCGTTTACAAAGTTAAATTTTTGAACGTCGGTGGCTTCCGACAATGGTGACTGGATAGCGGCTAGGTACGCAAAACGATCTTTCCGTGGTCAGAGTCCATTCCGGAAAGGCGCTCGCGGGCGCTAACTGGGGTATCTGTCGTTTCCATGCTTCCTGGAACAAAACGAGATCTAAATCCTTTGACTGGATCTCTCTTAAAACGCTATCGAAATCGAGTTTGAATTTCCTGACATTACAGAAAACAAAGGAGAAAGGTTCCAAAGAGTGAGATGAGGCTTGTTTTCTCCAATCGAGCCGAAGGGGAATCTCAAATTCCATTTCGACAGAGGGAGTGCAACGAGATTCAGGCAGAGGAAGAATCGATCGAGGACGTACGCAAACGGTAACAGCAGAAACGACAGAAATGCCGCGATCATTCGCGGTGAATAGGTTACCAGATCATCAGGCCAGAAGTGTTCCGGAGCCATAAACAAGAGAAGGAGCAGCCCCCCAGTGCAGCCTTAAGAATCGACAAGAAGCGGAGAAATCCTCGGCCGGAGGTTTTTCGCGTCGGTTACCTCAGTATTAATCCTCCTCCTTCAGGGTTCATCCTGAAAATTCTAACATCGATAGAACGAAGGTGTTGCGTCGTATGCGTCAAGGCAGGAATGACGCGTTGCCAAATCGAACCACGGCTTACTCTTTCTCTTCGTCCGATTCGGATTTATTGAGATTTTCCTCAATGATTGCAAGAACCTGATCGAAGGTCGCCGGCTTTGCCAGGAACGGGAATCCACTGATCAATCCTCCGTGAGATTCCAACTCCGTTTTGCGCACAGTTGCCGTGTGAAAGACGACGGGAATATTATGGATGTTAGGATCGTTCTTGATCCGATAGATCACATCAGCACCGTCGAGGTCCGGCATCATGACATCCAGCAGGATCAGGTCCGGCATGAAGTCATAGATCGATTTCACAGCATTGGTTGAGCAGTTTTCCTCCCTCACCTCGTAAGCTCCGGTAGATTCGAGATTGAGGCGCATGGTTAAGGTCAACCCCGGCTCATCATCAATGAGGAGAATCCGTTTCCGGGATCTTTCCGATCCCTCGCTGTCTTCTTTAGTAATCATTATTGTTATCGATCGATTCGATAGGTTGCGCTGATACTTTCAACCGGGTCGTCACTATCACACCTCCCTCCGGTCGGTTGCATACATTGGTGTTGCTGTGAGGCACGTTAAAGATTTTCTTAGCCGGGGTCAAACCGAATTCAGCTGCTTCAGATCCTACTTTGGTGGGAAAGAAGGGATCAAAAACCATGAAGAGCTTTTCCTGTTCTATTCGAGGTCCGGTATCTGTGATTTCAATTACCACGGCTCGATCGCCAGCCCGAAACCAGGATTGGCGTCGCCATTCCTTTCGCTCGCCAGCGACAAAAGTCTATTGATAGGTTCGGATTCCCAGTGTGCCGTTGACTTCCATAAACCAGATGGAACGCAGGCAGATGCTCGTCAGCGCCTGCGCCAGTCACTTTTCGTCCACCAGGACTGGGCTATTAACAGGGCCAAGTGCTTTCTCGATTGAGATTCCCTAGGAAACCAGCTCGGGCTCCACTTTCTCTAGGACGGACTCAACCAGTCTACCTATGTTGGTGGTCGCAAGTGTCAATTCTTTCGGCGAGCAAAATTCGAGCACCTTTCCTACAACGTTATCGACCTCGACGGATGCTTTCCGCATCTGCTCGACCATCAATTGTGAATTCTTCAGGGCCTGCATTTTGAAACGTGTTAAAAAGTCCACGGCCATGAAGATCTCGGACAGAGGAATCTTGATTTCGTCTGAGACCCCGGCAGCCACTCGGCTCAGCGTCTCTATCCGTTGGGTGATCTGCAGTTCGAGTTCGGCACATCGATTTCGAAGTGCCTCGTCTGTCGATTCCTCTCTGTTATTCACCGAAGGGGTTGAAGATTTGTAGACGCGATCATCCTACCCGTCGCGACTTCGCTCTCTCCCTATTCGCTTCCTTCACCGGCGCCGGAAGATCGCGGTAGCGACGTTCCCTGCAATGAGGCTGGATCTACCGAAATCAGAGGATGATGGCCCGCCGCAGATCGAGGGGAGAGGATGAAATCGTAATTGGCTCTTTCCTCGGGTATCTGACCTGAGACCACCAAATCGCACTCCCGGTTGGCCAGCAACTCGTTCAGGGCGGGGCCGTTTCCTTCTGTTGAGTTGTCGTGTAAGTAGAGTTCCCGCAAAAAACTTGCTTGAAACTATACCTGTTGCCACGCCGCAAAGGAACTGGATTCCCAACCTGCAAACTTGAGAACCAGTTCGAGAGGCGGCAACGCCCGGATTCTCAGTACAGTCTCTCGATTCTCCAAGAAATCTCGAAGATCGCCGAGCCACTGCAGGCCCTGGATATCTGTGTTTTCCACCAGAATGAGATCAAGAACTACATGTTTATATCTTGCCCTTGCGATGCTCCGTCGAATAAACCAGTCGTTTCCTCGCAGGGATCGATCCAGAATGGGTGCCGAAACTGCTGCGTATAGACCCCTTTCAGACTCTGGAATGCCGAGATCGCCTGCGGCAGGAATCTCCAACTCAACGCTGATATTGCTCGGCATGGATACTCTCCCGTTCGCGAGAATTCTGGTAACATGGAGATGTTTTCCGACCGTTCTCATCACTCAAACCGGACAAAGCATGGAGGGATCGATAATTTGCGCTGCTCGTCCCGTGCTATGCTCAAGTATTCTTTTTTCGCCGACTACAAGCCCGTCAAGGCAAAGCCCTTCACCCACGAAAGTCCCACTCTTCACGTACGAATTGGTGATCCGTGTTTTCTGTGAAACGATGGATTTTTCTCCCACCGCTGCGAATGGTCCAATCGTACAGGAACGAAGAGTCGTGCGATTTCCGATCCAGCATGGAGGAATGAGTTGGGTATCTGGAGAAATGCGACAGTGATGCCCAACCACGACACCCGGAGTCGGCTGCGTTTCGATTTCTGGAAGCGAACTTCCCTTGGTTTCCAACTCTTCGAGCCAGCGTTTGACCACACGGAACCAGACTTCAGCAGGATTCGAGGCGGGGAGGAAGGGTTGTAGTGTCTCCCCTGAACGAATTTTGATTGAACCGTCGCTCTCAAAGTAACTGCATCCCTCTGTCGCTTCGGAAGGCACATTCAACCGTATACTGACCCGCTTTGACAGCGGGAAACTAGAACTGATGTAGTCCAAGAGTGCATGGTCCGGCTCCTTCATGCAGAGAGTTAGAGAATGACTTGCTTCTGTCAGTGCGTCCGACCAATGCTCTATGACTTTTTTTGGCCCCACCTCTTGGAGAAGGAAGGATTGGCCACCAGGCCAAGGGACAGGAGTGCAACAAATGACAGCTTCGTAGTTCACAGAAAGAATTCCCTTTAAAATCTGTCAGTTTCCGCCCCGGTTTCCCAGAGCCGCCGGGATGGTTCGGAGCATGATTTTCAAATCAAACCATAGACTCTGTCTTGCTATGTATTTCAAGTCAAGTCCGATCGCCTCGTAACGTGTCAGGCTTTCGCGGTCACTGACTTGCCACAGCCCTGACAAGCCGGGTCTCACTTCGTGACGGGTCTGATCGCGACGAGAGTAGTTATCGACTTCGTATTTCACGAACGGTCGCGGACCGACGAGACTCATGCTCCCTGAGAGGACGTTGAATAGCTGAGGCAACTCATCGAGGGAGAATTTTCGAATGAAACCGCCGCAGGGAATAATCCTCGGATCTTTCGGATACTTGGTCTCCCGGGAAACCATCAGGAGCGTGTGGCGCAGCTTCCTGATGACGTCATCATCGGGATGGATAAATTTCTTTTCCGACACTTCGATCTTGTGCTCATGAGCCTGCTTCTCGATCAATTCGGCATCGCGCCGCATGGTTCGAAACTTCCAGAATTTGAATAGTTGGCCGTTTCTGCCGACCCTCCGATGCACGAATAGGATCGGGAATCCGTCGGAAATCACGATCAGAAGCGAGGTGGCTACGAGCAGAGGGGAAAGAATCAGAATCAACAGGAGAGCACCTGCAATGTCGCACCCCCTCTTGATCCCTTCGCGATTGCGATGATAAAGACGGTGCTCACATCGTAGGAAGCTGGCGCGCAAATATCGACCTCTTGAATGGTGGTTCCCGGAACTCCGAGCATTCTTCGTCACGGGTTCATCGGATGGTCGGTCTCTGGTGAATGTCTTTTCCATTTTAGTTCGCAGTCGCCCAGATCATCAAATCTTTATAATCAATGAATCGGTCCCGTCCAACTCCTTTTTTGGAAAATTGCCGCTGTCTGACTCACGACCTTGTTTCAATTCCTCAATTCTATTTCTCGACGGGATCACTGATTTTCAGCTTATGATTTCGCGGGCTCCACCCCCACACCAGGACGACGTTTTTCAGTAGAAGTGGGGTCAGTGAATCGTAGTCAATCGAGACACGAAAAGTAACAAGTTGAACTTGATCCAGCCAGATCACATTGTGGAAATGAACGTCTTAGGATCGACCGGTTTCTATATGGTCCGCAACCATGCCAGGTGGTTCACCAATCGTAGATCGGCTCACCTCTTGATGCGACCGAGATCGTGCAATTGAAGGATCAAAGTCCCAGAGCAAATCGCCGATCTTCTTCATTCAAGACCTGCTCGAAGTGGCTTCGACTTTCGATCGCCAATTGAATTTCGCGGCTCTTAGCGAAGGGAATGATTTTGGAGAGAACCTCTCGTATTCGTAATGACACTTAGGGTAATCAACGACGGTTGTTTGCAAAATCTGCCGAATAATTCAAAACGAGAAAACAGAATTCTAGGAGAGTGGTGTCTGTTTCTTCGGTGTGCAGTAAAGCTTGGAATTGAACTCCCTCGAGAGCGAAACTGGGAAGATAAAGTTCCTTTTGAAAAGGATCATACGGCGACTACCAAATCGTTGTATTCCTGAGTCAGGTTCCGAAATGCCAGTCCCCGGCATCACCTTACCCCGGGACAATGTGATCATTCTCGTTGAGCTTCCCGTCCAGCGCAGCAGTGTAAATCGGAATGTCAGGATGACGTCTTTCAAACGCAGCAGCCCCTTCTCGCACCGCAATGAGACAGGCGAATCTGATCTGGGTAGCTCCGGCCCGTTTCAATTTGTCGGCTGCATTGGCGGAGCTACCGCCGGTTGCGAGCATAGGGTCGATCAGGACGACTTCTGACTCGGCGATATTCTCGGGAAGCTTGCAGTAGTAACTCTGCGGCTGAAGGGCCTCTTTATCCTGGCAGAGTCCAATGTAGCCGACAGCAGCTTCGGTCAGGATGACGGCGAATCCATTGAGCATTCCGATTCCTGCCCGGAGTATGGGAATGAGGACAAGCCCTGGCGTGTTCCTCGGTTTCTTGCAGAGGAGCTTCCACTTCGATCGTCGTGGTCTCAATGTGCTTGCACCCCCTCAGACCTCGCAGGACCGTCGCCGCGATAAAAACACTTGAAAAAGCAAATTCCTCGAAATAAACGAAATTTTTCCTCGTAAAACGAAATTTTTCTTCGTAAAACCAACCCCCTGTCAACTAAACAAGGGCTCAGCAGCCCGACGGGGGGATCCCGCTGCGCGATAAAACCGCAGCGCTCGTACTCTCTCTCTTACATCACCTAAATAACCAAAACACCCTAAATTATGTCTGAAATCACTATCGGCCAGTTTGACCTGGTCGGAAACTTCTTCTCATTCGCAATTGCGGCCATGGGCGCTGCGACCGCGTTTCTCTGGTTGAACCGATCTCAAGTGTCGAAGAAATACCGCCCTGCCATCACTATCAGTGGCTTGGTAACTTTCATCGCGCTTTATCACTACCTTCGGATCTACGAAAGTTGGAACGGTGCATACTCCGTCGTCGATGGAGAGCTTGTCGAAAGTGCGACGGGCCTCTTTAACAATGCCTATCGTTATGTCGATTGGTTGCTCACCGTCCCACTTCTGCTCATCGAGCTCATTCTTGTCATGGGCCTTTCCAAGGCAGCGACAACCTCCAAGGCTGTTCGGCTTGGTAGCTTGGCCGCTATCATGGTCATCCTCGGTTACCCGGGTGAAATCTCAGACGCTTCCGGAACTCGCTGGCTCTGGTGGTCACTTTCGATGATCCCATTCCTTTGGATTGTTTTCGAACTGTTTTCCGGTCTTAAGGCCTCAGTTGAAAGTCAGCCTGAGTCAGCTCGCGGACTCGTGAACAGCGCACGCTGGCTCGTGATCCTCTCGTGGGCGTTCTACCCAATCGTATTCGTCTTCCCGATGCTCGGACTTTCCGGCGGCGCTGCCACTACAGCGGTCGAGGTTGGCTATTCGATTGCCGACGTCGTTGCAAAAGCAGTCTTCGGAATCCTCATCTATATGATCGCGGTTAGAAAGTCGGAAGCCGACGGCACCACTGCCTGATCCATCAAAGACATCCGATAAGAAATCACTAATCTTTAACGAGTGCCCGAGCCGGTCTTTCCGGTTCGGGCCTTTCTTCATGAAATTATACGCAGATCCAAAGCCCTCTCCAGGCCTCACGGTGGACCTGCATATGTCATTAGTGGAAGAAAAAATACGCTTGCTCTGCGCTGAACCCGGCCAGCAGGGTGATATTTACCAGACCGCTTTGAACGGTCACTTGCGTGCCGGCGGTCAACGGACCCGGGCGCACATTTCTCTCAGCTGCTCGAACGCGCTGGGTCTCAGCCAATCTGACTCGATTGCATTAGCGGCATCGGTGGAGTTGCTCCACAACGCTTCTCTAGTCCAAGACGACTTACAGGACAGAGCAACGACGCGGCGCGGAGCCGCAACCGTTTGGACCGAACACGGGGCTGACTGCGCAATCGGTCTGACCGACCTCATGATCGCCGCCGCTTTTCGCGCTCTCGGCGAAATTTCTCAACCCGCTGCGATACCGGGACTGATCGAAAATCTTTACCGCGCTATTTCCATCACTCTTAGAGGGCAAACCGATGATCTCAGCGGAAAAGCCGCCAGTCTCGAAAGCGCCCTCTCTATTGCCCGTCGGAAGTCGGGCCCTCTCTTTGCCCTCTCCCTTGAACTGCCCCTTTACCTGAGCGGGAGACATGAATTTCTCGGTCAGGCGTTCGAAGCCGCCGAGGCCTTTGGTCTGGGTTATCAGATCTATGATGACATCGTGGACCTCGATGAAGATTGTGCTGCCAAGTCTCATGGCAACACAGTGCTAGCCCTCGAGATTTCGCTGCCTCCGGAGGAATCGCGTAATTCTGCCCGCCTTCTCGCGGAACAATATCTCGAGAGATCCTCATCCATGGCCCGGGAGCTTCCTTCAGACTCCGGCCGGGCTCTCGTTGACCTGGCCTCCCGGATCGGCGAACGGCTCAACGATCTTTTCGATGTCTAGGGCCATTGTGATCGGTGGCGGCTTTGGGGGCATGGCAGCGGCTTTGCGCCTGCGTGCCCGCGGTTACGAAGTGACTATCGTAGACCGCTGCAAGCGGCTTGGTGGCCGCGCTCAGGTTTTCGAGCGCGACGGATTTCGGCACGATGCGGGGCCTACGGTCATCACCGCCCCCTTTCTTTTCGACGAGCTTTTTGAACTCTTTGGGAAGCAGCGCAGCGACTATGTGGAGTTTGTGCCACTCACTCCCTGGTATCGATTCCAATTCCCTTCCGGCGAGACCTTCGACTACGGCGGAACGGTCGAGAGCACCCTCGAAGAGATCGCCCGCTTTTGTCCGGAGGACGTCGCCGGTTACAAGGGATTGCTGGAGCAATCGCGCAAGATATTCGACGTCGGGTTCACTCAGCTGTCCGACCAGCCTTTCGACTCCTTCGGGACAATGATGGCCCAGGTGCCCAATCTGACCAAGCTCGGTTGCTATCGGACCGTTTGGCAATTGGTGAGCCATCACCTCAAAGATCCTCGCCTGAGACAGGCCTTTTCAATCCAGCCGCTTCTCGTCGGAGGGAACCCCTTCGACACCACGAGCATCTACGGCCTCATCCACTACCTTGAGCGCGAGTGGGGAGTTCACTTCGCGATGGGCGGCACCGGCGCCATCGTCGACGCGTTCAGCAGGTTGATGGATGAAGTCGGCATCCAAGTCAGGCTCGATACGACCGTTGATTCCGTGACGGTGGAAAACGGGACGGCCGTAGGCGTGCAGCTTGAGGGTGGTGAGATACTCGATTCCGAGATCGTGGTTTCAAATGCGGATCCCGCCCATCTCTACCGAAAGATGCTGCCCGAGGCGGACCAGAAATTGTCCGCCCGCTTCAAAAAACGACGGGCGAAAATGTCGATGGGACTTTTCGTTCTTTTCTTCGGAACGCGGAGGCAATATCCAGAGGTTGCCCACCACACGATCTGGCTCGGTCAGCGCTACCGTGATCTCCTGCGTGAGATCTTCGATGGCAAAGAGTTGCCGGAGGATTTCTCCCTCTACCTCCACCGTCCCACCGCGACCGACTCCAGTTTCGCCCCGGAGGGTTGCGATTCGTTTTATGTGCTCGCCCCGGTGCCGAACCTAAAAGCTGATATCGACTGGGAAGCCGAGGGCCCCCTCCTCCAGGAGCGGATCGTGAAGGCGCTCAGCGATTCCATCCTCCCGGGCCTCGAAAATGAAATCACGGCTGACTTTTTCATGACACCTGAAGATTTCGCAGACGATTATCTCAGCGTTGCCGGGGCCGGCTTTTCGGTCGCCCCGATCTTCAGTCAATCGGCCTGGTTCCGTTTCCACAACCGCGCCGAGGGCCCCGAAAACCTCTACCTCGTCGGAGCCGGAACGCACCCAGGAGCGGGGTTGCCCGGAGTTCTCTGCTCAGCCAAGGTGCTTGATCGTATCGTGAAGGAACCGCATTTCGTACCCGACAGGAAATCCGAAGCTGCTGTCACCCCATGAAAACGGGTTCGGCAACACTCGAGGCAGGACCATCCGCCGCCGCTAGCTCCGCCGAAGGAACTCTGAAACGACACGGTAAGTCTTTTCACTTTGCCGGGAAATTTCTACCGCAGGAATCGTTCGAGCGTTGCGCGCGGCTTTACCAATTTTGCCGTTTTCTGGACGATCTCGCGGACGAATCTCCCAACCCAGATTTGGCCGCACGGCAGCTCGAGGAGATCGAAAGGGACCTTCTCGAGGCAAACCGTCGTGACCCTGCCACCGCCGATTTTCTCGATCTGGCAGGCGAATGCGACTTCGATGTCAATCCGGCGGTTGAGCTGGCGCGAGGGGTGAAAGGTGACCTCGCGGGCGTAGCATTCGGCGTAGAAGCCGAACTCAAGCAGTATGCCTACCGGGTCGCAGGAACGGTGGGCCTGATGATGAGCGGCGTCCTCGGCGTAAAGAGTCCGGCCGCATTCCCTCACGCGATCGACCTGGGCGTGGCGATGCAGCTCACCAACATCGCGCGCGATGTGAGTGAAGACGCCCGAAATGGGCGACGATATCTACCTGCGGATTTGTTTACGCAGGCCCCCAGGATCGAAGCGCTCGCGGCAGGTAATCCCGCGATCCACGGAGAGATCCGCGAGGCCGTGCAATGGCTCCTCGATGAAGCGGACCGATACTACGATTCTGGCATCTCCGGTCTCGCCTACCTACCTTGGCGCGCCCGGCTCGGCATTTTGGTGGCGGCGCGTCTTTACCAATCCATCGGGACAGAGATTCGAGCAATGGATTTTGCGGTCTGGGAGGGTCGGGCGAAGGTTTCCCTCCGGAAGAAGATTCTCATTTCAGCCCGGACCTTAGTCTATTTCTGCCTCCACGGTGAGCTCAGAAGAAAGCCCGATCGCCACGACCCCAAACTCCACCGGCACCTCGCGGGATTTCCCCGGGCTCAAGCGCCGACCCATGACCAAAGTAATTCATGAAGACAATTGATTTAGCCATCATTGGAGGCGGCTGCGCCGGACTTTCGCTCGCTCGTGACATCGCCCTGGGTCTGGAAGGCAAACAAGATGGGCGCGAGGTCACCGTTTTTGAACCTCGAACGCACTATGAAAACGATCGGACCTGGTGTTTCTGGTCACTACAGGGCGAAACGGAGGATCCCTTGATAAGTTGCCGCTGGAAGTCCTGGCAGTTTTCCAGAAACGGCGAGACGGTCCTCCACCGCTCTTCCCAGTCACGGTATTGTCTCGTCTCGGGGGCTGATTTTTACGCCGACGCAATCCCGACGATTGAGCGCGCCGACGGCTTTGACCTTCGGCTCGGGGTTCAGGTAAAATCCGTCGAGTCCTGCGCCAATGGATTCAGGGTGGTGACCACGGACGGCGACTATCTGGCGCGGCGGGTTGTCGATACCCGGCCGCCGACTTACCCGAAGGGAAACGAAGCGGTTCTTTATCAAGCCTTTGAAGGAATCGAAATCGAGACTCCGCATGAAATCGGAGATTTGGAAATTGCGAACTTGATGACACAGATGCATACCGATGAGGACGGCTTCGGGTTTGACTACATTCTACCGCTGGGATCGGGGCAATGGTTGGTCGAAGCGACCCTCTTCGGGTTCGAACCGGGGTGCGGAAGCCGCTTGTCGGAAAAGCTCCAGGCCTGTCTCAATCGCCTCGTCCCGGACGGTGACTTCCGCTGCCTGCGAACGGAAAAGGGGATGATTCCAATGGGTTACCGAAATCCGGAGCCGGAAAGCGACTCGGGTTGGGTCAAAGCCGGGACCGCTGGTGGGGCGGTCCGCGCTGCCAGTGGCTATGCTTATCGACGAATTCAGCGATGGTCGCGGGAGTGCGCGCGGCAATTCATCGAGTCCGGTGAAGTCTCATGGCACCCGGAAGACTCGTGGCCGAGGCGGAAAATGGATTTCCTCTTTCTCAAAGTGCTGCGCAACGAACCACAGTTGGCTCCCGAGCTTTTCTACCGTCTGACCAGTAGAATTACACCCGATGCGATGGCGCGGTTCATGATGGATCGAGCAAGCGGTCTTGACCTCTTTGCGGTGATGTGGTCACTCCCCAAAATGCCGTTTCTCAGGAACCTTCTCAAACGGGATCATCTCGCACGCCGTCTCCCTTTGCAGAAGGGTGCCGCATGACACGGGCGCGTCGAATTCAACGAGTTGCTTTCTTCCTTTCTGCCCTGGGATTAAGCCTCCTCGTTTATTCCGGAATCGCACTTCCCCGGGGGGCGCTTGTCGCCATCATTGCTGTCCTCGTTGCTGTCCTTGGCCTGCCCCATGGAGCGCTCGATCCGCTCGTGGCGCGAAAAGCAGGCTTGTGGAAAAGTATCTCCGGGGTCGCTGGTTTCATGGGAGCTTATCTTCTCCTTGCCGCGGTTGCCGGGCTGCTTTGGGTGTGGGCACCAAAATTCTCACTGGTCGCTTTCCTCGCCTATTCGGCCTGGCATTTCTCGGGTGATTGGCGGGACTGGCTTTCCCCGGGGTGGCGACTTTGCGCGGGAGCAACCGTCATTTGCGCCCCCTCGCTACTCTACCCTGACCTTGTCGCCGAATACTTTTCCGTGCTCACAGGCGCGGAGGCGACCCCTCTTGTCCGGGTGCTGCACTGGCTCGCGTTTCCGGCGCTCGTCGGGACAATTTTTTCAGCCGCCCGATGCCTCCGCACGCGTCCCGCGGTCGCCGCGGAACTGGCTGTTCTTGCCTTATCGGCGGTTGTCCTGCCTCCGCTGGTCTTTTTCCTTCTCTACTTCTGCAGCCTCCACAGCCCGCGGCATCTCATTGATACGGTGCAGGGGATGAATCCCGCCACCGCCGCCGCGACCGCCGCCGGGCTGACCCTCGTAGCCGTTGGTCTCGGTGCCTTATTTTTTGTCTTATCGCCCTCCACACAAGTCGACGAGCGACTCCTTCAGATCACCTTCATTGGTCTGGCCGTCCTCACGGTTCCCCACATGATCCTGATCGAATATTATGCCGCTCGAACCGAGAACGAGCCAGCCCTGGCATCAACTCCGCCGGGCTTTAAGAACAGCTCACAGATGACTCGATGAAATCGATCTACAATACACTTCAAGAGCGTTTCATCTCCGAGAGAGCGCGCCATGTTGGGGAACGCGTCGTCGTCACCATCGCGCTGGTTGCTTTTGCAGTTCACCTGGTTTTGATCGCTCTGCGTTATTTTGACTGGCTCCCGGCCGACACTCATCATCTCGATGAGCTTTTAACCAATCCGATTGCGGCGATCTACACACCGTTCTCCTTCATCCTCGTTTATGAGGTTTACCTCCTCCTGTTTTACCTGCCCCAGTCGATTACCCAATACGTTGCCCGGCAGTATGAGATCATTACCCTGATCATTGTTCGCCGGATTTTCAAAGACATCGCCAATCTTGAGCTGACCACTGAATGGTTCAGTCGGCCGGAGGATTTGCAGCTTATCTACGATATTGCTGCGACGCTCATTCTCTTTTTACTGATCATCCTTTTTTACCGCTTAGCCCCGCCCCGCCCCGCGGCAGAAAAAAGTAAGGAGCCACTTCCCACCGAGCTCCGCCGCTTTATCTTTTGCAAGAACGTGATCAGCCTGCTGCTGGTCCCGGCGCTCCTCGGCCTTGCCATCTATAGCTTCGCCGTCTGGACAAAAGAGACGTTTTTCATGGTAAGCATAGAGACCGTCAATTTCAGCGACGTGAATAAAGTCTTCTTCGAAGATTTTTTCAGTGTTCTCGTGATGGTCGACGTGTTCCTGCTCCTTCTCTCCCTGATTCACAATGATAGTTTTCCGAAGGTGATCCGAAATTCCGGATTCGTCATTTCCACGATCTTAATCAAGATTTCCTTTAGCGCTGAGGGGATTGTCAATGTCGCGCTAATCCTCGCCGGGGTTTCTTTCGGAGTGGCCATTCTCTGGGCACACAATCTTTCTGCACCCCATCAAATCTCGCAGGACCGGCGCCCCGATAAAAACCCTTGAAAAAGCAAATTCCTATCAATTGCGGGTTCGATTCACGCTGTCGGTATTTGACTCTCCCGAGAAGCCGGCAGGTCATTTAATCAGTCTGGAGCGTGAAACCCCTCACTCTACCGAAGCTTCGGTTTGGACCAAATCCCCGGCCGAAATTTCTTCTCCCAGTTCCAACACAACGCGGAATCCATAGGTATTGAGGCGGATGTGCCCCACATTTCCGATTTCAATCGAGCTGAGTAAATCTCCGGGTGATCGCATACGCCAGGAAGCCCCCCTGAGAACGCGGAAGTCGATTGAGTTTTTGAATGAGTCCGAGCACCATTCCCAAACATTCCCACCCATATCGAACAGACCGAATTGATTCGGAGAGAAACTCCCTACCGGTGCGGTGGTAGGAAAAGAGTCACAGCCGAGATCAGCGTGGTAATTACCCGCCTTTTCGCTAGGTGGCCAGCCACCCCCCCACGGAAATTCGGTTTGCGACAGACCTTGAAGCAGCGCGGTGGTGTCCGTATAATCCGGCGTCTTCAAACCGACAGCTAGACTCCACTCTGCTGAGGTGGGTAGTCGATACCGACACCCCTCCGGGATCCTCCCGGCCTTCACTTCTTTGTCCGTGAGCCACCGGCAAAACTGCGTCGCATCCTCCCACGAAACCATCACAGCCGGATGGTTATTATCTTGGATAATTCCCGGCTCAGGCCAGTCCCGTTTGGTTTCGTTGACAAATGACCGGTAGTCCTTGACCCTAGTCTCCCAGATGCTAAGCAGGATTCCAATTCCATCTACTTCCGCGAATCTCATCTCCAGTGAATTTTCAAAATTGCCCGGGCCGGAACTGTCTTGTGAATAGGCCCTGGGTTTCTGGGCAAAAACGAGCAGAACGAGCAGAAGCCTGAGAACAATGTGTAGGGATGGAATAGTTCTCATGAAGTAGCGATTTCGAACGACGATGGTGCAGTAGTTTCCCCTTTTCAAGATCTATTGGGTGCCTTAACCAATACGTTGACAGAGTCCTTATGCCGATTCCAAAATCAAAATCGCAGATTGAGATCGAGAAGCTGTGGAACTTTGAGGGCCGCGATGCCGCATTTTGGGTCGAGTTGCTGCGGGTATTCTGCGTGCAGTTGGAAGCCGCCAGTGGAATGATTCTGGCGGGAACCGAAAACGAAGAGCAAACACTAGAATGGATGCCGATTGCCGTCTGGCCGGATGCAGAAGAAACGCGGCACCGTCTCGCCAATCATCGAGATGACCTTGTGAAATTGGCGACAAGAATAGAAGGGGAAGAGGCGTGCCTTCACGTAGAATCAATCAGCGAGGGAATTCGGGCAGCAGCGTTGCCGCTCCGCCTCGAGGAGAATAAGTCCCGCTGTATGGCGACCTTCATTCGCTACGGCGATGAGGATTTTTTTCGCCCGGGTCAGAGAATCGAGCAGCTCATGATCGATTCGCCTCTGGTATATGGTGCCTCAGCTTTCACCCCACCAGAGAATGTCCGAGAATCCTCTCCGGCGGGTTCTCCCCTCTCAACGGCGCTGAATCTTGGACTTCTCTTAAACGAGGAAAAGCGATTTTTGGCCGCGGCAATGGTGCTGTGTAATGAGTTGGCGGTTCGTTTTTCTTCGGATCGTGTTTCGCTTGGATGGGTTCGAGGACACTACGTTCGGCTAAAAGCGACCAATCATGCGGAGAAAATCAATCGTAAGATGGAAATTTCTAGACTCCTTGAATCTGCCATGGAGGAGTGCCTTGATCAGGATGATGAGATTGTCTGGCCAGGAAGCGTGGCCAATGCTGCCATTGAGAGAGAGCATGAACGGTATGCCCGCCATGTTGGTATTACGCAGCTTGCTTCCATACCCCTTCGCAAAGAAAGCAAGCCGCTGGCAGCGATTACTCTGGAGCGAAGTGAATCGTTTACGACGGAAGACCTTCAGGAACTTCGACTCACCGCTGACTTGTGTTATCGACGCCTGTCTGATCTCCACGAAACAGATCGTTGGCTCGGGGCGCGACTAGCAAGCTCGGTTCGTCGCTGGGCTGGCAACCTGTTCGGCCATGAGCATACCTGGACCAAGCTCGGACTGCTCGTAGTCGCGGCGGCAATCGCTTTTCTTTTCCTTTATCCTTGGGATTTTAAGGTCAAGACGTCGTTCGTCCTCCAACCTGAGCAGGTGTTTCATCTTCCTTCCCCCTTCGATGGGTATATCCAATCGGTAGAGGTAGAAGCAGGAGATCAAGTTATCAGCGGTCAGCCGCTTGTCTTAATGGACACGTCTGAGTTGGAGCTCAACAAGGCAGAGTTAGCAGCCACGGTCGAACGATTTGTTTCGGAAGCTCAGTTGGCACGTGCCGAGGCGACTCCGGCTGAGATGCATATAGCCATCGCAAAAGCCGAGGAAACAAGGGCTGCGCTCAAGAAAGTTCAATTCAATCTCGAGATGGCGACAATCAATGCACCAGTTGACGGGGTAGTCCTTGAAGGGGATCTGAAAGAGCGTATCGGGTCACCGGTTGCTCGGGGCGAGGCTTTAATGAAATTGAGCCGGCTTGAAGGTATGTTCGCGGAGCTACGGTTGCCGGAGAGTGAAGCTACCCGCGTCGTTTCGGGTTCCAGAGGGGAAGCCGCTTTCGAGAGTCAACCGGATCAGCGATACCCTGTAACGGTCGAATTCGTCGAACCGCTCGCAGTGCCCGAGGAGGATGGGAATATGTTGATCGTCAATGCTCGCTTCCTTGGCGATCCAGCGGAGTGGTGGAGGCCGGGGATGTCGGGGATTGTGAAAATTGACTGTGGAGAACGCCCCTTGATCTGGATTTTGACAAGACAGGCGGTGGATTATCTCAGAATGCGTTTCTGGTTCTAACACTATGGCTGAGAGGCAACAGATGTTCAGCGATTCGTGGCACCGGGTGTCCAGCGAATGTGTGCGATTAAATCCCGCTGTCAGCATTAACCGTCAGGTCTTTCGCGGGCAGGCCTGGTATCTCCTCCGTGATCCACTCAACAACGAATACTTCAGGATAACGCCCGAAGCTTATGCTTTTGTCGGGCGACTAAAAGGTGACAGAACGGTTGGCGATGTCTGGCAGGAATGTCTCGCTCTCTTTCCGGATGAAGCGCCTGGGCAGGAGGAAGTGATTCAGGTTCTTTCCCAACTCTACCGGGCGAATTTACTTCAGTCTGATCTGGCACCCGACAGCCGCCAGCTGTTTGAAAGACAGCGCAAGACGAAGACCCGAAAACTACGAGGGCAGGCGGCTAATTTTTTATTCCTCAATATTCCGTTATTTGACCCTGACAAGCTGCTCACTGTTTTGAGGCCTTTTTTCAAGCCATTCCTGAGTCCGATTGGCTTTCTTGTCTGGCTGGGAGTCGTGGGTTCCGCAATCTGGACTGCGATTGGGCATCTCGATGATCTCGCTGACCAAAGTTCAGGAGTGCTCGCTCCAAGTAACCTTTTTTATCTCTACGCTTCTACGGTTCTCATCAAAGTCTTCCACGAATTTGGACACGGAATTGTGTGCAAACACTTTGGCGGAGAGGTGAGGAAGGCTGGTGTCATGCTGATGCTGCTAACCCCCTTGCCTTACGTTGATGCCACTTCAAGCTGGGGTTTCCGTCGCCGTTGGCAGCGTATCGCGGTTGATGCCGCAGGGATGAGTTCGGAATTCTTGATCGCGTCGATCGCCCTGTATATCTGGCTGACGACGTCTGATCCGCTCGTGAATCGCCTCGCTTACAATGTGATGTTCATCGCTTCGATTTCGACGGTACTCTTCAACGCCAATCCCTTATTGCGCTTTGATGGATATTATATTTTCAGTGACCTGTTTGATTTGCCCAACCTGTATCAACGGGCCACCCGGCAGTTGAAGTATCTCGGTGAACGCTTTCTCTTCGGAGGGAAAAAAATCGTGAGCCCGGCTCACGCGCAGGGGGAAGCGTCCTGGCTGACGATTTACGGGATTGCAGCGTTTATCTATAGAATCCTCTTGCTGGTATTTATCACCTATTACGTAGCGCAGGGATTTCTAGGCCTTGGTGTCGCGATCGCAGGTTTCTGTGTGTTCCTTTATTTTCTGTTCCCTATTGGGAAGCTGATTCATTACCTTGTCACCTGCGAGCGGCTGGAAAGGCATCGTAGGCGAGCCTTCTCGGTAACGGCTATTCTGCTCATCTGTGTTGTCTGCATTATCGGATTCATCCCTTTTCCGAAAAGTTTTCGCGCAGCAGGCGTTCTCAATCCGGCAGAGGAGACAGTGGTCTACGCCGCCAGTTCCGGTGCAATTGCTGAGTTGCTGGTCGATTCCCCTCAGGTAGTGAAAGCGGGGCAACCTCTTGTTCGGCTTTCTAATCCAGAGCTCGAGTTTGACATCGAGAGCTCTATTCAGCAAATCGATCAGCTCGACACGCAAATCGAGGAGGCGAGGCGCAATCAGTATGTAACGGTGACTGGTTCTTTAATGGGGTTGGCAAAAGCGCGGCGGATGCTGCTGCAGGAGTTGCAGCGTCAGCGCGAAGATCTTCTCATCGTGGCCCCCAGAGACGGTATCTGGACTTCACCACAGAGTCGGGAAATGGTTGGCACATGGGCTCCACGTGGCACTGAAATTGGTCGCATTTTTGACCCGAATCGTTTCGAGTTCGTCTCTGTTGTACCTCAGAAGCAGTCCGGGAATCTCTTTGATAATCAAATATCTGGATCAGAAGTGCGGCTCTATCAAGAGGTTGGGCAGGTCATCCCAGTGAAGACTCAGGAAGTTACACCCGCTGGTCAGGCGAGGTTGCCTACCGCCGCTTTGGGATGGTTGGCTGGCGGTGCCATCCAGATCAAGAAGGGAGATAATTCCGGAATGATTGCAGCTGAGGATTTTTATCTCGTCCGTTCTCAACTCGATTTTCCGTCAGGGAGATTGCCTGACTCAGCGAGAATCACAGGTCAGATTAAATTTCGACTGCCTCCTGAGCCGTTGCGCTTTCAGTGGAGCCGGATTCTTCGGCAGACGTTTCAGAAAGGGAAAGATTCATGATCACTCCCACGAAGCAGTTTTACAATGCAGAGCCGAAACCGCCCCGTAAGGTCGCTCGCGGGATTGATAAAAGGGTAGATTGGCTTCATGGAGTGGTTAAGCGTCGTAAGCGACTCCTCCGGGTTCTATCGAGGGAAGCCGATGCGTCTCTCCGCATTCTTGAAAAAGAAATCGAACGCCTTCCTCAGAAGGAGTTTGAGTCCAGGCTGAGGGATTCCAGTCGAAGGTTCAAGCGAGGGGATCAATCGAAACGATCTGTGCGAGAGGCTTTTGCCTGTCTCTCAAGGGTGGCGCACGATGTGTTAGGCCTCACTCCTTATCGGGAACAAATCATCGGAGCCATGGCGGTTCAGCGAGGGCTCTTTGCTGAAATGGCGACAGGAGAGGGGAAGACACTTACCATTGGGTTGGCCGCAACCCTAGCAGGGTGGATTGGGCGACCCTGCCACATCGTGACGGCGAATGATTACCTTGCGAAAAGAGATTCTGAAACTCTCGCAGCCTTTTATGAATTTTGTGGCGTTCAAGTTGGTCATGTCGTGGCAGAAATGACGCCAGGTGAACGGACAGCTCAGTATTGTAAAGAGGTCGTCTACACGACCAGTCAGGAGATCCTTGCTGATTTCCTGCGTGACCGTCTGAAGCTTGGTTTCGATCAAACACCGCAGTGCCGCCTCATTAGGCATCTCTCTCATTCAGGCAATTCGACATCTCAAGGAGGACTGCTCCAGAGGGGGATCCATACCGTCATCATTGATGAGGCCGATAATATCCTGATTGATGAAGCAGTGACCCCCCTCATCATCAGCCGGAAGATGCCCGGCAACTCACTTGAACTTTGCTGCACGATTGCCCGTGATCTCGCCCTGATGCTGAAGTCCGGTGACGATTACGATGTCGATTTTGCCTATGGAGAAATCAAACTCAAAAATCGCGGTAAGTCAGCAATCGCCCGCCACTCACATCGGCTCCCGGCCATTTGGAGGTCACAGGATCGTCGTAATGAACTGGTTCGACAGGCACTTGTAGCTCGTCACTTTTTCCAGCGCGACACGCATTATGTGATCACCGCTGAGAACAAGATTGAAATCGTTGATGAGCTGACCGGGCGGATTATGCCCGGAAGAACTTGGAAGCAGGGCCTGCACCAAGCAATCGAAGCTAAGGAAGAAATAGCCATCACTGATCCAACGGAAACGCAGGCGAGCATGAGCTTCCAAAGATTCTTTCGAATGTTTCATTCGATTGCCGGTGTTTCAGGCACAGCCCGCGAATCATCATCGGAACTTTGGAGGGTTTATCGTCTCTCGGTTGTCTCCATTCCCACCCACCGTCCGCTCGCCAGGGTTGAGGAACCGCCGAAAGTATTTGCCATAAAGGAGAAAAAGTATGAGGCGGTGATCGAGGAAATCGAGCGTTTTAACCGAGAGGGCAGACCGGTGCTGGTTGGCAGTCGGACGGTTTCCGTCAGCGAAGAGCTTTCTGAAAAACTCACACAAAAAGGACTTTCCCATTCGGTTCTCAATGCGGTGCGCCATGAGGAGGAAGCAGCAATAGTCGAAAAAGCCGGGGAGAAGGGGCAGATCACGATTGCGACGAACATGGCCGGGCGAGGAACGGACATTCGCCTAAGCGAAGAGGTTCTCTCGCTTGGTGGGCTTCACGTCATTGCTGTGGAATACAATTTATCGCCCCGGATTGATCGCCAACTAATTGGGCGTGCTGGTCGGCAAGGTGAGCCAGGCTCTGCTCGCTACTTTATGTCTGTGGAGGACGAACTGCTTGTTCGATTTATGCGACCCGCCAGACGCAAGCGGTTGAAGTCGCTTCTTGAACTCGGGGCGCCAGGCTCCTACTCAATAGCTATTTCAGGTAGTCGGAGATCGCAGCAAACAGCCGAAAAGCTCGGTGAAAAACAGCGTGAGGCTGTCCTTCGAATGGACACATGGCTGGAGGATCATCTTTCATTCACGCGGCGGTCTTCGGGGTAGGAAAGGGTTAGTTTCGGGTGTTTTGGTTCTCTGGGAGTAGCAGTTTCTTTGACCGAGCAGACTGGATAACTCAGTAACAATCACGGAGTGATCGTTTTCGACGAGGAGAGGGGTTGTCCGACTTGAATGGAACGAAGGATTCTCTTTCTGGTCTGAGGGGAGTTTTTTCCTGTTTTTGATCGACAAAACGATTGTTTTTAAGGCCAACACCCCTAGGATAATTTCAGTTCCGGATGAAACTTAATGAGCAAAATTACACCATTACGCACGATCGAATGTGTGACGTCTCACCGGGCTTACTCAGTTCTCTAACCCATGAATCGTAAACGGTCAGAGAATCGTAAACGGTCAGAGAATCGTAAACGGTCAGAGAATCGTAAACGGTCAGAGAATCGATCAAAATCGCGGTTTGAAGAGAACCGTAACTCCAGTCCAATTTTTGATGTGGAGCAGATGGAACAGCGCCTGTTGCTCTCTGCAAATCTCTACGAGCCCTCCACCCCGCCAGAAGGAGTAGACAGTATCCAGGAGAAACTGAGTTCACAGCTAAAAAGTACTTTTGACGAGTTAGGAAATCTCGGTGATTCGCTCAATACCACCTACAACAATAAGTATGCTGATACACTGGTTCCTCTGGTGGATAAAACATTGGACGACGTCATCGGGAATGATATCGGCAATTTCTTTAAATTTGCAGCTGGTAATCAGGGGATTGCCGATATCCTCGACGGGGAAAACCCGGATTCTGGAAAACTTGGACTCGGCATTCAGACAGCGATCAATAGCTTCGGGCTTTCAGGGACCGTAATTGATGAGTCTTCGGATTTCGGCCTCGATCTTCTCGTCAATATCAACCATGCCCCCCCCCTTGAAGCGACTGAAATTCGTCTTGGTAATGTTGAGGAGGAACTGAATGTCCGGATCGAAGAGGGGACTGAAGTCAATGTTGACTCAAGTAGGGATCTCAGTTTTCGCATCAGGGCGGATCTTTCTGCGCTGCAAAGCACGGATCCGGTTGCCGACAAGCTCAACAATTTAGGAGACGACAAGTTTTGGATAGATTTGTTCGGTGACGAAGGGCTTTCAGTGGGCGCGAATGTGCTTCACACATCGACCACTGATCCTCTTTCAACATTCGGCGTGCAGATTGGCCTGCTTGGAATGCAGGAAGATAGCAATGGAGCCGGAGCGTTTGCACTTTCTGGTTCCGATTTCCGTCTGGATGTCTCGGGAGAATTTTCGTTCAGCGATATTAATCAGGACAGTCGCCTTGATCTTGGTGAGATGAAGAATCTCCAATCGGGCGGTAATTGGGACTCGGTCCACGATTTCAGCACGCCGACCACTGATAATCAGAATTCGGCTGAATTCCAAATCCAGGTGGCGGTTAACAATGACCCGAATTCTGACACTCACATCGGGGGGATCATCGGAGTCACGGGGGCGTTGACTTTTTCGGATAACGACCTGTTTGATGGGAATGCTCCGATGTCGACTTCGGATGAAACCCTCGCGTCATTTTCGCGATTGACGTCGCAGGATATTCTTAACATGGCCGGGGGTGTTTCCGGTTGGGCTTCCGCTCTGCAGGCTTCGGGGATCTACGGGGAAGATGTCCCGTTTCTCGATATTAATACCGGTGATGCCTATGCCTTTGGTCAGGCCTTCCAGAACGTCTTTCTTGCCCAGCTTCAGAACGTGGAGCAAGTCCTCACAGCCAGAAATGCCCCTTCGACGTGGACGAGCTCATCTGGTTCCCTTGTTCGGGATCCCCTCGACTATTCGGGGAGTAGTGAGTTTCTTATTTCGGTTAACGGGGCATCTTGGGCTACCATAAGACTTCCGGAATACACCGGGAGAACCTCTCTTGAGGCTCTTGCTTCTGCACTTAGTTCTCTCCTTCCTTCGGGGGTGGAGGCTCGTGTGACGCAGACTAATTCACCGCGACTGGAAATCTTTTCATCCGACAGGGACACTCAATTTGTTCTTGCCGGTTTTTCCGATGCGTCAGCAGGGACGCTTGATCTTGGCTTTGATGCCTTGCAACAGCTGGTTCTGGCGAATGATTCTTCTCATGCTTTCAGTGGTAGCTTGCTCGAGGATTCTCAACTCCAGACAAGCGGGATCATTTTTGAACCGACCGCGGCGGTAGATTTAGCTGATTTTCAGGGACCCCCGAAGGTCCTGGAGGTATCCATTAACGGTGATGCTCCAATCTCGGTCACCATCCCGGCATTCGCCTACTCTGACTTCGATGTATTTGCTACTCGCTTACGTGAATTGTTCGGAGACGCGGGGTTGCTCGGTTCGACCGATAATACAGGAGTTTTCGTTGAGACGTTCATCTCGGAAGACGGTCGGAATGGTTTGCGATTTCATGGCGGTTCCAATGTTCATTCGCTGCAATTTGGAGGAAATGCGGCTACCGAGTTGAAACTCTCAACGACCGTTCAGGTTTCTCAGCATTTTGATCTGACTGTTGACGGAGATGCCACGGAAACGTATCGCGTGTTTCTTCCGGGGAATCTCACGACTGATATTCTGGGTAGCGCGGCCAATACGACGATCAACGATTTTGTCGATGATCTTCGGTTTTCGATGGAGCACAACGCCTACCTCGTGGCTGGGGCCTCTCTTTCAAAAAAGCGATTGCTAGATGATGAAGCGGGGACCGGAATTGATGTGAGGGGCAGCCTCGACGATTCCAATAACAGGGCTTCGGTTCAATTTTTTGCCAGAAATCCTGGGCAGGCTGACGGAGAGATCAGTTCATTCAGCCTCAATGCGAGTGGATTTATTCGTGATCTTGTTGGCTTTACTCAGGGAACCGCCAATGCCTTCGCTGGCGGAGATATCAGGATAACGCCCAACTTCGATTCGGTTCAGGAATTTGCCGCGCGGATAGCGAATTCGCCGGTTGATCTTTCAGGTTCTGCTGGCCCGTCTTGGGATACAAACACGCTGACATTTACTTTCCCGGTGAGTTTTGATTACGCTCCGCCGGCACTGAATGATGACCCATCGACGACCGATGAGGATGAGCGTGTGGCCGTCGACTTAGGAACGGATTACGACCATGTCTCTAATCTTAAAACTGACAGTCGTGTAGAGGTGACGCGCCTTTCGGAATCTGATTTTGACTTTCAGTTCAGCCTCAGGCCGCTTTCACGATCGGTGGAAGAGCTTTCGGTAGAGATACCGGTTATGGTCTACGATTGGGACGGTAAGCTGGACAATGATGCGGTATTTACCATTCTTCTCGATGATGGAAATGAGCATGACCTGATCGTGACGGCGGAGACCGCCGCAACTAATCTTGAGATACAGGATTTCGTCGATCAACTCAACGGCGCTCTCGGAGCCAATGCCGCTATTTCCGATAAGGTAGCCATCTCGTTGGGCCTTGAAGAAGGTACTTCAACTCCTCTGCTGCGGTTTACTACGGTGACATCGGAAACGGATTCGCGCATCCTTCAGGTGCTGATTCGTCCCGAAGTTGCCAGCGCGGTCGAGACAGTAAATGCAGCGGTAGACAGACTTGGCTTCGTGGCTGGCAAAACAGATTTCACCAGCATTGGTTCGCAGTTGATCGCTTCGTCGATTCCGACGTCTTACACGCTGACGAGAGATGCCATTTTCGAGGTCTCCCTTTTCGACGGGAATCGAGGATTAATTTATCTGGAAGCGAGTGAAACCTCTGACAATACCAATCTGTCTGATTTGGTTGACGACATCAATTTTGCGATCGAGCAAAGTGGTCCGCTGAGTACGGTCTACGATGGGACTAAAGTCGAGGCATTTGCAGGGGAGAATGGGCTTCTGGGATTCCGCCTCAACGAGGCGATTTATCCGGTCGATGGGACCTACTCCAGCGAAGCCTGGTCAATTGAGGTCTTCCCTAACTACCGACAACCATCCCCCAACGGAGCTTCTCTCCAATTGAGTCTCCCTGAAAAGAATACCGATTCTGCGGGGCGTAACGTGCCGGTGACAGCGCTTTCCGGATCGTTGTCCGGTGATGATCCTTTTCGTCTTCTCAGTGAAGCGACGCTGCTCGTTTCAATCAATGGGAGTGATTACGCTTCGGTTGCAATTCCACCCGGAGATCTTGGAGCGACGCTGGGAGATTTAATTGCTGATGTCAACACGGCGCTCGCGGGTTCGACGGTGGAGGTTAACAACACCCCCCGCGCGCTCTCCAGCTTTGTCAAAGCGGCGATGAATCAACGCGGTGACGGTTTCGCGATCCAATCCCTTGATTTAGTCGGCACGGGTAATCCAGAGGTCATGACGATGCGGGTCAGGGCCGACGGTGGCATCGTCGACAATGCGGCGACGACTCAATTAGGGTTCGCAGCGGAAGAACAGCGCGCAGGTTGGCGCGGTGGGCAGGCTTATCTCGATAATGTCAGCCTGACAGGGAGTGCCTCTGTGACTGACCAGCCCGTTACCGCAACAGCGACCTTTGGATTTGCTGAATTCGCGGCTGAAGATGGAACTCTCAATCTCACAGCAGCATCGACGACGCTGTTGCGCGACGGCATCAAAACCCGTTTCTCGCTCTATGATCTCAACGATCTCGTTTCGTCTGACTCAATGGACACGGTTGCGGTGACGACCGTCGATGGAACGACATTCGCCACCTTGGTGCTCGATGATTTGAGTTTTACGGGTGCCTCGGTGGAAGGGCTTCAGTTTGGCAATGGAGCCACGATTACCATTTCTCACGCTCTGACCAGTGAGAGCTCATCAAGTTCGATCACAGATTTTTCTGTTCTTCCGAATTCTGAGGTGACCTATCAGAACACGAGGGGGATGGAAAATCTTTCTAATCTTCTTTTTGACGATGTTTTCCAGGGACTTCTTCGATCCGCGGAATTCATCTCTGACCAAATGAGGATCGACCCGGATGTTTCGGGTGCGGCTGTGAATCCCTATGAAACCAGCCTTCTCTTCATCCGTGAAAGCCTCGTAGGCCAGTTCGACTTTGGATATGAATTTGAGACGATGGTTGCCCAGATGGCTGATGCGCCACCGGCAACGTTGCAGGATCTTCAACAGACTCTCGCGAATTCTCTCCAGGTCAGTTTAAGCGAGGTTGAGGTTCGCCTGGCCGCGGATTATGACACGGCTTCTGAAATGACGGGTGCCAGCGTGGAGATCAGTCTGCCATTCGTGAAAACCTTCGCCGTGTCTCTTCCTCTCTTCATCGATCTGGCGCAGCTTCGGAATCGATCAAGTGATCCGGCTATTGTGAAGACTTACCTCGCCGGCCTTGATGCGCTGGCGAGTACACTCTCAAACCCATTGAACGTGGATCTGAGTGTCCTGTCGGATCTCGACCTCGATCTTGGAATTCAAGTCGTTGATCAGGGAGTTCAACAGACACCTCGTGCCATTCTGCACGAGACCACAACCATTGACAGCCATTTTAACCTCGCTGGTGGCGGCTTGAATGGTGATCTCCCCGTCGGTAATGCCCGATTCCGCCTCACCGATGGGCAGGTAGCAATTAATGCGACGGGTGAAGCCAGCGTTAACGATCAATTCAACACCGAGAAGCGATACAACGAGTTGGCGCTGATACCCGGCTATTCGCCACCGTCGGGAGTTTCTGTTACTGCTGCGACAACAGTTGATCTCGGTGGCGTTTACAACGCAACTGCGGGAACGCTCACAGCCTCGGCCAACGGGCCGCTTGTCATCGACGGTATCGATGTCGCTGTTGGGAATCTGATTTTAGTCAACAATCAGGAAGACGACTCCTATGTTGAGTCTGACAGCAGTTGGACTGTTACCGAATCAGACAAAGCACAAAATGGTGTTTACCGTGTCACTGCTGCCGGCAGTGACTCCAGCCTCTGGTCTCTTGTTCGCGATGATACGGCCAATACGCCAACTAAGCTTAATGACCTCCATGTTAAGGTGACGAATGGTGAGCACTACGCTGGACGCGACTTCGTTCAAACCGGCCAGATCGCAAACGTGGGAACCGACACCAAGAGCTTTGCGAAGCTGATCGATCCGGCAGCACTCTCAATTAATCTAAATCAGGACTTCAATTTGCCTTTTGCGGTCGTGGCTGCATCGACCAGTCAGCTGAATGCGGTCTACAGCAACGGAAGCACTGACCCCGGTAACCCCGCCTTCGGGGCTCGATTGACTGCGGTTGAATCTGGTTCTCTCAACGGCATTACGACCACTCTTGCCAGTGGCCGTGTCGTTGCTGGTATTGATGGGGTCACGTCATTCGAGGTAGGAGATCTTGTGCTGGTCAAAGACCAAGTGTCATCAGATACCGAAGCTGATACTCGCTACCAGAATGGCGTTTACCGCATCGTTGACCTTGGGGCAGCGGGAAGCGAAGGCAGTCCCTGGGTGCTGGAGCGCGTCGAGTTTGCCGACGAGGCGTCTGAAATGATCGAACTTCGGGTCGCTGCTCAGTTGGGCCGTGACAACGGGCGAACTGCTTTTGTTCAGGACAATCCTAATTTGGGCTCGATCTCAGCCGGTCAAGTCATCCGCTTTAACGATTCCCTGAATCGTGTCTATGCTGAGTTTAACACCTCGACCCTCGCACCCGATGCCGTCGCTACGGTATCGCCAGAGGGTCAGGCGCAAGCTTACCTCCCGATGGTTATTGTTGTCACCGGCGAGGATGGAGTGGAAAGAATCATCAGCAAGGACACCTCTCAGCTGAGTCCTGAAGAGGCCAATGATCCGGCCTTCATGGCGACTCAACCGGATTTTGATCCGGTGAATATTCGCGTTGTGAGTGAGGGGGAGAGATCTGGGCTTGACCGGTTCTTTGACCTTACGGTTCCTTCCAATGAGCCTGGCGTACCGGCTCCGGTTGTCTTTTTCTCCAATCCGCAGCAGCCTCAGGATGAACTCAACCCGTTCTACTTGAATATCCCTCCCGTCGATGTGCTTCAGGTCTTGCGAGACCCTTTCATCATGGCGGAGTCTCTCGATCTGGCTCTGTTCAATCTCCAGTTCGCGATTGATCAAGCGCTCGGCAACGAACTGCCGCTCTTGGGGCTAAATCTTCCGACCTATACCATCTTTCTTGAAAGTTGGCGTAGCGATTTTACCAACAGTCTTCGAGACAAGTTGCGCAATAACAAGTTGAAGCCCATTAACGCGACCATTGATGCGCTGTTTGAAGCGCTAGGTCCCGGGGGAGCCGGCTACCTAACCGCAAGGGATCAGATAGGTATTGAAACGCTCGACGCTTCTGAAACCGCCACAGTCTGGAACCCCAACGATTCCAATAACTACGACCTAACCCCTGCAAACGAGGAGTTTGAAGTGACTCCCGGGAGTGCTGTCAGCCTTCAATTTTCGCTGGACCTCGTCAAGACGATGGACGGTGACGACACCGAAGTTCACATCGAGCAGATAATTATGCCCGATGAAATCGGGTTCGAAATCGATACAGCGACGCAAAGCCTTGATAGTGAATTGAATCCTGTTGATACCACTGGCGGAGTCAATCTGAGAACCTCGTTTACGCTGCACTTTGGATTTGGCGTGGATCTCAATGACGGGTTTTATCTTTATAATCCGGTGGACGACGGTGTGGGAGAGTCAGAGTCTTTGATGTCGATCGGAGTCCAGGCGGTTCTTGATGGGGATATCAACAAGTCGGGCGTTCAAGAATTTTCTCAAGGTAAGCGCACCAGTAAATTACACTTGCTCGATGTTCAGGTTGCCGATGCCTTGACCGTTCCCGGCGGTGTGGTTCCAACTGATAGCGCTGTGGGTAGCCAGGGAGCATCAGGAGTCTACAGCACCTATGAATTTTATCTGAATACGGGCTCTGGAGGAAATGATCTCAATCGGACCACGATACCGGACATACAGGCTCGGAACACCCTTGGTATTGATCCGACTGTAACCATCCCTGGCGTCACGCTAAGCAATCTCGACTATGGAGTGATTAGTTTTGAAACGAACGGTGATTCCGATATCAATCTCCTTGTTGAGGGAGGGAAGCCCGGTGGAGCTTTTGGCGGTGACGGAGGTATTCCTGACATTCAAACCGAATTCTATTTTCAGGCTCGTTATGGTGAGGGGTCTGATCGACTTTCTTATGTCACGGAGGCCGTTTATGATGCCGCAAAAGAGGCCGTCGAGAACGGTAATGCGACCGACGCTCAGAAAACACTGGCTGATCAGCCTGACTACCGTCATATCCGAAGCCTGATCGACGGTGCGGTGTATGACTACACCAACGTTACGGTCGACGCAGAGGAATTCCTGCGGGGGACGATATTCGAAATGCTTCTCAAGTTCTCGGAGGGCTTTGCTCCGATACGCCCGGTTTTTGACTTTTTGTTAAAGCCAGTCCCCGGAACCGAGTGGATGGCAGATCCTTTTATCATCGGCGAGCTTCTTGGAAGTAAATTCCTGATTTTTGCCCGTTCCTTGACCTACATCGATGGCATCATCAAACAGATGGGAGAGGGGCTTGGGTTGGCGGCTGGGAAACCTAGCTGGGCTAAGCCGCGTGTTTCTTTGGTCAAAAATGGCCCACTCAATATCAAGGCGCTTGGTACGCTTCGAGTTGTCGGTGGGGTGGCTCGGTCAGTAGGTTTCTCAACTAACTTAGGTAAAGTAAGTCCTCTCGATCAACAGCGAGACCGAATCGAGAAATACATTGATAAGCGTGATGCCAATGCCTACCAGAAAAAGCTCGATCGGGCGGAAAGAAAATTCAAATCCCTCCAAGAGCCAACCTCGGACCGGAAAGCATCGCAGAGCCTGCGACAAGCCTTCCAGGATAAAGTCAATACTCCCAATAAGTTCAGCAAGAAGTTCGAGAAATTCCGGGATAAGGGCTTCGCTAAGTCAGAGGGAAGTGGGCTCAAAACGAAATTTGTTAATAAAGTCAAGGAATCGGCAAATCGAGGCTTGGTAGGCAACGACGATCGCGGCGGCCGATCAAGTCCCATCGTCGGTATCTCTGGCGGCGGGTTCCGTCTCGACTACCTCAAGGTTGAGAATATTCAAAAAATTCTTCTCGGACAGCCGGCGAATCTGAGCTACCTCGAACTTCCCAATATTGAGCTGGGAATTGCCTATGACCGCAGCTTTCCTCTTCCTGCTTTTCCGCCACTGCAGCTGACTGTCGGGGCTAACTTCAGTATCCGAACCCACTTGAAATTCGGTTGGGATACTCAAGGGTTCTACTGGAGTACGTTAGATCTCAAGGGTAAGCCAAGCCCTGCATTTGGTGTCACTGTTGGGTTTAATGTCGGCGTCGCGCTGAATTTCGGACTGATCGAGGCTGGGGTCGAGGCTTTCTTTAAGCTGGATCTCGATTTTAACTGGAATGACGTCACTGTCCCATCGGGCACCACCACTGAATCCGCATTCCTAGGAGGGGATATCACCGTTTCAAACCCGAATGCAATTGGATACGGCAAGCTGCGTGGCTCGCAGGTTGATTTTCTAAAGTCACTTCCCGGCGGCACAGATAACCTCTTCGACATAACGCTGACCGGCACGATAGGGCTGACCTTCTATGTTGATCTCACGATTCCGATTCCCTTCGTTGGGCCTATTGTAAAGCGTATCCTCGCCAAAACGTTTTCATTAGAGTTGTTTAAAGTCACTTTCTACGCCGAGAAACCGGGCATCCAGTTGGGTGCCGTATCGGGAAATAAACTTACCCTTCACATGGGCGATCAGTTCGCCAATCTGAGGGTTTTTGGCGATACCACGGCACGAAACGAAGTATTTACCCTCGAAAGCGAGGGATTGGGCTCAACCACCGGGGAGAAAATCAAAGTCAAAGCCGTTCTGCAAGGCCAAGAACACAGCCAGGTTTTCGATAATGTCACCGAGGTGATTGGATATGCAGGAGGAGGACAGTCGGTGATTGATGCCTCGGACCTGCTCTATGCGGTGGTAGATTTTACGGGAGGATCCGGCAACTCGATTTTGAAAGCCAGCGCTGCTGCCGGGAGTATTCTTCGAGGTGGTAGCGGTACCTCGACACTTACCGGCGCGGCTAATGCTCGAAACACGCTGATTGGCGGACAGGGTAATACCACCATCTATGGAGGGACCGCGGCAGACACGATTCGATCAGGGGAACGCTCTGATGTTTTGGCAGGTGGTGGCGGTGGTGATACTTACGAGTTCTCCGATCAATTTGGCCGCGACCGCCTCTTTGCGGTCGGCTCTGGAAATACGGTTGATTTCAGTAATGCGACCGAAGACGTCACCTTCAATCTGGGTCGTTTAGTTCAAAGTGCCAAACAAGGCAATAACACCATCTTTTTCGCTCCGGATTCTGCGGGTGAAAACAGTATTGATAATTGGATTGCCGGCTCCGGTGACGATCGATTTAACACCTTCTATTTTGCTCCCGATACGACCCTCGATCTTCAGGGTGGGCTTGGAGATAATTTTTACTCGATCACCCTTGGAAACCAGTTCAAGCGTTTCTTTAGCGATGTCGATCCATCGGCTCCGACACTTCTCGAACGGATGGATCCCCGCAATATAGGTTACATCAATATTACCGACGCGGGAGGCAGAGGTCATACTTTGATCAAGCAAAGCTTTCCTGAGCGTATCAATTACAACGTCACAGAGATTAATAATGGTCGCGAGCAAGTCGCTATGTCCGGCATTAGCCGGGTTGATCTTGATGCTGGCGATGCGACAGTAGTTTGGGGAGATTCTTCCAAGCAGTGGATCGACCTTGGAGTCGGCGCAAGCGTTACCGCAGGAACGGTTGAGATGCGGTCAAACGTGGAAGCTGAGGGTTTGACTCTGAATCTCAAGCGGAGTTTCAGTGTTACCAGAGCGTTAAACCTTCGCAATGACAGCGATGTCACCATCACGATTCAAAACCTCGACCCCCTCGCGAGTGCTAATCTTTTTCTTGGATCTAATCGGCCTGCGACGGATTCATGGTTGCCGGGCATTTACAGTTCCTCAGGCAGTGTTTTCACATCCCCGGGGGTGGATCCGGGAGCTGTTGCCCCGGACGGTAATGGAACGGGATTGGTTCGCATCGAAGTTCCTACCGGAGGAGTGATTGACGGATCCGACGCAGCGAGCATTGCCGGGACCATCATGGCTCGCAACGGCGAGGTGGTCATCGAAGCGAGGGATACCGTTGGTTATGCTTCCAACCCGGTAAACATTAATGCCCGCTACTTTGCCGCGAGCACGACGAAAGCAGTCTCAACTGATGCTGAGGGCATTAATGTCATTTCGGAAGAAGACCTCCATTTCACGCTGGTTGATGGTGTCAACGGCCTAAGCACGGTGAGTGGTCGAATTGAGCTGACCCTTGCTGCAGGAAAAACTCTTTATTACGGCAATGCTACCGCTGGCTCGGGACGAGATATTATCTTCAATGCGGACAAGATAGAGCAAAGTGGCGGACGCCAGTATGAGGTGTTGCGAAACGTTCTTCGTCCTTTCGATGTCAGCTACACGGTCACTTATTTGGTGGAGGTAACCAAACGCTATTATTGGCCTTTCCATGGATGGCTCTTCGGATGGGATTGGTATACAACTTACACGGTTCTGGAGCCTAGAACCTACACCGTAACTTATCAGGTTTACCGGCTTGTCGAGGACCTTGTCACTGAGACTCTGCCAGCAGGGGGATCCATTTCAACCGAGGGTGATGTTTACTTCCGTAACACGACTGACAATCAAGGGATTCAGGTTGGGGGTTCCGCAGGATCCACCGACACACTGAATGTTACTTCTGCGATTTTAGATACGATTTCTGATGGTGCGCGAACGATCATCATCGGGCGAAACGGGGATGAGACGATTCGTAGTGGTAGGGTTCAAATTGCTAATCAGGCTTTTAGCCAGGGTATTATTGTCAAGGCTTCCGAAATCGACCTACTCGGAGCCATTTCCTCTGATACAAAGATCGAGCTTGAAGCTTACGAAAGTAACGGTGGAAGTGCCGGGGATGGGTCAATTCACTTCAACGCCTCGATATCACCGGTCTCTGCGCCCACGCTCCTTGCCACAGCTTTCCGGGATATACGAGTTGACGCGGATCTGCAGTCCTCGGCTATCAATGGGTTAGTGCAACTTACGGCCGGGTCTGGGGTATCGAAGTATGGTGCTGATGATAGCAGCGGTTCGATCTTCGTGGGTAACGGTTCATCGATCAGCGCTGCCAATACGGGTGGAGCGTTGATTCTCAAAGCAGGGCTGAATAACGGTGACCTCGATCTTCTGGGTGGAAGTGTCTCTGCTGACAGTAGCATCAGTGTTCAGGCGCAAGCCGGCGCGATCAGGATGGACAGTGGGTCCCAGCTTGAAACAAAAAATCTCGAAGCGATCGCCGGGTCCAGCACCTTGCTGAGGACAAATGTTGAGACAATTACGAATGCCAAGGTATTCGCTGGTGGAGCCACATCTGGAAAAGACCTTAGCATCGTTGAATTTGATTCGCTTACGCTGAACAGGGCGATCACGGAGGCTGGGAACATCGATATTGTTACCGGAGGTGAACTCGTAGTAGGAGAAATTGATGCGGGATCGGATTTTGCGGTAACTGTCACAGCAGGCGGAGCGATTGAGGGGCTTGATTTGCTTGCTGGTGTGAATCTTAACGCTCAATCGCTGGATGTCGCAGCTAATGGCGATATCGATCTTTCCACGACACTCGATACTCTGACGGCCGCTTCAACAGGTGCAGGCAATGTCAGGATCGATGATCGGAGCGGCGAGGGGTCCGTCTTACAGATTGATTCGATTTCGACTGTCGACGGTTATGTGCTGGTTGATTCTCAAGGTCATCTGCTGGTCGACTCAATCGTTTCTTCAACCAGTAATTCCCAAAACACGATTACTCTGAGGACGCAGAATTCTTTTGGAGGTAATATCACAGTCGATCAAATTGATGCGGGCGCATCGGGCTCAGTACAATTTGAGTCTGGAACGGTCAGTCCACTCAGCGCTTCTGAATCGGGAGGAATGATTCGATCAAAGTCCACTACGTCGGGAAGGGTCACTGCCGCTGATCTCACCGTGATTGCGGGTGGTTTTGCCGAAGATCCAGACACCCGTGTGATCGACCTTCGAACTAATGTGGCTGATCTGATTGCGAGGGCGCTCAGCGCAGGTGATCCCGACAAAGTCAATTCCCGCGCTGATATCGTGATTGATGAGGAGAACGATATTCGACTTCGTTGGCTCAGCACTCAGGATGGCGACATATCAGTCACCTCTGGCGGTGATATCGTGCATCAATCAGTCAGCAGTCCGAATCGTGATATCACATTTGATGCAGCCGGTTCGGTGACGGTTCAGTTGGACGAAGCCTTGAATGACGGGGTGGTTGATCTTCCCGCAAAGCTTCGGGGACGCAATCTACACGTGGTGGCCCGCGATGAAATTGAGATTAATACCACCGTCGATCAAATGATTGTCGAGTCGAGAACACTCGGAGACGTGACAATTACGGAAAGCGACAGTGTTCTTTTTGAGCGGATTAAAACGGCCGAGGGTGAAATCACTCTGACTTCCGGAGAGTTTGATCAGGTCAATAATGCCATCACTAAAGGCGGAAACGCTATTCTCGGCGTAATTCAGGCAGGGAATGACGGGACGAATAAGGTGGAGCTCAATGCCTACGGTCAAGCAAGGACGTCAGGTCAAGTTGACCCGTCCGGCAACCTGCTCCCCGGTGATACGGTGGTCGTTGATGCGAAGATCACAGCGGGTCTTCTTGAAGTTGCCTCGTATGGTCGACTTGATCTCCTGACAAACATCGATCGACTCGTGGCAGACAATTTCTCGATAGGAAATGTCGATATTACGGAGCAGAATGGCATCATTGTCGACCATCTTACTTCTTCTGCAGGATCGATCACCCTGACAAGCGACGGGAGTATTGATGCTCATTTCATTGAGTCGAAAGATGACATCGACCAGGCTGAAACATTCGATGTGAATCTACGTGCTACGTCAGGTGACGTATCCATCAACACTGTCACCGTTGGAGGACTCTACAATGATGTGCATATCAAAGCTGATCTAGGGAGTATCGAAGAGATGGCACCTGAGGACATTGACGACTCCTTTGAGGGGGCGGCAGCCGGTGGTCTCGATATCATTGCAGACCATGCAGTTCTTGAAGCTCATGGCTCCGTTGGTGGCATAAGACCTCTCGAAACGAAACTGAATTCGCTTAAAGCTGTTTCAGCTTCCCAAGGGGATATCGATCTCAATGAGCATGACGCGATTACGTTGACCGATGTCGATACAAATGACGGATCGATCACGCTGGATGCCGGGGGTTCGATCACCGCGCTGAACGTGGAGAGTAAGACCGATCAGGACGATAATGACATTCGTCTCCACAATACAGCTGGTGATATTTTAATCGATAAGGTGTTCGCTCAGCGTGACTCTTCGGACCTCTTTATTACTTCGGACACGGGCCGCGTTGACTCTCTTCAACCTGAAGATTTAGAGGTCGATCTTCAAGGGGATCATGCTGTCATTTACGCTTTTGGTTCGATTGGTGGATTTCAAACTCTCGATACGGAACTCAATTCAGTCGAGGCGGAAGTAACGGATACTGGTGACATTGACCTCCACGAGGCCACCAGCTTCACTGTCAATAGAGCTTCCACCTCAAACGGTTCAATTAAACTGCTGATCGACGAAGACGGGAGTATTGACCTGCTTACCACAGGACGGGATCAGAGCAGTAACGACGTTGATATCGTTGCCGGTGGAACACTGAACGTTAATCGGATACTTTCAGGTTACGATTCCTTCGCCAGCTTCAATCCTGCTTCATCAACCACGATCACACTCGTGGCTGACCGTATTCTCGAATGGCAAACCGATTCTGATGTCGATCTCCGAGCAGCCAATCTCAATGTTACAGCGAATCACGAAATCGGTGCGCTCTCTGACCCCATCGAGACCAGTGCCCGTCGCATCGACTCCAAGTCTGATAATGGAGACAATGCTCTGAATAATTATGCGACAGGTGCGGTGACGGTCACTAATTTCTCTTCAATAGTCGGGAGCCTGTTTTTTGAACAATTTGGTGCTGAGATTACCCTGAATTCTGTCAATACTCGCCTTGGAAATATTGCGCTGTTCCACAACGGTTCAGAAAATATGATTATAGACGATCTCGTGGCTGGAGACGGAGATGTTCAGTTGACAGTTCGGGATGCAGGGCGGCTTCAGATTTATAATACCGATGTCAACGGGGACGCTTCAATGCAAGCAGATGAGCTCGACTTTCTTGGAGCATGGAAATCCATATCCGGCACCGGCACGCTCTCAGTCCAGACGAATAACCCATCCAACGGAATCTTGGTTTCACCCTACAAGGTCTCGCTCGATCAGGTCCGTCTCCTTGAGTATGATATCACTAGGGACCGCAGAGACGATTTTAATCTGACTTTCTTCAATGGTAACGTTCTCTTCGACTTACCGCCGACTGATTTATCTTCAGGTGGTAATACAGGATCCAGCAAGACCAGTGTAGAATCGCCGGGCAGTGAGATGATCTTCGTTTCGGAAGTGATGGATACTAGTGATCCTGCTGTCGAAGAGGGACGGGATTCCTTCGGGAGTGGGCAGGATCAGCCAGCGCAGAATATTGGTGTTTCGTTGGGCTCCTTATCCAGTTTTCGTCCAGCACTTAACGACTTTATGTCATCCAGTCTTTTCAAAGGTAGCGAATTCGATGATTACTTCGATTCCTTCTTTGGCTTCCAGCCATTGGGCCTCGAGAGCTTGCTTCCTGATCTTTTCGATGAACTTACCGAAAGTCTTTCCGAGGAAGAATCGGAAGCCAAGCTAGAATTAGAAGAATCGGCCGAGGATGATCAATTGGTTGTTTCCCGTGGCGAAGCGCCTGAATTAGAGATTGATTGGGAGAGCAAAAGAGATTCAGGACGATTTCAAGAATCAGTCGTGCCGCTGGCTCTGGCTGGCGCTATTGGCAGGCTGAAGAAACGCTTTTTCAAGAATGACGAGATAGACACGGTCTAATGAGAGTTAGTTCAGTTAGGCCAACTTATTCAAGCTGCTATTAGCTGGCAGACGATAGAATTGATGTTAGGGTCATGAATATGGTTAAGGATCAGATGCCCCATACCTGCCGCCCAAGTCGCCGCACTCACTCCCTGAAATCGTGGACGATGGTTTTCTCTTCCGCAATAGCCGCGTTTCTTGCGCTGTCGAACCCCGCTACATTGCTGGCAGACGATACGATACCTAAATACGACTTACGACTATCTGGCGTGGGTAAGGAAACGTATCTCAAGCTCGATGAGGCGATCGCAACCGTCCTTCGCTCGAGTCTTGAAATTAAGATCGAGGCGATCACTCCTCAGTTGGAAGAAGATCGGACCCTTCAGGCCATCGGCGAGTTTGATCCAGCCTTCAAGAGCCGTTTCAGGTATGACAATCTCGACAATCCACAGACAAGCCAGGAATTTCTTGGTACGGGAGGGGATCGCTTTGCTAATGGGAATTTAGTGACGCGCAATCGAGTATTTTCCGAAGAGAATTTCGAGGGTAACGTGGGTATTGTCGGGCGTCTCAGGACAGGGACCGAATATGACTTTGGTGTTCGAACAAACAGCTTCCGGAACGACTTGACGGGCGATCCAACTGTAGGTGTATTTGACCCAGAATATCGCACGTTCACTGGACTTACTTTCCTTCAGCCCTTGCTGCGGGACTATGGACGGGAAGTCAACGAAGCCAAAATCACAGTCTCTCATCGTAATACGGAAATTGCACACCAAGTCTTCCGGCAGAAGCTTTCGAGTATTGTCAAAGATGTCGTTTCTGCCTATTACGAAAGTTTCCTAGCATACGAAGATGTCATGGTGAAACGCTTCGAGGTCGAGGTGCTTCGGCGTATGGCACTGGAGAAGCGCGACCAACTTGAGCGGGGCGCAGCCACTGAGCTGGAAGCTGCCGCTGTGAAAAGCCGCCTCTCCGAAAGCTATGAGCGTTTCCTGCTTTCTCGACAGACCCTCCTGACAAAGAATGGTGACCTTCTCATGCTGATGCAGCAGGAGTTTGATTTTAATGCATACCCGGTCTACCTGCCCATTGATCCTCCTGTGGGTGCCACGCCTGAATTCGATTCCTACGGGCTCGTCCGTGAAGCCATGGATAAATCTCCAGGTTATCTTATCGCAGTAGAAAATGTGGAGAAGTTGGGAGTGATGTTGAAATATCGCGAGAATCAATTACTCCCGCGCGTCGATCTTGAGGGGACGTTGGGTCTCAGTGGTCTCTCAGGGAGCTATGGAGCAGCCTTTGATGACACCTTCGACGGACAAGGCCACGAGTACGGTTTCGGTCTTTCCGTGAGCACGCCTCTTGGAAATACGGAAAAAAAAGCTCTCTACGCTGAAACAGACAAGCAGCGCCGTCAGGCACTTATGAGAGTGAAAAAAGAAGAACTGGAAATGAGCATCATGGTGAATCGGCATATTTCTGCGATTAAAACCCATAAAAAGAGACTCCAGGCAGCTCGCTTGTCCATTCGTATCGCCAAAGAGAGCTTGAATCAGGCTAGCGAGAATCTGGAAAAGGGAATCATTACCGAATCTGCCCTGATGAAGGCAGAGCGCGATTTGAGCGAAATCCGCTTGCGCCAGTATGCCGCTGCAGCAGACCTTCAAAAATCGCTGGCTAATCTCTATGATACCACGGGGACACTCCTGGACGAATACAGCATCAAAGCAAGCGATACAGCCTCCGTTGCTGTGCAAGGGATGCCTGCGGAGAAATTTGAAGATGAGAAGCTTATCCCGTTGAATCTAGTTGAAGACGCCTCCGTAGACGACGAATCAGAGAAGCCAGTCTTCCAGAATACCGCGAAAAGAATGCCGAAAACGATCAGAGCATTCTTTCAGGGACCGGCCAAAAAATCAGCTGAAGAGACCGAGAGTCGCGAAACCGAAGTTGCTGGTGTCATCGTAGCGAGGCCTGTGGCGGAGAAATCTTCCAGCACCAGCGAGGATTCAGTTAAGGAGGACAAGAGTCGCAAAACTGAAACCGTTGATGTCATTGTTGCGCAGCCTGTAGGAAAGGATTCTTCCGGCGCCGGCGAGGACCCACTTGAAGAGGTGTCAACTCCTGCTATGACTCCCCGTAAAAAAGGCGGGCTGTTTAGTTTGTTCGGCAAGTTCGAATAGCCCCGATTTCTCCCTCTCAAAAAACTAGCTATCTTTTATGAGCAGTGCCGAACCGGAACAAACTATCATCAGCCTTGAGGAAATGGCTGCCCGTTACCTCGATAAGCTCCAGAATATCTATGACATGGTATCTTATACCTTGGCGGGATACCGTAAGACTTCGGAATCGGATTACGACGAATTCGCCCAACAACTGCAAGTGATGCCGCGGCAGCCTGCTCGCCTCTCTTATGAGCAGGTTAAGCCAGCTTCCGAACAATGGCTATTGAGGAATACTCTTTCCGACGGGCTTGCTATTGTGATGCCAGTCTTGGAGGACGCCAGAACCATTTGTGCCCTCTGCGACTTCAAGGGTTCAGGTAGCAAAGACCCGGAGCAGTTGAATGAAATCGCTTCAAATCAACGAGCAGAATTTCTTCAGCAAAAGATTGATAAGAAATTTGAAATTCTTGAAGAGCGTTACGGAATCAAGACCGAGGTTAAAGCGCATATCCTAGGCCTCATGGAAATCACCAAGGCCCTTATGATGAAAGAGGGCGTCCTTACAGACGAAGAGGCAGAGGATGGGAAGCGCAGGCTTAGAATTCGATCGGTCCAAATAGTGCAGTCCTCATCGGTCGAGAGTTCGGCAACACCTGGTTCACTTAATCTAACGAGGCAGGTTGGTGATATGGAGCGGGATATTAAAGTCGGTGAAACAATTTACTTCACCAAGGCCGAGCACATCGGCGCGATCCTAACTATTGGAATATTTATAACCGATATTTTAAGAGGGATACAAGCCTACGCACAGTCGACCGGTGCGGCAGACTGATTGCTGAGGTTGGGGGGATCACAGGTGAATGGAGCCCTTTACGTTTTGAAATTTGCACCCCCTTAAACCCCGCAAGGCCGGCGCCCCGAAACGGGAAACTGCATTGCCCTCGACTTCGGGCATGACAAAGAACTGAGCGACCCCACCGAGGTCCTCCAAAGATGGTGCTCCCGCCTCGCTGCTAAGACTCGATAACCACGCGTGCCTCGGACAGTGTCCAGAAGTTGCTCCCGATCGAGACACTCGGCCCGGAAGCGGAAATGGAAGCTTTCAATGAACCCATTCTACCAAGGACTTCGGGGATCGATGCAGAGCGTCTTGATCTCGGTATCTTTCAGCCAGGCTTGCAACTCCCGAGGGATGAATTGACTCGCTTTCCGGGCTCTGCCTTTCGGCAGTCTATCTTCGCTGCGCTTCGGTTCGCTACCGTTTTCGCTGCGAATGTGCTCGGAAGCGCAAGTGAAATTGAGGAGCTTCGACAGTTGCGAGCGCTGAAGGACGAGAAGGACAGTTTCAAGCGCCTCGTGGCGGATTAGTCAGTTTAAAAACCGGATCTCCCACATCAAGTTTGGCACATCCTGAGGAACGCTTCCATCGAATGCTTTCACGATGGGCTACGTGACGAATTGCTTTCTCCGCGCTTACTTTTTTAAAACGCTTCAGTCTTCAAGAGATTCCGTTGTTTCCTGCAGAGGACCTAGACTTGAGATACTCTTTCTGATGGAGTCTATCTTGGCGGCACTTGCTTTCACTGAATAGACTCTCGTCGGTTTCGTTTTCCCCTTTGCCACTACCTCGTCTACAAACTGAATGTCATAATCATCATCAAGGCCCCCGGCTGCATCGCGGGTAACTTCGGAAATTAGGAACGGCCGATTATCATATTCTTTTGTCAGAGCTTCAAGCCTAGCGGCGAGGTTAACGACATCACCGATGACTGTTCCCTCCATTCTGAACTTCTCACCGATAGTCCCAAGCATCACCTCACCTGTATGAACTCCTACTCCCATTTTGATCGGGCCTTTTCCTTCATATCTCTTATTGAAGGATTCGAGAGCTTCCAGCATTGCAATTCCGGCCTCAATCGCGTCTTCGGGTGACACAAACAGCGCCATAATCGCGTCGCCGATATACTTGTCCACCACGCCATTATATTGCCTAACGATCGGTCCTAATTGTGCGAGGTAGTCGTTGATAAACTCAAAGGTCTCTTCGGCCGTCAACCTCTCCGCCATCGGGGTGAAGGCCCGGATGTCAGTGAACATAATGGACAAACTAGAACTAGTGTGGTCTCCGAGATTCACGCTAATGATGTTCGTTTTCCCTAAAAGTTCGAGGAAAGCCTCAGGCACAAAGCGAACGTAAGCATGGTTGAGTTTTTGAAGCTCATTGCGCGCATCTGCTTCTGAGCGAAGTTGACGATCAAGCGTCTCCGCGACTCGATTGATCGAACGAGCGAGTTGGTCAAATTCAGAAGCTCCACCTGCCTTGAAGTTTGCGCTTAGATCTCCCTTCTCAATCTCCAGAAGCCGGGCTTCAATTTTACGTATGGGAGTGATCGCGATTCTATTGACCAAGTATAATTGCACGATGAGCAAAATCATCAGCATGAGTGAAGCGATCAGTGAATCTTGAATAACAAAGGAGCGAATTATCGCTCGTTGACGGCTGAGGTCGACAGCGAGCGCTATGGAACCTTGGCTTTCGCCTCTAATCATGATCTCTACTTGAGGGAGCCTCAGCAAACCGCTGTCATCAGGACGAGGGTTTTTCCATTCTGCGATCACTCTTTCTTCATCGTTTGAAATCTGGAGCGACGCAATGTTTGGGTCGCTTTGCCCAAGCTCCTCCACGATGTTACCTAGGAGGGTAAGGTCTTCAGCGATGATTGCGTCCTCTGCCGAGGTCAGTATGAGGCGTTGTATTTGCTGGTAGCGGTCGATGCGCTCTTTTTCGAGGTGACCGCTTTGAGAGCTGAAAGATATGTAAAACAGGCCACTACCGATCAGTAAAGTCGCGAGCAAGAATACCCGCGTCAAAAAAGCTCTCAGCCCTGGAAGATTTTTTCGGCTTTTGATGTTATCTTTCATCTTAATTGCCAACATCTATTTTCATATCCGGTTCTGAATCAAGCTCAGTTAGACCGAGATCATCGACATCGCTCCAGTCACCGTGAGTGGCTGCCGAAAAACCGTTGAAATTAATCGGGTTTAGGATTTCTGGATTCTGCTCCCTATTTCCCAGCTCGATCAAGGAACGTTGGATGCGCTTGATCAGCTCAGCAGGAACCCGTTGATGCGCCGCCAGAGCATGGGGAGTGAAAGGCTTTGTAGTCCAAGCGATTTCGAGCTGATCACGCACCTCTGGCTCAGTGGAGGCAAAGGTCCGCATAACTCCACCACCCGCGGGATAGAGTCCGTCAGCGACGGCTTTGTAAACCGAATCATGAGAACGGACATACGTCGGCTTAAAATCTACATTGATAGATTCGAGGTGTGCTCGTGTTAAAAGTGAAGCGGCAAATGCAGCGGGAGACGGGAATGCAAGAGTTGAACCATTGAGCGACTCTAGAGAGTGGTCTTTTCTGTCACGGCGGACCACCATAATCCCCTTAATTTTCTTATCTTTTTGAAGGGCGAGGGCTCTGTAACCAGCCTTCTCACTAAAAACAACGTAGTGATACGGGTTCATGTATGCAAGATCGTAGCGACCTTCCATACACCTGTCCTCGAAAGTCGGAATTGATGTGGCTGTTTTTATGAATAATTTTATAGATAACTCTTCCTCTAGGTGATCCTTCAGCGGCCCCCATCGCCTTTCAATATCAGCGGGAGTTTGTTGGGGCACTACTCCCAAAGTTAAGACTTTCGGGAATTCTTTGTGAGGCTCAGTCCAAGGATAGGTTTCAAGCCAGCCAGAGTCAGAAGCTGTGGAAATTCCATCTGCCCCTATGTTTGGCTCGGTAGCCACGTCTGCGATCGCAACGGAAGCATCATCTTCCAAAAGAGAATCAGAAGGGCCATTGATTACGGCAACAATGGGGTTCTCTGCCGCACTGCCAGCGCTCGCGTCCGGGGTAGGCGAGCGGGGAGCAACATGGATTGGTTTGTCCAGATCACCACCTGCAAAAGAGCTAACAAGTTGAGGCCCGTAACCAGAAAGAATGCGCTGCTCAGCAGGAATCAAAAGCGCGGTGAATTTAGAAAGCTCGCGACCATTACCCCCGCCATGAGAGGAGCTTTCACTAAAGGCAGACTGAAACACCAACGGTGCTACGAAATTTTCATCATCGGCGAACTGCAGGTTAGCGACCAAGATAAACGTCCCAAAAACGGTAGTGCGAAAGGTACGTTTGAATTCTGCTTTCATTATCAGACGGAATAGTCACTTAGTCTTTTTACCCCTATCAATCACGATTATCCGACTTTTTCTTTCGAATGCACTTCTTTTAAAAAAAATCGGCGGGCCGGCCAGTATCATTTGCCTCTCTCTTTAGGTCATCCGGCTGACATCAATATTTTGTCGTCCTTGCGGTGCTCTGCTTGACTGGATGGATCGCCTGCTCTCACTCGACCGGAGATTTTATTGAAAAAGGAGAAAATGAATGAAAACCCGTTGCACCGCCTCAATCCTGGTAAGAGCGACGTCTGGGGATAGAACCTTGAAAAAGCAAAATTCTGTCAATTAATTGATTCGGGCTGACCTGATCCCGCAGGGGGGACACATCAAAAATAAAGTTCTACCGGAGTTGACGATTCATGCCATATGATCCAATCCAAAAAAGTTTCGTCCACTCTATCTGCAGCACTTCCCCTACCCTTACTCTCCGGCAATCAGATCGATAAGAAAAGCGGACTGGACTGCGATTCCGAGTCCGAGAGGCAAGTGGGATACGCGTTCTTCGAGTGGCGTCACGGTTCGATCCGTCTGCCTCTGCATACTCGTGATCACTCCGATGACATGCCATTCTTCTCCCTTCCAGAACACGACAGGCGCTCCGCTTTCTCCCCCAAAACTAGAAGAATCGACAAAGAAAGTTTCCGCTTCAGTGACCGGAGCGAGCGGATGAGTCGCTATGGAGCCGCGGCGGAGAACCGGCCATCCCGCGGGATTCGCCTCCGTCCCCACCGGGTAACATGGGATGCAGACATCGGCCCCTACCTTTGCGAGCCCTTCCTCCATTTGCTTACTCGTCGCAATTTCTGAAAAAAGCACAGGAGTCAGCTCCGCATCTTCCGGCACCGAAAACTCGATCACCGCAATATCGTGTTTCTCATGCTTTTTCCAGAGAGGCTTCTCTTCTTTTCGAATCTTCAGCGGAATGGAATTTCGGACCGGATTCCCCTTCTCCTTTTTCTTTCGATACACGAGATCACACTGTTCTCCCTTGAGGTCCTGAAAAACATGTTCTGCTGTCACGAGGAACGTCTTTTTGTCTTTCTCAATCACGAAGCCCGTTCCAGAAATTCCGTTGTTGGTGAGCCTCACCGTTGCAGAAAGGGCTTTCTCGAAGGGATTGGACCATACCTCGGTCGGGCTAGTGAGGAATCCCATCACCAGCAGTGAAACAAGGGCAGGTCTGAGAGAAGAAATCATCGCAAGAAGTCGCTCGCGCCGAGACTGCCAGCGATCCTACAAAACGACAAGACTAAAGAAATACCCATCCCGCCATCCCCGCAGCAATCACGACGGCCCACACGGGTATCCGAAGAACGAGAAGCGTCGCGGCAACGCCGAGAAGAAACACTACATCGGCGCTCGAGGAGATCGCCGAAGTCCAGACCGGATCATAGAGCGCCGCAAGCAACAACCCGACTACCGCCGCGTTCGTACCGGCCAGTGCTGCGCCCACTCCGGGCTTCGCAACAAGCCCTTTCCAGAAAGGCATCACCCCAAGAACAAGAAGCCAAGCCGGAAGAAAGATTCCGACCAGAGCCACCATCGCCATTCCCCATCGCCCAATCGGACCTTCAATCAACGCTCCGAGGTACGCGGCAAAGGTGAATAGCGGACCCGGAACGGCCTGCGCGGCACCATATCCGGCGAGAAATTCTTCCGACGTGACCCATCCGGGATCAACGACCTCTTCACTGAGCAAAGGCAGAACGACATGACCTCCGCCAAAGACGAGGGATCCACTTCGATACATCGCGGAAAAAGTTTCGAGGATGGCCGATCCCGGCATCCAGGAAACGACGAGAGGCAAACTAAAGAGAAGAAGGAAAAACAGGAAGATACAAGCAATCCCAAATCTCTTCTCCGACCGAACAGGGTTAGATCGATCATCAGACCCTGTTGCCTTTGCAATGACGAGGGATCGGAGAAGTAGCAATCCACAAACCGCACCGAGAGCGATCACGACCAACTGCATCCAGGCAGGTTCCGTCGCAAGAATGATTCCAGCAGAAACGAGAGCGATGAGTTGAGTCGTCCGATTCTGACAGAGACTCATTCCCATCGATATGACCGCCTGAGCAATGACAACGACCACGGCAATCTGCAGTCCACGCAGCCATCCGCTCCCCGCCTCCATCTCTGCTCCGAAGGAAACCACGGTGACTCCGAAAAGTGTCAGGGCGATCGCAGACGGCATCGTAAAGGCAAGCCACGCAGCAAAGGCTCCACCGAGACCAGCGCGATGCCACCCGATCGACAAACCGACCTGGCTGCTCGCAGGGCCGGGGAGAAATTGACAGAGCGCGAGGATTTCGGCGAACTCCTTCTCCGACAGCCATTCTTTCACCCGGACAAATCGGTCACGAAAGAAGGCAACATGAGCAGTAGGACCACCAAAGGAAGTCAGGCCCAGAAGGAGAAATTCGCGGAAGACTTCGAGAACAGCTTTCATAAGTTAATCTTTCCCTTCACCCCCGACGGAATCAGAAACGAGAAACAATTCCGTCACCGGTAGGCTTTTACTCGGCTTTTCGCCAGAGCCATCGAAGAGAGTCCGGGAAAATGGCCCCCCCATGTTCGCCATTGTGAGCGCCTTCTCCAAAAACAAACTGGAAGTCATAATCCGAAAACTCCAGCGCTGCAGCCATCTGCCGATTTGCGAGAGGCCAATTGCCATGCTGATTGTCGAGATCGTTGCTTCCATCCTGAAGAAATACTCGAATCGGTTTCCGCTCGGTTTTTCGAACTAAGGCCGGATAAATATGCCCTCCTCGAATATTGGTGAAGCTCCCGATATGACTGAGCACTTTCCGAAAGAGATCAGGTCGCTCCCACGCCACCGTGAAAGCGCAGATCCCACCCGAACTCATTCCACAAATGGCTCGCTGCTCGGGATCGTCCGTGAGTCGGTATTTCTTTCCGACCTCTGCGAGAATCTCTTTCTCCAGAAGAGTCGCGTAATCCGCATTCAATGAATCATACTCTACCGAGCGATTGCTCCCTATTCCTTTGGGTGGCTTCCATCCTTGCAGCCCCTCTAAATTCTCAACAAACCATCCTGGATTGATAAAGATTCCGATCATCGTCGGGATCTCCTTGGCCGCGATCAGATTGTCGAAAACTGTCGTCGCACGGATTTGCCCCTTTGGCCCGAGGTAGGCATGACCGTCCTGGAACACCATCACCGCGACTTTTTCGGTGCCATCAGGATCATACTGAGCCGGCACATAGACAAAGTATTCGCGAATCGTTCCCGGAAAAACCGCACTCTTCCAGATGTGCTTCGTGACCGAACCTTTCGGAATTTCATCCTTCTCCATCGAATCGGGCCCAAGAGAATAAGAGGCAGGTTTTGGCTTCTCGTCCTGAGCCGAAAGAGAAAAAGTAAAAAGAAGGGCAGGAAGAAAAGTAAAACTGATTTTCATCACCTTTACGATGCGGATTGTCCCACTTCCTGACAAGTGAAATACCCTATTCAAAATACGTCCTAAACCCTGCATAGTCACCGATCGCGGTTCCGTCATTCCTTGCAACCCGCTTGAGAATAGAGAATCGTTTCCTCCTACTACTCCCGACGTCTCACTGATTCATGAATCGAATGATCACATTTCTTATCTCCGGTATCTGTACGATCTTATCCCTGCTCGTCCCCGCACAAGCTCAGTTCGGGAATGCAGAGCCCACCTCTCCCACTTTCTCGGCAGATGCACCTGGTGCGGTTCGCGACAAGAATGTCGTCGCCCAATTGGTCTCCAGTCAGTCCACGATCACTCCAGGTGGAGAATTTACGATTGGCCTAAAGTTTGAAATCGATCCGACCTGGCACACCTACTGGTCCAACCCTGGCGAAACGGGGACGCCTACAGAGCTGTCCCTGAAATTGCCCGAAGGATTCCGATCGACGAAACTCCTCTTTCCGACTCCAAAACGATTTGTCGTCGATTACAGCATCCCGGGAACTCCTATCTTCGAAGCTGGTTTTGGATACGAGGAGTCAGCCATCCATACGATGATTGTCAAAGCTCCCAAGGATTTAGAACCTGGCAGCCAGATCACTCTCGAAGGCAGTGCCAACTGGCTCATGTGTGATCCCGAGAGCTGTGTCCCGGGAAGCGCAGATCTTTCGATTACGTTGGAAGTGGGCGCAGAATCGATTCCTTCACCGGACGCAGCTGAAATCGAAAAGTTCCAGAAAAAGGTGCCCGAGTTCAAAGTCTGGCAGACTTCTGCAGAGCTGGGCGACGACAAGATCAATACCGTCATCCAGCTTCCTGAAGACTTCGATCAAGAGGGCGTCGAGTGGAATTTCTTTCCCCTACAGTCCAAGATTTTCGACCAACTCGCCGACGTCGACATCACGGCAGACGAGAACACGCTCTCGTTTTCAGTCACGAAATACAAAGACCTGACCGCGATCCCTGATCCATTCGCCGGAGTACTCATCGCAAAGAGAGGTGACCAGAAAACCGGCTACGAAGTCACCACACAATGGGCTGATTTCATGACGGATAATGGAGCCGCTACTTCCGCAAAACCTGGCCTGGAATTGACCGAATCCACCCCCGCCGTGATGAGTGAGCCGCCCGCGCTCCCTTTCGGTGGAAGTCTCTTTGGAATTCTCTTTGCTGCCTTTCTCGGAGGAATGATTCTCAACATTATGCCCTGCGTCTTTCCGGTGATCTCACTAAAAGTGATGTCGTTTGTGGGTCAGGCTGGAGAGGACCGAAAAAAGGTTCTCGCCCATTCCACTGTATTTGCCCTCGGCATCCTGATCTTTTTCTGGCTTCTCACCGTGATGATGCTCGTCCTGCGCTCAGCAGGGGGTGGAGAAGTCGGTTGGGGTGCGCAACTACAGCAGCCCATTTTCGTAGTAGGTCTCATATTCGTCATGGTCGCAGTGGCTTTAAGCCTCTTCGGAACGATCGAATTCGGAACTTCGATGACAGCGGTCGGTGGCGATCTTGCCAATAAATCCGGTTATGCAGGATCGTTCTGGAGTGGAGCTCTGGCTGTGCTTCTCGCAACACCCTGCACAGCACCTCTCATGGCACCGGCAATCGGCTTCGCGCTCTCTCAGAGTGCTCCCGTCATGTTTGCTGTATTCACCGCACTCGGTCTCGGACTGGCGGCTCCCTACTTTGTCTTCGCGGCATTCCCCAAGCTCCTTGACGTGATTCCGGCTCCCGGACCTTGGATGGAAACGTTTAAGCAATTCATGGGATTCCCGATGCTTGCGGTTGCGGTCTGGCTCATTGGTGTGCTTTCCGTGCAGCTGAGCGTTGAGGGCTTGCAATGGGCACTCGCAGCCGTTCTTTTTCTCGCTCTCGGCGTTTGGGTCCTCGGACGCTTCGGTGGATTTGATCGAACTCCGCCCGCTCGCCTCAAGGCTCGAGTCGTCGCGCTCCTCGTCTTTCTATTCAGTGTCGGAATTGCGTGGAAAGCTTCCGGGAGTCGAGCCCCCGCCTCGACGGTTGATATCAGAGAAGTGATTGCGGATCATCGCGCCGATGGAAAGCATGTCTTTGTCGACTTCACCGCCGAGTGGTGTGTCACCTGCAAAGCGAACGAAAAGGCGACGATCAAAACCGACAAGGTTCAAAATCTGTTCAAAGATAACAACGTGGAGTTTGTCATTGCAGACTGGACCAACGAAGACCCGATCATCACCGAAGTTCTGAAAGAACACGGACGAGCAGGAGTCCCTTTCTACCTGATCTATCCCGCCGACCTGTCGAAGCCCGCCGTTTCACTTGGTGATGGAATCATCACCTCTGGAGCGATTGAAGCTGCGATCGGAGAACTCTAAGCTTCTCACTCGCCTGACGAAGTCGCATCGATTTCCGACAGCAGAGTTAGCATCGCGCCGGGGCGATCGGTGATAATCGCATCGACGCCTCGATTGATCCAGGATTCCGCCTGCTTAGGATCGTTGATCGTCCAAAGAGCAACTCGGAAATTCTCGCTCTGAAGACTCTTCAGATTCGCTGCAGACAGATCGCTGTATTTCCACCCCACCCAGACCGGGCGAAAACTCTTTAGTTGAGACAACCGATCGGCCGAGAGTTTCTCGCTACCCAAGGCTCCCAGGGGAATTTCAGGCATGAGATCCTGGAATGCCCTGAGGAATTTCCAATCGAAGCTCTGAATGATCACCGTATCGGTATTCTCCCATTTTCGGATCACGTCTGCGTAGGCTTCTGCTGTTCCTGACTTGTGCTCAACCAGGGCAATCGCTCCGTTCTCGGCACAGAATTGGATCGCCTCTTCCAGGCGAAGAGGGGTTTCTCCCGCAAACTTTCCATCACCAAACCATCTCCCGACATCGAGCGACCGAATCTCCTCCCATTGACTCTTTTCGATACTTCCCTTCTTCCCTGCAACGCGTTCGAGAGAACTGTCGTGAAAGAGGATCAACTCTCTATCCGCGGTGACCCGGACATCAAATTCAATCACGGGCGCCTTAGCCTTGATTGCCGCAGCCATCGCGCTCTTCGTATTCTCCGGAGCAACTTGAGAAGCACCTCGATGCGCAATAACCAGCACTCCACCCGGTTCCGCGACGAGAGAAGATGCCGTCATCATCAGCAGCAGGCCCAAGCTAGCCAAGGCCAAGTAGTTTCTTCGCATTCTGCGCCAGGATCTTTCGCTTCGCTTCCTTGTCATCCGACAACCTTCGCACATTCGCGATCTGCTGGGAACCAGAACACTTAGAGCCACTCCCCGCAGAATCGGAGCAATCCGTGCCGAGCAGGAGCTTGTCCTGATGGCGCTCCAGAAAACCTCGTGCGTGTTCTTCGTCTCTCGCCAGGGCGTTTCTTCCCGAGCCCGCGGAAAGATCCCCAAACATATTCGGGTAGTCCGATAGATAGCGATCGGTCAGTCCTCCTGCTTTCACAGGTTTCTTGGGATACATCTCCTTCTGAACGTGATCTGCATCGATGTTTCCCCACCAGGTCTGCGCATGGCCGATAAAATTCACTTTCGGAAATTTCTCAAGGACCTTGCCAAATCGCTCAAACCCCATGTTGTAGCGATTGTGCTCAAAGTGCAGGAGAATTGGAACTTTGTATTCCTGAGCGATCTCGTAGAGTCGGAACATCGGAGCCGAGTCACACTCAAGATGAAATTTCGACTCCCCGATTCCGATCGCTCCCCGCTCCAGCCACATCGCCAACTCGCTTGGTGCTTCCTCAATATCCGGGATCTCGTTACAGAAAAAAGAAAACCGATCAGGATACGCCTTCACAATTCGAGCCGCGGCCATCGTTCCAAAAATCCTCGCGGCGAGACCATTCGACTTGCCGTCATGGGTGGACTTTCTTGAGTAAGCCGAAGCCGACGGAAGCAGAACGGTGTGCGACACTCCCATCTTCTCCTGATGAGCAAAGAAGTCTTCATTGCTTCGCCCGCTGAAGTTGACGTGTTGATGGATATCGATCACCTCCTCTGTGTCATCCGCCCGAACAAGTGCCGGAGCGAGAAGCCCCAATCCCGCCGCTTTTGTGAATTGTCTTCGTTTCATCGTCTTGTCACACTACTCTTCATTAGTATCAAATTCGCTCCTGTCCGGACGAGATGAAACCGACCCTTGTTTGCGCCCTGCTCGCACTTTCCGCCACCGTCTCCGCCGAGCCTACTCTTGAGGTAGCCCCTGAGGCATTACCACGTATTCCCGCAACAGAACCCGAAGACGCTCTCAAAACCTTTGAGCTGGATCCAGGATTCCGTCTCATCCTCGCTGCACACGAACCTGAAGTCTGTGATCCCATAGCAATGTGTTTCGACGAGAGAGGCCGAGCCTATGTTCTCGAAATGCGCGGGTATTCAGAACGACGAGAGGAAGCACTTGGACGGATCCGCCTCCTCACTGATCGAGATCAAGACGGAATCTTCGATGACTCGGTGATCTTCAAGGAAGGCCTTCGTTGGCCGACTGCGATCACCTGCTATCGCGGAGGAGTTTTCGTCGGGGCGACTCCAGATCTCTTTTACTTCAAAGACACTGACGATGACGGCGTCGCTGACGAAGAAAAAATTGTCTTCACCGGATTTGGTGGAGGCAACCCAAGGCTGAACATGCAGGCCTTGTTCAACAGCCTGAGATGGGGACCCGACAATCGTATCTGGGGAGCAACAGCGGCCAATGGAGGAAACGTGACGCGCCCGGAATCTCCAGACCTCGAACCGGTTTCGATTCGCGGCTCCGACTTCTCCTTCGACCCGGAAGAACTCGATCTTCGAGCGGAGAACGGAACCGCTCAATATGGAATGAGCTTTGATTCCCTAGGCCGTCGCTTTGTCTGCAGCAATTCCCGACATATCATTCATGTGGCCTACGAAAGGCATCATGTTTGGGAAAACCCGTCCTACCCTCTCCCGAAGGCACTAGAGGATATCGCAGTCGATGGCTCTGCTGCTCCGGTCTACCGCATCAGTCCAGACGAACCGTGGCGTATTGTCCGGACACGTTGGCGGGTTGCCGGGGTAGTTAAGGGCATCGTCGAAGGAGGCGGCCGCGTTTCAGGCTACTTCACCTCCGCGACCGGGATTCATCTCTACTGGGGAAATGCTTTTGGGGAAGACTTTCAAAACAATGCTTTTATCGGCGACGTCGGCAGCAACCTGGTTCATCGAAAAGTCGTCCGGACCATCCCTGACCAAGTCGGACTCGAAGCTGTCCGAGCCAATCCCGACGAGAAGACCGAGTTCCTGCGAAGTCGAGACAACTGGTTCCGCCCGACAAGTTTTGTGACCGGCCCCGATGGCTGTCTCTACGTCACCGACATGTATCGTGAAGTGATCGAACATCCCTGGTCGCTGCCTGAGCCGATCAAAAATCGTCTCGATCTCAACAGTGGATTCGATCGAGGTCGCCTCTATCGAATTGAGCCCCAGAACTTCGTCCCGGCAACGATCCGGGATCTGACGAAACTCTCCCTCGAAGAGTTACAGAAATTGGCAAGGCATGAAAACGACTGGCACCAAACGACTGCCAGGAGACTTCTCTATGAAAAGGGTGAACCGGCAAAGCCCAAGGCGCCGACCACCCCTTTCCCCGCTTTGCTCTCTTCGAAGAAGGCGCATCACGACCTGCGGGATGCCGCAGCAAAGGACCCCTGGATCAGGGCAGCGTATCTAAACTCACTACGGACTCCCGAAGACGTACGCGTTGCCTGGGAAGCCGCAAAGGGAATTCCTGACAATACACTTACCCAGCACTTGCTTTCGCTGATCTGGGGCGATCCCGAAAGCAAACTCATCCGCGAAGTGATGACTGATCTGGCCTCCCGGGAACTCACCCTCTCCACAGCTGAAGCATGGCGAGTATTCCTCAACCGCCCTCATGCACGAAGCCACGACTGGATACAAACACAGCTTCGCGACGGTGATGGACAGCTCCTCAAAGAAGCGCGAACAGCCCTGGCGAATGCAGAATCGAATACCGATAAAATTGTCGCCGCGATTCAGATCGTCTCCCTCCTCGGAACCTATGACGACCAGGAAGGATTGCAGGCTCTATTCATTCGAACGAAATCAAAATCATTGAAAAATGAACTGTGGAAGGCAATTTCAGACATTTCCTTCCTGATCGCCCATTCGGAAAAGATCCCAGATCATGGGATCTCCTCGATTGGACAAGCGATCGCGAAACGTCCTGACATTGCCCTCCTTCTTCTACGACAGATTAGCGTAGGCGACATCCCGATCGAGACATTCCCCGCCTCGCTGGCCGAAGCGCTCCGAAACCATCCCGACAGTGAGGTTCAGCAATTGGCTTCCAAAACTTTTCCCGAGCTCGCGACTCGGGAGGAGGTCATTCAATCCTTTCTACCTTCGCTGAAGCTGTCTTCGTCACTCACTGACGGGAAAAGTGTCTTTCTCAAGCTCTGTTCCACTTGCCACCAATCACAGGACGGAGACGGAATTCGCGTCGGACCTGATACCGTCACCTTTTCAGGTATCGGCCGAGAAGTCCTCTTAACCCGGATTCTTGATCCGCATCGGGAAGTAGCCCCCCAATACCAGACTTACGTTTTCACACTGGACGACAAATCCATTCTCACTGGAATCATCGAATCGGAATCCCCTACCATGGTGACCCTCCTTTTTCCCGGTGGAACACGACAGTCATTTCCGCGAGAGAAGGTGAAGTCGATGAAAGGTCTGGGGCAGTCGCTCATGCCAGAGGGACTGGAGAATGCGTTTACGCATCAGGACATGGCTGATTTGATCGGATTTCTCGAAGCTGAGTCCAAGGTTCCCTGAGGGCATTCCGTGTTGCCCCGGCTCCAGCAACAGTGAAAGCTGCGAACCCTGACTCATGCTTGTGTTCTTCGACATTTTTGTTTCCGTCTGCCTCCCTATCCTTCTCCTCGCCGGGTTGGGATGGGGACTCGATCGAATTTTCGATCTGGACCTGAGGACCCTCATAAAGCTGAACATCTACCTTTTCGTGCCCGCCTTCATCCTCGTGCGGCTTTCGAGCTCCAACATGAAAGGCGAAATGGGTTTCGTTGTCATCGGATTCACTCTTTGCATCATCCTGACGATGGGAGCGATGAGCTGGATCGTCTCAATCATTCGCGGGAATGAGAGATCAGAGCGGTATTCGATCAAGCTCAGCACGATGATCTACAACTCGGGGAACTGGGGAATCCCCCTGATGACCCTGGCGTTCACCGAATTGGGAGGAGTCATCCAGGTCTTTGTCCTCGCGACAATGAACCTGATGAGCTTCTCTCTTGGAATCACCCTTGCCAACGCCGGGAGCAGAGAACGAACGGGCTGGCTGCTTCCCATCCTTAAGCAGCCATCACCCTGGGCGATTGCAATTGCTCTAACGCTCCGTGCATTTGACAATCCTCTTGAAGACGTCAGTTTCATCTGGGTCCCGTTCAACTATCTCGCCAACGCGTTGGTCGCCTTTGCTCTCATCACTCTCGGTGTTCAGCTCTCCAAGACGAAGCCGCCCTATCCCCGCGGCAGCTTAGGTTATGCTCTCGTGATCCGACTTCTCGGAGGACCACTTGCGGCGATGCTGTTCACCTGGCTCTTTGGCATCAACGGAGAAATGGCCGCGATTCTAATCGTTAGCGCCGCTGCCCCGACCGCGGTGAACACAGCGCTTCTCGCTCACGAATTTAAGGCCGACAGCCAGTTTGCAGCCGCAGCGGTATTCTATTCGACGCTGGCAGCTTCTCTCGTCGTCACGCTGCTCCTCGCGATCCTCCGAGCCGGATGGATCCCCTGGGCAATTCCCTGACCCTCAGGTCAGAAGAATTTCACTTCTTTTTTATTCCCGGAAATGACGCGGTAGATGAGAAGGAGAATGACAACGCCGCCCACAGAAACGGCAAGGCTGGGGAGATCAAAAGTGTTTCCAGCCTCTGGGGCCAAAATCCCTGCCAAACCGGCAATCCACCTACGAACAAACGCTCCGGCAATTCCGGGGAGAGTTGTGATTGAGTAACCTCCAGGATCCTACCGTCTCACCACCTCATCACCTTGCCGAGAAAGCCCTTGACCACCTCCGTTTCGGGCGAGGTAAAGAAAGCTTCGGAATCACCTTCCTCGACCAGTTTCCCTTCAGAGAGGAAGACGACGTGATCCGCAGCTCGACGAGCAAATCCCATCTCATGCGTCGAAAGCACGATCCGCTGCCCCTCTTCGCAAAGGTCACCAATTAGATCAAGGACCTCAGCCTTCATCTCTGGATCAAGCGCTGAAGTAGGTTCATCCAGAAGCAATAGCTCCGGTTCATGAGCCATCGCCCGGGCCAGCGCAATGCGTTGCTGCTGCCCACCGGAAAGTTGATTGGGAAGCTTTTCCAAATGCGCTTTCAATCCAAATCGCTCCGCCACCTGGGCAGATCGATCGACAGCATTCTGTTTCCCCCAGCCATGGACTTCGACAAGCGGAAGAACAATATTATCGAGAGCTCTGAGATGAGGGAACAGGTTAAAGGATTGAAAAAGAAACCCGTTCTTTTTCCTGAATTCTCGCAATTCATTTTCCGCCGTCGGAACCCTTTTCCCGTCGATTCTGACACCTCCGCTGGTCGGTGATTCAAGACCACCAATAAGACGAAGAAAGGTCGACTTGCCGCCACCCGAAGGCCCAATTAACGCGAGCACTTGGACCTCATCCGGCAGCGCGACATCGACACCATCAACGGCTCGCGTCGTTCCATAGATCTTTGAAAGTTGCGTTGTCTCAATGCTCATAGGCAAAGCGTTTTTCGAGATGACGACTCCAAAGCGAAATCGGAAAGGTGAGTAAGAAGTAGCCGAGAACCAGTGGCAGATAGGCCTCGAAAGTCGCGTAGGTGTTCGCGTTAGTTTCTCGTGCCTGCATCGTGAATTCGTGAACGGAAATCACAAAGAGAAGGGACGAGTCTTTGATCAGGTTGGCAAATTGTCCGGCCGAAGCAGGGAGCACTCTTCGAATCGCCTGGGGGATAATTACAAATCGATAGGTTTGCGCCTTGGTAAACCCAATCGCCCGAGCCGAGATCCATTGTGATTTGGGAATAGATTCAACGCCACCCCGAAAGATTTCGGTCAAATAGGCTCCCGAAAAACAGGATAGAATCACGAGCCCCACTCCGAAGCGACTGTCCCATCCTACCGAATCGGCAATGAGATAGTATCCGATCAGGATCTGGGTCAGAAGTGGCGTACCTCGAATCAACTCAATAAAGGAGCGAGTCAACCAACGAGGGATCCTGTGCGAAGAAAGTTGTCCCATCGTCAGGAGAATCCCGATCACTACGCTGAGCACAAGCGCCGCGAGTGATATTAGTAAGGTCGTGCCCCAACCTGACACGAAGTTCCCCCAGTAGGGAGCGATCGCCTCCCACTGATATTCGTGAGACAGCACGACCCAGAATACGAAGGCAAAGGTCCCTCCTAGAACGACCGAAACAAAAACGCTGATGAAAAGTTTCAAAATGAAATCAGATCGTCTCCGCCGTCACTCGATGAGTCGGAGTCGGCATCCCTGGCCGAAAATGCTCTAGGTGAGCCACTTGGAAAGTAAGTTTCTCTTGATCGACAATGACTTCTTCGAGGGCGTCCTTCGCAGCCTTTTCCAAAGTGTCGGGATCCACTTCCGCCCGAATATTGAGTAGAAGCTCGCCGTCATCGATCGGTTCATAGAGGCGGTGAGAAGGCTCTGGATCGGAATCTCCACGAACGAGATTGATCGCTGCGATCTCGTAAGCATCCCCGATCGGGTTCAGCGTCATCTTAAGATGGGCCACCTCGGCACCCGCCGCGGCAAGGGTCGAACGAAGACTCCCCGCGAGCGATCGCAGGAGATCGTTCCCGTCAAATTCATCGACCTCTCCCGCCTCGGGACATTCGATCTCAATTGTCGCATTGAGCCATCCGAGAAGGGCTTCTCCTTCTCCATAGCGATCGTAGTCAATATCGAGAAATCGCCCGACATTCATTTCTGCCTCGAGAATGTATTCGAACCACGCTTCGCAGCCGGTTCCCTCACGAGCCGAAACTTCGAAAACACGAGCTTCCGGATACCGCTCTGCAATGGCTTCCCGCAGTTCCTGCATCTGAGCTTCTTCAAGCAAGTCGAGCTTGTTGATGACAATGCACTCCGCTTCTTCGAGCTGCTTTTCGTAGATGTAGATCACGTTCTCCGAGAACTTCTTCCCGTCCATCACCCCGAGAATTTGGCTGGCCCGGATCGGGTCAATGAGAACACTCAGAGGAGCGACGAGGTAGTCATCGCCGTAAATCTTCTGCAAGGGGAGACTGACAGTGGCTACGAGATCGGTGCAACTGCCCACCGGTTCAGCGAGAAAGACATCGGGGCGCGTTTCATCCGTTAGAGAAACTGCGGCATCGATCAGCGAGTTAAAGCGGCAGCAAAAACAGCCCCCCGAAATTTCTTCCACCGGAAAACGATTCGACCGGCCAATCGCCGAGTCGACGAGACCGGCACCCTGGTCGTTCGTGATCAGACCGACACGGCGCCCACGTTCATCGAGATACGCTGCGAAGCGTTGGATTAGAGTCGTTTTTCCGGCTCCGAGAAAACCTCCGATCATGAGATAGCGAGAAGACATGCGAGAGTGTCACGGGGGATGGAACAAGTTTCAAGCACGAGTGCCACTGTTCGAGGTAGGCAAATCAGTAGCCTTCCTGCTGCATCTTTTCGATGAGTTGCCCCAGATGCGCAAGATAACCATCGACATCGACACTGGTTTCTTCCGGCTCACCGTCCACCGAGTAGAGCCACCCATCAACGTAGGGAGAGCTTTTCACGATGCAGGCGTCCTCTTCGAGAATGGGGTTCCCGGTGCCGAATTCTCCCTCCATCACGCTGAACAGATCGCTCGCCGCTTTGAATCCTTCGACATATCCGATCTGCTGTCCGGAAGTAACAGGGTCTCCTTCCGCAACCTCGTAGCGCGCTTCGACAAGCTCGCCGAGCATTCGGGTCGCAAACTTGGTGAATCCGACACGCCATGCCCCTTCCCTCTCAGGATCCGGCGCCATCCAATAGTGGCTGAGTGAATAGCGAAATTCGGCCGGAAGCCGGGCCGAGAATCGAGCATGTTTGAAGCGAACGTAAGTCATCAGGAGAAAAATTTGGAACGAAGAAATTCGAGGATCATTCGAGGCTTCGAAAGACGGTATCGCTTCTCAAAAACACGATATCCACCTTCTTCCATTTCATCAAGAATGCCGCTGTAGATACGACGCATCAATTCGGCAGAACGCATCGATTTTCGATCCTCTTCTGGAAGCGCCTCGCGAGCAGCAGCATAGTAATTGCGGGCGACGAGAGTCTCGTGCTTCATCAATCTTCCAAAGCAGGCGGGATCTGGATTTCCGCCGAGAAGATCTTCTTTGGTGAGCCCAAAGCGTTTCAGATCCTCACAGGGAAGAAAGACTTTCCCTTCGCCCGCATCTTCACCGACGTCCCTCAGGATATTGGTCCACTGCAGGGCATACCCGAGCTGCTCTGCATAGTCGCGGGAGCGAGGGTCGGTGTATCCAAAAATTTCGATACTCACGAGCCCAACCGCACTCGCGACGCGATAGCAGTAATGTTTCAGTTCTTCTGCAGTCTCAAAATGAAGCGGCTCGAGATCCATCTCGACGCCATCGACGATGGCCTCCACTTCACTCAGCTGAAAATCATACCGCTGGAGAAGAGCCACCCACTCACTTTCAATTCCAACCGCGGGGTTCGAGATCTCCCCACGCACGAGCTTTCTCCATCGGGCCAGACCGGAACGCCGTTCATCCATCGGCAGGTCAGGGTCATCCGCGAGATCATCAATGACCCGACAGAAAGCATAGAAGATGCCCATGTCTTCGCGCTTGTGGCGAGGAAGCACCGCCAAGGCGAATGCGAGATTGGACCCGCTTCGACGAACGATTTCGGTCGACGTTTCGACAGTCGAAGCCTCAGCAGTAGTCGTTTCGAGATTCTGTTTCACGAAACGTCTCCGGGTCAGTTTACTTTTCCAAAGTGATGCCCAAAGGGATAATACACAAAGGCCGCACGCCCGACAATATTCTCCTCGGGCACTACACCCCAGGTTCTCGAATCGGAGCTGTTTGCGCTGTTGTCTCCCATGGCCCAATACTGGTCCTCTTTCAGAGTCACCTGCAAATTCCCACCCTGCCGTGTGTAGCCAGTGTAGTAACCCTCCTGAGAGGCGACACGCTGAATCCCCGGCTCTTCTGCTGGCTGTCCATTCACGAGAAGCTGCGGAGGAACGACAGCAAGCTCGTCTCCCGGAATTCCCGTCAATCGCTTGATGTAGTGCTGTGATCCCTGTCGAGGATCGAGCTGCCGCTGGATGTAGCTGATATCTCTCGTATTGAAAACGAAGACATCGCCTCGGTTCGGCCTCTTCCAATGATAGATGAACTTATTAACCACCAGTTGATCGCCGGTGTCGACATACCCCTGGGCGATTGTCTCTCCCGCCTTTATCGGAACGGTTTTCACGTATTTCGGATTCGAAACCAGCTGCCGATTGATGAGATTCAGCACCCTCGACTCTGTGCCGGGAGCACTGAAAACGTGGCCGTTTTTGGTGATGAGATAAGTGCGGGGGAAGAAAATGAAATGGGTCGTTCCGTAGAAATGATCCCGATCGAGGATCAGAGCGTCATCTTCCTCGGCGATCCATTCGACATGGCTCCTCCCATACCAGAATTTGTCCCACATTCGCTGAGCAAATCCGGGACTGGTGTAATCCTCAGGAGCATTTCTTTCCGCATTCGGATTCATCTCCGGAGTCGGATAGGCAATGATTCCGTTGAGCGTAGGCTGCATCGAGCCAGTCGGAATCTTGAATTGCTGAATGAAATACGCGCGAATGCCCATCGCAATAACGACAGCCACGAAGATCACTTCGATGTTTTCTTTCCAAGCAGATGGCTTGTAGTCCTTAACTGACTTTTTGCAGGTCTCCGTCAGATCCTCGGCAAGAAACTCCAGTTCTTTCCTCTTGGAACTGCGATCTTTCAAGGTCTTGGCAAAAGCCTCTTTCTTTTCTCCTATGAGCGACTTTCGGTCGTCTGATATCAGATCGTCGTTGTAGCGAAGAAATTTCCGGACTCCCTTAATGAGTGAGAGGCCCTCTTTGTAACCTCGCTTGTCGAGCGGAAGGTCCGCAAGTTCTTCCTTGGAGCGTTTTTTGAAAGCAAACATGATCTGTGGGTTCGGTTTTCGGTATCCGGCTTCGGTGTCAGTCGGTCTTGAGAACCTTGATGAAGGCATCCTGTGGGATATTGACCTTCCCGATCGCCTTCATCTTTTTCTTTCCTTCTTTCTGCTTCTCAAGAAGCTTTCGCTTTCGCGAGATATCACCTCCGTAACACTTCGCAGTGACGTTTTTCCGCATCGCGGTAATGGTCTCTCGGGCAATAATCTTGCCACCAATTGTTGCCTGAATCGCGACAGTGAAGAGCTGCTGAGGAATGACTTCTTTGAGTTTTGCTGCGAGGTGACGACCGCGATACTCTGCTTTGTCGCGATGCACGATCACAGAAAAAGCGTCGACGGATTCTCCGGCGATCATGATGTCCATCTTCACGAGATTTCCGGGACGATATTCCCCATGCTCATAATCCATGCTCCCATAACCGCGAGTCATGCTCTTTAGTCGATCGTTAAAATCGACCAGAATTTCATTGAGTGGAAGAATCGCTGTGATCAAAACCCGATTCGAATCGAGGGTCTCTGTATTGAGCAGTTCCCCCCGCTTCTCCGCGACCAGTTTCATGATTTCACCGATGTAGTCATTCGGCGTCATGATATACGCCTTCACAGTTGGCTCATGAATCTCTTCGAACAGCTGAGGCTCAGGAAGGTAGCTCGGGTTGTCGACCTCGATCACCTCACCATTGGTCATGTGAACCTTGTAAATCACGCCGGGATAGGTCGAGATGACGTCCATGTTGAATTCGCGACGTAGCCGCTCCTGAACGATCTCCATGTGAAGCAATCCAAGAAAGCCACATCGAAACCCGAACCCGAGAGCCATAGAGCTCTCCGCCTGGTAGCTGAACGCGGCGTCATTGATCTGCAGCTTGCCCATCGCGAGCTTAAGCTGCTCAAAATCATCGGTCGATACCGGGTAAATCCCGCTAAACACCATCGGCTGGATATCCTTAAAACCGGGTAACGGATTCTCTGCCGGATTTCTCGACTCAGTAATCGTATCCCCAATTTTCACCTCGCTTGAGGTCTTCATGTTGGCAATGAGATACCCCACGTCACCCGCCTGAAGAGACTCCTTCGGGGTTTGTTTCGGCGTGAAGACTCCGACTTCTTTGACCTCATAGGTCTTGCCAGTGGCCATCGTCCGAATCCCTGTGCCTCGTTTGATCTCACCGGTCATCACGCGGACGTAGCTGACCACTCCACGATAGGGGTCAAAAACAGAGTCAAAGACCGACGCTCGAAGAATCTTGTCTTCGGGTTCGTCAGGAGGCGGAATGCGCGCGACGACAGCCTCAAGAATATCTTCGATTCCCAATCCCATCTTGGCACTGGCTTCAATGGCCTCCTCGGCAGGAATCGCGAGAATGTCTTCGAGCTGCTTCTTGACCGCAGGAACATCCGCATTTGGAAGATCGATCTTATTGATCACCGGGATGACAAAAAGGTTGGCTTCGTGCGCCAGATTTACATTGGCTACCGTCTGAGCTTCCACGCCCTGTGCGGCATCCACGAGCAACAACGCACCTTCACAAGCCGCGAGGCTACGGCTGACTTCGTAGGAAAAATCAACGTGACCGGGAGTATCGAGAAGGTTGAGATGGTAAGTTGTTCCATCCTTGGCCTGGTAGGACATCGTCACAGGGTGCGACTTGATCGTGATCCCCCGCTCGCGCTCCAGATCCATTGAATCAAGCTGCTGAGCCTGGGAATCCCTCATTGAAACTGTCTGCGTGGACTCGAGGAGACGATCAGAAAGAGTCGTCTTTCCGTGATCAATGTGGGCGATGATCGAAAAATTTCGTGTCAGGGAGATAGACATCTTCAGTCAGCAAATATCGAAGGGGCGAAACCCTAGTGGTATCCTACTGATTGTAAACGGGATTCCTCGTTCGCGCACGCGGCAAAACGTCACGAATTCAATGCAACACAATCACCGCTATTCGATCACCTTGACAAAATTCTCCGGGAAAACGGCCGCCTAGGTATCCAAGGTGATGCCTTCCTGCTCCATTACCTTCGCGAGGGCGGTTTCCATCTGAGAACGACATTTTGCGGTCGTTTCATGAAGAAATGCGTGAAGATTGGCGTCTTCCTGATTCCGGTCTTCACACTGTTCACTATACTCCTCAAAAGCGAAGAGACTCGATAGAAGATTAGCAAGGTGCTGAGGGCACTCGCATTTCACGACCGCAGACATATTCCCGACTTCGACGAGCTGCTCGTCCGAAAACGCACGTGTTGGAATCTCACCTCCTGGGCGGATTACAGCTTGGGAACCATCTCCCGGTTCTCTCAGCCGAACACTTTGCTGCCCGGACCGGAGCGCGAGCTGGATGTCAGCAATACAGGCTAGCTGGATCTCGGCAGAAGCGACTGGCGCCCTCAGGGCGGTAATTCTCTTTATATCGAGGGGGTCGATAACGTCCTCACGCGCGAAGCGATACACGAGGATCGCCCTGCGGACTTTCATCATCGTGATCAAGTTCTGGACTTCCTCAATATCTTCAGGGAAAATCGTGTTCCTTTCGAGAATCAACAGGTCAACTGCCCCAGGACGGAGGCTGCTCGCAATTTGACCGATCTCGCTAAATTCACCCACGATGGTAAGCGCTGGGGTGCTGTCAACAGCGTCGCGTACGGCTTGTCTAAGCATTGTCCCAGCCAAAGCGATTCTGCAGATGCCTGCTGGCGCGCTCTCCTCGAGGTCGTCTTCTCCTGCGCGCGACGCGAGCACATTGGAAAGCCGCTCCTCCAACTGCTCAGTCGACAAAGAAGCGATTGTCCCGATCGTATGCCCGTTATCGACTAAGGTCTTCAACAAAGAGAGCCTCTGGATATCAGACTGTGCGTATTGCCGGCGTTTCGTATCACTGCGCTGCGGGTCCACAACAGAATACCGACGTTCCCAAACACGCAGAACATGAGAGGAGATCCCCGTAAGACGGGCGACTGCACTGATCTCAAAGACCTCTTGTTTTGTATCTTGCATAGTATTTTCGGTAGTTCTTGCAGGCTTGGTTACGTCGTAAGTGAGACAAAAATGAAAAATAATTGAGAAACTGCTTGTCTAGGTCTTGTTCATATACAAACCTTTTACAGGATAGACAAGAATTAGACACCTATGACAACCAAAGACGACCGCAAACAGCAGCGTAAATTCGAAGCAGATCTGATGAAGCGCGTCTCCGCGAAAGACCAAGAGGCTTTCGCCGAACTCTCGGAAAAGTACTCTGCGCTCATCTTCTCTACCGCTTTCAAGGTTCTCAATCACTACGAAGACACCGAGGACGTGATGAATGAAGTGCTCACGACCGTTTGGAAAAAAGCCGACACCTACCACTCCAAAAAGGGAAGCTTAGTTACTTGGATCTGCACCACAGCGAGAAATCGGGCGATCGATCGAGTCCGCAGTGTCCAACGCCGAAGCGCACTCTATGATCGCTTCGAGGATAAGTTAGAAGGTGACGCTCCCGAAAAACGAACCACGGGGCGCGAAGAGCTTTATCGCTCCGATGCTCGCCAAGTTCTCCAGACCGCAGTGGTCTCTCTATCTCCAGAGCAGCGCGAGGTGATTGAGCTCGCCTATTTCGAAGGGCTGACTCAAAAACAAATCGCAGAACGAATCAACAGCCCGCTTGGCACAGTAAAGGCGAGAATTCGACGCGGTGTCGAAAGATTGCGGGTCTCCATCAACGACGGTTTGCGCGGCGAAGGGCAACTTCTCCTTTCGAGCGTAACCGACTGATTGGGGGTCGTTGTCAATACCTCACCCAATTTCGACTCTTCGTATGAACCGCAAGCACGTCGTCGTCATCGGAGCCGGACCTGGAGGTCTGACTTCTGCCATGCTTCTCGCCCACCGAGGCTTTAAGGTAACCTTGGTTGAAAAAGAATCCGTTGTCGGGGGTCGCAGCCGGGAAATCCGATTGGGAGACTACTCGTTCGATACCGGCCCGACCTTTCTCCACCAAAAGTTCGTTCTCGATGAGATGTTTGGTGAGGTCGGGCGCAAAGCAGAGGACTACCTTGATTTCGTAAAGCTGAATCCGATGACCCGCCTCACCTGGGGCGACACCACTCTGCACTCTTACCCGACAAGGGAGCAGATGGAGGCGGAGGTTGAGCGTATTTTTCCTGGCGCTGGAGAGGGCTATCGCCGCTTCATGAAGGATCACGAAAAAAAACTGCGTGATATTTATCCAGTTCTTCAGCGCCCCTACGCGTCCCTGAGTTCCTATTTCAGTCCTCTCCTTCTCAAATCGCTGCCCTACATCATGACGAAGCAGTCTGTCTTCGATGTGTTGGGAGACTATTTCGAAGACGAGCGCCTTCGGCTTGCCTTTACTTTCCAGGCGAAATATCTCGGGATGTCCCCGTGGAAGTGCCCAGCTCTTTTTTCCATCCTCGCCTACACCGAATACGAGTTTGGAATTTTTCACGTTCAAGGCGGACTCTGCAAGATTTCAGAAGCCATGAGCCAAGTAATCGAGGAAGAGGGAGGAAATATCCGACTCGACTCCGAAGTCGAAGAGATAATCCAGTCGGGCAAACGCATGACCGGCGTCCGGCTGAAGACAGGAGAAGTGATCGAAGCAGACGACGTGGTCGTGAACGCTGACTTCGCCCATGCGATGACTTCCCTGCTCGATGGCAAGAACGTTCCCACGGAGAAAATGCGAAAGAAATCTTTCTCCTGCTCCACTTTCATGCTCTACCTCGGAGTCGACAAACTTTACGAAGAGGAGCCTCATCACCACGTGCTCTTCGCAGACGACTACGAGGCCAACGTGAACGACATTCAGAGTGAAGAGCGAGTCTCCGATGACATGTCGATCTACATCCGGAACTCATCGATCACAGATCCCCACGTCGCTCCCGAAGGACACTCTGCCCTCTACATTCTCGTTCCCACCATCAATCGACGAAAAGGACAGGATTGGGACTCTTTCCAAAAGGAGTATCGAGACAAGATCATTGCCCGGATTGAGGAAAAAACATCGATGAAGGATCTCTCCGATCACATTGTCGAAGAGAAAGTGCTCACTCCAGTGCACTGGGAGAAGAGTGGTGTTTTCATGGGGGCAACATTCAACCTGTCCCATCATCTTGGCCAGATGCTCTATCTGCGACCCCACAACCAGTATCAGGGATTTGAAAACTGCTATCTCGTCGGTGGTGGAACCCATCCTGGGTCAGGACTTCCGACGATCTACGAGTCGGCACGCATCAGCACGAATCTGATCTGTGAGCAGTATGGAATCCCCGTCGAAAACGTGGACTACGCGTCGGCTTACCTGAACGGGCGGGCCCAGCACAATGACTCGGAGGTCATCGAACGTCAGCGCGGAGGGGCGCCTGAAGTGGAACCTGACAGGGTTGTCTCCTCGACCTAACCCTGTTTGGTCGGGCCACTCCGATCTTTCGACTGCAGAGCTGTCAACACTCCCTGCAAAAGCTGGACCTCACGCTCGGTAGCTCTTGTTCGGGAAAAGAGTCCGCGAAGAGCACGCTCAGTGTGGGGACGAAGGTCGTCGGTTAGAAAGAACTCTCGCTCTTCCAATCCTGCGAAGAGTCGACCGAGAAAATGCTCCAACTGCTCTCTTGAGGCTGTCTTGTCTGAGCCACCGGCTGCCAAATCTGAGCTAGCAATTCCTTCAGCTCGACGCCACTCCCAACCAAAGAGCAAGACGGCTTGTGCCAGGTTGAGGGACGGAAATTCTGGATTGGTGGGGAATCGAACAAGCCGATCTGCCCGAGCAATCGATTCTCCATCGAGACCGGAGGCCTCGGGGCCAAAAAGAATCGCGGTCCTGTTTTGTCCCTCTCCCTGCTCGCGAATTCCTCGAGCCGCTTCTTCAGACGTCTCTATAGGTTGAGCAAGAGACCGAGAGCGAGCGGTTGTCGCATAAACGCACTCACAGTCAGCAATGGCGTCGTCGAGAGAACCGAAAACCTCGACTCCGTCGATCACTTCGTCGGCATCGGCGGCAGCTGCTCGGGCAGAATCCTGGGGCCATCCGTCTCGCGGATTAACAAGGCGAAGACGGCTCCATCCGCAATTGAGCATCGCTCGCGCGCACATCCCAATGTTCGCCCCCAACTGCGGGTCGACAAGAATGACGATAGGCTGTGGATTGTCAGGCATGAAACAATGTGCGAGGCTATGGGGATGAACGTCCCTGAAACGATCGTGTGTGTCGACTGCGGCCAGACGGCCCATCGCATATCCTACCCTCCGGAAGAGGGATGGGAGATCGGTGACTATGTCGCCTATCGTTGCCGAGGATGCAACGATCGTTGGGATCTCGTTGTGAATTCCGAAGACGAAGAATCGGCACCGACGTTTCCATCCCACCCTTCCCTAGCCGAAGAAGCGCGCGCAATTCTGGCAGCACGACGGGAAAAGCCTTCTGAATAGTTTTGCCAACCTCCCGAGGGTCGGCACCCAATGATCGCAACACGATGAACCGAACCAAACACGTCCTCCTTTTCGATAGTGATTGCCCGATGTGCACCTTCCAGAGTCGGCTACTTGGCTGGCTGGATTGGCTCAGTCTCGTCGAGATGGTCCCACTTAAAGACCCTCGCACGCAATCCATCGCACCGGACATCACTCGAGAGGATCTTCTTGAAGCGATTCACTGCGTGACCCCGGAAGGTCGTATCCATCGCGGAGCTCGAGCGTTCCGCTTCCTCGGAGTTCGCATTCCGCTCCTTGTCCCGGTCGGTCTCTTCCTGTGGCTCCCCGGCGTGATCTGGGTCGCCGAAAAAGTTTATGCGTGGGTTTCTCGGAATCGCCACCTCCTCAGCAAACTCTTCGGCTGCAAAGGCGCCTGCACGATTCTGCCTGAGAAAAAGGAGTCCTAGTGTCCCGCGCACTAAATTCGTCAAAGAATAGTTTGTTACTGTTATAAATTTCGATTCGCTTCGCTCAATGTATTTCCAAAATGCGTGGATCTATTTTCCTAACTCAGCGTTTCTCGTTGGACACGAAGCGGGCTTCGCTCCCGCCCCGCGTCTTGAATTGGAAAAAAATCTCTCGCGATTTTTTCAACACTCTCAGCGCGCGAGACACTAAAAGACTTCAAGGAAACGCTTTTTCCGGAGGCTCGATGATGCCTCCGACCTTCTCCTCGCTCTTCACCACTGTCTTGTCGGCAGGCGCTCGAAGGACTGCCTTCACTTTGATCGCAGTCGTTCCATCATCGAGATTCTTGTTTCCGAGAAAATGTCGATTGAAGGCATCGCTCGCTCCCTGAAAGCCGTTAGCCCGTCCCACGCCTCCGGGCGCCACTTCGATCGTAGTTCGGAAATCCCGAAAATCGATCTGCTCAGGCCCTCGCTCTGAAAGGCTCTCGGTCTCCGGTTCAATAGTAATCCGAGGGATCAAATCTACTTTTACGACACCTCCCGTGACACGGGGACGAACGACAATCGATGTCGAGATTCTCGTCGTCGAGATGATCGGCATCTGAATCACCCCTGGCTGAATGAACGGAGAGAAAAATCCCGGGTTGGCGACTTGCCCCAGTACCGGAACATTCCCAATTCCCCCCGCCGGAAAGGTCCCCGAACCATAATTCACAAAGCCCTCGAACTCGGTGTGCTCAGTATTGATATCCATCGTGATGGAACCATCTAAATTGATCGTGCTCGTCGCTTCGCTGGTGACACCGATGTTTCGTGTTTGGAACTTGGTTGGAGTGGCCGGGACATAGGCGATGGGCCCATTGGGGCCAACAATGATTGTCGGAGCACCATACTCAATCGGAAACGGAACCTCCTGGGCCACAGTGATCGAAGTCGTCCGAGAAGGAAGCCCGGTCACAAACTGAAATTCGAGTGCTACATCGGGCTGCGGGAGCTCTGCTGCGGCAAGCGCCTCTTCGGCCGCAAAAATACCGGTCGGAATATCAATCACCGTCACGCTCCCTTTGTCTGGCAACATGACGAACTTACCTTGAGGGCTAAGCACCTCTTTGAGCACGGCGCGAACGTCATCGAGTTGAGAGAACCCAACATCGATCTCTCTTTTGATCGTCGTCTGTCCGTTCAGCGCGGAACCGGAGATCAGGATGCCCGCGATCAGACAAGCAAGGGCGAATGGGGATAATTTCGGTAGATTCGCTCTCATATCAGTATTGTAAGACCAGTGCCTCTATGAAAGAAAGACGAATCGATCTCACCGAAATCCGAAAATGGTACAAAAAAACAGGCGATCCGAAGATCGCCCGTTTTGAAAGTTAGAAAGTGAAGTTCAGATTCCGTTATTCAACGGCACCTTCGACTCCGCCAGGAAACTACTCATCCTCCGCGGCATGACCGGCCAATACTTCGGCCTTGTATCCACCTTTGGATCGGAAGTAAAACCACATACCGAGGTAGCAGATCAGCATGAACGCTGGGAAAACAGCGATCTTCGCGAGAGCATCGAACTGACCGGCCTGATTTGCATCAGCGATGGCAGTCTTGCCAGCTTCGTCTGTAATTGCCTCAGCCTTATCAGGATCGATTGCCTGGTAGGGGCCGAGAATGTAAGACTTATCAACGAGGACAGTTTCAGCAATCTCAGATGACTCAGCTGTCAATTTAGCACTCGAAGTTTTCTCCTGGATTGCTCCAATAAAAGGAAATCCAAGAACTCCAACCGCAATCATTCCGATACCGGAAATCGCATTCAGGGTAAGCGCTCCCCCTTTCGGACACTGCTCGGCAGTGATTCCGAGCATACAAGGCCAGAAGAATGTCTTTCCAAAACCGTAGAGAGTTGCAGCTGCGAAGATGATCGCAAGACCAGATCCTCCGGTCTTGGAGAGAGCAAGCAAACCTGCAATTGCAAGAACCGCACTGATCACCAGCACTCCAATCGGAGAGAACTTATGAATGATCGGGCCAGCAAAGAAACGAAGCACCATCATAATGGCTGAGGTGTAAACGAGAACCCATCCAGCATTGAAGCCGGCTTCTTTCATCGGGTGCTCCATAAGACCACTGATCCAGCCATCCGTTCCGATCTCAGTCGTTGCGAGAGGCATCATGATGATGATCACCAAAGCCATGATCGGACGACCAGCGCTCTTGGTGTAGACTCCGACAAGAATCGTAACAATCGCTGTCAGCGCGATGACAAGGTAATTCGACCAAGCGAAGACCTCACCGAGCTGCCAGAAGATCAGGCCGAAACCAACGAGGGCTCCGAACGCACCGAACTCACCCAGCATCTCCCGGTAAGTAACACCAGCTGCCTGACGCTCGTTGACTGGGAACTTTGCCTTGATCAGCATGACCAGATAAATGACCGCCGGAACGGCGATGACACCCACGACGAGACGCCAGTCACCTTCGGAAGCAACGTTGGCCATCGCGATCGTGATGATTCCTGCAAGAACAAGACCACCGGGCCATCCTGCGTGAAGAATCGTGAGCCACTTTGTCTTCTCCTTGTTGAACATGGTAGCGACCACAGGGTTGATGAACGCTTCCACCGTTCCGTTACCGAGAGCGAGAATGATCGAACCCCAGTAAAGAAGGGCGTATCCTTTCTCCTGGGCCGCAGCCAAAGCTTCTCCTTCGACGCCGTTGATCGCACCGTAAGCCATGCATGCCATGACGACGTAGATCGCATAGCAGCAGAACGAGAAGATCATCGCAATGCGATAGCCGATCTTATCAATGATGAGGCTAAATAGGATAATTGAGATAGCGAAAGGCCAGACGCCCGCTCCTTTCAGAGCCCCGACGGTTCCCTTGTCCAGGTTAAAATCTCCAGCAAATCGAACATCGCAGAGATACATTCGGGTGAAGAAGGCGAAAGCCGTCGCAATCAGGGCAATAAAGCATCCCCAAAAGAGGGCCATGGATGGTTTTTGGTCACTCATAGTGTTTTCAGATAATCAAGCCCTCCGTGGGAAATAGTGAGACCCGCGTGGAGAGAGGTGTTTCTTACCAAAACCCAACCGTTCCACAAGCACAAATCCCAACGAAATCGCGGCTTCTCGCTTTTGAGTGCTCACTGCGAAATCTTCATTTTGAGACCAAATTGATTAACCTTTGTTATCAAAAATATAAAAACTTGCTTAATTGAGATTAAAAAACGATAATTATTGCCATTACTACTGAGATAGTATGCGTGATTTTACTTATTCGTCGTCTATGAAACAGGAAACGAGGAATCCCTTTCTGGATGACGTTTTCGTCGCTGATGAAGCCCGCCTACCCGGTGTGGCAAGGATCCATCATTCGGCCTTCGAACGCATCGTGGATTCCGTCGAGTCGCTCGTGACTCCTGCCGAAGAGAGCACTCCGGCCGATTTGCTAGGACGCCTGATTCTGATTACAGCTCCTCGCGCCGGCTACGGAAAAACTCATTTCGTAGCGCGTCTGGAAAAGCAAGTGGCTCCGATTGCCACTCCCGTGCGCCTTCCGTTTGATCCTTCCCGCCCAATCACCTGGCCTGTAGCTCTGAACTCCATGATCCGCCAACTCGGGCAAATCGGCCCGGCCAGAGAAGGCTCTCGCTCCATCCTTGAAGAATCAGGTCGCTTTCTTCTCGCACAACTCGTCCTGAGCTACCGGGACGAGGATTCCACGCTTATTCAGGACTGCCCGATTAAAAAAGAGTCGCTCCGAAACAGCTATGCCACACTGTTCTCCCCGGAAGACGATTCGGGCGCTTTTGAATGGATCGAAAGAAAGGGACGCGAACTCAGCTATGAAGCGAGCGCAACGCTCCAGAAGTCGGTTGGTCTTCGCAGAAGCGAGCTCGGTTTCTGGACCCGACTGATCATTGATCACCAATCGCGAGGAGAAGCCGCACTCGCTCCGCTCCGCGGTCTTTCGAATGGTGAAGCCCGGGAACGTCTTCTCCAACTCCTTCGAATCCAGTCGTTCTATCGACCGTCCCTTCTTCTCGTCGATGGCCTCGACGGCTTCTTTCAATCCGAGACGGCTGGACTCGAAATCGCCAACTTAGTCACCACAATTCGTGAATCGGTCCCACGCAGCGTCATGGTGATCTGTCTCGATGAGGACATTTGGGATTCCGTATTTGCAAACCGCCTTCCTTCCGCATGGATCGATCGCCTTTGTGGCGAAACGGAGACGTTGCGCTCAATCTCACCCGAAGCCGCATCGGAATTGGTCCGCTCTCGACTCGAACAAACCTCTATAACGTCACAAGCTGCTGATCGCTTTGTCGAAAAACTCGAAACCGAGCATCTCTGGATCGATTCGGAAACGAAGCTCTATCCTCGATCGGTTCTTCAACAAGCCAGAGAATTGTGGAGTCAAAAGGCGAAGGAGTTTCTCTCTACTAAGAACGAAGAAGAGCAGGAGCCAACTTCCCTCGCTGGCCTCACCGACAAAGCAGCCTTTTTCGAAGCCCTTCGAGATGATCGCCCGCTCCCTCCCACGACTCCGCCGAAAGAACCTAAGCCAGAACCCACTCCCGAGCGAGCCATCGGAAACCCCTTCTTTGCTGCTCCCGAGCGCAGTTCAACGGAGAATCTTGCCGGCCTGGAATCCATCATCGCGGATATCCGCATTACCGGAAAACGGGTTGTTTCTGAATCAAACACACCTGCTCCGCCAGTCAAAAGTATCGAAGCAGGTCAGCTTCACCTTCGCCCCACTAATTCCCCTGCAGAGCAGAAAGAAGCTTCACCGACCATTCTCTCCTTACAGGAAGAGTCAGAAAATGGACCTCCGGTTTCTCAGCAGGAAATCGAGCGACAACTCCGCGACGCACAGAAAGAGATCGCCGAAAAGGCTACCCTAGATCTGGATCTCAACCGTATCGGAAGTCTTCTTCGCAGAGTGGGGCCGACCCACAAAGGTCTGAATCAGACCGAAGAACGTTTCCCGAGCAGCCAGATACCCTGCCTGCGCTGGACGGTTCGTAGCGTTTCCGTCCTCACTGGATTTGAGTCCCCCCAGAACGTCTATTTCTGGAATAATCTTCTCCAGCAATCGCTCTCTGCGAGCGAGGTCGAAAAGATCGCTGCGTTCTCGCATTCTTCCCACAGTTTCGATCCGGGTCTTTTCTCCAGCTTCGGATTCAGTCCCAGCGTGATCAGTGGCCGAATCGATATCATCGAGATGAACGACAAGGAACTCTCGATTCTCTATGCAGCGGACGAGGTCCTCACCCGGTATCAGGGTCGACCTGAAGAGGAGACGGCCAAGGAAGTCATCACGCTCTTTCTCGATCCCCTCTGGAGGAGAATCAGCCGGCCTCTCTAATCTCCTACTTCTGCGCGTTTTGAATCGCAAGACGCTCCTTTTCCTCATCGAAGGAAGGGTTCGGGTCCGTCGGAACCGGAGCATTCACTGATTTTCTCCACGCCTTGAGAGCACCCAGCAGCTCGTCACGTTTCTCGGGTTCGGAATCGACAAGGTTCTTTGATTCTCCGGGATCGCTCTTCAGATCGTAGAGTTCAAGATCTCCCGACTCGAAGTATTCGTGCAGCTTCCAGTCCCCTTTGCGAACGAGCGAACAGGGACGGGATCGGAATAAGGGATCGCGTTGCTCTTTATTGTCCTTCTTCCCGTAGCTCTGAAGATAGGCGGGAAAGTGCCAGAACAGGGAGCGCTCCGCGAGCTCGTTTTTCTCACCCTTGAAGAGTGGCACCAAACTGACTCCGTCGAGGGTCTGATCTTTCGGAAGCTCCGCTCCGAGCAACTCGCAGAAGGTCGGAAACAGATCAACCCCGATTATGGGCGTTTCGTCGGTCTGGCCAGATTCGACTACACCCGGCCAGTTCACAAAGAAGGGAACTCGGATCCCCCCTTCGTAGTAAGTACCCTTGTATCCTTTCAACGGATCCATATCGGTCGCTGGCCCATAGCCCCCATTGTCAGAAAAGAAGATGATGATGGTTCGCTCGCGACTTCCAGACGCTTCCAGTGCCGCCACAATTTTCCCGACTCCGGTATCGACCGCTTCAATCATCGTTGCCATGGCGACATGGTCATGAAGCTGCCCGGGAGACTTTTTCTTGTACTTATCGACCAGCTCCTTTTTCGGATCCAGCGGCGTGTGGACCGCAAAGTGCGTGAGGTAAAGCATCCAGGGAGTTTCCTGATTTTCTTTTACAAATTCGACCGCCCTTTCCGTGAGAGTATCCGTGAGATACTCATCGTCCTCGACCGAACCAATCCCCGTGACCTTAGGGTGCGGAGGATAATATCCCTTAGGGGGCCCCCCTGAGTGATTGCCCGCGACGTTCAAATCAAAGCCATAGGGAATCGGATCCTTGCTGAGATGCCATTTCCCCATTGTTGCGGTGTGATACCCCGCCTCCTGAATGCTCTGAGCCCAGGTCGTAATCTTCGGATCGAGCGTATCCACACCGGGAATAAACTGAAGGCGCCGATGTGCAGCATTCCCGCGTGGTCCCGTCCCGACATTGTAGACTTCGTGCCGAGGAGTGTATTGCCCACTGAGAAGGCAGGCCCGCGCGGGAGCACAATTTGCCGATGCGGAATAGGCATTCGTGAAGATCTTCCCTTCTTTTGCTAGAGCGTCGAGGTGAGGAGTTTCGTAGAAGTCTGACCCCATGAAACCCGTATCCCGCCACCCAAAATCGTCGAGGTAGATGAACAGCAGATTCGGACGGTCTTCAGCGGACGACTCGTCTGCCGCCATGACCACACCTGCCAGAAATATCAGGGTAAGAGAGAAAGGAAAGAAACGCATCGTCTCTACGAATCCAATTTCTCTCTCAAGAGCAAGCGAATTCCAGCCCCCAAAGACGCTGCGAAAGGAAGTAAATGGGATGACACGCTGTCGTCTTGACACTCGGAACGAAGCGAACGAGGGCAGACCCGTGCGCTTTCTCTCTGACACATCTATCGTTCATGTTCGCCTGGTCTCCTGATTTCCCTCTCTCTCCGCGGAAATCTCCTTTCTTCTATGGCTGGATGATTGTCGCGGTCGCCACCCTTGGCGTCGTCTTTTCCATCCCAGGCCAGACGATGGGATTCAGCGTGTTCACTGACATTCTCATCGAGGCGCTTGGATTGACCCGCGTGCAGCTGAGCACGGCCTACTGTATCGGAACTGTTTTGAGCGGTTTGACTCTCCCCTGGCTGGGAAAAGTGTTCGATCGATTTGGCGCCCGGAAAATGGTGGTTGGTTCTGCCGTCGCAACAGGCCTCGTGCTGTTCTATCTCAGCGGCACCCACAGGATGCTCGAGTTCTTGACCAGCCATTTTCCTCAGTTTTCAGCCACGGTAATCGCGTTTCTTCTCATCACGATCGGATTCTACCTGATTCGAGCCTCGGCCCAGGGTGTCCTCACGATGACCTGTCGCAATGCCATCGGAAAATGGTTCGATTACCACCGAGGAACCGCCCTTGCGATCAGTGGCATGGTGACCTCATTCGCTTTCTCCATCGCTCCGAAAATTCTCTTCTCGCTCATCGAAAAGCTCGGGTGGTGGGGCACCTGGCTCGCGCTCGGAGTTGCCAGCATAGTCATCATGGCTTTGCTCGGGTGGATCTTCCTTCGCGACAATCCGGAAGAGTGCGGCCTGACCATGGATGGAGCCGAACCAGACAAACCCCGCCCGACAGCCCATGCCGATTCGCTCACTCATCGCGATTTCGAGCGCAGCGAGGCGCTTTCGACTTGGGCATTCTGGGTCTTCAATCTCTCTTTCTCCTTCTTCGCTCTTTTCTCTACGGCCTTCACTTTTCACATTCTCTCACTGGGAGAGGAATTCGGTCGGCCTCGGGAAGAGATCATCAATTATTTCTTTCCGATGGCGGTGTTGAGCGTCATCACCAATCTCTTCTGTGGTTGGGTCAGTTCCCGCACTCGACTGAAATACCTGCTTTTCCTAATGAATACGGCAGCACTGCTTGGAGTCATCGGAACCGTTTCTCTGGGAACCTCGTGGGGGGTGATTGCCTATATCGCCGGCAACGGCATCTGCGGGGGGTGTTTCTCGGCACTCTCGGGGATTGTCTGGCCCCGCTTCTTCGGGAGAAAACATCTCGGAGCCGTGTCTGGAATCGGAATGTCGAGCATGGTGATCGCCAGCGGTATCGGCCCGCTTCTCTTCAGCCTCTCATTGTCCTGGTCAGGGAGTTATGTTCCCATTCTCTGGGGATCTGCTCTCCTTCCGGCACTCCTCATGCTCGGGTCATGGGCGGCTGACAATCCACAACGCAAGGAATCGGGATACTGATCCTCTCCTTGGCTTCTCGCGAAACCTGAAGTAAACCTCTCCATGAATCCCTCTTCTCTTGGCGTCCTCTTTGACCTCGATGGTGTTCTCATCGATTCCCATGATCAGCACCAGCGCAGTTGGTTTCAACTTGCCGAAGAGATCTCCGAACCTCTCAGCGAAGCCCAATTCAAAGAGTCCTTCGGCATGCGAAACGAAATGTGCATTCCTCATGTTTTTAAATGGGCAAAGGAAGAAGAGACCGAGAAAATTCGTAATCTCGGGGACCGAAAAGAAGAACTCTATCGAGAGCTTCTCGCCTCAGGCGGACTCGAACCGCTACCCGGAGTCATGGATCTGGTGACGGATCTTCGGGAGCACGACATCCCGTTTTCACTCGGCTCTTCGACTTCTCGAAAAAACATCGAAGTCTGCTTCCGCAGCACAGGATTGGATCAGTTCTTTGGCCCCCACTATACGGGGGCGGAAGATGTCACCAGGGGCAAACCCGCTCCGGATGTGTTTCTCGAAGCCGCTCGAAAGATCGAACGAACTCCTGAGCACTGCGTCGTTTTTGAAGACGCCCATGTCGGGATCGAGGCCGCCCATGCCGGAGGCATGAAAACGATCGCGGTAACAACGACTCATCCGGGCTCCAGCTTTACTGAGTTTTGCCCGAATCTGATCATCGATTCTCTCGCAGAAGTAGACGCATCGCGAATCCGATCGCTCTTCGGCAAACCATAGAAGTATGAAACTCGACTATTTTGTCAGTTGTGAAGAGGTTGCTTCCGTGTAGGAGTTGCCTTCAGTCAACACGCCCTGTTTTATGAAAGTGAAAGCCTTCCCCTCTCTAGTCCCTGCTTATGGAAAAGCCGAGACCGTTGCATCAGTCCCCTACGATGTCGTAAACACCGAAGAAGCCCGCGCTCTTGCCGGTGACAATCCTCACAGCTTCCTTCGCGTCGTCCGTGCCGAGATTGAATTCCCGGATGGAACGAGTCCCTACGGAGACGAAATTTACGCTCAATCGAAAACTAATCTCGACAAGCTGCAGTCCGATGGGATTCTCGTCCGCGAGCCCGGCCCCTGCGTTTACCTCTACCGCCAGATCATGAACGGTCATGCTCAAGTCGGGATCACTCTCGCCTGTCACATTGAGGACTACGAAAATGACATCATTAAGAAGCATGAGAAGACCCGGCAGGTCAAAGAAGACGATCGCACTCGTCTGACGGACACTCTCAGCGCCAACACCGGCCCCGTTTTCCTGACCTATGAAGATGTCGAAGGAATCGATGCCTTTGTGAATACCTGGATCGCCGATCACGAACCTACGATTGATTTTGTCGATGACGTCGAAGTACAGCACACCGTCTGGCGAGTCGAAGAATCTGAGGCTGCTCCGATTCTTTCCGGTTTTGGCGAAGTTCCCGTCTCGTATGTCGCTGACGGCCACCACCGCAGTGCCAGTGCCGCCCGAGTTGGTGGCGAGCGACGCGAAGCGAATCCCAACCACACCGGCAAAGAGAATTACAATTGGTTCCTCGCGGTACTGTTCCCCGCCAGCCAACTCAACATCCTGCCCTACAATCGAGTCGTCAAAGACCTCAACGGGCTCTCTCCTGACGGATTCCTTCAGAAACTAGGCGAGCGATTAAGACTCGACTCGAACGGCCAGATGTCACCCGGAGCCCCAGAAACGATGTGCGTGTATCTCGAAGGAGAGTGGCATCACCTCGATTGGGACGGTGTTGATTCTGAAAACCCTATCGACAAGCTGGACGTCTCGGTCCTGCAGGATCAAGTCCTCACTCCCCTTCTTGACATCGCTGATCCAAGGACGAGCGATCGCATCGATTTCATCGGCGGGATCCGCGGAACCGCAGAACTCGAAAAGCGAGTCGATTCCGGAGAATGGGCCGCTGCCTTTTCCATGTTTCCAACCACGGTTCAGCAGCTCATCGATATTGCAAATGCGGGAGAAATCATGCCGCCGAAGTCGACCTGGTTCGAGCCAAAGCTCCGCTCCGGGTTGTTTGTCTATACTCTGGACGAATAAGTTCCGCCCGATCTTCTCAAGAGGGAGGAATTGATGCCGAAAATCGCTCCAAGAAGGAGCGATTCAAGGATGGATTACGCCCCTGGAAAGTCGGGCCCTTCCTGAGTGTCCTCCATTTTTTTCAGGACAATCGACATGTCTTCAACCGCTTCCCAGACGTGAGAAGCGACAAAAATCGGCGCTTCTGCGTGGACCGCGAGGGCAATACTGTCGCTCGGACGGGCATCAATTTCGACAATTTTTCGCTCTTCCAGCTCGTTCTCCGCGATGATAATCATGCGGGCGTAATAGACTGTATCGGAGAAATCGTTAATAATAATTCGTTCTACACGGGCTCCCAACGCAATCAAAACATCTCCAAAAAGGTCGTGAGTCTGGGGACGCGGCTTCGGAGTGCCGTGAAGAAACATATTGATCGCCGACCCGACCGCATGGTCCACGTAGATCACAAAAACCTTGTCATCGTTGCCAAGAAAAATGGCGGACCCTGCACTCGTGGCGAGCACATTCTTCACTTCGACTTCGACAACAGATTTATCCATAGAGGGAGCCAAACTATCGCGAGCAATCGGCCAGTTGGCAAACGAGGAGTCACTCTGATTTTGCCAAATGATTGCGGTGCTCCTCGGCCACACGAATATATTTCTCAGCCCACCCTCTTAGTTCCTCCTGTTCTCCGACTTTCAACTGTCGCATGACCCGGGCCGGAGAACCCACCACAAGAGATCCTGGAGGAACCTCTAAACCCTTGGTTATCAACGATCCAGCAGCAACCAGAGAACGATCTCCCACAACGGCACCATCCATCACGATGGCTCCCATCCCGATCAGGACTTCATCTCCAATCGTGCAGGCATGCAGGAGGGCCTTGTGACCGACAGTCGTAAACGCTCCGACCTTCGTGCCGCGATTACTCGCAAGATGGATCACAGTGCCATCCTGAATATTGCTTCCTGGCCCGATCTCTATAGCTTCAATATCGGCTCGCAGGACGCACTGATACCAAATGCTACTCTGCTCTCCCAAGGTTACATCCCCCGTGACGACTGCGCCCGGAGCAATGAAGGCGCTTGGTGGAATGTCAGGACTTTGGGAGAGGTGCGTGCACACGGGAGAGAGAGACATCTGTTTTGTAGTTTTAGGATTCTGAAAAAAAAAATTCCATAAGTAAGCTGAAAATTTAAACTTGCTAAAGCAAATAATTCTATTTACTAAGGGTCTGAGACTGAAGCTCAATCCGTTGATTTACGGCGGTTTCAACGCCGCTAACACCGTAAAAAACGGCTTTACTAAACAAAAAACTGAACCTACCAATCCATAATGAACAAGGGAGAACTAATCGAAGCAGTACAAGCCACACTCGGTGGAGACATATCCAAAAAGTCCGCTGAGGAGGCTGTGAAAGCCGTACTTGAAAACATCGCCAAGGGCGTCAAAAAAGATGGTAGCGTCCAGCTCCTCGGATTTGGCACTTTTGAGGTCCGCAAGCGTTCCGCGAGAACCGGACGTAACCCAAAGACCGGCGAAACGATCCAGATCAAGGCATCCAAGACTGTCGGTTTCAAGCCTTCTTCCGCCCTCAAAGGTTCTCTGTAACCCCTGGCGTAAGAAAGAAACCCTCAACTTCGAAGAGCGCGGCGGTAATCCTGCCGCGTTTTTCATGTACTGGGATCGGTATCTTGATCCTTCGAGAGAGGAACTGGAATCGCCTCGCACTTCTCTTTCCAGCCAGGAAAATTCCAATCATTTGGGAATCCGGCGCATTGCCCCGGCTTGACGGATTGAATCGTGCAGTCGATTCCGTCGAGGAAGATGCACTCCCCATTGGGCTTGTCGATCAGAGTGAGCCCGGCTCGATTGATACGAAGATCAGTATATTTAGAGACAAAGTCATAGAGCGGTAAATCGAGAAAGCTCGCGATTTCCTCTACCTCCCCGTCCGTCACTGGAACTTCTCCGTGCCAACGGCAGCATTTGCCGCACCTCTGGCACTGATAAAAAACCCCGTCCTCCATATCATAGACACTCATGGACTAATCATATACCCGTCAAAAGGCACTCGCAGAGACGAAATTGTTTTTTCTCTCGAGGGCTTTCGGTCAGTGGCAAAATAGTTCCCGCGTGTTATCTTTATGACTTTTAGAATCGCTCTTTTGGTGATCGGACAATTTCGTTCGTCGCACTTATCGTGACTCTTTCTATATGATCAGTAAACTCATCGGAGCTTTTTCCAGCGACATCGGTATCGATTTAGGAACGGCCAATACTCTCATCTACGTCAGGGACCAGGGTATTGTTCTTCGCGAGCCATCTGTCGTCGCGGTGAAATCGGGAACCAGCCTTGTCCTTGCGGTCGGTGACGATGCCAAGCGGATGCTGGGAAGAACGCCCGGAAATATCGTTGCGATACGCCCCCTTCGAGATGGAGTGATCGCCGACTACGAGGTGACAGAAGCCATGCTTCGTCATTTCATCCGAAAGGTTCACAATCGGAAAGGATGGATTCGTCCGCGCATTGTTATCGCAGTCCCTTCTGGAATCACCGAGCTCGAGAAGCGCGCCGTCAAAGAATCAGCTGCCGCTGCAGGTGCTCGAGAAGTTCATTTGATCGAAGAGCCCATGGCAGCGGCCATCGGCATCGGTCTTCCGATTCAGGAAGCGGCGGCCAATATGATTGTCGATATCGGAGGTGGCACGACCGAGATTGCGATCATTTCTCTCTATGGCCTCGTCTATAGCCGAAGCGTTCGCATTGCGGGAGACGAATTCGACGAAGCGATCATCAACTTCATGCGCCGGGCCTACAACCTCGTGATTGGGGAACGAACGGCGGAAGAAATCAAAATTCGAATGGGGTCCGCCTATCCCCAGGAAAAGGAGAGCTCCGTCGAGGTAAAAGGTCGGGATCTCGTCGCAGGACTTCCCAAAACCATCAAAATCACTTCGTCAGAAATTCGGGAAGCTCTCCTTGAACCCATCGATGTTATCATCAACTCGATTCGAGTGACCCTCGAAAGATGCCCTCCGGAACTCGCCGCTGATCTCGTCGATCGTGGAATCATGCTTGCCGGTGGTGGCGCTCTTCTCAAAGGTCTTGATCAGTTGATCTCAGAGGAGACTGGGCTTCCCGTCCATGTCGCCGAAGACCCCCTGAGCGCGGTCGCAGAAGGAACGGGACGTCTCCTCAACGAACTGGATTTCCTCAAGAAGGTTTCCCAACCGGGCCGAACCAGCTGATCGCCTCCTTTTCTGAAGCCCTGAATCGACCATGAGCCGACTGAATATTGTCTTCCTTACTATTTTTGTTGGCCTCCTTGTGTGGATCACCCTCTTCAATCCTTCTCTCGTTTCGCAGATCCAGAATGGAGTGATGGTCGTTTTCCGCCCCTTCGTGAAGGCGTCCTCAGCGGTGGAGGCAGGGCTTCAAGAAGCTGGAACGGAACCGCTCAGCCCTGCCCAACTCCGCTACCGACTCGAAGAACTGGAGCGAGAACGTGATCGCCTCAAGCTGGAGGTCATCCAGCTGGATGAGATCATGCGGGAAAACAACGAGCTTCGCCAAGCCCTTCAGTATAAGGAAAAAGAACCTCTCTCAGTCATTGCGACCCGCGTCCTGAGCCGAAAGCCACTCACCTGGTACAACACCATGGTGATCGACAAAGGACGACTCGATGGAATCGAGGTCGATAGCCCTGTCATCGTTCCCTACGGAGAAGAGGCAGCGCTGGTCGGGAAGATTTCCGAGGTCATAGGTGACCATTCGGCGGTCGTTCTTTTACTGACCGACGAAATGTGTCAGGTATCTGCCATGTTTGAGAACAGTCAGGATCAGGGGATTCTCAATGGTCAGCGCGGTGCGCTGAATCGGATGCCCAATCTACAGCTCCGCTATCTCTCCAAGGAGGCCGACGCGGCCGCCGGGCGACGAGTGATGAGTTCCGGAGCAGGTGACCTCTTTCCTCCCGATCTACTCCTTGGCGAAGTTATCACTCTCGAATTCGGAGCGATCGATGCAACAGCGATGGTAAAACCGGCCGTCAATTTCGAGGAATTACTCGATGTCTTTGTTATTCGCCCTTCTCCGATGGAGGAAGAAGAGCCAGAAGAAGACGCCGAAGCGATCGAGAAACCGGAGAACGAAAGCTGATGAGGTTTTTCCTGGTGGTCCTTTTCTTGATTCCTGCCTCTTTCATCCTGCAGGAATTCATTCCTGTTTTCGACTGGGCTTACGGCTCTCGCCTTCTTCTCGTTCACACCGCCTTCTACGCCATTGCCATTGCCGGGCCGTTTCCGGTGATGCTGCTGTTTGCTCTCGTGACCGGATTCCTCTGGGATGCCCGTTATCACATCCCGATTTACGCGGCTGAAAGCCTGCCCGATGGGATGGCGGTTTCGGAAACTCCCTTCGGTTTCACCATCTTTCTCCTCGCGCTAACTGGTGCCTTGATTCAGGGAGTTCGTCCTCTTTTTAGGCGAGGCAGGTGGGAACTGCCAATTCTTATGATCGGATTGTGCACTTCGCTGGTCCTTGTTCTGGAGTATCTCGTGATCAGCTTTCATCGCGGAGCCTTGGTCATTCCAGCTGAATTCTGGTGGAAACTGCTGATGACGTCCCTTTTTTCCGCTCTCGCATCTCCCTTTTTGCTGCTATTATTAAGCCGTCTCGCTGACCACACGCGCTATCGCATTCGGACAGAAGGGCTCAAACGACGGCATACCCACGATGGTGACGCAATTTAGAATCCGGCTTTATCTCCTCGCGCTCTTAGTGATCGCAGGATTCAGCCTGCTCGTGTATCGGCTCTACGAGATCCAGGTGGTCGAGCACGAATACTACGCAGCACGGGTTCCGGGCAGTAAGTTCGAATCGGTCCGAATTCCTGGAATTCGCGGTGAGATCAAGGACCGCAACGGAATGACCCTCGTCGACAGCGCTCCCAACTACGAGCTCCGACTCGATCTACGGGAGATTGCCGCAGCTTTCCTCAAGACACACGATGGGCTTCCCAAGCATACATGGGAACGATTTGATCAATATGGTCAGAAGGAAACCAAGACCGAAACCGATATCGTTCAAGTCGTTGAGGAAACAGTGTTCCCCGGGCTTCAGGATCTCGGGCTTCTCGCTGACTACAGCGCCAGTTCGATGCGAGTTCATTATCGTTCGACTCGAGGCGTCGTCCCCTTCACTTTCCGTAGAGACCTCAGCTTCAGGGAGTTCGCTCGATTCGCAGAGAATAATGTCGGGATTCCTGGCGTGACTATCACCCGAACGGGTCGACGACGTTATCTCTACGATTCACTGGCCTGCCATATACTCGGTTATATGAATCTGGCCGATATCGATCAGGTCTCGGACGCGAGAAAAAGCGAGTTCAACTACTATGTAGGTGATGACTACGGGGTCATGGGCGTCGAGAAGACGATGGATGAACATCTCCAGGGAAAACCCGGTAAACTCGTCATCGAGAAGGATGAAAAGGGAAAAATCGTGGGTGTAGTCAGCCGCACCTCCGCTCAACCTGGATCCGATGTCTACCTGACGATTGATGCCCGAATTCAGGCCATCACGGAGCGCGCTCTTCGCAAGGTAGGACGGGGCGCTGCAGTGGTGGTCGAACCATCCACTGGCGAGGTTCTCGCCATCGCATCGGTTCCTTCATTCAATCCGAACGTTTTCATCCCGGAAGTCAGTATCGATGACTGGAAGCGATACACAGAAGATCCGACCAGCCCGATGTTCAGTCGCGCTATCAATCCCTATTCGCCAGGATCTACTTGTAAGATTCCGATCGCTCTTGCGGGGTGCCTTTCTGATTCGTGGAAGTATCGGTTCAGTTGTGGAGCCGGGGCCCAGTATGGAAAGAAGTTCATGAAGTGCTGGTGTGCTGGAAAAAGCTACACCCACGGTTCGATTGATGTCAGTTCGGCAATCAAAGTCAGCTGCAACGGCTTCTTCTATCGCTACGCCAATCACACGGGAATTCGGAATATCCAGACGATGACGACCCTGCTCGGAATGGGTAAAAAGACGGGAATCGAAATCACAGGTGAGAATCCAGGCAACATTCCCAATCCCGAGTGGCTTCGAATGCAAGGCCTCCTCTGGAGCGATGCATTCACCGCACTCGTCTCGATTGGCCAAGGAGCAACCGAGGCAACTCCTTTGCAGATGGCGTCGGTCACTGGAACCGTTTCTAACGGAGGAAAGGTCTACCAACCACGAATCGTAAAGAAAATCGTCGAAAAAAACGGAGAAGTGGTGAGAGAGGATCCTCCCAAGTTGACCGCTGATCTGACCAAGGAAGGACTGACCGCTGATCAAGTGGAAATGGTCAAGCGTGGCATGTGGCGAGTCGTCAATGAAGGTGGTGGCACCGCGGGCCGGGCTCGATCTGAGTATACAGTCCACTCGGGAAAGACAGGAACCGCACAGACCGCGAATCCTCTCCAACCCACCAACGCTTGGTTTATCTCGTTTGCTCCTTACGATGATCCGAAATACGCAGTGTGTGTCTTCGTCGAGAATGGCAACTCCGGGGGTGGTGCCGCTTCACCGATCGCCAAGCGAATTATCGAGGGTGCCGTCACCCTGGATCAGGGACGCGAGATGGATATTACCGCCATCCCTGAAGCGATTGGGCGGACTGATCGCGTCATGAGTGTCTCCTTTGACAACCGCGACCTGACAACCTTTGCCCAGGCCGATGAGGACTCAGAATCCGCCGTCGATGTCGCGGCCTTCGTGCCCGATTCCCTTCAGCAACGAATATTTCGCCCTCTTGGCTTTCTCGCTCAACCCACTATTCGAAACAACGCGGACAGTCGAGGAAGAGTCGGAAGTCTCAACTCTCGCCCCAAACATAAACTTCGCCCGTTTGAGTGGTTGAAAAAGAAACGCAGGTAGCCCCAAGATGGACACCTTTTTCTTCTCAGCCCCTTTCCTGGCACTCCTGAATCTATTCCGAAACTCGGAATCCCTTTTCGTTTCGACGTCGATGGATTCCCCTGTTCGAGCTTTGGAATTCCCTTTGAACGAATCGACTCCATCGCCTGAATCCTGGCGGAAATCGATCACCTACAACAGCACAACTTATCACCCATCATGTTTAGCAGAATTCGCAAATTTTTCGGTCCCAAAAAACTTTCTGAAGGAAACAAAATTGTCGTCAACTGCGAGAAACTGGAGACTCGCGTCGCACTTCTCGAACACGGTTCTCTCGAAGAATATACAGTAGAGCGCGCCAACGACGAAAATATCGTCGGCTCTGTCTTCAAAGGCATCGTCCGCAACATCGAGCCGGGGCTCAGTGCGATGTTCGTCGACATCGGTCTCGAGAAGAACGCCTTTCTCCACTTCTGGGATGCGATTCCCGAGGCATTGGACTCGAGTCTCGAAGAGATCCAGCGGGGCGGCAAAGGTCAAGGTCGACAGCAACAGGAAGGCAAAGGTCGAGGCGGGAAAGGTCAAGGCCAAGGCGGCGGTCGCGGCAGAGGGAAAGGGAAGGGCAAAGGCAAGAAGGGCCGAATCCAATCCAAGGACATCCCCAATCTCTACCCTGTCGGATCAGAAGTTCTCGTCCAGGTGACCAAAGGACCGATCGGAACTAAGGGGCCTCGAATCACAACCAACATTTCTCTTCCAGGCCGATACATGGTGCTGATGCCGAGAAACGACCAACTCGGGATTTCTCGCAAGATCGAGGATCCGAAGGAACGCGCTCGTCTCCGCAAAATCATGGGCGAAAAGCTCACTGTTCCCGACAAGATGGGCGTGATTCTTCGTACGGTTTCGGCGGGACAGAAGGTCCGCTATTTCGTTCGTGACCTCGCGATTCTCCTCGATGAGTGGGAAGAGGTCGAAGAGCAGGCGGCTAACTGCAAAGCGCCTGCTTGCGTATTTCGCGAACCTGATCTGATTGAGCGAACGGTAAGAGACTTCCTTACCGACGAAATCGACGAAGTCCTTTGTGATGACGCCGCGGCAGCTGAGCGGATGAAGGACCTGATTGGGGTCATCTCTCGTCGTTCGAAGAAGAGAATCCAATATTTTCAGACTCCGGTTCCCATTTTTGAAAAACTGGGTATTCAACGTCAGATCGACAACGCCTTTTACCGACAGGTCTGGCTGCCCAGCGGCGGATACCTCGTGATTGATGAAACCGAGGCGATGATCGCGGTCGACGTCAATACCGGTCGAGCCAAGACCCAGGATAAGATGATCCTGCAAACCAATATTGAAGCGGCAGAGGAGGTGACCCGTCAGCTCCGCCTTCGAAACATTGGTGGTTTGATCGTTGTCGACTTTATCGATATGCGCTCAAGGAGAGACCAGATGGCCGTCTACAAGGTCGTGAGGGAGCGTATCCAGAATGATAAAGCCAAAACGCAGGTGCTCCAGATTTCGCAACTGGGTCTCATGGAAATGACCCGCCAGAGGCTCCACGAGAGCCTTAACATCACCGTCAACGAACCCTGCCATTATTGTCAGGGGCGAGGCATGGTGAAGAGTGCCGAGTCGATGAGCGTAGAACTGCAGCGTAAGCTCAATGCGATCTTTGCTCGAAACGACCTGGCGCAACGTGAGCTCATTGTGATCGTTCATCCCGATGTTATGGAGCGACTCCGCACCCACGACGGTGAGCTTTTCGTCGAGTTGGAGCGCCGTCACAATGCACGGCTCACCTTCCGCAGCGACGCCTCCTACTATCGCGAGCAGGTCGTCGTCGCGGATGCTAAAACCCAGAAAGAAATTCGGGACTAGGCGCCAAAATTCCTCTCGATCTCGCCTGAACAGGCGTTGGAACAAATTTTCACTTTTACGCCTAGTTTCTTCCTTCGAACGTCTACCGTCGGTCAGAAAGCTTTTCTACCCCGCCACTTCCAACAACTTCCAGCCATGAAATATCGGAACACAGCTCTCGTCGTAGCGGTTTTTCTCTGCCTGGAAAGCTCAGCATTCTCCCAGCTTCGACGTCCAGGATTGGTCACGGTGGAGCGAGAAGACCGGGCGACAAGCCGACTGAACAAGGAGGACGGTGCGATTTACCTGGAGGGAATGGTGGTGAATGAAGTTCCAGTTCGCATTGTAAAACCTGTTCCGGCCTACGCGACTCTCGCAGGAGATCGCTGGATGGGGAATCTTTACGACAATCAGAATGCGGTTCTCCTGGCGGTGAGCGACAAGGCCTACCGTGTGAGAGGACGTGCCAAGCAGGGTCAGATTGCGGGGTGGGTCAGCAAGGCTGCGATCACCGGGCTTCCGGCTGATTTTGAGCCGAAATTGAAAAAATACCACCAGCGCTACGTCGCGGTGGAAAAACTGATCCAGAACAAACAGGTCGCACTCGGAATGACGGTCGACGAAGTCGTCGCTTCGATTGGCCATCCCGACAAACGTTCTTCCAAAATCACCCAAGGTGGAAGGGCCGATACCTTGGAGTTTGTTTCCTACGAAAGGGTTCCCCAGACAACAGTCGTCTACGACTCCTTCGGGAGAGCCTTTCCATCGACCCAGTATATCGAGGTCGAAGCAGGCCGAGTCATCGTCGAGCTCACCAATGATGCGGTCAGCTCGATTCAGGAATCCGAAGGAATCGAAAGAGGCAACAATGCTGGTGTCCTGATAGTTCCCCCTCCGATCATCCTGTTCTGATCTCTCTTCCTGAGATATTCATCAGGCGGGTCTTGGACATGGCGTGTACATCTACCTGGAAACGAAGGCCGTTCAGAAAACCTCACGAGAGAATCCCCTTCGATTCCTTCAATGCGAGTCATGCGAGGTTTTCCCGTGGGGAAAATCGATCATTTCTTTCTTCACGTGCGTAACCTGCGTTGACAAGATAGGAACCCCATTTCACCATCCCGAAGGGATGTTCATCCCACAAACTCTTATCAACCGACTCAACACTATGGCCTACGAATTACCTGACCTCCCCTACTCCGCCGAAGCTCTCGAGCCTCACATTGACAGCGCAACCATGGGAATCCATCACGGCAAACACCATGCGACCTACGTTGCAAAGCTTAACGATGCCCTAGAAGGAAACGCCGACCTCGCGGGGAAATCGATTGAAGACCTGATTTCAGACCTCGGATCCGTTCCATCGGAAATCCGCGGTGCCGTCCGAAACAACGGAGGTGGACACGCCAATCACTCCCTTTTCTGGAGCATTATGTCTCCCGAAGGTGGCGGAGATCCCTCAGGAGACCTCGCTGCGGCCATCGACGCTGCTTTTGGATCGCTCGACGAGATGAAGACTTCTTTCAAAAACGCCGCTTTGACTCGCTTTGGATCTGGTTGGGCCTGGCTGGTTGTGAAATCCGACGGCTCACTCGCTATCACCAGCACTCCAAATCAGGACAACCCGCTCATGGGAGCAGCCGCCGATTGCGACGGATCCACTCCTATCGCCGGACTGGATGTGTGGGAGCATGCCTACTACCTCAATTATCAGAACAGACGCCCTGACTACGTCGACGCATTCTGGAATGTCGTTGACTGGGATGCAGTTGCCGCACGATTTTCGTCTGCCAGTTAGCGAAAAAAGTCTGCTTTCCGTCGTCCCGATGTGAAAACCGATCTTGCTGAATCACGAAGAAAAGAACTCTTGCGGAGGGCAGATCGGAAACGATCCGCCCCCTTTTTTGCCCAGTCTGCGCATGGTGAGATTCTTGACAATCAAGAAGGCTTAATCTTTTTGATTCACTTCGGCAGATTTCCTGCTGCTTGATACTTTTGTGCAAAAAAAACGACATTTTTGTGTAAATAGAACTTGAACGACCACTATATCTTGTGCATTCTAACCGCCGATCACCCAGATATGGTGTTTTTCACTTTTCTAACTGATCGAACCGGAACTGCTCTCTCTCTCTCTGAATTGTCACCATTTTGATCCGTCTTTCGTGTGATATTTATGGCAGATAGGAAGTTCACAAAACCTAGAGATTATTCTCGTCCGAACCGCAATCCCAATCCAACACTACAATTCTCAACAACCATTCCCTCATGAACAAATCATTCACTATCGGAGATCGCACCTTCCTTCTCGACCAGAACAAGGCAGAAGAAGCATTTGCAGCAAAAAAAGTGATCAATGGCCGCCAGACAGCCGCATTCAACTTGCTGCCACTGAAATATACGTGGGCGTATGATCTGTATCAAAACATGAAGGCCAACCATTGGGAGCCTGAAGATATCCAGATGCAGAAAGATATTGAGCAATGGCAAGGAACCGAGCTTTCCGACAGCGAGCGGTGGATCATTCGGATGGGAATCGGCTATTTTTCTGCTGCGGAAGGAATCGTAGGCGACAATGTCCTCCATGTAGTTCGCGAGAAAGTGACTGCTCCAGAGCTCAAACTCGTGCTCGGGCGTCATGCTCACGAGGAGAACATTCATGCAGATAGCCTCCTTTACATGATCAGTAGTCTCGGCATTAACCCACATGAGTGTGAGGCGATGTTCGAGCAAGTTCCAACGATTCGGAAAAAGAACGAATTCGTTTCCGGTATTTCGCACTCCGTTCGTCGGGATATGGATCTTACAGATCCAGACAACAAAAGGCTTTTCGCAAAAAATGTCTTCCTCTTCGGTCAGTGCATGGAAGGCACTCAGTTTTATGGCCTTTTCGGAATGATCCTCAGTCTCTACCGCCAGAACAAGTTTCCTGGAATCGGTCAGATGTTCCGCTACACACTGCGAGACGAGTCCAATCACATTGAGTTGCTCCGCAACCTCTTCATGGACCTGATCCAGGAGAACATGGAAATCTGGACTCCCGAGTTCAGAGCCGAGTTGGTCGACACGATGCGGGAAGCGGTTGCTCTTGAAAAAGAATTCATTCGCGATTGCCTGCCTGTCAGCTCTGTGGGCCTCAACGCCGAAGAATTCTGCCAATATATCGACTACATTGCCGACCGTCGACTCGAAGGTGTTGGTCTCGATCCGATCAATGCTGGTGTGAAAAATCCGTTTCCATGGCTCGCCGAGACCATGGACATTAAAAAGGAAGCCAACTTTTTCGAACAACGCGTCACGGAATACCAGAAGTCTTCCGCGCTTTCCGCCGTCGACGACGACGAACTGTAAAACCGCGAGGGGAAGGCGGCACAGGCCGCGAGGGAGAGGCGACATCCCGGGATCGAATCCGGGATTAGCGCCATCCCCTAAATTTATCCTTTCCTACCGGTCACTCCTTGTGACACCCTCGTTCCGCAACACCTGAACCGCACCCTACCCCGAATGATTACCCGCAATTTTGTTGAACAAGATCGTGAGCTGCAGCGTTTTGCAGCTACGCCCCAAGAAATGAAACCTCGCTTCGACTGGAGCGATGCCACCCACTCGTCCATTCCTCCCACTTCTCGAATTCTCGTTCAAACAGGAGAAGAGCAAACCGATCTCAGTATCGCCAAGATTGCTGAAACTGTTGGGAAGGCTGTTACTGATCTCGCACTAGCTCGCAAGCAGGAGGATATCTTCAACGAAACTAACAGACGCCTCGTCGCGAGCATCGTCACCGCGGTTACCGATATCCTTTCCAACCGAATGCAGGGCGAAAACTCCGATCATCCGATGCTTTTGAGCTCGGATGAGTTGAGCACCATCATCGAAGAAGCTCTTGTAAGGCAGAATGCACACGATGTTGCGAAGAGCCTTCTCTTCCGCAACAAGAACTCAAATTCCAGCAGTGCTGCCGCACTGTCCGACAGTCAGAAGCCACTTTGTCGTGTGATTCGCCGCAGTGGCGAAGTTGTCGCCTGGCTCCCCAACAAGATCGAAGTCGCAGTACGCAGCGCCTTCCTTTCTCTTGGAATGGATTCGTCGCCAGCAAAGGAAATCTCCAAGGCGCTTACCGACCGAATCGCTCGCAGTGGTCAGGAGTTTATCCGGATCGAGGAACTTCAGGATCGGGTTCAGGAAGAACTGATGCGCCAGGGCCACTTCAAGGTCGCTGAAGCTTATATTCTCTACCGCGCTCATCGCTCCACCGAGCGACGGCACGAGGATCAGGTAGAGCTCGAAGAAACGGAGTCGACTCAGGACTCGATGATCGTTGTGAATCGCCCTGACGGATCGAGCGATCTCTGGGATGGCTTAGACCTGCGAAAGCGGATCGAATTTGCTTCGATCGGGCTCGATCTCTGCATCAATGCCGAGGAAATCGAGCATGAGCTTCGCCGCGCATTCTTCAACGAGATGTCCGAGCAGGATCTCAAGAAAACGGTCATCCTGAACGCCAAGAGCCTCATCGAGAAAGATGGAGATTTTGCCAAGTTTGCAGGCCGCATTCTTTTGACTTACATCTACGAGGAAGTCCTCGGGTGGGACATCATTCGTGATGGCATTGAAACGCTTGATCAATTTCACCGACGCGCTTTCAAAGCCAACCTAGTTCGCGGTATTGAGATCGAGCGAATCTCCCCTCGTCTTCTCGACTACAACATCGATCAACTCGCCGATTCGATCAGCGCTACTGCAGATCTCGATTTTGACTATCTCGGTATCCAGACTCTCTACGATCGCTACCTCATCATCGACAAGACCGGTGAGGAGCACCGCCGCCTGGAAACTCCGCAACTATTCTGGATGCGCGTCTCGATGGGACTGATGATCGACGAGAAAGAAGATGCCGAAAGCAAGATCACCGATCTCTACCGCCTCTATTCGAGCCGCCGATTCTGCTCTTCGACACCGACACTCTTCAACGCCGGCACTCTTCACAGCCAGCTTTCCTCCTGCTACCTTTACAAAGTAGACGACAGTATTGAGTCGATCATGCAGCGAGGCATTGCCGACAATGCCTACCTTTCCAAGTGGGCGGGTGGCCTCGGTGGGTCCTGGACATCCGTTCGCGGAACCGGCAGCTACATCAAGGGAACGAACGGGGAGAGCCAGGGAGTGATTCCGTTCCTGAAGCTCCACAACGACCAACTCGTCGCCGTCAACCAGGGCGGTAAGCGTCGGGGTTCCGGTTGCGCTTATCTGGAGAGCTGGCACAACGACATCTTCGACTTTCTTGAACTGCGTAAGAATACAGGAGACGAACGTCGCCGAGCTCATGACATGAACACGGCGAACTGGATTCCCGATCTCTTCATGAAGCGAATGGAGGCCCGCGGAACCTGGACCCTGTTCCGCGCGAACGAGGTCCCTGATCTCCACGACCTCTACGGAAAAGCTTTTGAAGCACGTTACGAGCAGTACGAAGCCGATGCCCGCGAAGGAAAGATCACGGGACGTGAAATTCCCGCTCTCGATCTCTGGAAGTCGATGCTGAAGATGATCTTCGAAACAGGACATCCCTGGATCACCTTTAAGGATCCCTGTAACCTGCGGAGTCCCCAGGACCACGCCGGCGTCATCCACAGCTCCAACCTCTGCACGGAGATTACCCTGAACACATCCGAGGATGAGACTGCGGTTTGTAACCTCGGTTCGGTTGTTCTAGACACCCACCTGAAGGAGAATGGAGATCTCGACCTCGAGAAGTTGCGTGAGACCATTCAGGTCGCAGTGCGTGCCCTCGACAACGTGATCAACATCAACTTCTATCCGACCGAGTCCGCGAAAAACGCGAATATGCGTCACCGCCCGGTTGGTTTGGGTGTGATGGGCGTGCAGAACGCTCTCTTCGTTCGGGATACCCCATTTGGAAGCGATGCTGCAGTTGAGTTCAACGATGAGTTCATGGAGGCGATTGCGTACTTTGCCTACGAAGCATCGAGCGATCTCGCTGCCGAGCGCGGCAGCTACTCGACCTACGAGGGTTCCAAATGGAGCCGGGGAATTCTCCCCCCTGATACTGTCGACCTTCTCGAAGAACAGCGGGGTGAGCCCATTGAAGTTCCTCGCGGTGGCCGCATGGATTGGGATGTTCTTCGTGAGAAGATTCAAAAGCAGGGCATGCGAAACAGCAATGTGCTCGCAATTGCTCCTACGGCGACGATTTCGAACATCATGGGTAGCACCCCTTGCATCGAGCCAACCTTCAAGAACCTGTTCGTGAAAGGGAATCTCTCCGGAGACTTTATCGTTCTGAACCAATACCTTGTCCGCGACCTCAAAGCGCTCAATCTCTGGAATGATGAAATGGTCGAGCGTTTGAAATACTTCGACGGCGAACTGGCCGACATCGATTCCATTCCGGATCACCTCAAGGAGAAATATTCCACTGCTTTCTCGATCGATTACGACTGGTTCATCGAAGCTGCGGCTCGTCGTCAAAAGTGGATCGACCAGTCTCAATCGGTGAACTTGTTCCTCGCTACGCCTGATCTCAAGACGCTCTCTCACATGTATCGTGCGGCTTGGCGGAAGGGTCTTAAAACGACCTACTATCTCCGCACCCTTCAGGCTTCCAATATCGAAAAAGCGACAACCAACGTGAAGAAGGAAGTCAGGATTTCGGCATCGGATGATCCTGCCACCGAAAAGGAATACACCGAGGCGGAGAAGCAGCAGTGCTCGCTCGACGCACTCATGAATGGCGAAGAGTGCGAAGCCTGCCAGTAAGCCTTAACTCTCTAATCTGTTTTCACCAAAGAAGGCGATCCGACGAGGATCGCTTTTTTTGCGTTCCAGCGTAATGTTTGCGCTGGGATTTTACTGTTTGAATGACACTTTTCTGACTTCGATATTTCTCGGAATCTACCTGATGGTCATTTATGCGATCATCGTTTGGCGAATCGATTGCTGGGAACGCGAGCTGATTCCTCTCCTTGTTGCCGCCTTCCTCTGGGGTAGCATCCCCTCGATTATCTTCGCCCTAGTTGGGCAGGTTATCCTCGGAATCCCGACGAATGACCTGACTCCGGACGGTGCACTCTTCAACCAACTCTACGAGGCCAGCGTAGTGGCACCGATCACCGAAAAACTGACAAAAAGTTTTGGGCTGCTGCTCCTCTTTGAACGGGAAATCGACTCCGTGCTCTACTTCGCCGAACAGACTGATCCCGGTGGGCTTTTCCTGCTTTTCTTTCTCCGAGCCTTTGTCTTTGGAATGATTCACGCCCTCTTTACGGACCTGCTGGGCGGCGGGCTGGCTTTGTTAAACTTATTCCCGCCATCAGGTGCTTCGGGCTCCTGGGGCTCATCCTTGCCATTCTGACGCACGCCTTTCACAATTTCGTGGCGACCATGGGAGGAGAGCACCTCATCTTCGCGCTGTTGGGAGTCGGACTTGGCCTTCTCTAGTTCGCCAAGAGGATTGTCGTCTGTCTCTGGCGCGAGAATCGATGGATTCAGATTCACCTCGCTGAAGAGGTGGAGAATGGCGTTCCCTCTGCCCGGCAGGTCCTCGATACTTCACATTTCTGGAAGCGAAGCAGCCTCAGTATGTTTCAGGATGGCTTTCGATTGACCAGAACTCGTCATGTATTGCTGTTCGCTTACGAGAGGCAGAGGTAGATGCGGTTTGGAGCGACTGAAACTTGTCTCGCAAGAATTTCTGCACTGCGTGGCAAAGTTCGGGAGCTCAGCCGGCACGATCCACTGTTCACCTCCGGGCGCCTCAAGACGACCGGTCGCTTAGACCGGCCACCGCCCCCAATTCGAAGACCCAAACTGCGAGGATGAAGAAGCGGGACGTCATTCCGCGAATTGGAGCGGGGATCTTGCGCTCGCGGATGACACCCCCGACAAGCAGTATACAAAAAGACCCCAGCTCAAAAAGCAAGGGTCTCTATGGTTTTCCAGTCGAGAGACGAGAGCGTCTCGTTCTACCCTACTGATCTTCCTGGAAGACCGAATAACTGGTGTAGGTACTCTGAGATGGATTGAACTCGTAGTAGATGTTACCAATGCGAACCCGTCCACGATTGAGCAGGTTTCTTCGCTCACGATACTCGTCATCATTCGATCCGCTCAACGCATCGAGCAAATCTTCGAGCGCCCAAGTCTGGGTCGCATAAGGTGAGTCACCTTCCGCACTGTTCTCGTCGAGGTAGGGAATGTAGGTCACGACACCTTCGCCGGTGAAGTATCCTTCCTCGATTCCTTCGTCCTGACGGCTGAAGATATCGAAAAGTAATCCCTGATTGTCATTCATGAAAAACTGGAGCGAATCCAGAAGAGTGATGTCAAAAATCTGCGATGGAAAGGTAATCGCAGCGATCGGATCGATCGCTACGAGTGAATCGTAGGAAAATGTTACATCACCTCGAGAAAGGCTACCGTTTGTGGAGGCACCCAGATCTCCTGCAGCGAGTGCCACGAGATTAGGGAGACCACCTGGAGTATTTACCTCAGTATTGACTCCACCCACTCCACTGAAGGCATCCGTAGGAAATACTCCAGTAATTGCGAAGTTGCTCGCCTCTGCTGCAAGGATGTAATCAGCACTCATCCACCAGAGGTCGGGAGCAAGGAAGACTTCATCAGCCTCGCCATCGAGTGGATCAGTCGCTCCAACCGCAGGAAAATCGTCCCCTGGGCGGCCTGCATACTCCGTTCCATTGATGATCGTGGTCGTCTCAATCTCATTCATGCTACGACTCGGCATGAAGAACTGAACGTTACTCACACTGTCAAAAACAGTGCCTTTATCGTCATAACCCGAAGCATCCCCATCCGTTTGATCGGTAATGGCAGTTGCCTTGATCGATCCTTCGCCTGAGAAGAATGGGAAGTTCCTGCTCGAAGCCACCTTGATTTCGCCATTACTGATTCCACCACCAAAGGTGGAATCCTTATGCCCGATCAGAGTGTGCTCGAAGTCGATATCTTCACCAACGGCAATGACAATATCTCCTTGGAGAAGGCCTGCAGCCACTCCTCGAGCTCCCACTATTCCGTCGCGCATCCAGTCACCGTGACCCACTTTCACGTAGTTATTCGGTGACAGTGAGAACAATTGCCCGGAATTGTCAAAGGTTCCGTCGTTCGTGGTGAAGTTTCCGCCCACAAGAACATCGATATCTCCGATCAGGTTTCCGCTGATTCCACCTGGACCGCCGTGTCCAATCTGAGAAAAGCCAAGCACGGTGGCCTGCCTTCCGAAGAGACTGACCCCATCGTCAGTATCATCAGCAAAGTTGAATGAATTATGGTCCGGAGTCCGTCCCCCACTCATCGTAAGATCACCACCTGCGACCACGCTGACATCGCCCTGCATTTGGGTGATATTGACCACGCCGGAGTCCCGACTCGCGGTCGAGAAGTGACCAACCTTGGCGAAGTTGAGAAAGGAGAAGCTCGATGCCTGCACCAAGTTATTGGTGAACTCTCTACGTCTTTCCGGTGAGATGATCTCAAGATCATTTCCCGCATAGACACTGATGTCACCCGAAGTGCGTGCATCCATGTGGATTCCGCCATGACCAATAATTCCCGCAGCTCCTTGCGAAGCGTAAATGATCGTACCGGTCTCATCAGCCACGATTCCGTTCGAGCTCGCCCGGACGGAGATATCATTCTGTGCAGTGACGATGATGTCGCCATGGAATCCACGAGTGGAAAGCGCATCGCCAAAGAGGGAAGAATAACCGTGTCCAATCTGAGACCGTGTTCCGGACGCACCATATTCGGTCGCGACATTGTTGGCGCCCTCTCCACCGATCAGCTTAATATCATTCACCGCATCCACCCTGATCGTTGAATTGGTCAGGATCCCACTGATTACACCGTCATCAAGAACGGACAGTTGACCGCGATTTTCGCCCTCGTCGATCACCATGGCTCCATGTCCGATGACCAATCCATTGTCTTTCGAGGCTTGGTCTTCATTGACATCAAACTCGTTGGCTCCCTGCCCTTGGAAGTCCCCGCCCTCTGTGATGATTCCGCCAGCCTCACCGTTGAGGAAAACATCGTTACCCACTTCCACGGTAATCGTTCCACCGATCAACATTTCCTTGCCGTTACGAACTCGAAGGTTAGATCCAGTCAATCCGTGACCAACTCGAGACCACATTCCTTCGCGGTCGCCTCCCTCAAGAATGAGGTCAACTCCAGCATTTACGATGATATTTCCGACCATATCGTCGAAGTCGAGTCCTGAGTTCCTAAAGTATTCACCTCCCCAGTTGTTTCCACCGTGACCGATCTGGGTGTAGGCGTCCTCCATCTGATTGAGGTTGATGTCGTTGCCATTATTCCCGTTCGAGCGGTATTGACCACCGAGGTGAAGAAGCCTGACTGAACCGGATTCCGAATTCACGGTGACGTCAGCCGTATTGGTCGTGATATCAAACTCCCTCACGAGGTCACCGCCTCCGAGATCTGCGACCCCATTACCCAGCGTGGACTGAACTCCCCCGCCGTCAGCGTCGCGGTAAACTACAGAAGCCAAATTTCCATCAATCTCGGATTCAATATCGATAGAGACGTTGTCGAAGAAAATATTCTCTTCCCTCTCGTAGTTTCCACCTACCTGACCGAATTCATCAGCTCCTTTGTGCCCGATCTTCGCGTAGCTGTCTCCATAGGCACCACCCGTGAGAGTAATGTCATTAACTGCATTGACGGTAATATCTCCGACAAAGTCGACGAATCCAGATTGATAACCTCCGTGTCCGACATGGGCCTGGGCACGCATGTGGCGGTCGCCAGCATTTCCGGTCCACTTCTCTTCACCACCACCGGTAATTGAAATGGTTCCCGCTGTATCGATATTGATATTACCTGCGATGAGGCTCGATGTCTCGTAGTCGGCAAGCTCGTTTCCTCCGTGACCGATCTGCGCTGAATCGAAGACATCATTTCCACCTTTGACGATCACTGCCGATCCACTATCCACGTCAATGTCTCCCGTGATGGTCATGAAAGTCAGTTTGCGGTTCAAGGCGTCGTTTCGCTCACCAATGACTGTGGCTGAACCTGAAGCATCTGCGTTCGCACCGTTGTTCAGAGCGACGCGGAACTGAACGATCTCCCGATCCCGATCACTACGATTGGAAACAAATCCACTTTCTTCGCCCCAAACCGCAAAACTGGTTCCGCCGTGTCCGATACGACCATATCGACGATCACGACTGGTCGTGAGGCCTGCCTCATATTCTGGGTCTCCAGGAATAAATCCGTCAACCCCGTTCGACTGATCCTCGGTGCTGTAAGCTTCTACCGAAACTGCACCTGCCACGGCTTCGACAGTGACATCACCGTGGAAACCACTGACGACGCTGCCATCCAGCGCTTCGACACTTAAGGGGCCTACAACCATCGGATTTGCGGCATCGAAAATCACCATCTCACGACCGGCTCCTTGGAAAATATTCTGGTTGCCGCTCTCACTCGCATCAGCATCAGCGGTGTTCGCAAGGCCGTCCGTTCCGGCGCTCTGATTCGGGTTCAATTTGTCTGGTGCCAGATTCCGAACACTGAGGACGTCGTAGACCGATCCATCACCATTCAATGCATAGTCTGCATTGAGCGCATTGGAGTCGTAGTTATACAAATTTCCACGACGCAGGAAGGGGTCTAACATATCGTCGTTCCCTCTGAAGAAACGAATCTGTGCATTCTCAACAGAAGTCGGATTCCAGTAGTGATAGGTATCGACGTTGTGACCGATCTGGGCATAACCACGAGTGTTACTACCCGCCTTGACCGTCACACTGCCGCCGGCACGCACTTGAATGTCTCCGTAGTATTCGCCGAATTGACCGAGGCCACCATGACCGATAACGGCGGGCGCTCCTGCACCTGCACTATTGTTGTTATCGTCGTTCTTATTTTCCGCAGATCCCAGTCTCTGAATTCCCTGGACGAGAATAGCACCGGTTCTTGGCACCAACGTGACATTGACGTTGCCATTAGCATCCACCTCGATGCCCGAGTTCACGTCAACACCGGCAAGAACATTGATCTGCCCCCGAACTGGCGCGAGACGTGCAATCGACATGGCACTGCGGTCGTTGGTCGAACCATTCTGGCTCCAACGGCGAATCGTACCGTTCTGTGCTCCGCCATTTCTCACAGCGCGATGGTCAGCCCATCCAGCGGAGTCTCCACCGTGTCCGACGTAAGCGCCACTCTGGTGACGTCCACCACCTTGAACGATCACATTTTCACGGGCGATCAGGTTGATGTCCGCAGTATGAGTCGCGTCGTAAACTACCGAACTGGCTCCAATTGAAGCCGCTACATCGATGCCGCCGGCTCCATGCTCAGGAAGGATCCCGCCGAGGCCTGCAGGATCGGGAGCGGCACGATCGATACGACTCCACCACCAATTACCTTGACGGGAGTCCATGTAGTGGTCTGCGTAAGGAATGAAAGTCGCATCTACTCCGACACCGTCGACTCCGGAAACCTCAGTAGAAAGACCCGATCCATCGAGCAGTCCAAACTTGTTGATCGCGTAAACGCCTCGCCCATCGGGTCGCTCCTGACCAAATTCGTCACCCGCGATTCCGACGGCAACGTTGTTGTCGCTTGTCGAATTGTTACCGTTCAGGTCGAGCGTACCACGACGAGGTGCAAAGACCATCCCCGCGTCGCGAAATCCAACCTGTACGTGTCGGCTTTCCCCATTCGTATCCGCTGCCGTTACAGCAATCGTGCTAGCCGCGAGATTGGTATCACCCCAACGAGAACCGACCTCAACGTGGCGGTTCATGGTTGAGCTACCGACAAAGATATTTCCATTGTTCTCCCCGAACAAGCCAGCCTCGACGTAGTACTCGAATAGATCCTGGACACCCATAGTGCCGCCGGCCGCGAGCGTTCCACCAGGCACACTCACATCAGGGCCGTTGAAAAGCGAGGCTGCCTCGGCTTCCGTTCCACCCCAGCCACCGATCAGGTTGATCGAACCTCCACCCGAAGTCCGGATATGAGTTCCGACAATCACATTTCCTCCGGCAAAGGCGCCAAAGCTCGCTTTTGAATTTGTCCACTGGATTGCGTTGTCCACATTGTCGCCGTTACCCGTGCTCGCGAAGATGATGTCACTGTCCGCTCCTTGGGTCGCCAGCAGCACCGACGTTCCACCCTGTAGAGTGTTGTTAATAAAATTGCTATTAATCTCATTGGCGCCGTTGAATCCTCTACCAACGGAGAGTTCTCCTGGATCGAGGAGGACAGCACCGGCACTACCATTCAAAGAGGTAGCCGATACGATTCCGCGAAAGGTAAGATTCTCGAGACCAGAAACCTCAATCAGGCCTCCGTTTCCGAGGATACCAGTAGCATTCGCTCTCGCTTCTCCTTCGTAAAGAGTATCTCCATCCGACCAGATGATGATCTGACCGGCATCACCGACTGTTGCCGAGACGTCAAAGGAAGCGCCCGATCCGATCACGGTGCTTTCTGAAGCCTTGAGACCGTTAGTCCCAATCCCTTGAAAATCGCCACCCGCTTTGATCGATCCACCAACTCCACCTGAAGCATCAATATCGGCGGTGACAGAAACTACGTCCGCGGTAATCGCGACGTGACCTCCCTCTTGGAATCCTGCTGAGGCATTGACCGTTCCGCCAATGTCCGCACTTGAACCGGCTTCGATCGAGACGGATCCCGATTTTCCAACGGAAGAGACGTTCACCACGGAATCCTCAGTCATAACGACCGAATCAGCGACAACGCTTACGTTGCCTCCGACATTCGCTCCAATACTTCCCGCGTCGAGCGTCCCCCGGTTTTCGAAGCTTCCGCCTTCCACGCTGATAGCACCGCCGCTTCCTACAGCATTCCGTGCTGCCACCGTTCCGGTGTTCATGATGCGGCTCGAGGAACCACTCGCAAAAAGTCGTGCTCGCCCATTTTGACGCGATCCACCGGTCGCACGAGTGATCCCCGTGTTGTTGATCGCTAGTGAGTAAGCGTTTCCAGAACTCAGTAATTCAGTCGCAGCCCCGCTGACCGAGCCTGTCTGGTTAATTCCAATGCCCTCGTAAGAAGAAGCACCACGAACAGCGATTGTTCCTCCGGAAGCCGGACTATCGACCATAATATCGCTACCCGAAGCGAGAGCAACTGTTCCAGTCGTGGCTTCAATCGATCCGTGGTTGTGGGCGAACCCACCCAGGAAAAGGACATCCCCGTTTCGTGAACGAATGAGTCCATGGTTCTCGACTCCTGTCCTCGAATTACCGAAAAAATTGATTCCGCCGCCATCGAGCAAGTCCCGGTTTGTGGCATCGAGAGTCGACATTGCAATCAAACCGCCGACATCAACAACACCGGAGGAACCGACGATGATTCCGTTGGGGTTGATCACCATGAGACCACCATTAGCACTGATCGATCCGTAGATAGCACTTGGATTTCCGGAAACGACTCGGTTGATCGTCAGCGAGCTGACACTGGGCTGAACAAATTGCACACTTTCGCCGGCTCCAATGGAGAAATCCTGCCAGTTGATGATTCCCTGATTGGTCGACTGGGTGACTGTCATATTAGCGGTTCCCGTTCCATCAATACCGATGGTTCCAGCAACAACACTGGCTCCACTCGGATTGGCATAGACCGGAACAGGGCCGGTCACGAGGGTGACGGAGGGGATCAGCGTGGCGACGAGGAGCAAAGTGGCTCGGGTCGATCGCCGGATTCTCCCCAGCACCGTCGAGGACGGGTCAGAGGAGGTTCGAAAGCGTTTGGATGCATTCATGAAAATTCAGGAGGTAAAGGTCCGAGAGGAAGGGTTTCTACTCTATATTGTTGTCTACTGTGGATCCGTGACCTGGAACTCGCCGTAAGGCGCTCCGAACAAACGGCTGCTCGAGTAGACATTCGCGTTCTCGTTGAGCTGATAGTAGTAGTAGGAACGTCCGCCAGATTTGCGAGCCAGCTCCCGGAGGCGCTCTTCTTCATCAACGGAAAGCTCAGGTCCAGAGATGCTGGCGTCACCCTCGCTGTAGAGAGGTCCAACCCAGGCTTCTCCCTCTGCGGCCGCAGTACCGATTCCATTAGACTCCAGCAGGAGAATATACTCGGCATACACTTCCGGATCCTCGAAGAGAACGTCGAAGCGGTCGAAGCTGTCGAAATCATACGCGGCGATGTACGGATCGGCAGCGAACAGTCCCTCGAGGAAACCGATAATATCAAACGGAGCAGGCCCAGGAGGCACCGGAGGCACCGGAGGCAGCGACGTTGGATCCGCATAATAGACATTGTAGAGTCCCTGCGAATTGAAAGCGAAGATACCTTCTGGAGGATCGGAATAACCAGTAAGCGGCTCTCCAAAAGGCCCCAGGGTGTCAATCGTGAAGAAGTGCTCCGTCGCGACCCGCTCATCGATACCATCGCGATTTCCAACGCCTCCGTTGCCAACACGGTCGAAGCCGTTGTTGTTAAGGAAAGCACCCGACTCGATATTGTTCTGCGCCGCAGTTGGCATGTAAATGCGGACATCCGAGGTGAATCCACCATCTGTGCTCGTGATCACTGTTCCATTACTGATATTGACGGAGCCAAGACCGGTAGTGGGATCGTTTCGGCTTACCGCAATGAGCGTGTCGTCACTTGCCCCGAGTTGAATCCCCTGGTTGGAATTGCGGAGGTCAGCGTGGCCGATCAGCGGCCCAAGGTCGGTGTCCTCGGCGTTTAACTCAGAATAATTGACGGCGACCGTCAAAGTGGCACTAGCAGTGAGATCCGAGGTAATATCGATCTGTCCGGTGTTGTAGTCGATCGTGCCCACGACCGTTTCGGTGCCGGATTCCACGATGTTTCCGCTTCCGTCTTCCACATACGTGGCGCCATTACTAGAGACGATCAGAACACTACCGCGCCCAACACCGAGGGGGTTGACGAGGGCGAGTAGAGTATAAGGGCCCGAAGCGCCATCGGCTGAGGCTGTAATGTCTTCGCCCGTGGTCCGAACGAAAGAGAATCCGTCCTCCGTGATGAGGCTCTCACCGATGCTGACGCGAATTTCGCCTTCGCGATTGCCAGCTCCGTTATTGTTTCTTCCACCAAACGACTGGGCACCATGACCGATCTTCGACCAGCTGTTATGAACGACCGTGCCGTTGAAATCGTTGGAGGCTCCTCGCCGCATGACCAGATTGTTTCCGACTGCGACATCGATCGTCCCGGAGTGGTCTCCATCGGAGTCGTATCCGCCATGACCGATTTGAGCGTAGGCTTCGCGACTTGCCACGCCTCCGAGAACGAAAAGGTCCGTCCCTGCGGAAACTTGAATATCACCGGAGTGATCCCCATCGGAGAAAGCACCGCCGTTTCCGATCTGAGCGAAGTAATCACGGAAGTTGTCATTGTCGGCATTCAGGGAGGAGTCTCCACCACCTTCAACCGTAATCGAACCTGCCACCGCGATCACCTTAATGTCGCCGGAGAATCCGCCACTTCCCGGGCCATTGTTCCGATTTCCCCCTTGAGCGTCGGTATCGAAACCACCGTTTCCGATCATCACGTAATTTTCGCGGCCGACTCCGATATTACCAAGGTTGGCAGGATCGTGGGCCAAGTCGACGGTGTCGACCTGCGGAGTGGAAGCCTTCATGGAGATGTCACCGGTTCGAGAAATCACCGTGATATCGCCGGTGAGAGTTTCGCTGCGCTCCTGCCAGCTACCGTTGGCGTTTCCACCTCCGGCACCAACTTGCGCCTGACCACCGCGGCCGCTGTTACCCGCGAAGAGCCCAATATCGCCACCCGCGTCGAACACGATGTCGGAGTGGTGATTACCGCCGGTATTCACTCCACCCGATCCGATCTGGGCATACGAGCCGCGAACCCGATCATTGTCGTTGAAGACCACTTGTCCATTCCCATCGAGAGATCCGGAGATACCGGTCGTATCTCCATTCTGAAGACCACCGCCGGCAAGAGTAGCCGCACCATCGATCGTGATGTTGATCACAGCACTCATTCCGTCGTCACCACCACGCTGGTTATCATTATTGGAGCGGTCGGAGTCATACCCTCCAGGCCCAATCTGGGCAAAGGCCTCGCGACCTTCTCCCGCAATCACGAAGAGGTCTCCGCCATTGGCGGCACTTCCGTCACCGGTGATCGTGATATTGCCGACATGGTCACCACGAGACTGGTGTCCTCCCAGACCGATCATCGCGTAATTTCGAATACCGTTCGGGGCATCATTCTGGCTGTCGTCACCACCGATAGATTCAGCCGCTGTGCCTCCGATTCCAGGACCCACAAAGTAAGCTCCCGTTCCGTCACCATCATCCCGTGTCGCAGCCCCGGAAGCATTCGGTGTCGTAGAATTGTAGTTGAGCACATTGATCTCGAGAACCTGGCCGGTTCCTACCGCCTGCTTGATGTCACCCGCTTCGAGGCGGAGGTCCCCACCGACGTTGATCGCGATGTCACCTCGGTGACCGAGGCCATCCACAACAAGCTCGGCTGTTCCACCACCCTGACCAGCGACTGGAGTGCCCTCGCTGACGATAGCACCTCCGTCACCACGGTAGTCCGTGGCCCGACCACCGTGACCGATCTGCACATAACTTTCTTCCGCAGCAATCACCGGAGAAGGCAGATTCCAGACTTCACCATCAGCACGAGTAACCTGCTCGAGGCGGCCATTGTGTTGGCTGAAGAATTGACCCGGTGTCACCGAAGTACTGAAGGCCAAGTCTCCCGTTCCCGAGGAAGGAATCTGCGAAGTATCTCCCGCGAGCACCTCGATCTGATTGTCAATGTTCGCCACATTCGCATTGTGGGCATCAACCAATTCCTTCACCGTGCTGGTTCCGTCTGCGACGAGGGTAACCGCCAAAGGAGCCATGAGAATCACCTGAGTTCCTGCGGGGTCACCCAGTGAGCCCTCATAAACAACCTGGCCCTCTGTGCGGTAGGTGTTCTGCACATTCCCAATATTAGGATTGCCGGCACCATTATCCTGAAGAATCCGAATCTGCATGGGGCGTCCGATCACCTCGTTAATCTGTGAGGCCAGTGCGGTCAAATCCCCGCCGACGTTCAGCGTGATATCCGAAGACCCAAGCACCCCAATGCCGTTTCCGTTCATACCGGAGTTGTTCCAGCTATCGGAATTATTCGTATTAACGTGCTCGGAATCGTGACCTCCATGTCCAATCTGAGCCCAGTTCCGGAATCCGGTTCTGCCGTTGTCATCTGTGCTGTTGAGCTTAGGCTCCTCGGTGATAGAGGTATCCGTGCCCTCGATCGAAACCGCATCCCATCCACCTCGAGCTTCGAGGGTGAGATCCCCAAGGGAAGTCAAATCGATGTCACCATAGTGATCCCCCTTGGAGTAGCGTCCGCCGTGACCGATCATGGTGAAATTATCCCAACCGTTCATCTCTTGGTAGGACTGCCCTGTCAACAAACTGTCCTGACCGGCGATAAAGCTGATATTTCCACCGGAGGTCACCGTAATGGCTCCATTGTGACCCACTTGATCAGCAGCCGTCGCACCTCCGAAAAGAGTAATACCAGGATAGGCGCGATTTTCCACAACATCAGCATGCTGATAATATCCTCCGTGACCAATCATGGAATAAGCCTGCGTATCGGTAAATCCGCTACGGAACTCAATATCGCCCAGAGTAGCTTCGACAGTGATATCACCGCTGTGAGTTCCATTGGCGATCTCATTTCTCTGACGACCGTTGCTCCATGTGCTGGAGTCCTCTCCTCGACCACCATGACCGACCTGAGCGTACGCCTCGGAGCGACCGCCGTAGAATTTTACATCCTGCCTCGCGATGACTTCAACATCCCCGGTAGAACCGCCATTGTAACGGGTTCCGCCGTGACCAACCTGGACGTGAGCACGGTGACCTCGGTTCGTGATATCGCGACCTCGTTCATTGATCTGCCAAGCTTCCCGAGTGAAAATTACGCTTCCACCGGAGTGCACTGTAATATCCCCGACATGGTCGCCATGCGTTGAGCGACCACCGTGACCGACCATAGCGTAAGCATCTGATCCAGTTGCCGCAACAAAGGTCACACTGCGCGCAGAATCGATCGTGATATCCCCCTTGTGCCCAAATGATTCACCGCTCACTCCGCCATCGATACCGTTGACCGTAAAGGCAGCATCGTCTGAATACCTTCCACGAACTCGGTTGATCGCGATCCCGTCTCCAGGGCGGCTCGTGTTATTCAAATTCTGCTCACCGATCCTAGTGTTGATAAGGGCTGTTCGGCGCGGTCTTGCATCCATGAAAACGCCGTCGGCATCATCTGGGCGAGCGACGTTCCCAGAAGTGTCATATGCGTCAATTCCAAGGCCGGCCATGCCGCCGGCAGTGCCAGCGGCCCCTAAGGTATCGAGGAAAAGGAAATCCGAGTCGAATCCGCCATGCCCCACATGAACGGAAGATTGGTCACGGTTATTTCTCCAGCGCCAATCATTGGAATTCCCGGGGCCACCCGTGGCAGAATCCGGGGCAGCACGCGCTGTAATCCCTCCGGAAGCTGTCGTGATCGCAATGTCACCAGTGTGCTCCCCGCGAATCCGCATCCCACCGTGACCGATCATTGCAGGCGCTTTGTTATAACGCCCAGCTTCCAGATCGACCGCTCCGGCATCGATCGTGATGTCTCCAGACATATTTCCGAATACATCCCGGGACCGGGCATTATTGTCCGAGTTCTTTGCGCGGTCAGATACCGCGTAAAATCCGCGACCATCAACGCCAGCACCCGTGATCGCATCACCCGGATCGTAATCAGGGTCATCACTGCCCATTCCGCCGTGCCCGATCTGCGCATGACCCTCTGCCCGAGCTGCCTGGAGCTGAACCAACCCACCAGTCCGAACTGTGATATTTCCGTGGTTGTCACCATTTCCGACGGTAGTATTTCCGGCATCGCTACCGTAATCCGCAGCGCCTGCTTCACCTTGCTGTAAGGTAGCTGAATTGGTGATAATCCCAGCAAAACCCAGCGCACTGTTCTCGAGGTAAATCAGGTCCCCTGTGTTGAAATTGTCATTTCCTCCATTGACTTCGTTGAAGGTCCGGTTGTCCAAATCATCATCGTTCTCTCTCAGTCCACCATGACCGATCATCACATAGGTGCGATCATTGCTTTTCATACCCTCATCGTTGTTTGGGACCTGATTTTGAATCAGGAATACACCACCCTCAGCATCAACATTGATGTCGCCGGTCACGCCATTGTCGAAGTCGAGATCGAGACCTGTATTTACGAGAATATCATCCGCAGTGCCAATATCTCCATCCAGCCCCAGACCGGAAATTGCTCGCCCGCGAATATCATTTTCCCTCCGATAACCAAGCTGTGTGAACTCACCGTTATGGTTCCCTGCAGTCATGAGAAGGAGATCTGCAAAGACGTTCGTTTCGCCACGCGCACTGCCGACCTCTACTGGCTCGAGGGTGGCCGCATTCATGAAAACACTTCCACCAACCTGACCAAAGGCACCGTAGTCGCCTGACATGATTCCGGCGTAGTCAACATTTGGTTCTGTGCCCGCAGGGATTCCGCTACCATCGGTAGGGTCGAAGGAGAAATTCTCAGCTCCGACGCCATCCCATCCCGCAACCAAATTAATGTGCCCGGTGCCAGCAAAAGCAGTGTCTGTCGTTCCGTGGTTCTTGATATCACCATCCACATAAATGTTTTGGTGCGCAAAGAAAGAGAGCGAATTCGGACTGTCATACTGGATGTCGGAGCCGGCACCAATCGTTATGTCACCACTCCCGCCACCGTCAGAGGAGGTATGAATCACAACATTGTTTGTCAGGACAGAAGCCACGAGAGCCGCGTCCGTGATCGTCAGACCCGAAGTCCCGGCCGGCCCGATCAGGACATCGGTAGGATCAAGCAGCAGAACTCCGTTAACCCCATTGAGAGAACTCGTATTCGCTGATCCAAGGAAAGCGAGCTGCTGCTTTCCTGAAACTTCGACAAATCCTCCATTGCCCACTACGCCGAGCGCGCGAGCGGAAGCATCTGCCTCGTAAAGAGTGTCCCCATCGGACCAGACGATGATCTGACCACCCTCTCCCATGAGTCCGTCAGCAGCGAGCTGAGCTCCGGCCTCGGCGTTCGTCTCACTGGAATTACGGATATCATCTTCGCCTCCCTGGTAACCACCGCCGAAACGGGCGCTACCACCATCGAAACCAGAAACATCTACCGAAGCAGTCGCAGCGACATTGACGACATCACCGACCGCATCCACTTTCCCGCCTTCGCCCAGCGATCCGCGGCTCGTAACACTTCCAGCCACGTTGAGAACATCTGCCGCATCGAGAGTGACACTACCTCCACGGAGACCATCAGTAGAAATGACAGCGTCCGATCCTACGGAAACATTCTCCGCAGTTACAGAAACTGTTCCCCCGTTAAAACCTTCCGCTCCGGAGGCATCCACACTACCGGAAGCTAGATTGACATCACCTGCTGCCACCTGAACCTGACCGCCTGCTCCATTGCCTTGACGAGCGTAATAGTCACCGGTGTTCACGGTGCGCCCAGTCGGACCCGCATTAAGAGTAAGTCTTCCGCCTTTGAACCCAAATCCGCTTGCTCGGACTGTTCCACGATTGTTGATCGCCATCGCGTAGGAGTTACCATGGGCATCGAAAGAAACGTCTCCACCTTCGATCACACCTGAGTTGTCAATTCCAGTAGCCGCAGAAGGGGCTGCCCCACGTACGGAAATAGTCGCACCGTCCGAAGTCTGGTTCACCATGATGTCTCCTCCAACACCAATAGCGACCGTGCGGTCCGCGTGGATGGAACCATCGTTCGACATGAAGTTACCCAGGACGACCACATCACTCCTCGCAAAAATACTCGCTCCTGCTTCGATACTCACACCTTTACCCGTATTCCCCTGGAATCGGGTGCCGCTTCCATTCAAGAGATCTGCGTTACTCGCATCCAAAGTCGAAAGAGTCAGCGCGTTGACATCGATCATCCCGTTTGCCCCTACGATGACCCCGTTCGGGTTGATCACCATCACGTTACCGTTGGCACTCAAAGCACCGTAGATTGCAGTTGGATTCCCGCTCACCACTCGGTTGATCGCCAGTGCGCTCGCGTTGGGTTGAACAAAAGTCGTAGATTCACCTGTTCCGATCGAAAAGTCCTGCCAGTTAATAATCGCCGTCTGACTCGACTGGTTGACGGTGAGGTTGGAGGTCCCCATTCCGTCGAAGTTTACCGTTCCTACTGCGACCGCTGCGCCCGAAGGATTCGCGTTCAAGGCGACGGGAAATAGAATGAGACCAGGCGCCAAAACAATCGTTAAAAACGATCGTAGGAACCAATGGTCTCGAAAACGTGAGATCAGTGTTTTCATGTTCGGTGTAGTAGGAGGAGTGTTTCGGAAAAAATTTCACGCAAAGCGCAACCCTATGGATTCGCAATAACGCGGCCGTTTGTAAATGTAAAAATCAGTATTTTTCACTGCGTTCTATTGGGAATTGTCCTTTGTCGCAGCACCGTGACACATTTTTTAAAGTTTTTTAGGCCTCGATCTTAGCACAAGAAGATCAATGGGTTGCCAAAATCGCCCTCGACGAAAAGGTAATTTCGATGAATTCCGGCAGCGATAAGCTTCCGAATGGCGGACAAGAAGCCACCCGAATCCCGCTAGGAATACGTAGGATCTTTGCCCGGCTCTGTCTCAAATATGAGTTCGCGAGCCTCTTCGGTGAACGGATCCACCACATCTGCGAGGAACCGATGGTAGTTCAGGTCCTCCTGAAACATCAAAAGTTTGTCACGGCTCTCAAAATCGGCGGAAATAAAGAAGGCAAAATCTTCCCCTTTTTCCACATTTCGACCCGATCTGAAATTGTGCGCCTCGTTCACCTTGTGAAAACAGGTCCGGCTGATGCGAATCATCTCCTCCAGATCCTCTTCGGATGTCTTTTTCCCAACCCGATAGAGAACTATAAAGTGAACCATAGCTTTTAAGGAGGAAGTTCGAAGCGCGGGAGAAAGAAAGCGGTGCGAATAAGGACCCTTAGAATCCCTAACTCCGCCACTCGAGCGCCCCTTTTTTCAAGGCGTAGAGATAGGCAACAAAAAGAACCATCACGAATCCAAGCATCGACCAGAAGAATACGGACGCACCGCTGCTGATCTGCTCCTTGTAGACGACAGCCCAAGGGTAGAGGAAGACAACCTCGATGTCGAAAATGACAAACAACATCGCGACGAGGTAAAATTTCACACTGAAACGAGCCTGGCCACTTCCGATGGGATTCATTCCACACTCGTAAGCGGAGTCTTTCACCGGGTTTCGCAAAGCTCGCTTTCCGAGAAGCGCGCTGGCGATGAGCGTAGCCACAGCAAAGCCTGAGGCGATCACGATCTGAATGACGACGGGAATGTAATCAGTTAGCATGGCAAAAAAAATTCCGATACCGGAATTTCCGGTATCGGAATGTATTGAATTCCGGGATCCAGTCCAGCCGATTTCGCCAGACGGAGAAAGAAAACGTGTGGGGAACGTAACACAGGCGGCCAATCCGAGGATCAATCACCTGTCAGAAACCACAATTAGCTACCTGCCGCCGGCTGAGGCGGAGGGCTTGCGGCTTCACCGATGTTCTCCAACCCGCGGTATTCCTTACCGTTCTTTTCAACAAGGCCACGAGTGACGAGATTCTGAAGCTTCTCGTAAGCGCGGAGGCGGAGCATTTCTTCTCCTCCGCTGACTGCATTACGGGCTTTCAAATTCTCGTATACGACCTCAAAAAGGTCATTAAATCCAAAGGTCTTTTTATCGGAGAGGACCGTGACCAATTCGTCTGTGACGTGGTCGGGAACTCGGCGCGAGAATCGTGTTCTACGTGTTGTTGACATAGCTATGAGTCTACCACACCCAGAGGCTAATGCCTACAAATTTCTACGCTAATTTCGCAAATTCTGGACATTCTCATAATTGAGATTCAGAAACCGCTACAAAACCGAAAGTGGTAAGTGATTGATAAACAATTACCTTTAAGGAACCTAAAGGAATTCCCGGCGCATTCGTGAGAGTGCAACAGTGGATATAGCTAAGCATCTCCGGAAGCGGTCGAGGAATGACCTTTTCCTTCGCCAGCCACTGATCGAATTCAACGATCGCTTCCGCCCAATCCACCATCGAATAATCGGACTGGTCGACTTCGTCGAGAAGAGAATCAATCGTCTCCGAATCGGTTTCCTCAAGCAAGGGGCGAAGAGCAACCCGGAGCTCCTCATGCTCTTCGAGGAGCCCTGCAATCACGACCCATCCCTGATTGGTTTCTTCACTCATAGGTGTGTGTTCGGCGTGGCAATTTGATCTGTCACGATCACAGAGCTTTCAGAATCACCGCTGCGACATTCTGCCCCAACACGGCCGAGCCCTCGGCGCTGTAGTGTACATTGGCTTCTCGCTGAATTTCCTTCTGCCGCTCGAGGGCAAAAGTGTAGAGGTCGTGAATCTCGACACCTGCCTCCTTCATAACCGCCTTCGCAATTTTATTGTAGCGATCGGAATCACCAACGACTCGCCCTTTGCATCCTGCTGGCACCGGAGTTGTATTTCTCCAGATCAACTTTGCCTCGGTCTTCTGGATTCGCTTGACCAGCTCCTCAAGATTGGCTCGGTATTCCTCTGGCGGCACTTGCTGCCGACTGGTCGCCTCCTTGGGGTCGGCCAGATTCTGCCCTTCTGGTCCCATATACTTCAGGTCGTGGAGCCCCCAGTTAAAGTGAATGACATCCCATTTCTTATCAGCCCCTCCCGTTTCGAGCCATTGATCGATCGCATCGAGCCCCCGTGTCGTTGGCCCGCAATTCGTCAGCGGGCGATGCACGTTCGCCTTTCCCGCGAGAGCTTTTCGGACGGCTGCGGTGTAGCCAATCGAGATTGAGTCGCCAATGAGAAGGACGCGAGGCAGTCCGGCGACATCCTCGACCGGAGTCATCGCAGCAGAGACAGGCTTCTTCTTTTTCTCCTTCGCGATCTGAGCCTCTAAAGAGGAGCAGGCAAAACCGAAGAGGAATAGGCAGGCGAAGACAAAGGTCGACCTGGTTCGGAGAAATGAGATTTTCATAATCGAATCATGATGGCATTTCCGGTCCTTTGCAACGAACGTGAAAACCAAGAGGCATTGCACCTTTTCTCAAATCCCACTACAGGACCTGTATCTCCATGAGCGCCCTAACTCCCCTGACCTCGCCCGGTTCGCATCTTCTCGAAAGACAACTTCTCGCTGTCCTCGTGATTGACTCCGTCGATGCCGCACTGCCCGTAGCGGAGGCACTCCTTGCAGGAGGTGTTGATGCGATGGAACTCACTCTCCGCACTCCCGTCGCTCTCGAAGCGGCTCAGAAAATTTGCACGAGCCTTTCTGAAATGACGGTGGGTATTGGAACGATCCTCACCGAGGATCAGGTCGATGCCGCCAGAGACACGGGAGCCGCATTCGGAGTTTCTCCCGGCACGAATCCTCACATTCTTCGAAAAGCCGCCTCGATCGATTTTCCCTTTGGCCCAGGTGTGATGACTCCAACGGATATCGATATGGCAGTCAACGAGGGAGCTCGGCTGCTCAAATATTTCCCAGCCGAATCGGCCGGTGGATTGCCTCACCTGAAGAACATCGCGGCCCCCTTCGCTCACCTTGGCCTTCAGTTCATTCCGCTGGGTGGAGTCTCATTGAAAAATCTGACCGACTACATCAGCAACGATTTGATCGGCGCTGTTGGAGGAAGCTGGCTCGCGCCTCGCGACCTGATTCAGGCGCAAAACTGGAAACAGATCGAAGCCAACGCCAAGGAAGCGCGAGACCATCTGGATCGCTGACCTCTCTCGGTCGGCTCACTCCGATCGTAAGACTGCGACGAGCTCCAACTGCTCGAGGAGACTATGCGCGATCTCACGGGCGATCACTCGGAACTTCTCGGCACTGCCTTCCCCAAGAATCGCCTTCTCGACGGCCGTCAAAGGAGAACAGGAAAGATCGAGTTCGGCCACTTCGTCGGCGAGCATTTGAGTTTCCTCTTTACTCCCGAAAAAGGGCCCCATCAGGTTGACCACAAAAACCACATTACGATTCCAGAACACAGGGCTCTTTCCGATCGTGTCGATGATTTGCATAACGGGTGACTCGTTGGTCCGCGGCTTCCGTGACAGCCCGAAACGAGGTGAAAGAAATGCTGACTTCCTTCCGTAACAGGACAAACCGAAACTCATCGTTGTGGCAAAAAGAAATTGTCCTCACCGGTTTCCGCTAAGACATTCCTCCCGCAAAACGTATTTGTTTCGGGGTCAATTCCATTGCATAATCCCCCTACCTGATACGACTCACCCATCATGAACTGGTTTCGCCCCCTTCTCCTATCCGCTGGATTCTTCCTCGCGCTACTCTCTCCCCAAGAAGCTCGAGCCCAACGCAGCGGCATCTCCGCGCAGGAAGCGATTGATCTTATTTCTTCACAATTTGGTCCCAAGTCCGTGAAGTGGATTGCTGAACTACGCGGTCGCTCCGGTGTTCCCCAACCCGCCGACTGGGAGCTATTGAGCTACGACGAAAGAATGCCCCGTCTCCTCTATCGTTTCTGGGCCACGGCTGGTCGTGTTGTCGACGGCGGACCCGACGAAGAGCGCTACCCACTCAATATTCCGGTCGGCTATTTCGGAATGAATCAGGTCGGTGTCGATAGTGTCGCCGCGTTCACTATCGCGGAAGGCGAGGCGAGAAAAGCAAGAATGTCATTCGACAGCTGTGATTACCTTCTCCGAGTTCGCGAGTATTCCACCGAGCCGATTTGGCGCCTCGAACTATTCGACGCACGACAACAGATCGTGGGTAAAATCTACATCTCGGCGACCTCAGGGGTCGTGCGAAGAACGGTCTGGATCTACCGCGATGATCGAGCCCTTACGACAGGTCGTCCCCGTATTGTTGATTCAATGGCACCGTCCCAGCAGCGCAGCCCTGGAATCACGAGTGCGCCGCCCCCTCCTCCTAACACATTCCTCAATGGACCTCGCCCTGGTGAATCCACCGGTATCGTGCAAACGCGTCCTGGGATCAGCGGACCTGAGCCGGGTCAACAGAGCGGAATTGCGGAAATGCCTCCTCGTCCTGACCCACGATTCAATGAGGGTGCTATACCTGCTCCTCCGGTTCAGAATACACCAGCGACACCGCAGCCATATCGCCCAGTCGATTCTGATGGCAACGTAGTGGACAACGGCATTCCTGATCTTCCGGCAGCCAGTGGGAATTCAACCGGCATGCGAGATCTGCGTGAGACGCCGGCAAAACCGGACCCGACTCGTCCTCCGATCGAAGTTCCTACCACCGGCGGTGGTTCCAGCGAGCGCATCCCACCGCCGCCTATTCCTCAATAGGAGAACGGAAAGCACGAACACGCCCGAGAGCTTCCATAGTCCAGAGGATGGGGTAGCTCTTTTCAAAATACCAGAGACGCGCAAAATAGAAACCGATCGGAGAAGCCTCGAATCGAGTTCCCCCTTCGGTTTTCTTGCACAACCACTCGACCCCTCGAGCGACTGCCATCTCTGCCTCTTCCCGCGAAGCAATCGCTGCCAGGGCCAGCGCGGTTTCTTCAATCGAGGAAGGCGTAATACCGCGCCCACTTCCCCAACCACCATCGGAATTCTGAGCTGAAAGCAACCACTGGACGCCCCGATCTGCTTCGGGAAAAGGTCCCACTGCATCGAGCGCGCGCACCACGTGAGCCGTTCCGTAGGTCGGATTCTCTTCGTCACGACGACGGTATTGATTCCCAAACCACAATGGAATCCAGGCCCCTTCGTCGGTCTGTTCTTCTCGCAAATAGTCGATCGCTTTGGATTGCGCCTTATCGATCCGATCCAGCATTTCCGGCGGTAACGTAGAACCCCACACCGTCCAGGCACGCAACGTGTGAGCCGTGAGATCAGGAGAGGAACGGTCGAAAGGCAAGGCGCCCCAACCCCGGCAAAAAGTAGGAATTCCACCATCCCGGTTCTGAATTCCGAGGAGCCACTCGACTCCATTTTTCACCGCCTCGAGGATCTCTCTCTGGCGAGGCAACGAGCGCAGGTGAGCCAATGCTAGTATAGCTCCGGGAGTATCGTCAGCATCCGGAACTCCGCCCGGCAAATCGGTCCAGGCCCATCCTCCGGGAGGAGAATCCGTAAAGGGATGGCGTTCGCGGTATTGCTGGCCAAGCAGCCATTCGAGCGCTTTGTCAGCGGAATCAAACAGGGTTAACTCATCGACCCAACCCTGTTCAGTTACGCTGTCGGAAAAAGAACTCTCGGAGGAAAGGGCTTTGACCGAGAGCGTGGTCGCCCAGGTTGCAAGATTCGTGTCGATGGGCCAGCTGCCATCCTCTCGCACCGTATTTAGAAGAAAGGAAACGGATCGAGAAACGACTGGGTGATCCTCTTCCCCCGCAGCCACGAGAGCCATCGTCACAAAAGAAGTCAATGGAGCGGCCTCAAGAAACCCGCCAGAGGAGGGCTGGATCTCTTCGAGAAGTCGAGAAACCCGCGGCCAGAACGGAGAAGTTCGTTTCCCCACATTCCACCGAGACCGATTCTGAAACCCGGCATACCCGATCGCGATAAGAGCGGGCAACGCATAGCTCACGACCGGCAACCGCATCACCGCAAACCATCGACGCGGAAACCACGCCAGTTCAAAAGGCAATCGTAGAACGCGCGCCCATCCTCGCTGCCCTAGCGTTCCGCAAATCGCACACAGCATGAGAATGGGAACCGAGAAAGTGCGGTCCTTCCCATAGCGAGCTTTGACTGTCTCAGCAATGAGACCCGGATCGAGTGAACCGACGTACGCTCGAACCCACTCGCGGGAAGAACGAGCGGACTCGGTTGAGCCCTCGTCTCCGAAGCGCACGAGTGCCGACCAGCAAAGCAGAGTCGTCGAAATATTGGAAGAACTCAGGGTCGTATCTCCCCACCCTCCGTCGGCATTTTGATTCTCGCAGAGCCATCGGATCGCCGACGTGATCTGCGGATGGTAGAGCTTCTCATCCACCGAACCCAACGCCACAATCGCTGTCGCTGTAGAGAGCGCCGAGGTCGACAGTTCGCCTTCCCAGTGTCCGGCCGCATTTCTCTCTCCCAGCAACGTTCGCTTCGTATTCGCGAGTGCCGTTTCAAGATCGATACTTCCTGCCGTTTCCTGCTTCTCCATAACTCAGTCAGAGAGCCAGATGCCCGAGTGCGAGCAGTCCATAGTAGGTGTACTCGATATCGAGATCGTCATCATCCCAGGTACCGTGAAAACCTCCCGCAGCGGTCCAGAGACTGTCGATAAAATCGAGCATGAGATTCTTTTTGTCCTCGAATTCGACCTGAAGCCCATCGAGAGCATGAAGCGCAACGGCGGTCGACAGGAGATCCGGAATCGGTGCGAGGGCAAAAGGTAAAAATCCACCAGTCGGGTGAAAGGACTGCAGTAGCCATGGCACCGTTTCGTCCGGAATTGGAAGGCGAAGATTTCGACAAAGCGTGATCGCTGCCGCAGTCGATGGCACATTGGGAACCGGAAGCTCCACATCATTGGCCCAGGCGCCGCCCTCCACTTTGAGGTTTTCAAGACAACGCGCGATTCCGTCCGATTCGGGAACTTCTTTCCCATGATCGGAGTAGGCACCGTAAGCGAGAAAACAAGCATACGAGGAACCGGTCTCGGCCTCTTCGATCTGATTAAATCCTCCGTCAGCCGATCGATAGGTTTCGATCCGATCAAAAATGGCTTGCAGGGATTTGGAATCCACTTTCTCAGACAGCGCGGAAAAGCTTCGAGCGAGGCAACAGAGATGAACAAAGTCGAGCGATTCGAGATCATCCAGTCGATCGTCCAGGAAATGCCGCAACGAGGATTCCGGCAGATCGACCTGGAGCGCGGTCAGACAATCGATCGCAAAGCTGGTGTAGTAGAGATCACGCTCTCCGTCACGATCGCAGAAACCTCCATCGGCATGCTGTTGCGAAAAAACAAAATCACGAATCAGTTCGCTCGCTTCCTCCCCCAGCAAGGAAGGAGCAAGCCGGGCGACCTGGAGCATTTCGAGACGAAGCGACATGGGAAGAGAAAACGGAATAGAAGTGTCTCAGTGCGGCAAGGGCAAGTGAGGAGAATGGCGGACTCGCGAAGAGTCACGAGAAAAACGTAAGGTTTTGCCTGAAAAATTCGTTATCGCTTGCCATGGTATTATCGCCTGTTCATTTAACAGCGCAAAACAACCGCCGCCCATTATCCCTTCTTACTGACCCCTTGTAAACCGATGTCCGATTCTTTTGATTTTGTTGTAATTGGAGGCGGTAGCGGAGGCTACGCTGCCGCGCGTACAGCCCATGAACTGGGAATGAAAACCGTGGTCATCGATGGAGCGGGAACTCTCGGGGGCCTTTGCATCCTCCGAGGCTGCATGCCATCGAAGACCCTGATCGAATCTTCGAATCGGTTTCGCTCTATGCGAAGAGCAGACGAATTCGGGCTTCAGGCCGAAAATCTTGAAGTCAATCCTTCCAAGATCATCGCTCGAAAGCGGAAACTAATCAAAGAATTCGCCTCCTACCGACAAGAGCAGCTTGAAGACGATCGCTTTGAACTGATCCGGGGAACCGCGAGCTTTACCGGAACTCATTCCCTGGAAGTGTCTCTGCGCGATTCGGAGGAGCAGCGCACGATCGACTTTCGTTCCGCGGTCATCGCAACCGGGTCCGTCATTACCAAGCTCCCCATCGAAGGACTCGAAGAGGTGGGCTACTGGACAAGTGATGATGTTCTCGATGCAGAAGAAATCCCCGACGGTATCATTGTTCTGGGAGGCGGCCCGATCGCTCTCGAAATGGCCTGCTACCTGGAAGGTCTGGGCAAAGAAGTCACCGTGATCCAACGGAGCAAGCATGTTCTCACCGGATCGGATGAAGATGTTGTGATCGCTGTCGAAGACGCGTTACGGGAACGAGAGAATATGACTCTCTTCACCAATACGGCGCTGAAGCGTGCCTATCGAGACGAAAACACCGGCAAGAAGACCATAGTTTTCGACCATAATGGTGAGGAAAGATCCGTCTCAGCAGACCAGATCCTGCAAGCCCTTGGTCGCAGCCCTAACTCGGCACCGGTCGATCCAGAAGAAGCCGGAATCGAAACCGATAGCAAAGGGAAGATCACTTGCGAGCCCACTCAGCAGACAACGACACAACCCCACATTTACGCAGCAGGCGATGTCTGCGGCCCTTACGAAATTGTTCACATTGCGATCGAACAGGGAGAAATCGCGGCCCACAACGCAGCGATCGATCTCGGCTTCAGTTCAGAGGCAAAACGGGAAATCGACTACCGACTCAAACTCTACGGAATCTTTACCGATCCGGCAGTCGGAATGGTCGGAATGACCGAAATCGAAGCCAAGGAACAGGGAATCCCGTTCGCGGCCGCATCCTATCCTTTTGACGACCATGGCAAGTCCATGGTGATGGGTGAAATCCATGGGTTTGTTAAAATGATTGCGAACACTGAAACAGATGAAATTATCGGAGCTGCTGTTGTCGGCCCGGAGGCCGTCGAGCTCATTCACGAACTGGTCGTGGCGATGCATTTTCGGTCTACAACTGCGGAATTTCTCAAAATTCCGCATTATCACCCTACCTTGAGCGAAATTTGGTCATATCCCGCAGAAGATCCTTTATTTTCTGACTGATTTCTGTACACTTTGAATATTGAGAAACCGCTCAGAACCATCGATCAGCAAAGTTAAAATTTTCGAGCCGTGTTAGAACAAATTATTAATCAGGGCGAGGATTCCAACTCTGGTGACAACAAGCCAGTCGGGGGAAAAGATTCCGATGGAGAAAGCAAGCATTCCAAGCCAAAAAGTTCGTCTTCGATTCCAATGGGGAGCAAAAACATTCTCTCCAGCGATGTCGAAATTAAAGGCAAAATTCACTTTACCAATGATCTGATCATCGACGGTCGCATCGAAGGCGAGGTGAACTCCGAGGGAGATCTCAACGTCGGTGAGAACGCTAGGATAATCGGTGACATCAAAACCCGATCGGTCGTGATTTTCGGCAAGGTCGAAGGAAACATCACGGTCACAGACCGTTGCGAGCTGAAGCAGAATGCAGAGCTCCACGGGGACGTTGTCGCTGGCAAACTCGCTATCGAAGACGGTGCCGCTTTCATGGGATCGTCCGCTGTGGGCAGTCCTTCCAAGTTAGGCAGTTCGAAGCCATCCGATAGCGGAAGCTCTTCTTCCGGTGAGGGATCGCCGGGCTCCGACTCCTCTTCCTCGCCGCAGGGCGGAGGTGGTGGGCCGAAATAACCTGATCTCGATTCTTTCTTTTTCGCCTTAAAGAGGCGATAGTCCCAAGCGCGCCGCAGCAAATCGGCGCGTTTTTGGTATCCTGCCTTTCATAAATCGTGTTTCGGAAATTCAATCAACAGAAAAAAATCGAGCTCACCTGCCCCGATTGCGGACACAGGCAGGAAGAGCCCGCTCGGGTCATTTCCTCTTTCTGCAAGAGTTGTAGCAAACACTTCCGGGTTCAGAAAGGGGTCGCCCTTCCCAACCCCGGAATGCGAATATCTGGGATTTCGGAAGTCAGCTCCTCCAACTCGAAGAAAGAGACCTCCCAATCAACATCTCCCGTCGACACGCATTCGGTTGACCCAACAACAGAGAGCACTTGGCTCATGTCCGCGGAGGATGACACTGCCGAACCGCGCGCTCGTCCCCGCAGTGAAACCAACAAGGCCGAAGAGCCGGAGGGAATTTCCGCCGGAGCGTTTTTCGGATTAGTCAGCGAAGAAAAGAAGGACGACCTCTCAGAAGAAGCTGACGAGGGGATCGGCGGAAAGTCCCAGGGGAAAGAGGTTCTTGCAGAGGGCTCCATGGCCGCATTGATCGACGCCAATGCACCGGCAAGCCTCCCCGAGAAGGGGAAGATGCCTCACAATTATAAAGAACCGGTGAAAAGGGAGAAGACAGCCGATCACAGCACCGACCTCGAAGTGCGCTGCTTCCGCTGCTACCACATCCAGCATGTGTCACGCTTCGCGAAATCGACCCAGTGCGAACGCTGCAGTGGCTACATCAGTCTCGCCAACTACGAGGTTTCCACCAGCCAGAGCCACACGCTGCGAACCCGTGGCGATATCACGATCAAGAAACGGGGCGGGCTCAAAAAGTGCGAAGTCGCCTGTCACAATCTCACTGTCTATGGATCGATTGACGCAGTTGTCGATTGCTCCAGACTCGCGGTCTTCCGTCATTCAGGAGTAGTCCGCGGCCCTGTCCATTGTCGCAAAGTCGTCGTGGAAAAATCGGCGTCTGTAGAATTTCCAGACGGGCTTTTGACTGATCAGGCCGACATCCTGGGCACCGTTCGTGGCGACATCACCTGCTCCGGAACTGTATGGTTGGCTCGGAGCGCGGAAGTCGATGGAAAAATCCGCGCAGTCTCGATCGACATAGAAGACGGGGCTACCGTCTCTGGCGAGACCACTATCGACCCCGATGTGACAACGGACCTTCCCGTCAAAATGGGATTCAATCCTTCTGTCATCGGCTGAACCACCTCGCATTCTCCCCCCTCATCTCATGAATACCTCCGCTTCGACAGACCTCCGAGCTGACATTCTCGCCCTCAAGGAAGAGCGAAATGCAGTCATCCTGGCTCACAATTACCAGATCGCTGAAATTCAGGAGATTGCTGACTACGTAGGCGACTCCCTCGGACTCGCCTTTCGTGCCCAGGAAACGGAAGCCGATGTCATTGCGTTCTGCGGTGTCCATTTCATGGCGGAAACTGCAAAGATGATCAATCCTGAGAAGACAGTCGTCCTCCCCGATGCCAACGCGGGATGCTCACTCGAAGACTCCTGTCCAGCAGAAGATCTCGGAGCATTTCTCGAAGAGAATGCAGAGAAGAATTACTACGTGATCACATACATCAATTCCTCGGCAGCGGTGAAAGCGCTTTCTGATGTAATCTGCACGAGCGGCAACGCGGTGCGTATCGTGGAAGCGGCTCCCGAAGATCGCCCCATCCTTTTCGTTCCCGACCAGAACCTGGGGGCCTGGGTTGCACAGCAAACCGGCCGAGAAATGGATTTCTGGAATGGTAATTGTTACGTGCATGTCGAGTTCACTCGCGACAGCATTCAAGGGATCAAAGATGAATATCCCGATGCAGTAACGGTAGCACACCCAGAGTGCACGAGCGCAGTCCGGCTCCTTGCGGATGAGGTCTGCTCGACAGAGAAGATGGTGGAGTTCTGCAAGGAATCAGATTCGCAGAACATCATCGTGGTAACCGAAGCCAACATGCTTCACCGTCTGCGGAGAGAGGTTCCCGAAAAAAACCTGATTCCGGGACCCACCGACAACTGCGCGTGTGCGGAGTGTCGTTACATGAAAATGAACACGATGGATAAACTCTATCTCTGTCTTCGCGATCTCTCGCCAGAGGTTATTCTCGACGAATCACTGCGAGAAGCAGCGAAGGCACCCATCATGAAAATGCTCGCACTGAGCAAGTAAGATTTCCTTTCCCCATCCGTCTCTTTCATCATGAATCATCACCAATGGGACTCTCAATTCGTCGCCCTCTTTGAACGTTGTCTCGAACTCTACAAGGGCGGCAACGAAGACTTCACGACCTACTACTCAGAAAAAGATTCTGAGTTCCTCACTTCGATCGGTTACAAGCCCCGCGAGTTTTTTGACTTCGTCGAAGACTTCGTAGATGGGGGCGAGCCCTCTCTTTCAACGGCCGTAATGATTGCCAGCGTTCGTCGTGACTTCCTTCGTTGGGATATGGGAGGAGAGCTGAGTGATCACGAAATCCAGCCGGAGGAACTTCCCGGCAAAGGAGAAGAACTCGGAGGCTATGTCTGGCTTCCCCGGATTCTCAAGAAAGCCAGGGGCAAACTACGAGGCGAACTGGATCCCAACACCATGTTCTGCTGTGGAGGCGACCGGAATTTTCTTCGCACTAACAATATCGCACCTGCTGATTTTCTACGCGCGGTCTGGAGTGCCGGGGACGACGACGAGAAGATGATCGAATTCGTCTCGAAACATTCTCAGGGATGAGACGGCGAAAGCAGGCGCGGTTGGTGTTCTTTCGGAGAAAACTCCTGTGGCTTCAGTGTGCCTTGCTCCTGCTTTTTCTTGCTCCCTTGACCGGAATTGGTCAGGACGACCTTGTCGACATTCCATCGTTCCGGGCAGGCTGCCAGGCACTCAAGGACCTCCGATTTTCCAGCGCGACAGCTTCTTTCAAAAAGACTTGGGAGGAACTCGAATCGGTCGGCGCCGGCGACATCGAGAAGGAGTTCGTTGCCTCCCGCCTTCTCGAAGCCTTCGTTCGAAACGGCGAAACTCGTGAGGCAATCAGTTGGCTCCAGTCAAATCCGATCGTCACGCCCTCCGAAAAAACCAACCGGTGGAAAGCGCTGTCTCTTCATGCTGAAGGACGGTTTTCCGAGGCTGCCCTGGCCTACGAAAGCCTGCTCAATTCCCTTACCTCTCCTCCCCGGGAACTTGTCCTCGCTCGATCCATCTGTCTTGCCCAGTCCGGTCGACCCGAAGCCGCTTACGAACTAGTAGCGGGAAATTTTGATCCTCAGTCGGAAGGCGAAGTTCTTCAGATGGCTTCGATTTCCCTTCAAGCTGGCAAAGCCGAAGAGGCTTTCAAAATCCTTTCGAAAAAAGACTCTGAGAAAGACACCACTCCGTTTCTCGCATTCGCCCGTCTCCGAATCATGGTCACCATTCTGCAGCAACTCAACCAGCCCGAATTCGCGCTCGCCAGAACCCTCGGAGCGATCGATCAAGCTAATGAGGAAGAATCAGCACTCGACGGCTTTCTTCTCCTTGAAGAAACTGGCTTCGATTTCCAATCTCCACCGCTTCAGAATTCTCTCGAAAAATGGATGGCAGACTCGAATCATCCAGCTTCGGCTGTCGCCCTCTTCTTTGCTCCTCTCCTTGAGCGGCGAAATGCGGATCACTCAGCCCACCTCACTACCTTTCTTAAAGAGACCGCATCTCCCCTGCTGCGGGCCGAGGCGAAGATCCGCCTTTCTGCTGAACTTCCCGGCACCTCACCTGCCGAAGAAATTCGGCCCTCCCTAGAAGCCAGCAACCTAGCTGGAGGCGAAGTCAGACTCGCTTTCGAGAACGCATCCCGCAACTTTCGGCAGGAACGTTATGAGGAAGCCGCACAGCAGTTTTCAAAGCTGGCCACTCGGCAGATTGGAGAGAACCGTTCCCGCGACCTCTACAATTCAGCGATCGCATTCTTGCGCTCAGGAAACCGAGAGCAATTTTTCGAACAAACTGAAATTCTCCGTCGCGAGAATCCACGCTCTCTACTCGTCGGAAATCTTGAATACGTCGGGGGACTCACCCTCGCATCGGAAGCGAGTTCCGATGCCGCCATTGTTCTCAAGAAATTCACCCAGGAATACCCCAACCACCCCGCCCAGATCGATGCCCTCCTCGCCCTTGCCGAGTTCTATCTGAATCAGGCTCCAGCGCGCCCACAAGCTGCTCGAGAGATCTTTGAGAACCTTAAGATCCGACCTCTAACATTCGAACAATCAGAACGTTTCGATTATTCGAAACTCTGGCTTGAGCGGATCGAAAGAAGACCGTCCGAATTCGCCACTGCCTCGGAGAAGTTCCTCACCGACTGGCCAAACTCATCCTACCGTCCCGAGGTCGCGATGCTTCTCGCCCGCGAGCACTACGAAACTCGCAAGTTCGAAGCTGCTCGTACTCTTTTTCACATCGTCGCCACGGAGCATTCCGATTCTTTATTTGCAGACACCGCACGGTTTTTCGAAATCAAATCTACCAGCGACCCTCTCGAGGCGGAAAATGGATGGCGCATGCTCCTCTCTGAAAACACGCTTTTTGCTGATCAAGTCCGCCATGAGCTCGGCCTCCTCCATCTTGCGGAAGACCGTTTCGAGGAAGCACGAGCCGAGTTTCAGATCGTCATCGACTCAATCGATACGAGCGACCCTCTTCGATTTGCCACCCTCGGAGACATCGGATACTCCTACTTTCGGGAAGCCCTGCAATCGAATGCCCCAATCCCGCTCTTCGAAAAAGCTTCCGACGCATTCGCCAAACTGGTTCAGCTACCGGAAGCGTCGGAGGAGTGGGTCTACAATGCTTCCGTCCGTCGCGGCAAATGCCTTGAGATGCTGGGGCGAGATTCCGTTGCTCTTGAAATCTATCAGTCCATCGTCAATCGCTCCAAAAAGAAGGAAGCCCTGGCAGCAACGACCCTCGCTCCGGAAGTCAGCATCTGGGTCTCCCGCGCCGGATTTGCGGCGATCGATATCCTCTCCCAGAGAGAGGATTGGAAAGCGGCCATTCGTGTGGCTGATGACCTTTCTCAAGAAGATGGCCCGCGCGCGATCAAGGCATCCCGTCTTGCCGAAAGACTGAGACTGGAGCACTGGATCTGGGACTAATTCACCAGGTCACGCTGTCCCACAATACTAAGAAAAGTCGGCTTTAAAGGCTTCGGCACAGCCCAAGAGTTCAGAGGGGAAATCGATACAGAATTCCGGCCCCTCTATCTCCATCGCCTTCCGTTCGTTCATCCTCCAAAAGACCGCGACAGCAGTGACGCCGCTATCCCGCGCCGCCTCCATATCACGAGTCTCGTCGCCCACATAGATCACCTCAGACGGGCTTACTTTGCCCTTGCGTAAGACATTGAGAATACGATGAGACTGACTCCTGCCTCAATGAAGTCAAAGCAATCAAAAATCAGGAGAGGCTTGGGTCCCTTCGACGTAGTTCGGCATTGTCCAGCGACCAATCCAAATCGCAAGTGAGATTCGAGCAAACCGATCAAAACTATTCTCAGGCCATCGACGACTCCTTGATCGTTCAGGCGTGATTCTGCCGGACCTCATTCTTGCCTTTTTCTTCGATTCGAAGAATATATTATCCTGTATTTTCATGAATCCTGCCCCTTCATTTTCGTTTACCTACTCTCGCATCGGCGCGGTACTTCTTACCGTTTTTCTCCTGCCAAATTCAGGGTTGAATGCCGCCGACGCTTATCCTGACGCAGAGCCAAAAATAGTCCCTCAATCCCTCTTTCAGGTCCCCGAAGGCTTGGAAGTCACGGTCTGGGCCAGCTCTCCCGACCTCTTTAATCCTACCAATATGGATATCGATCAGAAGGGTCGAATTTGGGTCGCCGAGGGAGTTCGATATCGAAAAAATCATGAGCGCCAGCCTGAAGGAGATCGAATCGTCGTTCTCGAGGATACCAACGGCGATGGCAAGTGTGACTCGAGCCACACCTTCGTGCAGGAGCCCCTTCTCGTCGCCCCTCTCGGCGTTGCAGTGATCGACAATAAAATTGTCGTTTCCCAGCCCCCTCACCTTCTTGTCTACACCGACGAAGACCGCGATCTCAAGTTCGATCCGACAGTCGACAAGCGAGAGATTCTTCTGACCGGATTCAATGGTCAGAATCACGATCACTCACTCCACTCCGTCACAGTTGGGGCAGACGGGAAATGGTATTTCAACTCCGGAAACTGCGGCGGAAAATTCACGGACAAGTCAGGCAATACGTTCTCCGTTTTCGGTTCCTACCGCCCTAGGCCGATTGGCCCTTTTGAATATCCACACAACGCATCGGAATTGGCAGGGCAGCCGAGCGATGATGGAAATGTCTACGTAGGAGGATTCACCGTGCGAATGAATCCAGATGGAACGGATGCTGAGATCATCGGACACAACTACCGTAACTCCTACGAGCAGTCCGTGAACTCCTTCGGAGACATCTTCCAAAATGACAACGACGATCCACCCGCCTGTCGCGTCAGCTGGGTCATGGAATACGCTAATTTCGGATTCTCTTCCAACGACGGCCAACGCTCGTGGCGGGCCGACAAACGGCCGGGTCAAACCACGGCCGTAGCCGAGTGGAGGCAGAATGATCCCGGAAGCACACCGGCCGGCGATGTGTATGGCGGTGGCTCCCCCACAGGGAATGTCTACTATGAGAACGGAGCACTGGGCGACGACTGGATCGGAACCTTTCTCGCCTGCGAGCCGGGCAGAAATGTGATCTTCAGCTACCAACCCGAATTGGAAGGCGCCGGGTTCAAATTGGAACGCAGTAATTTCATGACCAGCAATTCGGCAGGTGAATTTGCGGGATCGGACTTCCTCGGCGGTAGCAAAAGCGTCAACAACGAGGAGAAAACGCTCTTCCGACCTTCTGACGTCGCCGTGGGCCCAGATGGCGCGCTCTATGTCTCGGATTGGTATGATGCTCGGGTCGGAGGACACCAGGACCTCGATGAGACCTGCTCAGGTACCATCTATCGGATCGCACCCAAAGGTTTTTCGTCCCAGATCCCCGAGATGGATCTCAGCACGATTGAAGGACAAATCACTGCTCTCAAATCACCCGCGGTCAATGTGCGCGCAATTGGATTTGAAAAATTGAAGGCACAGGGCCGAGCTGCTCTTAAACCTGTGGCTGCTCTTCTCGACGATCCCAACCCCTACATTCAAGCCCGTGCCATTTATCTGCTCTATCAACTCGGGATCAGTGGCCCTCGTGTCGCGGGATATCCCGCCGAACAACCAACGTCCCAGCGCAAGATCGCTGCCTATCGGGCGATGCGGCGTGCCGGACTTGATTTCACAGCCAGCGCCATGCGACTCTCGGCTGACAGTGATCCTGCCGTCCGGCGTGAAGTCGCCCTTTCGATGCGCAACGAAACGATCGAAACCGCCCAGGACATCCTCGTGACGATCGCCACAGGTTTTGACGGAGAAGACCGCAGCTACCTCGAAGCCCTTGGAACGGGAGCGACCGGAAAAAAGAGCGATGTTTACAGAGCAATTAAGGCCGCAGTAGGCAATGAAGACCCTCGTGCCTGGAGCGCTCCTTTTGCCGCGATTGCTTGGAGATTACACCCTTCCTCAACCGTCGAGGACTTTCTCACCCGAGCCAAATCAGAAAACCTCAGCTACAGTCTTCGCAAGCAAGCTCTCGATGCGATCGCTTTCATCCCATCCAAAGCAGCCGCAGATACGATGCTGACTTTTTCGATGCTCGATACCCCCTTGAAGGCTGATGCGATTTGGTGGCTGATGAATCGTGCTAACAACGACTGGCGATCCTACGACCTTATGACCCAGCTGAAAGAACGTGGCATCTACGATCCCGCGAAAGTCGTGATCCAGGAACTGACAATACCTCAGCCTAATGAAACCATGAAGGTAGCCCTGAAGGTGGACGAGGTCCTTGCCCTGACCGGTGATTCAGAGCGCGGCAAAATGGTTTCGGCACGCTGTATTATGTGTCACGAGGTCGGCGGACTAGGCGTTCAATACGGCCCCCCTCTGGCAGGCTGGGGTAAAACGCAAACCCGAGAGGTAGTCGCCCGATCTATCATTGAACCGAGCGCAGATATCGCGCACGGCTTCGATGGAACTGAACTGAAGACAAAAGACGGAAAAACCGTTCACGGTCTGATTATCCAGGAAAGCAATCCGACCATCGTCGTCAGTATGGGAGGAGTCACTCAACTGATTCCCAAAGGCAAAATTGAGTCCCAGAAAAAGCTCGGGCGATCGCTCATGCTGAGCGCCGCCCAGCTCGGTCTCACTGCTCAGGAAGTTGCCGATCTGGTGGCTTACCTGCAGGCAAACTGAGACCATCGAGAGTGGAAAATCGCCCTGGCCGAGAACGGCCCGGGCGATACCTTGCTCGTTCACGAATTCAACCTCGTCGAGGTATCCGTTCATCGGGGTTATGCACTTCCATGCTACCCTGAAGAAGGTCAGATTTTGAGCCGAAAAACCGGCTGAATTTTGGCGATTTTTCCGCAAAAATCAGGATTTTACGGGAATCTTAACTAATCCGATCCAAAAAGGTGAAAAAACACTCCATTTTCACCCCTGAAATCGCCGCAAACCATTGATCTTTCCGAGTTTCTCGCCATAGTGACAGAATCGGAACGTGCTTATTTCCGGGTGGTGCTTTGCCCCCCTTCCTGCGCGGTTTCCGTTGTTTCATCCCCGAGAATTTTCTTATGTCAGATTCTGCTGAAGACAACGCTCCACCGAAGCCAACTGGTGACTACGACGCCAGTCAAATCAATCAGCTCGAAGGATTGGATGCGGTCAGGAAACGCCCTGGAATGTATATCGGAGATCCGGCCACGGAGCGGGGACTTCACCACGCCGTGTTCGAGGTATTGGACAACTCGATTGATGAGCATCTCGCCGGACATTGTAACCTCATCACCATTTCCTTAAATTCGGATGGTTCTTTGACCGTCGAAGACGATGGCCGAGGTATTCCCGTCGATATTCACGAGAAGTCCGGTATCCCCGCTGTTGAACTCGTTCTCACCAGGTTACATGCCGGCGGAAAGTTCGGTCAGGGTGCCTACAAGTTCTCCGGTGGTCTTCATGGGGTCGGTGCAAAATGTGTGAATGCTCTTTCGGACTGGTTCAAAGCGGAAATCCGCCGCGACGGCAAGGTTCACCTGATCGAGTTTGAAAGAGGCAAAACAACGAAACCTCTCGAAGTGATTGGCGAGTTGGATGATGTCACCGAAACGGGGACGAAAATCACCTTCTTCCCCGACACCACGATTTTCACGGGCGGAATTGAATTCAATTTTGATTACCTTCTGGCTCGCCTGAGAGAGCTCGCCTTCCTGAACCCGGGAGTAAAAATCAATCTCATCGATGAACGTGGTGAAACGGAGCGCTCTAAGGAATTCTACTACGAGGACGGAATCGTGGAGTTCGTTCGTCAAATGGGCGAAAATAAGGAGTTGGCTCATGAAGACCCCATTGTCCTCAAAGGAAAGCGCATGGTCGAGATCGACGACGACGGCAAGACTCTCGAAGATGAGTGTTACGCCGATGTCGTTCTCCAATACACGGGAGACTACCACGAAAACATTCTGTGCTTTGCGAACTCGATTCCTAACGGGGACGGCGGTGCCCACCTCTCTGGTTTCCGTGGCGCCCTGACTCGCGCGATCAATAACTACGCGAAGGCAAACAAGCTCCTCAAGGACAAGGACCCTGCACTCTCCGGAGAAGATGCCCGGGAAGGAATTATGGCCGTAATTTCGGTGAAGCACCCCAACCCCCGCTTCAGCTCTCAGACCAAAGAAAAGCTCGTGAACAACGAGGTCGAGGGCGTCGTCGGTTCCATCGTCTACGAGGGTATGACTTCGTTCTTCGAGGAAAACCCGGCTGTGGCGAAGAAGCTGATCGAGAAAGTTCTCAATGCAGCTCGTGCTCGAGAGGCGGCTCGGAAAGCTCGGGAGACAGTCCGGAAGTCGGCCATGACCGGCGGAGGTTTGCCCGGAAAGCTTGCTGACTGTTCCTCACGTGATCCGGAAGAATCTGAAATCTACATTGTGGAGGGCGATTCGGCGGGAGGTTCCGCGAAGCAGGGACGCGATCGACGTACGCAGGCCATTCTGCCGATTCGAGGCAAATTGATTAATGTGGAGAAGGCACGTTTGGACAAAGTTCTCCAGAACAAGGAAATCCAGACGATGATCACTGCCCTCGGCGCCGGAATCGGTGATGGGGATCAGGAAGGTGCTTTCGACATTGAGAAAGTCCGCTACCACAAAGTGATCATCATGACGGATGCGGACGTCGACGGCTCGCACATTCGGACGCTGCTCCTGACATTCTTCTGTCGCCAGATGCTTCCCCTCGTGAAAGCCGGCTATGTTTACATCGCACAGCCCCCTCTCTACAAGATCACGCGGAAAAAGAAGGAGCAGTATGTCGCGGACGACGAAGATTTGAACAAGATCCTCATCGACCTGGGTTCAGAGGATGCCCGATTGAAGATCATTGGAACAGACGCCGAAGTGGGTTCGGAAGCTTTGCGCGAGATTTTGACTCTGCTTTCAAAGCTCAGTCGCTACAACGATATCATCGCGCGGAACTCCGGAGACTTCGAGGACTACCTTGAGGCCAGCAAAGGCGACGAACTCCCTGAATACCTCGTTCAAATCCGCGACGGAAATGAGATCCATGTGAAGTATTTTGTCAAAGAGTCCGACCTTCGGGACTTCGCGGCAGAAAATCGGGATCTGCATCTTTTCGGGAGAAAAGAAGTCGAAGTGATCGACGTGGAGGAAAGCACTGAAGCCGACACCGAAGTGGAAGGAGAAACTAAGTCTGAAGAACCGAGCGACCAATCTGCGGCCTCCCAAGCGGCAGAACGCGGAGTCACTCGTCGCGGTCGGCTGATCGAGATCCACGAAGCCAAGCCGATTCAGAAAGTTCTCGCTCGCCTTTCAGAGCTGGGACTGCCGATCGAACACTTCTCCTCTCAGGACAACCCCCTCTTTGAGGTGCTGGAGAGTGACAGCGACAACGCCAAATCACACCCTGTTTTCAGCGTTCCTGAAATTCTCGAAACAGTTACCGAAATCGGAAAACGCGGCATGCAGTTACAGCGCTTCAAAGGTCTTGGTGAGATGAATGCGAAGGAGCTCTACACCACGACTATGGAAAAGGAGAACCGAAAGCTTCTCCGTGTGAAAATGGACGACGACAACATGGTCGAAGCCGACAAAATGTTCACCATCCTCATGGGCGATGTGGTTGAGCCACGACGCCGCTTTATCGAAGACAACGCACTCAGCGTCAGGAATCTGGATATCTAATCACAAGCGTCTCGACTCCTTTTCTTCTCAAATTCTTTTTTACTGACCGCAAAGCGGTCGTTTCCCCATGGCAGACGAAACTCCAGAAATACCGCCACACGATAGAGACATCGAGCCCATTTCCGTGGCTGACGAGATGTCGAATTCGTTTCTCGACTATTCCATGTCGGTCATCATTTCACGGGCATTACCGGATGCCCGTGATGGATTAAAACCGTCGCAACGACGCATTCTCCTGGCGATGAATGACCTCGGCCTCGCGCCGGGCAAACATTATCGAAAGTGCGCCAAGATTTGTGGTGATACCTCCGGTAACTACCACCCGCACGGTGAAGCGACCATCTACCCAACGCTCGTGAACATGGCTCAGCCATGGACGATGCGCGAAATCTTGATTCAAGGTCAGGGTAACTTTGGTTCGGTGGAAGGGGATCCTCCGGCTGCGATGCGATATACCGAGGCCCGCCTCACCCACGTTGGTCATGTTCTCATGACCGACATGGAGAAGGACACCGTCGATTTCGTCCAGAACTATGACGAGACCCGACAGGAGCCTGTCGTCTTCCCTGCTGCGGTTCCGAACCTTCTTGTCAATGGTGGAACCGGTATTGCAGTCGGGATGGCGACTAACATTCCGCCACATAACCTCGGTGAGGTCATCGACGGGGTCTGTGCGACAATCGACAATCCGGATATCACCCACGAGGAACTCCTCCAACTGATCAAGGGTCCCGATTTTCCTACCGGATGTACCATCCTGGGACAGAAGGGAATTCAGGATTACTCCCGAACCGGCCGTGGATCGATCCGGGTACGAGGACGTGCCACCGTCGAGGAAACCAAGACAGGTCGTGAGCAAATCATCATCACGGAGATTCCCTATGTCGTAAACCGAGCCCGTCTCGTTGAGCGAATTGCCGAACTGGCGAATTTGAAAATTCTCCCGGAGATTTCGGCTGTCCGCGATGAGTCCGATGAGAACACCCGCGTCGTTGTAGACCTGAAGCGTGACTCAAGGGCCCAGGTTGTCCTGAACAATCTCTACAAGCACACCGCACTCGAGTCATCCTACTCCGCCAACATGCTGGCAATCGACGATCGCCGCCCGAAGCTCTTGTCGGTGAAAGACGCACTCGTCTGCTACATCGAACATCGTCGGGAAGTAATTCTCCGTCGGACCCGTTGGTTGCTCGCTCAGGCCGAGAAAAATGCGGAGAAGCTTGAGGCGTATCTTCTCGCTCTGGGCAATCTGGATGACTTCATCAAGATGATCCGCGATTCGAAAACGCGGGATGAAGCACGTGAGAAAATTAAATCTTACACATTCACCCCCGAAGAAGTGGAAGCGCTTGGGATTCTCCTCCGCGATCAGCCTAGCCTCCAGATCGAGCCGGGTCGCTACGTTTTCACCGATACGCAGGTCAATCACATCCTCGAGCTCCGTCTTTACCAACTTGTCGGACTCGAGCGGGATAAGATCAAAGCGGACTATGACGAGCTGATCGAGACGATCAAAGACCTGCTCGACATCATCGCTCGCGAGGAACGCGTTCTGCAGATCATCAAGGACGAGCTCCGTGAGATTCAGGAAAAGTGGGCCACACCACGAAAGACCGACTTTGCGGCCTACGAAGGTGAAATTGCGAATGTTGATCTTATCGCGAATGAGTCGAACATGATCACGATTTCGCATCGTGGCTACATCAAGCGAACCCTAGCAACAGAGTTCCGAACTCAAGCTCGCGGTGGAAAAGGCCTCAAGGGTATGGAGACCCGCGAAGTAGTCGATGACGAAGACGAAGCTGACTTTGTAGAGCACCTATTCGCTGCAACTTCGCATGATTACCTCATGTTCTTCACGAACACAGGTCGTGTTTACATCGAGCGAGTCTTTCAGATTCCGGAAGGCAGTCGTATCGCCAAGGGCCGATCGATCAAAAACCTTCTCAATTTGAAACCCGAAGAATCGATTGCCTCTGTACTTCGGATTGTTGCGGTGGGCAACGAAGACAAGGACGCCACCTTTGTCGAAGATCAGTTCGTCCTCTTTGCGACCCGCAGCGGCAAAGTGAAGAAGACCAAGCTCTCCGACTTCCGTAATTTCCGAAAAGATGGAATCATCGCGATCAAGATCGAGGAGGACAACGAACTCATCGATGTGAAAATGACCGATGGCACCGACGACATCTCACTTGTGACGAGCAAGGGTTACGCAGTTCGGACCAACGAATCGAACATTCGCTCGATGGGTCGCCCCTCCGCCGGAGTCGCTGGAATTCGACCAGGTCCAGATGACTTTCTCGTTTCTCTGGCCGTCGTCGACAACAGTGAACAACTTCTTGTCGTCAGCGAAAAAGGACTTGGTAAGCGAACTCCTTTTGAAGACTACCCGACCAAAGGCCGCGGTGGTAAAGGAGTCATTACGATGAAAGTGACTGAGAAAACCGGTCGCGTCGTCAAAGCTCTCCGAGTTGCCGAAGAGGATGATGTCATGTTGATGACCAACAAGGGACAATCGGTCCGCATCAAAGCATCGAGCGCGAGACTCACCGGACGAAACGCCCAGGGCGTCATTCTCATGAAAACGAAAGACGGAGAATCCATCCAGGATATCGCTCGCGTCGTAAATGAAGAAGTAGATGAGGAAGAGTCGGAGGCAGAAGGCTCCGAAGCAGCCGTTGATGCGGCAGCAACCGATGCACCGTCCAGCGACGACGCACCAGAAGCCTCGCAAGAGCAGGAGTAAGATTCAGAAAACAAGTTGATGGACAAAGCTGCCGAATCCTTCCTCTACGAACTTCTCAACACTCCCAGCCCGACGGGCTTTGAGGTGAAGGGCCAACGTGTCTGGGCCAATCGATGCCGCGAGTTTTCCGACCGGGTCGAGAGCGATGCCTACGGCAACGCCTGGGCTACGATAGAGGGAACTCATCCCGACGGACCAACCGTCATGATTGAAGCTCATGCAGATGAGATCGGGTTTATGGTGAAGTGGGTCGACAGTGAAGGGTTTCTTCGAGTCGACCGGATTGGGGGCTCTGACTGGGCTAATGCTCGCGGTCGGCGCATGACTTTCTTTGGAGACAGAGGAGAGGTCACCGGAATCATCGGCAATACAGCGATTCACATTCGCGATCGAAAAGACGGAGAAAAGGCTCCGGAAGTCCACGAGCTCTTCGTCGATATCGGAGCTTCCTCGCCCGAAGAAGTAGCTGAGATGGGAATTCGCGTGGGACATCCCGGCGTTTATGCCGATTCGGCTCAGCCTTTCGGCAAAAATCAGATTGTGGGACGAGCCCTCGACAATCGGATTGGTGGGTTCATCATTTCCGAAGTTACTCGCCGTCTCGCCTCCGAAAAGCCCTCTGCGACTTGTGTCGCGCTCAATGCGGTGCAGGAAGAAATCGGTGGATATGGCGCCACGATGGCCTCGTTCCGACTCAAGCCTGACATTTGTCTCGTTCTCGATGTAACTCACGCAACAGATAGCCCCGACATCAAGCACGCGCAGCACGGAAAGGTGGCACTCGGTGGAGGCCCTGCCCTTACTCATGGTACCGCGAATCATCCACTCGTAGTTGAACGACTCATTGAGCTAGGCGGAGATCTGGGTATTTCCCTACAGCACGAAGCTTCCTCACGCTTCACGGGAACGGATACGGATTCGATCTATCACCAGCAAGGCGGAATTCCGAGCGCCCTCGTTTCGCTACCTCTCCGCTACATGCACTCGATTGTAGAAATGGCCGACTTCAAAGACGTCGAACAGGTCATCGACTTGATGACTGCTTTCGTCCTCTCAATCGGCGCCGAAGATTCTTTCGCCGTCGAGATCTAGGATCGAAAACGTTTACAATTGCGACCGGCATCTCCCGCGCAGTCTCACTGCGTCCTCTCGAGCGCCTTCTGAATCTCCGGAGTCACGACGTCGGCCCAGATACGGTATCCCCTGGCATTGGGATGAAGTGCATCCGGCATGATCGATTTCGGAAGAGTTCCGTCTGACTCTAGAAACGGTTCCCAAAGAGGAACCCATGTCACACTGGCAAGCTCACCGTAGGCCTCGAGGATTTGATTGGTCTTCACCACCTCCTGCCGCATCCGGTCATCCGATTTCTTTCCTCTTGGGAAAATAGAATGAAGAAGCAACTCACTCTTCGGAAATCGCTTTTGAAGCACTGATAGAATTTCTCTGACTCCTTTGGCTACTTCTTCGGGAGAATCTTTATGCAGGCCGATGTTGTTGGTGCCAATCATGAGAACGATGACTCGCGGCGAAATTTTCTCCAGCGCGCCACCCTTAGTAATTCTCCAGAGAAGGTTCTGGGTCGTGTCACCACCGATCCCGAAGTTGGCGCCCAGAAGTGGCTCATAAACTTCATTCCAGATTTCGAGTCCTCTTGTACCCCAGCACTCAGTGATCGAGTCCCCAAGGAAAAGAACATTCACCGGTCCTGCTTCGGCGCGTTCCAGATCTCCCTCGTGGAACCAGCGCCACTTTTCCAAACTCATCCAGGGATACTCGATGACCCGGGGAATCGGAACGTCGGTTTGCTGCTCGACACTATGCGCCAAAGAAATCGGTAGGAATCCAATTCCGATCCACAAGAGAAAGAATCGAGCCGTCTGAGAGAACAATGCGTCAGGAAACATACCGATGTTGAATTACATTCCCTCTCAAATCACAAGGCCGTCTTTTTCATGCACTACCAGATGCTTCTTCGATACAGGCTGCAATTACCTCTGGAAAAATTCGATGTTCGGCCGAGTGAATTTTCTGAGTGAGGCTTCTCACGGTTTCTCCCGGCTCAATCGAAACTCGCTCCTGGCGAAGAATTCTTCCCGTATCAACGCCGGCATCAACGAGATGAATGGTGCAGCCCGTCTCCGTTTCCCCTGCCTTCAGCGCTCTCGTAACTGGATCGACTCCGGAATACGCAGGCAGCAACGAAGGATGAAGATTGAGGATCCGATCAGAAAATGAAGAGAGAAAGGGTTCACGCAGGATTCTCATAAATCCGGCAAGAATGACCCACTCCACTCCCGCAGCAGAAAGCCGATCCTGCAGTTCCTTGATCGACGCGTCGGTCAGCCTTCCTTTTTTCTCGGTGCCTGGATCCAGCGATAGACAGGCTACGCCAAACTCCTCGGCTACGGAGAGAATACCCGCACCAGGTTGATCGGAGATAACCATCGCCACATCTGCAGCAAGTGCCCCATCACGAGTGGCCTCCAGAATCGCTCGCGCATTACTCCCCACACCAGAACCCAGGATCGCCAACCGAGGCAATCGCGAAGCCCCTTCCTCCTCCGCCATCTTTGCCATGGTGGCACTGGTGGATTTGCCCGGAACGAGGGAGAGAATCTGAATCTCAACGCCGAGGCGATCGAGGAGCTCTTTCTCTTCATCAATGAGGGAATCCGGAGTGTAGTCCCCCCCTTTCGTATAAATATGCGGCTGAATGGCTTCGATAACGCCCGTGGCCCGTCGCGAACCAAAAACAACAACACGGTCGACAAACTCTAGAGCGCGAAGAATCTCAGCTCGATCCTCCAGGGGATAGACGGGGCGATCCGGACCTTTGAGTTCTCGGACCGACTCGTCGCTATTGATCGCTACGACAAGAGCATCCCCCAGAGCAGCGGCTTCACGGAGGTAACGTAGGTGCCCCACATGAAGGACATCGAACGCACCATTGGTCAGCACGAGCTTTTTCCCCGCAGCCTCCAGTTCAGTTCGAAGGGCGACCACCTCTTCGATGCTGCTAATAAATCTATCTGACATGGAGTTTCAACTACGCCGCAATTTCCTCTTTTCACAATCGCGTTTTCGACTGACACTACCGCCATGCATGATCCTCGCGTCGACCAACTCGCCCGCCAACTAGTCCGCTATTCTACCGCTACCAAGAAAGGCGAAAATGTTCTCATCGAGCTCTTTGATGTTCCCGAGGAAATGGGTATTGCCCTGATCCGCGAGGTCCGCGCAGTCAAGGCCACTCCTTTCATCAATATCCACAACGCAAAGATCAGTCGCGAGATGGGAAAAGGAGCTACGGAAGGCCAGTATGCAACGATCGCCAAGCATGCCATGCACCAGATGAAGACGATGGACTGCTACATCGCAATCCGCGGCAGTCACAACGTCAACGAGCTCTCCGATGTCCCAGCGAAGAACATGCAGATGCTGTCGTCGAAGATGCGTCCCGTTCTCAACGAACGCGTGAACAAGACTCGCTGGTGCGTTCTCCGCTGGCCCAATCCGTCGATGGCTCAGAGCGCCGGGATGTCGACAGAGGCCTTCGAAGACTTCTATTTCCGGGTTTGCCTGCTGGAATACAAAAAGCTGACTCGCGGAATGAATGCTCTTGCTAAGCTGATGACCGAAGCCGAGGAGGTTCAAATCATGGGACCAGGAACAGATCTTCGGTTCAGCATCAAGGGGCTCCCGGGAATCGCCTGTGGAGGATCCCACAATATTCCTGACGGAGAATGTTTCACCGCTCCCGTGAAGGACTCGGTCGAAGGAGTGATCTCCTACAACGCTCCTTCCATCTACCAGGGAATCGCTTTCGATAATGTAAAGCTTGAATTCGAAAAGGGAAAGATTGTCAAAGCCACGGCCAACAACACCAAGGCGATCAATAAGATTTTTGACACGGATCCAGGAGCTCGCTTCATCGGTGAGTTTGCCATCGGATTTAATCCGGAGATCAAAGAACCCATGCGGGACATTCTCTTTGACGAGAAAATCGCAGGGAGTTTTCACTTCACCCCAGGGCAGGCTTATGAGATAGCTGACAACGGGAATCGCAGTTCAGTTCACTGGGATCTCGTTAATATTCAGCGCCCAGACTACGGCGGCGGGGAGATCTATTTCGACGGAAAGTTGATTCGTAAGAACGGTCAGTTCGTTCCCAAATCACTCCACTCGCTCAACTACTGAGCTCAAGAGGTATCCCTTGCATGCTCAAAGCGATTGCATACCTCATGCTGGGGGGCTCTCTTGGAGCCCTCGCTCGCTGGGGATTGCATTTCTGGATCGACTCCCGACTCGCCAGTGGCACCGCTTTTCCCTGGGGTATTCTCGTGGTGAATACGGCAGGATGCTTTCTATTCAGCTGGCTTTTCGGCCTCTTTGAGAATCGCGTCTGGTTTTCTGATTCCCTTCAGCTCGCAATCTTCACCGGGTTTCTGGGCAGTTTCACAACGTTCTCCACCTTCAGCTGGAATACGCTTGAACTGCTCCGCAATGGGCAAGGCGGCCTCGCTCTACTCAACGTCGGACTGAGTATTGCCCTGGGAATGGGCGCCGTCTGGGCCGGCTTCTCGCTCACGAGGTAGCCCGCAAGTCTCTCAACTTTCCTTCTTTGGAAAAAAGAAGGGCGGTGCAATCAACCCCATCGTGACGAGAGCCATCACGAAGAGTGGAAGATAGCTATTCAATTCCTCCCCTTGCAGTCCCAATATCAACCCGAAAATAGCCGGGCTCTCTCCTAGGGCGAGAGCAATGATGTAAGCGGGGAAAGCCCATGATGGCACCCCTTTTTCCCCTTCGGGCTTTACACGATGGGATACGAAATACTTTACAACAAGGCTCAGCGCCATCACCACCAGCGCAACGATCAGTAGGGTCTTTCGTAAATTCTCATTCCCTCCGGCCGAAGATTGTTCGGGCGCATCAGATACCTGAAGAACAACGAGGTAGAGCCCGATGGAGCTAAAGAGAGCGCCCCAGATCACCCATAGCATCAGCCGTGGGATCTGAGGAGAATCTTGAGCGGATCCCATCATCAAAATGAAGGAAGAAGGAGCCTACTTCGCTCGACGAAACAGGTAGACGCTGTCAGCCGTGACTGCGACAAACTCCCATCCACCGTCTTCTTCCACTTCCTTAATTTCACGAGGCAGTAAATTCGCTTTCACCAGCTTTTCCGCCATTTCCTTGGGAAAACTGATTTCTCCATCCTCAGAAATTGGGATTCCTTCCTCTTCTGCCACGGAACGAAAACCAATCGAATCCATCTGCGCCCCGTTGAGCGCTTTGTATTCATATTCCACACTGTCGCCGCCGCCACCGCCGCCAACTCCAAGTAACCCAAGAGTGGAGAGAAGGCTGACAAATGAGACAATCAGGATCAATGCGAGAAGAGTAAGGATGGTGTTTTTCATAAAGAAGAGGAAAGGTAGGGAATCAAATACAACCCTCGGTGTAAAGGGAGAACCCTTCAGAGCTCATTCACATCGAGCAACCTCTCGAGCAAGGCGATCACTGAATCGGTGTCCGTGAGATCATCAAGAACCGCATCAGGTTGCGCGTTTTCCAGCTCTTCTCGAGCGACTCCGCCACTCGCCACTGCAATGACCTGCGCTCCGCAGGCGCGGGCGCAGAGAATGTCTTTTACGGTATCACCAATCACGAGTGCTTTTTCAGCAGGAAACGTACGCCCTGTCTTTTCTACCGCTCGGCGAAGTGCAATAGGGCCCAGTTCATTCCGATCATGATGATCACTCCCGAACGCACCAAATGGAAAGTACTCATGCAGACCAAAAGTCTCCAGTTTGATTCTCGCTCCCGATTCTGTGTTTCCCGTCAGGAGAGCGAGAACGAAATCTTGATGCCGTTCAGCCAACTGAGCCAACAGTTCCAGAACCCCCGGAAGAACTCGGCCTTTCTGCTCTGGCTGAAAGAGCTCGAGCTTCTTCTTGAGAGCTTTTTCGTAGTTCTGAAAGAACTGGCTGCGGTGATTTTCGTGATCCTCAATTTCGAAATGCTCGAAAAGGAACCTGATGACGCTCCCGTCGGTTGCTCCTCCTAAATCAAGCTCAGGAAACTCCTGATCACCTTTCTCGGGAAAGGAGGCGAAGAATCCATCGCGAAGGGACAGTAACCCTGCTCCTTCCGAATCGATGAGAGTCCCATCGATGTCAAAAAGCAGCAGCGAATTCACGGATCGGAGTAGGAAACCAGATGAGCCTTTTAGCTTTTCTCTTCTGTCTCTGATGCGTCAGCCGCATCCGAATCTTCCGTAGCAGAATCTTCCGCAGTAGAATCGTCGTTGCTCTCGACCTCATCGTGATCTTCATGATCCTCGATTTCATCGTGATCATCACCCTCGTCGTTAGCCGCATCCGATTCATCGATATCGAAATCCTCGTTGTCCTTACGGAACTTCCGCTTCTGCTTCTCAGGAGGCAATGGTGATACCATCATGAGAATATTACGGTTGTTCAGCTTAGGCTCCAAATCGATGTGAGCCATACTCGAGAGGTCTTCTTTGACTCTCTCCATGAGGACAAATCCGAGTTCCTTGTGAGCCATCTGGCGACCGCGAAACTGAAGTTGGATTCGAACCTTGAAACCATGCGCAAGGAAATCCTCGGCGTGCATCAGCTTGATCGAGTAATCGTGAGGATCGATGTTCACACGGAACTTGACCTCTTTTTCGCGCTTCTTCGGCTTTTCCGCCTTCTTCTGCTTGGACTGCTCGTACTTGTACTTTCCGTAGTCCACGATCCGACAGACCGGAGGGCGCGCATTCGGAGCGATCTCGACCAGGTCAAGACCCAGCTCCTTCGCCTTCTTCAGGGCTTTGTGGGTCGGGAGAACCACATTATGCTCCCCGTAAATCACCCGAATTTCGGATGATCTAATTCTTTCATTCACCCGCGTCCTTGGTTGGCGCGGCCGGCGTTTCATGGGTCTCTTAGCGATAGTGTATTACCTCCAATGGGTGTGCGTTGTTCTCAGAATCGACGAACAAAGTTTCAAAAAATGAGGGGAAAACAAAGTCGTTTCCCTCTCTCGTAGAAAAATGCTTACGCTCATCCTCAGACGGCGAGAAAGAACGGGAGAAAAGAAGTGCGATTGGGCAGATCATAAACTCCGGAAGGAGATCTCAGAAGTGAGTTTCTCGACGAATTCCCCCACTGCTGCAGAACCTTCGTCACCGCGATCACGATGGCGAACGGATACCTGATTCGATTCCTGTTCTTTAGCTCCTATAATTAACATATACGGAATCCTATCCAACTGAGCAAGTCGAATTTTGGCTCCGACCTTCTCTGCCGTATTGTCGACCGTTACCCTTACTCCGCTTTCCCGAAGCAACTTATAGGTTTCCTGAGCGGTTTCTTCGAATTTTTCGGAAATTGGGAGGATACGGACCTGCTCCGGAGAAAGCCATGTCGGAAATTTGCCGGCAAAGTGCTCGATCAGCACTCCGACAAAGCGTTCCATCGAGCCAAAGGGCGCTCGGTGAATCATGACAGGACGATGCGGCTTGTTGTCTGCCCCAATGTATTCGAGCCCGAATCGCTCCGGTAGATTGTAGTCCACTTGAACGGTCCCCAATTGCCACTCCCGTCCAATCACATCCTTGACCACGAAGTCGATCTTCGGACCATAGAAAGCGGCTTCACCGGGTTCCTCTGCGAATTCCGTCCCCAGAGTCGAGGCCGCTTCTCGCAAGGCCTGCTCGGCGCGATCCCACTTCTCGGAATCCCCAACATACTTGGTGGAATCTGGATCTCTCAACCCGACCCGAACGCGATAGTCCTCCATTCCGAGAGTCCCTAGGACAATCTTGACCAGCTCAAGACATCCCATGATCTCTTCCTTGACCTGATCTTCGGTGCAGAAAAGGTGCGCGTCATCCTGTGTAAACCCTCGTACACGGGTCATTCCACCCAATTCTCCGGATTGCTCCCAACGGTAAACGGTTCCGAACTCTGCCAATCTGACCGGAAGATCGCGGTAGCTGTGGTGATTGCTCTGAAAAATTTTGATATGATGAGGGCAATTCATCGGCTTCAGCATGAAGCCGGCGACTTCACCAGACTCAAGCTTGTTCGACAACTCGCCGCAGGTGCAGCCTTCATCCGAGAGGACTTTCATCGCCTCCCGTTCCGCCAACGGCGGAAACTGAGAATCAGCATAGTATGGAAAGTGCCCCGAAGTCCGATAGAGATCGAGCTTTCCAATATGAGGAGTGAAAACCTGGCTGTAGCCCTGGCGCTCGAGATGCTCACTGATAAAATTCTGCAACTCCTGACGAATCACCGATCCATTTGGCTTCCAGAGGACGAGCCCCTGCCCCACCGTTTCGTCGATGTGGAAAAGATCGAGTTCTTTTCCCAGCTTGCGGTGGTCGCGCAATTTGGCCTCTTCAAGGCGCTCGAGATACTCTCCCAATTCCGTCTTGTTCTTGAACGCCGTTCCGTAAACCCGCTGGAGTTGAGGATTCGCGGCATCCCCCTTGTAGAAGGCGCTGGCGACACTCATGATCTTGTGTGCTTTGCAGTTCCCGGTCCGCCCTACATGAGGTCCGGCACAGAGGTCCCAGAAATCTCCATTCTTGAAAATGGAAATTTCCTCATCTTCCGGGATATCATTGAGAAGGTCGATCTTAAACTGACTCGGCGCACCTCGTTCAGTTTCTGCAGCAAGGCGCCCTTTCTCAGCCATTTCCATCGCCTCATTCCGACTCACCACCATTCTTTCGAAGGGCTGGTTCTCCTTCACCACTTTCTTCATCTCCGCCTCGATCTTTTCGAAATCATCCGGAGTGATCCGATGTTCCAGATCGACATCGTAATAAAACCCACTCTCTACCGGAGGTCCGGCCGCGAACTGTGCATCTGGCCAGATTCGGCAAATTGCCGTCGCGAGGACATGAGCAGTGGAATGCCTGAGCCGATCCAGATCGGACATCTGATGGCGCTCTTCAAGGGTCTTGCGTTGGCTTTCGGGGGATTCATGCATGGGACAACAATATAGCTAGCCTCCAAGCTACCTACTTTACAGAAATTACAATCTCGAATCCCCTCCGAATCCGGTGAAAAGGACCAAAAAACGGAGATGATATGGCGATACGGCCCTCGGGCAGAAGTTTCCCACAACCCTCCCGGTAGCTTGGTCAGAATCTTGATGAGAAATCCGCTTGCTATCTTGATCTATTCGCGGAAATTGCCCGCCCTTCCTTTGCGGAGTTTTTCACAAAGAACGGGACGTAGCACAGCTTGGTAGTGCGCCTGGTTTGGGACCAGGAGGTCGCTGGTTCGAATCCAGTCGTCCCGATACTTTTTCACAAAGCAAAATACAGGATCTCATCACTGGATGAAACCGCAGTCCAAGCCGCGGCGCTTCTGCGAATGCTAAAGCAGCGAAGTCAGTCCAGTCGTCTCTACGCTTGAGAGTGAGCTGAATTTGCTCGTATATCCCCGACAGGAATCGAAATTGCGCGATCAAAAGGACCGAGGGAGTCAAAGAGCGATCGCTATACCTTTTTTGCTTGAGATCAATAGCGGAATGGGGCTCGCTCAGTGATTGATAGGAACTCGCTTTTTCAAGGTTTCCTTATCGGACCGCCGGTCCTGCGGGATTTGGAGGGGGTGCAAAAACAGTTTCAGGCATCTGCTGAATGTGCAGCAGCGCGGCCGTGATGAGCTAAGCGAGTTTTCCATGAGATTAGAACTCTCGAGGGAGGCGGAACGGAGTATAGAAACTTTCCTGGAAGTCGATGTGCCCGCCTACATGGCGTCTGCACGCGTGGATCTACAAAAGAGATGCGAAAACAGGGCCGGACTGTCTGTGTCCCTCAAGGTAACTTTCTGAATGGTCTTTGTCCGATTTCCCAATGGGAAACAGCAAAAGGGAACGTCAGAAGCGACGACCAAGCACGAGCTCTAGTCGATCGAGCATTGACTCGACCTCGAGCCTAACTTTGCTCATGTAGTGCTCCATTTCGTGAACGCTACTGTTCGCCGGAAGATCGAAGTCGAAATAGTTCCCCTGAGGAAAACCGGTGATTCCTCGTTCTTCGATCTCAGCAATCTGTTCTTCGGTCAGGTTCGCGATAATGTTTTGAATGCGTTCGAATTTCTCTTTAAAAGCCAGCATTTCCTGGTCGTAGGTTTTCGCCTTAGTTCTCGCTAACTGATTCCCTTCAGCTTGTGTCCTTCCGCAGCTACTGCAGCGAGGCTTCTCCCGGACGAGTGCATCGATCAACCAGAAGATGGCACCAAGGCCGCAAGTGAGAATGGTCGTGATGAGGTAAAACAAGGTAGCCGGTTTTGGACCCACAAAGGTTTGTGGGCCGCAGACGGAACAGTGGTTGTGTGCGATGACTTGGCCCATGGCTTCTATTCTCTCTTGGCAAGGCGCTCGATGGCCTCCTCGTGAATGCCGGCATCCTTGAAGCGCTTTTGAGCGCGTGAAATATCGTAGGAGACTCGGCGGTAGCGGATCGCAGCTTTGTCAGTGTCGTATAGAACGTAGCAGGCGCGCGAGTCCCCGTCCCGAGGTTGGCCCACAGAGCCCACGTTGACGGCATAGTTGAAATAGGAATTTGCTTTTTTCGAAGGCTTTTATCGGGGCGCTGGTCCTGCGGGGATTGAGGGGGTGCAAACCTGCGAGGCAGCTCTCAGCCCGGTTCGAAATAGTATTCATCAACCCAGTCAGCGGGATCATTCCACTCATCGTTTTCATCCCGTCGATCTTCGTCAGGGTAGCGGTCGTAGGCTTCCTGAAGCAGACGGGTGAAGTAAGCCTTCGGCACAATGTCCGGAGCCCTATTCAAGATTTCGCAGCCAAAAAACTGCAGCGGTCCCCATTCAAGTTCTGCAAGGAGTGACGATAGGAAAGTCTGGATCGTTTCGGGAGTGACTTGTTCGACGCATTTGAGAGTTCCGTTGCCGCCCACATTCTCTGCCCAGTAGATAGCGGCGGAGTCGTTTTCAGGATCTTCGAACAAACCGAGGCAATCCCTCTCGCTGGCCATAAAGCCGGATCTTAAGAGGGTGAAAAGATGACGGTGAGTCACCCCATGGCAAGCTGCCGTCTCTTCTTCGCAGGCATCGGCGGCTCCATTGATGTCCTCGAACTTAACTTCGGTTTTGTCGAGACGAAAGGATTGAAGAAACTGGGGATTCATGGTCAGGCGCTCCCGTAGAATTAATTGATAGGAATTTGCTTTTTCAAGGGTTTTTATCGGGGCACCCGTCCTGCGGGGTTTGAGGAGGTGCAAAGTGGCAGCGATTTTGAAGAAGTAATATCCCCGACAGGAATCGAACCTGTATTTCAATTCCAGAAACGGCAGAACATGGGCCGTGGCGTTTTCAGCCGTGTTTTACAACGTGGTATACAACATTCCGAAGTAGTCCAGCGATTACTTCAACGCTCCATACTTACTAAATTTATTAGCTTTTTCAAATTATTGATATTATTTTGCTTTTTTAAGGTTCTTTATCGGGGCGCCGGTCCTGCGGAGTTTGAGGGGGTGCAAAAAGTCTTGTACCTTCCAACCCGGGATGCTATCAGCCCTAACGCCTACATACACACACACATGATCACCGGCAGAACGCTTGTTAAGCCAATCCAAAAACTTTTGAACAGGAAAGGGGCATTCCAAATCTGTGCCGGGATAATTTTGTTTTTTTGTATCCCGGGGGGGCACCTTTTCGGACAAACCTTGACGTACAATTCCGGGTTGAATCAGTGGACGTTTGACGGTTTTGTGAACTCGGGGATCGGAGAGTTTGATGAGGGGGGGTACGGTGTTAATGGTGCCGGTCCTCATATCCGGAATGGTTTTGGTGCCACGATCGAAGGTGAAAACGGCTACGGCGGTTATATTTATTACAATGATCTTGATGAGTATACGGATTACTATTTTCCAACGGGTTACACGTTCACTGTTGTCGGTGCGACTTGGACGAATGTTGTGAACGCGAACGGAGACGGGGAATTTGGTCTCAGTGATGACTATGATCTTCCAAACCTCACAACGCCGATTATCGAGGGAACCATTTTGGATGGGGTCTTCACAGTTGAAGCGGTAGATAACATCACATACAGTTATGCCGCCAATACTGGCCCCACCCACCAGATACTTGCTGAAATGTCCGCCCTTACCACGGGTGTCTTCATCCCCAACGCTCAGTCGACCGCCCAAATCAACATCAACAACACCGCCTTAAACGCCCTGCACAACCAACGGGTAGTACGAGCACGTTCCACCATGGGTAATCCCCGAATCCAGCATGACACGCTCGCCAACTCCGACCGCAAGCTGGGCCGCTACCTCAATTTCGCCCGCGCTGAGGGATTGACAGTGCGGCAGGCTCTCGGGCTTGACGATATTCCAGCTTCCTTTTACCAGCCCAGAGAAAATGAGGAGGGCAAAAACGGCGTGGTCTCAACTCTGGAAAAGGCGTTCTCCATCGAGCAACCCGCCAGCTGCGAGATTTGCCCCGACGAACCGAAGCGCTGGGAGCTCTTCGCCGTGGGCGATTTTGGAAGCTTTGATCAGGGCGCTCTGGATACCGTCAACCGTGGCTACCAGTCGCGTACATGGGCTGGCAGCGTCGGTGTGGAATACATGGTCAATCCCTGCTTCAACGTTGGATTGGCGTTCACCTATGCTGACAATAACACCGATCTGAATGAGGGCCTGGGCAGTGTCGACATAGAGGGGCAACTCTACTCAGTGTATGCCACCATGTTTCGTGATAATCGTTACCTCGATTTTATGTACAGCTACGGTGACTTTGAGAACCGATTATTACGTAGCACCGCTGGCGGTTTTGCTACCGGCACCCCTGATTCTGATGTACTTAGCACCGCTGGCGGTTATGCTACCGGCACCCCTGATTCTCATTCCCACACTGTCAGCTTTAACCTTGGCCAGAACTTCGAGATCTGTGGCTTGGTGACCGGCCCAACTCTAGGCTTTGATTACACCGAGGGCACCACCGAAGCCTACAACGAAACCGGTGGCGGCGATAACGCGCTCAACTACCAGGCACGGCAATACAAATCAGCGATCAGCAGCGTCGGCTGGCAGGTCAGCAAGACCAAGTGTATCACTCCCGGTGAACTGACTCTTCAGGCATTCACCAGCTGGAATCATGAGCACAATCCCGACGACGGCCCGATCCGTGCCACATTGGCCAACTTTGGTGGCTTCAATCTCAACCAGTCCGGAGCCGCTCCCGGAACCGACTGGATGGTGTTGGGAGCCGGAGCCCACCTGTCCACCTTCAAGGGCTGGAATTTGACAGTCGATTACCAGACCCAACTGTTCCGCGATGATGTGCAAGCGCACTATGTGGGCGGGAAGATTTCGGCGGAATTTTAGGCTGAAGGTTGAGAGTCTTTAACAGCTTGTCCGGTCCGAATTAACCGGGTTTAACGTTCCGACCGGTTTACTGTGGGAGAATTCGATCAAGACCAGAGAGTTCACGCGATCGATGATCGAATCGATAAGAACCTTCGTCCTAAAGCCCTATCTGGTCACTTTTACTCTGCCATCCTGATGTAAAGCCGATTATTGATAGGAATTTCCTTTCTCAAGGGTTTCTATCGGGGCGCCGGACCTGCAGGGTTTGAGGAGGTGCAAAGTGGCAGCGATTTTGAAGAAGTAATATCCCCGACAGGAATCGAACCTGTATCTAAGGTTTAGGAAACCCTTGTTCTATCCGTTGAACTACGGGGACGGATGAGAACCGGAATCTACACAGGAAGCACCAACCCTCAAGTCGAGGATGGCAACGTTGACCCCACCTCAGTATTTCACTCCGGTCAACTCGGCCCAGGCAAACCACTTCTCTGAAAGCTGCTTCACTTGGGTCGGATTTTCAGAAGCGATGTCATTCGTTTCAGTCCGGTCTTCTTCGAGATCGAAAAGTTGCCATTCAGCTTCCTTCCCTTTCTCCCAGACCAGCTTCCAGTTCCCGTCCCTGACCGCACGATGACCAGCCCAGTGCCAGAAGAGAGGAGCCGGACGGTCGATCTTCTCCTGCTTTCCCTTGAACACTTCTGTCAGGGAAATACCTTCAGGGCGAATCAGCGCGTTCCCTCCCCTGCTTGAAGGATACTCAGCTCCGGCAAGATCAAGAAATGTGGGTAGAAAATCAACGATGTGCCCAACTTGATCCGTTCTCGATCCGGGTTTGATCTTGTTCGGCCAGCGAACTACCAGGGGAGTCGCAACGCCACCTTCGAACGAATGCGATTTATAGCGACGAAACGGAGTGTTCTGCGCGTAGGCCCAGTCAGGTCCGCAATGGCTGTAGAATTCCTGGGGACCCGGCACTTGCCCTGGAGTTCGACCGCCTGGCTGCTCGGCACAACTGCCATTATCGGAGAGGAACAGGATGACGGTATTCTCCGCTACACCCAATTCGTCGAGCGTACTAAGAACTCTTCCAATTTCTCGATCCATGCGATCGACCATCGCCGCATAGACCTCCATTCGCTTTTCCTCCCAGTCACGCATGGAATCGTCAATGGACTCCCAGGTTTTGTTTCCGGGATTGGGACCCGGTTCTGGAAATTGCTCTTCGGTGATCAATCCCATGTCGAGTTGTCGCTCATAGCGAGTTTTTCGAATCTCGTCCCAACCCATCGAGTAAGCGCCCTCGTATCGAGCAATGTCCTCAGGAGTGGCATGAAGTGGGTAATGGGGAGCGGTGTGAGCGATATAGTGGAAAAAAGGCTGATCTTTTGCGACATGCTGCCGAATCGTTGCAATCGCATGATCCGTAAATGCTTCGGTCGTGAAGAAGTCCTCGGGAAAATCGGTGATTCGCTCCTCATTTTGCCCGAAGAACCTGACCTTGTTCCCTTTGAATTTGGGATCAGGCTGAGACGGATCAAAGAAATTGCAACAGCCGTCCCACAGCCCATAGCTTTCAGCGAAACCTCGATCAACAGGACGGTGGGGAGCCCGATTCCCGTTGTGCCACTTCCCGCTCAAACCCGTGGCATAGCCTGCTCCAGCCAGGGCCTCCCCCAATGTGATCATGTTGTCGGACAGAAGCTCGATCCCTTTTCCTCCATTCCGCGGATAGAGACCGGTTAGCAGACTGGCTCTGGTAGTCGTACATTTGGCATTATTGTAGAACTGGAGAAACTGCATTCCATCTGCTGCCAGACTGTCGATGTGAGGGGTCTTGATCTCTCCGCCGTAACATCCGATGTCCGACCAGCCCATGTCGTCCGCCATGATCAAGATGATATTGGGACGATCTCCATTTTCTCTTCCCACTCCCTCTTCAACACCCAGAAGGAGGAGTAAAATTACGACCGGAAGGAAAATGCGCTTCATGCGGGAAAGTATCCTCATAAAGGCCAAGCGCCACAACCTCGATCACGTGTTCTCCCCGTTTTCCGGTATTGCAGTATGCCTCAAATTTCGTTACCTTGCGCGATCATGAAAATCGCTCTGTGTTCTGCCCTCCTTCTTTCACCCCTGATGCTTCTCGCTGAGAAAGCTGGGCAGACCAATGTTCCACACGATCCCTTTTCTGAAATTGGCGATGTGACCACGGCTCCGGATTACCCTCGTGAAGTCGATCGCTCGCGTGGAGGTTTCACCCTCGATGCGAAGGACGGGCAGTACAACGCGGGCAGTCACTTTGCGAACTGGTTTTGGAATTTCAATGTCGATCGCTGGGGCAACTACTACGTCGGGCTTCTCTACGAATCCTCCCGCCCCAAGCTCGGAATTCAGATCAAAATAGGTACTGATTCGATCCTGAAAGGATACGCTCCCCGGACCAACGCACTCAAGGCGAAGACCCCGATGATTCTCGGAACGGCCTATATCGCGAAGCCAGGTGAGTATCCTGTTGCCATGTTGACGGGCGACCAATCCAACGTCCCAGCTTTCCAAGTCAAAGGCGTTCACTTTAGTCCCGCTCCTGAAACAGAGCCTCATGGTCAATCGATTGATGGAACCATTGTTCTCCACGCTAAGTCAGCGACGACTTACTCGGAGAACATGCGTTACGAGCCCAAGGAAGAAAAGCAATGTCTCGGATTCTGGACGAACAAGGAAGACTGGGCCGAGTGGGTTTTCGATGTGAGCGCACCTGGTAACTTCGAAATGGAAATCTATTATGGCTGCGGCACCGGAAACGAAGGGAGCCAAGTCGACATTCTCGTTAATGATCAGGAAAAGAGCCTCGTGGTAGAAGACACCGGCGGCTTTCAGTCATGGAAGAAACTTTCGCTTGGGCAAGTCACTCTCGACACTCCGGGAAAAAACAAGGTAGCGATTCTTCCGGCAACAAAAGCTGCGAAGGCAGTTTTTGATGTCCAAAAGGTCATTTTGACTCCCAAAGGATAGCCTCCTCACCGACCGAATCTGACAGCTCGTTTCCAACCAGTTGCATGCCCGGTGAAAAAGCGGTTGCCGCACGCTGAAGAGTGCGGTCTAGATTCCCGGAAGAACGCATTCCTCCATGGTCTTCTCTGAGCTCTATTCTACCGCCCTCGCTGCCTTTGACTCGGCCGGCTGGAACTATCAGCAAGTCGAAGATCGAGAAGTTCTTCGCGCCGGATTCGAAGCGCATCACACAAGGGTCGATCTTCACCTTCAGGTTTTTGAACCCATCCGAGCGGTAACTATTGTCGCCGAATCGCCTCGGAGCACGAGCGATCCCCTGCAGAGAGACCGGCTCGCCGAATTGGCGATGAGGGTGAATGAACAACTTACGGTAGGCAATTTCGAGATGTTGTGGGATGCGGGTCGCCTCGCCTTCCGCGTGACTAATCTGTTTCCCACTCCGCAGGGAGATCCTTCGATGATCCAGGGCCTCGTTCAGAATGTGGTTCAGGAAATGGATCGAGTCGCCCCCTTTGATTCCATTATCCATCACGCCGATGGTCCAGAGCTCGCCGGACTTGATATTCCGACCCTGCTGTTAAGAGAGGATCTCCTACCTGACATTCCAGACTCGGAGTCACAAAAATGAACCCCGGATATCCGATCAGCGAACGCATCTTTGTCCTCAAGTCAGAGGAATCATTGGGCCCCTTCACGATCGATGAACTCCTCGAGGCACTTGAAGAAGGGAGGTTTAATCTTCAGGACGTCTGCCTTCGAGAGGGGTCGATTGAAACCGAGCGGATTCGAGACGTCATCGACTGGGAAGACGATCCCTCTGCCGACGAGAAGATCGAATCGGAGCCTGAAGCCGAAGAGTCTTTCGACGATGAAGACGAAATCTGGGAAGAACCGTCCCAGAAAGCCGCTCCGGCGCCAACCTACGTTCCACCACCTGGCGCCGTTCTATACTCGGGACACCCTTCTATTCTCACCTATCCCATGTCCGTAATCGGAGTTGTCGGTGGAGTGGTTGGAGCGATCTGGCTGTTTCCGATTGATCTTCGTTTCTCGATTACTTGTCTTCTCATCTGTGGGATTTCACTAACGTATCTCACCTTTATCCGATTTACCCGGGACTACCTGATCACCACAAAGAGGATCGAGTTAGTCTCTGGCCTGATCGCGAGAAGTTCGAACGAAGTTCGGATTACCGATATTCGGGCCATCAATGTCATCTGCAAAGGAGTCTCGGGAATCTTCGGAATCGGAACGGTCGATTTCTTCACAACGGGAGATGATCCTGAGGTCCGCTTTGAAAGAGTCTGGGCTGCCGAGGATATCAAGCAACTCGTTCGAAGAGTGCAGGACAGCAAAGACTGATCCACTCATCTACGAACTAGGCCGACAACGCGGTTCGAACGGCATTCAGAACGCGGAAGGAAACCCAGAGGATCGGCAAAGTCATCAAACTGCAATACACGATATTCACGACTGATGCGATACTCGTGCGCTGCAATTGCCTGCGATAACGCTCCGAAATCCAGATAAAGGTCATCAACATCGGGAGAAACAACGCCGTTGTCATCGAATTATGTGGGGTGATTGGATTCCCTACCCCTACATAAAATAAAGTAAGAAGGATCCCGACTCCGAGGAAAAGGAGCATCCATCTGGCACTGGTTCCGCGAACCTTCCAGACTTGCTCCGTTTGCTTCCAAACTGCCCACCTGTGAACCCCGGCAACGACGACAAAAACGAAAAAGCCATAGAGGAGAATCCCTCCTTGCCGCCCAATCACACTGCTCGAAATCTGTGCTCGAGCTCCCTTGAAAGCCCGGTCCCACAAATCGCCAATACTGTGCTGATCCAAATATTGGAGAATTCCCGGTCTTTCTCGCCAAGATAAAGGATCTAATTCTCCTCGCTCTGAGATTTCACGAGCTATCCGCTCAGCATCTTCCGGAGAGTCAGCCCACCCTGACATACTAGCATATGAATGAAATAGGTATCCGAATTTCGCGTTGGCGTGACTCAACCTGGGGCCAGTAATAAGAATAAATGCGGTTGCGAGAATCGCAAAACCAACCAGTTGGTTGGAGTTCAACCAAAGACTGGACTCATCCAGCTCTTTTCTCCTCCGAAACCACTCTCCAAAAGTGCGGAGAAACGAAACGACCAGGAATGCAGTAAGCAATGGCCAAATGGGTGGCCGTGTCAGGTAGACCAATCCAAGAAGAACTCCGAAAACGCCATACATCAGAAGATGATTCTGACGAATCAAACTGAGCGAAGCTAGCCAGGCCAAAAGAACAAGGAGATTGTAGAGTGCATCGGGTGTGAAAAATGTAGAACGCTCAAGGATGATGCCGAATCCTGCCATCATCAGCATTGCTGCAGCGCCCGTGAAGGAAAACGCTCGCGCAGCTCCGACTCCCAACAAGATGAGGAGCCCGCAACAGAGGAATAAATTGGCCCATCTTCCTTTTTCGAGAAGGACATCAGGAGGCTCATCCGCCAACCCTCGGGCCAACCAGGGCCAAAGAGGCTCCACCGATCCATCAGAATAATGGGGAAGAAAATTGGTCACTCTTACCGAAATAGCGCCCCCCTCTTCCAATTCCTTTTGGCCTGTCGATACCGCACGGTACACGGCCTCCACATATGGTCTCTGCAGGTCGGCAGTCCTTGTGTCTCCCGGTCGAAGAATCAAACTCGATCCGAGGAAAATGTATACCCACGTAAAGATGACGAGAAAGAGGAGATAAAGAGACCAGGAGCGCCAAGATTTCCTGACCTTATCCCGCTCGACAACGAGCGGAGTCTCTTTTAACTCCAATGGCGCGTCTGGTTCGCTCATTTCTCAGTGCTTCGCTCGAGGCGACTCTCCGATGTCTGCAAAATCGTTTCCGATCGCCGAAAATCGATCAGACCAATGATCTTCTTGGCGGTCTGCACCGACGATTTTTCAATTCGCATTTCGACCTTTCCAAGCTGAGAACCCGGAAAGAGATCCAACTTGGAAAGAGCTCGAGTTTCGAAAACGAAGCGAGTGGGGCGAAACCATCTCGATTCAACCTTGAGATCCTCGACTTCGACGTATTCAAAATCGATAATGTGAGTTTCGTTTTTTCGGAACGCCCTGTCTTTCTCCTTAAACTGAAGCCGAACCAAGTCCCTGAGACACGTCAGTTTTCCTGTCACTGCTCCAAACCCCATAGGGTCGGTGGCAGGATTCTCGAAGGAAATGGATATTTCTTCAAACACAGCGCTCGTGAGAATTGTTCAGGAAGGAGATTCGCGGGGTTCAATCGCCCTCGCAAGTCTCTTTGACCAATACCTCGCTTCCTTTTCTTCAATTGGCTGACGCGTCTGAAAGGTGAGAAGTACATGATCAGCTGGAGACTCGGCGTAAATCTGACAAATCCACCAATCTCCATCCGTCGTGTACTGAAACGAAGATCCTGCGCCTCCAACGGGAAGAGTAGATCCTTCCGATCCTGATCGCCTAATATCGACCGGAGAAATTTCCTCGCTGCCGTGCAGACAAAACCCATCCGAATCGAAAACAGAAATCTCAAAGGCATCCCTTGTCCCGCTCAAGTCTTTGACTAAAAAATCGATTCGCTCAATCAAAGTTCCAGAGAAGTCAGGGCTGTCGTCCGTGATACTAAACTCTTCCTCAAATCCCCTAACGGAACTTAGCTCCTCGACTTCGAAGTCCGAATTAGGCATTGCGGATTCCACCTCTAACTGAGGCTCTTCATCCCCTTCTGATCTTGATTCCAATGCTTCTGCATCTTGGGGATAGGAACCTGAAACACCACTGTCATCCAGTCTGGTGTTGAGCAGGTCATTTTGCTCCGCCAATTTCCGAGCACCAGCAAGTAATCGAACGGCCCGAGCCGCGTCCAAGGTCTCGCCGGAAGAGTCATCTAAGAGACCTGTTGCCGGCATTAAAAACTGGCTATCTTCCCTCTCCGCAGGATCAGACTCCGTGATTTGTGTTACGACCTCGTAGTCCTCCACGATTTCATCCAAGAGACCATCATCATCGCTGGAAGGATTCTCATCGGTCGAGGATTCAGTTCCGTCCACTTCTTCAAGCTCCATGGATGCGGCTACAATGGACTCCAACGGAACTCCGGATTGCTCGCCTAGAAGAGGGGAAGAAATGGAGATACCAGGAATGATCGTAAACTCTTCCTCCTGACCTTCTAAACCGTTGATGTCTGATTCTTCAGTCAGAATCCCGGGCATCTCTTCTTCTTCAGCAATTTCACCAGCGTCATCAGGAACCTCAACCTCGGTAACTGGCTCTGGCTCTGGCTCTGGCTCTGGCTCTGGCTCTGGCTCTGGCTCTGACTCTGACTCTGACTCTGACTCTGACTCTGACTCTGACTCTGACTCTGGCTCTGGCTCTGACTCTGACTCTGGCTCTGGCTCTGGCTCTGGCTCTGGCTCTGGCTCTGGCTCTGGCTCTGGCTCTGGCTCTGGCTCTGGCTCTGGCTCTGGCTCTGCGTTTTCTTCAAACCAACGAATCTGCACCCCCGAGGTCGCCTCCTGAACTGGAGTCTCTGCTTCTTCTTCGCCACTCTCTTCCAGTTCGAAGTCCTCGGCATGAGTCGATTGATCCCCTTCCGGATAGGTAGGCCCGGACTCAGCTATCTCCACGCTGCTCTCGATGACGGTCACCTCCTCTTCGAGCACAAAAAACGATTCGAACTCTTCTACCTCCAGAATCGCCTCATCCTCTTCCTTGTTCAGAAAGTTCACCTCCTCATGTGACTCGGAAGAAGAAGCCTGTGGCAGGTCCTGACCCGCTTCTTGAGACTCATCCGAAAGCGGAACGTCGATGTCCGAATCATCTTCCGGCGTTTCCCGTGAGACGACTTTTGCTGGAGACCTTCTGCTCCTGCTTCTTCCCAAAGGCTTCTTCGAGAATTTACCAACGAGGCTTTCCCACTCGTCTTTATCAATCCAGGAGTCTGACATATTCCTCCTCGCCTTCAGTTTCTGAATCACCCTCGTCATCGAAGAGATGGATACGCTCTTCAAATTCTGCAGCCAGTTGATCGAAAATCAAAGATGAAGGAGAGGGCCGCCGTCGGAGCAGCGCAACCGGGACCCCTGCACGACTAGCCTCCCTGAAGTCCCGATGTTCTGGAACAACGGTTTCGAAAACAAGCTCTGTGGGAAGGAGATCTCTAAACTCTCGCTGATCATCGAGATTTGAGGGATCGTCCGGATCAGCCATCGAAAGAACAAAACCCGCAAGATTCGGCCGATCAGTTTCCTGTTTCGATTTCACTGAGGCCACCATTCTCAACACTTGGGGAAGACTGCGAAGACAAAGAGGTTCCGGCCGCTCAGGGACAAGCAAGTGATCAACAGTCGAACAGAGACCAAGTCCAATCGGTCCGATCCCAGCGGGCGTATCATAGATGATCAGATCATAGTCGCCACTCAAGAGCTCGTCGTGGATCCAATGAATCCGACTTTCGGAAACCCATTCCTGACCAACCCCGGTCAACAGCTCGTCGAACGCCTCGCGGCTGCCACGAGTGAGAAGAGAAAGGCCAGGCTGATTCGTTGGCATGATGGCCGCGTCGATATTCGAGGCCGTAAGATCAGTCAACCCGCCGAGAAAGTCGTAGTATCCAACTGCATCTTTGGCTCGCTCTGTGAGAGAGAATCCAAGACCTCCCTGCAAGTCGCAATCGACCACGAGTACTTTCCACCCTCGCCGAGCAAGAGAATAACAGAGGTTCACAGCGATCGTCGTCTTTCCGACCCCCCCCTTTTGGCTGATTATGGCAACAGTTGTCACAGTAATTTTAAAATTTTAGCAATCTAACCCAAAAATTTTATTTTAACGAGGGGTTTTTGCTCTTTCTGGGCTGGATTCCTCCCAAAAGAATTGTCTCTCCTCCAATAATTCGGTATCCTTCGGTCTCGCGCCCTATTCGACTTTCGCGCGCTCATTCCATGAATCTCAAACTAACTCTCTCCTCCTGCTTTCTTTTCGTACTTTCTGGTCTTCTGCTCTCCTCTGTCTCAGCGGATGAAATCAAACTGAAGAGCGGTGAGACTCTCACGGGTCGTATCACCTACGAAGCCGATGATATCGTGAAGATTGAAATCCCGGTGTCGTCGACGATCAAGCAAACGAAGATCGTCGGACGTGCCGATATCCTCGAGATTATCAAGGAAGCTCCTGACAATCTGGCCCTCGCCAAAATACAGAAGTTTCTTCCGACCCCTTCCCTAGTTCCAGCGAGCGGATATGAAACCATGCTCGAAACCGGGCCAGCCGCATTTCTCCGTTCGTTTCCGGAGAGCCAACATGTAGAAAAGGTCAAAGAAATTCAGGCTACACTCCTTTCCGAACTGGACAAAGTGGAGCGAGGCTTCATCAAGCTCGAAGAAGATTGGATCAGCCCACAGGACCGATCTGAATTTGATTCCCTTATCAATTCCCGGATCACACTCCTGAGAATGAAGAGCGCATTGAACACCCGAAACTACAACGGGATTATCAACGCTCTTCGCGAATTCGAGAAGCTCGAGGAACAATATTACGGTTCGCCCGCCTTCCCCGAAGGACTCAAGCAGGCCCAGGAGATTGTGCCAGCGCTTGGAAATCAACTCCAGTCGATGCTCCGCGATGCCGAGTATCGAAATAAGCAGTATGAACAGAATCTCGCCGCGATGGATGTTGACTCAAGGCTCCAGGTAATTGCCGCACGAGAACAGGAAGTCAAGAATTATGAAGCCAGCATTGAGGCAGACAAGAAAGACGGGATCAAATGGGTTCGACTGGATCCCAAGTCCAAAGGTGCGATCGAGGGCTATCTGAAACTCGCAAGTGATGAACTCGGTCGGATTCGCGAATACGATCTAGAAACACTGGATTCCCAATCGAAACTCCTCGTCAAGGCCGACGAACTCGCTGCGACAGGAGATCTGGTAGCGGCAAAGAGCATTTTGAAAGAAGCGGCTGCCCTCACAGGGAAATCGGCCAAGTCATCTCGGAAAGGATCATCTGGATCTTATATCAGTGCGATCAGCGCCAAAATCTCTGAGAAAGAGGCCGAAGCAAAAGCAAAAGCAAAAGCGCGGGAAGAATCTCTCGCTTCCGAGGCGCTTACTGCCAAGCTCAAAAACAAAGGTAAGGAAAAAGACGACTCAGGGGAAGAAGAAGGCGCAGACGGGGATACTGAAGAAACAGAAGGTAGCGAAGAGGAAGGTGAGATAAAGAAAGAAGGTCCTGTCGATGATTTTGCCGCTCTCGCAAATGTAGGAAAGAAGAAGGCCAAGGAAGAGACTTCCAGCTCGAAGACAAAGAAGAAAGAAAAGCCTGAACCAAAGGAACGTGAGGAGCGCCCCCGTGCAGAGCCTGTAGACGACTCGGGTGCTGGAATCCCGGTCATGCTAATCATTCAGATCGCAACGGGTCTCCTGCTCATCACCGTGGTAGCGCTCAAGTTCCTTGGCAAAAAAGACTGAGATCGTTTTCACGATCCATCTTTCCAGCGAGGAACGAATCGTTTCTCAACCACGAACAACTTCCCGTTGCACTTGGGAACTTTGTTCTTTGGAGATCAGTTTCAGCCCCCCCCCTTCGAGAAGGGCGAGAAACCTCTCCTGATGTTTGTTGGAGTCTTCCTGAAAATGGTCTCGCGCAGTGAGAACGAGTGAGTTGATCTCTCCATTGGTATGAAATTCATTCGATTGAAGTCGAGCCAACCCATCGCATCAGTTCGGCGAGCGATACATAGATTCCATACCAGAGGAACAGGGGGAGCGTTGGCACCAGGATTCTCAATCCGTTGAAGTATGAAGGAGGAGCGATTCGAGACTGATCGATCTAGACACCTGAAAGGATGGATCTGGAGTGTTCGTATCGCCAACCGAATCGGAGGCGATTTGGCATCCCATCCTTAGTTCGATTGCCAGTTGGTGATGTGCTTCGCCTGGTCTTCTTCAACGCCAGGTTCAGCATCAACAATGGACCACAGGTCGTAGGTAGGATTGATCGTTGTCCGCTCTTCCGGTTTGATGTTAGGCGGCTCGGCCAGATACCGAAGCGGATTACCGAAGGTATCGATCAGCATGAAGTCTCCGCCGATGACGTCTGATCTCGGACTCTTTGAGGACTCGTTCTCCTTGTAGCTGAGCTTGGCCACATAAACCTTCTCATCCGAGTCTTCGCTCTCCTGAATGTCAGCGGTCCCGTTCTCGTCCCAGTCTCCCGAGAGGTGTTTGTAGAGAATTCTTGCCCCGTCAATTCCAGAAGTATCTCGATCCCCCGATGGAGGATTTTGAGGATAGATCCCGTGGTCAATCTGGTACTTCGACAGACCCGACTCGATCTCAGCAATGAAAGCTTCCACTTGATTGCGATTCACCTTCATTTGAATGCCCGGCAGGGATGCGATCAGGATTCCCGCGAGGAGGATCATGATCCCAATCACAGTCATGAGCTCCACTAGGCTGAAGCCAGCAGACGGTTTCGAAGTCGGACACAATTTCATACGGAGAGACTACTGAAAATCAGCAATCCATGTCAATACAATGTAAATCATATTCAGGAACCCTCAGAGGACTACCCCTGATTATTCATCTCCGTAATGATTGAAATCATCGGCATGAACAACGCGATCACGATCGTTCCCACAATACCGGCGAGAAGCACGATCATGATGGGCTCGATCATGGAAGTCATCGCGTCGACCGCATTGTCGACCTCATCATCGTAGACATCCGCAATCTTGAGAAGCATGTCGGGCAGTTGACCCGTTTCTTCCCCGACATCAACCATACTGATGACCATAGGAGGGAAAATCCGGCTTGCCTCAAGAGGAGCCACCACTGATTCACCCTCTTTCACCGCCTCGTGAACCTTCTCGATCGCATCAGCAACGATCACATTTCCTGCAGTATCGCGAGTAATATTCAGAGCCTGAAGAATCGGAACACCGCTGGTAACCAGAGTTCCAAGCGTTCTCGTGAAACGGGAAATAGCACTTTTCAACTGCACCGGGCCAAAGACCGGGATGTAGAGCTTCATACGATCAATCGTCTGACGCCCAACTTTGGTCATCGCAAAGACCTTCCATCCAGCATAGAGGACAGCACCAATTACCAGAAGAATGATCCATTTATCCTGGATCCACCGGCTCATATTAATCACGACCTGGGTGATCGCGGGTAACGGCTTGTCGCCCAGCATTTCAGCAAAGATTCGCTCAAAACGAGGGACAATCACCGCCATGAGGAAAACAAGAATACCGACAGCGATCACGATGACAATCACCGGATAAACCATGGCTGCGACAATCCGATTCTTCAACTTCTCAGCCTTCTCCTTGTATTCCGCAAGGCGAGTCAGAACGAGCTCGAGAACACCGCCGAGCTCTCCCGCCTTAACCATGTTGACATACAGTTTATCAAATACCTTGGGGTGCTGACCGAGGCTTTCTGAGAACGTCGATCCACCTGCGACCGAGTCGGCGAGATGGTTGATCGTTCCCGCCATAACTCGATTCTTCTCCTGCTTTCCAAGCACGGAGAGTCCACGCAAAAGTGGAAGTCCTGCATCGACGAGGGTAGCAAGCTGACGAGTGAAAATCATCAGCACCTTGCCTTTGACTTTTCCGCCAATAACAGCGCCGCCCTTCTTGCCCTTCTGACTTTTCTTAACACGACTCTTTGCCTTGCTCGAAACGCCACCTTTGCCTGCAGGAACAACCTGAGTCGGGTAGAGACCGCTTTTTCGCAGCTGAGCAATGGCATCGCCCTCGTCGTTCGCCTTGATCGATCCTGCCGTTTCCTGCCCCTTTGCGTCCAAGGCAATGTATTCAAAATTCGCCATATCTTCTTCTTATCTGTTTACCAATGGATGATTTATTTGAGAGTATCGTTTTCGAACTCTGCCTGTCGATGGAAATCGCCCGGAAAGAATTCTAGGTGTATTTCAGCACCTCTTCGATGGTGGTGATTCCTTCAAAAATGTTGCGGAGCCCGTCTTCCCTCAGGGTTTTCATTCCGAGTTCCTGCGCTTTCTGTTTGAGCACCACCGTAGCAGCGCGTTGGGCAACCAGATCGCGAATCGGATCCGACATATCGAGAAGCTCAAACAGTCCCTGACGCCCTTTGTAACCCGTATCGTTGCAGCTATCACAACCCTGACCGGTATAAAATTCTCGACCTCCCGTGTCGGCATCAGTTAGACCCAGCTGAGCCAGCACCGCTGCCGAAGGACGATAGGCGACGCGACAATCGTCACAGATACGACGCAAAAGTCGTTGTCCGAGAACCCCTTCAAGGGTCGCGGCAACGAGGAATGGCTCGCAGCCCATATCAATCAGTCGAGTCACCGCACCGGGTGAGTCGTTCGTGTGAAGGGTCGATAAAACAAGGTGACCAGTCAACGAAGCCTGAATCGCAATCTGCGCTGTCTCAAGATCTCGCATCTCGCCAACGAGAATACGGTCCGGATCCTGTCGAAGGAAGGCTCGAAGAACACGCCCAAAATTCAACCCGATCGATTCATTGACCGGGACCTGCATAATTCCGTCGATATCATACTCAACGGGATCCTCTGCTGTGAGCAGCTTCGAGTCCTCGGTATTCACTTTTCGCAGACAAGCGTAGAGTGTAGTCGTTTTTCCTGCTCCTGTCGGACCGGTGCAGATAAAGATACCGTTCGGCTTTACGATCGTGTCTGTAACGTATTCGTAGAGTTCCGGAGTGAGGTTGAGCGTCTCTAGGTCGAGATTCACATTCGAGCGGTCCAATACTCGGAGCACGACACTCTCCCCAAAAATGGTCGGCAGGGTAGAGACTCGCATGTCGACTGGCTTGTCGTTAATCTCCTTGGTGATTCGACCATCCTGCGGCAATCGAGTCTCCGCAATATTCAAAGCCGACATGACCTTGATTCGAGAAATGATCGCCTGCTTCAAGTGCTGAGGCGGCGGGGCCATCTCATACAGTGCCCCATCGACACGATAGCGAATCTTGAAATCATCTTCGAAGGGCTCGAAGTGAATGTCGGAAGCCTTTTCCTTGATCGCCTGATACAGGACAAGGTCTACATAACGAATAATAGGAGCCGAGTTTGACTCTTCTTCGAGATCGTCTTCGGAGATCGCAGCGACTTCCGCGCGAATTGCAGCAAGAGCATCACTTTCTCCACTTGGAGTCACTCCCTCCGCACCTGCCTCTACAGCGCCACCACCACCGTAGTAAAGTCGCTCGATCATTTCTGCGATCTGCTCCGGTGGCGCGACTGCAGGAATGATCTGCTGGTTCAGGTTGAACCCAAGCTCTTCGAGGTTCTGCGGATCAAGAGGATCGGCAACCGCAATCTGGAGCCCTTCGTCCAAAAACTGGATCGGCATAGCCTGATAGAGCTTCGCGGTTCCCCCTGGCACGGAACGCAACACCTGCTCGGCAGGTTCAAATTCACTGAGGTCGTAATATTCCCCCCCGATGTCCTGCGCGACCAACTGAAACAGCTGATCTCGCATGATGAGTCCTAACTCTTCCACCGCAAAGGTGACATCGTGTTCACTCGCGTGAACCGCAGCGATGGTTTCATCTCGTTGGGACTCGTCGACAAGCCCTCGTGAGATGAGAAGATCGATTACACTTTCAACCGTCATTATTTCCTAAAATTATTTCTTTCCCTGGAATTCAAAATCAGTCTGAATCCGCCATGGTTACCCGCATCACCTCGTCAGAGGTTGTCGTTCCCGCGAGAACCTTGCGAACACCATCTTCTCGCAGAGTTCTCATTCCCAGTTCTCGAGCTCGCTTCCTCAATCCAGAAGTCGATTCATCGCCGTTGATAAGCAGTCGGACTTCTTCGTCAATATTGAAGATTTCAAACAAGCCCATACGTCCCTTGTAACCCGTCATGCGACAGGTCCGACAACCATCACCTTTCTTGATATCGGCCTTGGTAAGCTGATCCGCGGTAAGCCGAAGAGCTCGAACATCCTTCTCCGTAAGCTCGGCAGGAGCTTCACAGTCCGGGCAGACCTTCCTTACGAGTCGCTGAGCCATGATCGATCGAACCGCACTCGCAATAAGGAATTTCTTCACCCCGATGTCAGAGAGACGTGCCACTGCTGAAGGAGCGTCATTCGTGTGGAGCGTCGAGAACACGAGGTGACCGGTCAAACTCGCGTTGATCGCAATTGAAGCTGTCTCAAGGTCTCGAATCTCACCAATCATGATGATATTCGGAGCCTGACGCAGAATCGCTCGAAGCGCCGCGGCAAAGCTCATCCCGATGTCTTCTTTCACCTGAACCTGATTGATTCCAGAGAGCAGATACTCAACGGGGTCCTCTACCGTGATGATCTTTCGGTCGGACTTGTTGATCGCATTAAGACACGCGTAGAGCGTCGTTGTCTTTCCGGAACCGGTCGGACCAGTAACGAGAATAATTCCGTCAGGAAGACGAATCAGCTCATCGAATGTCGCCTGGTCATCACTGAAGAATCCGAGCTGGGGCAGACCGATCGTGAGAGAACTCTTATCAAGAATACGCATCACGATGCTTTCCCCGCATGATGTAGGAACGGTGGAAACCCGGAGGTCGAGATCACCACTTCCAAATTTCGCCTGGATCCGACCATCCTGAGGAAGGCGCTTCTCCGAGATCGCCATCGATCCTGTCATGATCTTGATCCGGCTGACGACAGAAGAAAGCAGTCGGGTTGGGTGGCTCTGCACCTTGTGAAGGGCGCCGTCGATGCGATAACGCACCCGCATCTCCCCCTCGAGTGGTTCAATGTGAATATCGGATGCGCGGTTCTGATAAGCTTCCTGAAGAATCTGATACACCAACTTGATAATCGGCGCGTCCCCTTCTCCACCCTCCGTCGTCTCCGTTACCGCAATAGCATTTTCATCAAGCTTGGAAATCTGTTCGGAACCCAGCTCTGTCGCATAGAAATCGAGCTGTCGCTGCTTGATCGCAGAACTGGAGGAAACAACAAATTCGGGTTCAACCGATAGAATATGACGAACTGAATCCAATCCGTCGAAATCGAGAGGGTCTGTTACTGCCACGACCAGAGTGCCTGCTGACTCCGCGATCGGAACAATCCCGAATCGGACCGCCGTCTCTGCCGGGACATTCGTCGCAACGGTAGGATCGATGTCCATCTTCCGAATATCGACATACTCCATTCCCGAATTCTGGGCCAGAATCTCGGCGATGTTGCCATCGTTGATAACATTCTGAGCGAGAAGCGCCTCGAGGGTCGACTCCTGCCCTTTCTTCTTGTGTGTCACATCCTCAATCGAGGCCGCATCTACCAGATCGGCTTCTTTTAAAAGATCGAGAAGATAAGATTCGTTCGCGTACAAAACTATTAAGGGGTTCGTGTTTCTCTCGTCACCAAAGCCGTTCCCGATGCTTCTGGCTCACTTTTTAGACCATTTGCCCAAAGCCGCACCGCGGACGGGCAAACTAGAGGAATTGGTACGAGACGGGAAGCAAAAAAGGCCAGAACTCTCCAATTTCCTCGGAAAGTTGTCAGAAGTCGGTTTTATGGCAGTCGAAACACGTACTCTTTGGCGCCGACCTGGACCGAGGGAGGGAAGTTCGCATTCTCAAAAAAGTCATAACCTTCCTTGAGATTGGACCAGAACTCAATCCACTTCGGCTGACGGCCCCACTCCTGTTCCATCCGCTTATCCGTCATCCGAAAAGGAAACACGTGAACTCGAAAGAATCGCTGCCCTTCATCAAGTGCTTCAGCGCCCAGGGTATAGACTTCGCTCATATGCTCCGGCGCTAAAGCAAACGAACTGGGAGAACGGCCCCCTCCATGAATGAGGATATCTCCCCCACTTCTTCCGAGCGCGCGGTCGAGGCCATTCGGATAGCCAAGATCCATTCCCAGATGATGTTTCGTAGCCGGCCTCAACCGGGAGCTGCCGACATAGTAAAAACCTTCCGGGACCTGGCTATCCCCCTCGCGGAGTTTTGGGCCCAATGTTCCTGACATATCCTGAATACGATAGACTTTGAAGAGGCCGTAACGATTGGCTTCAGGGTTTTTCATCCAGACTTCGAGCTCTTTCTCCTCCTTAAAGATTCGGATGAATACCGGAGATCCCAGCTCCAGCCCCATTCGGCTCAACTCCCCATCCAACGCCAAACCCGTCTCTTCGACGACCGCTTTAGAGAATGAAGTGGGAGCGGAAGACACCGAGCTGAAGAGCGGTGCCGCACCCGATTCTACTGATCCGCCCGGTAGAGAGCCTTGCAACACTTTTGCAGTAGCGGAAGCAAAAGAGTAAGGTCGACGACCCAACTCAGTTGAGTCGGACCTATCGGACTCGGCAGTCGCCTCTGCACTCGCCGGATCTGACTCTGCTACGATTGCCTCTTGATCCTCGTCACGATCAGGAAGAATCCACTTGGCCCACTTCTTGGGATGCTCAAGAGCCGAATCGACCAGGGTCTTCACATTCCTCTCTGAAGGCTGTGCCGAAAGCCAATCCCTCACCAGCCAAGGAGAGGCGATACCAATCCCGATCAGGATGATGGACAATAAAAAACGGAAAAACATTTTAAAAAATATAATTAAGGTTTATAAAATGTAAAGAGAGATTGAAGATTTCATTTTCTTCTCAAATTCTAATGTATCCCATTGAAACAGTCGCCCGATTCCGCACTTGGATTGGTCAACCGATCCCTTACAATTGTGACCTATGAGTAAATCACAGGGCGCACCTGCTATCGGCGTGATCGGAGGATCCGGTCTCTATGAAATCGACGGTCTCACCGACGTAGAGGAAATCTCGATTGAGACTCCGTTCGGCCCTCCATCCGACGCCATCATGTGCGGCAAGATGCAGGGACGGCAGGTTTACTTTCTCCCCCGCCACGGACGGGGTCACGTGATTCTCCCCTCGGAACTGAATCATAGAGCCAACATCTGGGCACTTCGCTCTCTCAATGTGCGCTGGATTATCGCGGTGACTGCAGTTGGTTCGTTGCGGGAAGAATATCGCCCTCGGGACCTCGTTCTCTTCGACCAATTCTTTGATCGCACCAGCCAGCGAGCCAACCATACCTTCTTTGGCAGGGGGATCGTGGCCCATATCGCCTTTGGAGATCCTATTTCTGAACCTCTTCGGCAGCTACTGCTGGAAGCAGCCAAAGATCTTGGCAAAAACGTCCACGACCGGGGCACCTATGTAAATATGGATGGCCCTGCGTTTTCGACTCGGGCAGAATCGGAGACCAATCGCAAACTGGGTTTTGACCTCATTGGGATGACCAATCTCCCCGAAGCGAAACTGGCACGAGAGGCCGAAATATCTCTCGCTACGCTCGCGATGATCACCGATTACGATTGCTGGAAGGAAGAAGAAGAAGCAGTGAACGCTCATTCCGTGATCGAACATGTCCAAGCCAATGCCGCCTCAGCCAAGGAAATCCTTCAGCGAGTGATCCCTCAACTTCCGTCTGAGCCGACATGGTCGGAACACTCCGCGCTGGATACTGCGCTGTTTACCGATCCCGCTGCCTGGCCCGAGACAACCGTCGAAGAACTTCGTCCGATTTTACACCGATTCCTAAAAAGTTAATAAAAATTTCATTTATGCATTGCAATATTTTAAAAATTTCTTAAGATTGCGATGCCGTTCTCATTCACACCGACAAACACCGTATTGAAAACACGTTTCCCATTCCAGTTCGTTACACCCGCCGCACTCTGCCTTTCTCTGCTCTTCAGCAGCTGCGCTAATCAAACGAAGCGAGGAAAGGAAAAAGAAGCTGTCGCGACGACAGAAGACGCTCGGCCTCAGGGGCCATGGAATCGAGTGGATGGTTCCCGTCTTCCGAGTTCGGTAGGGACGCGTGATTCTTATTCCAAGGTCAATACGAGCCTCCCCTTCATCGCCCTCACCTTTGATGACGGCCCGCACCCAAGCAACACCCCCCGCCTGCTCGACTTGCTCAAATCGCGTAATGTAAAAGCAACATTTTACGTGGTCGCTACCAACGCTCGACGCTATCCAGAGATCATGCGGCGTATCATCGCTGAGGGACATGAGATCGGCAATCACACGGTTACCCACGGGAATCTGACAAAGATGTCCGAGTCGGCTGTGCGAAAAGAACTCTCGGTTTCTCACGAAGCCATCGTCGCTGCGACCGGCGTCGCGCCTCGCACGATGCGTCCACCCTACGGAGCGATTACCAGTTCTCAGAAATCGTGGATCCGGAAAGAGTTTGGCTACCCCTCAATTCTCTGGTCGGTAGATCCGGAGGACTGGAAGAAACCGGGTCCCTCCGCCGTCGCCAGTCGACTGGTGTCAGGAGCCCGTCCCGGGGGAATTCTGTTGGTTCATGATATTCATGCTCCCACGATCGATGCGATGCCATCAGCGGTCGATCAGCTCCTCTCGCGAGGATTCCAGTTCGTCACTGTGACTCAGCTGATCGCGATGGACAGAAAAGGCTAGGGCAGACACCCGCCTTCATTCGAAGATAGCCTCTTTGCCCGAAATCAATTTTGCTTTCGTGGCGAACCATCTTGAAAGATCGGTTCGAAAGAAATCATCGAGTTGTGTCGCCGCAGAGGCCAATCCCGTTTCCGGCATCAGGTGAGCCAGGGATTCCACCATCCATAAAACCAATAGCTGACTTCAGTAAGAACAAGAGAACGCCACCGCGGTGGGCTCAGACAATAGAGCAACAGAGCGAACGGCAGGAATCCAAAAAGAAAATGTGGAAAGTAAAGACCACGGAATACTCATCGACGGTTCTTCTCGTAGCGTGCTGAGAGGACCGTGACCAGCCGAGTTTCTCCTTCAACCCATGAGAAACGAATGAACCTTTTGTAATAGGGATATTCCCAACTCAAAGTAGGCTGTGATCATGGAATCGCCCAGACCTAGTCTCATTGCTGCCACAGGGCTCGCGTTCGACCGTATGAAGAACATACTGTTCCGCCCCTTCGATATGGGAAAGTGGTTCATTCTCGGATTCTCAGCATGGCTTGCCACTCTGCTGGAAGGTGGCGGTAGCTCGAGCGGAAGCTATTCTGATTCAAGCGGCGATACGATCGGCGAATCGATGCCCTCCGTGTCTGAAATGCTGGATACAGTCTTAGAATGGATCAACGAACATCTCCTGCTTATCATAACGATCGGGTCGATCATCCTCATCTTATCCATTCTCCTGGGGTTGGCGATCACCTGGGTGCGATCGCGCGGCAAGTTTATGTTTCTCGACAATGTTGCCAACAACCGAGCCCTCGTGACCCATCCATGGAAGAAGTATCGCATTCAGGGTAACGGGCTCTTTGTCTGGATGCTGGTCTTCGGGTTGGTCAACTTCCTTATTTTTGGAGGGCTCATCGCAGCTGCCCTTTTTGTTTCCTGGCCGATGATGGAAACTGACGCTTTTGATGTCGCCAAGCTTCCCACTTTAATCGGGATTGGACTCGCCTTTGTTGTCCTGATCTTCGTTGCCAGCTACATCGCCACGCTGCTGGAGAACTTTGTCCTACCGATCATGTACCGCGATCGCATTGGCACGCGCGCGGCCTGGCGGCGGGTCCTAAGCCTCCATTCCAGCAACCCCGGTATTTTCATCCTCTACTATTTCTGGATGATTCTTCTCGGAATGGGCACCGGAATTCTCGTTCTTGTAGCCATTCTCGTCACCTGCTGCATCGCCGGACTCGTCATGATCATCCCCTACCTTGGAGCAGTCCTATTGCTTCCCATCACTGTCTTTTTCCGCTGCCTCGGAATGGAAACGCTTCGTCAGTTTGGAGCAGAGTATGATCCCTTTCCGGAAGTTTCGGAAGAGCCGGCATTGCTGACTCCTCCTACCCTTCCCGGCTGATTACCGTGACTTTGGGGTCGTGATAAACGGCGCCCGAAGATAGTGAGGTTCAAGCGATGGCACCCGATCAGACGGGTCGAATTCACACGCTGCAGCGCGTCTGGCAATTTTCTTGGCAGATGGCAACGAGTCTTGAACGGATGAAAACCGAGCGAGAACTGTCCGGTCAGGAGAATATACGGAAATTCCCTCAGCCATTTGCTCGAGTCGAATCTCGAGCTCCTCTGCAGTGAGAAGAGCTGGCTCGTCTTCGAGCGAGCCCTCCCGCACCTCGGCAAGAAAGAAGGTCTTTCTCCGGGCATCCCCCACCACAAAACAGCTCTCCGAGATCTCCCCGTAGGCCTCCAGCGACGAGACTCCCTGGAGCGGAAGCTCACGCGAAATCGCGAGACCATTGGCTACTGCGATGGCGACGCGAACTCCGCTGTAAGAACCTGGACCTAAACCCACCACGATACGCTTTAAGTCGTCGCCAAAGCGCTCCAAGGCCTCGGTCACGGGTCCGAAAATCACTGAATTGTGAGAGCGATCCGTTTCAAAGGAAGTTTCCCACTCAACTTCGTCTTTCCCGGGGAAATAGACCGCAAGCGAAGCGCGTGGCGTCGATGTCTCCAGGGCCAGAATCATGATTCGTGAATTTGTCGACTCCCACCTTCCTGTCTTTCGAACCGCAGCCACCGAGTCTCTTCGGGAAGAAAATCGACGAATTTTTCCGCCCACTCAACGAGAATAACTCCGTCTTCTTCGAGATACTCTTCCCATCCGATTCCCAGCAATTCTTCAGGAGTCTCCAGCCGATAGAAATCGAAATGAAACACGCGGCAGCGGCCTCCTCCATATTCCTGCACCAGAGAAAAGGTAGGACTCGTCACGGCCGCTTGTGAACCTAGTCCAGCCGCCACCCCCTTGCAGAAATGTGTTTTCCCTGCACCGAGATCTCCGCTCAATGCGACGACATCCCCGGCCGCGAGTTCCTTCGAAAAGGTTTCACCATATCGAATCATTTCCTCTTCCGTAGGGAGCAATGGACTCGTCCTCATGGTGTTTCCCGATAGTGCTCCCATCCCGAGGAGAGCGGATTCTTGGTGACCTCTGAAATGTGCCCAATCGTCGTCAGTTCGCAATCCGGAAACGCGGCAGACCATTCCGCAAATACTTGATCCCAGGAATCTGCAGGAAGAGTGAAGAGTAATTCGTAGTCTTCGCCATCCGTGACGGCCTGCTCAATCGACGCGCCTTGGTGGCAGGGAATTTTTTCCAAATCAATGGAATACCCGACTCCACTCGCATCGACGAGGCGAGGCAGGTCTGATCCCAATCCATCACTGAGATCCATCATCGCTGTCGCACCGGTATTCATCACGATCCACTGACCTTCCGCCATTCGCGGAGAAAAATTGAGATGCCTTCCGCTTTCAAAGGATCCCCCGAGACGGCCTGTCACAACGATTCGGTCCCCTACCTGAGCTCCACTCCGATGAAGGCATCGAGCGCGGGGAGCTCGGCCCAACATGGCTATTGAAATAAGAGCACCTCTCGAAGGAAGCCGACTCGTTTCGCCCCCTGCAATAACACATCCATAGCGTTCGGCTGCGTCTACGATTCCGCGATACCAACCCTCGACTTCATCGACGGTTCTGGAGCCATCGGTCGCGAGTGTGACCAGCGCAAAAGTCGGAGAACCTCCCATCGCGGCAATGTCACTGAGAGTGCGCGCGAGCGCTTTTTGCCCCACCAACTCGGCATCGGTAGCAGCTTCGAAATGAACTCCTTCGATTACACAATCCGTCTTAAAAAGACCTACATCGTCGTCGCCATCGCCCAACTCGATGACCGCACAGTCATCGCCAGGACCGGTCAACAATCCCGAAGAACCAGGAAGACCGGATACCAACTTTCTGACGAGTTCCTCTTCTCCGATTCCTTCGAGCGTGACCCCCTTCTCTGTTTCCGAGCGAGACATAACAACTTCAGGGCGCCTCTGGATTCAGCATCAAAATGATATTTGCCGCGTTGAAAAACGCATGCATTCCCATTGGAACCCAAAGGCAACGGGTCCATTCATAAGCCAGGCAAAGAAGAATCGAGAAAGCCCAGAGCGGCAACAGGGCAGGCAAATTCCCGTGAACCACGGCGAAAAGACCTCCTATCACGACCATAGAAAAAATCGGATTCGTAGCCCGTTTCAAGGCTCCATACATGTAGCCGCGGAACAGCATCTCCTCGACGATAGGCGCAGCAACACAAGCCATTATAATCGACAAACCCAACTCAACCTTGGAGCGGGAATCCTGCAGAGACTCGACGGTCTTCTGGGCGGAAAGCTGATCAAAAATTCCCTCGAGATAGTCTTGAGAAAAAGTTCCGACTCCCCAGGCACAGAGGAGGAGCGAAGCGAAACCACCAACGATGGAATACAAGATAATCGGAGCAAGACGCAGCTTCTTCAGCCCGAAGAGCTCAGATACCCGGCGATTCCGAATCCATTCGAGAATTCCATAGGTCATGACGCCGACAAAGAAAAAGTAAGCTATATTCACAACAAGGCTCCATGACCCAGCATCCGAAGAAGCCTGATCGGCTCCTTCTTTTTCCATGTTCCCCGTGACGAGAACCTCAAAAACAGGGTTGATCAGAAAAAGCAGCGCTGGAAAAAACATCAGCACCAGATCAAATCCATCGAAGTCCGACAAAGGACGTTTCTCAACAGGGCGAAGCTTTCGAACAACGGCGAAATACCCTGCTCCCAATACGAGAGTAAGGAGCAGAATAATTTCGAAGTCGAGAAGGACTCTCTTCGCTGCGAGTTCGTCCATTATGGAATCGCTCGCCTACACGGTTACCTGAGGCAACTTCCAAATTTCCTCAGCATACTCGCGAATGGTTCGATCACTGGAGAACTTTCCAACCCGAGCGGTATTGAGAATGGCCATTTTTGCCCAATTGCTGCGATCGCGATAAGCCTCGTCCACTTTCGCCTGTTCATCGACATAGGCGCGGTAGTCAGCGAGAACCAGGTATGGGTCTCCTCCATCGAGCAAGCTGTGACGAATTTGATCAAACGATCCTCGAGGAGCAAAAGAGTCAGAAACGAGCCAGTCAATAACTGCCCGGAGTTCTTCGTCCTCCCAATAGTGATCGATCGAGCAATATCCACTCTTCCAGAGCGACTCCACCTCTTCGACGGTCAGGCCAAAGATGAAGATATTATCCTCTCCAACCTCTTCCTGAATCTCGACATTGGCACCATCGAGAGTTCCTATGGTGAGCGAACCGTTCAGCGCGAGTTTCATATTTCCGGTTCCCGAAGCCTCTTTTCCTGCCGTCGAAATCTGCTCCGAAAGATCAGAAGCTGGGATAATGATTTCAGCGGTGCTGACTCCATAGTTGGGAAGAAACGCGACCTTGAGCTTCCCCTGGATTCGTTCGTCGTTGTTGATTTTTTCTCCCACGGCATTGATCGCGTGGATGATCTCCTTGGCCAGCTCGTAGCCCGGTGCAGCTTTAGCACCAAAGACAAAGACACGGGGCACCACATCAAGATCCGGATTTTGAACAAGACGACGATATTGCGTCAGAATGTTCAAAAGGTTCAGGTGCTGACGCTTGTATTCGTGGAGACGTTTGATCTGCACATCAAAGATTGCCGAAGGATCAACTTCAATTCCGCAGCGCTTTCGAATGAGGGCCGCGAGACGTTCTTTGTTGCGGTGTTTAATCGCGAGGAACTGCTCTTGAAAACCTGGGTCGTCGGCAAACTTTTCGAGGTCGCGAAGACGATCCAGATCAGCAGGCCAGTCGTTTCCGATCGATTGATCGATCAGACCGGAAAGCTCCGGATTGCATGCCTTGAGCCAGCGACGAGGAGTAATTCCATTCGTCTTGTTCTGAAACCGCTCGGGAAAGAGCGCGAAGAAATTGGAGAACAGATCCTTCTTCAAAAGTTGTGTGTGAAGTGCAGCCACGCCGTTGGTGACATGACTTCCCACAACTGCAAGGTAGGCCATGCGAATTTGCTTGGGAGCGCCCTCTTCGATGAGAGACATCTCCGCTTTCTTGTGATGATCTCCAGGCCACCTTGCCTCCACAACCTCCTCGAGGAATCGTTTGTTGATCTCGAAAATGATCTGGAGATGGCGCGGCAAAACTTTTTCAAACAAGGGAACACTCCACTTCTCGAGAGCTTCAGGAAGAAGGGTGTGATTTGTGTAAGAAAAAGTTTTCTGACAGATCGCCCATGCCTGATCCCAGGGAAGAAGTTCATCATCAATGAGCAGACGCATCAACTCAGCAACCGCAATCGCAGGGTGAGTATCATTGAGCTGAATCGCGGCCTTGTCTGGAAAACTATCCCAGGTGTCGTTGCAACGGCGGTGACGCTTCACAATGTCCTGGAGCGAGCAGGTGACAAAGAAATACTGCTGAACAAGGCGCAGTTCTTTTCCTGCCTCGTTGGAGTCATTCGGATAAAGAACTTTGGAAATCGATTCACTCTCCGCTTTCTCCCGAACGGCTTCTACGTATCCGCCGCGATTAAAGACATCGAGATCGAAGTCGCGGGAGGCGGTGCTCTCCCAGAGCCGGAGGTAGTTTACCGTCGTTCCCTCGTAGCCTACGATCGGAACATCCCAGGGAACTCCGAGAATGGAACGCGTCCCACTCCAGACAGGTCGTCCTTGTCCCAGTTCATCAAACTGGTTTTCGACATGACCATAGACAGGGACTTCAACCGAGTATTCGGGACGGCAAATCTCCCAAGGATTGCCAAATCGACGCCACTCATCCGGAGATTCCGCTTGTTCGCCATCAATAAACTTTTGGCGAAACAGCCCAAATTCATAGTTAATTCCATATCCCACCGCTGGTAGGTCGAGGGTCGCCAGCGAATCCATGAAGCAGGCAGCGAGCCTACCCAGACCTCCGTTTCCAAGTCCCAGGTCAGGACCCTCCTCCAGAAGGGCGTCAAAGTCCTGACCGAGCTCGGACATCGCTTCCCGGCATTCACCAAGGAGTCCGATATTAACGAGATTGTTCTCGAGGAGACGTCCCATCAAGTACTCCAAGGAGAGATAGTATACCCGGCGAACATTCTCTTTGTAGTGCCCGGTATGCACTTCACAAGCTCGCTCGAGCATGCGTCCACGAACGGCAAGGCAGATCGCACGCCACCAGTCGCCTGGAGTAGCCGAGACCGGGCCGTGAGCCTGATTCCGAATCAGATTTTGAAGAATATCTTTTTTCAGACGCTCCTTCGCGCAATCCCCGGAGGTTCCATCCGTGGAGACATTTCCTGATACTTCTTCTTGTTCACTCGTTTGTGATTCCATATTCCCTACCGCTTAGGTTTCGTGCTTGGCTGTATGCCTCGTGTCTTTTAGTAGAGATTTCAATAGAATCTGATAGGCCCATTCTCCTTCAGAAGCTCTGGGACCGGCTACAATGAGAGTTTGTATTCAATACTCGTTTAAAAAAGAGACAATTTGGCCAACGGGGTGTTCAACCGTTGCAGTGATCACTAAGCAAGGTCGATTCCAATCCTTAGAAAATTCTCAGTCTCTTCTGTGCCTCTCTTAATTTCAGGCAGTCGAGGGAAGATCAGCGTATCGTCGCTTTCTCGAACATTCCACTCGGTACGCTCTGTAACGGTCTCGCTTGGAGTCTCGACGAAGGAGAACTGAGTCGGAATAAACGCATCCTCGGCAAGACGACCTTTCGGACACCATCCTCCGTGAGATAATCCCAAATCGATTGCGACCGAGAGAGCGGCCTGATCGACCCCGGTCTGGCCTCCGGAAACCAGCTGGGTAAGCTGGGCTTCCTCTCCAGATCATGGGAAAGGAAGCCAACACGAAGATCACTTGATCTCGAGAAGCTCGACTTCAAAAATCAGAGCACTGTATGCCTTGATCTTATCGCCGGTAGCACGCTCGCCATATGCAAGGTCGTAAGGAATGTAGAAGCGATACTTGGCTCCTTCAGGCATCAGTTGAACGCCCTCAGTCCATCCCGGAATCACACGATTCAAAGGAAAGGAAGTTGGCTCTCCACGATCGACGCTACTATCAAAGACAGTGCCATCAATCAAAGTGCCGTGGTAGTGAACCGTGACCTCATCGGTCGCTTCCGGCTTATCGCCTTTTCCTTCGTTTATAATTTCATACTGCAAACCCGAGGAAGTAGTCTGAATGCCGTCCTTCTTGGCATTTTCCTCTAGGAAATTTTTCCCGGCCACTAGGTTTTCTTTATCCGCACCGGTCGCATTTTTCTCATCGAGAATTTTCTGATTCTCTTGGAATGCTGCCGCAATCTCATCATCAGAGAAACTGGGTTTGGTCCCTTCTTGAACCGCCTTGAAAGCTGCCGCGAACAGGTCCAGGTCGATTTCGATACCGCGCTCAGTGAGTTGTCGAGCAATGACTAATCCGTAGGAATAGCTGACTCGTTCTTTCAGGGTTTCAGGGGAAGAAGCTTCTTGTGACATGAGAGGATTAGTAGCGGTGACGATGAGAGCACCAAGAATAAGGAAAGGGCGCATAGCTTACGTAGGGCAGGTTGTTTTTCTGAATGGAACGTTCCGTCCGTTGAAGACGGCGAATCTAAACGGAAACGAGAATGGGTCAAGAACTGGCACCGAGAGCTTTTTCCGTTCAAATATGCCCCTCACAGGTGATCGCTACAGGAATCGCCTAAGAATATAGGGTTCTGACTCGTTATAAAATGGGGATCTAGAATTTTATCCCTATCCCTAGATATCAACCGCTTCCCCTTCGCCTTTCTCAACTATTCCATTAGGAATACTTGAATTTTTTGATTCTAACAGTATCGTTTCCCCTAGTTCCGCATGTCATCTCTCCGTTTTTCACCATTTCTAATTGTGCTCTCTATCCTCTTCCTCGGAGGAGTTGGGCACGCGCTAGCGTTCCGAACAGTCGTCATTGATCCCGGGCACGGTGGCCGAGATCTCGGTGCCGCAGATTCCTACGTTTACGAAAAGCACATCAATCTGGATGTCGCGCGACGCCTTGAGCGAGGTCTGAAAGAAGCCGGTTTCAAGACCGTGATGACAAGGACCAAGGACGAGTTCATTGCACTCTCGGAGCGCTCGGCTCGAGCGAATCGCTACCGCAATGCGATTTTCATCAGCATTCACTTCAATTCGAGCTACCGGACAGCCGCTCTCGGAATCGAAACCTTCTACCGGAGTTCCAGCTCAGAGAAATTTGCCCGCTTTGTTCAAACAGAACTGATCAAAAATATCGGCGCGACTGACCGCGGAGTGAAGACCGCCAACTTTTCCGTACTGCGTCGCACGAAACACCCCTCGATTCTGGTCGAAGGCGGATTCGTTTCGAACAAAGAGGAGCGCAGCGCGATGATGGATCCCCAATATCGACAGGTGGTTGCCGACAGCATCGCCCGTGGAATTCTGCAGTTCAATCGCCGCGGTTAAACCGCCTTCCGAACTATGTTGGTCACCTGTCGTCAGATGGCCAAAGCCGAATCTCGGCTCTTCTCGACTGGGATATCTCCCGAACCCTACATGGACGCAGCGGGACTCCGTTGTGCTCACGCGATTCGCTCTTTCTTTCCCAAACCGGGCAGGGCAGATATTTTCTGCGGAAAGGGAAACAATGGTGGTGATGCTATTGTCATCGCGCGGTGGTTGAAACGCTGGGGGTGGGAGGTGAAGTTCCATTTTTCCCACGGTCTCACCGGAATCTCTGAGCTAGCGAAACGAAAATGGAGTGAGTGGGTAGCGGAGCCGACCACCGAATTATTTCCTCGTGGATCCCACCGCATTCTCATCGACGGACTTCTCGGAATCGGTGCTACCGGAGATCTGAGGGGAGAAATCCGAGAAGCGGCCGATCAACTGAATAAGATTCACGATACGGAATTCGCGACGACGTTTGCGGTAGATATTCCAACCGGGCTCGATGCTGATAGCGGCATTCCCGGTGATGGGGCCGTAAAAGCGGACTTCACTCTTTCTATCACCCAAGCCAAAACCGGTTTCGCCGACGATCAAGCCACCCCGCATCTCGGTCGACTTATTGAAATCCCTCTCCCGATCCCCGTGAAAGACGGAGATCAATCGATCCAATTTCTTTTCCCTTCGCACCTGCGTCCTCGCCTACCACGAAGAGCCTTCGACTGTCGCAAAGGACGGGCCGGACGGGTTCTCATCATCGCCAGCTCACGTGGCATGACCGGCGCAGGGTTACTCAGCGCCCTCGGGGCATCGCATACAGGTGCCGGTCTCACAACCCTTTGTGTTGCGGAAGAAGTCTACCCTGTCGTCGCCTCCATGGCTCCCCTCGAAGTGATGGTTCGACCGATCACCGAACTATCAGATGCGCTCGCGCTCGAACACGACGTCGTCGCAATCGGCCCTGGCCTTGGGGAATCCTGGAAAGAAGAAATGATCCCCTTTCTCTTTTCTCACCCGAAGCCTGTCGTCGTTGATGCAGATGCCCTGAACCAGTTAGCGAATAGTGGGCGCGAGCTCAGCACCTTGCCTCCGAATCGACTTCTCACGCCTCATCCTGGAGAACTCGCAAGACTGACGAAGGAAGCGGGAGCACGTGTCAAATTGACGAGTGCCCTCTCGAACCATTGGGGTGTGACGCTCTTGCACAAGGGATCCCGAACAGTGATCTCTACACCAGGGAAACCGACAGAGATCAATACTACAGGGCACCCCGGAATGGCCAGTGGCGGAATGGGAGATGTCCTCACCGGTATCTGCGTGTCTCTGGCCGGCCAAGGACTCTCCCTTCACGACTCCGCCTGCGTTGGAAGTTGGTTGCTCGGACGAGCGGCTGAATTAGCACGTTGTAGGGAAGGTGTCGCTGCTGAATCAGTCACCGCAACCTCAGTGGCAAACCAGCTTGGACAGGCCTTGCAGAGTCTTCAGGAATGGTCTCTTCCAAAGGTATTGGTGCCAACCACTTCCACGGTTCGAAAGGAAGGTTCCGAAGAACGGTGAAAATAAGTAGGAGTCCAATCAAGCTCAGCGAATAGGACCATTTCCACCGAATCGGCAGGAGTTTCCACCGCTCGGGATAGACCCATCGAATCCAACTTCGCAACGCGCCAATCAGGAGAAAAGGTAACGCGACCACCCAGAAAACATTCTGGTGAATAGCTCCTTGGACATCTCCCTGCAACAGGGCCGAAGCCGCCCGCGTGTTGCCGCACCCCGGACAATGCAATCCCGTCCAGGTAAAAAGCGCACACTTCGGTAGCCAGCGTGGATCGCCGCCCAAGTCTGTACTACGCAGAAAGAGTGCACCCGCTAACCCAATGAGAAGAACAACGAAAGTGACGATCAGCTTTCGGTATCGCTCAATGGAGCTCATTCTTGTCTGTGAAGATCTCTTCAGAGTTAACTGCTACTCCACAAAACCACCAACCGCCGACGCCCCAAAAATCAGTATATTGGCAACAATCCCGATTCCGAAAGAAACCCAGCACCAAAGCTTTGCGTTGTCAGAAGCAAGCTTTGCCGCGGCATAGTCTCCACGAGCAACCGCAGGATCAACCTTGGTCGAGTAGACAATCGCGGGAATTGCTGCAGGAAGACAACACAACACGAGACAGACAATCGACTGCCAAAGATAAGTCGGTATGGGCTGTCCCGGGGAGACGCTATCTGTGGTAGCACGGACCGGATTCAGTGGGGATGCCGGAGCTGCTGCGACGGTTGTCGAGGGTGCTTTATCAGGAGTGCTCGGGGAAAACTGCTGGAAAGACCCAATCGGAAGCCAATCACTCTGCGACTCGTTCCAGACAAGATCATCACTTGAAACCTGCCCGTTTTCAAAAAGCTGCTTGAGCTCTTCCTCTGCAACAGGTCCCACCTGCTCTCCATCTTTTGCGTAGTACCAATCCATCAAACTTTCGGTTTTCCTTTTCTATTCCTAGCATGCCCGCCGAGAACCTGCGACAAAACATCTTCCTGATGACGGTGCATCACGATTCGCTCCTCTTCCTCCAGGTCGGTGTGCCCATGCAGGTGCAGGAGGCCATGGATTAGATAAAGAAGTAACTCTTCATCAACCGACATCCCGTAGTTGGACGCCTCGCGACTTGCGGTTTCTTCGCTGATGAGAATCTCGCCATGATGAAACGTAATCACATCCGTTGGTGTCGGATCGTAAAGAAACTCAGCGTGCACTTCAGTGATCGTCTCATCCGAGATTAGTGTCGCTTCCACCATATCCAATTCTGCAAGGACGGGTGCCTCCGTTCCAGGGACGAGAAGGACTAAAGGAATCGCAGCGCTCCCCTTCTCCTCCAGCCACTGAATCTTTTCTTCCGAAGTCTCAGTCTGCGAAAACACTTCGAGTCGTGGAACTCCACCATCGCTTCCTGCTTCCATCATCCTAAAAATCGCTACCCTCGTTGGAGACGCTTCAGCCCTTACTGGTAGCAACCGGATCTTTGCTCTTCTCCGGACCGTCGGCAACTTTGCCACTCGCGGACTTTGCCTTTTTCGATTTTCGAGGAGCCGTATTTTCACTTCCCTCTTCGATTTTCGGATACTGAATTCGCGTGTGCATCATGCTTCGCAAGGTCGTAGCAAAGCTGCTCTTGATCGTCGCTAGATCAGCAAGAGTCAGGGCCGCATCGTCCAATTGCCCATCGTTGAGTCGATCACGAAAAATATCATCAATCAGCTCGTCGATTTTCTTTGGAGTGGGTTTCTGAAGGCTTCGCGAAGCACTCTCTACGGAATCGGCGAGGCTGATGATTGCACTCTCGCGAGTTCTCGGCTTAGGCCCAGCGTAGCGAAACGATTCTTTCTTCACTTCGGGAATGTCTTCTTCGTGAGCGTTGCCCTCCTCAAACTGCCGCTGTATTTCGTCCCGCAATTTGAGCGCTCGATGATAGAAAAATCGGATCAACGAGGTGCCGTGGTGCTCCTGGATGACATTCACAATCTCGGAATTCAGCTTGTGCTTCAAGGCCATGTCGACCCCGTCTTTCACGTGAGCCATCACGATCAGTGCACTCATGTTCGGCGTGAGTTCATCGTGGTAGTTCAACCCATCCCCGATATTCTCCACAAAATAGGCCGGCTTCTTCATCTTCCCTATATCGTGAAAATAGGAACACACCCGACACTTGATCGCACTGGCGCCGATTGCTTCCGCAGCCGTCTCTGCCAACGTCGCGACAACGAGACTGTGATGATAGGTCCCCGGAGCCTCGATCGTCATTCTTTTCAGCAATGGATGATTAAGATCCGAATACTCCATCCAGGAGACGTCGGTCGTGATCCGGAACGTCACTTCAATGATCGGAAGCACCCCGCTGACCACAACGGCAGTCAGGGTTGACACAAAAATCGCAGAAAAAACCTGTTTCCCCACCATCATCCAGACTTCCTCCCCAGCACTGAATCCTGGCCATTGAATCTGTCCGAGAGTCACGGCGAGGAGAACGCAGGCAAGCCCGGAATAGGCTCCGGCCATGACAAGTCGAGCGCGCTGTCTCACTCGATTCGTGAGGTAGATCGCGACAAATCCACAGATCATCGAGAAAAGGATAAAAAGAAAAGCTTCTTCTTTCGCCACGGTCATTCCGCCAAAGAGACTGGCGTAGACCACCGCGAAAGTACCCTGACGGCGTCCCACCAGCAACGAAACAGCAATCGGGGCAAATATGTAGGGCTCGACCAGGAATCGAAAGCCTCCCTCAGGGACCAGGGTCGTTGCAACAAACTCACTGAGCTTCACGAGAAGCAGCTGAATCAGAACAATCGACAGCATCAGCGAAATGGTCGAGTTCTGACGAAAAGTCTGGGGCAGACTCACATGCCAGTGCACCATCAGGGTAGCAGTGATCACGGTCACGACGACGACGGCCTGAAGCGGATTCCCTGCGAAGATCGAAGTATCGCTCGCCGAGATAATGATCCAGAACGACACCAGTGCCGCGAACAGGAAAAACAGAAGACCACAAATCTGCCATCCCGACCGCAACATCGAGGTCATCGCGGTCTCATTGGGTTTGCGACGCTTCTGGCCACTAGAAAAGCCGCGGCTCTGAAGTCGCTTCTGCGAGAGAAAATGGAACATGTGCGGTCTGTGTGTCCATCGAGCAAGACTTGAGAAGCTTCGCTCGATGCCTGTGTTTCGAAGTTTTACTCCGAAAACAGTTCATAAACAACACCGAATTCAAGATTTATATGTTCAAATGATCAACATGCAGTCTCCGTAACTGAAGAAGCAATAACGCTCAGCTACGGCCTGTTCATAAGCTTCGAGGACCAGTTCCCGGTCTGCCAGCGCGCTCACGAGCATAAGCAAAGTCGACTTCGGAAGATGAAAATTTGTCAGGAGCGCGTCCACGACACGGAAGTCGTAGGGCGGATAAATAAAGATGTCCGTCTCACCACGTTGGGGCTCGAGGCCTGATTTCCCGACTTCTCTGCCACAGCTTTCGAGTACACGTACTACTGTTGTTCCGATCGCAATGGTCCTTCGAGCTTTCTGAATGGCGTCTACGCTACTTTGATCGAGCGCATATCGCTCGCTGTGCATGTGATGCTCGGTAACATCATCGACTGAAACTGGACGAAACGTTCCGATCCCAACATGCAACGTGACAAAGGTATGTGGAAGCGATTGTAACGTCTCGTCCGAAAAATGCAGTCCAGCAGTCGGAGCTGCAATCGCTCCTGCTTCTCTGGCATATACCGTTTGATAGCGATCTCGATCCTCCGAGGTGTCAGGACGATCGATGTATGGAGGAAGCGCAAGATGGCCATGCACGTTTTCGTCTGGAGCTTCATCAAACTCGATGATCCGCTCTCCTCCCGGTTCGCAGATTTCAATGACCGTGCCCGTCGATTCTCCAATTTTGACCTGCCGTCCCACCTTGAATTTCTTTCCCGGTCGAACGAGACACTTCCACTGGCACCCCGAGACGGCTTCTACCCGGAGAACCTCGCTCGTTCCATCATTCGAGAAAAACCGAGCCGGAACCACTCGAGTATCGTTGAGCACGAGAAGGTCTTCCGAACTAACGTAAGAGGGGAAATCTGAAAACCGCCGGTGCTCGATCGTTCTCCGGGTGCGGTCAATGACCAGCATTCTCGATTTGCCACGCCGCTCCGGCGGTTGTTGCGCGATCAGCTCGGGCGGCAGCGCAAAATCGAAATCAGAGGTATTCATCCGAAAAGGACTCGCGCAAGACCAGGGAAAAGAAAAGCGCGAAATCCACTAAGGCCTACAGCGAACCAGGCTCATCACCGCGAAAGCAGTTCCGTAGGGTTGATGGTAGGAATAGAATGGAAAATCCCACCAAGACCCATCCGACTCCTGGAGGTCGACGAGAATACCGGTCAGCATTTCCCGATAGGGACCAGCCTCTTCATCGCCCAGAAATTCAAGATTACAGGCAGCGTAGAAATGCCCGTAGTAATAGAAGTAACCCGCCACAGCAAACCACGCTTCGTGGGGAACAGGACGTTTGCGACCGATATCGAGCCAACCGTTGCGATCACCAAGACGATCGAGCCATTCCATCACGATCTCGTTGGAGATTTCCTCATCGCCCCAGATGCGGAGCGCATAGTTGCACGCCTGAGTTCGTCCCAGACTTCCTCCCGGACGATTGATCCCGTAGAGCGGCCGAGCCTTCAAATATTCTCCGTAGAGGTAGCTGTAATCAGACTTTCGCTGCCGATTGATCGAGTCAATGGCTCGCTCCACGACATCTTCCGGAATGACAACACCCTCGATTTCCTCGGCCTCATGAAACGCGACTAGAACGGTCGCAGTGGTAAAGCTGATCGCACTCGACGCAGGTCGAGCGGAACCGACACGGAAGTCATAGTATCCCCAACCTCCATCGACCGATTCATATCTCCCCAGTCGATCGATCTGGCCGTTTACAACTTCAACGATGCGAGCCCGAGTTTTCTTGTCGACTCTAGGGTAAAGATCGCAGAGCGCCTGAATTCCATAAGCATGGGTCCAGACATTGTAGATCGCTGTTGCATCTGCTCGCCGCACCTTGGGTAGATGCTCGAGCAGAAATTCGCTGCCCTTTCTCAAAGAATCGGCCGCTTCTCCCGACTCTTCGCAAAGACCTGACTCGATCAACGCAGAAATCGCCATCGCAGTGACGGCTGACCGAAATGCTTCATGAGCTCCTGGTGCCGGAGCATAAATATTTAGCCCCTTGGTCTGACGTGCCGAACCCCAACTGCCATTGGCATTCTGGTCCACAATGAGAAATTCTACCCCGCGCTCGATCGACTCTTCGAGGGTGACTTCCCGAGCCGTTTCCGCCGGAACGGAAAGACAGGCCAGTCCACTCAAGAGCACCCCAATCGCCAGGGCCGTATTCCGAATCGAAGACTTCACTTCTTCTCTCCCGGTGCTGCAGGTTTCTCTTCTTTCGACTTGTCTGATTTCTCAGCGGCCGGCTTTGCCGGGGCCTTCGGAATCACAATCTCGTCCCCTACCGAAAGCCCTTTCAGAATTTCAGACTGGTCTCCTTGAGTGCGTCCTGTCGTGACAACACGTTTTTTGCCCCCTTTGAGAGTAACAAACGAATTGTCACCGTCCTTCTTGATTGCTTTGGAAGGCACCGATACAGCGTCCTTCTTTTCGTAAACGACGACCTCGGCAGTGGCATTCATACCGGGGAAAACCTTGGTCTCGCCATCGGGCTTAGCCAGAGATATGACCGTATCGAAACTACTGTCGGCATAAGGAATCGCAGAAACAGATTCTACCTTTCCTTTCACTTTTGTTTTCGAACTCGACTTGAGAGTGATCTCAGCAGCCTGTCCAGAATCCAGGTCCCCCACCTTGTCTTCGGGAGCCATGACCCGCAGGTGAAGTCGTGAAGGATCGGCGACAGTCATTACAATTTCTCGCATTGTGAGTTTTCCACCCGGAATGAGTTTCCGCTCCACCGTTGCCGCAGTGGTCCACTTCCCTTTTTGATTCATCCCATAATAAACGACCCCATCGTGGGGAGCCCGCAGATCGAGAGCGTCTAGATCGGCTTCATGCTCTGCCAGAGAAAGAGCCGCCTCTTCGCGGGCACGTCTCTGAGCAGCAAGCTCGAGCTTCGCTCTCGCTAGTGCGTCGCGCGTTGATTTCTCTCCCGCTCTCCAATTGATCTGTTGCAGTTCAAGCGAAGCCCTCAAACGCTCTTCTTCACGTGGAATGGAGGTTTCAAGGAGTCGGCGAGCACGCTCCCGGGTCTGCTCAAGCATCCAGGTGCTGTCATCGACGCTATTCTGAGCACGCTTGAGAATAATCTCCTCGGTCTCTTCCGTGAGGTCGTCTCTCTCATACATCTTCTTGAGCTGATTCAGCTCCTCAGTGGCGTAAGAAAGATAGTTCTCCGCTGCCGTTACGTCTTTCTTTGCGTCTTTCTCACGCATCGGACGACTGACGTCTTCGAAGTAGGCCAAATCTTCTTCCGCGTTCTGCTTGGATCGACGTGAGGAAGAAAGAGAAAGCGGTGTTGTCTTCTCCAATTTCTTGAGTTCCTCACTCGCAGCCGTCATCTCCAATTCCAGGAGAGGGACGGCCGCTTTCATGGCATCGATCTTCTTCTTCAAATTCTTCTCATCCAGATCGATCAGGAGATCCCCTTTCTTCACGAAAGTCCCATGAGGAACGACTTCAAGAACGGAAAGCTCAACCCAACGCTTCATGTCGGCTGAAACCGGGGTCTGGCGACCACTCTCAACAATTCCGGACAACTTGGCTTTCACGATGAACTCGCCCGTCTTCACTTTGTGAAGAGTCTCCTCCTCTTTTTCTTCAGTCTTTTTAGCGGATGGCTGGGCTTCCCTAGCTTTCGCAGGCTCAGGCTTCGTCGCTTTGCCTTTAGCCTTTGCTTTGACCTTCGCCTCTTCAGGTTTGGCAAGCCGCTCGACTTTCTTGTCAGAAGTGACTCGCTCAGGCGCTTCCGCAGCGACCAGCAAGGGGAAAAACCCAATCAGGAGGATGGTGATTCTGCTGCGGAATCCGGGAGAAAAAGGTGAAAACATCGCAAATACTTAATTTATGTTAATTTCTTTCGATATAAAAATTATAAAACTACGCGAAAAAGAAAGGGAGGGAAAGCACAAAGATGCGCCGTATTTTTCCGTGTGTCTGACAGATTTCTGCCGCCGAGCGCGAAAAAAATGTTCGAATCCGGAGCTCGGAGATTACAGTCAGTAATCACCGGATCTTCTCGTCGGACAGCTCCCCCTTGATTCCCTCCTCGAGTGGCATCACATCCCCTGCACCGGGAATCGCTCCTCTGGTCCGCAGATCCAGATCTTCCCCTAACTCCTCGACGAGCGATTGATATCGCTCCTCGTTGATCAGGCTGATCGTTTTGTCTGGGTCGTTCTGCAGATCATATAGTTCCGCCATGTGTTTGTCGGGGGAACCATCGCCATCTGGGTAGCGAATGTATTTTCACTGGTCTGTCCGAAGCGCTCGCACATTGGGGAACTTCGGCGAGCTGATCGATCTGGAGAGTCTTCAAGTGGGGAGGCCCTATGCAACTCAGGCCATCAACTCTTTAATCATCAGTCAGGATAAAAACAACATCGGGACGAGCCTGAATCAAAAGCGGTGAAAGGCTACTCACAAAGAGCGTGCCGACGAGGGAACAGAGGTAGGATCACTGATTTTGAAAAGAAAGGGAGTGCTGGTGACGAGCAGCCCAAAAAACAAATGGATAGCAGGACAATCGGAAGATTTCCCCGCTTTTAAAAAAATAACTACTACTGGGGCCAAACAATATTTCCAAGGCCGGACCAAATACTGGGTGTGGTCAGAGAGGAATTTGCGATCACGCCTTCAATGCGGTAATCTCGCCAGTACTGTCGGCGAATCGATCTCTATTCAGACCCATCAATCGAGCCTGGGTCAGCCACAGGTTGGCCAAGGGAGTGCCTTCAGGCATGTTAATATGCTGTCCTGTCCTGGACCTCTTTCCGCCACCCGCCACGATAATGGGCAGGTCGTTGTATTGGTGAGTCGACCCATCACCGAGACCTGAACCGTAGGTGAACAAAGTATTGTCGAGAAGGGTAGTTCCGTCCGCTTCCATAACTTGACTCATCTTATCTAACAAATACACATACTGCTCCATGTGAAAACGATCAACTTCGAGCAATTGATCGATCATTTTGGTCTGATTGTGAGACATCTGATGATGACTCAAAGGTTTGTCAGAAATTTCCTCAAAGAGATACGGTGTATCCCAGCGCTCGGGGCCAACCATGAACGTCGCCACGTTCGTGAGTCCTGATTGCAAAGCGACGACCATGAGATCGCCCATTAATTTAATGTAATCTCCTCGGGGGAGATAAGCCTCGGGAGGTTCATCCATCGCAACCTTCGCCAACTCCGACTTCATTTTTTCGAGTCGGTCCATCTGCGTCTCGAGTGCCCTGATCGAATCAAAGTACTCCGCAAACTTCTGACCGTCAGAATATCCCAGGTCTCGTTTCAAGGAATGGGCGTCTTCAAGAACCAGATCCGTAATATCACGATACCGATCGATTTCTTTCGTCGAAAACAGACGCTGATACATTTTTCGAGGATCGCGAATCGACGGCGCAAGATGCCCAGTCCCATACCATGAGATGTTGTCGAAGTAGATCGATTCCTTGTTGTCCTTGTGACTGTTGCAACTGAACTCCAAGGTCTGAAAAGGAGTGGAGTGCCCGACCTGATCCGCGACGAGGTGGTCGAGAGTTCGATCGAGTGGCCACGCCGTTCCTTTGATGGTGTATGGCTCGGCGCTGCTGAGATAGCAGGAAGCACACTGCGCATGTACATCGGTCCCTTGCTGGAACGTTCGATCCATCCCAGTGATCAGGTTGATCTGATCCCTAAACTCCTCGAGCGGCTCCATCGTAGGAGTCAAATTATCAAGTGGCTTCACCGAATAGTTCGGGTCCTGCTCTCCCAGCGACTTCATCACGTTGCCCAGATTCCCCTTCGGAATAATGGATTCGGCTTCGCCGGGGAAGAACCCTCGCCGCACGACCCCGATCGGCACATAAAAGTGCGCCATTCTCTGAGCCACGGATTTCGCGGAAGCCTTCGCTCCGATGCTTTCCATCCAGGGCAAAGCAAGAGCGGTGCCTCCGATTCCGCGGAGAAATTTTCGTCGTGAGGTATTTTTCATACGGTGGGAAAAGTGTCCGTGCAACAGGGTTACGTCTGCAACCCAACCCTATTGAGTATCTGCGATCGTATTTTTCGTTCCCGGATTTGTCTTGGTTTGGAAAGGCTCACTCAGGATCACCTGTTTGAGCAAAGTCTGGATTCGATATTCATCGCCTGCTGTTTCGTCGGCAATCTGATCGAGCGCAATCTGGTCCGCAGGTCCCAACTCACGGGCCAGAGCAAAAGACAAAAGGTGTCCGGCGAAACCACGCGCGAAGCGATCTTTCTCCGCTAAGATCGCATCCTTAAATTCCGCGACGCTCTCGAAATCGTGCTTTCGGAACAGCGTTCCCTCCATATCAACATCACGTCCATTGTCGTAGACCAAACGCCAGTTTCCGATCGGGTCGTAGTTCTCGAGGGCAAAACCGAGCGGATCGATCTGCTCGTGACAGCCTTTGCAATCGGCTCGTTCCCGATGCATCGAAAGTCGCTCACGAAGAGTGAGGTGAGCCTCCTCTTCGGTCGGCTCTTCGCCCAAGGCAGGAACATCGGCCGGTGGAGGTTTGGGCGGATTGTTAAATATCACCGTAGCAAGCCAGGCACCTCGCGTAATCGGTTGAGTCCGCTCAGGTCCAGAAGTCATCGTCATAACAGCAGCATTCGTAATCAGCCCGCCATTTCGTCGATCCGTCACAGGCACACGATCGAATCGGAGAGCCGCCACACCACCCCTATTGACTCCACCCCCCACCAATTCCGCCGGATCGAGGGTTGTTTGAAGCTCACCATAGGCTTCTTCGAGAAGACCAGAGCGATAGGAAAAATCGGAATCAATGAATTGGGTAATCGGTTGATTTTCGATCAGCACTGCTTCAAAAAGAAGAAGGGGCTCCAGCATCATATGCATGCTGTCGCGGTACTTGGAGAAGTAGAAATTTGGGAAATGCTTGGGATCGGGGACCGATGAAATAATGCGCTCCAGTTGCAGCCATTGTGCCGGGAAGCTGTCGCAGAACCGCTTCAGCTTGCGGTCCTTCAACATCCGTTCGATCTGGGTATCGAGAACGTCCTCGTTGAGTAGATCTCCTGACGCAGCCAAATCGAGAAGAGCCTCATCGGGAAGACTCCCCCAAAGAAAGAAGGACAATCGCGAGGCGAGCTCAAAATTATCGATAGGCTCCGCGACAGAATCAGCACCGGACTTGTCATAAAGATAGAGAAACCGAGGGGACGAAATCGTCGCTGCAGCAACCGCCTTCATTGCCGCAGTGAACTCGATACCAGCATCAAGCTGTCCCTGCACATAAGTCGCGTAGCGATCGAGGAGTTCTTCGGAAACGGGGCGACGAAAAGCCTTAGTCAGAAAAGGCAGCAATCGATCTCGCACCGTTTCCTTCGTATCCACTTTGGATTCTGGAGGTTGGAAAAACTCCTTCCAGATTCCGACGTTCTTCACAGTGAAATCCTTGCTCTCGGTGATCGATTGCCCCAGGGCCAGGAAGGACTCCATCAACAACGGCGAAAGGGATAAATGATCCGCCTGATTATCGTATCCATGCTCGGCACGAAGGTCCTGTGGAAAGGCAGCCACTCCGGCGAGACGTGGCTCGATCATCTGTGACTTTCCGAGCGGCCGACTCCCGACGGTCACCGTGTCCTCCATCATCCCCGTTTCTGGTTTGAAATAGTCTTTGTGCACCCGCATCATTCGCTCCGGCAAGGTGAAGACGTTGCACCTCAAATCGAACAGATCGATCACCGCGTTATTGTACTGAAAGCGGTTCATCCGACGTATTGGCGCCTGGGTGAACGCCTTCTTTTCGGAAACTGATTTCTCAAGAAGTCCCTCCAATTCTGCGAGCATTCGCTTTCGGGCCTCCGGCTCGATCTGTGGCTCGTCCTCGGGCGGCATCTCCTCAAAATCAATTGCGTCGACGATTTCTTGAAGCAACTCAGGGTCGTGAAGTAGCGCCGAAACATCTTCGATTTCCAGCAGGTTCACCTTTCCTTTTATCTTTCCGTCCTGACCGTGGCACTGGATGCAATTCTTCTGAAACAGATCAATCACAAAACTATCCTTCGCGACAGCTGTGCCAAACACGCAAAGCGCCGAAAAGAAATAGAAAGTGGTCGTTTTACTTAACATCAGGAAATCGCCGAAACTACGTCAGCGCTCCATTGTAAGCCAATTCTGTGAGGAAACCATTCCGCCATTGCGCGACAGAAAAGTCGCTAAGTTTTCAGCGAACAGAATCAATGAACCCTTCCCGATTCAATCTTCGGCATAGAGCCTATGGATCCCATCCAGAAACGAACCTCTCATCCTCTTTCGAAAGAGTCGATCTCTAGACTCTCCCAAAAAAATCTCCTTTAACGGATATCGATCTCGGTGAATGAAACCCAGCCGCTTCCGAGATCCTCGATCGTAACGCGAAGAAATTTCGCCTCGGCTTTGAAGTCATGGGCGTTTTTGATTCGGCTTTCCCGATTCCCCATTTCCCCCGCGACTTCTTTCCAGACCTTGCCATCATCAGAAACTTCAACACGATGGTCAAACCAGGTCCGGTTTTTCCAATGGATCGTAAGACCGCTCAGGGAACGCTCTTTCGGAAATTCAATCATCCACCATTGCGGAGTCGATTCACCGTCAGCAGCCCAACGAGTCTTCGCGCTTCCATCCACCGCCTGATAAGGCTCGTTTCCACCCTGATTCGAAGAGGCCGACACCTCACCTTGCGGCGTCGAAACTTTTCCCAGCTTCCGCCCACCACGTTTCGTCGATGCGACAAAGTCAGGGTCATAGTTCGGATGCGGAGTCGGCATCTGGGCTCCGACCGACAGGCGCCACTCCTTCATTAGGGAAAGCAGCTCCTTGGCTTTCTCCGGCTGGGTTACGGCCAGATTGGTAGTTTCGGCAGGGTCACTGGCGAGATCGTAGAGCTCGAGGGCACTATCTTCGAAAAACTCAATCAACTTGAAGTCGCCCTCTCGGATCGCTCCATACGGTTTGGTTTTGTGATAGTGCGGGTAGTGCCAGAAAAGAGTGTCCCGATCAATCGAGCCTGCATCTCCGGTGAGCACTGGTTTCAGGTTCACCCCATCGAGATGGACGTCTGGCATCGAGGGAAGATCGGCCATCGCGAGCATCGTGGGAAAGAAATCCGTCCCAATGATGGGGATATCCGAAACGGAACCTGGCTTCACCCTCCCGGGCCACTTTACAATTGCGGGTTCACGAGTCCCGCCTTCATAGGAGAGCGCTTTGGCTCCACGCAATCCTCCGGAACTCTGCTCCGAGGTGCCTCCATTATCGGCTGTGAAGATGACAACGGTATTGTCGGCAACTCCAGACTCTTCCAATTGCGCGAGAACTCGACCGACACTGTCATCAAGACTTTCGATCATTCCTGCGTAGGGAGGATGCACTCGTTCATTGCGCGAGTTTTCAAACCCCTTCGCTTTCGCTGAGTATTTCTCAACGAGTCCCGGCTTTGCCATGATCGGGCCATGGACGGTATAGTAGGAAAAGTAGAGAAGAAATGGCTCCTCGTTGCTTTCGGCAATGAACTTCACCGCTTCGTCGGTGAGATTATCCGTCAGAAAGTCGCCCTTCTTCCCATCGTCGAGATTCGGCATGCCGAACGGAGCGAAGTACTTGCCAGGTCCTTTCGGCTGTCCCCACTCGCGCCCACCAATATTGATATCGAATCCATGACTCTCAGGAAAGTGTTCCTCGAAATCTTCGGCACCAATCGGCATGAGGTGCCACTTCCCGGTAAACTGCGTGCGATACCCGGCACTCTTGAGCGCCTCCGGAAGCGTCGTGAGATCATGATTCATCCGCATGTTCCAATCCGGAATCTGCAGCTTCGGGTTGGCCCGCTTGTGACCAGTAATCCAGTCGGTGAGATGAAGTCGACCGGGATAACGGCCGGTCATAATCGCGGCCCGACTCGGCGAGCAAACGGTGCAGGCCGAGTATGCGTTTGTGAATCGCATGCCCTCACTCGCGAGCCGATCCAGGTTGGGCGTCTCGTGAAAAGTGGACCCGTAGCACCCGATATCTCCCCAGCCGAGATCATCGACAAGGAAGAAAACAAAATTGGGTCGGGTCGGCTCCTCGGCTGGCGAAATGACGACGGAGAAGAGAACAAAAAGGACAAGTGCGTATTTCATAACAGGGCGCGTAGCCGACGTAGCGGCAACGAGTGTTCGTTGCCGGGTTGAATCCGTCTACTCGACCAGCTGCAAATGATCAATATTGGCTCCGCTCTTGTCGATTGTTTTTAAGGCAATCGTATTTTCACCCTGATTGAGATCCACCTTCACACTGATGTCTCTCCACTGGGACCATGAACCCGTTGATGGGAAAGGTAAGATTTCCATCTCGCGATCATTCACGAAAAATTTCAGCGGGCGTTCTCCACCTCCGCCTAGGGCATACCGAACCACAATTTCATTTACCCCTTTCTCCTCCGTCTCGACAGTCCAGGTCACAGATTGCTCCCCGTTTCCAAAGTCAATGTAGCCTGTCCCTGAGAACCCATTATATTTCGCAACTCGAGAAGGACCCTCGACCTGCGCGGCCTCGGCCTCATAAACAATCCCTCGTGGTTCTGCCACCGGAACAGACTTCGACGACAGTCCGCTGTTTGAGGATTTTGATTCTCCGAATTGAAGTGGATCCGGCGGCGTGTTCTCAAGCAATCGATTCAGAGTGTAGGCGATAAGGTTGTTTCCTAATTTGTCCCCATCCTGGGAAGATACGTTCTGAATCGTCACCTCGTGAATGTGCCAGGCTTCAAGCTCTTTAAGGTGAACATCGACAACCCTGCCATCTTTCGAAATCTCGACCGATTCGACTTCCACCGATGTCTCGCCCATCTGGGGAGACCCATACGACTGGTGGTACTCGTAGTAGTATCGCTTGAAGGGCCAGGTCTCGAACTTCGTCACGCTCTCCTCGTCGACCGACTTCGTAAACGTGAAGCGAAATCCAGTTCGAGTGAGCGCCACATTTTGCACCTCAAACGGAATTTCTCCATTCCATTCCACTCGCTGAATTCCCTGGCTGCCTGCCCAGGAGTGCTTGGTCTGCCCTACATAAAGACTTCCATCGGGAGCCCAATCCATCCGATTGCATCCACCACGCAAAGGGGATCCATCGATAAATGGAATACAGGCGCCCTGCAGTTCTCCACCGACCTCCTCCAGCATCACTCGCATGATTCGAGACTTGTTCATTTCACCGACAAGAAGCTGGCCGGTAAAAGGACCGAAATTCGCTTTCTCCGAGATCGCAAGAACCTGAGTTGGCGAGTTGGCCATCGTACCATGGGGAAAAACGATACAGGCCCGCGTCCGAAGTTTTGCGAGTTCCTCGGCACTGGTCTCGGTGGGAATGCCTTCGAAGCCTTCCTTCCAGACGAGGCTCGCAGCATGACCGTAGAATCGGCCTTCCTTCACATGAAAGAGCTTGCTCGATCCGACCCAGTCGCCCTGGTTGTCGGTCACGAAAAGATTTCCTTTCAGATCAAACCCAAGCCCATTCGGAGTACGGTGCCCATAACTCCATGGGATCGTCTCCCCCTCCTTGGTTAATTTCACGACACACCCGCGAAAGGGAGTCGATGCGTGCATTCTCCCGGGTCGACCCCGTGGTTCAAACTTGCCCCTCACAATTGTGCGAACTCCATTTCCAGAAGATCCGGTTCCAAGAGCAAAGAAGTAGTTCCCGTCCTCATCAAGAACCGGAGTAAAATGAAATTCGTGATAGTTTCCGGACATTCCAAACTGATCCGTCATCACCTCGTAATCATCGGCTTTTCCATCGCCATCTGTATCGCGAACTCGAGTAAGTTCGGGGCGCTGAGAAATGATCAGTTCTGAATCAGAGACCGCGATGACTCCGAGTGGATTGTGCAATCCTTCGGCAAAGAGTGACCAACTCTCCGACTTCGTATCATAGAAAAAGATCTCTCCACTGGGCAAACAGACGACGAGTCTTCCATCGGGAAGAAAAGTGAGACCGTCAATCTGAGTGCTGGAGAACTTTGAAGGCGGATCAGCAATGTCGACGACGGTATACTGCGGAGAGGTTCCCGCAGAAGCGACGAAACCGCCGAGAGACAAAAGGCAATGGAGGAAAAAGTGTTTCACGGTGCGACAGGTGCTTGAGTTTTCTCGACGATCGTGACCCGAAAGTCACCTGAATCGGATTTCGAAATTTGAAGCAATCCCTCTTCAGACGGAGGTCCGAGGGAAGTAGTGATGTTGGCAAGGTCCGTTGGCGTAAGCCTCAATGTGAGATCCGACTTCGGCGATACCGAGAACGAGCGCACAATCCCAAGATTGTCAGAAGTCGACCGAATCGATTCCCGGATTTCATATTCTCCCAAGGTAGATCGGAATTCAGGATAGCCATCGAGGAGACGATACCCACGATATCGAGGCAGCTCAGAAACTCCTTCAATCACGATCGGAAAATCAAGAGCCTCCTCGGTGTCGTAGAACGGAGTCTTTCGGTTTGTATCTGCGAGGAGAGGATAGTCTTCTCGCTGCAGCAAACTCGATTTCGCCCGATAGTAGGGAACCCCGCTGAACTCCGCGACTCGCTTTCCATTGCTAGACCAGTGAACTTGGTTTCCGCGAATGAACCCTCCCTTGGTCCAAACGTATCGCAGTCGACATTCTCCTGCATCCCAGCAATAGTATTGATTCCCTGGCAACGCGACGGCAAAGGCCGCAGGTGAGGCTCCCGGCATAAAAGTCCGGTAGACGACCGGCTCCGTCACGTTAGTGAGGAGATCGTCAAAGTTGGGTTTATAGGTGCCGTTGTTTTTTTGAAATTTCTTCTCGAAGGGAAAGGCCTTCAAGATCGAGTCGGAGGTGTAAACCGCTTCGGGCAGGGTAGCTCGAGCCTCGGCAACTTCCCTCGCGGTCACAACCGCCTCCTTGTTTCCCCACGCGTTGTTTACGTAAGTAACGATCAGGGCAATTTTGTCATCATCGAAGAGCAGCTGCGGAGGCATCGCCGAAAAATATCGCTTCCCGTTTACTTTGACTGGTCCAGCGAGGCCACGCAGCACGATCGCTATCGTCCGATCCGAACTTCCCTTGAGCCAGTCACTTCCCGCCACGGGGGGAATAGAACCGGGCTGACCTTTCCCGTCCGCCATGTGACAGGCGACGCATGATCCTGCGCTGTTATAAAGTGCTTTCCCCTCCTCCATCATTTCAGGAGTAGGAGCCCCAAAACTCGTTGAGAATCCGATCCCAAAAAAAGAAAGAACTGCGTAAATTCGGTAAACCATGTTGCACAAAAGCCTACGACCATTCCACTCCCCCGGGTATTCGCAACTCGCGAAAACCACGCCCCCCCTGACGCGCATGCGCAAAATGACTCCTATTCCTCGCTCTCTGAATGACATCCTCAGATCCACCCATCATCGGGTTACGTTACGATGGAGTAAACCAGAAGAGAGGGAGAGCGGGCGCACAATTTCGGAATGTAACCGGTGGAACGATCCACCGTGGTCGTGAAAGCGTTTCACTTATGGCCTCTCCGCTTCACCTTTCTCTTTGGTGGCATCCGGCGATACACGATGCCCGCAGCCTTGAGAGCGTCCTGATCGATGAACATGGAGATCATCGATAGAACAAAGCATCGTGATCACCTGACTGGAAATTTCGTCGGTCAACCCTTTGAAAGAGTCGGTCCGCACCAAGTGAGGTTGGAGAGGGCCCATGTCGCATTCATCATCGAGAATCACAAACCGGTTTGGCACACCTTTACGGTCAAGCCATCCCTGGATTTGCAGCCCCTTTATACCTAGAGATTCGGATTCTGATGCCCCAGAGCCCAAATCGCCGCAAGTGGTTCCCCCAAAGCGTCCTCCAATTCCTTCTATCACACCAACCAGCCCCATCAGCTGTTCAGGATCAAATTGCCAACTTGAAGAAACGACGATGACCGGATCACAGGCTTCCACGATTCGCTTGAGCCGACCAATCTTGCTTGGATCGAGATCCTTTGGGGAAAAAGCAAAGCAGCTCAAAACACCATCAACATCAAGAAAGAGTACATCTCCAGACAATACTTCTGAAGACTGCTTCCTTACTCGCAACTCAGTTGATTCTTTCACGGATTATTAGTGTGAATTAATGTTTAGCTTTGCGTCAAGATGATTCCGAAATCCTATAGATCACCTTTTCCTTTCTTATTGATAGGAATTTGCTTTTTCAAAAGTTTTTATCGGGGCGCCGGTTCTGCCGGGTTTGAGGGGGTGCAAGGGAAAAGATGAACCCAGAGCCCGTTCCTTGTGTTGATCCTTCGTATAAATGCGTTTTGTATCCATCGCGTTCCGTCCACTAGATTTGGCTCCGGCGTTCACATCGCGAGGTGATAGTGATTGTCGAGCAAGACCCAGGCGAACACTTCCCAGCCGGCGCGGTAAAAAAGGGAAAGGTAGCCCTGAAAATCGGGCTCCACGCAGGGAGGCGGATGACACGGACCTCCCCTGAGTGAGAATGGCAGAGGGAGTGGGATTCGAACCCACGGTAGGTTGCCCTACACTCGATTTCGAATCGAGCGCCTTAAACCGGACTCAGCCATCCCTCCATTTCATTCCGGAAGGCTTTCGTCCTCCGGATTGAGTGCGAGCACTCTATACAAAAAAGCTTCGCTTTCAACAATCGCTTTCTAGGCGAGGTGTTCAGCTATCCTTCCGAAATCAAACTCTCGCGAGTCTTGCGAAACGCCAATTCGGACAAGCCGGTAAATCCGAGGCGACGGGCGGCTAGCGTCCGTGAGATCGATTAAATTTTCAACCGGGAAATTGACGGTTTCGATCAATCCTCTACGACCGCATCCCGACCGTAGAACTTCACCTTCCGCTTGATCTTGTCGCGACCGTTCTGCTCACGCCAGCTGTTCGTGTCCCGCAGGCTGTAGACACAACCACAATACTCCTGCTGATAAAATTCCTCGCGCTTCGAAATCTCGATCATTCGCTGGGACCCGCCCTGCTTTCTCCAGTTGTAGGTCCAGTAATGCATTCCTGGATGTCGGGCCGCAGCTTGTTCTCCGCACCCATTAATCTGGGGCATGTTCTTCCACCGGGAAATTCCCAGTGTACTTGAAATGAGATCGAAACCATGCTCAGCGGCATAGTCTGCTGTCACTTCAAACCGCATGTCGAAACACTCGGTGCAGCGGATTCCACGCTCGGGCTCATCTTCCATACCCTTGGTCCGCTCAAACCAGTCCTTGGCGTTGTAGTCCCAGTCCACAAATTCCATCCCTAGTTTTTCGGCGTAGCGGACATTCTCCTCTTTTCGAATCTCGTATTCGTCGCGGGGATGAATGTTAGGATTGTAGAAAAAAATCGTCGTCTCAATCTCGGAGGCAGCGAGTGCATCCATGACCTCTGCGGCACACGGCGCACAACAGGAGTGCATGAGAATGCGCTTGGAATCATTCGGCGTATCCAACACCGGACGCTCGAAATTCTCAGCCGAGAACCTCGACATATCCTGTGAACCACGATCAGCTCCGTCTTTGCTTCGTCTCCCCATTCTCAATCTCCTAGTTCCGCGGATACAATAAGAACGCTTCGCGACGTTTCAAGAAGCGTTCGAGTTCCTTCTTCCATCCTTTTTTGACACGATCGATCGAGGATCCATCGAGAATCTGATCGAGAGTCTTTTGATGTCGGAGAAGAACATTTCCTTTTTCTTCGAGGGTAAAAGTCCCTCCATACAAATCATGAATCGCTGTCTTCAGCGCGATTCCCAGGTCGACCGGGCGAAACGCTTCGCGATCCGTAACGAGAAATCGAACACCAGCACAGTCTTCCCCACCATAAACGCTGGACTCAGGAGTGAATCGCGTCGGCAAGATCACGACACCAGGAATCCCTTCCTCTCTCAATCGCGAAGCCAAGCGGCCTCCATGAATCCAGGGAGCACCAATATGCTCAAACGGAGTCGCAGTTCCTCGTCCGACACTGACATTGGTAAACTCGATCAGACCGACACCGGGATACAAGAGCGCCTGTGTCGCGTTTCGAATATTCGGAGAAGGATTGACCCAGGGGAGGTTAGTCTGAGGGAATTGCATTTTAGAATTCCATCCTTCCAATCCAATGACCACTAGATCGACATCAACGCCTCGTTCCTTTTCGAACATTCGAGCCAGTTCTCCCACCGTCATACCGTGCTGAACCGGGATATCGTGGAAAGCGACAAAGTCATTACCTGCCCCCGTCCGAATCGGACCTGCAACAACATCTCCTCCGATGGTGTTCACCCGATCGAGAACAATAAAACGAACTCCCGCTTTTCCCGCCGCCTCCATCGCGAGTCCCATGGTCGAAATGTAAGTGTAGAATCGGCAGCCAATATCCTGGATGTCAAAAACGAGCGCATCTAATCCTTCCAGCTGCTTAGCTGTCGGCGCTCGATTTTTCGATTTGTAGAGGCTGTAGATGGGAAGACCGGTCGCCGTGTCGCGACTGTCATCGACGTTGTCAGCTTCGAGAACTCCCCGAATTCCATGCTCCGGGGAAAAGAGGGCTTTCAGTGTGACCTCGGGCGCCCCAGCGAGGAGATCGATCGAGGAGCGGCGATTCCGATTAATCCCCGTCTGATTCGTAATCAGTCCGATCGTGAGTCCCTTGAGAGAAGCAAACTTCTCGTCTTCGAGAACGTCGATTCCATTCTTCACGATGGCTTGATCCCCACCTGCAGCAACTGGCATCGCAGCAAAAGCATCACTCTCAGGATGAGGGCCATGATTTGCCAATGGAACCGGCTTGGAATATCCCACTGCCTCGCCCGCACAAGTACCGACGGCGATACGGAGCTTCTTGATACTCTTGCCCTCAGCCGGGTGATTCCGATTCGCGAGGAGAATTAAAAAACTTTCGGAAGTCGGATCAACCCAGATCGACGTCCCCGTCCATCCGGTATGACCATAACCATCCCGTGGGAACCTTTCTCCTCTCTGATAGGCGTATGGTGAGCTTCGATCCCATCCCAGACCGCGCTGAATGCCCAACGATACGGGAAGCTGATCCTCGGTCGCAATCGAGACAGTGGCAGGCAAAAGAATGCTCTCTGATTTCTGCGGAAGGGGGAACCCACTGAAAGACCGTAGAAATTTTGCGATGTCAGGCGCATTCGAAAAGAGACCAGCGTGACCGGCGACCCCCTGCATTCGCCGAGCGGTAGGATCGTGAACTTCGCCTCGGATCAATCCATACTCCTTGATCTCAGTCGTAGGCGCGATACGGGGTCGACGAAAACGGGCCGGCAAATAGGCGGTCTCGGACATCCCGAGAGGCCCGTAGAGCTGATCCTCGACATAGGAATCGAGTTGCTGCCCGGAAACACGCGCAACGATTTCCCCGAGCAGAATGAAGTTGATATCACTGTAGCGAAACCGAGTTCCCGGACGCTCGATCAGCCCAATCGTGGCGGCCCGCCAAACCCCTTCTTCGTAGCCCCAGAAATCGCCCTCGCTGAGATAGATGCTTGGTGGAAGACCACTCTGGTGCGTGAGCAGATGATGCACGGTAATCTTTTTTCGATCCTCTTCAGTCACCTTTTCGTCTTTTGGATTCGGACGGACACCCCCTGCGAGGAATTCAGGAATGTATTGAGAAACAGGAGCACTCAGCTCCACCTCGCCACGCTCGACGAGATGAAGGATCGCTGGAGTCGTGGAGAGAACCTTGGTGAGACTGGCGACGTCAAAGATCGTCTCCGGAGTCATCTCTTCAGTTGCGGGAGACACCATGCGAGTTCCATAGGCCTTGGTGTAGACCCAACCTCGCGATTCCAACCAGATCACGGCGCCGGGAATGGTCCCCTCTTCAATTGCCGTCTCGATCTCCTCGTCCAATCGGATGAGAGCATCTGCTCTCATCGAGGCCGAAACCTCCGAGGCGCTATAAAGAAGTGCGCTCCCCCCGAAGAGCAGGGAAAGGACAATTAAAAAGCGAAAGGAAATGGAGGTGGTCAGGTGCAACGAGGAAAGGTGATTCACACTTACGATTCGTTCGGAGAAATCTTTCTCTGAATCGAACCCACTTCGATGAATTTGACGCAGAAACCCGCCGGATTCAATCCCACAAGCTGTCGGTTTCGCGGTTCTTCCTAGGTAGGGGTTCCAGTTGACCGCCCTGCTCTCCCCTCATACATTCGCCGCGATGCTTCTCGTAATCGATAACTACGATTCTTTTACCTACAACCTGGTCCAATATTTTGGAGAACTGGGCGCGGAGATGGAGGTGCATCGAAACGACAAGATTTCGATCGATGAGATTCGAGAGAAGGCGCCCGAGCGCATCTGCGTTTCTCCCGGTCCGTGCACACCTGACGATGCCGGTATCAGTTGCGAAGTCATCCGCGAGTTTGCGGGCAAACTGCCTCTCTTCGGCGTTTGCTTGGGGCATCAAAGCATTGGCCAGGTTTTCGGCGGCGATGTCGTGCGAGCGGATCGGCTCATGCATGGAAAGACTTCTCCCGTGGATCACAATGGAGAGGGGCTCTTTGCCGGAATACCCTCCCCCTTTGAAGCGACGCGATACCACTCTCTCATCGTTCAACGTGACACTCTTCCCGACTGTCTTGAGATTACCGCAGAAACCGAAGAGGGAGAAATCATGGGACTTCGACACAAAGAATTCGCGATCCACGGAGTTCAGTTTCATCCCGAATCTATCCTAACCGCAGAAGGAAAAAAGATTCTCCGAAACTTCCTCGAATTGTAGAAACCGCGCGCGGAACTACCTCTGAGTCTCATCTCCACGCTTCTTCCTCGAGGAGATCCAGGAGACGACTACGATCACGGATAGCACGATGCCGTAGATCACGACAGCTCCGCTTCCAAAGGCGATCGCTCCGTTCAAGATAAAAAACAGAACGAGGAACTCGGTTAACCAGGTCCACCCGCGGACTTTCCGGACCCACTGCATCCAGAGATCGAATCCGAGCCACGCTGCGAAGAGAAAGTTTAATATCAGGCCGATCCCGGTGTCGAACCCTGTCATCTCGGCGGTATCACTCGCTGTTTTCTCCCAAGCGATCTGATGGCTCCAATCGTAATATCCCGCGTAGGCAAAGAGAATGTGAAGCAAATAAAGTATCCCGCCGACGGTCCAGAAAAATCGCGAATAGGTTCCCCAAAGAGCGATTCCTGCAACCCAGCCCGCCATCGCGAGCCAGATCGTCGCCCGAGTCAGCCACTCTAGAACCACGGGCTCTCCGTTCTATTTCGAAGGATTCTCATACCACGCTACATTTCCGGTTCCGCGCCCCGCGTTGAGGAGGTCGAGATCGCCGTCCCCATCCATGTCGACACTACGAAGGTCATAGGATTCCTGAGCGTCGTCGAGCACGTGAATCGTGAAGGCTCCTTTTCCGTCATTTTCATACCAAGCGACTCGCTGGCTCTCATATCCGCAGGTGGCTCCATCAAGATCACCATCGCCATCGAGATCATTGAGAACAAGGCTGTGTGGAGATTTCATTTCTGGGTCGATCTCGTGGAGAGTCCAATCGGGAGCCTCAAACCAGAGCACCCCCGCACTGTGTCCCCGTGAGGCGAGGAAATCGACCTTCCCATCTCCATTCAGGTCACCCGGGAGAATATTCGTTGCGGCAAGCTGGCCCTTTGAGATCACCACTTTCTCCCACGGGCCCTTCACTTTTTCCGCTCCTGGATTTTTCCAGTAGGCATACCAGTTTCCATCTTCAAAAGGCGCGCCTTTCGCCCCCACCGCAATTTCACCCAAGCCGTCTCCGTCAATGTCTCCGAATCCAAAATAGTGGCTCCCGCCCCGCGCAGTGCGATCAGCGAATACATATCGCTCCCAACGATCTGCTTGCTTGAGCTTTTTCGGAGTACGGAACCAGGCGATGGAGTCGCCGAGAGGACCATCTGGCTCGAAATTGTTGATGATGAGATCCAGTTTCCCATCGCTATCAACATCGGCTTTGAGAATGCAATGAATCCCGCGAATTTCGTGATCAATAATCCGAGCGGCCCAGGCACCTGTTGCTGCTCCCGATTCCTCCACCCCCGGATTCTCCAACCAGAACGGTTTTCCAAAGGCCTCGCTTCCCGCCCAATCAGCATCACCGTCGCCATCGATATCGAAGGTCTCACTGTGAATGCAGGTCGCGTTGATTTTCGGAAACCGGTGCAGAATCACTTCCTCCCAATTCGGTGCAAGGAACAGGCTGATCTTCCCCGGGTAGCTGGCAATGACATCGATCTTCCCATCGCCATTGTAGTCCGCTGCTACCGCCGTATTGTTCCTCCCCTTCTCCATCACGACATGCTTCGTCCAGGCCGAGGCTTCTCCGCGGATGGGTCCCACGGAAAAGAGTAAGAGAAGCAGTAAGGTGAGAATGGAGTGAGGCGTAATAATCTTCATTTCTTTCTGGTGGAACTTTACTGGTTCGCTTTTGATCAAAGCACGAGTGCGCCGTTCTGTCATTCCCAGACGAAGGCGACATCCCGTCTTCCCATGAAAATTGCACTCCCGACCTGCTCCTACCTGCTCCTGGCCACGCTTCTGCTAGCCCCGTCATTTCTTTCAGCGGAAAACCTGATCAATGCACCCATATGGAAGCTCTCGGACGAAGATTCGACGGTCTACCTCGCTGGCTCCGTCCACCTCCTCCGAGAGAAAGACATGCCCATTCCGGAAGCGTTCGATCGGATCTACGAAAAGGCCGATGACCTTGTGTTCGAAATCGATCTCGCCGAAATGCTGAGTCCGGCAATGGCCCTTAAAATTCGAGAAATAGGCTCACTACCCCAGGGGCAGTCCCTCGCAGACCGGATTGCTCCAACCACGCTTGCTGATCTCAGAGACTATTTGAAATCACAAAATCTGCCGCCAAATCTGTTCGATCGATACACTCCAGGAATGACCTACATCACCCTCGGGTCACTCGAGGCGAACCGCCACGGAGCCCGTGCCGATCTTGGGCTCGAAATTCGCTACTATCGAAAAAGTGTGAACGACAACAAACCGAGTTGGGGTCTCGAGACGGCCGAGTTTCAGATTTCTCGTTTTGATGAGATTGACCCGGAGATTGTCGAGCAACTGATCATCGACACTCTCAATGAAGCTGAAGAATCGGAAGGCTCGCTCGACGAGATAATCGATGCCTGGAAAAGCGGTGACGAGAAACAGATCGCCGAGTTGATTGTCGATCGGCTCGCCGACACCCCAGAAGTCAAAAAAGTACTACTCGATGATCGCAATGCAAACTGGGTGCCCGAAGTCGAGAAAGCTCTCAAGACAGACCGCAATACTCTATTCCTCGTTGGCGCCGCCCACCTTGCTGGTGAAGGCAGCCTGATCGACCTGCTTCAGCGGAAAGGATTCGAAATCGAGCAGATCAAAGCGATTCAATAACGACAACTCGATTCCTTAAGAATTTTTTCGCTGTCCGAAATCTTCGCCCTCGGCTACAGATTTCATCATGGCCAGTCATCCTCCGATCACTCTCTACAACAAGCCCGGCTGCCCGTGGTGTGTTGATGCAATCGCCTACCTCAAGCGACTCGGGTTCGCCTTTGAGATCGTCGATGTCAATGCCGACCGTGAAGCGTTTCGAGAGATGAAAGAACTCTCCGGTCAAACCTGTGCACCAACAATGACTGTGGGAGATCTACTCCTCGCTGATTTCGATACCGACGAGCTTCAGGCATTTCTCGACGAGCACGAGATTCGCGCTTGAGCGGACTGGGCGTCCAAGACTGTGCGTCGCAAACCTAGCGCATTCCAATTACGGTCGAGGCGGCTTCTGCCTCCTTGAGGAACTCTTCAATTGCGGCATCGCGAGGAATACCTAGGTGAAGCGCTTCGAAGTAGTGCTTCTCCGCAGCCTTGGAATTAGGATTCTCCTTGGTCGCGTGTAACACTGCGAGGTTGAAGTGAGCGTCACCGTATTTCGGATCGATTGAAACGGCGTTCGTAAAGGCTCGTTCGGCCCGTGAAACCCAACCTTTCCGAGTTGAAATCACGCCTACACAGTTGTGAGCCTTGGCATTCTGCGGATCGTGGGAAATCCCTTTTTCCAGGCTGGCGAGAGCATCATCCAGCTTACCCTGCAGGAAGTAAGTTCGTCCGAGCAGGTAATGCGCGAGCCCAGAATCACTCTCCATCGCCAGCGCCCGCTCGAGATAATTTTCTGCCTCCGAGTAATTCTTCAGGGTGATCTTGAGCACACCCAGATTGCAGAGACAGGAAACGCTGCGAGGACGGAAACGAAGATATTCGAGGAAACCGACTTCCGCCTCGCTGATTCGCCCTTCCTGAAAATCGAGACGAGCGGATTTGTCGATCTGAGCCAATTCGACGGAAAGCTTCTGGTTTCGAATGACTCCACCATTTCCGGGATCAGGACCGGCTCCCGGAGCGATCAGGGTATCGGAAACGCTTTCTCCACTATCGTTCACCACCACTTGTAGAACTTCAACGTCAGCAGGTGCGTCCGTGGAAGCCGCTTCGACGATCTCCTGAAACTGGGGGGACTTGAATAGCTTTTTCTCTTCTTCAGTGAGTTGCGAACCGATCGCCATGTCCTCGACCAAACCGAGAAGAGTCTCCGAACGAGCCCCGACCTTGTCGAGCTGGCTGAGCAGGAGCTCTTTCGCCTGCTTCATCTTAGCCTGACGACGAAGCTGCTTGAGGACCATCGAGCGGAGAAGCTCATTCTCGCGACGTTCCATTGGGCTTGCCGTTGCCAGCGCTGTTTTCTCCTCGGCGCTCAAGCCATCGGAGAGAAGCTCCAGTTTTCTCAGGGAATCCTCAATCTCCTGCTGGTGACGAAGATTCTCCGAAAGGAGTCGGTCTCGCTCGATCTTGACCTTGGTGATCTCGGACTTCAGAAGGACGATGTCTTCGTCCTTCGACTTGTTCAGTTCCGACAGGCTGCTCGCGAGTTGCTCAGCACGATCCAGTTGCTCGGACAGCTCCTGGTTTCTCTGCATCAGCTCTTTAAGAGCCTTGCCACCGTTACCCTCACCACGAACGACATCCGCGAGATTATCGCGTTCTCTTTCGAGTTCCTCCATCCGGCCACGAAGCTTTTTCATCTCCTGCCGGGAATGGCCTAGAGCGGCTACCAGCTGCGCATTCTGATCGGTCACCTCCTGCAATTGATTCGTTGCGTCTCGGAGAAGTGACATCAGCTGCTTAATCCTTTGCTCTGCTTCGAGCCCTCCGCCATTCCTCTGCTCACTCTGAATCTGGCGAATCAGTTCCTCTCGACTCGCTCTCGCCTGAGCCAGTTCGTTCTTCATTTCCTGCAGCTTCTGCTCTCGGCCCTGCAATTCGCGACGCAGCTTATGATTTTCGTCATTCAGCCAGCTGATAAGCGAGTCCTTACGAGAAAGATCTGAGAGGAGTTCGTCGGCTACTTTTCCTGGAGAAGGTGTCACCCGTCGATTCTGAGAACCGGCCACGCGGGGCAATCCTGGAGTTTGGCCCTGTGTGGCCCGAGGAAGTGGTCGGCTTTCGCCCTCATTCCAACTCGGTAGGGCAAACTCAGTATCGTCTGCCTCGATCTCCATATTCCGAGATCGCGCTCCGTAGTTGTGCGCTATCGGCGGCGGCGGAATCGGAGTGGCGGGGATTGATCGAGGATCCGCTGGCGGCACGGACGGGGTCTGCGGGACCATCGGAGACGCTCCATTGCGCATGATCTGCTTCAATTCATCGCGCTTTTCAGCAATCAGATGACGCCTCTCTTTCACAATTTCGGGCTGAAAATCCGGAAATGCCTGAGCTAGATGATTATAGAGTGGCTGTGCCTCGGTGAGCTTATTGAGCGCACCTAAATACTGCTTCTGGTTGTCCAATTCCTCAGCGGCCTGCACGAGAAGAAAGCCACGATACCAAATTTCGGAAGGGTCGACGGTTTCCTGAGAGCGGAGAGATGGACCCGAGAACACGAAAACGGCAGCTGCCATGAAGGCAAGCCAACCGATCCGTCTTTTCTCAAAGCCGCTCCGAAAACTCATGTAACTGACTATTAAATCGCAGGGTTACAGAGTAACCCAATGCAACAGTGCAATGCAATGGCAGCCTCGCCAAGTGGAAAAAGCTCAATCTTTCCTCCCGTTTCTGCGACTCGCATTCCTCCTGTCCGGACTAATTTTTCCCTCTTTTCCTCTGCCGAGTGAAGATTTCTGTCAAAATCGTCACGACAATGCATCATTTTTATTCCTCCTCTGCCCTTTCTTGCCGAGCAGCCAACCGCTGAAGTGGCATTTTCAGGAGTGCCCAAAGTAGGGGTGGCAAACCAGCGCTGAGCGCGATTGCCCAACCCGGAGAGCTCTCTCCCCGGGACCCGATCCACGCGAAAACAAAACACATCGGGACACTTCCGGCGCACAGGGCGAGAAAAAAGCGGAGAAATGGCATCCGCGAGAGCCCCGCCATGCAGGCCATGACTTCTGGAAGCACAGGCATCCATCGCGACAACGCTACGAGCCACCCTCCGGCCTCCCCACGAAAAAGGCGCTCGCCTTCGATGAGTCCCTTTTCGCCCACAAACCAGCGCGCGGCTCGCCAGCCGAGAAGGCGACAAAGCCCGTAGGCAATGACGCCGGCTCCAACTGATCCGATACTCGCGATCACACCACCGAGAACCGGCCCATAGATGAGTCCGAGAGCAGACATCACGACCGTCCCAAGAATGGGAAGCAGGAGATCGATCCAGAGCAACCCAAGCCCGACAGCCCAGGCCCAGGATCCCGACGCTTGAAGATTCTCGACCATTTTCTCGATCGACATCATTTCTTCAATTTTCCCTCCCCAAATGAGAAAGGGAATGATGACGAGCGCAACGAGACCAAGGAAAAGGAAAAGGAGTCGCTTCATATCGGGAGGGAATCGGGTTGATTTGAAGAGAAATTCGATCGTCGGTGTCACTATGAAACCCCAACCTGAACCTGTCGATCCCGATCAGCTACCGGAACTCGCACACGCGGTCATCCGCAATGCCAAATTCCCCATGCTCGCGACCATTGACGGAGACCGTCCTCGGGTTCGTCCCGTTTCTCCAGTTCAGGTCGACGAAAATTTCACCGTCTATGTCGCCAATCTCGCGGCATACCACAAAACTGGCGAAATCGAAGCCAATCCCGCCGTAGAACTGGCCTACCTCGCTCCGGATCATGATCAGCTTCGTATAGCAGGAAGAGCAGAAGTCGTGACTGAAACCGAAGTGATCGAAGCCATCTGGGCAAAGAACCCACTTCTGAAGCAATATCTCGGTAGCCCCGAGAATCCACAGTTCATTCTCTATCGCATCGTCCCCGGGTCTGTCCGATTCATGCGCGAATGGGCACTCGACTATCATACGGTGCCTCACTAAGAGAAGTGGCGAGCGCCTCCCCTGTTAGGCAGGCCAAATCGGCATTCCTTTTTTCTCGAAACCGAAGGATCCCAACGCTACTCTCCGCATCAGATGAATTGGTACTACGCAGACGAATTGGACCAGCAGCACGAATGCGGAGAAGATGGCCTTCCCGGTCTCGTCGAAAAAGGAACTGTCAGCCAGACAACACTCGTCTGGAACGAAACGATGTCGGATTGGAAACCCGCCGGCGAAGTTCTCCCTAAACTCTTCAGTTCAGACGAAACTTCGTCGGCTGATTTTTCCCCGACCGAGTCTCAACCTCCCGCTCTCAGTCGCGTTCAGGCGAAGCAAGTTTCTTCCCCGATACCGTCAGCTCCGGTCAGAACGACACCGGCAACGGACCCTCTCGCTGTGATTGCGCTCGTGCTGGGTGTACTCGGGGTCCTCTGCTTTCAACTCTTCGGAATAGGCGGAATCATCTGCGGTCATATCGCCTACAACAAGGCAGTTCGAGAAGGCGTTCCCTCCCCAAACAAGGGACTCGCTCTGGCCGGTATCATTACAGGTTATGTTTCTCTCCTGCTTCTCGTCGTGATCATGATCTTTTACGGAGGAGCAATGTTCATGGGAATGAAGGAGACGTCTCTGGAAACGCCCACCATTGAAGCATCCCCTTCTTTTGAGACACTCTGATTTTCCGAGGAGTCTCTCATTCCGCAGGGTTGCTGTCGGCGGCTTCGTCTACCTATCTCGTCATGAGAACTCTCCTCTTCTGCCTCTCGCTCTTCATCACGGGCGCAGCCTTTTCGTTTGATCACTCATCTTTCGACAAGCTACTTTCCGCGCACGTAGACTCGAAAGGCATGGTCGACTGCGCGAGCTTAAAGAAGTCGCGCGCTTCCCTCGGCTCGTGTCTGGCGGAAACAGGAGCGGTCGACTCCAGTGCTTTTGCTTCCTGGCCGGAAGCCGAACAACTCGCCTTTCTCATCAACGTCTACAACGCTGAGACCTTGCAGCTGATTCTCGACAGCTACCCCGTTTCATCGATCAAAAAGATTGGGGGATCCCTACATGAAAGGCAGTGCAGCCGGGAAGAAAATCCAATTCACTGACTACGACTGGGATCTCAACAAGCAGTAATCTCGTTCTTCCTTTGTCGCGCCCAGATTCATGAGTGACTCCCCTTCGGCTGCAGAAGCCCCTTCTCGAAAGCGATGGATCCTCTGGATCGCGATCATCATTGGAATTTTCGCCGCATTTCAATTTCTGCCAGTTCAGGAGTGGTTGAAGCTGCTTCAGGAATGGATCGATTCCCTCGGCTTCTGGGGCCCGGTCGCCTTCATCATCATCTACATTCTCGCAACGGTCTTTCTGCTTCCGGGTGCCGCGATGACTCCACTCTCGGGTCTTCTTTTTGGCCTAGGTTGGGGAATGCTCTGGGTTGTCATTGCATCCAACATCGGAGCTAACATAGCATTTCTGATTGGTCGCCATTTTGCCCGCGATGCAGTCGCCCGAAAGATTGAAGGAAATACAAAGTTCGCCGCGATTGATAAAGCTGTCGGTGCTGACGGGTGGAAAATCGTCGGTCTGACGCGCCTTTCTCCGGCCTTCCCGTTCGTCCTTCTCAACTACGCCTACGGCCTCACTCGAGTGAAATGGATTCACTTTGCCCTCGCTTCCCTTGTCGGAATGTTCCCCGGCACATTCATGTATGTCTACTTCGGCTCACTCGGAGAGCTGGCGGCAGAGGGCAATGGCGCTAGCATCGGAAAGATCGCTCTCTCTATCATCACTCTTCTCGCGACCGTTCTTGTGACAGTCCTGATCACTCGCTCCGCGAAAACGGCGCTCGCCGAACAGAGAGACATTGAAGCGGAGTAATTCATTCGCTCTTCAGAGCGAATTCTACTCGATCAAACCGGAGTAGAGATTAAATCCTTTTCCTCGAAGAAATCCCACCAGGGTTTGCCCGCTCTCTTTCGCAAGATTCACAGCAAGGCTGCTGGGAGCTGAAATCCCAGCGACCAGTGGAATACCCACTGCGAGCGATTTCTGCATGAGCTCAAAAGAGATCCGACCACTGACAAGGAGGACCATTTCGCGAAAAGGCAATCCGTCGCGCAAGCCAGCACCGATCACCTTATCGAGAGCATTGTGACGTCCCACATCTTCTCGCAGAATCTGAAGTTTTCCATCACGGGAAAACAGCGCCGAGGCGTGGAGTCCACCAGTGCGATCAAAAGTCGACTGAGCCTCGCGAAGTTGATCTGGAATCGCGAGAAGGAGCTCGCCAGAAAAAGGAGCGACCGGCTCAATTGGGGAGAACTGCTGAAAGACGGAATCAATCGTCGTCTTTCCACAGACCCCACAGCTGCTCGAGGTAAAAACATGCCTCGTCAGACTCTCCAGATCAGGTTCGGTCTTGAGAATGACTTCCAAAGTATTCCCCAAGCTCTCCCGATCGAGATCAGAAAGATGCCCGATCGACTCAATCTCGTCGACATTCTCGATAACACCCTCGGTCACGAGAAACCCAATCGCGAGTTCCTCGTCATGCCCGGGAGTTCGCATCATGACGGAAACATTGCGGCCATTCACACGCAATTCGAGAGGGTCCTCCGCTGCCACATAATCAACATCTTCGCGGAGATTCTCTCCCACGCGATAGCGATGCAGCGTAATCTCTTCATCGAATCGATCCGCGTTCAAAGCCGGAATATCCTGAGCCGAGTTCAAATTGGTAAACAGTAGAGATTCCGCGTCGGAAACAGTTCGCGACTGAATCAATCCCGCCTCTGCCGCAGCATCCAGTAATCGCTGCATCTTCAACTCTCGTTTCTCGACGGCCGCATCGAGCAGTTCCAGCATCGCAACTCGGGGATACCAAGCAGACAACGGTTCCCAGAATTTCGTCCGAGGGACGACTCCTTTATCCGGATGAATCAAACTCTCCAGAAAGGCTCCTTCCATGAGCGGAAGATCTACTCCGAGAACGAGGATCCAGTCAGCAGAGCTCTTTCGAAAGACTGTGCGCAATCCCCCCGCCGGACCCAGATCACGATCTTCGTCCTCTATTGTTTCCACATCGGCAGGAAGGTTTTTAAAAACCTGATCCCGATTGCAGGAAAGCCAGAGACATTTCGGACTGAGCTGTCGCAGGCTCTTGAGTTGTCTCTGAAAAAGAGGCTCTCCTCGCCAATCGAGAAAAGCTTTGTCCGAACCAAATCGCGTTGATCTTCCACCCGCTAGAAGCACGGCATCAAATGAAAGGCCTTCCACCATCATGGAACCTGGTTACTCGATCCGAGCAGATCGTTGACTGCCTTGTTCGCGACTCGTACTATGTATTTATTGGGCTGCTTATGAAGCGCGGCCTGAAGGTCATTGAGCGCGGGTCGAGCCGTCTCGTCCAATTCATCCAGAACGATCGCTGCCTCGAGACGAGCCCACTGATTCTCGCCTGACAATACATCGGTCAACACCGGCAACCCCGCCTCTGCTTTTCCCATTCGGCAAAGAGCTCTTGCGGCGGCAACTCGCACAGCGGGAGATGAATCCTTGATCGCCTCCGTCATCGCCTGAAGATTGCTTTCCGATTTACCACCCTGTTTCGAGAAATTCCCCATACCCGTGGCGGCCCAGTAGCGTACCGATGAATCATCATCCACTGCGTATTCCCGCAAGCTCTCAAAGTCAGGGCCCGTTGAAGCCGCATTCGCAGCCGCAGTCAGTCTCTTGATATAGGCGGCGGGATCTTCCTCCTGACGTAGAATCGCATAATCGGAGCCAGCGTCCGCCTTGACTCTTTCAATTTCTGATTCCGGGATCAATCCCAGATCGCCCACCTCCAACTGCCAGGCAAAAAGGGCACTCCTCAACTCGTTCAACTTATCCTGGTGCGCAGGATCAGCCGCAAGATTATTGATCTCGTGGGGATCATTTTCGAGATCATACAATTCTTCGGTCGGTTTGGATCCCGCAGAAAAAAGCGCCAGCACTTCAGTCAACTCACCACGCTCTTCCGCACGCCGGATTTCTTTCATCGTCGCCCCCTTTTCAGGAGTGTTCATATACTGGTAGTAGGGTTTGAGAGGTTCAAAATTCCGAACGAACCGAAATCGCTTGTCTCGCACCGCGCGAATGATGTCATATCGCTCATCCATCCTGTCACGCGCGCCGAAAACATACTCGCGCTCCGAAGCCTCTCCGAGAAAGCTTTTCCCGTGCATGGAATCAGGAGGAGTCAGCCCGGCGAGGGTGAGCATCGTTGGCGCAAAATCGACCGAGTTGATGAGCCGATCATCTATCTCTCCGGGCGCCGATGTCCGAAAATCGGAGAATTTTTCGGGCAAAGAGAGAATGGCAGGAACGTGGGTGCCCGACTCGTAAAGCCAACGCTTTGCACGGGGAAGTCCCACTCCGTGATCGGACCAGAACATGACAATCGTATTCTCCCATTCTCCCGCCTCCTTGACCTCCTCGATGAGTTTCCCCGCCCAGGCATCCATCGCGGTGATCAACTCATAATTCCGCTTCCAGTCTTCGCGAACAATAGGTGTGTCAGGATAATAGGGAGGGAGATTTTTAAAGGCATTCGGATCCTGCCGCTGCTCCGGCGAAAGGTCTGCGGTTACATCTTCGTATTTCGATTTCCCTGCAATCCCACTTTCGTGACACCCCCCGTAGTTGAAGACCGCGAAGAACGGCTGGCCCTTTTCGCGATTCCGCCAATGAGCCTTCGAAGAGCAGGCATCCCAGATATCGCTCTTGGACGGTTTGGAAAACTGGTAGTCGGTCTTCGAGTTGTTTGAGCAGTAGTATCCCGCCTCCCGAAGATACAAGGGAAATGGCTTGAGCCACTCGGGCAACTTGGCATTACATCGCATGTGGTGCGTCCCGATCGAATTCTGATACATTCCGGTGATAATTCCGGAGCGACATGGCGCACAAACACCCGCAGTGGTGTAGACATGAGAGTAGCGAGTCGCCTTTTCAGCCAGAGCATCAAGATTGGGAGTGATTGCATACTCGTCGCCAAAGCAGCCGATATGAGCGCTGATATCTTCGGCCGATAACCAGAGAATATTCGGTCGATCGACCGCGGAAGCGATACTTGCCGAGGCAACGAAAAAGAAGATCAGTAGGAGTCGGGGCATGTGAAATTCATCGCATTTCCAACTATCCCTGACAAGAGCGTGATCGTGAACTCTCACCCACGGAAAAAGGAGCTGAACAGAATCAGCCCGCAAGCCCGAAGGCCTCATGCATGACCTTGGCAGCGTCGTCGATCTGCTCTTCGGCAACGGTAACTGTAATCTTGATTTCGGAGGTTGAAATCATTTCGATATTGATGCCAGCGACTGAAAGCGCCTGGAACATTTCGGCCGCTACTCCCGAATGGGAACGCATTCCGATTCCGACGACACTGAGTTTGGCAATACCATCTTCCGCTTCGACTTTGATGCCATCACCCAAGTCCGGGAGAACAGCTTCGAGAGCTTTCTCAGCTCTCGCCACTTCATCCCGATGAACGGTGAAGGAAATATCGGTCGTCCCGGTTTTCGACACATTCTGAACGATCATATCGACGAGAAGATTGGCATCAGAGACCGCTCCGAAAATTCGACCTGCTGTTCCCGGCAAATCATTGACTCCCGAAATGGTGACTTTCGCCTGGGCTCGCTCCAGACTGACACCGCGAATGACGACGGATTCCATGCTCATGGTTTCTTCTCGAACTAAAGTTCCGGGATTATTGTTCAAACTACTACGCACCTCAAATGGGACTCCAAATTTCTTGGCAAACTCGACCGATCGGGACTGCATTACCTTGGTCCCTGAGCTGGCCATTTCCAGCATCTCATCGTAGCTGATTTCGTCGATCTTGCGAGCTTCTGGAACCACTCGGGGGTCGCAGGTGTAGACTCCATCGACGTCCGTAAAGATCTGGCAAAGGTCAGCGTCAATCGCCGCCGCCATCGCAATCGCCGTAAGATCGGAACCGCCCCGACCCAGAGTCGTGATTTTTCCGTCCGGTGTTTTGCCCTGGAAGCCAGCAAGAATGACGATGCTGCCGGAATCGAGCAGCTCGTGAACGCCGGCGGGAGAAATGTTTGAGATACGAGCTTTGGTGTGAACTCCGTCCGTTTCGATACCGGCCTGGGCTCCAGTGAGGGATACGGCTTTCTCTCCCATCGAATTCAAGGCCATCGCAGTGAGCGCAATCGTAGTCTGCTCGCCCGTCGCAAGAAGCACATCCATCTCGCGCTCGCTCGGCTCCGAATCGCCTGTGACCTGATCGGCCAGTTCGATAAGCCGATTAGTCACCCCGGACATCGCCGACACCACCGCAACAACGCGGTTTCCTGCTTTCTTGGTTTCAAGAATGCGTTTGGCAACGTTGAGAATCCGCTCCGGCGTTCCCACCGAAGTTCCTCCGTATTTCTGTACAATCAGGCTCAAAAGTCTGGATGACGTGTTCGAAAGAGGAGACTTATGCCTCAGGAACGCGCTTTGTCCACCCGGTTTGCGAACGGATCGCCGCGTCCCCAGCCGTCCCTGTCGGTCGGCGCCCCCTGTTTTCCGGTCACCTTTTCAACCATCCGAGATTTTTGATTGCCTCGATCCGATCTATTGCAAAAATTGGCCAGATGCCAACTCCACCTCAATTTCCCGCGCAGAACGTTCCCCGCCACCAACCCGCGGTGTCGACCAGTGGTGCCGCGGTGACCGGCATGATTTTCGGAATACTTTCCCTGATCACCCTCCCTGGCTTTTTGCCCTTTTCGATCACCGCCGTGATTTGTGGGCATATCGCGCTCCGGAAGATCGACGCGTCACCGCTTATCGCGGGACGCGGAATGGCCATCACCGCTCTCGTGACCGGATACATCGGAACGGTAATCGGGCTGATCGTTGTTGCCTTTTTTGCCTGGGCCATCGCATCAGACACCGAAACCGACTTCGACGATTTTGCTGTATCCGCTTCTGATGAAGTCGTGGAAACGGTGGCGCCTGCCGAGGCAGAATTCTACGCCATCCTTCCGGAAGGTCATGATCCCACAGTTCCTCTCCCCGGCGCGATCTGGCTCCACGGCTACGGATGGAATCCCAGTGAGATCAGTATCTTCGAGGAGGATTACCAGGAGCGATCCAATGATCTTGGGATCGCTTTTATCGGCATCAGCGCTCCCGAAAAGCTGGAAGAAGGGAGCTACCAATGGACGGAAGATCTTTTCACGGACTCAGCCTATCTCCTCGATGTTCTTGAGGTAAATCAGGACACGGTCAGCCTGCGCTGGCCCGACGTCGCGCTCTTCGGATTCTCGCAGGGTGCCAAGGCCGCCGGAGATGTCGCGATGAACGATCCTTCAAAGTATGCCGGAGCGATTCTATTTTCCGCGGGTGGTCATCGAACCCAACCCGAAAAGCCAGATACAACCCTCCCCGGAAATTCCGAGCAACGCTTCTACTGTTTTGTCGGGGCGGAGGAAGCTTACGGAAATGTCAGGCTCAATCAGAAGTATCACGATGCATTCGTCGAGCTGGGAGCCAATTCCACCCACAAAGAATACCCTGGAATGGAAGAACACACCACGCCTCCTGATTTTGATGACAAACTGGGAGAATGGCTGAGCCAGATTCTGGGGTTGTGATCCTCCAAATTCTCTGTCGAGGAAGCGCCAGCCCTCCACTCGTCTAAGGACTTACCACCGGAGTGTGAATCATCCGATGCAGAGGATCATCGCTCGCTTCCCAACGCAATGGTGTGTCCCTCCGCTCGAGCACGAGCCGGTAGTATGACCAGTAGAAATTGATCTTCGTTTCCCCGTGCTTCAACATGTATCGCCGCAATGCAAAAAGCCCAGCGGCCTGCTCCTCAGACAAAACCTGGCTCGCAACATAGCCATCGAGAGAAAGAAACGCTCGAGACCGTGTCTCTACATAGTAATCCAGGATCGCCTGAAGAGCATCCGATCCCACATCGTAGATGGAGTCGTCGGAGAGACCCGTATGGCTCACGCTGAACCCGGAATGCCTGTTTAGCTTCAGGGTAGAAGACTTCGATTCAGGAATCAGGACAAGACTCCCGTAGAACCTTCCATCTCGAGTTGAGGCGGAAGCGAGATCTTTCTCGGTGAGGTTTTCGAAGGTCACCAAACCACGGGTATCCGTGGTCGCAGAGGCGATTTCGTCGCAGGGAATCTGCATGGGGCGGCGATGCTTTTTCTCCCGAGTGACCCGAACTTCAGCGCCAGCCTGCGGCGCATCAAACCGGTCGACCACCTGTATCGAAGCATTCTCAATCGACTCCAACGGACCGAGTAAACTGCAGGAATTCGACATCAAGCCGCAAACAAGCCCAAGCGGAGCAGCAAGTCGTAGGATCAAACACATCGTGGACTGGAGAAATAGCGGCGGTCAATATTGATACCTCGCCGACCTCAACTTCTTTCAAATACTGCGACCAAAAAAGCACAAGAGGGCTGGTCGTTCACCCACCGACCAACTGTCGCCGAACCCAGTCGAGATACCCTTTCGATCCCGCCTCCGCTGAAATCACCATAAACTCGGGCTCCCCGTAGGGATGATTCTCCTGGATCCACTCCTCGAGGGCTTCCAGTTTCGCTCGCATTGTCTTCAGTAAACAAAGGCATTCCCCCTCGACCTCCAGATCCCCTTTCCACTGGTAGATCGACTCGAGACCAGGAATGATGTTGATACAGGCCGCCAGTTGCAACTCGACGATTCGTGTGCCAATGTGACGCGCTTTGTCCTCGTCTGCAAAAGTCGTGAGCACGAGGACGATGTCGCTCTTGGTGTCGTTTTGTCTCTCCATCATTGTCCCTCAGGATCTCAAAGTCAGTTTATGAAATCCAGCGTAATCGACAGACTCATCGATCGACTCGACAAACTCGAGCCGGAAGAAATTCAGAGTCTCGTCCTGAAGGCGGTGCAGGAGAAAGGCTTTCTCGAAAGGGTCTTTGATGTGCTCCGAGAAGGAATCATCGTCACAGGCGCTCGAGGAAAGATTCACTACATCAATCACACAGCGTGTGATTTCTTCGGTCTGGATCCCAATACGGCATCCGGAGAATCGGTTTCTGAACTTTTCCCCGGCATCGCATGGGAGGAAGTCATTGAATCACGCGGCGTCATCAACCGCGACCTCATCGTTCGCTATCCTGAGGTGAGATTGCTGAACTTCTATATTTCTCCCCTCGCAAATCAGGACGCGGATGAGGAAGACAACGAAGATCTCGTTGGCTATGTAATCATTCTTCGAGACAACACCCGGACTAGGGAACGACAGATTCGAAAGATCGAATCGGAAAAAATACAGGCCGTACAAAGCCTCGCTGCCGGAGTGGCTCACGAAATCGGCAATCCTTTAAACTCCCTCAACATCCACCTCCAGGTCATTGAGAGAAAAGTGAAAAAGAGGGCCGAACCAGAGCTGGCATCCGAGCTCCTCGAGTCTCTCGAAATCACGCGCAACGAGATCAAGCGTCTCGACTTTATTGTTGAAGAGTTTCTCTCTGCAGTTCGTCCCGGCCAGCCACAACTGGAGGCAACGGATCTCAACGAATTAATTCAGGAAGCAATCAACTTCATTGGCGCCGAGGTCGCTGATCGTCGCATCGCTGTCACTCTCGACTTCACGGGAGAGCTGCCACTCGTCCAGGTCGACCACGACCAGCTGAAACAGGTTTTCTACAATCTCATTCGCAACAGCAGTCAGGCCATTGGCTCGGACGGGGAACTGACAATTCAAACCGGCTTCAACGACGATTCTGTCTCGATCACATTTCGAGACGACGGTCCTGGCATCCCCGCCGACCAAGTCAGTCGGGTCTTTGAGCCCTATTACACGACCAAGAAGGCGGGCTCTGGTCTCGGACTCATGATCGTCCGCCGTATCATCAACGAGCACGCTGGCGAGCTCCAATTTCGAAGTGAAGAAGGAGAAGGAACCGAAGTCACCGTCTTCCTCCCTCGAGTCGAAAAACTGATGCGATTTCTCCCCGCCAAATCGGAATCTGACAGTCCCATCATCGATCTCGACATCGTCATTTAAGACTCGCCTCATGGAATTCACCGAACACACCGTCCTCGTCGTCGATGATGAAAAGAACACCAGGGATGGTCTTCGCCTTTCTCTCGAAGAAGATTTCGATGTCTATGTGGCCGCCAACATGGCGGAAGCCGAGGAAGTTCTCAAAAGCGAATCCGTCGATGTGATGCTGACCGATCTTCGTCTCGGCGGAGAGAACGGCATGGAGCTTATCACACGCGCCCTCGCCAAGACGAAGCCTCCCGTCTGCATTCTGATGACGGCCTACGGGTCGGTCGACGTAGCTGTCGAAGCGATGAAGAAGGGGGCCTACGACTACGTCAGCAAGCCGTTGAACATCGACGAACTCGAGATCGTGATCAAGCGAGCGATCCGCAGTCGTCAGGTAGAAGCAGAGAACGTTTCTCTCAAAGCCCAGGTCACCGAGCGATACGGATTGGAAAACATCATCGGTCACTCGACTGTGATGCAACCCGTCTTCGACACGATTCAGCAAGTTGCTCCCTCACGGGCAACTGTCCTCATTGAAGGGGAAAGCGGAACGGGTAAAGAACTCGTCGGACGGGCGATCCATCACCTTTCAGGCCGCCCCAAGTCCAAACTCGTTACGGTTCATTGCGCCGCCCTCAATGAACAACTTCTCGAGAGCGAACTCTTCGGACATGAACGCGGTGCCTTCACCGGCGCGACGGAAAGGCGAGTCGGACGATTCGAAGAGGCTGCCGGAGGCACACTCTTTCTCGACGAGATTGGAGAGATCGATCTGAACACGCAGGTCAAGCTCCTCCGAGCGATCGGTGAGAGGACCATTGAACGCCTCGGCTCGAACAAACCAATTTTGGTCGATGTCAGGGTAGTCGCGGCGACGAACAAGGACCTCAGTGAAATGGTCAAAGAGGGAACCTTCCGGGACGACCTCTTCTTTCGCATCAACGTGATCTCGATCGAAATGCCCCCTCTTCGCTCAAGGAAGGAAGACATCGTGCTCCTCGTCGAAGCCTTTCTCAAGGAGTTCACCGAAGAGAACAACAAGCCGCTCATGGAGTTGACCGGGGAAGCCCTCCAACTGCTTCTCGACTATGACTGGCCCGGAAATGTTCGCGAGCTTCGCACCGCGATCGAACACGGTGTCGTCATGTCGAATGCTACTAAGATCGGCGTTCGGCATCTTCCTCTTTTCCTCAAGGACCACTCTCATGCTGCCTTCCGACCACAACCTAACGGCGGCACCGGTGACGCTTCCGAACAAACTGGCCAGGCGCTCGCGGTGACGTCCGATGAGGATCTCAACATTGCCTCAATGGAGGAACGGATGATCCGAATCGCTCTCGACCGAACCGGTGAAAATCGCACGGAAGCAGCTCGCCTCCTCGGCATCTCACGACGCACGATGCAACGCAAGCTCAAGGAAATGGGGCTGGTCGACGGATGAGCGATGACAACACTCCTTCGACGGTCAAACCGCCCGTTTCGAGTTGGATGCGTTACACACTTCTGGCGACAACTTTGCCCCTGCTAGCTCTCGCAATTCTCTATGCCCCGGGACGAGGATTAAACCCAGCGACCCCGAAATTCGAATGGATGATCCCGTTGGGAATCGCGCGGATCGCTGGCGTTCTATTTTTCTTTCTCGCAAGCCTCATTCTAAATCACCATCTTCGACTGGCACTCATCTCCCTGACATTCGGTCTGATCCTCCGGGGGATTGATGAATACTTTACTTCGGCCATCAAATTTGCCCTGACCTATGATTTTCCTCCAGGTCCTCTCGCCTCGCTCTTCTTTATCCTCTTTTACGGCATCACCTTTGTGCTCCCTTTCGCGATTCTCTTCGATGGATTTCGCTACCTTCGAGGTAGCAGTCCGAAAATCACTAATGTCTGATTTTTACCAAAAATTGTCTGTTTGAAACAAGACAGAATCAGTCTTCTGGTTCATCTTTTTGGCATGAAGAAATTCAGAACTCTTTTTTTGCTCCCATTCCTCTTCTTCGGAGACCTCGCCAATGCCGCAGATGTCACGGGGTCACGACCCCACATCATATTTGTCCTAAGTGACGATATGGGTTGGGCTCAGCCTGGTTTTCATGGCGGCAAAAAGGAGCTCACTCCGAATCTCGATCAGCTCGCCACGGAAAGCCTGCGATTAAATTCCCACTACACTCACTCAGTCTGCGCGCCCACTCGCGGTGCCTTCCTGACCGGAAAATACTCCTTCCGAAATTGGATGGACTGGAGATCCGAAGACTTTGGAAAGCCCAGCTATCTCGCCAAGCTCGGTCTGACTCTCGCCAAGAATAGCAAGGGCGAAGATACCCGCCGCATCCATGCTCTCGATTCTTCTGAGGTGACCATTGCCGAGGAGCTCAAAGAGGCAGGCTACTTCACCGCCTTGACTGGAAAGTGGCACGGTGGCGAATGGCTTCCCGAGCATCTTCCGATGGGACAAGGGTTCATGCATCAATACGGTCACTATGCCTGGGGGATCGATTACTACTCCAAGACGATCGTTCACAACGCTCCGGCCCGGTTCGCTGTATATGACTGGCACCGAAATCAAAAGCCCGTCGACGAAGAAGGCTATGTCACCGACCTCATCGCTGAAGAAGCGGCCCGAGTCATCACAACACAGGCGCCCAAGAATCCGCTCTTTCTCTACGTCGCCTTCAACGCCGTTCATGGACCTCTGAACCCTCCTCCCGGATTCGAAGGTGATGCCAATGATCCTCTAGCAATTCGGGACGCGATGTTGAAGAACCTGGACGATGGTGTCGGGAAGATTCTCGGTGCGGTCGAAGAGGCGGGTATCAAGGACAACACCCTCTTCATTTTTGCCAACGACAATGGTCCGGTTCTCGAAGAAATGAGCCATCCCTATCGTGGAACCAAGAACACAACCTTCGAAGGAGGAGTCCGCACTCCCTGCCTTATTCGCTGGCCCGGCCGAACCGACCCCGGATCGGTCAGTGATGAAATGGTTTTTGTAGGAGACTGGTTCGCCACTTTCCTCGCCGTTGCTGGTGCTCCTCAAAAGGAAAAGACCGCGGTCGATTCCTTTGATCTGACAGCCACTCTTTTCGGAGAGAAGCCCAGTCCCCGCGACGAGATCATCTTCGATGTCGAAGGAAGCGTCCGTCTTCCTACGATTCGAAAAGGCGACTTTAAACTCATGGGAGACATGCTCTTCAATATCGCCAACGATCCCGCTGAGGCGACCGATATTGCGAAAGCCCATCCGAAAATCGTTGCCGATCTTTCTGCCAAACTCAAAGCCGCTGCAGACTCGCGCCCTCCGCTGGGAGACAAGCCTCTCATCATGGAAGAGCCCCTTCCCTATGTCTATGGCCTCGAAGAGAGTGAGAACATTCCAAGTTGGCTGAAGGAGAAAGTGGACGCGGTCCGTGCTACCCAACCGACTGAGTGGGGTCCGGGAGAGACTCCGTGGCCACAAGCTCCAAAAGGAGCCAACGCTTCCAAGATGGACGGTGGCCTCGACGAAAAAGGAGCGGGACAGAAAAAGTAATTTACTTCTTAGTCGCCGGTCGAACGACGATCCAGTTCAGACAGGTGTTGCTCCCTCCTGATTCAACACCCAGTCGTAGAGTCAGTCGTCCGTCGGTGACTTTGACGTTCCCGTTCATTTCGTGAAAACTTCCTGCTGAAGTTCCGAGATCTGCTGCCCAGCGATCCCCTTCGATTTCGAGATGCTGACCGGGCTGCTCATGCCCGATGTCTCCGATACAGGCCGTCACCTCCCAAAGGCCATCGGGTAAGACCAGCTCCCAGACGTCTTCCGCCCGAGTGAAGACAAATGAATCGCGAGGAGAACCTGGATCGATATCCCGTGTCCGAGTCTGCTTTTGCAGGTCACGGGCCCAACCCATTCCCTCGGACTCCTTGAATAGTGCTCCCTCATCTCGTCGATATCCGTCCACCTGAGGCGTGCCCTTGCCGGTAAAATCAATCGCGATCGTTTCCTCTACAAACGAGTCCTCCTGACCCGGAATTCCATCTCGATCAGGATTTTTCTTCCAAGCCCACGAGCGGGAAAAGAGCGTTTCCGGAATCGATTGGGCAGCGAGACCGTTCCACAACTCGATCGCCACCGTTCTCCTCGTTGGATTTTCCAAACTCACCTGAGGCGCCTCATAGCCCTGCTCCTCGATGCTGGATACCACGCTCTCGATCCAGTCAGGCGTCGCGATCTCGTCGGGTTCAAATCTCGTGTCAGTTGCTTGAAGGTTGAAGACCCGTCTTAATGCTAATTGTTGAACGGCTGTGAAACCCTTGTCATAGGGATCCAGATCGGCGAAAGGCCATATCGCAAGGGGCGCACCCTGCTCGGAATTCAGCAACCCTGACCAGATCGCAGCCATGGCCGGGGGATTATTCCACATGACTCTGGGTGATTCCCCCCTCTGAATCGCAATCGCTGCAACCGCCCCTGCGGCCTGTCCGGCATGGATTGATTGATCATGGAGACGGCAGGACGAAGAAACGATACTGGAATAGCCGAGATTCTTCTGGGCCCCGAGCAGACCATCAACTGACTCGGGGACGAGAGAGCGAAGAGGGAAAACACATCTCCCGGTTCCCGAACGACCAAATCTCCGATTCCCGCGAAAGTCAGCCTCCCAGGGACCCTCCGCACCCTCATCGGTTGTCCATGCCCGTTTCGTCGGATGAAAATCCAATTCAAACTGCCACGAAAACACCGCGTCAGGAAACATTCTCGAAGCATAGTCAGAGCGCGCCTCAAATCCGATGACCTCGTGTTCTTTGAGAACATGCATAGCCTTCAGGCGAAGGCTTTCACGAATGTAGGGTTTCGGAGGCAGCCTGTCCTCTGTCCCGAATTCCTCACTGAGAGCCATTCGCCGGAACTTGAGAAAGCGCTTCCGGAGATGGAAAAAGTACTTCAGAGAATGCTGTCTTGCGTCCGCAAAAACGATCTCCCGCTGCGCTGGCGTCATCGCGACGAGACTCTTTTCCGAAGCTCCCGTCTCGGTGGCTTCCAAAGCTGTCGCAACAGAAACTGGATAGACATCGAGCGGATAGTCGATCGGAGGAGAGTTGATCAGAACGATGTCGGGATGTTGAATCTCAGCGAACCCGTTTCCATCGACGAGGCGCCGCGTCGAATAGGCGAACTCTTCATTCATCCATCCCCACTTCCTACTGAAGTAGCGCGGGTCATACCCGTCTGGTTCTGGAAACAGGGTTGGCTCTGGTTTTTCCTCGAGAATGAGACACCACGTGATCGGGTTCAAATCTGTCGTTGGCTCACCCGACTCGGGAGCACTGGGCTCGCCAAACTCAGAACGGGCATCGATCCCCACATCCCAGGCCGCACCTGACTCTTGGATCACATCCCCCCAATCGCTCGCGTCAATCGTCAACGGAGCTCGCACTGTCAGCACCTGATCGGAATCTGAGTGAAGAAAGCGCACTCCAACCACCCGACCGCTCTCCATCAGAACTTTCTCCACACGAAAGTTCGATCGCCGTATGATCGCTCCTTTCACCTCGTAGGGAGCAAGCAGATCACGAAACACCTTCTCGGACACAACCGGGCGACTCGTCGTAATCACCCGGGTATTTCCCGGTCGCCGGATTCCTCCGTAGCGTTCCGCATTCTCATCCTCAATCGCATCGATCACTTCTCGAAAAATACCGGATCGAGGAATGGGGACCGAACCATCGTATCCGTGCGCTCGATTCTCATCGATGGCGCCCACCGCCTCGGCACTGAACTGCCCGCCAAGCCACTCGATGTCGTTCACTAGAATCACTTTCTTCACACCCATGCGAGCTGCCTGCACCGCAGCGGCGCAACCCGATTCGGTTCCCCCAACAACCAACAGGTCAGCAGTCAGCTCTTCGGAACCATCCAGAGGAGCGAGAGAAAGCGAGATGAAACCGGCCACCAACAAGGCCGAGAAAAACGAACGCGAGAACTGACGAGTCTGCATGGAGGAAAAAAGGGAAATCTCTACTTCGGAGCCTCAGCCCAATCTGGAGTTCCAAACCAATCGTGCATTTCCAGTAGAAATGGAGCGAGCACCTCATCCGGCTCCGGAATGTGACCTCGATCACCGGTATCTACCATCCAGGTATCGAGTGCCGACCGAAGACGCTTCAACGCGTCCTGGTGGACCGGGTCGGTCGACTCGGCGAGGTTGTTGATTTCGTGGGGATCCTCCTGAATATCAAAAAGCATCTCATCGGGAAACGGCTGCATGAGTTCGAGAGCAGGCCCTGTTAACTTCCCTTTGGCCTTCAGCTCGCGCATCAGGGGCTTCACAAGGAAACACTTTTCCTTGTAGCGGTTGAGCGTTTCGAATCCGGCTCCTGGAGTGAAGTTCCGAATGTAGTGAAACCGCTTGTCGTGAACGGACCGCATTCTCACAACCGTCTCATCAATACGATCTCGCGCACCAAATGCGTATGTCCGAGCCGGATCGGCCGCTGCCCCAAGAAAGACACGGCTCTGCATGCCAAACGGTCTTGAAATCCCGGCTATGGACATCGTCGTTGCGGTCAAGTCTAGCAAGCTGACAACTCGATCGCTGACGACCCCTGGCTTTTCTGAGTCGGTGAGAATTGGAAAGTTCTTCGCATCACGAACGATGAGAGGCACCCGCAATCCCTGATCGAAAGGCCAATGAATTCCACGCGCGGTGAGGCGGCCGTTGTCCGAGAAAAAGATCACGATCGTGTTGTCATCGACGCCGTCCTTCTTCAAACGTTCGAGAATTTTGCCCACTCGGATATCGACGCCACCCAGTGAATTCAAATATCGCGCCCACTCCTGACGAGCGATCGGATGATCCGGGTAAAACGGAGGAGGAGTCACGTTGTCCACAGTAGCGACCTGCGGATGCCATTCCTCTCCAACCCAGACGACTCGTTCTTTCTCGGCCGACTTCCGATCGTAGATGTCGTATTCCGCCTCGGGCATATTGATATGAGCGAAAAAGGGCTCCTTTCCTTTGAGATCCTCCCACGTCTTCGTGTCGTAGAGCTCGCCTTCATTGGCGAAATTTAGATCCAGTTTTCCCGTTCCCATTTCCTCACCATCAATGTGAGTAATGTTCGCAGTCGTATAGCCCACATCCTTCAATCGATGAGTCAAAGGACGAATCCCAGGCGGAAGTTTGAAGTCATCATCCCGGTGCGATCGCATGTGATGCGTATCTGTTGTAGTCTGATACATCCCCAGCATGAAACACGAGCGGCTCGGTGCGCAGACGGGAGAGGTTGAGAAAGCGTTCGTGTATCGAATCCCCTCGGCCGCGAGGGCGTCGAGGTGAGGAGTATTCACATTCTTCTGCCCGTAGCAGGCCAGATCGTTGGAGAAATTCTCCCCGGTGATCCAGAGAATATTGGGGCGGGAAGACTGCGAAAAGGCGGCGCAAGAAATGCCGGAAAAGACGATGAGAAATAAGAATTGTTTCATGGTAGATCGAAGGATTCCCGATATAGACAGATACCGAGCCCACTCGCTCTATCATGGAAACCATCCCGAGATCAATCGGATTCGACCGCCACCGGAGAATTCAAGCGATCAGGTCATGGATCACATGACCTTCGACATCACTGAGTCGAACATCCCGCCCGGCATGGCGGAAAGTTTGATCTTCATGATCGACTCCAAGAAGATGAAGCACAGTCGCCCAGAGATCCCAGACATCCATTCGGCCATCGACGACGTGATATCCGAATTCGTCGGTCGCGCCATAGATTGAACCCGGCTTGGCTCCGCCACCGGCCAGCCACATGCTGAATCCAAACGGATTATGATCTCGCCCATCGGAGCCCTGCGAGAAAGGAGTTCTCCCAAATTCTCCGGCAAAGATGACGAGGGTTTCGTCGAGCAATCCGCGCTGCTTGAGATCAGCGAGAAGCCCCGCGATCGGTTGATCGACCTGCTCAGCCATGTTCCCATGCCCCACCTCGATACCTCCGTGCTGATCCCATGGATTAGCGCCCTGTCCTCCCCCCGGCTTTTGAGGTAGACAGGTCAACTCAATGAATCGAACCCCTCGTTCGACAAGCCGTCTCGCAAGGAGAGCCTGCTTCGCGTAGTCACGCGTCATCGGATTGTTCGATTCAAATCCATAGAGCTGTTTGATCGATTCTGGTTCCCCAGATATGTCGCACAGTTCGGGAACCGCTGATTGCATGCGGTAGGCGGTTTCGTAATTTCGAATCGCAGCTTCCACTTCGTCGTCTCCTCGTGTCATTGACGCGAACTCTCGATCGATTGATCGTATGAAATCGAGACGTGATTGCTGCACCGAGTCCTGCTCTCGCGGAACCACATTTCGAACCGGCTCATCAGCGTCTACCTGAAGAAGTGACGCCTGGTGTTGTGCTGGAAGAAAACCACTGCTCCACTGTCCCACTCCACCATGAGGAATGGCAGAAGAACCACTACGCAGGACGACATAGGCGGGCAGGTTTTGATTCTCAGTTCCCAATCCGTAACTACACCAGGCTCCAGCGCTGGGGTGCCCGATGAATGGAAATCCGGTGTGGAAGAAGAAATTCCCCTGGGCATGTTCGTTCACCGTACTCGTCATCGAACGAATGATCGTGAGATCGTCGGCACAGTGTTTTCTCAGATGGGGAAACAGATCCGAAATCGGAATTCCGGACTGCCCGCTTTTCTGAAATTCCCAGGGACTTCCAAAGATGTTGCCGTTGTTGTTGAACTGGGTTCGCTCCACCTTCACAGGCATGGGCTGGCCATGCATATCGCGAAGTTTCGGTTTCGGGTCAAAGGTATCGACCTGGGAAACCCCGCCTGACATGTAACAGAGAATCACGTGCTTGGCCTTGGGACGAAAGTCAGGTTGAGCGAGTTTTTTCGCCGTTCCGGCTGCGGACAGGTTTTTGCCAGCAAGACCGGAAAGAGCCACCATTCCGAAACCGGAGGAAACCCGGCTCAACATTTCACGTCGGGAAAGAAAAGGGTTCATAGGTTCAGCGCAGATAGATCCATTCTTTGAGATTAAATATCGCGTGGGCAAGATCACCCCACGGTCCAAGCGGAGATGAGCCTCCCCCACTTTGTTTCATAAAAGTTTCGAGGCGGTTTTCGGCGAACTCAATCTCCTCGTCAAGTCGCTGCTTGTCCTGTCGTTGTGATTCGGTCAGGGATTGAATGACTTGTTCCTCCGAAACAAATCCCGTAATCTTCCCCGAGAGAGATTTTACTTCGCCAGGGGCGAGTGCTCGGTCAAAAAGACTTGCTTCAAGGACTCTGCCCCGGAACATGCGATTGCCTCCCTCCACTTTGGCGTCCTTCCCGGGAGGGATAGCTCCATGCCGCATCCCGAGAACAATTTGCGATTGGTTAGCCCCATACTCCACCAAAGATGATTTTCGAATCGGATCACCCCAGTGTTCACCATCCCGAAAACACTGGATCGTCCCGTCAGACTGATACGTCAGTACTAATGAAACAGGCCGGCTAACAGCCTCTTTCTCCACTGGACAATCAAACGCGTCGGACCTCCGATGGTTATTACTCCCCGCAAGCCACTTGCCCGGAGAAAGCTCTGCAAAGACAAGGCTATCAAAAACACCTCCCTGAAGATCCTGAAGAGTAATCACCCCGCCGCCCCGCTGCTGATCCGTCTCCAACTGGACCCTCACATACAACGATTTCTCAGACAAACTGATTGGGATCGCGCCGGTCGCGAACAGACCCGAACCGTCGAGTACAAGAGCTCCGTCTTCGATGCGAGCACTGCCTTTCAACGAACCCTTCAGCTTTCCGATTGTTCCTTTAACCCCTTCAGCAAAATCCCAGTGCTCTAGTGGAGGTGCAATTTCAGGGGCAGGCTCTGAAGGTGCATCTGTATCCGAAAGTTTTGCCTGCAGAGCAGCTCGAACCGGATCGAGAAGCGCTCTTCGTTCTTTGCGAAGGGAATTGAGCGCCTCACTCATCCGTCCCTTCTTCAACTTCAGCTTCTCGGCCTCCGACTCGATCTGGGAAAGAAAACCCTTCGCTGCTGCGATCTCACTTGTAGTAGGAATCCGGTTCAACCCCATTTCGAAATAGGCCGTGATCTTTTCATCCGCCGTCGCTTCCCTGGATACGACGGAATCAAGATGTCGGCTCCAACGTCGGGCCTGCTCGATGACAAACTGGTCGTTGAGCAGAGTGAGCGACTGCGCTGGCACATTGGTCTGACTTCTTTTTCCCACAGTGGTTGCCGGCACGGGAAAATCGAAGGTCGTCAGCAAAGGATCCAGGTTATTCCGCTTTACCTGGAGATAGACCGAACGCCGTGGAGTATTCCCATTCACCGGTGGGCCATAACGCTTTTCATCGAGACTCCCCGTGATCGCAAGAAGCGAATCACGAATCGACTCCGCCTCCAGTCGCCTCATCGAAAAATGAGATAGCAGTCGATTCTGCGGATCGAGGGATAGCGCATTCTCGGATGGAGCGCTCGCCTGAAGCCAGGTTTCAGTTAGAACTAGATCCCGAATCAGCTTCTTCAGAGACCAATCGTGCTCGGCACGAAAACGAGTAGCGAGAAAATCGAGCAACTCAGGATGTGAAGGCTCCTCTCCTAATCGACCGAAGTTATCCATCGTTGCAACGAGGCCGTTGCCGAAGAGGTGGTGCCAGACACGATTTACAATCACGCGAGCCGTGAATGGGTTGTCATCACGGAACAAGTCATCTGCCAGCTCCAGCCGACCGCTCTGGTCGGTCTGGTAGGGAGCTTGGTCAATCGCTTCGAGAAAGCGAGCCGGAACAATCTCGAGAGGCTTTTTGTGATTTCCTCGATCATAAAGCGGCTGCTCATGACGGCTGTGCTCGACCAGTCCAGGAGCCCGAGTCGGAGTGGGAATCTCTTGCTCCAGTCGACGATACTCGGCCACCAACTGTCTCGTCGAGTCGCTCAACCCCTCAGGGGTCTGCGAAAGAATTCCAGTATCCAGCGCCTCATTGAGAAACAAGGCCTCTGCATCTGACATCTCGGCGTCGGAACGAGCCCACTTTTCAATGATCTGCACAAGCGAAGCTCTGATTTTTGATTCCGCGTCATTCACGCTTTTCACATTCGCTTCAAAAGAATCTCCGAAGAGAACTTCGAGACTTTCCTTTTCGCCCCAGCTCGGAGCCTGACTCCCTTTCTTCACCAACCAGGCTTCCCGGACACCAAACCACGAGCGATCTTTATTGGATACATGAATGGGGGCTTCGCCTGCCGTCGCGAACTCAAGATGAATGCGATCTCCGTTCCAGTAGTCGAGGCGGGTGTATCGGGTCCATTTCCACTCTTCCTCCGCCAAGTTAGTGATCGGATACACCGTTCCTTTTCTCGGATAGTGCTGGACCGCATAACGCCCCGAGGCGCCTTCTCCTATCATTCGCACATGGAGATCATACTCACCGTCAAGATGGATCGAAGGTGTCGCCAGAAAACCACGATGCCGTGTCGAAATCAGATGAGAATAGATTCCGGCAGGAAGGACTTGCCCGACGACATCTCCATCCGGGGAAATCGTGAACGAACCAGCAGAAGAAGGATCGTCACGATCAAGACCTTCCCCCTCTCGAGTCCACTGATCCGAATCTTTTGCCGTCGCAAAGTCCCAGTGATGTTGAACTTCTTCAGTTTTCTTCCATTCCTCCTTCGCGCTTCGAGCGGCTCTCACAGCCTGACCCGCTGATTGCCAGACTTGCTCTGGGTTCTCAGCTGATTTCATTTTGGCGATGAGTTGAAGAATCGAACTCTCCTCGGATTTCTTTTCATCCCACTTCGCTTCGCCATCATTCTTCGAAATCTGTCGGAGCCAATCCTGGGAGAGACTTGTTCGAATTCCTTTCTTCAACTCCGCAAGTCGATCTCGATTTCGATTTAATACACCGGGCGCATCGATCGCTACAGTCGCAGGCAGCGGAGCAGTGAAGATTCCGTAGAGCGCGTAAAAATCAGCCTGACTGATCGCATCAAATTTGTGGTCGTGACAACGCGCGCAGGACACCGTCAGGCCGAGGAATGCCTTGGTCACAGTGTTGACCTGATCATCCGTAAACCGCACTCGCTCATCAAGCGCATCAGTCGGCGCAAATCCATGAAAGACCATGCGAAGGTGCGCCGGGCCGATCGCGCTTTCATTGATCTGCAGGTCTTTATTGATGCGAGGCTCGGTGAGAAGATCACCGGCAAGATGTTCGACCGTAAGCTGCTTGTATGAGATATCGGAGTTTAGGGCGCGGATCAGATAATCCCGATACTGCCATGCATGGGGAATCGCCGGATCGCCTTCACTACCATGGCTGTCGGCGTAGCGAATCCAATCCATCCAATGCCGAGCCCACTTCTCGCCGAAGGAAGAACTCGCTATCTGAGCGTCGACGAGTTGGCTCAGTGCTGTGGACGGATCCGCCTCCCATTGTTTCAGAAACTGGCGTGACTCTTCGATCGTCGGAGGAAGTCCCGTGAGCGTGTAGGCGATCCGGCGGTGAAGGATGCGAGGTTCCGCCCGAGAGGAAGGCTCCAACCCCTCCTGGGACAATCGCTGCCAAACAAAAGCATCGACCGGATGAGCAGCCTTACCTGTGCGAGGAACATCTGGATTTTGAATGGGCTGAAAGCTCCACCATCCCTTTCGCCTCTCTCGAATCGCTTCCCAATTCGTATCCTGACTCAATTGGCCCGGTGAAGGCGGTGCATCCCTGGGGTCAGGCGCCCCCATTTCAATCCACTTCTCAAAATCGGTGATCGCTTCCTTTTCGAGTTTAGCTCCCGCCTTGGGCATTTCCAGATCTTCGACCTCATGCCTGACACTCTGCAGCAGCAGGCTGGACGCCGGATCACCGGGAACAATGACAGACTCTCCCGAATCGCCACCTTTTTGCCATCCTGCTCGGGTGTCGAGCAACAGCCCTCCCTTTGCCTTTGTTGCCTCGGAATGACACTCATAACACTCCTGAGCGAGGAGAGGTCGAATCCGGGATTCGAAAAACTCGATCTGCTCTGAATCCGGCGCTGCGGTCGCCCTCTCGAATCCGAGGAGAAGTAGAACGACGAGGATGGGAAGAATGGTATCTTTCATTGTCTCAGCCTTTCTTCGATCTGGTGGACCGCTTTCCGACAGAGTTGGGCAAGGGAAGCAAAATCAGATTCATCGACCCGCGCGATCGGCGCCATGACGGTGACGGCGCCAAGAGGCTGGCCATAAAAATCGGTAATGAGAACTGCGACACAGTGAATTCCTTCGATTCCCTCCGCCCGATCTACGGCAAAACCATCTTCTCGAATTCGGATAATCTCACGCTCCAGATCATCGCGCCGATGGAGAGTCGTATCGGTGAACCGACGTCGCTTCTTACCTGGACCTCGGTACCACTCCTCTCGCCGACTTTCGCTCCAGCCCGCGAGGATAGCTTTCCCTGGAGCACAGGAATAGAGCGGCACTCGCATTCCCACCTCTCCGTTGACCTGGAGAGGTTGCGTTCCCCGAAACTGCTCAAGCACAAGCAACTTACCTTCGGCTTCGATCACGAGCTGCACGGTCTCGCCGGTCTCGTCCCGGAGCCAGCGCAACGCTTCGTGAGCGTTCAGGACCAAGCTTTTATCTCCGGATTGAGGAGCGGAGAGCTCGAGTATTTTCCGGGAAAGAACGTAGGTCCGGCTGTCATCACGCTGCACCGCGAAACCGGTCGCGAGGAGAGTCTTCAGCAATCGAAAAACAAGATTCTGGGTCAGTCCCGATGTCCTCGCCATCTGCGCTGCGGTCAATCCTTCCGGGTGGCTGGAAAGTAGCTCAAGCAAGTGGAGTGTCTTGGCTCCAGTCGGAGAAGGAAAGTCATCCCATCTCGAGGATGCCGAAGCGAAATCGTGAATAGATGACTTCATCGTATAATAGAATGCTATCTCAAATACGATCTTACTGATTCCCAGTCTTTCCACTCACGCGATTAAGGATACGAGGTCGAGTAGGTAGGTAGAGCGGCGAACGATTGCCTTTTCAGGATTGACCCGTACAAATGGTTGCCCATCCCTTTTCCACCCTATTTTTATGAATGCCCTTCGCCGCCAATTTTGCCTCAGCTACGGGGTGATCGGCAGCGTCATGCCGTTGATGACGGTCTTTCTCAAGGAACAAGGAGGATTCAGCTTTCTTCAAATCGGGCTCGCAATGACCCTCATGAGTGTCCCGATGCTCTGCTCGCCAGCCCTGATCACTCTTCTCGCCGACCGCAATCTCGACGCCCGACGCATTCTCGCGGTGGCTTACACCTGCAGCGCGACGGTTCTCTCGTTGATATATCTCTCCGACAATATTGCGCTGACCTTGACTCTATTTGTTTTTCACGGTCTCGCCTTCGTCGCGATGCTGCCTCTGCAGGATGGGTATTTTTTCTCCCTTTCCGAGCAGCTTCGAAAGAATGGCGAGGAACCGTCCAGCTACCCACGCGTGAGAGTTTGGGGAACAGTCGGATTTATTCTCCCGAGCCTATTGCTTTTCTACCCGCTCTCTCAGGGAGTCTCGGCCAGCGCGATTCTTCCCTGCGCCGTGCTTTTCTGCCTTCTCAGTCTCGCCAACAGCTTTTCACTCCCTCGGATCGACCGCCCTCTCGTTACCACCCAGCGACTCCCAACTAGCGCTGCTCTTCGTGCCATCTTCTCTCCCAACGCACGCTGGCTCTCGATCGGGCTCTTTTTCGGTTTCATGGCCGCGTCGTGCTACTATGCATTCATCGGAAACTACCTCGATGAAGTCGTCGGCATTTCGAAACGCAATATCGGACTGATCATCAATCTCGGGGTGCTCCTCGAAATTGGATTTACTCTCGCGATGCCCTGGCTTCAGAGCAAAATGCACCTCAAGGGAATCCTTGTCGCCGGACTGCTCTGCATGTCACTCCGCATGGTTCTTCTTACCTTATTTCCCGATCCTCTCGTTGCCGTTCTCGTACAGGTCTTTCATGGTCTTGAAATACTCGCCCTATATATCGGTCCCGTCATGTTCCTCAATCGACTTGCAACCGATGAATTCCGGAATTCGATTCAGGGTGTTTTTACGATGGTGATCGGCGGAATCGCCCGTGTCCTCGGTGGTTTGTTTGCGGGACTCATTGTGATGAACTTCGGGCTCAAAGGTGGGCTGCTCTACGGGGCCGGACTGGCATTTATCTCCTTCCTCATCCTTGCATTTCTCTTTTCAAGAATCCCTCCTCGCAGTGAGATTGAGGTTTCCCCCAGTGAGGCCTCGTGATACAGGTTCTATCGATTTCATGCCTTCAGCTGCCCAAGAGAATCCCAACACCTCTCACTGGTCTCGCAATGCCATCGCGAGTCCCATTCTCGGAGTTATCGGATTCGCCACACTCTGGCTTGTCATCGGTGTCTTTCTCTCCGCTGCCGGGGCCGTCTGTGGACACCTCGCCCGAGAAGAAACCAAAGACGGAACCTCGCGAGGTCGCAGCCTCTCTACTTTCGGAATCGGAATCAGCTACCTATCGATGATCTTCTTCCCTCTCCTCGCGATCATGATCTCCGCTTCGTTTCCCGTATTCTCGATGTGGCAATCGGAACAGGGGGAGATCCAGCGCATCGAAAGCCAAGCTCAGGCATCGCAACTTTTCGTCGCGTGCGAGTCTTTTGCCCGATCCAATCGCAATCGCTATCCGACCGAATGGGATCAACTTTCCGGGAAATATGTCTCAGGACCAGCACTACGAAAGAATCTCCGCAGTGTCTATGTCGGAGGCAAAGGAGTCGCATTCGAAATTGTCCCCCACGATCGTCCTATTCTTCCAGCCATTGCCGACACCGTGATCGTGATTCAAGAAATTGCCCCGTCCGATGTTTTTCAGATTTCAGTCGTCTATGCAGATGGCACTGTGAAATCGATTCACAATCCCGACTACGAAGCTCCATGAAACTCTTCCAGCTCTGCGGACTCCCGTGTCTCTTTCTTGCCTTTTTCACCCCTTGCAGAGCAGACGTCGCGATCTACATCGCGGCGGGAGATGCCAAGACGATCGAAGCCAAGGACGGGCAGAAAGTTACCGTTTATGGCCGAGTCGAAGGTTCTGAAAAATCACCGTCAGGAACCAACTTCGTTCGATTCGGCGAGAGCGCCTTTTACCTAGTCACATTCAAAAGTGATCTCACCGAATTCCCGGATGGAGAACCTGCTGATCAGTATGAAGAAAATCGTATTGCGGTCACCGGAACAGTATCCCTTTTCCAGGGAAAACCGCAGATCAAACTGACTTCACCCGATCAGATCCAGATACTCACCGACGAAGAAGTGTTCCCACCCAAAGTAGTTGCTCCGCCGGCTTCGCAACCCGAGAAGTCAGATCCGCCGAGCGATCCGAAACCGGAAAAGCCTATGGAGGAAACCAAGACAGAGAAGCCAAAACCGCCGGTCGATTCCTCTCTGTATTTCAAGAAGTGAGAACGACTCGCCTCTCGATGCGGGACCTGACCCTGTTAAGTTGGTGACTGTACCCTGTTAGGTTCCGTCTCCTCTTTGCTTCGAACCCGACTCCCAGGCAAGTAACTCCGCCCATCGCGGTATCTTGCAAGAATCGAGATATCGATTACCCAATGAAGTTGGTCACCTTTCTCTGCCGAAAACCGGTCCTCACCTGAGAGCCCCCCACTTCTACCGATCCATGTCCAAGTCTCCTTCCAAAGTCGGTCTTCTCACCGCGACGGCGATCGTCATCGCAAGCATGGTCGGAACAGGAGTTTTCGGCAGTCTCGGGTTTCAAGTGATCGGGATTCCCTCCGGTTTCCCCATCCTCCTCCTATGGCTGATCGGCGGCATTCTCTCCTTTTGCGGAGCGGTCTGCTATGCGGAACTCGCGGCGCTGTTCCCCAAATCGGGAGGAGAATATCACCTTCTCTCAAAAGCGTGGTCGCCCTTCATCGGCTTTCTCGCTGGATGGCTCTCGGTCACGGTTGGATTCGCCGCTCCGATCGCCCTCAACGCAACACTGATGGGCGGATACTTGGGACACATCTTCGAGACTAATTCGCTCTATTTCTCTCTTCCCGTTGTGATCCTCGTCACGCTGATTCACTTTGGGAAAATCGTCTGGATCGGACGATTTCAGGAACTCTTTACCTACGGGAAAGTCGCTCTCATTCTTCTCCTCGGATTCCTTGGATTCGCGCTGGGAACCCGTCAGCCAATTTCTTTTCTCCCCCAGGAAGGTGACTGGGGGCTGATCAAATCGGAGTCCTTCGCGATCTCTCTCGTCTACGTTCTCTACGCCTATACCGGATGGAATGCAGCCGTCTACATGATGGACGAGGTGAAGCGACCGGAAAAGAATGTCCCGCTTGCCCTTCTCATCGGCACACTTGTCGTGACTGCACTCTATCTGTTTGTGAATGCCTCTTTCCTCTACTCCACTCCAATCGAGGACATGAAAGGAGAAGCAGAAGTCGGTCTGGTCGCTGCAAAATCATTTCTTGGTCCGAAGGGTAGCGTCGCGATGGGCATCCTCATCAGCTTTGGACTCATCTCCTCGATCAGTTCGATGGTCTGGGCCGGTCCACGTGTTTCTGCCGCGATCGGAAGAGATCACTCCCATTTCGGAATCCTCAGTCGTCTCAATCGAAACGGAGTCCCGGCGATCGCAATTCTGATCCAGAGTGTTATCGTCATCATTTTACTACTCTCGGCAACCTTTCAGCAAATCCTCCATTACGTGCAAGCCCTCCTTACAATCTCCTCACTGATGGTCGTGTTGGGTGTCTTCTATCTGCGCATCAAGCAACCCGATTTAGAACGCCCCTTCCGCGCCTGGGGATATCCCATCACCCCGATTCTGTTCGCGCTGGTGAGTGGCTATGTCCTTTGGTTTCAGATCCAGGAAAAGACGACCGAGTTCCTCTGGGGGCTTTTAACACTCGGAGCCGGGGCGGTCGTTTATCTCATTCTTGCGAAGACGGAGAAGGCGAAAACGCCAAAAACGGGGTGAATCGCGGGAAAAAGGGAAACTAATGGGCCTGCGAGGGAACAAATCGCTTGCAGGGCATGATTAAGTTTTCTTAAATAATTGGTTAACCCTACTGGGTTGACCCACTCCGCTTCCGCACTCCCTTTGCCCGACCATTCAACCATCCGAGACTCTGGTTCTCAGGATCGAGATTCCGCGAATCCCGATCCGAATCCCTTTGGTGCGCCCGGACCTCTCGCTCCGAAAGCGGAGAAAAAATCTCATCACAATCCGGGCAATCCTCAGCAATCGAATCCTTTCTCGGCACCGCCGGCTTCACAATCGGCTGCTGGACCGTCCATCGATTGGGGAACGATCGTCGACGAATTACCTTTCGGCTTGCTCGTGCTGGGTCCTAACATGGAACTTCTGCATGAAAATGGAACTCCTCGAGACTGGCTCGGGATCAGCGTGCGGGACCAAGGCGGGATTGAGCCATGGCTCAGGTCCCTCTGTCCCGACTCTGGGCATCGGGAAAAAGTTCTCTCTTCCTGGCAAAGTCAAATCTGGCGAAACCAACTCACTCGTACATTTTCCCTCAAGGGAAAGAATCAGAAGGTTCGTGAAATCGAGTTTCGTTCTACCCTGCAACCGAATGGCGGATTGACCGTGATCCTGCAGGATGTGACCGATAACTTTCGTGCGCAGGAACTGCAGCGGCAGAACAAACTGAAATTCCGAGCCCTCTTCGAACAGTCTCGTGAGGGAGTGATCCTACTCGACCGACAGGGAATCATTCTCGAGTCGAACCCGGCATTTCTGGACGTGGTGGAACAGGAGGCTCGCGAAGTCCGGCTTATCGCGTTTGAAGATCTTTTGCATCCCGCCAGCCTCAAGGTCTGGCAAGATGCCTGCAACGCGAGTGACGAGTCCACTTCGACCGAGCTTCGATTGCGCACCTCAACGGGAAGTTGCCTCGTTCATGCCCGGCAAGCGCCCGTTGAATCCTCACGGGATCACGGGGACCTCTCACTCGTTTTTATTAAATCGGAAAAACAGGGACCGGACAGTCCTCAAGCCAAGGTCCTCCTTCAGAGACTCCAGACTGTTGCCCGAAAAGCACAGGCGCTGCTCCATGCCGTTCCAGATCTCATTCTCCTTCTTGATGAGGACCTCTCGATCGCTGACTTCTCCCCGCCTCCCGAGCCGTGGAAGGAACGGAAAGCAGACAATGCCTGGCGCGGACGCCCGCTCGAAGATGTCTGGCCAGTTCTCGGGAGCCTGATTGCCCACTCTCAGTCAAAAATCCTCGAGGGAGGTAAATCGATTCACGCTGAACTCGAAGCCCGACAGGGAGAAAAGCAAGACTATGAAGTGACTGCGTCCAACGCGGGAGATGGCCAGATCCTTGTGGTCGTGCGAAATCAGAGCGAAGTCTCAAGGCTCCGCCATGAGGCGAGTTTTCACCATTCAGCCTTCGAGGCGATCGACGAGGCCATCCTCTTTTTCGATCGGTCCGGGGTGATCAGCGAAGCCAACCCATCGGCTGAGAGACTTCTCGGCGAAAGAGGAAGCAAGCTGAGAGGTAGCTCCCTTCTGAAACGGACCGGTTACGCTTCGGCGTCCGAGCTGATTCACTCCTCACGATGGCCGATCCAGGATGCTACAGGAACTCCAGCGCTCCTCGAATCTTCTGTTTTCGAAGCGGGATCCGACCATAACTTCGGGGCCATTCTCAATCCTCCACGCCCGGCATCAGAGAAATTCGAGGATCCCACCGATCCTTTTGTCGCGGAGAAAGCGGAACACCTTTTCAGAAATCAGCTTCAGCTCGCTACGAGTCTTCATCAGTTCGAACCCGCCAGCTCGGAATCGAGAGAGGCCTCTCTCCGCTGGCAGATTCGACTCCGTGTGTTGATGGCATCCCGTCTCGATTCATCAGGCGGCCCCTTGCGCGTCGCGAAGCTTCTTCATGACGTTTCAAATGAAATCGCCTCGCTCCTAGGTCGGGGGCCTGGCTCTCGCAGCGTTTCGATCGAAGGATCGGAAGACCTTCTCCTGACGCCCCAGACGATCACCTCTCTCAGTCTGTTCGTCGGAGAGGTCCTGCGAATCGTCCTCACGGATTCTGCGAGCGGGGCAGGACCTGATCTGAGTTTCCGCTTTCTTCGTGACAGTCGTGGATTTCTGCAGCTTCAGCTCCAATCGGGTTTGAATCGGAGAAAGCTTTCAGAAGCTCGGGCGTGGGAAGGCGAGATTCTCGAAATCCTTGCCGCTCAAATGCAAGGTTCGCTCACAGGACGGCCTGTCGACGAGGGAGAAGAATGGACTCTTTGCGCTTTCGTTCTCACGCCAGACCGTTGATCTTCGCAAACTCCCTCTCTTTCTGCAAATCGATCGCAAAACTCGGGAAAATAGCCCTGTAAATATCAGAGTTTTCACGCTAGCGTTAGCTCACCCAACGAGTTACGAATTTCATGGAGCAATTGTCATCTCATCGGCCCCGAATCCTCATCGTCGAGGATGATCCGGTGACGGCAAATGACATACGCTCAGCCCTTGAACGTCAGGGATTTCCAGTGGTGGCGACAGTCAGCAACGCCGAAGCCGCGCACGGGCTTGCTGGCGACGGCAAAGTCAGTCTTGCGATTCTCGATATCAAACTCGACACGATTGATTCCGGAATTGATATCGCCAAATCACTGCACAAATCCCACCAAATCCCGGCTCTTTTCGTGACCGGCTATTCACGGGAAGCCGTATTTTCTAAGATTGATCCCGATTTCGTGATTGGCTTTCTCCGCAAACCATTTTCGGACGAGGAACTTCTCGCCTGTGTCGAGGCGGCCGCAGAAACTCACGATTCCAAGGAGGAACTCCTCAGTCAACTTCCTGGTCTGGAAGCCATGGCCAACGCACTTGCCGGGCCTCTCCTCATTGCAGATCGCGAAGGACGATTCCATTACGGAAATCCAGCCGCGGAGAAGACTCTCGGTTGGAGTGAATCCGAGATGAAGGGGAAATCTCGAGAAGGTTTCATCCACCCCCGGACGCAAGAACAAGACCATCAGGAAACGGACGAGACGGGACAGCCGGTCACCATTTCGCTGAAGGATGGAAGTGAATGGCGCGGCACAGAGAGACTGGCACCCCTGAAGTCTTCCGAAGGAGACCTGATCGGAACAATGAGCTTCTTCTCGGAGTCATCGATGCCAACCCCATCTCGAGAAGCCTGGATGAAATCGGATGAGGATATCACTGAAGTCGAAGAAGACCTCGATCCTGCGCCCGTTCCTGCAGTGCGATCAAGTGCCCTCCAGAAAATTGCACAACTTTCGAAGGATCCCGCCTTTCGCAAACTACTGCGGAAACCAGATACTGCGCCCGAGCCGCCATCTCTCCAGGTGACGCCACTTCCTCCTTCACCGCCAAAGAAAGAAAAGCTGAGCAGTTGGGAAGAAGTTGACGATCCTGTCTTCAGACTCGATCAAGATGGGAAGATCCTCCTCACCAACGGAGCCGTTCATACTACATTTGGAACGAATACATCGCTGATCGGCACTTCGTTCCGTGCACTTTTCTCTCCGGAAGATTTTGATAATCACGAGGAAGATTTCTTCCAACCTTATAAGGGCGGGAAAAAGCACTGCTTTGACTTCCGGGACGGAAAAAGAGACCAGTCCTTTGAAGTTCGCGTCTATCGAGCCGGCGACGATTTACTCGTTCTCTTCAGCGACACTTCTGCTGCAAGTTCTGAGCGACAGGAATGGGTGCGTCAGCAACGATTAGAGGGACTCGGGCTGCTCGCTCGAGGATTCGCTCACGATTTTAACAATCACCTGACGACAATCACAGGTAACGTGAGCCTAGCCCGCGAGAGACACTCCGAAGACGAGGATCTCCACCAGATGCTAACCGAGGCGCAGACTGCCGCAGCCAGAGCCACCGGACTTGTCCAACAGTTGATGACATTCGCACAGGGAGGACGGCCGATTCGGAAACGATCGAGGATCCCCGATCTCGTTCGCCGCATTCTCACCGAGCATCGACTGCAGCACCCTGAAATCCGTTTTCAATTCCAGGGGGCCGACGTCGATCTGGTCGCCAATATTGACCCGGCACAGATCAGTCGCCTGATTGAAAATCTCGTAGCGAACTCAGCAGTTGCGATGATGGATGGAGGCGTGCTCATCGTTCGATGCGGACGAATCAGCCCGGAAGAAGTCCTCCAGATCAAAGAGTCCCACATTCCTGCAGAAGAAGACCATCTCCTCATCGAAGTAATCGATACCGGTCATGGAATGAACGAAGAATCGCTCACTCAAGTCTTCGAACCGTATTTTACGACTCGGAAGCAAGACAATGCGAGTGGGATCGGGCTGACCGTCTGCGAGTCGATTGCTCGCGCTCATGGTGGATTCATTCAGCTTCAGTCCAAGGAAGGCAAAGGAACGATCGCTACATTTTGCGCTCCCGTCGGCCAGAGCCCGGAATTCGACACCGCAGACGTTTCCCTATCCACTCCCGACGAGCTGCCTCCCATACCGGCATTACGAGAGCCAGATTTTCAGCTCTCCTCGGAAGGTGAAAACATCCTCGTTGGAACCCGCATTCTCATTCTTGAAGACGACGCCCCAATTCGACGACTCATGGCGGCGACCCTGCGGCGAGCAGGTCACGAAGTCGTGGAAACCAAGGATGGCAGAGAAACCGTTGAGATCTATCGCGAGGCGATGGATCGCGGTGCAAAATTTCACCTTCTGATCTGCGACCTCACGATCGAGAATGGGATGGGCGGCGTTGAGACGATGAGACAACTGACCCAACTTGACCCATCGATCCTCGCCATTGTATCGAGCGGATACTCGGATGCCCCGGCAATGTCGAGCCCAGCCAGCTTCGGCTTTCGCGGAGTTCTCCCGAAACCCTACGCTCCGAGCGAACTACGAGCAGCGGTTCATCGAATTCTCTCAGCACATCGGATCATCGCCTGAGGCGAAGACAAAATCACTGTCCGCGATCCGTTGCGCTTTCGTCTTCCGCAGAGCCTTCGGTCTCACCTTCCGCAGGCATCTCTGAAGATTCCTGAGCCGATTCATCGTCCGTTTCAGTGCCAGCCTCGGTCGAATGGCGTTCCGCGGTATCCGGGATCGGTTCCACGACAGTCTCTTCTTCTGGTTCAGCACTGGTGTCATCAACTGCTTCGGCAGCTTCCTCTGATTCGACTGCATCAGCAGTCTCAGCAGTCTCAACTTCTGCCTTATCTTCTTTCTTAGACTCCGGAGTCGGGGATTCAGAAGGCTTTTTCTTTTTCCCTTTCGGCTTCTGATTCTGCGCCTTGTTATCGTCTTTCGGACGCGGCGGTTTTCCGAGCGTTAGCTTCGTGTCTGGAAATTCGATGACATAACCTTCCGAAGTCAGCCATCGGAGGTCCTTCAATACGGATTTCGCTTGGTCGCTCAGCTCGAGCGACTCCGGAGCAACACCCTTTTCAGGCTTGGTGAAATCATCCGCCAGCCCGTCGAGAAGATCGACGACTCGAAGAGAACCTCTTGTCAGAATCAGATCCACGATCGCCTGCACTTGATCCGTAAACGAGACACTCTCATTGATCGGTTTCGGGCGAACTTGTGAAACATGAAGCGCTTTCTTTCCGCGCTTGAAGAACCGAAGACTCTTCTTTTCAAATTCTCGGCAAAGGGCCTGAACCATAGGGAGAGGAAATCCGCGACGCAGCTGTTCCGTCTCGGTTTTGACATGGGCAAGAAGCCCCCTCGAGAGAGCCTGGCCGGAAATGTTTCCGGGAACAATCGCCTCAGCGACTTCACAAACCGCTTCCTCGGCGAAATGCTCGCGAAAATGACGAGCAAGCTCTTCGGCAGATTTGAGCAACACAGTCTCTTCTTCAGTAACTGCCGGCTCTTCCTCAGGCTCTTCAGAAGTCTCTTCTTCCGCGCTCTCGGGAGTCTCTTCTTCCGCGCTCTCGGGAGTCTCTTCTGATTCAGACTCGACATCTGCTTCCGGCTCTTCGACGGCTTCCAGCGCTTCAACCGTTTCCGTTTCTTCTGCCACCGTCTCAGTCGCTACTTTACTGGTATCTTCGATTGCTTCGTCGACATTCTCCGTTGGCGCGGATTCATTGGCAGGAGCGTCATTCCCTCCCCCTTTCGAAGGAGTTTCGGCGGAGGTTTCGACCTCAGGCTCAATCTCTTCCACGCTCTCTGATTTCACTCGATACTGAAGTGTCTTGCTGACTTTTTCTTTCCACTTCTCAACGATCTCTTCGCCATTCTCCATCACGATCCGTGATTTGAATCGATCCAAAGAAAGGTTCGAAAACCTTTCTGAATGGAGGCGCGCGATATTCCGCTGATACTCGTGATGGTTTGGGGGACCGAGAATCTCTCCGCTCATCCCACAGACGGCAATTACGGAGAAGTTGCCGCTTGGCGGATCGGTCTGGACCTCTTCCACCTCGTAGTATGATTGCAAGGCATCCCCGCGAAGGACATGTGCAATCGCTTCCTCTCGGGTCATCCAGAGGGATCTGTCTGATGGGCAGAAAAACAACTTCTTTCCTTTCTCTTCCGAACGGAAGACAATCTCATAGCGATCGCGTCCGCGAAGAAGCGCCTTGGCCAGGTCGGCGACGGGGAAAGCACGCATGGTCTCGCGAATATGCTTGGTGAGGCCTTCGACAGCAGCCGAGGTCGGCTCCACTTTCGCAGAAATTCCCGCTGCAGGTCTTTCCTCGCGGAATTCACGACCGTCCCGTGATCCTCGGCGATCTCCTCCGCCTCGGCGATCTCCTCCGCCACGACGATCTCCTCCGCCACGACGATCTCCTCCGCCACGACGATCTCCTCCGCCACGACGATCTCCTCCGCCACGGCGATCTCCTCCGTGTCCTCCATATCCGGAACCTCCTCTGCGGTCTCCGCCTCCACCTCGCCGGTCGATACCTCTACGGTCGCCACGCTGGCCACCACCACGACGGTCTTCGCCGCCATGTTGCCCGCCGCGCCCCTGGAAGTTACCACGCTCTTCGCGATAGGGCTTTTTAGACTCCTTGGACTTAGGCTTCTCCTGAGCCCAATCCGGCATGAGATCTGCGGCGGAAAATTCAATAGGTTTGTCTTGGTCGCTCATGGGGTATCTCGCCTTGTGTCCTTCTTCTCGTCGGTATCCACAGATGACAATATTTTGCCTAACGCAGAGGAAACAGATGTTCCTGAATACTTTGCAACCTTTTTGCTACACCACAAATTACTTCAGAGCTTCCCTTAATGCTTCCTGAGTTACTTCTGTCGTTCGATCAATGTCGTCAGGTCCATGCGCCAGCGAAATAAATCCGGCCTCATACTGCGAGGGAGCAAAATAGACACCACGATCCAACGCGGCCCAGAAGAACTTCCTGAATGCATCGAAATCAGCTTTTTTCACATCATCGACATTCACGACCTCCTCCTCGGTAAAGAAGAGGCAAAACATCGAACCGACCCGATTCAGCGTCAGGTCACGCCCCAATTCTTTGAGCACTTCGCGCACTCCGTCTTCAAATTGCTGCCCAATCGCTTCCAACCGATTCCAGCCGTCGTGACGCTCCATTTCCTTGAGCTGAGTGATTCCTGCAGTCATTGCGAGAGGGTTTCCGGAAAGGGTCCCTGCCTGATATACAGGACCATCGGGAGCCAGGTAATCCATGATCTCCGCTTTTCCACCAAAGGCGCCAACCGGAAGTCCTCCTCCAATAACTTTTCCCATCGCAGTCAGGTCAGGCGTGATCCCGACTCGCTCTTGGACACCTCCTTTGGCGAGTCGAAAGCCAGTCATCACTTCGTCAAAAATCAAAACAGTACCGTGCTTCGTACAGAGATTCCGAAGGAGTTGCAGATACCCTTCTTTGGGAAAGATCAATCCTGCATTCGCCGGGATCGGCTCGAGGATAATGGCAGCGATTTCGTCCCCTGATTCTTCAAAAATTTTCTCAATGGCCTCGGGGTGATTGAAAGGCAAAGTGAGCGTCAGGTTAGCGAGGTCCTGAGGAACACCCTCACTGTCCGGCTTCCCGAAGGTCAAAGCTCCGCTTCCAGCCGCAACGAGGAGAGAATCAACATGTCCGTGATAGCACCCTTCGAACTTGATGATCTTGTCTCTTCCCGTGAACCCCCGAGCGAGGCGAATTGCAGTCATCGTGGCTTCAGTACCACTGTTGACCATACGGACTTTTTCCACCGACGGAACATAATCGCAGATCATCCGGGCGATCTCCACTTCGTGGCGATTGGGAATTCCGAAACTGATCCCCTCTTTTGCGGCATGGCTGACAGCATCAATCACCGCCGAAGGAGCATGTCCCAGAATAGCAGGACCCCAGGTTCCCACATAGTCGATCATTTCGTTTCCATCGACATCCCAGATTCGGCAGCCCCGCGCCCTTTGGACGAAGAATGGATCTCCATCGACATTTCGAAAAGCCCGAACCGGAGAATTCACTCCACCTGGAATTACCTGTTTAGCCGCCTGAAAAAGCTTGGAAGAGAGGTCGCGAGTTGCCATGGGAAGAATCTAATCAACGTGGGACAGTGCTTACGTCAACTAACGCTTCGGCGATAGCTTTTCCTTCATGAAAAGACCGGATCGGGTCATTTTTCTGTTTACGACTTCTGCTCCACCGGTTTAGCTGATCTCCCCCGCCGACTGCGGGCGCGGAGTCATGAATGTGCATCACCTCGAGCTTTTCTACTATGTTGCCAAATTCGAGGGCATTACCGAAGCTGTAAGGAAGATGCCCTATGGAATTCAACAGCCCGCGGTGAGCGGTCAGATCCTCCAGTTGGAAAAGTTTCTTGGCGTGAAACTCTTTCACCGGCGACCCTTTGCCCTGACGCCATCTGGGGAAGAACTTTACGATTTCGTTTACCCCTTCTTCTCTCGACTCGATCAAATGACTGACCGCCTGCAGGGGGAAGAGAGCCAGCACCTCCGCCTCTCTGCGTCGGCTGCCGCATTAACTCACCACCTTCCCGATGTTCTCGATCACTTGCGTTCCGAATTTCAAAACCTTCGTCTGACCCTGAAGGAACTGAGTGCGACAGAACTCGAGTCGTCTCTCCGAAAGCAGGAAGCTGATGTCGCCATTTCTGTAATCCACCGAAAGGCCTCTCCTGGAATCCGCTCGATCCGACTGATCGAACTTCCCCTCACTCTGCTCGCTCCAGCAAGCTCCCCCATCCGCAGCTTTCGTGAACTGTCCTCTAAAGCTTCCGGAGGACAGCTACTCCTTCCCCTTATTTCGCTCCCGATTAAGGAACCTGTCGCCCAACTCTTTCAACAGGGTATCGCAGCAAAGAATCTGATCTGGGAGCCTTCCATGGAGGTTTCCGAACTGGGGTTAATCCAAAGCTATGTTTCTCGTGGATTTGGTTTTGGTGTTGCTGTCGATATCCCTGATATCGACCTGCCTGAGGAAGTCAGGAAGATCAAACTTCCATCAGAATTCCCTCCTCTTTCGATCGGGGCTTTCTATTCCGGAGATCTCAAGCAAGTGGCGAAGCGGTTCATCGAGATCACGAAAGAGCAGGCGAAGCTATTGAAAAAGAACAGTTCGCAGTCGAAAAGCTAACCCTTCCTATGGATGCGCTCCTGTTCGACTTTGACGGCCTGATTCTCGATACCGAAGTTCCCGTATTTGAAGCATGGGAGGAAAACTATCGCGCTCATGGATTTCAGCTGCCGATTGAGACCTATATCCAATGCGTCGGAAGTGATTTTGGTCGATTCGATCCCAAACTGCATCTCGAATCATTAGCCGGAACCTCGATCGACTGGAACGAATGGGATCGCAAGAGAGAAGAGGGGGCGCTCGAAAAAGTACAGCAACTGTCTCCCCTCCCCGGAGTTGTCGCACTGCTCGACGAGGCTGCTGAAAAAAACGTCCCCTGTGCTGTCGCTTCAAGTTCTCCTCGACGCTGGGTCGAAGGCCATCTCGCTCGACTCGGCCTTCTCGAGCGATTTGTCCTCACACGCTGCCTTGATGATGTATCCCAGCCGAAACCCTCTCCCGAGCTCTTTCTCGCGGCTGCAGCAGGACTCGGGGTCGCTCCAGAGAGGGCGATTGTGTTTGAAGATTCACTTAATGGATTGAAAGCCGCAACGGCAGCAGGAAGCCAATGCGTAATCGTTCCGAATCGGATTACCCGACTTCTTGAATTTCCGGACGCGACGCGAATTGTAAGTTCCCTCGAGGAACTATCGCTGAACGATCTTTTGATCGACTAGGGCAGCGGCCTACTCCAATGGAAGCGACTCCCGCTTAGGCTTCTTCTTACCGAAGAGCTTCTGTCCGAGTTTCTGGAGTGGCTGATCCTTCATTTCGACTTCTTCAATCACCTCAGCGCGGTGCTGAACCGTAGGAACACCAGGTTCCGGAAACGCCTGAACTGCGTCCTCCCCGACTTCTGTTCGAACATCCTCATCAAAACTGTTCGTAACCGCCTCCTGATTCGTCCGAACGACAACAGGTTGAATGAAAATCATCAATTCCGACCGCGTCGTGCCCTTATCGGTATTGCGCGCTGCAGCACCGATAAGAGGAAGGTCTTTGAAGAAGGGAATCCCCTCTTCCCGATTCTGAACACTTTCCGAAATCAAACCGCCGAGAACGATCGTAGAACGATTCGCAACCGAGACGGTCGTGTTAAGCTCTTGCTTTCCAATAATCGGAACGTCACTCCCTGCAACCGTTTGCGTCCCCACAACCCGGTCATTTACCTGCACGATGTCGAGGGTAACCTCATCATTCTCGTTGATCGTTGGAAGAACCTCCAGTTTGAGAACGACTTCCTTGAAATCGATCGAAGTTCGCACCGCAGCCGTATTGTTCACCTGCCCCGTGGTATCAGAGAGACTCTCTACAGGGACGGGCACTTCCTGACCCGAGGTAATTTCTGCTCGCTTCCCATTCTGCGTGTAGACGACAGGTCGAGAAAGTACTGTAAATCGATCCGTTGCTTCCAGTGCGGTAATCACCACATCCAGCGACTGACCGATCTGACCGTAGAGGTTCAGCCCAGTCGATGGACCAAACGGAGTCGTGGTAATCATGTTCGAAACATCAGCAATGTTTCCGTTTGTGGTTGTCGTGCCAATGATGTCGTTCCGACCATTGATCAGGCCTCCGGTAAATCCACCTTTACGGTCGGTGCCCGAATCCCATGGCGAGAATCGCTGGATGTAGTCGACTCCAAATTCAGCATTATCAGACAGAGTCATCTCACCAATAACTGTAGCAAGGTAGACCTGGACCGGTTTGTGATCGAGCCGATCGATCATATCGATAACAATCGCTTCCGCCTCTCTTGTTCCCACGATGATGATGGAATTACTCTGGCGATCAGCAATGATGCGAGTCTTGCCCACCAAAACGGAAATGGGAGCGACATCATCAATAGGAAATGCGATTTGATCAGCCCGGCCACCAATTTCCTCACCAGTCGCCCCCGTTTGAGTACGGTTCTGGTTGTTTTGAGTCCCCTGATTTGTCCCCGTCAGCGTAGCCAACTGAGAAGAAGTTACTGGGGTGGGACGTGATTGAATCTGCCTTCCTCCAGGAAGCTGTGTTTGACCCGTTCCTGTATCCTGCAGAATGTCGACGAGGACTGGAAGGATATCGTTGGCCTTCACATATCGAAGCTTCCGCTCGAGCGGTGGATGAGTGTCGAGAGGCTGGTCGAACTCACGAATCATCTGCATGACGTAGGCTGCATCGTTCGGCGAAGCCACGACCATAATGCGGTTCATCCGATCATCCGGAATCAACTGCGCAGCAGGCTGGTTAGCTGTACCGACCCCATTGACTCCACCAGTATCTGCTCTCGTATTCCGCTGATTATTGTTATTATTTTGCTGATTGTTCCCTTGATTGGTGTTCGGCCTCGCTTGCCCAGTTACCGTTCCTCGAGCTTCGCTCTGCCGCTGCCGCTCTTCCATCCGCGCATCCATCACTGCCTGGATGATCTGAGCAACGATATTGGCCTCGGCATAGTCAAGATGAACAAATTCAGTAATCAGTGGAGCATCGTCAACAGGGTGATCGATGATCATGCGGAGCCGAATCAGCTGACGAACAATAGGAGAAGTCTCAGTGATTAAGAGCCCGTGAGGATTCAGGACTGGGGTGATTCGTCCGAATTCGTTCAGCGCGATATGGTTCCCAAAAATGGTCGCGGCAACTTCGGGGTCAACGAATTCAAGCTCCATGAAAAATCCAACGAGCGACTCCCCATCCGGGAGAGCCGTCGGATCGGTATAAATAACCACTCCTTCGCTGAAAGACGGACTTCCGCCTCCCTGACGCTGCCCACCTAAAAGAACTTTCACACTTTCTTCGCCAGGCTCTGCGACCAGAATATATCCGTTCACAAGCAAAGCAGCCTCGATCAGGCGGATCGCCTCTGGCTTGGTAACTTCCCTTGGAGTTACCAAGCTAACCTGAGGACCTTCGAAAATGGAGCTGTCTTTGACGATCGGTTTTTCAATCAACTTTTCGTAGATATTCAGGATATCGTTGACCGGATTGAGCGGAAACTGAAGGCTTACATTTTCTCCGTTCCCTCCAGGCCTTGGTGGTCCCGCCGGACGCTGAAGTTGCGAAGGAGCCTGCAGTGGTTGCTGGGCATCCTGGGCGCAAACGAGTCCACCGGACAGAGTAACAGCGGCTACTCCGAGAACGCAAAGGCCTCGGAGCTGATTTCTCAGCGTAAAATTCATGTATTTATGTTTTACCGGATTTCTCAGTCCAGAATGGATTGAACACCTCCAAAAGGGAATCGATTCAAATTTTGTGAGAAATTCCCGTCACTGGTCATTACAACAACGGAAACTGTATAACAACCAGATAAAACCCGGGTTAAGGCGCTTCGAAAGAGGCCACTCAGTCGACAATACTCTCAATCTCACCACCAGAAAGGCGCGTTCGAACTCGGTCCCCCTTCTTCACCTGAGAAGCCTCAGTGACAAGATTCCCTTTTGAATCAAGGGTCAGAGAGTATCCCCGCTGAATCGTCATCTCAGGGCTGAGCGAATGAAGGAGTTCTCCCAACGCCCGCGATTTCTGGCGATCACGCTGGAGTCGGCCCTCTCCCTGCGATAGAAACTTTTCTCGAAGTCGAAGCTGTCTTTCACGGGCTTCGCGCAAGAGACCCTTCGGAGAAATCGACTGAAAAGCTCTCTCCGCGAGATCGAATTGGTGACGCCGTTCTAAAATCTCAGAAAGAAGGATGGCGTCGAGCCGCTCTCGCAAATAGTCCAAAGACTGTGCCCAGGATTGAAGTCGGCGGCGTGGATCATGAGCATTTACTTCTCTGCGAAGAGCTGAGACTTCTCGACGGCGGTTCTCTAACGAGACTTCGAGTCGATGACCGAGAGCGTCACGCACCGATTCGATACGCTGGAGCAGAGTGGTCTGATCGGGAGCCGCATTCTCTGCTGCAGCACTAGGAGTTGGCTCTCTGCGATCGGCCACAAAGTCGGCAATGGTAAAGTCAATTTCGTGACCAACCCCCGTGATTACGGGAACGGGGCAGTCCGCAATCGCCCGAGCTACGATTTCCTCATTAAAGGACCAGAGGTCCTCGATGCTGCCGCCACCACGAGTGACGAGGAGTAGATCCAATTCGGGAATTTCAGGATCTTCTGTGAGCGCTCGTATTCCATCCGCAATTTCCTGAGCCGAACCCTCTCCCTGAACACGAACCGGTTGAATCAGAACTCGTATCCATGGAGCACGGCGCCTCAGTACCTGAAGAATATCTCGAATCGCAGCGCCGGTCGGAGACGTGACGATGCCGATTGTCGTTGGAAAAGGAGGAAGCGCTTTCTTTCTCTCTCCAGCGAAGAGCCCTTCAGTATCCAGCTTCTTTTTCAGAGCTTCGAATTTCGCCTGCAGATCTCCAAAGCCGGTCGGCTGGATCACTTGCGCGATAATTTGGTACTGTCCTCGCGCTTCATAGACGGAAACGTCACCGAAAACCTGAACCTGCATCCCGTCACGCGGGGCGATCTTGTTGTTTTTTGCAGCACCTTTGAAAAGAACACATGATATCTGTGCGAAGGAGTCCTTCAGGGTGAAGTAGTGATGCCCTGAAGCAGGAAGGCGATGATTGCTCACTTCCCCCTCGATCCAGACTCCCCGAAATTGCTCTTCGAGACTCCCCCGAATATCAGCGGTGATGTCAGAAACACTATAGAATTGTTCCGGCATAACCTCTATCCCCGCATACCAGCAATCGCAGCAGGCATGTCGTTAGCGCGAAAAAGGGAAGTCCCTGCCACCATCACATTGGCTCCATGCGCCGCTGCGATTTCGACTGTATTGGCGTCAATCCCTCCGTCCACTTCGATGTGAAAATCAAGATTGTTCGCATTTCGAAATTCCAACGCCGCAGCTACCTTGGGCATTGTCTCTACCTCCATAAATGACTGCCCTCCGAAACCTGGAACCACGGTCATGACGAGCAAGAGATCCAATTCATCAATAAAGGGAAAAACCTTCTCGATGGGAGTGGTGGGATTGAGAGCCAATCCAGCCTTGAGCCCCTGATTGCGAATCTCCTGCAAGGTTGCCGATACGTCATGATCTGCTTCAACGTGGACCGTGATCCGATCCGCTCCCGCATCAACAAACATCTGCAGATACTTGTCGGGGCGTGTAATCATAAGGTGCACATCCAGTGTTCTCTCCGTGTGCGGTCGCACCGCAGAGACGAACTGGGGACCAAAAGAGATATTCTCGACAAAGTGTCCGTCCATGACATCCAGATGAAGCCAGTCTGCACCCGCTGCATCGGCGCGCTCGATCTCCTCCTTTAACTGCCCCCAGTCGGAGGCAAGTATGGAAGGGGCAATAATTCGGCGGTTGCAGTCACTCATGTGATGCCACTATCTTCACGATTCTCTCCCATCGCAAATTTTTGTAGGCAAGATTCCTGATTATGGTCAACGAACATCCCTCAGATCCAGATGACTCATTCATCGATCTCGCAAGCGACACCTTTTTGATGGGGCAGGCCATGAGACAAGCTCAGAAAGCGTATCTCGCCGAAGAAGTGCCTGTCGGAGCTGTCATTGTCCAGAAGGGCAACATCATTGCTAGGTCGCACAATCAAGTGGAAACGCTGAAGGATGCGACCGCACATGCCGAGATGCTTGCACTCACCCAGGCACAGGAGTCGCTTGGGGACTGGCGACTTACTGATTGCGATCTGTATGTGACGAAAGAACCCTGTCCCATGTGCGCGGGCGCGATTGTTCACTGTCGAATTCAACGGGTCATCTTTGGTTGTAGCGACTCAAAAGGAGGAGCCGCCGGAGGATTCATCAATCTTCTTCAGCAACCCACTCTGAATCACGCCAGTATTGTGATACCAGGCGTTCTCGAAGAAGAGTCTAAAGCATTATTGAAGCATTTCTTTCTCGAAGCACGTAGTAAAAAGAAGGCTGGCAACGAGCGCGGATAGACGCCACGCTGCGCGGTCTCTTCTTCATTGTGATGCGGTTTCACAACCTTGCCCGATTCCCCGATATTGGCTCCAACTCGTATCTTCTCGAGATGGGGAACACTCGCATCGTCCTTGATGCAGGAACACATCCCAAACATACCGGGCGCAAGACCTTACCTCTGTTCGAAACAATCGAACCCGATTCCGTTGACGGCATCCTGATCAGCCATCCCCACCTGGATCATATTGGGGGGCTTCCCGTATTGATGCAGCAACAACTCGGCGCTGCGGTTGCGATGACTCCTGAGACCCGTGAGAGCGGGTCCGCGCTTCTTCACAACTCGGTCAATGTGATGAAGTCTCAGCAGGAAGAACTCAACGAGCCGGACTACCCACTCTACTCGCATCGCAAAGTGGATGAGCTTGAGCGCCTCTGGTTCACACGAACTCCTGGTGAGACTTTTTCCCTCGGCGATCGGGATCGCGTTGAATGCGAGTTCTTTCACGCAGGACACGTTCTCGGTGCGGTCGGAGTACATCTGCAGGGAAATGGGCAGAGCGTGTTTTATACAGGCGATGTCCACTTCGAAGACCAGACCATGACACGCGGAGCCGAGTTTCCGGAGAAATCTTTCGACACCCTGATTATTGAAACCACTCGTGGAGGGTTTGAACGAGATCCCAGTTATACCCGTGAGAAGGAAAAGATTCGACTGGGCGAGACGATTCGAGAAGTGATCGAGGGTGGTGGAACTGTATTGATTCCTGTCTTTGCTTTTGGCAAGACGCAGGAAGTTCTCTTCATGATCGATGAACTTCGCGAAGAGGGTGTTCTACCTATGGCTCCCGTTCATATAGGAGGCCTCAGCACAAAGATGTCCCACATTGCCGACCAGTTCTTGGATTCGGATTCTCGCAAGCATCAAGGCTACTCGTTGCTGAGAGAATTTCCCGAGCTCAGGATCTTGCCTAGGGGACAGAAGGAGCCTGAATTTAATCCCGGGCACATCTATGCGCTTTCCAGCGGCATGATGTCAGAGCACACCGTTTCACATCGTTTTGCCAGGCGTATCCTCAACTCTTCTAAAAACGCGATTCTCTTTGTCGGCTACGCTGACAGTGAAACCCCTGGAGGGCGAATTCTCGCCGCTGGACAAGGCGGCACAGTGCGCCTTCACGAAAATCGGTCACACGACACCCCAATTGAATGTCGGGTCGAGAAATTCGACTTCAGCGGCCATTCACCCCGGAATCAGATTGCTGACTATGCAGTACGATGTCGCCCTCGGAATGTGGTTCTCGTTCACGGAGACCCCACGGCCCGTGAATGGTTTCAGCAAGAGCTAGTCCGCCGACTTCCCGAATCTCAGGTCATTCTTCCCGAGTCAGGTGAAGTCGTTGAAATCGAGTAAAGCTCGGTGGCATCGTCCGCCACGGAACTCACGCTTTTTCCTCAACCGCTTCCTCCAAGGCCTTCACGCGCCTGATCAAACCCCCTAGCTGTTTGATCCGCATGGATTCGCGACGGTCGTCTTTGAAAGGACGAGCCGGGTATCCAAAATAGGTCCCGCCCTTTTCTTCAATCGAAGCAATCACTCCAGTTCTTCCTCCACAGGTCACTTGATCAGCGATCGAGAGATGCCCAGCGATACCACACTGTGCGGCCAAGGTGACGTAGTTTCCGATTCGAGTGCTTCCGGATATTCCGGTCTGGGCCACAATGATGCAGTGCTTTCCGATCTGAACGTTGTGCCCAATCTGAACCTGGTTGTCAATCTTCGTTCCTTCACCGATCACAGTTTCGCCAAAACGTGCCCGATCGATCGTCGTTGAGGCACCAATTTCCACATCGTTATCGATTCGAACGATTCCCCATTGCTCGATCTTTTGATGACGCCCTTCGACAAACTCAAATCCGAATCCATCTGCTCCAACAACAACACCAGGATGAATGATGACTCGATCACCGAGAACACATCCCTCTCGAATCGTGACGTTGGGCCCGATTTCACAATTTTCACCGATCACAACATTCTCAGCAATGACCGCGCCGGCTCCAATTCGTGTTCCTTCACCAAGAGAAACTCCTTTCGCAACACTCGTATTGGGGCCAACCGATACGACCTCAGGATCGACATCAGACTCCGGATCCACAAAAGCGGTGTCATGCAGGCCTGCTTCGAAAGCAGGAGGCTTCACTCCATACATTCGAATGATGGTATCAAAAGCCATGATCGGATTTTCAACCCGAACAACGGCTGTATCGCCCGGAACCTCCAGCCCCTCGGAAGGAACCAAGACGAGTCCAGCTGCGGTTTCGCGAAGTTGGTCGGCATACTTGATGTTTCCAAAGAAGCTTACACAACTGGAATCGGCTTGATCCAGCGCACCAAAACTCGAGAGCTGCCTGTCGGACTCTCCCTGCAGGAGTTCGCCTCCCACCAGCGCGGCAATTTCTGAAACAGTCGTTTTCATAGAACCTCTTTTATTGTGGACACAAAAAAGCGGCGGAAATACCGCCGCTCTCTATTAAAGAACAACTAGATGGAACCTCCTATTCCGCAGGTGATCCAGCGTTCAGCGCTGAAACTACACCTTCGGTGAGATCTGCGACGTTATCGGAAGTGTAAAGAATCGCTTTGTTCGCTTTCGGGAGGAATGATTTATCGAAAACGAGATCGTGCCCTTCAGCCTCAACAATCACGTTGACGGCATCTTTGATTTCCGTAACGAGGGTTGCCTCCATTTCCTGGCGGGCCTGCATCACTTCTGAAGAAGCCTTACGTTGCGCATCACTGATTTCCTTCCCCTTGGCGTCACGCTCCTGAATGAGAGCCTGAAGCTGCTCCAGAGCATCTTTCCGCTTCTGCTCGCTGAGAAGCGTATCGCGAGCCGTTTTATCAAGCTCCATCGCCTTGTCAGTCATTTGCTGATAGGCCGCCTGACGCTCATCAATGTTTTTCCGCTTCTCGTCAGCCATCGCATTGATCTTGCCAACTTCGATGTCGGTCTTGTAATAGCGATTAAGGGCATCCTGCATGTCCACTACTGCAATTTTGATCCCTTGCGCTGAGGCACTGGATACAAAAGCAGAAAGCACGATGGCAGAGAAAGTAAGAAAAGTAGGCAAGTTGAATTTCATAGAATCAGATAGGAAAAGGAAACACAAAGTCGTTTGATCGATCTTTCAGTATCTCAAAAGACGGGGGAGAAGAAGGTTTCTTAGAGATTACCAGCAAAGATAATCTCGCTAGAACTGGGCACCCATCGTGAACTGGAACCGCGCCCCATCATCATTGAATGCATCCGTCTGAAGAGGAAATGCATAATCTAGTCGCACCGGAGCATTTCCGAGAATGAATAGCCTGACGCCAACACCCCAGTCAGAGTTCAGTCCGCCACCAACAGTTCCTACAGGGCCATTGCTGACTTCACCTGCATCATAGAACAATGCGCCGCGAATCTTATCTACAAGAGGCACAGTAATTTCAGCAGTTCCATTCCAAGCTTGGTTACCACCAAGGGTCTCGAAGCTGTTCGGATCTTTTGGACCTACGTCACGGTAATCAAATCCGCGAAGATTGTTAGCTCCACCGAGGAAGTGACGTGTGAAGATATGATCGCCGTCAGAAGACCGATTGAAATTTCCGGACAGAGTGACAATCGCGTCATATGGGAGCTGGAAGTGCTGAGTCACACCTGCATTAAAAATTGAATCATCCACATCGCTGCCAAGGCCAGCGAACTCAAAGCCAAAACTAATTTTGCTGCCTTTTCTCGGCATGAAAAAGCTATCCCGAGTGTCGCGTGTCACTGACAGACCCACGGAGTTTTTGTTGAAGCTACCTTCCTCAGCAACAAAGAGAGGCGAAGCAAGAGCCGCGGGTGCAATCTCGATCTGCTCCCCCCGAAAATCAACAGAGCCGTAAGTAAACTCACCCAGTGACTTACGAAAAGAAACTGCTCCACCCACAGTCCGCTGGGTATATTGATTGCTCAGGAATTGAAGATCGCGGTAGTATCCCTCAACGGTCATCGAAATACGCTCACCGAACATCCAAGGCTCCGTGAAGGCAACACTCACGTCCTTGCGCTCAGATCCACCACGAAGACTAAGGCGGAAACGCTGGCCGGCACCCTTAAACTTGTTGTCCCAGCCTTTGATGTCGAAGTTCGCTTCGGTAACCTCGAGGAAACCAGTCAGACTATCGATTGAACTAAAGCCTGCTCCAAAATTCAGCGATCCAGTTGGCTTCTCCACAACGCGAATCAAAAGATCCTTTTCGTCGAGATAGCTGGTATTGAGCGGCCTAACCTCGACACCATGGAAGTAGTTCATGTTCCCAAGTCGACGCTCCGTGATCTCAATGCGCGTCGTATCAAACGGCTGACCTGGCTCAAGTGGGAGCTCGCGACGAATTACTTTATCCTGAGTGGTTGTATTCCCCTCAATGTGAACCTGACCGACCCGATAAGCACGCCCCTCTGTAACATTGAGAACCACTCGAACTGCACCGCCATCAGCCTCCTCTAACCGAGGAATCACTCGAGCGTCTGCATACCCGCGTCGGCCATACTGATCCGAAATCAGCTTGATGTCGCCCTTGAGCTTGTTTCCTGCGAAAGAATCACCCGCCTTTGTTTTCAAGTAAGGCAGAATATCTTCCTGCATCGAGAGCGACTGGACTCCGTTGATGGCAAGACTGTCGACTTGATAGGTTGAACCTTCATCAATAGTGATCACCACGTCGACGAACTTCGCATCAACCCGCACACGAGACACATTAACAACCTTGGCGTTCAGGTAACCATTATCTCGGTAGAAATCTTCGATCTTGCGAACATCCTGTGCCAGCGTCTCTGCGTCGGTTGCGCTGCTTCCACCAGTGAAGACAGTCGCAATACCCTTCTCCTTCTGAGTCATCAGCTCCTTCAGACGAGCCGCAGGGAAGGCCGTATTGCCGACAAACTGAACAACACGCAGCACTCCCTGCGTTCCTTCGTCCACTGTATAAACAACGGTCGAGAAACCATCGGCACTCGGAGCAGCGATACGGTAGGTCACGGTAGCCTCGGAGAAGCCCTTCTTCCGATACATCGCTTGAATATCCTGCCGTGCAGTCTTCAAAGTTTCCTCGTCGATCGCTTGGTTTCTCTTCAGATCCACCTTCTTGGCGAGCTTCCCGTCATCAATGAGGGTATTTCCGCGAAATTCAACTCCGCCATACTGAGCACGTGTCTGAACGACAAAGATCAGAGCAACTCCACCGCTAACGTTGTCAGTAAGGACTCTCACGTTATCCACATCTCCACCGCTGTAGAGACTCTTAACATCCGCGTCGACCTGATTAATCGAAAGAGGCTTACCGACCTTGGAGCCAATTTGAGAAACAATTCGTTGTTTCGAAACCGTCTGGTTGCCAACGTATTGGACATCAATTGATTTGATCGCCTTTCCCTCCTGCGCAAAGGCAGAAGAAAGGGAGAAAGCACTTACCAAAATTGCTGCAATCAGCCTGAGGGGAGTGTCGGAAGCGTGTTTCGGCCTGTAGCGCGGGATAAAATTCATCGGGAAGCTGTTGTGTCCGGTTTCGGAAAAAGTGTCGTGTAGGAAAGTATCTCAAATGGGACCCTCCTAGGTACGATTAATCGTGCTTGAGTCAAGCTCGATTTTTAAATCTGGGGGTTCCAAATGGAGTGTTTCTGACGCTAATTAAATGGACAAATAGGGTCTCTGCAATCGTTTATCCTGTCGAAAAAAATCCGCAGGCAAAACATATCGACTTTTATAATTTTTAGGTTATCTTTATTGTCTGTAAATACAAAAAACTCTCCCGCCTGTCTTGTCAAGCGTCGTCCGAAGGCATTCCTCATTACGTCGCCACTCTTCCTTCTCCGTTCCCCGTGCCTGATTCCTACTCTCCAGACGCCTCCGAGCTCCCGACCCAGGAGTTCGAGAAGAGCCTTCGCCCGCCAGACTTTTCGGAGTTTTGCGGTCAAGCGAAAGTAAAGGAACGCCTCATGCTGATGGTTGAGGCCGCGAAGCAGCGGGATGATGCCCTTGACCACGTCCTTCTTTGCGGCCCTCCTGGGTTGGGTAAGACCACCCTCGCCCATATTCTATGTCGAGCCTTTGGAAGTGAGATTCACATTACCAGTGGCCCTCAAATCGAAAAGGCGGGCGATCTCGCGGGAATCCTCACCAACGTTCAACACGGTGATTTCCTGTTCATTGATGAAATCCACCGACTCCATCCTGCGATCGAGGAGTATCTCTACCCCGCGATGGAGGACTACAAGCTCGACATCATCATTGATCAGGGTCCCAACGCGAGGTCGATTTCCCTCTCCTTGCCCAAGTTCACTCTGATCGGTGCTACGACCAAGGCGGGGATGCTGACCCGTCCTCTCCTCTCGCGTTTTGGAATCACCAACCGCCTCGACTACTACTCTCCCGAAGAGTTGGTCATCATCATCAAGCGCTCAGCCTCTCTCCTCAATGTGCCGATTGATGATTCCGGAGCCTTGGAAATCGGAGCGAGGAGTCGAGGTACTCCCCGGATTGCCAATGGCCTTCTTCGCTGGGTGCGTGACTATGCCCAGGTCCGCGCAGACAATATGATCAACGAGAGTGTCGCGAAGTCCGCTCTTGCCATGCTGGATATCGATGAGGATGGGCTGGATGAAATGGACAAGCGCATCATTGAGGCTGTCGTCTTCAAATACGGCGGTGGCCCTGTCGGTATTAACTCTATCGCAGTCGCTGTGGGAGAAGACGAAGCCACGATCAACGAGGTCTACGAACCCTTTCTGATTCTCAAAGGCTTTCTCAAGCGAACTCCAAGAGGACGATCAGCCCTTCCTCCAGCCTACGAAAAACTGGGAGTCTCACCTCCCCCGCCCGATTCATCACGGCAACAAGACCTTCTCTAAATTTCCATCCTCTGAAAATTATGAGCGAATTCATCATCCAGACCGAACAACTCCTCTCCGCCTTCGGAGACGCGGAGTATCGCTATCTACTACTCGAACCGTTGATATTCTACGGCATTCTGGTCGGGGTCATCATGCTGGTGGTCGCCTACTTCATGAAGAAGCCGAAGGTTAAGTTGGCCGCGCTGATCACGATCGGAATCAGCGCGCTCGCCCATGTCCCATATAAGGAAGCTCGAATTGCCGCCCAGCCGCGAATTGAGCAAGTCTATAAAATTAGCTCTCCAGCTCGAGTGAAGGGCTTTAAAGAAAACACCCAAAGTTGGATCGAAGCCTCCTGGAAATTCCGATTGCTTATCCTTGCGACGGCGCTCGCTGTGATGTTCAGCATTACAACCAACCGCGTCGGATTTGCCCTCGGCATCATAACTGCGTTTCTTGGGATCATGTCGACCAAGACAGCGGTTTGGCTCCACTATCAGGATGCGATCGCCTATCACCCCAATCTGAAACAGCATGTCGCACCGATCGATCAGAGGGAAAAATCCGTCCAGCCTCCGGCCCCGATCTCTCGACCAACCGCACCCGCTGCTCGGGCCCCTGTTCCGCCAAGGGAAACGCAAGTACCCCCAAGCACCCATTCCTTCCCGCGGTATACCCCCCCCAACGGACGGATCTCTCCGCCCCCTTCACCCGCCGGAGGGCCTCAAACCCGCTCGGTAGAACCTCTCTAACGGATCGATTCGTTTCGTTAGCCACCGAACGGTGCCGTATGAGAATCGACAACCTTTCCGTCGATATCTCTGAGCTCCATCTTCGCAACAAGAGTTTCCCAATCAATTTCGATCGTTCCGAAGTTTCTACTCTGAAAATTAGTCTTGCCGATTCGGTGACGATTCACTTCGCCTCGTCGACCTCCCCCGGCATTGGTAAGTCCGCTGGAAGTCATTTCGTAGACGGGGAAACCTGGTGATTGAAGATCGCCTGATCCGAGTTGCATGATTTCGCCCATGTGTCGATCTCCGCTCAGGAAGAGGACCGGCCCGGTATTTGTCTCTTCGAGCAGCTTCAACAATCTGCGACGCTCCAAAGGGAAATTCGCCCACCGTTCCCATCTATGGTCTTGAGGTAGAAACTGAATACTGCTGCAGATGATCCTCAGATCGGCCGGCTTCTTCAGTTGAGCACCCAGCCAGTCCCATTGCTCTGCCCCGAGGACGGTGGCCTTCGGATCGCGATTCTCATCGTAGGGCCCGGCCGAAGAGCGCTTAGGCAAAGAGACCAGTTCACTTCTGAAATATCGGGTGTCGAGAAGGATCACCTGGAGACGCTTCCCGTCCTCTCCGGGAAAAAAATGAACAGAATAGATGCCAGGCCGAGTCCTCGAGGGTGAATCTTCGGGAGTCTCAAAAAACTCGTGAAAGACCGCCTCGGCACCCTCCCTCATTGGATATTCGGCTCCTCCATCATTTACCCCGTAGTCATGATCATCCCAAGTTGCGAGAATGGGGCAGACTTCCCGCAATCGAGCATATCCAGGTTGCTCAGCCAATTTCTGGTAGGCCTGCCTCATTTCATCCATGTCTTCCGTATCGGCATAGACATTGTCTCCAAGAAAAAGGAACAAATCCGGCTTCTGCGCGAGAATCGAGTCCCAGATGGGTTGCGATTTGTTCTGATGAGCACATGAGCCGAGAGAAATCCGACGAATTACCTTCGATTCATTTGAAGCAACCGCTTTCTCCTGGCTCAATATCTCAGTGCCACTCAAAGCAATACCAAAACAGACCACCGTTCCGAAAATCCGACTTGTTGAAAACCACTTGTGCATACGCCTTTCGTTTTCGTCTCTGGATTTCATCTTCCCATGCTACCTCGTGTTTTCCGGAGCGATAGAAATTGTTTTCGCAATCGGAGAGAACCTGATGTAACTCCGAAGCATGCCCAAAGTGAAATCGATTGATCAGGGGCGCCAGCGCATGGACGAGCGCTTGGCCGCCCTGAAGGCCTCTTCGGGCAAATCTTCTCGATTGAAGGTGTATCGCGAATTCCTCAAAGTAGGGCTCAAACAGATCCGCGACGACCATCGCAAATGTGCCAGCGGAATCGAGATTTCCGAACGTCGATCCGCCCTGATGGATTCACTTCTCGCTGACATTTTCCACGAATTCCTCGAAGAAACCTGTGCTGTTGAAAAAACCGGTTCGAAGAATCCAATCACCTTGATTGCAAGTGGCGGCTACGGCAGAGGACAATTAAATCCCGGAAGCGATATCGATCTACAGTTTCTGGTTCCCGGCTCGAGCCACAAAATGGATCCCAGCCTCACGGAATTCGTCAACCAGTTCTCCCTGATGCTCTTCGACCTGGGCCTCGACGTGAGTTACCCAGTCAGATCCATCAAGGAGGCATGCAAGTTTGCCAACAAAGATCACCAGACGAAAACCACCTTGCTCGACGCGCGATTTATCGTCGGGGACAAAGAACTCTTCGACGAGTTCGAAAGCCATTTTTTCGATCATTGCATTCGTGGCCACGAGAAAAGCTATCTCAGCGAACGGAGCCGTGACATTCGCAGTCGTCACAAAAAGCATGGAGGCACTATTCATCTCCAGGAGCCGAATGTGAAAGAAGGGTGCGGTAGCCTGCGCGACTTTCACAATCTAATCTGGGTGCTCTGGGTCCTGAAAGAATCTCGGGACCTTCGAGGACTTGTAGAAGACGGTCGTCTCACCGAGATTGCCTACACGGAATTGGTGGAGGCATTTGAGTTTCTTCTACGGACCCGGAACGAGCTTCACTACTGCCAAAAGGGACGAGCTGGAGACATCCTGACGCTACGCTTGCAGGGTGTCGTTGCGACCAATCTCAAGATCCCCGGTAAAAATATTCTCCGTCGTAGCGAGACTTTCATGCGCGACTACTATCGCCATACGAAGAACCTCTTCCATCACAGTACGTCTTTGATGCAGAGCTTCGAACTCGAAGTAGTAGGAGACAACACTCAAAGAACCCCTGTATTGAACTTTCTTGCCCGTCAGGCGATTGATGAGGAAACGTTTGATGGCTTCTACTCCAAGGGTGGCCTGATCTATCCGGAACACGAAAACATTTTCAAAGAGGATCCGAAACGCCTCATGCGTTTCTTCCTCCATACTCAGCGGAGACATTTGCGAACGAGTCCTGAAATACGCAGACTCTTCAAACTGAATTGGCATCTTATTGACGGCAACTTCCGTCGCAATAATTCGAATCGAGAGACCTTCGAAGAGATTCTCCAGAATCGAGGCCAGGTCGCCCATATCTTCCGTCGGATGCACCGCAATGGTTTCCTGGGGCGCTACATTCCGGAGTTTGGGAAACTGACTGATCTCGTTCAGCATGAGTTTTTCCATCGCTACTCAGCGGACGAACACACACTTCGATGTATTGATGTCCTCGACGGGCTGATTCACTCCGAAGATCCCAAGGTGCAATTATTCCGAAAGACCTTTCAAGAAATGGAAGATCCGGTCGCGATGTATATCGCGCTACTGATGCACGATACAGGTCGATCAGAAGAAGTTCGCCACCACGAGGATGCCAGCGCCATTCTCGCTGCCAAAGTCTGTAAACGTCTTCGCTATACGGGGCATCGGCTCAAGATGATCATGTTTCTTGTGGATCACCACCTCACCTTCTGGAGATCAGCAACAACCAAGGACATCGGTGATCCAAACACGATCGCCGACTTTGCTGCCGCAGTGAAGAACCCTTCGTGGATGGAAGCACTCCACCTCTTTACTTACGTTGATTCCAATGGGACAAACGACGAAGCCTGGAACGATTGGAAAGCCTCGCTGATGCGACAACTTCATCGATCGACGGATGCTTTCTTTTCCGATCAAAAATCGTTTCAGGAACAGTTCAACCGACCCACAGTTGAAACCAAAAAGAAGGTTGTCTCAAGGTTGCCGGATTCATTCGAGGACGAAATTGAGGCTCACTTCAAGGGCATGCCTGAACGATATTTCCGGCATCGTGGTTCGACTAGTATCGTACGGCACATCAAACTGTTCCGGAGATTCTTCAAGTCGGTGCACCGCACCACTCACGAGAGCCTGGTTCCCAAGTTGGGATGGGAGGAACGTCCCGACGAAGGCTACAGTCTTCTCGAAGTAGCGGGATGGAATCGGCATCTCCTGCTCGCGAAAGTGGCGGGAGCTCTTGCGGCACGCAATATCAACATTCTCTCGGCTGACCTTTTCACTCGCAGTGATGATCTCGTCCTCGATATCTTTCGAGTCTGCACCTCTACGCTCAACCCCGTCACCTCACCCCGCGAAATCGAGCGCATTCAGGACCTGATGGACGAAGAGTACGGGATCAAGGAATGCGAAATCGACTTCTCTGCCCTGATTGAGCAACAGGAAGCCCCATCGGTGATTGAGGCAGACCCACCCAACTTCGACATCCCACAGCGGATCTACTTATCGAACAGCGACGAAGAAGTAGCTACGATTCTTGAAGTCCAGGCTCAAGACCGAATCGGTCTCCTCTACGACATCTTTACTATCCTAGGAGAGATGAACATCCAGGTGCTTCACGCGAGAATCAGCACGCAGGCCGGAGCGGCCATTGACCGGTTTCATATCGTTGACGCTATGAGTGAGAAGAAGATCACCGACGACTCTAGACTTACCAATCTGAATAAGCAGTTGAGCTCCTGTCTCGAATCGGAATCAAAGAGCGATCCACTAATTGTCTGAGAGGAAGGCCTATTACGAATCAGTCGGCGATTCGGATCGCCCCCGGTCATAGGCCTCGATGATACGCCCAACGACAGGATGTCGAACCACGTCAGCCCGCGAAAAGTGAGTGAACGAAACTCCTTCGATCCCTTGGAGCAAAGACATCGCCTCAAGTAGCCCGGACTTTGACTTCGGTCGAAGATCGATCTGGGAAGGGTCGCCCGTCACGATGCATTTTGACTCCTCACCCAGTCGCGTCAAAAACATCAACATCTGCTCCCGACTTGCATTCTGCGCTTCGTCAAGAATAACGCAGGCACGATTCAGCGTTCGCCCACGCATGTAGGCAAGCGGAGCAATCTCAATCAGGTTCTTCTCGGCAAATCGTAAGGTCTCTGAAGGCTCCAGCATGTCGTTCATCGCATCGTAGAGCGGTCGCAGGTATGGCAGCACTTTCTCTTCCAGCGCGCCTGGCAGAAACCCTAGTGCTTCTCCAGCTTCGACCGCAGGCCGTGTCAGCATAATCCGATCAATTTTCCGATTTTTTAAAAGGTCGAGGGCATACGCCATCGCGAGATAGGTTTTGCCAGTTCCAGCCGGCCCCACGCCAAAGGCCACATCGTGCTGATCGAGCGATACGAGGTATTCTTTCTGAGTTTGCGTCCGAGGCGTCACCGCCGGCTTCGCACCTCCCGAAAGTAATTGAAAGTCAAAAAGACCACTCACCGCGCCGCCTTCCGCAATTCCGTTTTCACTCATCGACTGGCGAGCCGAGTGAATCGCATAGCGAAAAGAGTGAGGGGAAATCGCAACGCCCCGTCTCCTCGCTTTTTCCAGTTCTTCAAAAAGAGCTACCCCTTGGTTCAACGATTGTTCTTCTCCCCGCAACTTCACCCAACTGTCACGAGTCGTGACTTGAATTCCAAGTGCGGACTCCATCTCGCGCAGCAATGCAAGATCGTCTGCAAAGAGACTGTGGAGAAAGTGGGGGCTTTCGAACTCCAGCGTTTTTTCCAACATAATGAAGTGCGTCACTTCCGCAGCAAAGGCTCGGGATCGCTTAGCGATACCCGTAGACCAAACCCCAGTCAACTGTCCCACTAAATTCTCCGACGCCTTCTACGGCATTGTTGAAGCCGGGGTCTTCCTTGCGGACACTCTTTGGATCATATTCCGTGACGACACGGATGAAATACGTCCCTGTTTTTTTCGGCAGAGCACGAACACCGGCAAAGGAATTCTTCGTAAAAGACTCCAGGCCAACAGAGTTCCCTTTACTGTCGAATATATCGACCTTGATCATCGCTCCCGGCCAACTTGTCCCAGCCCAGAACCAGTATTCATTCCCCCGGAAAAGTTGATGCCTTACGAGAAGTGGCTTTCCAGGAGTTACCTCTCCCGCCCAGTTGTCCTCACGAACTTCGAAGCCCTCTTCGACATAAGGAGTCGCGGCCTCCAGTGCAAGTGATATTGCCTCGTTCACAAAAGCCATCGCTCGATCCGACAGCAAGACGAGGCCGAAAAGTGCAATCGCAAGGGCAACGGACGCCCGCGAGGAAAGCGCTTTTTTTACAGTCAAAGTCATATGATAAAATTCAACGATTCTCACTCAGGGTCTTCAGGGAAATAGTATCGCTTAAGCATGCTCTCACTGATGTCCCGTAAACCAACCACGTCTTCCTGAGAGAGAACTTCTTTGGAAACGATAATCGCCTCGAGCCGAGCGAGACCGTTCAAGATTTCACGGATCTGCGGTGAGGATTTCGAAGGGCCTTTCATCGTTCCCAGCATCTCACGGAAGTGAGCGAGAAGAGCAGGCTGATTCAGCAATTCGGCTTTGTCAGCACGATAGTCTTCGCTGATAAAATGAGTCACGGCATAAGTACCTCTGAGCCAGCCACCAAGGCTGACCAGTCCCGAAAGTTCGTCGTCACGAAGTCGATCCATCGTCAATCGGACAGTCTGTTGAGTACTGTCCAATTCATCGCGGACTCGATCCCAATCGCGCGCTCCGGCGGCTTCAATGATACCGAGGCTGTGAGGTCTCACTGCTCCAGCCAATCCAAGCGCTTGAGCAAGCTGCAGCACTCTCTGTCCGACCTCCTGAATATCATCTGCGCTCTCGGCTTGAACAGCGATGAACCCTTCCCCAACGAGACTTCCGAAAGTCAGAGCGAGGATGGCTCGCTCTCGTCCGTTTCCAGGATTCTCAGGAATCCGAATACCAGTGCTCCATTCGGGCTCATCTAACTTGTCCAGAACGACAAAGATTTCGGCCGGAATTGGGACCACAACTTGATCCACAATTTCACCAGGGAAATTAGTCAGATCGATACGTTCAGGCGCAACTGCTTCCGTGCTCTCCTGAGCAAAGGTCTCACTGCAAAGAGAGCACGCGAAGGTAAATCCGAAGACCGGAAACCACGCGCAACGAGGTAGGATTGAGAGCCGATACATCATGGGAGATTGAATAATATCGCAGAATTTGACCAACTATCAATAGAGCATCAATTGACATTCGATGTGCTGTTTCCCTCGTCGGAATCCAGCTCTGCGACTACTCTCGCTCTCAATTTTTGGCAATATTCATTCATCCGATGCCCGATCAGCCAGTACGGAGGACGAGTGAATTCTCGGTGAAGGGAAGAGGTTGAAAACGGCAGACGATCCTCTTCACCACGGTCGTATTCGTCAAGCCACGCCCCTTCCCGATCGAAGACCCTTGGAGGGCCTCCGTGAATGAACATTTTCGCTTTCCATTTCGGATCTGGTAATGGAAGCCGCGGGACGAGATCAACATCATTCACGAGACGCCAGAGTCTGGTTTCATTGACGAGATCATGCAGTGGCTCATTTCCGATTTTTGGTGCTCCAAATGTGCACACCAGGTTCGGTTCGGTGACGAGGCTCGCCAATGAGGCCAGCGCACCTCCAAGGGAATGGCCGGTAAAAATCCACGGCCGAGGACAGGACTCCAACTCGGGGAGAACGAGGGGCCAGACTCGCTTGAGCAACACATAGAATCCAGAGTGCACAAAGCCTCCTGCGGGCACGCCTTCTCGCTGAAAACGTCGCCATCCATGGGGCCGAGTCAGGCTATTCATGATCCATTGACGCAATTTGCTGGACCCACGAAAACAGACAATGGCTCCCGGTCCGCCGTCTCGAAGCCGATAAATCGACGCGTGGTTTCCGCTTTTGTGAACCGAGTGAACCTCTTCAAATGGTGATCGCTCGAGCAAGATCTGCGTGCGGTCCGGCAATCGGCCCTTCTTGTCTCGTTTGATCTCGACGTGATCGGGAGTGTAGGCAAGACGACACAATTCAGCCAGCCACCAGGCGAGCACAGGATCAAATTCCTCCGTCGTCAGGTTGGGATCCGGCATTGACTCCCATCCATTGAAATAGGCTTCCTCGGTATCGGGGCTGAGACTCCCTTCCCACTCCCCGAAGCGAGCCCTCAGAAAGCGGTGCCACTTTCGCTTCTGAAAATCGAAACCTTTCATCGTTGACCAGTCTCGCATGAAGAGCGAGACAAGGAAACCGAAACGCTCCCCTCAGTTCTCAGACCGAGGCCAGAGAAATGGCAATATCGCCTCCAAAACAGACATCCACATCACTCCCTTCTTTGCGAGGGCGCTCGTGGTAGTCACCCACATACTGCACTTCATTTTCTCCGACCTGCTCATACGCGACCAGAAGCGGATGCTCTTCCTGTGGACAAAACAAGACCTCGGGTTCCGCAGCCTCGGGATCGGGATGCGGAAGATTCACGGTCCAGAACTCGCCTTGGGAGAGAGCTTTCTCACGTAATTGTGCAAACGCTCGCGCCGCTCTCTCTGCCGCGACGGCCCAATCGAGTGGATTTCCGCGCTTCAAGAAATGGGAGAAAGCGACCCCGGGAATACCGGCAAACGCGCCTTCGCGAACTGCAGCAACGGTTCCAGAAATGACAAAATCGTGTCGGCCGAGGTTCCCTCCATGATTAATCCCTGAAAAAATCCAATCTGGCCTTTTCGGAAGCAGATGCGCAAGGGCAACCCGAGTACAGTCCGCCGGGGTCCCCTGAACAGCAAATCGCCGCTCTCCTCGCTCCTCATAGCGCAGCGAGGAAGAAGTTGTCACCCGATGTCCAATCTCGGACATCTGTGAAGCAGGTGCCACTATCCAAATCTCCTCAAAGAACTCTCCACTCACGCCTTGCAGCGCAGCAAGACCTTCCGCATCAATTCCGTCGTCGTTTGTTATCAGGAGCCTCATTCGATTCTGGGTTAGGGATTGGAAGAATAAATACGTCTGGAACCGGCATGGTTCATCGTTTATCTCTCACCTGTGGATCCCAAGAAGGAAATAGTTTTTTTCGATCGATATACGCAGGAGTTCGTCACCGAGAAAATCTACGGAGAAGGACCCTTGCGGTGGGCCTATGAAACTCGAATAGGCCAATTCGCTCTCGAGGCTTTGATTCGCCAGCCTTGGTTTTCGGCTCTCTATGGTAATTGGGCGAACAGCCGATCTTCCCGCAAGGAGGTTCACTCCTTTCTTGAGCGCTTCCCTCTCGACACGGATGAGTTTGCAGAGTCACCGGAATCTTTCCTGACCTTCAACGATTTCTTCTCTCGCAAGCTGAAACCCTCGGCCCGGCCGATCGATCAAGACGAGAAAAGCATCGTGTTTCCGTCCGACGGGCGGCACCTGTTTCTTCCGGATCTCTCGAGGACTGAGACTATCTACGCGAAAGGGCAGTCGTTCCCGCTCCATCAACTTCTGGACGACGAGAAACTACACTCTCAATACCAGGACGGAGCTGCATTACTGTCGAGATTGTGCCCGACTGACTACCACCGATTTCACTTCCCATTAGACGGAACGCCCGGAGAAACGCGAAAGATCAACGGACCTCTCTACTCCGTGAGTCCCATCGCTCTTCGCCGCCAGCTACGGTATGCCTGTGAAAACAAACGCCAGGTTACTGAGGTGACGGAATCCCCCGCGGGTCGATATCTCTTCCTCGAGATCGGCGCGACCAACGTTGGAACGATTGTTCTCACCTCCAGCTCCAATACCCCGGTGGAAAAGGGCGACGAGAAAGGATTTTTCCGTTTCGGCGGGTCCATGGTCATGACCCTTTTTGAGAAAGGAACAGTCTTGCCGGAAGACGACCTCGCAACCCACTCAGCCTCCGGCATCGAGATCTTCGCTCGAATGGGAGACCGAATGGGTCGTCTGAACCAAAGTCATTCTTGAGCTGACTCTGAAATCGAACTATTTGGCGTAGCCATAAGAGTTCACGGGCTCAGCCACCGCGGCTGGGCACTCGCAAGTATTGCGCTTATTGCGATGCTTGCAGGCTCCCAGGAAAAAGGCCACGAAGACGAAACAAAGGAATATGATTGATTTGGTCATAAAATAGATTGTGTTGAATCAAGCCGCTGGGGTGAATCCCTGCGGACAGGTATTCAAACGTTGCAATTCTGAATCTCTTTCAAAAATCATCCGGGCACAAAAAACGGCCACACTAGAGAGGAGTGACCGTTTCTTTGAAAATAGTCGTAGCGACTTACTTGGCGCGGGAGCTGTAGCAAGCAGACTTTGCACAGCAGCTCTTGTGGGCGCAGGCTCCGAGAGAGATGGCAGTTGCAGCAAGAACGAGGAGCGTGGGAATTCTTTTTATGAGAATAGACTTTCTGAGATAAAGGGCAGTTGCGTTGTTGATTTGATTTTGCAGGCAAATGAAGTACGTCAGCAGGTCCCTAGCGGTTCCGTTTGAGGCTATTCCGATCCCCACTCGGATATAACAACCAGAATTAAAACCTTTCCATATTTTAGGAATATGAATCAATCCCCAAAACATCTCGCTGTGGCTGGTGCGACCGGAGCTGTGGGAATCGAAATTCTCAAGTGTCTTGAGCAGCGAGATTTCCCTGTCAGCCAGCTCACACTCCTTGCCTCAGCTCGATCCGCAGGCAAAACGCTCCCCTTTCATGGAGAAGAAATCGAAGTCAAAGAACTGACCACTGATTCGTTTACTGGAGTCGATATAGCACTGTTCAGCGCGGGCGGTGGCATTTCCAAAACGTTTGCTCCTCACGCGGTCGGCGCAGGTGCGGTAGTTGTCGACAACTCATCAGCCTTCAGGATGGACGAGGACGTTCCTCTCATCGTTCCGGAGATCAATCCAGAGGATGCGGCGGCGCACAAGGGAATCATTGCGAACCCCAACTGCACGACGATTGTCACCCTCATGGCATTGAACCCAATGCATGAGGCCTTCGGTGGAGTTCGTCAAATCCTGGCCTCCAGCTACCAGGCGGTCTCAGGCAGTGGAGCTCACGGAATTGCGGAACTGCAGGAGCAAGTCGACGCTATCGCGAAAGGTGAGGATTGCCCCGCGGGAAGTGTTTATCCCAAGCAAATTGCCTTCAACGTGATTCCGCAGGTCGATAGTTTTCTCGAGAACGGATACACCAAGGAGGAAATGAAAATGCACTTTGAAGGACAGAAGATCCTTCATGCTCCAGACCTCAAAGCATCCGTCACCTGCGTTCGCGTTCCCGTCTTTCGTTCTCACGCTGTCTCGGTAACCGCGGTCTTTTCAGATAAGCCATCCGTCGAAGCAGCCCGAGAAGCCATCTCAGCTGCAGAAGGGGTTCAGGTCATCGATGCACCATTTTCGGAGCCGCCCCTGTTCCCGACACCTCTCGATTGTACTGACGGCGACGACTGCCTTGTTGGCCGCATCCGTGAAGATGTCGTCCTCGAAAACGCACTCACTTTCTGGGTCGTGGGCGACCAGGTACGCAAAGGAGCCGCTCTTAACGCAGTACAAATCGCCGAACTTCTCTGAGATGACCGATACTCTGAAACCATACCTTCAAGAGCGTTGTAAAGTCGTCGACAAAGCGCTCAACGGCTTTCTCCCCAACACGAGAACTCGTCCCGCCACGATCCATGAGGCGATGCGATACAGCCTCTTTGCCGGTGGAAAACGGTTGCGACCCATTCTCAGTCTCGCTGCCGCAGAGGCCTGTGGAGGCGAGTACGAAAACGCCCTCGCCCCAGCCGGAGCGGTCGAGTGCATCCACACTTACTCGTTGATTCATGACGACCTTCCCTGCATGGATGATGACGATCTTCGCCGGGGCATGCCCACCAGCCATGTCAAATTTGGAGAAGGAATTGCCGTACTCGCCGGAGATGGGCTCCTCACGATTGCTTTTGAAATTCTCGCCCAGACCCCGGCAACCGCTCGCTACGATGTAGGAGCCTACGTTACCGAGCTTGCTTCGGCTTCCGGGAGCAAGCATCTCATCGGAGGACAGGTCCTCGATCTCGAAGGCGAAGGCAGCGACGTTCTCCTCACGCCTTCCCAACTGAAGTTTATTCATCAAAGCAAAACCGCTGCGTTGCTCACCGCTTCGATCCGTCTCGGAGCGATGACTGCCAACGCGACCCCTCGGAAACTGGAGGCTCTCACGACTTACGGCCAATCCCTCGGGCTGGCCTTCCAAGTCATCGACGACATCCTCGACGTGACCCAGACGAGTGAGAAGCTAGGGAAAAGCGCAGGCAAGGACGAAGCGACCAACAAATCGACCTACCCAGCCCTTTTCGGTCTGGAAAAGAGTCGCCGCGAAGCGGCTCGTCTCACTCGTAAAGCTCATGAAGCTCTCAAGCCCTTCGGAAAAAAGGGACAGCGCCTCGGTGAAATCGCCGACTATCTGCTCGACCGCGACTACTGAGATCTCGATATCCGATTCTCTATGGCGCCGACTTGGGTTTCACCACGACGGTGATGGGTTGCGAGAAGGTGGCAAACTGATTGGTTTTCTCCTTCGCTGCCGTGACCGCAGTGGATTCTGTCTTCTTCGCCGCATCAGTCAGTGCCTTCAGCCTCTTCGCACTGGTTTCATTCGCAGCGAGCTTTGCTTGTGATTCCTTGATTCGATTCTCAACCATTGCGGTCTCTGCTTTGAGCGCTGCGCGAGCAGAGTCGTCAGCCGCGGCAGCCTCTCTCTGCTTCGCCGCCGCCAACTCCTTTTCCAGATTGGTTAACTCCGCTTTCACCGCTGCTGTTTTTTCAGGAAAAGAATCCAACAAGGCTTTGAGTCGACCGTATTCCACCGTTGCTTCTTTCGACGCCGCGAGATTGCGTTCGTATTTGCGATTTCCAACACCCCGAAGAACAAACTGGTATTGCCCGGGGGTCAGGGCAAATGTCCCCGATTTCACGAAAGAAAACTTCAGGACGGCCTCTTTCTCGGTTTCCGGAATAGCGACCTTGGGAGGATTCCGGTGCAGTCCTGGGAATCCGTGAACATCTACCTGGAGAGCTCCTGTTCGCTGACCCGAGTCGGTGAGTAGAATCGGAATCTCAAGCGTTTCCCCTTCGGTCACTTCCAACACTTTCTCCTCTTTCAGCGTCATTCTTGTTGGCTCAGCTTCGACGTCGATGACAGAGAGCACCGTTTCGAGATCGAGACGAGAACGAATCTGAGTCGCGTTTCCAAACACCCGGGTCCCCCAGATAATGGACGCAGGCCTTGCGATCGATTTCTCTTCCTTTCCATTGATCGATGCCGTTCCCACGATGTCGATTTTTCCACTCCACGGTGCCGCGTCCTTGCTTGCCCATAGCGTGAGAAATCCTTCCTGGGAGGATCCGCTCAAGACGAGGGGATCTGCGGCGACTCCGGCTGGAAGCCCTTGCGGGATTACGGTGATGTCGCCTTCAAATCCGTCGTTCCGAAACGCGAACACTCGATAGACCATCGAGCCGCCCTTGCGAAGCAGGGGGGCTGCGGGGAAAGCGTCATTGTTGATCGTCTTCGTTAGCTCCGTTCCAGCAATCAGTTGGAACCCTTCCTGTGCTTCTCGAATCGCGAGGCGATAGCGATGCGCCGGACTTCCTCCCGCACTCTGATTCAGAATCGTCACTCGAAACTCCCCCGCTTCTTCCGCCGTAAAACTCATCGCCGGATCGAGAGAATCGGCATTCAGATCATCAAAAGAATCGAGTCCGTAGAAGCTGTCGAGATCGTCATTCTCTCCTACTTTGACAAACGATTCGCTTCCGTCCTCCGCCTTCGTCACTTTCTCCACCATCACAAAAGGATCGACCACCGAACCCAGCCGATGCGAAACAACTTCGATCCAGAGTGTCTGCCCTTTCTTCACCGAAATCCGAAAAGAATCCGTGTCACCTGGCTCGTCAAACCGCCCCGCCACTTCGGTTGGGACTGGGACCTCCTGATCCGTGACCTTGCGATCTTCCAGAACCACTGGTGCCGTGGCGAAGCCTATCTTCACCAGATTCGATCCCTCGACGCCTTCCCTGAAAGCGGGAAGAATCCCCCGGCGGGGAATTCCCGAATCAAATCCAGGATGCGTTTTCACTTCTGCTGGAACGGCGACCTGCTTTTCCAGAGTTTCCAGTAATTTCCCTTTCCAGGTCCATCCCCCTCCCGGAGAACCTCCGGGAAGATTTCTTCCGAAGAAAGTGAATGCACTCGTCTTTCCCGGTTCTCCGGCCGGAGGAAATACAAAATCGACATGCGGCCCGGTACTGATTCCGAAGTGATAGAAGTAGTCTTTTCCACCCTTGTAGAGAGAGTCGGTCAGCGAGATGAAATAGACGCCGTCCTCCGGAGCCGTAAAGTCGACAAACGGGTCACGTCCGACGTGATGTCGACTGTTCTCCAGTTCACGGCCATCAGCGCTGTAAACGGCAAGCAGAGTATCCGCTTTAGAATCAAGCTGCTCAGCGGTGAGCTGAAGCAAAACGCGCTGCCCTTTCTTCGCTGAAAAGCGATACCAGTCGAACTTGCCACTGTCGAGAGTTCCAAGAACACCAGCATCGAGCGCAAGTTCCATCGCAGTCTCCTGAGTGGAATGATCCCCGATCTCAGATATCTCGGAGGCATCTTTGGGAAGAACGAGAAAGGGTCGTGCCGTCGAAAGACCGAAGTATCCGTGGCTCCTCACTTCGTAGACTCCGGGTTCCACATCGTCCGGAATCACCAGTGTAAACTTGGAGGTAACAGGACGAGGCGCGGGATGAAATTCATCGGCAGGCAGCATCACCGGCTTGCCTACCAACTTGGGATGGGAAAACCGAAGGAGATCGGCCTCATCGAGATTCTTTCCTGCGATGGTGATCTCAACTGTCTCCCCGACCCTGGCAACCGCAGGGCTGACCGTCAGAAGATCCGGATTCGGCATGAAGGCATACACCGAAGCGAGGGGCGCGGTGAAGAGAGCGATCAGAAGCCAGAGGAAGAAATTTCTCATACAAAGACAAATCCAACAGGGTAAGTTGACGGGCTCAACAGGGTTGAATCCCAACCCTAACGGACAAACATAAATTCCTTGGTATTGATCAGAACCCACACGATATCTTCGAATGCTTCGCGTTCCGCCTGATCAGCAGAAAGGGCCTCAGGACCGGCCGCTGACTGCGCACGCTTCTTCTTCAGATGATTGAGCGCGATACTCAATTCTTCCTCAACCGGAAACCGACTGAGACCATGCACATAGAGTTCGGTAATCCGTTCCTCATCGCTTCGCTCCGTATCCTTGGCAAGCAACGCCGCTCTACCATTGGAAGCCGTCAACTTGTCCTGGATCTTGTCGGAGTTCAGCAAATGCAGGCTTTGCCCTAGATTCGCTTCCCCAGTGCGTTCACACTCGCATGCCGTATCCATTGCGGGTCGCCCGAACATCATGAGAAATTCTGACTCGCTCGTCCCTTTCTCATTCGGTAAGGCAACCGCGCGAACACCCTTAGGCTGTCGGCTAAACGAGTTACTCGCTCCGGTAATATCATTCACCGAATCGAGAAGGATCTCGGCCGTCATTCGTTTAGGATAGTAGCGGGCGTAATTCTGCTCATCACCGAGATTCTCTCCGTTCGGATCGGCACTGCGTTGATAGGTTTTGCTATTGCATATCGTTCGGATGAGCTGCTTCAGGTCAAAGCCACTCTCCGCAAACTGCTGGGCTATCTCCTCGAGAAGCTCGGGATGGGTTGCTGGGTTCGTGGGACGAATATCGTCTTCAGGCTCGACGAGACCGCGACTAAAAAAGTGCTTCCAGTATCGATTCACGACCATGCGGGCGAAGTAAGGATTCTCATCCGACCGAATCCAGTCGGCGAGTTCAAACCGAGGATCTCGAGTCTCTGGAATCTCGATCGGTTTCGCCGCGCCGAGCAATTGTGGCCTCAGCCATTCCCCTGAAACGGGATGCTTAGACTGGGCCTGCTTGCGATTGTGAAAATAGATATCTTCCTCGGGCAGCTTGTTGATCTTCTTCTGCTCGATCGTCGAAAAGAACGCGGTGAAAGCGAAGTAATCCTTCTGGCTCCACCGCTCATAGGGATGGTGATGGCACTGAGCGCATTGCATTCGAATCCCAAGAAAAATCTGCGCGATGTTCTCCATTCGCTCTTTCTCATCTTTAACGACACGATACCAACCAACCGCAGGGTTTTCGTAGGCTTTGCCACTCGCAAGAATCAACTCCGAGGCAAACTGATCATATGGTTTGTTCTCGTTGAGACTGGTCCGGATCCAGGCATGAAACGCGTGGGAGTCGCGGGCAACCCAGTCGCGCCCTCGGTCAACTTTGTTCCGCAGAATCCCGGCCCACTTCCCGGCGAAGTGATCAGCATAGTCTGCGCTGGCGAGAAGGGCGTCGACCTTCCTCGCACGCTTTTCAGGATTGGTATCCGACAGAAAGCTCTCGGTCTCTTCGATCGTTGGAATTCTCCCGACGATGTCGAGAGTGACGCGACGGAGAAAGGTCCCGTCGTCAATTCCTCCCGAAAGAGGAAGTCCCATCAAGCTCAGCTGATCAAAAATATGGCGATCGATAAAGTTCTTTGGTTCCGGTAGCGGAGGTATCTCAGCTCCAAGTGGAATACGCACCGTGCAGGTATCAATGTGTTCCTGAAATCGCACAAGAACCGCCGTGCTACCTGTTTTCTTTCCGATCGACAGGAGACCGGTCTCACTCGCTTCGGCCATCCCGGGAAGATTCGACTCGTACTGAACGAGGCGGGTCACATCTCGACTCGTCCCGTCACTGTAGAAGGCAGTCACAGTAATCTGCTGCTTCGTTCCCGGCTGACTCACGATCGACTTTGGAAAAACTTCGATACGCTCGACTTCGGGATCATTCTCGGGTCGATAGTCCAATCCACTTTCGATCCAACGAAGGATGGTCTGGTATTCCAGCGATTCCTTTTCGAGACGCGCTCCTCCTTCGTGGGGAATATCGCCGGTCGCTTTCATGAGAAAGAAACTGCTCGCCGGAGCGGAAGGACTGACCCGACGACCGCGTGAATGACGAACGATATTGTCGTAGTCACTCTCCGGCTCGTAGCCAAGAAGAGAAAGTCGAAAGCCATTTTGACCACCAGCCTTGGCATGGCAGGCACCGGCGTTGCAGTGCTGCCGCGTAAAAACCGGAACAACGTCATTGGGAAAGCTCACAGGGCGCGGCGTCGTAAAACGCTTCACCTCGATCGGCATCGTCGCGGTGAGTATTTCTTCACCCGCCAGAGTTGCCACGAGCTTGGCGACACCGTTCTTGCGGGGAGCGAGAAATCCGGTCGAGTCGATGACGGCTACGCTGGCTGGCTCAATCGAAAAAGTAACCTCACGCGTGAGGTCTTGCCCTGTTGAATCCAGCGCAAGGATCTGACTGCGATCGTTCGACCCGTTTAATTGAATCGTTCCGGCACCAGCGCCGCTGTGAAGGCGCAGTTCATCGCCCATCGCTGGCAGGAAAGCCGAAAGGAGAAATGCTCCGAGAAGCCCCCGAATCGGCACCACCGAAAAGACACGGCCGGTCGCATGAGCGCTCCCACCTAACACTGGATTCCGAAAAGCCATCACGACATCGGAGACAATTCTTCGATCGGTTTGCCAAAGGGTAGAATCTGCATTGGCAGCCCTTCCAGATTCCGAAGGTAGTCGTTGTAGTCGATTCCGAGATGTCGATAGACCGTGGCCCATAAATCATTCGGGGTCATGACGCGCTCAACCGGGTGCTCACCCTTTGCATTGGTCGCTCCGATGACCTGCCCCATCGGAGCATTGCCTCCGGAAACCAGCACCGACATGGCCTTGGGCCAATGATCACGTCCCGGCTGAATCACTTTGGATTTGTTTCCTCGCTGCGGGTTGATCTTCGGAGTGTGACCAAAGTCACTCGCCACGACGATCATGGTTTTCTCGTCGAGCCCACGTGCGTAGACGTCTTCGATCAAGGCGGTCAGCGCCTGATCGTAGTTGGGCATTCTCCATCGGCAATCGGCGAAAATGTCGCAATTCACAGCGTGCGAATCCCAGTTGTAAGCGCAATTTTCAGGAATCTTTTCCCCTGGTGTCGGGTTCTCCCAAACAACGGTAACAAACCGACTTCCGGCCTCAACCAGTCGACGAGCCATCAAGGCACGTTGCCCATAGGCATGGCTTCCGTATCGCTCTCGTGTTTCGGTTTTTTCTTTCTCCAGATCAAAAGCATCACGGACTTCAGCGCTCGTGAGCATATCCATGGCCTGTTGATTGAATGAATCCATCGCATCCATAATGCCACTCTTGTCGACATCCCGTCGCAGGCGATCCATCCCGTTGAGCATCGCAAGTCGATCATCGAGACGAGTCTGCATCTCCTGCTTCACTCCGATGTTCTGTACCTTGAAGTCTGGATCGCTTGGATTTCCAGCCACAACGAAAGGAGTGTTCGAGGCGCCGAGATAGGCAGGACCCATCGCGAAGGTATCGATTCCATGACGACCACTGTCGACCGCAGAAACGCAGGGAGGCATTCCTGTGTCACCCGTCGCCTCTTTCCCGAGAACCTTTTTGACTATACTGGAAACTGCCGGTGCATCATTGACCGTCCCGGTCGGTACCTTAGGTGGCCGACCCGTCATCATCCGCTTGTGAGCTCCACCGTGATCGGCAAACTCATGATGAAACGACCGGATAATCGAAAATTTATCCGCAATCTTTGCGTGGCGAGGAAGCAACTCACAGACCTCAATACCGGGGACGTTGGTTTTGATCGGATTAAAGACTCCTCGATACTCAGCAGGAGCGTCCGGCTTCATATCGTAGGTCTCCATGTGAGGCATCCCGCCCGGCAGCCATATGAAAATTACCGAATGGTCATTGGAGACACGACTTGCATCGGTCGCAGCTGCCTGAGCCTCATGGCGAAGCAGATCGCTCAAACCGATTCCGGAGGCACCAAGTCCGGCAGCACCAAAGCCACCCATTTGAAGAAAGCTGCGCCGACCGACAGGACCGGAGCAGAAGGGACGGTTAGACAAACGGCTCATTAGACCTTCAAGGTGCCAGAAATGGAGCGATCTGCCGCTCACGGCTTCGCGTTAGGCCAGAAACTCGTTATGAACTGACAGTCAGCCGGTTCGGCATGGGAAGTCTCCCCAGAATTTTTCATGGTCGAACGCTGTCAGCTCTATGCAGGACAAGCGGCCACCTACAAGAAAAGCACCTCACTATGGATCCAGAGAGAAGGAACAAATCTGCACGCTATTTTAGGGGATTGAAACCGGTGATCGGCAAGCCAATTTCTGCTCTTCTGACCGACCTGAAACAGAGAGGGATGCTGGAGGACACACTTGTAGTGCGGGGTGGAGAATTCGGACGCACGCCACGCTACTTCACTTGCTCAGATTTGATCACAAGCATCTCGCGGTTCCCTTCCAGGGCCTGCAACAAAAGCTCACCGGCGTCAATCCAGCAAAGGTGGTCAAAGGTGCGCTGAGCTGAATCGTGGGTTCCTCGGTTTCCACCGAACACAAAAAAACCCGACCGGGATTCCGGACGGGCTTTTCTCAATGGGTTTCGTGAAACCGATCAGTGCTTGTTGAATTTAGGCTCTTTTCCCTCGTAAGCACGATAGAGATCAAAAATCGATTTTTGAAGAGCTTCGGCCACTTCAGCTGAAGGATCCTGCTTTGCTTTCATCGCAGCACGCATCACGTTGTGAGCGGCAATAAGGGCTTTCTCGTAGTTATCCGCATCAGGCTTGATTCGCTGAGCCATGAAATACTCAGAAACGGACGCGATCACCTTCTTGCAGTGATCTTCTTTGGTCATGATCCAGCGAGCCGCCTGATTAAAAGCGAGCGGAGAATCATCTCCGAGCAATTTTGCCATCTCCACGTTCGCCTTGGCGATCGTTGTGTGGGCTTCGAGCAGTTTTTCAAATTCGGCCTGATCGCCAAAGATCCCACAAGGAACCTGGCAGTGAGCCTCGGCATTCTGGGAGGAGAAGAGGAAAGCGAATCCGCAAAGGATGGTGGCAAGGAGTAGTGGTCTTTTCATAATGTTGGAAAGGTAGCTCGTGTTTTTCGGTTTGTGGAATCTTACGTGTAGCATTTTCGAGGGATTCTGACTATTCCGAAATCTCTCCCAGGGCGACAGGACCCGCTCGATCCGCAAATTTCTCGCGGTAGGAAGCTGCTTCTTCAGTGGTGACGACGTCATTGTGGCCTCCCCACTGACTTCGCACCCAAGTCATCACTGTGGCGAGACTCCTATCGTCATAGATAGCCTCTAATCCCGCCATTTTACCAGAGTAGTGCTCACTATCGCTGGCAATTCCTCTGAGGATAATCAGAGCGATAGACTCGGGAGATCCTTTGAGAATGCCAGATTGATCATACGCGGGAGCGACCCACTTTCCATCGCGCTCAATGCCCTTGCCGTCCATTCCGCGACAGCCCGCACATATTGAATTCAAGGCTCTGCCAATTTTTCTCTTTCTCGTTGCCGTTCAAAGCTTTGCTCAGGGTCAGGACTTCACTGTGAAAGGCTCTGCTGTCACTGTGAAGAAAACGGTAATCAACAATCCCAGCGGCCTTGTCGCGGGAAATAGCGCCTCCTTGCAAGGCACGATCGATGCGGCAGCCGGCAACGCGATCACGATTGGGCCTGTTTCCACAAATCTCACACTCTCTTTCCAAGCTGGCTCCTACAGCGATTCGGATTGGATACGCCACGAACGCAACCGCTGGCCGAAATGGGGCGACCCCGGAGAAAACCCCAGAGCAAAGAAGTAGCTTCGCCGGCGAGACCAATGATTACAACTGGGAGCGTCCGAAATGAGTTTTGCGTCGTTCATTTATCATGAATAGCTTGCGAATCCTGTATCTGTTTCTGCTTTTTCTAGTATTTTGCCCCTTAGCTAAAGGAGACTGGAATCAGTGGCGCGGTCCCGAGCGAACAGGCTTAACTATATCCGAAAACCCCTGGCCTGAAAGCCTCTCGAAAGAGCACCTGACAAAGCTCTGGGAAGCACCTCTCGCCGAGGGTTACGCAAGTCCAGTTTCTTCCGAGGGCCTGGTCTTCACTGTCGCAACTCAGGATCAATCGCACGAGGTAGTGAAGGCCTTCTCGCTGAAGGACGGTGAGGAAAAGTGGGACAGTTCGTGGGAAGGTGCGATGAAAGTCCCCTTCTTCGCCGCCAAAAATGGAAGCTGGGTCAGAAGCACGCCAGTCGTCCAGAGTGGATCACTTTATGTAGGAGGAATGCGGGACGTACTTGTGAAAATGGACACCTCGACAGGGAAAGAAACCTGGCGTGTTGATTTCACCGAAAGAAACGAAACCGAGGTGCCGTCTTTCGGCCAGGTTTGCTCTCCCTTGCTCGACGGTGATTCGCTCTATGTTCAGGCAGGGCTCGCGGTCGCGAAACTGAACGCGGAAACAGGAGAAACCATCTGGCGCTCGATGGAAGATCCACGGGCCATGTTCGGAAGTGCTTTCTCTTCTCCTGTCCTTGCGACTCTGGCAGGAAAACGACAGCTGATCGTGCAAGCACGGCTCGCCCTCGCAGGACTGGACCCCGAAACTGGGGAGGTCCTCTGGACTACCCCCGTGAAAGCTTTTCGCGGAATGAACATCCTGACTCCGACCATCATCGGGGACGATCGAATCTTCACCGCAAGCTATGGAGGAGGAGCTTTTCTCTTTGAGATCACACCCGGAGAAGACAAATCCCTTTCGGTCAAGCAAATTTGGAATAATGAAAAAGCGGAAGGCTATATGGGATCACCGGTCGTAATCGGTGATCATGTTTATCTCCACGGCCGGGACAAGAAATTCCACTGCCTTGCACTTGATTCGGGAAAGGTTGTCTGGTCCACCGAGGAGGAGTTTGGAGAATACTGGTCGATGATCTACCAAGGCGACCGAGTCCTCGCTCTCGATCAAAAAGGAGAACTGATTCTCTTCCGCGCGTCCCCCGAGTCATTCGACCTTCTCGATCGTCGTGTAATTCAAAAAGGAGATCCCACCTGGGCTCACATCGGGCTCGACAACGGCATGCTACTCGTGCGTTCGCTCAAGGGTATCTCGGTTTGGGATTGGAAATAAGCGGCTTCACCTCCTCCTCAACTGTTGCCGTGCTCGCCGCCACTGCGATCGCGCCAGATCGCCCGGGCGATTCTCAGGTCTTCGGCAACAGTAATCTTCCCGTTGGGCTCATCATTCTGGACCAGAGAAACGGTCTCTCCAATTGCCTCCAACGCAGATACTTCATCGGTGACGAGCAGTTTATTCTCGATCACGTACTGGTAGGCCCGTCGAATCAATGAGGCGTGAAAAATCTGGGGCGTTTCCATCGCCCAGAGCTGATCTCTACTGACCGACTCGGCGACCTCTCCCTTTTCATTGGATCGCTTCAGTGTATCAACTACGGGATGAGCAAGCGATGCCGCTCCCGTTTCCTCCGCGACCTCGGCGCACCGGAGAATCGATGAAGGCGTCACCAAAGGGCGTGCTCCGTCATGAATGGCGACCAACTCAGCATTTGCCGCGACCTGATCGAGTCCTCGGGCTACGGAAAGATGCCGCTCGGCTCCCCCTTGGATCACCCCGCTGAACTTCGAGATGTTATTCTCTTCTCCAACTTTCCGGATCGATTCGATCTTCTCCAGAGTCGTTACCACACAAATCTCGACGACCTCAGGACATGCTTCGAATGCCTGCAGAGAACGAGTGAGGACACTCTCTCCACAGAGATCCGCATCGAGCTTATCGAAGCCCATACGTCGACTGCTTCCCGCGGCCACGATGATTGCAGAAATCTCCATCGAAGAATCCGATTCCCGAAGGGAACAGTTCAGAAAGAAAAAAGCTCTCGCCGTTTATCCCAACTTCGACATGACCGCCTGCGATAGCGTTTTGCCATCCGCGCGACCGGCAGTCTTTTCCTGAACGATCTTCATGACCTGCCCCATCTCCTTTCGTGAGGTTGCCCCCACCTCGGCAATGGCCGCATCAACAATCTCAGCAATCTTTTCCTCCGAAAGGGGCTCGGGAAGATACCCATTCAGAATTTCGATCTCCGCCTTCTCCTGATCCGCAAGTTCCGCGCGACCTGCGGTCTCATACTGCTCGATCGAATCCTGGCGCTTCTTCACTTCCTTTCGGATCACAGCAGTAACTTCCGTATCATCGAGTTCGGCATCGGCGCCTCCCTTTTCGATCGCAGCATTCTTGATCGAAGACTTCAGCATCCGGATGGCGTTCAGGGCGATCGTGTTTTTTGCACGCATCGCGGTTTTCATGTCCTCCGTAATCTGTTGGGATAATTCGCTCATGCGGTAAGCTACTTGTAATCCACCATTTCGCGACGTGAA
>CBFHPY010000002.1:0-187416 GCA_965657775.1 Verrucomicrobiales bacterium
TCACCGCCTTTTTAGCTGGAGCTTTTTTCTTCACCGCCTTTTTAGCTGGAGCTTTTTTCTTCACCGCTTTTTTAGCTGGAGCTTTTTTCTTCACCGCTTTTTTAGCTGGAGCTTTTTTCTTCACCGCTTTTTTAGCTGGAGCTTTTTTCTTCACTGCTTTTTTCTTCATTACTTTTTTCTTCATTACTTTTTTCTTCATTACTTTTTTAGTTGGAGATTTTTTCTTCATTACTTTTTTAGTCGAACCTTTTTCTTCATTGCTTTTTTAGTTGGAGATTTTTTCTTAGCTGGAGCTTTCTTTGCTACGGTTTTCTTTTTCACGGCCTTTTTGCGAACCGTTTTCCTCTTGGCACCGGCTCGGCCCGGGAAGGACAGTTCTGCGACGCCAGACTTATCGAGCTCACCGATGCCCAGCTCGACCATGAGGTCATACTGCGCTTTGGTGGCCGCATTGAGAGGAAGGTTGAGCTTCTTTGCTTTTCCTAGGCCGCCAGCGATTCCGGAATCTTTGGCTGCGTGAGACGCAGAGAACCAGCATTCGTGATCACGATCTATCATGTCATCCGCATCCGTTTCGAGAACTCGTGAGTTCGCTCCGGTCTGGGAGAAGACTTCGCAGACCAGCTTCAGATCGTGTCCGAGCGCTTTTGCGAGTCCGAGTCCTTCAGCAAGTCCAGCGGTGTTGATATTCATCACCATGTTCACAAGGGCTTTCACTTCAGCTGCTTTTCCGATCTTGCCGATGTGGCGAAGATTGACGCTGATGTCCTCGAGAAGCTTCACGTTCTTTTTGTAGACGTCGTCATCAGCTCCAACCATGAGGTAGAGTTTGCCGGTCCGGGCGTGGCTGATGCTGGAGGCCATGCAGGCTTCGATCGAACTCGCCTTGCGACGCTTCGCCGCGGTAGCGACTGTTTTCTGGATGTCAGGGCTGAGAGTGGCGCAGTTGATAAAAGTGGTTCCTGCGGCACCGATGAGAAGGCTGTCCTTTTTGCCAAGGAAGATCTTCTTCATCGCAGCATCATTGGTCACCACGGTGAAGACGATGTCCGCATTCGCAGTCACGTCTGCCAGCTTGGTGTAAGCGGTCGCTCCGATCTCCTCAGCCAGAGCGTTGGCACTAGGACGATGGACATCGAAAACAGCGGTGACGTTATAATTGAGGTCTTTCAGATGACGGGCCATGTTGGCTCCCATTCTTCCGACTCCCACGAATCCAATTTTCTTGGTGCTAGGGCGGCGGGCAGTTTTCTTTTTTGCAGTTTTTTTGCTCATAGTGAGTTCGTAGACTACCTAATAAGACTATAAATGAATCGAATCGTAAAGAGTCGTAAAGTATTTTTATGAGGCCAAGCCACGAAAAGCCGGTGAAGTGGTGGCAATGTTTCTGTGATGCCGCTCGCGGATTTAAGACAGCATGGGGCAGTGAGAGGAATTTACGCGTGCACGTTTTCCTCCTAGTTTTTGCGGTAGTGTTAGGTTTTTTCCTTACCTTATCGGGAGGAGAGTGGCTCGCTCTCATTCTCTGTGCTGCTGTGGTTCTCGTCGCTGAGTTGCTCAACACCGCTCTTGAATACCTCTGTGATGCCGTTCGTCCGGAAGCCGATCCCGGGATTGGTAAAGCCAAGGACGTTGCAGCCGGAGCTGCCCTGATTGCCGCCCTTGCTGCCGTGGTCGTTGGGGCTATTCTCTTTCTTCCGAAATTATGGGATCTATTCACGAAGTAGAAGAAACTGTCGCAAAGTCGTTGTCTGCCTGGATCGAAGAGCTCCGTGAGGTTATTGGAGCGGAGAAGGTTCATACACAGGATTCTGTGCGAGAAGAATTTGGGGGCGATCGATGGCATGCCTCGGCTATGCCCGAAGTCGTTGTGAAAGCACAGAGTCGGGAGGACGTTGTCGCGACTCTTCGATTTGCAAACGAACACGCGATTCCCGTGACGACGAGAGGAGCAGGAGTCGGATACGTCGGGGGATGCGTTCCGGTCGAGGGTGGAATTCTTCTTTCTGTTCGATCGATGGATCGCATTCTCGAAATCAATCCAGCCGACGGAGTTGCCGTCGTCGAGCCGGGAGTGATCCTGAATGACATTCAAGAAGCGGTTCGCGAACTCGGTTGGTACTATCCTCCCGACCCTGCAAGCCTGAAAGAGTGTTCAGTGGGTGGGACGATTGCAACAAATGCAGGTGGGCCTCGCTGTGTGAAATACGGGGTGACTCGTCACTACATTCTCGGGCTTGAAGTAGTTCTTCCGAATGGAGAGGTGCTTGAAACAGGTGGCCGTTGTCACAAGAATAAAACGGGTCTCGATCTCATAGGTATGTTCGTCGGTTCGGAGGGGCTTCTCGGCGTCGTTACGAAAGCGACTTTACGGCTTATTCCTCATCCCGAGGCGCGTGTCATGCTCACGGCGACGTTTCCCGATTTTGAGACAGCGGCTGCGGCGGTTCAGGCAATTCTGAATTCAGGATGGCAACCTTCTGGATTGGAGATTACCGACGGATTTACGCTTCAAGCAGCTCGCGATTATCTGGGGCCGGAAATGCTTCCAGACGGAGAAGCGCATCTCATCGTTGAGTTGGACGGAAGAAAAGAAACGGTGCTTCAAGACTTGGCCCAGCTTCGGGATCGGGTTGACTCACTTGGCGCGATTTCGGTGGAAGAAGCCAAGGACAAAGCAGGCTGTGAAGCCATCTGGACGCTTCGTCGGGAGTTTTCCTATTCGCTTCGGGCAACTGGCCTGATTAAGCTCAACGAGGACATTGTCGTCCCGCGTTCCAAGTTGGTGGACCTCGTTAAATTCGCACGGAAGCTGCAGGACGAGACCGGTATCCCAATCGCGTGTTTCGGGCATGCGGGAGACGGAAATATTCACACCAATCTGATGGTGAAGGATTACGATACCGATCCTGTGGTTCAGAAGAAGGCAGACGCTGCGCTCGATCTTCTCTTTCGATGGATCATCGAGAATGATGGGCAGATCACGGGAGAGCACGGAGTCGGGCTCGCGAAGAAACGATGGTTTTCCGATGCGGTGAGCCCGGTATCGGCAGACGTGCATCGAAAGCTCAAAGCCACTCTGGATCCGAAGGGAATCCTCAATCCTGGAAAGTTTATAGAGTAATGGAAGACAACGAAACGGAAGAAACGAACGAGACTGCTGAGTCACAGACGGGACTTCTGCAGCTCACTTTTGCGGAGACACGAGTTCCTGGGTGTTTTCTTGAGAAAGAGGCAACAACCCCGGATCATCATCCCTTCACGCCGAGCCGTCTTCACTCGGCCTGCAATCAATCTGGTGACCACGAACCGGTTACAGATTTGTGGGCGGATACGGTCGACGAAGCGGTGGAAGAGCTTCTCTATAAGAAGCTCGCCTTTTTCATTCGCCAAGCCGGGGCACGGGTTCCGAAATGGAAACACTCCCTCGAGAACAAATTTTCTTATCTCACGAAAGCACAGCAGGCAATTCTGTGTGTTCTTTTTCTTCGTGGCCAGCAGACAGCGGGAGGATTGCGTTAGCGAACCGAGCGGATGCATGCCTTTGTTGATGTCGAGAAGGTGCCGGAGGTTTTCGATGAAATGCCCCATTATGAACCCGAACCCCTCGTAAAACTGGTGCTTGCGGGTGGAGGTCGCGTGTCGCTACGTATGTAAATCTCTTCTCGGGCGGCGCAGAAAACAAGGCCGTTGAGTCCGAAGTCGTTGCTCCCGAAGGGATAGTTTCAGCTTCTTCTTGGCGGGAAGAAATGGAGAATGGGATGGAAACGCTTCGCGAACAAGTAATTGCTCTCAAAACCGAACTGGAAGAACTCAAAACCAACCTTGGAATATGAAAATCAAGTCCCTCACTACGATCCCCTTTTTTAGCCTTTTCGTTTTTGCGACCGCGCAATCGGAACCGCTTTGGCCCGAAGAAAAAACGCCCTACACACTCCCGGTAGATGAAGAGACGGGATCACCGTCATTGCAGTTGTATTCGACCCAGGGAAAAAAGGGACACACCGGAGCTGCCGTTGTCATTTGTCCTGGGGGAGGTTATGGCGGGCTCGCTCGCGACCACGAAGGCCATCAGCCTGCGCAGTGGTTCAATGAGCAGGGAGTTTCTGCTTTTGTGCTCCACTACCGTCTTGGGTCGCAGGGGCACCACTATCCGACGCAGTTGGCGGACGTGCAGCGTGCGATTCGTTGGGTGCGGGCTCATGCAGAGCAATACGATCTCGACCCTGAGCGAATCGCCGTGATGGGTTTTTCTGCCGGTGGACATCTCGCGAGCATGGCGGCAACACTCTATGATGAAAAAGCCTACGAGGCGACCGATGAAATCGATCAAGTCAGTGCGCGGCCCAATTTTGCGATTCTTTGCTACCCGGTCATTACGATGGAGTCGGGAGTGGCCCATAGTGGATCCAGAAGAAACCTTCTTGGGAAGGAACGTTCCGAAGATCCAGCCTGGATTGAAAAACTTTCGTCCGAGAAAAATGTGACCGATGAGACTCCTCCCACTTTCATTTTTCAAACCAACGCGGATACCGCAGTTCCTGCAGAGAATGCGGTTCGGTTTTATCTCGCCCTGCGAAAGCACAAAGTTCCTACAGAGATGCATATCTATGAGAACGGGCCGCACGGTGTCGGGCTGTATCGAGGGGATCCCGTGTTGGGAACTTGGTCAGGGCATCTTCGAGATTGGCTGAAGAGTCACTTTTTCCACTCGGGGAGTGCCGATAGAGCCGCGGTGAAAGGTGCGGCGACCCTGGACGGCGAACCCGTCAGTTGGGGAGTGTTGACGTTTCACCCTGAAGATCAGGCCCTTCCTTCGACTTCAGTACGTGTGCGTCGAGGAAAATTCTCGGCATCGGCCGCGGATGGGCCGGTCATCGGAAAAGCGACCGTAACTTTCGAGGGCAGTATCTGGGAGGCCACTGGCGATTCCAGTGATACTGCCGTGGCGTTACAAAGTCTTTCTCCCGATTCCGATGAGCCGATTGTGGTTTTGGTAGGAAGAGAGACTGGGGCGATTCAACTCGAGTTAAAGTCGCGTTAGGGTTCTGGTTTGGGGGACATCGCTCTTCGAAAGTGTTTGAGGCCTTCTCCGATGTCGTCCCAGATTAGTGAGAAATCAGCATCGGCATCGGAAAGCTGAATCTCGATAGATACCATGATTGGTTTGCCGGGAACGTAGGGGACTGATTCGGAAGGAGCGATTGCGAGATCGTCCCTTTTTCCATCTTTCACGAGGCGGGCGTGCAGTGCGGTTGCCAGGTTGATGGGATCAGCGTTCGCGCTGCGAGAAGAGAAGAAGCCCCGGTGATATTGCCAGGTTGTCTTGACGCTGCTTTTCTTTTTGTCGGGTGCTCGGTTGAGTATCAGCTCGAGGTAAAATCGGGTTGAGTCATCTGCTGTGTCTAAACTGTGAATGGTCCATCCTGCGGAGAGGACCACCTTGTCGAGAGCTTGGGAATCGATCGGATTGGTCTCGGGAATTGGTAGGACCCTAAGAATCAATGAAGGATCTGGGAATCGGGCCGACGGTCTTGGCGGGTGGACAACATTGTTGATGATGTCGGATAGATTTTTGACGTGGAGCAGGATTTCCTCTTTATCTTTATCCCATGCAGCAGGTTGAAAGAGCTGAAATCTAACGCCGTTGGCTCGCATGATCGACGGATTTTCGAGAGCCGAAATTTGGATGTTGAAATTGGGAGAGATCAGTTAGACAGATTGCGTTTCCTTGTCCGTTGTTGTCTCTGAGAACTTGTAGAAGAAACGGATATTTTCAGAGGAAACGAAAGAGGATCTGTCCTTTTCAATGATTTTCCAATCCTCCGATTGCCCCGGGCCGGAGTGAAGGAAAAGCGCTGTTAGGAAAAGCCTGGCAAGTCTCATTCCTCCTCTTCGATCAGCGCATACTCCTCAAGAATACTTCGGGAAACGTAATGCAGTGCTGCTTCGGAGGTGGCTTCGAGAATGACAGGGCAGGCATACCCAGCATCGAGAGCTTCTTTCCAGCGACCGGCGCAGACGCACCAGCGGTCTCCTGGATTGAGACCGGGAAAGCCATACATCGGCATGGGAGTGGAAAGATCATTTCCGGTCATCTTGCTGAATTCGAGAAATTCTTCGGTCAGCACGCAGCAGATCGCATGGCAGCCGTGATCCTCTGGTCCGACTTGGCACTGCCCGTTTCGGTAGAATCCGGTGAGAGGTTCCATACTGCAGGGGATAAGCTCTCCACCTTGAACGTTTTTGTTTTCTTCCGGGGTCATGAAGAAACAGTTTCCCGTCTTCTTCTGTAATTTTCCACCTCGAATCGCGTCCATCTTCAGGCAGGATAATCCAAAAGTGAGGGTTGCCCTTTGTGTGGAAAGAGTATCGTTCATTACAAGTGAATATGACTGATCCGGAAACATCGAAACCATCGAGTCGCGAAAGCCAACCCTCCGCATTGCGGTGGGTGCTCCTTGCGATCGTTCTCGTCGCTGGATTCTGGTTTGGTTTGAGAGCCCTGCAGGACGCAGAGCCGGAACAGTCAGGCGGACCTCTGGGAGCAGGAATGACAGGGCCGCCTCCGGCTACGGTGATCGCCGCGGTGGTAGCGCAGAAGCCAATTCAAGAGCGCCGGAGAGTGACGGGAACTCTACGAGCGGCCCAGCGAGCGGACGTGGCTTCCCAGGAAACGGGAGCGGTTCGAGCGGTTAGGATCGATGTTGGAGATGTCGTCGAAGTGGGGGCTGTTCTCGTGGAGCTTGATGACAGGAGGCTGGTTGCTTCTCTCGCTGAGGCAAGGGCGACGGTCACTGCAGCAGTCGCGTTTGTTGCCGAGCGAGCTGCCGAGGCAGAACGGGCCCAGACCGATTTAGATAGAAAAGACGAACTCTTCGCACAACGGGCCGTCTCAGAGCGAGAATTTCTTGATGCCAAACGGGAAGCTTCGGTTTCTAAATTTCGACTGGAGGCGGCATTCGAAGAAAAAACAGCTGCTGAGAAGTCGCTCGAGTTGCTCGAGGTGAGGGTCGACGATCTCCATGTGAAGGCTCCCTTCGCGGGCCGAGTGGTTGAGCGTTATGTTGATCCGGGTGAGTGGCTCTCCCCTGGAAGCCCGGTCGTCACCTTGATTTCTTCTGGAACAATCGAAGCCTGGGTTCAGGTTCCTGAACGTTTCATCGCCGAGGTTTCCTCGGAGTCCAAATCTCTCGAAATTGTGGTCGATGGAAATGATATGCGAGTGCCGGCGACGGCGGTTCGACGAGTGGCCGATATTAATCCTGTGACCCGTCTGTTTTCGGTGGTCGTGGAACTGGATGATCAAAATGGAGCTCTTGTTCCGGGATTGTCGGTATTTGCGGAACTCGCGATGGGAGCCGAGGAAGAGCTTTCGGCCGTTCCGGTCGATGCGGTGATCGAAACGTTTCAAGGGGCCTCCGTATTTCGAGTGGCGGCCCCACCCGAAGAGGGAATGCCGATTGCGGAGCGAGTTTCCGTCGAAGTTGAGTTTCGTGAAAATGGCTTCGTCTATCTCAAGCCGGGTGCCTTGAAGCCCGGAGAGCAGGTCGTGGTCGAAGGAAACGAAAGGCTTTTTCCGGGCACTCCTTTGATTCTGGGAGAGCTCCCAGATGAAAATCCGGCTGAAACGATTAACGAAGTGAAACCCTGATCGATGATCCAGAAAGCCATCGATCAGCCTATCACCGTTGCCGTAGCGGTCTTGTTGAGTGTTTTTGCGGGATTGCTCGCGGTGACGCGTGTTCCAATTCGGATGACTCCGGAGGTGGAGTCTGTCGTCGTTTCTGTGGTGACGAGCTGGGAAAGTGCTTCTGCGGAAGAGATCGAAAGCGATGTAGTCGAAGAGCAGGAGAAAGTTCTCGGCGAGGTCACTGGCCTTGCTGCAATGACCTCGATCAGCGCAGCAGGGCAGGGAACCGTGAGATTGGAATTCGAAACCGGCACCGACATCAACGGAGCCCTTTCCGAAGTCTTGCAGAAGCTTGACGAAGTCCCGGGCTATCCGGACGGAGTCCTCCAGCCGGTCGTCGAGGGAGTGGATCCGGAGTCGGTTGATTATATTTCCTGGATCGGACTGGCTTCGACGGATCCCGAGTTTGAACCTGCGCGACTTTATGACTTCATGGAGCGGCGATTGCAGCCTCGATTTGATCGGGTTCTCGGTGTGAGCCAAGTCGGAATCCGTGGTGCGGTACAGTCAGAGCTTCATATCATCGTCGATCCCGTCGCGATGGCGAGTCGTCGTATCACCTACTCTCAGCTTCGGGATGCGATTCGTTCTGCCAATGTTGATGTCTCCGCGGGTCGGATTGAAGAAGGAAAGCGCGATATTCGCGTGCGAAGTACGGGACGATTCCAGACTCCGAAAGAAGTCGAGGACATGGTCCTGCTCCGCAACGCAACCGGTCCGGTTTACCTGCGAGATATTGCCGAAGTGGAGGAGAGTTACAAGGAGCCTTCGAGTTGGGCGCGAGCGCGTGGCTTTCAGATGCCGTTTTTCAATTTTCAACTCGAGCGCGGAGCGAATCTCCTCGAGACGATGGGAGCACTGATCAGTGAAGTTGACGAACTCAATGCTCCCGGAGGATTGCTCGAGCAAAAAGCAAGGCAGCTCGGTCTGAATGGCGATCTCGAACTGGTCATGACCTATGACTCGACGACGTATGTCAGGGACGCGGTTGCATTGGTTCGTTCGAATCTTCTCCTCGGAGCGATTCTAGCGACGGCGACATTGCTCTTTTTCCTCCGCAGTTTTCGCAGCGTGGGAATCATTGCGATTGCGATTCCCGTTTCAGTTATTGCTTCGTTTGTCGTTCTTGTAGCGTTAGGGCGATCAATCAATATCATCTCGCTTGCTGGACTTGCCTTTGCGGTAGGGATGGTTGTCGACAATGCGATTGTCGTGATCGAGAACATTTATCGTCATCTCGAGATGGGAAAACGGGCGCCGAAGGCGGCTGTCGATGGAGCCAAGGAAGTCGCGGGTGCCGTCATCGCTTCGACGCTCACGACCTTGGCGGTCTTCTTTCCCATTCTCCTGATTCAGGAAACGGCAGGGCAGTTGTTTCGCGATATCGCTCTTGCGATCATGGCAGCGGTGGGACTGAGTATGCTGGTCTCGATCACTGTGATTCCGGCCGCGGCCGCACGAATTCTTCATCGCAGCGACGTGGGGAATTCGGAATGCAAGACTGCGGTGGGGCGTTTCTTCTCCCGGCTGTTGCACCCCCTCATCCGCTTCGTCGAAGAGCTCCCTCGCTGGGTCTCATCGATTGTTTCGCTTGGAGCAAAATCGTGGCCGAGACGGATCCTCGTAATCCTGTTGTTTGGTGTCGTGACCATTGTCGGAACGAAGATTCTTCGCCCTCCCCTCGACTACCTTCCGACGGGGAATCGAAACATCATTTTTGGTCTTCTTTTTCCTCCCCCTGGCTACAACCTCGATCAACTCTCGAATATGGGAGAGCGTCTCGAAGAGCGGATTCAACCCTCATGGGAGACGACCGAGAATAAGTTCGGAATTGAAGAGGTGATGGAGAAAGAGCTGGGGCTGACGACAGAGCCTCATGATAAGAGGACCGAGGTTCCGCTGGGACATGGAGGGAGCGGAAAGACGGTCATGCCGCCTCCACTCGATCACTACTTTCTCGTTAGTTTCGAGGGGCGGATGTTTCACGGAGCGATCTCGAAGGACAAGAAGAAAGCGGTCGATGCGGTGCATCTTCTCAATCATGCTACATCGGGAGTGGCAGCACCCGACACGATCGCCTTCGCTTTTCAGATGCCTTTGTTTCGAGTCGGAGGAACAACGGGGTCGGCGATTAAAATTGATCTGACGGGAAATGATCTCGATGAGGTCAGTGCAGCGGCCGGAGCGCTCTTCGGCACCTTGATGGGGCAGTTTGGTCCAGGAACCCTGAAGCCGGAGCCTCCCAACTTTTCACTTCCACTCGCAGAACTGAGGATCGTTCCCGATGACGAGCGGCTTCGCGAACTCGGAATGACGCGCTCAGATCTTGGGCTCGCGGTCCAGGCGAACGGCGATGGCATTCTCCTTTTTCGTGACTATGAAGAGAACGGAGAGCTGAAGGATATGAAAATCCTGAGCCGGTATTCACGCGGAAAAGAGGCGATGGAACAGCTTCTCGATGCACCTGTAGCAACTCCGCAGGGAGCGGTGGTTGATTTTGGAAGTATCGCCGATCTCCAGCGGGTAAGGGGACCTGATGAGATTCGGCATGTCGACCGACTTCGGGCGGTGACGATCGAGCTGACTCCGCCAGAAGAAATTCCGCTGGAGGTGGCCATTGCCCAAGTCGAAGAGACGGTCGCAGGGCTTCGGGCCGGTGGAGCGATCCCATCGACCGTAGGAATGGATCTTTCCGGTTCGGCCGGAAAGCTCAATGAGATCAAGACCGTTCTCCTCGGGGATGGAACTATTCTCGGAACCGTTTCGAGCACGCTCTTTCTCGCTTTTCTCGTGATCTACCTTCTCCTCGTGATTCTTTTTCAGAGCTGGACTTATCCGTTGGTGATTATGATCAGTGTTCCCCTGGCGACTTTCGGCGGCTTCATCGGATTGGCACTTGTCTATCATTACAGTCTTCTCGACCCCTACTCACCGGTTCAGAAGCTGGATATGCTGAGTATTCTCGGGTTCGTTATTTTGGCTGGAGTGGTGGTGAATAATGCGATCTTGATTGTTCACCAGACCCTGAACTTTCTCAGAGGCGATCACACTCTGAATCCGCAATTAGCGATTCAGCAATCCGTCGAAAGCCGGGTGCGACCGATCCTGATGAGCACTTTGACGAGTGTTGGCGGAATGCTTCCGCTCGTGCTGCTCCCTGGAGCGGGGTCGGAGTTGTATCGCGGACTGGGTGCTGTCGTTGTCGGCGGACTCGTCGTCTCGACCGTTTTTACCCTCTTTCTCGTTCCGACTGTATTGAGCGCGATGTTTGCCTTTCGAAAGGACGACGCGATAGTGCCCGAGATTGAGGGGGAGACCCCTCACACGAAACACACAGGAGAAATTGCTCCCGCTTGATTTTTCAAGCGAGCAAATTCTCAGACCATGCCGAAACACTCTACACGAACCGTTGTCGTTATCGGGATTCTCGTCGTCGGAATCCTCGGGTCGAGCTGTACCGTGGATCCCTCGGACTTGAGTGATTCCCCGGTTGGGACAGGTGCTTCTTACCGAGAGTATTCCAAGACTGCGACGATGCTTCCTGCGGGTCGTTGGTGGGATTGTTTTGGCGATCCGGGTTTGAATAAACTGATCCAGCGATTGGATTCTGAAAACCCTTCCCTCGCGGTTGCGTTGGCCCGCTATGATCGTTCTCGTGCTGAGCTGGGACTGGCCCGTGCTGATCGGTTTCCGCGAATTCGAGGCGATGTCAGGGCAAATCGAAAACGCGATTCATCCAGTGGGGTATTTGTTCCTCCAGAACTGACCTACAACGAATTTCGCACCGCGCTGAATCTCGAGTATGAGATCGATCTCTGGGGGCGGGTTCGCAAAATTGTCGAAGCGACACGGGCAGAGTCCAATGCGATCGAAGCCGATTGGGCTGCTGTCCGACTTTCGTTACGGGCCGAGTTGGCGAGAAACTACTTTCAGCTTCGTTTTCTCGACTCGGAGCTGGATGTCGTTCGCAAGAGTCTTGGTCTCCGCAAGGAAAATCGGAAGCTTGTCTCGGCACGTGTCGAGGGCGGGGAAACAACGGACCTTGATCTGGCGCGAGCGGAAACGGAACTGGAAGCGACACGGGCTCAGATGTTTGAGTTGGAAAGGACACGGGCGACCTATTTTAATGCGTTGGCCGCCCTTACTGGGGAAGTTTCGGCTAGTTTTTCGCTACCTTCCGGGGGGATTACTTCCCCACCGTCGATCCCAGCCGGATTGCCTTCGGAGCTGTTGTCGCGGCGACCGGATATTGTTGCCGCGGACCGACGAATGGATGCCGCTGCTTCTACAATCGGAGCGGTCAAGGCAAGCTATCTGCCTCGGATCAATCTGACTGGTCTCGGCGGAATCTCGAGCCTTAATCTGTCCGACTTATTCAGCCCGACGAGTCTGTTTGGGGAGATCGGACCTGAGATAGAAATTCCGATTTACAATGCTGGACGTGCGGGGCTGGATGCCGACAAGGCCTTCGCGGAGTCTGATGAGGCGGTCGCACTTTATCAGGAGAGTGTTCTGAATGCGTTTCGCGAAGTCGAAGATTCGCTGTCCGGGATTCGATTTCTTGATCGGGAAATTCGAGCCCATCAGGCGGCGGCCAGTTCGGCTGGACGGGCTGCTCGACTTTCCCGAAAGCGATACGAAGGAGGTCTCGTCAGTTTCCTGGAAGTGGTGGATGCCGAGCGCACCTTACTCAATGAGACTCGCGAACTGGTCCAGGCGAAGTCTTCACGTCTTCTGCAGACCGTTCAGTTGGTTCAGGCACTTGGAGGTGGATGGGAGGTCCCAATTCCGAAAACATCAGAAGCCGAGTCGAAGCCGGAAAGTGAACTTTCCGACTGATCGACTTCACGTCATTACGCTGCAAGGGGTTCGTGAAGCAAACTCGGCTTGGAGTAGGCTCCACCCTTGAAGAGCATTTCCCATAGATCTTTCGGATTGATTCTCGTCTCGGCGGGAGTTCTTGCGATGCCCGTTCCTCTGGTCGCCAAACCGATCGGGAACATGAGCGGGACCGAGTATTTTGAGAGCAAGGTTCGGCCACTTCTCGTTAAGCACTGCTACGAGTGTCACTCCGAGGGAGAGAATTCTCAGAAAGGTGGGCTCCTTCTCGATCGTGAGTCAGGTTGGCTCGATGGTGGCGATACGGGAAAGTCAGTAGTGGCCGGACAACCAAATGATTCCCTCCTCGTCGCAGCAGTCGAACGACAGGATGAAGATTCTGCGATGCCACCAAAATACGCTCTCGAGGCGGAGGAGGTCGAAATCCTCGCTCGATGGATCAAGGAGGGGGCTCCGGGGCCTGCAGAAGACATGGGCGAAACCGAGTTTTCACAACTCGGTGATCAGACGGTGATTTTTGAAAAGGCAAAAAATCACTGGGCGTTCCAACCGATTGCCGACCCAACTCCGCCCAGCGCTTCTGGGAAATCTCGGAGCAGGAATCCGATCGACGCTTTTGTTTCGGCAAGTTTAGAGAAGGAAGGGTTATCTCTGTCTCCTCGCGCTGATTCGAGAACCTTGGCTCGTCGGATCAGCTACTCGCTCACGGGCCTGCCGCCCACGGATGCTGAATGGTTGGATCTCGAAGCGGAGGCATTGATCGAAATGCTTCTCGATTCTCCCCGTTACGGCGAGCACGTCGCGAGACTCTGGCTCGATGTGGCACGCTATGCGGACACGGCGGGTACTTATCGGCCCGATACGAAGACTCCTCACTACTATCCCTATGCGTTCACCTATCGCGACTATGTGATCAACGCGTTCAACGAGGACAAACCTTTTTCTCAATTCATCCGAGAGCAGCTTGCTGCGGATTTGCTCGTCGATGGAAAAGAGACGCCGGCCTTTGCTGCGCTGGGGTTTCTTGGCGTATCACCCCATCGGGGAATGTCACATGACTTCGTCGACGATGTCATTGATACCACGACGCGAGGTCTCCTCGGCCTGACGGTTTCCTGCGCGCGTTGTCATGACCATAAATTCGAACCGGTACCCACTTCGGACTACTATTCGCTGTATGGGGTCTTCAACTCGCTCGTTCGTCCCGCGCCGTGGGATCTTGAAAAATTTCCAGAAATTGACGGCTACCAAGTTCCTGACACTATTCGAAAGGAATACGAGGTTAAGCGTGCTGCGATTGATCAGAAAATTGTCGAAGCGGGGGACAAGAAGAAAGGCGGCAACAACCGATCGATCAGTGAAGAGATCAAGCAAACCGATCTTTCGGAGTTAATCCTTTTTCATGAGGGAGCTCCCGTTCGCGCAATGAGCGTGGGTGAAAGGAAGCGTCCCGTTGAACCAGTCGTGTTTATTCGTGGCGAACCGGGGATCAAAGGGAAAAAAATTCCGCGCCGCTTTCTTAAGATCCTTGAGCCGGAGCAGACTCCTTTCGCCGCCGAAAATAGTGGAAGGCTTGATCTTGCCGAAAAGATTCTCGATCCTTCGAACCCTCTCACTGCTCGGGTGTATGTGAATCGGATCTGGGGACTGCTGATGGGGGACTACTTGGTCGATACGCCTTCCGATTTCGGCCTGCAGGGCGAGGCACCGAGTCATCCCGAGTTGCTCGACTTTCTCGCTTCGGAATTTCAGAGGTCGGGTGGATCGACTAAGCACCTCATTCGACTCATTGTGAATTCGCGCACCTTTCAGCAGAGGAGTGCCTTTCGGGAGGACGGCGCTGAGATCGATCCCGAGAATGAACTCTACTGGAGAGCCAATCGCAGACGACTCAAAATTGAAGAGTTACGTGACTCTCTTCTCGCGGTGTCAGGAGAAATGGATCCCACGATGCGGGGGCGACCGGCTCCGCTCTGGGGGGAGGAACACAATCAGCGGCGCAGTATTTATGGGTATGTGAACCGATTTAATCTCGATCCCACTCTTCGGAATTTCGATTTTCCCTCTCCCATGCAAACGCAGGGAACAAGAACCGATAATATTGTTCCGCCTCAGGCGCTCTTTCTCATGAATTCTCCTTTCATGATCGAGCAAAGCGGGAAGCTCATTGAATCTCTTGGTTTTGAGGCTGGCATCGATCGGGTGGAGCGGGTTACGGCGATCTATCAACGCATTCTTCAGCGGGATCCGACCGAGAATGAGATCACTCGAATTGGGCGATTTGTGGATATCGAGAAGAATCGCAAGGTATTTGCCTGGCCCCTTGTTGCGCAGTCCCTTTGCATGTCGAACGAATTTCTTTACGTGGACTGATGAACGACTCCTCCTTTCTCTCTCGTCGTGATGCGCTCCAGCGGATGGGGTTTGGATTTGGAGCCCTCGCGGCATCAGACCTTCTCGCCAATCCGAGCGCCCTTGAATCTCCGCTGTCTCCGCGGTTGCCGCATTTTCCGGCGAAGGCGAAACGAGTCATTCACCTATTCATGAACGGCGGTCCATCGCAGATGGATTCGTTCGACCCGAAGCCTTCGCTCCGCAAGCTCGATGGAAAAGAGCTTCCTGATTCGATTAAGAAGACCTTGCAGAACACGCAACGAAATCGAGTCGGCACGGTCTGGGCCTCTCCGTTTGAGTTTTCCCAACACGGAGAAAGTGGTCTCGAGATTTCTGAGTTGTATCCTCATGTTGCCAAGCATGCCGACAAGCTCTGCGTGATCCGTTCGATGCAGAGCGAGATTGCCAATCACTCGCCTGGTTTGCTGATGATGAACTGCGGACATCCAGTGCTAGCACGCCCGAGCATCGGCTCCTGGGTTCTCTACGGCCTCGGAACGGAGAGCGAGGACCTTCCTGGGTATGTCGTTCTCATGCCGAGTGGTATGCCAACCGCTCAGTCGAGAAACTGGACGAGTTCGTTTCTTCCGGGCGTCTACCAGGGAACCCATATCGAGACCAATGCGAAAGGAGGAGAAATGATTCCTCATCTCACTCGAAATGATGTCGGGACTGGAACGCAACGGAATCAACTCGGACTGACTCAATTTCTGAACCAGCGGCATCTCAATTCACGCCCTGGAGATGAGCGTCTCGACTCGCGGATTCATTCGATGGAATTGGCCTTTCGGATGCAGAGTGCGGCGACGGACGCCTTCGATGTGACGAAGGAGCCGGAAGCGGTGCAGGAGGCCTATGGGAAGACTCCCGTCGGACGAAATCTTCTCATGGCTCGTCGACTCGCTGAGCGAGGGGTGCGCTACATTCAATGTTACCATGGAGGCGGTCAGCCCTGGGACAGCCATAGCGGACTGATCCCGAGGCACAAGCAATTGGCCATGGAATCCGACCAGCCGATCGCAGCCTTGCTGCAGGACCTCGAGGAGCGAGGAATGCTGGAAGACACGCTTGTCGTCTGGGGAGGCGAAATGGGACGGACTTCGACCATTCAAAAGACAGGACAGAAAGATCCCGAACGATGGGGACGGGATCACCATGTCGACGGATTTACCGTGTGGATGGCTGGCGGAGGAGTCCGGGGCGGGACGACTTACGGCGAGACCGATGACTTTGCTTTGAGCGTGGTCTCGAATCCCGTTCACGTGCACGATTTGCATGCGACAATGCTCCATCTGCTCGGCTTTGATCACGAGCGGCTGACCTATCGCTACTCGGGTCGAGACTTTCGTCTCACCGATGTTCACGGTTCGGTGGTGAAGGATATTATTGCGTAGGTGACCACATCTCTTTTGATTTTGGTCACAGTTTTTTCGGCGCAGATTGGGCGCTTGTCTGATGATGGGATTTTCCGTATCGTCTCAATGTGAAAAAGACGTTTTCATCTCTACTTGTCGGTCTCGCAGCGATCTCCATCGCTGTGGGAGATAGTGCCCGTGCTGAAGAGCAGCCTGCTCATGATGTTGTTATCTACGGGGGAACTTGCGCGGCGGTGATCGCGGCGGTGCAGGCGAAGAAAATGGGGAAATCAGTTATCGTCGTGAGCCCCGATACCATTTTAGGCGGCCTCTCGAGCGGCGGCCTCGGCTGGACTGATACCGGGAACAAGGCGGTTATTGGTGGGCTCTCACGAGACTTCTACCATCGGATTTTTAAGCAGTATCAGAAGCCAGAGAACTGGAAGTTTCAGAAGAAGGAAGAATACGGAGGTAAAGGTCAGGGCACTGCGGCAATCGATGGCGACCAGAAGACGATGTGGATTTTCGAACCGAGTATCGCCCGAGCTGTCTTCGAAGAATACGTCACTGAGTTTGATCTCACGGTTCACCGCGATGAGTGGCTCGATCGAGAGAATGGAGTGGAAAGGAAAGACGGGCGGATCATTTCTATCACGACGCTCAGTGGAAAAAAATATCCCGGGAAAATGTTTCTCGATACCACCTACGAAGGTGACTTGATCGCCGCTTCCGGAGTCGACTATCACTTTGGACGAGAAGGGAACGATGAGTTTAATGAGAATTGGAATGGAGTGCAGACGGGAGTTGATCACCACCGCCACCACTTTCAGGCGGTTCCCAAACCGATCAGTGCTTACGTAACACCTGGTGACCCTTCGAGTGGGGTGCTTCCTCGTGTCAGCACGGAGCCTCCCGGTGAGAAAGGCGAAGGGGATCACAGGGTGCAGGCCTACTGTTTTCGGATGTGCCTGACGAACCATCCGGAGAATCGGATTCCGTTTTCAAAGCCGGAAGGATATGACCCCGGTCAGTACGAACTACTTGCTCGAATCTATGAGGCTGGTTGGCGCGACACGTTTGGAAAGTTTGATCCGATCCCGAACCACAAAACGGACACCAATAATCACGGGCCCTTCAGCACAGACAACATTGGTTACAACTACGACTATCCAGAGGCGAGCTACGAAAAGCGTCGCGAGATCATCAAGGAACATGAAACCTATCAGAAGGGGTGGCTCTATTTTCATTGTACCGATCCTCGCGTTCCCAAGGAAATTCGTGATCGAATGAACGAGTGGGGACTTCCCAAGGATGAGTATGAAGAAAATGGGAACTGGTCGCACCAGTTATATATCCGTGAGGCTCGGCGGATGATGGGGCATTTTGTGATGACCGAGAATGAGCTTCGCAAAGTGAATCCAACCCCAGACTCTGTGGGAATGGGATCGTATACGATCGATTCTCATAATACCCAACGGCACATCGATGAACACGGGAATGTTCAGAACGAAGGCGACATAGGGGTCAGCACGCGAGGGCCCTACGAAATTGCCTACGGATCCCTTGTTCCGAGAAAGGAGCAGTGTGAGAACCTCCTCGTTCCCGTTTGTGTTTCCAGCACTCACATCGCGTTTGGTTCGATTCGGATGGAGCCCGTCTTTATGATTCTTGGCCAGAGCGCCGCGACCGCTGCGGTGATGGCGATCGACAAGGACATCGCTGTTCAGGACGTCCCCTACGAAGACCTTCGGGAGAAGCTGCTCGAGGAAGGCCAGATACTTCACTACGACGGACCTGTTGCCGGCGGAAAGGGAACGTCAGTTTCGAATTTGAAAGGGATCGTGGTCGATGATGAAAAGGCCGAACTCACCGGAGCCTGGAAGACGAGCTCGAGCAATGGCCCATTTGTTGGATTCGGATATCGGCACGACGAAGACGAGAACAAAGGCGAAGCCGCTGCGAAGTTTTCAACTACGATCAAGGAAGCAGGAACCTACGCAGTCCGCGTTTCTTACCCGGTGAATAATAATCGAGCTTCGAACGTTTCGGTGACGGTCAGCCATACTCTTGGATCCAAGACCGTGGCGATCAACCAGAAGGAGAAGCCTTCCCACGAACTCTTTCATCAGGTGATGACGGTCACCTATGGGGTAGGAGAAGAAGCATCCGTGACGATCAGCAATGAAGGCACGGACGGTCACGTCATCATTGACGCGGTGCAGTGGCTGAAGGTCGAGGAGTAGTGCTCAGCTTTCTTCATCACTCAATGCCAGCAAACGCTGACTCTCCTCGAGTAACCACTCGGGATGCATAAAAGGTTCGTAGCTGATGTTTTGCCAGCGGATACGACGGCTTCCATCAATGAGAAAAGTCCCGTGAAGCGCCATGTCTTCGAAGTCGTCAAAAGCTCGGTAGGCTTTGAAGTGCTGGAGAGAGTCGTCGGAGAGCATCGTGAAAGGGAAGGGCGATTTTTCGCCTTCGCTCTCCTGAAGGGTTTCGCGAAGTCCCTCGACCGTTTCCGTGCTGATCGCGACAATCTCGATGCCAGCCTCTTTGTATTTTTCGGCAAGCGGAGTGAAAGCTGTGAGTTGCTCCATGCAGTGGGTACATCCGCGTCCGAGAAAGTAGATCACGAGAACGGGGCGACCTTCGAACTGCTCGAGGGAGATCATTTCTCCCTTGGCATTGAAGAGTGAGAAAGACTGTGCGGCAGGAGGTGTCCATCGAAACGGACCAAGAGAATCGAGATCAGGTCGTTCACCCAGATCATTGGTCGGTTCGGGTTTTGTTCGCCAGTCTTTGGGGAATCCAAACCCGGAGGCAATGCTTGCGAGGCGGGCGAGCGGTGGCGTCTCGAGATCAGCGCGATATCCGATGGTGCGTAGCGACTCAAAAGCGGATTTCGCTTCTTCGGGCTTCTCATTGGCAGAGAGGATCTCGACCTGAGCAGCAAGTGGGAGAACTTGCTGTTTGGCAGAGCTGACGGCTTCACCGGCCAGTTTCATGGCTTCCTCTCCGTTACCAGCACGCTGCCAGAGCAGTGCGTGTCTCGGCTTGGAGAGATTTTTGAGATCGGGAAGAAGTTTCAAGGCGGCCTCTTGATCCAGTTCTGGCTTCGTCAGTGATTCGTAGACAAGAAGTTCATTGGTGAGGTTCTGGTAGGTATCGATGTCCTTTTTGAAGTTTTTCCCGGCCGATTCGCGAGCCTTCTTAATCTCACTTTCTTTCTTGTTGGTTTTCTTTGCTTTCGCTTCCGCATCAGCCATGGCCTTGTCTCGCTTCTCTGTTTTCTCGGCGAGAATTTTTTGGAGAGCAGCAAGATGCTTTTGACCTCCTTCAATATCACCACTCTCGAATTTCGCGATCCCAACGAATCGATCCTGGTCACGCAGGGTGATCGATTTGTCGTCGGAAACGAGAATTCCCTTCTCCGATTGCCGGATCAATTCCTCCCATTGTTCGTAGCGAACGAGCGTATCCCGGAGACGCTGCCGTCCATATTGCCAGCTACTTCCTCCAGGATCGAAGGTCGAGTCATCGTCGTTCTTCTTGAACTTGGCACGCCGGGGAAGCGAAATCATGTTCGTCGCCAGCTCGACCGATCGGCTGTGTTGCCCAAGGTAGTCAAAGTTGCGAATGCACCACTCATTGTTGTGCGCAAAATTACTGATCTGATCGGGAACGATCTGGAATCGCATCATGTGAGCGTGGTCGATCCGGGCGGACGCTTCCTGCTGCCAGGTCGCATCGGCGTATCGGTAAAGTCGGGAATAAATGTGTCCAGGCATGTGCCACATGTGAGCGATACCGGGTGCTGCCGGACCACAATTGGCAGCTGCTTTCAGAGCATTCTCCGGAGTTTCCCGATCCCAGAGGTGGATCTGGTAATGGTTGGCTGGGTGATCGGGGTCGGCGGTGAGAATTTTCTCGGCGAGAAGATTGATCGCATAGTGACTCGGAATGGCGAGGCCCTTCCCGTTGTTGTAGTAGATCTGCTTCATCAGAAATGCCTGCGCCTCGATGTCGTCGGGGTTTTCCATCGCGATTTCCTCAATCGAGCGAACGAAATCGCGGAGTCGCTTTTTCGCGTCTGCCTTCGGGTTTTCGAAATATTTGGCGAGACCTTCGATCCAGAGCTGCTCTCTCTCAGAAGCAGAGTCTTTTCGTTCGACCGCCTCATCAATAAAGCCCTTGCCACGGGTGTTGTTCTTGAAGTTGGCCATCGCCATCCCCCAGTAGGCTATCGCGCAGTCGGGATCGATCGCCGCGACCTGGCGAAAGCTGCGTTCGGCTTCGAAGTCCCAGAATCCATGAAGCTGACCGACGCCCTGATTAAAGAATGCCTGCGCTTCTTTACTTTTGGTGGTGATCGGAAAGTGAATGTCTCCGGTCCCCGGAATGAGAGTGGCGGCTTGGCGAGGTCCTTCGTTGAAGACTTCTCCATGATACGAGTGGCCCGCAGCTGGCCCGGTTTTCTCTTCTCCGTAGATCGAAGAAGTGACGAGAAATAGGGTGAGGAGGAAGATCGAGAAAGGTTTCATAGGGAAACACGATTGAGCCCGTCTTTCGAAGGAGATTCGGGGTGAGCCATGGAGCATGCCACCGGGAAGGGGGGCGTGACGACATCTTTTTTAGGCCTGAAGTCGCTATATCTGCAGAGGCAGAGGACGGGATCAGGGGATGGTCCCGGCTGCCTCAGGCACCTAGGGTCACGACCATGAAATTGATTGTTGCGCTATTTCTTCTTCTTGGGGTATTCGTTGGCCCACTGCTACTAGGAGAAGAGACCCAAACCGGGCCTTCCTATTTCCTTATCGGAAACTCGCTTACCTGGGATACGGTTCCCGCGAAACTGGACGGGGATGTTCAGTGGCACGTCGACTGCGGAAAAAGTCTGCCGTTTATTTACGAGAATCCAGAGAAACCCTGCGTCAAGACTTCCACGCTTTGGCCCAGGGCATTGAAGAAGAAGCAGTATGATTTCGTTTCTTTGCAGGTTCACTACGGAAGTACCTTGATGGAGGACGCTGCCGTCATTTCGGCGCTCCTTGCGATGCAAGCAAAGGCGAAGATCATTCTTCACACGGGATGGGCGAAATCAGAGTATCGAGTGGAGGAATACGCCAAAAAGAATGCCGGTGGCAGGATGCAGCACAGCCCGGTCTATTTTCGCAAGTTGCTTGAGAAATTGAGAGAACTCCACCCGGATCGTGAATTTCGGCTGACCTATGCCCAGAATTTACTTCATCAGGTGGCCGAGGATATTGAATCCGGGAAAGCCCCTTTTGAGAAAATCGAAGATGTCTACCGGGATGCGATTCACATGAATGTTGTAACAGGGCGGTACCTGATGCACAACGCAATGAGGTTGGCCCTGGGGCAGCCGACTTCAGCGGAAGGATTTCCGAAAATCGGAGAGAAAGAGAAAGCTTATTTCGATTCGGTTCTGGCAGCTCGAGATGAGATTGGAGCGCGAGTTGATGCGGGTGGGAAATAATCTGACTTCGCCGCGCGTGAATCCGGGAATCGTTCCTTGCTTGACTTTCCGACTTGCGACGAGTCCAAAACAGAGAGAGGGCAAGATATGGAGAAACCCGTCGAGAAGACCAGTGTAGCCGAAACCTTGAGCGACGGAGAGATCAAGGACGCCAAGGTCATCTTTCACGATGTGTGGAAAGCACTGCTCGACGATGTCGATGTCGAAGAGCTACGGTTTCCCAAAGAGATTATTCTGTTGGGTGGAGCACCCGGTTCAGGAAAAGGAACCAATACTGAGTTCATCATGAAGGCGCGTGGGTTCACGTGTCCGCCCATTGTCGTCAGCTCACTTCTCAACAGTCCCGAAGCGAAGGCGCTCAAGGACAAAGGGATGCTCGTGGGAGACCGAGAGGTGATGGGGATCATTCTCCGAAAGATGCTCGAGCTAGAGTTTCGTGATGGAGCTGTTCTCGATGGATTTCCTCGGACCAAGGTTCAGGTCGAGTGCATGAAGATGCTCGTCGAAAAAATCAGCGAACTCCATCGGACCCATGTCGATACGCCTACGGCGAGACATTTTCGGCGTCCGACGATTCACGTTATGGTCCTCTTTGTGGATGAGAAGACCAGTGTCGAACGTCAGCTCTATCGCGGACGCCAGATTGCGATTCACAATGAAGAAGTTCGAGCCACCGGCGTAGGAGAGCTCCAGGAACTTCGGAAAACAGACCTTGATATTGAGGCTGCGAAGCGGCGCTATCGGATCTTTAAAGAGAGCACTTGGGATGCCCTGCAATCTTTGCGTGAGGTGTTCTTTTATCACCTCATCAATGCTCAGGGATCAGTCGAGGAGGTGGAGCAGAACATTCTCAGCGAGCTGCAATACCAGAGCTCACTTGAGCTGGAGCCGGAAACCTTCGAAATGATTCGAGGTATTCCACTCGCGAGCGAATTGGTCGTGCACGCTCGACAGGAGCTCGTGAAGCGGCTCGATGCCTACGCGCGAGACGATACTGCTCTTTTTCATGAGGTGGTTGACATGATCAATGCCAAGATGATCCCCATCATTGAGCGTCATGCGATTTCAGGACGTGCTGTCGTGAACAACGAAGACAATGTCCTCGCAGATCCGCTCGCGCTAGCGATGCTGATCGATATCTTCTCTGACCGTGGTTATCACGCTGTCGTCGACAAGCAGCTCTCCAAGATCCCGGAGCGGGTGAATGTGAAGACAGGCGAAATTGAGTTTCGCCCCAACACCACCTTCCGAATTCGGATCTATTTCGAAGGCTCCGAGATTCGACGTGGTGAGATTTAGAATCTCACCACCTGGATATACCGGTGATTATTCGATTTCGATTTCGATCGCTTCGGTCTTGGTGAAGCGAGTTCTTTCTTCTCTCGAGCGAACAAGGCGCGCGTGGAATGACTCCCACGGTTCGATATCACTTCTGCCAGCTCCCCCCGAGAGGAGAATCTTGCTGCTAGTAGTCCGAGCGTGGAACTTGCGCTCGCCGAACGAAGGCCCCTGAACAACGAGATCACGAATTCCGTTCGGGAGCTGACGGATCAGCTCGTCGTATTTATTGGTGTTGTATCCGGGCTCGAATCCCTTCTGAGCCCAGCTTGTCCCAAAACGATCGCGGAATTGGCGGGGAAGATTGAAGATCACTTCGTTCGGGTGAACCACTTCCCGCACCTCATCGAGTTTGACTCCTTCAGCAGGAAAATCCTGCCCGAAGTAGCGATCGTTCCGCTCCCGAGCGAGCGAGGGGACGCGAAAGTAAATGTAGGCGTGGTCGTAGGTGCCGTCCGTTGGCGGATCGGCGACATAGGTCGCGTTCATTCCTTTTCGTCCAAGGTAGAGATGGACCTCGAACTTCAGCTCATCTTCAAGAACCATTTTCCAAACGATTTCTTTACCGTCGAATTTAGGCTCTTCCTCCAGTCGCAGGAATTTGCGACCGCGGTAGCGATAACGGGGATCGGGATGATCCGGGATCACTTTCGCACTGTGATAATGGAAGGTGATTGGCTCCTGGATGAATGAGCCGTCCTTGTTCTTCAGGAAAATTGCGACTCGAGCCTGGGGGCCGTAGAAAACCGCTTCATACTCAGGCTCTGAGATGCGGTGAATTTCTTTCCAGTCCTTGCCGGGTTTGAAAGAGTAGAATTCCTTTCCGATCATCTCTTCACGCGGCTTCGCGTAAGTTGCATCAACCGATAATTCCGGTTTTACCTGAGGCTTGGGTGGAAGGAGCGAAGTAGGCTCTTCTTTGACTCCGCCGCCTCCCAGGATCGAAACGAGCGAAGGCATCTGCCGTCCGAGAGTTCGGTTCGCCACTTTCTTCGTCATCACATCGAGGAACTCGGTCCCTCCCACTGCAGGTTGCAGATAGGTTCTAATTTTCCGGCGTCCCAGTTTCTGGCCCAGCGTTAAAGCGATGTCTTCATCCACAAAATCCTCGAAGTCCGAAAAGATGTAGAGAGAGTCGATTTCTTCCTCCATAAGAAAGTCGAGCGCCGAGTGGACCCGGCTGCTGTTCCACTGTCCGGTGACGAGAAACTGATTCGGTCGAGTCTTATAGGTTTCGATCAATCGATCCACGTAGCGCTGAGGTGCTTTGCGTGGGAGATCGTGCCAGAGGAACCAGTAGGGAGTCCGAGTTTTCAGCTCCTGATTGTAGGGGATGACCTCTTCCGGAACAATGAGTCGGACTTCCGCATCCGCTTTTTCATTTCGCAGGAGCATGTTGCGCACGTAGACGACCGGTGAGTCCTTGAAGTTCTTGTCGACTTCCCGAACGACCATGGGAAGGAATTCCGCCATCGATCCGGAAACATCGAGAATGACGCCGAGAACTTCACCTTCCATCGGCTGTCCGAACATCATCTTCGACTCGGTCGAAGTCGGCATGCCGAGGCTCATCGAGGGATTGAAGGACGCGACATTCTCCATCGCAACGTCGGCGACAGGGACATCGAGACTGGAGACTGAAAAGCTCGACTCCGCAGAAACGGAGATAATATCAGCAACAGCGGAATTCACCGCTGTCGTCGGATCGACAGTCGGCTTCTCCATCTTCGTATCCTCGATGATATCTTCCTGCTGCTCGGTTGCTGCCGAGGCGACAATCTGAGGTGGAACTCGCGGCGGAACTTTCGTTGCAACAATCGTCAGGAGAAGAATTACGACGATATGGAGGACCACAGTGATCAGAACCGAATTGAGTTTGTCCTTCCGAATCGTTGCCTCACGCTGACGGCGAGCTTCCTCCTCTGCCGCATGAATCGCGTCCATTTCGTCATGAGAGAAGCTGACGCGGGGGAGAGCGATAGCTTCTCCTGAATCTGCCTTCTGTAATGCTACGACAACTTCGTGAACCGGAGATTCTCCTTCGTCGAGGGCTTCTGCGACTAAAGTTGCTGAGTCGGCTTCCGACACCACCTCGGGCGTTTCTTCCTCGACATCCTCAGCTGAGAGAGCAACAGGAGTCGCAGCAATGGCGGTCTCCAACTCGGCCCCGTAGGTTTTTGCGGGCTCGTAATTCGGGTCAATTTCGAGCGAGCTTGCAACAAGGCCTCGAGCCTGATCGAGAGCACCTACTGCGGCATAACACTTCGCCGCTTCGAGCCAGGGACGAGGTTCTTGAGGAAGTGCTTGACCGTTGTTGACCGCTTCCACGGCAGAGTCATGATTTCCCTGAGCGACAAGAGCTTCGACTAGCTGGAGGCGAAGCCCCCAGTCTTCAGGAGCTGCCTCAAGAGATTTTTGCAATTCAAGAATGGTCATGGAAGCGTGTGGGTAAGGTCCGGGCGGAGAAAGTCCCTTGTGATAGAGATTGGCACGTTTTCGGTCGAAATGTGACCCTTTTCTTCGGCTTTTATGCGCAGGTTTCGGGCACAAGCGAAGCGAAAGTTACAATTCAACCTCACTGCTTTCTCGACTGAGGCGTTCTTCGACGTACACGGGCGACTGATTGGCGGCTCGAACGCTTCCGCTCAAGAAGAGAAATTGAAGGAATTTCCCTTCCTTCCAACTGAAGACGACGACTGATCCTGTATGGGGAAGAATAACATTCTGGCTTACCCTTCTCCCGTCAAATTCTCCTGCCGCCCGATGATAGACAAAATTGACATCGATTCGCTTTTCGGCCCCTCCGCTGATTCCGGTTGGTCCAGTGACTACGTCGAATTCGAGCCAGGTCGAATCATCAGGGCATTCCTCTTCTGAAGCCTCGCGGCTTCCGTATCGCATAACTTTTCCGCGGCAACCGCTTTGCTGGAGGGTGGAAAGCGATTCCGCGATTTTGCCGTCTCCTTTATGAATTATTTCGAGCGCTTCGTTGCGTATCAAACGGTGATTCGTCATACCTGCAGCGTGCTCCATCAATTCCCATTCAGTCAGAATCGGAAGTTCGAATACCTCGAAGGTGATGTAGCTATCCCGGGTCCCGCTGAAGCCAGCGAGGAACAGTTCCAACCGAGTGAGCTGTGGAATCGTCTGCACGACTTCGAAAATCTGTGATTCCTTTTCAAATTTGATGGAAGAGCTTTTAATTTGGAATAGGGAATCGTGATCTCGGCGCTTTTGAGAGATGCTTCTTGGCCTTGTGCTGGGATTGATAGCCGCGCGAGAGCCAAGGACGTGAGAATCGTTTTCATGTTCATAGGCTCGGACTGATACGTGATTGCCGTGCGAACCTTTCGTGAAATCACGATGAAATTTTCCCGCTCCATATCAAGCTTGTGCGGTTGAGATCCGTACGAGCGAGCGGGGTTCCCAGGGGTCCATCCTGCCGGGATGACCCTTCTACCTTGCTAAACCCTCGGACAAATGTCTGAGCAATGAATACTCAGGATTGGCACTATCATGTCCATAATCCCAGACCATAATGCCTCCCAGTCTTCGCTCTTTTACAAGTCGAAGTCTCAGGTCGCATGCCTCCGGGCCGACGGGCCAGAAGCCGTGTTGGGAGTCCGGCAGATCGATCGCCTTTTCACCGGCGAGATTCTTCCAGGATACAGCTCGTCGCTCGCCCTCCTTTTCTTTGGCGAAAAATCCGACTCCGAGGATGAGCTTTTCGGGAGGTAGACCCACATCAAGGAATCGGTCGATTGATGCCACAAGCCAGGCCTCGTAGGGTTTCTCCGACCAGGGCTGATAGCTCATCAAGTTCACTTGGTCGATGTATGGCCAGCATTCAGCAGGAAGTGGTCGTGTCTCGGCGAGAGCCACTGTGAGGATACGGTTCGACGCACGCAACTTTGATGAGAGGTCCTTGAGAAACAAAGTGAAATCGGCGTGTTCCTGGTCGCCTTTCGGAAATTCCCAATCGATGTCGACGCCGTCGAGGTTGTGCTGTTCGCAGTAGGCGGTCAGGGCATTGACAAAGCGCTCACGATTTCCTGCGGTGCTAACCGCATTGGCGAATAGTTTTCCGCGTCCCCATCCGCCAACGCAGCAGGTGACTTTCAGTTCACCTTCCGCCTGAGCCTTTTTGCCAGCGGCGAGGAGTTCGGGTTTGATTCTCGAAAAGTCGACGGTTCCATCTTTATTGGGCTTTGCCGAAAATAGAATAAGATGGGTGGTTTCGTAGAGTTGAAGCTCCGTGGCTCCCTTGACCCGGTAGTCCGGGAGATAGACGGAAAGCGAGCGTGTCTTTGCTTCCTGCGCGAATGAGGTTGTGAACAGAGTGGTCGCCAGGAAGAGAAGGGTGGAAAGTTGCAGTGTCATGGAAATCGGAAGTGCCGATGCTGGAGGCTAGTCAACGCGGATGAAAATGGAAAGACAAAGCAAATACCTATCAGCTTCCTCCTGGCATCTCCGGGGGAATGAGTTCGTGTCTGAGAAGCGAAAGAGGAGTCGTTCGATGATGCGTCTCGTGGCCCTGCTTTTTCTTTCGACGTCATTGGCCGCGCAAGAGTCTCCACCAACTGAATTCAAAGACGACTTCGGGAGCTACCGATCACCGCTGTTTTTCGAGAACGGTGAGAAAGTTCAGTCATCAGAGGATTGGTTGCGTCGTCGCGCTGAGATCCTGACAGAGTGGCACGACTTGATGGGGGATTGGCCGAACGTGATCGCAGATCCGAAAGTCGAAATTCTGGAGACCTCGAAGCGGGAGGATTTCACCCAACACAAAGTCAGGTTCCTCTGGACCCCTGACGAAAAAACGACCGGCTACCTCTTGATTCCTGAACGCGAGTCGAGCGAGCCGATGCCTGCTGTTCTGACCGTCTACTACGAGCCAGAAACTGCGATCGGCCTCGGCAAACAAGGACGCGATTTTGCCTATCAATTGACCAAACGGGGTTTCGTTACGCTTTCGATTGGGACGTCCGATGCGACAGTGGCGAAAACCTATTCTCTCTATTGGCCGTCTTTGGAAAAAGCAGAAGTGCAGCCACTTTCGATGCTTGCCTATGCTGCGGCGAACGCGTGGCATGTCCTCTCCTCTCGACCCGAAGTCGATTCGGAACGGATCGGAGTCGTGGGGCATTCTTTCGGAGGCAAGTGGGCCATGTTCGCTTCGTGTCTCTATGACAAATTTGCCTGCGGTGTCTGGTCAGATCCCGGCATTGTCTTCGACACGCGTCCGAGCGTGAATTATTGGGAGCCTTGGTACCTTGGGTATCACTCGCCACCATGGCGAAAGCGAGGCATTTCGAATGAAGATAATCCGGCTCGCGGCCTCTACCCGCGACTCTTGGAGAACGGACGGGATCTTCACGAACTCCACGCATTGATGGCGCCGCGTCCGTTTCTCGTTTCAGGCGGTAGCGAAGATCCTCCTTCTCGATGGCAGGCACTCAACCACACGGTCGAAGTGAACCAAATTCTTGGATTCGAAAACCGAGTCGAGATGCACAATCGTCCTGAGCACGGGCCCAATCCTGAGTCGAACGCGGTGATCTACGACTTCTTCAACCGGGTCATGAAGCCCTAGCTACGTTTCGAGATTCGCTCGGCAGCGGGGTGAAAGGAGGGTGCGAGGATTCTCCTGGTCAGCCTTGATAGCCCATGTATCCCTTTTCCTTGATGACGGTGCACACTTCAGACGGAACCATGTCTTCCCATCGTTTGTCGCCGTTTTTGATCATTTCGAGGATTTCACGGGAGTAAACGGAGATGCTTCCTTCGTCGTAAGTATTGATCGGTATGATGTAGTCTCGTTCGAGGAGATGGCGGTAGAGGTGACGAAGTTCGTCCCCCAGTTCGAGGTTCTGAACCGTAGATAGCTCGCCAGTATTTCGGTCGAGGGCCGGGTATACATGAAAGGCGAGATCGTTTTTGAAGAGTCGTCCAAAGGCTTCGAGAATGCCGCCATCGAGGTGGGTGTAGTATTTTTCATCGAGGACCGCTTTGAGTCCCATCATTCCAATCGTGATCGCGATTTTATCGTTGGTCTGGAGTCTCAGGTATTGAGCGAGACGATAGTATTCGAAGTAGTTCGAAATCAAAACGGTCATTCCACAGGCGCTCAGCATATCAGCGCGGGCGAGGAAGTCTTCGTAGTCGATTTCACCTTCCCGCATCAGCTTTGACATGGTCAGCTCGGCAATCTGCAGCACCTTTTTTTCTTCCACTTCTGGATTAGAGCAAAAACTCTCGTGGGCGGTGCGAAGAAGGTCGAGGTGGGCGTTACAGAAGGGACGAAAGCTGCCGCGTTCAACGAGAAGAGGCCGTTTCCTCAGCACGTTGGATGGCTGGATCACTTTCCCCTCCGGACCGAACATAGCGGCGTTGCTCAGTCCCATCTGGACAAGCATGAGACTCATGAGCCGATTGTCGATTGCGGCAAAAGCTTCACCCGAGAATTCGATCATATCGATCTCAATTCTCTGAATGCTCAATCCGTCGAGGAGGGATGTGAGAATTTCTTCCGGATTTTCGTGATTGAGGCAGGCTCCATGAACGAGGTTTACCCCGACGATTCCCAGCGCTTCCTGCTGCATCGCATTGGAGGGATCTAACATGCGTACATGGATCAAAATCTGGCTGGATTCTTCACCTGGATTGGGTTGGAACTTGATGCCCATCCATCCGTGACAGGTATTGGTGCCCTGATAATTTCGTGCCGAAACTGTATTGGCATAGGAGAAAAAAGCAGTGGTTGAAGCCTTTTCCATAAGCCGCTCAACATTGAGGTCCTGCTCGTAGTCAAGCATGCTCTGGAGGCGGGCCTGGGAGACATAGCGATTTGCTTTCCCGTAGATCGCATCGCTCATTGTCATGTCGTAGGCGGAGATGCTTTTAGCCACGGTCCCGGCAGCCCCACCTACCTGGAAAAACCAACGCACCACTTCTTGGCCAGCTCCGATCTCGGCGAAGGTTCCGTAGCGACTGTTGTCGAGATTGATCGCAAGGGCCTTTTTACTCGTGGCGGTCGGTTCGATTTCCTGCATAGCGGGCGTGAAATAAACGCATTCCAAACGACTGGCAATCGAATAGCAAACTTTCCTTGGGATTTAGAGGGCCGCCGCTCCGTTCTGGGAAAGGCGTGATTGATGAACGGAGTTGAGAGGTCAGCGACCTGAAGACGAGAGAAAATTTGGTCTCAGATAGTCGTCTTCGTTAAAGCCGATAGTAATCTTGGGCATCGAGCAGGGTGTCCGACTGCTTGAAATTTTTGTCAGCTGGCAAGCCCTGTTTGTATCCGCTGGATACTGGAACTGACTCCAGCGATCGGTTCTGGTCGAGATTGGCGTCGCGCGGGAGGACTCGTAACAGAGCGGTAAAGGTCACATAGATTGAAAAGTCATCCAACTCGATACCTTTAGCGTCGAAGAATCGATAGTCCCCACGCGTGCTGTTGAAAAGATGTAGCTGCTGCCACTCGCTCAGCATCAACTCTCAAATGATGTTCTGAGCAATTCGGCGCTCCATCGATTTTGAGGAAGCTTCACGCATGTCCCTAAGATTCTGGGGTATCGAACCAACGAGGAGGAGAACCCCGGTAGAAAAGGTTGCCAAGGCAATTTGGTGGAGGCCCGGAATTCCCCCGAGATAGATTTTTGCCGCAGTTGTCTTCAGGGCCCTGTCTAGGGGGGCGTGCGAAAATGGGGGAAGCCACTGGTCGGAATTGAACCGACGACCTATTCATTACGAGTGAATTGCTCTACCCCTGAGCTACAGTGGCACGGAATTTTCTCTCCGAAGAGAGGGCGATGAATCTATTCGCGAACTCGATTCTGTCAATGGTATCGATTTTGAGGTCGAATCAGGGTCCAACACGGCTTAGATTTTCGAAAATGACTGGGGATTGTCACAGATTTTGATCTCGAGACAAAAGTAACTGAATCCATGGATACCAACCAACGCGAGCTCTTTGTCGAGCAGGTCCGCGAGCATCACGCCGGGCTTCGTGGCTTCGTACGCTCTTTGGGGGTCGATCCACTCTGGGTGGACGACGTGGCTCAAGAGGCATTCATCGTTGCCTACAACCGATTGGACGAGTTTGATCAAGAACGGGATTTCGGTCCGTGGTTGCGAGGGATTGCCCGAAACCTGGTGATCAATGAAAGACGGAAGAGCGCCCGGAGGAAACGAATTCTTTCCGACAACCTGACCGACGTGCTTCTTTCCAGTTCATCAGCTACGGACGAGGAAGAAAAGGATTTGGGCGATTCCGCTCTCGCCAAAGTAACTGCGTTGCGGGACTGCATAGGAACGCTGCCCGAAAAGAGTCTTGGGATGCTGAAGTCGCGCTACGAGAATGATCTCTCGGCTCAGGATATCGCAGATGAACTTCAGATGAAGCCTCCGGCGGTGCGAAAAGCCCTCGAGCGAGTTCGAGTTGCTTTAAAAAAGTGTATGGAGGAACGTATTGGAGAGCCTCTACTGGCTTGAATCGAGAAGTGAATGGATAGAGAAAAAACAGAGCAGGAACTGTGGCAGGCCTTTCGCGATGGAGACATCGACGAATCGACTCTGCGTAGTTTTTCCTCCCTGTTGGAGAATGATCCTGACCTTGCCGCTACCGTGCAGGGTGAGCTTCAATTTGATGAGTGGATTCGATGTGCCTTGTCCGATCAGGAATCTTCTGAAGGATCCCGGTGGGGCGAGATGGAAGAATCGTTTGCCCTCGAATTCTCTGAACTGGTGGAGCGGGCCAAGGATGGGTCGCTGACCAAACGCGAGGGCGATCGCCTCGCCGCGAAGCTCCTCGAGCGTGATGAGCAGGTTCGGGGATTACGAAATAATCTCGCTCAGGACGAGTGGGTCCGCCAAGCCCTGAGCGAAGCGAAGGGCGAGGAAGCCTTCCTCGAGGCTCTCGAAACTCGGATGTGGGCGGAAACGAAATCCGACCATTTCGTGGAAGATTTTACGAAGCGTCTCGATCAAGAAATTGCAGAGCACGAGGACAACATTATTCCAATGCCAGTTTCCTGGGGTTGGCAGGCTACGAAGATGGCAGGGGTTGCGGCCGCTGTAGCGATTGGGGCATTCTTCCTGATGCAGACTGTTGCTGAGAACCTGCTGTCTAATCCTTCTGTCGCCACAGTCGTCAAGGTGTCTACAGATGCGGTCTGGGGAAATGCAGACCAACCCGGACCCGATGGAAGCGTGACCGCAGGGGTTTATCAATTGAGCGGCGGTGTCGTGTCGTTGAAATTTGATTCCGGGTCTGAGCTGACCATCGAAGGTCCCGCTCAGTTCGAGGTGAAGGACGATGAGGAGACTTTCGTCTATCACGGAGTCGCCATCGCCAAGGCTGCGTCGAAAGATCAGCCGCTTCGGCTCCGTTCCAAAGGGATAACCGTTTCGGAATCAGTGCCCTTGATTGGGATTGATGCTCGGTCAGACTCTTTCACGGAAGCGATCGTGTTCTCCGGAGACGGAGGTGTCTGTCTCGACAAAGGGGATTGCCGATCCCTTTTCGAAAAGGAGGCGATCAAGGCGGATTTGAATCGTGAGAAGCTTCTCGATATTCCCTACAATCCGAAGCCGTTTTCGAAAGCATGGGCAATGGCATCGGGTGTCTTCAATAATCTGGGATCCGTCCGCATCGAATTGCCGGGAACCGAGATCGAGGCTAGGGAGGGAGAAGAGAAGATGCAGGTTTTTGTAGAGAACGAATCCTTTCACCCGGAAGTCGATCTCGAGGTGGATCAAATCGAGGTGGGGCAGTTTGCTTCGGCGGAGGAGAATCCGGGGGAGTCTCTCCATGTCGAAGGTGAACTGAGAAGCTATCTGGTTCAGGTTTGGCCTCAGGGATCTGGAGATGATGGTGAAGTGGAAGCCTCTCTCACTTTCGATCACCCAGTCGTCGGAGTCATTTTCTCATCGGATCGATTGGCTAGCTCAGACTCTTCTGTCGGCACCTTACTCAAGGAGAATGGGGAAGACTTCAATCGGGTTCGCGGCCTCGACTCGGGGAGTGACGAATTGCTTCTCAGTGATGATCGAAAAACGCTCAACTTGAAGCTCCAGAATGGGAAACAGCAAGTCGATCAGGTGCGTGTTCTCGTTGCCTTGAATTGATCCGGGAAGCTCATTCGAGTTCCCTTCAACTAGTCGACTTGAGTCGAGTGTTTCGAAAGAACGACCTCAATTGCTTCGGAAGCAGCTGCGAATCCAAAGGTTCCGGTTACAGGCGTTGCCGTCCCGAATCCGGTTTCACAGTTCAGTCGCAGATGGCTTCCCGGCTCCGGGTCCTCTCGAATGGTTCCGTCCGACCAGGGGAATCGTGCATTCTCGGTACTGTAGACAGTGCGAAACCCAAAAGGCGCCTTGGTTTGCTCTTCCGGAAAAGCATAGTCCTGACGCAGGGTTTTGCGGATCAGCCTGAGAAGGCGATCGTTCGTGGCAAAGGCGAGGTCATCGGACTGGACGCGAGCTGGATTCCGTTTTCCACCGGCGCCTCCGGCAACGACAAGGGGCTGCTGCCGATCCCGGCAGGTAGCGATCAGAAAGGCTTTCTGCGCAGCATCATCAATCGCGTCGACGATGCAGTCATATCCAGGGGCGAGCAGATCGTCGGCGGTTCTTTCGGTGAAGAAGGCCGTCTTCTCGTGGAGAATGATTTCCGGATGGATCAGTCGCAGCCGTTCCCCAATTGCCTCGACTTTGAAACGACCGATGTTTCCGTCGTGGGCAGGTAGCTGGCGGTTGACGTTGGTGATGCAGACTTCATCAAGATCGATCAGAGTGAGTTCTCCTACGCCACTCCGGGCGAGGGCTTCCGCGGTCCATGATCCCACTCCGCCGATTCCAATCACGGCGATGTGAGACTCCCGAATCTGTTCGAGTGCGGTTTCTCCGTAGAGTCTTGCCAATCCGGAAAACCGGTTTTGGTAGTCAGATGGAAGTTCAGATTTCAAGGAAGCGAACCTTGCGACGGAGTCGTGACCGATGCAAGCTGCCGTCGTTGAGAATTTTCAGGAAATGAAGTGGCAGATCACAGCGATTGGAAAACCCTCCCTGCGCTATGCCCAGATCGGGATCGAGGAGTATCAGAAACGGCTTCGGAGATACGCCGACCTGACCTTGCAGACTGATACCAAGGATCAGGGGAAAGAAAAGAACAGTGCTCTTCTTCTCAAGCGAAGCGAAGGAACTCTACGAATCGCGATGGACGAGCGAGGCGCCGCGTGGACAACCTCGGACCTCGCTTCAAAAATCGAAGATTGGCAGATGCGGGGAACGAAGAAGGTCAGCCTCCTCATCGGAGGAGCGGATGGCCATACCGAGGAACTTCGAAAGCAATCCGATCACGTTATCTCTCTGAGTGCCTTCACCTTGCAGCACGAACTCGCGTTGGTCGTTCTTCTCGAGCAACTCTATCGAGTGCATACGTATCTTCGCGGTGAGCCTTATCACCGTTAAGTTGATCGAAGGGGCGGCTCACTTTTTCTTCTTTCGTTTCCACGAGAAAAACTCGTTCTCTGTCGCGGCTTCGTTTGCGATCGAGGTAAACGTTTCCTGCAATTCAGGATGCTGCTTGGCGAGGTTGGTTTTCTCTCCGGGATCCGTTTTCAGGTTGTAGATTTCCCACTGACCTTTCGGCCCTGTTTTGATTCGGTCGAGACGCACCGCTTTCCAGTCGCCCTGACGAATGGCCTGCTTTCCTCCCTTTTCGTAAAATTCCCAGTAGAGAAAGTCATGCTGCTTCTGATCGGACGAATTCCCTTTCAGTGTGGGGAGAAAGGAAATCCCGGTCTGCTCCGCAGGAAGGTTTCCTCCCGATAGCTCAGCCAGGGTCGCCAGGACATCCCAATGGGCAGAAATGTGACCGGACTGGGAGCCTGCTTCGATCGTTCCCGGCCAGCGGGCGATCATAGGAGCACGAACGCCGCCTTCATACAGATCGCGTTTGATGCCTCGATAGATTCCGTTGCCGTCGAAGTAATCGGGATCGGCACCTCCTGCTGAGGTGGGGCCATTGTCGCTCGAAAAAATCACGAGGGTATCTTCGGAAATTCCGAGCTTTTCCAACTGATCCAGAACGCGGCCGACATCACGGTCGAGACGAGACGTCATTCCAGCGAAGCAGGCGCGTGGAGTGGGGTGGTTGCGATAGCCCCTCGGAAGATTCGGATTGATGTAAGGACCATCCTCTTCGATCACGTCGAGATAGGGTTTCATCGAGTCATCTGGAACATCGAGATCCACATGGGAAAGGGTGTAGGCCATGTAGAGAAAGAAGGGAGCCTCCGTCTTGCTCTTTTCCTCAATCCACTCGAGTCCTTCCTCGGTGAAGCGATCATGAATGTAAACGTTCCGTTCCTTCGAATTGTCTGGGTAGTATTCCTTTTCTTCGTTACGCCAAATCCAATCCGGATAGTAGCGATGAGCCCGTGATTGATTCAGGTAGCCGTAGAAAAAATCAAACCCCTGCTTGCTGGGAGTTCCCGTGGATCCTTCTTCACCGAGTCCCCACTTGCCAACGATTCCTGTTTCATAACCTGCTTCCTGAAGCACTTCTGCAAGCGTGATGTCGTCGGGGTTCAGCTGGGCTGGCCCATTGCCACGAACACGAGTTCTGCCCGTATGTTGCCCCGTCATCAAAGTCGAGCGGGTCGGTGCGCAAACCGTGCTGCCTGAATAGTGATTCAGGAATTGCATCCCCTCACTCGCCATCTCATCAATCCTCGGTGTTTTCATGATCTTCTGGCCGTAGCATCCGAAATCATGAATGCCGAGATCATCGGCGAGGATGTAAATAATGTTGGGCGACTTCGGAGCGGCGATCGCGGTCAAGGCGAACCCGCAAAGAAGAAAGAGGGACAGTCGGATCATTCCGCACCAAACTGACTCTGCTCGATTCTACAAGGGGCGTGTTTGATTGGTGAGTACTATTCCGTAATTTCAAACAGCTCTTCTCCGAGCACTTCCATCCTAGGCTCGATTCCGAGTCCGGGTTGGGTCGAAGCTTTCATCACTCCGTTGTCACGCTGGGGGGCGCCGGTGGCATTGCTCACCGTAACGTAGCTGTTGAAATCGGTGGAGGTGAATCGCATCTCCTCTGGAGTACTGTGAGCGAGGTGGGCGATCGCGGCGGTGATGATGTCACCACCCCAACTGTCTTCCAGGGTCATCGCGATTCCCAGATCCGCACAAAGATCACGGGCCTGTCGGGCCTTGGTAAGGCCTCCAAACTTACTGATCTTGATGTTCACCAGGTCCATTGCCTGCTCGGCATGACCGCGCAGGAGGGGATCCATTCCGTCGATGTTTTCGTCGAGAATAAAAGGACCGTCCCAGTTGGCACGAACTGCCCGGCACTCTTCGTAGGTGGCACAGGGCTGTTCGATATAGACATCGACATCGCGAACGCCACGACAAACACGAATCGCTTCATGTTTGAGCCAACCAGTGTTCGCATCGGCGACGAGAATGTCGCCCTGCTTCAACTCCGCCGCGACGGCGTGGATGCGATTGATATCCAGATCCACATCATGACAGCCGACTTTCAGTTGGAAGCGGCGATAGCCTTCCTCTCGGTAGCTGGCCACTTTCGCTGCCATGGCCTCAGGCGATTCCTGAGAGATTGCACGGTAGAGTTGAATCGACTCTCCATAGCGACCGCCAAGCAGCTCACAGACAGGCATCTTCGTCGCTTTTCCAAGGATATCCCAGCAGGCCATGTCGATTGCAGATTTGACGTAGGCATGTCCTTTCAGAGCGACGTCCATTCGGCGATTGAGCTTGGTCAGTTCAAGAGGGGATTCTCCAATGAGATGCGGTCCCAGCTCATAAATTCCAGCCCGAGCGCCCTGGCCGAAGGCGGGGAGATAGAAGGGGCCCAATGGGCAGACTTCCCCCCAGCCAGTGATTCCGGCATCCGTGTCAATACGAACGATGGTGCTGTCGAAAACGGAGACACTTTTGCCTCCGGACCAGTGATAAGCTCCTTCGACGAGAGGCAGGTCAACTTGATAGACGGTGAACCTGGTGATTTTCATAAGGTAAGAAAGGATTGTGGTTAGGGTGTAATTGGATAGCGAATGACCGAAACATCGTTGGGTTGGGTGGGGCCGGAGTTACTGCGGCCCTCGGAAATGATTTTCTCCATCGTCTCCCGCATCGCTTTGATCTGCTTCGGATTTGTTTCTGCGAGATTGGTTGTTTCACCTGGGTCCTTGGCGAGGTCGTAGAGTTGTTCGGATTGTTCGTCTCCGCCTTTGGTCCATCCGCCGGATCCAATTCCGGGAATCCATTTCCAATGATCCATGCGCAAGGAAGGGAGTCCCCGGATCGAGCAACTGATGGATTCCCTGCGGGTAGGTCCATTAGTGCCCTTGAGAAGGGGAAGGAAACTGAAGCTATCGACGCCAGCGGTAGTTGGAAGGGACACCCCCAACACGTCGGCAAACGTGGCGATCAAATCTGCCTGATGGACCAGCTCGTCCGTCACGGAATCTGCAGCCACGACTCCGGGCCATCGCACGATGAAGGGCACTCGATGACCGCCCTCCCAGGCGTCTGACTTGTATCCGCGAAAGGGACCGCTTGGATAGTGCCCGTTTTTCTCCAGGTCTGCGATCCCGATGTAGTGAGCGCAACCGTTGTCACTTGTGAAGAGGACAACGGTGTCCTCGGATAAGCCGGCGTCTTCAATCGCTTTCACAACCTGCCCGACAATGGCATCAGTCTCCATAACGAGATCGGCATAGGGGCCAAGTCCGCTTTTCCCTTTCCACTCTTCATTCACCGAGAGTGGAGTGTGAGGCGAAGTGAGTGGGAGATAGAGAAGGAACGGAGAATCGGTGGCCGCCTTCCGTTCGATGAAATCGACGGCCTTGTCTCCTAGGGTGGGAAGGGTTGGTTCCAGTGTCCACCCTTTCAGTGCTGGCCCCTGGATGCTGGCCATGTTTCTCTCGAAAAGTTCCGCTGATCCATATTCCTGGGGGATTCCAACTGTTCGATCATTCTGGATGAAGCAATAGGGCGGCCAGTTTGGAACGTCGGTCCCGAAATACTCATCAAACCCTCTTGTGATCGGGCCGCCGCCAATCGGTTGAGAGAAGGTTGCTTTCCATGCAGAGCGGTGAGCTTCGGTGGCTTCCATCGCGCCCTTCTTCCCTCGGGCGAAGAATTTTTTCTGCTCTTCCGCAATGGGCCAATCCCAACCCAGGTGCCACTTGCCGATGCACGCGGTTTCATAGCCGGATTCCTGGGCCAGTTTTCCAATTGTGACTCGTTCTTCCGAGATGACGGGAGCGCCCCACAGGCTGACGATCCCTTTCTGAAGTCGCGTTCGCCAGTGATACCGGCCCGTGAGCAGGGTGTAGCGGGAGGGTGTGCAAACAGCGGAAGAGGAATGGGCGTCAGTAAACTTCATTCCCTCTACCGCAAGCCGATCGATGTTTGGCGTAGCGATCTTTCCTCGGTCGGGGTTGTAGCATTGCACATCGCCGTAGCCCAGATCATCGGCATAGATAATGACAATGTTAGGCTTTGATGCTTCGTCTTGAGCCCACGAACTGAAGACTAGGCTGATAGCGAAAAGTAGGGAGAGGATTTTCATGGGGGAGTTCCGGAGTGGCCTATTCGAATGATAGTATCACAGAATGTCTGAGCCGAAGACCTAGTCGTTCGAATTTGAAATCCCCCAAAGTTTCTGAACGAGGTCGTGCATGATGGGGTCGTGTTTGATCAGCTCTTTGCGGTTGAAAGGAAAAAAATCGTTTTTACCGAAGTAGGATTCCGTGGATTCCGCGAAATACTCCATCGGATTCGACATTCCGTAGGCCTTGTCTTTGATGGTTCGGTTTCCGTCGAAACGGGCAACTTCGTCGTAACTCCCGGAGTCTCTGGCCCGTTCATAGGCGGTCTTGATTTCAGCGTTTCGGTGTCCGCCCTCGAGGATCCGATCATGATAGCCATGTGCGAGTTCGTGAAGGAGGACATACGGCATACGCCGATTTTCGAAGGGAAAGTTTTTCACGTTTGTGATCTCGATCGCTTTGGCCATGGCAGGGTTGCGATCATTGTCTTTCAGCCAGCCGCCGTGTGAATGGTATTCGGCGGTGCCGCGTCGCCCCTCATACGGCGGATTGATCCAGATGGGAATCTGTCGAAGCTGCGCCATGGCAGGCTTGGGGACTACTGCGACAACGCGTTGCAGTTGCACATAGAGAAGCTCGAGCATTCGCTTGGTCGGTCTCGGGGAATTAAGGACAAGCTGATCATGAAGGTGAACTGTCCACCCAAGCACTTGAAATGTGGCATGGTTGGCTTGTTTGAAACGAGGATCGTCACTGGCACGAAGCTCCTCTGTGAGTCGATTGGCGAGGGTTCTCCGTTTTATTTCGATCCTCTCGGGGGTTGTGTTTGCAGCGATAAGGTTAGTAAGTTGGTCAGGATCCGATTTCAAATCGTAGAGCTCTTCGGCCTGCTTGCGACCGAAGGCTTGTGCATTCTGAGGAGATTCATTGAGGCGCATCCACTGCTTAGTAGGGCCCGGGTCGACGTTGTGGGAGAAGGCGCCAGTTGATGTCGGCCAGGGAGTTTTCTTAAAATCAAAGACAGCCGGTGCCCCCTCTAGTTTTCCGGTTGGCCAGCCTTCGGGAGCAAAGTTGCGGATGTAGAGATAGTCTTTCGTCCGTATCGCCCGGGAAGGGTAGGGGTAGACGTGTTGTTCCATTCCGACGAGAACGTGGTCACGATTCTTTTCTACCTCGCCGGATCTTTCTGAGGTTAAGATCGAGAGCAGGGATCTTCCTGTCATCGATTTCGGTAAGGGTTGCCCGGTCGCTTCGAGAAAAGTTGGCGCGAGATCGGTCAGGTTGACGAAGTCGCTGATCTGTCGGCCTCCTTTTACTCGGGATCCCCAGCGAATCGCGAGAGGGACTCGTGTGCCGGAATCAAACAGCGTGGCTTTGGCGCGTGGGAAGGGCATTCCGTTATCTCCCGTCATGACGACGATGGTGTTTTCGAGTTCGTCCGCTTCTTCAAGTCGTTTCAGAATCTCGCCGGCGAAGAGGTCGAGTTTCTGGATCTTGAGATAGTAGTCGCCCAGGTCAGTTCTCGTGGTGGCATTGTCAGGAAGGTAGGGAGGGATCTCGATCGTTGTCAGGTCGAGATCGCTATCGAGGCTCGATTCCCACTCGTAGGGGCGGTGAGGCTCTCCGGCGCCATACCAGAAACAAAAGGGTTGGTCGGTCGGTTGTTGGTCGAAGAACTCGGCGAAATTCTGGAATCGTGTCCCGAAAGGATCAGTTCCTCGATAGGTGTGACGGCTTGGTGCTGCGCCCTTGCGGCAATAGCCGGTGCGAAAGCCGAAATCGGCAAGGAGGTCGGGATATACTGGTATGTCCACTGCGAGTGACCCTCCAAGATTGACCCCCTCCCCAAGTCTCCAATGATATTGTCCCGTCGCGACCGCGAAGCGGGAGGGCGTGCAGGAAGGCGCTGAGACGAAAGCGTTCTCGAAGAGAACTCCCTCGCTGGCGATGCGGTCGAAGTGAGGTGTCTTCACTGTCTTGTCACCAAGGATCGAGGCATGAGGCCAGGACCAGTCGTCTCCCATAATGACGACGATGTTGGGAGCATCTGCCGGAGCTGTATTCCTGGATGGAGATGGAATGAGAACGGCTTCCTTCGACTTGGATATCGTAAACGTTTTACGAATACCGGGGCCTTCGACAAGGAAGCGATGACCGAGAGTTGTTCCGATGGAATGAGTTTCGCCTGGCTTGATTTGACCAGATTCACGAGGTTCACGTCCTTCCGGTAGCCAGAATACGGTGAGTGGCACGTCGCTATTGTTTCGGATGGAGAAGCTTGGCCGATTCGCCTTTTTGGGTGAGGCCTCTACGACAGCGAGTGGTTGGGGAAGCGCTGCTCGGAGTTCTTTGCCGAGCTGATTCATGAGATCGCTGTGCTCCGCATTCTTTGCCATACTGACGCTCTCCGAAGATTGAGAGGAGTGATCGTAGAGTTCTCGATCAACGGTTTTGCCTGTTGCGCGATCGATCCACTCCACGTATCGCCAGCGATCCGTCCGGAACGCGTATCCCATCAAGGTCCTGTTTTTCTGGCGTCGTTGAAATTGGGAGATGGCTGCGCCTTTTACTGCCGCGTCAGGATTTTGAAGAATCGGTTTCAGGCTGAGTCCTTCGAGTTGTTTTGGGATCTCAATTCCGGTGAGGTCACAAAGAGTCGGATAGAGATCGACAAGCTCGACGAGGGACTTTGTCGCCCTTCCATTTCCTTTTGCTCCGGGGTCGTAGATGATGAGCGGAACTCGCGTGTCGATCTCGTAGTTGCTCTGTTTGCACCAGCTGTTGTGCTCACCGAGTTTCCATCCGTGGTCGCTCCACAGAACGACAATGGTGTTGTTCTCCAATCCGAGAGTCTTGAGTTCCTCGAGAAGAAGTCCGACCTGCGCATCAATGAAGCTGACGGAGGCAAGGTATCCGTGCTTCAATTCTCGTTGTTGTTCTTCGGTCAGGGAGCCATCTCGCGGGTTGGGAACCTTGAGGTAGTCGAAGTAGTCGCGCAACTCGTACATCGTATTCATTGCGAACGAGGGAGCGTTTTGTGGGAGCGTGGTCTTTGCTGCGAGTGGGATATCCTCGCGTTCGTAAAGATCCCAGTATTTTTTTGGAACGACAAAGGGGAGGTGAGGGCGGACAAATCCGGCCGCGAGAAAGAAGGGCTTGTCCTGCTTCGCGACTCGGTTCATGGCCTCGATTGTCTGGCGCGTGATGGCGCCGTCGATATGCGCATGATCAGGAATCTCCACGATCTCGGTGGCTCGAGCACGTAGGCGGTCAATCTTTGGTTGAGGAGTGCCGCTTGCTTTGAGTTCAGCTTTGAATTCTTTGAGTTCGTTCTTTGCCTCATCGGACCAGAGCCGGGAGTTTTTGGGCCAAGAGTGAGGCTCGCTCCATGAAATGTTATCGGGCCAAGGGTTGTGGAAGATTTTTCCGAATCCAACCGTGTGATAACCGCCCTGCTTGAAATGTTGCGGGAGGGTCACGGCATTCGGGATCGTTTCGCGAAATCGAACATCGAGTGTCCAGACTTTCGTCGAGTCGGGTCGCAGACCAGTGAGCAGGCTGACGCGGGAAGGATTGCAAACGGCGAGTTGGCAGTGCGCGCTGTCGAATCGAATGCCCTTGGAGGCGAGTTGATCGATGTGGGGAGAGATGGCAATTGGCGATCCGTAACACCCGAGCTCCGGCCGAAGATCGTCGATTGCGATGAAGAGAATGTTGGGCCGTTCTGCCGCCTGTAGGACGGAGAGAATGCTGATGAGTAGGATCAGACAGGGTTGAACGAAGGACCTGACCCTGTTGGGTAAGACCGAATGGAGGTATCGACGATTCATCTCAGGGAAGGGGTTGCTCTAGAAGGAGGGCTTTTACAAAGGCCGGAGGTGGCGACCCGAAGGAAATAAGTTGGTCGTGAAATTGTTTAAGCTCGAATTCATCACCCCAGGCGGATTCGGTGGCTTCGCGAATGTCGACGACCTCAAGGTATCCCGCGAAATAGGTCGAGAGTTGGACCGAGGTGAGGAGTGAACGTCGGAATTTTCCAGCGGCTTCTCGCTCCTCTTGAAAAGCATCGTCGACCATTAGCTGCATCGCAGCGTTTTCATCGATTCCATCGAGATGAATTTTCTGATCGAGGAGAGCGTTCGCGACGCCGCGAAGATTCCATTTCAAAACGACCAGGCGCATTAGGAGATCGCCGGGAAGGAAGCCCTGCTCCATCATCATCGACTCAGAGTAGACGGCCCATCCTTCGATGAAAGTGCCAGAAGCGAGAACAGACCGGAGCTGACTCGATGTCGCGTTCGAACGGAGCAACTGGACATAGTGTCCGGGCATGGCTTCGTGCACGGTGAGATTGTGAAGGGAGCGATGATTGTATTCGCGGAGAAAGGAATCTACTTGCTCGCTGGTCCAGTCCGCAGGGGGAGGGGACACCGCGTAGAATGTTTTGGCTCCTCGTTCGAGAGGGCCGGGGGCGTCGCAATAGGCTACCGAAACGCCACGCCGAAATTCAGGCATGAGAATGATATCGAGCGGATCGGATGGGAGCGAAACAAGATCGTTTTCTTGAACGAATTGAGTTGTGATCTTGAGCGAATGATAGGCTGCCTCAACGACATTTTCTGCTTCTGGTGAATCCTCGCAGGCGAATTCGAGACAGGTGCGAATTAGCCTTTTTCGATCGGCCGAGCTCGGATTTTCATGCGGCGTGAAGTCTGGATCTCGCTCCAACATGATGGCGACCGAAAGCTCATACATTTTCTGATGCAATACTATCAGTTCCGCTTCGGAGCGTTCCCGGAGTTCTGCCGGCGTGAGGCTGCTGAAAAGATCGAAAGCAAATTTTTCCCGATAGAGCGTCTCGCTGATCCGTGGATTTCCCTGTGCATTGGGGAGAAGTTCATTTTCGAGCCATTCCTGATGAGTTGCGACGGCATCCCGGGCTACTTGAATCGCCTCTTCGAGGTTGGCCTCCTCATCCGGAGGTAGCTCACCGAGGTGAGGGGCGACTACCTCATCAAGGAGTGTAAGAATGCCCTCATTCTGGCCAACCGCCGTTTCAGCGTGGATTCTTGGGGTCTTCTCCTTCACCATCGAAGAGCGAGCCTGTTCAAAGAATCGCGGTAGTAATCGGCAGCGGGCGGCTACGTTTCCGAGTCGTTCGATGAGCGGGGCAAAGTCTCGTGAGAGGAGAAGATAGAGAGATGTTCCAGGTGTGTCGGCGTAGACGAGAGGATTCCATTCCCATTCCCGAAGTGTCTCCAACTCCCAGATCGTTTTCTTGAGGCGTTGCCGGAGAAGGGCTAGATCGACCTGGTTTTCACGTGAGAGTTCGTCGAGATCCAGTGCCTCAAGATCACTCAATCTTTGATGGGCTGATTTGACCGCTTGGGATCGTGCTGCGGCATCGACTTCGTCGAGCTGGTCATCGAATCGATGGTCGCCTAGATGAGTTGCGGTGACGGGAGACGATTGAAGTAGCGTCTCAAGAAAGTCTTTAGAGATCTCGTCGAAGCGCTCGTTCATGTCAGGTTTGATTCAGAAGTGACGGCCGATGTGAGGAAAACGGCAGGCCTGAGATGCGCCTGTTCCCGGTTCATTTCCAATCCAGTCCTTCGGGCAGGCGATTCAGATTCACGATTCCGTCGTCTGTGACAACGACCATGTCTTCGACTCGAACTCCACCGAGGTCTTTTCGATAGAGGCCGGGTTCGACGGTGAGGGCATCACCTTTGAGTAATTCGATTCCGGTCGCATCAAGCAAAGGTGGCTCATGCACTTCCAATCCGATTCCATGCCCGGTGCCGTGATGCATCGTGCAGAAGGAAAGAGGGGCGTCTTCGGGAGGGAATCCCGTCTCGTAGCCACGATCAATCAACTCCTTGGTCGTTGCCGCGTGAACCTTGGCTCCCGTAACGCCGGGTCGAATTGCGGCACAGCCGGCGTCTTTCGCGGCACAGACTGCGGCATGCATTTTCGCGATCTCCGGTGGGATCTCGCCATGTACGACGGTGCGTGTGCAATCCCCACAGTAGTGCGTTTCCTGACTGGTCGGGAAAATGTCTACGATGACGGGTTGCTCGGTGTAGAGCTGACCGTCACCGTGGTGATGGCAGGAGGCTCCCTGTGATCCTCCCGAGACGATATATTTTGGTCCGGAGAATCCGCGTTGCATCAAGAGTACGTTAATCGTCGCATGCACACGTTCAGAGGTGAGTGGCGCCCCGTCGAATTGGAGTGCACCAGATGCGTTCGCTTCGGACCGAGCGATCATTTGGCAGACGGTCGCAATCGCTTCCTCGGTGACCGCCTGCGATTTCCGTAGCATTTCAATCTCAGCTTCATTCTTCTGACGGCGTTCACGAACTCCGAAATCGAGGTCGCATACCACTTCGATTTCCGCTTCCCGAAGGATGTGGGCGAAGGACATCGGAAGTGATCGGTCAGCAGTGATGCTGGTGATGCCGGCCTGGCGAAGACATTCGGCCGCTGCCTGTGCAGTTGCCACTTCTCGATCTGCGGAGAGCCCGCCTTCGGGCGTAAAGTCGGCGGGGACCGCGATTCGATCGGCTTGGATCTTTTTCTGGGCTCGATCCAATTCGACATCACGAACGATGCAGGTCGTGCCTTGCTCTTCGATTTCGAGAAAGACGAGCGGGTCACCGACCGAGAATTGGGTGACATGAAACAGCGCGCTGTTGAGTTGGGGAATGCCGGCGCGGATGGTGGAGCGTGGAAAGGAAGGCATGGGATGGAGTAGGGATGGAGTTTTCGAAATTTTACGCCCCTTCCCAATCAGCCCACCAGGCTCGGAACTGTTTCCATTGGGCGTGTAAATATTCCTTCTGGCTGGCGCTGAGTTGATCTGCGGAATGAATATGATGGGCATATTCACCGTGACCTTCCAGGACCATCAACTCCTTGTAGTAGAGAACGAGGTCAGGGCCTTCGTCGAACGTGGAGAGAACGTGAAGCGCATCGTCCAGTTCCTTGGCCAGCCGAGTGGCTTTAGCGTCGCCACTCGCGGCAGCAGTAGCGAGTTCAACGAGGCGCAGCACCTCTTTGGGAAGTGCATTGCCGACTCCGGTGATTGCTCCAACAGCGCCGCAGTGAACAAAGCCATGAAAGACCTGCGTATCGACTCCGACCATGAGGGTCAGATCTGGATCGCCATTCGTGATGTGCTCGGCTGCATAGCTCAGAGAATCGGCTCCGCCAAACTCCTTGAAGCCAACGAGGTTTGTATGGTCTTTTCGAAGGTCGAAGAAGAGATCGGCCTTGGTTTCGAATCCGTAGTAGGGGCTGTTGTAAATCACTGCAGGAAGATCACCCCCTGCGTTGAGGATATCGGCAAAATGTGCGCGTTGCGCAGCGGGAGCAGAGCCCCTCGAAAGCACACGGGGGATGACCATCAAACCGGCAGCACCAACTTCGCGAGCGTGAGCGGCGTGGGCGGTCGCGATTTGAGGATTTTGCGCTCCGGTTCCCACGACGACGGGAATGTCGGCTTCGACGAGAGAGCGAACACCTTCCTGTCTCTGCTCGTCGGTGAGGAGCGGCCAGTCACCCATCGAGCCACAATAGACGACGCCGCGCATTCCGGATTCAATCAGTCCGGTTGCTGTCCGAACGAGAGCAGAGAAATCGGGGGTGCCTCCTGCGTCGCAGGGGGTCATGAGAGCGGGGATGCATCCGCTGAATATGTTGGAGTCAGAAGTGGCCATGATTAAAAAAGCGATGGGATTGACAGAAAATGATGTTGAACCCAATATCAACTTTCATCCCCCGCGATTTTTGGCAAGCTATTTTGGCAGCAGAGCGGGCCCTGAAGCCGCCATGGCATGAAACGGCAATTCTCTTTTCTCGCTTTGATCGCGATTTCGCGAAACATTGGATTACGATGAGTCGAATTCTTTTTACCCTGCTTTTCCTGTTCCTGATTGGCCTCGTGCCCTCAGGGAACGCCCAGGACAGACCCAATATTCTGTGGCTGACTTGTGAAGACAACAACGTGAACTGGGTTGGTTGCTACGGAAACCCCCACGCGGAGACTCCTCATATCGACAATCTCGCAAAGGAGGGATTCCAGTATATGCATTGCTATGCCAACGCCCCGGTTTGTGCTCCCTCGCGCAGCACCTGGATTACCGGGATTCACGCCGTGTCGATGGGGACGCACCCGATGCGGAGCCGCTACCCGATTCCTCACGATCAGATCAGTTACTACCCCGATTCACTGAAAGAGGCCGGCTACTTCGTCGGGAATGCGGGTAAGACAGATTACAATATTGGTGGGCGAAACGACAAGAGCCTCTGGGACACGGGTAAGAAGGATTGGAAGCAACTCCAGGAGAACCAGCCCTTCTTCATGATCATCAACAACACGAAGTCTCACGAATCGAAAGCCTTTGGCAGCATTGAGGATACGGAGCACAGCCCCGGTTCTGTCGAGCTGGCCAAGTATCATCCTGACATTCCCGATATCCGGAAAAACTATGCGCACTATCACGATCAGATGAAGAAGATGGATGCGGACATCGGAGCAGTTCTCAAGGAGCTCGAGGACGCCGGTCTCGCCGAGAACACGATCGTTGTTCACAATTCAGATCACGGCGGAGTCATTGCCCGGAGTAAACGATTTCTTTTCAACAGCGGCACGCACTGCCCCCTCGTGATTCGCATTCCCGAGAAGTTCAGTCACCTGCATCCAGGTGAGGTGGGCAGCCAAGTCGATACCCTCGTCAGTTTCATCGATATGCCGAAGACCTGGTTGAGCCTCTGTGGGGCGGCGATTCCTGAAACGATGCAGGGCAAGGTCTTTCTCGGGCCAGAAGCTGAGTCGCGTGATTATCATGTGAGTTTCCGCGGCCGCATGGACGAACGTTGTGACAATGTAAGAGCAATTCGCGATCGGAACCTTCTCTACATTCGCAACTACATGCCCTACGCGCCGTGGGGGCAACGACTCAACTACCTGTGGAACATGAAGGCGACACAGGCCTGGGTGAAACATTACGAGGAAGGCAGGACCGATGAAGTGACTGGGAGATTCTTTGGCACCAAACCAATGGAGGAACTCTACGACACGACGAAAGATCCAGACAACGTCGTGAACCTGATCGGGAAGAAAAGGTATTCTGATGAAATCGCCCGATTCCGTTCGGCCATGGATGACTGGCAGTTGAAGCACTTTGACGCGGGGCTTCTTCCCGAAAGTGAAATCGCGAAACGTGCCGAGGACAACTCGCTGACCATCTATGAAATGGTTCGAGACGAAAATCTTTACCCCGTGAAATCCTATCTCGAAGCCTCCAGGCTCGCGCTTGAGAGCGATCCTGAGAATACGGATCAGCTCTATGAGCGAATGGGCGACAGTGATGGAGGAGTTCGATACTGGGCTGTTGTTGGTCTATTTCACCTTCAGGATCGAGTGGATCTTGATATCGATCGAATTCGAACCGCGCTCGAAGATGATTCTCATCATGTCCGGGTCATGGCCGCGTGGATTCTCTATTGTGATGGAGAGAAGGATACCGCCAAGGCTTGCTGGAATGATTTACTGAAAAGCAGTTCCTACGCTTCCCTGAAGATCTTCAACATCGTCGACTGGATTGGTGAAGGGGCGGACGACTATCAGGAGGCAATGGCTGCCTGTAAATTCAGTCACCAGGGGTATGTGAAGCGCATGCAGCAATACCTTGTCGAAGGATTCTCAGACAAAAAAGAAAAATCGGAAAAGAAGCCCAAGAAAAAGTAGCAAGCCTCACTTCTCTGGTTCCCAGCTCGCGAAGCGCTGGTTTTTTTTCTGAGGAACTTTCCCATTACCATGAAATTGCACACTCTCCTTTTTGTAATCGTCGGAATCGCTGCCTCTGCGGGAGCAGAAGCCCCACGACCGAATATTCTCTACCTGTATGTCGATGACATGGGCTGGGGTTCTCTGGGACCGAATGGGCAAGCTGCACGAAAAGCTGCAGGATTGCCTTCGGTTCTGACACCCAATCTGGATCGCCTTGCCGCGGAGAGCGTCAATTTTTCCCGAGCCTACGGCTGCACCGTCTGTTCTCCTGCGCGTTCTTCGCAGCAGACGGGGTTTCACCAGGGGCATACGTTTGCGGATCGGAACGATCCTAATAATGCGAAAAAGGCAATGCGCGCAGACGACGTTCTCATGGGGGATGCACTTTCTGGAGCAGGGTATACCACCGGATACTGGGGAAAGTGGGGCTACGGAGGCTCAAAGGATCAAGCCAATCCCGTCATTGAAAATGTCCAGACATTACCCACTTCGCATGGGTATCAATTTGTTCTCGCAGAGCTGCATCATGTCCGAGCGCATACCTTCTTTCAGCCGACTCTCTGGAGTGCTCCTGCTGCCCCCGGGGCGATCGGAGGGGTTGAACTGATCCCGAACTCGATGGCAGGATACCGCGGGAAATCCGAATACCCGGAAGAACCTGCGCTGCAGAATCACCCCAAGTATCCCGAGGTGGCCTACTGCGATGATCTCTATTGTTTTGCCGCTCTCGATTTTGTTCGGACTCAAGCGAAGCACTACAAGACATCGGGCGAACCGTTCTTCGGACTTCTTGCCGTTCAGGTTCCACACGCTCCCTTCGATGAGATTGGGGAACTTCCCAAGTGGAAAGGAGCGTATGCGAAGGATCCTCACTTCACCAAGATGGCACAGCAGAGCCAGTGGTGGGCTGCCATGGTGACTCGTATTGACGGGCATATCGGAAACCTTCTCGACGCCCTTGAGGATCCTAATGGCGACGGCGATCTCTCGGATTCGGTGGCTGAGAACACACTTGTGATCTTCATGTCGGATAACGGGGGGCCGAATGGTGCCTGTAACAAAGACCTCGATGCAAACGGTGGTCTTCGGGGCTTCAAGGGATCGGTCAACGAAGGCGGGATCCGCGTTCCTATGATGATGAGATGGCCTGCGAAGTTATCGAGTGATTCGAAATGGAAAGCCGGCACCACGAGTGACTATGTCATCGACGTATCGGATTTTCTCCCCACCTTCTGTGAGCTGTCAGGGGCCGAGTCTCCTGTGGGGTTGGACGGAGTATCTTTCGCTCCTTCGTTGATGGGTAAGGTAGAGGACCAGCGGGAACGTGAATATCTGATCCATGAGGCGGGCAAAACTCAGGCGATCATTCGAGGAGATGACAAACTCATCATGACTGCGAAGGGACCAGAGTTGTATGATCTCGGCGAGGACGCTGCGGAGGAGGTTAACCTGGCTGGCAAGAATCGGAAGTTGGTCAAAGAGTTGCAGGCCGCGTTGCTGGCAGAGCGAGTCGACGAACCGCGAGGTTTTGCGAACACCTATCATCACTGGGAAGGGCCGGATGGAGGCGAGACCTCTGATCCCGACAACTGGTCAGACTATGTTTATGCCAATGCGGGAGTTACCTACATGACAGATGCCGGTGCGCCGCAACTGTCGTGGACTGCTCGCATGGAAAACGCAGGAAAGAAACCTTCGGTGGCAAAAGCTGAAGCGGATCTCCAATTTCTCGGACTGGAGATCAAAGGCAGCGAAAACGGAGCGAATCAGGAACTGCGCCTCGAATCAGGAATCGCCCTGACCGGTCGCAACGAAGTGAGGCTAGCCAAGGGTGGCATTCTCACGGTAAACGGTGGACGGGTTTCCTCTCAGCGATGGGTCGATGTGAAAGCGGGAGCCGAATTGCGAGGATCGGGAAAAATCGATTCGACGCTCTATAACGCTGGCACGGTTAGTCTCGCTTTTGGTGAAGAGGCACAAATGCAGAGGTTCGTCGTGACCGGTGACTATCAGGAGAAGGAGGACGCGAACATGGTGTTGATGCTGGGAAACAATCTCGATCCTCTCATCGAAGTGGGGGGGATTGCGAGATTGGCAGGAAGTCTTTCAATTGAACTGCCCGAAGACGCTTCGCGACTTCTCGGTATCCGATACTCGATTTTACGGGCCGATCAGATTGTGGGGCAGTTTGAAAACGGAGGCGAAGTCATTGCCCCGGACGGGACGCTATTCAAGATCAGCTACACGGACAAGGAAGTGTTCCTTTCGATCGATGGTAGCAGTGAATCCTGATCTTAAATGACCATTTCGGAACAGATTAAAAATGATCTGCGGGCCTATGTGATCACGGGGGAAAGCCCTCCTTATCCGCTCACCTTGAGTGGTATTGCAGACCACTTTGAAGTGTCAGCGATGCCAGTCCGCAGCGCGGTGGATTCGCTTGTGGAAGATGCTTTTCTCATCCGGGGCGCTAACGGGCGGCTTCGGGTAAACTCAAAACGAAAGAGTCGCAGCGGAGGCAAGTCCGCTGCCGAGATGCGGACTCCACTCCCGGTGACTCCTGATAAACGGGTCATGGACTATGTCATCGATCTGAGCCTTCGTGGCCGGGACGAGTCTCTCCGGGAAGAAGCAACTGCCGAGCAGTTTGGCATCGGGCGCATGGTCTTGCGTCGGATTTTGAACAGGATTGCGGGCGAAGGATTTATTGAGCACTTGCCTCGTCGAGGATGGCGAGTCTGTCCGTTTCGCGAGAAGGAGATGCTCGACTACATTGATATTCGAGAGAACCTCGAGTTGCGCGCATTGGACCACGCTTCTGAAAAAATGGATCCGGAATTCCTCAGGGTTATCCTGCAAAGCAATACGCCGGATGAAGAGCAAAATCCTCGGCTCGACAATCGCTTGCATCGTTATTGGATTGATCTCGCTGACAATCGCTACCTTCGAAACTTCTTTGATCAGAATGCGATCTACTTCGATACCTTGTTTGCTCGCGCTGTGCTTGATGCTGAGACGGTTGCGAAGCGTGCAGGAGAGCATCGAGTGATTCTTCAGGCGTTGTTGGACAGTGATCTATCGAAGGCAAAGACCGCACTATCGAAACATATTCTCGACCAACGTCACCACGTTGCCCGGCTTCTCGAAACCGCTCGGTAGATGCGAGCCTTGCGGGTTTGCCTCTGGTCCTACAGAGGACGGCAGACTCCGCGTTTGGTCGGTACGCGGAGAAAATCGAGGAAGGCCTGAGCTTCGGATTCCCATGGATGAGGGATCGTTGCCTCGAGTGCGTCGGTCAAAGTCTCACCAGTAAGAAAAACTTGGCGATACGCTTCTTTCAGGTTTTTCCGAGTCGATGCAGTGAGGCCAGCTCGACGCAGTCCGATCACATTGAGACCTCGCAAACTGTCATAGTCAGAGACGATTACATAGGGAGGGACATCCTTTGTGATACTGGCGTGTCCTCGGATCATGGCCATGCTCCCTATCCTGACGAACTGGTGTATCCCAGCCCCGCCGCCGAGGAAGGCTCCGTCTCCTAAGACGACGTGACCGCCCAGCATGCATTGATTGGCGATGATGTTCCGGCTTCCGATGATGCAGTCGTGCCCGACATGGCAGCCGACCATGAAATAGTTGTCTTTGCCGATCTCAGTTGCGCCACCTTCCTGGGTGCTCCGATGCACTGTCACATATTCACGAAAGGTATTTCCGGAGGCCACCTTCACTTTGCTCGAAAGGTTGGCGTCAAAACTCAAATCCTGAGGGGAGCCTCCGATGATCGCGTTTCCGCCGATGCAGCAATCGTCGCCGATTTCTGCGTGGGCGAGGACCTGGGCGTGGCCTTCGATGACGCAGCGGCTACCGACTTTGGCTCCCGCTTCAACAATAGCGAAGCAACCGATCTGGACGTCGTCGCCGATTTCGGCCCCGGGATCAACGAATGCGGTTGGATGTATGCTCAAATCTGGAAGGGGAGAGGGGTGGAGGAGATCGGCGATTCTAGTCGGCTAGACTACGATTCGCAAGGTGCTTCGGTCGCTGAGCGAAGAACAGACTTTGCCGCGATCTGCGTTGCTGATTTGGTGAGGTGCTCATTTCGCACTATTTGGCAGGAACTACGGCACGGGATTTTCGGTCACCGACGTGAAAGTGTCCGAGTTCCTTCGAGGATTCTGTATCGACAATCTTCCAGATCGCTCCCGGACGAGTTTGTTGCGATTTTGAATTTTCAGGTTCGATGATTCCATAGGACTTGGGGTTTCCTTTTAGATCCATCCAGAACAGTTCAACGGTAGAGGAATTCTTGTTGTGAAAGATCACCGGAAAGGGATTGCCGTTAGGTTTGGATGCGGGCGCAGTCTTTTTACTGACCGGTTGCCAACGAAGCGCCGGTAGTGATTTCAGAGAAGGTTCCTTGAAGGGAGCGAACTTTTTCGGAGCGAGCGCTCGAAGCGATTCCAGCTTTTCAAGGTGGCGTGGATCTTCAGCTAAATTGGTCCATTCGTAGGGGTCCTTGGCGATGTGATAGAGTTCTTCATCGCCTCCGGCGTAGTGAATGTAACGCCACTCTTCGGCACTCAGTCCGTAGCTCTCAGGTTTTCCCAGGTGGGTGATCGAGACTTCATTCCATTCAGCTGTTGGATCGCGTAGCAAAGGAACGAGGCTGCTACCGTCGTTGTCAGGCTTAGCGGGAATGCCGGCCAGTTCCGTCAGGGTGGGAAAGAGACTCAGCAGATTGACGGGCTGATCACAGACCGTTCCGGCCTTTGTTCCTGCAGACAATCCCGGAGCCGTCTTGTCGGGGACTCGAATCATGAGGGGGACACGAGTGACCGCACGCCATGCCGTGAACTTTTGCCAGTGCTGTTTTTCTCCAAGGTGCCAACCGTGATCGCTCCACAGCACAACGATGGTGTTGTCTGCGTTGGGTCCCTTTTCGAGGGCATCAAGGACGCGACCGAGCATGGCATCCGCAAAGTGAATCGAGGCGAGGTATCCCTGTATGCCCTGCTTCCACTGATCGTGTTCCCGAATGTGAGCGAAGTAGCGATTCGGCCCTCTCCGTTTCCCCGCAGGAGGGAGGTCGTCGAGGTCGTCTTTCTTGTAACCGGGAGGAAGTTGAATCTCTTCGAGGGGAAAAGGTTCATAGTATTTCGCAGGAACAAACCACGGTTCGTGAGGGCGGTAGATGCCGCAGGCGAGGAAGAAGGGATCGTCGTGTTCCTTGGCGAGCTGTTCTCCTACCCACCTCGACACGAGCCAGTCGCCGCCAAATTCTTCATCCGTCGCATCGAGGGCTGCCCAGTCTGTTTCGACATACTGCCATGGGCCGCCGCGCGGAAGGCCTACAGGTCGCTTGTCAGGATAGAGTGTTCTCGGAAATGGGTTTTCCGATTCCTTCTTGGGGAAATACTCGTCCCACGAGCGGGCATCGATGAAGTAGTGAAGAAGTTTTCCTGATCCGGAAGCGCGGTATTCATGATTGCGAAAGTGCTGGGGAAGGAGTTCCGCGTCAGGCAGGGTTTCGCGCATGTTCTGCCCATTCTCGTAGAGGCCGGAGGTGCTCGGGGAAAGGCCCGTCATGATGGCGGTTCGTGAAGGGTTGCAGGCGGCACCCGGGCAATGCGCATTGGTGAAAAGAACCCCGCTGGCGGCGAGGCGATCGAGATTCGGGGTGATCGTCTGAGGGTGACCTCCCATGCATCCGATCCAGTCGTTGAGGTCATCCATCGAGATGAAGAGAATGTTGGGAGGCTCTTTCTCCTTGGCCTGCAGAAGGAAGGGATAGGCAAGGGCACAAAAAAGAACAGCGATCAGTTTTTCCATGAGAGAGGGGCGAGGAAATAGAGGTTAGCGGTAATTGACCGTGGCTCCAACTGGCGGAATTGGGGGGCGGCCTTCAGCGGGCCAGCCTTCCGCGGGTGGCGCTCCGCGGCGAAATTCCTGAGCCGAGACCCCGGTTGCGCATCCCCGCGGTTGTGACGTAACCTTGCCCGTGCCCAGTGACGCAAAACCTGACCTGCAGAAGAAGCTCCGTGATGTTCCTCACAAACCCGGAGTGTATCTTCATCGTGATCGCTTTGGGACCGTGATCTATGTGGGGAAGGCTCGGGATCTTCGCAAACGCCTCGCGTCCTACTTTACTCCGTCGCGTCAGCGGATGGCGGAGCACAAGACGAGAGCGTTGATCGAGAGCATCTGGGATTTCGATATTCATGAGGTGCGCAACGAGCCAGAAGCATTGCTTCTCGAAGGAAAGCTGATCAAAGAATACCGTCCCAAGTACAATGTGGCGTTTCGGGACGATAAGAGATTCCTTCTTGTAAAGGTTCACATGGAAGAACCCTGGCCGAGGTTTCAGCTGACCCGCCTGAAAAAAGAAGATGGAGGGCGCTATTTTGGCCCTTTTGCGCATTCCGGGGCGCTCCGGCGAACGATTGCCTGGATGAATCGCGAGTTTGGATTGCGTAACTGTCGGCCGATGCGTCCAGGGGAAAAGGATTACCAGCATTGTCATGATGATGTGATTCAGAATTGCACAGCCCCGTGTATCGGTCGGATCTCGAGAGATGAATACCTCGCCAAAATTGACCAGGCCTGTGAATTCCTGAAAGGTCATTCGAAGGACCTCGTTCGTTCGATCGAGGAAGATATGGAGAAGGCTGCGGCTGATCTCGATTTTGAGCGGGCTGCCGAACTCCGCGATATGATCGATAATTTGAAGAAGACACTTCGACCGACGCGACAATTCAAGAAGCGTGGGGTTCCGGGAAAAGCGATCGATCCTGAGGCGGATGTTCGAGAGTTACAGGAATATCTTGGTCTCGAAAGAGAGCCCGTCGTGATGGAGTGCTTTGATATTTCGAATATCTCTTCGAATCATATCGTGGCTTCCATGGTTCGGTTTCGCAACGGAGTTTCAGACAACAGCAACTATCGTCGGTATCGGATCAAGACGGTGAAAGGTCAGGATGATTATGCGAGCATGGCGGAAGTCATTCGTCGTCGCTATTCCCGGATTCTTCTTGAGGCTCGTGAGCGTGTCGGAGATGACATTGCTGATTCGACACAGGAAAACCCTCTCGATGCGATGAGGAGAATCGAAGGCGAGGTCGGAGGGGGCGAAGCCGGTAGTAAAAAACGAAAACCTTTCGTTAGACTTCCCGATCTGGTCGTCGTCGATGGAGGAAAAGGACAGTTGAGTATGGCGGTCAAGGAATTGAACCGTCTTGGTCTTCACGATTTGCCAGTGATTGGGCTCGCGAAACAGCGTGAGGAAGTGTTTCGCCCCGGCGTTTCAGAACCTCTTGTGATTCCACACGACAAGGGAGCTCTCAAATTGCTCCAGCGAATTCGAGACGAAGCCCACCGTTTTGCGAATGGGTATCACCAACTGCTCATGAAGCGGCGGGTCGAAGAAAGTGTTCTCGATGATTGTCCTGGGATCAGTCGCGCTCGAAAGGAACGACTGCTCGAAAAATTCGGTTCCGTGAGCCGTATGCGGAAAGCTTCGGTGGACGATCTTTCGACGGTTTCGGGAATCAATCAGCCGTTGGCCGAAGAAATCGCACATTTTTTGAAAACTCACTCCTGAGTCGACCGTATTCGAAGTGTTCTGCAGTCTCTTTCTGTGCTACTCTAGAGTCCCTTCTCCCTCTTTTTATGAGTCTTTCCTCACGACTTTTCTCTTTCCTCGCGATTGTCGCTATCGGAGGTCTCCTGCAGTTTTCTGTAAACGCTCAAGATGCTCAGGGTCAACCCGAGACGGGGTTTATCTTTGAGGATGCTCCCGCGGTTACTGACGCTTCTGTGGTTCCAGATACGATAGTGATTCCGAGATTTGAGAATGATCCAGAGGCTTCTGATACGGATATTATCACGGAATCTCATACGATGATCGTTCCGGATGTCGAGGCGGTCGAGATTCCGAAAGAATTGATCGGCGATGAGCCGAAGGAAGAAGAAGAGGTCACCGCGGAAGATGCTACGGTGGAGGAAAAGGTGGAGGAAAAAGACTCGGTCGTAAAAATGATCGAGACGCTTCCCGGCACCGAGGCTCCGCTGAAGGCCGAGGATCTGCGTGCAAAATCGAGCCCGACTAAGCCAGGGCAAGTCGGTTCCTCGATTATGACTCGGACCGAGGCACGAACGTTCACATTCGCCGTTCCTGCTCCGCGTGGGCAGTTACTGGACAGGAATGGGTATCCACTGGCGCAAAGCAAAGTGGCCTACTACGCGTCGGTCAGCTTTCCCTTTCTGGGGGCCAACGTTGCCGATGACCAGGTTCTGCGATACGCGGCCGAGCGAATTTTCCACGTCAACAAGGTGCTGTGGTCTGATTGGACGCTTTCCACCAACGTGGTGCTGAAGCATTACAAGGAGAGACGCTGGGTCCCGCTTTCATTTTCATCTGTTCTCAGTCCCGAAGAGGTCGATGAGTTGAATCGGCAGAAGATGGAGGGGCTGACGCTTCATCCGGTGTATATCAGGCATTACCCGCAGGGCAAGGCGCTGTCGCACGTGATTGGATATGTCGGAAAGCGCCCACCTCGCCTTGCGGGTGAGATTGTAAATGATGAGCCTCTCTGGGGACAGGGAATGGGAGTCGACGGCTTGGAAGAAGCCTTTGAAACGGATCTTCGCGGGAAGCCCGGACGGGTGAACGTGCTGTTTGAAGCGGACGGTACGAAAACAAAGGAAGATGTTCTCTCCCGTCCTCGCCCAGGATTTAACGTGGTGACGTCGATCGATCTCGAGATGCAGCAGGTCTGTGAAGAGATTCTCGCAGAAAAACTCAAGCGAGGAGCAATGGTCGTAATGGATGTCCGTAATGGGGATGTCATGGCGATGGCGAGTTACCCACAGTTCGATCCGAACGATTTTATCCCTTCGATTTCCCAGGAAAAATATGCGGAGCTCGTGCAAGATCCTGAGAAGCCGCTCTTCCCTCGGGCTTACCGGGCTGCCTACCCCCCTGCATCGACGTTCAAGGTACCTGTTGCATTGGGATTTCTCGAAAGTGGCTACATTTCGGCAAGTGATCTCTATCCCTGTCCTCCGAGTTGGCAGGTTGGAGATCTTGTCATGCGGAACTGGAACAAGGATGGGGAGGGGCTCATGAACGTGGTCGGAGCGCTGACTCGATCCTGCAATACCTGGTTCTACGAAGTGGCAACCAGTGCCGGAGCTGACTCGATGAGTTACATGGCAACACGCTTGGGATTGGGGCAGAAGTCTGGAATTCCGTTGAATGAGGCCGCTGGATTCATTCCCAACAACCGGTGGTGGCTCGACAATTACGGATACATGATGTCGGACGGAGAAGAAGCGGTCATGAGTATCGGTCAGGGCAAAGTGGAGGTTACTCCGCTGCAGATCGCACGTATGATGGCGGGAATCGGAAATGGCAGACAAGTGGTCAAACCTCGCATGGTCCTGCAGATTCAGGATTTGAATCACGAGCTGGTGCGGTCCTTCCCAGTCGAAATCTCAAATTCTCTCAACGTCGATGGCTATTCTCTCCGGACGGTCCGCCGCGGAATGTATGACGTGGTCAATGCCGGTAACGGAACCGGTAAAGCTGCCTACCACAAGATTACGGTAGCTGGAAAAACGGGAACGGGTCAGTGGAAAGTTGCCAACGAGCAGAACGTCGCCTGGTTTGCTGGTTACTTCCCCGCAAAGTACCCGATCTATTCGTTCGCCGTCATTTATGAGGGCGATCCAGGGGAGAAAGTAGGGGGAGGAAAAAACGCCGCACCCATCGTCGGAGAATTTCTCGAGCGCTATCTCACCGAAGAAAATTACAATAAGGTGCGAGATGCAGCCAATGAGCTGAAAGAAGTGGATCCAGGAGACCTCGATCAGTATTCGTACCGGGATTCGATGCGGTCGATTTTCCGGAGCGATCCGAACGGCGCTATCATTGGAGAGATCGTTCCTGAAGAAGAGCAACTTCCGCCTGAGGCTGAGCAACCGGGGTCCAATCGAGGAGGAATCTTCAATCGCTTCTTCAATAATAGGAGACCCTGAGTCTCTGTTAGGATAGACAGAATCCAGGCTGTTCGGAGACTTGCCTCACTGCGGAGTGCTTTGTAAGCTGTTCCTCATGGGCCGCTTTCTCTTTTTGCTTCTTCTCGCTACGGTTGCGCTTTCCTCGATGGCTTGCTTCCGCACTTCGTCGGTGGTGAAGATTAAAGAAGATGGTAGCGGGGAAATTACTGCCCGATATTATTTCTCGCCACAAGTTGTTCAAATGGTGGATCAGATGGAGGCACTTGGCGGAGTTGAGTTGGGCGAAGAGATGGCAAACTTTACCCTGATTCGGGAGATCATCGCCCCGAGGAAGAAGTCCCTGATTACTGATGCTGAAAGCTACGGAGAAGGGGTTACCTATGGGAGGCATGAGCAGGGAAAAGACAGCGAAGGGTGGCAGGGATACACCGTGGTCTATCAATTCGAGGACGTCCGCAAAATCAAGATCGATGAGAACACCGTTCCCGGGAAAGCGAAGGAGTTGGTCGAGGCTTCGGGACAGGATCTCGATATGGAGAAGGGCGGCAAGCTGACTTTCGCTCTCGAAGGGAAAAAGCTGACTGTGAATTCCACTCTCGCTTCCGCCAGTGTCGATGAAATGATCGACGAAGAGCAATTGAATCAGGCGAAGGAATTGGGGCTCAAGCCTTCCGAGGCCATGCAGGCCGCAGCAGCTTCGACCCAGGGAATGCGGGCTGGAATTTTTCTCCGAATCGATCCCGGAATCGCAGAGACCAATGCAGAACATGTTACCGGAAATCTCATCATTATGACGGACGCGGAAATCTCGAAAGTGATGCAAGATCCGGATTTCATCTCCTTCATCGACAAGGTCGTCGACGATCCTGATTCCGTATCCGATGATTCGATTCGAACCCTGTTCAAAAATATCGAGGCGATGACAATCGAGCTTGCTGATGAAGTGACCGTCCAATTTCCCTAGGGATATTCCTTAGGGTGCACGGAAGTTCTCTTCTCTTCGACATGGCCGTTGCCACTATTATTCATGCTTCAGAGGAAGCCGAAGGGCTCATCCGGTGATCTCTTCTTTTTACTCTCGCGTCGGGTGATGAGCGCCTCTCGGTCTATCATTCTCCCATGGTTTCTTCGGAGACGATTCATGGGTATATCGTAGAGTGGAATTGCGAACACCCTTCTCTACCTGAGATTGAGGTGATCGACTATGGAGATTCGGTCGACGAGGAGGAGATGCTCAATTATCTCCGCCGCCCCTTTGTGAAGATGGCGGTGCTCGGGCAGAATCGGGCCGAGTCGATTGGCCTGGATATACTGCGATTGAATCGCAAGATTTTTGATCGTGCGGTGTGTGATTCGGTGTTGATTCGTCTGGGCGAGAGACAGATGGAAGAGTGCGAAACGGTCCTCATTCCATCTGCAGGAGGGCCGCATTCCTGCCTTGCCCTTTGTCTTGGCAGTCAAATCGCCGATCGATTTGAGGGAACAATTACGCCACTCTATGTCGAACCGGAAATCGGTCAGGAAGACGGCGAGGCGGTGGGGTATCGAGTTCGTGATTCGCTGGAAAGGTTTTTTCAGCTGAGGGTTTCTCAATTGGAACGCGAGTCCAGGATTGCTCTGTTTGATCGTCTTCAGATCCAATCGGAATGGTCCTTTGATTTTATGGCTTCGATGACCCTCGCGACAGGAATCGCGGCGTTGGGATTGGTTCAGAACAGCCCGGCCGTCGTGATCGGGGCGATGCTCGTCGCGCCATTGCTGGGGAGCGGGCTCTCACTCGTTCAGGGGAGCCTTCCCCTGATGCGAACCTGTCTTCGCACGATTTTCTGGGATTCTTCGCCGCCTTGACGGTGGGTGGCCTTCTCGTTCACTTTTTTTGCGATTGGAATTCGAGGGCATTCAGGAACAGGCATGCTCTGGGTGAGACGAGTCGACGTTCTGCTTCTCATCGTTCTTTCGCTTCTCATGATTCCGCTCGCTACGGTGCTCGTGAAATCTGCTTCGGGCAAAGTTTCAGGAGATCCTGTTCCTGAGGCTACGGAGTAGTCGCTTTCTCGATCGAGGGGCTGAAAATTTAGTCGAAAGAAATCGTCGGGGTTGATCGTAGTAGAAAGGACTATGAAATATTTCCTGTTCACTTTCTTCGCACTTTGGGTGGCCGCTGATGTCTGGGTTGCAGAAGGAGACAACACTTCGACGGACCCGCGAGATCAGCTCGTAGCGGCCGCCTTGTTCCGCGCGACTCAATCGGTGCGCTACGACCCTGCCTATGTCGTGCTCGACTATCCCGGAGGAGATGTTCCAGCCGATACCGGAGTTTGTACCGACGTCGTGATTCGAAGCTACCGTGCGTTGGGTGTCGATCTGCAGAAACAGGTGCATGAAGACATGAGAGCTAATTTCTCCCGTTATCCGAAGAACTGGGGGCTCAAGCGGGCGGATAAGAATATCGATCATCGGCGAGTCCCGAACTTGCAGCGCTACTTCGAAAGGAAGGGCGCTGAAATCAAAGAAGGAGAATTCCTCCCTGGTGACCTGATTGCCTGGGATCTCAATGGAAAAGGACTCTGGCACATTGGGATTATCGTCGGAGACGACGAATTCGTTCACAATATTGGTGGAGGTCCGATTCGAGATAGAGGGATCAAGCAATGGGAAGTGGTGGGGCACTATCGCTATTTTCCAGCCCTTCCTGTTCAGTAGCGGTAGAATTTTCTGTCATGAATAGACTCTGGGATCGTCTGACTCCTGGCGACTCATGAACGATCTCTCACTGATCCTTTTTGCCATCTGGGTGATGGCTGAACTTGTCTCGAAGTAGAAAAACCAACCGATTTGAGATCAAGCTGCTTCCGTTGATCGAAAGTAATCGATCGTGCTACATCGCTATTGCGACTTTTTCATCGCAGCAAGCAGCTGGTAGGTCTGCAATTGCTGCACGTAGAGCTCCGCTTTTTCTCGCTGACCCGACCAGACAACGGATTGGCTCTCGTTGTGGACTTCGAGCATAAGCACTTCGGCTTTCTCTTTGGAATAACCGAAGACACGTTGGAGGACGAGAGTCACGAAATGCATCAAATTCACCGGATCGTCATAGACGATCACATTCCATGGAACATCGAGATCTGTCTCCGTTTCGGTAATGGTGATTTCTTCCGTGTCTGCAGACATGAGTTTTAAACGATGCGAAGAGTAGGCCCTTCGGGAAAAGAATCGTCTGTTTTTCCGGCGAGGGCAACTGGCACATCAGGCAGAATTAAGGCAAAAATCTCTACTTCACGCTCATTGGCGGCTGTGGGTATTCCTGTTCCCTCGCGAGAGCGGAATTCGAACCATGCATAACTGGAGAGAGCTGGAACAAGAGCGAGGTGATAGAGGGCGCTCTGGAGGGCGAATGCGATGGGTAGATGACCTGGCGATGAACCTTCTTTGACGATCTCCCAATACTTCAGCCACTCGCGGTTGCCTTCCATTTCGGTTTTACCGTCGAAAAAAGGGAGAGCCGCTTTCTGACTTCTTTCACGAAGCGAAGGGGAAAGGATGGAATCGAGCGATTGGTCGATTTCATTAAGTTCCCGGGTGCGGGCCCGGATTCCGCAATCGTAGGCGGCTGCGAAGGCAGGACCAAGATGGGGGATGAACCAGGTTTCCCTCCAGATTTCCCAAGCTTGAGAGAGTCTTCCTTCGCGCACACAACGAAATGTGCCCGAATCTCGGGGTTCAATGCCGAGAAGACCTACGAAGTGCTCGAAAGAACCTTCGTGATCGGGATCGACAAGAGAGAGGGTGTCCATGATTCGACACCTGCGACCCCGAATGTTCGCCCGGAGGCGAAAAACTTACACCAAGCCGGCTGCTTTCAGCGTCTTGTATGCACCATTCTTATCGATCGTTTTGAGACCGCGAGCACTTACTTTAACCCGAACGTAGCGACCCAGTTCAGGAACCCAAACCCGCTTCTGGCGGAGGTTGGGCTTAAATTGACGCTTCACGGTTTTGGTCACGTGACGTCCGATACCGCCCTTTTTCTTAGCCTTACCACTGCGGTGGATGCGGCGACCAGAAGTGACTTTTGCACCGGTAATTTTACAAACTCTTGCCATCGTGAAGCTCCGTGTTAATTGAGGGCAGGGGTCAACCTGTCTGGTTGTGACCTGCGGGCGGGTAATTTCCCCATTATTTCCCACAGGTCAAGGGAAATTCCGGTCGAGCTACCTCGAAGTTGATCTCAAGGTGATTCCGAGCAGACGATGCCAATTTCCCCTTGCGGACAGAGGCTGACGGCTATTTTGTCCTCCCTTGACCGAAAAGAGTCGGTAAATCCAGTAATGAGTGACGCAGCGTCCGAGAAAAATACCGCCCTGATGGAGAAGATCGTAAGTCTCTCAAAGAGACGCGGCTTCATCTTTCAATCCGCAGAAATCTACGGGGGTCTCAATGGCTGCTGGGACTACGGTCCTCTCGGCACCGAGTTAAAAAGGAACCTCAAGGAATACTGGTGGCGCAAGAATGTGCAGGAGCGGGAAGATATTCTCGGCCTCGATGGATCGATCCTGACGCATCAGGATGTGCTCAAAGCTTCTGGCCATGTCGGAGGGTTTTCGGATCCGATGTGTGACTGTCTCCTCAGCAAGGCTCGTCTTCGTGCGGACCAGATCGATCCCCAGACGGGAACCGCTTATCACTACACAGGGGCTTCCCATGAAGAATCCGGATGGTCTGTAGAGCGCCCTTATTCGGTGCTGATCCAGGGAAACCAGGACGAGAACAAGGCTCGGAAGACGGCCAAGCTCTACTACGCGCAATTTCTCACCGACAAGCAGATCTCCCCGAAGAAAATCGAGCTGGCTGGCGAATCGACCGAGGAACTCGAAAATACGACTCGCTTCAATCCCGAGAACGGATCGCTTCTCACGGAGCCTCGCGAATTTAACCTGATGTTCAAAACCCACATGGGCGCTTCTGCCGATGATGGGGATGAGAGCAGCATTGCCTATCTCCGTCCGGAAACCGCGCAGTCCATTTTTGTTCAGTTCAAGAATGTCGCGGAAACAAACCGGGTGAAGCTCCCATTTGGAATTGCCCAGATCGGAAAATCGTTTCGAAATGAGATCAATCCGAGGAACTACACTTTCCGCTCACGTGAGTTTGAGCAGATGGAAATCGAGTTTTTCTGCCGTCCCGAAGATGGTCTCGCTTTGACCGACGAGTGGCTTGAGCGTCGTCTCACCTTCTATGAGGAGATCGGAATTCCTCGTGAGCATCTCCACATTCTTGATATTCCAGACGGTGAGAGAGCGCACTATTCGGAAAAGACCTACGATATCGAATATGAATTCCCGTTTGGAATTCAGGAACTCGAAGGGGTTGCTTACCGGACCAATTACGATCTCAGCAAACACAAGGAACACAGCGGTAAGCCGCTCGATTTCTTTGATGACGAGACCAAAGAGAAGTTGATCCCTCACGTCGTTGAGCCAAGCGCCGGGTGTGATCGCACGGTCCTCGCGCTCATCTGTGAGGCTTTTGACGAAGAGACCATCACTGATGACAAGGGCAAAGAGGAAGTCAGAACGGTGATGCGTTTTACTCCGAGAATGGCTCCGATCAAAGTGGGAGTTTTTCCTCTTTTGAAGAACAAGCCGGAGCTCGTCGAGAAAGCGCGTGAGATCCAGGCCATGCTTTCCCCTTTTATGACCGTCTTCTACGACGAAACGGCTGCGATCGGACGACGTTATCGTCGTCAGGATGAGGTCGGAACTCCTTTTTGCGTCACGGTGGATTTCGACACGCTGGGCGAAAGCGGCGACGAAGTGAAGGATACCGTGACACTGCGTCATCGTGATTCGATGGAGCAGGAGCGGATTTCAATCGCGGACCTTCGCAACTATCTCCTCGATCAGATCGCGTAACAGCGGGGTCGCCCATAGGAGGGCGCCGAGACGGGGGGCTCGTCAGGTTACTGCATACTCCGGCCACCTCGGCCAGTATCGGTTGGAAAACCATATAGTTCTGCTCTGAAGCGATCGCGGCGTCTCGTGATTCGACCCTCGCTTTCTTTAACTCTTTCTCGGTCTTCTGACCACTAGACGCCGGCAAAACTTCCGCCGATAATGGCAACTTTGATTTTGACGCGATGGGGGGAGAGAATCAAAGAGGGGATATTAAATTACGAAGAAGCTAGTCCTGTGCCGTCCGCAATCTGCAAATCCTTCACATGCCTATTTTCCGAGGGCGAGTCGAGATTTCGAGCCTGAATGTCAGTTGACGACAAAGACGTCGATGACATACCAGCCGATCATTCCGAGGGAGAGCAGCACTTTGATGAAAACCCCGGCAATTCCTCCGACGACACTGCCAAGAGTGGAGTTGGAGGCCTCTTTCACTTCCTTCTTTGCGAAGAACATCTCAAAGGCAAAGACTCCGGCGATTGGTCCAATGATCAAACCCGGGAGTCCGAAAAAGATCCCGACGATGGCGCCGACAATCGCGCCGATGACACCATATTTGCTGGACCCGAACCATTTGGCTCCCAACGCCCCGCTGACCCAGTCGAGAACGAGGGAAAGGATGTAGAGAAACGTTACGAAGACGAGGCCCTGCCAGGCCAATCCGGAGGCTTCCATTCCGAAGAGGAAGTAGTGCAGGACGACGCCGATAAAGATCAAGGTCGTGCCGGGAAGGATCGGAAGGAAGGCTCCGAAAAATCCAGCGACGATGAGTCCGACGATCACCACCCATTTCAGGGCGTCGAGCAACATTTCCCAGGAGAAGGAATCAAAGATGCCGGCAAGTAGCGTCATAGAACGGGAAAAAATAGGTCTGCACGGAAGGGGGTGCGAGTAGAATTTGTCCCGGAAAGTATAACGTCCTGAAAGTGGGAAGCGCGGAGGCACATTAGAAGAAACGTCGTGCTGACGTTTCGGTGCGTGGCGTGCAGATTCGAGCAATGCAGTGGTCGAAACTCTCCTCATTGCTCAGAATTCCGATTTCAACACGGAGAAAATAAATCGGAACGTCCATTCTGCCGAGGCGGGGAAAGCGGACCGCATCTTTTTCGGTCGTGATAATCATGTCGACCTCGGATTCCACACAGCAATTGATAAAGGAAATGATTTCCTGCTCGGTGAACCGGTGATGATCCATAAAGCGGCAGGTCGCCTCGACATCGGCGCCGAGCTTGCGAACTCCATCCTCGAAGCTCTCCGGGACCGCGATCGCACTGACGGTTCCGATCTTTTTGCCTTTCAGCACATCGAGAGGAAGCGATTCGCGGGTTTCGATATGTTGAAGGTGACAGGGGCGATGCTCGCACTCGATAATCTCGGCGGTGCGATTGTAGAGCCGAATTCGCTCTATCAGTTCATCGTTGGGCTCCCCGTTGCATTTTGTTATGAAAATATAGGACGCTCGCTTCAGGTTGCGGGGAGGCTCACGGAGAGTTCCGCGTGGGAGCAGTCGTTCGGTTCCGAATGGCTGGTAGCGATCAACGAGAACGATATCGAGTCGATGTTTGAGCCGCAAATACTGAAGGCCGTCGTCGAGAATGAGCGTGTCACAGTTCAGGGTTCCGATTGCATGACGCCCGCTTTTGACCCTGTCCTTGTCGACGACCACAGGGATGTCGCGAAGATTGGCAGCGAGCATGTAGGGCTCATCTCCGGCTGTCTTGGAGTCGAGGAGCAGAGATTTTCCATCGCTGACGACGCGAGGGGGGTCGATTTCGTTCTTGCCCCGGATCTTGCCGGAGAGACGTTTCAGAAAGGGTTGCTTCACCGATTTATAACCGCGGCTTAGAATCGCAACCCGTCTTCCACCATCCTGAAGGGAGCGGGCGAATTTCTCGACAACGGGAGTTTTCCCGGTTCCACCGACAGTGAGGTTTCCGATGCTGACAACAAGACAGCCCAGGCTCCGCTCGCGCATGATCCGATTTCGATAGAGCCAGAGTCGAGCGCTCACCGCTCCCTGGTACAGCTTCGAAGCTCCAGCCAGAAAACCACGCATCAAAGTCGCGCGAAAGCCTTGGCGTTTGTCGAGAATGACATCGACCACGAATTGTTCGAGCTGTTCTCTGTTTTGACTCATGGAGGGTTCGGCGGGCGGATAGAGTCGCAATTCTTGCGAGGGAAGCAACCGCGAATGTGAGTGCTTGCATTCTTCCTCCAGAGAGAGCAACTCGTAGAGTATGAATCGAATCGACGGCCGCGAGCCGGATCAAATGCGCGAATTGGATTTTCAGATCGATATCGCACCCCATGCTCACGGCAGTGTCCTTGTCAGTTTCGGAGACACTCGTGTTCTCTGCTCAGCCATGCTCGAGAAGGGGGTTCCGCGCTGGATGATGCAGCAGAATGTTCAGGGTGGATGGCTCACCGCAGAATACAATATGCTGCCGTATTCGACGTTGCAGCGAAAGTCCCGCGACATTTCGCGTGGCAAGCTCGACGGGCGCAGTTCGGAAATTCAGCGACTCATCGGGCGTTCGTTGCGCGCCGTAGTGGATCTTAAGTTGATCGGACAGCGCACGCTCTGGATTGATTGCGATGTTCTTCAGGCCGATGGCGGAACTCGAACCGCTTCCATCACCGGTGCCTGCGTTGCTGTCGAATTAGCTTTCCAACGCTTTCTCGCTGCAGGGAAAATTAAGGAAATGCCTCTTCGGAAGTGGGCTGCTGCAATCAGCGCTGGAGTCTGGGAGGAGTCCTGTGTTCTTGATCTGAATTATCACGAAGATAAGGACGCGAGTGTCGATTTTAACTACGCGATGACCGAAGACCTCAAAATGATCGAGGTTCAGGGGACCGGTGAAGAGGCGACTTTCACCGAGGAGCAACTCATCGAGATGCTTCAGCTCGGCAAAAAAGGTGTCGCTGAAATCGTGACCCGACAGAAAGAGGTTTCTGCCGCATTCGACCCCACCGCCAACGTCGAAATCCTTTCGCGGATTTCGTAACGGGAAGGCCGGTGAGGCGGTGTGAGTGTCGAGTAAGGTTTCTTACGTGATCTCGACCGTTTGCCGGAGCTTGGCGAGTCCACGTCGAATCCGCGCCTTAACCGTTCCGAGAGGTTCGCCGAGCTCATCGGCGATCTCCTGTTGGGTCAGGCCCTCGAAATACACTTTCTCGATCGCCTCGCGCTGGACCTCAGTCAGTTCCATAACCGCGCTGCGGACGACGCGACAGGTATCCCGTCTCGTTGCCGCTTCCGGGCCGCTGAGGCCGGAGGATCCGCGAGGATTCACATCCATCTCATCCGTGTAGGCCGAACGAAGGCGCGATTGCCGCTGTTTCGAACGAAGGCGATCGATCGCTCGGTTTCGAGCCATGGACGCGAGCCACGTAACAGGACGACCGCGTCCCTGGTGGTAGAGATGCGCTTTTCTCCAGAGTGAACTCATCACCTCCTGAAGAACCTCTTCAGAATCTTCTCGATCGTTGAGCACTTTCTGGATCGTCGTGAAGAGGAGTCCATCGTAGCGGTCGTGTAGTTTCCGGAATGATTCGCGCTCACCATTGGCGATTCCTCGTATCATGTTCCCGTCTGCCTCATCGTCGTAGGCAGGTTTTCCATCTGGATTTAGCTTCATTATCAATAATACTTATTTTAAACCGATTTGGTTTCAAATTAATTCAATATTAGATTTTTTAATAATACCCAACCAGGAGATAAGAACGGAATCTTTGGTTGGGATGTCATGAATGCCCGATCGAGAACGTATCCTAAATAACGGGCCTGACATTGAGGGCGGTAAACTGATCTTCAGATCGAACAATCGAGTGCAAGAAAGGTCGATAGAGGATGGGTTACCATCGATTGCGCGGTGAAACGGGTTGTGGTAGTTTCCACACCCTGCAGATCTTCCGCTTTGTTTGCTGTCGGGCCCCTCATCCTTCAATTTGAAAAATTTCATGCAAGACAACGAGAATAAAAACGACAACCAGAAGCCCAACGGCAGCGAGGGAGGTTTCAACTGGAAAGGCCTCATCCTCCTTTTTGTGGCGATGAGCCTCTTTGGCCTTGCGATCTGGTCGAAGAGCTTTTCGGAGTCTTCCGAGAGCATCACCTACGCTGAGTTCAAGGCGCTGGTGGGAGCTGACAGCATCCACGTGGATGCTGAGGCCACGCCTCCACAGATTCTTCGATTGGTTCAGAGAGATGGAAGTGCGAAGCAGTTCATCACGGGATGGTATGAAATCGATCCTGCCGAGAACAGTGACGACAAGTATCGCAAGTTTTCCGCGCCAATCATTCTCGATTATGCAGGAGATGAGCTGAAGGCATTGCTCGCCGAAAAGAATCTCGAGATCTCAGATCTTCCGACTGACTCCGATGGCCTCGGGATGATGTTGATGTCTTTCTACCTTCCGATTTTCTTTCTCCTCATCCTTCTCTACTTCCTCTTCCGCCACCAGCTCAAGGCTGCTGGGAAAGGCGCGATGAGCTTTGGCAAAAGCAAAGCCAAACTCATGGCGATGGACAAAGGCAAGGTGACCTTCAAGGACGTTGCTGGAGTTGAAGAAGCCAAGGAAGAGGTCTGGGAGATTGTCGAGTATCTTCGCGACCCCAAGAAGTTCCAGAAACTGGGTGGTCGGATTCCCAAGGGGATTCTCATGGTGGGATCTCCTGGAACTGGAAAAACACTTCTCGCTCGAGCGATCGCTGGTGAGGCGGATGTTCCTTTCTTTTCGATCAGTGGTTCCGACTTCGTCGAAATGTTTGTCGGTGTCGGTGCATCGCGAGTCCGCGACATGTTTGAGCAGGGTAAAAAGAATGCTCCCTGCTTGATTTTCATCGATGAGATCGATGCGGTCGGTCGTCATCGTGGACATGGTCTCGGTGGAGGACACGATGAGCGCGAGCAGACGTTGAACGCCCTTCTCGTCGAGATGGATGGTTTCGATACCCAAGAGGGAGTCATCATCATCGCGGCGACCAACCGTCCCGATGTTCTCGATCCCGCTTTGCTTCGCCCCGGCCGTTTCGATCGCGAGATCACGGTCAGCTTGCCTGACGTGAAAGGACGCGAAGAAATTCTCAATGTTCACTCCAAGAAAGTGAAACTCGCGGAAGACGCCGACATGGGCGTGATCGCTCGCGGAACTCCCGGATACTCCGGTGCAGAACTCGCGAACGTGATCAACGAGGCGGCGCTTCTTGCTGCAAGGAAAGGACTCAAAGCGATCACCACAGCCGAGCTCGAAGAAGCGCGGGATAAGGTGCGATGGGGGAAAGAGCGCCGCAGCCTCGCCCTCAGCGAAGACGAGAAAGAACTCACTGCCTATCATGAGGCTGGTCACGCGCTTCTCGGAATGCTCGTGAAAGACACCGACCCGGTTCACAAGGTCACGATTATTCCCCGTGGTCCTGCTCTCGGAGTGACGATGTATCTTCCCGTTGAGGACAAGCACAGCTACAAGAAGCAGTATCTTCTCGATCGACTCATCCTCATCATGGGTGGTCGTGTCGCCGAGGAACTTGTCTTCAACGATGTCACCAATGGTGCTGCTGGAGATATTCGCCAGGCCAGTGAGATCGCTCGCAAGATGGTCTGCAACTGGGGCATGAGTGAAAAGCTCGGAATGATCGAGTATGGCGAGGGCCAGGGCGAAGTCTTTCTCGCTCGCGACATTTCTTCTCCGAGAAACTACTCGGAAGAGACTGCCAAGACGATCGACGACGAAGTTCGGCGCTTCACCGACGATGCCTATGCCGAGGCGACTCGTCTCCTCATCGAGCACCGCGACAAGCTTGAGGCGATCGCTAAAGGTCTTCTCCTTTACGAAACTCTCGATGGGTCTCACATCCAGGAGATCATGGACCACGGTGAAATTCAGAACCCACCTTCTGCGCCGACTCCTCCGGATCTTCCGGAAGAGCCGGAGACCAAGCCTCGCGCGACCGAGCCAGAGCCGGAACAGGACGACGATTTCCCCGGTGAGCTGGCTCCTGCAGGAGCTTAATCTGCGGATGCCCCGATTCTGGGGGTAACTTTTCAGGCGCCTTCCTGCCCGACGGTAGGAAGGCGTATTTGTGTTCAGCGAGTCAGATTCTCGAGGAATTCCGAACAGCGATTGAACCCGTCCTGACGAATCAGGAGATAGATCAAAGCGATCCAGAGGAGGGTCCCGAGGATTTCCTTGAGGTAGTTTCCGTCTTGTCGCATTGCCATAGCTTGGTTATCTCCGTCGACGGGTCCTCTTCTTCGAAGGCAAGAAGATCGATCCGAGTGTGGAGAGGAATCCGCCGATCAGTTTCATGATCAGAATGAACCCGTATTTCAGGACCACCCAGAGAACGAATCCAGCAAGGAGGATGACCTGTACCGGCAAGCGAAGAAGTGGTCGGATCAGGCCGTGAAATGTCCAGCTTGTGGTTCGACGGAGAAGATAGAGGAATCCACCGATCCGTCCTCCGGATTGGCGAATCGCACCCTGTGCGACCCGAATTGCCTCGTCGAGACCGAGATCAAAAAATTCGCGCGTCGTGTTCGTCCGGTAAGGCGCGAGATGATCGTGAAGAATGGATTCCGCGAGATGACAGTCGACCGATTCACTTGACCAGACCACCTCGTAAGGAGTCGGAACTCCGGTCGATCCTGAAATTTCGGCAGCGCGTTCCTCGGGATCGCGTTCGGTCCGGCCAATCTTGAGATGGGACTCGGAGAGCGATGGATTCTGAAGGATGTAAATGTATCCAGGATTCACAGGCGGAGCGACGGGGGCTTCGGAAAGATAGTCCCATTGCCCGAGATTCTCCAGCTCAGCTTGCGTCGATGAGATCAGGCGAGAATGCCGCGGACGATCTTTCCGTGTACGTCGGTAAGTCGAAAATCACGACCCGAATAGCGATAGGTCAATTCCTCGTGATCCAATCCGAGCTGGTGCAGAATCGTGGCATGCAGGTCATGCACGTGAACCTTGTTTTCGACCGCGTGCATTCCAAACTCGTCGGTTGATCCCCAGGTCGTTCCTCCCTGGATTCCGCCGCCCGCGAGCAACATCGAAAACCCGGTATGGTGATGATCCCGGCCCGCCTTGGCCTTGTTCTTGTCTTTGCCAAGCTGGGAATAAGGAGTGCGTCCGAATTCACCTCCCCACACGACGAGAGTGTCTTCGAGAAGTCCGCGTTCCTTCAGGTCCTGAAGCAGAGCCGCGGTTGCACGATCACTGTCTGCGCACAGGGTCTCGTGACGAGCATTGTTATTATTGTGGCTGTCCCAGGGTTGCTTGTTCTTTTTGTCGACGTAGTAGACCTGCACAAAACGAACTCCGGATTCGGAAAGGCGACGGGCGAGGAGGCAGCTCTGTCCGAACTTGGTCTCCCCGTAGCGTTCGCGGACTGATTCAGGTTCCCGGGAAATGTCGAAGACTTCCGACGCTTCCGCCTGCATCGAATAGGCGAGCTCCATCGCGCGGATCTGCGATTCGAGTTTTTCCTCACGCTGCCGTTGCTTCAGATGAATCCGATTCAGAGCGCCAACGAGGTCGAGCTGCTTCCGTTGTTCCGTCCTCGTCAGATGAGGATGATTGAGATTGGCGATCAATTTCTCGACCTCCATCTCATTGGTGTCGACCGCCGTGGCCTGGTGTTCTCCAGGAAGAAATCCATTCGACCACAGTTGCGGCCCGACGACGGGTCTCCCTGCAGTCAGCGCAATATAGCTGGGAAGGTTCTGATTCTCACTGCCGAGGCCGTAGGAAATCCAGCTTCCCATCGAAGGACGAATCGGCTGAGGGTTGCCCGATTGCATGATGAGAAGACCGGGCTCGTGATTGGGCTGGTCTGTGTGCATCGAGCGGATCACACAAAGATCGTCGGCATGCTGTGCGAGATTGGGAAAGAGCTCGCTCATGACCATCCCGGATTCGCCGTGCTTTGCGAATTGAAAGGGACTCGGCATGTATCCACTGGTTTTATTTTTGCGAGCGCCCTGTTCAGAGGGGACTTCCCCTTCATGCTTCGCCAGGGCCGGCTTGGGGTCGAAGGTGTCGACGTGGGAAGGACCGCCGTTCATCATCAGGAAAATCACCCGCTTCGCTTTCGGGGTGAAGTGAGGTGTTCCAGAGCCGAGGAGATTAGCGTCGCCGAGCGCTCCCGCGAGACCAAGTGCGCCAAATCCGCTTCCCAGTCGTTGAAGCGCTTCGCGGCGGGAGAAGAGAGCAGGATTCATAATGCAGAAAGGAGAGAAGAGAAGCAGGACGATTTAGTCGAGCCACCCAAATTCGTTCGAGGAAAGGAGGGCCTGGGCGTAGTCGTCGAGTTGGTTCTCCTTCAGGTAGTTGAGGCCGAGTGATTTTTCTTCGGGAAGGGGGCTGCGCCCGAAAAGAAGCTGGTATCCTTTATCGATCGACTCTTCCGGGCTACCGGTCATTTTCGAAGCGAGCGCCTTGGCCCGTTCGACGACGATGGGATGGTTCATGAGAAACAGTTTCTGAATCGGGGTCGTTGTCTCAGCGCGATTCGGACTGTGTAGATTGGGATCAGGAAAGTCGAAGAGGGCCAGCATTGGGTCGAGCTGGAGTCGGCTGATGGAGGCATAGACTGCTCGACGATTCATCTTTGGATCGCTCACTCCAAAAGACGGACCACCGATCTCGCGATCGAGATCGCCCGCTGTGGCGAAGAGCGAATCTCTCCACATCTCTACAGGAAGGCGTCTTCGATTGGCACGCCAGAGAAGGCGGTTCGACGGATCTTTTTCCGCCTTGGTCTCGACTCGCTCACTGGACTGACGATAAGTCGCGGAGAGGACGATTTCCTTCACGAGCCATTTTAGAGACCAGCCTCCTTCGTGCATGAAGCGATAGGACAGATCATCGAGTAGTTCTGGATGGGAAGGTTTTTCGCCGAGTTTGCCAAAGTTGCTCGTCGTGCTGACGAGTGGCTGGCCGTAGAGCTCACCCCAGACTCGATTGACCCAGACTCTCGCGGTGAGGGGATTTCCGGGGCTAACCAGTTCATTGGCGAGATCGAGTCGTCCACTGTTGTCCTTTGAGAAGGTGGTGCGCTCACCTTTTCCTAACACAGTTAAAAATCCTCGCTCAACTTCCTCACCGGGAGATGTCACATCGCCTCGGTTGTAGACGGGGAGGTTCTTCATCTCCTTGGCCTCTCGGACGAGGTGATCGGCTTCGTTCGGTTTCTTTGCGTTGCCGTCCTTCTGCATTTCGCAGTCGTCGACCATGGGACGGTTGAACATTTCTGTACTCGCGAATACACCAGCCAGTGCGTAGTAGTCGCTCGTCGGGATGGGGTCGTAGAAATGATCATGACAACGTGCACAGGCCACAGTCAGCCCCATCACTCCTCGGGTCAGTGTGTCGACCCTGTCTTCCCATTCGTCGGCCATGACCGCGAGATTTCCTCGGCGGTAGTATTTCGGACCCAGCCCCATGAATCCAAGTGCGAAGTGCATGGCTTCATCGTCGGGTGAGATGAGATCGGCAGCCAGCTGGTGGCGCAGGAAATCGTCGTAGGAGAGATCTCGATTCAAGGCGCCGATGACCCAGTCTCGATAGCGATAGGCGTTCGGGTAGGTCAGTGAGGCATTGTTTCCCACGATGTGGGCCTGGTCCTCGGCGAATCGGGCGACGTCGAGCCAGAGGCGCGCCCATCGTTCTCCAAAATGAGGAGAATCGAGAAGCTCGTCGATCTGCTCCTCATACGAGAGCGATTTCATTTTCTCCCACTCGGGAGGCAGTCCGGTCAGGTCATAGGCGACTCGGCGAAGGAGAGTTCGCGAGTCTGATTCTCCGTTGGGGGTGAGTCCTTCTTCCTGAAGTTTTCGGAAGACAAATGCATCAGCTCTCTTCCGAATCCAGGGTGACTTAGGGAGTGTCTCGGCAACGGCCGCGACGGGAGATTGGAACGACCAGAACTGGGCGGCTTTCTCGTAATCATACGCAGGCTCCTCTTCGGCCAGAAGAACGGCGGCGAAACCTGAAAGGGTGATCAGGGTCAGGGAAAAGAGATATCTCTGCGGAGGCATGAAGCGGTTACTCTCGATTGACTACCCGGCAGGCGCAAGTGAGACAAGGGGTGCAATCAGGGGATGTTGAGCCAGCTCCGTCATGGGTCCGCAATTCGCCATTGCCGGGAATTGACGCTCTTCGCTACCCTGACAGTGATGAAACAACATTACTTCTGAATTCTTCTTCTCTTCGTCTGTTTCCCCCAATCCGAAGTTGATGCCCAATTTATTCCGGCTCCCACTCATCGGGACGTGACCTGCGATACCGATCACGAATCCTTCTCCGCTTCGATCTCGGTGAGGCAGTTTGCTGCGGCGGCGCCATCACCCTCCACCAGACTGGCCCCGAAATTCTACCACGAAATGTCGAGCGCCTTGGCTTGCTTCCAAAAACTCTTCGGCATCTTCTCACGCGAGGCTCACTTCCTCATCTTCAAAAAGTAGAGGTTAAGCCACCATAATCATTTTTTCTTAATCTGGCCCATCCTCCTGAAGTTCTAGCTTTTTTGAACTCCCTCAAACCCGGCCGGACCGATGCGCCGCTGAAAACCCTTGGAAAAGCAAATTCCTATCAATGACTGGTGATAGTGGGGCGCTGGTTTTCGGAATCCTATCGGCTACTCGAGTTCGTCTTGGGGGGTATCTCCCGCTCACGTTCTGCAAAACCTTTTCGGGCTTCGAACCTTGGACATTTCCTCCGGATTGAGTATTGGGATGTTTCGTCACTCGATCCGTTCGTGACAATTCGCGAAAATTGGCCAAAATCAAAAGCTCAAGATGACCTATTTCTCCCGTCCACTCTTCCTTTCCTTTCTCATCGCCGCAGTCTTTTCGGCTTACCTCGTCACCCCGACGCAAGCCGAGGACCCTCGCCGTCCCAATATCGTTCTCCTCATCGGCGATGACATCGATCGCGACACGCTCGGTCCGTGGGGAGGCGAAGCCATCACCCCGCACCTCGATCAGCTTGCGTCCGAGGGCGTCCGCTTCGATCGCTGCTACGCCACCGTAGCGATGTGCGCGCCTTTTCGGCAGGAACTCTACAGCGGTCGCACTCCGTGGCGGACGGGCGCGATGCCGAACCATTCCAAGTCGAAACCAGAAACCCGGAGCCTGCCGCATTACCTGCGTCCCCTCGGGTATCGAGTCGGCCTGCTCGGCAAGGGCCACGTCGGACCACAGGAGGCCTATCCGTTCGACAAGCTTGGGGATATTCCGAAGAAAGAGGACGCCAATCCCATTGCGCTCGAACGCGCCGGGAACTACATCGGCGAAGCCAAGGAAGCTGGCGAACCTTTCTGCCTCGTCGTTGCGTCGCACGACGGGCACGCGCCCTTTCACACTCATGGCGATCCCGACGCCTACGATCCCGCTGCTTTGACCCTTCCTAAAGACGCGATCGACACGCCCGAGTATCGCCACAATCTCCACGGTAATTTTGTCGAGGTGACGAATCTCGACAAACTGCTTGGTGGGCTTCGCGAGCTCATCGCCGACCACGACCTCACCGAGGATACTCTCGTCCTCTTCTGTTCCGAGCAGGGCAATCAGTTTCCCTTTTCCAAGTGGACCTGCTTTGACGGTGGCCTCGCCTCCGGCGTCGTCGCGGCCTGGCCCGGAGTCATTCCCGCCGGCATCGCGAGCGATCCCATCCTCTGGATTTCCGACATCACTCCCAGTCTCGTCGCAGCGGCCGGAGGCGAGATTAATCCCGATGACTTCGACGGAAGCAGCCAGTGGTCCAACTTCACCGGCGCCAATGAGAAGGTGCACGACTACGCCTACGGCGCTTTCTCCAACTGCAACATCATCGACAACAGGGACCGGGTTTTCCCGATCCGATCGATTCGCGATGAGCGCTACACCCTACTCTGGTCTCCCAAGGCAGAGGTGGAGGTGACCTCCAACACCACCCTGACCATGGCCCTTGCGCTGCTCAACGACGAGGACGTCAAAGGCGACTTTGACCCCGCTGCCTCCTGGGTGGTGAAGTTGGAAACTTCTGGCGATCTCTTGCACGAACAATTGGTCGAGCGTCTCCATCACCGGCCCGAGTGGGCACTCTATGATCGCGAGGCGGATCCGAAGGAGCTGACGAACCTCGTCGGCAATCTGGAGTTCGAAGAAGTGCAGCAGCGTTTACAGGGCGAGTTGCAGAGCTGGTTGGAAAAATGGGGCGATGAAGATCCAGTGAAGACCGAGACGGGGTTTGTGAAAGGTGGGGGCAAGTCCAACGGGAAGGCCAAGGGCAAAGCCAAGGGGAAGAAATAGGCGAGTCCGATCCTGGCAGGCATTCGAATCACTGCCTCGTCCCGTTCGGGCAAGGGCAGCATCCACCAAATGAGTGATCACAAAAAAGAAGAACCGATCCGGGAAGTGCAACCGGTCGTCGTCCCCATGCAGTATCTGGTCTTTGCCCCGTTGGCGGCCGGATTTATTTCCCTTTTCCCGGGAGGCTTCGCTTTCGTCATCAGCAATATGATCGCCCAATCCTTCGATCCCGTGATCGTTTACGGTTTGGTTGCCTACGGGATTTCGTTCGCGATCGTGATGTATTTGCTCTACCTCAAAGCCTTCAAGGAACCTGGGAAGACCCGGTATCGGATCTTCGAGAACCGGCTCGAGTACTACGAGGGGTTCCTGAACCGCCAGCAACGAACGGTCGTATTCGACCAGGTCATCGATGTTCTCCTGTCGGAAGGGATTTTTCAGCAGGGCAAGAGCGCTGGATCGATCACCATCATCACCCAGCAGTTGGTTTCTTCAGGTCAGGGAAAATTGTCGAATCGTTCGGCGGTCTTGAAAAACGTTCCCCATCCGCAGGAGGTCTATGATCTCATCCGCGGGCTGGCGATCGATGGGTGAGATCCGCTCCGTCCGTATGCATCCTTCTTCGGCAAGGCTACGAAGGACAGGAAAACCAAGAACCAACCACTGAGAACGAGCTACGCTCCATGGAACTACTCATTACCTACGAAGACGAAGCGGAGGCAGAAGCCGCCCTGGAATTGCTTGCCGGTGAAAAACGCCTCGTCAGTGATCGGGATGACAATGAGGTGATCTACCGACTCTTTGGCGAGCCCACGTGGACGAATCTTTTCAAGCTGGGGCTGTACGATTTGCCGGCGTTGAAAGAGTTGTTGGAGTCGAGGGCGAAAGGGGAGACGTATGATGCAGAACGGCATCAGGCGATTCTGACGTCGTTGCGCTCGGTGGAGAATTGCTTCGGCATCGAGGTGCCGGCGCATTGGCGGTAGGGTGGAAGGGCGGTCGTCCCCTGGTAACAGTCTTTTTCCAATCCCCAAAGTCCCTCGAATTTCAAGAGACCACCTCCAAGCCTTCCACGAAGAGAACCAAAAGATAAGATGAGAAGAACTTCGAGTAGGATTGTCGTCGCGGTTTTGGCTGGTTTGGTCGTGCAGCTGGCGGCCACGAATCTCAAGAGTGAAGAAGGCAAAGCGACAGTAGATATCCGAACGCGGGCGAGGTTGCTCGGCTATTTGTATGCGGAGGGTAGCTGCGCGAATCCTTCCGGCGGTGGTGACAAGTTTGCCATCGGGGTTAGCGGCGCCCAAAATGAGCGGGCGTTGTGGTGTGCGCAACAGATGGAGGACAAAGGATGGCTGACGATTGTCTCTGCCACCAAAAATCGGATCGTATTGAAAGATCTTCCCTGGGCAGTTCCGTTCGCGCCGGTGGCGTGGAATACCGAAATCTCTATGACCTTTAGCGAAGGGCTGCCGCGTGATCCAGAGAATCCGGACCAGTGGGCGCCGGAAGTCTATCATCCGCAGTTTATCGCCGCGATTATTGAAGGGGAAGGCTCAGTGGATGGGCTCATCGCCGATCAGTCAGGGTGGGGGGACCATCCTCTTCACATCACCGAGTTGTGCGATTTGCTGAATGAGCCCGCCTATGCCTGTGATGCCTATTTGGCCAGAAAAGGAAAGGATGTCAGGATTCCGCCCGAAAAGTTCAAGATCGTGCGGGAGTTTGCGTATGTGTCTACCGGTCGGGTTCCTGGAGGACCGGAAGGCTTGGTGAAAGTGCCCACTCCCCCGAAGTATGCAACGCCTTGACCGTTGTCCGAAAGACTTTAAACATCGGGAAAGGTCATTCGGGTCCATTGACCGCTTTCGTCTTTTAGTCCAATCCAAAGTGTGGGCTTGCCTGGTGCCGTCGCATTGGCGGTAGGGTTGAGGAATTGGCCATCCCCTTGATCTGAGGGGGCGAAATTAATGCGTAGTGTTGGGGCAATGGAGACTTGGCATGGGCCGGGAGCTACTCTTAAATAATTTTGGTGCCTTTAGTCTCTCCAAATTTCCGGTTTCTCGGGAAACACGATCCTCACCTGCTCAAACTTGCTGCAGGTTCAGAGGCGTATTACTTCACCGAACCTGATCTAGCACTCACTCGGGTGAGGCAGCTTTCAGAAGCCATCGTGGCAAGCGTTTCCAGATACACCCCTCAGGACGCCAACAACCGCCTCTCGTTTCTCAGTCAGATCAACCAGTTCCTTGATCAGGGGATTCTCTCCCGCGAACTGGGTGACGCCCTCCACACCATTCGTCGCATGGCAAATAATGCGGTCCACACCGGCCACGCGGAACAAGGCAAAGCGCTGCACGGAATTAAGCTCATTAGAGGAGTAGCCATTTGGTTTCACAGACTCTCGAAACCAGACTTTAAAGCCGGCGCGTTCGTCCCGCCGCCATCGCCAGCCGATGCCTCCGATGAGTTGCGGAAAGAGCTTGAGGAACTCAAAGGAGACCGCATTACCAACCGCAGTCTCTGGGGGCAGGCAACATTTCTTGACTGATCCCGTCATCTAAAAGAAATTGAATAGGGACAGCCTTGGAATCACCCCTTTCGAATGCTTGAAAAAGTCGCCCACACCTGAAAATGCCCATTGAACATGCCATCTGGACCGTCGGGAATTCCCCTTCCCCGCTACCGATCTGCAAACTGGAGAGCGAACAGCTCCTCGAAGAAATGATTGTCAGCCAGCCGTCGATTCTTTCGGACGAGTGGCTATTGATCGGGCAACAAGAAGTTACTCCTGCAGGTGGGCGACTCGATCTTATTGCTGTTGCTCCTGATGCCTCGCTGATTTTGATCGAGCTCAAGCGTGACAAAACACCGCGCAATATCGTTGCCCAGGCGCTGGATTACGCCAGCTGGGTAGAAACCCTGAGCGCAGACAAGATCTCGCAGATATACCAGCGCTTCTCCAAAGGCGGTAGCCTCGATGAAGCCTTTCGGAAAAAGTTCGGTGCCGAGCTGGATGAAGAACAGCTCAACGAGTCGCATCAGATCATTCTTTGCGCGTCAGAATTGGATCGGGCAACGGAACGCATCGTTGCTTATCTCAATGATAAGGATATCCCGATCAACGTGTTGTTCTTTCGTGTCTTCAAAATGCAAGACACCCAACTCCTCTCTCGGACTTGGCTGATTGACCCCGGAGAAACGCAAGAGAATGCAGTCAATACTGCCCGAACGAAGGGACCTACTGAACCTTGGATCGGAGAATTTTACGGATCTTTCGGGCACGATGAGACCCGGTCATGGGAAGAAGCGCGGAAATATGGATTCTTCTCGGCAGGCGGCGGAACATGGTACACGAAAACTCTCAGTATGCTCGAACCTGGCAACCGAATCTGGGTTCGAATTCCCGGAGAAGGATTTGTGGGAGTTGGAACAGTGACGGGCACAGTCCAACCGGCCGCTGAATTTCAAATCGATAAGGGAAACGGGGAGCAGCCGTGCCTCGATGTCCTTAAAGAAGGATCCTATCACCGGGAGTTCGCAGATGATCCGACCAAGAGTGAATATTTCATCTCTGTTCGGTGGGAAGAGACTCGATCGGTGTCTGAAGCCTTTCATGAGACCGGTTTATTTGGGCAGCAGAATACGGTGTGCAAACCGCGTTCGACGAAATGGCGCCATACGGTGGATCGCTTAAAGGAAATATTCACCCATTGGAACGATGATGCTTCGTAACTCTAAAGTTGATTCCGATCTCAAAGCTGAGTTCAGGCGACGTACATCAGTCAAAATGCGATGGTAGTCCCTAAAGATTCCGAGGTTGGTCTCGAAATAGAAGATCGCTGGAAGGCATTTCGGCTGCTCTCTCGATTCTTCGGGCGAGTGGTCTCTGCGCGGGTTATTCAGAAAACCCACGAGACAATTCCGGAGATCACGCGCGTTCACAATTTAATCGAGGGAATCTACAAACCGAGGGATTCTCGGTATTGTTTATCTATCGCCAGCATGCTCAAAAATCCCTATGCGGATCGCATCGCATATAATGAGGATCGAAGCTGGTATTTTTATTACTCCCCGAAATCTGGGTCGTTGGATTCGGCCGTCAATCGCTCGCTTTTTCACTGCATGTCCGACGGCGAACCTGTGTTGGTGCTAAAACAGCTGTCGGACAAAACGCAGCCTCAAGGTACGACATACCAATTCTTGGGTCTCGGGTTAGTGAAAAGTTTCGATGAATCAGAGCGGTTGTTTAAGATCGAGGAAGTCACTATCGAGCAATTTCAAACACGCATTGATCCAGAAGAGATTCTCAGCGACTATCTAATCGAAACTGCACTTCAACTGGAGTCCTTGGAAGCATGGTCTCCGTTTGTTGCGGAAGAACGTGCAGTATACCGAGTCTCTAAGGCGAAACGCGATCAGGCTTTCCGCAAGATTGTCCTAAACAATTATGATAGTACTTGTGCGATCTTCGGATCTAAGTTCAAGTTCAACGATACGACTGAAGCGCAGGCCGCACATATTATCGGGAAAGAAGCCAACGGGACTGATGATCCGAGAAATGGGCTTGCATTAAGTCACACAGCGCACTGGGCCTTTGATCGTGGAATATTCACCATCTCAGACCAATTCGAGATTCTGGTTCACCCGAAAGCGTCTGAAGGTGAAGTCGCGTCTTTTCCCTTACTCGATAAAGATCGGCAATCAATTGTACTTCCATCTGAAAAAACGTCCTTTCCACATCAAGAGGCACTCGCGTGGCATCGGGCTGAAGTCTTTGGACGGTTTGCGAAGTAGATTTCGATCAATTTGCTTTAAGTCTTCATGAAAGTCGTTACGGCAGGGATTCTAAAAAGAAAAAAAGACGGTACAATACTGCTGGTTCGACGTGGCACCGATGAGTCTTTGTCAGGCTGCTGGGAGTTTCCCGGCGGTAAAGTCGAATCCGGAGAAACCGAAGAGGCCTGTCTCAAGCGAGAATTATTCGAGGAGTTGGACATCAACGTTCAGGTCGGCTCCTTTGTGGCCGAGAGCCATTACGTATACGACCACGGAGAGTTCCTCATCCGAGCTTACGAGGTAGAGTTCATCGAGCAGACAATCTCGCTGACAGTTCACGATGCTTTGTCCTGGGTCTCGTCAGAAGAGTTGAAGACCTATCGCCTCGCTCCAGCCGACATCCCGATCGCGGAAGCACTGAGTGACAATTGAAAATACCCGACTGCCCGAAAACTGGCAGTAAAAACTGTCAAAACCCGTGATTTTACGTTATCTTACGTGAGAATAGAAAGAAACGGCAGTTTGGTGTAACACGCTGAAATTCAGCTAACTGACTGGTATTAAAGGAGCACGCCCGGCGCGATTCGAACGCGCGACCTACGGATTAGAAGATCGTAGCTGCCAACTTCAGCTGCATGGATCAAATAGCAGTTCTACGAGGTTTCTTATTCGCCCAAAAAGAACCCGAACCGCTTCCCATACCATCTGTTACGAGTATGCTTTCTCCGCGCTCTCAAACCCCACTGTAGCCTCCCGCTTCCGGAATCCCCTCGTGACCACCAAACGCCTCATTGCCAGCATCCTTCTCTCCGTCCTCCTGAACGGCTGCGCGCCGCCGTCATCCCCAACCGCACCACCGACTCCGCAACTCAACAGCGAACGGATCGAGCAGCGGTTCGAATCCTACGAACTTGCTCTCCTCTCACAGTCGGACGCCCTGCGCGTCTCCAACCTGTTCAGCACTCGTGACGGAGTCTCGACCACGCGCACCTTGGCTCTCGTTCAATTCTCCAGCACGGCGACCGACCCTGCCATTGAATCCATCCATCAGCCAATCCTCGCGGGCGCCTCGATCGGCGCCACCTTTAAGCAAGCCGGCTGGAAGGTCAGTAAACATCATCACCACTTCGGCACCTACGAGGTCGTCGGGAACACGTCGGATGCGAACATGATTCGCGAGCTCATGCGTCTCGAGCTTCCTGCGCCGCTCGCCTTCCACGCGTACGAACTTCAGGTCGACAAGGGCCAGCGCACGGTCGCCTACGCCCATCTGGTTGAACTGCATCATCCCGATTACCTGCGCCTTGAGGATCTGGAATCTATCTATCCCAAACCCGCCACCGCAAGCGGCTCTTCCGAACACGCCGCCCGGGATATCGCGACGTCGCTCCCCGGCCTCCTCGAAGGAGCGGCCGCTGAATACCACCGGGTTACTCGGTGACCGGCTCGGCTTGAAGGCAGCAATTGGAGAAAAGTGAAATGGGGTCAGTCAACATTTCTTGACTCAGCAAAAGCAAGCCAAAGAACTCCAGCAGTCTATACCCCTATTCACACCCATTATCGTTGCCCTCTTGATTACTGAATCTGAGACCACATACTGATGGCGATGGGGAGCGGTTGCTAATGCGTGTTGATCGATCACAGTGCGTTCATCGGACAATTCTCGATAAGGCATGAGGTCCTGCGTAAGACGGCCAAACACAAACTGTTGCAAATCGCGTCCCGGGAAGAGTCGGAGTGGATGGCGGCCGAAACCTTCGAAGAAAACGGTTACACGGATGATACCTTGTGGGGTTTGCCCAATGAGGTCCAAGATGAGTTCTTCCCTTTCATGGATCGCTTCCACTCGCTGTTAAAGACTGAACGCGAACCCCTTCAGCAGCCCGATGTGGAACGTTCTCTCCAACTGACGCGAGAGTTCGATTGCCACCTGTCCAATGCCCTGACCTGCGCCGTCGCGATTCGAAGAGCGAGTTCCGAGGGACAGCGAGTTCCGAGGGACAGGTCAGCTATTCCGCGGCGCAAAGAAGACCGTGACCCCACCGCGCATTCTCGCAAGGATTGCATTGTTGTGGGCATTTCGGTAGGATGCACGGCATGGAACACCTTCGCCTAATGCTTCAAGTGGTTGTCGCCCTCGGCTTGCTGAATGTCTGGCTGCTCCGCGCGAAGAAACCGACGCGTTATCGGGGGGGCGATTCCAAATCGATACGCGAGGAATTTGCCGCCTACGGACTACCGGCTGGGGTGATGTATCTGGTAGGCGGGCTCAAAGTCATTATCGCCATTGCCTTACTCGCCGGTATTTGGGTGCCCAGCCTGATCGTACCGGCCGCATCGCTGCTGACCCTGTTAATGCTCGGTGCGTGCGTGATGCACCTCAAAGTGAAGGATCCGCTGCTGAAAGTCGTCCCTGCGCTACTGATGCTCCTAATGGCGATCGCGATCGCAGCGTTGTGAATTACTCGAGGATGTTCCCAGGGCAGGTTAGAAAAGGAAAAGGGGTCAGTTGACGATTTAAGCAATTTAAATTTCGCTGCTCAGCTTCGTGATTGTTAGGGTCATTGCCTGGACCAGTCACATTTCTTGACTGATCCCGTCATCCACAAATCACTCTTACCCTGTGTCGCGCCCCGCCTTCGCCGCTCAGCTCTCGCATCAAGCGGTCGGCTTCTCGTTCGTCGCGCTCTTCGGTGGTGACTTTGTTGTCGCCGTTCTTATCGGCCTGCGAAATGACCCCGCGCCACCCATCTGATTTCTACTCGTTCCGCGAGTAATTGGTTCGGGCAACAATTTCCAATCCTCGATGTTCCTTTTTGCTCGTGGCTTCTTCTGGAAAAACTGGACTCGAAACACCGGATCAGAACGACTCCAACTCGATTCTCTTCTCCTTGTCGGTTTCTCACGGCAGGATTTTTCCGAAGCACCAGACTGGGCCGGAAATGGCGTTTTCAACTAAACGGTAAATAAACGAAACCTAAACATAGGTTGAATGCGTTACGTTAATTGAGTAAATAACCAATCAAAAGATAAACAATGATCGACTTCATCCTAATCTTGTTAAGTCTACCTCTCGCAGTCGTTACAGTTATGCTGTTCGCGAAGTTCATTCTCCTCTGCCGAGCGGCAAGGGAAGAGGAGTTTACAGCGCGGCGTGAGGCGATGGCTTTTGCCCAGTCAGCCAATCCCGAGAATCGTAGCCACCAATAATCCACCCTCGATTGCTATCTCAAAACCTAGAACTTTTCTCTTAGATGAACGTCCAAACACCAATTCGTGAAAACTACAATCGCACTGGCACCGAGGGGCTCGGACTCCACGACTTAGCTTTCGTTCGCCTCGCGGCCGTAATCGTCGAAAAACCGGAAGAAGTCATCCTTGCTTCACTCCTCGCTTTGCGTTCGAAACCAGAAAACGCCAACCATAACTGAGAGCAGGGGATCAGGTAATGATCCCCAAAGAACCGACATGACTGAGTTAGAAAGCGAAAAAAAGGCCAAGGAGAAAGATTCCTACGACATTTCGGCTGTCTGCCGGTTGACGGGTTTGACCGCCCCCGCACTCCGGATGTGGGAAAAAAGATATGCCGTTGTGCTACCGACTCGGTCGGATTCGGGCCGCCGGCAGTATACGAAGCGCGACATACAGCGCCTCACTCTCTTGAAGGCTTTGGCAGAGTATGGCCACAGCATCGGGTCTATTTACGAGCTACCTCTCGGAGACCTGGAAGGGCTTCTCGAGGAATCGAAGCATCTCACTACAGAAGCAGCTCCTGCCGGTAATGAAAAGCGCTCCGATAAATCGAGGCATTGTCGGATCACAGTGGTAGGCGACTACCTCGGAACGATGATGGATCTAGACAAAGCTCTCCTTCCTGAGACTGCTGTTCTCTCGTGCTACTCTGACCTCGAGGAAGCTGAAAAGGTCGACGAGGCAGAAAGTGCCGACCTCTTGATTGTTGAGCTCCCCGCCCTCTTCGTGGAGGATTGTCCGAGAGTGCAGAGGCTCATTTCGCGTTTCGGGGCGCTGCGGGCCATTGTTGTCTATGTCTATGCACAGCGCAGCACGGTTGAGCGGTTGAAGGAAGAAGCCGGGTTGATTACGCCGATCCAGGCGCCAATCTCGCCGGAAGATCTGCGCGATGCCTGCGCCACGGATATTGCTCTCGCAAACCGGTCTGTCACCGATGCATTGGAGAATGCCCCCGAGCCCCGCTCGATGGAGGAAGGTGTGCGGGAACGGCTCTTCAGTGAGCGCCAACTCGCCGTGATCTCGAGGGTTTCACCGACCGTCGACTGCGAATGTCCTCATCATCTCGCAAGGCTGTTGGACTCTTTGAACGGATTTGAAACATATAGCGCGCAGTGCGAGAGCCGAAATGCGGCAGATGCGGAAATTCACGCCTACCTGTATCGAATGACGGCACATGCTCGGGCTACTGTCGAAGATGCTTTGAAGGTGTTAGTTGAGTTCGAAAACATCGATCTCGGAGATTAGTCGTAAAACAAAATTCGCCGAATCCAATTGGCAAATCGGGCACATCAGACTGTTGGGAATGAGGGCGAGCTTACCGGCTTTATTAGCTTTTCTCTCTCGACTTGCGCCCCTCCTTTTTTCACGTTTTCGGGAGCGATTAACAATCCGTGACTCATTCGATTCCCTTCCATGTGCCTAATCAATCCTTGCGGGACAGATCGCAAAATCTGCGGAATCTTCACAAACGATCTCGTTCTCACACCGAAACGTAAATTTTATCACACGAACTATGAAAACTCTGCTCACCTCTCTTTCTCTCGCTCTAATGGTCTCTTTTTCCCTCGCTGATGACGGCAAAGAATCGATTCACGACTACAAGGTGAAGGATATCAACGGCAAGGAAGTTGACTTGTCGGCATACAAAGGAAAAGTTCTCCTCATCGTCAACGTCGCTTCGCAATGCGGGGCCACTTCTCAGTATACGCCGCTCCAGGCACTGAATTTGAGATACGGGAAAAATGGTTTTTCTGTGATCGGTTTTCCCGCCAACAACTATGGAGGACAGGAGCCGGGCAGTGATGAGGAGATCGCTGAATTCTGCTCCAAGAACTACGACGTGACCTTTCCGATGATGTCCAAGATATCGGTCAAAGGCGACGACCAGGATCCGCTGTTTGAGTATCTCACGAGCGCGGACAACCCCGACAAAAAGGGCGATATCGGTTGGAACTTCGAGAAGATTCTCGTCGGAAAAGATGGCAAAGTGCTTCGCCGGTTTGGAACTCAGGTCCAGCCTGATGATAAGACGGTAACTGACGCGATTGAGAAAGCGATCAAAGGATAGCCTTCCGATTGGAGAAGGGTATCTGTTTGTCAGGGCCCTTCAGGGAGCAGTCAGAGGTGCCTGAATCCTGGTGCTTCTGTCATGGAAAGCCGCAAAACCCTTCGCGGGAGTATCCCCGTCAGCAGCTTTTGCCTTCCAGAGCTTTATGGGCTTTATGATTCAAATTCGGCAGTGTGCCGATGTCTTGAAAGCTCGATGTGAGAGAACGTTGCTAGTGTCCTGCGCGTTCAATTCGTCAAAGAATAGGTTGTTACTGTTTTAAATTTCAGCTCGCTTCGCTCGATGTGTTTTCAAATTGCGCGGATCTATTTTCCCAACTCAGCGTTTCGTAGCGAAAGCCGTAAGGCTTTCGACCGCATTTGATTGGCAACAGATTTTCCAAATGTGGGGGAATCGGCCCAAGACCGCATAGCTGAATCATTGTTTACTTTAAGGGCAGCACCGGTGAAGTCTAGGATAGTGTCGCACTACTCCGCGAGGTGACTTGATTGGGAACAAATCACTGCCCACGGTCACCGCCACCGCCTTTACCGCCGCCGGGTCTTCCTTTACCGCCAGGTCCGCCGCCGCCTCGACCAAATTGTCGTCGGTCTGGTTCTTCGCCGCTCAGCTCTCGCATCAAGCGGTCGGCTTCTCGTTCGGCACGGGCTTCGTCGCGCTCTTCGGTTGTGACTTTGTTGTCGCCGTTCTTATCGGCCTGCGAAATGAAGCTCCACATCCGCTCGTCGACTTCGTCCTTTCCGAGGGCTCCGTCGTTATTGGTATCCATTTCTTGAATTCGCTTTTCCCGCTCCGCTCTCATCTCGGCGATGCGGGCTTCGCGTTCCTCGTCTGACATGTTGTCCCATTCCTCACGACGTTTGTCACGATAGGCCTGCCGTTCTCCTTCGGTCATGTTCTCAAAATCGGGGCGCTCTCGTGGAGCTTCCTCGGATTCCTTATCGTCATCGCTGAATGGCGAAGGCTTCGGAGCTGGCTTGGGTGCTTTGGTGACAGCTGGCTTTTGTTCTTCTGGTTCCGGTTCAGGCTCGTCTGTGCATCCAACGAAAAGCAGGGTGCAGAGAAGGAGGGGGAACAAAACAAGGTCTTGGAGTCGAATATTCATTGTCGTTGGAGTTTCTATTTCTCGGTTCCACTAAGAATTCTCTCATGATCGAAGGGACGGTGGCAAGCCTGGAAAGCAAGTGGGGCTAGAGGACTTCGGGACTTCGCGCCGAGTCTTGAAATCGGTTTCTGGATGAGCCTGCCAGTTCGGGAAAAGAGAGTCGTGCTCGTCTAACTCCTACTTCTTCGCATCCGCCTTCAAATTCTCCGCGATCCACTTCGTCAGCGTTCCGCTGCCGTGGCCATAGCAAATCTGTCGTCACGAACTCGATCGTCGAAAGTCTCACGACTTTCGGCAGATGGGTGGCCAGCAACGTGCGCGGTTGATACCGAGCAGTTCATGCTTGGCTCCTCATGATCCCAATTTCGCAATCGCCACATGGCACCATCCTCTCTCACGATTTCTTCATGCCCCCGAAAGCCACGAGGATCTTGCTCTACGCTTTGCTGCTGATTGTCACGGTCGAAGATCGTGAGGGGTGGTGCGCTTGCGGGTAGGTGTGTTTCTGGGATGGCGACATCCGGCAAACAGTTCTTCCTAAAGCCGTTTTCGGCAACTTCATCAAAACTCCGGATCCGAGATTTCCTTTCGGTCCTCAGCGGTCAGCTCTCGGATTCGCAAGTATTGCCCATCAAAATATGCCCGGGCACCGTGATAGTATTGCGTGTTTTCTCCGATGAGACGGAGTCGACCATCGTTTTGCTGGAGAAAGGTGAGCCAGGTTTCCTGCTTCTCGCCTTCCTCTTTGATCGAGAAGCGGGCTGTGGACTGATTGGCCTTGGCAGTTCCGGCGATATTGCCGAGATGGTAGGAGGGACCTCGAACTACGGTGCAGGTGAAGGACAGAGAGCCGTCGTCCTTTTCTGCGATTAGGAGGATGCCGCCATAACCGTCGATCCAGGCTCCTTCCCACGTTTTCGAATAGGAATTTGTCTTCAGCCAAGCCTGGAGAATTTCGATCCGAGTTTCTGTGAGATAGGCCATCGCGACCCAGTATTCTGAATTCGCTTTCTCGTTTTCGTTCTCGGCTCTTCCTTCGAGGATTGCGGCGGCTTTGGCGCGTTGGTCGCGGTAGTCGATCCAGTCACGTTGTGCTTCCTGCACTTTCGCAAAGAGATACTCGGGAAGCTTGGCTTTGGCTTCCTCGTAGGATTTGTTGAGGGCTCGATCCTGTTTCGCAAACTCCTCCTTGGCCTGGTTGAGGGTTTTCTCCTGGGCGGCGGCGTGGGCCGGGCCGATCGAGAGGGAAAGGACTGCCACGGTGAATGCGAAAAGGGATCGGCCGAAAGTCATCGTCGAGATGATACACGGAGAGACTCGCGAGGGGAAGGGACAACCAAGCGAGATGTGGGAAAAATTAGGTTACCTGATTCGGTGCCGGGCGTCGAAGTGTTGCTACTCGACAGTGGCCTTCTTGTTGAAATCGGTCACGGTCTTCACCGCCATTTTCTGAAGGTAGGCTTTTGTCGCTCCCTCGAATACAACCTTCAGCTCACCGCCGTCGGGGTCTTTGCCATCCTTGACCTTGTTCTCGATCACGGTGTCGAAGGCCAGCCCTTCGGGGCTCTTGCCGGTGAAGGCGGCGTAGAACAGGTTGGCCGTGAGGAAGGCGCATGTCTGGTTGGGATGACCATCGTTGTGATACCGAAAGACCAGGTCAGTCCCTTTGGCTTGAATGTTCTGAATCGCCAGCGGGACTGGGATTACTGCCTTGGGTTGAATTGCTTTTACGAGTGCCAGTCCGACGGCGGTATCGCGGTCGGCGGACTCGGGATTGTAGGGTTCAGAAACAGGGTCCTGGTTCTGGGTCTCTGGTGAGGTCATGTAGAGAATGACTTCTGCCCCCTGCTTCTTTGCGATCGCAGCCAGTTGAGTGGCATACTTTGCATAGGCCTGGTTCGGTTCGGGCGACACGTCGCGCCAGCTTTGGAAAACGACATAGTCCCATTTCGTTTTCGGATTGTTTTTGAGGAGCGCTTCATGATTCCCGATCGCTTTCTTGATGTGGCCATGAATCGCAGCAAAGGAAACCTTCGCTTTTCCGACTGAGGACCAATGGGTATCCCACTCCTCCTCGTTGGGCGCGGTGTCGGATTCGAGAAAGCCTTTCATCTTCGCGATGCGGGCCTCGATTTCTTCGTTAGTGATCGTGTTCTGTTCGAGAAAGCTTTGGCTGAAGTAGTAGGTCGAGTGCTTAAACATATTCTGCCCACCATAGATGACTCGGCTTGTGTTGATGTTCGTCTTCGGGTCGCCTTCCTCGAGAATGGCCTCGACGAGATCGGGAATGTTGTGCCGTTGGGTGTAGCTGTTCCCAAGGAAGAGAATGTTGATGTCTTCTCCGGCGGGAAGGAGGCGGGCCGAGGAGAGGAGGCAAAGGAGAAGGACAGGAACGGTGCGAAACTTCATTGAGCCAAGATGCCGAGACGAATTGGTCCTGCCAAGCTCAAATCGAGTGAGGCGCCCATTCACTCAGTCGGCGAAGGGCAGAAATGCATATCGCATCGGTCTTGTCGGGAGGGATTGTTTTCTGGGAGGCTAAGGATATGAAAACACTGGCCCTCGTCGTTAGTCTGCTTGGGTTCCTCTCTGCCCCTTTTGCAGTCCAAGCCTCTCCCTTCTTCAAGAATCCTGAGAAGGTTGGATTGGAATTGAAGTCGGCCGGCAAGATTGCTTTTGGACCCGAGGGGATGTTGTTGTTGTCCGACCCTCGGGCGGCTTCCGATTGATAGGAATTTGCTTTACCAAGGGTTTCTATCGGGGCGCCGGTCCTACCGGGATTGAGGGGGTGAAAAGCGATATCGGTTGGTGATCGATCCACGTCTTGAGGATCTGGCCAAGAATAGTGTAGCGCGCCCCTTCAACGTTGATCTGGAAGAGAATCCGGACTTTCAGGAACGGACTGGACTAGTGGTCGTTCCGTTTTTGATTTCAGCGGGGAATAAGTCGAATCGGTGACTCAAGCTGAGTTTTCCAAAAGCATGCCCTACTGGATTCGAACCAGTGACCGCCGGATTAGAAATCCGGTGCTCTATCCAGCTGAGCTAAGGGCACTTTTTGGAAGGGCGGAAAGTATCGGCGAATAAATTGATTTCGCAAGCTCGCCGAGGGTGTATCCGTCCAGCGACCGCCGGATTAGAAAGTCGATGGCGACCCCCGCCGGTGCGCTATCCAGCTGAGCCAAGGGCACTTTTTGGAAGGGCGGAAAGTATCGGCGAATAAATCGATTTCGCAAGCTGCTCGGGCTGGATTTACACCTTGCTGAGCTGTCGTTTCAGGCTCGTTCGGAGGAAGAGGAAAGCGACGAGGATGAAACTTCCCATCGAGAGGAGATTAAGTCGAAGAGTCTCGATAGAGAAGGAAAAGACAGGCTCTTCGCTGTGAGGAGGAAAACGGAACTGGCGTTCTTTTCCAAAAAACACGTTCGGAGGATTACTCTCGCGACGATAATCCTGTCGCTCGACTTCAGCTCGGTTGAAGAGGTCCTGGACCTTTTCGTTGAGATAGAGATCACCTGCAGTGATGCTTTCCTTCGCTTTTGCCGTTCCTTCAAGGTAAGGCTTGGGAACAAAATTTCCTCGCTCGAGTTCCTCTAGAATCTGCGGGAAGTATGGGCTGAGATCTTGAGGAGAATTTCCTTCAGTTCCCTTCACGAGAGAAAGTGCCTGCTTGAACTGGTGGAGTTGTTCTTCCTGCTCCTCGGTGAGTTTCTCTTCGAGGGAGATCTTACTGAATTCCTGAATCCCTTCCTCGATGTAGTTGGTCAGATGCTCTTCACTGTCTCTCTCAAAATAAGGCTCGGGATCAAAAACTCCGCGGTCGAGATCTTTTCGAATCTCAGAGAGGGAGCTACTGACCTCCCTCGGGGAATCGCCCTCAAGCCCATGCACGATTGCGAGTGCCTGCTTGAACTGGTAGAGCCGTTCTTCCTGCGCCTCGGTGAGTTCCTGCTCGAGAGGGATTTCGCTGAATTTCTGGATCTCGGACTCAATGAAATTCGTGAGGCTACTGGCCGGGTTCTGATCGGCGTGCTCGATGATGATGGATTCATAACTCCATCGCAACGGCATGAGATGACACGCGGCGGGAACTTTGAGTCGGCTCGCCTCCTCCTTTTCTGACTCGGAGACAAACCACTGTCGAATGCTCTGAATAATATCGAGGCTACGGTTCATCTCATCGTATTTGATGAGCGCTCCTCCGAGAATGATGTTCGGAATGAGAATCAGCGGAATGATATTGATCGCAGTTTTGGGGCTGCGAACGAGACTCGAAATGAAAAGTCCCGCGGCAATTCCTACGAAGGAGGTCATCGACATCCAGAGGAGATTCGAAAGAAACATCGATCGGATGCCAAGGATAGCGTTTCCGATGAGGAGATAGATGACGCACTGAATGAGAGCGAAAAGTCCCAGGGAAATATATTTTCCTAGGATGTATCCGCCGATTCGAAACCCGTGATGTCGTTCGCGTTGGAGAAGGTTGCGATCCCGGATGATTTCCTCGGCCGAGTTCGTCATCCCGAGAAAGAGGGCGGTGACGAGAGAAAGGAAAAGATAGGTCGGAATATGAAAGGCATTCGCAAAGCTGTAGACGCCATCCTCGGAATACCTCATCACCACCGCGATGAGGACGGCGAGAGCAGGGGCTTCGAGTAAGGTCGTTGCGAGGTTGGCTCGATTCCGCAATTTGCTGAGGAAGGCCCGTTTGAATTGATTCACGAATCGAACCCAGTCATGCCGAAGTCGGCGGGGTGGGGCCTGAGGGGTCTTCTGGAGCGAAACCGTCTGCGACGTGTCCGCTTCGATTTCTCGGAGATTCACCTCTTCAAGAAGTCGATAGGTCTGAAATCGGTCGGCCCAGAACGAGGAGTTGAATCGTCGAGCTGGGATGAGGTTTCCCCGAGCATCGCGTTCATAAATGACGTCGCCACCGAGGTCCCGCAGGGGCGTTTCAAGCACGTCGAAAATGAAGTCAGGAGTGAAGGAAAGAGCCTCCTCCGAAACTTCTCCCATCGTGAAGGTGGTGGTGTGAATTCCCTCCTGCTCTCGAGCTTTGTTGAAGTAGTCGAGCATCTGCCCCGGCGTGCCGAAAAAGGCGAGCTTCCCTCCATTGTCGAGGAGGATCGCTTTGTCGAACATATGGAAGAGTCGACTGCTTGGTTGGTGAATCGAAACGAGAGTGATCTTGTTGTGGGTGAGACCGCGGATCATTTCGAGGACGTGCTCGGAATCCTTGGAAGAGAGCCCCGAGGTGGGCTCGTCGAAAAGATAGATATCGGCGATCCCGATCATATCCATGCCGGCGTTGAGTCGACGACGTTGTCCTCCACTGAGACTCTTGGTCTCCTGATCACCAGCGAGGCGATGCCGAATTTCGTTGAGCCCCAGCTCGATCAGCTTGGAGTCGACCCGACGGCGTCTTTCTCCGATGGGGAAATGCGGGGCCCGGATCGCTGCCGCAGTATCGAGATTCTCTTCGACAGTGAGGAGAGGGTCGAAGGTTTCATCCTGCGGGATGAGCGCGATGTAGGAACTGAGATCGTCGTGAGCGTCGTAAAGATTGACGTTGTTCAGATCGACTCGTCCATGACGAGGTTTAAGCTGGGCTCCAAGGGCCTTGAGTAAGGTGCTCTTTCCGCATCCGCTCGGTCCCATGACGCAGACCATTTCTCCACGCTGGATCGAGAAATTGACTCCGTCGAGAGCGGGGGTTTTGCGATCGTAGGAGTGGCTGATGTCACGCACCTTGAGGGTATTGATGACATTGCGTTCCTCTTCAATGATGCCCTCTGAGAAGTGACAGCGGAGATACTGGCCGCCCCCGAGCGCTATGACACTGCCGTCTTTGAGGGAAGCGATTCCTTTGACCGGATCTCCCTCCACAGCGATGGGGCGCTCCGAAGCAATGACTTCGACGGAGCCCGTTTTTGTCGTATAATCGCATTTGATGCGAAGGAGAATTTTTCCTGCAGCTCCTTGAGTCAGGAGAATATCTCCCGCTGAAAGCTCGCTGGGATCGTTCGAGACCAGGTAGGCGGTCCGGTTTGGCGGAAGACTGAATCGTCCTCCCAGTTCGCGAGCTTTTCGTCGCAGATCATCGAAGACGATTTCGGAATGATCGGGGAAATTGATCGTTTCGCGCGCCGAAACTTCAAAGCGGTTTCCCTGCTGGAGTTGGCGGTCCCCGACGACGGCGTCAACCGACTTGAGCACTTCGATTTCGATGTGGAGCCCGAAGGATGCCTTTAGGTAACTTTGCTTGGTTCGAGATTTCTCGATGAATTGATTCCCGTTCCCGTCCTGGGCCAGATAGATCTCGACGGAGGAAACGTTTTTCTTGGAGTTAAAGTAGAAAACGAGATCTTCAAAAGCGAGAACTTCTTCGCCGATCAGAATACGCTGGCCTTCATAAACTCGACAGAATTCACCGGCGTTGATTTTTCTTCCCCGAGCGAGGATCGCACCCGGCCCGAGATTCTTGAGGAGAATGAGATCGAGAAATCGAAAGGCAACGACTGAGTGCTCCTGATCGGACGGTGCGATTGCGATATCGGCGGAGTGTGAGGTCGATAGAACAATCGACTCGAGTTGATTGCCGTCGGTTTGCTGAGGGTCGGTCGCCTTCGGCGGGGCGCTCCTTTGTGCTTCGACCTGGGAGAGCTCGCTGGTATTGAGCTGATAGACGATATTGATCGCTTCGGAAGCGACTCCCAATGTCGTCATGAACTGGTAGAAGGTAATCAGGTCATCTTTGGGAAGGCCTGCCCGAGAGATCAGCACGTAGAGCTGCATGCCAAGAAGGACTTTCTCTTCGAGAGAGAGTTGGTCGGCAAGATTGCTCGCGATAGCTTCGAGATCCTGGCGTTCGCGGAGGGAGCGGATGAAGAGTTGGCGAAGCTCGGTGTAGACCGTTTCAGGGAAGTCGTAGCGAAGAAATCCGAGAATGGAATCGATCTCAGCCTCGACTGCTTGTCCATCAAGCTTGGTGAAACCGGCGAATACCTGGATCAGCCTCGGGAGCATCGACTCTTCGGTGCGTGGCGTCTCGCTGCGGGAAAATGTGCGTTGGACGCGATCCCAGAAGCGACGGCGCCCTCGTGAGAGACCTGATTCGGGTTTTTTCTTCATTCCGGAGCCTCCGGGCTCAGTTGCCGGATCCCGAAGGGTGGGGGTCGCGTCTGCCATCGTCGAATAGCCTAGACTTATACCATCGATGCATCGCTTGGAAACCCTGCGATCCTTCTCGATCGCAATTCAGATGTTCCAGAAGGTCATTTTGAAAGCAAAAATGAAAATTTATCTTCTATTCATAATTTTCTTAATTTTAATAATAAAGATATGAGTTCTTTTCTAGATTGTTCCCTTCCTGCATCGACCCGCGCCGTGCGCCTCGTGAGCCAGCATCATGGGCTACCGGAGAATGAGGAAGCCGCCATCCTGATCGCTACCTGTGCGGCACCGGGCTCTCTTCGCGAGGTTTGGAAGAGAGAAGCCACGGCCAATCACCTTCGGGCTCGACGACGCACGATCCGCCTTGAGGAAATCCCTGAAGCTCAGTTTCCAGTGATCCTTGAGATCGATAGTGCACAGAATTTTGTCGTTCTTCTCGAGCGAGAAAGTGAGACCGAATACCGTGTTCAGTTTCCCGATACTCGCGAAGCGATCGTTTCTCGCGAGCGGATTGCCGAAGTCTACGACGGAACCTGTGTTTTTTTCTCCTGAGAAGAAGTATAAGATTTCTTCCGGTGTCGCCGTCTCCTCGGGAAGAACTCATCTCTCTCGAAGATGGCACTCTTATTCAACGCAGGTCTCCTCGGGGCTGCAGGACTGATGATGGCGGGGCAGAAAGAAATGTTTTCTGGAATGGACGTCAGTTTTGGAATCACGGGCGCTCTTTCCTGAAGCAAGTGATCGGAGTTTGAGTCTGCCCTATCGGATTTTGGTGGAAAGCGAGAAAGGGAGCCGCTAGCCTCCCGACCATGGACGTGGTGACTCTTCGCGAACTCAAACAACAAGCTGGCCCGGTCGGAAACGCCTGTCGATTTCACGCTCAGCTCGAAAAGTGTCTTCAGAAAACGACAAAGACGGGGAATCCGTTTTACGAGGTCAATTTCGCGGACGCGGAGGAAAGCCTAGTTCTCCGGGTGTGGAACAACACCCCGATGTTTGATACCTGCGGGCAACTGAGTGCGCGCTCTTTTTACGAGGTGAATGGCGAATTCGGACTGGGAAATGACGGCCGATCGATCGATGGAAAAAAATGGACGGTCCGGGCTCTGAACGAGGAGGAAACAGCTGAGGTTCTCGCCGGGTCCGGAGCGCTGCGAGAAAAGCAGGAAGCGGACTATCAGTTTCTCGAAGATACGATTCGGAATCTGGGAGATCCGAGGTTGGCCGCTCTCGGACAGCGATTCCTCGAAGACTTTGGCACGCGTCTTCGACGAACCGGAGCGGCACGGGATTACCACCATGCGCGTCGCGGCGGACTCGTCGAGCATGTCGCCCAGATGATGAGGACTGCGGTCCAGATTTGTGAGGCGTATCCGATGCTGAACCGTGACCTTCTCGTGACCGGTGTGCTCTTTCACGATGTCGGGAAATTGTGGGAAAACGTTTATCAAGAAGATGGATTTACGATGCCCTATACTGAAATCAGCGAGTTGATTGGCCACATTCCCCTGGGGATGGAGATCGTGAACAAGCTCTGGCGTGGGATCCAGGAGGACGAGGCGACTTTGGCCTCCTGGGCGGATCTCGAGCCGACCTCGGAGCGAGTGCGTCTTCATTTACTCCACCTCATTGTCTCGCATCATGGGGAACTTGAGTTTGGATCTCCTGTAGTCCCGAAGACACCTGAGGCACAGGCGTTGCATTACATCGATAATCTTGACGCGAAGATGGAAATGTTTGATCGCGGCTACCAGGTGGCGGGCGAGTTGGGCAAAAATGTTTACGAGAGAGTTCGCCCTTTGCCGGGTCGATTGGTGGCCCCATTGCCGAAGTGGGATGGGCCGATCTCTGAAGCTCCGCCCGCGGATGCACCTAGCGAAGTCGAAAATACGGTCGCTGATTCCCAGGAAGAATCGGCTCCGGTTGAATTGGGTGATTCGAAATCAGGGGGAGAAGAAGAGGATCGACCTGAGCCTTTCTAGGCAACTTCGGGTTTGATCTCGACCATAAGGTCTCCCGCGATCTCTTCGATCTTCTCGCGGAGTTCGTCGAGAGGGACCTCGTTCTCGCTCGGAATTTCGAGGATGGCGTTTGTTTGAAACACCTTGTCACCCGACCAGGGAGCATTGCGGCAGTCAGTCGCGAGTTCGACTACATTGACACCTACCGAAGCCAGGGTCCGGGAAATGGAGGCAACAATGCCGTTGCGGTCCTGGCCGACGATTTCAAGAAGAATTCTTTGGGCAGGCGCACCGGTGCCGGCAGCAGGTTCTCCAGCATGAATCACCGAAATCTTGAGATCATCGGATTCCAGTCTGGCGAGCCGTTCGCGGAGTTCATCGACTCTCTCCGAGGGGAGAACGACTTGAACCATCCCCGCGAATTGCTCAGCGAGTTGGATCATGCGACTGCCTTCCCAGTTCCCACCGACCTCGGCAACGGTCGCAGAAATCTGTTCGACCAGTCCCGGGCGATCGGGGCCGATGACACTGACAATGAGGGAAGCATTCATGGATAGTAGCGGGGATTATGTCGCAGGAATCCACTTCTGCGCGGTGAGAGTGAGAATGAAGCAGACCATCGCGAATACCGCAGCAGGCCAATCGGCGAAGGCAACAACAGCGGCGTCAAAAAGAGCGATCCCAGCGATGGAATAAGCGATTCCAAGCGGAACTTTTTTCTGAAAAGCTGTGCGGGTGATTACGAGCCAGGCCCAGATGCTCAGAACCCCAGCGACGATCAGAGAAGTTGTCAGCAGGCTTCCCGGCTGATTTCTGGATCCAAAGAGAGGGAACAGAATCGGAATCATGAGCAGGATGCGGTTCAAAAAACCGGGGCCCGAGGACGAGTCGAGGTGTTCGCTTCGCGCTGCCAGGGTGATTCCTGCAATGTAGAGTAGCACGCCTCCGGCTACGAGATAGACGACGGGGGATGCGGAAATGTCCGTCGTCTGTGAAACGACAGCGCTGGCCGCGCCCAGGTAGACCATCGCCCGGCACAATCCCATAAGAAGGACAGAACCTGCCCACTTTTTATGGAGCAGATTATAGAGGAGAACAAAGAAAACGAGAAGTCCGAGGAAGAGAGGGTGAGCCGTCGTCAGAAAAAACAGTACGGCCGCGCCTGCGATCATCTGGATCGAGCCGAAGATCCAGACCGTCGATTCGTTGACCCGGCCTGCCGGGATAGGGCGATCTTGCGCATTTTCTCGATCCCATGCGGCGTCGAAGGCATCGTTCAGCGTCATGCCTGCGATGTAGAGAAGGCTCATTCCCAGGAGAATCCAGCCAAACTCAGGATTCCAGGAACCTCCACTGAGAAACCACCCTACTGTGACGTTGGTCCAGATCGTCGGGAGATTGGAGACGCGCCCGAGGAAGAGTAGGGTGCGAAGAAAGCCCATGTAGAAAAACTTTCGAGAAGAAGAGAAGCGCTGGGGGAGCGAAAAGTGGCAACTCCACAAGGATTCGAACCTTGACAAACAGAACCAAAATCTGTTGTGCTACCGTTACACCATGGAGTTACACGGGACGGCGACTTTACGCGAATTCTGAGGTGAATCAAGGCCCCAAAAAGAGAAATTTTGCCACCCGAATTTCTTCTTCTCAACCCGAACTTCGTTCTTTCGTCGTTTACTCCCGGATTCGAGCAGCGAAACGGCTGTTTTTACTGTCTTTCCACTGGGGTGGAAGCGGTAGAACTCACTTCGGTGCCATCGATCCGACCTTTTGCATAGCTTGCCCACGGCGCGCTCGCTGATTCTGAAACAATTGAAGAAGTGAAACGAATTCTCGAATTGCCATAGAAACTCGCTAGCTGCTCTCGAATGGTGTCCCGGAATCGTGGTTTCGGAGGGCCTAAAAAGCGGTTGCCTGTCCTGCGGTTTCTCTCTACCTTCCCGCCCCTCTGGAAACGCTTCGGTTTCTTGAGCTTCAAAACGGACCGTTCGATCAAGGAAACACCTCATGCTTACTCAGATTCGCCACATTCAAAAAGGCACACTCATTGTTGTCACCGTGCTCGTCGTGATCGCGTTTGCGTTTCTCTATTCAGACTTTGATTTCGTCAGGGGATCCGTTGGCAGACAGGACTGCGTAGTGAAAGTTTACAATCGCTGCTACCGACAGAAGGAAGCGCAGAAACTTTCTTCCAGTTACGACGTCGCCTTTCGACTGGGAATGTATGATTTTGCGACCGTCCTTTTTGGTGAGAACCGTCGGGATCAGGATCGGACCGATTTCATCATGAGCCTCGTCATACTTCGCAAGGAAGCCGAGAAAATGGGGATCGAACCTTCTCCGGAGGAAATCAAAGCTGCCATTACCAAGCTCCCGATTTTTCAGCAACCGTGGGTGACCGCTGAAGTGGTTGAGAACACCATCCTCGGTCCTAATGGATTTACCGATGGGGATCTCGCTCAACTGGTGAAGGACTACCTCTCCTATCAGAAAATGCGAGATCTGATTGGTTCCGGAGTGGCTGCGGTGCCGAGTGAAGTCGAGCGGATTTATACGAAGGGTAATCAGCGTTTTATCGCGTCTCTTGTCGAATTTGACCGGGAAAAGGCACTCGAGGGAATCAAAATTTCGGAAAAAGAAATCAAAGAATACTACGAAGAGAATCAGGGAACGCTCAACTCAGAGTCGAAACGAGGATTTGAGTATGTGAAGTTTACTCCTAAGGCGTTGGCTGAGGACGCGACGAACGAGACGAAGGCAAAAGCCAGTTTCAATTTCGCCAATGCGGTGAACAGGGCTTACGCCGACCTCGCTGATGATGAAGCAAATTTTAAGGAAGTCGCGAAGCAATACGAAGGAGAAAAAGCTGATTTCGTAATGGCATACGGGAACTATGACGCGTTTGCCGCTCAGTCTCCTCCCAAGGAACTGGAGGGAAATACTCAGGTTCTAGCGAGTCTTTTCAGCGAATTGCTCCAGAGCGATGGGGTCACCGTTCCGCTCGAGGCCGATGAGGGTGGCGGTTATCTTGTATTTCATGTCACTGAGGAGATTGCTCCTCAACCCCTTACGATCGAAGAATCGACTCCTGCGATTCGCGAAGCTCTTCTTGGTCGTAAGTCCGATCGAGCTGTCAATGAGGCTGCGAATGTGGCGCGAGCAGCGCTGACTGAGGCACTTGAAGCCGGGAAACCATTTCCAGCAGCGAGCAAAGCCGCTGGAGTTACTGCGACAGAACTTCCGAATTTCTCTCAGCAGGAGCCTCCGGCAGATATCGACGACGCCAGTTTGATCCTTTCTGCAGTCGAGAGCCTGGGACCCAAATCCCTTTCAGAGGTCATCAAGCGACCTGGTGACAGTGGTTACTTTCTTGTCTATGTCGATGCGCTCGAGATTTACAAGGACGAGGACAAGTCTTCCTCGGAGCGATCCATCGCAGCCGCGTTGGAAGGCGAATATAAGCGCCGTCTCTTTTCGGCATGGTTCAATCAGCGGCGCGCGGAGTCTTCTTCTGAGCGTGCAGCTGTTCAAGCCCTCTGATTTCTTGTGACCGAAGAACTGGACGAGTTGTTCGACGACGCCAACGGCGATCTCGCTGTTGGCAATCTCGATGATGCGGTGGAGAAATACCGCCAGTGCGTCGCTCTCGATGACCAGTTCTTTGACGGTTGGCATGCTCTTGCCATGGCCCTGATGAAAACAGGGAAGATCAAAGAAGCGATCGGTGCAGGGCTTCAAGCCACAACGCTCAGTCCCAACGACCTTCTCGCATGGACGGCCCTTTCGCAGATGTATGTCCAGGATGGGCAGATTGGAGAGGCTGAAGATGCCAAGGCGAATGCACGCATTCTCTCCCTAGGCGGGAAAGTGGTTCGAGACGAGAACTGAGATTTCATTAATCTCGGGTCTGATTTCTCGGAGTTGGTATCTCCTTCTCAGTAATGCAAGTCAGCTTTGCGAGCGATCGGCGTAGCCTAAGACAGTGGATTCAGATCAGGTGAAAATTTGCCTCGGAGTGTCGATATCACTCTGAATGAGCGTGTTAGAGAGGTCTAGGTGGCAAAATTGGCATGTCGCCAACGCCTGTTGTAACGGAGTCTGGAGTGAAATCTTTGAAAAAAACTCTCATTTTTTTCGAGTTGGCACGGGGGGTGCTTTATGAGGTCCCAATGAGTGAACGGTGGCCTTAACCTGAGCCACTTGTGAACAATCTAAAAAAAGAAATATGAGATATACATTCAACCTGAAAACACTGTTGTTGGCCACTTGTCTGGTAGTGCCGCTCCTGTTTGGAACTGTCGCTCCTGTCTTTGCTCAGGACGAAGCTCCCGCTGCGGAAGCTCCTGCTGAGCCTGAGGCTGGTCCAGTCGACGACTACCTTGAACTCGTCGAATCATCCGGTGCCGAGTACGCACCCGCATTCGACTTCTTCACCACTTCCATGCTTTGGACGGTGATTGCTGCAGCTCTCGTGTTCATCATGCACCTTGGTTTTGCCACCCTTGAGGTTGGTTTAACCCGGTCGAAGAACACGGTGAACATTCTGTTCAAGAACAGCTTCATTATCGCGATTGGTCTAATTACCTACGCTCTCGTAGGATTTAATTCGCACTATCCTGGCGATTTTAATGGCTGGTTCTCCTTCGGCTGGCGACCTATCGGTGATCTGAACGCCGATGGTGGTAACGGTTGGGGATATGGTGGCCTTGGTCTTGCCATGACTGGGTTTGGTGACTTCATCTTCCAAGCCATGTTTGCTGCTACCGCTGCAACGATTGTCTCTGGTGCAGTCGCTGAACGCGTGAAGCTTTCTTCTTTCATGATTTTCGCAGTCCTCCTTGTAGGATTTGCATATCCTGTCGTCGGTTCATGGCACTGGGGTGGTGGCTGGCTCGGTGGTCTCAACGATGGAAACGGCTTCAAAGACTTTGCCGGTTCTGCAGTGGTCCACGCCTTTGGTGGTTTCGCAGCACTTGCCTGTGTGATTCTTCTCGGTGCTCGTAAGGGCAAATACACTGCGGGTGGTATCAAGCCGATCCTCGGACACAACATGCCTCTCGCTGCTGTCGGTGTTTTCCTTCTCTTCTTCGGATGGTTTGGATTCAACGGAGGTTCGGTTCTTTCGGCTGCCCCAGGTCCTCTCGGACTCGTTTTTACCACCACTGCACTCGCAGCCTCTGCCGGATGTATCGGAGCGATCCTTACTGCTTGGATCGTCCTCAAGAAGCCTGACCTTTCGATGACACTTAACGGATTTCTAGCAGGACTCGTCGGTATCACCGCTAACGCGGACATCGTATCTCCTACAGGTTCTCTCATCATCGGTTTCATCGCCGGTATCATCGTGGTGTTCTCCGTGATTTTCTTTGACAAGATCAAGATCGACGATCCAGTCGGAGCGATCTCCGTCCACGGTATCTGTGGTATCTGGGGTATCCTCGCTTGTGCCATCTTTGACACGACTGACTCCGGATTCACCATCATTGGACAGTTGACTGGAGTGATTGCCGTTGCGATCGCAGCCTTCGTCTTCTCCTTCATCGTCTTCCTCATCCTTAAGGTGACAATCGGTATTCGCGTCAGCGAAGAGGAAGAATCAGAGGGACTTGATATTGCTGAGCACGGATCTCCTGCTTACAACATCACCTAGTCTGAATATTTAGAAGTCTTCTAGTGAGACCAGCGAGAGCGGTGGGGTTTTCCCTGCCGCTCTTTCTTTTTCGGGTATCGTTCTTTCGTAGATACCAGGAGTTTCCTGACGGAAAAACAATCAAGGCCTTTTCCGTGCTCGACAGAGAACCTTCGAAATCCTATATTTCTGCTGTGCAAGAGTACGCCTACATCCACGACGAAGACGACGTTCCGGAAACCCTCATGGAGGTGCCCTTCTTGGAATCGTTCACCAAGGAGCATCTCGATCAGGTGCTACACGCGGCAGCATTCATCGAATGCGAACCTGGCGATGTGATCATCGCGGAAGGGGACGCAGCTTCCAGGATCTTTATCCTGCTGGCTGGCGAGGTCGCCGTAGTTAAAGGTGGCGAGCAATTGGTGACCATGGATGCGGCCGGAGATATCTTCGGTGAGCTGGCTGCGCTGGAGGATGAGGTGCGATCTGCTTCGGTGGTTGCCGTGCAGGAAGCCTTTTGTCTGGCGATTGATCAGAAATTTCTCGAGCACGTCATGCCTAAGGAGGACAATACACCTTTCTACGCTGCGCTGTATGAGTTCATCGCGAAGCTGACAACGATGCGCCTTAAGGCGACATCCGATTACCTTGCAACCGTGGATATGGAACTACGGACGCTTAAGTCAGCGAAATCCTGAGTCCGAATGCGGATTGGAGAGATTTTGTAACGTGTATCGACTCGTCGGCTTAACTGCCTGCCTTCGAGGCAGCAATGCCCAGAAATGTTAAGGACCATGCGGTCCTCTGAAACGGCGAGCTGAAGCGTTACTTCTTCGCGCGTGCGCTCTTCTTCTTGGGCTTTTCGTCTTCTGGATCGACGTGTCCGGCGTTGAAGAGAAACTTGAGGTCGTCCATTTCGAGATTCCGAGTGAACCCTTCTTCTCCGAGGACGCTCGTCATCATTTCGCTCTTCTGCTGTTGCAGCACGCGGATTTTTTCCTCAACACTTTCCCGAACGAGTAGGCGGTAGGCGTTGACCTTACTTTCCTGACCGATTCGGTGACACCGGTCAATGGCCTGGTTTTCCACCGCTGGGTTCCACCACGGATCGTAAAGAACAACGTAGCTCGCCGAGGTCAAGTTGAGACCGCTACCACCGGCTTTGAGCGAGAGGAGGAATGTCTTCGGATCTTTGCTTTCCTGGAAGTCGCTGATGACCTCGTGTCGATTCTTGGTCTGGCCCGTCAGATAGCTGATCGGACGATCTCGTTCTTCCAGCTCTCGCTTGATGATGTCGAGCATGGAAACGAACTGACTGAATACGAGAACCTTGTGCCCCTCTTCATGCAACTGATCGAGAAGGTAGAAAAGCGCGGTGAGTTTCGAACTTGGTTCGTGGAGGTGCTTGGGATCGAGCAGGCCTGGGTGACAGCAAATTTGTCTCAGGCGCATGAGCCCCTGGAGAATTACGAAGCTGTTCTTGCGGAGGCTGTCGTCGTTTTCGATTCCAAGGAGAACCTTCTGAATGCGCTCGAGTTCCTCTTGGTAGAGTTGCTTCTGAACGTCTTCCATCTCGCTGAAAACGTCTTCTTCGATTTTCGGAGGAAGATCGAGAGCGACTTCTCCCTTTGTTCTCCGGAGGAGGAAAGGGCGGAGACGAGCCGTGAGTCGTGTCTGAGACTGGCCGTCCCTGCGGCGGTCAAAGTGCTCACGGAAATATTTCCGGTCGCCAAGGATTCCGGGCATCGCAAATCCCATGAGACTCCAAACGTCGAGGAGTCGGTTCTCAATCGGGGTTCCCGTAAGGACGAGTCGATTCTTTGCCTTGAGTCCTCGTGCCGATTTCGCGGCTTTGGAATCAGGGTTTTTGATCTGTTGCCCCTCATCGAGAATGATGCCGAGCCACTCGATTCCCATCAGCTCGTCGGCACAGGTGCGGAGCTGGCTGTAGTTTATGACGAGGAGATCGACATCTTTTCCGAGTCGGTCGACCTCAAGTTCGGACTTGTTCCGCAGAACCTGAACACGAATTGCCGGGGCCGCTTTGATCACTTCATCACCCCAGACATCGAGGACCGACTTGGGACAGACGACGAGACTTGGCGGGGGATTTTCAGACCATTGGTCTCGCATCCAGAGGAGCCAGGTCAGTGACTGAATCGTTTTACCAAGACCCATGTCATCAGCGAGGATACCACCGAAATGGTTGGTCGCGAGGTAGGCCAGAAAGTGAAATCCTTCGACTTGGTAGGGGCGAAGGTTCACGTTGAGCCCGGGAGGGACGTCGGGACGAACCTGAAGTTTGAGATTGGTGGCTCGGTCTGAAATCTTCTTCCAAGCAGCTGCATCAAATACTTCTTTAGCGAGAGGTTCGGCAAGCTGGAGTGTGTGCATGCGATGCACTTCGCCACTGAGATCGAAAGGATCGAGGCCAATACGGGAAACGGCGTCCTGCTGCTCCTCGCTGAGATTCATTTTCAGGCGAAGCCAGCCGCCTCGGTCCATGCGGACAAATTCTCCTCGTGCCTGAACGAGTGCTCGGATCTCTTCTTGGGTCAGATCCATTCCTTCTACTTTGACGACCACTTTGAGGTCAAACCAGTCGATGTCCTCGTCGACAACTTCGAATGAGACCTGTGCCTCAACTGGCTCGGCGTCGAGGGTAGCGAGATCTTTGTCGGCCACAATTTTAATATCCTCGGGAAGGCTTTCGAGCCATTCCGCATACTTCTCAGGGAAGTTCTTGGTGATCCGCGCTCGATAGCAGCCGAGGTTCCCGTCGTAGGTTGGTTGCATCGGAGCGATGAGGGCTCCTACTTTCCGCTGAACGGATCGGTCGTAGCGATAGAGAACATCACCACCGGCGTCTGGCCTTTTCGCAACGTCCCAGCCTTCGCGTCCCAGTACTTCTTCCCGACTGCCATCGGCGCTGTTTGCCGAAATTTTCATGAGCATGTGCTCACTGCTGGCTCCTGTTGCGCTAGACGAGATACTGAGATCGAAAGTCGTCTTCAGCTCCTCTTCCTGAATTCGCTGGGAAAGAGTGGTTGGAATATCGGCTCCGAGGCGAAAGAGAAAGGCAACACCTGATTCGCTCTCGACAACTGATTTCGGGATCACGACTCGAGGATCAATCAGGGTCTCGTTTTTCACCCAATGGTCGGGACCGAGGAAGACCCATTCATCGCTCAGGTAAAGAGATTCGTCTCCAGGGAGAAGTCGGACAGTGTGAGAAACGTCCCGATCATCTCCTGTGATGAGTTGGAGTTCGTAGTCCTCTGTTCCCATCGTGTCTGTCCGGCAGATCCAACGAAGGGGAAATTCACTGATTCGGAAGGGAAGTTCGTCGAGATTGACGATACGACCTTCCAATTCAGGCTGATGAAAAAGGCGATTGAGAAAGCGACAATTATCGATTCGATCGAGGCTGAGCCCGCCTTCGGTGCTTTCCTCGTGGTGAGCTGCGTATAGGAACTTGCTCCAGAGAATTTCTGAAGCGGCATCCATCCTGAGGCCTCCATTAGAGTAGCGATCCTGCAGTCTCTCGAATTCATCCTCTTCGGTAATCTTCTCGAAGTTTTCAGAATCTCCAACGGAAACCATGAGTCGTGCCTCACGGGTGCTGATTCGGAGCCGGAACTCGATGGATTCTACAGAGTCGTCTGAGGGGCGCTTTTCAAAAACTTCGACCTGGTAACGCCACTCGCTCTCTTCCCGTCGGCGTTCCCACTCAGCGATGCGTTGGTGGGTCCACTCGCGATCCGTCACAACCTCAAGAAAATCGGGGTATTCGTAGTTTCCTTTCTCGAAGGCGTGGGCCACGTAGTTCCAGAATTCGAGAATGTTGTTCGGCGGGGTCGGCCAGAGGATCAGAGGATCAAATGTTTCGACAGGCCAACGCGGATTCAGGCGCACCAGATCCGAGTCGAAGATCTCTCGCTCCAGTTCAAAACGACGGAATCTACGCTCCAGTTTTCCGAGATATTCGTCTTCTTCGCCGGTCAGGGCTCGTCCGAGTTTCTCTTCGATGACTTCAGTAAGCGACTGCTCTCCCACCTCATTCGGGGCTTCGGGAAGTTCTCCTTTTCGCGCGATTTTTTCCAGCATCGTCGCGTAGAGCGATGCCTTCCCTGATTCACTTTTCTCATCGGCTTCGCCGGTCCACTCATTTCCCTGGAGCTGCAACTTGGTGCGGCAGGACCAGTCTCCATCTTCGATTTTGCCCTGTATGAGCAGATGATTTCCGAAAATCTGGGTCACTGCTCCTTCGTCGTGGAGTCGTTGACCTTCGTTTTTCTGATCGTCGGAAAAAGAATTGAGGAAGTCGAGCGTCGCGCGATCAACATTCATAAATGATGGAGAAAATCGGGGAAGAGATGAAAAGATGGTCCGGCCAGGGGGGGCGGGCAGGAAAGATTACGATCCAGAACCGTTTCATGAGACTTCGGTTCGAGGCAGGGGACGGGAGTTTACTGCCTTGATCGAGACAAGGCAAACCCCATTCGAAAAAGCCGCTTCCCAAGTCACTTGGACCCGGGGAGTTGCGGCGACAGGTGCGCGAGAGAAAAGACTCTCGGGCCAGCAATCCAGCGCCTATCGGCGGCGGTAGTGCTGGAGCATCACCTGGTCATTGAGCTTGAGATGAGTCTCAACCGTGTCGACGGTCTTAGGGTCCGCCTCAAACTGAAACTGAACGTAGTATCCGTGCTTTTGCTTCGCGTAGTTGGCGTGAGCGAACTCCTTGCGACCGATGCGATCGATCTGCTCAAGGGTAGCTCCGCTGGTTTCCAGCTCTTTGGTGATGTTACCCACCATTTCCTCAATGCCCTCTTCTTGCCCCTGCATATTGAGGACATAAACTCCTTCGTACTTCCGTTTCATGAACTTAAATTTGGTATCAATCAAAAGGGGACGTTTTCCCCATTAAATGAACGATTTCCAGGATCAGTTGAAACGGTTCATCGCCGTATCGAGACCACTGGAAAGCACACAATTTACCCCATCCTCAGCATTCGCTAGGACTTTTTCCAATTTGGCCCATTCTTCTTTGTCGAATTTCCCGAGAACATGATCCACCATGCCTCCTTTTCCGGCGGCACTTCCGATCCCAATTTTGAGTCGAGGAAACTCCTTCGTGCCGAGATATTCAATGATGGATTTGATTCCGTTGTGGCCGCCCGCGGAACCGTTTGCCCGAAATCGGATCTTCCCGACGGGAAGATCAATGTCATCGTAAATGATGAGAATCTGTTCAGGTTTGAGTTTGTAAAGACGGGCGACACGAGAGACCGCGTTTCCGCTCAGATTCATGTAGGTGAGGGGCTTGGCAAGAATGAGTGCTGCGTTAGCCTTGGCAACTTTTGCCCGTAGTTTCCGTTCCCGGCTCCAGTTCCAATTTCGTGATTCGGCCATTTGACCGAGGAGATGGAACCCGATATTGTGGCGAGTTCCCTCATACTCGGGGCCTGGATTTCCGAGACCAACAACGAGCCGGATCCCGTTTGGACCAACCGTCGAGGGGGCTTCGTCGTAAGGGAGAATGCGATCAAGAAAACTCACAGGGAAAGAGTATCGCGCTCCTCGCGAAAATCTCAAAAAAATGCTATGTGAAGGACAAATTTTGATCAATGCAACAAGGTCAGGCCAGAGAGGTGACCTTCTTCGGTATGGTGTTTCGCCGGGTGTAATGAGTGTTCCGGGTGAAGTTGAAGCGCGTTTCTGCGGTTGAAGCGTCCCATTTCAGTGGCAGCAAGAGGGGCTTTATGACGCCGATTTCTGCTTCGCGCCAGGCTCGGAGTGGTTGGCTGGTAAATTCACCGGAAGTTGTAAGACAAGCAAAGCGGTAGCGCCCGAAACCTTTTGCGGTTAGCCTATCCGCCCTTTCCATGACCGAAATTGGCCCGATCAAAACCTTATTTCAGACCATTGCGACCCCGGAGGATCCCTTTCTCTTTCGGGATGGTGCTCAATTGGATCACGTTGAAGTAGCCTACGAGACTTATGGCACGCTCAACGAGGAGAAGACCAATGCGATTTTGCTCTTTCACGCCTTCTCGGGAAGTCAGCACGCTGCGGGTTTTAATCCGGCGGTAAAAGGCAACGAATTCTGGACGTCTGAGTGCGAGCATGGCTGGTGGGATCTCTTTATTGGGCCGGGCAAGGCGTTGGATACGGAGAAGTATTTCATCATTTGTGCAAACTATCTGGGAGGTTGTTACGGAACGACGGGGCCTTCTTCGATCAATCCGGCGACGGGGCAGCGATATGGTTCCACGTTTCCCAGTGTGACGGTTCAGGATGTCGTTCGCACGCAGGCACGACTGCTTGATGCTCTTGGGATCGAGCAGTTGATTGCTGTGGTCGGTCCTTCCACCGGTGGGTTGAGCTGCGTTACCTTTGCGACCCTCTTTCCAGATCGCGTTCGGGTGGTCATTCCGATTGCGACTGGAGTTCGCACAACGGTTCTGAATCGCATCATTTTGCTGGAACAGATTCTTGCGATCGAGAACGATCCCAAGTTTCAGGCGGGCGAGTACTATGAGTCCGGTCCCCCGGAGACCGGGCTGGGATTGGCGAGAATGATCAGTCACAAGACTTTTGTGCATCTCAATGCGATCGAACGAAGGGCGAGTAAGGACGTGGTCCAACCGGGAGGCCGGTTTTCCTGGTATCGCGCTCACGACCACGTTGAGAGCTATATGCTCCACCAGGGGAAGAAGTTTACTGATCGATTTGACGCGAATACCTATCTCCGAATTTGCGAGATGTGGAGTCGCTTCGATCCGGTCAAGGAATCAGAGGCGGCAAATCCGCTGGACCTCTTTCAACGCTCGCAAGAGGCGGGGCACCAGTACCTCGTTTTCAGCATCGACGAGGACTACTGTTTCTATCCCGAAGAGCAGGCCGCGCTTGTGAAACTCCTGAAGGAGGCGGACGTTTCGCATCTCTTTCTCACCGTTCATTCGGAGAAAGGGCACGATTCGTTCCTTCTTGAGCCTGAACTCTACACGCCGCACATTCAGGTCATGCTGCAGAATGCCTCTGAATAGTTCGCAGTCCGGGTTGGTGTGAAAATTTCTTCCCGCTAAGAGACACCGTTTGATTATTCGAAATCACTCCACTACTCTCCGCGATATGGTGAGACACAACGTATACTTCTGGCTCGACGAGTCCGCTACCGAAGAACAAAAGGCTTCTTTCGAGAAGGGGCTGGAAGCACTCTTCGAAATCGACGTGGTCGCAAACGGGACTTTCGGTAAACCCGCGGGAACTCCGGAGCGACCGGTCACGCAGAACACTTTTGATTATGCCCTCGTTCTTGAGTTCGATTCTGTCGAGCAGCACAACGCTTACCAAGTACACGCAGAACACACTGTTTTTGTCGAGCAGTTCAGCCAGTGGTTTTCTCAAGTTCGTGTCTACGACACCCAGTTCTGAAGAACAGATATTTTTACCTTAGACATTTTCTCACACACCCACACATTACGTCAGAAACGCTATGCATCTGGAAATCCTGAACTCTTCGAAAGAAGTCCTCGACTATGAATTTCAAGGGGACCCTTCGGATACTTCTCTGCTTGTGATCATTGGTCACGGAGTCACGGGAAACAAAGATCGTCCCTGGGCGATCGGCCTTGCCAATGCGATTGAGGCGGCAGGAATCAACACGCTGCGCTTCTCGTTCGCAGGGAATGGCGAGTCCGAAGGAAACTTTGAAGCCTGCACGATCACCAAGGAGGTTAAAGATCTCAAGGCCATCGTGAATGCGGCGGAGGATGAGGGCTATCACCGCATCTGTTACATCGGACATAGCATGGGAGCGGCTGTCGGAGTGATTTCGGCTCCCAAGGATGAGCGGATCCAGCTGCTCGTTTCTCTCTCGGGAATGGTCTACACAAAAAAGTTCTGCGAGACCGAATTCGGGGATCAGAAACCCGGGAAGGGATGTATGTGGGAAGACGAAGATTGTCCGCTTTCGCAGGCATTCGTCGACGACATGAACAAGATCGACAACGTTCTTGCGAAGACGGAAAAGATCGAGGTGCCCTGGCTCATTATTCACGGTGATGCCGACGATGTCGTTCCCGTCGAGGAAGGAAAAGAGATTTTCGCTGCGGCCTACGAGCCCAAGGATCTTGCGATTCTCGAAGGAGTTGACCACGTTTACAATGATGACGGTCTTGAGAAAATGATTAATGTGGTGGTCTCGTGGCTGAAGACCCATCACAGCTAAGCGAGTCCGACGACTCGTCAAAGTTCGACATCCTGGGAATCGGGATGTCGATGATGGATACGATCCAACGGGTTGAGGAATTCCCGGTAACGACTGGAGTCACCGAGGTCTCGGAATCGGCTATCATGGGGGGCGGTCCCGTTCCGACCGCCCTGTGCTCAGCCGCTCAGCTCGGCTCTCGAGTCGCAATCCTCGATCGAGTGGGGGATGACTGGCGGGGCGATCTGATCCAGAAAGACTACCGACGGTATGGTGTCGATACGCGATATCTCCAACTTGAGGAGGGCTGCACGAGCAGTCTGGGTATTGTCCTCGTCCGTCAAAGGGATGGGGAGCGGCACATCCTTTTTCAGAGAGGTAACTTCTCTGAATTGGAAACGGAAGAACTTCGGGACGAGCTTCTTGAGAACTGCCGGGTTCTGCATCTGAATGGTCGTCACTGGCCGGCCTGTCTCGAAGCCGCTCGACGAGTAAAGAGGTCCGGTGGAATCACCTCATTTGATGGGGGCGCGCACCGGTATGACCTGAAATTCGAACCTCTCCTGAAGGAGATTGATATTCTCATTGTCGCCCGGGACTTCGCGAAGCGTCTTGCCGAAAGCGAGGATCATGAGATCCAGTTACGGGAATTGCTCCGTCGTGGAGCCGATATCGTGGGGATTACTGACGGAGTAAGAGGAAGTTGGTTTCAGACAAAATCTGGAGAATCGTTTCATCAGTGTGCTTTTCCTGTCGAACCAGTGATTGATACCACCGGCTGCGGCGATGTTTTTCATGGTGCTTTTCTCTCGGCCCACTGTCGTGGTGAGGACTGGAAAAGCTGTGCCCGATTTGCGAGTGCGGCTGCGGCGATCAACGCGACAGAACTGGGGGGAAGGGGAAACCTGGCGTCATTTGATGAAGTTTCGAGATGGCTCGAAGCTCGCGCGGGAATGAGTGAGCCGGGTGAATCGGGTGAACCATTTGATTGAATCTGAAACATACGGACAAAAATGGGTGTCACGGTTAAAGAGGTCAGCGGATCGAAAGCGGAGTAGCGGGAGGTCGCCCGATTCCTACACGATTCATTCAGAGGGCGGCGAGATGGAGCCCTGCCTGCTTGATTCCCGCATGGGCTCAATCGTGGAGAAATTCGGGGGTAGATTCAAACTCAAGACGCGCGATTGCATTTTTCATGGGCTCCCACTCGCGGGGCTTTATCATGCCGTCGAAGGTCTTCCCCCGGAGAGTCCTCGCGATATTCTTCTCACGAAGGATCTACCGGAGTTGGTTCACTCGATCCGAGACGTGATTGGCGATTTTATGGTGTTGAATCGGATGCGTCAGAATTCTCTCAAAATTTGCGAATCAGAATTTCGCTGGCAGGAGCGCGGCGTGCGGCTGTTCGATGCGATTCGCAAAATACGATCAGTCGCCCTCTCCAGCTGAAGAAGCTTGCGAGCCACTTTCGAACTGTAGTTGGTAGAGTTGCTGATACTCGGGGCAACGCTCAAGAAGGACATCGTGAGGCGCCATGTCGATGACTTTACCCTGACTCATGACGATGATTCCATCGGAATCGAGAACCGTCGAGAGGCGGTGGGCGATTGCGATGACCGTCTTCCCTCGAGAGAGTTCTTCGATCGCATCTTGAATCGCTTTCTCTGACTCGGAATCGAGAGCCGACATGGCTTCGTCGAGAAGCAGAATGGGTGCGTCACGAAGAATCGCTCGGGCGATCGAGAGTCGTTGCTGCTGTCCGCCCGACAGCGTGCATCCTTTGTCGCCGAGTATGGTGTCGTAGCCGTCCGTTTGTTCTTCGATAAACTCGTGTGCGTGGGCGAGCTTTGCGGCCGCGGTGACTTCTTCACGAGTCGCATCAAGACGTCCGTATCGGATGTTATCGAGGATGGAGTTGTGGAAGAGAAAGGTATCCTGGCTCACGATACCAATCTGGTCCCGCAAGGAATACTGGGAATACTCTCGAATATCGAGGTCATCGACGCGCACTACTCCTTTGTTCGGGTCGTAGAAGCGAAGGATGAGAGAGAGAATCGTCGATTTGCCGGACCCGCTTTGTCCGACAAGAGCGTAGCGTTTGCCCGATTCAAAGGTCAGCGAGACATCATTGAGTGCCGAACGGTCCGCGGTGTAAGAGAATTGAACCTGATCCAGCTCGATCTTGCCTTTGCATCCTTTCAGATCTTTGGCGTCCTTCGCGTCACTCACTTCGGGTTCTGCATCGATGTAGGAGAATACCTTCAGCGCGGCGACAAAGCATTTCTGCATCGAGATATTCATCCGGCTCAAGGCCTTGGCGTGCGGGTAAATACTGATGAGTCCGAGATTGATCGCCGTGAAGGTGTCGAGGTTGACCTCCATTTTCCAGGCGTAGATCATCCCGATCGAAATTCCGAATGCTCCCACGATTTCGACCATGGGACTGGAGATCTCCATCGCCTTTCTCCATCGCATGATGAATTTGATGATACTGCGGCTCCCTTCGTTGAAGCGTTTTCGCTGATACTCCTCTCGGCTGTGCGCCTTGACGAGACGAACACCTCCAAAACTCTCGTGCAGCGTGACCATCAGACCTTCGGATTCCTGTTCTTCTCGTCCTCCGGCTTTGCGAACCTTGCGGCTGACCATGGCGACAGGGACGATACAGAGTGGAAAGACGACGAGGGCCCCAAAAGTGTAGAGCGGATCCATGATCACCACCATCACGATGATCGAGATGATGGCGGCCGGATGAGTGATAAGGGCGCTGAGGAGCTGGCTCGATGCATCAGCCGAAGTTCGTGTCTGGTTGGAGACCGTCTGGATCAGTTCTCCCTGTTTGACCCGATTGAAGAAAGCGAGGGGTTGAGAAATCAGGCTTGAGAATGACTCATCGCGAAGCCGGTAGAGCACCTTCATATTGATCCAGAGCATGCAGTAGGCATGCAGATACTGGAAAATTCCTCGGACGAGGAGAAGCGCTGGAATCAGAAGACAAACCGCGAGGACAAAAACCCACTCAAACTGGGGATCGAGAGTAGGAGGGCGGATCGCAAAATCAGTGAGAAAGGGAAGGTCCTCGAACGGATAGTAGGCCTCCTGAAGCAGAATCCCTTCGCTCGGAGCTTCTGCGGCTGCGGTATCGGGCGCTCCCGCTGTTTCAGCGCCCTCTTTGGGCGGTCTCGGAAGGACAACCGCAAAAACAGTCTTGATGACGAGCAGAAAAACTCCATTCACCAGTCCGGCGAGCACCCCAAAGAGAATGCCCCAGAAAAGCCTCATCCGATAAGGTGTGATATAACCAAGAAGGCGTCGGAAGACGTTTCTCCGTACTTCCGCCAGCTCGTCGGGGGAAGAAGTAGCGATATCGAGAGCCCGAATCGGAACGGGGTTTTCGGAAGGAGAGGCCATAGAGATGGGATCGCGTCGCGATGAGTCGGACAGGTACAGGTAAAAGGGCTTTTCCGCAAGAATTCCTCGAAAGACCAGAGGGGGGGGCGTTATCCTTTGACGTGGGAGGAAGATCTTCCTTTCCACATCTGCTTGTGGGCCCTATACTTTCCGCCCTCCGAAGGTGTCTTCGGAGATGCCCATTGATGACACCTGATTCGAGAAATACGGAAGAGCTTGGATGGTATTGCGTGCGAACCAAGCCTAAAAGTGAGCACCTCGCGGCCCGGAATCTGTCCGGATATTCCAATCTTGATGAGGTTTTCTGCCCCCGGATTCGTTTCGAAAAGTCGACTCGACGAGGAAAGGTGTGGTTTGTTGAAGCTCTCTTCCCCGGATATATTTTCGCTCGATTTGACCTCAACCAAGACCTGCGAGCAGTCAATGCAGCGAGCGGGGTCACCGGTGTCCTGCGTTTTTCGGATGATTTTCCCCTGATCGATCACTCCTACATTCAGGAATTACAGGATGAGTTTCCGGAGGAAGACAACGCGATTCGTATCATCGAGCCTCAGATTACAGAAGGCGATGAAGTGGTCATCACGGAAGGTGCCATGACTGGACTGAAAACAGTCGTGACTAAGCTAGTTTCGGGGCAGGACCGAGTCCATATTCTCCTCGAATGGCTTGGTCAGGAGCGGGAAGCTGAAGTTTCGCTGAAGGCGGTGAACCGCCCCGGGGGAATTCGAACTGAAATTCGTCCTACAACTGCGTGAAGGAACAAAATCGATTAGAGTCGGGAGACTCCGAAGGCTTCGGTCAACGGGTTGCATTCCGAGGCTCGCGAACGTAGCATGAGCCGCATTATGGGGGAAGAAACCTTGGAACCAGAAGCCTTGCTCTCTCGCTTTGGCGATCAGCGTATTCTCGTAGTGGGGGACGTCATGCTGGATTGGTTTATCTGGGGGAGTGTTTCCCGTATCTCTCCCGAGGCCCCTGTGCCCGTCGTGGAGGTGCAGGAAGAGTCACGATATCCAGGTGGAGCCGCTAATGTGGCGCGTAATTTGACTTCTTTTGGCGCTCAGGTTGATCTCTCGGGTCTGTTCGGAACCGATGCGAATGGAAGCCTGCTTTCCCAAGCCCTGACGGAATGCGGCATTGGAACTCGATTTTGTCTTCAGGAGGAACACCTCGAGACGATCACTAAGACTCGGGTCGTAGCCCGTCATCAGCAAGTTGTTCGAATTGATCGGGAGAAACGGCAGCCGATTCCACCTGAGTTGGCCGCGACTTTGATCGAGCGAATTGTCCCGATCCTTCCCGATTTCGATGGAATCATTATTGAAGACTACGGCAAGGGGTTGATCACTTCTGAGTTGGTTTCTTCCTTACTTTCTCAGACCGCCAAGCACGAACATCTCACCATCACCGTCGATCCCAAGCCGGGAAATCCGATCAGGTGGAAAGGCGTGACGACGGTAAAACCGAATCGACCCGAGGCATTTGCCTGTTCTGGCTTGGAGGATCTGAACAGAGATTCCGGAATGAATCCCCTGACCGACGAGCCGCTGCTCGCAGCCGGAGAGAAGCTGCTCGAAGAATGGGCTTGTCGCCAGGTGCTCTTGACTCTGGGGGAGCAGGGGATGCTGGTGTTTCGTTCAGGCTCTGATCCTGTCCATCTTCCCGCTCGGGCGCGTGAAGTTTTCGATGTTTCAGGAGCAGGGGATACCGCGATCGCAATCTACACTCTTGGTTTGTGTGCAGGGCTCGAGCCAGAGACAGCGGCCATTGTTTCTAATTTGGCGAGCAGTATCGTCGTTGGTAAGTTGGGAACTTCCCCAATCGAGCGAACAGAACTTCTCGATTCTCTTCAGAAAGAGTTTACCAGCGGGATCCCACTCTCCTGATTCCTTGTTTTCAAGACATGCCTTCTTTCCCCCAAACCATTCAGGAAACAATCGCCGAGCACACTGTTGCTGTGGCTCGGTTTGAAGAGGCGTGCTCGGAGACGATCGCGGCTATGGCTCAGGGATGTATTGATGCACTCGAGTCGGGAGGAAAGGTCTGCTTTTTTGGCAATGGTGGGAGCGCTGCTGATGCGCAGCATTACGCGGCGGAGTTCGTCGTCCGGTTCACTCGCAATCGTAAAGGACTTCCCGCAATTTCGTTCACGACGGATACTTCGATTCTGACAGCCTGTGCTAACGATTTTGGATACGAGTCCGTTTTTGCCCGTCAGATCGAAGCTCTCTGTGAGAAGAACGATGTGGTTGTCGGAATCTCCACTTCGGGGAGCAGTGCGAACGTCGTCAAGGCGCTCGAGTTTGCCCAACTCCAAGGGATCTCCACCTTCGCTTTCACCGGAGAAAACGGAGGAGGCTGTGGCGAAGCCGCTGATCTCTGTCTTGCGGTTCCTTCACTGGTCACCGCGAGGGTGCAGGAGTGCCATTTGATTGCGGGTCACCTGATTTGTGACCTTGTCGAAGCTCACTTTGCAGACAGCCAATAGGTTATTTACGGGCGTTGAGTGCTTTCTCGACAGGGGTAAGGATTCGCTCAAGTTCGGCGAGATTCTTTTCGGTCGACTGGATCACCGTGAGTTGCGGCTCATACTTGGATCGGTGCTTGCGACAGACTTCGCGAAGCGGATCAAAAAGAGCGACGAAATCGCGATAAAAGGAGGATGTCGCTTTCGCAAACGCATCACGTTGAGTCTGCGCCACAGTTTCGCGATGTTCTTCGATGACCTGGGTGTAGAATCCGCGAATCTTCTTCACAGATTGGGCACCAACAAAGGCTCCGAGAGCGAGAAAGACAGCGGCGAGGCCAAAGGCAACGGCATTCCATGGCGCGACGGAAAGCATTGAGAGGATTACTCCTCCGAGAATCAAGAGGATCGCGGCAAAAATGAATCCCCAGATCGCTCGGCTTCTGCGACCGAAAAGGCGAGCCAGTTCATCCTTGAGATGCAGATTGCGAAGGGCTTCTGCAGTCGATGCTTCGACGGTCTCCTGGATTCGCTTGTGAGAAGCCGTCCAATCTGGGCTGCCATCGTCTCCAACGCTCAGCTCAAGATTGAAATGCTGCTGCATTTCTTCAGAAACTCGCTCCCAGAGGTGCTGAACATCTTCTTCGACAGCGATTGCGCCAGCTCCGACGCTACGGCGAACTGCTTTCATCGTCGTGGCAAAAATGAGACCCTCGATTTCTTCGGCACTCTTTTTCTGAGGAAGAAGAGCGGAGAGAATTCGAAACTCGGAGTCGAGCAGCGGTTCCGCCTGCAGGCCGGCCGCCATGAAACTCTGGTCAAAGGCTTCAAAAAGAGGCTCACACTTTTTGAGGGTGCGTTGCTGCTGGAGCTGGCTCGCTGGCTCCAGTTCGATGAGAAGCTCGTCATCGGCTCGGATGATCTCCGATGCTGCGCCCAGCTTTTCTTTGATTTCACCGAGGACGTAGCAAGAGGCTCGCCACGCATGAATGAGCTTTACGAGCCTCGGCTCCGAGGATTCGACAACGCCGGAGATGTAGCGCTCGAGCCCGGCGATCTGGCTGTCATTGGAGAGTTCCTCGTTACCATCGGTTGATGTTTTCGCGAGAAAAGCCTGCTTGGCGGAAATGGCAAATGTGGGGAAGTGCTGTCCGAAACGGTGATGCGCCGTCTTCTGCAAGTGCTCAAGGATCGCGGCGACTTCTTCTTCCGTTCGAAGATCGCATTGCTGGAGGACGAAAATGATCTTTTTCTTCCACTGGTGATGGAGGCGGTCGAGGAAATCCCAGGTTGTCGCGCCCCATGGGTTGGTAACCGAAAAGACAAAGAGTGCGAGATCGGCCATCGGCAGGAACTGCTCAGTGATCTCCTGGTGGCCTGACTCAATCGAGTTGGTGCCTGGAGTATCGACTACGTTGAAATCCTTGAGAAAGGCATTCGGGCGGAAAACCTCCACGATGTTATCTGAGAACTCAAACTCATGCGCCTCCTGACCGTGTTTGAAGAAAGCGATGCGATCTGTTGTGGGAATGACGTCCGCGGTGCAGAAGTCTTCTCCAAACAACGCATTGAGAAGTGTCGATTTCCCGGCGTTGACCTCACCGACAACCACGAACAGAAAAGGATCCTCGAGATTCGCGATCAGATTCTCGAGCAGGGCAACCCGTGCTGGATCGATCCCCGCATCTTTGCCCAACTCAGTAAGAGACTCGATGGTGACGCTTAGCTTCTCCCGGGTCTGAAAGTAGTTTTTGCCGAGTAGGCTTGTTGAAGACTTTGACACGATAGTGGCGGTGGGTATGGAAGAGCGGGGATGGCTGGGCAGGACGCGACAGATTCCTTATCTTTAATGGAAACGAATTATTTCACTTTGCCAAATAAAATATGAGGGAGAATTGATGCTGGCGCGATTGAGGGGAGAATCGCGCCCAGTTTGAGCGAAACCCTAGGCGCTCTGGAATGATCGGCGACTCCGGGTGGCTAACACGAATCCGGGCGCGGCATCGTGAATCGATCTTCGGTCCGGCAATAGCCAGCTGGTACTTCCATTCGCCCAATCGGAGAAAAGACATCGGGATCGACGAGAAGAGTTACGGGATCGAGAATGCCTTCTCGAGTGTGAATACGGTCAATCAACCCAATGACAAGCCGGTTCCGTCCAATCTCGAGGGTCGACCATTCTCGGCATTCCAGTGAAACGGGCGCCTCAGCGATTCTAGGAGGGGCTACTCCGCCGCTTTTTTGAGCACTCAGTCCCGCCAATTGTAGCTCATCGACTCCAAATTCGACTTCAGCAGATGTCTGGTTCATCTGCTCGGCGAGTGGTTCGTCGACAAGATTGACCACAAATTCACCGGTGCGTCGAATGTTACGGGCCGTATCTTTCGGAATTCCGGGTTCCTTGTCTCCCGGCGCAAACCCCAGAATGGGAGGGCGAGTCCCAAAAACGTTGAAGAAAGAAAACGGAGCGGCATTGATCCGTCCTTTCTCGTCACAGGTCGTGACCCAGGCGATGGGGCGCGGAGTGACCAAGCCTGCAAGGAGGCGGTAAGCGTACTTGGCGTCGTCTCCCGCAAGGTCGAATTCCATGGAGAGAGAGCTCTTCTTTGGAGGCTCCGGGGAGGAACCAGAAGAAAAGGAAAGCAGTCGTAGTTCGCAGCAGCGCTAGCTACCGTGTTATTTTACGACGTTTTTTCCGAGAAGAGCAGGAGTTACCAAGGTGGGTTCCTTGCGATAGGTGCGTTTGAACTTCTTGCCCCAGCCGCCATTGGCATAAACGGGGCGGTAGGTGATGACGACGGCATCGTAGGTGTCGTCGTTCCCGTGATCGTCTCGCTCGGTGATGGTAACATCTTCACGGCACCATTCGATGTGTCCCAGCATGGCTGGCTGAGGATTGCAAAGGTTGCGTCGCAGGGAAATGTTGGGGAACTTGCGGCAGAAGCCCTTCTTATCCACCCGGTAGTGGCACTTCATTTCAGGTTCGATGTTCGCGTCCTGCTGGGCAGAAGCCAGTTCGGTCATCCCGAGAGTGGCGAAAACGAGAGTAAGGCACAGAGAAAGGCGTTTCATATCGAGTCAGAATTAGTCGGAGTATACTTGAAAGAAACCAGATGAATTTCAAGCGCTTTCTGAAATTCGATGAAGAACGGCGATTTCATTAAGAAAAATTGGTTTCCCCGATTGCGAATCTGTCTACGAGATGCAACGGGTGTGAAATTTAAACTGGGGATTTCATGCCGAAAGACACGTCGATTAAAAAAATTCTACTGATTGGTTCGGGACCAATCGTTATCGGACAAGGATGCGAGTTCGATTATTCTGGTGTTCAAGCCTGCAAAGCACTGCAGGAAGAGGGATATACCGTGGTTCTCGTAAATTCCAATCCGGCGACGATTATGACGGATCCGGAGTTTGCCGCTCGCACTTATGTGGAGCCGATCACGCCAGCGGTCGTTGAAAAAATCATCGAGAAGGAGAAGCCGGATGCCTTGCTTCCGACCTTGGGTGGTCAGACAGCCCTCAATACGGCAATGGATCTCTACAATTCCGGCTACCTAGATCGTGCCGGAGTAAAAATGATCGGAGCGAATGCCGAGGCGATCGAGAAAGGTGAAGATCGTCTCCTCTTCAAAGAAGCGATGATCAAGATCGGGCTCGACATGCCTCACTCGGGAGTCGCCCACACCATGGACGAAGCCTACGAGATCTCCAAAGAGATCGGTCGATACCCTTTGATCATTCGTCCAGCGTTCACTCTTGGAGGGTCTGGAGGCGGGATCGCTTACAACAAGGAGGACTTCGACATGATTGTTCGCCGAGGCATTGACATGTCTCCAGTAAGTGAGGTTTTGATCGAAGAGTCACTTCTCGGTTGGAAGGAGTACGAAATGGAGGTCATGCGTGACCGCGCCGACAACTGCGTTGTCATCTGTTCGATCGAAAACTTCGATCCCATGGGAGTACATACTGGCGATTCTATCACGGTGGCTCCTGCTCAGACCTTGACGGATCGGGAGTACCAAATGATGCGGGATGCTTCGTTTGCCGTGATCCGGGAAATCGGCGTCGAGACGGGTGGTTCGAATATTCAGTTCTCCGTTAACCCGGAGAACGGACGGATGATTGTAATCGAGATGAATCCGAGAGTTTCTCGATCTTCTGCGCTTGCCTCGAAAGCGACGGGTTTCCCCATTGCTAAAATTGCGGCGAAGCTGGCAGTGGGATACACGCTCGATGAGATCCCGAACGATATCACCCGTGAGACTCCGGCGAGTTTTGAGCCCACGATTGACTACTGCGTCGTTAAGATTCCTCGGTTCACGTTTGAGAAGTTCCGTGATGCGGATGCCACATTGACGACACAGATGAAGAGTGTCGGTGAAGCGATGTCGATCGGGCGAACCTTCAAAGAATCTCTTCAGAAAGCGCTTCGATCGCTTGAGACGGGACGTTCTGGTCTTGGCAGTGATGGAAAAGATGGTTCTCCTGACATCACCTACATTCGCGAAAGACTCGCGACTCCGAATGCGGAGCGAATTTTCTTTGTTCGCCTTGCATTTGAAGAAGGTCTCACCCTCGACGAAATTCAGAACCTCAGTGGGATTGACCCCTGGTTCCTGCAGAACATGTCTGACATTCTCAGGGGAGAAGTAGAACTGGGAACGGATATCGATAATTTTGATTTCCTCCGTGCGAAAAAGCTGGGATTTTCGGATCCCCAGATCGGCTACCTCACTTCGACCGATCCCGATGAGGTCAGGGAGAAGAGAAAGGCAGCGGGAGTCATCCCCACGTATCGTCTCGTCGACACCTGTGCCGCCGAGTTTGAGGCCTACACGCCGTACTACTACTCAACATACGGCATCGAGAATGAAGCCCGAGGTGGTGACAAGCGAAAGGTCATGATTCTTGGAGGTGGTCCCAATCGGATCGGCCAGGGAATTGAGTTCGATTACTGCTGTGTTCATGCCTCTTTTGCGCTGAAAGAGCTTGGGTTTGAGACCATCATGGTGAACTCGAATCCCGAGACCGTATCGACTGATTACGACACTAGCGACAAGCTCTACTTTGAGCCGCTCACTCTCGAGGATGTGCTCAACATTTACGAAGAAGAGGGCTGCTGGGGCGCGATTGTCCAATTTGGAGGGCAGACTCCGCTCAATCTCGCTGCTGATCTTGAGCGTCATGGCTGCAATATCATTGGCACCTCGCCCACGAGTATTGAGCAGGCAGAAGACCGGAAGTTTTTCTCCGCTCTCCTCGACAAGCTGGAGCTTCAACAGGCTCCTGCCGGCACTGCTGTCTCGGCGGATGAAGCCGTCGAAATCGCCGGTCGTATCGGCTACCCAGTTCTCGTTCGTCCTTCGTTCGTCCTCGGTGGAAGAGCGATGATGATCGTCTACCAGGACGATGAGCTTCGCGAGTACATGCAGAATGCTGTCGATGCGAGCCCGGAGCGGCCTGTTCTCGTTGATCGTTTTCTTGAAGATGCGACCGAGGTCGATGTTGACTGTATCTCCGATGGGGAGACGACCGTCGTTGGGGCCATCATGGAGCACATCGAGCAAGCCGGGATTCACAGTGGTGACAGCGCCTGCGTCATTCCTTCCTTCTCCCTGACCGATGACATGCGAGGAAAGATTTCTTCAGCGGCGAAAGATCTCGCAAAAGAGCTTCAGGTTCGCGGTCTCATGAACATCCAGTTTGCGGTGAAAGATGAGGATCTCTACGTGATCGAGGTGAACCCTCGAGCCTCTCGTACGGTCCCGTTTGTTTCGAAAGCGATTGGTGTACCGCTGGCCAAGCTGGCCGCAAAAGTGATGGCAGGAGAAAAGCTTGTCGATCTTGGATTCACCGAGCCCATCTTTCCCGAGCACTATTCGGTCAAGGAAGCGGTCTTCCCGTTCACCAAGTTTCCTGGAATTGATATCAGTCTCGGGCCGGAAATGAAATCAACTGGAGAGGTTATGGGGATCGATGCCGATCTAGGGATTGCCTACGCTAAAGCCCAGATGGCTGCTTCTTCTGCATTGCCTCTGGAAGGAAATGTTTTCATCAGTGTGAAGGATCCTGACAAGAATGGGGCCATGGAATTGGCCAAGGAATTCAGCGAAATGGGATTCACGCTTTTCTCGACCTCGGGAACTGCAAAGATCCTCACAGAGGCTGGAGTCCCCGTGCACCGACTGCACAAGCTTGCGGAAGGCAGGCCGAACGTGCTCGATATGATCAAGAATGGAGAGATCGCGATGGTGATTAATACGCCTAGCGGACGAGTTCCTCGTCGGGATGAGGTGCGGATTCGGAGTGGTGCACTTGCCAATCGGGTTCCGATCATCACAACGATGCGTGCTGCGAGGGCCTGCGTTCGATCCATTCGTTCGCTCAAGGAGTCAGACTTTTCAGTGACCGCTCTTCAGGAGTATCATCCGAAAGACTAGGTTGTACTGGAAAGAGTGAATTCGACTTGGCCCGAATCTTTTTTCGGGGATGTAGAAACGGACCGGGATCTCGATTAAGGTCCCCGATCTTTCGGCCTATCAATGTCTTGAAGGTCTGGGACGAATTTGATATCACTGACGCTCTTCGCGCGAACTCAGCCAACCCTTTCCATGACAGATCTCGAAGCTTCACTGAGAAAAACGCTGGAAGTGCATCCAGAAGACTGGTCGGTTCGGATGCTTATCGTAGATAAGGCGATCCAGAGAGACAGTAGGGAGGATGCAGCTGAGGTGCTACTTCAAGCGCCTAACCCTCCCGAGTCGAACGAGGATCTGCAGCGTCTCGTAGAACTCACGGAGGAACGAAGTCAGGACCTCGTTCACCAATTTGTTTTAAAGAATCCCGCGAATGCATACGGGCATCAGTTGCTGGCAACCGTTCTTGAGTGGGTGGGAGAAGGAGAGAAGTCGACGCAGCATTTTTCGGTGGCGAGCGCACTTGGTGCTGCGGCTCCGGAGATGAAGGTTATTGATGAAGGCGGACACGCTATTCCTGCAGTTGATCATATAGAAGAGAGCGCACCTCCGCCGCCTCCTCCGATTGCTGCGCCTGTTCAGGAAAACGAGGCGGAGGCTTTTGAGCCTCCTCCAATCACCGAGCCTACACTGGCAGAGAAAGTTCCTTATCATGCCGAATCAACTGGACTCACTTTGGAAGATCTCGCTCCTATCGAGCCTCTCAAACAGCGGGGTAAAAAGGCGACAGCGATCATGGCTGCCGTCATCTTTCACGCAGTAATCTTTTTGATCGCCGCTCTGGTGATCATCCTGCCTCCGATGAAGGATGATCCTGAGATCGTGGCTGCCATCGCTCCTTCTGTTCAGAAGAAGCAGGAGATGCAGAAGAAGAACGTCGTGAAGCAGACAAAGAAAACATCTGCTTCCGCGGCTGCAGCTGCTCCGCTCGCTCAATTGATGCGCGCCAATGCAGTGGCCAAGATTTCTCTTCCGAACGTGACCAAAACCAGCAAAGGGCCTCTAGGGATCGGGGACGCCGATTTTGGCGGAGGTGGCTTTGGTGGCGGTGGGGGAGGCATGGGCAGCGGCGCCTCCTTCTTCGGGGGAAGTTCTTCGGGTCGCCGGTTTCTCTTCGTTCTGGATCACTCTGGCTCGATGAAGAAGAACCAGGTGGAACTCAGGAATAAGGAATTAGAGAAAGCACTGAAGTCACTCAAGGGGGTTCAATATCAGGTTCTCCTCTTTGCGGGCGGAGGCTACTACGCTTCGAAGGGATGGTCTGTAAAAAGGGCGCAAGGACTGGATAATACCGTAACGGGGCCGAAGGGAAAATATGAGTTCAAGAGCAAGGGAGGATATGCCAACTACGATTTTGTAGGAGCTGCCTCAAAATTACCGAAAGGCGAGTGGCTAAGTACGACTCCGTCGAATGTTAAAAAGACAATGGATCGTGTCGAAGGTGACAAGCTATTTGGAGGCACCGATTGGGGGTTGGCTCTTGATATCGCGCATTTCATGGATCCACCACCTGATGTGATCTTCTTTATGGCCGATGGAACCGGTGGAAATACGCCCGGCCCCATCCTTCAGACGAATTCAAAGAACGGTAGACCTCCCATCAATATGGTGGCGATGCAGACCACCGCAGGCATGAAGGAGTTCGCAGAGATTGCGAAAAAGACCAAAGGTAGCTTCACGATTGTGGATAAGAGCGGAAAGCCGATCGATGGCTTTGATTACATGAAGAATCCAGGCAAGTTCAAGGGGCGCCTGTAAAAAATCGTTTTTTACCGAAAAGTCTACCAGGCAGAGCGTGAGAGCCAACATCGCAACTTGAATGATGGCGATGTTCCGAGGAAACTCTTTCAAACCTATGAGTTCTCTTTGGCGTTCGCTTATCTTGTTTCTGTGTTTCTTCTCTATTCTTGCTGATGCGGATGACTGGCCCCGGTGGTTGGGGCCAAAATCGAACGGGATCAGCGAGGAAATTCTTCCCGAATCGAGTTCGCTGTCTGAAGTCAATTGGACCGTGGAACTTGGAGTCGGATTTTCTTCGATATCAGTTGCTCAAGGTCGTGTCTATTCGATGGGACATGCCGACGGAGAGGAGACGGTCTGGTGTTTTTCGGAAAGTGACGGCAGTGTGATCTGGAGCGATTCCTATTCGGCAGAGTTGATGCCGAACCTGCACGAAGGAGGACCAGGCGCGACTCCGACTGTAGATGGAGAGCTGGTTTACACGATCAGCAAGGATGGTCAGTTGCGGGTCTACGAGGCCGCGTCCGGAGAAGTGCAGTGGACGCATGATATGATGTCTTCGTCTGGGATGCGAAATATCCCGGAATGGGGCTTCACCGCTTCACCACTGATTCTTGGGGACATAGTCATCGTCGAGGCGGGGGCGACTTTCGCTTTTGACAAGAAAACCGGGAAAGAGAAATGGAGGAGCGATACCTACCGAGCCGCCTATGGGACCCCGCAGCCTTTCGAGGCCGATGGGCGAAAGCTTCTCGCTATTCTCAAAACCGATGGCTTGGTCATACTCGATTCCGAAAACGGTGAGACGCTCGCTTTCTCGATGTGGCGGACGAGTTTTCAAACAAACTCGACCACGCCGATTGCCATTGGTGACGGACGACTCTTCATCTCAACGGGCTATGACCAAGGTTGCGCCCTGTTTCGTTTTTCGGAAGGAACTTTGAGCAAGATCTACGAGAACAAAAATATGTGCAATCACATGGGAAACTCGGTCTTGATCGATGGGTTTCTTTATGGGTTCGATGGCACCGCTCACCGCGGGCGGCCAGTCGAGTTCACCTGCCTCGATCTGGAGAGCGGAGAGAAGAAGTGGCATTTTCAAGATCTCAAGTATGGCAGTGTCATTGCGGCGGGTGTGGATTTAATCGTGCTTACGGAGACCGGAGAGATGCTGATCGGAGCTGCCTCGTCGGATGGATTTGAGCCGCGCTCCCGTCACAGGATTTTATCGGGTCGTTGCTGGACGCCACCCGTTCTGGCAAACGGCGCGATTTACGCACGCAATGCCTCAGGAACCCTCGTTGCGATTCCTGTGAAGTAGAGAAGAGGCGTTTTGCTTTGAGTGGACGCGGATCAGCCGTGGATCAGGGAATCAGTGTTTTTCCAAGCGGTCGCTTGCCTACCTGGTCCCCCCCATCATAGAACCGGTGATGATCTATCGCCTACTCGTCGTATTCCTATTCTTCCTTGGTCAGTTCTCCCAGGCTCAGCAGTCTCCTCCTCAGCCTGCTCCCGCGAGGAATTCTCTTATTTCAAAGATCGCACTGGGATCCTGCTCGCATCAGGAAAAGCCGCTTCCTATTTTGCATACCATAGTCTCCGAAGACCCTGATCTATTCATTTACCTTGGTGACAACATTTACGGCGATACCAAAGATATGAAGGTAATGGCGGGTCACTACGCCAATCTCGCGGCAAGACCCGAATTCATCGCCTTTAGCAAAAACGTCCCCCTCATCGCAACCTGGGACGATCACGACTACGGCTGGAACGACGCTGGGAAAGAATACCCGCGTAAGGAGGAATCGAAGAAGTTGTTTCTGGATTTCTGGAAAGAACCCGTCGATTCCAATCGCCGCAAACGCCCGGGCATCTATACGCATTACACTTTTACGGATCGGGAGACCGATCGCACGCTACAGATCATCATGCTCGACACGCGCACCTTCCGCGATTCACTGACACGCTCGAAGCTGAAATCGTGGAAGAATGATTACCTGCCCAATTCTGACCCTGCAAAAACATTCCTCGGTGAAGCTCAGTGGGCGTGGCTCAAAGAGCGGTTTGAAGAGCCCGCGGATGTTCGTATCGTTGCTACCAGCATCCAGTTCGGACACCAGCATAATGGCTGGGAGAGCTGGACCAATTTCCCGAGTGAACTCTACAAGATGGTTGATCTCATTAAGGAAACGAAAGCAGAAGGCGTTGTTTTTATCAGTGGCGATGTTCATTGGGGGGAGCTCTCCATTTTACCGGTCAAAGGTGGCTACCCGATCCACGACCTGACCGCGAGTGGTTTGAACCGAACTTGGACCACGGTCGAGCCGAATCAGAACCGACACGGCGAGGTCTATCGAAAACATCACTACGGGGTTATTGATATCGATTGGGAGAAAGAGGATCCAACGATCACTTTCCAGATCAAGGATCTCGAAGGAGTCACTCAGATGCAAAAGACGATCTCTCAGAGTTTACTAACGTTCCAAAGATAGGATTTATTAAGCTCACTTATCCGTAGAATCCGACGGCACAAACTCAGGCTTAGACAACTTCTTTACAATCTCTTTGCATGCTGATGACAACTCGATTCTGATTTCCTTCACAGTGAGGGTGATATGAAAATAAAAATCATTCTTACAGTCATCACGTCGCTCTTTGTCGCGGCGCTCACGGGAGTTGTTCTTGTTCAGGCAGAGGAAGAGATTCTCGCGCAAGAGGAACGAGGGAAACCGATCGTTGCGTTATCCGGTCGTCGTGGAAATCATGCCGTAATTGACCAGGTCGCCGAACCTCGTGAAAAAGCAGATGCGATCAAGGTCGCTATCGAATGGTTGGTTTCGCGCCAGCAGAAAAATGGAGGCTGGGGTCCGGGACATGTCGCCGCGGGTGTAGACGAACGGACCACGGTCGGGAATACCTGCATCGCGCTTCAGGCGTTGGTAAGAGAGGGGAGTTCGCCGACAGAAGGAACCTACCGGAAGCAAGTTGGCGAGGCGGTCAGCTATGTGCTCGGCGTCATTGAAGAAGCAGAAGCGGAGTCGTTGTTTGTATCCAATATCCGGGACAGCCAACTGCAGAACAAATTAGGAACCTATGTGGATACCTTCATGGCGGCCACGGTATTGCCTGAGTTCAAAGGAAAGATGGGCAGCAAGGAAGGCGAGGAGCGCCTTCACGAAGGGGTGAAAAAATTGCTCGCGAAGATCGAAGCGAATCAGTCGGAAGATGGTTCGTGGAAAGACACAGGCTGGGCACCAACTCTATCACAAGGGTTCGCTGGAAAATCGATTAACAGAGCGGCCCAAAAAGGCTGGCAGGTAGATGAAAAAGTTCGTGAGCGCGCTGAAGAGTTCACCCAGGGGAATTTTGATCGCGACTCGGGAACGTTTTCTTCCGAAGGCTCGGCAGGTATCGCTCTGTATTCGAACGCATCGAATCTCCAGCAGATCCAGGATTCTGCAGTGACGAATCGGCAGCAGGTGAGAGAATTAGAGGAGCAGGTAGCCAGCACCCAGGACGAGGATGTCCGCAAGGAGGCCGAAACAAAACTCAAGAAAATTGCCCGGGTTGAGGATGATCTGGAAGCGGCACGAAAGGCAGTGGTGAAGCGGCTCGAAGACCCCAATTTTGTGGCGGGTTTTGGAAACAATGGTGGAGAAGAATTTCTCAGCTACGTAAATATCGGCGAGAGTCTTCGAGACAAAGGCGGCGAGGATTGGATCAAGTGGAACAAAAAAATGTCTGCGAATATGTGCCGGACGCAGTCCAATGATGGATGCTGGAAAGGTCAGCACTGCATCACGGGTGGCACGTTCTGCACTTCGACTGGATTGCTGGTTCTGATGATGGATCAACCAGTTGTCGAAGAAGGATCGGATACTTGAAGTTAGATTCGAAATTCGGAGGAGCGGGCCGATTCAAAGATTGGCCCGTTCCGGTTCTCGATGGTCAAACCGACTTGACGATTTTGTCGGGAACCGCAACCCTTCTCGGAATGATCCTCCTCCGAGTCTTTGCCATCATTTTTGTCGCTACTCCTTTGCTGGCGAACGAGCTGAAGAAGGAAGTTCAACCAACGGTTCGGCAGTATCCTGTCGAGGGGCTCACGAGGGGGCCGAAGAAAGGATCTCTCGTCATCGTGGGAGGTTCTGGTGGAGTGGAAGGAGCAAAGATTTTCCGACGTTTCCTCGAACTTGCAGGAGGTGAGGACGCCAGAATCGTTGTTGTTCCGACGGCTCGTTCTGATGCAGAAAAGATGATCGAAGAGTCGTTCCGAAAAAGGCGGCTCCCGGAAGGGGCGCTCCTGCCTGCAAAGATCACAATCCTACATACGACCGATCCGAAGATCGCCAACACCGAAACATTCGTTGCGCCCATTCGCGAAGCGACTGGTGTCTGGTTCACGGGTGGGCGGCAATGGCGCATCGTTGACGCCTACGGAGAAACCCTTTCCGAACGCGAATTTCGTGCCGTGTTAGAACGTGGAGGATCCATCGGTGGGAGTTCTGCAGGAGCGACGATTCAGGGATCTTTCCTTTCTCGTGGAGATACGAAGGGCAACACGACGATGTTAGGTGATCATCAGCGTGGATTTTCCTACATCAGCAACTCGGCGATCGACCAGCACGTGATCGCTCGGAAGCGGCAACTGGATACCATCGAGGTGCTTACAGACCCCAAAGGACTGATGAAGCCTGAGCATGATCGGAAGTCATTACTGGGATTCGGAATCGACGAAGATTCTGCGATGGTCGTCACGGGTGATCGCTTCGAGGTGATTGGCAAAGCGGGAGCCGCGGTTCTGGTTTACGACCCGTCGACCTGGACCAAAGATCTTCCGGATCGTCGTAAGTTCATCACCCTTGGGCTTGGTTCTATTTATGACCTGAATCTGCGGGAGGTGATTCAATACGCCGCACCCGAACGATCGGAAGAATAGGGGATCGCCAGTTAAGAACACTGGCAGTAGAGGTTTCCACTTAGGTCCAACCAAAGAAGCCCGGACCGCATCGACTCAAATAAATGAGTCCTTTTCTCTGAAATTACTTGGAATTGCTCTTTTGAACAGTATTCTACAACTGTTCAAAAGATTAGTTTTATGTTTTACAACAACAGCGAAGTCGAGTTCCCGAATTGGTGGGATGATTTGGGATCCAAAAGTGAACTCACCGATGACGGGGCGAATCCGGATGGCCCCGGGAATGGAACCGAAGGCTTGTATGAGCGAGAGGATGTTCCGGGTTCGGAGAATGACTCTCCAGCGGGTCATGCAGGCGGAGATCGCGTTGGAGAAAAGAGCGATGTGATCGGTGCTGGATATTCGAGTTCGAAGCGCTACGACGATGAAGTGCTCAGTGCTGTCTGGGAATATGCGGAGGTGGTGCCAGGGAATGATGCGGACCTGTGGCGAAAAGACGAATTCGGAAACTGGATCTACCGGTTCGACTTTGGAAAGCGAAACTCCGAATTTGGGTGGGAAGTCTTTGATCCTGGAGTCGGTCGTCATCACCAGGGCATCTATGCGATGCGCCCGATGCAGTGGCAGAGCTATTTGCGAGCCTACGATTTTCTCGGGGCTTGAGCCTTGGGAGGGGCGTGGAGAAAGGGACTGCCTGTGAATCACGGCACGCTTTCCGTGCGCGTTTTTCAGGTTCTGAAGCACTGCCTTATACCAGCCGGATGAATTAGTTGGTAGAATGGCTGAGTCAAATTTTCGTGAGTGCGAGCTGGGCCGGCATCCCGGCGCAGATGAGGAGCGACGCCTTAGCGTCGTTTCGAGTCTGCAACGAAGTAATCGCGGAAATTTGGCCAGCTAATCCATCAAATCGCGAAGCGCATTATTCCTCCCAAAGAAACTCTCATTTTACCAGATCATTCGTCCGGCTGGTATCATGTGGAAATATAATTCAGGCTGTTGAGGCCTGCTGCCCAGAGGAGGCAAACCGAGGAAGCCCTCAAAACCAGGAACGGTTTACAAAAAAGTTTAAGCGGGCTAACTAGCTCGCGAGCGCCTTTTTCTGGGGAGAAGGAAGGTGCTTGAGTGCCTTTTCGACCGCGTTTTCTACGGTGAGACCGTGGTTCTCTCGCAGGATTTCGACTTTGCCGTGTTCTACGAATTGATCGGGCCAGCCGATTCTTTCGACTGGAGTCGCAATGCCAGCATCGTTGAGATGTTCGATGATGGCGGCTCCGAAACCGTTGTGGAGGACGTGGTCCTCGAACGTCAGAAGAACAGGGCACTGCTTGGCGAATTTTTCGATGCACTCCGTGTCGAGCGGCTTGATCCAGCGAGGATTGATCAGGGCAACGGAATAGCCCATTTCCTCGAGGCGAGCCTTGGTTTCCTCAGCCATCTCGAAGAGATTCCCGAGACCAAACAGAGCGATATCCGTTCCATCGGAGAGAACCTCAGCTTTACCAATTTCCAGCAATACCGGTTCCTCTTTTGGAGTCGCTCCGGTTCCTGCACCACGAGGATAACGAATTGCGATGGGTCCTTCGTCATAGTTCGCCATGGTCCAGAGCATGTCGACGAACTCGTCTTCGTCCTTGGCTTGCATCAGGACCCAGTTGGGCACATGGCGCATGTATCCGATATCGAAAAGCCCGTGGTGAGTCGGTCCATCGTCGCCACTGAGACCTGCGCGATCCATACAAAGGCGAACCGGTAGATTCTGAATGCCAATATCATGCACAGCCATGTCGTAGGCGCGCTGGAAAAAGGTCGAGTAGATCGTGAGGAATGGCTTGAGGCCCTGCACGGCCTGACCACAGGCAAAGAGTGCGGCGTGTTCCTCTGCAATTCCGACATCAAAGTAACGCTCCGGAACTGCTTTCTGAAATTCGACAAGTCCGGTGCCGTTGGGCATCGCCGCGGTGACTGCTACGACTTTCTCGTCTTTCTGGGCAAATTTGCCGAGATGATGACCGTAGAGGTAAGAGTAGGTCGGCGTGCCTCCGGAAGGAGTTTCTCCGGTTTCGGTCTTATAGGGACCCAATCCGTGGAACTTCATCGGGTTGGCTTTGGCTGGCTCATAGCCACGACCTTTCTCCGTGATGATATGGAGAATAACGGGCTCTTCCTGATCCTTGAGGAAGTCGAAGGTCTTCACGAGGAGGTCGAGATCGTGACCATCGATGGGACCGTAGTAGTGCATCCCGAATTTTTCGAAGAGCACGTTAGGGAAAAGAAGATTCTTCGCGCCGCGTTCCACTTTCTGGGCGAGATTTCTTCCCGTTTTCCCTGCGATTCGCTCAACAAAGTCAGCCGCTTTCTCGTGAATATGAGAATAAGTGGAGCTCGTCTGGAGCGCGTGGAAATATTTCGCAATCGCTCCGACATTCCGATCGATCGACCATTCGTTGTCATTGAGGACTAGAATGAACTTCTTTGTCGTGCTCGCGATATTGTTGAGTGCTTCAAAAGTCGGGCCACAGGTGAAGGCCGCATCTCCAGCGACGGCAACGACATGGTCGTCCTTCTCGAGGGTGTCTCTCGCCGAGGCCATTCCGAGAGCCGCGGAAACGGCCGTTCCGGCGTGTCCGGCGCCGTAGCAGTCGTGTTCGCTCTCTGTGCGCAGGAGGAAGCCATTGAGTCCCTCATACTGACGGATCGTGTGAATCTCGTCCCATCGGCCGGTGAGCATCTTGTGGACATAGCCCTGATGGCTCACATCGAAGACGAATTTATCATCTGGAGTATTGAAGATTCGATGAAGAGCAATACTGAGTTCGACGACGCCAAGATTGGGGCCAAGGTGACCTCCCGTCTTCGCGAGCGAACTGATTAGGGTTCGTCGAATGTTCTCCGCCAACTTGGGCAGATCCTCGAGAGGAAGTTTTTTCAGATCATCGGCATTGTCGACCTTGGGCAGGTCTTCTGTGTCGATGTCGGGAAATTCAAAATAATTCTCCATGCTCCTTTGATTCTTCGGCAGTGGGAGAAGATCCTGCCTCGCTCGTTGCCGAGGATGGCGAATCTTCATCAAAAGGTTCAACTACGGTCTCTCCGTTACGCTTCTTTCGGATCAACTCGATGCGCCCTTCGGCTTCATCGAGTCTTTTTTCGCAGACTTGGAACAGTTTTGTTCCCTCTTCGTAGTTCTTGATCAACTCCTCCAACGGCATTTGCTCCGATTCCATCTCGCGAACGAGGGACTCGAGCTGGGTCAGGGCATCTTCAAACGCTGGATCAGCGGAATCAGAGTCTTTATTGTCAGGAGATTTGGGCATATCGAAAAACGAAAATGCGATCAGAAGACCGCAACCTTATCTTTCCCTCGGGAAAGATAAGGTTTCAAGCCGTTTTGCCCGTCTTTGGAGAGATAGTGAAGACCTGAAATGGCTAGGCAGGCACGATTTTTGATTTTCTGGGCGCCAGGAAGAGCTAAGCAGCCGGGATGGGAAACTCGAACTCACTTCAGCGTTTGAATGTAGAGTATGATCGAATCGATCTCGTGATCCTTGAGAACCCCCAAATAGGAGGGCATCCCGACCCCTGTTTTCTCTGTGAGAAATCCCTCTGCTACCCGCCTTGGAGGATCGAGGATAGATTCTCGAAGGTAGGTTTCATCGACCGATTTGATGAATGATCCATCGGTGAAGATTCGCTTTGATTTCCAGAGTCCCTTCCATGGTGGCCCGACGGCCAGAGTGGCTCCCTCGGCCACGTTCGCCGGCGGCGTGACGACCGTATCGGCTTCACCTGTAGCATGACAGGCAATACATCCATACCTCATCGCGGTTTCCTTTCCAAGCTTGGCGCTGGGCTCCATCTGAGACGGCCCCCCGGTAAGAAGTGCTTTTGGTTCCAGGTCGACTTTGTTGGAGGAAAATCCGTAGTCCTTCAAATTGAGTTTCGGAAGTTTTCGCGCCGTGATGTAGGCGCTGTCGACTCTGGCATAGTCGGGGAGAGGGAGGCGATAGGTGACTCGGAGAGATTGTGAGGGCTTTATTTCGGGAATGCCGAGAAAGAGACTCTTTTGATCGGCAGAGACAATTGCGCTGGAAACAGCGATCGATTCCTGGCCAGGGCTGCCGTCGAGTTTGAAATTTCCCGATCCGTAGTTGTGAGTCTGTTGGTAGTTCCAACGGTCTACTGAATATCGTCCCAACTCCGAGGTAAGGTCGGGGGAAATTTCCTTATCAAAAGAGAGGAGTATCCCCCGCTGTGAGGCAAGAATGGTTCGTGGAGATAGATCGGGCCCATCTCCTGGCCGCACTCGGAAGAGACCGCTGATCCTGGACCCCGAAGTCCCCCAGATCTCGAAACCAGAGACGTAGAGTCGGCCATCGACGGGGTGAATTACCCCTTTCAATATTCCGGATGGGAATCCGGCGAGCAGGGGGATCACTGCACCCTGATCGAATCCGTTGTTGAGAAAAACGCGAAAGAGTTCGGGCCGATTATAACCGATGTGAATCAGTTGCCCGTTCAGGGAATCCATGTTGGCGTGGCTTCCGTCTCGGTGTTTCATCCAGACCTGGGAAGCCCCTGACTGATTGATGAAGTGAGGGATCCATACTTCGGGAGGGGCAATCGGAGCTGGATGGACGGCATTGTCTTTCAACTTGGCCGGCTGAAACCCATAGTATTTTCCTTTCTCGATTCGATAGATCGGCGTGGCAGGTTTCCAGTGCCCCTGCTGATCGCTCGAAGTGAGAATACTCGTTTCAGGGTCGTAGCCGATATAGGGCTGGCGCAACCCTGTCGCGATGACTTCATAGGAGCGACCGTCGGGAGCGACCTTGGCGATGGTCCCATTTGCTTTTCCCTTCGTCGACCCGACCTGTCCTCCCTTAGCGAGAAAGAATCCTCCCCCTTTTGCCGCGACCATATCCATGGCAAACTCCCGAGTCTCCGCAGTCTGGGGAACGATGTTGGAAAAGTTTTCATACCAATCGGCTTCGCCGTTTCCGTCGTTGTCGTGAAGACAAACGATGCCGTTGCGGTCAGAGATATAGATTTCCTCTTTGACGATGCAGACCGTTTTCGGCTCATGGAGACCGGAAGCGAAGCGTGACCATTCGAGAGTGGGACTTCCTTCCTCGAGTCCTTTTACAATCCAGATATCGCCATCGAAGGTGCAGAAGACAGCCCGGCCATCGGAGAAGAAATCGATCCCCGCGATTCGGACATTTCGTTTCCAGGGGTTGGGAACCGGTAGAGGGATATCGTCGAAAACAAAGGCATCAGTCGGGGAAGGGGATGCCGCGGTCCGCACGTCGAGGACAACTGATTCGGCCCAGCGTTTTACTGCGGGATCAGGTGCCTCTTCAGCGGCTAGGTCCTCTCTCCAACGAGGTTTTGCGCCGGACTGTAGAATGAGTTCGCGGTCTTCGTCACTCGGTGGAATTTCCATCCAGTCTACTTCGAGTCCGAGTGGATTTCGCAGCCATAGCGACTCATTGAGCGGTGCGATACGGAGTCTACGTTGAACTGCCTCATCAGTCGCTTTGAGTGTTTCCGAAATCTGGACCCCTCCGATTTCGTATTCAATTGTGACTCCGTCATTGATGAGCCTGAGACCGGAAAAGCGACCGATCTCAGAAGGAATTGGACCGAGACCAACTTCCTGGGCATCGGCTTCGCCTTGCTTCCGAGGATCCTGATCGCGTTCTTCTGGGTCGAGGCTCCAACCGGGGAGGCCGGGGCTCACGGCGATCAATTTGCCGATTGGCTGGGGGAGGCTATTCTGGCCCGAGGGGGCTTTTCGGTTGGGTAGGCGATAACTTCCTGGAGCCATCCCGTCCATGGTTAGAAATTCGTCTTTATCATTAGCTTGCCAGATCAGCGACCAGCGAAGGAGATCCGGGTCAAAACATCCGTAAGCGTTGTCGCCAAGCGCTACGATGATTCCGCGAGGAGTCAGGTTGTTCGAATGGGGATCCTTCCCAAATTCTCGAGCGTCGAGGGTTTGGCTGAAAAAGGGGAAATCCTTCTCAACAAAAGAAGCGAAAGGGGAATCAATCTTCAGGTGAGCGTCCTGCTGCGCTGCAGCGAAGGAAGAAAACAAGATCAGGGCAGAAAGAAAGAACAGTCGAGACAAAGGCATCACCTGGCAAGACTGTAAGAGAACCCGAAGAAGGGCAATAGCGCAATTCCCGTCGCGGTGGGCTTCTCGTCAGTTCTCGAAAGAGCGAGAGCCGAGATTGATCAGGAGAAAAGTCCGAAGATCAAATTCGGAGCCACGCCGGCAAGAATAATGGCGATCATCAGAATGATCATCGCTGTCTTTGCGAGTCCACTCACCGGAATAGCGCTGGTTTCGGTATCTCTCCCTGGTGCGGAGAGATACATCGAAGCGGCAATCTTCAGATAGTAATAAAATCCAGCAGCGGCACCGACCAATCCTACGACGAGGAGGAACCATTGGTCCTGCTCAATCGCCAGCTTAAAGACGAGAAATTTTCCGACAAATCCAGCCGTGAGGGGGATTCCCGCGAGAGAGGCCATCGCGATGAGCAAAGCCAGGGCGAGAAAAGGAGAACGCTTGGCAAGGCCGCGGAATGCATCGATTTCCTCACTGATCATGACGCTTCGGATCACGGTCATGACAAGAAACGCTAGCAATGTCATCAGCAGGTAAGCCCCGAGATAATATGCGATGACATCGGCGGGAGAAGTTGCCACGGGGGACCCTGCTTTTGGAGAGCAGGCCAGAGCCATGAGAAGAAACCCTGCGTGTGCGACACTCGAGTAAGCGAGCAATCTCTTGAAGTTTTTTTGTGGCAAAGCGGCGAGGTTACCGACGAGAAGCGTCAGGAAAGCGATCACCGCTAGAACCATAACGATTTTGCCAACGAGTGCTTCACTGGCAAGGAAGGGGGTGATGAGGCGGAGCAGCACGATAAAACCAGCGGCTTTCGACCCGACAGATAGAAAGGCGGTAATTGGGGTTGGGGCGCCCTGATAGACATCCGGAATCCAGAAGTGAAAGGGAGCTCCTCCTACCTTGAAGACCAAGGCGACGAGAATCAGCGCAAAAGTAAAGAGAGCAGCGGTGGGGCTGATATCCGGCGATTGCAGGGCTTCGGCGATTCCATCCAGCTGCATCGTTCCGGTGATCCCGAAGAGCCAGGCGAAGCCATAGACGAGAAACCCGGTCGAAAGAGCACCCAGGATAAGGTATTTCACCCCAGCCTCGAGTGAGCCTACGTTTCGGCGAAGGTAGGCCACCATGATATAAAACGAGATCGTGACTGTTTCGAGAGAGACAAAGATACTGACCAGGTTGTTCGCGGAAGCCATCCACATCAGCCCTGCGCAGGTGAAAAGCGGAAGGGCGAAGAATTCTCCGAGGCCAGACTGTGGATGAGCACCCTTTTCGGGAGGGGCTGTCTGCTCAACAATCACGGGGGTGTATATCACCGCCATGATGAGCACGACGAGAGTCGTGATGACTGCGATGCCCTTGAAGTAGAGCGAGAGGCGGTCTCCTGTCGCATAGAATTGCCAGAAGACGCCATCTGTGTTTGCGGGCCATTGCACCCGGAAAAGCAGGCCAAAAACGATGACTAGACCGACCATGCCGAGCCAGGCGATGGATCGCTTGTCCTCAAGTTTGACAAAGGCATCGATCATCAGCATGACGATACCGAGAGCGACGACGATGATTTCGAGAGAGTAGACCGGCATAGGATCGAGAGAAGTCAGAAACGAGCAGAGAGGGAATTCAGGGGAAGCGCAACAGGGTTGGATCAGCCCGCAGAAACAAGAAAGAGTCCTTCAATCGCAGGGCGAATGAATTGGTTGAGGAGTTCAGGGACGAAGCCGACTGCAATGAGTGGCACGAGAAGGAGAAACAAGGGGAGCCGTGTCGACCAGGTGAGGTCGGCGGGAGTCGCCATCTTTGGTGCCACAGGTCCCATGAAAAGAGTGCGGTATGCGCGGAGCATGTAGACGGCTGAGATTACAACACCCCAGAGAGCGATGATCGTAGCCCACTGCAGCCAGCCGAGCTTTTCTTCCATTCCGGAGAATGCTCCGAAGAAGACAGCTACTTCAGCGGCGAAGTTGGCAAATCCAGGAAGTCCGGCAGCGGCGAATACAGCAAAGCCGAAGAGGAGGCCGAGTTTTGGGAGATTGCTTGCGATTCCTCCGAGCTCCTCAAACTTGACTGTGCCAAACTGATCTCGCATCCATCCGCAGAGCGCGAAGAGCAGTGCAATCGAAACGCCGTGTGCAAACATCAGGAGAACGGCTCCGGAGAGTCCGATGTGGTTCGCCGCGGCAACGCCGAGAAAGACGTAGCCCATGTGCATGACGCTGGAGTAGCCGAGCATCCGGTCGAGGCTTTTCTGGGCAATCGTGACAAGCCCCAGGTAGATTACATTTCCGAGGAGAAGAATCAGGATGACGTTCGTGAGCGCTTCAGCTCCCGCTGGGAGAATGGGGAGAGCGATTCGAATGAGGCCATAGAGCCCGAATTTCTTGAGGACTCCAGCGTGCAGCATGGCCACAGGAGTGGGTGCCTGCGAGTAGGCGGGTGCTGCCCAACTGTGAAAGGGGAAAAGGGAAACCAGAATTCCGAATCCGATGAGGAGAAGAAGGAAGATCCAGGTCTGTTCGTTGGCGGCGATTCCGGTTTCAGGACTCTTCGCAAGAGCAACGAGCTCCTCAATTTGAAAGGTGCTCCCTCCGAGGCTGACCACAGCCATAATCAGTCCAACAAGGAGAATGAGACTTCCAACTCCGAGATAAATGGTGATCGTCCAGGCCGTTTTGACCCGGTCTTCCCCAAATCCGAAGATTCCAATCATTAGGAAAGTGGGGATCAGTGCCAATTCGTGGAAGGCATAGAGAAAGAAAAGATCCGTCGAGAGAAAGGCTCCAATAGCACCTCCCCCGATGAGGAGCAGTGACGCGTAATAGAGCTTTGAGCTTCCGGAGATAGCCTTTTCCTCGGGAGAGATGAGAACGGCAGCGACCATCACGAGCGTCGAGAGGAGCAGCAGAACCAGGCTGATACCATCAATGCCAAAGGCGAGACTCAGCGTGGGAAAGCCCTCCATTTCCAGTAGCGTTCGAGAGGATTCCGATTGGAAAAGCCCTTCAGCGCTGGGGGAAAATTGAATCGCGACGACGAGGCTGAGGATCAGGGTGATGATCGCAGCTCCGAGTGCTGTGAAACGGGCAGGTGCACCCAGACCGATCGCAATCGCAGCGATCAATGGGAGGAAGACGATGATTTCGAGAATGTTCACGATATGGGCCAGGAAAAAGGTGAATCTAGAGAATCAGGTAGAAGATGAGGGCGAGAACCGCGGCCCCGAAGAAGTAGGCGTAGATCTGAACATTGCCGACCTGGAAGACACGAAGAAATTGTCCCGCGGCCATTGTGCTGAGAGCAGGGAATCGTGCCACGAGAGGGTCGACGATGAAACGATCGGCGATGTCGAGAAAGGCAGCAACCGCGTCTTGGAAAATCCGGACGAGGCCGATGTAGACTTCATCGATGTAGAAGCGGTTCGCGAAGAGGGGAATACTGATCGGATCTTCGTCGCGTCCGCGATAGAGATAAATTGCTCCAGCAACGCCGGCGACCAATCCGATGAGAGATAGGATTGCAGTCAGTCCGAAGTGCTCCACAAGGTGGCTGAAGCTTCCGTAGCCATTGGCAAGAAGGGGATAGGAAATCGGCTTGTAAGCGGAGAATACTGCCATGAAGGCAAGAATCGCGAGTGGCACCCACATCGTAGGACCAACCTCCTTGGCGTGATCAGCATTGTCCGTGCGATTTTTTCCGAAGAAAGCCACGAGGACGAGGCGGGTCATGTAGAACGGTGTCAGAAAAGCAACGATGATCGCGAGAATATACGGGACATACATTTTCTCATGAAGCGCCTCCTCGAGAATCAATTCCTTACTCCAGAATCCGCTGGTGAAAGGCACCGCGATGAGAGCGGCCGTTCCAAGAAGAAAAGTCCAGAAGGTGATCGGCATTTTCTTGCGAAGACCTCCCATTTTCCAGATGTCCTGTTCGTGATGGCACGCGTAAATCACAGCGCCGGATCCGAGGAAAAGCAGAGCCTTGAAGAAGGCGTGAGTGTAGAGGTGAAACATTCCAGCATCAGATCCTGCAGGAGTGCCGATGCCTTGAGCCATTACCATGTAGCCGAGCTGGGAAAGAGTCGAATAGGCGAGTATGCGCTTGATGTCATTCTGCTGAAGGGCCATCAATGCCGCTACCAGCGCCGTGATCGCACCGATCCAGGCGATAACCTGTGCTGCGATCTCCGCCGCTTCGATGAGGAAGACAACGCGAGCGAGCATGAAGACACCCGCTGCTACCATCGTCGCTGCGTGGATCAGGGCTGAAACGGGCGTTGGGCCTTCCATCGCGTCGGGAAGCCAGACGTGGAGGGGAAGCTGCGCGGACTTTCCGATCGCACCACAGAAGAGAAGAAGCACCGTGATGTTGAGAAGAGCCATGTTGCCGATACCGCCGACGGCGGCTTCAATCTCTTCAAAGAAAATCGAACCTGTCAGAATCCAGATCAGGAGGATTCCGATCATGAATCCAAAGTCACCAATCTTGTTGGTGAGAAAGGCTTTCTTAGCTGCATCGGCTGCCGATTCTTTGTGGAACCAATGCCCGATGAGAATGTAGGAACTCACACCCACCAGCTCCCAGAAGATGAACATCATCACGAAATTGTCCGCGAGAACGATTCCGGTCATTGAGAACATGAAAAGCGAGAGGCCGGCGAAGTAGCGTGACTTTCCGCCGTCGTCCTTCATGTAGGCGAGCGAGAAAAGATGAACGAGAAAACCAATCGAAGTCACGATCAGCATCATGCCGCGACTGAGTCCGTCGAGGAGAAGTCCAATGTCGACGTGAAAGTGTTCTCCGAGATCGATCCAGGGAAAAGATTTTGCGTTGAGCACCTCCTTGCTGTCTCCGCTCCCGGCAAGAACAATGCAGCAGATGAGAGCGATCAACGCTGAACCGGTCGAGACCAGGGAGCTGAGTCCGGACCAGCGTTTCAGACCGAAAAGGATCGCGGCTGCCACGATGAGGGGCAGAAGAAGAACGGTCCAGGCGAGAGTATTGGGATCCATGAAACAGACGGTCGAAGAACTAGTATTTCATCGTGTTAATCTTTGTGACATCCGTCGTTTCCCTGGAACGGAAGAGGGCCACAATGATTGCGAGACCGACAGCGACTTCGGCAGCCGCAACGGTAATGATAAAGAAGAGAAGGACATGGCCCTCGTAGTCAGGCTGCCCTTCGGAAAGGTGAAAACGTGAGAACGCAACCAGGGTCAGGTTCGCTGCGGCGAGCATCAGCTCGAGGCACATGAAGATGACGATGAGGTTCCGGCGGATCAGGACTCCAGCAAGTCCAATCGCGAACAACATTCCACTGACGATCAGGAAATGATTCAAAGTGAGAGCGGATTCCATAAGGTCACAAAACTAACAGGGGGCAGGTCACTTTAATTCTTTCTTACTCAATACAACGACGCCAACGGTGGAGACGAGGAGAAGAATGCCGACCGCCTGGATCGGGAACCAATACTGACTGAAAAGCATTTCACCGATGCGATGCACATCCGATGTTCCGGCTCCTTCCACTGCCGCTAGAGCGGGCAGAGTGGCGGAGCCGATGTCACTTCGTCTGAGAACGACGCTGAGAAGAAGCGTGAAGGCAATCGCGATGCCGAATGCCGTTGCCGCGCCGGCAAAGGGAAAGCGACGCTTTTCCTCTTCCCTTACATCCAAAAGCATGATGATGAAGATGAAGAGTACCATGATCGCTCCCGCATAGACCAGGATTTGCAGGATGCCGACGAGGTAAGCATCAAGCTGGATGAAAAGTGCAGCGAGGCCAAGAAAGGAAACGACCATCGCAAACGCGGCCGAGACCGGGTTCTTGTTCACGACAACGCCAATTCCTCCGAAGAGGGCGAGAGCAGCGAAGATGAAGAAAAGGAAGGTCATTCTTTCGGGAGATCCTGGATCTTTTTCTGATGTGGGTCGCTTATCAGGGGACTGGCCGCCCTACTTCAAATTATTCCACTTGTTCACGAGACCAACACGAACACCGCCGATTTCGTAGAGTTTATTCTTATCGTGGACCATCTCTTCGCGGCTGGTTCCGGTGATTGCGTAATCCTTGCGGAGAAAGATGGCTTGTTCGGGGCAAACTTCCTCGCAGAGGCCGCAATAAATACAGCGGATCATGTCGATGTCGAACGCTTTGGGGCGCTTCTCCACCTTCGCCCACTTATCGTCGGAAGGAATCTCCTCCGGCTTGATTGTGATCGCACGAGGAGGGCAGATGAACTCGCAGAGTTGGCAGGCGACACAGCGCTCGCGATCCTGCTCATCAGTGACGAGGGCCGGGGCACCACGATAGTGCTCGGGTAGATTGTCGTCCCATTTCTCTTCTGGATACTGCATCGTGACCTTCTTTTTTCCCGAAAGAATTTTAAAGAGGTGGCCGAGAGTAACTCTTAAGCCTTTAGCGAGCCCGGGAAGATAGAGCTGTTCCCACCATTTGAGTTTTGGACGTTTAACGACAATTGCCATGATTGATAAGGAGAGGTTTGGAGATCAGGCCAGCCACCAGAGTAAGATGGCGGTAAGCACTACGTTAAACAAAGCGATTTCAAAGAAGAAGACCCAGCCAAGTCTCATGAGTTGGTCGTAGCGAAAACGCGGAAGCGTCCAGCGCACGGCGATAAAGAAAAGGATCAGGGTGATCACCTTGGCGAAGTAGACCCCAATATGAACGATGCCGTGCCACCATGGCACCGCAGCTTCTGTGCTCTCAGGAGTGAGCCAGCCAAAAGGAAGACTCCAACCGCCGAGAAATAGCGTCACCGCAAGCCCGGAGCCAATGATCATCGCGGCGTATTCTCCGAGGAAGAAGAGCGCGAATTTCATCGAGCTATACTCGGTGTGGTAGCCAGCGACAAGCTCGGTCTCACACTCGGGAAGGTCAAAAGGAAGTCGGTTCGTCTCCGCGAACATTGATGTCATGAACACGATGAAGGAGATGAAAACGGGAATGGCGAGCAGCCATCCTTTGACGCTAAGGCCATCTCCCCAGAGCGGAAGGAGCGCCCAGCCGTTTTCAGCCTGATACTGAACAATGGTTCCCAGATTCAGCTCTCCGTAGATCATGAGGAGGGGCACGACTGAAAGACCAAGTGAAATCTCGTAAGAGATCATCTGACTCGTCGAGCGAACGCCACCGAGGAAAGGATATTTCGAATTCGAAGCCCAGCCCGCGAGAACGATTCCGTAGACGGAAAGCGAAGCGATCGCAAAAACGAAGAGGGGTCCGACATTGAGATCGGCAATGACCATCTTTTCTCCGAAGAGCTTGCTGCCGAAAGGAAGCACAGCACTGGTGAGAAGGGCCGGAACCATGACCAGCGCCGGAGCGAGCCAGAAATAGCCTTTGCGGACGTGGTTAGGAGTGAAGTCCTCCTTAAGAAGGAATTTAATCCCGTCAGCGACTGCCTGGAGAAGCCCGAATGGTCCGACCCGGTTGGGTCCGACTCGGTCTTGAATAGCGGCACTGACCCGTCGTTCCGCCCAGACCGACATCGCCACGAGAGGCAATGTCGTGAGGAATACGAACACGATAATCTTGACCGATGCTGCAATGATGATTTGCCACTCCATGAAATATAATCAGCCGACGATAAGCCCTTTGGCGATGCGTTCCTGTTCGCGTTCGAGAAGCGGGATGGTCACTCCGGTTTCGAGAAGGGGGATTCCGAAATCCCCGATCTGAGCCCAGGTCAGCCCCTCGAATTCGGAGACTTCCGTTGTGAGTTGTTTGAAAAGATCGTTGACCGAGTAGATTCCATTGCCACTGCCCGTTGCCTGGATGAGGTCGCGAACGATCTCCCACGGTTCAAGAGTGAGTCCGGGACCGTCGAGCGCCTTGTTAAGTCTCTGGAGGCGGCCGGTCACATTGATCATGGTTCCGGATTTCTCGGCCCAGCCAGCGCCAGGAAGAACTACGTCGGCAAGATCAGCAGTCGGATTTGCGATAGGGTAGCTCGTGAGAAGGAAATCAAGTTTCCCGAGAACTTCAGCGTTGAAACCGGCGTCTTCGATCAGATTTTCCTGCAGCGCGATCAGCCCTTTAATACGGCCCTGCTCGATTCCCTCCTGAATCGCAACGAGGCTGGAACCTGGCTCGTCGATTCCAAGGATAAGCTTGGCTCCGTTAGTATTGGGATTCCGATCTTCAGAGATCAGGTAGCCATCAGCTTCTCCGGTGCGTGGCACGGTATCGACATGACCTGCGTCGAGATGTTGAACGAGGCGATTCGTGATCAGCAGCTCTTCATTTGTCATTCGAGCCGACGCAATGATGGCAATCTCGCTACCTCCCAATCCCGAAAGCTTATCAGCTGTCATCGCCATGGCTTCCTGCCAGCTAGTGGCGCGATGTTTCCCGTCTTCTTTCACGAGCGGCTCTGTCAGTCGTGCATCACTCTCAATCCAGTGGAAGTTGAGGCGATGGGAGTCAGGCATCCAGTCGGAATTTACGTCATTGTTTTGACGAGGGGTGATCCGATACACCTTATCTTCGCGGGTGAAGACCGTAATGTTAGTCCCGGTTCCGCAGTTGGTATCGATCGTCTTGGTCTCCTTCATGAACCAGACTCGCATCTGGAATCGGAAGTCATTCGAAGTCAATGCGCCAACAGGACAGATATCGACGGTATTGAGAGAATAATTGTTCGCAAGCTCCTTGCCCGGATAGACCGTGAGGGTGGTATGACTGCCTCGGTCAGTGAATCCGAGAACCGGATCGTCGGCTATTTCGTCGGTAAATCGGACGCAGCGACTGCACATGATGCATCGTTCGTCATCAAGGCGGATTCGAGGGCCAACCTCGACGTTTTTCGGCTTCTTGACCTTCTGTTCGCGAAATCGAGATTCTCCCTGTCCGTGTTCAACGCTGAATTCTTGAAGGGAACATTCGCCTGCCTGATCACAGATAGGACAGTCGAGAGGGTGATTGGCTAGAAGAAGCTCCATGACTCCTTTCCGGCATTCTTCGGTCATCTCGCTCTCTGTGCGAATCCCCATGTTCGGAGCAATCGTGTTGGCACATGCGATGACAGGGCGAGGGATCCAGGAGATGGGAAGGTGTCCATCTTCATCTGGTTCGGCGGGATCGTCTCCCGGACGAGGGCGTGGCGGCATTCCCATCTCGACGAGACACATGCGGCAGTTGCCTGGCGATGTGAGTTTCGGATGGTAGCAATAATGCGGAACCTCGACTTCAACCTGACGGCAGGCTTCGATCATACGGGTCCCTTTAGGGAAGGAATGCCATTCCCCATTGATCTGGACGTCGATTAAATCTGATTTTTCTTCGCTCATCCCAAATTGGCAGCCGCCGTGATTGCTTCGGCGTTGAGAAAGTCATCCTCTAGTTCAGGATGGGTGTCTGCGACAAGTTCATCGCGAAATTTTTCTACAAAACTTTCAGTCGGCCACGAAGCAGCCTCTCCGAAGGCACAGATCGTCCGGCCATCGATATTGCGAGCAACGCTGTCGAGCGTGTCGATGTCTGAAGGAGATGCTTTGCCAGCGACGACTCGGTCGGTGATCTTTTTCATCCAGAGTGAACCCTCGCGGCAAGGGGTGCACTGTCCGCAGGACTCGTGGGCGTAGAAATTGTTGATGTTGTTCAGGATCCAACTGATTGAGCGACTGTCGTCGATCACGATGACTCCACCAGAACCGGCCATCGATCCGCAGGCGGCGAGAGTATCGAAGTCCATGGGAATGTCCCAGATCGTCAGCTCGCGGGTATCATTGCCTTTGCCGACGGAGTAGACTTCATCGGCTCGCAGTACCTTGGCAGAAGACCCACCAGGGATGACTGCTTTGAGTTCGCGGCCTTCTTTGAGGCCGCCGCATATGTCATTGATGAGTTCACCCATTGTGACCTTACCGACTTCGACTTCGTAGTAGCCGGGTTTCTTCACGTCACCACTGACACAGAGGATTCTTGTTCCTGTGTTGTTGGGAGTTCCTGTTTGTGCCCAGGCTTCACTTCCGACTTCGAGAATGTGCTTCACGTGGCAAAGCGTCTCCACATTGTTAACGATCGTTGGGCAGAGGTAGAGTCCCATCGCGGCCGGGAAATAAGGCGGCTTGATTCGCGGGTAAGGTCGCTTGCCTTCGAGAGACTCAATCAAGCCGGTTTCTTCACCGCAGATGTAGGCGCCGGCTCCGCGGTGAACGTAGATTTCGAGATCAAATCCGCTACCCTGAATATCTTTACCGAGGTAGCCTTTCTCGTGAGCTTCAGCAATTGCTTGCTCAAGAATCTCGGCGCCCTCGGGGAACTCTTCGCGGATGTAGATGTAGGCAAGATTGGCTCCTGTTGCGAAACAGGAAATCGCCATGCCTTCGATGAGTTGGTGCGGATCTTGATGAATGATGTAGCGATCCTTGAACGTTCCAGGCTCAGATTCGTCCGCATTGCATATAAGATAGACAGGCTTCTCATTATTCGGTGGCAGAAAGCCCCACTTCACTCCGGCAGGAAATCCAGCCCCTCCGCGTCCTCGGAGACCGGCTTTCTTCACTTCATCGGTGATCGCAGACGGTTCCATGCCGAGAGCTTTCTTGAGCTGCTCGTAGCCGCCTTCACTCTCATACCTCGCAATCGATGTATCCCAACCTTCGCGGTCCACATTTTTGAAGACCACGCGATGCTCTCTTGGATGCGGTTCCTTGCCACTTCGATATTGGATCGCACTCATAAAATTACTTGTAATGTTTGAGGAGGCCGTCGACGTCCTTTACCTCTTCGTGAAAATCATCGTTTACGAGGCAGACGGGACCGGTTCCGCAACTGGCGAGACATTCGGCGAACTCGATGCTGTATTTCCCGTCGTTACTCACGGCTACGGGATTGTGGTGCGTGACCCCGGATCGATCGATATCGGCTTTGTCGCAGATTGACTCCATCAGCTCGTAGCTGCCGGCCATGGCACAGCTGAGGGTGCGGCAGACGCGGATGTGATACTTTCCGGGAGCCGATTGGCGAAACCCAGGGTAGAAAGTCACGACCTCAAGGACTTTGATCGGCTCCAGCTCCAACTTAGATGCGGTCCACTCGACAGCCTCTTCTTCGATAAAGCCAAAGTGATGCTGAAGTGCGTGCAGCACTGGTAGAACCGCAGAACGCTTGCTCACGGGATAGTGAGTGATGCGCTCATCGATTTCTTTTTCCAGTTCGGTAGGGACTTCGAAAGGCATGGTAGTAGGCGTTTCCTGAATAGTTTCTTTCGTGACGTTCAGGCTAGCGATCGCATTCTCCCATCACAAAATCGAGGCTTCCGAGGATCGCAACGGTGTCGCTCATCATGCAGCCCTCAAGAAGCTTCGGCAAAATGCTCAAGTTCACGAATGATGGGGCTCGAATCTTGAGGCGGTAGGGAACGCCACCGCCTTTGGAGTGAATGTAAAACCCGAGTTCGCCCTTTGGATTTTCCGCTCCGAAATAGACTTCGCCCTCTGGAGCGTCGAGCCCTTCCGTAACGAGGATGAAATGATGGATGAGCTCCTCCATGCTCATCATAACACGTTCTTTCTCAGGAAGCTTTTGCTTGCTGTCGACCACGTTGATCGGGCCATCGGGAAGGTCCTTGATCGCTTGCTTAAGAATGCGGACACTCTGGCGCATTTCTTCCATTCGGACGAGATAGCGATCGTAGCAGTCTCCTACGGCGCCGACCGGGATGTCGAAATCGAACCTTTCGTAATCCAGGTAAGGGTTCGCCTTGCGCAGGTCGTGCTCGACTCCAGAACCGCGAAGGTTGGGCCCGCTGAGACCGTAGCTGATCGCTTCTTCTTTGCTGATGACTCCGATGTCGCGAGTTCGGTCGAGAAAAATCTTGTTCCTCGTGAGGAGTGTGTCGATCTCGTCGAGAGCGGGAAGGAACTCATCACAGAATTTATCGAGTTGTCCGACGAATCCTTCGGGAAGGTCGCGAATCTGACCCCCAACACGGGTAAAGCTGGTCGTAAATCGAGCTCCGGTGAGCAGCTCGCAGAGGTCGTAAACGGTCTCCCGTTGCGTAAAGGTGTAGAGAAACACGGTCATGGCTCCTACATCCATGGCGTAAGCCCCAACCCCGAGAAGGTGGGCGGAAATTCGAGCAATCTCGCAGGAAATGGTGCGGATCGTCTGACCGCGAGCGGGAAGTTCCCACCCCATCAGTTTTTCAACAGCGAGGGCGTAGGCAACGTTATTGGCGAGAGGCGCAAGGTAATCGAGCCGGTCCGTGTAGGGCACGAACTGGTTGTATTGCATGTTCTCCGCGATCTTTTCGTCTCCGCGGTGGAGATAGCCCACATCAGGATCCGCCTTGGTGATTACCTCTCCGTCCAGTTCCAGGACGATTCGAAGCACACCGTGCGTGGCCGGGTGGGAGGGCCCCATGTTGAGGACAAGCTTTTCTCCAACGAGATCATCCGTGGTCTGCTGGTAGCCCGGAAGATCGGAAGCAGCGGCGGCGCGTGCAGCCGTATCCTGAATCTCGAGTTCTTTGGTGGAGGTCGCCATGGCAGTAGGGGTGTCGAGGAGAGCGGTTTGGAAGCTGTAGAACGACACCGAAGAAAATCGAGTATCGGTGCGCCAATTTGGAGTTTCAAGAGGACTTTGTGAAAAATTTCACAAAGTCTTTCGCCGATTGATACGTTACAAAGTCGAGAGCGGATTGTAGTCGTCCGCTCACGGAAAAAATCTCATTGTAGAGTCATGGAAAAGGAAGAAACTTTTGAAGGCGGGGTGAAAGAGAAACGAAACTTATTCTCATCCATCATCATCGCTGGTGTCGGTGCTTTTAGCGCGTTCTATTTGATCAACCCCACGGCTGGGGTCATCGAGCTCATTCCCGACAATATTCCCTTTGTCGGAAACCTTGACGAAGCGGCTGCCGCGGGCTTGTTGATCAGCTGTCTCGCCTATTTTGGCGTAGATCTTGGAGGCTTGTTTGGCCGCAAAGAGAAAAAGTCCGACGATGTCATCGATATTGAGGTCGAGGACTGAAATCTCTGAGCTTGCCCGAGACCTAGATTCGCAGGACCTGGGGCGAGGCATGGTCCTGATTCAACGAGGACGAAATTTTTGCGCTCGAAATTCTGGAGTGGCTTTGGCTACTGCCAGTCGGTTCGGATCGGGTGTTTCTGGCGGAGATTAAACTTCACCACCCGGAATTCACCGTTTCGCCACGTTGCTTCGCTTTCGCCGCGGCGACGATCCGGGGCATGTAGGGCACTGGATTCGTATCGAAAGCCTTCACGCACGGAGTGCAGCAAAAGAGGACTTCCTGCCCTTGATAAACCCTTCGGTATTTGGGTTTGCCGTTCAGTTCCTTGCGAATTATGGCGCAGGTGGTGAACGGATAAGGCCTCACTGATTGCCCGGAGCGATCGGCGTCTCTGGTTTCTTTAAAGGACGAGCCACTGCCGGTCGGCTCTGCGTTTCCTCCGCCCGTCGATGTGCAACTGATCAGGAGAAGCGGCATAGCGAGGGTCGCACCGAGGAGAGAGAGAGCTTTCATTTCTAAATCCTACCCTCTTTCACTGACACCGGGATTCAAGCGGTTTCGCTAGCGGTTTCGCTTACGTTTTTTGTTTGCAGAGCGTCTCGAATCCGCTTTCCTTTGGATCCTGTCGGCCATTGCCGTGAAATCAGGAGGACTTATTCATCCGAGTAACAGAAATATTCATGGCGACAATCAAGGTGGCATGCCCCAAATGCGGACAGAAGGTCTCAGGAGACGAGAACTTTTACGGTACCGTAGTCGAATGCCCCATTTGCTCGGCCAACATTCAATTTCCTGGGGAACGCCGTGAAGCACCTATTTCAGATGCTTCGGAGGAATTCGATGAGGATCGCGATTTTGACAAGGAGCCAATCCGAGCTTCCGAGACACAGGGTCTAGAATGGGATGAGCCTCCCGCCCAGGCAATCCAGGATCATCTTGAGGACACTCCGGAGTTGGAAGCCAAGGACGATGATGAAGAAGAGGACGAAGAAGTTATTCCATCTCCTCTCTTTGGCGCAATTTCGATTGTATCTTCAATCCTCGGACTCGTGACCTGCATCGGTTCGCCTCTCTTTGCTCCGATCGCGATTATTTTTGGACACGCAGCTCTGGCCAAGGCTCGTCGGAGCCCTGTGCAACCGGCTCCGGGTCAAACTCTCGGAGCGATCGGTCTCATGATCGGTTACATTTGTCTCGTTTTCGTGATCCTGTTTCTCGCTATTGCGGTCCTTTTCGGCGACCCGATTCGAGAGTGGATTCTGGAACGAAGGGCATAGTTCCACGTTCGGTGCAGACCATTCTGTTGATCGTGAAGTATCAACAAGCGAACCGCTGTCGGGTTCCGAGGTTGATGCTTGCAATTCAGCTGATTTCGTTTACCGCTGCGCCTAGAACTATATTGGAATGGCTATAATTTCAGTCTTTTTGATATTGAAGATTTCTTAATCAATAGGAAACTAAACGAAGAATCAGTCATGCTTGAAACGACGATCATTAATGTAAGGGGCCGCGAAATTGTGGATTCCCGAGGAAATCCGACCGTAGAAGTCGATGTGGAACTGGAAGGCGGAGCCATTGGGCGTGCTGCAGTCCCCAGTGGAGCCAGCACTGGAGAACACGAAGCCTGGGAGCTCCGTGATGGAGATCACTCCCGCTATCTTGGAAAAGGTGTTCTCAAAGCGGTTGAAGCCGTGAATGAGAAGATCTCGGCTGAGTTAATCGGAATCGACGCCACTGAGCAGACCGTTGTCGATAAGACAATGTTTGATCTCGATGGAACCGCAAACAAGAAAGAGCTCGGAGCGAACGCCATCCTGGGAGTTTCTCTCGCGACCGCTCACGCAGCTGCCAATCAGTTGGGACTTCCGCTTTACAAGTATCTCGGTGGACCGAATGCCAAGGTGCTTCCTGTTCCAATGATGAATATCATCAACGGCGGTTCCCACTCGGACGCTCCGATCGACTTCCAAGAATTCATGATCGTTCCTAAGGGCGCTCCGAGTTTCCGTGAAGCACTTCGTCAGGGTGCCGAAATTTTTCACGCGTTGAAGAAAGTTCTCAAGGACCGCGGTCTTTCCACGGCAGTGGGTGACGAAGGTGGTTTTGCTCCGAATCTCGATTCTGCAGACGATGCCCTCAAGGTAATCGAGCAGGCGGTAGACAAGGCGGGATACAAGTTCGGTGAAGAGATCTTCGTCGCACTTGATGTCGCTTCATCCGAATTTTTCGACAAGGAAAAAGCCAAGTATGTGTTTCACAAGTCAGACAACTCCGAGAAGTCTGCTGAGGAGCTCGTTGATTACTACCTCGATCTCCAGTCCCGCTATCCCATCATCTCGATTGAGGATGGTTGTGACGAGAATGACTGGGATGGCTGGAAGGTCATCACCGATAAGATGGGCGACAAGACACAGCTTGTGGGAGACGATCTTTTCGTGACCAACACCGACTTCCTCCAGAAGGGAATCGATCTCGGCGTTGCCAACTCCATCCTCGTAAAGGTGAACCAAATTGGTTCTCTCACCGAAACTTTCGATGCCGTTGAACTGGCAAAGGAAAACCGCTATACCAGCGTGATCAGTCACCGTTCCGGCGAGACCGAGGACAGTACGATCGCTGACATCGCGGTGGCAACCAATGCCGGACAAATTAAAACTGGATCGTTGAGTCGTTCTGACCGGATCGCTAAATACAACCAGCTCCTCCGTATCGAGGAAGAGTTGGGAGATGATGCGATCTACGGCGGCAAGATGCGCGTCTAACAAGCCCGCCCCGCTCAAGGGGCTCTCTCAAATCATGCGTGACACGGAATTTCAAGATCGTCCCGAACTTCCTCTCCAACTTAAAGGGGAGGAAGAGAAGCCGCGCTTGATGTTCTGGCAACGCATGTCGCGAGGAATGGAGGTAGTGATCTACCTCCTTCTTCTTCTTGCCGTCTACAAGCTGTTCGGGCCAGAACTCGATCGCCAGTCTGAACTCAAGGCAGAGGCCAATCGCCTCACGCAGATTCAAGCCGACAAAAATGAGCAAGTCGTTCGTCTTCGGCAAGAGCATCGTTTGCTCAAGACCGACAAAGAGTATCTCGAATCAATCGCTCGAGATCGGCTCAACCTTCAGCGTGAAGGCGAGTATGTGATCCGGATTGACCGGGAAAAGGGCGAGTAGTCCCGTTCTTCTCAGTCTATTTCGTTTTCCTCCTCCTTTTCTTTTTCGGAGGAATTCGATGGCCTGGCGGGATGAGGGTTCCGTTTGTTCCTGCTATCGCCGTTATTGGGCTGTTGCAGATGTGCGCAATGGTTGCGGCCATTCTCTCCATGGTAGCCTTTATGGAGGATCCTGACTGCCTCCCGGAGGAAGCGTTTCACGACGAGACGATTTTCATTCGGCGATGGTGGATTCTTCTGCTCTGTATTCCCGTCGTCCGGGCAACTTCGGCTGCGTGGGATTTTGAGGGAAATTCCGGACCAATGATCCCTCTATACTGACACATTGTCGCGGGCACGGCGTTTCTGTTCGCGATGGAATTTTTCACCGCACTTTCCGCTGCTCAGGCAAACCCCGCCTGAGCACCTTCAAGTCATTGAGGACTCGAATTGAAGTATTCCTTTTCTGCTCAGGAAAAAGAGTGATAGGAAGAGGGCGAGGCGGCTTCGTCGGCTTACGCGGGGTAGCTTCCCAGCACTTTCACGAATGAGCAGTGCTTCTCCAATTGTCGGATAACAGAAGCGAAGTCTTCGTCTTCGCAATGTCCGGCGAGATCGACAAAGAAGTAGTATTCCCAGGCGCGTTTCTTGGAAGGGCGGCTTTCGATCTTGGACATGTTGATCGAAAACTTTTCGAAGGGCTCGAGAGCCTTGTGAAGAGAGCCTGGCTCGTCACGAACGGAGAACATGACTGACGACCGATCATTCCCGGTCGGGGGGCATGTCTTGTGACTGATGACAAGAAACCGTGTTGTGTTGTGAGCGATGTCCTGAATCGACTGCTCAAGAATTTTCAGCCCATACATTTCGGAAAGAAGCTCGCCACCGAGAACAGCAGCGTTGGGTTCTTTGGTGGCGACTTCGGCAGCTGCCGCAGAGCTCGATTTTTCGACCGGTTGAATTTGGTGAAAGTTAGCGCCGAGCCAGGATCGACATTGCGCGATGATCTGGGGGTGGCTGTAGATGCTCTGAATTTCTTCGCGGGCGCAGTTCGCCATGAGATTGTTCTCAATCGGCATCATGACCTGACCGTATATCTTTAATGGAGAATCGGCGAAAAGGTCGAGCGTGTGAGTGACCGCCCCTTCGGTTGAGTTTTCAATCGGGACGACGCCGTAGTCGGCAATGCGGCGTTCGACCTGATCAAAAACGTCGGCAAAACTCGGCTGAGGGAGATATTTGACGCTACGTCCAAATTTGCCAATCGCTGCCTGATGGGTCCATGTCCCGGCAGGGCCGAGGTAGGCGATTTTCAGGTCTTCTTCCAAGGCGAGGGCGGCCGACATGACCTCGCGATAGATCGCGCGGATCGAGTTTTCGGGAAGCCGTCCTCCTGCTCCCTTAGCTACGAGACTGCGAAGAAGTTTTTCTTCTCGTTCAGGCGCATAGATCTCGAGTCCATTCTCCTTCTTGATCACCCCGATCTCGTGGACAATGTTGGCGCGCTCGTTGAGGAGGCGAATAATGTCCGTATCGATCGAATCGATTTTCTGGCGGTGATCTTCGAGGCTCATGATTCGATCGGGGAAATATTTTCAGTTTCGTCTGTATCGGCGAGATCGTCACCTTCGTTTTGCTCCTGCTCCTGCTCCTGCTCCTGCTCCTGCTCCTGCTCCTCGGTCTCGGTCTCGGTCTCGGTCTCGGTCTCGGTCTCGGTGGTGGGCAATTCGACTGTGCGCAGCTCTTCTGAGTTGGGAAGGTCCTCCAGATCTTTGACCCCGAAGTGCTCCATGAACTCTTCCGTGGTCTCGTAGAGCATGGGGCGTCCTGGAAGATCAGCGCGACCTCCGACGATCACGAGTCCGCGATCGATCAGCTTGTGAATCTGCCCATCGACGGAGACTCCTCGAACGGCTTCGATGTCGGCTTTCGTGATGGGCTGCCGATAGGCGATCAGAGCAAGGGTTTCGAGTGCTGCCGGACTCAGCTTTTCCGGACGCATTTCGGGAAGCAGGGCGCGAACCCATTGCGCGTATTCCGCTCTCGTCACGAATCGCCATCCGTTCGGTCCTTCCTGAAGCTCAATTGCGTGCCTCGTCGTAGCAAGTCGCTCTCCGAGGTTTGCGATCTCAGTTTCGATCTTCTTGGTGGAAATGTTATCCCACTCGCGAATTTCGGGGATTTCGCTTTCCCCTGCCGCACGACGAACTGTCTTCGCAATCTCTGCGGAAGTGACGGGTTCAGGGGCGGCGAAAATGAGTGCCTCAATGATCTGGACAAGCTCCATGGGAGGGGACGTATTGGGAGTCGGTAAGCTGGCGTGAAACGAAGAAAAGAAAAGCGGATTCTGAGGGTCAGAACTCGTTTCGTTGGAGTTCGATGTCCCCAAGAAGGACTTCCTGCCGGACTCGGAAGTAGTTCAGCTTCATTAGTTCGAGAACAGCAAGAAAGGTGACAATCATTTCGTGTTTGCTTGTAGCGCCCTCAAAGAGGGAGGAAAACCGGATCGATCCCCCAGGTTCAATGGAGGAAAGAAGCTGATCAATCTTGTCGCTGACGGTGTAGTGATCATCAACGATTTCACCGAGACCTTCATCTTGGAAGCGGTCGAGAATGTTCTGAAACGCCTTGATGAGATCAAAGATCCCGACGTCTTCGGAGAGTGGTCGTTTCTCGTCCTGATCACTTTCGATCTTTTCGGGAACCCTCTGGAAGTGATCTTGTTGCTTTTCTTCCTGAACTCCCAAATGTTTCGCGGCTTCCTTGAATTTTTTGTATTCAATGAGCTGTCGAATCAGATCCCAGCGTGGATCTTCCTCGTCGGCATCCTCTTCCGGTGGTTGAACGTGCTTGGGCAGCATCATCCGGCTTTTGATGTAGCAAAGATTGGCGGCCATTACGAGGAACTCACCCGCGAGACCGATGTTGAGCATCTTGAGGGTTTCAAGATACGCCATGTATTGCTTCGTGATGCCTTCGATCGGGATATCGTAGATATCAATCTCGTCTTTCTTAATCAGGTAGAGCAGAAGGTCCATGGGGCCCTCAAACACGTCGAGCTCCACCTTGTAGAGATGTTCAAGGTCGAGTGGCTGAACTTCACCGCCATCGCTCTCACCTGAAGTAGTTGGAGGGGTCTCTTCAGGCGGACTCTCCGATGACGCGGGTTCGCTATTCGGGCTTTCGGTGGAAGACGGTTCCGGTTCCAAGGATTGCTCGGCCGAATCCGGCTCTGGTTCTGTCTTTGATTCGCTCACAATAGATTCTTGCTCATCAAAGACGGTAGCGATGCCATTTGCAAGGTGAGAGGAATTCATCGGATGAATATTTTTTATCGCCTTCGCGTCCTTTACCGATCGGCGAAACTCCGCTTTCGTAGGGAATGCGAACGAAAGATCCTGCTCGAAGAACGTCGAAGACGAAGTGGAGAGTGGTTCTCGTTTCCTGTTTTTGCTTGGGGATTGTTACCGCGGATGTTTTCGGACAGGCAGATTACAAACGCTACTACGACGAGGATAACATCCCGAAAGCTCGGGAGATTTTTGAGCGTGGGCGATACGACATCGTGATCCAGTTCACCGATTACGCCCTTCGTCGTGGGCAACCATCTTGGGAATGGCGCACCCTTCGTTTTCAGGCTCTGGCAAACCTCGGTCAGTACGACGCTGCAGTTGAAGAGGCGAAGGCAACGACGGAGCGGTTTCCTGAGTCGCTGGGAGCCCTCCTTGAGGCTCATTCTCTTTTCACTTCGATGGGACTCACCGAGGAAGCAGAGGGGATTTTTGACAAGATCAATACAGCCGCAGCTGCCGTCCCGAAGAAGGAACGAACTGCAGAGGACTACGTTTTTCTTGGCCGCGCCGCTCTCGTGCTGGGTGCAGATCCTTCCACCGTTCTCAAGCAATACTTCGATGTTGCAAAAGGGTTTGAAGCAAAGGGCGAGATTGTGCCCCCCGGGCTGCTCGAGGCCTATCTCTTCTCCGGTGAATTGGCTCTAGAGAAAGATGACATGGGTCGAGCTGCCAAAGAATTCCAGGAAGCGTATCGTCTTGCACCGACTCATACTGCCGTGCTTTTTGGATTGAGCCGGGCGCTTCTTCCCAGCGATCGATCGGCCGGGATGGAGTATCTCGGACAAGTGCTCGAAGAGGTCCCTCTCCATTTTGGGGCTCTTCTTCTCCAGGCTGAGTTTGCGATCAATTTCGAGAAATACGAAGAAGCGAAAAGAGCCCTCGATCTGGTTGAGGCTTTGAATCCTCGTCATCCCGAAGCGGCTGCCTATCGGGCGGTGCTGGCAGAGTTGGAGGAAAATGATCACGAAACCTTTTTGAGCTATCGCGAGAAGGCTCTTTCGGTCTGGAAAGACAATCCGGAAATCGATCACCTGATCGGGCGAGTGCTTTCTCGAAAGTATCGATATGAGGAAGGCGCAGAAAGTCAGAAGCGGGCTCTCGAGATGAATCCAGGTTACCTGCCCGCAAAGCTCCAGCTCGCTCTCGACTATCTTCGTCTCGGACATGTCGACGAAGCGTGGCCCCTTGCCAGTGAGGTCGCAGAAGCGGATGAATACAATCTTCTCGCATATAACCTCGAGATTCTTAAGGAAGAAATCGAGAGTTTTGCGTCGATTGAGAGCGCCGATTTCATCATTCGGATGCCGCCCGAGGAGGCAGAGATCTATGGAGACCGGGTTCTCGAGATTTTAACCGAAGCCGATCAGGTTCTCGGCGAGAAGTATGGACTCACGATCGAGGAGCCGACCTTGGTGGAGTTCTATCCCAATCAGCAGGATTTTGCGATTCGCTCTTTTGGCTCACTCGGCGGCGAAGGGCTTCTCGGGGTCTGCTTTGGTTCGGTGGTGACGATGAACAGCCCTGGAAGCGTTACCGCAGGGAAGAATAACTGGGAGGCCACCCTTTGGCATGAGTATTGTCACGTGATCACTCTGACAGCTACGAAAAACAAAATGCCTCGCTGGCTCAGTGAAGGAATCTCCGTTTACGAGGAAATTCAGAAAGAAGCGAACTGGGGGCAGAAGATGAGTCCGACCTATCGAGAAATGATCCTCGAAGGGAACGCACTCACGATGATCTCCGAAATGAGCCAGGCATTCTTTCAGGCGGAAAGCGGGCAGGACATCATGTTTGCCTACTACCAGTCGATGCTCATTGTGGAATTCCTCGTCGATAACTACGGGATCGAAGCGTTGCGCGGTATCCTCAGCAATCTCGGGGAAGGAGTAATGATCAATGATGCGATTGCCAAGCACACCGTGACGATGCCGGAGCTGGAAATCGCATTTGCTGAATACGCTTTTGATCTGGCTGAGAACTACGGGCCGGGGGTGGACTGGACCAAACCAGAGCCCGAGGAGGTGAATCCGGTGAGCCCGATCGCAGTGCAATTATACCTGAAGCGGAATCCTACCAATTTCTGGGCACGCCAGACGCATACCTACCGGTTGCTCGACCAGGCTAAATGGAAAGACGCGGCGGAGTCTGCGGAAAAACTGATCGAATTGATTCCTGATTTCACCGGGAGCGGTAACGGATATGCTCTCGAGGCCCGGGCGTGGAGAGAGCTGGGAGACTCCGACCGGGAAATTGCCGTTCTCGAAAGGCTCGCTGAAAGATCGGCCGAAGCCTATTCCGCCTACGCGCGCCTTATGGAGGTCGAATTCGAAGAGAAGGTTTGGGACGGCGTCGTAGCTAATGCGAAGCGTGGGAAAGCGATTAATCCCTTTTATGAGCGCTTTCACTATTGCCGTGGTTGTGCCCATCAGGCTCGAAAGGAGACCGGCGAAGCGGTCACCTCTTTCGAGAAAACTCTCAAACTTGATCCGGTCAACCCATCCGAGGTCCGCTATCGACTCGCGTCTCTTCATCAGGAAGGAAATCCTGAGACTGCTCGGAAGTATGTTCTCGATGCCCTGGCCGATTCCCCTCGCTATCGCGAAGCATTTGCTCTCCTTCTCGATATCAGCAAGAAAGAGACATCACCGGCAGGGTTACCAGAAGAGGAGCCTGCGAGCCCTTCAAAACCTGGGGCCGCCGCGGGGAAGCCATCCGAGGATCCGTTTGGCGGAGGTGGAGTTGTCGAGACTCCGGAAGCGACTCCTGCTCCACCCAAATCAAAAGGAACGAGGGCGGAATAACTCGATCGCTGATTCAGCGAGCCGATCGAGGAAGCTGCGCCCGTTTTCCCAGATCGAGACTCCAAAACCGTGAAACGTCGCGGTAGGGGAGGCGAGAATCAGAAGCGCGCAGAGGAGAAAGAGGTTCGCGAGAAAGATCAGGGTGAAAGAAAACAGTTTACCGTTCTGATCCACATCGGGTTGCTCGTGTCTCACCATCCAGAGGGTGAAACTGAGGTGAAACATCCAGGTGAATCCAAGTAGCCCGTAGAGCCAGATGGGATCGAGTTGGTAGCGATCTCGGAACACCCAAGTTGCAATGGTCCAGAGTAGGACCACCACCACGGAGTAGAACGGAAAGAGGTAGGGCGAGAGTGAGATCAGGAAATTATTTCGATTGGTGAGGACATGCCCACCTTCTGAAGAGATGTGAATCTTGGAAACTCGACCTCGACAGAGCAGAACGAAGAGAGCGTGCGTCAGCTCATGTCCCGCGACGTAGAGCCACATCATGGGACGGCAGCGAGCAAAGAAGAAGAGCCCAAGCCAGATCAGGCTGCCGGCACCGAAGGAAAGAAACTCCGGCGTTTTCCAGTAGTTGCCGACAAAGGTGTCGGCTCGGAGAAGGACGAGGAATGTCTCCAACACGATCCAGCAAAGCGGGAGCATCACGATCCCCGCCGAGAATTTTAGGATCCGTATGGAGGCTTCAGAAGAATGAAGCAGACTCGATGCCGCTGAATCGGGAGCAAAGGCGGCAAGACCTTGCTGGGGCGAGCTCTTCCGTGTCTTCGAACGGCGATTCGGCGGTTTTTTCTGAGGCACGACTGCCGGGGGATAGAGCGGGAACGGATCTTGGGATCAGGCGCGTCCGACGTATTTCTTGTCTTCGCTACTGACCTTGATCTTATCACCAGGGCCTACAAAGAGGGGAACCTGGATGCGAAGACCTGTTTCGAGAACGGCTTCTTTCGTCGCGGCTGTAGCGGTGTCGCCTTTAACGCCTGGAGCTGATTCTTTGACTTCGAGCTCGATGTTCGACGGCAGTTCGAGAGTCACGGCTTTCCCATCGACAAAGAGAATTTCAACTTCGAGTCCGTCGATCAGCAGTTCCTTTACGTCTTCGACGAATTCGTCCTGAAACGTGAGCGTGTCATAGGTTGTTGTATCCATGAAGTGATACCCTGTCTGATCCTGATAACTGAATTCGAGTTTCTGACGGTCAGACTGAACGATCTCGACCTTGTCACTGGAAGCAAATCGGATGTCCTTAGTCTTTCCCGAGTTGAAGGAGCGGATCGTCGCCATGATGAGAGCATTTCCTTTCCCGGGCGTCCTGTGTTCAAGCCCGAGAACGACTCCGATTTCGCCCTTGTAGTTAATGCACTGTCCGCGCTTGAGATTGGTTGCCACGATAGCCATGAATTCGGATGTTTAGTTAAGAAATCTTAAGAGTTTAAGTGAACTCGAATAATGGCATTGATTCAGTCGATCACAAGATCGGAAATTACGATTTGAAGGATCTGGCTCCACGCCGAGTTTGATTACGTGAACGAAATAGCCCCTGATCCAAAACGAAAAATGCGCATTACTGTCTTTGTGATCGCTCTCTTCATCCCCTGTATTGCATCGCTGTTTTACGCGGTCTTTTTCCCGGGAACTCCATTTGGGAATGCCTTCTATTCGGGGGTGAAGTTCTTTCTTCTGCTCTGGCCTTTTGTTGCTGTGTTCGCGCTTCTAAGGGAGAAAGGGATCTATCGTCCCGGGCCTCGCGAGCACAAAAAATCCCTCATTCCCGGAACGCTTTTCGGCGTTGCTATTGTCGGGCTCCTCGTCTTCCTGATCAAAGGGACACCGCTCGGAGCCGTCGTTGACGACAATTCAGAGAATATTGTGGCATTTATCGAGAAGCTTGGCGTCGCGGAGCACTTTATCTGGTTCGCCCTCTTCATCTCGTTTGCCCATGCCGCTCTTGAGGAGTTCTACTGGCGTTGGTTTGCGTTTGGGCAAGGCCGACAGATCATGGGCTTCGGAGCGGCCAACCTTGTTGCGGGAATTGGCTTTGCTTCTCACCACGTGGTAATTTTGAATCAATTCTTCCCGCTCGGTTGGGCCTTCTTTCTTGGAGCCTGTGTCGCCATCGGAGGGATGGTCTGGAGCTGGATTTTCCATCGCTACAACAGTCTCCTTGGTCCGTGGGTCAGCCACATGATCATCGATCTAGGACTGATGTGGGTGGGGTGGGAAGTGTTGCAGAAAGCAACAGGGTAGGGTCGAAGACCCGGCAGGGTTGGATTCCGCGATCGGATCGGGTCTGGTCGGTGACCTGACCCTTTTGAGTCAGTATTTGACCCGCTTGCGTTTGACCGGGAGAGGCTTGTCTCCCGATTCTTTCTTCAGCTTGTTGATCTGATCTCGAATCAAAGCGGCGCGTTCGAACTCCAGTTTTCCGGCGGCTTCCTGCATTTCTTCTTCGAGTTCCCGAATCACAGTCAGGGTATCGACGTCTTCTCCCGAATCGGCGACGAGAGAATTTTCGACCTCCTTGCCTTTAACGAACATCCGCAGACTATTCTGGTCACTCCGTTTCGTGCTTGTTGGAGTGATCCCATGTTTTTCGTTGTGCTCCGTTTGAACGCGTCGGCGATACTCCGTGATATTTATCAGTTTCTGGATCGAGTCGGTAATGTTGTCCGCAAAGAGAACCGCTTCCCCGTTCACATGTCGCGCGGCTCGGCCTACTGTCTGAATGAGGCTGGTCTCGCTCCGGAGGAAGCCTTCCTTGTCCGCGTCGAGAATGCAGACGAGGCTCACTTCCGGTAGGTCGAGCCCCTCCCGAAGAAGGTTAATCCCAACGAGAATATCGAATTCGGCAGCACGAAGGCTACGGAGTATTTCAACTCGCTCAATTGCATCAACATCGGCGTGAATGTAGCGGACACGGAGACCGACGTTTCTCAAATAATCGGTCAGGTCCTCCGCCGTTCTTTTAGTGAGGGTCGTGACGAGGACGCGCTCGTCTTTCTCAATTCTCTGGCGACATAGCTCGATCGTCTCATCGATCTGCCCTTTGAGCGGGCGCAGAGTGAGAATGGGATCAATGAGACCGGTCGGGCGAATGATCTGCTCCACAATGAGATCGGTTCCTTTCTTTCCTGGATCAAAGGAGCTGATCGGTTGCTTGGAGCCTGAAATGCGAGGGAGGCGCTCGGGAGTGAGTTCTTCCTGACCAATCTTTTTTCGCTGGTGGGGAATGTAGCCCTTGTTCCCTGTCACAGAGTTCTGTATCTCAAATTTTGCCGGAGTCGCACTCACGTAGAGGCGTTGTCCGGTATCCTTCATGTACTCGTCGAACTTCAGGGGACGGTTGTCGAGGGCGCTTGGGAGCCTGAATCCGAAATCGACGAGCGTTGTTTTCCTGGAGCGGTCGCCTTCATACATTCCACCGATCTGTGGAACGCTGACGTGCGATTCATCAATCACCGTGAGGAAGTTGTCGGGAAAGAAATCGAGCAAGGTCCCTGGTTTGGTTCCCGTCGGGCGATCTGTGAGATGACGAGAATAATTCTCAATTCCCTGACAGAAACCCATTTCCTGCATCATCTCGATGTCATACTCTGTCCGCTGTTTGATTCGTTGGGCCTCGAGAAACTGCTGATTTTTTTCGAAGTATTCGATGCGCTCTTTCAGCTCAACCCGGATGTTTTTGATCGCCCGATTCATTTTGTCCTTAGGGGTCACAAATTGCTTCGCGGGATAAAAAGTGAAACCATCGACCTGGGAGGTGGAGTTTCCGGTAAGAGGATCGAATACAGTGACGCGGTCGATTTCATCTCCGAAAAATTCGACTCGAATCGCTTCGTCCTGGAGATAAGCCGGATAGACCTCGACCACATCGCCACGGACCCGGAAACGCCCTCGGACAAACTCGATGTCGTTTCTCTCATAGAGAATTCCAACAAGTTGCTGTAGAAAGTCGTCCCGATCCATGTTCTGCCCGACTCGGACCGGGATCATCATTCCCTCGTAGTCTTCCGGCGATCCGAGACCGTATATGCAGGAGACTGATGCCACGACGATGACGTCTTTTCGCGTGAGCAGTGAGCTCATCGTTGAGAGTCGGAGCCGCTCGATTTCGTCATTGATCGACGAATCTTTCTCAATGTAGGTGTCTGTTCGCGGGATGTAGGCTTCCGGCTGGTAGTAGTCGAAATAGGAGACGAAATACTCGACAGCATTGTGGGGGAAGAAAGCTTTGAACTCGCTGTAGAGCTGTGCCGCGAGCGTCTTGTTGTGAGACATGATCAGCGTCGGTTTGCCGATCGCAGCAATCACGTTGGCTACGGTGAATGTTTTTCCAGAACCCGTGACACCCAGCAGGGTCTGATGATCATTCCCCGCGAGAAGCGAATTCGTCAGTTTTGCAATCGCTTGCTCCTGATCGCCTTGGGGACTGAATTCTGCGTTGACTTCGAACATGCTTGGCAAACTCGGATCCGATTAAATAGGGAAACCAGTTAACTTCGTTACGCGAAGCGGCAACGCAAGGGGTCATCTTGCGTTGCAGGGGAGAACTCCGGACGACCGAAGCTCATGAGGTAAACCAGTGACAACTGGCTTACTCTTCGGACTCTTCATCGACGCCGATCTTGCCCTCGATGATTTCGGTGAGAGCGATGTCGGCAGCACCCATACGATGATCGGCCTGTATGAGAGGAGAGCGTCCCAGGTTCAATTGCTTGACCCGAGCTGAGACCAAATTGATCAAAACTGGGGGTTCCGGGATAATCTTGGATGCCTCTACGACTAGGTCACTTCTCATAGTAATCGATCCTTTTCCGCTTGCTGGAGGCGTTTTCGCCTCATTCCCCGGACCTGGAAACGCTACAATCTTATCTGCGTTTTCGGACATGGGTCAATTCTTGGGAGCAATCGTTAGGGATTTTGATGGGTTTGTCTGTTCACGGATTAATGCGAGCAGACAGTGCGGTTAGCACAGTTTTAAAAAAAAGCAATGAAATTGTGGGGAAATCAACGTCAAATCAGTGTTTCATGAGTCCTTTCCGCCGTCTTTCAGCGAAAGAGTGATTCGCTTGAGGCGGGCTGAATCGCTCGGGCTCCAGGTCTTGATCGTTGGATGATCCTTGAAATGGTTATGAACGAGGCGCCGTTGGTAGGAGTTCATCGGTGTGAGCTTCAACGGAGCACCGGAAGCGATGACTCGTTGGGCAGCGCTTTCCGCTTCTTCGACCATTTCGTAGTCGCGAGCGGCGCGATAGCTGTCGATGTCGACCTTGATTTTGGGCGCACGTTCGAGTCGATCCTGAACGATGCGGTTTACAAGGTATTGAATCTCCTCAAGACCTTCCCCGTGACCTCCAATCAGGAGTTTGGCATCGCTGGTAGTTGCTACCTGAAGACTGTTCGACTCGCGATCCATCTCCACGGTGACGGCAAAGCCTAGATATCCAAGGATGGTATCGAGCACCTCGCGTCCAGTTTCCAGTGGGTCCATATCAATTCAATCAGGTTTGGAATGAGGATTAACGGCGCTTCTTCTTGCCTTTAGTGTGCCGGTCTCCCTTTTCACCCGGCATACGTGTGCGATCCTTGCTCGTCACGCCGCCACCACCACCACCGGAAGCTTTCGCTTTCTGGGCGGCTTCCGCCTGGTCCTGCATGCGTTGCATGAAGGATTTCTTTCCGTTGCTGGCCCGCTTTTTCAGCTCAGGCTCCGGCATTTTGTTCATCAACCAGGTCTGGAGGATCGAGAACGAATTGGAGGTCGTCCAGTAGAGGGAAAGGGCCGCGGCGAAGTTATAACAGATCACAAGGAAGATCAGAGGCATCAGCATGAAAATCATCTGCTGCGTCTTGTCGCCCGTTTTCGGAGTGATCGCGATCTGAATAAAGCTTGTCAGTCCCATGAGGATAGGAAGCAGATTGAACGGGATATCCAGCCCGGGAATCATGAACAATGTGTCTGGCATGGCCAGGTCATCGACCCAGAGAAAGGACTCGTGACGAAGTTCAACCGCACTCCAGAGCATCCGGTAGAAAGCGAGGAATACAGGAAGTTGAATAAACATCGGAAGGCATCCACCGAGGGGGTTGATGTTGTAGGTCCGATACAACTTCATCGTCTCTTCGTTGAGCTTGGTGGGGTCGTCAGCGTGCTTCTCCTTGAGTTCCTTCATCATCGGAGTCAGCTTCGACATGCGCTTCATCGAGCGGGCCGATTTGGCGTAGACAGGCCAGATGATGAGTCGAATCAGGATCGTGATGAGAATGATTGCGAGTCCGAAGTTCCCGATCGTTCCTTCAAGGAAGACAAGTCCCATGATGAGCCAAGAGGCAAGGGGCTTGATTGCCCAGCCGAAAAGCCAGCCGAAAATGGGGATTTCGTCATAGTGCATGACATTCTTTTTCTCGTCGCCGAGAGCCTCGAGGCGGGAGAATTCCTTGGGTCCAAGATAAAGGTCGTAGGTCAGGGTCCGAGAGTCTCCGGGATTGAGAGAGAATCCAGGCAGACTGATTGCTGCCTCCGCGGCGAACATGCGCTTTTTCACTGAAGCCGCCTCGTTGTCCTCTACGACTACAGGAAACCGGCTTCCCCAAAGCTCTGCCTCGTAGGGCTCACGAGGCGTTATGATCGTGGCAAAAAACTGGTCGTTCACACCCGCCCAGTTCAGCATGGGGAGAGAGAACTTGTCGGAAGGAATCTCATTCTTTCCAAAGATACCGAGAATTTTTTTTCCTCCGTAGTGATCGACTGTTTTGTACTCAAAATCGCCCGATCCTTCCATCCAAAACATTCCGATCTGCATGGACCACTCATTGAGGTGGAGGGGTGCTGCTGATCCGGTGTAGAGGTAGCGATTTTCAAGAAGGAGCGGTGTCTGGGCCCCGTTCAAAATCCGAAGATCCATTGTTACGACATAAGGATCCGGAGATTCTTCATCGATACGAAAGGTTTTCGTCAGCTCAAACCCTTCCTGCGTTTTGGTCGAGAGAGTCACCGAAGTCGGAGTGGAAGATGTCAGTTCCCAGTTGGTGGTATCGAATTTTCCTGGGCCGCGTGAAATCGCACCGATTCCATGAGTTGCGTTCTCGTTGATCGTAATCAGTTCCTCACCATCTATCTCGCGCTTGTGCTCCTTGAGCCTGGCCAGTGAGATTCCAGCGCCTCGGCTGGTCAACTCCAGCGAGAGGGTATCGGTCTCTAGAACCGCAGTCTTCTCATTGATCGGCTCTGCTGTCGTCGTGACCGCGCTTGGATCCGTTGTCGGATCCTGGGTTGTGGGATCGACAGTGGGGTCCTCAACTGGAGCCACGACAGGCGGATTCTTTTTCAACGCATCAGCACGTTTGGCGGCTTCCTTGGCATTCCACCAGCCCCATCCAAAAAGCAGAGCCAGACAGGCGAGAACGCCAATCCACGAGGTTCGATCCATGTTTTTCAAGATAGCAGGGGTCCTTTCAGATTTACGATTCTTTGGAGTTTTCGATCGTAGGGCACGAACGACGGCCTACATAAGCGGCCTCAGGGTGTTTTGCCACATATTCTTCCCACCCCGGAGGCTGGTCATGTCCGTGTCCACCCCACGGGTTGCAGCGAAGGATACGATAGAGCCCCTGGAAGCTGCCTCGGAAGGCTCCGTTCGCAACGACAGCGTCGATAAAATATTGGGAGCAGGTCGGGGTAAATCGGCATCCACTGCCGGGACCACAGAGAAAATGGAGGGGTCCAGAAATGGCCACCTGGTAGAAACGAACGAGGAGAATGAGAACTGTTTTCATGGGTTCTCTTCGCGTGGGAGCATCAAATCTGCCCGGTGCATTAACCATTTCCATTCCTTTTCGAGTTGTTCCGAAGTGGCGTTGGCCGCGGAATGGCGTGCGATCAAGACGATCCAGGTGCCGGCTTCAAATCGTTCTCCGATTTTCTGGACGATTCCTCGTAACCGGCGTCGAACCCGATTGCGAATCACAGCGTTCCCAAGACGTTTTGTGGTGATGAGACCCAGTTTACAGGATTCGGAGAGACTCTCGTCTCGAAGATATCCGAGAACGAGAAAACGCCCGCTAAGCGACTCTCCCTTGGTCTTGACCCGCTGAAAATCCGCGCGGCGAGTGATTCGCCGTGTGCGCGGAAATTTCATGATGAAAGCCCTATCCAGAGTAACAGCGTCACGTGGCCGGAACCCCGCGATCACATGTCTCTACATGAGAAGAGCCCCTTACTTACCGTGCTGGACGGTGTGACGCTTGTAGGGAATCTCGGCGCCTTTAGGAACAAGACGCTTGCGTCCCTTCTGGCGACGACGCTTGATGAGGTCGCGACCGGCTTTGGTAGCCATGCGAGCGCGAAATCCGTGCTGACGCCTGCGCGTCCGCTTTGAGGGTTGATAGGTCCGTTTCATCTGTTTTCCGGTTAAAAAAGGTTCGTGGAAAGTTTTCTGCTCTTCGTCGTGTCGCTTTCAGGAGTGATCCTGTGAAAATTGCAGAAAAGCCCAAATGAGTGGAGGATGGGATCTCGCTCCGCTCTTTTGGGGGGCGGCACGATACGTTCTCACTTAGAAATGTCAATGCTCCTTTGTTGACGCTTTATTCCAGGCGCTGCAGTTGCCCAATTCCGTACTGACGAAGCTGCTGATTCACAAAGTTTGATGCCTTGTCTTCAACGTAGATAACCTTGGGAAAATCGGTGAATTCGATGGTGTGAATTCCATTCTCGGGAACGGCTGCGAGCGCTTCGGAAAGCTCGCGAATGTTCGCAATCGTCTTTCCGTTCACTTGGGTGATCACTGCAGAATTAATGCCTTCGTATCCGAGTGTGCTGGGTGTTTTCAGGACATTGCTGAGGAAAACCAGTTTATCGCGCCCTTCTTTCTCCCATTTTTCTGGGTTGGATTGAGCGTGAACAAGCTTGAACGGTGCACGTGTTTTCCACTCATCGCCCCAGCTTTCAAGATAGGGGAGGGTGAGTTCCTGGAAGATCAGACCACCGAAGATGACATACTTGGGACCTCGATCGAACATGTAGGGGTCAATCAGGTAATCCTGAGGGGATTTGCGGATGAGTTCGACCTCCACTTCGGTCAGTTCTCCATCGCGAATCAGTCCCATCTTGACTTTGTCTCCTACGGCGGCGCCGCCGCGAACGAGATGGGAAAAGCTGAGCTTGCCGTATTGATCGTCGACATAGTTGCCGCGGGAATCAATGGGCTTGTCATTCACAGAGAGGATGACATCACCTTTTTTGAGCCCGGCATTTTCACCCGAGCTACCCTTGGCGACGCTGCGGATAAAAACCCCGCCATCTTTCTCGTCGATTCCCACAAATTCGCGAAGAGTCTGATCGAGGGTTTGAGTAATGTTGATCCCTAAGTTGGGAAATCCATCGTAATTGTCATCTTCGAGATCGTCGAGAAAGGCCTTGATGATCGGAGTGGGCAGAACGGAGGCCGTTTGCTCCTTGGAAGAGTAGCTCAGCAACATCCCGACCAGCTTTCCGTCTTTCACGACCGGGAGGGTGAAGCTGTTTACGCGGGCTTGAAGAGAGCCTTTCACTTGGTAGAGCAGAAAGACTGACCCGGGAATGAAGTAGCGACCCACGCTGACACGGAGAACATCGACTTCCGTGGAAACACCGTCACCATTGTCCTCGATCTGCCAGACGTTGAGAACGTCTCCGGCTTTGGTCGAGAGATCCAGTTCGAGAGGAACCAATCCGTCGAACACCTGTGAATCGGAGTTGGCCGGTTCGAGAACGGCGAGGTTGGCTTCGTAGTCGAGCCCCACGATTTTTGCGGGGACGCGGGAACCGCTCGATGGGTGTTCCAGTTCGAGATAGGTCGAGTTTACGACCATTTCCGAGGTTACGAGGACTCGGTTTCCCTCGAGGACGGCGCCAAGGCCGCGGCGAGGAGTGGGGGCTCCCTTTTCCCAAGGGCGAAGGAAGTTGTATTCCTGCAGCGTCGCGTTGACGCGCACAATCGAGTTCTCTGGCGAAACATCCTGAGCCAGAACAGAGCTGACGGTGGGTTGAGTCGCGATAACGAGAGCGAAGAGAAAGATTCTGAAAAAACGCATAGATCTAAAAGTGAAAATGAGGATCGAGGTGAGAGAGAATCAGGCAGCCTTCTTTTCTTTGGGCTTCTTTTCTGGTTCTGCTTCGGGCTTTTCTTCTGACTCTTCGACCGCTTCAGGCAGAATGCCCTCGAGCTCGAGGATTTCCGGTTCTTCGATGAAGTGATCCACGCCAACGTTGTATTTCGCCTTGATTCGTTCGTGGGCAAGAGCGGCGTCTTTGCGATTGAGAACGAGCGGACGACCTTCATTGATCAGGCGGATCACATGGAAATTTTCCTGTCCTTCTTCATGTGCTTCGCCATACAGGGCGTCATAAACATCCTGCAACAGACGAACTTTTTTCCCATTAACCGTATCGATGACTTTATGAACGTAGCTTCGAAGGTGGGTATTCGTTGAATCGGGCAGGACTTCGGTCAGAACGACTACCTGCGGACGTTCCTTGTAGATCTCGTCCTGACTAAAAAATGAATAGTGGTATCGAGTGTTCAAATCGGAAATCGAGTGAGCTGCCATCATGTTGCGATCCAGAGGTTGGAACTGCAGGCCGGCAAAGAGTACGAAGTTCGGCTGCTTGTCGTATTGATTGGCCTGAATGAGGTAAGGGATGAAACGCTTCAGCTCGACGGAGATCTGTTCGAGCTGGCCGTCCCGCCATACCTCAAGTGCGACAGTGTCGCCGGCAAACTTTCGTTCGATGATCTCATTGAGGTCGACACGTTCTCCTTCGATTTCAATGAAGCCATCCGAGGCGATGGCATAGCCATCGATCGAGAGGAGGACGTCTTTGGTTTTGAGGATACCACCTGCTGACCCCGCCGCGTCAGCTTCCGCGACCATCACTCCGACTCCATCATTTGGGAGTCCGAGGGCGCGTCGTTGGGCCGGGTTTAGAATATTGAGAACGCTTGTCGCCATGTCGACGTAGTGGTCATAAGAGCCGTCTTCCACATCTTTGAGAAAACGTTCGATCACGGGAACGGGAATCATGTAGCCGGTATTCTGAGCGACCGATCCGGAGTAACCCTGGAATGCCACGCCCACGACTTGGTTACTCTGCAATACTGGACCACCCGAGTTTCCTGGGTTGATCGCAGCATCGACCTGAATGCTGAGATGGTTATCGACGGCTGAGTGGCTGTAGGCACGAAAGTCGATTCGAGAAACGACTCCACGCGTTACAGAAATCCGCTCTCCCCCGATGGGATACCCAATCGCCACAACTGTTGTGTTTAACTTTGGGATTCCCCCTATAAAGAGTGGATTCACATTGGAGAAGGCGGCGGAGAACTCATCGGGTGACTCTAGTTCGAGCAGTGCGAGATCACAGTCGTGCGCGACATTCACGACCCGGGCCTTATAGGGTTTGGGGTCGCTCATCTTTTTCAGATAGATGAGACGTGAATTACTGACCACGTGGGCGTTCGTGATGAACCGATTTGGACCGACGAGAAATCCAGTGCCGTTGCCGCTTCCCATTCCGCCGATATTCCAAGGGACACGGAAGTTTGGTTGTTTGGACTCGACTTCGACTCGGACAATGGCGTCGAGATCGACCTCGGAGATATCGGTTTGAACCGACTCGGGCGGAGGTATCTCTACCTCAGGAGCGGTAGGAGGCGAAAGAGGGCCGGGAGCAAGGGTCGGAGCAGATGGAAGAGCATCCTGCGCCGTAAGGTGGATTCCTACGATAGGGATCACGAGGAGAGAAACTACGAAAAGAGCGAGTCTTGGGGTATTCATAAACGAAGAATGCAGCGCAGAGTCATAATCCTGGCAGGAAAGCAACCGACGCGGGCGGAAGTGTAAAGTTCGAGAAAGGAAAGTCAATGCTCCCGCCTGCCACGAAGGCGGCAGAGGATCGGGCATCTGTCAGGAGAAGCGGTTCGGGAAACAAAAGAAATATAACAGGGTTAGATGTTCGACCTGACAGGGTCTGGTCACCTGAATTGGGAAAAGACTCTTCAGCGAGTCTCCGATGTTCAATGGGAAAGCGAATTTGCCTTTTTGTTTTGTCTGAAAAGTGAGAAATCCCTATATTTTTTTGAATGATCAACAACCACTGTGGCAAAGCGATTTTAGGGTGCCTCCTTCTTGGTATCGTCAGTTTGGGGAATTCTCAGAATGAGAAAATCAAGGAGTTTGAGAAAGAGGTAGAGGAAAAGATGGCGAAGCGGATCGTCGAAGAGGCAAAAAAGCAGGCCGAAGGGAAACCTCTGACGCCGGGGATCATGGTGATTTGCGAATTCATCGAGGTGGAAATGAAGGACTTCAGTGGTTGGATCATGGAGAATCCGATCAAGACGGATGCAACACCACTCCGTCAAGTAGCTCAGACCTGGATTGAAACAGAAAGTGCTGTTCTCGTTGAAACTCTGGTCGTTTCCGCTCGCAGCGGTCAACGTGCCAAGGTGGAAGCCGTCGAGGAATTCATTTATGCGACGGAATTTGATCCTCCCAATACAGCTTCCGTGAAGCCGGATGGAGAGAATGTTGAATTGATCCCCCCGAATGGAGCTGCATTTGAGACGCGAAATGTAGGAACGACTCTCGAGGTGGATCCTGTTCTGGGGCAGGATGGAACGATTGACTTGAGTCTCGCGCCCGAAATTGTGATCGCCGATGAGTTGGCTGAATCCGTTACCATGCTCGGAGATGTCGAAATGAAGGTCCACTTTCCCCGCTTTCACACCACCAAGGCGACAACCCAAATCTCGGTCCACCCGGGAGACTACGCCCTGGTTGGCACTAGTCGGCTTGGAATCAGCAAATTGCCTGAAGCCAAGGATCCGATTATTCTCATCTTTGTCCGATGCGATGTATCCGGCCAGTGAGTTGCTGGATCGCAAGTGTATGACGGGCTACCGGTTTGCACGGCGAGGAAGACGCGTTTAGCCATTCTTCACTCGTTATTTCGTTATCAGCGAGTTTCTCGCCGTGATCGTTCTCAGGATTGCGATTTTTTCGGGCCTCCTCGTCCGCCATATTGCTTGAATCCGACCGCTTTTCGTTTTTCGAGACGCCCTTGGGATGGCTCTCTTCACCCTGACGGGAACTGCTTATGCAATGGATGCCGGAACCGGGTTCTTTGTAGCCTCTCTCCCTGGTCTCGGGAATTGTCGTGATCGTGATTTCCCTTGTCGTCGCGGTAAGGTGGAACTGGTGTTTTCCCGCGGTGAGAGAACCAGGCAAGTCATCGGGAGCGTAACACATCGTCGAATGAGGACGGACCCGAAGACAAACGCAATTATTCGACTCGCCTGGGAAGACCGGACAACTTTCGAAGAGATCGAGGAGAAAACTGGACTCACCGAAAAGGAGGTCATCAAAGTGATGCGCCGAGAGCTCAAACCGTCCAGCTTTCGACTCTGGCGAAAACGAGTGAACGGCCGGATCACGAAGCACCGGAAACGTTTTGAGAAAGAAATTCTCCGGAAAGGAGAAGACGATTTTTAGACGTTGAAGCGGAACTCGACGACGTCGCCATCACACATCACATAGTCTTTACCTTCGATCCGAAGCTTTCCAGCTTCGCGAGCCTTTGCATTGGATCCCAGCTCGACGAGATCGTCATAGTGGACAATTTCCGCTGCGATGAACCCTCGCTCGAAGTCTCCGTGAATGACACCTGCCGCCTGGGGCGCTTTGTCTCCAGCACGGATCGTCCAGGCTCGCGTTTCTTTTTCACCAGTCGTCAGATAAGTCTGGAGTCCGAGGAGATGGTAGACCGCCTTGATCAACGCGGAAACGCCGGAATCTTTCACTCCCATGTCGGCGAGAAACTCAGCGGCCTCTTCTGGTTCGAGATCGACCATTTCTTCTTCGATCCGCGCAGAAATGACGATTGCCTCCGCACCGAACGTGGATTCTGCGTAGTCCTTCACTTGTTTCACCAGGGGATGAGCATCCGGATTTTCTAGCGTGTCGCCAAGTTCATCTTCGGAAACGTTGCACGCGAAGATCGTTTTCTTAGCGGAAAGCAGAAAGAACTCTTTGTTCATAAGAGTTCTTTCGTCGTCCGTTAATTCAGCCGTCAGGGCAGGCTTACCTTCGTCGAGGTGGGGGAGAAGCTTGTCGGCGAGTTCGACTTCGCGCTGCGCTTCTTTCTCGCCACCTTTCGCTTTTTTCGAGCGTGACTCCTTGCGCTTCTCGAGCATTGCCATGTCCGCGAGAATCAGCTCGGAATTGATGATCTCGATATCGCGGAGTGGATCGACCGAACCCAGTTCGTGAATGATGTCGTCATTCTCGAAGCAGCGCACGACCTGAACGATGGAATCAACCTCCCGAATGTTGGCGAGGAATTTGTTTCCCAGTCCGGCACCGGCCGAGGCACCCTCAACCAGTCCAGCGATGTCGACAAATTCGATTGCAGCTGGAATCAGTTTGCTCGACCCGCTCAGGTCACTCAGGACCTGTAGTCGCTCATCGGGGACGGTCACAACCCCCTGATTCGGATCGATCGTGCAGAATGGATAGTTCGCCGCCTCCGCATTTCGAGTGCGGGTGACAGCGTTAAAAAGAGTCGATTTTCCGACGTTAGGGAGACCTACGATTCCTGCCTGTAACATGCGCGGACGGTAACACGGGATTTTGAGAGTGCTCGGGGAAAATTGAGGCAGAGCCTTTGATGGAATCGGTATTGCGAAGGATTGCCGCCGTAACTTAAATACGGCGAGATTGGCTGGTTCGGCATGCCGGTTGTGAAATGGACGGGGGAATTTTCTTTGAAAGCTGCTGTCGAGCGTGCTGAAATTTGGTAAACAACTAGTTATGAGGAATTTTTTTGTCTTTCTCGCAGCTCTCTTTCTACCGGTAACAGGAGCTTTCGCTATTCCCACGAGCTTCTTTGGAAATGGGAATGCGGTGCCGATCATTCCCGCCACTTCGCGATTCAACGCGGATCTTACTGAAGAGTTTCTTGATCTGGGGAAATGGCAGAACGGAGAATTTTCGGGACCTTGGAAAGAAGAGGCGTCACTACCCGATCTCACGGTGAAGCGAATGACCGCGAATCCAACCGTAATGGGAGAAGTGCCCATGTCCGTGGTGGCGTATTCGGATGGATCGGGGACCCAGGAGATCGCGATTCACTTTATTGATGCAGGGTTATTCTTCGGATATCGATTCGGTGGCGAGAAGACACAGGCCGATCGTGAAGCCGGAAAGGCGCGGAGGAAGGAATTTTCAGATCATATGAAAAATTTGCTCGAAGGGCTTGAGGAGCGACTCGAAGAAGGTTGCGGTCGAGGCGTCAAAGGCGGCTTGGGGCGCACTCCTGAGTTGCACACGGAATTCACGGAATTTGAGTGGGATTATTTCGTACTTCGTCTTGTGGAAAGGGAAGATCATTCAGTTTCCCTTCACATATATAGAGAGGGCGCGGAACCTCGATCTCTTGTTGATCCCGAGTGGATGGAAGCGAGCCGACGAGATCGGGAGGAGCGTCTCGAGGAGGCGGTGATTGCTGGAGAAGATGGATCGGTTCGTATCGAAGGGATTCCTGTCCTCACTCAGGGCATGACTCCGTATTGCGGAATCCACTCTCTCGCGATGGTGAGTCGTTATATTGGTATGCAGACGAGCCCGGAAGCATTAGCTGCAGGAGCAGAGTTTAAGAATACGGGGAGCGCCGGTGGAAGCGACATGGTCGGATTGCATCGAGCCGTCGCAACTGAGATGGATATGAGGGTGAGTGTAGCGCCAACCCTGGACCGAAGTCGGCTGGAACGGTCGATTCGGGCCGGACTGCCCGTCATTGTATGGAGACGAGTTTCCGCTGTCCGAGAGAATCACCATGCAAAAGTGGCCCAGAATACTCGAGCGGGTAATGATACTCCTTTGCCACCGCTCCGCCCCGAAGAATTAGCGGCGCTCCCTCATCGAGGTGCCAAAGGAAGTCCTTCTCATGCTTCCGTCCTTACAGGATGGACGTCCGATAGAGGAGAAATTTTCTACTTAGAGCCTTGGGGCGAATATGGACATGGACGTCGCATGCGTTGGGAGGAATTGGAGGCGACTGTATATGCGGTTTTCCATTTTAAATTATGATCCGATCGCGATACGGTGAGGCATGGCGAAACTCACCAAATTGATCGATGCAGCGGATACCTGGCTTCAGCTCGACGAAATACCGGACTATCCCCAGGCTCTGAATGGGCTTCAGCTCGAAAATCGAGGAGAAGTCTCCAAGATTGTAGCGGCAGTCGATGCTTGTCTCCCCGTCATTGAAGCGGCTTGTGAGGAGGACGCTGATTTGCTCGTGGTTCACCACGGCCTGTTCTGGCAAGGCGCTCAGAGAATTCGAGGTGCTGTTTATCGGAAAATTCGGATCGCGATGGAAAACGGGTTGGCAATCTACAGCGCCCACATACCGCTCGACGTGCATCCCGAGTTGGGAAATAACGTCAAATTGCTCGAGGCACTCCATCTCGAAGGCTCGTCGGAGTCTTTCTTTCCCTGGAAAGGAATTGAACTGGGGATGAGAGCAAGAGCAGAGGTTGGAAGGGAAGATCTAATGCGACGAGTCGAAGCCGCTACCGGAGCACCCGCTCATTGCTGTCCGGGAGGGCCCGAAACGATTCGCGACATTGGTGTGATCACTGGTGGAGCCGGATCTCAGATCGAGGAAATTGCTGCCTGTGGTGTTGATACGCTCATCACAGGAGAGGGGCCTCACTGGAGTTACACCGCTGCGGAAGAGCTTGGCGTCAATCTGATCTATGGCGGGCATTATGCGACCGAAACATTCGGGGTAAGAGCTCTCGCTGAAAAGTGGTCCTGCGAATTTGATTTGCCGTGGCACTTTGTCGATCACCCTACGGGACTGTAACGGCCGGGGTATCCTGAGCAGGGGAGGAGCTTTCTGCTTCTGTGGAAGGAGCGGCCGCTCGCTCGCTCTGATTCCATGGAATCGCTGCGGAAAGCGCCTTCGAATCGATCGGGTCCCTTTCATAGACGTCCCGACCCGGAGCGAGGATGATTTTCCCGCCGGAAGTGGGGCGGGTGAACAGAGTGAGATACACAATGTAGACGGGGATTTCCTCTTTCAGAGCAATACTCTTCCGCGCGTCGCCTTCCATGGCGGCCTTGACTGATTCTTGCGTCCACCCCTCCGGTTGCAGCACCCACTCTCCCAGCCGCTCCGGTTTCGATACTCGGATGCATCCATGACTGAGATCTCGATTGACACGAGCAAAGAGGTTTCTCGAGGGCGTGTCGTGCATGTAGACATTAAACGAATTCGGGAAAAGAAACTTCACGTGGCCCAGTGCATTCGATGGCCCTGGTTTTTGACGGAGAAGCAAACGCCCCTGTTCGACCAGCTCGAGATTCTGCGGGGAAAGTCGGTGGGTGTTTTTATTGTAAGGATTAAAGTCGCTTACGATTTCGTAGCGATTGCGGCTCAAGTAGCCCCAGTCAGCCTGGGCTTTTGGTAATACTTCTTTCACGGCGATGCTTTTGGGAACGTTCCAGTAGGGGCCGAACACAACCTCCTGCATTACATCTCGAAAAACGGGTGTGTGGTGAGTCTCCTTGGATGCCTTACCGTGCACGACTCTCATCGTGTCCACGTGAAAGTCCCCTTTCTCGAAAAGATAGAGCTCTGCGCAGGGAAGATTCACAAGGGCATAGCGATCGCCCATGTCATCTGGCAGAAGGCGAGCCCGATGCAGATTGATTGAGAGTGATCGGTATCGGTCGGCTGCATTCGAATTGAGGAAGCGCCAGCTCGCTGGACCAAAAATTCCATCAGCATCGAGCCCGCAGTCTCGTTGAAAGGTCATCAGTGCGGTCGTGAGTTCCGTGCTCAAATGGGATAGCGAAGAAAAGCCTTCGGCGGGTTCCTCATAATAGCCACGGTCAGCGAGATGAGCTGCGATCGCGGGTGCGTAGGGATACGCTTCGCCAGGTCGGGCGACGCCGGAGGTGGCTGGATCAGGGATAGAGGGGAGGCCAGAGTGTTTCAGTATAGCTTTCCGATAGGCCGGATATTGCTTCTGAAGCTCCCGATAGATCCAGTTCTTGGGGCCAAGTGTTGCAATGACCTTTTGGACATCGAATGGGCGAATTGCCGTAGCCTGAATCAGATCACCAGCGAGGCTTTGAGAGGAAAGGTTTTGGCTACCCGGCGTGTCGTCATAATTCCAATCGGGCCACAAGGTGGATGGGGTGACCGCGCCGGCTCTGCAAAGCAATCCAGAATCGAGGAGAGCGATGGTGTAGGAAAGGTCTCGAGAGTCGACCGGGCATTTCCGATTCTGGATCTCAGTAGAAAGGAGAATGGGATCGAGGGAGAAAAGTGGAGGGAAGGCGTGATCTGCCAATTCCTTGGAGAGCTCTATGTGCAGATCTCCCGGCAGATCGTCTCCATTCCAGATCGGGCGAAAGCCACTGTTGGAGTATGCTTCCACTACGACGTCAGCGAGAAGCTCACGGTATGGGCGCGCAGCTTCAATCAAATCGAGGCTGATATCGCGTAACTGGGTTGAACGGGGATCAACGACTACTGGCGCGGCAGGAATCGGATCGACAGTTCGAGTTTCCTGAATCTGTGGCGAATCCTCGCCTGTAGTAGCTGGCGCTTCCTGAGTGATTGCATGTGAATTGCCAAACGCGAGTACGAACAGGAGCGTTGACATCAGTGTGGGCAACGCGGTTCCCAAAGGCGAGGCGCCAAGGGCCAGACCGCAGCAACTGCGGGAGCGAGATGAATGGAGATAGCCAAGAAAAGCTCTCATAGTTGAGGGAGCCAATATAACCGAACTTCGTAAGAGGGAACCAATATAACCGAACTTCGTAAGAATACGACTGAGACGGAGAGCCGTCTAATTTCGGGGCCGTCTAATTCTGTCTAGACGGCCCATTTCCTCTGCCCACGCTTGACCGACCCCATAACTAAGAGATAATCGAATTTTCGGGGTAATAATTATTTGTTAGGGTGCCAAAATGAGAAGAATCAGTCTTTTTGAAAAAACTTAAGTAAAAGCTGTTGACCTTCTCAAATTACCGCGTAGAATCACACCCCGCCCGAAAGAGGGTGGCTCGCCGAATCCAAGTGATTCACAGAGAACTGATCTTTTAAAAAATCGAGCCGAGTGCTTCAAGCAAATTCTTAGGAAACCCATCTCCAAACTTTCGAGTGAACGAGACCATCCCTGAGAGTAGAAGAATTCGGTGTTAAGGAAAAGGCTAAATTGTGTGCTGCACGACAAGGTTAGATTCGTGCAGAAGTAGCGCTTCAATGAAGTGCTGCAACTTGTCAATTTTCCGTTTTTAGTAGAACAATAGCAATTCAGTAATGAATGCCATGCGTTTCTAAGATCGGGATCAATTTTCTATTCGGAGAGTTTGATTCTGGCTCAGAACGAACGCTGGCGGCGTGGATAAGACATGCAAGTCGAACGGGGAACTTACTTAGCTTGCTTTGAAAGTTCCTAGTGGCGAACGGGTGAGTAACACGTGAGTTACCTGCCCTGAAGTGGGGGATAGCCTTCCGAAAGGAAGATTAATACCCCATGTGATCGAAAGATTAAAGGCGGCTTCGGCTGTCGCTTCAGGATGGGCTCGCGGCCTATCAGCTAGTTGGTGAGGTAAAAGCTCACAAAGGCGATGACGGGTAGCTGGTCTGAGAGGACGATCAGTCACACTGGAACTGAGACACGGTCCAGACACCTACGGGTGGCAGCAGTCGAGAATCATTCGCAATGGACGAAAGTCTGACGGTGCGACGCCGCGTGGAGGATGAAGGCCCTAGGGTCGTAAACTCCTGTCATCAGGGAGTAATTACTCACGCAGTAACTGGCGTGGGTCTTGATAGTACCTGAAGAGGAAGGGACGGCAAACTTCGTGCCAGCAGCCGCGGTAATACGAAGGTCTCAAGCGTTGTTCGGATTTACTGGGCGTAAAGCGTCTGTAGGCGGGATGGTAAGTCAGATGTGAAATCCCGGGGCTCAACCCCGGAACTGCATCCGATACTGCCAACCTAGAGGGTCGGAGGGGAGTCTGGAATTCTCGGTGTAGCAGTGAAATGCGTAGATATCGAGAGGAACACTAGTGGCGAAGGCGAGACTCTGGACGACACCTGACGCTGAGAGACGAAGGCCAGGGTAGCGAAAAGGATTAGATACCCTTGTAGTCCTGGCAGTAAACGGTGCACGCTTGGTGTAGGAGGATTCGACCCCTTCTGTGCCGGAGCTAACGCGTTAAGCGTGCCGCCTGGGGAGTACGGTCGCAAGATTAAAACTCAAAGAAATTGACGGGGACCCGCACAAGCGGTGGAGCATGTGGCTTAATTCGATGCAACGCGAAGAACCTTACCTGGGCTTGACATGTTAGTCGTAGATTTGTGAAAGCTTATCGTCACTTCGGGTGGACTATCACAGGTGCTGCATGGCTGTCGTCAGCTCGTGTCGTGAGATGTCAGGTTAAGTCCTATAACGAGCGCAACCCCTATGAACTGTTGCCAGCGAGTAATGTCGGGGACTCTGTTCAGACTGCCCAGATTAACTGGGAGGAAGGAGGGGATGACGTCAAGTCAGTATGGCCCTTACGCCCAGGGCTGCACACGTGCTACAATGTCCAGTACAGTAGGAACCGAGACCGTGAGGTGGAGGAAATCTCTAAAACTGGGCTCAGTTCGGATTGTAGGCTGCAACTCGCCTACATGAAGTTGGAATCGCTAGTAATGGTACATCAGCTACGGTACCGTGAATACGTTCCCGGGTCTTGTACACACCGCCCGTCACATCATGGAAGCCGCTCGCACCCGAAGTATCTTCAATAAGAGGGTCCTAAGGTGTAGGTGGTAACTGGGATGAAGTCGTAACAAGGTAGCCGTAGGGGAACCTGCGGCTGGATCACCTCCTTTCTATGGAGAAATTTGCCCGAACATGATCTCATTCGTGTTCAATTGTGGTAGATAGGTCGATGCCTAACCGATCGGATTAACTGGTCGTAAGGTAGATGTGAGGAAACTATCATCACCAAAGTTATTATATTAGTCTGTATGTTTTTAGTCTGTGCAGTGCACAGTTTAGCCTTTGCCTTTCTCGATGTTTATGAGAAGCGCGAGATTAGAATTTGGGGGCATAGCTCAGTTGGTAGAGCGCCTGCTTTGCAAGCAGGATGTCAGGAGTTCGAATCTCCTTGCCTCCACGTATTTTTGTACCTGGAGACAGGGGTGCGCGTGAGCGCAGAAGGGTCTGTAGCTCAGTTGGTTAGAGCACACGCTTGATAAGCGTGGGGTCACAGGTTCAAATCCTGTCAGACCCACTTTTCCTGATTGAGTCTCCCAATGCGCGATGATCTTTGACAACTGCATAAAATTACAATGTAATACTACAATTGAGTTTTTGAACTCAGTGTTACCGGCCCAGCCGGTAACAGTAATAAGATAAAAAAGTTACTCTAACAGTGGACAGAGAGATAAGCACTCTGTCTGAAAAAATTTCGAATTTAAAGAAAGGCTGGAACAAGCTGTTAAGAGCATATGGTGGATGCCTTGGTGCTAACAGGCGATGAAGGACGTGATAAGCTGCGATAAGCTTCGGATAGCGGCAAATACGCTTTAACCCGGAGATTTCCGAATGGGGTAACCTGGCTGGGGTAATACTCAGTCGTTCCACTCTGAATAAATAGGAGTGGATACGCGATACCCGGTGAAGTGAAACATCTCAGTAACCGGAGGAAAAGAAAGAGAATCGATTCCGTAAGTAGTGGCGAGCGAAAGCGGAACAGCCCAAACCGAGGCCTTTGGTCTCGGGGTTGTAGGGCTCCAATGTGAGACTGTCAAAATTAGGTTAAGTGTGTGGAAAAGCACTCCAAAGAAGGTGAGAGGCCTGTGACCGAAAATTGCGACAGCTCTAGGATGTCCCTGAGTAGTGCCGCACACGTGAAACGTGGCATGAATCTACGGCGACCACGCCGTAAGGCTAAATACTAGTTAGCGACCGATAGTGAACCAGTACCGTGAGGGAAAGGTGAAAAGTACCGCTGTGAGCGGAGTGAAATAGAACCTGAAACCATATGCTTACAAGGTGTCAAAGCCTCTTCGGAGGTGATGGCGTGCCTTTTGCTTAATGAGTCTGCGAGTTAGTGTTTGTAGCAAGCTTAAGTCCTTCTGGGACGCAGGCGTAGCGAAAGCGAGTCCGAATAGGGCGATACAGTTGCAGGTGCTAGACCCGAAGCGGAGGTGACCTACCTATGGCCAGGTTGAAACGTCGGTAATACGACGTGGAGGACCGAACCGATGTGTGTTGAAAAACGCTCGGATGAGCTGTGGGTAGGAGTGAAAGGCTAATCAAACCCCGTGATAGCTGGTTCTCCTCGAAATGTATTTAGGTACAGCGTCGCATGCTGACCAAGGGGGGTAGAGCACTGAATGAACTAGGGCCCATACCCGGGTACCGACTTCAATCAAACTCCGAATACCCTTGGGTGTAGTGCGGCAGTGAGACTATGGGGGATAAACTTCATACTCGAAAGGGAAACAGCCCAGATCAGCAGCTAAGGTGCCAAAATAACGCTAAGTGGAAAGGAGGTGGGATTACTTAGACAGTGAGGATGTTGGCTTAGAAGCAGCCACCATTTAAAAAGTGCGTAATAGCTTACTCATCGAGTGATCCTGCGCCTAAAATGATTGGCGATAAGCGTTATACCGAAGCTCTGGATGCACATTTGTGTGCGTGGTAGAGGAGCGTTCTCAGTGCGTTGAAGCCGGATGGTGATTGAAGGTGGAGTGCTGAGAAGTGAGAATGCAGACATGAGTAACGAGAGAGAGGTGAAATTCCTCTCCGCCGTAAACCCGAGGTTTCCTGGGCAATGTTCGTCATCCCAGGGTTAGTCGGGACCTAAGCCGAGGCCGATAGGCGTAGGCGATGGTTAGCAGGTTAATATTCCTGCACCTCCTGAACCCAAAGCATCAGGGACACAGGCCGGAAAGATACTAGGTAATTGAATTCCGAGGTGAGGCTACGGCCAATCCGTATATCTGGAAAGACTGTCAAGAAAAGCTGATGTGTCGTGCTAAAGGAGCCCGTACCGTAAACCAACACAGGTGGGTGGGTAGAGTATACCAAGGCGAAAGAGTGAAACCTGGTTAAGGAACTCGGCAAAATAGCCCCGTAACTTCGGAATAAGGGGTGCCCTCTTCGGAGGGCCGCAGTGAAAGGGGACAACCGACTGTTTAGCAAAAACACAGCATTCTGCGAAGACGCAAGTCGAAGTATAGGATGTGACACGTGACCAATGCCGAAAGATTAAGGTGAGATGTTAGCTTCGGCGAAGCTTCGAACCCAAGTCCCGGTGAATGTCGGCCGTAACTATAACGGTCCTAAGGTAGCGAAATTCCTTGTCGGGTAAGTTCCGACCTGCACGAATCGTGCAACGAGTTGTCCGCTGTCTCAACCAGGAGCTCAGTGAAATTGTAGTGCCGGTGAAGATGCCGGCTACCCGCAGAAGGACGGAAAGACCCTATGAACCTTAACTGTACGCTGTCACTGTTTTTTCGATTTCGATGCTCAGAGTAAGTGGGAGACTTTGAAGTGTGTCTTTAGGGGCACACGGAGTCGCAATGTGAGACACCACCCTTTGGATTTGGAAAATCTAACTTCTTGCCTTGAATCAGGCGGAAGGACCATGGCAGCCGGTCAGTTTTACTGGGGCGGTATCCTCCTAAAAGGTAACGGAGGAGCGCGAAGTTTGGCTCAGCGTGGTTGGCAATCACGTTTCGAGTGTATAGGCATAAGCCAGACTAACTGCGAGACTGACAAGTCGAGCAGAGACGAAAGTCGGCCTAAGTGATCCGGTAGTTGAATGTGGAATTGCTATCGCTCAACGGATAAAAGGTACTCTAGGGATAACAGGCTGATCGCGCCCAAGAGTTCATATCGACGGCGCGGTTTGGCACCTCGATGTCGGCTCGTCGCATCCTGGGGCTGGAGAAGGTCCCAAGGGTTTGGCTGTTCGCCAATTAAAGCGGCACGCGAGCTGGGTTCAGAACGTCGCGAGACAGTTCGGTCCTCTATCCTCTGTGGGCGTAGGAGAGTTGAAGGGTTCGTTTCCTAGTACGAGAGGACCGGAAACGACGCACCTCTGGTGTTCCAGTTGTTCTGTCAAGGGCACGGCTGGGTAGCTAAGTGCGGTCTAGATAAGCGCTGAAAGCATCTAAGCGTCAAGCTATTCCTAAGATAAACTCTCCCTGAAGGATCGTTGAAGACTACAACGTCGATAGGCTGTAGGTGTAAGTGCAGTAATGCATGTAGCCGAGCAGTACTAATCATCCGTTTGGCTTGTTTCAGTTAGTTCTTTTTTATCAGTAGTATGCATTGTATATTTTGTGCAGTTGTCAGAGATCGTTATCGAGATTTGGTAGAGGAAAAGCCTCCAGAGGTCCGTCCTGTTGATTAGGGCGGGACTCTGGTGGCCATAGCACAGTGGAACCACCCGGTCCCATTCCGAACCCGGAAGTGAAACGCTGTAGCGCCGATGGTAGTGTGGCGAAAGGCCATGTGAGAGTAGGTCGCCGCCAGGTTATTATTAACCACCCCATGAAAATGGGGTGGTTTTTTTGTATCCTGCTCTACAGCTCCCGTCTGTAGGGATCGACTGCTATCGCTTGCGTTCAGTAGTGAAATGAAGCGTGCTAATTCTCTTGACCGAAACGCGCCTTGCCGCTGAAGTCTCACCATGAACTACCCCAATTCCTCCCGACGTGATTTCCTGACTGCTATCTCTGCGCTGGGTTCAGGTTTTGCACTGAACTCTTTTGCTGCAGAAAAAGGGAGCTATCTTTCGACCCGACTCTACAAGACGTTAAAGATTGGGATGATCAAACCAGGGAAAACCCTGGGAGAGAAATTTGCGGTGGCGAAGGAAGCAGGGTTTGAGGGTGTCGAAATGAATGCGCCTGGTTTTGATGTGAAAGAGGCTCAAAAGGCTATTTCGGAGACGGGAATGATCATCGACGGATCAGTGTGCGCGGGTCACTGGGGTGTTCGGCATACCGATCCGGATGAATCAGTCCGTGCGAAAGCGCTCGAGAGCCTTCTGAATGCCCTGCGTGAAACTCACGAAGTGGGGGGCGATACTGTTTTGCTCGTCACTGGGCATGGCAAGGATGGTCCGAAGGAAGAGATCTGGGAGCGCAGCATCACGAACATTAAAAAGGCTCTGCCATTGGCAGCAAAATTGGGCGTATCGATCGCGATTGAAAACGTCTGGAATCATAAATGTTATGATCACGACGGAGACGAAGAACAAACGGCAGAAGAATACATCCAATATGTGGACGCTTTTGAGTCGCCGTTTGTAGGGATGCAGTTCGACATTGGGAACCACTGGAAGTATGGGAGCATGGGGGATTGGATCCGCGCTCTTGGAACCCGGATTCACAAATTGGATGTGAAAGGTTTTTCGAGGGAGAAAGGTGGGTTCACCGGCATCGGTGAGGGTGATCTCGATTTTCCGGACGTCTGTCTTGCCCTGGAAGAAATTGGTTTTCACGGATGGTGCGCTGCCGAAGTGGGGGGCGGGGATGCCGACCGCCTGAAGGAGGTTTCTGATCGGATGGATCGAGTCTTCCAGTTGAAGGAATAGAGTTCAGGGCTTTCGAACTTTTTTCATCGTCAATGTCCCAAACTTGAATCCCTCGCAGCGAGAGGATTGATGAAAAGACGGCGGTCTTTGTGTTCCGAGAAAAATATCGATACAGGGTAAGAGGACCTTCGCCGAGCCCCGGTTGCCTTCCGGCAAGCCTTGGACGAAAGAACTCAGCGCTTTCATCGCTGGTGAACAGCGACATCGTTTTGGAATTTGATGTCTAGTTGTTGCGAAGATAGTTTCGTACAGCTTGGAGAGGTTGCAGGAAAGTGAGGTAAGAGGTATGCTCGTCCTCCATGGATCGCGTATTACCTAACATCGAGGCTTTGCTAGCGTCTTGCACCAGAGCGGGACTTAGAAAGACGGAGGCCTTGAAGTCGTGCCTTTCAGTTCTTGTGAGCGCCAATCGCCCGATGACACTTCAGCAAATCGCTGACGACTCGAATTTTACAACTGATTGTGACCCGGCGACGGTTTATCGATTGATTACTCGGTTGGAGGAACATCGAATCGTTCGACGGATCGGATTTCACACTCGAGCCGCGCACTATTGCCTTCGGGAAAGCAGCCATCAGGACTATCTGATCTGCCGAGACTGTGGGTCGGTAGAGGTCCTAGATATCGCTTGTCCCGTAGAGCACTTGGAGAAGCAGATTGCGAAAGACAGTGGCTATCGTGACCTCGAGCACGAATTAGAGTTTTATGGCCGCTGCAAAACTTGTTAGACTGCAGCCTGAAGTTCTTCTGGGGCCTTGAAGCTGACCATCTTCCAAGTTCAGCTAACCAATCCGGGCGGAATCGCTCCCCTTTCTCTATCAATTTGCGAAAATCTTCCACAGCGGAATGAAAATGGAATTTACGGTTGTTTGACTGCGCAGTTTTGATATAGTTCTACAGTCTCTAACGCAACTTTGAGAAAATTGTGTGACTTTGTATGAAATCGACCACTAATCGACTCGTCCTCCTCGTGGGAGCCTTCATTCTTGCCTTGATGGCGGTCGATGGATTGATACAGCTCAATCAGTCAGCGATGGTTGAGTTTGGGTATGGAGAAAGTAATTGGGTCCAAGCTGATAGTGCGGCCGCTCTCTTTCTGATCGGTTTGGTTGCGGGCATGGTTCTTGGAATTGGCATCTTCTTTGGGTATATTGTTTCGCGGGAGAGAAAGTTGGCGGAGGAGCCAGACGACCTTGATGCTCTTCTGGAAGAAGTTTCTCAGGAGGCAGATCTCGCCAATCCGCTCTTCGTTGATGATCCTGTGGAAAGTGAAGAGATCCCAGAGCCTACAGACCCCTGGGAGCGTCCCGCTGACTGGTGGAAGAGCGGCAGCTAACCTCTTCTTTGCTGAACCTCAGCGCCACACGAGAGTGAGGCCCTTTTTCGATTCGTAGCGCTGCTACCCTCTCGGATGAAATTTCCGATGCACATCACGCAGCTGTTGCTGATCGACGTGGGTGTAAATCTGGGTTGTCGAAATATCGGCGTGACCGAGGAGTTCCTGAATGACTCGAAGATCTGCTCCGTTTCCTAGTAAATGGGTAGCGAAGGAGTGCCGCAGGAGGTGGGGGTAGACGTTGGACTCGATTCCAGCCATCTTTGCACGCTCCTTAACGATTTGCCAAATACGGGTCGTGGTGAGCTTCTTCCCCCATTTGGAGAGAAACACTTCACTCCCTGTCGATGGCTTCACCATCGAAGGTCGTTCGAACTCGAGGTAGTTTGCCAGCGCCTGCCTCGCAGCACTCCCGATGGGAACAATCCGCGTCTTGTTTCCTTTTCCCGTCACCCGAATCGCATCTTCTTCCAGGAAGAGGTTTTCCAGTCGAGCGTTCGTTGCTTCGGAGACTCGCAGGCCACTGGAGTAGAGCAACTCGAGAATTGCCCGATCCCGTCGGGCAAGAGGGCGCGTGTCGTCGATCGACTCGAGGAGAAGTGAAACGGACGAAGCACTCAAGGTTTCGGGGAGTGTCTTGTCCGTTTTCGGGGAATCGATTTTCTCGGCAATGTCTTCGGGGATTTCTCCTTTGGCGGCGAGGTGGCGAAAGAAGATCTTCAGCGCGATGAGGTTGACCCGAAGACTCGAGGCGGCGACCCGGTCTTCTAGTTTTCGAAGGCCCAGATAGTCCGTAAAATGGGCGACAGTGGTGTCCTTCCACTGGTCAACGTGAGCGCGATCCCGAAGGAAGCTGGAAAAGGACTCCAGAGAGCGACGGACGGAGAGTTGGTAGTTCTCGGAAAGACCTTTTTCGATCGCTAGAAATCTCAGGAAGCGATCGATTTCCTTTTCCATTTACGTGTTTTCGATCCTGCGGTAGGCCACTCGAAGAAGTCTTCCTATTTCGATGTCTGACACTTCGTCTGTATCGTGGAAGGCTATCGGAACCAGCCCTCGGTCACATAGTTGGTTATGACCTCGTGGGTTACGCCATGCGAAAACTTCTTTTGTTCGAGTGATATGATGACCGCGAGAGGTTCATCGCTGAGTCCTACGACTTCGTCGAGCTGTTTGGCTAATTCGCTATCGCGTTTTACAAACGCGTATTCAGAAAACTCTCCGAGATCTCCGTAGGGAGGATTGATCTGGTAGACAAGATGATCTTCAAGTTCCGAAAACTCGATCCGATCAGGGCCGTAGTAATCGGAAACTCGTTCGATGACGAGGCGGAAGGTGCGCGGGCTCGCAATGGATCCTTTGAGAAATTGCGCGAAGTGTTGATCCTGAAACTCGGAATAGATTTCCCAGTCCACTTTCAGGTTCCCATCTTCGATTCTGACGATGACCGGGTAGCCCTGGTCCGTATCACTCGTAGAAACAAGGTAGACCCAGTAGGGACCGCCAATTTCTGTATCCTGCTCCATCTGGAAGAGCTGGAGGGAGAAGCGATCGAATTTGGTAAACGGCCACTTCTTGTAGTATTGCTCGATCGCAGGTCGTAAACTCTCGCCCTCAAAAATGTATGGGATCTGAGATTCCCAGTTGGGAGCACGGAGAAAAGCGTCGAGAAGATCGTGTGTTTTGCCGAGGGGACTGGTTTCGGTTCCGTCGGGGGCTGGGAACGCTGCTGGTGGATTGTAATTCTGAGCGGTTTCCCCACTATTTTGAGAAGCGGCGAGAGCTCCTGCAGCAGCTCCCGGAACGGCGGATTTTGTTCCGCCTATTCCCGTCCCGGAATCTGATAGGTTGAGACCGTTTCCGCTTTCCGAGGGAGAAGCAGCATCGGTCGTTCCCAGGCTATTCATAGTCTGTTCGAGTCTTTCGTCAAAAGTCAGCGCTGGATCTTCCCGCCCAATCGAAGCGGGGTTTCCCGACGTGGAATTGGTGTTTTCGGAAATTAATTTCACTGTGTTGTTG
>CBFHPY010000003.1:0-842581 GCA_965657775.1 Verrucomicrobiales bacterium
TCGTCTTCATGAACACGATCACGACCCGCTGGTGTTGGAGAAGAGATCTCCGCGAGTTTCGAGGATTGACCGATTCGGAAAGGACGGGGTTTCTTCTCGTATTGGAATGGTTCGAGAATTGACTCGGGGGCTTCCGCCAGCCCCCTTACCCCTTCGCGGGAACCGCTGCGGGGCACGTCGCTTCGGCTCCTGTCCAAAACACCTACAAGCCTTCGGTGTTTTTTCCGATTGCGTCATGAGCTGGAGGCAGGCCGCGAAGCGGCAAAAATCTTTTGGAAAAATGATGTGCAGCGGGAAGATCGGGAACGCGAGTCCTGGCAGCTCGAGCAGTGGGAGTCAGCGATTCATTGGTATCTGAACTGGCTGGATGCCTGTTCTGAAGCAGAGGCAGACCATCGCAGCCTTCCCGAGCGGCTTCGGGCCGCAGTCTCCGCAGCGGGAGCGAGGCGAGGACTGGCAAGGCGGACGAAGCAGACCTACTCTGGCTGGGTCGCGCGTTATGGTACATTTGCCGGAGGCGAACGCGAGGTCATGGAGGTGGAAACGGCGACTCGATTCCTCGCCTCGGTCGTCGATGATGAGGATTGCGCTTACGCGACGCAGAAACAGGCCTTGAACGCTCTGGCCTTTTTCTTCAAACATGTCTGTGGAGTCGAGGACCCGGTGTTCGGGGTGAAGCTAAAACAATCTTCGGTTCGGATTCCGGTCGTGTTGTCGAAAGAGGAAACCAAAGAGGTATTGGGAAATCTGGATAAAGCTTCGGCCGGCCCGAAGAAATCTGCGGGGCGATACGGTTTGCCAGCTCGCCTTCAGTATGGAGCAGGATTGCGACGATCTGAGCTGGTGCGATTGAGGATCAAGGACGTTGACCTGGACCGGGGGACGGTGACGATTCGGGGTGGAAAGGGGGACAAAGACCGCACCACGGTCCTTCCCAAGGGACTTCGCGAAGCGCTGGCGGGTCGGATTGAAGAGGCGAGGAAGATCTGGGAACGCGATCGCGAAGCGGACCTGGCCGGGGTCTATCTACCGGGAGCCTTGGCGAGGAAATTCTCTCGAGCCTCAGAAACCTTCGAATGGTTTTGGCTTTTTCCGGCGCGCCAGGTGTCGACTGATCCGGAGTCCGGAGTGAAGCGTCGACACCACCTGCACGGGTCGGTCTACAACGAGGCGATCAAGAGGGCCGCGAAGGAAGCCGGAATCGAGAAGCGGGTCACGAGTCACGCACTTCGGCACTCGTTTGCGACGCATTTGCTGGAAGCTGGGATCGATCTGCGAAGTATCCAGGAACTTCTGGGGCACGAAGATATCACGACGACAGAGATCTATCTCCATGTCGCGATGGGCGCGAATGGAATCGGTATCGAGAGTCCTTTGGATGCGCTGGACCTCGACATCAAAACGGAGCGTTTCGATCGAACTCCGTTATCCGACGCGTATATGCATGAGACTCAGCGGGGTGCGGTTGTTCCAATCGGAGCGGCCTGAGGCAGAGCTTCCATCCCCGCTAGGTATTTGTGTGGCCTGTCTTTGCAAAAAGGGGGCAACCGGCAATTCTTGAGTATCTCTACTCAAGCTCTTCTCAGGGTCGAAAACGAATCGATTGTTCCCGCGAATAAAGGGCTTGGCCTTTCCGTAAAGTTGTCACAAGATATGGAGAGTCTGAAAATAATCACGAAATGAACGAATCTCTGCAGAATACGATCGCCTTTTTAGGCCAATTTCGTTTCTCGGATGTTCCGTTTCCACAGTCCTCTGAGCAATGGCTGCAAGTTCTGACGACTCCTTTCTCAATTATCCTGTTTTCTGCAGGCATTTTTGGACTACTTGTGGGATGGTTTTTCGGACGATCCACGCGTCGCGATTCTGCCCCGTCCGAATCCGCACAAGGCAGCTCGGGCGAAAATACGGGACTTGAGTGGAGGCACGAGAAACTGGTCCTACTGGAACGTCAGGAAGCCGATTTACAAGATCGTGTGCAAACGTTGGTTGGTTCGTTGGATGAATCCGGCGCCGGGGTGGCCGCGGAAGTGAAACTGAGATTGTTTGGTCTCGCCGAACAGATGCGAGAATTTCGTCAGCGAGTGGGAAGTGATCTATCGCGGCTCGGATGTGTTCGCGAGAAGTTGGTTTCGATTCGAGAAGCGGGCGGTCCAAGAGAGGATGCTGTCAAAATGTGTGAGGAGATGGCTACTTCGCAGATCGTGCACCTGGAAGAGGTTCGAGAGCTTCTCAGAGAGCCGACCCAGAAAATCGTCGAATGCGAAACAGGTTTTGATCCGTCGGCTGAGTTGTCTTCCGCCAATCGCGATCAGTTGGTCACCGAGCTATCCTTGCTCGAAGAGCCGATTCGAGAGCTTCCGAGCAACCTGCATCGCTTTACCGAGGAGACGGACAGACGGATTCGAGATTTGCTGAAAGCGGGCGAGGAGCTTGAATTTACCCGAATCTGGGAAGTTCTTCTCGTGGATGGGGCTGTGACTTCGTCTCGTGACGATCAGGAGTGGCTCCCTTCGAAGAGGCTCAAGCAACTGCTCGATCGATTGAAGAACTGGGAGGAAGATGTCGCCGCCACACAGCGGGTGGAAGAGCCCGATTCCCACCAGTATCGTCTTTCTCTCCCAATTGCTCCGATGAAGCCCGATAAGGATTTCCAACCTCCGATTTCTCCGGGCGTATCTGAGAACGGCAATGGAAATGGAAACGGCAGGGCTCAGCCTGCGAAAGGGTCCGAATCAGATTTAGCACCGGAAACGGGCGAACTGATCGTATTCTGTTCTAATCAGGTATGTGACTGGGGAGAGACGATCTGCCTTGGACAGAACCGCCGGGCGAGAAAAGTGGATGAAAATCCAAGTTGGGCGGAGTGGGTTTCGCTCCGCCGAATGGATACCAGCGAGCGAGTGATAGTGCCTGCGTCGACTTTTTTGACTTCTTCCGACGATTCTTCGGCATCGGTAGGTTTCAATGCGAGTCAGGAGAAGTTTTATGGGGCCAATCATCTAGGCGTTTTTGCTGACTCCTGTCCCAATGAAGTGGAGACTCGATTTACCTACGGTGGGTGGGGCTTTGGGCATCGTGTCACCGAGTTAGGTGATGGTCGGTCGGACCCCCAAGCTTCGGGATGGGAAGGTCGGGAAATCTCTTCCGACACCGTCTTTGAGATTGCTTTCCTCGCAGCGCTTCCTGAGATCACTGCGCTGGACCGCGTCCTTCAGATGCCCGAGGTGGAAGCAGGTAATTCACTGTCTTCGTTGGGTTAACTAGCTCCTGCGGGTTAGGGGTGGAAACCAAACGCGATCTCGCGTAGGTTTCTTTTATCTTGGATTCCTCGAATACCCCCTCGATCCCCAATTTCGAAGTCCTTGGCCGCATTGGCGGCGGAGCGTATGGCGAAGTCTATCTGGCCCGCAGTGTGACGGGAATGTATCGGGCTGTGAAAACAGTCCGGCGGGAGGACTTTGAATACGAGAAAACTTTTGAGCGGGAGTTTGATGGGATCCAGCACTACGAAAAGGTCTCCCAGAATCATCCGGGACTGGTCGATGTCCTTCACGTAGGAAGGGATGACGACGCGGGCTTTTATTACTATGTGATGGAACTTGCCGACGACGAGTCGGATGATTCAGGCGAGGTCGACCCGGAAAGCTATAAGGCCAAAACTCTATCTTCTGTTTTAAAGAATGGTTCTCCACGGTCGGTTGATCGATGCGTCGAGTGGGGAATATCCCTTGCCGGAGCCCTTGGTCACCTGCATCTCGCTGGGCTCACCCATCGTGATGTGAAGCCTTCAAATATCATTTTTGTCAAGGGAGTGCCCAAGCTGGCCGACGTCGGTTTAGTTGCTCAATCTGGCCAGCGAACGTTTGTTGGAACGGAGGGATATGTGCCTCCGGAGGGACCGGGATCGAGTTCAGCAGATCTCTATTCTCTCGCCATGGTTCTTTATGAACTTCACACGGGAAAAGATCGGCTCGATTTCCCTGAGTTGCCGACCAATATGGAGATTCCTCCGACCGTGAATCGTGATGAGTGGAGGTCTCTCAATGCGGTGATTTGCCGAGCCGGCTCTCCTGATGTGAGGAAGCGTTACGACTCGGCGCATTCTCTGGCCCTTGCCTTGCGCGAAGTGAATCAACAGAGCTTGCTAGGATCGATTGGTCGCCGATCTGGCACCCGTGGTGGTCCAGGGAAGAAAGTTGGAGTGGCTGCACTGGTCCTGCTCCTTCTCGCCGGACTCAGCTACGGCGGCTATTGGCTCTGGTCCGACTATCAGGATTTCCTGAATGAGAATGGTCGTCAGATCGCGACGAAGGGCAATCAGACTGATGATGATGATGAGCCTCCCGAGCCGCCGATAGTAATTGTCGAACCAGATTCCGATGTGGATCCCGATTTTCCTCCCGACGATGATCTCTCTCCCAAGCCGAATGGGGTAGAGGATCCTTCAGTCGTGACAAATCCGCCCATTACTGAACCTTCGGTTGAGACTCCGGAGCCGCCAACGACTACAGACCCTCCTAGAACCGACGATCCGGAGAATCCGCATTTCACAGTTGCGGGTGTTGTTTCTGGAGAATTGAAAATCACGAGCCGACCGTCGGGTGCTTCCGTCTGGTGGGACGGCGACGAGATTGGTCGTACCGAGACTCCCCCGATTGAGTTTCCTATTGGACCTGTTGAGTTGATCTTCAAACATCCCGATTTTCGCGACACCGTTTTTCGAGGAGCAGTCAAAGAAGGATTCCAGCAGGTCGGAATCGATCTACTCCCCGATCTGGGGCCGATCGCGGATACGGCATGGATCAACAGCATCGGTTTGCAGTTTGCTCCTCGAACTGAAGCGACTCACCGGACTCCAGAACCGATCGCAGCTCCGGCGTTTGACTTATTCATGCAAAAAACGGGAGCTCAAATTCCGATGAATGGATTTCAGGGATTTGCTGGAGTCAGGGACCTGGAAGCTCGCTGGGCTTTTGCGGACTGGGTAACGCAGCAGGATCGAATGCGAGGGTTTCTCGGAATGAAAGAGTACCATCGGCCGGTCACGGACGAAGGCGGGAACATCATCAGCGATACTTTCTACCTTGAGATCGCTACCGGATTCGGCACGCTCCTGTTAAATTCGAATCCCAAAGGCGCCCGTGTCATTGTAAATGGAGAGTTCAGAGGCCTCTCGCCCTACGTTGATGATAGAGTTAGATTTGGTCCCTATCGGATCGGATTTGAAGCTCCGGGATTTGCTGCAGTGGAGCTGAATGGAACTGTTACCAGTGTGGAACCGATCGCTCTCACGGCGGAGTTAGAAAAGGATAACTCAGCAGTATTAGGGGGGCCATGGACCAACACGATGGGAATGAAAATGATTCCGGTCGGGGATCTCCTTGTCGCGACTCGGGAAACATCGGTACGGGAATATCGACAATTCATTGCCGAATCGGGGGCCGCCTTGAAGCCCGGAGCTGGATTCGGGCAGGGCCTCGACCACCCGGCAGCGGCTATGACCCTTCTTGAAGCTCGATTGTTTTGTGACTGGCTTACGAGAAAAGAGCAGGCGGTTGGTCGTCTTCGTTCGGGGCAGAGGTATCGCCTCCCCACAGATCTGGAATGGTCTCGGTTCGCGGGAGAGAAAGCGGAAGCTGGCACGACGCCTCAGGAAAGAGCACAGAATGGGGGGGGGCATTTTCCATGGGGAGAAGAATGGCCTCCTCCTGCTGGCATAGGAAATTTTGCGGATGAAAGCGGTTCGGCGTCGTTTGGGATTTACGTGATCGATGGCTACAACGACGGCTTTCCGGAGACGTCACCTTGTGGAGAATTTCCACCGATTCGGGGATTGTACGATCTCACGGGCAATGTCTGGGAGTGGGTCGATGAATCCTTTGACGGCAACGGAGATCTCTACGTGGTCCGTGGAGGAGGCTGGAATGCCTATGATCGCCGAGTTTTCCGAACGGCTTATCGAAATCCGGTTCGCCCCGACGCCCGGGAGAGTCACTATGGCTTTCGATATGTCCTTGAGGAATCGGCAAACGGGAACTGAAAGCAGTTGAAAAAGAATCTCTCGTTTCGATACTGCGGTCATGAATCGTTCTCCGCTCGTTAAAGTGCTTCGCAGTGAGGAATCCCCGGGCATAGTGCTCGTTTCGGGATGGGTTCGGACTAAGCGTGACTCGAAAGTGTTCTCCTTCATTGAGCTCAATGACGGTAGCTGTATTTCGAATCTACAGATCGTGGCTGATGCCAGCTTGCCGGACTACGAGGAGGCAGTTCTTCCGCTGACGACTGGAGCCTCGGTAGAGGTGGAGGGAAATATCGTCGAATCGCAGGGGAAGGGGCAAAAATGGGAAATGCAGGCCACTCGAGTGACGATGCTCGGGACTGCCGATTCGGATTTCCCTCTTCAGAAAAAGGGGCATTCGATGGAGTTCCTCCGTTCGATTGCTCATCTACGACCTCGCTCCAATCTCTTTGGTGCAGTTTTCCGCGTGAGAAGCCGGATGGCTTTTGCGATTCATCAGTTCTTCCAGGATCGGGGCTTTGTCTATGTTCACACTCCAATCATCACGGCGTCGGATTGTGAAGGGGCTGGAGAAATGTTTCGTGTTGTGACGACAAAAGGAGAGGAGATCCTGCTCGGTGACGAAGAGTTTTTTGGCAAGCCGAGCTATCTCACGGTGAGTGGACAGCTCGAGGGAGAAACTTTCGCCTGCGCCCTGAGCCAGGTTTACACCTTTGGTCCGACCTTCCGTGCCGAGAACTCACATACTTCGCGGCACGCGTCTGAGTTCTGGATGATTGAGCCAGAGATGGCTTTCTGCGACCTAGCGGGGGATATGGATGTCGCAGAAGCGATGGTGAAATATCTCGTCGCGGATGCGCTTGAGCACTGCCGCGAGGACCTGGAGTTCTTTGGTCGTTTCGTTGATAAGGGGCTTCTCGAACGGTTGGTGTTTGTGCGAGATCGTCCTTTTGAGCGGGTGCGCTACGAGGAAGCTGTTGAGATCCTGCAGGATTGCGGAGAGAAATTTGAATACCCTGTTTCCTACGGCGCGAATTTACAGTCCGAACACGAGCGTTATCTCACCGAAGTTCATTTTCGGTGCCCGACGACGGTCTATGACTACCCGGCGACGATCAAACCGTTCTACATGCGGAGGAATGATGACGAAAAGACAGTGGCGGCGATGGATGTTCTCGTTCCCGGGATTGGAGAAATCATCGGAGGTAGCCAGCGCGAGGAGAGGCTCGATCTGCTCCGCAAGAATATGAGCGACCACGATCTCAGTGAAGAGGAGTATCAATGGTACGTTGATCTCCGTCGCTACGGGACTGTAAAGCACGCCGGATTTGGTCTTGGTTTCGAACGTTTGTTGATGTTCGTCACCGGAGTTGCAAACATCCGCGATGTCATTCCCTTTCCTCGAACCCCTGGTTCAGCAGAGTTCTAGGAGTCACGAGCTTTGCTTATTGAAGGTTACCCGCGCGAGCGAATTACAGCGTTCGTGGAATTGGGAGCTAGGCAATAGAGCGATTTCTTCGCGGACTTCTCCAATACTGAAGTCGGAGCTTTCGTCAACTTGACGATTCTTCCATCTCGGCAGAGAAGAACGAGTTCCCCACGAGCGGAGGTTCGGAGGGCCTGAATTTCTTTTCGAGAAATGGGTCCCAGATCGAGAGCAATCTGTCCCCAGAAGTTGCGGCTGCAACTTGATCGAGAGTTTTTCCTGCCAGTAGTCAGCTGTTCGAATCTCCATTCCTCGATTCGCTTGCGCCTGGATCGGCTCAGGACTGTGGAAAAAGAAGAAGGCAACCATTCCGATCACTATAGAAATAGCGACCAATCCAAGCTTGGCGGGTAGCGAAAAGATTAGGTTTTGTGTCCGTGCGGATTCAAAATTTCGTGAATAGTAACCGTTTTTGGAATAATAAAATGCGAGAGTGGGGGTATTTTTATCAAATGCCTCGATGGGGGAGGTTTACAAGGAACAGGGGAACGAAGAGAATTTTTTCATGAGCGGAGTATTGACGGATTTAGAGGTCGCGAGCTACGAAGAGGACGGCTTCGTATTTGCCAGAGAGCTTTTCACGACAGAAGAGATCGGATTGCTGGAGGATACGGCTCGGGCTGATCAGGCTCTTGATACTGCCGCGACGGCGCTCGATGACGGGGAGGGGAACCGGGTTCGGCTCTCTCTCTGGAATCACCCCGGTGACGGAATCTACGGGATGATTGCTCGAAGCCGAAAGTTGGTCGACTCGGTCGAACAGCTCCTTGGCGGCGAGGTCTACCACTATCACTCGAAAATGGTGCTGAAAGACGCTCGAACAGGCGGCGCCTGGGCATGGCATCAGGACTACGGCTACTGGTATCAGAACGGGTTGCTCTTTCCAGACCTCTGCAGTGTCATGATTGCCGTCGACGAAGCCACCGAGGAGAATGGATGCCTTCAATTGCTGCGGGGTTCACACAAGATGGGAAGAATTAATCACGTGCTCTCCGGAGAGCAGGCGGGAGCCGATCGTGAGCGGGTCAATGAAGCGGCCAAGCGACTGGAGCTTGTTCAGGCGAAAATGAAACCGGGCGATGCAGTCTTCTTCCACTCGAACACGCTCCACTCTTCCGGTGCAAACCTTTCCGAGAACCCTCGCTGGGCTATGATTTGCTGCTACAACTCTGCGGCGAACAATCCATATGAGGAGTCGCATCACCCAAGCTATACCCCTTTAGAAAAGGTTGATGATCCCCAGATTCTTGCGGTCGGAAAAAGCGATGCGGCTCGATCCGCCGTCGAATTCGCGAATATTGCCGAAGATGATACTAGTGCGAAAGTGCTGGCTGAATCCGGTGAAGAATAGCTGAAAACAGCTTTCAGTCCCTTTTTTCTATCTGGAATCGCAGGGGCAGAAGCGAGTTGAACGAGATGATGTCGGCGCTCAGGCGGCCATCCTCGGAGTTACCGCGGTCGAGCAATACAACGGCAGTTGGAATAGCGAACTCGGAGATCACTTGCCGACACATACCACACGGAGATCTAGATTCCGGTGAGCCGCTGGAATCGGCATCGGTCGAGATGGCGATGATAGAAATCTCGCGGCGTCCATTTTTGATTCCCTGAAATATAGCAGAACGCTCAGCACATGTGGTGGCGCCGTAGCTCGCGTTTTCTACATTGCAGCCAGAGAATGCCATGTCTCCCATCTGAACCGCCGACCCCACTCGAAACTGGGAGTATGGAGCGTAGGCCTGGGCCTTGGTTTCTCGAGCGAGCTCGAGAAGAGTAGAAAAAGATTCAATAGGAAGCCGATCGCGGTCGAAATACTCAAGAGGGTGCCAAATGCCGTGAGTGGTTGTCCAGGGTGAGAGTGGCTGCATGGTTGTTGAATCGCAATCGGAAGGCTCAGGCTGGCATCACTTTGTCGATCAGCATGACCTGGATGACGGAAAACAATTCGTACTGGGCCAGCATCAGGATCCGATCTTGATCCAGTTCGGCAGGATCACCAGGATTTCCTGCATATAAGAGAAGGCGTTCTTCCGATTCGGCGACTTCGTGCTCTTCGTTCATCAGGATTCGGGCCTGGTTCAGGGCGCTGTACCAGGAATCGGTATGCTCAATCGGGACGGTGACGCGATGGAGTTGGGGGAAGTCTCCCTGCCACTCTTCGATTTGTTCGGGGGAGAGAAACTCCTTCACATCGATCACGCTGGCCTTTTTGAGATCGCCGCCTACGACATCGCGATCTCTCAAGAATGAATCTTCCAGATCCGGACGGACAAATTCTTCCCAGTCCTCTGCCTGGGTAGCCATTTCTTCGTCTATGAGAACTCCGGGAGCAATAGGGGAAGGAAAGAGACGATCTTGGGTCTTTTTAGAAACTGTCTCTCCTTCGGCTATGGCTGGCAATTCGAAGAGTAGCTCCCATTCAGTAGGAGTAAGCGCATCGAGCGCCCATGAATCGGACAGCAATTGAAATCTCATCTGGAAAAGGTGATTGCCCGTAGCAGGGGGATTCTGGTCGGGCAGGAGTTTTTCCGAGTATATCACGAAAGCGATATTGATTCATGTGCGGGAAAGTAAAACTCGGGGGAATGAACGAAAGAAAGGTTATATGGTCTAAACTAAATAGACTCGCAGATTTGAAAATTAATGCAGATTTACAGTTTGTGATTGCGAAATTAGAAAATTATGAGATAATGTTTTGTAATTTTATACCTTAGGATGCACTTATATCTCTAATAATTATGAGATTTATAATAAAAAAGTTGCGTAAGGCATCTGGAGGTGTTTAAATTAGCAAAACCTTTCGCATATAAAGAAAATCATCAGGAGAAAATACCATGCAAGTAACTGAAGAAAACACGGCCGCAGAGCCAAACGCAGACCGTCTCGCGGACTTTATCATGTTCGCACAACGTTCATTTTTGCTCGATCTCTCAAGAGAGCTGAACAAAGGGAACGTCTCATACGCACAATTTTTCCTTTTGGGATATCTCGCCAATGAGGATTACCTCACGATGACGGATATCTCGAAAAAAATGGGTCATTCGACAGCCGCGGCAACCGGCCTCGTCGATCGACTCGAGAAGCTCGGTTACGTTCAGCGACTCCACGCTGCCGACGATCGTCGCAAGGTCATGGTCCAAATTACGCGAAAGGGTATTGAAATGGTGACCCGCCTGCGGAATTCGATCGCCGATAGCATTTCGGAGATAATGGCAGCCCAAGAGAGTGGAGAAGACGAGGCGATCCAGCCGATCTATTCGCAGCTCCGCGAATTCCTCGCTTCCCGCCTGTAGTGCTTCTTAGTTAGGACTTGTCGCCTGAAACCCACGACAGGCGCCGAGAACACTACTCTCCTTTACACAGCGATTTCAGAAAGCGTCTCTGGTTTTCCAGAGGCGCTTTTTTGCGCTCCAGTGGCTTCCTTGTAGAGAGCGAACTGGCTCAGGGACTGTGGCGGTTGATTGCCCATTGATCGTTTTCCCGAAGGTAAATGAAGCGATCGTGTTTCCGACCAGGGCGTCCCTGCCAGAACTCCAGTAGATCAGGAACGAGACGGTAACCTCCCCAGAAATCAGGCCGGGGAACGCAGTCGAGGGCACCGGTATCTGGAAAACGGTTTTCGAATTCCTCGACTCTCTCGTCGAGCCACTCCCGTCCTGAGATCGGCGTGCTTTGAAGGGAAGCCCAGGCTCCGATACGGCTTTGATAAGGACGCGAGTAAAAGTAACGATTCGACTCTTCCTCCGTGGTTTTGGTTACATGCCCTCGAATTTGAACCTGTCGTTCGAGTTCCTTCCAGAAAAAAAGGAGGGAAGCTCCCGATGTCTTTTCCAACTCCTTGCCCTTTCGACTTTCGTAGTTGGTAAAAAATGTGACGCCCTCTTCGGTGTAGTCCTTCATCAGGATAGTCCGAGCATTGGGAATTCCGTCCAATCCTGTAGTCGAAATCGTCATCGCGTTCGGTTCTCGGATCTTCGCTTCGAGAGTCTGGTCAAACCACTTCTTGAACTGAAGTAATGGATTCTCGTGAAGATCTGCTCGGTGGAGCGTCTCCGAGGCATAGTCCCAGCGAAGCTCAGCGAGAGAGGGGTGAACGGAGTCAGATTCAGATTGGCTCATGAGAATGCAGGTAGATACGTTTCAAAGAGCATTTATGCCCCCTTTCGCGCAATCAAAATTCGCGTGTCGTTTCAAATCCAACAGGGTTGAGGCAATAATCCAACCCTGTTGATGTGTCTCCTCTTCCTATTTATTGACTTGAACCGGTTGTGCTTCGATGTCTGCTGTCCCCATGCCTAGTTTTCCTAATCGGTACGAAGAGGACCTTGATCAGGTCCTTTTTGATCAACTTACCATACGAGAGCGTGTCGCTGAGATGGGTGCGGCGATTTCCCAAGATTACGGGGGGCGGGAGATTGTCATGGTCGCGGTTCTTCAGGGCGGCGCTCTCTTTATGGCAGACCTCATTCGCGAGATCGACCTTCCGATGAAGATCGATTCAATTTCGGTCGCAAGTTACCACGGAGGAACCGAAAGCTCGGGAACGGTGACCTTTCATCAAAGCCGTCTTCCCGATGTCGCGGGAAAAGAGGTCATCTTGCTCGACGACATTCTCGACAGCGGGAGGACCCTCTCTGCGATTGTCAGCAAACTGCAGGATGAAGCTGAACCGCTTTCCGTCAAAACGGCTGTCTTCCTCTCCAAGAAGATTGACCGGGCCGAGGCGATCGAAGCCGACTACATCGGTTTTGAAGTTGGGGATGAGTTTGTTGTCGGATACGGTCTTGATTATGACGGTCGCTATCGGAACCTCCCCGTGGTTGGAGTCCTCAAGCCGGAGAGAATTAAAGGGACCTCATGACGATACGCGTTCTCTTTTTTTCGGTCCTTCGAGATCTTACAGGAGTGGAGGAGTTGGATCTGACGCTGGAGGCGCCCGAGGCAAGCGTGGGTGATGCAATCCCAGCTCTCCTTAAACGTTTCCCTGAGCTGGAGAATTGGAGTGGCCGTTGGCTCATTGCAGTGAACTGCGAGTATGCGGGTCTCGAAGAGTCGCTTTCTGATGGAGCGGAACTTGCTTTGTTTCCCCCTGTTCAAGGAGGCTGAAGAAGAGAAATACCTTTTCAATTCGAGCGAAAAAGGTCACAACATCGAACCGGTATGGCGAGTTGGTTTTATACAGATTTGGAGGCCCAGCAGCAGGGGCCGGTTGAAGAACAGGAACTGCTTGAGCTGAACGATTCTGGAACCATTCACGCGAAGTCACTGGTCTGGAAGGAGGGAATGGACGAATGGGTCGCCTTTCGGGAGATCGTGGCACCTCTGATGGGGCAGGACGAGGAAGGTCGACCGATTGAAGTCGGAGTCTGTGCTTATTCGCAGCGGATTTATCCTGTCAGCGAAATGATTCCTTATGGGGAAGCGGTCATCGGATTGGAGCACAAGGAGGCTTTCATCCAGCGACTCATGGAGACGGGGACGATTGACATCGCCGATGCCACGGAGAAGCAGTTTGAATATGTGGGCTTCTGGTGGCGTTCACTGTCTTCATTTCTGGATTATCTCATCAAGATGATTCCCACCTGGATCTGCATGATTCCCTATTATATCGTGGTTTTCACCGGTGGGTTGGACTCGATCGAGGAAGACCCTTCTACTGGAGTTATAATTTCCATGGGAGTTTCCTATGGCATCGGACTTCTTGGGATGATGGGGGTGAGCATCTTTTATGAGACCTGGATGGTTGGAAAGTATCAAGGGACGCTCGGGAAACTGATCATTGGAGCTCGCGTTGTGAATCCGGATGGGACGAAATTGACCTACAAGCGGGCTTTCGTGAGATGGCTAGCTAAGAAGCCTCTCAACTATGTGCTCGTCTGGGGGCCTGCGAGCATCGGAGTGGGATTGGTCATCGCCGGTATCGCAGCAGCTTCTGATGGCGATGAAGGTTCAGCCGCGATCGGTATGATCGTAATGAGTGCGTTTTTTGTCTTCTTCGCTCTGCTTGCGATTGGGCTTGCCGTGTATTGGATGGCGGCTTTTGACGGGGAGAAAAGAACACTTCATGACCGGATCGCCTCGACCAGAGTCGTCAAAAAATAGCAGTAAATCAGAGTATGGAATCGAGCGTTGAACAAGCGATCCTGCAGTGTCCGAGTTGTCGGAGCGAGCTCAGTATCAGTGGCGAGTTGGATGGTCTCGAAGAGAAGTGCCCGATTTGCCAGAGCGAGGTCTGGATTCGAGGATTTCCTCGCCTCTATCGGGCACCGGTTCGGAAAGACTCTCCCAGTTTTGCCGATGATTCGAAAGCTCAATGCAGTTTCTATCCTAACCTGGAGGCTGAGAAAGTTTGCGATGAATGCGGCTGCTTCCTTTCAGAGCGAGCTGCCGTTCGATGGGGAGGAGAAGATTTCTGTCTTCCCTGTTTGCATCGACTCCGTGAGGAAAAGAAAACGTCTCGGTTTCTCGCACGGGCGAAGCTCTACGATAATCGCGCGCTCGCGCTTGTGACGCTTCTTGCGCCGTTTTCCCTTTTCACCGCGCCCCTCGCTCTGGTTCTCCTGTGGAAGCATCGCAGGGACTCGGAGCGATTTGAAAGTCGTAGTCCCTGGCGATGGTGGCTTGCTCTCGTCCTCTCAGTCGGATGGATTATTGCCTGGGGAATTTTGGGAGTGGTGTGGACGTCCCTCATCCTCGAAGACTTCTCCTGACTTCGTTTTCGCAGGGCCCTCGCCGAGAGTGAGATACACAAAAAACCTCCGGAGGACCGGAGGCATTCGTATGAAATTCTCTTTTTGAGGAAGGAATTCCGGTCGGTGGGAAGATCAGGCCTTCGCTTTGCCGACTTTGCACTGGCCTTCGAGAGAGGCGCCTTCTTCCATTTGAAGACTTACTGTGCTAACCGATCCGGAGATCACGGAAGTGGGGGAGAGACGGCAGGTGGTAAAGTCGCCGTTTCCGACAACTTTTCCCTCAATGACGGCTTTCTCTGCGGTTAGGTCTCCCTTCACCGAAGCATTTTGCCCGATGGTGAGACCTCCCTTGGAGTTAATGTTTCCGGTGATAGCTCCATCGAAAATAAGATCGGTAGAACAGTTAAGATCACCTTCGATCTGAATGTCACTTGAAAGGTTGCTGCTCACGGTATGAATTCGTTAGGATGAAATGGATGTGGAAGTCCAGAAATCAGACCTCTGCGTAGCAGCATAACTTGGAAATATAGTCTTGTTGAGTATTTTTTAGAAAATAAGGCGATGATTTTGCGTGGAATTGATCGGACTGGTTGATTTGAAGGGCGAAATCGCTTCCCGGTCTCACGGTGTCGGAAATTCTTTTTTCCATCCTTATCGCCACCTCCTCGAAAACGCAGGCTGGACGATTTATTTCGAAGAAGTCAAAACGATAAGCACCGCTGGATCCTCATGATCGCGTCGGCGTCAGGTTGTCTTTCTAGCCCGGATTGCCTGTGGTTGAGGTTTTGGGCTGAGAGAGGTCGGTAGGAATGGAGGACCTGCAAATCGACCGGGTTCAATTTGATCCATTTGAGGAACTCTCCGTTGTTGAAATCCTGTTCGAAATTGGTATCCTAATGCCTTGAGCTCTGATCATTCCATTCGGGGGATGAGTCGTGGAAGGTATATGGCGAAGAAATTGTTATCGAGTCGAGCTGAAAGGGGAAGGACCTTCACAATTGCTATGTGGGTGGTGGGTCTTGTTCTGTCTCTTCAGGCACTTCTCGCAGGGTGGGCGTTGATCGCGAGGCCGGAAGCTTCCCGACAGGCGTACGCGACTCCCTTGGCCCAGGGAGGAAATCCGATCTACGTAAATCCTGCTCTTGGCGGAAATACAGTGCCGGTCGACTCGAATACGAATTCGCCACCTGCTGTCGGAGAAGGAGGGTCGACCGTTCCTTTCCAGGGAAAATCAAATGAAAACGGGCCTTCGACGGGGGGCTTAGATCCGGTTGCGGGAGCGACACTGAAAGAGGGTATTCCGTCGGCTGCCCGGATGGAAGAATTGAACGCAGCGCTCGAAAAGGCCCTCGAAGGAGCTCCCCCGATTCCGGGATCAATCTTGGAGCGGCTCGTAGGGACTGCTGAGGAGCTTCGGAAGAATGGGAACATGCAGGGAGCGCTTCAGGCTTTACTGCAGGCCGAAAACGCGGCTCCTGATCATCCTAGGATTTTGAGTCAATTGGCCGCGACCTACATGGGAATGGGGGTGAAGCAGACGTCCGACGAGTATTGGAAGCAGGTGATCTCACTGGGATCTGTAGCGGCGGGGCCGTATTTCAGTATCGCAGACCGGGTTCTGCGCCCGGAATCACTCATCGACGATACCGCAGCCCTCGAACGTCCAGCTGCACCTGAACCCGTTCAAGTCACTCCAGTTCTTTCCATCGGGGAGGTCAAAGTCGACGAGCAAGATCCCGGCGAGGCTGGGCAGCGGGTTTCTCTTCGCATTGTCGTGGATGCGATCGATGGTGAAAAGCACGCGGGCGAGGATTTAGCCCTGTTTGTATATTTCTATGACCTCGTGAATGGAAGTCAGATTCTCGAGTCGACTGCTGATACCTCTTATCTCTATCCAACCGAACCTTATGATTGGGACGTGAACGGAAGGGAAGAGATTGTCGTGAACTACAATCAACCTCGTTTTTCTCCAGAAGAGGAGGTTGAATTGGGTAGCCGAACTTACTACGGATACGCGATTCAGCTCTATTATCGGGATATTTTGCAAGATAGACTTGTCAAGCCGTCTGAAATTCTAAAACTCAGGCTCGATCCTCCCGAATTGACGGCACCCCTCGGAGGGTTCCGAGGTGGTGCACAGCCAGAACGGGTTGGTCCTGAGAATGCTCTTTTCCCCCTGACTCCTGATTTGTAAAGTCCTTCTATGGAATCCCGCCCCATTGTCATTTTGATCGATCCGTCGGAAGACGATCGTAGAGATATTCTCTCTATCCTAGCTGGACGTGAAGCGGAGATCATCGAGGCTCCAACTGCTTCAGAAGCGTGGAAAAAAGCTCAATCAGTAGAACGGGTGTCTTTTTTCATCGCTGGTCTGGATTCAGAGAATGGAAATGACGTGTTTGATTTGCGCGATCACCTTCAATCCGAGATGGGGCAGCTTTTCGCCGGAATGTTCTGCAGTCGGGAAGACATGAAGGATTTCTATCCGCGCGTGCTGGAGACGGAAAAGCTCTTTTTTAAGCCGGTGAATCGAGCGATTTTGCTGGAATGGTTTGATGCCAATGTTGCTGGTTCCGGGGTAGAAGAAGCGGGAGCTGATTCGCCACCCGCGGAAGAAGATTATCGTGAACAGGGTCCCGTTAGCTCTCCTCCTCCTGAGATTGCGACAGAGCCTTCTTCGGACCCTGTGGCGGAGCCGTTGCCCAAGGTGGAATCTGTCCATGTTCAGCTTTCCGAAGATGCTTTGCCGGTGGGTACTCGACTTGGCGACTACAAGTTGTTCCGTGAATTACAGCGGGAATCAGATTTTGCCCTTTATGAGGCCGAGCAGACTTCGATCGGACGGCGTGTTGCGCTGAAGACTCTGTATCGGAAACACCGTAAAGATATCAATTGGGTGCAGGGCTTTGTAAATGAAGCCAGCGCTCGTGCCTCAGTCAATCACCCAGCGATTTCCCTGGTGTATGAATGCGATCAAGAGATGGGGGTTAATTTTTACACTCTTGAACTGGTTGATGCGCCGACCCTGAGCGACCTGGCAAGGCGGCGAAGCTCCATGGAGGAGGCCGAGGTTTGGAAAATTCTTGAGGCAATCGCGGATGCGTTGGTCTATCTCCGAGAACATAGGATGAGTCACCGCCTTGTTTCTGCGCAAAGCATTTTGATTCTCAAAAATGGAGAGCCACGAATTGCCAACCCGGTTCGAGGTCGTGGCAATTCACTGACTGCGGACGAAGAACGGGCACAGATGGAGTTGCTTGCCGAAGCTGTTTTTCCCTTTCTTCAGAAAACAGGAGGCGATCCGATGCTTCACTCCTTAATTGAGCGAATGGGTGCTGATCGCATTGATGCGGTGAATTCAATTGACGGTTTAAAACGGGCGCTTTCTCCAATTGATCCGACTGAAGGCATGTCGGGGGCAGATATTGCGAAGCTCAACGAGAAAAAGATGAACACAAAGGCTCTCGTTGTCGGGAGTGTGATTGGACTGGTAATCGTTGCCTCTGCAATCATCACTTTCATGGCGATGGGTTCCAAACCGGAGATCCGCGACCTCGATGAGTTTTCCAAGATTCCAGAGGGGGGATTTCCTTATCAAAACGGGGAGGATATCGAAGTATCCGAGTTCTGGTTGGGGCGTTACGAGGTTACGATCTACGAATACAGTCAGTTTCTGAGCGCACTGAAGAGCAATCCAAAGCTTGCGGAGCAAGTTCGGCATCCGGATCAGCCTGAGAACAAGGCCTCTTACCTTCCGGAGAAATGGGGGCAAATTTACAGCGCTGCGATGAAAGGTCGGAAGTTCCTGGGAGGGCCAATCGATCCCAACTGTCCAGTGCTTGGCGTTGATTGGTGGGATGCCTATGCGTATGCCAAATGGCGCGGAGGTCGATTGCCTACGGAGCAGGAGTGGGAAAAGGCTGCGCGAGGACGTTCTGGGAGTGTATTTCCATGGGGGGATGAGATTATTCCCGCAAACTTCAACAGTGGACTCGATCACGAGGCGAATGAAACTGCGGAAGAGGGTGGAGTCGACGGATACAAATACTGGTGCCCGGTAGATGCGATCGAAGCAGATGAAAGCCGCTACGCTGCAGTTGGACTCGCGGGAAATGTGAGTGAGTGGACGGCCACGTGGGATGCTCATCCTGATTCTCCTGATAAGCAGGTGCCTTTGAAGAGAGGGGCATCATTTGCGACACAGTCTGGGTTTGAGCTTACGGCCCGTCGGGCCGGTGAAACGGCAGAAGAAAGAAATTTCCTGACGGGCTTTCGAATCGCAGCCGATCGTCCCGATCCTGAGCCGCTTTCCTCTTCTGCTCCGTCTGGAGAGCCAATCGAGGAAAATGATGCCCCTGAAGAAACTTCTCCCGAAATGAGCAATGACGCTTCCGCCGCTTCGCCAAATTCGGAAGGTGTAACTCCCCAGCCAGAGGGAGAAAGTGACCCTGGATCGACAGAACCGGACTCGTAATTCGCTACTCGTGGATCCCAAGGGCGGTTGCGGTGACTTCCCCGTAATCTTCTTCGAATACGATTCGCATAGGTCGGCAACAGATCTCGCAATCATAGTCGACCTCGCTTGGGATTTCCGTTGGAGCCGGCAGGGGAACTTCAAATATTTCGAAGCAAGTCGGACAGGTTACAGGATAGGTTTCCATGGAATTGAGCTGGTAGAGCAGGATACGCTCAATTTGGGCCGGCAGGATCGCAAAACCGAAGTCGTCAGAGAATCGGGAAAAACGCTTGTGAATCCGTTGAGACCCCTTACATTTGCGGCCCTCCGCCCGTTGCAGGTGCTTCTCAGACGGTCGGGGATTAAAAAAGAGAAGCAACGTCGGAAGGCTAAAAAACCAACCAACCAACTTAACCTCACTAAAAATGGCAGCTACCATCATCCCGAAAAATCCTGAGCTCTTTGCTCTGATTGATCAACAATTTCACTCCCACCGCGAAAATTCTATCGTGCGGGGCAAAATCATCGAGATCCGACCGCAGGTCGTCGTCGTCGATGTCGGTGCCAAATCGGAAGGCATCATCGCAATTTCCGAATTCGAGGACGAAGAGTTCGCCGTAGGCGACGAGATCGAAGTTCTCCTCGAAAAGCTTGAGAATGACGAGGGCATGGTTGTCCTCTCGAAAGAGAAGGCAGCTCACAAGCAGAACTGGGACAAGATCGTCAAGGTCTACGAGCAGGGCGGCCTAGTTAAAGGTAAGGTCAAGTCCGTCGTCAAAGGTGGCCTCATGGTCAACGTTGGTGTCGAAGCTTTCCTTCCTGGTTCTCAGATCGACATCATTCCACCGAAGGATCTCAACGAGTATGTCGGCAACGTTTACGAATTTAAAATCGTTAAGGTCAACGATATCCGTAAGAACATCGTCCTGAGTCGTCGCGAGGTCATCGAGGCCGAGCGTGCCGAGCAGCGGGCCGAGTTCCTCGAGTCCGTCAAGATCAGCGATAAGGTCGAGGGAATGGTCAAGAACATCACTGATTTCGGTGCTTTCATCGACCTTCAGGGCATGGACGGCTTGCTTCACATCACCGACATGAGTTGGGGACGAATCAATCACCCAAGCGAGATGCTTTCGATTGGTCAGTCTGTCGAAGTTATCATTCTCGACGTCGACAAGGAGAAGGAGCGAGTTTCTCTCGGCCTCAAGCAGCTTCAGGACAACCCATGGGAGCACATCGACTCCAAGTTCCCTATAGGGACCGAGGTTGCAGGAAAAATCACGAAGCTGGTTCCTTACGGTGCGTTCGTCGAAATCGAGCGAGGCGTTGAAGGCCTCATTCATGTCTCGGAACTCTCCTGGACCAAACGCATCACTCGTCCGAGCGATGTTCTCACTCTCGATCAGGAAGTGAAGGCCGTGGTTCTTGCGATCAACAAGGAAGAGCAGAAGATCTCTCTCGGTGTTCGCCAGCTCGAGCCGAATCCATGGGACGAGGTCGAATCACGTTACCCGATCGGAACTACAATCAAGGGAGAGATCCGCAATCTCACTCCTTACGGAGCCTTTGTGGAGCTCGAGGATGGTATTGACGGAATGATTCACGTATCTGACCTTAGTTGGACCCGGAAGATCAATCATCCGAGTGAAATCCTGAAGAAAGCCGAAGAAGTCGAGGCGCAGGTTCTCGAAATCGACAAGACCAATCAGCGGATCAGTCTCGGAGTCAAGCAGCTTGAGAACGACCCTTGGAGCGAAATCGATACTCGGTTCAAGGTGGGCGATCTCGTCAAGGGAACCGTCGCCAAGATTGCGAGCTTTGGAGCTTTTATCCAGCTTGAAGACGATATCGATGGTCTGGTTCACATTTCCCAGCTGAGCGAAGATCACGTCGCGAAGGTCAAGGATGTCATCAAAGTCGGAGACGAAGTCGAAGCACGAGTCATCAAAGTCGATCGCGTCGAGCGTCGGATTGGTCTTTCGATTAAGGCTGCAGAATACTCGGAAGAACAACTCAAGAAGGAGACTGCCGCATTCGATGCGCTTCGTCCAAGTTCCGACCTTGTCGGGCTGGAGCAGGCCTTCAATCTTGCTTCCGAGGAATGGCGTCCTGGGGAGAAATCCGAAGGAGCCGAAGAGGCAGAGGATTAATCGATACTGGATTGGGTCGACCTCTCAAGAAGAGCACCCCTCCAAACATCCATTTAGAAAAGGCAGAGCGAAAGCTCTGCCTTTTTTCGTTTTTCGAGTCACACAAGCGAACTCCGCGAAAATACAGGGTGGGCCGGTTTCAATTACGCTACGGAATCTTGCCTCGACCGGTAGTGAGGATACCAGTAGTCTACACTGACTTTCTCACCAAAACCTACTGGTCCGAACAGGAATATGAATCGGGAGACCACCAGAATCGATTTGCCACCCCCTCGGATGAATCACTCTCCGAGGAAGGGTGCTCCTCGTTGGGTCTGGATCGTTCTTCTCCTGGTTGCCCTGATCGCAGGAACGGGAGGCGGATTGTATATGGGGATGAAACAGGACTCTGGCTCGGGGTTTACCAAGGTAGTTGAGGATCCCAGAGGGCAGGAGAAGATCGCAGAAAAACTGGGTGAGGCACGGTTAGCTGTGGCAGAATCAAATTGGTTCGAAGCGAGACGGATTTTTGAAGAAATCCGGGGGATGGATCCGGAAAATTCCGACGCGTTGGCTTGGCTTCCCCTGATTAATCGTCGACTCGACGAGGCAAAGGGAAGTGTAGTTGTCACCACCCAACCCGAGGGAGCGAGAGTTGAGATTTCAGGTGCGGGAGACTATCAGAGCCCGGCAATGATCGGCAGTTTGCCTCTTGGTGAGCACACTTTGCGGATTTCGATGGAAGGTTATGAACCCTTTGAGAGGCATTTCACGGTCGATTCGGAGGCTGTGGTAGTTCTCGATAGTGTTGTTCTCTTGCGCACTGCGGGTCAACTTGAAGTGGTCAGTGATCCTAAAGGTGCTGAATACAAATTGCTCAAGACCATCCAGAATGATCAAAAGGAACTAGTTCAGATTGGGAGCACTCCGGCTTTGATCGAAAAACTCGACCCAGGTGAATATGAGGTGCTCTTCGCTGTGGAGGGTTGGCCGGAGTATTCCGAAACCGTGCAAGTTGAGAACAATCGGAATTCTTCAGTTTCCGCCGTCTTTTCCAAAGGTGGACTTTCCATCAAGAGTGATCCCATTGGTGCTGAAGTTTGGACGATGAATGAGGAGGGAATTGCCGAGTTGAGAGGCAACACTCCCCTCAATGTGAGCGATCTGCCAATTGGTCTACAGCGGATCGAACTGAGATATCAGGATTGGCCGCCTATTTCTCGTTTTGTCGAGGTGGTGCAAGGTGTCACAGAGAATCTCGAATTTGAATGGGAGCGATCTCTTGTCCGGTTTGTGAGCGATCCTCCCGGGGCTGCTGTTTTCCATGGATCCAAGAGGCTGGGGGAAGGCAGGGAGGTGACTCCTTTTGAATCGGAATTCATTGAAGGCGAATTTTTGTTTTCCGCCCAACACCATCAGTTGGGAAGTCTGGAGAAACAGGTCTATCTGGATGGAGATTCGGGATCACGCGAGGTGCTCTTTGCGTTTGATTATGGATCGGTTTCTTTGACCAGTGAGCCTCCAGGTGCGGCCGTAATTGCGAATGGGACTCCGATTGGAAGAACGCCACTTCAGCTTCCGGTTGTTCCTCCAGGGAGCTATTCTTACGAACTTCGAAAGGAACAGTATCGGAGCACTTCCGTTTCTGGCGTCCTGGAGTCGGGGGGATCGTTGAATTTTACAGCGAGTCTCACCTATAATCCTCAGCCGGCGACCAGCCGTAGCTTCACCAATGGTCTAGGGCAGAAGATGATCTGGATTGGGGCACTCGGAGGCTGGGTTGGAGCGCATGAGACCACGCAAGCTCAGTATCAGAAGATTACAGGAAAGAATCCAAGCTACTTTCCGAATCCTAATCACCCCGTCGACAGTGTGAACTGGTACGAAGCTATGAAGTTTTGCGAAGCTCTCACCGCTCAGGAGCGTGGCGCGGGGCTGATTCCGGAAGGGTACCGCTACCGTCTTCCGACCGATGCTGAATGGGGCCGTTTCGTCGGAAGGCAGAAATTAGATGGGGCAGTTACGAGCTTGTTCGAATTGAAGAAATCCACGGCACATGTGGGAAGTCTTGAGCCCAACGAATTTGGAGTCTACGACGCAAGAGGCAATGTATGGGAGTGGGTTTCGGACTGGTACTCTCAGACGATCGTCAATCGGATGCGTGATGATCGAGCGACTCCGAATCAGGATTGGATCGGGACAGACCGAAAGGTATTGCGGGGAGGTGCGTGGAATCGATCTTCTCAATATGATCTCGCTGTCGGGAACCGAATGGCAGCGCGACCGTCGGCTGAAGATCGCTACGACGTTGGTTTTCGCGCGGTCCTCATGCCGAAGTAACCAGCTTGCTCGATCTGAGCGTTGTTCTCGCTTATTCAACGATAAATGTTTCGGTCACTTTCGGAGGAACTGGAGAGCCCGGCCGAAAGTGGAAAACTCGGGTTGCCTCTCCGGCAGCGTCCTTCGCCGCATAGAGTGCGACTTCTACTTTACCGGCTGCTTGAGCCGTTCCAGGGAGAGGTTTCGCTTCGATTGTTACCTGATTCTGCCCACGGCGCAGCCCTCCCATGACCAGCTCAGCTGCTTTGGTGTTGGGGAAGCTACCGGTCAGGTTCCCGTTGATTGTCAGCCTCAATTCGTAACCCGTGGCATCGATCCATGCTTCCGCCACATAATCAGGAGTTTCAACGGGCTGGGTGAGCGGGGGAAGCTTGGGCATGGGTTGAAACTCATCGCCCTTAAGAAAAGAATAATCGTTGTTTCGAATCTGAAGCAGGATCCCGGCATCAGCACCCAGTTTTACGACGCGAAGGGTATCAAAGCGCCAGGTGCCCTCTTCCTTAAGAAAGTGGAGGACGATCATATTGTCGGTGACGGCCTGACCGGCGGCCTCTCCGAAATTCGCTTTCCCGTAGTAGGTTGAAGTTGCGGTTTCTCCGGTGCTCAGGACCCCGAGTGCAAATAGCCCACCCAATGGCGGCGTGCCGATCTCGTCTTCGAAGAGGGCCTTGGGAAAGGGGAACTTCTGAGAAACGATTCGATTGCGGATATCGATCTGCCGGGATAGAGCGGTTGATTTTTCCCATCTTGCGAGATCCCCCGACTCCATTGCCGCTCGCCAGGCCGTGTAGGCATTCTCGAGCGTGGGTCGCAGGTTTGCATCCAGACGAGCTTGGGAAAAAGCGATGTCCTGACCAAAGAACAGCGAGGAGGCAAAAATCGAACAAAGTAGAAGGATACGAAATCGCATGTAAGAGCCTACCATTTACGTGGCGAGAGGACCAGTAGGGATTGGTTGGAAACCAGTTACGGGCCCTCTGAAAGGGAAATGCAGAACGCTGTTTTCCAATACGCCCGCGTGGACTCGGTCTGATTCTGGTGAATTTGAGATATGAGATCCTGCTTAAATTTAGAGAGCAACTTCGTGGTCTCCTAAAAGAACGTCATGCTGAAGCTGGAAACCCATTCTGAACGAACGAGAGAAAGTGCTGCTGGAGAATGCACAATCCCTCACCTACCAGACGGCATCGAATGGAAAGGGTCTATCGATCTACTTCTATTTTCCAAAGGATTTCCAAGCCCGTTCGGATCACCCGTTGTTCCTTTTCTTCAATGGCGGGGGCTGGGTTCAAGGCCCTATTATTCAGTTTGCTCCTCAGGCGCTCTATTATGTGGATCGAGGAGCCGTCTATGGGTTGGTGGAATACTCGAATGAAGCTACTCATCCGGATTCGACCGTGATAGATTCTCTACAGGAAGGGCGGACGGCGATTCAATTTTCTCGGCATTATTCCGAAAAACTTCGGATTGATCCAAAGAAAGTTGTCGTGGTAGGGTCGGGAGCTGGTGCAAACATCGCAGGATTCACTGCAATGAAGGAGCATATTCCTGCTGCAGAGAGCTTTCTTTTCTCACGGTTGGGTCTTCACTCCCGGAATGATCTATCACTTGAATAAGGTTTTCTGCATCAAAGCGGCTGGTGAATTTGACCAGCAGAACAGTAATCTGCTGGTAGGAAGCTGATTCAATTTCTAAAAAGGGAACCAGCCCTCCTCAATCAAAAAGACCAAACGGGCGACCGGTTGGTCTTTTTTGTTTCCTTTCTTGCGTTGATTCCGTGACTTGCCAAATGAGCAGAATCCCTCGAACCTTCCTGATATGAAGTTTGCTCTTTTCTTCTCCTTTCTCTTCTTCATTCTGACCTTATCCACCTTTGCTCGCACCTGGAAGCAGGCGGGTACAGGGAAAGAAATAACGGCTGACCTTGTCAGAGTTGAGGGGAGCACAGTTGTTCTCCGTCTGGCAGATGGACGGGAAGGTCGTGTCGAGGTTCTTTCTCTGAGCCTTGAGGATCAGGAATTCATCGCCAAGCAGTCTACTTCTGGAGGCGGCGAAGACTGGCCTCAATTCCGCGGGGCAAATCGCGATGGTGTGTCTCCTGACAAAGACCTTCTCAAAGAATGGCCTGCCGACGGACCTGAGAAGCTCTGGGTTTACGAGGGCGCTGGACTTGGATATTCCGGCATCATCGTGGCTGCCGGAAAGGGGTATACGATGGGAACCCAGGGAGATGCTGTCACAGTAGTCTGCTTTGATGTGGCTACTGGAGAGGAAGTCTGGAAATCGGATTTTGCGAAAGACGATCAGAGCGGATACAACACCGGTTGGGGCCATGGACCACGCGGAGCTCCCACGGTGGCTGATGGTAAAGTTTATGCGCTGGGTCCAAAAGGGGTTCTCGGTTGCCTGAATGCGGAAGACGGAAAGAAAATCTGGACCAAAGACCTCGTTTCTGACTTTGGCGGGAAAGCAGGCGGATGGGGATTCTCCGAGTCACCATTCGTAGAGGGCGACAAAGTTGTTGTTGGACCCGGGGGCAAGACTTCACCGGTTGTCGCTTTGAACAAGGATACCGGAGCCGAGATCTGGACCGCATCTGGTTTCGATGTTGGCGGGGGTAAGGCCGAATATGCCACGACCGTTCCAGTAGACCTGAACGGAAAGCGACAGTATCTCAGGTTGTTCAGCAACCAGCTCGTATCACTCGACAGTGAGACTGGTGAACTCCTCTGGACGACCACTTGGCCCGGAGAAGGCTCTCCCGCTGTGATTCCCACCCCGATTGCAGATGGAAATCAGATATTTATCTCGTCCGGTTATGGTGTTGGATCCAAACTAGTAGAAGTCAATTCCAGCAACGAAGCCAGTGACGTCTGGATGAACAAGACGATGAAAAATAAGCACGGTGGAATGATTAAATTCGGCGATCACATCTACGGTTCTTCCGAAGGAGGGGGGCTTATTTGCCAGGACTGGAAATCGGGTGAGCTGGTTTGGAATGAGAAAGGTCAGTTCTTCGGCAGCACCGACTCGATTGCGATCGCTGATGGTATGATCTATTGCCTGAATGACCAGAGTGGGACCATTTCACTGGTCGAAGCTTCTCCAGACGGGTTTAAGCAATCTGGGCAATTCGCGCTTGAGCCGCAGAGCTCACAGCGAAATCCAAAAGGAAAGGTGTGGACCTACCCATTGGTTATCGGGGGGAAGCTCTTCCTTAGAGATCAGGAAATCGTGGTCTGCTACGACATTTCTACGAAATAGTGGAGGTAGCTTGGTAGGGCATCAGCACCTCGCTTGAAATTTTTAATTCAATAGGGTTTGGTCCCGCGCCTGACCCTGTTGACTCTTCGTGGTAGCTGTTAGAGAAATTTGATGGAGGCAGATCCCAGTGGAAACGAAGCCGAGATTTTGGATCGGCCTGCAGGAAGGTGGTCATGGCCAGTAATCGTGTTGTCGGTTTTATTTATCGGAGGGTCTGTGTTTCTTGATTCGGGAGGTGCTCCCGCAAAAGAAGAGGGGGAATCGGGGTCCGGTTTGGCGGTCGAAAATGGGTCCCCATCGATTCCGGTAAATTTGAGTGATCTCGCACTCATGAAGTTGGAGGGGCAGGTAGTGATTGCCGCTTCCATTGCAGATCCGAAGGAAGCCAAAAAGTCGCTCAAAGAGATTTGCGCGCATGTTCATGGCGATCCAATGACCGCCGCTTATCTCCTTTTGGAGAATCTGATTTCAGATCCTGAAGCTGAAAAACCATCGAATCCTGATGTTGAGTGGACTCAGGAATCGAGCCGGCTTCGAGAATTGACAGAAACGGCGATCGAAAAAGGCCTTACTGAATCCGAGAGAGCGGAATTTTCGGATATGCTGGGATGGTTTGCTCGATTGGCACCGAGCGCTGAGACTGGAAAAATTCCTGATCGGACGGCTATCACTACTCGATCGGTCCTCGTTTTGTCGCTCGTGGCGGTGATTTTTCTTACCGCGGTTCTAGCAATCATTGGGGGGGCAATTCTCCTCTTCATCGGACTCAAGAAGGTAAGGGAAGGGCAATCCTTGATGGCTTTCTCCCGGGATCAAAAACCGTGCGGGATTCTTCTGGAGTGCTTTGCACTTTACCTGGGAACAATGGCAGCGGGGGAATGGTTTGCGAGAGGGTTACCTCCCGGATTCTCCCCGGTCGTTTACGGACTCGCGATTGTGATCCCTCTTCTCTGGCCATTGATCCGAGGTATATCTTGGAGAGCCTTTTTTGGCTCGATGGGAATACATCGAGGGAAAGGAGTTCTTCGTGAAGTGGGGGCCGGAGTCGTTGGTTATGTAGGAGTCCTCGCGATTGCATCCATCGGGATTCTTTTGACTCTCGTTCTTGCCTTTGTGGTTAATCACATCAACGCGGCTACAGCAATTTCACAGGAAGGAGGCGCTCCCGTTGGTCCAGTCACCCATCCGATTGTTGGATGGATCTACGAAGGGGGTTGGAAGGTGCGGATTCTCTGTTTTCTGCTAGCCGCTGGTTTTGCACCTCTCTTTGAGGAAATGTTTTTCCGAGGGGCGCTTCATCGTGCCCTTCGCGGTCGCTTTCGGTTTCTCCCCGCGGCTTTGATCACGGGCGTTATCTTTGCGGCACTGCATCCTCAGGGCTGGATGGGAATCCCAGCGCTCGCATCAATCGGAATTGGTTTCTCGCTACTCCGAGAATGGAGGGATTCGCTCATCGCTCCCATGGTCGCTCACGCGATTAATAATGGAGTTCTAGTCGGGCTCTTTTGCGTCGCGCTGTAGCGATAATCCGATTGCTTTGGTTCGGCGAAACAGGTGAGCTCAAGTCGAGCTCCATTAGTTAATATATATTAATAGTAAAAAAATCTTGATAAATCAGTTTCTCCATCCTAGTCTGCGCTAATTAAAATATTCATAAATCTCATTCCTTTCGCTAAAAAAGGAAGATTAAGATTTTGGGTAATTTTGAGTCCACTCCAATTTGCTTTTCCTCATGTCGTTTACGTTTCGCGATCTTTTCTCTGAAGGCGACATGAAGAACTCGACATATGACACCAGTCGAGATCTGGACTCATCAATCCGAGAATCAGATTCTCGGTATCCACAGTCCATGAGAGAGGAAAACAACGGAAGAATTCAGCATTTTCTAGTCAGTGAATTGCTCCCCTTTATTCCGCCGGCGATTTCTGCTCAAAGTGGTATTCCTATGGAGAAAGAAGTTGAGGTGCCTCTGCCTGCGAATGGGAGCCGAGACGTAGAACTTTCAACTTTGTATCAGGTCTGCCCAGAACTTTTCGCGACCGAAATTACTTGCTTGAATGATTCGGTGGTGACTTTACCCGCGAAATTGGGACTGCTGGCAGATGCTCCTTTCTCCGCCCCTCTGAAGGCTTCCGAAATGTCAAAACCATGGGTTCAAGCCAGTAATGGAGAAAGCTCAGTGAAAACTCCAAATCCTCCGGAATCTCAAGAGGACAACCCCTCCTGGTCTGCTCCGACTTCTCAAACTCCTAAGCAAGTTGCAACAGCTGGAAAAGGATTTGGTTCTGGATTCCAGTCACATAGTTCTCCACCGATCGAGAAAGATGAGTCTCGAAAGAATGAAAATGGCACGGCTGCTGATTTGGTCTTTTCTGCTCCGATGAACAAGAAGGCAGAAGAAGGGGCGGAAACGCCGCAAGTCAGCGGTCGCAATGGAGCGGAGGCGCCTCCAACCGAATTTCTCAACAAGCCTGAGTCTGACGCTTCGTTCGGATTTGGGGGAAGCTCGTTTGGAGATTCGCCAAACCCTTTCGATAGCACCGAAGGTTTTGCTACTCTCTTTTCCAAGCAGGCGGATGGAGATGCTGAAATTCCCTTTCCCGAATCAGAAGTTGAACCCGAAACTGAACCTGAGTCGGAGAAGAGAGATGCTTGTGAAGCGTCCGGCGGGTTTACCTGGGGGATTGGCCAGGACCCTGCCCAATCGAGCGAAGAGCCTGCCCCGCTGGATAGTAGGTTCGCTTCTTCGGCTGGCTTTCCTTCGCCAGTCGTAGCAGAACGCCGTGAGCTTGTGACCAAAACGGAAGTTGTGAAATCGGATACTGAGAAAGAATCCATTGAACTGCCCGTTGAGCCAATCGAGAAAACAGAAGAAGAACCCATAACTCCCGGTTCAAATTCAGCAGCAACACCGGCGAGCAGTGGGGCGAAGGAATTCGTTTCTCTGTCTCCCTCATCACTATCGAATCCTGTTGCCAATTATCCGCCATCGATTAACCAGGCTTCTGCGGAAGACGAGGACGAACTCTCACGGGATCTCGTTTTTCGAGCCATTTTCTCAGTGTCAGAGCCATTCACCCTATCCAAAGTGGCTCGAAATGTCGTTGGGTTGGAGGGGATTAGTGGATGTGTTCTCGCGACTCCCACCAAAGTTGTTCAGGTGTCGAAGAGCGAACAAAGCCGGGTGGGAGATGAGGCGATTGAGATGGTCGAATCCATCCGAAACCTAGCTCGCCTTTCTGGTGTTCCCGAAGCTAAGTCGTTCACTCTCCGAGCGGACAAGGGCACCGTGAGCCTTTTTCTCGAAACCGATTGTTGCGTCACGGTTCATCACGAACAGGAAGGGTTCGCTCCAGGGGTTCGAGAGAAACTGATCCTGATCGCCCAGAGTATTCATCAACTCGAAGACTAGAGGCATGGCCATCATTCGACGAGACGAGCGCGAGATACAGTTCAAATTGGTATACTTTGGGCCTCAACTGGGCGGGAAGACGACTAATTTACACTATGTCCATCTTCGACTCGATCCACGTTGGCGGGGCGATATGGTCTCAGTAGCTACGCAGCAAAATCGCACCATTTCCTTCGAGTTCCTGCCGCTCAATACGATGGCAATCGGGGACTTTAAGGCTCGCTTCCAGCTCTACACTGTTCCCGGACAGACCGTGATGAAAGAGATAAGGAAATCGGTGCTGGCAGGAGCTGATACCGTTGTCTTTGTCGCAGATTCAGCTCCTGGTCGCCTCGAAACGAACACGGAAGCACTGAACAATTGCCACGAGTGCTTACGAGAGAATCGGATCAATCCGAGTCAAATCCCATTTGTTTTTCAGAGCAACAAACGAGATTTACCTGAGGCGGCGAGTCCTGATCGGCTTGATGAAGTGCTGGATGTCTCGATTGAAAGCTTTCTCGCAAGCGCGCTCTCAGGGTATCAGATTTTCGCCACTCTCGATGCGGTTACCCAGAGGGTTCTCAGGGAATTCCAGCGCACAGCTACTGCAATAGAGGGTTGGCTCGCAAGTTTGGATGCGCGATTTCGTCATGTTGCCGTTGCGGTAGCGTCATAGTATATTGTAGACATTGTCATGAGTCAGAGTGAACCTCCCAGCCAAGATCGAGAGAATTTCTCTCCTGCAGTCCCCCTCGAGATCAGTGGAGAGCAAGTACGCGAGATTGATGCGGTGCTTCAGCGTTTTGCGGAGAGTGCCGAATTGGAGACTGCTCTCGTGGTGCATCGCAACGGAGGGCTGGTGAGCGGAATCTCTTCGGAAGCAGATGTGACCGTCGAGGTGATTTCCGCTTTAGTCGCCTCGGCAAGTGGTGCTTTGCAGGCTTTGCTTCGCGAACTCGGAGAACCCGGGGATCTTGAGAGCTTTCATCTCGGTGATGGTCGTGCCTTGTATATGAAAGCGATGCTGGCAGAATCTGTTCTCGTTGGAGTGAGTCCGGCTCGACTTCCTGTCGGACTGGTTCGCGAAGCGGCACGACAGATTTCAACGGACTTGGAATCGCTCCTACAGAGGATCCCAACCCCTGAAATTCTTCCCACGGCTTCCGAGACTAAGGTATTTGCGTCATTGACTCCGACTTCGCCAGTGGCCCCAGTGTCCGAATCACCGTCGACCGAGGAAGGAACTGAAAACCTTTCTGAAACTCCTGAGGCCCCGTACGAGGAAGAACCGAACTTGGATGAATCGGAAGAGCCGGTTCCGGAGGATGTTGAGGGAGAAGATGAGGAAGCGACCGAGGTTATTGAAATGCTTGGGGACGATGAGCCCGAGATCGTGATCGACGGGATCGACTCGCCTTTCGAAGCTGAGGAACAAGAAAACGAAAAAGTCGAAACTGTAGAGGAAGGCGTAGAGGAAGAAATCATTGAGACGGGGCCCGTGTTCACGGGGTCGATTTTTGAAATCGAGAAGGATGAGGAAGATGAGGTTGACGCTCCTTCAGTATTCGAGGAAGCGAAAGAAGCCGCCCCTGAAGACGAAGCAGTTCCTGCGATTGCGGGAAGTATTTTTGAGGTCGACGAAGAGCCGGAGGAGGAAGAAGGGGATGGCAACGAGGAAGCAATAGCAAGCTTTGAACTCGACGTGGCGAAGACTGGTGAGGGTGAAGGAACCGAAGAAGAATCCGCAGCCGAGGTTGAGGAGGAAGGGGTTGTCGAGGAGGAAGAAGAAGTTCGAAGCTCGGGTCCGTTCTACTTTTAGTGTGAGACTGGCAAAGTTGATTCTACGAGAATTCTCTCTTTTCGTCCGCTGGGATCTATGTTATCGATAAACTTCCGAGGCGCTCAGACATTCATACATGGATTTGATCACGAAAGGTGGGCCGCTGATGTGGCTTCTGTTGGGATGCTCTATCATTGCCATCGCCATTTTCTTGGAGCGATTGTTTTATTTCCATCGCGCAAGAATCGACGTGGGGGATCTCCTTTTCGGATTGCGTAACCTGATCAAGAACAAGGCGTATTCCGAAGCACTCTCTGAATGTGCTGCCACCCCAGGGCCAGTTGCTCGCGTGATTCACTCTGCGATTCGCCGGCATTCTGCGCCAAGAAGCGAGCTCAAAGAGATTGTTCAGGAAAGCGGTCAACTCGAGGTTCCGAAACTCGAAAAACATCTCACGGTGTTACTCACGGTATCCTACATCGCTCCTCTAATCGGATTGCTGGGATCTATTCTAGGACTTGTCGATACCTTCGTTCAAATCAACGCAGTCGGCGGATTTGCGACGGTCGCAGAAATTTCTCAAGGGGTCTACGAAGCCCTGATTACCTCCGCGGTGGGCCTGATGGTCGCTATCCCTGCATTTGTTTTCTATGCTTACCTGCGGGCCTACAGCAAAAGCATCATGCACGACATGGAGGCTGCAGGTATTGAAGTCGTAAATACCATTTGTGACCTGCGGGTTCAGAGAAGCGATATCATCGCGATGAGGCCGGATTTTCCGGAGGAAGATGGTGATGGCTTTTCGACGGTTGCATCGCTGTCCGAATCTGAGGAAGGCGAGGAGTAGAAGAAAGGAAATCTTGTGAAACTCGAATCGACCATTAGCGATCGCTCCGGGATGATCTACACGGCACCTCTCGTCGATGTGGTATTTCTCCTGATTATCTTCTTTCTCTTTGGCTCCAGTTTGATCTTGAAATCTGGAGTTGAGGTTTCACTTCCTCGATCCACTTCCTCGCTTCCTGTGGCTGAAGAAGCGCATATCATCACGCTTCTTCCCGGTGATTCGACGCAGTTCTATTTTAATGACCAGAAATCCGATCTAGAGTCATTGGAGTCTCTGCTTGAAGAAGGCTTGGCTCGGTCGAATCAAGTCGTTCTCCTGGGAGATGAGGCGATTCCCTACGGAGCAGTCATGGCGATTTCCCAGATCATTCTCCAGAAGGGGTTTGATTTGTCATTTGCGACACAGGAAGCAACCCGCTGAGCTATGCTTCGGAGCCTACAGCATAGCTTCTCCAGCTCGAAGAAGCCTGATGAAGAAGATGTCGTGACGGTTTTCAGCTGTGTACGGAATCGGAGAACGTGGATTTATCTGGTCGGATTCCTCTTTTTCTCCGCAGTGATTCATGGAGCTGGATTCTACCTGTTTCAGGTGGTGTATCCGACTCCTTCTCGAGTCGAGCCTGACCAGGGGGAAATAGTTTTGTTGGACCCAGCGGATCCAGCGATTCGGAATTTGCTCCAGCGAGTCGAGGATCGATCCGTCTATTTTCTACCTGTATCCCAACAAACGAATGTGCGGGTCGAACTTGAGGATGCGATAATTCCTTTCTCCCCTTCCTTTGGTAAAGCTCCTCTGGAATTGATTTCTCCTGAGTATTCCTGGTCGATTCCGTATACAGGTCTCCGCGAGGGCCCTGAAATTGAAAATCTCCAGCCATTACCAACAAGCGTTACGGTTGAAAAGGAAGGCGATTTGAGTGATCGAACCCTGGCCCCTTGGTCGGTTTTGGATGACTATCTCAGCCGGGCAGACTGGATCCCTGATATAAGGGTGCGGCTGAGCATTAGTCCAGAGGGAACCGTTTCTGTAAATTCGGTGGAAGGGGAAATCGACGAGGAATCGCGCGATAGCTTGGTTCGAGTTATTGAGTCGACTTTGAGGTTTCTACCTTCGAACGCCTCTTCCGAGGGCTGGATTCGAATCTTTGCGACTTCCCCATAATCGAGGATGACGCGTCTGTTTCTCCGGCGTATTCTCTTTTCACAAAAAGCTTTCGGGATACCTTCGGAAAAGTTTTTGGAGGGAGAATTCCTCAACTTCATTTTAATCTGATCACATCATGTTTCGAGTTACTCTGGATGGAATGATCGCGGTTTTCCTCGCGATCATTCTCTGTTCAGTCTTCTTCGCTTGGGTTGCGGCTGAGATCTTTCAGAAGGGGCGTGAGAACAGGCGGCGGAAGTATTTCGTGATCTGCGGAATCTGTGATCATGTTTTCGAAGATCCATCAGACTACGATCTTGCTGAGTGCCCGCGTTGCGGCGCGATGAACGAGAGAGAAAAGGTCATCGAAATTTGAAGCAGTTTGCCTGAAAAAAAGCGCTCTCAGGGAATCCAAGAAATCGTCTTGCAATGGGTTCCATGCGCGATGAGTTTAGCGCCCAATTTCAGCTATGGAACGTCGTGTAGTCATCACCGGAATGGGAGTGGTTTCGCCGGTCGGAAACGACCTCGAAACATTTTGGACAAATCTGGTTTCTGGAAAGAGTGGGGTCGATAAAATTCGAGATCCGGCCCTTGCCGGGTATAATTGTGAAATCGCGGGAGAAGTGAAGGACTTCGACCCGGCTCCCTTCTTTTCCAGCCCCAAGGATGCCCGTCGAGCTGATCGATTCGCCCAATTGGGAATGGCGGCGTCAGTCATGGCCATGACTGATTCTGGCGTCGACCTCGAATCCGTCGATCTCGATCGCTTTGGTTGCATGGTCGGAAGTGGAATCGGTGGTCTCATGACTCTGGAGGAGCAGCACGTCAATCTTCTTGAGAAGTCACCCAGTCGGGTTTCGCCGTTCACGATTCCGATGATGATCGCGAACATTTCGAGTGGAATGGTTTCGATGGAATACAATTTGCGAGGGCCCAACATGTGCATCGTGACTGCTTGTGCGACCTCGAATCATAATATTGGTGAGGCATGGCGGATGATTAAGTTCGGAGATGCCGACGCTTTTATTGCTGGAGGATCCGAGTCCACGATCTGCCCGATGGGCCTTGCTGGATTCGGAAATATGAAGGCTTTGAGTACTCGCAACGATGAGCCTGAGCGTGCGTCTCGTCCTTTTGATGTCGATCGGGACGGATTTGTCATGGGCGAAGGCGCAGGAGTCGTTGTGATTGAAGAGTTAGAGCATGCCAAAGCGAGAGGCGCCCGGATCTACGCTGAGTTGACAGGCTACGGCGTTTCTGCTGATGCCTACCATCTTACTTCGCCTCATCCTGAGGGCGATGGAGCGCATCGTTGTATGGAGATGGCGATTCGTCACGCTGGAGTCGATCCAAGCGATATCGACTACGTGAACGCACACGGGACATCTACTGGTCTTGGCGACGTTTGTGAGACGAAGGCGATCAAGAAAACGTTTGGAGGTTACGCAACGAACGGTCTTATCGTGAGTTCGACGAAGTCAATGACGGGACACCTTCTCGGTGCAGCAGGTGGTGTTGAACTCGCAGCCTGCGTCAATGCGATTAATGAGGGGGTTATTCCTCCAACGATCAATTTGGAGAATCCGGATGAGCAGTGCGATCTTGACTATGTTCCTCTTGAGGCTCGCGAGGTGAAGATCAATAGGGCACTGACGAACTCTTTTGGCTTTGGCGGCCACAATGCCTCTCTGCTCGTAGAGCGTTTCGAAAGGTAAAAAGAACCGTTTTCGCCTCTATCGCCTTTTCTGAGGGTTTGAGTGACACCCCGCGTGGGTGCTTCTTTACGGTTCTGGTCTATCAAAACGCCGACTCCGCAGTGAGCAAAGTCGGCGCTGTTGAAATCGTCTGAAGAGTGATCTCTCTCAGATCACATCGCAATGGCGGTCTCTTCGTGATCGGAGAAGAAGTCGTCATCATCGGGCTCTCCTGCTTTGCGCAAGGGGCGAGGTCCGGGATCTTCTTTCTTCTGCAAAGCGCGGCGGAGCTTTTTCAGGGCAATGTTTTGCAACTGACGAATTCGTTCCCGCGTCACTCCAAATTCTTGGCCCACCTCTTCGAGCGTCTTAGGCTTCTGGCCGGCAAGGCCAAAACGTGCATCGATGATTTTACGCTCACGCTCGTCGAGAACCTCGAGGAGGTCGTCGAGCTGCATGTGCATATTCTTGTGGCTAAGAAGCTCCAGAGGAGTCTGGGCCTTCTCATCTCCAATGATCTCACCAAATTCGGTGCTGTCGTCTTCGCTGATTGGGGCATCAAGAGAGGCTGGGCGAAGAGCTGCTGATTTCAGATGAGAAAGCTTGGCGCGATCAATTCCGATTTCCTCAGCGAGTTCTTCGTCGGTAGGCTCACGTCCAAGCTCTTCGCTCAGAACCATAGCGACGCGTCGCATTTTTGAAATCTTGTCCACCATGTGGACCGGGAGTCGAATTGTTTTACTCTGGTTCGCAAGCGCACGCTTGATCGATTGCTTGATCCACCAGGCTGCGTAGGTCGAGAGCTTTCCTCCTTTGTTGGGATCGAATCGCTCGACCGCTTTCATCAAACCTATATTCCCCTCGGAAATAAGGTCTAGCAGAGGCAGTCCGTAGTTGGCGTAGTCTTGCGCGATCTTTACGACCAGTCGCAGGTTGGCCTTGATCATGTGAGCTCGTGCTTCGCGGTCACCGTTTTTAATCCGGTCCGCAAGCTCGACCTCTTCTTCTCGAGTGAGCAACGGCGTTTTCCCGATCTCCCGAAGGTAGATCTTAATGCCGCCGTCCATTTCTAAATTTGCCATGGGTGTTAAGTGGGTTGCAAGAAACAGGAAAAAATGAGGATAACCGAATCACTCAGCAGGTTTTGTTCTACTGAATGAATTTTTTAAGTTTTCCGATGGTGTTGAAATAAGGAGAGCCGGTAATGGGGAGAGTGGCGCCGCAGCGCACTCTCTCGGTATCTATTAGTAACGTGGCAAACCGGTCGAAGAATCGCTCCTAAGGTATTTCAACAACGCACTCATTTGTGTTTCGGGCTGTAAAGGTGTTCAATAAAAAGTCAGGTAAATTAACGGGCTGTTTCCAAATCGTTTAACCTTTATGAAATTTTAAGTCGTTTCGCAAGATAATAATTTGATTTCGTATGGTGCTATGCAAAAACGCAGAGAGGTGGAAAACCACCTCTCGGCACATGAGAGAACAGATAGGGAAGGCGTTGGCGGCGGGGATTGGCGCTAGTAGCCGAGTTTCCAATCGTTCCGATGGGGTTCGCTGGGTAAACCCTTTCCAGCTCCGGGATCCGAAACGGGCCCCATAGTCATCCTCTGGCCCATGCTCAGGATGCGAGATCTCTGGCCCAGCCGTTCACAACACGAAGAGAATTCGTCCGTTGAAGTGTTCTGCTCCTCAAAGAGCTCGTAGTCGCAAGGGATCACGAGACTGACGCTAATCGCTTTGGAGAGCGCTGCTGCCTCGAAGCCATTCAAGGAATCACCACTTTCGCCGGACTTCACCTCGCCGCTGATGGGAAGCACCGCTAGATTGATGGGCCAACGCCGGACCTGTTTAACAAGATGAGTGTGCCAGACGGTTTCGCCGCTGAAATAGAGAGCGAAAGGTCCAAAGGAGACTACATAGCCCAGTTCTCTGGAGTGCCCATTTGCATCGCGATGGATTTTCGGTGTGGCTGCATCGATACCGTGAAAATCGAAATTACTGTGGCTCACAAAGGTGCCTGCGCTCACTGGCAGCATCGGAGGGCCCGCAGTTCCAAGCTTTTCTTCCGCTTCTCGGGCTGAGCCTGCGGGAAGCACGAGCTTCAAATTTGGGTTGCTCGCTCTTAGCGGAAGTATTGTCTCGGGATCGAGGCGATCGGGTTCCAAGCTGGTGCAGGCAATCAGATCAATCCCTGTGAGTAGTAGCGGATCGATGACTCGCTCCGAAATCCGTGTCCTTGGATCTGGAGTTCCCTTCTGAGCTCGCGATATCGAGTCAGAAAGGTAGGGGTCGAATAGAAGTCCCTTTCCATCCCATTTGATCAGGATCGTACTTTGTCCCAACCACCAGAGGTGAATCGCTCCTGTCACCTTATCGGCGTCGTGAAAATCGGTGAGAAATTCCTGATCTTTCTGAACCGGCGCTATCATGAAAATGAGTCGTATGGGGAAACCCAAGCTCCCACGGTATACCTACAATGCACGTTGATACGGAAGTAGACAAGTGTACTGAATCATAGAGGGAGGTTAAAAACCAGAGAAACAAGACTTTTTCTAACCAGGCGGTGAAAATAGAATCTTCTGGGCCAGTTCGGTCTCGAAGAACTTTCAGAGCGGAGCGACCGCACGTTTGCGAGGTTCACGGGGAACATCGAAGGTGACTGCCTGGTTCGGGGCTACCTTCTCCCGGGTTTCAATGGGCGTGTCTCCAACTGCAGGGTAGATCGAGAGCGTTTCCACAATTTCCGCGTCACCAATGCCGAGCAGGATATGGCAATCGTCATCGATGCGGGCCGATTTTCGATGTACGATCCAGTCGGGGTCGCGAACTTCGGCGACAATCCGCATACCGATTCGGGAATTTCGAATCGAAATGCCAAGGTAGTCGAGTGTTTCTCCCGTCGATTCGAGCCAGCGAATCGCCCCAGCTTGATTCTGGTAGAGTAGATCAGCAGTTCCATCTCGATCAGAATCACTCGCCATTCCAAAGACGGGTGTGTCCAGATAGCTGGCACCGGAAGCAATGCTGATTTCCTTCAATGCGGTGCCTCCCCGATTCCAGAGCAGTCGATTCATCTCAAGCGAAGGGGTTCCGCAAAACAGATCGAGATAGCCATCGTTGTCGATATCAATGGGAATCGCTGATTGCAGATCTTTGATCAACGAGAGCTCCAACAATTCCGTGATATCCTGAAACCCTCCCTCTTTTTGATTGTGGAGGAGTTGGGGGCTGGAGCTAATCGGAGGAATGCAGAGAAAGTCGAGTTCTCCATCAGCGTCAAAATCAAAGAATGTGACCCGGCTGTCCTCAACGATATCGATTCTGGATTCGGCAATAACATCAGGGAATCGCCAATCTGACCATTCCGAACCCGGTGTTGTTTGACAAAACCGGTCCTGGAATCCGTCGATTCCAAGAAAGAAATCTGGTTTGCCGTCTCCTGAGAAATCTCCCGCTACGATTTCCCGAATTCCGCGAGGAACCCAGAGTTTTAGATCCCATGCTACCGGCTGAAAGGCACCGCCTTCGGTCTGGTGATACAGTTCGAGCGGATGGTCGGAGCTTCCCAGGAGCAGGTCCATGAGCCCATCCCCATCATAGTCGATCCACTTGGCTGCCGTGCTATCGCGAAATGCAAGAAGGCCGAGCTCAATCGTGACATCCCGGAATTGGCCTTTCCCTTCGTTGCGAAGGAGAGAATCTGGGAGCCCATTCTTTCTGAGCACGAGCAGGTCGAGGTCTCCGTCTTGATCAAAGTCGGTAGGTTCGAGTTGGTGCCCGGGATGAGAAGCAACAGTTCCTTCAACCGGAACGATGCGCCCATCTCCATCGATGGAATGCATGCGGATTCCTCCTCGGTCGATGATCTCTTCGTCCTCGCCGCCATTGAAGTTGCCGAGGGCAAACACACCGGAGAGTTCGTGAGCGACCGGGGTAAGTAAAATCGAAAGCGTATCCGACTCAGAAGCTGGAGTCGCCTTATTGCGAAGAGAATGGGGGAGTTGTTCGGGCGACATTTTCAGTGCCGAGAGGGCGAGTGTGAATTCCCGAAGTTCTTCTTTGGTTGGGGTTTCTCCTTCGCCAGACTCGAAAGAGGTCACGAAATCGCGAAGCCACTTCTCATCGCGTGGTGCACTGTCTTCGGGGAATGGAATCGGGCCGTCGGGAAGGCTCGCGAGAAGTTTGTCCTGCGAGGCTGAAACGGTCGCGGCAGGTGGGTTCTCTTTCTTCTCCTCGATGAGCGTTGCCAGTATTTCCGGCATCGATTGTCCCTCGAAACGCACCAGTTCGCGTCGATCAAGGCGAGGGGGGCGTTTCTCGGGGATTTCTTCGGTGAAGACGGGTTCGAAGAATACAAGTAACGGCAGGTTCTTCCCGAAATTAATAAACACGAGGAATCCAACGAGGAGAATTCCCAGGACCGTGATGAGAATGACCCGCTTCGACATAGCTGATTTTATTATAACGGTCTCGTGCGTTTCTGCTCGGGGAAAGAAGATTGACCAGTGATCTCGATGATCAGGAGAACGACTGCCAGCGTTTCAGCACACCCAGCGCGGCTCCCGAGTCGAGAATTTCATTCGCTCTGGCCCATCCAGCCTCCATGTCTACCGCTTTCCCCGTGATGACCAGGCCTGCGGCTGAGTTCAGTGCAACAAGGTCTCGCTTCGCTCCCTTGAGCTTTCCTGAAAGGATATCGGTGATCAGTTGAGCATTCGTGTTGGCATCGCCACCTTGCAGGTCTTCGAGAGAAGGCTTTTCGATTCCGAGATCACCGGCAACGAGAGAGGAAGAGGAGAGCGTATCCCCGTGAGTTTCCCAGATCTCGGTATCGCCGATGGTGGAAAGTTCGTCCATTCCTCCAACCTCACCCGCATCCCCATGGACAGCCCAGGCGCGGCGTCGTCCAAGGCGTAGAAGGATTTCAGCAAAGATGGGACAGAGGTTCGCATCAAAAACTCCAATGAGTTGGTAGTCGGGTCGAACTGGATTCAGAAGCGGGCCGAGAATGTTGAAGATGCTCCGTTGCCCCTGTTCGGCGAGACGTTTCCGGACGGGGACGACCGCTTTGAAAGCGGGGTGATAGTGAGGAGCAAAGAGGAAGCCGGCTCCAACTTCTTTGACGCATTGTCCAAATTGCTCCGGAGGGAGGTCGATGCGAATCCCGAGTGCTTCGAGTGCATCAGCACCGCCACTCTTCGAAGTGATTCCGCGATTGCCGTGTTTCACAACCGCAATGCCAGCTGCTGCGAGGAGAAAGACACTGGTCGTCGAAACGTTGAAGAGATTCAGCTTATCGCCACCTGTGCCACAGACATCGAGAAGCGGACGGTCGATCGAGGCTGCGTCGAGACCAGGGTCGACCGCATGAGTGAGGAACTCGCTGACAAAGGAAGCGATTTCCGCAGCGGTTTCACCTTTCTGGGAAAGCGCTGCCAGAAAATGAGCTTTCTCGGTTTCGTCAAGATTTTCGTCGAGAAGAAATCGGGTCGCCGAGGCGATATCTCCCTGGGAAAGGTTCTCGCCCGCGCCAACTTTTTCGGTGAGTAGATTCATGCCGCCAGTGAACACTCACCCTTACCCATTGCCAATCGGGAAATTCTGTTCCAGAATCTTTTTGCGTCCTCGTCACGAGTTCGTTTCGTCTAAATCTGTGACCGAAAAGTGAACGATTCTTTACAAGGCAATCTTATCCTGGCGGATCCGAGTCTGAAGGAGCCTACCTTCTTTCAGAGCGTGCTTCTTCTGACCGAGCACAACACGGGTTCGGGTGCGCTCGGCTATATTCTGAATCGGCCCATCGGAAAAACGGTCGGAGATCTGCTGACTGAGGAAACGCTACCGCCAGAACAGTATGAGCGACTTGGCGAAATCCCTGTCTTCCTGGGTGGACCCGTCAACACGGAGCACCTCACGTTCTCTGCGCTGGGTTGGTCGGAGCAGGATCAGGCCCTCCAGTATTCGACTCATCTTTCTGCAGCCGAGGCGGTGATGCATCAGATGGAGGGATTTCACATTCGCGCTTTCGTGGGTTACTCGGGATGGTCCGAGGGGCAACTGGAAGGAGAACTGGAGCAGAAATCGTGGATTACCCACAAGCCTGAGCGAGAAATTATCGAACTGTCCCATGTCGAAGACCTCTGGAAGGATCTGCTTCGCGAATTGAGCCCGTGGTACAAGTTGGTCGCGGATGAGCCAGAAAATCTTGGTCTGAACTGATTCGGTCCGAGTGGGCTCAGTCCGAAGGGGGCAACGAAATTTCTCAGAAGACTTCGAGAATTGAGATCGCCGGCTCGTCAATGACCTCGCCGAATCTCTTTCCTTCGAGTTGGGCTCGTAGCGGAGCGGCGGGACCTAAAATGGTAATAGTTTCTCCTTCTTCCGTTTCCATAGCCAACCCGCCTCCTGCAGGGGCGAGGAGAAAATAGAGAATCTCATTTTCCTTCTCGACCTCGACAAGAGCCCCTTGGCCGATCGGATCGTCGAAATCAAAGTCAGGAAATTCGGCAGACTCAAGAAGAGTGACGGCTCGCGAAAGTTCATCAGCCTGCTCTGCCTGTCCCGCAGCGAGATAGGAAGCTTCAAGTCCTCGAGTATCATATTTGCTTTCGGCTTTGGTATCGTCTCCAGTAGCGGCTTCTCGTGACCCTTCGAGCGCTGCTACTGCACGGCTGTATTGAGCGCGAACCTCGGTGAGGAGTGATTCGACGATGGCGTGTTTTTCCATTGGGCAATGCTGGGAAAATGAAATGTGAGAGATTACCCGTTTCCAAGACTTTTGCGATAGCGGGCTGGTGTGATTCCGAGAATACGGCGAAATTGTCGAGTGAAAGAGCTTTGATCACAAAATCCGTATTGATCAGCGAGTGAGGCGATCGTTTCGTTGGATCGACGAAGATCCGAGGCAGACGCATGGATTCGAGAGCGCAGGAGAAACTCGCTTGGAGTCAGGTGCACGAGATCGAGAAACTGGCGATTCAGTTGTCGTTCTGATATTCCGAATTCCTTTGCCAGTTCTCCCACTCGAAACCGACCACTTGGGTTTTCGCTGATCCAGTCGATGACTTGCGCGGCGGCAGAGTTTTCGCGGGTTCCTCGAGGGTGATTTGAGAACCCTTGAGAAAGGCTTCTCGTGACGCCTACGACTCCGAGGGCTTTTCCGGAGGAAGAAAGAATGGGATACTTCGAGGTCGTGAACCACTCCAGTTTTCTGCGATAATCAAACAGGATTTCGGCGTGCTCGATCATCGGTTTTTGGGTCCGCATTACTTCCTGATCACCAGCGATGAGCTGTTCGGCCACCGGAGCCGGATAACGCTCTCGATCCGTAGTGCCAAGGATCTGGCTCGACTGGCTTAGTCCCAGCCGAAGGAGGAGCGCAGTGTTCACATGGAGAAATCGGCTCTGTTCATCTTTTATGAAAAAGAACACATCCGAGAGAGGATCAAAAATCTGCATCATCGCCACCGCCACCGAATCTCGGAGAAGTGTAGAGGATGGGGGGCGAAGGGAGGCCATGTCCGATTGATACCAAATCTGGACCGAGTCTGCAAAGGGGGAGGGGAATATTGTGTGGACTCATTGTGATTAGGAGTCGCGATGGAGTAGAAGCTCCGCTACCAATCTTACAATGATCTGGTTTCGGTATTGGCCCATTGTTGCGGTGCTGGTGGGCATGTATGTCCTCGAAAATGCGTGGGCGGCCATGCTTCTCTACCACGGAGGGCTTGTCTGGGGGATCTTGATCAAGCGAGAGGAGCTCGCGACTCGGCAATGGAAAAGTCCGATCGTGATTGTGATCGGGTTGATGATAGCCGGATTGATCGCAGTTCCCGCTGTTCGATGGGGGCTCCCACTTCTCACTTCATCTGAGGTCGGAGGATTGCTTGAAGAGAAGCTCACGACCCTGGGTCTGGACGGCCCGTCTTTCTGGCTGTTCGCGGTCTATTTTTGCAGCATCCATCCTGTTTTGGAGGAAGTAGGTTGGCGCGGAGCGCTTCATGTTAGCTCTCGGTCAATTCATGGAAACGACATCGAGTTTGCGGCCTATCACCTTTTTGTTCTCTACTGGATTTTCCCCGGGAACTGGCTTCTCCTAGGCGCTGCTCTCATCACTTTGACTCTTTCTGCGTGGTTTTGGCGCCAGCTTCGTGATGCGCGAGGATTGTGGGTGGTGATCGGGTTTCATGCGGCAGCGGATCTGGGCATATTGCTAGGTGCTGCCAGATTGGCAGGGATTCCGGCTCCTTTTTGAGGAGCGAGCGCACGGCGATTGACCTCATCGGAGGAAATCTCCAGGCTTGCCTCTTGTGGAATTCTTCTCTTTTCCGTTTTCTCGTTTCGGCTTTGAATTTTGAAGAGTCGCGATCTGCGTAATGTTGCTTGGCAACGCTTCGCTCTCTGGTGCGCCGAGAGATCGAGAAATTGAATCGACCTGGAATCCAGGATCGCGAGTTTGTGAAGAAGAGAAGTGGAAAGGGGGAGTCCTCTGGGAAACTCCGGCAATTGTCTCATTCCGAAAAGCCTGGAAGGTTTTCTATCCGGACAGTTCGTATTTTCAAGAGTGAACCGGTATCTCCGTCGGCTTCCTGCTAGATTACTTGAGAGAGGAGCGGCGGTGTTTTTCCAAATTTGGCTTCGTATTCTGCAAGCGTCGGCTGAAGTCGCACGGCCACTTTCGTCTCATGGTGGAGCGCGATGGCATCGAGGCGGTGTTCGAGAAAAGGATTTCGGAAGCGATCAAGAGTTGCTTGAGCAAACCCCATGGGATTTTCGGTGCGACCTTCGAGAACCGGGACGATTTCTTCAAAGAGGAGGCGCTCCAGCCAAGTGCTGAGCTCCGGGTGTTCGAGACATTCCCGAACCGTCTCGACTCCAAACTCCGGCGCTTTCGCAACCAGCGCGCTATGAGCTCCGTTGAGAATGCGAACTTTTCTCAAGGTGAAAGGAGAAATGTCTGGTGAGGTGACAATGGCAGGGTGATGGAGTGGAAATAATTCTGCCTCCTCGGTTTCGATCGCCCAGAATGCGAATGGTTCGGCGCTCAGGAGCAGGGGCTCTTTCTCGAGGAGGGGATGTTCTCGAGGTGGGCCGGGCACGATGCGATCGACGAGCGTGTTCACCCAATGGCATTCGTTGCTAAGCCAATCGCACTCGCTCTCTGGCACGGCCCAACGCTCTGCCTGCTCCATGACCAAGTCTAGAAGCCTATCCCCGTTGTTGTTGATCAATTCGCAGGGAATGATCCAGGGCGCTGACTGTTCGGCAGCATGTCGAGCGAGCAGGACCGCGAGCAACTTGGCTGGGAATGAATGAGGAACTTCATCTTGCTGGTGGTCGACAGGGTCGAGCGCGAATCCGGCTTCCGTCGTATTCGAAAGGATCGCAACCAGCTCTGGATCGGCCGCTGCTTCGAGCGCCTGATCCCACTGTGTGCCGGCGTGAAGTGCCTTGGATATGGCATCGGATTCTTCGATTCTGTCGATGACTTGGCCGTCCTGAAATCCCTGGATCGCAACGTGGTATTTTCCCTGCGCAAGATTCAGGGACTCGGCACGCTCTTTCCCGGTTGATTGAACCACTATGATTCGACCGACTGCAGTTTCGGTATTGCGATTCATCTGGCTGATGAATAGATCAGCGAAAGCTCGCAGGAAATTACCGGCACCGAATTGGAGGATCATAAAATCAGTGTGTCTGCTTTGCTCGGTCGAAACAACTAAGGTTTCGTTGCCGCTTTGATGGCCGTGCGCAGTTCGTCGGCATTGTCGACCAACATCCCCGCATCCTCTTCTTCCAGTTCCTGTCGTGTCCCGTAGCCCCAACTCACGGCGACAGTTTTGAGTTGGTTCAGTCTACCGGCACGCATGTCGAATGCCGTGTCACCAATCATGACGCCTGTGCCGGAGATGAGAGAGTTTTGTTGATAGAGATCCGCGATCAGCTCTGCTTTGTCGCAGAACCTCCCGTCGGGGAGAGCCCCTCTTACTTTCTCGAAAAGCGGTGCCAGATTGAAGTGTTCAATAATTTGTTGGGCGCACTCTTCTGGTTTTCCTGTTGCGATGAAGAGACGATATCCGCTTTCCGCGAGATCGCGCAGTAGCTCAGGCATTTTTGGATAAACCTCCGCTTCAAACATGCCGCCGTCGTAGAGCCTTTCACGGTAGAGTTCCACGGCGTGCTCGATGCTTTTAGGGTCTTTCGTCTGCAGTAGGATTTCAAAGGTTCCCCGCAAAGGAGGGCCAATAAATTGCAGAAGATCCTGTTCCAAAGGAATGGGTTTACCGAGCGTTTTCAGGGCGTGGTAAACACTGGCGAGAAATCCAGGGCGAGGATCGGTGATCGTGCCGTCGAGATCGAAAAGGAGCGGAGGTTTCAACGGGGAAGGGGAATCAGGAATTCGTCAGCAGTGGCGTCGCATGGCTCGCTACGATCTGCTAGGTCCTCTAAATCGGTGTGCAGAAAAGAGCGCACGCAGTCGCGAGCGTCTCGAGGTCCAATGTGCAGGGTGTGTTCAGGAAAGGCTCTTATCTCTTTTAGGCCTGCGCAGCTGCGGCAAGCTCTTCGTCAGGGGTCGCAGCCAGGAAATTAATCCCGTCACGCACTTTTTTCATTACGAAGGGGTGGAGAATAGGGACAATTATAGATGCCAGGAACATTCGGAGCGCCTGGTCGAGCCGCTCCGGGTCTGGCAACTCCTTTACGAGTCGCCGGGCTAGGCCTTCCCGCAGTCGCGGGTGACCGTGTTGTCTGAACTGCTGGCTGGACAGCCGGCACCACCGCAGCTTGTTGCTGGGCCGCTTCTGGAAAGATCGGGGCAAGCTGGCTGAAGGATTGGGCTGGAGTCCATTCTGCCATCCCTCCACTCCAAAGGTGATCGGTTGGGAGGACTTGCTGGCTTCGCGCCATCTGAACGAGTTGTTCTGCTTGATAGGGGCCGTATTGTTGATCCTCTCGGGACAGTTGGTAGTTTGTAGAAACAGTAAGGTCCATTTGATTGAATTTTATCCTACGGTAGATCGCTTAGGGCGCTGAGATCGGCAAATTCTATTTCGGGTGTGTTAAGTTGAGGCTTTAGTTCAGACATAGCTTGTCCACGGCTACTTAATTTGCGAATCCGAACCATTAAAGGGCATGTCATTTGCTTGGATTGAATCAAAAAAATGCAGTCGAAAGAGTGACAATCTGAGCCTCTTTCTGATAGTTTCGCCTACATTATGTTTTGCAAAAAACGGTATACGCGTATTGCGGTCATCGCAGTGATAGGAGGTGTCAGCTTTTTGTCGCTATCGCTAGGCGCACGGGATGTGTATCAAAAGCCTGACTACGAGGCGCTTCCGTTTCCTGAAAGGGGTTTCTCTTCAGGAGAGGAAGCGAAAGGTAGGCTTCTCGATGGGCTTGCTTCCGTTGCGAGAGACTTCGATGTGGTGCCAATGTCTTCCCGGAGTCGAGCGATTGCGATTGCTCGTCGTTTGGATCCGCTTCACAAAGATTCATTTGTTGCAGACTACCAACTTTCTCGAGGGGTGACTCCTGAGCCGGTTCTCCATCATTCTTCGATCGAGGATTTGTTGGAAAAGGTTAGCGGCCTTGGACTTCAGATGGTCGACTCCCCGGATAGCGATGAGAAGTTGCTCGGTATCTACTTGGTCAGCCTTTTTTCAACGCTTGATCCAGAAAATGCAGAATTCACTGCGCGGCTGGTGGAGGGGAAATCGCAAGGGCTGGTTCCTCAGTGGGATTCGGTGTATGCCAGCAGCAAGGTATCTTCCATTGGCGAAGTCTCAGGAAGTCTTCGCAAGGTTTCGCTCCTGTCGACCAGTGGCGCTGTTTCAATCGGTTCCACAGCCAAAGAAATCGGCTCTGGGCTCCTGCAGTTTTCTGGAGGAGATAAACTGGGGACGGACTACTTTGATTCGGCGTTTCGAGAAGGGGTCAAATACCTAGGCGTGAAAAAATCTGGAGCGGTTCGGGGAATTCGCATTCAGTTCTCGGTGGACTCAGACCAGACTGCGGACTTTTTCGGAGCTCAGGGGCCTGCGACTGCACTTCCCTGTCTCGTAAATTTGCATTCTCATCTGGAGAATTCTGAAGTCGATCTGGAGGTTTTGTTCGCAGGAGATGTAAACGCTGATGGGACAATTCAACCTCTGCACGACATTCGCGAGCGACTCGTCGGGTTGGGGTCAGAGGACTCGAGAATTATTGGAATTCCTCATGGTGATGCGAATTCGCTCTCTGACCTTCTTATTCTTTACGGGCCGACCGTGTTTGCCAAACATCAGATTTTTGCGCTCAAGCGCTTTGAAGAAGCCCTCGATCTGGGGGCTCCATCTGGCACTCGTGAGGCAAAGCTGGAAGAAGCGATTTCAAAGTTCAGTGAGCTGCAAGGTGTCTTGAACCAAGCCGGAGGAGTTCGGCATCTTGCCCATCCGGCGACAATAGAAAGGTTAAAAGAGGTAATGGCACTGGCTCCTCACCATGGTTCTTCAAGAATGCTGGGCTTGTGGGCGACGGGAAGAGCTCCGAGGCGATTGACGCTTGCCGCTTCTCTGGATCTTGTGATGGAGGCCACTGGTGAAGTGGTCGATCTGGGTGGCGACAGGAATGACAAGAATGATAAGGAGAAAGTCTATGAAGCGGGAAAATCGATGGAGCAGCTCCGGAAACTACTCGATCATATCAATCCGCAACTTACTAAACTCGCCAATGCATCGATTCAGTGTGCGAATGCGGGTCGGATTGGAGACAATCGCAGCGCGATTATCCGTCAGGCCGAAACTCGAGTTCGCGACGAACTCGATGCGGTGATGCGCAATCCGGCGATACGCGAAACTCTGATGCGATAGTAATGAATTTATTTGCCTTCACACGAACTCAGGGCTCTTTCTCTCTTTCGCTGCGACTCGTCGTGCTGTGGCTTCTTGGGATTTCACTCGTCCAAGCCGCCGAGCTCCCGCCTGGACTGGAAGCCGCAGGCAACCGGGTCGATAGTTCGGTTAAGACACAGATCGATAAGCATCTTGTGCTTCTCACAGAGGACGCAAAATTGCCGTCGTCCTTTCGCCAGAAAGCGAAAGTGATTCGGTTGGCACTGGGAAATGCCGAGTCACCAGAAGGACCCAGCCCTACGCTGGCTTCGTCGAAACCGAATCTCGTCGCAGGGCAGATTTCTGACATCACAAAGCAAATCTCGCAGGAAGAACCGACACTTTCTGCGTATCTGCTCGATCTCGCGCTGAAGTTGAATCCAGACGACGTGGATATCGCCTACGCGCTGGAGGTTCATCGGATCCGCGACAGTGTGGCGATCGAATGGGGCGACTTGCCAGATCCTCCAAGAGTAGGGCAGCCCCCTGCGTCGGTGTCGTCTCCGAAGGGGCCGATGGGAAAATTGGGTCGATCTCAGGCTCTAATCAAAGGTCTCCTTGTCCAGCAATTGGCGGGTTCCCTCTTCGCTGGTTCGGCGTCGCAAATGAATGCGACTGCGATGCGCAGTTCGAAACCGGGACAGGAAAGCGTCGTGCGATTCAATCAGCGTATTGGTGACATGATGGAAGATGGTCTCGCGACTGCGGTGAAACTAGTCGAGAAAGAGCACGGTGATCTGCCGAAAGGGCTGTTGATCGAACTCAGCTTCGAAGAGCAGTATATTCCGAAAGACGGTCCTTCGGCAGGTGTCGCGTGTTATCTTCTTCTGAAATCTCTTCTCTCAGATATTGAATACGATCCGGGGTTTGCCGTGACAGGAGCCATCTCTCCGGAAGGAATTGTTGGTTCTGTCGGGGGGATTGATGGGAAAATTCGCGGTGCCGTAAAACGTGACTGCATGATCATCGCTATTCCGGTCAAGAATTCGAATGTGGTTTCGGATCTGTTGATTCTTGAAGGGCCTCGAAGTCTTGCCCAGATCCAGATATTCTCGATCAAGACTCAGCAAGAGGCTCTTGCCCTGGCTAAAGCTCCGAGCGAACGGAGCGATGAAATACAGCAGGCGATTGCCGAGTTTGAAAAAGTGCAGCAAGCGATTCTCCCCTCGAGCGGCAGTGGGGCGCTTCGGAATCCGAAAGTGCTTCAATCACTGCGGAAAGTTCTCGAACTGGCGCCCAATCATTTGTCGGCACGATACCTGGCTTTTGCGGGAATGGGGAAAACGCCTCGGGAGTTATCTCTCTCGGGATCCCTTACCGCGATTGATCGAGCTGCCGCTCCGCTCCTGAAGGGGCTGGAGCAAGGGCGATTTGAAGAGACCGACGCCTTCTCAAAAAACTTCTATCTGGAATCGATGTATGCGTTGCAGCGTCAGCGTTCCCAATTGGATCCTCGCACTCGTGATTGTGCCGACGAAATCATCACGTTTTCCAAATATGTGAACAACTGGGTAAACGATCGGCCGAAAACACGTAAGAAGCAGATCGAGTTGATCAATCAAATCGAAAGCGCGGGAAGCAGAGTCGGGAAACAGTTTGAAGGCCTGTACGGGAGAACGGATGTAAAACGAGAGATTGGGGTCGAATAGGGGCGTGAACCTCTTTTCTTGAAGATCAAAAATGGCGATCTGACAGGGTCAGGTCGATGACTCAACAGGGTTTGATTCGGATTTGGGTAATACCAGCCGCTCGCGAAGTCCGGTGTGTCGGTGGATGCTCTCCTGACGGCGAATCGCAAGCTCGAGAGACTTTCTTTCCCCGACGAGAATGACAAGACGCTTTCCCCGGGTAATTGCGGTGTAGAGCAGATTTCGCTGGAGCAGCATGTAGTGCTGCGAAGCGAGTGGGATCACTACGGCAGGGAATTCGCTGCCTTGCGATTTGTGGATCGTGATGGCGTAGGCGAGCTGCAGTTCGTCGAGTTCTCCGGGTTCAAAGTGGACGGCGTCCTGTTCGAATCGGACATAGATCGAAGTCGGCTCGGTCGTGATTTCGATGATGTGACCAATATCACCATTGAAGATCTCTTTCTCGTAGTTGTTTCGTGTCTGGATGACTTTGTCTCCTTCACGAAACGTGGATCCGAATCGCTCAATCTCTGCTTTGAAATCTGTCGGAGGATTGAGGGTTCGCTGCAATTGATTGTTGAGCTCCTTTGTGCCTAGGGACTGACGGTTCATCGGCGTGAGAACCTGGATCTCGTCGCGGGGATGAAGTCCGAACCCTTCTGGAATCCTCTTCTGGAGTAGATGCTCGATTGTTTCAAGAATCTCATCGGGTTGGTTGCGGTCCAAAAAGAAAAAGTCGGATTCGGCATCGTTGTCGAGGGGCGGGAGTTCACCTTGATTGACGAGGTGTGAGGCATCGACGATGCGGCTCTTTTTGGCCTGACGGTAGATTTGGGTGAGCCGGGTTACGGGTGCGATTTCGCTTTGAATGATGTCACGCAACACGCTTCCAGGTCCGACGGAGGGAAGTTGGTCGACATCACCAACGAGGAGTAGGCTGGCCTTTTGGGGAATCGCTGCAAGCATCTGAGCCATCAGGCGAGTATCGATCATGGAGGCTTCATCGACGATGAGGAGGTCGCCCTCGAGGGGGTGCTCCGTATTCCGAGTGAATCCCTGGCCCGGCTGGTATTCCAGCGTTCGGTGGATTGTTGCGGCTTCGAAACCCGTGCTTTCCGCGATTTGTCGGGCAGCCTTTCCGGTCGGCGCGCAAAGAATGGGGCGGACCTGCTTGGAGGTCATAATTTCAAGGACGGCCTTGAGAATAGTCGTTTTACCAACTCCGGGTCCTCCCGTGATGACCGAGAACCGGGTCTGGCAGGCTTGCAGCACGGCGGCGACCTGCTCGTCTCCAAGTTTCATCTTATTGTGACGCTCAAACCAGGTGATCGCAGCATCTGATTGAATCGCCGGAAGGGTTGGAGCTTCCGTTACCAGCTGCGAAAGCGTTTCCGCGATAAAGGTCTCCGCCTCATGCAGCTCTTTCTGAAAGAAGAGGGATTCGGGTTCATGCGCTTCTTCCACGAGAAGTTCCCGTTCCGTCAGCGAGTCGAGGGCCATTCCGACTTCTTCGGCAGGGCGGCTCAGGGTCTCGCTCGCCGTATCAATCAGTTCTCCGCGGGGAAGTGCGCAGTGACCTTGGTGCTCCGCCTGTTCGAGGACATAGAGAATGCCGGAATCAATTCGCTGGGGAGAGCTGTCCTCCTGTCCCATCTTGCGGGCAATTTCATCAGCGGTTTTGAATCCGATTCCAGGAATCTCCCGAGCGAGCCGATACGGATCCGAGCGGAGAATAGCGACCGCACTTTCTCCGTATTCTTTGAACAGTCGAAGAGCTCGGGCCGTCGAGAGACCCTGCTCATGGAGAAAAATCATGATGTCACGAACGGACTTCTGTCTCTTCCACGATTCCTTGATCTTGATTCGACGGGCTTTTCCGATTCCCTGAACTGACTGCAGCTTCTGCGATTCTTCTTCGATGACACGAAAGGTGTCTTTTCCAAAATGTTCGACGATGCGCTCGGCGTAGGTCTTTCCGATTCCGTCGATGAGGCCGCTCGCGAGAAAACGTTCGATTCCTGCTGAAGTAGCCGGGGCGACCGCGTGGATCTGGTCCGCTTGAAATTGGCGACCGAATTTTTGATCTTTTCTCCAATGTCCGAGAGCCCGGATTTCTTCGCCTTCGACTACGGCAGGAAGGTTTCCGAGGACCGAAATTCGACCGCCGGATGCGGAATCGACCTGCATGATGGTGTATCCATTTTCCTCGTTATGAAACACAACTGACTGCACGACTCCCTCGATTTCAGTCGGATCAGGCATCGTGGAACTCATGGAAATAGGAAAAAGAGGGTGAAAATTCGATCGAGAGACGGTGAATCCCGTCCTTTACAACCCCCTACCTGTGTCGCATATTCGCCGCCCCATGGCAATTCTCTCGATTTTGTTCACGGTCATCATTATTGCGGTCAGCGTTCTGATGGTCCTCATTGTCCTCGTTCAGCGTCCGAAGCAGGAAGGCCTCGGTGCCGCTTTTGGTGGAAGTACGCTCGATTCTGCGCTTGGTGCGCACACGACTGACATCCTTCAGAAGATTACAACCTGGCTTGGCATTCTCTTCTTCGTTTCTGCTATTGGATTGGCAATGATCAAGACTCGTCAGTTCAGCTCTTCTGCAGCCAACAATGTTTTGGAAGAAGTGAAAAAAGCGGAGCCCACTGTTCCAGCGATTCCGGGACTTGATCCTTCGATTTCCAATCTTCCTGATCTGCAGACGCCAGCACCGCTCGAAGAGTCTGCTCCTTCGGAAACTCCTGCAGCACCAGATACCAGTTTCGATCTCGAAGGCAGTGACAAGCCTGCTCCTGCTCCGAAAGCGGACGGAGAAAGCTCCGAGAAAAGTGCCAAGGAGTAAAAGTTTCCTTTTGGTAAACAGGGTAAGCTCGGAAGAGTTGATCTTTTCCAGCGCCTGACTGAAAATGAGTGACCCCGATCGTCGAAGCGAGACGGACGGCCACTCGACTTCTCCATATCGGTTTCTCGTTCGTTCACCGAATCCTCTCGGCGATGCCTGCATGGCGCTGCCGGCTGTTCGAGCACTCAAAAAGAGCCGACCCGGCATTTACGTCACCGTTTGTTGCCGAGAGAACCTCGCTCCAATGTGGGAGGCGAGGGAGGAAATCGATGAAGTAATTTCCTTTTCCCGTGCACTCTCTCCCTCTCAGGTCGGTAAAATCATTCGAGGTCACGGTCGCTTTGATTGTGGTGTTCTTCTGCCCAACTCGTTCAGCTCGGCTCTGGAATTGAAATTTGGCGGTGTTCGAAAGCTGGTCGGATATCATCGGTGGCTTCGCTGGCCGCTGGTGGGCAAGTCACTTCCCGAACCAGATTCGGAACGCGAACCGACTCATCATGTTCATCGTTACCTCGCCATTGCAGAACTGATCGGAGCGGATGTTTCCGATTTGGAGGATCTTCTTGCTTTGCCTTCGACTCCACGCCCGATTGAGGGGGGCGCAAAAGAAATTCACATCGGGGTGTGTCCGGGGGCAGAATACGGCAACGCGAAACGATATCCTGTCGAGCGTTACGCAGAGGCGTTTCAGGCTCTCAGGGCAAAACGTCCTGAGGTAAAGTTTTCCGTCTCTGTGTTTGGAAGTCCCGCGGAGCGAGAAATTGGGGAAGATCTTGCGGGACGTCTCGATCCTCCCGGGAACAACCGAGCCGGGGAGACTTCGATTTCCGAGTTGGTCGATGAACTCCGAACCTGTCACTTTGTTGCGACAAACGATACCGGAACGATGCATCTGTCTGCGGCGTTGGGTGTTCCGACAGTTGCCATTTTTGGTTCGACCGAACCTGCTCTGACGGCTCCCGTGGGAACGATTCATCGAGTGATCCGTCATCAGGTTGATTGCAGTCCCTGTTTCCTGCGCGAGTGTCCTATTGATTACCGCTGCATGTTGCGGATCGAATCCAGCGAAGTGGTGAAGGAAATGGAAACCCTTCTCGATTCCGTTTCACAGACTCCATGAAGGCCATCCTGACCCATCCCGGAAGTGCTCACAAAGACGACTTGCTCGCCTGCTGTCTCCTTGCGGCTCGACATCAGCTTCCGATCTGGCGTCGAGAGCCTACGTCAGAAGATCTCGACGATCCTGAAATCGTGGTCGTCGACGTGGGCGGGGAGCATTCGCCAGAGAGGCAGAATTTCGATCATCATCAGTTTCCTCGCGATCACGAGCCGATCTGCGCTCTTTCTCTCGTTCTGCAGGACATGGGGCTCTATGACGATGCGAGATCGTTTTGCGAGTGGCTCGAACCTGCCGAGTGGTTTGATACCCGTGGCCCTTTTCAGACTGCTGAGTGGCTCGGAGTCGATCGCGGGGTAATGAACCGGTTGAATTCTCCGGTAGATATTACGCTCCTCCGTCGTTTCGCTCAGAAATCAGAGTTAAGCCCAGGCGACCCGATCTGGGAAATGATGCGGATGATCGGGGAAGATCTGGTTATGTATCTCCGGACTCTTCGAGAGAGAATGGATTATGTGGCGCAGCACGCTCGGCGGATCGAAGTGGAGGCGAAGGGGCAACCCTTGCGGGTTCTGTTTATGCCGCGGACCGAGTCGATGCCGGATGATCCCTCTTCCGGTCTGGCTCGGTATGTTTCCGTTTCTGGAGACAAAGTGGACGGATTGATTTATCCCGATCGTCGGGGAGATGGCTATGGACTGTCACGTCACGAAGATTCTCCTCATCTCGATTTCACCCAGATTTCCGAAGAAGAAGATGTTCATTTCGCGCACGCTCGAGGCTTTGTTGCCAAGACGTCTGCGACCGAGTTGAACCGCTTGCTCGAACTGATGGCTCAAGCTCGGGTCTGATCACTTCACCTTGTGAACCTCGTCGGATTTTCCTTCCGCCGCCTTCACGCTTTCAAGCGTTACCGCGTCGGGTTTGTCGGCACCCGTTTTTACAGTGTAGGTCCCGGGGGCATAAACCGCAGGCTGGAATGAGTCACCCTCGATACGAACGGTGTAGAGGATATCACCACTGTCGTCCTGAATCACCTGAACCACCTGGTTCGGCTCGGAAAACTGGAGCTTGGGGAGAAAGTGAGATTCTTCCCGGCCATCGTTGTCTTCCATTTTCACTGTGATCGGCCACCCGGGGAATTGCCCTTCGCCAGTGGTGACATCGGCGTAGCGATCCCAGCACTCGAATGTGACCGTACGGTCCGCTTTGTTGTAACGAGCGACGCCAAAGCCATCGGACCGCTTTTTCTCATCAGTACGATCGACAGGGTTCGCATAGGCGAGCATCGTGATCTTGTTGCCGAGTCCGTCCTCGTAGTCACCCGTCCAGGGGAGGGGACTGTTGGGAACTGGATTGGGTCCCGCTTTCTCGTCTTCAGGATGCCACCAGCGTCCGTAGATCGTATTCACGATGGCAGGGTTAGTGAACGCGAAAGGTCCGTCGCCGTGGTTTTCAATTCCATGCTGAACCGCCACTGCGAGGTGCTGGTCTCCACAGAGATGAGTTGCCCAGACGCGACGGATTGCACTGAGCGCCTTGTTCCGACCTTTCTGTGGCCAAGCATTGCTGTCGAGATCGGCGAGAAGTCGATTGTTGGGTGAACCGTGGATGTGAACCGCTCCGCAAAAAGCGGTCTGAGAAAGGACTGCTTTCATCTCGGCGCCAGTCCAGTCCTGTCCCCACTCGTCGAGGAACTTGAGTTGGCGATCGCCCAGGAGCACCAGCTCTGGAAGATCGACCGCACTGCGATCATAGGCAGGGTCATTGATGTGGTCGGGGCGAGGTCCCATCTTGGGAATTTTCCCTTCTGGCCCGGATTTGAATTTACGATCTTCGAGAATGGCGAAATCGATTCCACCAACGCGGAGGTTCGTGAAGTAAACGGTGATCCCGCGGTCAATCGGCTTGGGGTCATAGGCGTCCGGAAGATGCCAGGTCTGCTGACGCTGGACCATGTTGACATACTCTGGGTGATAGAAATACCCACCGGATGGGCCGGCTGAGTTTTTTGCCATTTTCCCATTCTCTCCCCAGAGATTGGCCTGCCCGATATCGTGATCGTCTGGAATCGTCACGGTAGGACGATTTTTTGTCAGCTCGCGATAGCGCAGGCCCCACTCGATCCACCCGGCGGTGTGCTCGGTGTGGTGATAAGTCTGGTCCCCTGCGAAAAAGAGAACATCCGGATCAACTGCGAGGAGGTTTTTGCGAATGTGTGGGCGGTCTCCCTTGGTGCGGCTGGAGTCGCAGGAAAGGGTTCCGACAACGATCTCGTCCTGATCTGCAGGATCCTTGCGAACGAGGCCTTCGTAGATTGCTTCTTCACCATGGCGAACGCGGTAAGCAACATCTTTAGAGCCATCCCAATCTCCGATCCGAAAGTGGGCGCTCCATCCGGGGAATTGAATTTCCTCCTTGGCGGCTTCTTTCCATTCATTGCCATCTTTGAACTCAAGAATCGCTTCGGTGGATTCGTCGTCGAAGAGGGGATAGAACTGAGCGCTCAGCTTGAGAACTCCACGATCCTGTGTGTAGAGAGTGAATGCAATCACGTCCTCGCGAGGAACATCGAGGTTGATGAGCCGCTTGGGAGCTTTCTTGCCCTTTTTGCCGCCCTTGGGTTCTTCCGTTTCGATCTGATTGGTCGCGGCCTTCCACCACTCTCCCGAAGAAGCTTTTTCGAGCATGGGATACTTTTCACCAAAGGGCAAAGCGGGTGCACTGAAGGCGGATGTGGTCCCCAAAAGGGCCGTGAACAGAACTAAGAGCTGGGAGTTTCGTAGCATGGTGACCCGAGAATAAGGGGCGCGGATTCGAAAAACAACCGGCAATGCCTGTCTTTTTCCGCCGTTTCAACTCCTTGCAAACCGAGATCTCGACGCTACCTTTCGCGCCCCGCTCGTAACTCTTTCGGGCCTTTCGTGTTCCCGGTGTAGAAGTCATGGCCGATCTTTACCTCATCATTTCAACTCTGATTTTCCTCGCAGGATTTATACTCGCGGTGGTTTCCTTACGGTCGGGGCGACAGGGGGCGGTTCGATTGAATCTCTGGCTGGCGATTGTGGGACTTATTTTTCAAAGTCTATTTCTGAAAGAGCGGGGAGAATTACACGGCCGCTGTCCGATCACAAACGGCGCGGAGGTGCTTGTCTTCATCTGCTGGAGCGTGGTTATCCTCTACCTCGCGATTGGACGCCCTTTCCGTCTTTCGCTTCTTGGTGTTTTCAGCATGCCGCTGGTGTTCGCGTTTCAGCTCGTCGCAATTATTTCTCTGACGATCAACGATCCGGGTGCGCGCCCTCCTGATACGCTCGATCCGTGGCTTGAACTTCATGCCGCGATGTCCTTGCTCGCCTACGGTGCATTTGGTCTCGCCGGAATCGCTGGCATAATGTATCTCGTGCAGGATCGACAGCTGAAGAGTCACGATCCCGGGCAGCTCTTTTACTCTCTGCCTCCGATCCGTTACCTTACCGCTGCGATTCAGCGGCTGCTGATTATTGGGGCTTCCATGCTCACGATCGGTGTCGTGGCGGCGTTCTTCATGCAAAACTTTCCTGACACGACTCATCTGATCGTATCAGGAGCTGTCTGGCTCGTGTATGCAATTCTGTTGGTCGTGCATTTCACGCGGCACCTTGCTCCCAAGCCGCTCTCGGTGGCATCTATTATCGCCTTCGGATTTGCCCTTCTCACGCTCTCGGTAATCTAATTTCTTCCTCCCTAACCTTCTTCAAAGCGGTGTCTATATTCTGTCTTGGCGTCAATCATAAAACTGCCCCGGTTGAGATCCGGGAGCGGTTGGCGTTTGCGGAGAAATCGATTCCCCTGCACCTTGAGGGAATCCGTGGACTGGGCGGAGTTCGTGAAGCGGTGGTGCTTTCGACCTGCAATCGAGTCGAGATCTATGGGGCAGCTGATCAGCCCGGTGACGCTCTTGACGAACTGATTCACTACCTGGTCGATCATTTTGCCGTCAGTCCCGGTGAGGTCGAATTCTACCGGAAAGAAGCGGGCGATGCGGCCCATCACCTCTTCGAAGTTGCAAGCGGTCTCGACTCGATGGTGTTGGGGGAAACCGAGATTTTTGGTCAGATCAAAAAGGCCTACGCAACGGCGCAGTCGAATGGCTCGACGGCGCGGCAAATGAACAAGCTCTTTCAGCAGTCTTTCTCGGTAGGAAAGCTGGTTCGATCAAGCACTCGAATCCAGCAGGGCGCGACCTCCGTAGGATCCGCTGCCGTGGATCTTGCCGAGAAGATTTTCGGCCGCCTCGAGGGGTGTCGTGTCATGATTATTGGTGCGGGAGAGGTGAGCCGGATAACGGCGCAGAGTTTTCGATCACGTGGCGCGAGCAGCATAATTGTTTCCAATCGCAGCTTCGACAAAGCAGAGGAATTGGCGGCGGAGCTCGCTGGAAAAGCCGTTCATTTTGATGATTGGAATCAGTATCTGAACCAGGTCGATATTGTCATTTCTTCAACCTCCGCTTCCCATGCCGTGGTCCGCCGGGACATGGTGGAGAAATCGATTTCAAACCGGCGCGGACATTCGCTCTTTCTGATCGACATTGCGGTTCCTCGGGATATCGAGGACGAAGTGAACGAACTCGATAATGTTTACCTCTATAATATTGATCAACTCCAACGCATTGCTTCTGCTGGTGTCGAGCGAAGGAAGGAGCAGATCGAAGTGTGCCGTGGAGTAATTCGACAGTTCCTCGAAGAGAAAGGAATCGAAGCGCTAATCGAATCTCAACCGCGAAAACCGGAGGTAGCGGACCACGATTCCAGTTCTAGATCAGAAGATCCTGAATTCGAGGGTCCACAAGCTCAGCGCCCATCGTCCGGTACCCCTCTCAACGACTCATGACACGCCCACTTATTCTAGGGACTCGCGGAAGTGATCTCGCCCTAACTCAAGCCCGTATGACTGAAGCTGCTCTTCGTGAGCAGGGTGTCGAGGTCCGAATCGAAGTGGTTCGAACAATTGGTGACAAACGTCCTGACCTGAAGCTGAGTGAGTTCAGCCAGGGCGACAATCCAGTCGTCGACAAAGGGATTTTTACGAAAGAACTCGAGGAAGCCCTCGTTCGTGGTGAGATCGATTTTGCAGTGCATAGTCTCAAGGATGTGCCCACCGAGCTCGGTGACGGGTTCGAGATTTGCACCACGCTTCCTCGCGCTGAGATCGCCGACGTTCTTTTGACGACTCAACAGGGTTGGGTCGATGACTTGACAGGGTTGGGTGAGGGCACGATCGCGACGAGCTCGGTTCGGCGGGAACGTCAGTTGCGGTGGTTGTATCCTGGGGTGGATGTTGTCGACATTCGAGGCAACGTTCCGACTCGAATTCGCAAGCTGACCGAAAATCCAGACTGGGACGGGATCCTGCTTGCTCGGGCTGGAATCGAGCGATTGGGAATTTATGATCCGGCGACTTCCGGATTCGACTTTGAAGGCACTTGGGTTCATGCGATCGAGTTGGCCGAGGATTCTTTTCTTCCGGCTGCCGGCCAAGGTGCCGTGGCGATGGAGATTCGGTCGGACAACGATCTGGCTCGTGCGACCCTGGCGAAGATCAATCACGAGGCTACTTTTGAACGAGTCCGAGCCGAACGCGCCTTTCTCGCGAGACTTCAGGCAGGTTGCCAGACGCCGGTAGGTGCTTACACATGGTTCGAAGATGAGGGGTCTGTCCTCGCCATGTCGGTTCGAGTTTTTGAAGAAGAGGAGCCCGAAGCCAGACCACATGAAAAGGTGGCGAGAAGCTCGGTCGGAGAAGTCGAGGCGCTCGTTGATGCGTTGCTCGAAGGGTACGAAAAAAGAATATCATGAGTGAGGGAATTTGTTATCTGGTAGGTGCTGGTCCGGGAGATCCCGGTCTGATGACGTTGCGGGGAAAAGAGTGCATCGAAGAGGCTGATGTGGTCGTCTACGACTACCTGTCGAACGATGACTTCCTGAAATGGGCGAAGCCTGAGGCCGAGCTGATCTACGCGGGGAAAAAGGCAAAGAACCACGCGATTCCCCAGGGCGGAATCAATGAACTTCTTGTTGAGAAGGCGAGAGAGGGGAAAATTGTGACCCGACTCAAGGGCGGTGATCCTCTCGTTTTTGGACGAGGTGGGGAGGAAGCTGAAGAGCTGCGGGAAGCGGGAATTCGTTTCGAGTTCGTTCCCGGGATCAGTTCATCCATCGCCGGCCCGGCCTATGCGGGGATTCCGGTGACCCATCGCGATCACTGCTCGCAATTGACCATTTTTACCGGTCACGAAAATCCGGAGAAATCAGAATCTTCGATCGACTACGATCAGATCGCGAACGCTCCCGGAACCAAGGTCATGCTCATGGGAGTCGAGAGACTGCCCATTATCACTCGATCCATTATCGAGGCAGGTGGTGATCCCCAGATGCCTGTCGCGCTCGTACGATGGGCGACGACGGGGCAGCATCGAACCATCACGGGGACGTTGGAGACAATTTCCGGTATTGCGAAGGAGAAGGAATTCAAGGCGCCGGCTGTCGCTGTTTTTGGAACGGTTGTCAATTGTCGCGAGACGCTGAACTGGTTTGAGACGCGGCCTCTCTTTGGCAAGCGAGTCGTCGTGACACGAACTCAAAAACAAGCGAGCCGAATGAGTCGTGAACTCCGTCTCCTCGGAGCGGATGTGCTCGAAATGCCAACAATCAAAATCAGTCGCTCGGAAGGAGATGATCTGAAGGATTTTGCCCAGTGCGTGACTGCGTCGCATACCTACGACTGGATCATTTTCACGAGCCCGAACGCGGTCGAGTATTTCTTCGATGCGTTCTACAGGATCTGGAGCGACGCTCGCTCGATCGGCGGCGCGCGGATTGCTGCGGTCGGACCAGGGACGTCGGCCAAGCTCGCGGAGTACCACGTGGGCACTGACTTGATGCCGGAAACCCACGTGGCGGAAGCTTTGGCAGAAGCCTTCAAGACCGAAGTGGGATCGATCGAGAACACAACCATGCTTTGGGTGCGTGCCAAGGAGACACGCGAAGTTCTGTCGAAAGAACTGAGCGAGGCGGGTGTCATTCTCGACGAGGCGATTGCCTATCAGACAACTCCTGAAACCGATGATCCGAATGGATCGGTCGCGCGATTCCGCGAAGAAGGTGCTGACTACATTACTTTTACGAGTGCTTCCACGGTGGAAGGGTTTCTTGATCTGGGGCTTTCGATCCCCGATGAGACCGCTATCGCGAGTATCGGACCGATCACATCCAATGCGCTGGTTGAGAGTGGGTATGATCCCGACTCGGAAGCCGAGAGCAACGACATCCCAGGTTTGATTCAAGCAGTCGTCGACCTTGCAGGGGAATCTCTGTTTGGCGATGAAGAGGAAGATTGATCTGTCTTTCTTGGTTTGAGAGGGCCACAGACACATCGTTCTTGAATTGGAGCGACAATCTCGATAAAACAACCCCGCCCGCTTGGCGGGGTTCTCTTTATGCTTCTCCGGATTCTTACACTTTCGATCATTGCGTTGTGGATCGCATCGATCGGATGGTTACTTTCTGTCATTTGGGCACCTCCCGAATCGCGAATGGTCGTGATCGATCCTCAAGAGGTCTACGAGGTGTTTTTTGATTGGAATGAGTCGACGAACATGACCTTGCTGGAGAATGGTTCTCGTCGTGGGCAGATCTCGATTGCAGGCGGTTCAGGAATCGATCCCGATACGGTCGAGCTCACGCGCTCGCTTTCGGTGTCGGGAATGCTGGAAGAATTCCTACCGGAAGAAGGATCTCGTTCGATTAACCTTTTCTGGCGAGGGGTCATCGATTTTTCCGAAGAAATGAAACTCCTGAAAGGGGATTTCTCCGTCCGGATTCCGAGCAAGCAGCTGACCGCCCACCTTGAGCTGGAAGGCAATCCTCTTCAGGTGTCGGCTCGAGCGCTATCGGACCGAGCCGTTCTATTCTCTTACGAGGGAGCGGTTGAGGGTGGGAGTCTGCCTCTTCAAGTTTTGCCGATGGCGTCCATGCTGGGGCTCAACCAGATGACATCGAGTGATGTGGTGTTGGATGCAGAGGCGCGAATGGGAACCTTCAGTTTCGGAGGGAGAGATCTTCGAGCGTATCTTCTTACCTTTCAACGGAGTGAGTCGGAAGGAGCGCTGCGGGTTTATCTCAGTGAGGCCGGTGAGCCATTGCGAATCGAATCCGATTTCGGGATGGAGGCGGTCTCCGAAATTCTCGTGCCGCTGGACGCCTATAAGAAACCCGAGGTCCTCGACAAGAAATGATTTCGATACACAATCTCTCGATGCGCTACGGAGAACTTCAGGCGCTGGACGATCTGAATCTGGAGATTGAGAAGGGGGAGTTCTTTGCCTTCCTGGGGCCGAATGCGGCAGGAAAGACCACTACGATTAAGTTACTGACAGGGCTGATGGCTCCGTCAGGCGGTTACGCTGAAATTTGCGGATTCGATATTCAGAAGGACCCTCTCGAGGCGAAGCGGCGAATTGGCTACATTCCGGATGTGGCGGAGTTTTATGACAAGCTGACTCCTCTCGAGTTTATGGGATTAATTGCTGAGCTCTTCGAAGTTGAGCCGGGTCGATCTCAAAAGAGGACGCCTGAATTGATAGAGCAGTTTTCCCTGATTCCTTACGCAAAACAACGGATCGAGAATCTCAGTCACGGTACTCGTCAGAGACTCGCAATCGCCTCGGCACTTCTGCACGATCCTGAAGTCATTATCATCGATGAACCGATGGTCGGGTTGGATCCGAAGAACGCTCGGGTAGTGAAGGAAGAATTGAAGGCGAGAAGCGAGGCCGGCGTCACCGTATTTCTATCGACTCATCTTCTCAATGTCGCACAGGAACTCGCTGATCGAGTGGGCATTATCAATCATGGGAAACTGATTGCTCTGGGGAGCGTTTCGGAGGTCATGAGTGATGCGAAAGCGTCAGACAATCAGTCTCTGGAAGAGGTCTTCCTTGGACTCACAGAATCTGAAGAAGGAGACATTGGGAAATAATTCCAGAATTCCTGTTTTTTTCTTTACAGGTCATGGGAAATATCCCAAGAACTATTCCTGCCACTTTACCAAAGCAAAACAAAAATAAGTCCATGTCACAAACGATGTCCTTTCTCCGATCCCAGCGAACTTTGATCGCCTTCGGTGTAGTTACCCTCTTTATTCTTCTTGCTCCTGACCTTATGGCGCAGGAAACCGCCGATGCTGGCACCCAAGAGACAAAAACGCTCATGGACAAGATCATCGATGCTGGAGCTTTCATGCTGCCGATCGGGATTCTGTCGATTCTCATGATCACCCTTGCTGTCTTCAATGCGCTTCAGCTGTCGAAGAAGAAATTTTCGCCACCTGGATTGAAGGAAATCCTGCTTGCCAACATGGCTGAGGTTCGTGTCCGCAGTTCTATTGATTCAGCGGCACAGGATCCTTCTTACCTGGGACGCCTTGCTGCAACTTCCTATCCTCTCGTGGATGCAACCGACCCTGAAACGCTGGGACGAAGCAAGGTGGAGGATGCAATCGCTGATTTCTCGATTCGTGAGAACTCTCGCTATATGTCCTGGATCGGCTACTTCAGCGTTATTGCTCAGGCCGCTCCGATGATCGGACTTTTCGGAACGGTTGCCGGTATGATTTTGGCGTTCGATACGATGGGAATCAGTGGTGGTTCTGACCCTGGCCAGCTTGCTGGGAACATTTCACTCGCCCTTATGACAACTGCGGGTGGTCTTGTTGTTGCGATTCCAAGTATCTTTTGCTTCTACATCTTTAAGAACCGCTTCAACAAGCTGGTTGGTGAAGCGCAGGAAGCAGCCATTGAAGGTCTCGACTATGCAGTTGCTGCGGTGAACGCAGATCAACAGCTCGCTAAGGTGCCTGAGGGCATTTCCGAAAGTTAGGAAAATACCGACTTCATCCGGTCTAGAAGGAAAAAGTATGGCTTCGGAAAAACTGAGAGCAGCAATTGAGGCATCTGATGAAGATGACCTTCAGATGGACATGTCTTCCATGATCGATCTGGTCTTCCTGCTCCTGATTTTCTTTATGGTCAGCTCGCACCTCATCATTGTTCAAATCGACAAACGTGTTGCTCCGCCTACTGCGAAGAATGCGCAGGTTGCCAAGAACGCGACAGGTCGGGTTGTGGTAAACATTCTCGAAGACGGGTCAATCTGGGGACAGGACGAAATCGAGCTCGCTACGAACGAGGCGATTACCGACTACGTCGATCAGGCCGTCCAACGAAATAATGAAGCCGGCCTTGATACCAAGCTGAACCTTCGCGCTGACAAAGGCGTCGATACAAGAATCATCAAGAAGGTAGTCCAAGCTTCTGGAGAAGCTGGAGTCTTCGATGTGATTTTTGGAAGCTACGTGGTGGAACGTTAAAATTTTAAAGCAAGTAATGGCATCTCGAAGACGAGCACCTAAGGAAGAGGATCCGGCGTTGGACATGTCCTCGCTGATTGACGTCAGCTTCCTCCTTCTCATCTACTTCCTTGTGACTTCGACTCTGGATCCGAAAGAAGCGGATTTGGGAATGACGATGCCGACGAGTCAGTCGAGCGCTCCTTCCGAAGTGGAGATTGACCAGATGACAGTCGAGGTCAACAGCTCCGGGCACATCGTTCTGAACGAGGAGGTCCTCGACACGAATGCGGAGGAGCGGGAAGTCCCTCTTCTACTTGATCGTCTCAAGACGTATGCTGAGAGTGCTCGGCTTACCGACTCAAAACCGATGGTTATTATTGCCGCAGATGACGCAGCAAAAGGACAGCGCTTTATCGATGTTCTGAATGCGCTGGCGGATCCGGCGGTCAGTATTCGTAACGTGACGATCACCGGCTTTCAGGAAGAGTAGCGAGGGTGTCGTCTGCATTCGCGCTAACGCGGAGATCAGAAATGAGCAAGAGAAACGCCCCACGGAAAACGGACGAATCCCCTGGATTGGATATCTCTTCGCTGATTGATGTCAGCTTTTTACTCCTGATTTACTTTTTGATTACCTCGACGCTCGATCCACGGGAGGGGGATATCCGGCTTACGATGCCGGGTGAGCGTCTCACTAAGCCGGTTGTTACCCATGATCCGGCCATTATCGAGGTTGATGCAGCGGGGGTGGTTTCACTGATGTCGGAAGTGCTGGAAACGAATCCCGATTCCAGAACCCTTACCGTGCTTGAGGATCGCTTGTCTACTTATCAGCAGGCTGCTCGTTTGCGAAATGAGGATGAAAATATCAAAGTGGAAGTGCACGTTGACGATGCTGTCCCTGGGCAGCGATTTATCGATGTCATGAACTGTCTCGCTGGTGCAGGAATTACTCGAATTGCACTTGCTGATTTCACGGTCGAGTGAAGAAAAATTTCAGAAGAGAATGAAGAAAAATTGGATGAATCGAATCTTTTTGATCCCCGCTCTGGCCGGGATTCTTGCTGTAGGCCCTTTCGGGCAGGCCCAGGATGAGGAGGATGTGAGCGTGGAGGGTTTGTATCGCAAAGCGGTCGAATTCAACATGAACGGGAATCCTGTCGAGGCAGCGAAGACATTCGAGAAGATGTTCGACCTTTCCGGTGGGACGGAAACTTTTTTTGAGGACTATGGCGCGCAGGCTGGAGGTTTCTTCTTCGACTACGGACTAACTCTCCTGCCGCAGCAGCGCTGGGCCGATGCCAAGGAGGCATTTCTGACTTGTGTCAATGCCGATGAGATTGCGAAGAAAGTAGAGTCTCCGATCAATTCTCAAAATCCGCGAAAGAACCTTGCCAAATTTCAGCTCGGTTTTTGCGAGTCACAACTCGGGAATCACGGGGAGGCAATTCGCCTCTACGACGAATATCTCGCTTCAGAGCCCAGCCCTGAGGAGCTTCAGCAGGTTTATGCGAGTTTCAAACTGCGGTATGGATCTTCTCTCATGAAGCTTGGGCGCGTCGAGGAGGGGATCGCGAACGTTCAGGAGTTGTTCGATAATCGTGAGGCCCGCAGTATCAGTCCTCAGTTCCTTGTTCAGGGTATGCTGGAGTTAGGACTCGCATTTGTTGAGCAGGCTAATGGAGCCGGCGCGGACATCGATGCCTTGGAAAAGATATCTAATCGCGCCCACGCATTTCTGGACCAGAATTCGGCGTCGATCAAGCTGTCACCTCTGGATCAGTTTCGTTTCGGATTCGTCGATCGACTTCGGAAGCTCGGTCTCGAATCGACCAAGGCAGGCCTTTACTCCGTCGCGCTTCGCTACTTTGCATTTGCTCCGACGCTGGAAGACGTGAAACAGGATATCAACCTCGGGCTTGCGAGACTTCCGGTAGGGTCAGGAGTTCCCTCTCAGTATCAGCAATTGATTGATCGAGTTGCCGAGTATGAGAAGGCCCCGGTTCACCCCGATGCCGAGACTCTCCGGCTCATTTCGAACTGCTACGAGCAGATCGGCAATCGCCGCGCGAGTCGTGCCATCTACTGGAACCTGGCTGAGCAATTTCCAGACGCTCCCGAGGAACTACGGGCTGAAATTCTCCACGAGTCCGCGCGACTCTCTTCGCAGCTCGGGGACTTTTCGGCAGCTCAATACTTCGGGGAAAAGTTCATGGCTGAAATGCCGGAGGACCACAAACTCCGCAACAATGTTTCGACCTTTATGCTTCAATCCCTCTTCACCTCGAGGGAATACGAGCAGGTTATCGAGATTGCGACTCGGGTTGCTGAGCGTTATGAGCCTGGTGTCGAACAGCGAGAGTTGGCCGATTCACTTTATCCTCTCGCTCTCTATTCGACACAGCGAAATGAAGAGGCTGCAGAGCCATTTACCGAATACGTCAAGAATTACGAGGAGGGTGGAAACCGTGAGATCGTGATGTTTCACCGTGCGAGTAACTCGCTTATTCTTGGGAAAATGCGCGAGTCTGCGGAGCAGTATGAGGACTTCCTGAAGGCGCATCCTGAGTCGGAGCGTTTTCTGGACAATGCCCTCGCTGATCTCGCTATCGCCCGATTCAATCTCGAGGATTATCCTGCAGCGATTTCAACTACAGAACGACTTGTCGGGGCTCGTCCGGACTCAATTCAGCTAGGACGAACCCTTAATGTTGCTGGTGATGCCTACATCGTTCAATCTAGCGACCTCGGTCGGGAGGAAGCTCAACAAGAGCAAAAGAAACTGTGGGAGGCGGCCGCGATTGAACAGTATCTTGCAGCGTATGAGGCAGCAAAGTCTGCCCAGTCCAGTGATTCAGATCGAGCTGATTACCACAAAGTCGTCGCTGCGGAAGGAATCTGGAAAGCCGCGGATCAATACTTTGAGCAGGAACAACCTGAGAAGGGTATTGAACTCTATGATACTTTTTTCCCTGACTATGCAGGAACCCCTTGGGAACCGCAAATTACAGTATTCTCTCTTGAGCATTTAGAGAACGCAGGTCGAGGAGAAGAGGCGTTGGTTCAGGTCGAGAAGATGATTCTCTTTCTAGGGAGTCAGCCTGCTGAAGAACAGGACCTGACTCTTTTGCGGCAGGCCATTGGCTCATATGCCGATGCATCGGTCCGAATTCGAGGACTCGAATCGACAGTGGCTACTCTTGACGAATTCCCAGGGGTTGACCCATCGAATCAGGCTCTTCTCACATGGATGAAGATTCAGCAGGTAATTGTCCTGCAGGAAGCGCAGAAGAAGATGGAGAAGGATTCTCCGGAATTCGCTGCGGCAGAAGCACGAATCGAGAATGTTTTCGAATCGCTTCGTCTCTTCGATATTCGTCAGCTTTCTGAATTTGCTCTTCGTGAAATCGGCCGCTACTTCGCTGGCACTGACAACCCATTCCGTGGAGTGCCGTATTTCGAGGAACTCCTAACGAGGACCAATCCGGAAGCCGATCAGTTCAAGGGATTGGCTGAGATGGAGCTGGGTATGATCGAGATGCGTGCTGCAGATCCGTCCAAGGTGCAGTCTGCACGGGAACGTTTCCGGCGTATCATCGACAAATACAAGGATCCAGAGTTGGTCCCCGAAGCCCATTTGAATCTCGCTAAGCTCTACATGGCGCAGAAGGACTGGCGAGCCGCCCTCGCTGAGTTGGATATCATCAACAAGTCGAAAGCGATGTTTAAGGGGACCCGCGAAAAGCGCGCCGAATCCCTGTTCCTTCTCGGCAATGTTCTCGACGAAATGGAGGAGCCAGCAGAAGCGAATCAGGCTTATTTGGGAGTGGTTTCCACCTACGGTGCTTTTCCTGACTGGGTCACTCAAGCATGGGAGCGATACATCCCAAACAGTATTGCTGACTTTGAGAGCATGGAGACCGATACACCGGAGAAGCAGCTGGAGAAGCGGAAGCGTGAACTGGCCCTCTACTCTCTCACCCGGAAGTTTATCTACCAGTGGCAGAAGTGGACGGATGAAGATGTTCCGTCTGGTGCTCTCCGCCGACTTCGTCGCCAGGTTGAAGACATGAAGGTCGATCTGGCAATTACACCAGAGGAAGAACAAAAAGTTCTTTTCGACCTCGGAATTGCTCCTCAGAACTGATCCAATTTTTGCTGTTGTTTGTATGAAATCATTTTATTTCTTCGCACTGACCGCCCTTCTATTCGGAGGCGTCGATCACACCAAAGCTCAAGTGACGGAAACTCCGGCCACGCTTGGTCTCGTCCAGGGAGGTAATCCTCAGGGATATGTTCGGGGATCGACGGCTCAGGGTATCGTCTTCTCCACGGCGCCAGGTGCGAGTGGACAACTTGTCGAATATTCTAAGATTCGAGGTGAGGGGCTTGAAAAGGCGATTCGCTTCGAAGAGCGAGTTGAAGTTCTGGGTGCGCCGAGAGCTCTTTTTGCTGCTGAGAAGTATGAGGAAGCCGCTAAGGCATTTGGGCAGGTAGCCCGTGGGTATGCCATTATTATCAGTGCTCCTGAGAACTTTGCTTTGGAGGCTTTCTTCTACGAAGCCGAGAGTCTTCGCAGAGCGGGAGACTACGAAGGACTTGCCACAATTATGGAGCTTCCCGTCGCGGCATCGATTGAGAACCTCCTCGGAGAAAAGTATCAGAGGACGTTTCAATTCCTCAAGCTCTGGGGGCTTTTTGGGGCCAAAAAGATGGATGATCTGGAATCTGTTCTCGCGACTTTTCAGCAGCCTGTGACGGGTGATGCCAAACTTTTGGGTTCTGCCAACTTCAACAACCTTCCAGGATCCGAGATTGCCCAGTTGGCTTATCTTCGGGCCCAGGTTTCCGCTTCTAAAGGCGACAAGAGTGGTGCTCTTGATGATTACTATCGAACCTTTACGCTCGCCTACGGGAATGATCCGAGTCTCTCGAAATCAGCAATGATTTCGGCGATGGAAATCCATGCTGAAGATCCTGCTATCGAAAAGGAGGGGAGCCCTGTCCAGGGGCAGGTTCGGGCGTTGGCTTATCTTTTCAGCAAGCGTTTTGATGCCTCCGAAATTCCAGCAGGTCTGGAGAAGTTTGCAGTTCGCCCTGTCACGAAGCCAACTCCACCAGCGGCTCCGCCAGCTGAAGGTGGTGAAGAAAAGCCCGATGCAGAAGGTGATGACGCAGCTCCCGCCCCGCCTGCGGATGGGGAGAAGATGAAAGAAGCGCCTAAGGCTGAAAAAGGAGGGAAGGGCAAGGGGTGATCCGTCAGGATTAATTCTCCCGGTCTTCCCCGCAACAACGCCGCCGCCGGCTGGTTACCTGTTTCTCAGACCTGACTGTCTCGTGATGGAAGGGTAACCCCGTTCTTTTTGACGACTCTCACTTTCCAACCGTCTAGTGGGCTTCCCGCACAGGTGTAATTTTCAGCATCAGTGCTGGGAAATAGAAGTCGCAAGGTAAAGCTTACCAGCTCCGCACGAACTCTCGAACCTTCGAGCGGCTGAACCAGATCAGCAAAAATACGGGGAAAGCGAGGATCCAGAGTGATCCAAAGATCATTCCAACCATAGAGGAAATCGTGGTAATACTGTTGACGATTTCGGCCTCCTGTCCGCCGCCAGTCGCAGGAATCATGAGTTCGAACTGCGTTTGCATAAGAAGGTAATTCCTATAGTTGAAGAAGCATCCGAAGCCCATCTTCAAGACCGCCCAGATCAAAAGAAGGGGAACCGCAGCCTTCTTTTTCTTCAGAAGGAGAGTGCCGCCTACGAGCAGAAAAATAGCAACAATTCCCAGTGAAACAGCGCTCAGAGTGCTCAATGAGGTGAGGTCTGCGAAGTAAGTATCGAGTTTCTTCTGATCGACATCTCCCGCGATAGCATTCTCCGTACTCTTTATCGAAAACGGAATCATTAAAGGGGCGACCGCCGTTTGAAGTAGTGCGAGGGACCCGAAAATGATCGCAATGATGCCGATCACTTTTGGCCATTTTGGTTCCTTTTTTTTGGAGGGAGGATTGGTGGCAGGCGGAGGAGATGAGGCTTCCATCCAACGAGTAAACCCGGTGGTCACCTTTTAGGCAAGCCTTCTTACTCTCGTTCATATTTTGATTGCCTGCTATTTGCGAAGAGGCGAGAAAGGGAGATGAAACTGGCATTGGAAAATCCGTCTGGTCCAATCTTCGAGCTTGATGAAGGAACGCTAGCTGAAGGACTTCAAGCGTCGCGCGAGAGCTTACGGTTGAGGGTCTTGCTTCCGATTCATCGCCATCAAGATGACCTTGTTCAACGAATGGTGAACTTTATGCAGCCGGGGAGTTACCTGCAGCCCCACCTCCATTCTCGCGACTCCGCCTCGGAATCGATTATCCTTTTTCGAGGCGTCTTGGGATTCCTTCATTTCGATGAGGAAGGCAAGGTCGTGTCGATTCACCGGATGACTCCAGGATCACTCGTAGATATCGTTCCCTGTCTCTGGCATTCCGTTGTCGTACTTGCGCCCGACACCGTCATAGGAGAGTTCAAGAGAGGACCCTACAACGAGGAAGACAAGACCTTTGCCGATTGGGCTCCGTCTGAAGGTACTCCCGAAGCGAAAGAATATCTCGCCTTTATGGAGTCACAGTTTGAAACGGATTCGGTTGCGGGGGAATCAATCCTGTAGGAACAAAGACGGATTCATTCCAGACGCTTTCCTGCCGATCAAGCGGAACGAGTGCCTTCGTCAGGGCGAGCCCGACAACGGAAAGAAACCCCGCCGCGAAGATCTGAAAAAGGAAGATCAGAAAGGCTTTTCCGAAGTTGCAGCTGTAGACTGCTGAAATGAAAAGGGACAGAAATACCGCTCCCATGACGACGCCAACGAGGACCGTTGTGGTGCCGCCTCCGAATTTTCCAGCGAAGAAGAGATAGAAGAAAACAAAAATTCCTCCGATCATCCAGCTGCCGAAAAAGCCGAGTAGCGCACGCACGGGATTCACTTTTCGAGTGATGAGGATACCTCCGATCCAGAATCCGAGTAGAAGCGCTGCCATCGGGGAAAAAATGGCAAGGCGGAGGAGGTAGTATTTTTCTTCGGGCCACCCAGTCTCGGTCGGGTAGCTCTCGTGAAAAACCTGAGCAATGAGAAGCCGCTGGCGACTTTCGAGGGAGAGATCCATGACTGGGATTTCTCTCACTTTTCCGGTGACGGCATCTTCAATTCCCAGCGACTTTTCCTCATAGTCGAAATGAACCGCTTTTCCCTGGAAGTTTTGGCCGGATTCCAGCTCCCACGCTACTGCGGCTTCTCCGAGAAGGAGAAAAACTGCAAGAATGGGAAAGTAGCGGAGGAAAGGAAACATGAGAGTTGATCAAGCAGGACTCAGCAAATCCAGGATCAATCGTCCATCTCGGAGCGCGGGTCGCGCTCGAGTAATTCTCGCAAGGCTTGTCCAGTTGGTTTGTCCATGTAAAGAACCGCGTAAGCTTGATCAATAATGGGAGTGCGAACTCCCAGTTTACGAGCTAGCTCGTAAGCGTTCTTTGCGTTGGGAACGCCCTCGGCTACTTGATTCATCGCCGCGATTGCTTCTTCGAGCGTTTTCCCGTCTCCCAGCATTCTTCCGACGCGATTGTTGCGACTGTGTTTACTGTAGCAGGTCACGATGAGGTCTCCCATTCCGCTCAATCCTCGGAAAGTCGCTTCTTTTCCTCCCATGGCGATACCGAGTCGGCTCATCTCGGCGAGACCACGGGTGACGAGGGCTGCTTTGGCATTGTCTCCCAATCCCAGTCCGTCCGTAGCTCCTGCGGCGATTGCAAAGATGTTTTTGACCACTCCGCCAACTTCGATACCAATGACGTCACTGCTGGTGTAGGTTCGAAACCACGGCAGGGTGAAGACCTCCTGGACGCGTGCAGCAACCTCCAGATCCTCAGAACCAATGGTCGCGAGTGTCGCCATTCGGTTAGCCACTTCTTCGGCGTGGCTGGGTCCCGAAAGAACTGCGTTGGGATTCTCTGGGAAGTATTCTTGCACCAGTTCATGCATGAGGCTGCCATGATCGGGGTCGAGTCCCTTGGTGCAGCTGACGATAAGCGTTTCTGGAGAGATGCTACAGTCGGCGAGTTGGCTCAGCACAATTCGGGCGACTTGTGAGGGAACTACGAGAAGAATCAGCTGCTTGCTCGCGGCTTCCTCGATCGAAACAGATCCTACGATGTTCTCAGGAAGACTGATATCACCGAGATACTTTGAATTCCGGTGTTGCGTGTTGATTTCGTCGGCAACGGTTGGCTCGTTTCCATAGAGGAGAACATCCAGTTTGCGATCAGCAAGGGCGAGAGCGAGAGCGGTTCCCCAGCTTCCCGCGCCAAGTACAGCAGCATTTTCAATCATGATTCAAATTAAGTTTTTGAGTGAGAAGATTTTTTTTCAAAGCGATTCTCTTCACCCCTGCGAAGGCGACCGATATTGCTTCGGTGTTTCCAGATCGCAAGGATGCAGACGAAAGATGCCAATCCCAGCAAAGGAAGGTCCCACGACTTGGTGACGAGAGACTGGATGGTGGCGACAATTGGTATCGTAAGTGCAGCGACAATTGATGCGACCGATACATAGCGGCTCAATTTCAAGGTCACAATCCAGAGGAGAATGGAAATGAGGAGAGGCAGTGGTAAGAGTGGTAGCATCGCGCCCCCTGTCGTAGCGATTCCTTTCCCTCCCTTAAACTTGAGCCAGAAGGTGTAGTTGTGCCCAAGAATCGCGGCGATAGCAGTCCCGATAGGAATACTGGAAGTGTCGCTCGCCTTCAACGCGATGAGCACGGGAACCATTCCTTTGAGAACATCGAGGATGAGAACGAAAATCCCAATGGGTTTGCCGAGCGTCCGGAGAACGTTAGTCGCGCCAATATTCCCGCTGCCGTGCTCTCGGATATCGATTCCCTTCATTTTTCCGGCGAGAAAACCGAACGGCGTTGCTCCAACCACGAAGGCGAGGATAATCGGCCAGAAGAGGGCAAAGATTTCAGAAAAGTTCGACATGAGACAACTTGGCAGAAGGGTGAGGGAAGTGACCTGATCTGTCCAGTATCGGATTCAGATTCCGATGAGTTGCTTGGTCAGGAATCAATGGCTTCCTTCGAGTGGAGGCGGTGAGATTTGAGTGAGAATAAACTGTGCTGTCGTCTCGGCCGACCCTTCGTGTCGAGCCATTGCCTTAGCGCCTCGCTGCGCGATATCTGATCCCATCTCAGGATCAAGAAGAAGTCGACGCAGAGTATCCTCAAGCAATGATTCATCGGGCAATTGAACAATTCCTTCACATGAGCAAAGATCGTGAACAACATCCGCAAAATTTTCCATGTGGGGTCCGACGACGACAGGTTTCCCTGCCAGGATCGGTTCGACTGGGTTTTGTCCTCCGATTCCACAGAAACTTTTTCCGATGACCACCACTTCGGCAAGAGTGAACCAGGATCGAAGCTCACCGGTCGTGTTGGCGATCCAAACGGGCACCTTGTCCTTAGCTGAGATCCCCGCTAATTCATCTGAAATCGGAGCTTTGACAATCGTTGAGAGCTCCATTTCAACCAGCTGCGTGACGATTGCTCCGGCACGTTCGGCATGACGAGGCACAATGACGAGCGAGAGATTGGGGATTTCCTGCCTCAGTTTCAGATAGTCGCGGACGATCAACGACTCTTCTCCATCGTGAGTTGAACCGGCAAGAAGAATGCGAGAATTCTCTGACATTCCGGTCGAGTGCAGCCAGTCTCGGAGTTCGGCTTCCTTTCCCGGCTGCGAGCCGGAGGTAGAGTCAAATTTCACACTACCGAGAATGTGAATTCGGTCTTCTGGAATCCCGATCGCATTCCAGCGTGCGACATCTGACGAGAAGGGAACGGTCACCGCGGAAAGCTGAGAAAAGATTGGTTCGATAAAAGGGCGGAATTTTACATATCGGCGTGCGGAGCGGGGAGAGAGTCGGGCATTGATCAGGAGCACGGGAATTTCTCTTCGGGCCAGTTGCCCTACCAGGTTGGGCCAGATTTCAGCCTCGATCAGAATCAGTGCCGAAGGTCGAATTTTACGAATTACCGAAGCGGTAACCCAAGGAATATCGACTGGATTGTGAATCACCTTGAAGGAGTCGGTCGCGTGTTCTTTAGCTACCAAAAATCCTGTCGTTGTCGTCGTGCTGAGCACAATGAGTTGTCCCGGATTAGCTGATCGCAGGGCTTCTATCACCTTAAGTGCGAGAAGCACTTCACCCACACTCACTGCATGGATCAGGAGCGGTTGCGATGTTTCATCATTTGAAAAGAGATCTTCCGGACGAAAGAATCCAAAACGCTGCCGAAAATTTCGAGCGAGACCACCTCGTTTGATTCCTTTGATGATAAAGGAGGGAAACCCCAGGATCAGGACGAAAGGAAGGAGGAGGTTGTAGATCACGTAGACCAGCGGGCGTGGCATGAGAGGGAGGCTAGGTGAGAGGGCGAAGATAGCTGACTCGAGTCTTTCCGTACTTCTTTTCGCGAAATATTTCCCAGAGCTTTGTCGATGGGAGGGGTTGTTTTGCAAAACTTTCCAATACAAAAACTCCACCCGGAGAGAGGCAGCAAGCTAGTGTGTCCATGGCGAGGAGTTTTTTGAGAAACTCGAGGCCTTCGGACGTTTTTGCGTAGGGTGGGTCAGCGAAAATAATAGAGAAATCTGCTTCGGAAAGCGTTGAGAGAAAGGATCGAACATTCTGTTGGTGGATAATTCCGCCGTTAAGGTGGGTCGACTCGAGATTTTGTCGAATAGTGGTAATCGCTTCGTGATGTTCCTCGACGAAAACAGCTTCGGTGGCGCCACGACTGAGCGCCTCTATGCCCAGCGAACCGGACCCGGCGAAGAGATCAAGCACTCTCGCCTGCACAATTCTCTCTCCGAGCGAGGAGAACACAGCCTCGCGGACCCGATCCGTAGTGGGACGAGTGAGAGACGGAGGAACGCGGAGAGGAAGGCTTCCTGCTAAGCCGGAAATGACTCTCATAAGAACAGTGGTGAACGGTAATTCGGCCAAAGAATCGAAGGTTAACATCGTTACAAGAAGGGAGAGGACACTTCAAAGAGCTTTTTGCCGCGAGTTCTTCCACCTCGCTTTTCGGTTGAGATGAAACCATACTGAGAGATCGTTTCCGATTCCCAGTCGAGTCGAAGGGGAACGCTTGAATAATCACATGATACGCTGGATTCGTCGCCTATTTTTGATTTTCTGTTTCGTGGGAACTTGTTTGCTCATTTGCGCTGGAGTTTATGCGCGGAAACAGGGGTTCTCGAAAAGTTGGCGCGATGCGATCGAGGACGAGTTCACTCAACGAAATTATCATGTTGAGATCGGGAAGCTTACCCTTGGGGCCTTTCGAGGGTTAGTCGCGGAAGACGTAAAGTTTTTCGAAACAGCGGAGCGAAAAACCGAATTGGGAATTCTGGATGATGTCTATCTCGATGTCGATTTGAGTCGGATCCTGAACAAGGAAATTTCGGTGAACACCCTTGATATCGAAAAGGCCAGGCTTTCGCTTCCTCTCGATCCCAATGATCCGAATGGACCTCGTCTCGAGGTTGCCAATGTGTCGGGGCGTGTCGTCGTGACCGAGAGCAACGTCGAGATCGTTTCAGCGAGCGCCGAGGTCGCAGGTATCGAGATTCAGATGAAAGGCTCCCTACTCAAGACGGATAGCGATGCGGAGGCCGAAGAGAACGAGCGAGGTGAGCAGGACGAGGAATTGATGTGGTCGCAGCGGAGAAAACAATTTGCCCGAACCGTCGAGGTGCTTCAACAATTCGAATTTCTCGGTAAACCACCTGTTCTCGCTATTGAGTTTCGAGGTGATCTAGATAATCTCGGTGCGACTGACGCAAATATTCGCCTTCAGGCGGAAAACTTTCGAAGAAGAGACCAGACTTACGAGATTTCTGAAATGGTCGGCAAATTTCGATACGATGGCCAGCAGGGTGAAGCCGTGGTCGACGAGTGGACGATTCGCGATGCACGTGGTGATGCTTCGATTTCAGGGAGTTGGTCGGGAGAAGAAGAAATTACTTTTTCAGCTGAATCCTCGATCGATCTTAGTGGTTTTCTGGCCATTTTTTCGAATGACCCTCGGCTCCAGGAGATTGTCTTTTTTGATCCGCCTTCCCTGCATATGGAAGGCACGCTGAATCTGCCAGCGCTGGCGAGGAAAGATCCCGGATTTCCTGGGAAAGTCATAGGCGAATTTCAGTCGGACCGCTTTGTCACTCGAGGGCGAGTTTTCTCAGGAATTGACTTTGGGTTCAGCGCTTCCGGAGAGAAATTTTATCTCCGAAATCTTCGGCTCGACCACAAGACAGGAGTTGCCTTTCTCAATCTCAAATACGAGCCGGGGCTGGAATCGGAGACGGTCCAGTATCAGACCGAGATCAAACTCGATCCGAATGTGTTTCATCCTTTTATTGACGATCAAGGGCGCAAATTTCTTGACGCTTGGAGTTTCAATGATGAATCAACTGTGTATCTCGCTGCGGCGGGTCGGGGGGCAAGCTGGGATTTCAATGCGTGGGAAAATCGCGGTGTGATTGATTTGCGAAACTTCAAATTGAACGGGGTCGAGTTCCTCGAAATGGAGTCCCGGTTAGAGAGTGGGGAAGGGATGCAATGGTTTCGAGATGTTTCGATTGTTCATGAGAAAGGTAAAATCCTCGCGGAATTGGCTCGTCATGATATTGGAGAGCGACTCTGGGAAGTTAAGGGCGTCGTCTCGACTGTGAATATTCAAGAGGGGGCTCGAGCCTTCAGTCCCCAGCTCGCGCGGAGCCTGGAATCCTACGAATTTGCGACGCCCCCAACTGTCCGGCTCGAAGGAATCCTTGATTCTCGGCGTCCGGAGGAGGTTGGTGCGGATTCGAGACGGACGGACCTCGCAATCTCTTTTGAGAGTAATGGAACCGCACGGTATTCTTTTCTCGGGCACGCGCTGACCCTAGGGAACCTTCGTGGGGAAATTGATGTCAATCGCAGTCGCGTTCATTTAACTGAGCTTCGTGGCGAAGGATTGGGGGGCACTTTTGAGCTCGAATACGACGCTCGGAACGTGAGGTCTCCCTCGCGCCCGTTCGCCAGCGTGCTTCGGGTACGAGAGATTCCTCTGGAGGCGATTACGATGACTTACAACGACAGTGATTCGGTAAAGGGTTCGATCGAGGGGGAACTCCGGTTATCGGGAAATGCCGGACAGGTGTCGTCCTATCAAGGAAGTGGTATCGTTCAGATCACGGATGGCAACCTCTTTGCTATCCCTGTGCTGGGGCGACTTTCCAAGGCGATTTCGAACGCAGAAGCGGGCCGGGAAGACGAAGGGAAAAATATTGTGCGAGAGGCTCGTGCGACGGTTCGGATCGAGAATGGGGTGGTCAGGACTGAAGATCTGGAGGCTCTTGCTGATTTCTTTCAGGTTCGGAGTGCAGGGTCTGTCTCCCTAGTTACCCAGGAAGTCGACTTGGAAGCAGTAGTGAATACTCGGGGTGGATTGAGCCGAGCTATTCTCACACCGGTTAGCGAGTTGCTGACTTTCTCCTGCACTGGGACGATCAAGGAACCAGTTTGGAAGGCGAAGCATATCTCGAATCTCGGTAAGCTTCCCGCTAAGGTTATTACTGAAATGACGAATGTGCCGGTGGGAGGGCTCAAAGCGATTGGGAAAGGACTCTTTGGCGAGAAGAGCAAGCCGGAAGCGGTTGAGGGCGACGGTGTCGATCCACGGAACGCTCCCGAAGAAAAACCACGGAAAAAATTGATCGATCGGCTTCGTCAACCCGAGGGAGAGGACTGATTTTATTTCTTTCCTTCAGGTGACGACAAAGGCGCTTGGATTGGTCTGTATCCGAAAAGTTCATTTTCGTAGTGGTGCCACGACTTACCGGATCGAGTAGAAAATGGTAGGTCAGGTGATCTTTGCGATCCTCCAGCAGGGCGGCAAAACAGACGGATATCATCAAGTAGTGTGCTGTGCGGGAGGTATCGATTGAGAGCTGATCCAGGGGGATCGCCCTTGACATTTGCTCTGGGGTTCGCATTTTCCCGCCTGCAATCCTATAAAAAAACAGATGTCTACATCCACCACCCCAGAAAAGCGTGAGTTCCAGGCCGAGGTCAGCCAGGTTCTCGATATCGTTATCAACTCGCTCTATACGGATAAGGAGATCTTTGTCCGTGAGTTGGTCTCTAACGCATCAGATGCCTCAGAGAAGCTTCGTCACACGCAACTGACGGAGAGTGAAATTCACCAGCCCGACCTCGAACTCAATATTTCAATCGCGATCGACAGCGAAAACAAGACCGTTACGATTTCGGATCATGGTCTTGGGATGACACGTGAAGAACTGCACGAAAACCTCGGCACGATCGCCCACTCCGGTTCCAAAGCTTTTGTGAAAGCGATGGAAGAGTCGGCACAGAAAGAGAGCGCTCTCATTGGTCAGTTTGGAGTCGGATTCTATTCTGCCTTCATGGTGGCGGACAAAGTTACCGTCCATACCCGCAGTTGGAAGCCGGAAGGGGAGAATCTCGTCTGGATCAGTGACGGTAAGACCGGATACGAAATTGAAGATTCCGAGGAAGAGCTTGATCGAGGTTCGCGAATCGTTCTTCACCTCCGTGAAGACTGCGAAGAATTTGTCGAAGAAGGTCGTGTGAAGCAGATTCTTGAGAATTACTCGAGCTTTGTTTCGTTCCCTATTCTAATTGGCGAAGAGCGGATCAATAAGATTGAAGCTATCTGGCGAAAGAAGAAGTCGGAAGTGTCCGATGAGGAGTATGCCGAGTTCTACAAGTTTTCGTCCAAGGCTTTCGACGAGCCTCGTTATCGGATGCACTTCAGTGCTGAGATGCCGATTGAGATCAATGCTCTTCTCTTTGTTCCTTCGGAGAATACCGAGCTCTTCGGAATGGGGCAGATGGAGGCAGGAGTGTCTCTCTACTGCAAGAATGTCCTGATCGATGACAAACCGGAAGGCCTCCTTCCAGAGTGGCTTCGTTTTCTTCGTGGAGTAATCGACAGTGCTGATGTTCCCCTGAATATCTCGCGGGAATCGATGCAGGACAGCACTCTCGTTCGGAAATTGAATCGGGTCGTAACCAAGCGGTTTCTCAAGTTCCTTGATGGCGAAGCCAAAGATGACGCTGAGAAATACAAAAGTTTCTACGCCAAGTTTGGCCGATTTCTCAAGGAAGGCGTTGTGATCGATCAGGATCATCGGGAGGGGCTTTCGAGGCTCCTCCGGTTTGAGAGTTCAATGACCGAGAAGGGAGAGCAAACTTCTTTCGAGGACTATCTGACGCGTGCGAAAGAAGGGCAGGAGAAGATTTACTTTCTCACCGGGTCGGATCGTTCAGCAATCGAATCAGGTCCCTATCTGGAGGCACTCAAGTCTCGCGGACTTGAAGTAATTTATTTCTTTGATTCGATAGATGAGTATCTCCTCCAGCACCTTCATGAATTTGATGGAAAGCAGCTTGTCTCTGCTTCTTCGGCAGGACTTGAGCTCGACGATGACGCTGCGGCACAGCATGAGGGAGAGCCTCTCGATGAAGAGTCTTTGAACGGCCTTTGTGAGTTCCTGAAAGAGGAACTGGGAGAGGAGGTTGAGAACGTCGAGGCTGGTAAGCGACTCGTAAGCAGTCCTGTCGCAGTGCTCACTCCGGAACACGGAATGGCGCCTCAGATGCGACAGATGATGGCTGCAATGAATCCCGATGAGCCGTTGCCGCCGGTCAAAGTTGAGGTGGAGATCAACTCTCGCCACCCTCTGATTCACCAGCTGGTCGCGACGAAGGATACCAATCCTGACCTCGCCAAGCTCGTCGCCAGTCAGCTCTTTGATAGCGCCATGCTGAGTGCGGGGCTTCTTGAAGACAGGAACAGTCTTGTCGGTCGTAGCTTTCAGCTCATGGAAGAAGCGATGAAAAAAGAATAAATTGATGTGCAACTCTTCGTGCGCTCCGGAGTTTTAATCTTCAGGTATCCGGTAAAACTGCCGGCCCGAAACACTAGTTATCCATGAATAAAAAGAATCTCCTCGTTGTGGCAACGGCTCTCGTTGCTGGTTTCTCTCTCGGAATTGCACAGGCTGCCGAAGACAAAAAGCCGGAAGGCAAAGGAAAAGGAAAAGGTGGTGATCCGACTAAGCGCGCCGAGATGATGATCAAGAAGCTCGACAAAGACGGTAGCGGCACAGTTTCCAAAGCCGAATTTGCTGCCGGCCCTATGGCTGAGCGCTTTAAGGATAAAGAGGGCGCCCTCGACAAGATGTTTGCTTCTCGTGATAAAAACGAGGACGGCGAACTCGACAAGGCTGAGCTCTCTGCTCCTCCTAAAGGTGGTAAAGGCAAAGGGCCTAAGCCAGAAGGCAAAGGCAAGCCCAAGAAGAAAGAAGCGGCTGAGTAATCGACCGGCTTCTACTCGATTTGGCCCGCGATTTGATTTCGAAGAGAAATCAAATCGCGGGTTTTTTCGTGCCTCGATCAAAGCGTCCGGAGAATCTTCGCCATCATTTCCTCTGCCTGTTGGTCATACCCTCCGCCGAAAAGGACGAAGTGATTAAGGATGTGGTAGAGATTGTAAATAGTTTCGCGAACAGGTTCTGGTTCCAGGAAGATTTGTCGATAGGACTCGTAGAATTCCTTCTGGAACCCGCCGAATAGTCTCGTGAAGGCGATGTCTGCTTCTTTGTCTCCGAAGTAGGAAGCTGGATCAAAAAAAACAGGTTCTCCGCATTCATCAAAACTCGCGTTCCCACCCCAGAGATCACCGTGAAGAAGGGAAGGTTCGACATTCAAAGTGGAGAGGTGGTCGTGGACGGCACCGAGTAATGTGTCCTCATTCGAAAAACGGAGTCCTCGATTTTCGGCTAATCTGAATTGGTGCTCAAGGCGATGTCCCGTGAAAAAATCGGCCCAGCTCTGATTCGGCAAATTGGGTTGGGGTGTTGCTCCGATAAAGTTGTCATAGTCCGCTCCGAACCGCTCGCCGTGTATGCCGTGCAGTTGGGACAATTGATGACCCATCACTCGTGAGGCATCGGGATCTTTCCGGTCGGCGAGAGATATAGCTTCCATCGCGAGAAAGGAAATACCGCTCGATTCTCCAAAACACAGAGGCTTGGGAACACGTATCGTTTCCGACGATGCTAACCAGGAAAGGCTTCGCGACTCAGTCTCGAATAGCGGAAGGAGGTCAGCAGAATTCTGCTTCAGAAAAATCGAGGTGCCTTGTTCCGACTCGAAAATAGCAGACTGGTGAATATAGCCACCAGAGACGGCCCTTTCGGATGACGGCCGAATTCGGAGCCCCGATTTCTCTTCAACAAAGTCGACCGTCGCGTCGGCAATCATGGAAGAGACTTTTCGTACCACCTTTTCAAAAAGGAAGCGCAGCCGTCTTCCAGTAGATCGAGCACTTTCTCGAATCCTTCGTGTCCTCCGTAATAGGGGTCGGGAACCTCGGTCTCGTCGTGTTCTTCGCACAATTCGCAGAAGTGAATCAACCGAGCCGTCGGATTGGAGCAGGCTTTGCGGGTATCGACGAGATCTTTGTGGTTGCTGTCGTCCATTGCGAAGATCCAGTCGAAGGTTTCGAAGTCCTCAGGAGTGACTTGGCGGGCTCGTCCTTTCATTATGATTCCGCGATTTTCAGCCGCCCGAGTCATGCGATCGTCAGGGCGTTTCCCGATGTGCCATCCCGCCGTTCCTGCGGAGTCGATTTCAAAATGGCTCTCCAGTTCAGCTTCCTGCACGAGATGTCGCATTACGTTTTCCCCGGAGGGTGAGCGACAAATATTACCGAGACAGACGAAAAGGAGTCGGGTAGGGGATGGCATAGATAGAAAACGGGTGACCCGTCTTGCAGCAGATGTCAAATTTCACGATGGTGAGGAAAGAACGATCTGGACTGAAGGCATCGGAGAATACGATCTTCTTCGTCCGAAATACGTAAGTCGCGATTCTGCGGCCTTCGTGCAATAGTTTTCAAACGTAAAATCCCGCTACCCAACATGCCGATCGATTCTCTACCGAGTGACCGCCGTCGTTTTCTCGCCACTGCCGCCAGCACCGCTGCCTGGGCAGGAGCCGCTGCCGCTCCCTGGATTCAGGCTCAGCCCAAATCGGGCAAAAAATATCGCACTGCTTTGATTGGGTCAGGCTGGTGGGGGATGAACATTCTTCGGGTCGCGATAGAAGACGGGAGCTGCGACATTGTGGCTCTCTGTGATGTCGATGCCGACGAGCTCGAAGTTTCTGCTGACGAGGTTGACGGACTCACTGGAAAGTTCCCCAAAACGTATGAGGACTACCGTGAGATGCTCGAGAAAGAGGACATCGAAATTGCGATCATTTCGACGCCGGATCACTGGCATGCTCTCCAAGGAATTGCCTGTGCCGAGGCAGGTGTGCATGTCTTTGTGGAAAAGCCGACCGGTCATACGATTGGAGAGAGTCGGGCCCTTGTCGAGGCCGCCCGTGCTGCCAATCGTGTCGTTCAAGTCGGAATGCATCGGCGGATTGGTCCTCATCACGTCAGCGGGATGAAATTTCTCAAGGACGGAGGCGCTGGCGATATCGGAATGATTCGTGCCTTTGCTCATAGCGGTGGAGGTGTTGAGCAACCAACACCCAACACCGAAACTCCAAAAAATCTGAACTGGGATCTCTACTGCGGCCCTTCCCCGATGCGCCCTTTTAACAAGCGCATTCATCCTGGCGGATTCCGAAACTTCCTTGATTTTGCCAATGGCACTTTAGGCGACTGGGGAGTCCACTGGCTCGACCAGATTCTCTGGTGGTCCGATGAGAAACATCCTAAGAAAATCTCCTGCACCGGTGGTCGTCCGATTAAGGGACCTGCTGTTTTTACCGATGAAGTGCAAACCACAGACGCACCTGATCACCAGGTAGCGACCTACGAATTCGAGAAATTCACGGCCGTCTGGGAACATCGTCGATTCGGAGGCAACGAGGCAGAAAAGTCCAAGGTTGGATGCTACTTCTACGGGACTAAGGGAACTTTCCACATGGGATGGCGCGATGGGTGGACTTTCTACCCGAACAAAGGTGAGCCGATTCACCAAGACCCTCAGTTCGATAACGAAAAGGATGGGCACAACGTACCTCCTCTTTGGCGAGACTTTATCGAATGTATTGAAACCGGGCGGACACCGGTAGCTGATGTCGAAATTGGGCACCTCGCGACCAACATGAGTTTACTCGGAATGATCAGTTGGAAGGTTGGCCGCACAATCGAGTGGGATGGCGAGAACGAAGCCATCGCTGCAGATCCAGAAGCTCACGCGCTTCTCACTCGGGACTACCGCGCACCCTGGGAGTATCCATCTGTCTAAGAACATCATGAAACGGATTCTTCTCTCCTTATCGCTGCTCCTTCTTTCCTTCACGGCTCAAGGCGAGGAAAAGCCGCTGAATTTTATTCTCATCTTTGTCGACGACATGGGGTGGATGGACCTCTCCTGTCAGGGGAGTGATTTCTACAGGACCCCTCACATCGATCGGATTGCCGAAGAGGGAATGCGATTTACCAATGGGTATGCTGCCTGTGCCGTTTGTTCGCCAACGCGAGCGGCTGTGCAGACAGGTCGTCACCCGCATCGATTGGGAGTTACAGACTGGATTCGATCACGATTTCAGCGAGGCGGTCTTGGAACCCCGGATCAGAATCCGACCGAGTGGGTCGGAGGAAAAAAGCGGAAACTCCTTTGCCCTCCCAACCCCTTCTGGATGGAGCATTCGGAAATCACCCTCGCAGAAGTCTTGCAGGGGGAAGGCTACGAAACCGCCTACATTGGCAAGTGGCACCTGGGCGACCCTGACTGGTATCCTGAGCGTCAGGGGTTTGCGGTGAACAAGGGAGGATGTGATTATGGTCAGCCCCCGTCCTATTTTGATCCGTTTAATCAGCCCAAAGGGAGACACGAGTCTTTGCAGGAAGGAATCTACAATCTCCCAGGTCGAAACCCCGGGGAGTATTTGACCCGACGCGAAGCAGCCGAGGCTGAGGAGCTGATCGGCCAGTGGAAGGACAAGCCCTTCTTTCTCCAACTTTCCCACTACGCTGTTCACACGCCAATTCAGGCAATCCCCGAAGTCGCGGCTACCTATGAAGGCACGCCAGGTGAGAATCAGAAAAATGCGAAGTATGCGGCGATGGTCGAGTCCATTGATGAGTCTACCGGAAAGTTGTTGGCAGCGCTCGATAAGCACGGAATTGCAGATCGTACCGTCGTGCTTTTCACGAGTGATAACGGAGGCCTCGACAACAAGGGAAATCCGACCGACAACGCCCCTCTCCGGAGTGGAAAGGGGTATGCCTATGAAGGTGGGATTCGGGTTCCTTTTCTGATTCGTTGGCCTGGCCGGATCCCTGCGGGTGTCGAGAGCGATACAATGGTGACATCGGTCGATATCTTTCCTACTTTTCTCGATCTTGCTGGGATTGAGCGGCCTCAGGATCGAGAGATCGATGGGATTTCTCTCGCCAGCCATCTCAAATCGGGAGGTAAAAAGAACGTCGATCGCGACGAATTAATCTGGCATTTTCCGCATTATCGTCACGCGCCCGGTCCCTATTCGATTCTCCGCCAAGGGGACTACAAGCTGATTAAATTCTGGGAGGGGATTAATGAACTCTACAATCTCGGGAGTGATCTTTCTGAGTCCGAAAATCTTGCTCAGAAACATCCTGACAAAGTCGCAGAGATGGAATCTTTGCTCATGAAGCAGCTCACCGAAACTGAGGCGAGGATTCCTCGTCCCAACCCTGATTATCATCCCTAGAGTTCGGAGTTTGACCTTCTGAACTCACCAGTCAGCTCTCGGGTCTTTCGGTCTAAACCCTGTCTGGTCGCCCGCTTGACCCTGCTGGATTTCCTTTCCTAAAACTTCCTCCCACTATGAAAAAAGTAATTTTAGCTCTACTGGCCGTGTCACTATCGACCCTGCTCTCCGCTCGTGATCTTCCCAATATTCTCTGGGTCTCTTCCGAAGATAACGGTCCTCATCTGGGTTGCTACGGAGACGAGTATGCCGTCTCTCCGAATATCGATGCACTCGCCGGCCGTGGATTGCGATACACTCGTGCCAGTTCGAGTGCTCCTGTCTGTGCGCCCGCTCGGACGACGATCATTTCCGGAATTTTTCCACCCGCAACGGGTGCCGAACATATGCGATCGTTTGTTCCCCTGCCAGACAAGATTCAGCTTTTCCCTGCTTATCTGAAAGAACTGGGATACTACACAACGAATAACAGCAAGGAAGACTACAACCTGACCAAGGGGCCTGGTGTATGGGACGAGAGTGGCAAGAAGGGGCATTGGAAAAACCGAGCGGAAGGCCAGCCATTCTTTGCGGTCTTCAATTTTACGATTTCACACGAATCAAAAATTCGGAACGAGATGTCCGACGAACTGAGAATTCATGATCCTGCAAAGGTAAGAATTCCAGCTTATCATCCTGACACTCCAGAAGTGCGGAAAGACTGGGCGCAATACTATGATCGGATCACGGAGATGGATGGTCAGGTGGGAGCCGCTCTTGCCGAACTTGAAAAAGCCGGACTCGCTGAAGATACAATTGTGATCTATTGGGGGGACCATGGTTCCGGAATGCCTCGCAACAAGCGCTGGCCCTACAACTCAGGTTTGCACGTTCCCTTTATTCTTCACGTTCCCGAGAAGTGGAAGGAGCTTGCTCCCGAGGAGTATGCCGTCGGCGGGATAAGTGATCGTATGATCGGGTTTATCGATCTGGCTCCGACGATGTTGAGTCTCGTTGGGATTGAGCCCAAGGAGTGGATGGATGGCGATGCGTTCGCCGGGAAATTTGAGGCTCAAGGTTCTGAATACAGCTTTGGGTTTCGTGGACGAATGGACGAACGCTACGATCTCGTTCGCACCGTCATGGGGAAGCGCTACGTTTATCTTCGCCACTACATGCCTCATCGTATTTACGGGCAGTACATCGACTACATGTTTCAAACCCCAACGACTCAAGTCTGGCACAAGATGTATTATGCGGGTGAGTTGAATAAAGCGCAGTCCTATTTCTGGGAGAAGAAGCCAACCGAAGAGCTTTACGACCTTCAAAGCGACCCTGATGAGGTCAATAATCTGGCTGACTCCGCAGAGCATAAGGAGGTTCTCCAAGAGATGCGTGCCGCTCATGTGGCCTGGGAGAAAGAAATTCGAGATATCGGGTTTCTTCCCGAAGCTGAAATTCACAAGCGCAGCGTGGGATCTACCCCCTATGAAATGGGGCAGGACCCTGAGAAATACGATTTCGACAGTGTCTTCGCAGCGGCCCAGTTAGCTTCCTCACAGAAAAGCGAAGATCTTCCCGCGATTTTGAATCTGCTGAAAAGCGATAGTCTGGCAGTTCGGTACTGGGGGGCGATGGGGCTCCTCATTCACGAAGAGGCAGGAGTCGAGGCTGGGCAAAGTGCACTCGTAGCAGCTCTCGCGGATCCTTGTCCGAGCGTCGCGATTGTGGCTGCTGAATCACTCGCTCGATTTGGTCCGGAGGAAGGTCAGGCGAAAGCCGTCGAGGTGCTGCTCAGTCACGCCAATCAGGGTATCGGAAATACCTTCGAAGCGATTCTTGCGAGCAACGCGATTGATTACGTCGACGATCTCGCTCTCCCTTACCTTGAAAGAATCAAGGAGCTTCCGGGAAAGCCGGGGAATCCGTCTCCTCGGGCAGATAAATACGTGAGTAATCTTCTCAAGAAGATCCTGGGCGACCTCGAGAAGCAGGTGCCAGAAATTGATTGAAAGGCACAAAGGTAATCCGTTCGCCGCCCACTTTCTTGAAACGAAAACCCTGCCTTCTCGATAGAAGGCAGGGTTTCACTTTTCGGAGATTTTTCCAAATCTGCAAATGTTACCCCGTAAAAGAGATCAACACTTGGTTGAATTCTTCCGCCGAGTTCGTGTCAGCGATTCCTTCTTCAGAGAAATTCTCATAGAACGAAGAGAGGCTGGACCGTGTCGTTGGTCATGACTCGGAGAGAGTGGAATGCCATATGATCTGGATCAAAGTAGCCGGAGGAGGAGAATGTGAATCGAGCCTGCAACCAGCCGTGATTAGCCTGGCATCTCTCTGCTGCAGGTTGTTTTGTTATTTTGGGTGTGGTTTTCGTTTCTATGCCTCACCAAGGTTCGAAACGAGAACGGCGATCAATACTTTGTTTTTGGGTTGGTGTGCGTTGTAGTTATACCTTAGGTAATTTCCGTGGAGATCAGACATCTTCGATATTTTGTGATGGTGGCGGAGGAATCGAACATCAGCCGAGCCGCGTCTTGGTTGAATGTTTCTCAGCCTGTGGTTTCACGTCAAATCAAGGATCTTGAGGAAGAGTTTGGCATTGCGCTCTTTGAGCGAGAGCACAATGGACTTCGCCTGACCTCGGCAGGGGAGTCTGCCCTAGCTCATGCACGCGAGATTCTTCGTCATTCGAGTGTGATGAGTGAAGCGATGGGTGCACTGGCAAGATTTCCATGTCGAGACCATAAAGAAGACTGAGATGGCGATCGTGGTTCCGGACGATCATCGACTGGCTTCTAGAAAATTCCTCGATTTGTCTGAACTGAGAGAAGACACTTTCTTAAGTCTTAGCGGAAAAATTCCCGAGTTGTCTCGAACTCATAGCGAATCTTTTCTCTCGTGCCGGAATTAATCCTTCGAGCGCAATTAACGCCAACGGGCTCTCTGAATTGCTTGTTCTTGTAGGCGGGGTCGCAGAAGTGGCCATAGCATCTGCCGACCTCGAACGGTTGCCTCATAGCGGGGTAGTATTTATCCAGATGAAGAAACCGCAACTCACTCTGCTGTTTTCAGCTGCTTGGAGAAAGGAAGGCAATACTCTCGCGATTGAGAAGTTTGTCGAAGAGTTGCAGGCCAAGGATTGGGAGGGATGAGAGATGGTGAGAAGATCGGTTGTGGAATCGATTCAACTCGCGATATTCCCGGGACGTAGAATCTACGAAGCCAACGTCATTTTCATTCATGAATTCCCTACCGAAAATCGCGATCACGATGGGTGACCCTGCCGGAGTCGGCCCCGAGATCTGTCTGGATATTCTCGCAGATCCCGCGATAGCAAGTCACTGCACTCCGATCGTATTTGGAGATCGGGTGGTATTGGAAATGTGCGCAACCCAGACGAACAAGACACTCTCTGCGCCCTCAGTTTCCCCGGAGGAATTGAAGGATTGCGAGGGACCTTCAGTCTATTCGATAGCCAGTTTTGATATCGATGACTTTGTTCCAGGTGAGATCAGCCCGGCGACTGGGAAAGCGGCATACGACTATATCATCGAGGCGATCGATCAGGCTCTTGGAGGAGTCGTCGATGGAGTTGCGACAGCTCCGATCAACAAGGAGGCTTTGCGCAGTGCGGGGATCCCCCATCCAGGACACACCGAGATATTTGCGGAGCGGACCGATGCGGATCGATCGTGCATGATGTTGACCTCTGAGGTGCTGACCTGCAGTTTTGTCACGGTCCACTGTGGGTATCACGAAGTGCCGAACTTGCTCAGCATCGAGCGGATTCTCGAAGTCGTCGATCTGACTCGTTCTGCAATGAGAAAGATTCGATCGAAGGAACCTAAAATGACTGTCTGTGGATTAAACCCTCACGCCGGGGAACACGGGTTATTTGGGAACAGTGAAGAAGAGCGGATCATTACCCCGGCAATTGAAAAAGCTCGGGCTGAGGGAGCGAATATCGAAGGCCCGCTGCCGCCAGACACCGCCTTTCTGGATTGGCGACGGGCGGAAACGGATGCCGTGATCTGTATGTATCATGATCAGGGGCATATTCCGCTGAAAGCCCTCGCTTTTGATAAAGCGATCAACACGACCCTGGGGCTCTCCATTGTCCGCACCTCCGTCGATCACGGGACGGCTCTCGATATTGCCTGGCAGGGGAAGGCCAACCCAAGCAGCCTGGTGGAAGCCGTAACTCTCGCAGCGAAACTCAGCCGTTGAGTTTTTCGTTTCCAAATTCCTACTCAAGAATCGGAGTCGAAGGCTCACCGAGATAGTCGAATTCACGGAGCCAATCTTCGGCAAGGCGAGGCCACTTGGTGATCGAAGAATTATTTGGTCGCAGACCATACCCGTGCCCTCCTTTCGCAAAATATGTAGCTCCTTCGGAACTCCGACTTTCGCGAGCGCCGTGAACGATGCAGTGCTCGACAACGATGTGACCTGGTCATCGTCAGCATGGACAAAGAACATCGGAGGCGTTTTTTCAGAGACGGGATAGAAAGGCAGGAGCTCGCCTGATTCTTTGTCTGCAATTCCTCTGGGATAAATTAACATCGTAAAATTGGAATGGCAGGGGATTTGATCTATCTCACCGATGCTCGTTTCACACGGAAAAATTTCCTGAGAGGCGTGGTGAAAAAGCAGTAATGCGGCAACCGGAAGACGTTCCAAATCTCGCGCGGTTAGCCAGCCTTGTTTTTCACGTTGATCCAACCGACCCTCCGCTTCTACCAATCCATGGTTATAAGGACCCACAAGTTCTGATCAACCAATTTCATAAACTCGTGGGAGCCTATGGGCAGGAAGGATTGGGAGAGAGCGTAGTTCTCCGGGTGGTCCATGGTGGTAAACATGGAGGGAAGGGGTTTTTCGAAAAGGAGAAAATAGAGCAAGTCGCTTAATTCTACCGCAGTGCGTTGCAGTAACTATTTCGTTTGATCCTGAGAGACCATTCGTGCTCACTTCCCGCTTTCTGAGTCGAGATCCGAAGTCTTGAGGTCGGCATGTTTAGGCGGATCCCAGTTGACTGGCTTTCCCTTCTGTTGAGCGGCGAGCCAATTCAAGGCAGCCAGATGAATCACTTCATGACCGCCATCGAAAATCGTGATTCGAGTGTTTCCGGAAACCTTGCGAAACAGAGGTTTTCGCTTTCCGTAAAGTGCACCTTCGATTTCCCCCTGCTTGGTGGGCGGTGATTGCTTTTCATAATACTCAGCTATCCAGTCAGGAGAAAAGCGCTCCGCCTCGGGCACGACCGCATTCCAGGCATGGAGAGAGTGGGTGAAGGGAACGCTACCAGATCGACCGTCGTCGATTCCATGATTGAGATCGAGAGGTACGCCAGAAGCTGCTTCGAGCCAGGAGATAGGAGATTGGTGAAGTGCTTCTTTGCTGAGTTTTGGATCTGATTTCGGCGAGCCTCCCAAAGCGCCCTCGATGTCCTTGGCATATTTTCCACGTCCTGAAGCAGTGGTTTCCTCATGCCATGCCGCGATGTCGGAGATACCACACCAGGAAGAAATTCCTGCCCAGATATCTGGTGTGCGGCCGGCGAGGAGTTGGGTGATGTGTCCGCCTCCGGATACGCCGATCGCATAGATGCGTGACTCATCGATGGAAGCCTGTGATTTTGCCCATTCGACCGCCGCGCGGATATCTGCGATCGCGAGATCCGAACCCATTGCTTCAGGCGTACGATTGGGACCCCGAAAGTTGGGGTGAATAAAAACCCAATCGTTCTGAAGGCACCAGTTGGCATACTGGACTTCTCCTCCAGCCTGTCGATAGTCATTCGACCAGGTGTGAAGCGCTACGAGCAGGGGGAGTGGTCGCTCTATCTTTTTGGGTTTCCAGAAAAGGGCGGGTTGTTCGCTTTTGTCCGCTTCGACCGGATAACGGACGACTTCGATTTCATCGGGATATCCAGAAACAGGGGAGGCTTTTTCTGCAGCAAGACAAGTCTTGGCTGAGCAAATCCCGAGAAGTCCTAGCACAGGGAGAAGGCGAGCTATCGAGTTTTGAATCATGCTTCATTCGTAGAGGCTGAGACGAGGGCTGACAAGAAGGGAACTGCCGTTTTCCCGCAAGACCCATTGTTGAATCGACCTTGAAGTTTTGCGGCCCGATGAAAGTCCTGCGGACTTGTCTATTGTAGTGAGCCTCCTCAGGATTCCGTTCAGGAAATGGGCTGATATCAAAAGTTGAGAAAAGAAGTTCTGCTTTCCTCTGCTTTGAAACGTTTAGGATACATGCGAATCGGAATGAAAAGGACAGGCCCCACACCTACGATTCTTGCTCTGGCCTGTTTCGGTTTTCTGACTGGGCTGTTTTTCGGCCAGGGAAGGAGCGATGCTGAGAGTTGGGATCAAAGGGTCACCGATTTTCTTGCCGCCGAACGCATTTATGAATTGGGGCTCGAACAGAAAGATCTCGAGCCACATCTGTTTTCCTTGCTCGAGGAGGGTTGGGAAAATGATCGGGAAATGTTAAGTTCCATCCTGCTCCACACGGAGGAATTGATCCGAAAAGAACAACGGAGAGGCGATGGGTGGTATCGGTCGATGTGGAATGGCTGGACTGTCCTTGCGGATATCATGGGCCGCTACAATCGCTCTGTTCCCGGTGAAGTAGGAATCGGGACCTACACGAGGATGTTTCGCGACGATAAGGAAGGTGTGTTTCCAACCGGAGGAGGCTTTGTTCACCGAAACAATCGATCGCTGCTTCGGACCTTCCTTGCCATGGGGGGAACTACGATTCAGCAACCGCAATGGATCGCCTCAGCGTGAAGCTTCGAGATGATTGCGGGACGGGAACAATGGTGTTTCTTCTTCCAACCTGGGCCCATTTTCAGAGTTACCTTCGACCGCAACAGCAGAAAACCATCAGGACCTGGGCGGAAGAGGTGGTCTCCGGAGCTCGGGAGGGAGATCCTGAAATTGCAAGGTGGGTCAAGCTGGGAGCGGTTCTTCATGTTCGGCAGGAGCGGGCACTTTCGGGTGAAGAGGGGCTCTCTGCAGAACGGGCGGACGAAGTGGAAGGCGATTTGATTGCCGTGCTTAAGGATGAGTCGCTCAGTCCGGCCTGGCGGCAGGGGTTTGCGGCTTACTTATCTGCAACGATGCCTGAGCGAATGAGCAGTCCTCTTCGTCTTGCGATTGGAGACCTGAGTGCACATGTATTTCAAGAAGATATCCCTTTCAGTTCGATAGGGATGGCGAGATGCCTATGGGTATTTCTTTGGGTGGATGAAGAGGATCAGAGTTGACGCGACGTAGGCAAAAAGCTGGAAGAAGGTTGGCGACATCGAAACCGTTACAACGGTCGGTCCAAGAAGATGGGGGTGGCCCTCGACCATCTCGACTGACCGTGATTGGAATGATGGAGATCGCGTGTCGATTGCAAGACAAGGACGCGATCGATTGGCATCTGAAAAACTTTACGGAAACCTATGGGGCTTATCCGGGGATGTTTGTAAGTCTGGTTCGGTCAGGATATTCGGACGAGGCTGAGAGCCTGCTTCGTCAACGTGGGGAAGACGTTCGGTATCGGAGCGATCACTACCTGGTAGGTCCTCGCTATGACGAAAAACTCCACGAACAGATCCCGGCGTTTTTGAAGAGTATGCCCAGCGGGGATTGGCGCACCTATGCGTCTTTGTTACTGTCGGCGACTCCCGATCCCGAGCCGGAGTTCACCTGGGATGAGTCACTTCCTCGGCGTCGCGAGCGAATTGCCGAAGCAGCGGACCCATTGAAATCTCGACCCATCTTCGACACGGAACTTCGACTGGTGGGAAATGACATCCTGTCCACCGTGCGGGGAGGTCAGAACGTGACCGCTTCTCTGGACAAGCCCCCAGCTCACTTTTTTGAGCAGCTCCCCGAGACGGATTCGCTCAGTTCCATTGACCTATACTGGCTCGCCCACCAGCATTTCTACGAGGCCATGGTAAAGCTCAGTGAGGGAGAAATGTTTTCGGCCCAGTTTCTCTGGGGTCGTTTCGTTTTCGAGGACAGTGAGCAGTCACGGGACCTTCAACGACACGGAGCTGAGGCAGTCGTCGACATGACTCAACTCTGGATCAAAGAACTCCTGTCGCGTGAGGAAAAAGAGAAGGTTGGTGCACTCCTCGGCTTTGGTCGGCAAGTGATGGGAACTGTTCCCGTGCGCGTTTATCGGACCGATGTTTCTAACTTGCAGAACACGCTACTTATTGCCCATGTCTATTGCGACGAAATGGAGGAGTATCGCTCCTGGTGGGACGCCCTCTCCGAGGAACGGCAGGAATTCCTGGGTGATCTCTTGCACGATGAAATGGGACTGGTAGGAAGAACCAGTTCACTTCTCAATGGAAAAAGAGAGGCGGCGAGTTTCCGTTTTCCAGAAGAAGAAGACCGTCGTCGGCAATTTCTTGATCTAATCTCCAGCCCTATCGCTGATGTCGGATACACTCGGAACGAAGTGTTCAGTTATGGGCTGATACGAGAGCTCGTCACGGAAGCTGATCTTGTCGCGATTGCTGAAGAGGCCGCGTTGCGAGCTCCTCGAGGCGGAATTGCATTTCGAGAGTGGTTTGGCCTTCTTGCCGACCACGGTTCCAGGGATGAAGTTCTTCAGGCGATGGACGAGGTTCTATCCGCTCCTCGATGGGACTTTCTTGACGATGTGGAACGGTTTGCGGTTCGAATCGAGCGCGCCCTTCTCCTTGAAGCGATGGGAAAATCGAGCGAAGCTAAAGAGGCAGTCGAGCGACTGTCAGCAAATCAAATCGAACTGCCAACCGAGTTGATTTTGTTTCGAATGGACCTTCGGGCACAATTTTTAATTTCGGAATGAAGCTAGCCTGCCTGAAGAATCACCCTGTTTAGGGGCCTGGCGCCATTCTGGATTGGGCGGAGGAAAGGGGAGTTTCTCTCAAAGTATTCGAGCCAGGGCTGGCTTCGCAATCGATCCTGTCGGAGTGCGATGGTCTCATTCTCATGGGTGGGCCCATGAGTGTTCATGACTCCGGACAGGAGCCTGACATGGCAGCAACACTTGATCTCGTAGAGAAGGTCTGTGAAGAGGATTTTCCTTTTTTGGGAATTTGCCTGGGAGCTCAGATGCTGGCCAAAGCGGCTGGTGGAAACGTTGTTTCCGGGTCCCAGAAAGAAATTGATGGTTCCCCATTCAAGTCGACCAGGAAGGTGGCAGCCTGCTCCAAGGGTGGTCAGAGTCCTCCCTCGTATTTTACTGGCATGGAGAGCAGATTGTCGCTCTACGACATTTTCGTATTCTCGCCTAGAAGGAGATCTGTCCCGTTCAGAATTTTCATGTCGGAGACCACCAGTTGGGGCTTCAATATCACCTTGAGCTGAATGAGGTATCCCTGCAGGAATGTTGGGTGCCTTTCCTGACTAGGTCGCTGATAGCAGTGCGTTCGTAGACACTGAAGCGAAGATGCGAGATGGGTTGGCTACCTACGGACAGGAATGTCGGCGGGTGCTCTATGATCTTCTCGATCTGTGGTCCTCTTGTTGCATCTGACCACGCCAACTTTGAATCTCAGCGGATTCACGCGAATCTTCGAAGATTGACGTAGGGGCGGAGTAAAGGCCACGATGCCGTCCATGTGTATTCGGTTTTTTTCCCTTGTCTGCCTGTTCAGCAGTTTACTGTTGTTCTCTTCGATTCAATCTGCAGAGAAGATGAATGTTCTCTTTATCGCTGCCGATGACATGAACAATGATCTCAGTGCGTTCGGGAACTCTCAGGTCAAAACTCCGAATCTCGAAAGGCTCGCGAAAATGGGAGTGCGATTCGATCGTGCGTATTGTCAGCAGCCGCTCTGTGGGCCGAGTCGGGCCAGCCTCATGACCGGGCTTCGGCCGGATACCCTCGACATGCACACTCTCAAGAATGAGTTGCGGGAGAAGAACCCTGACGTCGTAACGCTTGGCCAACTTTTTCGCCAGAATGGCTATTTCTCCGCCCGCGCCGGAAAGATCTATCACTACGGAAACCCGAGTCAGATCGGAACGGACGCCAATGACGATGCCGAGACTTGGGATGAACGTTACAATCCTCAAGGAATCGACAGTCTTCAGGAAGACAAGATCACCCGCTATGGAAAAGGCCGGCAGAAAGCCGGGCTCGGTATCTCGATGGCTTGGTGGAATCCGGTCAGCAAGGATGAAGAGCACACCGACGGAATGGTCGCTTCCAAGATCATCGAATTGATCGAGGCGAAAAAGGACGAACCATTTTTCCTCGCTGCAGGATTTTTTAACCCGCACTGCCCCTATGTAGCTCCGAAGCGTTACTTCGATATGTATCCTCTCGACGAAATCGAAATGCCCGATCTCGAGGAGGCTAAAGCAGATCTCGCGGATGTGCCTCCCATGGCGATTCAGCGAGATGTGAAGCATTGGCCCTATTACTTTGAGGATGTCACGGTGGAGGAGGCTCGGCGATGCAAGCAGGCTTACTATGCCTGCAACAGCTTTGTTGATGCTCAGGTCGGACGGCTCCTCGATGCGTTGGAAGCAAACGGATTGATGGAAAAAACGATCATCGTTTTCTGGTCTGATCATGGCTATTTCCTGGGAGAGAAAGGGCTTTGGTACAAACGAAAGGCTTTCGAACGTTCCGCAAAAATGCCGCTTATCATCGCGGCTCCGGGACTGGCGGAGAATCAATCGACAAAGAAGCCGGTCGAGCTTCTCGATCTCTATCCTACACTGTCCGATTTGTGCGGGCTGACCCCACCGTCTAATCTGGAAGGTGCATCGCTCCGCCCGTTGCTGATCGAACCACAGTCAGCTGAATGGAAAAAGCCTGCCGTGACCCAGATCTGGCACAATCCCAAAGCCTGGGGCTATTCGATCCGTACGAAACGGTGGAGATACACTGAGTGGCTCGAAGGAAAAGGAGGTCGAGAGCTCTACGATCACGACAATGATCCAGAGGAAATAACCAATCTTGCCTCGGATCCTTCAAAGGAAGATCTGATTTCAAAATTGTCGGCTCAGTTGAAACCCTTCAATAAACTTCAAGATCACAAACATCAGTAATATGAGACCAATCGTCTTCTTCATCGCGTCCATTTTGGCGCTGACTGTTTCTGCCGCCGGGAAACCGAACATTCTCCTGATCATGGCCGATGACCTCGGCATCGAGGGGCTGAGTTGTTATGGTTCCGAGTCCTACCAGACTCCGCACTTGGATCGGCTTGCCGAGGAGGGGGTGCGATTTACTCACGCCTATTCCCAACCTCTCTGTACACCTACTCGTGTTCAGATCATGACCGGGAAATACAATCACCGGAACTGGCTCTATTTTGGAATCCTTGATCCGAATGAGCGAACCTTTGGTCACCTTATGCAGGACGCTGGATACGAAACTGCGATCGCAGGAAAGTGGCAGTTGCACTCTTATGATCCTCCTGACTTTCCTAATGCAGACCTTCGTCGCAGCGCGGGGATGAAGGTGGAGGATGCTGGGTTTGATTCTTGGTCCCTGTTTCATTCCTGGCAGACCGAAGATAAGGGGTCAAGATATGGGGACCCAAGTTTCGACCGAAATGGAAAATTGGTCGGACCGGTACAAGATGGGTATGGTCCTGACACATCGACTGAGTTTCTTCTCGATTTCATGACGAAGGATCGGGAGAAGCCCTTCTTCGCCTACTTTGCAATGGCTCTTCCCCACTGGCCGATGGTGCCAACTCCAGACTCGGAGGAATGGTCAGATCCATCTCGGAGATTGGAAGAGAGTGTCGATTATTTTCCTGACATGGTGCACTACATGGATAAAATTGTGGGGCAACTTGTCGACGGATTGACAGATGCTGGTCTTCGAGAAGAGACGCTGATTCTCTTCTACAGCGACAATGGTACCGATACGAAGGTAACTTCTCTGTTTCGAGGGGCGGAGGTAAAAGGCGGCAAGGCGTCTCCATTGCAGACCGGTATTCGTGTGCCCTTGATCGCGAATTGGAAGGGAACCGTTAAAGTGAACCAAGTTCGCCCTGATCTCATTGATGCTTCCGATTTCCTTCCGACTCTGGCAGATCTCGGTGGCGTGACGGTTCCCAAGCATTGGCATCTCGACGGAATCAGTTTTGCAAAAACACTCACTGAAGGTCAACCGCATGAGCGAGACACCGCCTTCTTCTGGTATGATCCTCGACCCGGGTGGGACAAGGATCGATTCTCGCGTCATGTGTTCACTCTCGACTCCGACTACAAGCTTTTCTCTGATGGGCGATTTTTTGACATTTCAGGGGAAGCGTTTCGTGAGGATTTGATTGCGAGAGAGGTGATGACCACTGAACAGGAGAAATCCTACCAAAGATTGAAGACCGTATTGGAAGAGACGTGGACCGAACCGATTTCGGAAGCGGCAAGAATCGAAGTCGATGCTTTTGGGAATGAGATTTCAAGTCAGTAAGAGGCGCATCCCTGTGCCAATCATGAATGACGCCATTACGGTAACTTGGGGGGCGTTTCCTAAGTCTCGGTTCTGGTAAGATCTTCATTATGTCGCCACGCTCGATGAGGACCGTTTTGCGGTTTATGATTTGTCGCTTGTCAGGATTTCTGCTGCTTGTTTGGCCAGCGGTTGGGATAGCTGTCGACTTCAGAAGTGATATTCAGCCTGTGCTGGAGAAGAAATGTCTTGGCTGTCACAATCCGAATAACCGGAAAGGGGATCTTTCCCTGGCTGAAGCGAGCGAGGTGCTTGATTCGGGAACTGAACTGGTCATTCCCGGAGCGGCCCTGAAGAGCGATCTCTATCTCGTGGCGACGCCTGAAGAACCTGGTGAGAAACCCTACATGCCCGACGAAGGGGAGGCGCTTACCGACGCGGAAGCAGCGCTGTTGAAGGAGTGGATTGATGAAGGAGCGAAATGGCCGGAGGGATTGGTTCTTCATGAGGCGTCCAAGGCCGACAAGAGCTGGTGGGCCTACCAACCCTTGAAGGAGACGGGTCCGCCGGAAGGTTCATTCGCTCATCCTGTGGATGCTTTCCTGGCCGAGAAGTTGACCGAGAAAAAACTTTCGATGAATCCTCCGGCAGACCGCCGGACCCTGATTCGTAGGGCCACCTACGACTTGACGGGCTTGCCACCAACGCGGGAAGAAGTGGACGCATTTCTCAGCGATACAGATTCGAAAGCGTATGAGAATTTGATCGACCGTCTTTTGGATTCTCCTCACTATGGGGAGCGTTGGGGAAGGCACTGGCTCGATGTTGTGCGCTTCGGTGAAAGCCGAGGTTTTGAGAGAAATCTCATTATCAACAACCTTTGGCCTTTTCGAGATTACGTCATCCAGTCCATTAATGACGACAAGCCATTCGATCAGTTGATCCGTGAGCACCTCGCTGGAGATGTGATCGAAGCTGGGAATCCTGAAGTCGAAATTGGGACCTCATTTCTTGTGGCCGGAGCCTATGACGATGTAGGCAATCAGGACAAGAATGCAGCAGCTCAGATTCGGGCGAATACGCTCGATGAAATCATCAATGCAACGGGGCAGGCATTTCTCGGAATGACGGTCAGTTGTGCGCGCTGTCATGACCACAAGTTCGATCCGATTGCCCAGAAAGATTACTACCAGATGTATGCGACCTTCTCCGGAGTGCGTCACGGCGATCGTGTTCTCGCCGCGCCGGAAGAGAAGAAGAAGGTGGCCGATCGCATGGCACCCCTGAATGAAAGGAAAGCAGAACTGGAGAAAGAAGAACGTGCGGTCGTGGCGGGCATTCAGAAAAGGGCCGGTCAGCGGGCCGAAGAGTTTGCGAAACTATGGGTTCGCCCTCGAGCGGATCGGACTGGAACGATTGAGGAGTTTGCTCCGGTGGAGGCCCGATTTGTCAGGCTCATCAGCGAGGCTCAGGATGGCAATGTGAATACGGCGGCGGGATTTCGAATCGATGAATTCGAAATCTGGTCGGCTGGAGAGAATTCCGAAAATGTCGCGCTCGCTGAAAAGGGAAGTAAGGCCACCGGTGCTGCGCGAACGATTGAGGACTTCCCCGGGGCGTATGGACCCCAGATTGCGATCGATGGGAAAGTCGGCGCACGGTTTATCTCCACCTCGACTAACCTGACGATTGAACTCGCCTCACCGCGAGAAATTGAAAAGGTTGTTTTCTCCAGTGCGCGTGGGGAAGAGAATCCAGGGCACCGAAAGTTCATTTTCGTTGCCGAATATCGGATCGAAGTATCGATGGATGGGGAATCGTGGAAGGAAGTCGCTCACAGTCGCGATCGGAAACCGGTGAATGATACCCATCGAAATATCCGGTGGCGAAAGGCAGAGACGTCCGCTGAAGAAATCTCGAAGATGGCTTCGATTCGAAAGAAGATCTCAACGGTGAACCGCGAGCTCGCGGCCATTCCTGCTTTACCCAAAGTCTGGATTGGAAACCGTGTCGCCAAGGACGCCGAAGGTCCGTTTCATGTCTTTGTCGGAGGCAGTCCTCAGCGAAAAGGAGAACAGGTGGTCCCCGCAAGTTTGTCGACTCTGGAAAATGTCGCGCCTGTGTATTCACTGCCGGCAGATGTTCCGGAAGCGACTCGCCGTATCGAACTGGCGAACTGGATCGTGAGTTCCGAAAACCCGCTCACACTTCGGGTGCTCGCCAATCGACTCTGGCACTACCACTTCGGTACCGGAATTGTTGATACCCCAAATGACTTTGGCTACATGGGAGGGAGGCCGACTCATCCCAAGTTGCTGGACTTTCTCGCGTTAAGATTGCAGGAGAACGGATGGCGGATCAAGGAGATGCACCGATTGCTTATGACATCTCGGGCCTACCAGCAGTCGTCTGAGTGGCGAGAGGAATCAGCAAAGGTGGATGGGGACAGTCGCCTTCTCTGGCGTTTCCCCCCGCGGCGCCTTTCTGCCGAGGAAATTCGCGATACGATTCTGACTGTGTCAGGGCGACTTGACAAGAAGATGGGAGGCCCCGGATTTCGCCTCTTCAAATTCATGCAGGACAATGTCTGCACCTACGAGCCGCTCGACGAGCACGGGTCGGAAACCTATCGGCGGGCTGTGTATCATCAGAATGCGAGAGCTTCAGTGGTCGATCTAATGACCGAATTTGATCAGCCCGACTGTACTTTTTCCGCTCCGGAGCGTGCCGAAACGACCACTCCTCTGCAGGCGCTTACGATGATGAATCACAGTTTCACCTTCGATATGGCGGAAGCGTTTGCGGAGCGGATTAGGGGCGAAGTAGGGAAGGATATTGAGTCTCAGGTCGACGCCTCGTTTTTAATCGCTCTCCAACGAAAACCTCAAAACGAGGAGAAAGAGAAGATGGCCAAAGCGATCCGAGAGCATGGGCTCATTGTTGGCTGTCGTGCTCTCTTGAACGCAAGTGAACTCATTTTTCTTGATTGATGAAGAGCCTTCTGAATTTGCATGTTGGGCTTCGGGTCCCGTTTTTGTCATGAATCCACCTTTTGATCTCAGTCGCCGCCGATTTCTAGGTGATGTCACAACCGGCCTCATGGGGGTCGGATTGACTCAGCTCATGACCCGAGAGGGATTTGGTTCTGTCGCCACGGCTCAAGGGCGTCACTTTCCGGCCAAGGCAAAACGCGTTCTCCAGATATTCTGCCCGGGAGCAGCTTCTCATATGGATCTATGGGAGCACAAGCCGATGCTGGAGAAGATGCATGGACAACCATTGCCGGGCGAAGAGGATATGATTTCGTTTCAAGGGAAGAACGGACCTCTTATGAAAAGTCCCTGGCCTTTCGCTCCCAGTGGAGAGAGTGGAAAAATGATTTCAACGATGCTGCCAAACATGGCCGAACACGTCGACGATATCGCATTCTTCCATGGCATGTCATCGAAAACTAATACGCACGGTCCGGGATGCGTCTTTGTGAATACCGGGCATGCCACAGAGGGGTTTCCTTCGGCTGGAGCCTGGACGAGTTACGCATTGGGTAGCCTAACCGACAATCTCCCAACTTATGTCGCTATTCCTGATATCCGGGGGGAACCGCCGAACGGCAAAGCGAACTGGAGTAATGGTTTTCTTCCTGCGAGACATCAAGCGATCACGATGGCCGCTCATCAACCGATCCGGAATATCGATCGGCCGTCCGGAATTTCAGAGGCCCAGGAACGTGGGACACGCGATCTTCTCGATTTCTTCAACGAACGTCACGCCACCGACCGGGCTGCGGAAACGGACCTGAGAGCGAGGATCGGAGCCTATGAACTTGCTGCGAAGATGCAGATGTCTGCACCGGAGGTGAGCGATTTTGCCAGTGAGTCGAAGCACACGCACAAACTCTACGGCACTGATTCCGGGAATGAGTTGAAAGCGGCCTACGCGAAAAACTGCCTTCTTTCTAGGCGTTTGTTAGAGCGTGGAGTTCGCTATGTGAACCTCTATTGCGCTTCGCGCGCTTCCGGTGTCGATGGATTGCTCAACTGGGATGCCCACAAGACACTCAAGGCAGACTACGAGCGGCACTGCCCGGTTTTTGATCAGCCGACTGCTGCCTTACTGACGGATTTGAAACAACGAGGCTTGCTGGAAGACACCCTCGTTCTCTGGACCTCCGAGTTCGGGCGGATGCCAACTCGCCAAGATGGGACCGCTGGTCGCGATCACAATCCGGACGGGTTCACTCTCTGGATGATGGGGGCCGGTGTGAAGGGAGGTGTCAGCTACGGAGCGACGGATGATTTTGGCCGACGTGCAGAAGAGAATCCAACGTCAATTTGGGATTACTATTCAACTGTCCTGCACCTGTTAGGATTGGACTACGAAAAGCTTTCTTTCTATCACAATGGAATCGACCAGCGGCTCACCGATGTTCACGGCGGAGTGATTAAGCAGGTGCTCGCTTAGCGAGTTTCAGATCACCGCTTTGCCTTTGCTTTCTGTTCTGCTCTTCTTTTTAGAATAGAGTCCAGTTTTGCCTTTTCCGCGGCTGCCTGTTCTTCGGTCAGGGTGGCTGGCTTAACGAATCCAGGATCGATCTCATCCTCAGGCTTCAGCGTTCGGATTCTGATCGTACGATACCAGACCGGATCGCCATGATCCTGAAGACTGAGGTGGGCGCCGCGTCTCGTGAGGTCGCCACCGCGCAGGGTTAGCGTCTCGACTTCGTTGGCGTAGTTTGGATCGGTGTAGTCGAAAGAAATGACCTTCTCTCCATTGAGCCAATGCTGAATGATCGTGCCCTTGCCAACAATGCGTCCCGTGTTCCACTCGCCGGGTGTCTTGGTAGCGTCGTGACTGGGAGCCACTCCGAAGTAGAGTGATGCTGCGGAGGTCCGCGGGTTCTTTCCATCACCATGTTTCTCATTGGCGAGGATTTGATACTCGTATTGGGTCGGACGGTAGTAGATACCGCTGTTCGACTTCTCACCCACCTTCCATTCGAAACGAAGTTCGAAATCATCTGGAACGACGAAACGTTTGAAGCGAATCGATCCACCTTTCTCTTTCCGGGACATGGAGCCATCTTCTTCGAGGGTCCAGTTTCCGGACTGCTCCCAGCCTTCAAAGCTGGTGCCGTCGAAGATCAGCTCAAAACCAGCTTCTTTTTCCTCATCTGTCAATTGGTTGGGCTCAGCCTGAATGGGCCCGGCGGCGAGAAAAGAGTCGACGAGGAAAACGAGTAGAAGATGGATCGCGAATTTCATAATGGGAACTTTCCGCAGGCGATGTGAATTACAACGGCACGAAGAGGGACTGATCTGCGCCGGGGAATCAACTTGGAAAGAAGAGAGAGACTTCCTATACCGAGATCGTTGCCCTTCACTCACTGTTTATGATCACTCGAAGACTCGTCCCTGTTCTCTTTCTCCTCTCAGGTCTTTTGATCGCGACAGTTGGTTCACAGGACGCCAAAAAGGATGACCCTGCTTCCCCAGAAAAGCAGAAGTCAGCGGCGGCAAAGGCTGCGAAGGCAAAGCCAAAAGCGACCCGCGGGGTGGCAAAACGGGAGAAGGCCATTCCGCTGTCGTCGCCGATTCGAGCGATTGAGGGAGAGGGCTTGCAGATTGATTTACCGGCCGCTGCCGTTCTCCCGGGAGGAGAAATCGCAGTGGCTTACCTGGAATGGAATGGAGAATCGGACTCCTTGCGAATCGGGTCTCCCTCCGATCAATCGGAAGGGTTTGAAACGCTGGTGACGGTCCGGGAATCTGGGGTGCTGCATGCTCCGGCGCTGGCGGTTGATGGAGAAGGTGTCCTCTGGATCTTCTGGGGGGAAACCAATTTGGAGGACGATACCGTCGACCTGCTATCCTGCTCCTGGACTCGCGAAAAGGGACTGACCCAACCAGAAGCCCTCGCAGATTCGGATGCTGCCGAAGCTTTCGTGGACGCGGGGACAGATTCAGAAGGACGAGTCTGGGTGGTCTGGCAATCGATGCGATCTGGAGAAGGGGATGTGTTTGTTCGCTTCCGAAATTCGGATCAAGAGTGGTCTCCGGAAATTGCCGTGTCGGATCGAAAGGGCGGCGACTGGGCTCCTGACCTCGCCTTTGATGGAAGCGGAAATGCCTGGATTCTCTATGACAGTTCCAGAGGCAACGAGTTCAACCTGTATCTGGCTCGCGTCGCTGACGGTGGTGAAGTCGAGGAGTTTCCCGTTGGGCATTCCGAGAATTACGAGGCGCGGGGATCAGTCACGGCGACAGGTGATGGTTCCGGTTTCTGGATTTCTGCAGAGCGAGGCAAGCCAAATTGGGGACTCGACTCCCGCGGGCATGCCAATGGCACGGGAATCAACGCAGGAAAGAGTGTGCTTTTCGGAAAATTCGAAACCGATTCAAAAACGTTCCGCGAGATCTCGATGGGTCCTGCCGGTGAGGCCGGGAAACCAGTGAACGTTCCTGTTGTCGGGGTAGGAAGAGATGGAAATCCGTGGGTGGCCTACCGTTACTACACGGGCGGGATCTGGCGCATCGCGTTGAGTGCCTATCGCATCGACTCCGAAAGCTGGAGTTCCCGTCGACGTCTTGAGGGGAGTTCTTACGGGCAGGATCGGAAGCTGGTTTTTCTTTCCTCTGGAGAGACCGGAGATATCCAGGTATGTTGGCCTTCGGATCAGCGGATCAACAAGACCCATCGCGTCTCGGGGGTCTACCTGGCATCGCTTGCGTCAGCCTCGTCCATGGATCCGGCGAATCCACCTTTGAAATCGAAAACGACACCAGCTGCGGTCGCGGCTTCCCAGTCGACTCCGGAGAGGCCTGCTCAGGATCGACACCGTTGGAAAGTGGCGGACAAATCGTTTGGACTCTACTGGGGAGATTTTCATCGACACACGGATGTCTCGAATTGCCGGACTGGTTTCGACGGGTGCATCGTCGACCACTTTCGATACGCCTATGATCTGGCAAAGATCGATTTCTTGGGAACTTCGGATCACACTGACGTTGGGAAAATGTACGACCCTTATGAATGGTGGCACAACCAGCGAATGCATGACGCACTCCACAGCCCTGGGCGATTCAACACGATGTATGTCTACGAGCGGGAGCAGGTCTGGCCCTGGGGGCATCGCAATGTGGTATTTGCCGATCGAGGCGGACCCGTTGTCTACATCAAGCGCCCAACTTATCGCAGATCTCCCTGGCAGGAAGAATTTCCCGTAGGAGCTGGGTTGGGTGAGATTCTGCCGTACGAACTGTGGGGGATCCTTGAGAAATACGAAAAACCCGTCGCTGTGATCAGTCATACCGGTGCCAGTCGCATGGGAACCGACTGGGCCAAGTATGACCGAATTGGCTATGCCTCGGAGAATGTGGTCGAGATCTTTCAGGGTGCTCGTGTTTCTTACGAAGGAGAAGGAGCACCGCAGCCGACCGCAGGTTTAAAGCCGGGAGATAAGTACACCATCAATGGGGATGCGGTAGCCGATAAGGCTATTCCTCCAGCGCCGATTCTCGACTTCGGGAAATACAAGGCGGGCACCTACCAGAATGCTCTTGAGCTCGGACACAAACTGGGAGTCTTCGCGAGCTCGGATCACATTGCGCAGCACACGAGTTACGGAGGAGTCTTCTGCGAAGAGTTTACGAGAGAGGGAATTATCGAAGCTCTCGACCAGCGACGGACGATTGCAGCGACGGATAAGATCTACTTGAATTTTACCTGCAACGACGAACCCCTTGGATCGATTCTGGAAACGAAAGGGGATCCGGTACTCTGGTTTCGGGTGGATGGAACCGCTCCGATCAAACGCATCACAGTGGTTCGCAATGAAGAGGATTGGAAAACGTTCGGTCCTCTTGAGGAGAATAAATTCGAAACGAAGCTCTCGGATGACGAAATGGCTTTGGGCGAAAATCGCTACTACATCCGAGTTGAGCAGGAGGATGGTAACATGGCATGGTCTTCTCCTGTCTGGGTCACTCGAAAGTAGGACCTCTTGTAATCCTTTCCGAAATTGAAATGAAATTCTGTATTCTTCTACTTCTCGCGGCTACCGTTTCAGTTCTGTATTCTCAGAATGTCCACCCGGTGTACATGGGCAACGGCATCAAAATTGGCGAAGCGTCAGCGACCTCGGCTATCGTTTGGGCTCGGCTCACTGCAGCGCCAGAGCGAAATAGAAAAGGGATTTCCTGGAACAAGAGTTCCGTGATTCCTGAGGGTTCATCACTCGGTGAGATGCATGACGCGCTTGCGGGTTCTTCAGGCGAGATCCAAGTTGCTTGGTCACTGGATGATCACCTGATTGGAGAAACGGATTGGCTCAAGGTGGATTCGGAGAAGGATTTTACCCGGCAGGTATCGCTCACTTCACTTTCGCCGGGTAAGAAGTATTCCGTGAGAGTCTCTTCTCGAACGCTCAAGGGAGAGACTGGGCAATCGGTGAACGGGTCCTTCTACACAGCGCCTTCGCAAGATGAGGCAGCTCCAGTGAAGTTCACTGTTGTGACGGGGCAGGAATACAGCCGGCGTGACAACGAGGAGAAGGGTCACCAGATTTATCCGCAGATGCAAAAGCAGGATCCACACTTCTTTGTCCACACAGGAGACATTGTTTACTACGACTTCAAGGGTTCAGAACCCAAGGCGACCAATGAGGCGCTCGCTCGATTCAAATGGAACCGATTGTATGCTCTGCCATTCCAGCGAGCTTTTCACAATGAGGTCGGGTCCTATTTCATCAAGGATGACCATGACACGGTGAGGAATGATTGCTGGCCTCCTCAGTCCTACGGCGACCTGACCTGGAAAGAGGGGGTGAGGATTTTTCGCGAGCAGGTGCCGATGGGCGAAAAGACTTATCGCACGATTCGCTGGGGCAAGGATCTGCAGGTCTGGTTTGTTGAGGGCCGGGATTTCAGGAGTCCAAATACGATGCCTGACGGTCCTGAAAAGACCATATGGGGTGAGGAGCAAAAAGAATGGTTTTTCGATACGGTAAAGAAATCAGACGCGACGTTCCGAATTCTGATCAGCCCCACTCCGATTGTCGGACCGGACCGGGGAGGAAAGAATGACAATCATGCGAACAAAGGATTTACGCACGAGGGAAAAGAGCTTCGGGCCTTTATCGCATCACAGAAAAATATGTATGTCGTTTGTGGTGACCGGCATTGGCAGTATGTGTCGGTGGATCCTGAGACCGGAGTTCGGGAATACTCCTGTGGTTCAACTTCCGACAAGCATGCGGGGGGCTTCAGTGAGAAATACCGATCCGCGATGCATCAATACCTGAAGGTGAAGGGCGGGTTTCTGAGTGTAGAGATTCGACGCGATCAAGATCTGCCCGTGGCTACTTTTCAGCATCACGGAGTGGATGGGACGGTTTACCATACTGACGTCGTAGAGGCGAAGTAGCCTGACAGCGGTGCAATGAGAATTCCTTTCTTGAGACTGGTTAGCGTAATCTGGTAGTCGAGGGTGAGGGTGGACAATTAGTTCTGGGTCTGTAACCTCAGCCTCATGAAAATCCCCATCTTGCTCGCTATTTCCGTTTTTTTCAGCACGGCCTTTTCGGCAGAGTCCCCCTCCTTTGAGTATCCTTCCATCGAGGCGGAGAAAAGCCTTCCCGGCGAGGGCGAGCTGCGCCGATACGAAGGCCTTGTCAAACGCTGGCCCGAGTTTCGAAAGCGTTGGGCTGGAGAGGTAGAGAAAGACCAAGGGGCAGTTGTATTTCTCGGAGACTCGATCACCCAGGGGTGGGGAAAAGATTTCAAAGGCAACTTCGAGGGGGTGAAGCTCGCGAATCGGGGAATCGGCGGAGACACCACCCGGGGAATGCTGATCCGGCTGAAAGATGACGTGCTTTCTCTAAACCCCTCAGCAGTTGTCCTGCTGATGGGAACGAATGATATCGAGGTCGGGATCGAGCCGGAAGCGATCGGGCGGAATTTTCAGAAGATCATAGCGGCCCTGAAGGTACACAATTCCGAGATGCCGATTGTGCTCTGTCGGATCTTTCCCAGCTCTCCCGAGAAGTCTCGTCCTGCCGAAACGATTCAGAAAGTGAATGCACTCTTTGAGGCCGTCGTGAAGAACGACCCGCAAATTACAGTGCTCGATTCGTGGACATTGTTTGCCCAGAAAGATGGGGACAGTAATCCAGAGTGGTTCAGAGACCGACTCCATCTCAATCCGGCCGGATATTTGCGATGGGCAAATTCCATTCACCCGATTTTTGCAACGCTCGGGTTTGTCGAAACCAAAGCTGATGATTTTCAACTGGAGGAGGGATTCGAAAGCCTCTTCAACGGAAAGGATCTGACTGGATGGGGATTTCGGCCGACTCCACCGAGGAAGAAACCCAAGAAGCCGCGACCGAATGCTCCGGTTTTTGTAGAGATCACGGAGGATGAAGCTTTCGATGGAGACTCAACGAGTTCTGATGGGCGATATGAAGCCATCAATGGGCGGCTCGTCGTAAAAACTCCATCCGAGGGACGTCGCATTCAGCAGCTCTGGACAACTCGGGAATTCCCAGAGGATTTTGTTCTCAAGCTGGAGTTCCGTGCGACTCCGAACGCGGACAGCGGAGTTTTTCTTCGCAAGCCACAGCTCCAGTGCCGGGACTATCCGCTCGCAGGACCATTTTACGATTTGGAGAAATACCGGGCGCAGGACTGGAATGAACTCGTCGTGACAGTGGAAGGTCGGATTGCGACCGCTACCTGCAACGGGGAACTTTTAACGAACCTGATGGAAGTGCCTGAAACCGGCCCGATCGGATTGGAAGGAGATCGGGGGCAAATGGAATACCGACGAATCCGTATTCGCACCGGATCGAACTAGCACTTTGCGAGCGACAATATCATCGAGTGGGCTGCGATGACCTTTTCGAGGAGTGCCTTGGTTTTTTTGATGCCTTCGATTTCGCCAAGATTTTTGCCTTCGTATTCGATCCCGAGATACCCCTCGTATCCGGAATCGATGATGATACCCATCATCTTTCCAAAGTCAGTGTGGATCTCATTGCCTTCGTCGTCGAAGTCATGAGCTTTGGCAGAGACTCCCTTGGCGAAAGGCATGAGGTCTTTGACCCCAGCATAGCGATCATAGGCTAGCCCCATCTCGTCCTCGCTGAGGGATGGGTCGCCTTCATAAAGCGCTTTTTGTTTTTCGTAGGCCTCGGCGTTGCCACGATTTTTCACGACATAGAAGTTTCCGTAGTCGGGTAGCGCACCACAATTGTCGAGCTTTACGGATTGCAGGACTCGAGCGAGCCAGGCACCATTGGAAGAGAGCCCTCCGTGATTCTCAACGATAACGTTGAGGTCGAGAGTGGCCGCTTGCTCAGAGAGTCGGCGCAGTCCTTCCGCACAAAGGTCAGCCTGCTTTTCGGGGCTCAACTGGGGGTCGGAAGTCGCATTGACCCGAATGCTGTGGCAGCCTAGGGTCTTGGCCGCTTCGAGCCAGCCGTAGTGTCCTTCGATCGCCGCGGTTCGTTTGGTATTGTCAGGATGACCGAGATTCCCAACTCGATCACACATGATTAGGAGGCTCTTCACTCCCTGATCGTCGCAACGTTGTTTCATCTGCTCGATGTAGCCGCCGCCTTTGGGCTGATAACCGAGGGTTGGATGCTTTTCGAAGAAAAACTGGTTTACCCATTCAAGTGCATGAACATCAAATGTTTTCTTGGTGTAGGCAGGCCAGTCGAGATTGTCGAGTTCACCCCCTTTGAGCGCGCGATGGAGAGACCATTGCGCTAGTGAGATTTCAAATTCCGGGCCGCTGGCGACTTCTGGAGCTTGTTCGCTATTGTCATCTCGCGAACAGCCGGAAAGAAGGGCGCCTGCAGTAAGAAGAGTGGATTGGGAGAGAAAATGGCGTCGATCGAAAGTCATATTGGGAGCCTAACCCTGTTGAGCCTGCGACTCAACCCTCTTGAATTTGGAAAGTTAGCCAAAAAATAGGGCTTGTTGAATTATTGTAATTATAATAAAGATTTTATCGGCGAGGAAAGAGACCACTATCCGTTGGCTGAGACTGAGAAAACGGCTCTCTCGCAACCTGCACTTCCATCCGCCGAGCTATCTCGGTGAAAAGAGAATTGGCTGTATAATCTTGGGGATGATCAGGATACCCCCGGTGGGGGAAGCGATTGGTAAGGTTGGCTTCCGACATGATACTTGTGTGTGATGAGAATCTGAAGATTGTGTATCACAATCGATCCTTTCTTTGCGGCGTCGGGCATCAGTCTGGGACCTTTGTTAGAGCGCTGCCGGAAGATTTTTCCCCGAAGATGAGCAGGTCGATGCGGAGGCTGCCTTCACTCGACTCCTCGGAGGGTGTTCTGCGGAGGTGAGGATTCAGTCCACTTTTTTGACTCAACGGGGGCGACTTCAGTTTGACGCCCGAGTGACTCGAAGCCGGCGTGGGGGCGAGACATTTTTCCTCTATTTCATTATTCGTTATAAAACGGCGCGCAGTGAAGAGAAAGCTGAGGTTCAGGCCAAAGCTATCGAACCTCTTCTCCTGGGGGTGCCGGTTGCGGGTTCCGGATGAATAGGCGTCTGCAAATAACGCACGCTTTTGGCGACTTGTAGGAGGAGTCATTCGATTTGGATCCGGAGCGCATCATCGAGAATGATCTCAGTAACCCTTATTGCGAGAAGACTCCTGAATTTCTTCAGCAGGTAGACTACTGCGATACGATGATGGGTCTGACATTGCATACTGAGCTTGTCTGGCACGAGTCAGGATATGCAATCACCGTTGAGCCGTTCCTCGATGAGAAGAAGAAAATTCTGGGTGCCATCGGAATGATTCGGCTTATCAAACGCATTACTGAGAATTCTCATTCAGCGAAGCTTCCGTTCCCTACGGCAAGGGATCACACTCAGCCGATCGATAATCCACGAGCTCTGTCCCTGTCTGGAGAAACGCTCGAGGAAAAAATCAGTCGGATCCGATCTTCGATTCGTCCAAGGCGACTTTCCCCAGTAGATTCTTGATCGGATCGAGAGAGAGAAGATTTCGTCGCATTGAGCAGTTTATGAAATCAGTTATTTTCTACCGCAAACACGAGTAATATTCCGTTTTCAACTTTCGGTTTTCGTTTACAGTCGGGAGGTGCGAAACCGATTTTTCTTTTTCTCCTGAAAGAGATCGTCCTGATTTAAAATCCCTCTGAGGAAGAGAGGCAGATTCTCAATCGGTGACGCTTTATTTTCAGAGCGGAGAAATCTCCGACGACTCCCTCCATGCGCGACTATTTCATCAGGCGACTCCTTCTTATTCCCGTCACCCTTTTCGGACTGACGCTGGCGGTTTTCCTGATCACTCGATTTGCTCCGGGTGGGCCTCTCGAGGCAGCTTTGAAAGCAGGTGCGATCGGGCAAAATGGAGAAGCGGCAAAGAGCACCCGTGAGGGAAGTTCGGGAGGAATTGATGATGAAGCGAAGGAAGCCCTTGCAACCTATTACGGATATGACCAGTCGGCGTTCCGCGCTTACTTTGTTTGGCTGGGACTTGCTCCCAGAGAGCTGAATAAAATCCAGGAGGATTTTCCTGAAAGCGAAACCAAGGTCGAACTCGCGATGCCAGGGACGGCCACCCGAATTCGGGCAAATCGAGACGGGACCACTTCCATTCTGGAGGGTCCTGACGACGCTCTCGATGGCTGGAGCTTTCGGGTCGAAAGCGATGATGACGTCGCGAAGCGCTGGCGACGAATTAACAAAGGACTCGATGAACCGGAGTCCTTTGCTCCTCGCGCGGTTCTTTATCAAAGCCGATTCAGCGGACTGGTCCAGGGAAATTTGGGGAAGTCGACCCGATACAACGAATCGGTCTGGGGAATGATGGTATCCCGGTTTCCGATCTCGATTTACTATGGGCTCGTCACGATGATCCTCACCTATGCGATCTGTATTCCGCTCGGAATACTCAAAGCAATTCGACATCGAACGACTCTCGATACGATTTCTTCTATCCTTGTTTTCGTTGGCTACGCCATTCCTGGCTATGTTCTTGGAGCTCTCCTTGTTGTCTATTTCGGATCCCGGTTAGGGTGGTTTCCGATCATGGGCTTTGTCAGTGCCGAATTTCCGACTCTGAGCACATGGGGCAAAGTGAAAGACCTTGTTCATCACAGCGTCCTTCCGCTCGTCTGTTACATGATAGGCAGTTTCGCGTTCCTGACGATGTTGATGAAAAACAACCTGATGGACAATCTTGCCGCTGACTACGTGAGGACCGCAGCTGCGAAAGGGCTGCCGTGGAGGACGGCAGTCTTCCGTCACGCGTTTCGCAATTCCATTATTCCTATCGCGACGACTTTCGGACAGAACATCACGCTACTCGTGGCTGGTTCGCTTCTCATTGAAAAGATTTTCGACATCGACGGGTTTGGGCTCCTGAGCTACAGCGCAGTTCTTGAACGCGATTATACGGTGGTCCTAGGAACCCTGACTTTTGCCGCCCTTCTTATGCTCATTGGAAATATCATTTCCGACATTCTCGTCGCGATAGTCGATCCGCGAGTCAGTTTCCGTTAACGATTTATTCTCGACCTCTTCTCTTTCACGATGTTTCGAAAACTGGGATACAGCCTTTTCCTCATTGGCGTTTTCGCGATGGTGTTTCACATCTCGGGTATTCGTTTTCCCAGCTTGAAGTGGTTTTTTAGTGGAAGTGAAACGGCAGGATGGATCTCCTGTTCTGCGATCGTTCTAGGAGGGCTCGCTTTTCTTCTCTTTGCTCCCAGGGATTTCCGATTCAGTCCTCAGACGGTGCGACAGATGCATCGATTCCGCTCGATTAAGCGCGGTTACATTTCCTTGATTCTTCTCGGGCTTCTCGTCCTTGTTGCGATGCTCGATAATCTTATTGTTGGGAAACGCGCTCTGCTTGTAAAACACGGTGGAAAGCTCTACGCTCCGGCTTTAGTTGATCCAATTCCTGCGACCATTTTTGGAGGTGAAGGCGATGGCGAGCCGAACTACCGCGAACTCCAAGAGCAGTTTTCTGAGGAAAAGGGGAGTTGGGTTGTTCTTCCCCCGGTCCCGTGGAATCCGACTCTGGATTCGGATTCGGAGCAGCGAGCTAAACTGATTGAGAACGAAGAAGGGCTCTTCACTCTGGAAGGAGAAAGCACCCCGTATTCGGGGCTTTCTTCCATCTTTTACGAGAGTTCACCGACTGTGAAACGACAGGAGTGGCGGTTTCGTCGTGGGATGAAAGATGGTCCTATGGAAGGCTGGGATCTGAATGGTAACCGTGTGGAGAGTGGAGTTTGGAAAGCGGGAGAGAAGGTGAGCTACGAAATTGAGGACGAGGCTGGCCTCAAACAGGCAGAGGAACAGGAGATAACCTGGCTGACGGTAGTGAGATACCCGCCGGTTCCTCCGTCTTGGAAAGATCGTCACTACCTCGGAACTGACACGAGTGGAAATGATATTCTCGCCCAGCTTTTCGGGGGGTGGCAGATTCTGCTTCAGGCGAATTTCCTTTATCTGATCGCTACCTATACCATTGGAATCACCCTGGGGTGCGCGATGGGCTATTTCGGTGGTCGATTCGATATCATCGTGCAGCGCTTTATCGAGGTGCTTTCGAACATCCCGTTCCTTTACATTGTGATTATCATCGCATCGATCATCGTTCGACCCTCGATGCCCATTCTGGTGGGAATCTTGTGTATTTTCTCGTGGATCGGAATGACCTACTACCTGCGTACCGCTACCTTCAAAGAGAAGTCTCGGGATTACATCGCGGCCGCGAGACTGATGGGAGCGGGGACGGGACGCATTATCTTTCGCCACATCCTACCTAACACGATTTCAATCGTGGTGACCTTGCTTCCGTTTTCGGTAACGGCAGTGATTGGCAGCCTGACGGCTCTTGACTACCTCGGGTTTGGGCTTCCCGTCGAGTATCCGAGTTGGGGGCGTCTTCTTGCAGAGGGGGCAGATAATTTGAGCTCGCCATGGATCGTTAGCGGCGCGTTTTTTGGAACCGTTTTGATACTTGTCCTTGTGACCTTCGTGGGTGAAGCGATTCGCGAGGCGTTTGATCCCAAGAAGTTTACGACCTACAAATGATCGGGAATTTACAGAAATGGGTAGAAAGATCGGGGCTTGTCGCTGCGACAATCACGGCATTATTTCTCTTTGTTGGATGCGGCCCGGAGGAAGAATTTCTTCCCTACGACAACACGGCTGAGGTTCAGGCTTACTATGAGTCGAAGCCTGAATTTTTCACATTTGCAACACTGGGAGATATTCCAGAAGGGCTGGTGTGGGAGAGTGGAATGGACGAGCCAGAAATCGGTTCTGAGAGCGCAACCAAGGGAGGGGTGATGGATCTGCATATCCCCAACTACCCGCCTACCTTTCGTACTTTTGGTCCAGATTCGAATCATGATTTTCGTGATCAATTCTATGACAATGTGGAGATGTCGCTGGTCGGGTTGCACCCGGACACCATGAAAGTAATTCCCGCGGTTGCGAGTGAGTGGGCAGTTGCTCCAGACAACCGAACGGTTTACTTCCGAATCGATCCTGAGGCTACTTGGTCAAACGGCGATCCGATTACGTCGGATGACTGCATGATGACCTATTACCTGTTTCACTCGGACTACGCGCGGTCCCCGTTTCACAAACAATATTACACGACTGAGTACACGAATATCACGAAATATGATGAGAAGACATTGTCGATCCAGCTGGCAACTGCCAAGCCGAAGGCGGCGTACTATGCCGGAATTACTCCAAGTCCCATCGGGTTTTTCCGCGAGTTTGGTCCTGATTATCCACAACGGTATCAGTGGCGAGTCAAACCCGTGTGCGGAGCATTCGTAATCGATGAGGAAAAAACTCGGAAAGGACGATCCATCACCTTGCGGCGAGTGACGGACTGGTGGGCTAAGGATCGCAAATATTACAAGAATCGATACAACCCGGACTTCATCTACTACCGCCTCGTCCGTAGCACTGAGAAGGTATTCGAGCTCTTCCGAAATGGCGAGATCGACTTCTACCCGTTGAACGATCCTCGATTCTGGTATGAGAAGACCGAAATCGATCCGGTCTACGACGGATACATCAAGAAAGCCGTTTTCTACAATGACTATCCTCGGGTCCCCCGCGGGCTTTACATCAACAATTCGAAGCCACTGCTCGACGATGTGAATGTGCGAATTGGAATGCAATTCGCGACCAACGTGGAGAAGCTGATCGACTTTGATTTTCGAGGGGACTATAAGCGGACCAATATTTTTTGCGAAGGGTATGGAACTTTCAGCGAGCCCAACCTCCGAGCACGACCTTTCGATCCAGAAAAGGCACGGGAGTATTTCGCTAAGGCTGGATTCACGAAGAGAGGCAAAGACGGTGTCCTCGTGAAGCCGGACGGGACACGTCTTTCGATTACGGTAAGCACCCAGCAGGATCCGCTTACTAATCGGATTTTGCTCCGCTTCAAAGAGGAGGCGTTGAAGACTGGACTCGAGTATGAGATTGAGGCTCTCGACGGAACGGCTTTCTTCCAGAAGGTGATGGATAAGAGTCACCAGGTTTGTCTCTGGGGGTGGGGGGCTTCACCTCCGTATCCGCGATACTTCCAGAATTTTCACTCCTCCAATGCCTACGATGAGGGGTCGACCACGCCCAAGCCGAACACGAACAACATCACAATCACGGTTGATCCACGAATGGATGAGTTGAGTGTCGCGATTCGCCGGGCCACTACGGAACAGGAGATTAGAGAAAACAGTTGGAAAATGGAGGAGCTCATTCACGAAGTTGCTCCGTGGGTGCCTATGTTTCATCGCGATTACTATCGCTTCGGTTACTGGCGCTGGCTGAGGTTCCCGGAAGATACCTTCAACGTCCGAGTCAGTTATGAACCCGATGAAGCTCACGTGCATTGGATCGATCCTGAAATAAAACTCGAGACGATGGATGCCATGCGGGACGGGCAAACATTTCCGGAAACGCTCGAAGTCTACGATGCTTACCGAGTCGAATAATCCTATGAGCGAAGACACCCGACAGCTACTCGAGGTCACGGATCTCTCCTCTTCGTTTGATACGGATAGCGGAGAACTCGTCGCCGTCGACGATGTCGATTTTAAAGTCGATCGTGGAAGGACTCTCGGAATCGTTGGGGAATCAGGATGCGGTAAGAGCGTTTCGGCTTTGAGCTTGATTCGGTTGCTCCCTCAGCCCATGGGGAAGGTTCGAAGTGGCGAAGTCTGGTTTGATGGGCAAGATCTGCAGAAACTTGACCGAAACGAGATGCATAAGATTCGTGGAAATGAAATCAGTATGATTTTCCAGGAGCCGATGACTGCGCTGAATCCAGTTCACACCATTGGTCGTCAACTTACGGAGGCTGTTCTGCTTCACCAGAAGGTATCGTCTGAGGATGCACTTCAGCAATCAGTTGAGATGCTGTTTCGCGTGGGGATTCCGGCTCCGGAGACGCGGGTAGGAGAATACGCACATCAACTTTCAGGAGGGATGCGCCAGCGGGTCATGATCGCAATGGCCCTGATCAATAAACCCAAGCTTCTCATTGCAGATGAGCCGACGACCGCGCTCGACGTGACGGTTCAGGCGCAGATTCTCGCTTTGATCGAGGAGCTTCAGAAAGAAATAGGAATGGCAGTGATCCTTATCACGCACGATCTCGGGGTGATTGCTGAGAATTGCGATGACGTCGTCGTCATGTATGGAGGTCGGGTTGTCGAGTGGGCATCGGTGAAGGAGTTGTTTGCCAATCCGATGCACGCCTATACCAAGGGGCTGCTCCGTTCCATCCCACGGCTGGACCGAGAGAGAAAAACGAAGCTTCCGACAATTCCTGGGAATGTTCCTTCTCTCGCTGAAATGCCGGCGGGATGTCGTTTCTCAACTCGATCGTGGGTCGAACACGATGAAGAGTCAATCACGACCCGTTCGCCATTTGTCGAGGTGAAACCCGGTCACTGGGTCGAAACCTGTCCCTTTTGCTACCAAGCATGAAACCTCTCCTTACCGTTGAAAATCTGAAGATGCATTTTCCTGTAAAGGGAGGTGTTTTTCTTCGCCCCATCGGTGCTTGCAAGGCGGTGGATGGAGTTTCGTTGACGGTTCATGAAGGTGAGACCGTCGGTTTAGTAGGGGAGTCTGGATGTGGGAAATCAACCTTTGCCAAAACAACTGCGCGGCTTCTCGATCCGACAGCTGGAAGAATCGAATTTAAAGGTCGGGATATCACCCATCTTAGTCGACGAGAGCTGAATCCGATTCAGCGGGAGATGCAGATGATTTTTCAAGACCCGGCGGAGTCTCTCAATCCCAGGCATTCTGTCCGCGATATTATTGAGGAACCTCTCATTATCCAGAAATGGGGTAGTCGTGACGAGAGGAGCAAAAAAGTAGCTGAGTTACTTGAGAGGGTGGGATTGAGTGAATCGATGGGCGCGCGTTATCCTTTCGAGTTTTCTGGAGGCCAGCGGCAGCGGATTGGAATTGCCCGAGCCATCGCCCTGAATCCCAAGCTGATCCTTTGCGATGAACCGGTTTCTGCTCTCGATGTTTCCGTTCAAAGCCAGGTGCTGAACCTGCTCATGGAGTTGCAGGAGGACTTCGGTCTCGCCTACCTGTTTATTGCTCACGACCTCGCTGTCGTGAAACACGTCTCAGATCGAGTGGCAATCATGTATCTAGGAAAAATCATGGAGCTGGCGGACGCGGATGCCATCTATGAAAATCCTCGGCACGCCTATACGAAGGCTCTGATCTCGGCAATTCCGGTTGCAAATCCAGCGATGGAGAGGGATCGCACTCTTCTGGAGGGCGATGTGCCTTCACCGATCGATCCACCCGAAGGTTGCGCTTTCGGGCATCGAACGGGACATCCAAAATGGGAAGAGAGCGTTGGAATGGATCTATCCCTCCGGGAAGTATCTCCAGGTCACTGGGTTCAGCCATGTCCCTGTTGCACCAGCGAGGCCTGATTTGCATCGCTAAGACACCGTCTTCGATAGTTCGATTCGCCTTACTACGACGTTGCGGGTGTTATTAAGTTCAGCTAGATTGTAGAAATGACGGTAGATAGCTTTCTGCAATCAGTCAAAACCGAGGAGCAGCCTCCTGAGGATCTGAGCGCTGAGCTTCGGTCGCTCTGGTTGACCAAAGCAGGGCGTTGGGAAGACGCTCACAATATTGCTCAGGATATTCCTTCGAAAAAGGGTTCATGGATTCATGGTCTTCTCCATGCGATCGAGGGAGACTTTGGGAATTCTGGCTATTGGTTTCATCGAGCCGGGGAGCCGCCTATTTCTGCGGGTCAAATTGATGCAGAATGGGAGCGGATTGTTCGCGACTGTTTCGACCAATGAAAGATTATAAGGAATTCCTTCCCGGGACGTTTTAACAACGATTATGCGGCTTCCCGAAATTGACGGCTATACTTACGAAGATCTTCTTGGTGAAGATTCTTTTGGGTGGAGCTACGCTGCGTCCTGGCAGGGCGAGGAGCGAAGAGTCGTCAAGGTGTTGAAGTCTCAGGCGACTAGTGCGCCCTTGTTGGAACTGTATTTCCAGGTTCTCGCTGATGAGAATTCCCAGATTGTTGGCGCCGCCCCAGTGTATCATTACCAGCTAGGTGATGAATCGACACCCTCCGTCTACACGATGCCTCATTACGGGTGGCAAAGCCGGAAGACGGGGCAGTGGCAGCTTACTTCGCTGAAGCGACTGGCTCGTTACCTTCCTCCCGAATCGGCACTAGGAGTCATTCGAAATCTGGCAACTAGTCTCAGTCGGGTTCACGAGCAGGGTTATTTTCACGGTGGGTTGAAACCCGGGAGTCTTTTTCTGGAGGCCGATGAGGAAGGGAATCAGGCAGTCTGTATTGGTGACTTTGGTCAGATTTTTATGGGTGGTCTTGACTACCTGCGTGGAGGAGATCTTCTCTTTTACGCAAGCCCTGAGCAGCTTACGACAGGCGATTTTTCGGAAGAAAAAGGATTCCGCTGGGACATATATTCGTTTGGGGTCATTGCCTTTCAGCTTCTGACAGGGCATTTGCCCCGCCTTGAGTTGTTCTGGCAACAATGCTCGGAGCGCCCTGCTGCGTTGCGAGCTTCGGCGGCAATTGCCTACAGCGAAATCACTTCGTTGACGGAGCATTTTATCACTCAGCTCGATCAGGAGAAGCCTGTAGAGTGGCCTGACGAGGCAGGTAATCTTGAACCTGCTTTGCGAAAAGTGATCGAGGCATGCCTCGAATTCGACCCGGAATCTCGTCCTGGCTCGATGGTCGAGGTCGAGCGGATTCTCGAAGACATATTTCTTAAGACGAAGAGGAAGGAGTCGCGAAGACGGAAGAGCGAGAAGAAGGCGGCGCCAACCCCGGTGGTGCCTCGCCTGGAAGAACCATCGCCAATCAGTCCCGAGGAAAAGGTAGAGCCTTCTCGTGAACTGGAAGTCGTTTCAGAAAAGGCGCCAGCGAAAGCGAAAACAGCTCCGGCCAAACCCGTCGAGGAGTCTGTCGCTGATTTTTTAGAGCCGGAAGAATTCGAGGCCGACTCGCTCGACGATTTTGACTTCGATGGGGATACAACGAACCGGAGGGCCGAAGAAACCGTTCCCGTATCCAGAAGCTCTTCTGGTTCGAGTGGGAAGGTTGCCCAGATTTTTGAGGGGCGGACGGTCCTGAAATGGCAGATTGCGGCAGTGGGATCCATGGTCGCATTGCTTCCGATTTCTTTTTTCGGATTGAAGAACTTTTTTGAACTTCGGGCAGTGAGAGATGAACTCACGATAGAGGCTGCTGAGTTGCAGGCCAGTGTCGAGCAACAGGCTGAAGCTTATCGGAGAGCGATTACCGAAAAGCAAAAGAGTTCTGAGCAATTGCGGTCTGAGCTCAACAATGTCGAGGCTTCGAAAAGTCAGCTGGTCGGAGAGGCCAAGCTCGCGCGCCAGATTGTGCGTCAGACGCAGGAGAATGGAGACGAGTTTTTTCAGTTGGTGCTCAACAATGAAGATACCGACGTGCCGGGGTTTCGCGAGGGGCGGGCTTCCGCATTGGTTCAGGCGCAGCGTCACTACGAGCGACTGATTGAAGTCTACGGAGATGCTCCCGATTTTATCGTCTCGACTGCGAATGCATTCTTCTATCTGGGGCGGATTTACCAGGAGGTGGGAGAGTTTGGTAAGTCGCTCGCTTCCTTCGGGGAAGCAGAGAGACGCTATGGAGTGTTGCTCGAGGATTCTGTAACGACCGATGTCAATTTTGTTCGGAATCTCGCGATTGCGAAAGCTTCACTCGGTGAGTTGTCGATCAAGAATACTGAGTATGCGATTGCTCGGCACTATTTCACTGAGTCGTCTCGCTATTGGGCGGATGTTCGGACTACGTCTCCAGCCGACGCGATTGAGGCCACTGTCAGTATCCACCTGAACTCCTTGGAGATTGTGGAATGTGAATTAGCGATTGATCGTCTCGATGCTGCCCTCGATGGGGCGCGTTCAGTCGGAATCCAGGTTCTGAAGCTCCAGGACGCCAATCCCGAGAATCATCTTGTCGTCGGCACGCTGGCACGTTCTTTTGCTCTCACTGGTCGCATTCTCGAGGCTCGTGGGCAGATGGATCTAGCCAAAGAAGCATTTACTCAAGCCGGTGATCTTTACGGGCAAGCCGTGACTCTCAATGCAGCAGTAGATCGCTACCAGCTTGGTCTCGGAAACAGTTTTGCCCGGTTGGGCTTGATCAATGATGACATCGAGAAGCTGAAGGTAGCGATCGATGTCCTCGCTCGTGTTATCGCGAAGAACCCATTTGAATCGGAGTATCAGAAGACCCTTGCTGATGTCTATGGAGTGTTGGCCCGAAACCAGCGGGATGGCGGTCGCTCCGAGAATGCCATTCAGTTGGAGCAGGAGGCGATTTCGATCCTTCAGCCGATCATCAGGGAAAATGAAGGCAAAGTGCCATCGGATGTTCTCTATTCCTATTCTCAACGCCTAGCGCACCTTGCTGAGTTGTTGGGTGATGCTGGCAATTTTGATGAATCACGGGCTCCCCTTGAGGAGGCTATCACCGTTCTTGAACTGATTTCAAAAGAGAATGTTTCGATTTCACAATACCAGCGTACTCTCGCTCGAGCACGGGGTCTGGCTGGATTTGCTTGCCTAAAATCGGGTGATGAATCGGAAGCCAAGGAACATCTAGAGCTCGCCCGTATTAGCTGGGAGACCTACATGGAAGGAAATCCGGACGATACCGATGCCAAGCAGGCTGTGAAATGGACGAGCGATCAGCTCGAAAACCTGCAATAGGAGTTTCCGACGCACTGTCTCTGTCGCTTTGATAGCGATGCACTTGGCCTTTTCCCTTTGACATCCACTGCGTGAACGCTTGGTTTACTGCCATGATTAAAGCTGTGAAGGAGATAGCCCGCGATGCGGGAAAAGCTGTTTTGGAAGTCTACGGAACTGAGTTTGATGTCGAGACGAAAGAGGACTCCTCTCCTTTGACCGAAGCAGATCGTCGATCGAATGAAGTCATTGAGACAGCGTTGAAAAAACAATTTCCAGAGATTCCGATCATCTCTGAAGAGACCAAGGCTCTCGACTTCGAGGATCGAAAAGACTGGGGCGAATTCTGGCTGGTAGATCCACTCGACGGAACCAAGGAATTCGTGAAGCGGAACGGAGAATTTACGGTCAATATCGCCCTTATTCGTAATGGCGTTCCCGTTCTCGGGGTTGTTTTTCAGCCGGTCGGAGATCACCTCTTCTGGGCGTCAGAGGGAGAAGGGGCTTGGAAGTCAACCGATGGAGGCGCTGCTATTCGTCTTCAGGGTGGTGAGCACTATCGCAGCAAAGACTCCATCACAGTGGTCGCAAGCCGATCTCATCTGACCGATCAAGTCCGCGACTTTGTTTCCGAATTGGAGGAGGAAGGAAAGTCGGTGACTTTCCTGTCGGCTGGGAGTTCCCTCAAACTTTGTCTTGTTGCTGAAGGAGCCGCGGATGTTTACCCGAGATTGGGTCCCACCATGGAGTGGGATACTGGCGCAGCTCATGCGATTGCACGCGCTGCGGGGCGGGAGGTGCTTCAATTTGAAACACGCGAACCACTCCGATACAACAAAGAGGATCTGTTGAATCCGTTCTTTGTAGTGGAGTAGGTTCGATTCGCTTGGTGGTGAAATCACCAAGCGGAGCCGGATTTACCAGGTTTTGATATTGTCCGAGTCGTCTCCTTCGATCTCTTTACCCGTGCTCCAGACGAGGATAGACTGGGGGAGATAGGCTGCATTGATTTGATCGTCCCAAGTCGGTGTCGCAACACGGTTGTTGTAATCAAGATCGAGACGGATCCAGTAATACTCGCCCCAGGGATCCCAGAGCTCTCCGCCACCATCTTCTTCAAGAGTGACTCCCTTGCGATATTTTCCGCCACCCATCGGTTTGGCCTGCCTTCCGGTGTAGAAAGCGATACGCCGTGGGTTGAGTCCTCCCGGTTCGCCCTCTCCATCAGATCCAAGAAGGACGTCCATAAGCACTTTGTCCGATCGGAGCTCTGACTCCTCATCAGCATCTTTGATCGGGTATTTTCGGTATTCAGTGTAATACGCAGAGACAGCGTTCTTCAGATTGTAGGCCGTATTCTCAGCATGTGCTTTTTCGGCACGACGAAGGGCACCACTGGTCGCAGGGAACATGAGGCTGGCGAGGATTCCGATGATAGCGATAACGACGAGGAGCTCGAGAAGAGTGAAACCTCGAGTTGCTCTCAAAATTGGTTTTGATAGTGAATTTCTCATTTTTGGGGGCATGTTTACCGGGTAAAAAGACGACTGACGAGACTTTTTTCTTCGAATTTGTCTTCTCCCTGCATGAATACAATGTAAACACATGGGTGGGTCAGTCGTCCAGTTTTTTCCTCGAGTATCTTCCTCCCATTGAAGCCTTCTCTCCTTCAACAGATCCGAGACCATGTCGATGGTCCAGATTATCGTCCTCAGAATAAATCCGAGCTCGCGCGGACGCTGGGAGTTGCGTCGAAAGAAAGGGCAGCTTTTCGCGCAGCACTTGCTGAATTAGAAGAAGCCGGAGAACTGATTCGGGGAAAGAAGTCACGATTTCGGAGACCGGGACCTGCTTCCGACGGTGATCGCTGTGTCGGAACTTTGAGGATGAATGCGGACCGCAGAAGGCGAAGTGGAATTTTCACACCCACTGATCCTGATAGTCACTCGGTTTTTTCCCGAATGAAGCGTCCTCAGTTGTATGTCCCCGGACGATTTCTGGATGTCGCGCTGGATGGCGATGAGGTGGAGATTGAAATCGAAGAGAGAGAGCCTCCGAAGTGGGTGAAGTACGCGGAGCGGAGCCGATCAAGAAATCCGAAGCGGGGCCGAAAGGGAGGGCAAGATCGAGGTTCTCATGATTCGTCGGATGTGCGACGAGATGAAGACTATGTTCAGGCTCGAGTGGTTCGGATTGTGGAGAGGAAGATCGGCAAGATTGTCGGCACCTATCATGGAAAGGGGAATCGCTCTACGATCGCGCCCGAAGATTCGAGGCTTCCTCTTCATTTTCAACTGACGGACGTTCTTCCTGATGCGCAAACCGGAGACGTCGTCGTAGCTGAGTTTCTCGACTGGGCGGAGCCCCAGCTGTTTCCCTTGGCCGCGATGACCGAGATTCTCGGTCGGGACAACACACCAGGAGTCGACATTCTCAAGATCATCCATCGCTATGGATTGCCGCTGGAGTTCCCTACCGAGGTCATTGAGGAAGCGGAAGGAATTTCAGAAATCGTTTCAGGCGACGAAATCGATCGTCGGGAGGATTGGCGGGAGCGGGATGTCTTTACAATCGACCCCGAAGATGCAAAGGACTTCGATGATGCAATTTGTGTCACGGAGAAGGGTGATGGGGGCTGGGAGTTGGCAGTTCATATTGCCGATGTGTCGCACTATGTGAAATCGGGATCTGCTTTGGATCAGGAGGCGAGGAAGCGGGGCAATAGCGTCTATCTTGCCGACCGAGTCATTCCGATGTTACCGGAGGAATTGAGCAATGGAATCTGCAGTCTCAAACCCAACGTGGAGAGATTGACGCATGCTGCGATTCTGGATTTTGATCAGTCCGGCCGCCAAGTCGGAGCGCGGTTTGCCTCTGCGGTTATCCGAAGTCAGCATCGTTTTTCCTACGAGGAAGCCTTTGCTTTGATGATGCGTGATGAGAAGGAGATCGCGGTGCTTGAAGAAGAAGACGAGCGGCGTTTGGCGACCCATCTGGTGAGAGCGTGGAAGTTGGGGTCTTTGTTGCGTCGTCGTCGCTTTCAGCAGGGAGCCCTCGACCTCGATTTCCCGGAAGTGAGGGTCATCCTTGATGAGAGGGGCCGGGCTGTCGATCTCAAGCGAAGTGTTTATGATGAAAGCCATCAACTGATCGAGGAATTCATGCTCGCGGCCAATGAGGCAGTTGCCTACGAGACCAAGAATGCTCCTGCCTCTTCAATTTATCGAATTCACGAGGACCCCGATCCAGCTAAACTGGAGGAATTCGCCGACCTGGCTCGAACTTTTGGTAATCAAGTCGGAGACGTGAGACATCGAGAGGAACTGCAGAAGTTGCTTGGTTCGATTCGAGGAACGCTCGAGGAGCACAGTGTGAAGCTCGCTCTTCTTAAGAGTCTTCGTCGGGCGGCTTACTCCAAAGATCCTCTCGGGCACTACGGACTTTCCAAGACCAACTACACTCATTTCACCAGTCCGATTCGGCGATACGCTGATCTGATTGTTCATCGAGTCTTGCGCAAAGTCTTATCCCAGCGTCACGAAGTGACTGCGCCTGAAGTAGCTGATCGGGTTCCTGCGCTCCAGGAGATCAGTGACATCGCCCAACACATCTCGAAGACTGAACGAGTAGCTGCGGACGCGGAGATCGAAACGCGACGACTCAAGATGATCGAGTATTTCGAGCGGGTTTGCCGCGAAGATCCCGATGCTACATTTGAAGGGACGATCTACGACGTTCGTCCGATTGGAGCCTTCCTCGAACTGAACGACCTGCTGCTCAAAGGACTGATCCGCAGAGACGACCTCGATCCGCTTGACGAATATTTCTTCGACCGAAATGCCAATCAATTTCGAAGCCGGGTCGGTGAGATGTCCCTTGCTGCGGGAACCGCGTTGACGGTTCGGTTGTATCGGATCAACCACGAGAAGGGCTTCATTGATTTCATTCCCGCCTAGGCGAAGTTGGTCAAGATTCGCCTGCCATGGAAGTGTAGTGACAGGCCTGAATTCGCTCTCTCATAGAGCGGTCCCCATCTCCGAACTTTCAGTCTTCTCATCCCAAGTGTCGGTAGAATCCTCCATCAGACGAAGGACCTATTCGGGGGTGAACTTGGTGTTTCTTTCCCCATGAATTGCCCTTTTCGGTATATGTATTCGACTTTACTAGTTTTCCTGATCGTTTTCATTTCTGATTTCAGTCGGGCTCAAGAAGATGAAAAAAGGAACCCGGAAGCTCCGGGTGATCGACTTAAGGAAATGCTCAAGCGATTTCCGAAGAGTGATGCCAATTAGGACGGCACCCTGACAAGAGGATACGCTGTCGCCTTTTTTCGCAAGGGTAAGGAGGGCATGAAAGTGCAGCCGAATGTGAAATCGAAAGGACAACGGCGGGTTGGTGTAGAACCGGCTCATGCCGATGTGTCGTATGGCGAGCACGAGAAACAGAGATTCGATCTCTGGCTTCGATTTCACGATGATCTTGCCGAACCGGGACAGCGCCGACCTAGTATCAAGTGAGTCCACCCGAATCATTGCGATGGGAACGATGAGCGGTCGGTCGACTTGCGATCTTAACGATTTCCAAAAATGGTTCGAAGTGCCGGATCTTCAGCCAAGACCTGCTCTTCCTGCTTTTTATGGAATTGGGTCCAAGACCGAATGGGAAAGCGATCGAGTGAAGGAACTGATGGTCGAGGCTTTCAGTATCAATCACCTAACGAAGGATGATGTGCCAGTCTGCATGTTTTACAGTCGTCCTAACACAACCGCAAATGTCGAAACTGGATCCAGTGAATGGGTTCATCACGTGAAGTTTGGTCTCAAACTCCAGGATGCGATGAAGAGGGTTGGATTAGAGTGTGTCGTGAAGGGGCCAGACGTGAAAACAGAAGGCGATTCATACGGGCCCCGAGAAGATTTTCTGATCCAGAAGCTGAATGACTGATCTTCAGATCAGAATTGCTTGAGCTACTTTTTCTCCGGTGTCGGTGAGTCGAAAATCGCGCATTTTCGGCTTCCCGTAATCGATCTTCGGTAGATGGGGGAAGGAGGGCGCACCGTAATATGGTTCGTTATTCGGGGCGTGGGTTCGATTTCCAATCGATCCATTCTCCCAGCGTGATCTTGTCATCTCCGTTTGCATCCGCCTGATCGAACCAATGCTTTTCGCGCTTCTCCTGATCGGAAGTAAGCTCGAAATTCTTCATTGCGATCCATTCCTTGAAAGTGACTCCTCCGCTCTCGTCTTTGTCATATACTTTGTAAATGCGAGTGAGCTTGACCAGGTCTCCATTGCTGACCGTTTTTGATCCATTATTACGGGCTTCTTCTCTGTCACGAGTTCCTTCTCCATCACGACGCATTTCTCCGTCGCGGCCGCGATCTCCCTCTCCATCACGGGCGCCTATCTTAGGTTGATCGCCATCGCGAGCCCCTTCCCTTGGTCGATCGCCATCGCGAGCTCCCTCCCTAGGCCTGTCGTCGTCGCGAGGTGGGTCACCGTCACGTCTTTGGGTGGCAAGGGAAACTCGCTGGATTCCAGATGCCTTCAAGGCATCGATGACGGCATTCACTGTTTGAAAAGGAGCATTGGGGTCTGCGGCTACGAGAACCGAATCGGCGTCGTGTCCGCGCAACGCATTTCGAAAGTCAGCCATGCTGGAGAATTTTTTGTCTCCGATAGCGACCCCGTCGCGAAATACTTTCACTCGAAGGTTGGCTCCTATCTCAGCGCCATCGCGTGGACCATTGCGTCGTGGACTGTTATCATCACGTGGCCCAGTCTTGGGTTTATCACCATCGCGGGCGCCTTCGCGAGGGGCATCGCCATCACGTGGACCTGTTTCTACCGCATCGCCATCTCGTGGGCGATCTCGCGATTCGTCGTCGGCTGTCGCCGAAGTGAAGATGAGGGTGGTCAGGGTGAAGGCGAGCAGGGCAAAGCCGCATTGTGTGAGAAGATGAGATTGGGGGGCTTTCATAATCATTTTGATTCGGTGTTTCAGTTCATTTTTCCGGGACAAAAAGGGGACCAGGGCGGGTTGAAGCTTTGATTTCTGAGTCAGCTTGAGCGTCTTGAGAAGGGTGGACCCATATTCCCCAGGACTGCTCCTGGGAAGGGAATGAAGCGCGGCTCGGTCGCAAACAACCTCTCTCTCAGCAAGGAATTGACGCCCCGCGATCCAGACAAGTGGATTGAACCAATGTATTGCCTGAATCGTAAATGTGGCCCAGTTCCAGAGCATGTCGTGACGGCGAATATGCTCAGCCTCATGTAGGAAAATGGCGCGAATTTCGTTTTCTTGATACTGATCTGAAAAATCGGAGGGGATGAGGAGATGGGTCGGTCGGAGAAATCCAAAGATCGCAATTCCGGTTCCTGACCGGTTTTCTGTCAGTGAGATAGAGTAGCGAATTCCCGTCATGCTCAAGCAGTCCTGAAGTAATTGCCTGAGCTTCGGGTCGTCCACCGTGCGCAGTCGTAAGATCTCGCGCCTCGTCCGCAAGTGTCGGATGTAAGCGAAGATGACGAGAGACAAAAACCCCACGAGCCAGATCCAGGAGAGCAGGTGAAATCCGAGATAGGAAGAAAAGGGGAGGGCAGAGTTCTCACTTATTCCATCGGCTGGCGCCTTTTCGGAAACAGGGAGTGGATCCGTTTCGGAGAGAAGAATCGCCGGAGCATTTTCGACCGATTCGATCGGTAACGAAGGAGTCAGTGAGATGGGGACGGCGAGATTCCACACGCTGAATCGACTTTCGAGATCAATCGGAAGGATGAGTCGAAGCCCGACGAGGATCCAGAGGAAGCAACGCAGCTTTGGCGCCATACGAGTTCCGCTCCAGATCGCGAGAAGAAGCACTGCGAGTATGAAGAGACTTGATTGGAGAGAATTCTCTCCGATCCAGAGAGTCGTCGAATGAAGCAGATCAGCGGTTCGATTCATCGTCTTCTCCTTTCTCGAGGAGTTTTCTCAGTTCGGCGAGGTCCTCTTCGGTGTAATCGCCCTTTTCAACAAAGGTGGAGATGAAGGGTGCCAGCTTGCCCTCAAAAACTCGATCTAAAAAAGAATGGCTCGCCGACTCTTCGCAGGTCTTCTCGTCAACGGCAGGGTGATATCGATATTCGCGTCCGTTTTCTTCGAAAGTCAGTGCTCCTTTTTGTGCGAGTCGACCGATCATGGTTCGGATCGTTCGCGGCTTCCAGTGGGTCCGCTCTTTCAAGCCCTCGACAATCTCAGCAGAGGTGGCTTCTCCTAGGTTCCAGAACTCCCGCATGATCGTCCATTCGGAATCAGAGATGGGGGGAGGTTTGGTGGGCATAAAATCGAGATCAGATTACAACCGCAAGCCGTTGTAGATTACAAGTGTAATCCTGACAAGAAAAAAGTGAGATCCCTATTATCCGGGTTTGCGGGTGACTCCACTCTGTTGGGTATTCGACCTGACCTTGATGAGTCATGCTCATCCCCAAATACGTAGTCGACGGAGCCGTTCAATTGAGCCATTCTCCTAGCCATGAAGAAACCCGACTCTACTCCGGCGCCTAGCCGTCGTTCGTTTGTGAAATCTGCGGCCGCCTCTGGCGCGGCGGCTTCTGTTTTTGGATTTCAGTTTGTTCCTTCTCACGTATGGGGAGCGAACTCACGAGTTCAGTTTGGAGCGATCGGATCGGGAGGAAAAGGAAAGGCGGACATAGGTGGATCAGTCAAAGCAGGAATGGCCTGTGCCGCTCTTGTCGACATCGTCGATGCGGAGGAATTCAGCCAGGCCGGTGCATCAGGTAGTTCGAAGTCTCGGCTCAAGTCGATCAACGAGGCTCGATCAAAATTTCCAGATGCCAAGTTCTACACCGACTATCGTGAGATGATCGAAGATATGGGCGACAAGATCGATGCCGTTACCGTTTCGACTCCGGATCATCATCACTTTCATGCTTCGCTCCAGGCGATGCGCGCCGGGAAGCACGTCTATTGCCAGAAGCCGTTGACCCACTCGATCTGGGAAGCACGGGTTTTGACCCAAGTGGCGAAAGAGACAGGAGTCAAAACGCAGATGGGAAACCAGGCGCATGCCAACAGTCATATGCGTCGAGTCATCGAGCTGGTCCGAGCCGGGATGCTCGGGGAAGTGAAAGAAGTGCACGCCTGGACCAATCGCCCGATCTGGCCGCAGGGATTTTCGTCTCCTCCGGAGAAAGAAGATGTGCCGCTTGGTCTTGATTGGGAGCAGTGGATCGGACCTGCTGAGTGGGTCGACTACAGCCCTCGAATCGCTCCGTTCGCCTGGCGCGGGTGGTGGAATTTTGGGACAGGTGCACTGGGCGATATGGCGTGTCACATCATGGATATGCCCTACTGGGCTCTTGAACTGGGGTCGCCGACTTCACTGAAGGCAAAGCAGGAAGGGAATAGTGATATCTCGGCGCCGATTAACTCTACGATCGAGTATGATTTTGCGGACAAGGGAATCAAGCTGCACTGGTACGATGGTCAGATCGGTGCCAAATTCGATCGCGAAGGCTGGCGTTTGATTCCAGGCGAATTCAATCGGCCGGATGAGAAAATTCTAGAGGGCGTCGACTACCGCAAGTATGGCAGCGTCATCATTGGCGAACGAGGAAAGGTCTTCTTCGATCGTTTCAAAGACACCTGGATGGTGAAGCCAAGCAGTGGACTCGATGGATTCGAGTATCCGGAGGAATCCATTCCTCGGGCTCGAGACAATGACAATTACAAGGAATGGCTCGATGCGATTGATGGGAAAGTCGAGCGCGGCCAATCCGCGTTTGATTATGCGGGCCCATTCTCGGAAACTGTTTTGCTGGGTTGTCTTGCCCAACGAACTCCGGGCGAAAAGATCGAGTGGAATGCTGAGCAAATGAAGGTGAAGAATCATCCCGAACTGGACGCCCTGATTCGCCGCGAATATCGTGATGGTTGGCAGGTCGAGGTGTAGTCACTTCTTTTCGGGTCAGAATCCATGAAACGGACCGGAGTCTGCGGGGTTCTTTCCTGAGTCTCAGGGAACCTCTGCCTTTCGGATTCCTTTCGATACCCAACAATGCCTTCCTTTACATACACTGCGATTACAGCGGGCGGAAAACAGGTTTCCGGCAGCCTTGTTGTGCGCAATAAGGCGGAAGCATATCGCGAACTGGAATCAAAGACCCTGACTCCTGTTCTCGTCGCTGGTGTAGACGACAGTTCGGCGCTTTCTGGAAAGGCAAAGAAGGCTCTCGCCCTTTCGGCCGAAGCGGGTGGGGCGAAACTCAAACGTCAGGAGCTCGTTCTCTTCACTGAAGAAATGGCGGACTTGTTGGATGCGGGCATGCAATTGGAGCGAGCCTTGAAAATTCTCCACGACCGCCAGACCAATGCTCCGATCAAGGCAGTGTCGGGGATTCTTCGGGATGAAATTCGCGAAGGAACTCGTTTTTCGAAAGCTCTCGCGAAGGCCTCTCCCAGTTTCGACGAACTCTATCGCAGTCTCGTTTCCGCAGGTGAAGCAAGTGGTTCACTTCCGGAGATTCTTCGTCGTCTTGTTATCAATCTGAAGCAGCTCTTTGACCTCCAGCGCAGGACCGTGGGAGCTATGATCTATCCTATTACGGTGCTGCTAGCCTGTGTTGTTTTGCTCTTCGTATTCAGCACCGTTCTGATGCCGTCGCTCAGCGAGATGATGCAAAAGACGGGACAGGATCTTCCGACGGTAACTCTTGTGCTGATTCGGTTCACCGATTTTATGGCCGCGTGGTGGTGGCTGATTCTCGGAGTGATGATCGCGGCGACGATTGGTTTCCGGGTGGCGATTTCGACCGATAAGGGCAGAGTCTGGTGGGACGGGTATAAAATGCGACTTCCCGCTTTCGGCCCCGTGATTCTCGGCCGTTTCTACGCCCAGTTTTGTCACACTCTTTCGAATCTTGTGAACAATGGAGTACCATTGCTGAACAGTCTCAAACTGATTACCCGGGGAACCCCCAATCGATTCATCCGTAACCATCTCGATCAGGTGGTGTTGGATGTGGGAGAGGGCAGTAGCCTCGCGCGCGCCATGGAGAAAACGGAAGCATTTCCCGAAGTTCTCATCGATCGGATTGCGATCGGAGAGCAGACGGGTGAATTGGGGAAATCTTTCTCCAAAGCGGCGGCGAAGTATGATGAGGATCTCGATGTTCGAATCTCACGATTGACGACCGTTGTTCCTACCGTCATGCTGATCTTTGTTGCGCTGCTCGTCGGCGTCGTCGCCTACAGTATGATCACGACCATCTTTGGATCGATGGCCGGGATCCGAGCCAGGTAAGACCTGAAAGACGAGATCCTCACTTAATTATTTTTACTATGAAAATCACTGCTCCCTCCCTTCCTCGCCGCAATGGCGGCTTCACACTGGTGGAACTGGTCATCGTCATCACGATTATCGCGGTTCTTGCGGGTTCTGGAATTTACCTCGTGGTCGGATTTGTCGACGACGCGAAATATCAGCGAGTCGATTCTGATCTCAAAGCACTTGATCTTGCCCTTAAGAGTTACGAGCGGAACAATTATTTCAAGCCACCATCTCAGGATCAGGGACTGCAAGCTTTGGTAGAGCGTCCTACGGGCGATCCCCAGCCGGAGCGATGGAGAGCCTATCTCGACGAGCCTATGCTTGATCCGTGGGGTATCGAATATCAGTATCGAATCCCAGCGCAGAAGAGCACCAAGAAGTATGACATTTTCTCTTTCGGGGAAGATGGCGTAGAGAGCGAGGATGACGTCGGAAACTGGTAGATCCAGGAAGGCGGATTTCCGCCGATCTTCTCAGAAGGCCCTCACCCTGGTTGAGCTGGTCATCGCGATTTCTGTACTCGTGATTCTGACCGGTATTTCAATTCCTGCGATCGATAGTGCGCAACGGGAGAAAATCGCTCGCGAACCAATCGATGCGCTATACCAAATGGCGCGAGAGGTTCGCGTTCGGGCAATGCAGGAGCGGCGCCCCTATCAGATCGTGTTCGATGGAGAAGGGTTTCGCGCTGCGCGAATGTTTCAGCCTTACGGAGGCTCACAGGAGTTCGACGAGAAGCGGCTCCAGCTCGAACAACTCGAGCAGCGTGATGCGATGGTGGAGGCTTCCCGCGCGCGAGGGATTTCTCTTTCTCCGCAAGAAGAGACCGACTTTCGCCGGGAAGAGGTCGAAGCAGGGTTACGTTACTTCCAAGAATACAAACTCGATTCCGAGCTCACCTGTGATCTTCGATTCTGGGACGAGACGCAATGGATCAATCTCAATGGCGGAGAGTTTCGTCGCTGGATCTTTCAGCCTTCGGGAATGTGTGAACCGTTGCGGGTTCGGATTCAGGCGGAAAGAGCTTATTTCGAGATCGAGTTTCACCCGCTAACGGCGGATATCACTTCAGAACGCTCCTGGGTCGAATGAGGGCGAAGTTTCACCGTCGTTCTGTCAGGGGCTACGCTCTTCTCGATGTCGTTCTCGCAGTGGCGTTGTTTGCGCTCACTGTGACCGGTCTCATTTCCGTGATGCAGCGGATCAACGAAACTTCGACTTTATTCGCCAAAGACAGAATGATTCAGAATCGACTCGTCTCGCTTCTTTCCCAGACTCGTGAGCAAAGAGTGAGAGCCATGACGACCGAAGTGTTTGATGAAAACCTTGATATCACGTTTCGAACTTACGTAGAAGACTATCAAATCAACAATGGAGAAGGAGCGGAATTGTCCGACCTATATTTGCTCACCGCCGAAGCAGTCTTTCGAGATGATGGGGGCGAACAGATTGAAAAAGCAATAATCATCATCCACCAACCAGATTCATGAACCGGTTGAGCAGCCATCGAGATAGAAAGAGAGGCTTTTCTCTTTTCGAGATCGTAATTGCAATTGCGATCATGGGATTGATTGCCAGTTCAGTTCTTTCGGTGCTCTGGCAGGCCGGCGACACCGCTGCGGATATTAGGTATCTCGACCAAAGAGATGAGGAGATCTACCGATTCTCGGATTTACTTAGAAAGACGATCGAGGGGCTTCCTCCGGATGCGACATTTTCTCTCGTTCCTCCTTCCGATTCGGACACGGGATATCACGAACTGAAGTTGGAGAATACTCCGACCGCTTTCATCTTTGGGACACGAGTCGGGAGTGTTGAGGAAGCATACATCGCGTTGATTCCCGGCAAAGACTCGATTGAGGGCCAGCCGAATTTTGATCTCGCCCTGAGTCGAAGCGATTTCGCTCCTGACGATACGGATGGTTCGGGAATGGTTTTTAACGCCGGCGCTAACGAGATGATGCAGACGGATGAAAGTGGACGCTATTGGATTCCGCTAATCACTGGAATTTCGGGTGCTTCGTGGACCTACTGGGATGAAGATCAGCAGGAGTGGCTCGACGAGTGGACAGATGACGATCAGCTTCCGGCCCTTCTCCAGTTTTCCCTGGTCGACTCAGGGGCCTCGATTCCGATGCAGGTGGTCTATCGAGTTCCCGATCGACTTTCGGATCCTGAGGCCGCTGAAGCGGCCGAAAACGCGGCAACGGCGCAAACATCGAATACGACGTCCTCCACGACCGCGGTGCAAGTCCGAGGTGAAGGCGGCGATCGTGGAGGCGGCCGACCCAGCGGGGCAGGTGGCGATCGTGGAGGCGGCCGTCCCAGCGGGGGAGGTGGCGATCGTGGAGGCGGCCGTCCCAGCGGGGGAGGTGGTTCTCCACGAGGAGGTGGCCCACCCTCGGGAGGTGGCTCTGGTGGTGGAGGAGGGGGCCAATGAAGCATTCCACTTCATCGAGATATCGCGAACGAGGGATGGCTCTTCTCCTCGTTCTCGTGGTCGTCATGGCATTAACGTTGATTGTTGGATCGCTCTGGCAAACTTCACAACCAGGGTGGGAGCAGAATACTCGCGAGCGAGCTGAGTATCATGCTGGGCTTCTTGCCGAAAGCGGTCTCGCGGTCGCGATGCACCCGTCTGTCGAACAAGGTGATTTTGCCCTGCGTCATGAGCTTGCAGCTGAGCGGAGCTACGAGGTGATCATCACCAGTGAAAGCGCGAGACTTGCGGTGAACAATCTCGCCGACGATAACTGGCGAGATATCGCCGAGGAACTTTTTCTCCGGTGGGGGCTCGACGCATCGCAGGCGGGACGTGCGGCGGATGGACTCGCCGATTGGGTGGATCCGGATGGGGATGTTCGATCGAATGGAGCGGAGAATGCTTTCTACTCTCAGTTCAACGTTCCCGAGTTTCCGACGAACGGTCCGTTCACCTCTATCGAAGAATTGCTTTTCGTGGCGGGCATGGATGAAGTGGCACGTATTCAGCCAATGTGGAGGAACTACTTCACGGTTTACTCGGATGGATTCATTGATCTCAATGCCGCTCCGTGGGAGTTGATCGCCGCAGCGACAGGGGCATCGGATCAATCCTCGATGAACTATGTTGCTGTTCGAAATGGCGATGACGGCATTGAAGGGACGATTGACGACTACCGAACTGAGGATGTGGGAGAAGTGCAGGCCTTGCTTGGACTTTCCACGAGCGAATGGAGTGAGGTCAGCTCACGTGTCAGTTTGTTCGGTGGAATCAAGAGATTCGAAAGCACAGGCCGTATTGGCGATTTCAAGCAGAAGAGGATCGTTCTGGCTCAGGAGGACGGGACCGGACAAGACAAGACCTACTTCGTGCAGGCTCGCTTTCAGGAATGATTGCTTTCCGCATCCGATTGGTGAGAGTCATCGGCTGCCCGCGATTTTGGTTGAGACGTGCTTGGCCCTGCGCTTTGCTGCATATTCCGTTCTGATGAAGATTGATATCATCACCATCTTTCCCGAGATCGCCCGAGGTCCCCTCGGGGCGAGTATTATGGCGCGGGCCACTGATGCAGGGAAAGTGGAGTTCGGCTTCCATGACCTGCGGGACTACACTACAGACAAGCATCGGCAGGTTGATGATATTCCGTATGGGGGAGGGCCTGGAATGGTGATGAAACCAGAGCCATTCTTTGCGGCCGTTGAAGACCTGCGCACCGAGCAGAGCAAAGTGATTTTTTTAACGCCCCAGGGACGTCCGTTTTCTCAGGCTATCGCGCGAGAGTTTTCGACTGAAACACACCTCATCTTCCTTTGCGGCCACTATGAAGGGCTTGATCATCGAATCGTCGAAGAGCTTGTTGACCAAGAAATTTCGATCGGAGATTACGTTCTCACCAATGGAACGATCGCGGCGGCAGTGGTTGCCGATGCGGTCGTTCGATTGATCCCGGGAGTCCTTGGCGACGACCGGTCGTCGGAAGAGGAATCTTTCTCTGGAGACGGCAAACGAATTGAGGCTCCTCACTACACTCGTCCGGCTGAGTTTCGCGAACAGGAGGTGCCGTCGGTTCTCCTGTCCGGCAATCACGCAGCAATCGAGAAATGGCGCGAAGAGGCGGCGCTGGAGAGAACTCGCGAAATGCGGCCGGATTTGTTGGAGTGAAAATTCTAGGTGCTTCCGGTGAATGCCTGTAGGATTCCCGATGCCTTGTGTAGCGTTTCCTCCCACTCCATTTCCGGAATCGAGTCGGCGACGATTCCGGCGCCGACATGGAAGTGCAGATTTTTTCCTTCTCGGATCGCAGTTCGGATTGCGATGTTGAACCGGCTTTCTCCATTGAAGCCGAAACAGCCGATCGCTCCGGTATACAATCCTCGAGGAATGGGCTCGAGCTCTTCGATAATTTCACGCGCCCGTTTCTTGGGAGCTCCGGTGATGCTTCCGCCGGGGAAGCAGGCTTGAAGAGCGGTGAGAGCATCGATCTCAGGACGAAGGGTGCCTTCGATGGTGGAGACGAGATGAAACACCTGGGCGAATCGTTCCAGCTTCAGTAGTTCAGTGGCTTCAACGCTTCCGAATTCGCAGATCTGGCCGAGGTCATTGCGTTCTAGGTCGGTGATCATGATCAACTCGGCGACTTCCTTGGCAGAGGTGATGAGGTCGTAAGCCGATTTCTCGTCCTGCTCCCGGTTTCGAAAACGGGGGCGAGTTCCCTTGATCGGTCGTGTTCGAATCGTTCGGCCACTGATGGAGAGAAATTCTTCGGGAGAAGAGGAGAGAATCTCGCAACCGTCGAGTCGGCAGAAGGCCGAGAAGGGAGCCGGTGAGCGGTCACGCAGTTCTTCGTAGAGTGGAAAGAGATCCAGGTTCTCGGAAAGTTGAGCCTCGAAACGATGGGAAAGATTGACTTGGTAGATATCTCCTGCAGCGATGTATTCCTGTGCGCGGCTCACAAGATCACAGAATCCTTCCTTTGAAACATCGGAACAAAACGCGGCAGTGGAGTCGAGGGTTGTCGGCAAAGCGGGCTCCGAGAACCCTTTGATACGACGATCGGCGAGGCGTTGACCATCTCCCTGTTTCTCCGTCCAAGTATCAGCGTGGTGATCGTAAACGAGGACTTCGGGGTATTCGCCAAAGACAAAGTCGCCTTCATAGCCCACATAGCCATAGAGTCCCTCAAGCGGGAATCCGAGGTCAGGCGTCGTTTCTGCAGACTTTAGACCTCTGGTATACGCTTGATGGAGACGATTAAAGTCTTCTTGCAGAAAGAGATTTCCTCGGAGAATGCGAGTTGGACAAGCGGTAAGAAGAGAGAATCGATTTCGATCGGCCAGCGGAAGATCGAGAGCGTTGGGAACAGAATCGAGATAGACAAATCCGGGGAGGTGTCTCATCTCGCGGGCCAGCTGGGTTGGCTCGGGGAGATCGGTCGGATGTCCGGTCTGCGTTCCGTTTTCGGAATTGCTCGATAAAGAACCTGGAGTGGGTTGCGCCATCAGGAGTATTACGAAGACCAAAGATCAGGTTGGACCGAACTCCAACAGATTTTCACAATTTCGTGCGGATTCCAAAAACGGATGTTCGGAACTGAGGCGTGGTTCCGTGACCCGAAAAGGGTTGGAATTAGGCGTCTTCTCCCTGATCGTTCATTGAAATGGGCATGGAAATTCAGAACACCGGCGGCCTGCTCGCCATCATTTTTGCGGCCTCGGCGTCACTTTTTGCCGCAGAGGAACCGATTGATTTTAATCGCGACATCCGTCCCCTCCTCTCGAATCGCTGTGTGGCCTGTCACGGACCCGACGAAGAAGAGCGGAAAGCTGACCTTCGGCTCGATACTTTCGAAGGAGCCACCGCAGACCTGGGAGGCTATGCCGCACTGGAGCCTGGAGATCTCAAGGCGAGCGAGCTTCTTTACCGGATCACAACCGAAGATAGAACGGAAGTGATGCCACCGCCTTCCAAGGGTGAGCGTTTCTCACCTGCCGAAGTGAAGCTGATTCGTCGATGGATTGAACAGGGCGGGGAATACGCCAAGCACTGGTCCTACGCGAAACCCGTTCGCTCATCACTCCCCGGGAACTCTTCGAACAAATGGTCATCGCATCCGGTCGATCAGTTTATTCTTGAAAAGCTGGATGAAAAAAGTTGGACGCCTTCACCGCGGGCGGATCGCTTTGCTCTGGCTCGCCGAATTGCGATTGATTTGACGGGCCTGCCACCTGAGTGGAGTGAGGTGGAAGGCTTTGTGCAAGACGAATCGCCTGATGCCATTGGGAAATACATTGATCGGCAACTCGCCAAAGCGTCCTACGGAGAGCGATGGGGGAGAGTCTGGCTTGATCTTGCTCGTTACGCCGACTCAGCTGGGTATGCTGATGATCCTCCACGGACGATCTGGGCCTATCGGGACTACGTGATTCGCTCGTTCAATGAAAACAAGCCGTTTGATCAATTTACGATCGAACAGATTGCTGGCGATCTGTTGGACAATCCTACTCCGGATCAAATGATCGCGACTGCGTTTCATCGCAACACGCTGACGAATAATGAAGGGGGGACCAACGATGAGGAATTTCGAAACGTCGCGATTGTTGATCGAGTGAATACGACGATGTCGGTGTGGATGGGCACAACTATGGCCTGTGCGCAATGTCATACCCACAAGTATGATCCACTGACTCACCTCGAGTACTTTCAGATCTTTGATTTCTTTAATCAGAGCGCGGATGCAGATCGCAGGGACGAAGCTCCGATTTTTGAGGTGTGGACTGACGAATTGAAGGTGAAGAAGGTGCAGATCGAAAAGGAGATCGCAGAAACTCGTAAGACGCTCTCGACATCAACTCCCAGCATCGATCGAGAAAGAGAAGCCTGGTTGAAGCGATGGACGGGCGACTACGAGTGGTCGCACGGTTCTCCCATTGCCCTGAAGGGAAAGAACACGGAGTTCGAAACAGGAGATGATGGTTGGATTGCGGCGAGTTCGGAAGAGAAAACGGGGCAGTATTCACTTTCTTTTGACCTCTCCAAACTGAGTTCGGGAGCATTGACGGGAGTGCGACTGGAAGTGTCACCTGAGCAGAAGGGCAACTTCGTTCTTAGCCAAGTTAATGCCAAGTTTCGTGCATCTTCTGAGAAGCGTGGTGTCTCAGGGCGTTTTGTTCGCGTGGAATTACCTGGCAAAACAAAGACACTGCAAATCGCCGAAGTGGAGGTGTTCTCGGGCGGGAAGAACGTCGCATTAAAGCGTGCTGTCACTCAGAGTTCGGTGTATGCATCTGCGACGGGCGCGAATGCCGTCGACGGGAATACGAATGGAGATTACGAAGTGGGAAGTGTGTTTCACTCGATGCATCAGGATAACCCGTGGATCGAGATCGATTTGGGAGAAGAGCAAGTTCTCGAGCGGATTGTTGTCTGGAACAGGACCGATGGAGGTGATCCTATTGCCAAGAGAATCGAAGGATACCAAGTCAAGGTTCTCGATTCGAAAAAGCAAGAGGTGCTGGTGGAGAAGCCTGGTGGAATTCCTTCCCCGAGCAAGGAGATTCTCCTGACAGGGGATCGCAATCTTTCATTCTCTTTTGCTGGTGCCAGCTACGAACAAAAAGGTTTCCCTGCTTCGTCTACCGTAACGGGAAATTTGGACCCGAAGACGGGTTGGGCCATTGCCGGGGAAACGGGAGAATCGCAAGAATTACTTCTCGTTCTTGATCAGCCTCTGGCCGAGAAGTCGGGAACGCTGGAGTTGGTTCTCGATCAATCCTCCAAATTCGAGGATCACCTTCTGCACCATTTCCGGCTTTCTTTCACTGATGAAAAGGTGATCTCGGAATGGGCGAGAATTCCGGACCCGCTGCGTCGTCTCGTCGCCCGGAAAGAAACTCTTTCTGAGAAGGAGAAAGAAGATCTAGCAAGGAAGTTTCTCGAAGTCGCTTCGTCACTCAATGATGAACGCAAGCAACTCGCTTCTCTCGAAAAGCAGCTCAAGGCAGTTCGACCCTTGACGACGGTGCCGGTGATGGCGGATCTGCCGGAGGACAAGCGGCGCGAAACTCATATACACCAGAGAGGGAGCTATATGAGCCTGGGCGAGAAGGCGATCGCCGGAGTTCCTGCTGTCTTTCACAATTTACCTTCGGACGTCCCGGTTAACCGCCTCGCACTGGCGCAGTGGTTGGTTGATGACGAGAATCCGCTGACTCCTCGTGTGATTGCGAATCGGATCTGGGAGCAACTTTTCGGAATCGGGATTGTCGAGACGAGTGAGGAATTTGGCTCGCAGGGAACGCTTCCGAGTCATCCTGAGCTGTTGGACTGGCTTGCTGTCGAGCTGCGCGAAAACGGTTGGGACCGGAAGAAATTGCTCAAGTTGATCATGACATCCGAGGCCTACTTGCAGGATTCGAAAGTAACGCCTCGGTCGATGGAGGAAGATCCTTATAATCGGTATCTCGCGCGGGGCCCCCGGTTCCGCATTTCGGCGGAGATGGTTCGAGATCAGGCTCTCGCGGTGGCGGGGATGCTAAGCGAAAAACGACATGGTCAGCCGGTTAACCCCCCGCAACCCCAGCTCGGTCTCAAGGCAGCTTTTGGATCCAAGACAGACTGGGACACCAGCAAAGGGGAGGATCGTTATCGGAGAGGGATTTATACAACGTGGCGTCGCTCGAGCCCCTATCCGTCGATGGCAACATTTGATGCTCCGAATCGAGAGGTATGCACAGTGCGCCGATCACGGACCAATACCCCATTGCAGGCGCTCGTAACCTTGAACGATCCCGTCTATGTTGAAGCGGCACAGGCCTGGGGGCGTGCTGCAGCCAGCGGAGAAGGAGACGTAAGAGCTCGTATTCGAGATCAGTTTCGAAGGACACTGATCCGCGAGCCATCCGAGGGCGAGGTGTCCCGACTCGTCATGTTGTATGAGGAAGCCATGGCTCACTATTCTCCCATTCCAGACGAGGCGAAGAAAATGGCGGAAGAACCGATCGGACCGTTGCCGGAGAGTCATTGGGAAATTCCTGAAACAACTCAGGAGGCTTCTGGAGAAAAACCAACGGCAGTCGACCCTGCCGTTCGAGCCGAACAGGAACTGAAAAGACGGCAGGAAGTTTACGCCAAGTTTGCCGCTTGGTCGATTGTCGGCAACGTTGTTCTTAATCTCGATGAAATGCTATTGAAGCGCTAAAAGAATGAACCCGTTTCTCGAAAATATTCAGCACCACACCCGCCGTCACTTTCTACGGAATTCGACTGCCGGGCTGGGCGGCATCGCACTCCAATCGCTTCTTGCCGACTCGGCGTCAGCGAACGAGGGCAAGCAAGCGAATCTTCCCGCCAAGGCGAAGCGGGTCATCTATCTGCACATGACGGGTTCGCCGCCAAACCTCGATCTTTTTGACTACAAACCCGAGCTCAACAAGCGGTCGGATCAGGAGTGCCCGGATGAGTTCATCAAGGGCAAAGAGTTTGCCTTCACCTCAGGCACACCAAAGCTCATGGGGTCACCCCGTGAGTGGTCTCAGTGCGGAGAGTCTGGAATGTGGCTGTCCGATGCCATTCCTCATCTGCACGGCGTCGCTGACGAACTCTGCATGGTGCACTCCATGCATACCGACCAATTCAATCATGCTCCTGCTGAGTTGCTGGTTTACACTGGCTCCCCGATTTCAGGTCGACCTTCGATGGGGTCGTGGGTGACCTATGGTCTTGGAACGGAGAACGAAGATCTCCCGGGATTTGTCGTTCTCATTTCCAGTGGCGTGCAACCGAATGGAGGAAAAAATTCATTCGGATCCGGATTTCTTCCGTCGGTCTATCAGGGAGTGCAATGCCGTTCCAAGGGAGATCCGGTTCTCTATTCGTCCGATCCATCAGGGATGGATCGATCGATGCGCCGGAAAACGCTCGATGCTCTTCGCGATTTGAATGAGACGCAGGTGGCGGAGATGGGGCACCCCGAAACGCTCACTCGGATCTCGCAGTACGAGCTGGCCTATCGGATGCAGGCTTCTGTTCCCGAAGTGATGGATATTTCCAAGGAGTCAGTCAGCACGCTGGAATCCTATGGAGCCAAGCCAGGTGAAGCGAGTCTGGCGAACAACTGCCTCCTAGCGCGTCGGCTCGTCGAGTCTGGCGTTCGTTTTGTGCAGCTCTTTGACTGGGGTTGGGATTTTCACGGAACTCGAAGCGATACTGGGATCACCGGTGGACTTACTAAAAAGTGTGCCACGATGGATAAACCAGTAGCGGCCCTGATTAAGGATTTGAAGCAACGAGGATTGCTCGAAGACACTTTGATCGTCTGGGGGGGAGAATTTGGAAGAACTCCTTTCCGCGAAGGTCGAACCGCGAAAAGCAAGATTCTTGGACGGGATCACTATCCGGACGCCTTTACCGTCTGGATGGCTGGGGGTGGTGTTAAGGGTGGGCTCGATTATGGTCAGAGTGATGAGCTCGGGTTCTCAGTTGCTGATAAACCTGTTCATGTGCATGACCTTCAGGCTACGATCATGAATCAACTCGGAATCGATCACGAGAAACTCACCTATCGATTCCAGGGACGCGATTTCCGTCTCACTGACGTGCACGGACATGTCGTGAAGGAATTGCTCGCCTGATTGAATTCAGACAGTTCGTGCCCGAATTCCTCTGAAAATTGTCCTCGCTATACAGGATTGGCGATTCACTTGGCACTGAGCGTAAGGTTCCTTTCCAGTGCTCTATGAACGTTCGTATTATTCTTTCTGCCCTTCTTCTTTTTCCGCTCATCGCGACCGCGATCGAAAAGCCCAATGTCATCTTCATGATGGCGGACGACATGGGGATGGGCGATACGAGTGCCTTTCAGGATTTTACGGGGAATGCTGATTCGGTTCAGGTCGCGACTCCGAATATGGAGCGGCTGGCTCGCAGGGGAGTTCGTTTCACTGATGCTCACACTCCCTCGTCCCGATGCTCGCCAACGCGCTATGGTTTGCTGACTGGAAGGTATCCGTGGCGAAATCGTCTTAAGCACTGGGTGCTCTTTGGGGCGCAGGGTGACCCCATGATTGAGCGCGATCGGCCTACTCTGGCAACTTTGTTTCGCGATGCCGGATACGGAACCGCGATGACTGGAAAGTGGCATGTCGGACTTCGCTACCGAAGGAAGGATGGCTCACCAGCGGCTGAGTGGGATGATGCCGACCTGACTCAGCCTCTTTTTGATACTCCCGTTGATCACGGTTTTGACTTTGCTCGATTCACCTCGCGTTCTCATGGCACGTCAGGGCCAGATGCTTCGGGAACGGGAAAGAAAAAGGGAGGCGTGAAGCAAACAACAGGACCGGGACATCTTCACGACCGAACCGTGATCGGAGCGACTGGGAGTGGGAAGGAATTGGTGAAAGACGGCGATGCGGCCTATGTCCTAAGTGAATTGGGGAGCCGCCATTCCAACTTCGCGATCGAGTATCTTTCTTCTCATCTTTCCGGAGGAGAAAACGAGACAAAACCATTTTTTCTCTACTACCCCTCACCTTCAAATCATGGTCCCTACACCCCTGATGTCGCGATCGCTGGGAAGCCGAGCCGGGGAGCCTCTCGGACAAAATCAGGCGAGCCTATGGATTTGCGTCACGATTTCATCTACGAGAATGATCTCATCCTCGGGCGTTTTCTTGATTGGCTGGAATCCGAGGACGACCCTCGTCATCCCGGTAAGAAAATGATCGATACCACCGTGGTCGTTTTTACGAGCGACAATGGGGCGGAGAAGAACACCGATATTGCGAGCGGCCCATTTCGTAGTCACAAAGGGTCGACCTACGAGGGGGGGCACCGAGTTCCCTTTATCGTGAGTTGGGACGCAGGGGGGATCGGAGATGGCGACGAGTCGACTTCTGGTGAGACAAACGAAACTCCCATCGTTTTGACGGATATGTTCGCTACCTTTGCTGAACTCATCGGAAGTTCTCTTCCGGATCTGGTAAAGGGAGAAAAGGGCGCCGAGGACAGTTTCAGCATACTTCCTGCTTGGCGAGGAGAACGAATCATCAAGCGACCTCCGCTCTTTGCTCATGACCACAAAGAGGCAAAAGGCGATCCCGCAGTTTCCGCGATTCGAGTCGATTCTCCACAGATTGAGGGGCAGGCTGTGGAAGGGGAATGGAAGTTGTTTTTTGATGCGGATCTCCTTCGTCTAGGAAAGGCAAGTCCCATCGAGCTCTACGATCTGGAATCGGATCAACAAGAGCAGAATAACCGAGTTTCCGAGGAGGCACTCCAGCCGCTCGTAGCCCACCTTTCTGATTTGGCAGAAAAGCACCGAAACCAGGGCGGTCATCGAATGACGGAAATCTCGACGGAGCAAAGCGCCGAGATTCTTTTCACTGCGCCCGACGGGTCCACTCCGAAAGATGCGACCATTGCTGATCAGACACTTTCGATGAAGAAGGGCGGGGTCATCGTTGAAATCGAGGTTTCGGACGGAACTCCCCATGCCAATCCTCGAGGGCTCGGGGTTTCTGCTGGAAAATTCAAACAGGTTGAAGGGGGCGAGACTCTAACGGTGCGATTTGATCGTGATGTCCTCGTCCAGAATCTTGCCATTATCGCAGGAAATGGAACATGCGGAGGATTCTATCGGGTCGGCAACAGGGCTCCGCTTGCGATCTATTGTCTGGATGGTGATATCGACCAGAAGGATCAGTCTGGAGTGCTTAGCGACATCGGGGTGGTGCGGAAAGGAGAGGCTCTGGTTCTTAGTAGTGCTCCGCATTATGGATCGGAAACACCCGGGCAATGGCGACTGCAGGGCTTGTCGATTCGGGCGCTGAAGTAGATCACTTTCTGGCCTTCCACTGCTGAATCAGCGTAACCGCGCTAGCAGACGAACACTGAATCAGGCGTGACGGTTGCCGATGCTCGATTGCCGAGCTTTTATCTGCTCATGAAACCCCTCACTTGTTTTCTCCTCTGCCTCGCATTTTTGACCACGCTCTCTCACGGGGACGAGGGAAAAGGTCGGCCCAATATCATCATCGTGATGCCCGATGACATGGGTTACGGAGATCTTGGATCGACGGGAAACTCCGTCATTCGCACCCCGAATCTAGATCGATTGGCCTCAGAAGCCGCGGAATTGACTGACTTCTATGTCAGTCCGGTTTGTTCTCCGACTCGAGCGTGTTTGATGACAGGGCGATACAATTACCGGACTCGCTGCATCGATACTTTCAAAGGGAGGTCGATGATGGAGCCAGAGGAGTGGACCGTTGCCGAAGCTCTCCAATCAGCCGGATACGCGACCGGAATTTTTGGGAAGTGGCATCTCGGAGATAACTACCCATTGCGCCCGCAAGATCAGGGATTTGATGAAGTCCTGATCCACCGCGGTGGCGGACTCGCGCAACCCTCAGAACCGATCGAGAATGCTCGGCGCTATACTGATGCCATTTTGTTTCACAATGGAGAAGAGGTGCAGACGGAAGGGTATTGTACAGATGTCTATTTTGATGCCGCGATTGAGTTTATGAAAGAGTCGAAGAAAGAGGGGAAACCGTTCTTCGTCTATCTTCCTCCCAACGCACCTCACGGTCCCTACCATGACGTCCCCGAGGATTTACTCGCTCACTACCAGTCGGTCGATCTGTCTCCGATACTGGCCGGAAACGATTCCGAGAAGCACAAGGACACCGTCGCGCGGGTCTTTGCGATGATCGAGAATATCGACCAGAACATGGGGAAACTGGATGGTTATCTAAAGGAGAGCGGGCAGATCAATGAAACGCTGGTCCTGTTTTTCACGGACAACGGGCCGAATACAATGCGTTATGTCGGGCCTTTCCGCGGGATGAAGGCGCGAGTTCATGAAGGAGGGATTCGAACGATGTTTTACGCTCGCTGGCCCGAGCGTTTTTCTGCGAAGACCAAGAGTGATCGAATCGCCGCGCATATTGATGTCATGCCGACGATCCTAGATGCCGCTGGGGTCGAAGCCCCATCTGATCATCGATTTGATGGTCGAAGCGTGTTGCCACTCCTGGAAGGAACGAGTGGAAAGTGGGACAATCGCAGAATTTTCATTCAGTCTCATCGCGGAAACCTACCTGCGAAATTTCATCACTTTGCAGTCCGAGAAGAAAATTGGAAACTGGTTCGAGGGTCAGGATTCGGGAGCGAGTCTGTCGTCGAGGAGGTTCCGTTTGAACTCTATAAGATTCGCGAAGATCAGGCAGAGGAAAATGATCTCGCGGAGGAGAATCCGGGCAAACTGAAAGAGCTCAAAGACGCTTACCTGGCCTGGCTCGAGGATGTGTCATCAACGAGGAAGGACAATTATGCTCCACCTCGAATTCTGATTGGAAATGATTCCGAACAGACAACTGATCTTTCGATCCAGGATTGGCGAGTGCCGACCGGGTCAGCAGGATGGGGGACTGGCGGTGCATGGCAGGTGGACTTCGTATCTTCAGGACCTTTCCAGGTCTCTGTGAACTGGGAGAATTCACTGCAAGGCGAACGCGAGATAACGCTCTTGATAGGGACAGAATCTCATGCCGGAGTTTTGAAGGAGGGAGAGACCAAGGTAGTTTTTCCTTCTGTTTCCGTTGCTGAGGGAGAGACCGAGGTCTCCGCTAGAATCAGCGGGGAACTGAAGCGGGAGGACCTGCTCCGATTCGTTACTTTTGCCAAGTAAGGCTCCCAGTTTTACGCCGGATGAATTGATAAGAATTCGCAGTAACTTAGCCTGTTACGTTTCGTAGTTTCTTTCCGTGATGTCTTTGTCCCAATCCTTTTTCCATTCGCTCAGTGGTTTTATCTGCCTCCGCGCAGCCGTGGGGTTAGCCTCCGTGGTGAGTATACCGGGTAATGCTTCGTCAACCGACGCGGTAGCGGCCGGCGCCTCGGCGACTGCGGAATTTGAGAAGATTGAGCCTATCCTGATGGACTTCTGCTACGACTGTCATGGCGACGGGATGGACAAGGGGGACTTCGCGATGGACGAGTATGACAACCTCGGTGAACATCTCGAGAATTTTGACGTCTGGTACGAGACTTGGAAAAACGTTCGTAGCAACCTGATGCCTCCGGCAGATAAGGATCAGCTGAGTGATCAAGATCGTGAGAGAGTCCTCGCCTTTATCGAGAGTAAGGTTTTCAAAATCAATCACGAGGATCCCGATCCAGGACGCGTCACGATTCGTCGGCTCAATCGGGAAGAGTATCGCTATACGATCAAGGATTTGCTTCGAATCGATTTCTCGGTGAATGACATTCTACCGGCCGACGATACAGGATATGGGTTTGATACGATCGGTGATGTTCTCAGCATTTCACCTCTCCTCATGGAGAAATACCTTGAGGCTGCGCAGCAGGTCGTTGCAAAAGCGGTTCCAACGGATGGACCTGAGATTCAAGAGCAGTGGCTCGATGTTAAATCGTTTCGAGGTGAGAAGGATGAAGGCTGGTCTGTAGATTGGATGCCGTTTGAGCAATCCCGAACGTTGCGATCGAAACCATGGGTCAACTTTGATGGGGAATATGATTTGCGAGTCGATTTCGAAATCAAGGGTTCCAACGAAGCGACATCTCATTCCGCCACGTTGAAGTTGGGAAAAGGCGATGAGGAACTCACGTCTCGAAAGCTGGGTTGGGACAATTCGAAGCGACTCACTCTCACGACGAAGGTCAAGTTGAAGAAAGGGCGAGACCAGACGCTCTGGATCTCCGTGGATACGGGAGAGCCACCCGCAGAAGGAGAAAAGAAACTCGGCGTCGACGTAGAGTCGATTCGGATTCGAGGCCCACTCGATGGGAGTCAGAAAGACTATCCCCATCATGTGCGCTACCTGTTCTCGGAAGGAGCACCATCCGACGACGAAAGGGCGCGAGATCCCTATCGGGAGAAAATTCTCCGCGGTTTCGCGACGCGAGCCTTTCGTCGTCCAATCGACGATTCGACGGTGGCACGTCTCGTTGCGATGGCCCGTGAGGTCGACATGCAACCGGGGAAACGTTTTGAGGATGGCATCGCTCAGGCGATCACGGCAGTGCTCGTCAGCCCTCGATTTCTGATGCGTGCCGAAATTCAGCCAGAGCCGGATAATCCAGGTAAGGTCGTTCAGATCGACGAATTCGCTCTCGCCTCGCGCTTGTCCTATTTTCTTTGGAGCTCGCTTCCCGATGAGGAACTCCTCCGACTTGCAGGTGAGGGCAAGTTGCGGTCCCAACTGCGCGAGCAGATCAATCGCATGCTCAAAGACGACAAGTCGAATCGCTTTGTGAAGAATTTCGTAGGGCAATGGCTCATGGCTCGCGATGTCCCTACGGTTCACATCGATACAAGGGCAGTTCTTCAAGTGAAAGACTTAGGTCAAGCTCGTCGCACTTTCAGTGGGCGGCTTCGAGAATCGATGCGGGCGGAGAGCGAGCAGTTCTTTGCTCATATTCTGCGTGAGAATAAGCCTGCAACTGAGCTGTTGACGGCAGACTACACCTTTCTTAACCAGACCCTGGCAGAGTGGTACAACGTGGAAGGGGTGAAAGGCAACGACATGAGAAAAGTCGATCTTCCGAAAGACTCAAAGCGAGGCGGGATTCTTTCGCAGGGAACTTTCCATGTAGTGACTTCTAATCCCACTCGGACGTCTCCAGTAAAACGGGGCTTGTTTGTTCTCGAAAATTTCCTCGCCACTCCACCGCCACCTGCGGTTCCTGATGTTCCTCCGCTTGAGGAGGCTGCGAAAGGAGAGAACAGAAACCTCCCGCTTCGCGATCTACTGGCTCTCCACTCCAAACAGAAAATGTGTGCCTCCTGTCATGCTCGGATGGATCCGATTGGGCTTGCGCTGGAGAACTACAATCCGGTTGGGCTCTGGAGAGAAACCTTCAAGGGGCAACCCATTGATGCTGCGGGCAAATTGATGACGGGTGAGAAATTTGGCAGTGCCAAAGAATTAAGTGAGATCCTGGCGACGGAGCGCTATCGTGATTTTCATCGAGCTCTGGCCGAAAAATTACTGACTTATTCGGTCGGTAGGGGAATTGAATATTACGATGCGCCCACGGTCGATAAGATCGTCGCCGATATAGAAACTCATGGAGCGACACTTCGTGAGATCGTTTATGGGGTCGTCGAGAGTGCTCCCTTTCAAAAACGCCGCGGTGATGGTGATCTCTTCGCCAAAGGAACTCCTGAGCACTAAGAGTCAGCTGATGAAGCAAAGCGATTTCAATTCCCACGACATTGCTCTTCTCACCAGGCGATGGGTAGAAGGAATTTGGAGTCCTTCAAATCGCCAGAACGCGATCGATTCAATCGACCCCGAATGCGAGTTTCTAGGCTGGGGGAAAGGTGTCCAAGGGAAGTTGGGTTGGCTGGAAACTGTTGCAAAATTTGAAGATGTATTTGATCCGATTCTTGTCACGGTGGTTGACGTTGTTGGCTCTGATGGGCAGGGCTCAGGGCATGCTCGGTTTGCGGCGCGTCACCGTGCTTCACAGAGGGAAACCGATGTGTTTTTCAGTTTCTTTCTCCGTTGGGATAATGAAATGCTGACTTGGTCGCGGTCTATTCTCGATACCGCTTCTCTCCTCGCCCAGTTGAATCTTCTCGATCTGAAGCGGTGGGATATCGTTTTCGAGGCTCCTCACTTTGAGGCTGAGGGAGGACCCTGACGAAGCCATGAAAGCAGGGAGATGATTTCTTCTTTCTGAAATCCAGAAAGGAGCGCTGGTGGCATTGGCGATGTTTCTGATTGAGTCATCTGGGTGACTTCCCCCTTTGCAATAGTGGTCAAATCTTCTGGCGAAAAAGGATTGGTCGAGAGGTAGAGAAGCGATTGTCTGAAATCATCTCGAACGAGCCGACCAGTCGCAGCGGTTCCATTCTTCATTTCGATCGAAACGTTTTGATACACTTCAGAAACCACCGCGGAGGGTTCGAGAATAGACTGGAGGAGGTCTTGGGCTGAAAAGCGACTGCCTACCTGGCTCAAGTCCGGGCCCACTGGAATTCCTTCGCTGCCGAAGGTATGGCATCTGTGGCAGAGCCCCGCCTCGAACAGTTTCTTTCCCGCGGCAAAGGAGGTGGCGGATTCAGAAGTGAGGTCCTGATCGGCAAAGTCCGACAAGCTCCAGTTTTTTACAAACTCACGTGGAGAAGGAGACTGGGTATTTTTCTGGGAAGCGGGTTTAAGAAGAGAAGTCCACTCGGAATGTTCTTCCGCAGGAATAGAACTGAGAGCTTCCTTTTCAATTGCGGCAAAGAATGGAGGCATGAATCTATCACCGCGGGAAATGAGGCGAGCAATACCAAGCAATTTGAAAAACCGGCTGCGACTTTCGCGGGTCCATCCTTCGGTCAATCGGCTCAGCATTTCGAGATAATACAACTGATCGAATTGTGTTTTTGATAGAGTTAAAAGAGTGAGTGCTGTCGAAACTGTTCCTGGTTGGTTGAGTTCTGCGAGGACTCGAACTGCTTCTCGGGTCACTGGAGCATCGGGGGTAGAAATCCACGAGAGTGCGGTTTCGGCGACCTGCTGCTTCGTCGAAGGATCGGTAAGGGCAGGAAGGCAGAGTTCACAGATCCTGAGGTAGGATAGTTTTTCAGTTCGTCGCCATGCATCTGAGTTCAGGCGTAGCAGTTCCTTCACGGCTCTCTGGCGGTCGGTCTCGGAACCTTGCCGGGACAGTGCCAGTAGTCCCGTTAGTTGTGCGAGGCTTCCCTCTGCCTTTGCGACTTGAGATCGCCACTCCTGAAACGGGCGCTTTTCGAGGTGAATGCGAGCGGCATGACGGATCCAGGGGTCTGGATTCCCGAGGTGATTCCAGTAAACTGATTCGGGTAGAATGGGGTCATCATTGAGGAATATTTCTCGTCGAAGCCTTCGCTGATTTTCAGAAAAGTGTTCTCTTAATCGTTGCTGAGTGGAGAGTGAATTCTGGGTCGCGTTCTCTGGAGCGCTTCGAGTGACTCGATAGAGGGCCGAACGTGTCTTTCTGCCTCCGGTGATGATCAGCATGGCTCCTTGATCGTCGAAGTCGATGTCAGTGACGTTGAGGGGGCGCCCTTCAAGAAAAACTTTCCCACTGCCGTAGTAGCTCCCGCCGCGCGGAATCAAATCGACAGCGATGACACGGCCATAGGCCCAGTCGAGGGCGAAGAGTGTATCTTCCCAACGATCACCGAATTGACTGGATGTTCCAAACTTCACTCCAGTCGGAGAACCTCGTCCGACATCGAAGGTGGTGGGCAGTGAATCTGGAGCATAGACCGGGACACTACGAGTATTGCCCGGTCGTTGATGCCATCCATAGTTGGCTCCCTCCACGAGGTGATTGATCCGGGAGGGGCGATAGAAGGGGAGCCCCACGTCACCTTCGTTGTCTGCATCGTAAGTGAAGGCTTCTCCATCGGAATTGAAGTCGATTCCGTATGGGTTTCGGAGCCCGCTCGCTCGCACGATCCAGTCATTGTCTTGAGGCCCGATGGAAAGCCAGTGGCCAAGCGGTTTTGGATTTCCTGGTTCAGGAGGAAGGAGCTGCGCGGTTCGATCAGGAAGATCGACGGAGTCACCGTGGATAGCGTGAATCGTGCTGTCGGGTCCAAGACTGAGATCGTTTCTCCCGTGCCCCACGCTCCCCTTCGTTTCCTGCAGAAGAACTACTTCGTCGTATAAGTCATCACCTGTCGTATCGCGAAGTCGGTAGAGGGCTTTTGAATCGTTGGCGTTCGCGTAGAGAATTTCGCCTCGGAATACGAGACCGCGACACTCTTCTAATTCATCGTTGATCACTTCAATTTTTTCGATCTGACGGGAGTCTTCGGAAAGACTGAGTCGCAAGAGCCCCCGATCTTCTTTGGCGATGATAAGGCGTCCTTTTGGATCGAGGACAAGGCTGACCCATGAGCCTTGGTCGGCCGCAGCATCATGAATTTTCGTGAGAGAAAATCCGTCGGGAAGCGGGGAGAGTGATTTTGCAGAGGGATCCTCGAGAGCTTCTTTCCACTGATTGTATTCGGCTGACGGTGCGACATCAGGAAGGCGATTCAGGGCCCATCGAGCGGGGAGAACATTTCCTTTTCCCATCAACGAAGGACCCTTCCAGTTTTCGGTCGTCGTTCCTTGTTCCGTGATCTTCCCTTCCGCGGTTGTGAAACGCAACATGGCCGCTACTGCGGATGGGCCTTCGACGGGTCGGGCGATCAGTTCAATAGTATTGAGGCCATCTGCTGAGAGATGATCAGAGATTGCGAATTCCCTGACAGGATCGAACGCCTCAATTTCTCCGACACGTTTTCCATTCACGAGAACGTCGACTACGGCAAAATCAGCGGTAACGATCAGGGTGCAGTCTTCGGGAATCGAGGCGAGACCAAACTCATGGCGAAACGAAATCGGATCGTTTGATTCCTCTTCGGTCCAGAGCCAGACCGGAGTGGCTGACTGCGCCAGGGAAAGCAGTGGGAGAAAGGCAAACCCGAGAAGGAGGGAGAGTGATGACGCTTTCATTTCTTCTCCCAAAGCCAGGTTAGCATTTCGGGTAACATGACTGCCGCGTGTCGGCTTCCATGAAATCCCGGACCCCACCAGTATCGATAGTCATAGCCTGCAAACTCAAGCGCCGATTCCATCTGCTGATTGGCGAGAGGCCAGTTTCCGAACTGATTGTCGAGGTCGTTGGACTCACCCAGCAACGCGGCTCGTATCGGTTTTCGTTCCGTTTTTCGAATCAACGAGGGATACGCATTCGCTCCGCGAATGTCGACAAACGTACCGACCCATCCAAGCACCTTTCCAAACTTGTCGGGACGTTCCCATGCTGCCGTCCATGCACAGGCGCATCCGCTCGACCCTCCGGCGATGGCCCACTGAGCTGGGTCGTCACTGAGCTTCAAGGCGTGACTCTCGGTCACGTAGGGAATGATCTCATCGAGGAGGAAGTTAATATACGTGTCGCCGAGAGAATCATATTCTATACTCCGATTGCGAGGCTTGCTGCCTGCGGGCTGATCGGGGAGACGACCTGGATTGATGAAGATTCCAATCGTCACCGGCATTTTTCCTACCGCGATGAGATTGTCGAAAACAATGGGTGCCCGCAATCCTCCACTGTTCTCTTTGTCTGCGTGACGAAGTCCATCCTGGAAAACGATCAGAGAGGCGGGCTTTGAGCCGTCGTATTGCTCCGGAATGTAGACGAGTAACTCGCGCTCGGTTTTCGGATAGGTCTTCGACTTTGTCCACGTGTGAGGATAGAGCTTACCTTGCGGAACTCCTCGTTGGGGGAAGGACGCGTCGGGGTAAGGGTAGTATTCGATTTTGACCGTGTTCTCTCCAACGACTTCGCCGGCTTCGTTCTTTAGCTGATAGGAGAATGCGGTGCCGTTCGCCATCGTCTGAGCAAAGGCGTGGAGTCCCTTGTCATCGAGCTTCGTAAGAGTGCCGAGTGTTTTACCTTTCGTCGTGCTGATAGAGACGGGAGTATCCGAGGTGACCGCAACAAGGAGGGTCGTTTCTTCGATCCAGCGTTGTTTCCCGGTGGCGAGTCCCTTTTCTCCCCAGCTTTGTCGGATCTTCTTCGCGGCAAGTGGATTGTCTTTGCCGATCAATTCAACCAACTCGATTGCCGGTGGTGGAGTCCACTTCTTCTCTTGCGCTTGTGCGTAGGTCGTGAGTAGAAGAACGGAAACAGCGAGGATTCGAAACATGGTCGAGAAATGTGGATTGGTTTCTCGAAGGGTGAGCAATCCATCGCAGTCTGGCAAGGCGAGAGTGCCCGCGTGGTTCGGGCTTCCGCCACTATGCCAGAATATCTTTCACGACGTCACCATGGACATCCGTGAGTCGGAAATGGCGACCTTGATACTGGTGCGTGAGCTGTTCGTGGTCGATGCCGAGAAGATGCAAAAGAGTGGCGTGGAAATCGTGAATATGAACGCCATCTTTGATGACGTTGTAGCCATACTCGTCCGTTTCTCCGTGAGTGTGGCCGCCTTTGACTCCGCCTCCGGCCATCCACATGGAGAAACACCGGGGGTGATGATCTCGACCGAAGTTGGCCGGATTAAATTTTCCCTGGCAGTAGTTCGTGCGACCAAACTCTCCTCCCCAGATGACGAGAGTATCATCCAGCATGCCACGTTGTTTCAGGTCCATCACGAGGGCGGCGGAAGCCTGGTCTGTTTCTTTGCACTGGCGTTTGATGCCGCCGGGGATACCTCCGTGATGATCCCAGCCCTGGTGGTAGAGCTGAATAAACTGCACGTCCTTCTCTGCAAGACGTCGGGCAAGGAGACAGTTTGCGGCAAAGGTTCCTGGTTTGCGAGCGTCCTCTCCGTAGAGCTCGAAGGTCGCGTCTGATTCCTGAGAGAGATCAGTTACATCAGGGATAGAACTCTGCATTCGGAATCCCATTTCATATTGAGCGATTCGCGTTTCGAGAGCGGAATCGCCGGATTTCGCGAGTTGATGAAGGTGCAATTCTTCGAGGCGATCGAGAAGGATCCGTCGAGATTTCGAATCCATTCCTTCCGGGTTGTTGAGATAGAGGACGGCGTCTTTGTCAGGACGGAATCGAACTCCGTCATGTTTTCCGGAAAGAAATCCACTTCCCCAGAGTCGACTCACGAGTGGTTGTCCGCCCTTACCCTTCGTTACAAGGACGACAAAGGAAGGGAGGTTTTCATTGGTGGATCCCAACCCGTAGGAAAGCCACGACCCGATGCTGGGACGTCCTGCAATCTGAGATCCGGTTTGCATGAAGGTAACGCCCGGACCGTGATTGATGGCTTCCGTATTCATGGAGCGAACCACCGTCATGTCGTCGGCGATCTTAGAGGTGTAAGGGAGCTGATCACACATCCATTGCCCGCTGTTTCCGTGTTGGGCAAAAGTGAATGGAGAGCCAACTAGCGGAAGGCTTGCCTGATTCCCTGACATTCCGGTTAGGCGTTGGCCTTGTCGAATCGAATCCGGGAGTTCCAGGCCTTGTTCCTCTCTGAGTCGAGGCTTGTGGTCGAACAGGTCCATCTGGGATGGCCCTCCTGCCTGGAACAGGAAAATGACGCGTTTGGCTTTCGGTGATCCGGTCAGATACCGTGGCGATGAGACAGGAGAGCCTTTCGCATCCGAGAGCATTTGAGAGAGAGCAAGGCTACCAAGCCCTCCTCCGAATCCGGCGAGAGCGGCACGCCGGCTCATGCCGAGGGGAGAATCAAATCCAGTGCAAATGTTCATAGGGGTAAGCGGGTAGGGGCCTAGCGTTTTGTGACAAACTCGTCGAAGTTAAAGAGGGTGCTGATCAAGGTCGTTACGGCAGCAACTTGGGCAGGATTGGATGTTTCCGGGGGAGGGGAAGCGCCTGCGGAAATGAGTTGGCGAGCTTCTTCCGGAGCTTCGGAAAAATGTTGGGTCTGCTCAGCGAGGAGCGCTTTTAGAATTCGTTGTTCTTCGTCATCCGGATGCCGACTCGTGATTCGACGAAACGCTTCTTCAATCAATTTCTCTTCTCCGTCAGGATGTTTTTCAACGAGCAGGCTGGCGAGATGGCGAGAGGCTTCCGCGAATTGAGGGGAGTTGAGTAAAACGAGTCCCTGCAGTGGCGAATCGGTTCGTTCGAGACGGACTCGGCAGACGTCCCGCTTCGATGAGTTCAGCGTCGTCATGAGCGGAGCCGGGGCTGTCTGCTTCCAGTAGGTGTAGAGGCTGCGTCGATAGAGATCGGCTCCACCGCTGATCTTGGAGGGCTTGAAAGAAACGGCAATATCGTAAGGTTTCACCGATGGGCCGCCTATCTTTGCGGTCAGGAGTCCCGATGCGGCAAGGGCATTGTCGCGAATCGTTTCGGCAGGGATTCGAGGTGACGGAAAGCGGTAGAGCAGGGTGTTTTTCGGATCTCTCTCGACCGTCTCTCCTGAAGTGATCTCGGAACTCTGCCGATAAGTCGCCGAGAGAACCATTTGTCGAAGGAGATGGCGAATGTCCCATTTGCTTTCCATGAAGTCGCGCGCAATCCAGTCGAGTAACTCGGGGTGACTCGGCGAACTTCCCTGGCTTCCAAAATCTTCCGAGGTCGCGACGAGTCCTGTGCCAAAGAGCATCTGCCAGTACCGATTGACAGTGACTCGGGCGGTCAGCGGATTCCTGGGAGAGGTTGTCCATTTCGCGAGTCCAAGTCGATTAGGGGGAAGCTCCTCCTCCGCGGTCGGAAGAAATGCAGGAGTCATCTCGCTGACAGGTTTGCCGCGGTTTTCGTAGTGACCTCTTTCAAGAAGATAGGTCTGCCGTGCCTGGGAGGCTTCCTGCATGACCATGATCTCGGGGATCTTCTTTACGAGTGCGCTTCGTTTCTTTCGGGTCTCCTTCAGTGTTGCTGCCAGCTCGAGCGATTCTTCATCGACGGTGCCGATGAAGTGATCGAGATCGGGCACGAAGGAGGGTTCTCCCTTAGCGATCGCCGAGACCACTGCGGGAGAGATCTCGATATTGAAAACGCTCAGTTCATCGACGAGCCCGTCCTTGAATCCATTGTCGCGCATCCTTTGTCCAACGACGATCGAATCACTGCCGCCTCCGGTGATTTCCCGGGTGAGATGGTCTCGAACGATGTCAACGGCGACAGGCTGACCGTCAACGTAGAGGGAAACTCCATCGGCACGGCTCGATCCATCGTAGGTCAACGTGACATGTTTCCACTGTCCAATCGAAAGGGGCTCTTTGGCACGAACTCGAATCGCATTGCCCGGGTAGAAGTGAATCAGGGCCGCGCTCAGTTTCCCGTCTTCGAGCAGGAGTTCGTATCCGCGACTCGCGGCATCCGTCCATGCCTTGGATCGGCTCAGAATGACGGCACGTGATTTGAGATCCGGAGTTTGCATCCAGAGAGAAATCGAAAACGGATCATCACGGGTGAAATTTCCTACCGGAAGTGTCAGGGCATCGTCTCCGGTAAGTCGGACCGCCTCCCCGGACTTGCCTGCTACTGAGGGATTGTTGCCATTGGTTTTGGCGGGTTTTCCTTTCTCCACCTGATTCGGGAACTGATTGCCCTCCCTGTTTTCGAAGGAAAAAGCGGCGATAGGTTGGGGGAGTGGAATCTCTGATTTGGAGCTCTTCTTCCATTTTTCGAACTTTGGCGTCGTCTCAAGAGCATCGAGATGGTCTTGATTTGCGACGATTTCTTTCTCAACCGATTGGAGCTCCTTTTCCTGCTCTTCATTGGGAAGCCACAGGGTGGGAGTGGGAACGGAAGGTGTGAAGTAAGAGTAGAGACCCGCTTCGTCAATTTTGTCGAAGTAGGCAGAGAGGCTGAAGTAGTCCTGAGCGGTGATGGGGTCGTACTTGTGATCGTGACAACGAGAGCACTCCATCGTCAGGCCGAGAAAAGCGGTGCCATAGGTGTGCACGCGATCGGAGACATACTCGATTCTGAATTCTTCGGGCACGCTTCCCCCCTCCACTTTCTGAGAATGAAGTCGATTGAAAGTCGTCGCGAGAATTTGATCATGGGTCGGATTCGGGAGGAGATCCCCGGCGAGTTGCCAGGTAATGAAATCGTCGTAGGGAAGATTTTCGCGAAATGCCCGGATAACCCAGTCACGCCATGGCCACACCGAACGGTCACGGTCGACCTGAAATCCATAGGTATCGGAGTAACGGGCGACATCAAGCCACTCGGTCGCAAGTCGCTCCGCAAAGGCATCGGTGGAGAAGAGTTTTTCGACAACTTTTTCGTAGGCTTTAGGAGAAGCATCCGCGAGGAAGGCGTCCAGATCGGTAATCGTTGGAGGCAATCCGGTTAGATCCAGAGTGACTCTTCGAAGCCATTTTTCTCGTGAAGCTTCTTCGGAAGGCGTGAAGCCAGCGTCTTCGAGTTGAGCGAAAATGAATGCATCAATCTGATTCTTCCCCCAGTCTGTTTTAACATCAGGAACTGGAATCTCATTCGGAATTGGAACATACGACCAGTGTGCATCGTAGCCTGCTCCGGACTCTATCCATCGATCAAGGATCTGAATCTCTTCCGCCGTCAGGGCCATCTTCGCCTCCGGAGGTGGCATCACGTCAGAGGAGTCATCACTGTGAAGCCGCCAATGCACTTCGCTCTCCTTTAGATCTCCGGGAACGATTCCAGAATAGTCGCCCAGATCAGTAGTCGCGTGCTCAAAGGTATCGATGCGGAAGTCAGACTTCTGGTTTTTTGCATCGGGACCGTGGCACTTAAAACACTTGTCTGACAAGATGGGGCGAACATCGCGATTGAAATCAAGTTCGCCGCTTTTTCCGAGCGAAGGAAGCAGGAGAAGGATGAGGGAAAAGAAAAAACGCATGGCAGAGGGAGCCGTAATTGGGTAAAGACGTCTCCACTCTAAAGAATCTCACCCTTGAAGACGAATTGATGACTCACGCAATTGCGGGCTTTCCCCAGTCCCGAGAGAATCTTGCCGACATGGTTCGAGAAATGTCTCTCGATGTCGAAGCGCTTTCCCGTCCTCTGCGGAGGTGTGAACTATCGAGGTGTCGTGGGACCTGCTGTCATGATGGCGTCTACCTTTCTTCCGAGGAAGCTCGGGTTGTTCGGGATTGCAGCAGCGAGGTAGGCGAGGCGCTCAGTCGTGAAGGGCTTGCCCTCCCAAAGCAGACCGTCGTTTATGGAAAGTGGAGAGATGTGACATCGGGTCCCAAAACAGCAACCCGCCCCGCCCCGGAACGGGCAGCGATATCAGACTATCCCCCTCATTTTCCGAAAACGAGCTGCGTTTTTCTTCTTCCAGACGCTCGCTGTGGACTTCAGGTCTGGGCTCAGGATCAGGGGCTGCATCCGTGGCATTTCAAACCCCTGACCTGTTGGTTGCACCCACTCTCAATCATTGCCGGTAGCGACCACAAGCCGCGGTTGACTCTCTACAGCGAGGCGACTGACCCGCAGAGATACGAGGACTATGACGGATTTGCCTGCCGTACCCATTGTGGACGAGCCGAGGAAGGAGGCGAACCCGCTTGGAGGGTATTGCGAGAAGAATTAGAGACTCTCGGGGAAATGGCAGGACGAGATCTCGCCGCAGAAATTCAGTCTCTTTTAGACGACAAAGATAATACCTGAATTCAGTTTTCTGTCCGTGAGGGAAAGATCTGGGATCACTTCTCTTCTGTCTCGGGAGTGTCTGGCTCAGGCTCGGTTAGAGCAGGCTCAGAGATTTCAAGACCCATCTTGGTCGCCCGGTTCATCCAGAGATTCCGCGCAAATTCCTGCATGTCCTCTCTTGTGTCCGCCTCATCGACGATTTCAAGCCCGAGGAGCGTCTCGACGACGTCTTCCATCGTGACGAGGCCGCTAAGACCGCCGTATTCGTCGAGGACGATAGCGACATGATGACGATTCGCAACGAGGTGCTGGAACGCGTCGGTGAGCTTCGTGATCTGCGGCATCGCTGCAATTTCTCGACTGAGCTCGCTCAATTCGAGATCAAACTGGTCCTTGGCCGCAGCGAGAAGAATGTCGTGTTTGAGCACGAATCCTTTGATATCATCTCGATTGTCGCTGTAGATCGGAATCCGTGAAAAAGGAGAAGTGTTATGGCGATCAAGATATTGTTGAACGGTCGTATCTTCGGTGAGTGCAAAAACGACGATTCGGGGAGTCATCACCTCGCGGACCGAAATTTCTCCCAGGCGGAGCAAGTTTTCGAGAATGCGAGACTCGTCCTCCTTCAGCTTGCCTTGGCGGGTGCCAAGTTCGGCCATAACCTTCAGTTCATCGCGACTGAATGATGCTTCGCTGTGATGGCCTTTGCTGAACAGCTCGATGAACAAGACTACAGGAGTCATCCCTTTTGCCAGCCAGACGAGACAGAGACTGACCCAGGGAGCCCAGGATCTCCAGTAGCGAGCGCCGAGATTTTTAGGGATGATTTCCGATGCGATCAGAATCGCAATTGTCATGAGAGCGCCGGCAAGGGCATCCCACTTTCCGCCTCCCAACGCAGAGACTTGCGAAGCAACCCCCATCGCGCCGACGGTGTGCGAAATCGTATTAAGCGTGAGGATCGAGGTAAGAGGCCGGCTGATCCGATTCTTCAGGTCCTCGAGCCGAGTGCCTACCTTGGGACGCTTTTTCTTGAGATTGGCAACGTAGGGATTTGTGACACTGAGAATGACAGCTTCCCAGACGGAGCAGAAGAAGCTGACTCCAATGGCGACGCAGAAATAAACAATCAGGAGGGTCCAGGATCCGGTTGCGGATGGATCAAACTGGGGCGGGGCTCCTGCCGCGACGAAGGGGATTAACATGGTTCGCTATCTTTGCTAAGAAACCGAGAGGCTTCAAGTCGAAAGGCGAGGGGGCGGGGATCGAGTTGGGATTGTAACAATCGGCGCTAAGTGACTTCAGAAGATCAGGCCGTCTGTAGGCTCGATCGTTTCCTCAATTCTCTCAATTTGAATGATCGGCAGGATTTCACCCCCTTCGCGAGAGTAATGGAGCTTACCATAAAGCCGATACCACCCCATCTCGGTATACCCTGGGGGAGTGTTTCCGAAGTCGACTGGAATCGAGAGAGGTCTCGCATCCGCGGCACAACATTCGATGAACAATCGAAAGGCTTTGAGCCGAGTGTTGTTCGGGTTGTTCAGCGTTTCTTCCATTAACTGAGCTGTCGTTTCGACAGGGATGCCTTCCATCACCTCCATGAGCTCGCGGTCTCCAGCCGTATAAAAGATTTGAGGGACGTCGAGAAGGAAATCACCCGCGTCACTTTGGGGAACCATCTGTTTGAGGTCTTCAATCGTGAACGTCGCCCAAGTGTCAGCTTCTTCCGTTTCCGTGCTATCGGCGCCTGGATCGGGAGGCGTATCTGCCTCGGTTGGAGTTTCTCCTTCGATTCCTTCTCGTGTGTAGGGGTTCGTATTGGGAGAAACCGAACCGAGCTCCTGTTGCCGTGCCGCTTCGTTGTCAGCAATCCGCTTCTGCATCATCTGGCGTTCGATTTTGCCCCATTTCATTAGGTATTCAGTGCTGAACTGGTCCTGAGAATAAGCCGTTGCGAAAAGCATGGGAACGATGAGCACAAGGATCGAGAAAAGAACTCCGGAGTTGCTGTCGTCGTGATCGTGAGAGTGAGCCGGACCATACGCGTCGAGGTGGTCATGATTGCGGTCTTCACCGTGGGCGTGGTCGTGAGAGTGGTCGTGAGAGTGGTCGTGAGAGTGGTCGTGAGAGTGGTCGTGAGAGTGGTCGTGAGAGTGGTCGTGGTCTTCACCGTGGGCGTGGGCGTGGTCGTGAGAGTGGGTGTGTCCCGATTCACCGTGATGATGATCGTGATCGCAGGCATCTCCATGAGCGTGGTCGTGTGTGCATAAGCCAACCGCACGATTGCGGTTCAGGAGGTTGAAGCTTCCAAGTAGAAGCATTCCGATACCCGAGAGCAGGGCATACAAACGGAAGCTGGGATCGAGAAATTTTTCAATTCGACCATCCACGTAGAAGTAGAGGAAAAGGACTCCCCAAGTGAGTAAGGTCAGGATGGAGAGAATCTGGAGAAATTTCTTCATTTCAGTTGGAGCTGGAGTTTAAAGACGAATCCAGAGGTAACTCAGGATGCCAATCGCGATGGCCAAAGATATGGCCAGAATAACGACGAAACGTGATCGGAATACGGAAAGATACATAAAGACGAGTTTTACGTCCATCATGGGTCCGAAAACGAGGAAAGCGAGCTTAGCTGAGATCGGAACTGGGAAGTTGGCTGCGATGAATGCATCGGACGTGCTGCAAAGGCTCAGGACAAATGCCAAGACCATCATCAGTCCAATTCCAGTGGCCTCACTCTGATTAAAAAGCAGGATCAAATCTTCTGTAACGTAAGCTTTGAAAACAGAGGTGATGGCGACACCGATTGTGAAATACATCGCGGTCTCCAAGAAATCGCGCATCGATGTTCTCATGGCCAGCACGAGTCGATCGGATCTATTTACATCATTGGATCCGTGTCCCACTTCCTCGGCTTCGCCGCCATCACTCTTCGGCAAAATCTGGGGCCGCAGAATCGACTTGGAGCGGACTCGCAGTACGATCAATCCAACTCCCACCGTCACGATAAATGCGATGAGAAGTCGACTCGAAGTCATGAAGAGAGGGCCATAGGTTTCCACCGTCTCGGTTTGTCGAATCGAAAATTGCCCGACTGATGAAGAGAAGGCCTTCATCGTGCTGATCACAACAATCGGATTAATGATCGGAGCCGAAAGCATGTAGGTGATCGCACAGGAAACTGGCAATCCTTTCCGGATCAGTCGGCGAATCACCGGAACAACAGCGCATTCGCAGACTGGGAAAACCGCTCCGAGAAGTCCGCTGCAGAGCACGGCGAGAGCTTTGTTTTTTGGCAGCCAGCGATCAATCAGGCCAGGAGGAAGATACGCATCAATGAATCCGGAAATGATCGTTCCGAGAAGAATAAAGGGAGCTCCTTCCAGAACGATACTCAGGAAAAGGTAACAGAAATCGGAGAAAGGGGATGGATCGGGAGACATCGTGAAAGAAAGTAAAACCTATCCCCGAGTGATGGGGTCTCGCAAATCCGAATTCGCGGGATTCCCGAGGTCGGAATTTGTGATGATTTGGCAACGAAGCGGCAGGAGAAAAACTAAAATCGAAAAACTAAGCGGAAAATAAATTGCACACATGAACATTCTATATTAAATGTGTTCACATGAGCAGTTATAATCGCGTTACTCTTGTTGGAAATCTCACACGTGATCCTGAACTGAAAAGAACCAAGTCCGGAGCCGCAGTGTTAGAACTTGGGTTGGCATTGAATCGGAATTGGACCAACGAGCAGGGGCAGAAGCAGGAAGAGGTCACCTATGTCGATGTGACAGTCTGGGGCAAAACAGCGGAAAATGCTGCTCAATATCTTTCGAAGGGTCGCAGCGTTCTGGTGGAAGGACGCCTGCAATTGGATACCTGGGTCGATTCTCAATCGGGTCAAAACAGGTCCAAGCTCCGTGTGGTGGCGGAGTCCCTTCAATTTATGGGCTCAAACTCACAACAGAAAGAAAGGGGGATCGATCAAGGTATGGCCAATCGCCCCGCAAGATCCGCGGCCTAGGAGTATAGTTAAATGGATCGAGACCGGCTCAAGCGATGGCTGGCGCAGCGGTTCCGAAGTCGGCTTGGGCTTTTAATTGTGAGGGGCTGCTCCGAATCGCAAACTTCTTCCAGGAACCAAAGGCCCATTTACCCCTTGCGTTCTTTCTGCGCAAGACCCAGATTCCGATCGGGAAGTAACTCCATGATTGTATGAAAGTTCTCGTGACCGGTGGAGCCGGGTATATTGGAAGTGTGGCGGTGGATACACTGATTGCTTCTGGGCATGATGTCGTCGTGGTCGATAACCTCTACATGGGCCACAAAGCTGCGGTGAATCCGGCAGCAAAGTTCTATGAAGGCGATCTGGCGGATCGAGAGTTTCTCGCGGACGTCTTTTCATCCACGTCTCCCGACTCGATCATGCATTTCGCTTCTCACACCATGGTGGGCGAATCGATGGACAAGCCGTTTCTCTATTTGGGAACGAATACGCAGAATGCGGTAAACCTTCTGGAGTTGGGGATGGAAAGTGGAGTGAAGCGGTTTATCCTTTCTTCCACTGCTAATCTGTTTGATGACCCGGAACGGATTCCGATCTCTGCCGAGGAGCGAATTGTTCCGGGTAGTCCCTACGGGGAGTCGAAGTATTTTATCGAGCGAATTCTGCACTGGGCTCACATCACCAAAGGCCTTCGCTATGCGGCGCTTCGGTATTTTAATGCGGCAGGGTGCACCGAAGTCAGGGGAGAGGATCACACTCCGGAAACACATTTGATTCCGCTCGTGCTGCAGGTCGCGCTCGGACAGCGTGATCAGATCAAGATTTTTGGGGATGACTATGACACTCCCGATGGAACCTGCGTGCGTGATTACATCCATGTTGCGGACTTGGCTCAGGCTCACGCTCTCGCGTTGGAAGCGCTGCAGGAGCAGGAGGTTCTTCATTACAATCTGGGCAACGGAAACGGTTTCAGCGTCAAAGAAGTGGTCGAAACGACCCGTGAGGTCACAGGGCATGAGATACCTGCGGAAATAACACCAAGACGAGCGGGCGATCCTGCTACACTCATTGCCGACAGTCAGAAAATCAGGGACGAACTGGGATGGGATCCCAAGTATCCAGACATCCGATCCATCGTCGAATCTGCATGGGATTGGCACGTGAAAAACCCGACGGGATACGGCAGCTGACCTGTTCTCTGACTATGGCCTTACAATTTTGCTGAGGTGGGGGATTCTTCCTCATGTTTATTACGGAGACATTCTCCTGAGCTTTTATGAGCTTTTATGAGCTTTTATGAGCTTTTATGAGCTTTTATGTCTTTACCTCAGTCCACGAGTCGACTCCTCACACCGGAAATCCTTCAGGGAACTGTTGTGCGCTCCTCGCCTCTCGTTTTTCGGCAACAGTGCTGCTTTCTTTTCAGTCTTCGGAGCCGCAAGAATTTGGACGGGCCGATAGATCGTGAACTGACTCTCGAGCTTGATCGAGAGCGTCATCGTCTCTGGCGGGTGAAAGCATCGAGTAATCGTCGTGCCCATTCCGTGGCCCGTCGAGTGGTTCTGCAATAGTGTGAAGAGATGACATCGAAGTCGGAGCGTGGTCACTGTGATAGAGGCAGCGAATGGCTGCGTTGCGGAAAGATTTCCCTTTTCGTTTCATCCAGCTTCCGGTTACATCCTGACAGATGAAAAATCGTAGAGAGTTTCTCAAAGGAGTAGCTGGGGTCGGTGCCCTGGGTAGTCAGGCCTGGGCGGTAACGGAGCCCTATGAGCGTGTCGAAAGCCGGCTCCTAGTCGGTTTAGCAGCCTACTCATTCCGAAATCAGTTTGCCTACATGAAAGGAAAGCCGAATGGGAAATTGAATACGGACAGTCCCGCCATGGATATGTCGGGCTTCATTCGCTATTGCGCTCAGCAGGGAGTAGCGGGAGCAGAATTGACAAGTTACTTTTTCCCGCCGGAAGTCACCACGGAGCATCTGGCTCTCTGCCGCAAGGAGGCCCATGTGAATGGTGTTGTCATCTCAGGAACTGCAGTTGGGAACAACTTCTCTCATCCGAAAGACTCTTCTGAGCGGGCTGAGCAAATGACTTATGTGAAGCAGTGGATCGATCATGCGGCAGTCATGGGGGCGCCTCATGTCCGAGTCTTTGCAGGAAAACATCCGAAAGGAATCTCGGGAGAAGATGCCGAGAAAAATGCCATCGAAGCGCTGGAAGAAGCCGGAGTCTACGCTGCGGAGAGGGGGATTTTCCTCGGGATCGAGAATCACGACAGTATTTCAACTTCGGATCGCCTCCTGCGGATTGTAAAGGCTGTTCAGTCTCCTTTCGTGGGTGTGAATCTTGACTCGGGAAATTTCATTTCCGACGACGTTTATGCTGATATGGAGGCTTCGGCTCCCTACGCAGTCAATGTTCAGTTGAAGACAGAGATTAAGGTCGCGGGCGGGAAAGAACCGGCTGATCTCGAGCGGGTCATCGGAATCCTCAAGGACTCAGGGTATGCTGGCTATGTCGTTCTGGAATATGAAGAGCCTCATGACCCATACGAGCACGTTCCACCTGTTCTGGAAAAGTTGCAGGCCTTGTGTTCGTGATAGGCACATTGACATTGTAGACTGTCTGTCGGCTGACAAATCTGTCACCAAGGTGATTCTGGATTGACCAAGGGATGGTTTTTGACATTGATGGAGGTAAGAATCCTGCTTCCCGCTTCCCATTATGACCCCAACCTTTCACCGAGCCACCGCCGCATTGCTGGCGGTCTTTCTGGTGTCGATCTCGGTCGGAAGAGGGCAGGAGTCCGGTGATGCACCGGTCATCGAATCGGAAGGTCCGGCCCAGTTGCTGGAGCGAGGACGCGCCGCTTTCGCGCGGAGTGATTTTGAGACTGCCGAGCAGGCGTTGGAAAAGTTTATCGTAGATTACGGCGAGGCGGAAGAGGTGAAGGAGCGGGAGATGAGGAGAACAAAATAAGCGCTGAATACATTAATTCCGAAGCCAAAAAAATCTCGAGTAGCATGGGAAGAAGGCTACCGTTTTGCTAACGGATTCAGTTCGGTGATTAGATACTGTTTGCCGCGAAAACATGCATCCTAGATTGCCAAACGTCATCGTCTGCCTGATGCTGCTGCCGGGTATCGTGCCTATCAAACCCCGCAGGACCGGCGCCCCGAAAAAAACCTTTGAGAAAGCAAATTCCTATGAATAATCGCACGATAGCTAGTGTTGCAACTCCCGCCTTTGAGAGATTTCGCATCTCACTGATAGCGGTTGCGATGACTGCATTGAGTTCGTCAGTGGCGGAGGAGCAGTGGGTATCGGGTCGGGTAGTTGGCGTGCATGACGGAGACTCTCTCACCCTGTTAGTCGACGGGAACCGCCAGTTGAAAGTCCGTCTCGAATCGATTGATACGCCGGAACTCGGCCAGGAATACGGGAACAACGCCAAGGTCGCGCTTAGTGATCTTACTTTCGGAAAAATTGTCCGAGTTCGTGTGATCGGGACCGATAAATACGAGCGCACACTTGGCTGGATTTTCGTAGACCATCTTAATGTAAATTTGGAACTTGTTCGGAATGGGTTCGCGTGGAACTACGAAGAATACTCTACCAGCCGTGAACTCGCTGAGGCTGAAGTGAATGCTCGGAACCGAAAGGTGGGCCTTTGGCAAGATTGGAATCCCATGGCTCCATGGGATTGGCGAGTTCTTCAAAAACGCAATGCTGCTGAGAAAAAACTAGCAGCCAGAACTGTTATTCCATCCTCCAACACTCCGTCGGCCACACAAAACGAAGAGCCAGCCGCCCTCCATTGGCTCAACACTTCAGGTAACAAGCGCCACAATCGCACTTGCCGCTATTTCGGGAATACTAAGCGCGGGAAGTATTGTGGGCCAAATGAAGGGAGCGCGTGCGGAACTTGCGGCGGGTGAGTTTCTCTTCCTCCAAATCCTTCCTGTACTTCTGCGCTGCCGGCTCAACTGCAGTCTCCAACGCCCTCGGAGTTTGCCCCCTCAAACCCCGCAGGACCGGCGCCCCGATAAAAACCTTCTGTCCTCTTGAGTGGTGGACGCTAATACAATTAATTTGCAGTAAAAGGATGAAACGCGACCCTAAATGGGAGATTCTGCAGGGAGAACCCGTAAAGGTCTAGCCGTCTCGATCCGGTGACTGGTTTAGGGGAAACGCCCTTTCTAAACCCTCAGAAGTGGCAAAAAAATGGCAAAGGGAAAGCCCCGAAAGGGGGCAAGTCTTTGTAACTCGTTGAGAGTGAAAGTGGCTCGACCCAGATTTGAACTGGGGACACAAGGATTACCAGTGGTGGACTCAGCGCCGCGACGAAAGGTGCGGTGAGTAATTTCACGGGTGTTGTAGGTGTACTTGAGCGTGCCGCGAAGATGCGTCCTGACCTGATTTTCCTGATCTCAGATGCCAGTTTTCAGTGGCGCCCTGGCGGTGGAAGCTCTTACAAAAATATTCCGTATAACGAACTGAGAAAGGCGGTCGAAAATATCGAAGAGGAAGCGCGCCAGGATGTGCCGGTTCAATTTATTGCTTTCGAACCTGAGCCTGAAGATTCCAAAGAGTGGAAGAGAATCATTCGCCGAACTGGAGGGGACTTTCGAGAGTTAAAGAAATAGTAACTTTTTCTTTGTCGACGTCGAAAATGTGCCGGTTATATACCGGCTCCTTCTGGTCATTTCCTCCCTTGCTCTATCGTTTTATGAACACTGCTATCGGGCTTGGTGGTTGCGAGCAAGTCCAGCGAATTCTTGAGAACTGGAAGAGTTGAAGGCCTGTTCTCAGGATTGCAAATTTTAGGATAAATTACAACGATCCTGCTTCCACGCGGTGAAGGTCGGATTTTTTATAGATTTCAGCTGAAAATCGAGTATTCTGCGGGTTAACGAACAAAAATTTCGTCGATCTCTCTTAATTTCAAAGCTCCTTCTTCGCCACCTATGAACTCTTTGCTTTGCCGACTGTTGCCGGTTTTTATGATCTCTTCCCTCGGACTCGGAGCCTGCAAATCACGTAATAATCCAGAACTACTCGAGCCTCCTGCGGAAATTCCTCTGTCTGAGTATGGTGAGCCAGGCGATGAGATCCCAATGCCTCCGGGGCAAGGTGGAAATACGGGCGGTCGTTTTGGATACTCAGGAAACGAGCCTGCTCCAGCGCCTGCTCCAGCACCAGATCGGCCTAAGCCAAGAGACGTCCGTGACATTGAAAATGGTGGAAACACGGGAGGAGTGTTTGGAAACCGGGATAAGCCCGAAACTCCTGCTCCGCCTAAACCTTCTGGTCCTCCGTCTGCTGTGGAAATGCAGTTTGCGGACAAGGTTCCGGGAAATCCGCTCGTAGTTACTCTGCCGGGTAGCAACTCATCCCTGGGGAAAATTTCGATCGAAAAGTACGACTCGTCCGGGAATCCAACGGGTCAGCCTTTGAAGCGAGGAACCCAGGTTCAGATTCCAGATCCCAATAATCCTGGGAAGAAAATCTACTTCAAAGTACCCTGAGCACGGAGCGGGAACAACCCTTCCAGTGCGTTTCGGTCCTCGGGCCTGGCCTGATCGGAGGCTCTATTCTTCGCGCCCTCAAGGCCAGAGCTCCTCACGTGGAGCGTCGCGCTTGGGCAAGGCGTGAAGAAGCGGTCGAGCAAATCCTGTCGGACGAAGGGCTCGTCGACCAGGCATCTACGGATTTGGATCAAATCGTTTCCGGTGCGGATCTTCTGATCCTCGCGATGCCGACCGGATCGATGGGTGCCACGGTTTCAAAGATGTCTTCGTGGGAGGACGGAAAGGGGGCGCTGATTACTGATGTCGGAAGCGTCAAGGCTGCGGTAGAGAAAGAATTGAAACCCCTCGCGGCCGCCAAAGGGGCTCGATTTCTGGGAAGTCATCCGATGGCTGGATCTGAGAAGACTGGTATTGAACACGCGGAGGCAGACCTATTCGAAGGTGCTGCTGTCATTCTCACACCTGCTTCGGATTCAGAGCTGAAAGATCTTGTAGGATTGGAAGCGTTTTGGGCGTTTTTGGGTGGGCGAACTTCCGTGCTCGCTCCCAAACAGCACGATGAGACTGTTGCTGCGATCAGTCATTTGCCGCATCTCGTCGCGTCGGCTTTGATCCGCTCGGTTCTCGACCGGGACGCTTCTCTCGCGGAATATTCTGGGGGCGGATTTCGCGACACGACTCGGGTTGCAGCAGGTCCGGCCGATATGTGGACGGGAATTCTGCTCGACAACCACGAAGCTTTATCGGGCCAGCTTGGAAGCTTGATTCACGAACTGGAATCGTGGAAAGCAGCGATCGACTCGCTTGACAGGGATCAACTCCGGCGTTTTCTGTCCCGATCACAGGAGCTTCGGAGTTCGATCTGATTTCCGCTTATTTTCCCCTTTATTTGTTCCTATATGGCGGACCTACGAGTCAAAAAAGTTAAGAATTTCTCAGCCGAGCTTTCGGTTCCGGGCGACAAGAGTATCTCGCATCGAGCGCTGATGTTTTCAGCTCTTTCGAATGGTTCGTGCGAAGTCTCTGGCTTTCTTGCGAGTGAAGACTGCATAGCAACCCGCAATGCTTTGTCGGCAATGGGTGTAGAAATCGAAGATCTTGGATCAGGAGGAACCCACATTCGAATTCATGGCTGCCGAGGAGAGTTTCAGGACCCTGGCAGGGCGATCGATTGCGGGAATAGCGGGACGACGATGCGACTGCTTTCTGGCATTCTCGCGGGTTGTCCGTTCGAGACGACCCTCACAGGTGATGCATCACTCACGAAGCGTCCTATGAATCGGGTTGCACTCCCTTTGGAGAAGATGGGGGCACGAATTCGAGGGGAAGGGAAGCATTGCACGGCACCTCTGAAGATCTCGGGAAAGAGTAAGCTGACCCCGATCCAGTATCAGTCGCCCGTAGCGAGCGCTCAGATTAAGAGTGCGATCATGTTGGCGGGTCTTCGTGCGGAAGGGAAAACAAGTGTCACTGAGCCACACCCCTCCAGAGATCACACTGAGCGGATGCTAAATTATCTTCTCGTAAAAAATATTCGCGAAGGAGATACGGTGTCCATCTGGGGCGGGCAGACTCCTGAGTCTCGAGATATTGTGGTGCCGGGAGATATTTCCAGCGCGGCCTTCTGGATTGTGGCCGCCTCTGCTCGAGATGGCGCGCGCCTTTTGATTGATAATGTAGGACTGAATCCGACCCGGATCGGTGTTCTCAGTGTCATGATTCGAATGGGCGCTCATATCACGGAGCGATTGGATGAATCTGGATGTGAACCGATGGGTTCCATCGAAATTACCGGTGGTTCGCTTCGGGCCACCGAGATCGGTGGAGAGGAAATTCCGACCTTGATTGATGAGATTCCGATTCTCGCTGTCGCCGCTGCGCTCGCAGAAGGAACCACAGTGATCAAAGATGCGAAGGAGTTGCGGGTCAAAGAAAGCGATCGAATCTCGGCTGTAGCGGAAAGTCTTCGTCGTATGGGAGTTCCTGTGGAGGAATACGCGGACGGAATGGAAATCACTGGTGTTGAGGAGCTGAAAGGTGCTGAGATCAATTCCCTGGGAGATCACCGCATCGCGATGGCCTTTGCGATTGCAGGCTTGTTTGCGTCGGGCGAAACGGTCATTCACGGGATCGAGTGCATTGAGACCTCGTATCCGGGGTTCCTGAGGGAGCTTGAGCAGCTTCAGGCGATGAGTCGCTAGGACGATTTTCCGGGTTGAGAAGCGCAACCCCACCCCCAGTTTTCTTCAGTCGTGAGGAGATTTTCCTTGTTCTCATTTCGAAAACTTGGTCTTCTTCGCTTGATAAAAAAGAAGCAGAATTGCATATGTAAATACATTGTAACTCCAAAAAATTGCCCTTTTGGACGAAATATGCTTGTAATGTCTTTGTATTTTGTTCAATTTACATTGTAAAACATTCGTCGATCGAGAATCGGCGAGAGAATCCTCTCTGAACTCTACTCTCACAACTTTATGAAAATCCCGGACAAGCTCGCAATTGGAAGGTCTATCCCTCCCGGCAAAAGGGGGGTAGCGCTGATCACTGTTCTTACAGTGATGGCTCTGCTGACAATCCTCGTTCTCACGTTTTTCTCGCTCGCCTCAAGCGAGCACAGGGCTTCGGATACCTATTCTAAAGGGATTCAGGCTCAGCAGGTCGCAGAGCAAGCGGTGAACATGGTGATTGCCCAGATCCGGGAAGCGTCGACGGTGGGGATTGATAAGGCTTGGGCATCTCAGCCCGGTGCGATTCGGAGATGGACGAACACGGGTTCTGTAGATGCGATCTACAAACTATATTCCGATGACCTGATGAAGGTGAACGATCCCCAGCAGATTCGTACTGATTTTGCGGATATCGGTTCCTGGAATGACCAGCCAGCTCATTTTGTCGACTTGAACGAGCCGGTGATTCGCGGTGAGAAGGTCTACTACCCGATTGTGAGCGCAACGGCTTCAAATATTCCGGAATGGGAGAAGGAACTCGATGGTGATCAAGATGGGGTCGAAGGATTCTCATATGATGCCACGCTTGTTCCGCAGGGAGCCTTTGGTCAGAAAGCGGCTGCGGCAGCGAAGGCCCGTGATGGGCATGTCGCCATGCCCGTCCGTTGGTTGTATCAACTAGCAGACGGAACGATCGGAGTGTTGAGTTCAGGGGCGTCTGGCGGATCTGGCGGTTTTCAGTTCAAAGCGATTTCGGGTTCAGGGACACCATCAAAGAAGAACCAGATCGTCTCTCGTTTCGCGTTCTGGGCCGATGATGAAAGCTCCAAGTTAAACATCAATGTTCATGCAGGCGGTCTAGCCTGGGATATCCCCAAAGCAGGAGGGGAGATGGATATGGATATGGGAAGATTCCAGCCGGCCCAGAAAGAGTGGCAGCGCTATCCTGGTCATCCCGCCACCACTCACCTGAGTCCTGCGCTCGCGCCGGGTGTTCTTGATGTCGTTCGAAACAAGATTGCGATGGAGATGCTTTACGGAGTGGTTCCTCGCGTCGTTGGCGGCGGTTCGGAATCAGGGACCCGCAAGATCAATACGTTTGATCCTAAGGAGGCTAATGGTCTCGTTCCTGACACGGAGCCTCTTTTTCCTTCTCTCGATGACATGATCATGAGATCAGATCGAACCGCGCACCGTTACCCGGATGGGAATAGCGGACAATTCGTCCCTCCCGAGGAGTTGAGTGAGTATCTTGAGCGGTCCAAGTTCTTTGTCACGGCCTACAGCCGTGCTCCGGAAGTAAATATTTTCAATCGTCCTCGTGTTGCGATGTGGCCCATTTATGATGCGGAGAAGTCTTCTTCCGAGACCTCAGATTATCAGAAGAAGCTGACGCCTTTTGATCGCCTGATTCACTATTGTGCTTCCGTTGGGGGAGCCGATACCAACAATCCTCACGACTACATTTTCCGTCGCAGGCACGCCGATCATCCTCGTTACGACTACGATTCGATTCCGCGGAACAAGGAGTTGTATGCCTATCTCGACGACGCCATGAATCGGGTTGTGCCTGGCTTTGGAGGCAATTTTGCCTCTAAATACGGTGCGGGTGAGCAGAAGCAGATTCTGACACAAATCTTTGACTATATTCGAATGGCGAATCTCCATGATGACTCGCTGTATAGAGAGGATTTCCTGGAGGCATTTCAGGACGAGAATACTGACGATCATTTGACTTACACCAATCCGAGAAATAATCGGAACAAGACCGTCGGTCTCAAGGGGCATGGGCAGGTTGTTCCCATTCGTATTGGGGATACCAAGGGATTCGGTCGGTTTTACAGTCTGGCCAGTGCGCAGGTGGTCGCAATCACTGCCGGGATTCCCGGGTTAGAGGGCTACTATGATGTAGGGCGTTACCCAGGTCTGACGGAAGACAAGCGGTCGGGGCCAAATGAGGTGATCGATCGCCCTCAGGGAGAGGTGTTTCTCAATATTCCTCCCTGGAAGCGAAATGATGGTAATGAGGGGGCTATCGGCGATGCCGATTGGGAAGCGCAGTGGCCTAAGTGGCTGGTGGATTTGAAGAAGGGCACCGATCCGGTGGCTGTGCCTGGAGAGCTGGAAGCGGCTTTTGTTCGATCGAACTGGAACTGGCAGCTTGCCTTTCTCGACGAGCGGTATCGGCAGGCTGTTCTGAGTGGACCGTCTGCGGCGAAGTATAATCTCTCCTCCCTCGGACCTGATTCTCAATCGGACAAGACAAGATTGAAACAGAATGAGCGTCTCGTTCAGGGCTGTTTCCTGTTTAATCTCTTCTGCCCGTCGATCGGGTGGAATTCGATCAACCCGGATATGGAAATCGAGATCACTCCAAGCGGAGGGTTTAACTTCGCCGGTGATGATGGAGGAGTCCCTTTCCTTGGATTCCTGAATAACTCGGGAGTGGGGTCGGATGGCTTTGGAAGTGGAAGTGAAACTTATCTCTGGGCGACGAACTGGGCTGATTCTGCCTGGGGTGGTCGACGTTATGGAGGGTTGATGCCATTTGAGTTCATGATCAACGCTCCCGGCGATGTGATACGAAATGCAAGGCCTTCATCGGGCGGTGGTTTCAGTGCTCACGGGGGGCAGGCACGCCTGACGCCTATCGACCGAGGTTACGATCGATTGCAGGGAGCGATTGGATCCGTTAACAGGGATATTGTAAATGATCCCTCTGACGTCGTTAAGGCTTATCGCTACGATCTCGTAACGATCCCGTTCAAAGTGACTGGAACGAATGTCTCCTTCAGTGGCGGAGAGGTGGAGTTTAAGTTCTTTCCGGGCCGGGACGCCTCGGAGGGGACCAGGGCCACCTTGGCATCGGATGATGAAGTGCAGACGATCACACTGGATTTTGACGGCTTCTCTGTCGATGCTCCGGGACGTCCTGGGTATCATTCTGGATGGCGGAACGAGTTTGGAAATTTCGCGAGGGACAGCTTCAATCCGCTGGAGCGCAACAGTTTGACGGTTGATCCTGGGAATCCTTTTGTTGTCACCAACGATCACAAGGCAGGGGTCCGAGAGGGGCGGAATGGATCGCGCGGTATTGGGCGAATGGGACAGATCAGTGTGCATCGCCGGCCAAATCTTTTTGGTAGCAATGACGTGATTCAGTCCGTCGAGATTACTCATGGCGATGCGCGTCTCGTCGCGGCACAGGATGTGATTTCGTCGGGCGATACCTACTATGATGAGCACCGTAAGTATGGTTCGCAGCGAATGGCTCACTCCATGACAAGCGGAACGGGTGGTCCGTATAGAGGCGCTTCCGTGGAGAAGGATTACCTTATTATTCCGAGTCTCCAGAAAGGATATCGAGGGAAAAATCCTCTTCCTTTTGGCGTCAAAAAGTCCAGCGAAGTGCAGTGGTATGGCGACTTCGACAATGGGAACGGCCTGATGATTGATGGTCCTTATATCAACAAGCCGGATGAAGGGAATACGCACTCTTTGAAGATCAAGTTTCAGAGGGAACTCACTGATGCGTGGGAGCTTCGCAGAGACTACGGGGAATTCCCTTACTTTAACCGGGAGTGGCGATTCGAGAGTGGGGGGCCTGCATATTTCTCACCTAACCGGATCCTTTCCGGCCCAGGGATGCTGGGGTCTCTCCCTACCGGAGTTGAGGCGGACAAGCCTTGGCAGACGTTCTTGTTTCGACCCAACGTGGTCGGAAATGGATTTAAGAGTCACCCAGGCGCGGGCAAAACTCAGGGTGGGCAGGATCCGCCCGACCACGTCATTATGGATTTGTTCTGGATGCCGGTGGTGGAGCCTTACGCCATCAGTGAGCCTCTTTCCACTTCCGGAAAGGTGAACATCAACTACGAGCTGGTTCCGTTCCTTCACATCGATCGGAGTACTGCGTTGAGAGGTATACTTCGCTCGGAATACATGCTGTGTGTCCCGAATGAGTGGAGCAATAGCTACAAGCACAATTCAGGACGAGGGCGAGGTTACCACTGGAAGTGGCGGCCCAATGAAGGCGAATTGCAGGGTAAGCGTTTGCGTAAAGCTATTGTGGAGAGCAAAACTCTGGAACAGCTTGAAGATCGTTTCGACAATGGTCTGGATATCTACAAGGTGGCCACTGAGTTCTGTGAAGTTCACTTGATCGGTGAAGAGGTGACCGACCGGATGGGTTACACATCAAACAAGGGGCGCATCAACAGTTACACACCAACGGCGGCACAAATGGCGAATGGTCAGTATTGGAGTGACCACCTTCTGGTTGGGGACAACTCGAAGGAGCGTCCCTACGCCAACATCGTTCAGCGGCTCACAACGAAGTCGAATACCTACAAGGTTCACTTTCGCGCTCAAGTTGTGAAACAGGCACGCCGGGATTCCGACTCAGAGTATGGCGAGTGGCGGCCCGAGCTTGACTCGGTAAAGGCGGAATACCGAGGGTCTTCCATCGTTGAGCGTTTCGTGGATCCGAATGATCCCAACCTTCCTGACTTTGCCACTGATAATAGTGCGGTGATTGATGAGTTCTATCAGTATCGTGTGGTTAATCCGCGACGTTTCGCACCATAATTGAATTCAAGAGCCCCAGTTTAATGAAAACAGGTAAAACAAATCAGGAGTCGGGATTTAGCCTCATCGAGGTGACGATTGCCATGGCAATCGCTTCGGTGGCCCTTGTCACTTTGATCGGAATGCTTCCCCAGGGAATGGACACGATGCGGGAGGCCGGGGATATGGCGATCGAAGCGCGTATTCACCAGCAGCTTCTTGGCGAAATTCAGATGGCTGATTTTGATCGGCTTGATTCGTACGATGATGTCGAGGTCTACTACGATATTCAGGGTGAGGAGTTGGGAAGTACTGCACCTGGAGGAGACTCTTCGGTTAAGGGCAAATTCGACCACATCTATTCAGCTAGAATCTCGGTTCCAAATCAATCGGGTGGGCAGGTTCCCAAATCGGTTGGTGGCGACTCATACACCGGTGTCAGTTTTGACGGGAATAGCAACGTGAATGAGCGGCTCCGAGTTGTCATCATGGAAGTGGCAGCTGTTGGCGGAAAGGCAGAAACTTTTGATTGGGATGAAGACGCCAATCGCTCTGCGATTGCTACTTATCAGACCTATGTTGTCGATATGGGGCAGGATTTCGGAAACTGAATTTTATGAAAACGTTTTTTAAGTCAACTTCGAAGGGATTTTCCCTGATTGAGCTCATGGTGGCCATGGGAATTCTTTCCGTGCTCATGTTAATGCTTACTGTCCTGCTTGATCAGGTTCAGGAAAGTTGGACTCGCTCAGAGAGCCGAATCAGTCAATTCAGGGAGGCGCGGGTCGCTTTTGATTTGATGACGAAGAATATCAGCCAGGCATCTCTCAATACTTATTGGGATCTGGAGGATGAGGATTCCGACGGACTTGTGGATCGCTATTTCAGAACCTCCGAACTCCATTTTGCGACTATGGACGCGAGTAAGCTGGGTAATGCGGGAAGTCAGGAGCCGGTTGGCCAAGCTGTTTTCTTTCAGGCACCTCTGGGATTCTCTTCTACCTATCGAAATCTCAACAATCTCTTCAATGGTCGTGGCTATTTTGTTACCTACGGTGGAGACGAGAAATTCCGCCCCTCCTTTGTGGAGGCTGCAGAGCGATTTCGATTCCGACTGATGGAGTTTCGTCCGCCAGCAGAATCAAATCAGGTATTCGAAGATGGTGCTGAAGAGCGAAATGGGGGGGACCCTCAGCTTTTCACTCAGTGGTTCAAACAGGGCCTGGATGTCGGGGATGGGAATTTTGAGTATCACTTGAACCCCCTGGCTGAGAATATCATCATGCTGATCGTGTCTCCGAGGGATTCGTTGACGAGCGGTTCTGCGGCAGGCCGAAGTGAAACGTTCTCAGAAATTGCCCCTGACTATAAATATGATTCCAACGAGCCTAAAGAAGGTGCCGAATCGTTTTCGCAACAGGTCCCGCCGCTGGTTCGAGTGACGATGGTTGCGATAGACGAAGGATCAATGGTTAAGCTTGAGAATGAGTTCGGAACAGCTAAGCCGGAGATTGTCGATGAGGGGCTGTTCAAGAACACGGATAAGTATGAGGAGGACGTTCAGGTTCTGATCAATTCGCTCAACGAGCAACAGATCAATCACAAAGTGTTCAGCTCAATGGTGATGCTGAGAAGTGCTAAGTGGAGCAAGTATTAGTAATTGGGACGAGAAATTGAGATGAAAATTTTGACGAAAAACCGTATCAGAAAGTCTGTGGTGAGAGCCTTTTCTCTGATCGAGATGATGATCATTCTCGGGCTGGTTGGGTTGCTGCTTGCTTTTGCGGCACCGAATCTATTTAGCCTGCTCGGCTCAAGTTCACTCAGCGGGGAGGGCACCTTGATTGAGAACCAGCTCACGCTCGCCCAGCAGCTTGCTGTTTCGAAGAGTGCGGATGTGGAGGTGCGTTTCTTTAACTTGATCGATGAGTCGGCTGCTCAGACAGAGGAGGCTTTTCGTGCTTTCCAGTTGTTCCAGTTCAACAACGAAGGGGATATGATCCCCGTGAGCCAGTTTTTCAGGATTCGAGCGCCTGTCGCCATCCATGAGGGGTTGAGTACAATTCTATCAGGGAGAGAGGGTTCCGAGAACGACAAGCGTTTCGGGTTCTCGTCTCCTCGAGAAGGGACTTACAATGCTCCTGCAGGTGCAGGCGGTGCTCTCGTAACGACACCTTACATTGCTTTTCGTTTTCGTCCGGACGGCTCGACGGATCTTCCGTATCGGGCAGAAGGCGATGACACTTGGTATCTCACCTTGGTGCAAGGTGAAGGGGCTAATCAGAATAATGATCCCGACAACTATGTATGCCTGCAGATCAACCCGTATAACGGGCAGATTTCGCAATTCCGTCCTTAGGTCGGCTATTCCATACCGGTCTGAAATATAGAGCTTCTGAGTGCTTTCAGCTCATTTTTCGACTGAAAATACGCTCTATAATTCATGCGAGAGAAAACGGGTTTTTGGGTGTGCGTAAGGAAACGCTGTGATGTTATCACGTTAGAGTTGGAGATTCTCCAAAATCTCCCAAAAATCGCTTGTGAAATTTTTCACAAGCGATTAAATGGGAGCGTCTCCCCGTTGTGGGGAAACGTCTTCTCTCACGATGGGCAATATTTTTCCACGGTGGACAAACCTCCTTGCTGTTAAGATTCTGATTTGCGCGGGTGCGCTCGGAACATGCGTTGTCGCGCTCGCTTGGTATTCCTGGACCCCGAAGCACACGCGCGTCGGATACATGCCGCAGCAGCCGATCCCTTTCGATCACAGTCTCCATTCTGGACAGCTGGGGATGGACTGCCGGTATTGTCACACTCACGTCGAGAATTCACTTCACTCCAATATCCCCGCTGCACAGGTCTGCTGGAATTGTCACGGACCAGGTAAGGTGAAGTCTGATTCGCCGAAATTGGAGCCATTGCGAAGAGCGATGGATGAGAATTACGAGAACTACACAGGGGAGCCTATCGAATGGGTTCAACTCCACAAGGTTCCGGACTACGCCCACTTCAATCACTCTGTTCACGTGAATCGAGGAGTGAGTTGTGTCGAGTGTCACGGAAAGATCAACGAAATGCCCGTCGTTTACCACTCGAAGCCACTCAGTATGAGTTGGTGCCTGGAGTGTCACCGCAACCCGAGCGATAATCTTCGACCGCTTGATGAAATTACCAACCTTGATTGGACAGCGGAGGATGAGGATCCAGATGAGTTTTACGCCTACATTGCTGGCAAGACGGGGACTCCTGTGGCGGAACTGAAGCAGCAGGATGAGGGTAAGGAGTGGAGTGAGAAAGTGATCGGTGCTCATCTCCAGAGTGCTTGGAAAGTTCACCCGCCTCAAGGCTGTGCCTCGTGTCACCACTGATCGATCCAGAAGAGTTTTTACGACAATTGCATGAAGCGAAAGTGGAATCATCCTGAAGAGCTGGAATCAACCCGTTCCCAATGGCGCAGTATTGGCGAATTGGAGGGGTCATCTGAGTTCTCGGAGTGGCTTGAGCGTGAGTTCCCTCAAGGTGCGGCTGAGATGGAGATGGACGATACCTCTCGGCGTAGCTTTGTGAAATTGATGGGAGCTTCGACTGCTCTCGCTGGATTCGGAGTTGCTTGTAAGCGACCTGTTCAGCATTTGGTTCCCTACAACGAGCATGTTGAGTGGGTCATTCCGGGTAGGGCTCTCTACTACGCTACGGCAAAGCCTCGGGTTGGGGGGATTGGGTGCGATCCTCTCGTAGCGACGACTTACGAAGGGCGTCCGACTAAGGTGGACGGAAATCGCCTGCATCCTTCCTCCGATGGTGGAACGAGTGCTTACACGCAAGCTTCTATTCTTGATTTGTATGATCAGGATCGTTCGCGCGGTTATCTGAAGGCGGGAAAACCAACCGCAGCGAATGATTTTTCTGAGTCTTTCCTTGCGCCGTTTCGTGAGGCGAAGAAAGGCGAGGGTGTTGCTTTTCTCATTTCGGATTCGACTTCGCCTACGCGGAATCGACTCGTCGGAGATGTTCAGAAAGCGTATCCGGGTGCCAAGTTTTATTCTTACGAGGCGCTTCAGCCTGCTGGCGCTCGCTCCGCTGCAACGGAGTTGTATGGCGAGGGCGCTGTCCCGGTTGTGAATCTCCGATCGGCCAAGCGGATCTTATCTCTCGATTGTGATTTCGCTGGTAATGAGCCAGTAGGCGAGGACTCTCTGGCTGAGTTTTCAGCTTCTCGTGATCCTGAAGGGGATATGAGCCGTCTCTATGTTGCTGAGCCGGCATTTTCCCTGACTGGAGGTCAGGCAGATCATCGCTACCGTATTGCTGCTTCTCAGATTCTTCCCGTGACAGCATTGGTCGCGAAAGCTCTTTCGGATGCTCTTGGTGACTCGAAGCTGGGAACCTTGGCTGAGGGCGTTCTCTCTACGGTCGTTCCGTCTGTTTATAGTGCAGATTGGATTCAGCAGTGCGCCAAGGACCTTGCTTCCGAGAAAAGTGGCTCAGTTGTTCTTGCGGGTGGTCGCCACTCCAAGGAGGTTCATCTTCTCGTTGCTGCGATTAATCAGGCGTTGGGTGCTTACGGTCCAATCGTCAGTGTGGTGGATCATGGGCTCCCGACCTTTGAAGGTATCGGTTCCCTGGCAAAGGCGATTGATGGTGGCAACGTCCAGACGCTATTTGTTCTTAATGAGGGAGATATTGTTTTCGATGCTCCGTCTGATCTGGATTTTCCCGCCCTCGTTGGGAAGGTGGAGACGGTTGTTCATGTAGGGTATCGTCAGAATCTGACGGCACAGGCTTCCACTTGGCATGTCCCTGGCTGTCATTACCTTGAGTGTTGGGGCGACTTTAACAGTGTTTCTGGAGTTTATTCGATCCAGCAGCCGATGATTGACCCTCTCTGGGGAGGGGTGTCCGAGAATGCATTTCTCCTATCTCTCCTTGGTTCAGAGGCGACTCAGGAAACTGTTCTTGCTGAGGTTAAGAGGACATTTGCCTCTCTCGGCTCTGATGCTTGGACGGCGACCGTTCGTGACGGCTATCTCGCTGGTAAAAAGCTTCCTACGATTCCTTTTTCTGGCGAAGTTGCATTGGATGCTTCCAGCGTAAAAATTGCGGATTTTCCGCATGCAGAAGCGTTTGAGGTGGTTCTGACGACGGGAGGAGCGACTTACGATGGCCGTTTTGCGAACAATGGTTGGCTCCAAGAAGCTCCTGATCCGATTACGAAGCTGACTTGGGATAACGCGGCTCTGATGAGCTTCTATACCGCTGAGCAGCTTGGTATCGATGACGATGGCCAGATGGTGGAACTCACGATTGGAGAGCGTCGGGTCATGGTGCCTGTTCTTCGCTCTCCTGGTCACGCGGACTTTGTGGTCAGTCTCGCGCTGGGATACTACGGTGATCTCTCCTCGGAGACGGTCAGCGGGGGTGCTGGCACGAATGTGTATCCGCTCATGACGGTGGCTCAGAGTTACGTCGTTTCTGGCGTTTCGTTGCGGGTGACAAAGCGTGAGTATCCTCTCGCTTTGACAGCTGAGCACTACAGCATGGAGGGGCGCGCCATTGCACGTGAGGGCACCCTCGAAATGTATGAGGAAGATTCCCATTTTGCTGAGCATCAGGGAATGGACCATCACATCCCGAAGACAGTTTCGCTCTACAAGGGGCCGGATTACATGAATCCGGAGAACAACGACGAGAACGCGATCATTCCACAGTTGGGTGGGCACGGTTTTCGGGTGGACCCCCTTCATCAGTGGGCCATGACGGTAGATCTCAATACCTGCATTGGTTGCAATGCTTGTGTGATCGCTTGCCAGGCGGAGAACAATATCCCGATCGTCGGCAAGGATCAGGTTATGAAAGGACGTGAGATGCACTGGATCCGAATGGATCGGTATTTCACCAGCCCGAAGGATAAGGAAATCGTTTCCGAGCGTGGCGGCGTGCTTGATTACCTTACGGGTGCTGAGGGGACGGACGAAGAGCCTGGTCGTCGCAAGGTGGATGATGATCACATCGAGATGATCCCACAGCCGGTGGCATGTCAGCAGTGCGAGTCAGCTCCTTGTGAAACGGTTTGTCCGGTCAACGCTACGGTGCACACTCCAGATGGGCTGAATGCGATGACTTACAATCGCTGTATCGGAACCCGCTATTGTGCGAACAACTGCCCATACAAGGCCCGTCGTTTTAATTACTTTGATTACAACAAGCGTCCGCTCGACAAGCTTTACCTCGGGCCTCTCGCTCCGGCAGAAGGGAATGCGAAGACGACCCAGAAGCTTCAGAAGAACCCGAACGTGACCGTGCGTATGCGGGGCGTGATTGAGAAGTGCACGTATTGTGTGCAGCGAATCAATGTTGCCAAAATTGCGGCTAAAGTCGCGGCGCGGGATTCCGCGGATTACCAAGTGAAAGCGAATTCGTTTACGGTTGCTTGTCAGGATGCCTGCGGCGCGAATGCGATTCAGTTCGGTAACCTCAAGAACGAGAAGGATTCGATCACGAAGTGGAAGAAAAATCCTCGCAACTACGATCTTTTGAAGTATATCGGCACGCTCCCTCGGACCAGCTACCTGGCTCGGATCAAGAATCCGAACCCTCTCATGCCAGGCGCTGACAAGGTCGGGACGGTGACTTCCAAGATGCACTGATTGAATTTTTACGATGCCAGGTAACTATACAGACGAAAATTCCGTTCACCCGTCCCAAGCGGAGGGGATCGTTCGCGAACCTCTGGTGCTCAATCAACGCTCCATGGGGTGGGTCACGGATCGGATTTGCGGAATCACCGAGAATCGACAGCCATTTATCTGGTGGGTGCTCTTCGTTCCTTCCGTGCTGCTTTTTGGGTTGCTCATGGGAACGCTGGTTTACCTCGTTTCGACTGGTGTCGGAGTCTGGGGGAATAACCAGCCGGTCGCTTGGGGTTGGGCGATTGTGAACTTCGTTTTCTGGATCGGTATCGGACATGCGGGAACCCTGATTTCTGCGATTCTTTTCCTGACTCGACAAAAATGGCGGACGTCCGTCAACCGCGCGGCAGAGGCGATGACGCTCTTTGCGGTGATGTGTGCGGGTATTTACCCGGGATTTCACGTGGGTCGATTCTGGATGGTCTGGTTCCTCGCGCCGGTTCCGAATGCGAACGCTATCTGGCAAAACTTCAAGAGTCCGCTCCTCTGGGATGTGTTTGCGGTTTCGACCTACTTCCTGATTTCAGTCATCTTCTGGTACATTGGTCTGATTCCTGATCTGGCGACTTTGCGAGATCGTGCAAAAACCAAGATCCCTAAGATGCTCTACGGATTCTTTGCTCTCGGCTGGCGCGGCGGAAACCGTCACTGGAGGCACTATGAGATGGGCTATCTCCTCTTGGCGGCGCTTTCGACTCCTCTGGTTCTTTCGGTGCACTCTGTGGTCTCGTTCGACTTTGCGACTTCAGTGGTTCCTGGTTGGCACACGACTATTTTCCCGCCTTATTTCGTGGCGGGAGCGATTTTCGGCGGTTTCGCCATGGTGCTCACCTTGATGCTGCCGGTTCGTAAGCTCTACGGCTTGGAAGACCTCTTCACCCACAAGCACATCGACAATATGTCGAAGATCATTCTCCTCACGGGAACGATCGTGGGATACGCCTACATCATGGAGCTGTTTATCAGTTACTACGGAGCGAACAAGTTTGAGACGGATGCGTTTCATCTCCGAATTCTTTCGGGGCCATACACATGGGCCTACTACTGCATGTTCTTCTGTAACGTGATTGCCCCTCAGATTTTCTGGTTCAAATGGGCTCGTCACAACCTTTGGGTCGTCTTCATCGTCGCCAACTTTGTGAACTTTGGAATGTGGTTTGAGCGATTCGTGATTATTCCGACGACACTGGCTCGAGATTTTCTTCCCGGCCAATGGGGCTATTACTCCCCGTCGACTACCGAGAAGCTGATGTTCCTTGGAACCTTCGGGATGTTCATCATGCTCTTCCTGCTATTCATTCGCTTCCTTCCCGTTATCGCGATCAGTGAGGTGAAGGGCGTCCTGCCTGAGAATGATCCGCACTATCCTGATTGGAAGAAGCTTCGGGATAAGAGAAAGGTCGCACCCTGATTTGAACTTGTAGAAATTTCTATCGTGAGCACATCATCTACATCAAACGAAGAGGTTTTTGGCTATGTGGCAGAATTCGATTCTGCTACTTCCCTCTACCATGCGGCTGAAGGGGTCCGTGATGCGGGTTTCCGCCGCTGGGACGTTCACACTCCTTACCCGGTTCACGGGATGGACCACGCCATGGGCCTTGGAAAGAGTTGGCTTTCAGCGTTGGTTCTCGTTGGAGGAACGACAGGTTTCTTCACTGCGCTGTTTTTGCAGTTCTTCACGCAGGTTTCGTTGTATCCAACGATCGTTCAAAACAAGCCTGCGAATTTCTTCACGATTCCAGCCTTTTTCCCGGTGACTTTCGAACTCACGATTTTGTTTTCGGGTTTCACGATCCTGGGCGGGCTTCTCGCTTTCCTGATGTTGCCTCGCTGGAATCACCCGCTCTTCAATTCAAAGCTGTTTCCGAAATTTTCGGATGATGGCTTTATGATGGTGATTGAGGCGAGAGATCCTAAATTCAAGAAAGAACAGACTCGCGAGTTCCTCAAGGATCTCGGTGCGGGCGAGATCGAGGAGGTCTCCTACTAATTTACTGGTATGCGTTGGTTTTTCCTAATCTTAGCAATTGCGGTGGTCGCCACCGTTTATGCGATCGGCCCTCGAGGAGAAAAGTTCTCCGAGCCTCCTTTCGAGCTATTTCCTGATATGGATCATCAGGACAAGCTCCGCTTTCAGAAGCCGAGTGATTTTTTCTCTGACGGCCAAGGAGCAAGAAAGCCAATCGAGGGAACCGTCCCGATTGGATACACTTTTCCTCACACCGACAACTTGGAGAATCTCGGTTCGGCGTGGGATTTCAGCAGGGGAGACGAGTATGTCTCGACTGGGCTTTTCGGAGACTTCTACGGGAAAGGTTATCCAGAGGAAGTTGAGATTAACGAGTCCTTTCTTGCTCGTGGAAAGCAGCGCTACCAAATCACCTGCACCCCTTGTCACGGTGAATCAGGAAATGGGCAGGGAGTGGTTTCCAAATACTGGGCGATCCCACCTACTGCAAATCTTCTCGACCCTCGGGTCGCGGCAATGCCGGAAGGCCAGATTTACTGGACGATTACTCACGGGAAAGGCCTTATGGGCCCCTACAACGGAATTCTCTCGGTCCAGGATCGCTGGGCAGTGGTTGCTTACGTTCGCGCGTTGCAAGCGGCAGCCAACAATTGATACACGACATTTCTGAATTCTTATGGCTGGTTTGAAAGACGGTGATGATTTCAAGGACGGGGAGTTTTTTAAAGCTCCAGGCCTCCTCAAGTTCCTGTTTCTGGCAGTGGGCGTTGGGGGAACTGTTCTTTTCTTTCTCCTTCGATTTATCCTGCCGGATCAGGCGGGTGCGATGGGATACAGCTGGCTGTTTGCCGTGGTTTTCTTCCTCTCTCTTGGAGTCGGTGGATTGTTCTGGACTCTTCTTCACCATGCCTCGAACTCGGGGTGGGGGGTTGTTGTCCGTCGACTGATGGAGAACCTTGCCAGTGTGATTCCGGTGATGATGCTTCTTGGGATCCCGCTGCTTCTGCCGTTTTTCGGATTTCGCGATGCTCTCTGGGAGTGGTTTCCGAAACGCGAAGCTGCCCTAGAGATTGCTACTGAGAAGGCCAACAAGGGGCTCGATGAATACGTAGCCGACCACAACGAGAAAGTGGCGAAAGCGCAGAAAGAACTGGATGCAGCCCAGGCAGAGTTTGAAAGTGTCGAGAATCCGAGCCGCGGGCATTCGAGTCACTTCGAGCGAAAGATTGCTTCGCTAGAGAAGAGGGTCGCTGATCTTGAGGAGGAAGACTCTTCCGAGGCTGGGGTTTTCGCCAAGCTGAAAGATAAGTATTTCCTGAAGGAAGAGGCCCTTCTCTTTGTGAAGCGAGGGTATCTGAACCAGGTCGACTGGTATATCCGTTTCGTGTTCTATTTTATTGCCCTGTCTGGTATAGCCTTCACGATGCGGTGGTGGTCGACGCGTCAGGATCTGGATGGAAATCCGAAGTGGTTTCTCTTTATGCGCCGCTGGAGTTGCGGGTTTCTTCCTTTCTTCGCCACAGCTTGGACATTTCTGGTCTTTGATTGGCTCATGGCACTCGACTACGCATGGTTTTCTACGATGTGGGGAGTTTATCTCTTTGCCGGCAGTGCGCTCAACTCAATGGGACTGTTGATCGTCATCCTGACGCTTCTTCGACGGGCCGGTTATCTGAAGAACGTGGTCACGATGGAGCACTACCACCTCATGGGTAAGCTCCTTCACGCTTTCGTGATTTTCTGGGCATATATTGCGTTCTCTCAGTTCTTCCTCATCTGGTATGCGAACATTACCGAGGAAACGATTTTCTACCTGACGCGAAATACCGATTTCTGGAATGTTTACACGATTGCCTTATTGGTCGCAGGTCACTTCTTCCTTCCTTTCCTTGTCTTACTGATTCGTAAGGTAAAGATGATGCCGTTGGTCGTGTCCGGAGTTGCGATCTGGAATCTGGCGATGCATGTCTTTGATATCTACTGGATCATCATCCCCGAGCGAGGCCCTTCCCTTACGGGAGGAAGTGGCGATATCCAGATGACCATCCCTGGCGCTTGGCTCTTCGATGTCCTTGCATTTGTCAGTGTGGCTGGAATTTTTGGATATGTTCTTCTTCGCCAATTGGGTTCAGCGAGCCTCTTCCCTTGTCGTGATCCACGATTGGATGAATCATTGAATGTTGTGAACTAAATCGAAGTGTATCCTGAGTATTGCAGATTATGAGCGATTCATCCCCTTCTTCGAAATCTTCGAACGTGTTTTTTACTGCCGGACTCTTTCTCGTTTTTGGCTTCCTCGTTGTGATCCTTTCGAATTTTGCCGAGCAGGATTCTCTTGAGGAGCGCGCTTACAAAGGGGATTTCGATCAAGCGACGATTGATAGTCGTTGGGAGAATCTGAAAGCGATCGAGGAAGTGCAATCTACGAAGTTTTCTGGAGAAAAGGTTTCAAAAGCGATGGCGGTGATTGCTTCTGCTGAGGCGGCGCCCGCGGCAACGGATGTAGTGGTCCCCGGTTCGCCAACCTTCATGAAACAAATGGAGGCAGCAGCCGCTGAGTCCGGGAAGCCTGTTGAGAAGGCCGAAGCAGCAAAGCCGGACGAAGGCAAGGATGTTGCGAAAGCAGCCCCAAAGACTACTGAGAAAACTGACAAGCCAGAGGCGAAAGCCAAGAAGGCTGAGACTCCAAAGGCTGACCCTCCTGCTCAGCGGTAGGGGTATTGTACTGCCAATTAAACGTGAACTATATGACAGTGCCGGAACCAACGACTGAGGAAATAGAAGAGCGCGCATCGATTGATCGCTCGACACGCTATCCCGTCATGTTCTTCTTCACGAGTGCGGCTGCGTGGCTCCTCGTGGCAACGATTCTTGGATTTATGAGTTCTCTGAAGCTCCGTGTTCCAGGGCTTTGGGATCAGTGCGAATTTTTGACGTATGGGCGCCTGTTCCCTATGCATATGAACGCGCTCGTCTACGGATGGGCGATGCAGGCTGGATTTGGAGTTCTTCTTTGGCTCATGGCTCGACTGACTCGGAATGAACTCCGTCATGCGACTTCAATTCTCGTGATTGGACACGTCTGGAACGCAGGGGTGGCTCTCGCTGTCCTTTCGATCTGGTTTGGGTTTGGCCGTTCCATCCCTCTTCTCGACTTTCCTGTCTGGATCTGGCCGATCCTGATGGTGGCATACATTCTCGTTGTGATTGGTGTCATCCCGATGTTCCGCAATCGCAGTCATCCAAATATTTATATCTCTGAGAAATTTCTCGTCGGCGCAGTCCTTTGGTTTCCGTGGATTTTTGCGACCAGTTGCCTCCTCATCAACAAGGGGACCGCTCCCGTCGTTGGTGCCGGTATCGGGGCCTGGTTCATCTCCAACCTGATTTATTTCTGGATGGCACCCGTCTCCCTGGCAGTTGCCTATTACATCGTGCCGAAAATTGCGGGACGTCCGATTTACAGTTATCCACTCGCGACCGCCAGTTTCTGGCTTCTCGCGATCCTTGCAGGATGGTCAGGCTTTTCACGATACATGGGCGGACCTATGCCGGCTTGGATGCCTGCTGTGAGTTCGACTGCTTCGATTCTGATCCTCCTCGCGATTTTTGCCACGGTAGTTAACATTCTCCTCACCTTGAAAGGGCTGTCGAAGCTCTGGGAATTTAGCCCCTCCCTGCGGTTTACGGTTTTTGGAATGCTGATGCTCGTAGTCTATGCCGTTCTGGCGGCTCTCGCCGGAACCTTCCAGTTTGGAAAGAATCTTCAGTTCAGTCATTTCCTCGTCGGTCTCGATACCTTGGCTTTTTATGGGTTTTTCTCGATGACCGTCTTCGGAGCTATCTACTTCATCGTTCCTCGGATCACCGGGGCGGAGTGGCCTTCTGGAAAAGGAATTCGCACCCACTTCTGGTTCAGTGTTTACGGGATTTTGACTCTGGTCTCTATCATGTTGATCGCAGGAATTGCCCAGGGAGGCAATTTGGCTCAGTGGGACCAAGCTTTCTCAATTTCGACTGATAATGCTGCCGCCTACGTTGTCGGACGTGCTCTCGCATGGGCCCTAATTATTTACTCCAACACTATTTTTCTTTATCAGCTTGCCCTGATGCTCCTTGGAAAAGGACGGAAGTCGGAAGGTCCGACTTTGATCCATGCGGAACCAGGAGAGGCACCCAGTGCTCGTGCCGCAGCGGGATTGAACTAGTTCGTCGAGCCAATATTTCTGAGAATGAATTCCAATCAACCCATCAAACTCATCGGCGGACTTGCACTTGCCTTCGCGTTGCCGTGGATCTTCCTCGTCCTCGTGCCGTTTGTTTCCTATTCGAATTTGGAGCCGATTCCCTACGCGGAAGGTGCGGAGGTTGAAGGAGGGGTTACTTCCTATCCTGATAAAGCGCTCTATCGAGTCGGTTCGAGCGACTACGGACGTCAGATTTATGCGGCAGAGGGGTGTGCTTATTGTCATACGCAAATGATTCGTCCCACCTACGCCGGTCCGGACATGTGGCAAAAAGGTTGGGGCGGTCGCGAAGCTGAGGGGTTGGCTCGTGAGACGAGACCTCGAGACTACCTTCTCGAAGATGTTGCGCTTCTTGGTTACCAGCGAATCGGCCAGGACCTTTCTAATGTGGGAAGTCGAATCACGACACGAGAATTGATGCACCAGCACATGTCGGAGCCAAAAAGTATTGATCCTAGCAGTGCGATGCCTGCGTATCTACATCTCTACAAGGAATCACCTTATGAAGAAGGGAAATTAATCCCTTCATCTCGCGCGGAAGCGCTCGTTGATTATCTGCTTTCTCTTAAGAAAGACCAACTGGTTCCGGATGAGTAAGGGTAGCGGACACATAGACCCAATTTTCGAAATGGCTGACGAGGAAATAAAGAATATTGATTATGAGCAGGGCACTCCAAGTGCTCAGAAGCTTCATGACTCGGTGAGACGTGAAGGGGTTCTGCCCGACGCTGGCGAGGGGAAGATCGGGATTTCGCTTCTCGTGATCTGTTCGCTTGTCCTCATCCTTGGGGGAGGCCAGTTGTTCAGCACTGCGAACGGCTTCAGCGACAGCACCTACATTAGCAGCAATTACCAGCCGGATCCGCGTCCATCTCTGGGAGGAGCAGATGCCGACGCCGTCCAGGTTGCATGGATCGAGGATTGGATGTCCGACGGCAAAAAGGTCTACGGAAACTGCATCGCATGCCACCAAGCAGGTGGAGGTGGAATTCCTGGACAATTCCCGCCGCTGGTGGGTTCAGAATGGGTTGATGGCGGAACGACAAGGCTCGGAGCTATTCTCCTTCACGGAATTAACGGACCTTTTAAAGTTGCTGGCCAGTCCTACAACCAGCTTATGCCGGCTTGGAATAATCTTTCCGACGAAAAAGTTGCGCAGGTGATCACTTACATTCGAAGAGAATTTGGTAGTCTCCCCGAGGGGGACGACGGCGTAGTGACTTCTGAGATGATCAAGGTGGCGCGAGAGGAGTTCAGCGGACAAACTGCACCCTACACAGAAGCTGAATTGCTGAGCATTCCGGCTGATGCAAATCTGTCTGGGGCCAAGGTTGATCTTGAAACTGGTGAAGCAATCGAGGGTTAAGCCCTCGCTTCGAATTTAGAAAAGACTTTAATCATCGAAACGATTACGAATTACGGACCTTCGAGGCATTCAAACGTATGAGCGCGGTAACAGCAGAGCAGCACAGCAAAGTGCAAGGAGAGGACGGGCATCACGAGCATTACGAGCCTTTCTGGAAGAAATACATTTTCTCAACTGATCATAAAACGATAGGGATCCAGTATGGGTTTACCTCCTTGGTATTCCTCGCTTTTGGATTCTTTCTCATGATGGTGATGCGGTGGAGCATCGCTTATCCAGATCGTGCAGTTCCACTTCTTGCTGATTGGCCTTGGTTTCAGGCGTGGTTGGACGACGGCGGCAAGGTGACTGGCGATCTCTACAACATGTTCGGTGCGATGCACGGGACTATCATGGTTTTCCTTGGAATTGTGCCTCTGGCGTTTGGTGCGTTCGGGAACTATGTGACTCCGCTGCAGATCGGTGCGCCTGATATGGCTTTCCCCCGTCTGAACATGGCGAGTTACTGGCTCTACCTTCTCGGTGGGGTTCTTATGTTCGTAAGCTTCTTCCTTCCTTCTGGAGCGGCAAAGGCTGGGTGGACGAATTACTCCCCGTTGGCGACAACGACCGACATGCAATATGGGGATTTGTTTTGGACGGGGCAAACCCAGTGGCTAATGGGGATGGTCTTCCTGATCAGCTCTTCACTGCTCGGAGCAGTCAACTTTATCTGCACCATTATCAACCTTCGATGCCGCGGGATGACTTGGATGCGTCTTCCTTTCTTCGTCTGGGCGATGCTGGTTACTGGATTTCTCCTCCTCCTCGCATTCCCTCCTCTTGAGGTTGCTGCGCTGATGCAGCTGATGGACCGGATGGTGGGAACGAGTTTCTTTATTCCGACAGGATTGAACGTCAGCGGGATGACATTCGACGCTGCCGGTGGTGGAAGTCCATTGCTCTACCAGCACCTGTTCTGGTTCCTAGCGCACCCGGAGGTTTACGTCCTCATTCTACCGGCCATCGCGATCGTTGCCGAAATCATTCCGTGTAACACAAGGAAACCTCTGTGGGGATACAAAACGATGGTCTATGCAGTCATGGTTCTCGGTTTCCTCGCGTTTATTGTCTGGGCGCACCACATGTATATCACGGGAATGGGGCCGGCAATTTCGACCTTCTTCCAAACGACGACGGTTTTGATTTCGATTCCGTCGGTGATCCTGATCACAGCTCTCCTAATTTCGATGTGGGGTGGATCGATTCGGTTTACTGTGCCGATGCTATTTGCGACGGCATTCATTCCGATGTTTGGAATCGGTGGTCTGACTGGGCTTCCATTGGCTTTCAGCCTTCCTGACCTTCATCTTCATGATACCTATTATGTGATCGGTCACTTCCACTACGTTGTCGCACCGGGAACCATTTTTGCACTCTTTGCTGGAATTTATCATTGGTTCCCGAAGATGACGGGTAGGATGATGGGAACTGTTCTTGGTCACCTGCACTTCTGGCCGTCGTTGATCTTCATGAATGGTATTTTCGCGCCGATGTTTTTTCAGGGTATGGCAGGTTTCCACCGCCGTGCTTTCGATGGAGGAAAAGCTTATGAGCAGATCAGCAATCAGGTATTCGCCGAGCCAAACAGTTTCATCGCAAATCTGTGTGAGTTCTTCAAAGTGATTGAGCCGAATGCAGCTGTGCGGATGATCGATTTGAACATCGTCACTTCGACCAGTGCATGGCTTCTCGCCGTGGCGCAGGTTCCTTTCATCATCAACTTGTTCTTGAGCGGTTTTGTTGGGAAAAAAGTTAAAAACGATAATCCGTGGGATGCGACGACCCTTGATTGGGTTACTCCAACCCCTCCTCCTCACGGGAATTTTGCATCCGAGCCTGTAGCCTATCGTGGACCTTACGAATACAGCGTCCCAGGCGCAGACAGAGATTTCACTCCACAATTCGAGGACGGAAGCGTGGATTCGGCAGCCGGTTCCAACACCAAGAGCTGAGCCTCTCATATACTTAACAAGTTCCTACCTTTCCTCATTATGGAGATCCCCTATGAAGTAACCCCGAGGCGTGATACTGGCCTTTACAACGCTAAGTTGGGTATCTGGCTTTTCCTCGCCTCCGAGGTCATGCTTTTCGGTGGCTTGTTTTCCGCTTACGTTTTTCTTCGTCTTGGAATTCAGGACGGTGTCGACAACCCCTGGCCTTGGGGACTGAATGTCCACAAAGGCTATGTCTGGTTGGGGTTCATCAACACTCTCGTTCTGATTGCCTCCAGTGTGGGCGTTGTGTTCGCCTGGGTTGCCTTGAAGGAAAGAAACTGGCGTAAGTTTCAGATCCTCATGTATTTCGTGATCGGCTGTGCCGTCGCTTTCATGTGTATCAAGGGAGTCGAGTATAACAGCAAGTTGACTAAGCACCATGGGATCAAGCTTCTTGATAACTCGGTCATGGAGGGAACTATTCTCGACGGGACAGACCGGATTCGGTTTGACGCCAAGAGTGTCACATTTGGGCTGCAGGGCGCGCATCCCATTTTCCTTAAAGAAATTGCCGGTGATGAGTTTCCTGTTCTCACTGTCGAGCAGGCTGAAGGAGCCGAAGGAACTGAGGCGGGCCCAGTTACGATTTCATCAAAGGGTGATTTTAAAAAGTGGTTCAACACCGAAAGACGACGTGTTGCCAAGGAGCTCGCGCAGAAGCGGAAGGCTTACCGAATCGAGCTGAACTCCGGGAAGAGTCCCACACCAGTGAACGTCAGCACGACTGCTACTGTGGCTGCTGAAAAGCCGTTTGCCTTGCGCGCAAACCCTCGTAACACGGTTGGACACTCCGATTCTGCTATAAATTACCGAGATGGTTCAAAGGTTGACGGTGTCTTGACTGGTGATGATGTGCTGTTTGAAATTCACGAAGTCGATATGCAGCTGGTCATGCCGACTAAGCAGCGGAATTCCATACTTTGGGATATCGTAGACGACGAAGGGGCGAAGAAGCAATTCTTTGAGGCACAGCAGAAGTGGTATGAGGAAATGCGGGATTACTACGAAGCCCGTGATGAGACAATTCCTGAAAAGATGCTTCGTGGCCACAAACTGAACCTGCAATACGTTCATGTTGGTGGTCATAAAGGTGTCGGTCACGAGAAGGACGCCGACAACCACGAAAAGGTTCACTCAAGTGAGGCGAACCCTTCCGCGTCATCAGGCGCTGATCATGGTCCTTCTGTGGCAATCACGGTTCCCCGAGATCAGATTAAGTTCATGGGCAACCATGGCCCTCGTTATGGGAATTACTACGCGCTCTACTTCACAATGACCGCTCTTCACGGTCTTCACGTGGTTGGTGGAGCTTTAGTGCTTCTCTACTTCGTTCTTTTTGGAAAGAAGATTTACATGAAGAATCCGGAGCACTTGGCAAACCGTGTCGAGGTCGGGGGTCTCTTCTGGCACTTTGTTGACCTGATCTGGATCTTCCTCTTTCCGATCATGTATCTTCTCTAAATTTCGAATACACTTCTCAGGAACTCACTATCATGTCAGACGAAGCTCACGACTGGGGAAAACATAAGCGAACTTATATGTTCGTAGGGATTCTCCTATTCTTCTTCACGGGTCTTACCTTGGCGCTTGGACTCTGGGCTCCACTTGACCTAGGCCCTCCGGGACCGACTCCGGCAGACTACGTCCTGGGACTGCTTGTTGCCTGCGTGAAGGCAAGCCTCGTTGCTATCATTTTCATGCACCTCAACCATGAGAAGTCGCTTGTTTATAAGATGCTTCTTTTCACATTCCTTTTTTTCGTGGGATTGATGGCACTTACGCTTTTCGCTGAGTTTGACCCGATTCGCGAACAATACGACACCTATGAAACTACCAACGGGAAGTTGATAGATCAATAAGCTCGAGAGGAGAGCGTTATGTCACTGAAGAACTTTCATATTGCCTTTATCACCCTTGTCGTGATCTGCGCCTGGGCCTTCGCTGCGTGGTGTCTTCTTTTCCCAGATCTTCCCTCGATGCTCAAGGTGATGGGCTGGATAAGCCTCTTCGGAGGTTTTGGATTGTTGATTTACGGGATCCGTTTCCTTCGCAAAGCAAAACACGTAATCACTTAACGTTATGATTTCTTCTCTTCCTTCCATCCTTGCCTGCCCCATGTGTATGAGTGGTGCAGAGGGAAAAATGGTTCTTGCTGCCAATTCCGCTATTGCTTTAATGCTGATTTTTCTCTGCGCGGTCTTGATGAGCTTCCTCACTTTTATTTTCTATATCGCCCGCCGGGCGAAACGCTTTGAGGCCGAGGTTCCGGGCGAACAGGGCTGAGCTAGTGCTCGAAATTCTGCACCTTTTTGACTATGATTGAATGGATTAACGATATTTCAGGGATGCACGAAGTGGCATCCCGGCACGGCCAAGTGGGCAACCACATGCTCGCCTTGATTCACTGGTTTATGGCGATTCTTTTCGTGGGATGGACTTCATTTCTCATCGTTATTCTTTTCAAGTTCCGGCAGGGAAAGAACCCCAACGCCAGTTATAAAGGAGTCACTTCTCACTTCTCGACTCACATCGAGGTGGGCGTTGTGATTGTTGAGGTTGTTCTTCTTCTTGGTTTCGCGTTCCCCTTGTGGGCAAAACGGGCGGACAAGAACGAACGACCTACTGGCGAAGAAGTCGTTAATCTCCGTGCTGTGGGTGAACAGTATCGCTGGTCGTTTCATTACGCAGGCAAAGACAAGATGGTGGGAATGACGTCTCACGAAAGAATCAATGGAGCCAATCCCGTAGGTCTCGTAGCGGAAGATCCGAATTCGTTGGATGATTTTATCTCGGTGAATGAACTGGTTATCCCAGTGGGAAGACCGGTTGTGATTCAGGTCACGTCAAAAGACGTTATCCATGGATTGGCAATCGTTCCCATGTTTGCTCAGCAGGATGCGATCCCAGGGTCAGAAATCCCAATGTGGTTTGTTCCAGAAAAGGAAGGGGAGTGGAATATCGTCTGCGCCCAGCTTTGCGGAGCGGGGCATGCTCAGATGATTGCTTACGTGAAGGCAGTCAGTTCTGAAGAATTTGATGAGTGGTATGCCAGCCAGAATCCGCTTCTCCCGAAATCCTGACCGAATCATCGGTCTCTGGATCTAGCAATGGCGGGGCGATAGATCGTTCCGCCATTTTTGTTGCCCGACGCCATTCCCTGGCCCACTTCCAATGCGTATTTAGTTGAGTATGAGTACGCCGATCCCCCGAAACAAACCATTCCGTGTATACACGCGCCTCGTTGTCTTTGTGGCGCTGCTCCTGATATGGTGGGGGGCAGCTACAACAACGAAGCAGGCTGGAATGGTTTTTGCCGACTGGCCCCTGAGTCTGGGTACTTTCAATCCCCCGGGATGGCTGGAATACATGGTCCCTTTCCTTGAGCACAGTCACCGCCTTCTGGCTAAGCTGGTTGGATTTCTTGTTCTCGGTTTGTTTTGCTGGGTCTATGTGAGGTCCGGCCGGAAAGCTCTTGAAGTCGTAGGACTGGTTCTTTTCATGGGTTTGATTCTGGGGGTCTTTATCGCGGCCGGAAGTGAACGGTTTGACTTGGAACGAAAGAACGTCCTTCTCTACACAGGCTCAGGACTCGCAATGATTCCACTCGGGTGGTTGATTTGGAGCTGGCGATCGAGAGACTGGAATCTAGTACAGAAACTATCCGCGCTCGCGTTTCTGATGGTTACGACTCAGGCGATCTTAGGAGGGATGCGCGTCACCGAGATTTCGGATGCATTTGCAGTGGTTCACGGATGTTTTGCCCAGGCCTTCTTCTGTGTCCTTTTATTGATCGTAATGGTGAGTAGTTCTCGATGGAATGAAGGAGGTTTTCGGATTCAGGGTTCAGGGCTTCGTTCTCCGCGGGTCCTAGGCACTATTATGGTCTCCCTTGTCGGGCTGCAGCTCGTCTTCGGCGCCTTTATGAGGCACTTTCATCGCAGCGGTCTTGCTGATGATGAACTTTTTCTGACTCAAGGTCAGTGGATTCCTGACTTTCATGAGCCTGTTATTGCGGCCCTGTTTCTTCATAAGTTCACGGCTGTTTGTATCTTCTTTTTTGTGGTCGGAATGGTGATTCACTTTGGAATTCGAAGAGGAAAAAAGAACAACCGAGCATTTCGATATCTTCTGACGATTTTTGCGTTGCTGTGTTTTCAGATTGCTCTTGGACTTTCTGTCATTGGTACTGGAAAGAGCTTCTGGGTGACGAATGTTCATGTTCTGAATGGGCTGGGAATTCTGGCTCTCTCTTTTGTTTTCTCCGTCCTTGCGTGGCGTGGAGAAGCGATGCGGGAATCATTCGCACCAGCTCAGGGGAGAGGTTAAGATGTGGTCGCTTCCTAATTGAGAATGACTTCATTATCAGAGAATCCTGCGGAATCAGATTCCGAAAAAGCGAGGCCAGCTTTCTCGCAGGATCTGGTTACCCTGACCAAGGCTCGGTTGAGCATCCTCGTGGTGCTCACTGCCGCGTTCGGTTATCTCGTGGCAACGAAAGCGGATGATCTGTTCTCGTGGGTAACGTTTTTTCACATGCTTTTCGGAACAACTCTGGCTGCCTTTGGTGCGGCAGTTTTCAATCAACTGATGGAGGTGGAGCCGGATGCCAAGATGATGCGAACCTCTGACCGGCCTCTTCCTTCGAACCGCCTCCCTAAAGCTCTCGCCTTTGTGTTCGGTTGGCTTCTCAGCGCATTTGGATTAATTCACCTTGGAGTAAAGGTCAATATTTTCGCCGCTTCGATGGCGGCCGCAACCCTGTTGACCTACCTGTTCATCTACACGCCACTCAAGCGAGTTTCCTCAAGCAACACGATTGTCGGGGCGATCTCTGGAGCTATTCCCCCTCTGATCGGCTGGACAGGCGGGGAAGGGGGCATGCTGACTGCGGGTGCATTTTATCTCTTCGGGCTTCTCTTTCTTTGGCAGCTCCCTCACTTCGCAGCGATCAACTGGATGTACCGAGAGGAATACAACAAAGGCGGTTTTGTGATGTGGTCGAATAAGGATGAGACGGGTAAAAAGACCGCGAGGATTGCTTTGTTCTTTGCGATCGTTACCTGCCTTCTGATTGTTGGGTTTCCGCTCCTCTCGGCTGATATGGCAGTATGGGGATGTTTCCCCAACGCAGTTTTGGGCGGGCTTCTGGTTTTTTGGTCCCTTCGCTTTCTCAAGAGTGGCGAAAGGAAACACGCTCGAAGCCTTTTCTTATGCACTCTGTTGTTTTTACCTGCCTCGATGATCGTATCTTATCTAGCGTGGCAGTAGACCTCCTACCTTTCTTGCATGAATTCAGAAACAGACCCCCAACCCCCTGATCTGACTCGCAACCAGGTCATTACTTGGTGGAGTTCCATTATCGGTGTTTGTCTTGTCATTGCCTTTGGCTCGATCTTCGTTACGCGTGCTTATCTTGAACGCCGAGAATACGAGATCGAAAATTGGCGTCCCCCTCACATTGCTCGTCTCGAAACTGATTTGGATGTGATCAATCGGGACGGGGAAGAGGTCTCCCTCGGAATGCTTCGGGATAAAGTCTACGTCGCCGGTTATCAGTATACGGATTGCCCAGCAGGATGCCTCGGACTCGCTTCAGTGATGAAGTCACTCGAAGAGGAATTTGGAGACGATCCTCAGTTTCGGCTCGTTTCGATCAGTGTAAACCCTGCTGGTGATACTCCGGAGAAAATGGACGCTTGGGTAAAGAAGAATGGAGTCGACTCAGAGGACTGGTGGTTTCTCACTGGAGATGCTGATGAGATCGCCAAGTATATGATTTCCGAATTCAAATTCTACGGAACCGAAATCAATACGGATCCTGTGGTGGTTGCAGCGCAGGGAGAGTTTGCTCATGATCAGCGCCTAGCCCTTGTCGATGGAGACGCTAACATTCGAGGCTACTACGACGTTTTGAATGTGCAGCGCGGCGACGTCGAATTTGAGCGACTCAAACGCGAAATCAAAATGGTGCTCAATCCAGAATTGAAATTGTCTGATTTTGCAGAACCGCAAAAGGAGTGATGGATTACTCAATTTTTCCACCGATCAACGCAACCCTGAATGGCCTCAGCACCATTCTGCTGCTGACTGGTTTCTTTCTGATCAAGTCAGGTAACAAGGAGGCGCACCAGAAAGTCATGGTAGGCGCTTTGACGAGTTCTGCAGTCTTTCTTGTTTGCTATCTCTTCTATCATTACGGCGTGGGCCACACGAGTTTTCCGAAAGAGTATCCGACGGCCAGGAAGGTCTATCTGTCGATTTTGATTCCCCACATCATTCTGGCAGTGGTGAATGTCCCTCTCATTGTTGCCCTCGTGATCGCAGCGTTCAGAGGTAAGTTCGAAATACACAAGAAGCTTGCTCGATTTACGTTTCCATCATGGCTGTTTGTTTCCATTACGGGAGTGATTATCTACTTCATGATCTATGTTTGGTTTCCTCCGGTTTCTGCCGAAGGCCTGCCAGAGGGCACCCCTCAGGACTCCGAAAATCCTGTTTCAATAGTGGAGCCGAAGGTGGAGTCGGGAGACCTCCTTTTTGAACCGGCATTTCAGGCATACAAGGCAGAAGCGGGGCAGGAGATTGTGGAGGTCACTTTTGACGTCACCAATCGAGGGGCTGAGCCGGCACGAATTAAAGAGTTGGTGAGCACTTGCGCTTGTCTTTCTGTTGAGATTGATCAAAACCCGATTCCTTCCGGGGAAACCGCGGTCATTACCGGGGTCTTCGAAACGGAAAAATTGAGAGGGCAATCGGAGCGGAAAATTTCGGTTGTTCTAGGAGGGGAATCCCGTCCTGTATTTTTAACGACCCGGATCGAAACGGACCCCCTTTACACGATTGAGGAAGCCATGACGACTTGGAAAGTAGGAGGTAAACCTCAGCCAAGGACGATCAAGTTTCGAGTTCAGGCGAAAGATGCCATCCGGGTTCTCAGTGCTGAGAGCAAGCGTGAAGAAGTGACTGCAGAGCTCATCACGATTGAGGAGGGACGCTCCTACGATATCGTGCTGACTCCGGAATCGACGGAGTCGAGTCTTCTTGGTATTTTACGCATCGTGACTGATTGCGAAATCGAGTCCTATGCTCGACCGCTCGCCTATTTTTCGATCCAGTAGAATGTTCTTTGGAAAGCAGATTTTGGTGATTGTGGGAATCGCTCTCGTTGCGACGATCGCTTCAGCGGTCTTTCATCCGAGAAGGCCAGCATGGTATCGGGTTCAGAGTCCCGAGCAACTTCGATGGCAGATCGACTTGGAAAAAGCAAAGAGCTTGATCACCAACGAAGACCCCCTTCTCGTTGATGCAAGGACTCGAAGCAAGTATGAAGCGGGCCACCTTCCTTCCGCCATCCTACTGAATCAGCAGGAGTGGGGAAATTTGATGTTTACTCATATGGATCGGCTTCAGGATGCAATGGACGAGACCGTGATTGTTTATTGTGACGGAAGCGATTGTGGGAAGAGTGAAGGCGTCGCTCAGCAGCTTCGAGATCTTATCGGGTTGGAACCCGTTTATGTTTTGAAGGGAGATTGGCGTGAGCTCAATCTCCCTGGGGAGAATTCCTCGGACAAAGAGGGGAATTAAAATCTATTTCCGGACCTTCCAATGAGGATTCGGAACGTGCGCCTTTTCGAACAGCTTTTCAGCTCTGTTCACGATCTCCGGCTTTTGCTGGGCAAGATCAGTTTCTTCACCGATGTCTTTCGACAAATTATATAACTGAATAGGGCCGCTGAACATTGGCTTCCGAATCGCTTTCCAATCTCCGAAGCGAAGGGCTTGTTTCCCTCCTCGCTCATAGAACTCCCAGTAGAGGTGCTCGTGTTCCTGCTGCTCGTCTTCATTTCCGAGAAGAGTGGGTGCAAAACTGATCGATTGGGTGCCTTCAGGTATGGCGACTCCTGCTAGGTCGCAGGCTGTTGCCATCCAGTCGGTGAACGCAGAAGGGTGATCTGTAACTCGACCTGGTTGAATCGTTCCGGGCCACCACGCGATCGTAGGAACTCGGATTCCCCCTTCGGTGAGATCGCGCTTCATTCCGCGTAGCGGCCCATTGGCGTCGAAAAATTCAGGATCGTTTCCTCCCTCCTTGTGGTGACCATTATCGGAGGTGAAAAAGACGAGTGTGTTGTCGTCGATCTCAAGAGCGACGAGTAATTCAGCGAGGCGTCCGACATCCCGATCCATTCGGGAAATCATCGCCGCCTGACCCTTGTTGGGGTCGGTCCAGTCAGTCTCTTCGTAGATTCCGTGGTCGGGAACATCCTGGCCGTTACCTGTGCCTCGAGTTCCTTCGTTATTGGCGTGCGGAACGGTGAGCGCGAGATAGAGAAAAAACGGAACGTCCTTTTGAGCCGTCTTCTCCACCCACCCAAGCGCTTCGCCGATAATGAGATCGTGAGAGTATTCAATTCGACCCTCAGGAGTTGCCCATCCGGCACCGTCAACAGGCTTTCCGCTTTTGATTCGCATCTCTTCCCAAGCCGGATCGGTAATGTTGCGGAGAGGAATCTTCGAACTATTTCGGATCAGGAAATCAGGATAGAAATTGTGTGCGTGACGCTGGTTCAGGTATCCGTAAAAGTAGTCGAAGCCCTGGTGATTGGGGTGCCCCACACTATCGAGTTCGCCTAGCCCCCATTTCCCGCAAAGTGCGGTCGCATACCCCGCTTCTTTCAGTCGTTCTGCCACCGTTATGTCCTCAGTGCGAAGTGTTTGTGTGACTGCAGCTCCGTTTCCTCGAACCCAGCAGTGTCCTGTATCCTGCCCCGTCATGAGGACGCATCGTGAAGGCGCGCAGACCGTGGATCCTGCATAGAAATCCGTAAACTTCATACCGGCTGCGGCTAGCTTGTCGAGATGAGGAGTCTTGATTTTCTCCTGTCCGAAACAGCCGAGGTCTCCGTATCCAAGATCATCGGCGAGAATAAATATTAAGTTCGGCTTGTCTTCAGGCCAAGCTGAAGAAGTGAAAACGAGACAAGTGAAGACAAAGGATAGGAGTAGTCGCATGATCAAAATGATATCGAATGAAATCGGAATTACGAAGAAAATGAACAGAAGTGGTGCTGTATTTGAGAGGCGCGTTACGCAAAAATGCGGGTCCAATATCGATCGAGTGCCTCCGTCTCGAACCATTCCAGCGTCCATGGCTCCGGTGCCAGTATGTGGGCAGCCATGGAATTTGGAATGCGGTATGTTTCGGCAAAGTCGGAACTCTTTTCCGTTTGGACCTGAACTTCAACACGTTCGTAGAACGTGTCTTCGTAGCGATCGAGGGTGCTGAGTGTTCGGAGGGAGATATTCGTGAAGATCCGCCCGTTGACCTGGTCTGTCTCGTCATCAGTGGCGACAATGCCTGGAAAATCTCCATCTTTGACCCGAAAGATCTGGTGGCCAGAGAGATACGCTTCGAAGCTCTCAGACGCAGCCTCTCCAGTCACCGCATTCCAGATTTTGGGGACGAGAAGAGTTCCGTAGGCGAAGAAATTCATACAGGAAGATTCGCTGGATCTCTTGCAATTTCCAGTTCGATCAGTCATCGTTTCTTTGTGGACCACTCCCTCCCCAAACTGTATCGGCTGCTTTTCGCTCTCGTGGCGATGGCTGGCTCCACGGGTTGTAGTATTCTGCCTGAGAAAAAACAAAATGCAGACCAAGCAGGCGAGGCGATCCGCAATCAGCCAACAAAGATACCTGTTGGAAATGTGCATCTAGTCAATTTTGAGAAGGGTTTTGTTCTGATCCGTTCTTCTCGTTTTCTCGATATCGAACCTGAGCGAGAGCTTCTCGTAACTGGGGATGACGGAACTGAGATTGCGAAGCTCCGAGTAAGCCCTGCGCGAAAAGGATCTTTTCTCACCGCTGATATTCTCTACGGGACTCCTCAAGTTGGGAATCACGTCCTTATGGTGCATCGCTCTGCAGCTTCCAGAAACCAGCCAACGTCGAGAGACGAAGCTATCCAGGTTCTGGAGTAGGAGAGGTATCCGATTTCAAAAGTCCTGACAACAATTGCGAGAATGACAGATTCTCCTTTGACCCAAACTAAAGAGTCGGTAACGACTGCGCGCCGCCCCCTTGCTCGTGTTCTTTCCATTCATGAGGAAATCGCGAAACGGCAATACCCGAATGCTCGAACCCTATCAGCAGAGATCGGCGTAAGTCATAAAACAATTCTTAGAGATCTCCGATTCATGAAGGGAGATCTCGAGATGCCGATTGAATATGATCGACATAGGCATGGGTATTTCTACACGCGACCAGTCCAGGAATTTCCGTTGTTGCAGACAACTGCTGAGGATCTTGTTGGGCTCATCCTGGCAAGAAGTGCATTGGATTCGGTTCGAGGGAGCGCTCTAGAGGAAAGCATTCGAGTAGGATTTCAGAAACTTCAGACCAGTATGAATCATCGCGTGACGATCCCTTGGAATGAGGTTGATCAGGCATTCTCCGTGAAGTCACAAGGAATGACGGAGACCGACATTTTTGTCTTTGAGCGAATCGCTCGTTCTGTGATGGAGTCTCGTGAGTTGCGATTTCAGTATCAAAAGCTGAGCGATTCGGAACCGGCTGCGAGAGTGTTGCAACCGTATCACCTCACCGAAATTGACCGTGGATGGTATGTGATTGGATTTGATCTTGGCAGGAAAGCTCGGCGCACTTTTGCGGTTCAGAGAATGAGTAGTGTTGAATTGACCGAGTCTCACTTTCGCCGACCTTCTGATTTTCGCTTGGAAGATCATTTTGCGGGCAGTTTTGGAGTTTGGTCAGGAAATGAGGAGGAGGAAGACATCCGGTATGATATCCGAATACGGTTTCATGGTTTCGCTGCTCGAGTGGTAGCGGAGAGACGGTGGCATCCCAGTCAGGAGATTCAGAAAGTGAAAGAGGATGGGAGTGTAATCGATCTTTGCCTTCAGCTTTCTGCTCTACAGGACATTTCTCGATGGGTCCTCGGCTACGGTTCCCAAGCTGAAGTTATCGAGCCACGAGAACTTCGGGAACGGGTTTTCGCCGAGTTATTGGCGGCCGCCGAGCGCTATCAGTAGGAGCTGGTATCTGCCTGCCTAATCGTAGCAAAGAATAACTGAGTAGACCGGGAGTCGAATGACCCGGCCAGGTCTGATCGAAGTGACTTTGTTGATCTTGAGAATTTGTTGAGGCTGGCGAGGGGATTGGAGGTGCGGTAACCCCCGAGCGTGGAGGAGTGCTGTTTTAAATTGGGGCTGGGCTGGTCGAGGATGGCGGTGGTTGTGATGAAGAAGGGGGCGACGGGCTCCACTCTGCGAGTCGGAACGGAGGTTTCCCTTTCTGGAGAAATCTCGAGCCCGTTTCTGTAGTTTGACGCGGAGCATTCGCAGTGGTGTTTTGTGCACTGAGAAAATGTTCGGTCGGAGCAGCCTCTCCAGACAAGGTGGCCAGAGCACGTGAATCTACTGCTACCGGGTTGATAGGTGAATTGGATCTGTAGGCTGGCTCTGCGATGAGCAGCTTTGCCAGGAAACGAATTTCCGTGGAGGGTTCGGTGCAAATCGTAGAAGGTCCCTCGGGATTGACAAAATCAATCGAGGTTGTGGGTTGAAAGACTTCCCTTGCGAAGAAGCGGTATGATTTTTGATCGAGCTTTGGGGTTTTTCGAAAAGTAAGCTTGAGATTTGTTTTCAGTTCTTCCCAAAGCACCTTTTGCTGTTTTACGATTCCATCCAACTTTGCCGTTCGGAGATATAAGCTTGGCGAAATTTCACCTTCAGATTGGAGAACCTTCCAAGTTCGTGCAGCAGCGGTAAGCCTAGTGGCAATTAGGAGAACAGGAAAGAGAGTACGGCGAACGCGCAGTCTCGGTTTGAGACGATTTACCGCGACACCCGGACGGGTATCAAATTCAAGCCTTCGATGTTCGCTCACCACGGAGAGCTGGACCCCTTCCTACGGCGTCGAAAACCTCCATAACTATTTCAGTATTTCAGGAATTTAATTAAAATAAGCTATTTCTTTCTTCAGGTAGTGGCCGTCTTATGTCCTACACCTGGGTTTACAATGACGTCATGAAGAAAAACAGAGAAATCTTTCCTCCTCAATTTCAGCCTGCACTGCCAAACGCTGGCAGAGGAATCTCTGACCTTACTGGCAAAGTAGAAATAGAAAGAGAGGGCTCCACACCTGGCGGAGACCCCTCGGAAACACTTCCCATTGAAAGTGCTCTACTCTCCTTGTGCCACGAGCTAGCGGGAATGTTAATTCGAGCGCTGCAGGGCCCCGAATCTCCAGCGATGGCCCGAAAAATGGTAAGTCAACAGTTGGGTGAGAAACTCGAGGTGGATCGATTTCAGGCGGACTGCATTGTCGCCCTTTCCATCGAGTTGATCCGTGTCAAATGCGCGGGACACTATCGAAGAAATTCTCCGGAAATGAGATCCCTGATAGCGGGAGCTCTCGGTCAAAATTCTGCTGAAGGCCTGAACTAGTTTTCGCTGACGACCGCAACTCGATGAGAGGCCCTGAGTGAGGAAGGGACTGGCCTAGTGAGAAGACGAGGTATTCCCCGCCAAAACTACATGGTCTTTTGATCCTCAGTCTTTGAAGGAGGCTCTTCGTCTGTGGAATCACCTTCCATGACGATGCCGGATTCGGCTGCAAATTCGGCAAGAGCAAGTTCTTCAAGAGCGTTACGCTCTGCTTCTATTTCGTTGAGGTCAGTCGAGTCGATACTGTCCTTTGCAACGCGAGCGCGACCTTTCGCAATTTCACGCTCTTCGCGAACCATTCCCTCGAGGCGATTGAGGGTGTCTCCGGCGCCGCCGATCTCATTGATCATTCCTGCGGCCATTTCGTTGAGCTCGGCGGTCGCTTTTGCGATGCGAGTCTCGTCGATATCACGCTTCAGGGATTCGATCTTGTCGCGGGCCGCTGTGACCGCGACATCGCGAGCTTTCTTCAATTCTTCGTATGTCTTCTCCGCTTCTTCCAACTGATCGACATTGGACACGTGGTTGTCTTTGAGTTGCTGAAGACGGAGGGCATACTCCCCGGCAAGCTTTCGGTTTCCGGCCTTCAGATGAGCAGCCGCTTTTGCGGTCAGTTGCTTGACCTCTTTCGATTCTTTTTCAACCTGAGAAATGAGGCGTTCACAGAGACCTGCGTGTGCGGCGAGACCCTTGTTGTATTCTGAAATCTGTTTCCGAAGATTTTCTTTTTCCACTTCAAGGAGTGCTTCCGGGTTTTTCTTTTCGAGACCCGATACAAAGAGTCCGAAGAAGCCGCGAATGAGGTTGCCGATACGTGTAAACATGATTCCGATCAAATAGAGTGGTAGGTGTGATACAGTGTGGCACTTGCCACGATGAAATCAAAAGCGAACCTGTGAAAAAGATCGATTACAAATCCTTCTTAATTTTCTCTTTTGTCCTCTAAAACTGAGTATACGATCAGATATGGCGGATCATCCGATAGCTGAGGGCTTACATTTGCTCGTTGATGTCCTCGAGCGTGAGAAAGGGCAGGGTAGGAAGTTTCTAAACCTGACTTCAGAAAGTACGAGGGCTCTGGAAAACCTTCCTGCTCAGCTCATGGAGGCGACACTGGCGGCCCTTGTCGAAGCTCGTCCTACCGCAGTTGCTGAGCCAGCGGTATCACCTAGTGGGGGATCCGTATTGGAAGGGCCACCGGCGAAGCTCGTGAAACCGAGCGCTGCCCCGGGAGACCGGAGCGAGGCGTCCGTTCGTGCCCAGTTAAATCAAATTTTCAAAGACCTCAAGCAGTGTGAGAAATGTCGTGCCTTGGGAACTCTTCGGGAATCAGTGGTTTTCGCAGCCGGGAATCCCATGGCGGATCTGATGTTTGTTGGAGAGGCTCCTGATGCGGAAGAGGAGAAGCAGCGAAAGCCGTTTGTGGGTCCAGCGGGTCAGAAGTTGAATCAGATTCTTGGTGCGATGGGACTTTCGCGAGATGATATCTACATTTCCAACATCGTGAAATTCCGTCCTAAAAAGGGAGACGGGAGATTTCAGGGCAACAGCAATCGGAAACCAGATCCGACCGAGATAGAGGTTTCGCTTCCCTATATTCGTCGTGAAATCGAGGCGGTGGCTCCCAATGTAATCGTCGCTCTTGGTGCCACTGCAGTGGAAGGGTTGCTTCAGCGAGGGGGAGCGATGTCGAAACTGAGAGGGCAGACCTACGATCTGCATGGGGTTCCCGTTGTCGTGACATACCACCCCAGTCTTGTGATCCGTTTGGAAGGCGAGGGAGACGCCGAGAAGGCCAGTCAAACAAAGCGGCTTGTATGGGAGGATATGCTGCGTGCGATGGAGTTAGCCGAGCTTCCGATCAGCGACAAGCAGCGGACCTATTTTCAGAAAGGGTAAAATATTTGATAATGAGTGAAGGGGCAGAGGTGAAAGGGGAAGAAGGTGGGAGATCGTCCGGAGGAGGGTTCTGGAGGCGATTGTTTTTCGGGATCACCATTCTCGCGGTGATCGGAGTATCGGTCTTTTACTTTCTGGTCTGGTCGAGTCAGCAGATGTTTCAATCTGTCAAAAATGAAGTGACAGAATTGGCTAGGGTCTTTCAACCTGAATTGGTGATCGAGAGCTTTGAAGAGTGGAGGGATATGGAGGCCGCAGGGACAGACGGAAATATCCTTGAGATTTCGACGGCGACGGCGACTGAGTCATTCTCTCGAAAAACATCGGTGGCGATGTTTGGGACAAACCTTCCGCTGGGAACAACGGTTTCAGAGATCACGGTCCCAGCTACCTATCGATATCATATCGACTTGAATGGCCAGTGGTTTCTCACCACGGATGAGAAGCGGCTTCTTGTGCTTGCTCCTCGCGTTCAGCCTTCTCTCCCTGTGGCATTTGATTCGGGCAAGATGGAGAAGAAGACAAAGTCCGGATGGGCGAGATGGGATGGCGATGAGAATATGGAGGAGCTTGAAAAGACGGTGACTTCAAAGCTCGCTCAGCGTTCGGTCCGTGAGGATGCGTTGGATAAAGCTCGCGAGGCTGGTCGAGAAGGGGTTGCTCGATTTGTTAAGACCTGGTTGCTTTCGAAAGATGCCTGGGGCGCAAGCCAGTTCGAGGGAATCGTTGTCCGCTTCGAAGGTGAAAATGAACAGAGCCTTTCGAAAATGCCGGCAACTTTGATGATCGAACCGGAGGTAGCGCCAGAAATTCAGCTGGAAGAGCCAGTCGCCCCATGATGAATTTATTCGGTAGGTGGTTCTACCGAATCGAGTCCGCTCTGGGCGAGGAGCCGATCGCGAATTGCCCGGACTCGGAGAATGCTCTCTGAACTGTTTGTCAGTTCAGTATTCCCCGGGCTGAAATTGGCGAAAGGATTGTTTGCTCCCCAGGTTTTCCACGGTCCGTCCGGTACTTCGTCGAGGTCAACAAAACGCCAATCAACGGTTCCGTATCCTCCCGGGAAATCGAGGTAGTCTCTTACTGCAGGCGAAACATCTAGTCCTGCACCCTTATTTTTTTTCGTCTTGGGGCGCTCGTTGCCGAAGATATAGGGCCAGTCGTCGGTCTCAAAGGGGCCAACGTCTTCCCACTGTGCGTAGCAAACTTTGCCTCCCCTCTGGATCGCTATCCATCTTCCTTTGAGGACGGTCCGGCCACTGCGATAGTATTTGTCCTCGAACCAGGGGATGACCTCCTTGGCCGAAGACTTGGTCCCAGTTCGTGAAATATCGTTGTAGGGGAGGGCGAAGTAGAAAGGATTCTGTCCGGGGGTAAACCCTTTCGGAATGAAGCCTTCCCGTGCGGTTTTGCTCGGATTGTCATATCCGCCGTAGTTGGATGTCCAGCGACGGTCCCAAGCACTCACAGTGTTGGGAACAGGGTTGTTCGAGGTCGGTTTTTCACCAATCCAGAAAACAGTCGTAACGATGTTTCGCTTCCATGGAAAGCGAGTGTAGGTGTCTCTTGGTTTCGACGGGGCAAACACTCGGGGCAGTCCGGTTGTAGTGCGCGCAACGGGGAGAGTGCCCGGCAGGAGGTGGCCAGAATTCGTCGAAAGGGCAAGAGGAAGCAACGGCGAAATATTGACTTCCGATGAGGGGAACTTGTCGAGGATGGACCCCACCGGTTGTGTGGTCGCTTGAATCGGTTGCGCACGAAGTGCGGACAACGAAAAAGCCAGAGTGCCGACAAGTATTGTGACTTTGAGGGTCATGTTCACCATTCCGTTAGCGAATTGGACGGCGAATGTTTTGAAGAAAAATGGAGGAAACAACGCCGTTTAGGAAAACAATTGGAACATAAATTGCAACAAAATCAATATAATTATTTCAGTTATGTAAATTATATCGATTTACCAACGGCTTCAACCTAAGCTGTTCGCTACAGGGATCGCTTCGAAAGCACGGTATCATGCTGCCACAACTGATCGTCTCGATCAGGATGGTCGAGCGTGTAGTGGAGACCTCGACTTTCTTTTCGACGGGCTGCCGAGTCTACGATCAGGGTTGCAATTTCCACTAGGTTGCGGAGTTCGAGCAAATCGGTTGTCACCCGGAAATTCCAATAAAATTCCTGGACTTCTCGGCGAAGGTTGTGAAGTCGGGTGGCCGCTCTTTGAAGCCGCTTCGTTGTTCGAACGATGGACACGTAGTCCCACATCAGCCGTCGGATTTCGTCCCAGTTGTGATAAATAACAACGAGTTCGTCTACGTCAGTGACGTCACCTGATTCCCATTCTGGAACTTCGAATGTGTCTCGACGGGTATTCATAGGCACCTTTTCAAGGCAGTCCGTTAGAGCCGATCGGGAAACAACAACTCCCTCGAGGAGGGAGTTGCTGGCAAGGCGGTTTGCTCCGTGTAGCCCTGTGCAGGCTACTTCTCCGACAGCCCAGAGTCCAGCGAGGGAGGTGGCTCCGTCGACCTCTGTTTTGACACCCCCGCACTGGTAGTGGGCGGCCGGGACTACAGGAATGGGCTGCTTTGTAATGTCAATGTCTAGAGTGAGGCAAGTCTCGTAGATATTGGGAAAACGGGAGCGGATAAATTCAGCTGGCTTATGAGTGATGTCGAGATAGACACAAGGGCTACCCGTCTTTTTGATTTCTCTGTCGATAGCACGGGCGACGATATCACGCGGAGCGAGCGATCCTCTCGAGTCGTAGTCGAGCATAAATCGTTTTCCATCGCGGTCGATCAGTTCTGCACCCTCTCCTCGCATGGCTTCAGTAATGAGAAACGAGTTCAGCTCGTGATGGTAGAGGCAGGTAGGGTGAAATTGGACGAACTCCATGTTCGCGATTTCGCAACCCGCCCGCCACGCCATGGCTACTCCGTCACCCGTTGCGACATCTGGATTGGTTGTATAAAGATAAACCTTTCCACTGCCTCCAGTGCAGAGAAGCGTTCGATCAGAGCGGAGTGTTAGGACGTCGCCCGATTCTTCGTCAAGAACATAGGCCCCAACGCAGCGAGGCGTCGACGCCAGAGCCATCTTGGCAGTCGTGATCAGATCGATTGCGAAGTGATGTTCGAAAAGCGTGATGGCTTCGCAGGACTTCGCGGCTTCCAGTAACTTCGTCTCAATCTCGCGGCCTGTGGTATCCTTGTGATGCAGGACTCGCCGTTTCGTATGTCCTCCTTCTCTTCCCAGCGCGATGACTTCTTCTCCTTCCGGAGTTGTCTTGGTATCGAACTTGACGCCCCAATCGATCAGCTCCTCGATGGCTGCTGGCCCTTTTTCGATAATTTCTCGAACGACCGGCTCTGGACAGAGTCCTGCTCCCGCATCGAGCGTATCGGCTACATGGGCTTCAAAAGAGTCGTTCTCATTTTGCACGCAGGCAATACCTCCCTGAGCCCAGGCCGTATTGGTCATCGAGGCGTCTCGCTTGGTGATTACCGCAACGGTTCCCATTTTGGCGGCACGGAGGGCAAAGCTGAGCCCTGATATACCGCTCCCAATTACTACAAAATCGAATTCTCTCACTCTATTTATTTACGTTTCAGATTGTGGAAGTGTATTAATTCGTTTTCCTCGATCGAGATTGGATTCTGAATGTCATCTCCCTCCACGAAAAGCGAAAAAGAAGAAGTTGGTCAAGTTGGCAGCGGCGTTCAGATCAAAGCTAGTGCAATGTCAGGGCGTTTTGGGCAGAGCAATTCCGATGTTATCGATCAGTCGTGTTTGACCAAAAAAGATCGCGGTAATGATTCGCCAAAGTTCACGATTTTCGGGAAGACAGGATTGAAGAGAAGAGGCATCAACGATCTCCAGATAGTCAATTCGAGCCGACGAGCGCTGACGAATTCGTTCTCGCATTTCATCGGCGACTGCCTCCGGTTCAGCTGCTGGGGAAGTACGCAAGGTCTCCGCTCCGTAGCAGAGGGTGCGATACAACTCAGGTGCTTGCCGTCTTTCTTCTGGAGTCAGGTAAGTATTTCTTGAGCTGAGGGCGAGACCATCCTCCTCGCGGACCGTGGCAGCTCCGATAATCTCGATAGGGAAGTCAAGATCCCGAACCATTCTTCGGATGATGGCGAGCTGTTGGAAATCTTTCTCTCCGAATACGGCGGCGTTGGGTTGAGTGAGTAGAAAAAGTTTGGCAACCACGAGACAGACGCCATCAAAGTGACTCGGTCGCGAAGAGCCGCAAAGATGGGTTGAGAGCGCATTCTCCCGAATCGAGATGGATCGATTTTCGGCATATATTTCATCGGGTAGCGGCTGAAAGACGGCGGACACTCCGTGACTTTGACAAAGCGCGAGATCGTTCTCAAGCGTGCGCGGGTAGGCGTCGAAGTCTTCGTTTGGTCCGAACTGGGTCGGATTTACAAAAAGCGTCGCAATGACATCGGCTTCGTCTCCCTGCTGAACTGCTCGGTCGAACAAACTGGTATGGCCGCGATGCAGGGCGCCCATTGTCGGGACAAGGATCCGCTTTCGCGAGGATCTCGAAGCAAGCCATTTGCGAAGCTCAACTTTGGTGGAGAGGACCTCCATTACTGATCCCGACCACGAACCGAGATGAGATGAGTATCTGTGCGAAGAAAGAGGCGATTTTTCGCTACTGCAGGAGTCGCGTTCATTCCGCTACCGAGACGAGATCGGCCGAGGATTTTAAACTGGTCCCCGAGCCGAACTGCTACGAATTCGCCGTCTCGGCTTCCACAATAGATTTTCCCATCAGCGATGATTGGGGAGCTAAAAAAATTACCGCCGATTCTTTCCCGATAAATCTCCTCACCAGTTTTCGCATTTCGACAAGTGAGAACGCCGCCGTCACTCCAGAGATACAATCGATCTTCGTAGAGAAGGGGAGTCGGAACATAGCTGAGGCCATCGGCAATTCCAAGATCATAGAGCACGGTGGGGGAACCCGTGGCTTGGGGAAGCAGAGCCGTCGCCATTTTACCATTTCCTCCGGAACCGAATGTGGCAAAAACAATCCCATCACCTGAGGCAATGGATCCAACACTTCGCAGGTTGTAATTTCCGTCGTGTTCCCAGAGCACTTCTCCGGTTGCGGGAGAGAGGCCCTTCCAGCCGTCATTGGTTTGTAGGACAACGATCATTGTCTTGCCATTTACCGTAACCGCCGTGGGTGTGTTGTAGGCGGTAAGGTGCTTCTCTTCTTCAGCTAGTGTGGGGCGATCAATCGTCCAAATCGTTTCGCCGGTCGCCGGATTCAGCGCGTGAACTTGACTGCTTTTTGCGGTGACCGAATCGGTGTGCAAAACGAGAACGTCGTCAACGAGGATAGGGGAAGAACCAAACCCGTGATCAGAAGAAAACCGTGGCCAATCTCTTTCCCAGAGCTTCTCGCCGGCGTGATTCAGCGCAATCGCTTTTGTCTCGCTTCCACTACCCCAGACGACAAACAAGGCGTCTGCTGAAACAACGGGTGTCGAGGAGGCAAAATTGTTGTGCTTGTGTAGATTGTGCTCAGAGAGAGCAAAGTCGGATTCCCAGAGCTTCGAGCCTGATATGGAATCAAAAGCAACGACCTTGCGGACGGATTTTTCCTTCACAGATTCGGTGACGAAGAGAGTCTTACCCCACAAAACAGGAGAAGAGTGTCCCTCCCCTTCCAGCTTGGCTGCCCATTCGTAGTCGGCCTGGGTAATCGTCACGGGGAGACCTGTGATCTTTCCTACTCCCGTTCCCCCTTCGCCTCGGAACCGTGTCCACTCTTGGGCCTCGATAAAGCTGGGGGTGATAAAAAATACAAAAAGCGCACAGAGCAGAGGCAATCGACACATCATCCGGGAAATCAGCGGGTTAGTTGTATCTTCAACAAATACCCATGTGAGGCGCGTGCAACTGGATTCCCTCCGCAATCAGTGACTCTTTCCGATCGAATGATTGAGGGGCTGAGGGCAATTTTGATTGCCAGCCAGCTGTTTCGAAGAAAAGGTTCTAGCTCCCACCAATGAATTCATTCCAAAGGTGAGAGCTTCATAAGTCATGCACATCGAAACGCTTCAGGTATTCTGCGATCTGGTTGAGACAACGAGTTTTTCAGAAGCAGCAGAGCGCAACTCCATCAGCCAGAGTGCTGTCAGTCAGCAGATTCGCGCCCTCGAAGAGCGGTTTGGAGTAGTTCTCGTCGAGCGGGGGCGCAAGAATTTCGCGGTGACTCCAGAGGGAGAAGTTTTTCTTAAATCGGCCTGTCAGATTCTCGAATCCTACGACGGCATCGAAGAAAAACTGGGCATGATGCGAGATGTCGTTTCTGGAAAGCTCACGATCGCGACAGTCTACAGTATTGGTTTTCACGAGCTTCCTCCGTACATCGAAACTTTCCGAGAGAAGTTTCCTGATGTCGATCTCCAGGTTCAATACCGGCGTTCGAACCAGGTTTACGTTGATGTATCGGAGAACCACGCGGAGCTCGGTTTAGTCGCTTATCCTCAGGAGAAAAAAGGAGTCGAGATAGAACCTGCCTGGAAAGATCGGCTTGTTGTGATTTGCCCTCCAGGCCATTCTTTGGCGAAGAGAAAGAAGGTCGATTTGAAAGCGATCGATGGAGAACGTTTTATTTCTTTCGAACCGGACTTGCCAACTCGGAAAGCGATTGATGGGATGTTTGGACAGGCGGGAATTCGAGTGAAGGAGGTGGTCGAATTCGACAATATCGAAACGGTGAAGCGAGGCGTTCTGATTGAGAATGCGATCTCTATCGTTCCGAGCGAAAGTGTAAAAACGGAAGTGGAAGCGGGAACGCTGGTTCAGATCCCGATCGAAGGGAGGTTCATCTGGCGACCGCTCGGGATCGTGCGGAGAAAAACGAAGGCGATCACCCCGGCGATGAGAGAAATGATTCAGCTTCTGAAAACAAAAAAGGCAGGATCGTGATCCTGCCTTTTCATTAGTGTTGCGAGAGGGAGATAGATCACTCCGCGAAAGGACTGGCGGCAAAGGCCTCGAAGTCCTTTCTCATTGCTTCGACCGATTCAGTTGGTCCTGTCAATTTTAGGAAGACAGCTCCCTGTTCGCTCGGAAGGATCGCCGCCAGCATTGTTGATTCTGGTCGCGGTGTCTTGTTGCCGGAGAAAGGGCCTCCGGATGATTCCATGTAAGTTCCGCTTGCGGTCAGGAAGGAGACCTTGCGCTCTCCCATTTCCTTCTCTTCAATTTTTGACTTTGGAGTGCCTTCGAACTGACCGATCCAGCGATCAAGGTTTGCCTTAATTCCACCGCCCTGACCTTGTCCGAAATAATAGATGACGAGATCGACGTCTTTCAGATTTTCATCTTTATGATCATAGGTGAGTTGTCCGGCCCTCATGGAGCTTGTGACCTGCTGGCGAATCCATGGGTCACCAAATGAAAAGGTGAATTCACTGACCTTGAGGGTTTCTTTGTCCTCAGCCATCGCGCCGGGAGCGGTCAGGAGGAGGATGGCGGCGAGAATGCAATTGGCTATTTTCATCGAGATGAAGGGTGGCGTAGAGTGCGATGCGAAGCAAGGGTGCGTATTTCCAATATGGGTCCGCATTTTCGCTAACGGTTACGACCCTGAAAGCAATTTTGATCCCCAACCTGCCCTCTTTGTGAAGTCGATTTCCTTTTACACGATTCGCTTTTTCTATTCTATCCTTCTTTTGGGGGCTTGGATTTCGGCGCCGGTGGTCTTTTCGCAACTTGCTGAGACAGGAATTGTGCTCGACGAGATCATTTCGCCCGATGCCTCTCCGATCAGGGACTGGGATCTTGATCCTCACTATGAGAAGTTACTTTTGTACAAGGGCTTTCCGATTGTTTCCTCGTCTCGGGTGAATGATGCAGCGCTTCGCGAGGCGGCTTACTTGATCGACCGAATGATCAGTCATCGGGAGGATATCGTGAAAGCATTGGCCACCAACAAGGTAAGGCTTGCGATCATGGCGACGGATGAGTTCACCACTGACATTCCTGAACACGCTACGCTGGAGCCAACGATCTACTGGGACAAGCGAGCTCGCGGTCTTGGAGCCAGTCGTCAGAGACCAGCCGTATCGGTAGGGGAAGAAAATCTACTCGGTTACAAGGGGGATCCCTATGCGACAGAGAGTATCATGATCCATGAATTTGCTCATGCGATTCACCTCATGGGAATTAATCAGATTGACGAGGGATTTCAGAAGCAGCTTGAGGGAGCCTTTGCTCGAGCAAAGCTCAAAGGGCTTTGGAAGGGCAAGTATGCAGGAACGAACCCCTCAGAATACTGGGCTGAATCTGTTCAGTCCTGGTTTGATACCAACCGAGAGGACGACCACGATCACAATCATGTTGACACCCGGGAAGAGCTAATCGAATACGACCCCGAGATCGCTGCTCTCGTCGAAAGTATTTTTGGAATGGGAGACTGGCGATATTTGAAGCCCGTGTCTCGATCCGAAGAGGCGCATTTTGCAGGATTTAATCCGAAATCTGCGCCGGAGTTTGCCTGGCCTCCCGATTTGGTCAAAGCCTACGACGAATTGCAGGCGGGTAAAGGATTGGAAGCGGCAGAGCTCCAGCCCATGAAGGGTTTTAATAAGAAGGCTGTCACTGAGGAAAGCGGGCCATCCATCCGTCTCCGATTCGAAAATGAGTCAGATGGCGTGGTTTCGATTCACTGGATTAGCTTCGACGGACTCAGACGCGAGTATAACAAGCTCGACCCGGGGCGAAATCATACTCAGCAAACATACAGCGGTCATCACTGGGTCGTCGTTGACGAACTGGGCCAGGACCTGGGTTGGGTCGTGGCCCCGGAAAAAGACGCACGAGTTAAGATTCCGTAGTTGTTTGTTTCTTGCGTGATCGACTCTGCCGGATACTGGAAACGGTTGATCCAACCACAAAGAGGAGGGCGATGATTCCCAGACCGATCGAAAAACTATCCCCGATTTTGGAAAACACGGTCGTGGGAGGATCTAAATCGACTTGGAGCGAGGCAGGCAGGCTCCCCCTGATATAGGTGGATCCACTCTCTTCGTCGCGCAGGATTCGTGGATACGCGTCGTTGCTTCGCTGATCAAAGACGCTTCCTCGAGTGTCAATGAATCCGCTCACTCCCGTATTTGCCGCCCGTATCATGGGGCGACGGAATTCGATGCAGCGAAAGATGGCATTGTAGAAGTGCTGTGTTGGCTGAGCGGAGTCGTAAAACCAGCCATCGTTGGTCACATTCACCAGAACCTGCGGAGTGTCCCGAATGAACTTTCGAGTATGGCGAGCCAGGGTGTCTTCAAAGCAGATCAGGGGGATGATACCGATGGAGTGCCCGTCTTTTTTGATCTGAAGCGGTTCGAAGGCGGTTCCTCGAGTGAAGTCAGCTTCAATAATGCCTCCGGCAATCCACTCGAAGAGAGGGAAGGAATCGCGAAAGGGAATGTATTCACCTAATGGCACGAGATGGATCTTCCTGTGCATCTGATAGGTCTCAGTGGAACCTTTCATCAGGGTGATGGTATTGTAGATTTCGTTTCCCTGAAAATTGCTCTCTTCGAGTCCGGTGAGCAGGTAGAAGTCGTCTCCTTTAAGAACCTGTTCGTTCAGGAAATTCTGTAACCAGGGGAAGTGAAAATGGCCTGGCAGTGCTGTTTCCGGCCAGAGAACAATGTCGTGTGGAGCGGTGTCGACAAAGGTTCGCGTGAGATCCCGGTAGTCGAAGAGGATCCGCTGACGAAGTTCGATGTCCTCGGACCACTTGTCTTCCAGTGGAATGTTGAGCTGCATAATGCGCGCTCTCAGGTCCACCGATTTTTCTGGAGTGTAAGAGATCTTGCTGATTCCGTAGAGGAACAGCCCAATGATCATACCCACGCCCAGAGCAAAATCCAGGTGCGGGCGCATCCGTTGCCTTTCTCGAACTTCGAGGACCAGTCTCACCAGCGTGCAATAGGCAATCACTCCGGAGAACATGAGAACAAATCCAAATCCGGTGATCCCGATGACATCGGCGAACTGCACCAGCAACAGTTGATCTTTCAGCGCTACGCCGAGTCCATTCCAACCGAACCCTGTGAAGACAATACCTCGGGCCCACTCCAATCCACACCAGGCGGCTCCGTTGAGAAAGGCGACTCGGAGAACCGCAATAGATTGATCAAAAAGATCCTTACGGTCTTTCTCGGGTTCCTTGATGATCCATCGGCCTACCGTTGCGGCGAAAGCTCCAAACGTACTGAAATAGAGGCTGAGGTAAAGTGAGAGCAGGAGTAGCGCGCTCCATCCCGCAAGGAATGTTCCCGCGACATGGGAGATCTCGGTGATCCAGAAAATATTGATCACGAAGAAACTGAATCCAGACGCAAGACCGAGAAGGGCTCCTTGTTTCCATTTCGAAAACTTGGATTTCGAGAACCAGAGGGCGCTGAGCAGAGGGGCTGACCAAATCCAGATCAATGCGTCGGCATCGAATGGAGGGTAGCAAACAGCGAGGAGAATCCCGCTGAGGATCGCCGCCAGCCAAGGCCAGTAGTGCAGAAGAAATCGAGGCATAGTCGCGACCTGGAGAAAGCCCGTTTCGAATCGAGTGGGCTTTGGAAGAGGTTCTTAACCCAGTCGTGCACGCATGTCGGCGACGATAGCGTCTTTCAGAGAGTCAAAAGACTCCTGGGCGACCGCTCTCGCTGACTCCAATTGTTCGGGGATGAGGGTCTCGTTGTGACCTGGCTGAGGACGGTAGTAGATGTAGTATTTGATCTTGGGCTCTGTTCCAGAGGGACGAACCGCAAAAGCGCGACCATCTTCCAGATCGACGAAGACCATCTTTTCCTTGGGGATTGCATCCCCTTCTTCATCGATGTGATCCTGATTGGCGAAGTCACGAACACGAAGAACGGGTGATCCGTCCATTTCTGTCGGGGGCTCATCTACGTAACTCTCGGCCAGTTTCTGAATCTGTTCGGCCCCGTCAGCTCCTGTAAGGGTTTCAGCGTGCTGCCCTTCGAGGAAGACACCGTGCTCGCAGTAGAGGTGATCGAGTAGTTCGACAGCGGTGATACCGCGCGATTTTGCGTAGGCGGAAACCTCGGCAAACATCACGACCGCTCCATTGCCGTCTTTGTCCCGGAGGAAATCTGCACCGAGATAGCCGTAGCTTTCTTCACCACCAAATACGAAGAACTTCGAATGTTGAAGTCGCAGGGCCCGCGTCTCTTCATCGGAAAGATTGCGGTAGTCGGCTCTGAGTTCTCTTGGAATCGAGTTCTCGTATTTTCGAAGTTTCGCCCCGATATACTTGAACCCAGTCAGGGTATTTACGACGCCAACTCCAAATTGAGCACCGATTGCGGTTTGCAGTTCGGTCGTAACATAAGTCTTCACAACGACTGCGTTGCCTCGGTTTTCCGGAGTCAGGACTCCCTCTTCAGTGAAGGTGAGAAGACGGTAGTAGGCGATCAGAGAACCGATCTGGTTTCCGGTCAGGAGAGTCATCTTGCCCTGTCCATTCCGAACGACTACTCCCATGCGGTCGCAGTCGGGGTCCGTTCCGATGACGATGTCAGCGCCGGTTGCCTCCGCCTGATCGATCCCCATCTGGAGCGCCTCAGCATTCTCCGGATTTGGCGATTCGACGGTTGGGAAGGCGCCATCTTCGGTATCCTGCTTAGCCACGGTGTCACAATGAAACCCGAGTCTACGCAGCATTTGCGGTGCAATCGTTCCACCGGTTCCGTGGATGTTCGTAAAGACGATCTTCAGATCGCTCTGAGAGGCGACCATCTCGGGATCAAGGAGAAGAGATTCCACGCGCGCCATGTAGGCCTCGTCCATGTCTTCGTCCAGTTCGTGAATCTGCCCCTGCTGGTCGGCAGGAAGTGATTCGTAGGTTTCGCCCTGAACGGCGTTGACCTCGGCGATGATCTGGCTCGCTTCTGGTTCGACGATCTGAGCCCCATCTTTTCCGTAGACCTTGTAGCCGTTGTCGTGAGGGGGATTGTGACTAGCGGTGAGAACAATGCCAGAAGTCGTTCCGAGATGACGCACTGCGAAGCTGAGGTGGGGAGTGGATCGGGGAATGGGAAAGAGGTAGACGTCGCATCCGTTCTCTACCGCGACGCGGGTGACACAATCGGCGAATTCCTTACCGAAATAGCGGGTGTCCCGTGCCAGCGCAAGGGAAGGGCGCCCATCTCCGGAGTAGGATTTTACTAACTGGCGAACCAGCCCTAGGCTTGCTCGGGTGATGTTGTAGTAGTTGAGCGAACTCGTCCCAACACAAGGGAATTCTGGTCGGTCTCCTTCTGCTGCAGATCCACGTTCGACCGATGTCACAATCTCTCCTATCGACCGGCCTCTCAGTCCGCCCGTTCCAAACGCCAATTTCTTGAAAAAGCGATTGTTGAGTTCCGTCCATTCACCGTCCGAAGCCAGTTCCGACACGGAAGCTTCGTAGATCGGATTCCCTGAAGAAAGAAGTTCAGTGATGTTGTTGTGACTGCTCTGAAGAAGGTGTCCATCGGCAAGGGCACCGTCGAGTTGGCCGGAAAGTTCGGAATTCATGATGACTCATCCTAGAAAAGAGGTAGAAAGAATGCAACCAACCGAATTGTTGATTTCCAACGCACCAGCTCCGGGCATTGATACCACCGCATGGCGTATTCTACACGATGCGAAGGGAGGGGTGTGGGTGGATCACTTTGATGGGAAGTGGCTTGTTCAGACTCGCGAAACTCGATTTCCTCGATCCCTGATTGAAAGGGCGAAGGGTATCGCCACCTCGATCTACTGGCGTCCGCGTGACAAATCGGCTGCAACCGCTCCCGAATTAGTGTGGGGCGAGCCGGTTTTCGAGCGTTTTCTGGTGAAAGAGAATGGAGCATCTTTCTGGATCGATTTTGATTCGGGCTATTCATCCGGTATTTTTCTCGATCAAAGAGAGAACCGGAAATGGGTCGGAGAACAGATCCAAAAAGGGGATCGGTTTCTAAACACTTTTGCTTATACCGGTGGATTCTCGGTGATGGCGGCGAAGGCTGGAGCCGTCACGACTACCGCCGACTTGTCGGGGACCTACCTGGATTGGGCCTGGGAGAATTTCCGAGCCAACCAACTGGATCCGGATCTTCATTTTGGGATTAAGGGGGACGTATTTGAGTGGCTCGCCAGCTTTGCCCGAAAAGGCCGCCAGTTCGAGGGAATCGTCCTCGATCCCCCGACGTTTTCGCGGAGTAAGAAGAAGAGAAAGACATTTCGAACGGATGCGGATTACGCGGATTTGGTGGCGTTGGCAGCCGCCATCGTTGCTCCGGGCGGATGGATTCTGTGTTGTGCGAATACCCACCGGCTTTCGCCAATTCTCTTTGAAAAGCAGGTTCGGTCTGGCATCAGGCAGCGGCGAGGGAACGTAGTGTCTCTCGAACCCGCGGCGATGCCTTTGGAGTTCCGTGGCGACGATTATTTGAAATCGCTCCGTGTTGTTGTTGAGTAGCCTTCTCTTGTTGCCATGCGCATTATTCGATACACCCAAAAAAACTTCTCTTCCGCTGTCCGAAAGCTGGATCGCCGTTCGGCCCCTCCTGCGGGAGTGGAGTCGATCGTGAAGAATATTCTCGCCGATGTCGAAGAGCGGGGAGACAAGGCACTGATCGAACTTTCTAATCGATTTGATCAGGCTGGATTTCGGACCGCAAAAGATCTTCGGGTCACCGAAGCGGAGTTGGTAGCGGCGGATGATGCAGTTGATGCCAAAACGAAACGGGCGATTGCTGCTTCTCGGAAAAATGTGATCGCTTTTGCCAAGCGCAGCCTGCGAAAGGACTGGTCCGGAAAGAATGCCCAGGGGGCCGAAGTCGGTGAACGATATCTTCCGTTCGAGCGAGTTGGAGTCTATGTTCCGGGAGGATCTGCTCCGCTCGTATCGACTTCCAATATGACCGTTTGCCTCGCTGCTGCAGCGGGCTGCCCGGAGATTGTAGTGATGACTCCTCCGGGACCTAGTGGAACGGTGAATCCTGCTTTGCTCTATGCATTGAAGGAGGCAGGTGCAACGGAAATTTACAAGGTGGGCGGTGCCCAGGGAATGGCCGGTATGTCGATCGGAACGAAGACGATCAAACCTGTTTTGAAAGTATATGGTCCCGGAAACTCTTTCGTGGTCGAAGCCAAGCGACAGCTCTTTGGTGTCGTTGCTGTTGATCTGCTTCCCGGGCCGAGTGAGGTGGTTGTCCTCGCCGACAAGACGGGTAATGCGAAATTCATCGCCGCCGACATGTTGGCTCAAGCCGAGCACGGCGGAGACAGTATCATGGGATTCGTGACCGATTCTGAAGAGCTTCTCGAGAAGGTAAAGGCGGAGGTGGAGCGACAAATTCAGCTGCTGAGTCGTCAGGATCAGCTTCGCAAAGCCCTTAAGGATGGCGCGTGGTGCATTCTCGTTGAGTCTCTCGATCAGGGCGTCGAACTCGTCAACGCTTTTGCCCCGGAGCACCTTTCTCTGATCACTCGAAGAGAGAAAACGATTCTTCCGAAGATCACGACCAGCGGTGCGATCTTTCTCGGAAATTACTCACCGGTCGCGGTTGGAGATTTCCTCGCTGGCCCCAGTCACGAGCTTCCCACGGGGGGAGCTGGAAAATCGTTTCCTGGTCTAACCGTTGATATGTTTCAGCGTCGCACGAGCATCGTTAAGCTGGATCGCGACTCGATTCGCAAGTCCGCCCCGATCGTGGAAGAATTCGCTCGGGTCGAAGGACTCGATGCTCATGGTCGGTCGGCGACAATTCGACTGGAGTGATCTTTGTAATCGTCTCGAGAGACGAGTTCCGACATCCGAGAAACCGGTTCGCCTCGTAAGCAGAGGCAATGGCACGGAACATTTTAATCATCGGCGGAAACTCAGGGGTCGGACTCCAGATCGCGACGCAGCTCGCGGAGAAGGGGGATCAGGTTTTCGCCGCATCGCGAAGTGACAGCGAGCTGTCGCAGATTCGAGGCGTTCAGTTTCAACCCTTTGATGTGACGAAGAAAGACACTGCTCTCGAGCTTCCCGAAACTCTTGACGGCATGGTTTACTGCCCGGGAACGATCAACCTAAAGCCTTTTGGCCGACTCTCGGATGATGACTTTCAAAATGAACTCGAAGTCAATTTCCTGGGCGCCGTTAGAGCGATTCGACTCGCGCATCCTTCTTTAAAGAGATCTGGTAAGGCCTCACTGGTACTCTTTTCGACTGTGGCCGTTCAGACCGGCTTGCCCTTTCATGCCAGTATTTCCGGTGCAAAGGGGGCGGTCGAAGGGCTCGTGCGATCACTCGCGGCTGAGTTTTCTCCGACGATCCGGGTAAATGGTCTCGCGCTTTCGCTCACTGATACTCCACTCGCTTCGAACTTGTTGGGAAGCGATGAAAGAAGGAAAGCTTCGGAAGATCGTCATCCTCTCAAACGAGTCGGAGATCCGGCTGAAGTCGCTGCGGCGGCAAGGTTTCTCCTTGGGGAAGACTCGGGGTTCATCACAGGTCAGATTCTTCAGATTGATGGAGGAATCTCTTCGCTGAAACTTCTTTGAATCATGGGACGATCGATCTCTCTTGTTTTCCCTCATCAGCTTTTTGAGAACCATCCAGCTTTGGAAAAGGACCGTCCGGTCTACCTGATCGAAGATACCCTCTTCTTTGGGGACCCACACGCTCGCCCAGGTCGGTTTCACAAACAAAAGATCCTCCTCCATCGAGCTTCGATGAAGGCCTTCGCGGAACGACTCGAAGGATTGGGATATGAGACCGTCTATTGCGACTACGCTCGTGATATGACGATCGATCGCAGGCTGGAAGAGCTTCACACGGAATCTTCCCTTCAGGAAATCGTCACGGCGAAACCGACCGACTTTCTTCTTGAGAAGCGAATCCGCCGATTCGCTGAGCGCGAGAACTTGACCCTGACTATCACTGACTCACCCATGTTTCTCACTCCGTCGGATTGGGCAGAGGAACACTTCTCTTCTCGGAAAAAGCCTTTCATGGGCAAGTTCTACGAGGCCCAACGAAAGCGAATGGGGATCCTCGTCGACGAAGAGGGAGCGCCGGTCGGTGGTAAATGGAGTTTTGATGAGGACAACAGGAAATCGATGCCGAAACGTGGGCTCGATACGCCAAAAGATTTGGTCGCCCCTCGAAGAAAGCAGGTCGATGAAGCGGCGGAATATGTGGAAGAAAAATTCGCCGATTATCCCGGTGAAATCGAGCGGTTCTCTTACCCGATTACGACTCATGATGCGAAGAAGTGGCTCGAGCAGTTTTTTGAAGAACGCTTCGAGCAATTTGGTCCCTACGAAGACGCGATCTCCGATCGGGAGCGGACATTGTTTCACAGTATCCTAACACCCTCACTCAACATCGGTCTTCTAACTCCTGCGGAAGTGGTCGAAAGAGCACTCGAGTTTGCAGAGGAGAATGAGGTCCCGATGAATTCACTTGAGGGATTCATCCGGCAGATCATTGGCTGGCGAGAATTTATCTACCTGATGTATGAACGACACGGGGTCGAAATGAGAAATGGAAATCATTTCAATCATCGCCGTCATCTCCCCGACAGCTTCTGGAAAGCAACGACGGGAATCCCTCCGATCGATCTGGTGATCGGACGTGTCCTCGAAACCGGCTACGCGCACCATATCGAGCGCCTCATGGTTATGGGAAACTTTATGCTTCTCAGTCATATTAAGCCAGATCACGTCTATGACTGGTTTATGGAGTTGTTTATTGATGCCTACGACTGGGTCATGGTACCTAATGTCTACGGAATGAGTCAGTACTCCGACGGGGGGATCTTCACGACAAAGCCTTACATCTCGGGTTCCAACTATGTGAAGAAGATGTCCGACTATGCAGCCGGCGACTGGTGTCCGATCTGGGACGGGCTATTCTGGAGCTTCATCGACAGGCATCTCAAATTCTTTGAGAGCCAGCACAGACTCGGAATGATGGTCGCAACTTATCGTCGTATGAGCGACGATAAGCGAACCGCGCATCTGGAGCGTGCAGAGGAATTTCTCGAATCAGTCTAGTCGAGCTTGTTCATGGTCCGGATACGTTCGCTCATCACTTTCATCACGGAAATTGCGAAGAAGGGGTGCTGTTGAACGAGAAACTGAAACCTTGCTTCGGTGATGGCCGCCATCTTCGTGTTGCTCGTCGCCACGACATTGGCACAGGCCTTTTCATTGTCGACGAGAGAGAGCTAAGCAAAGACATCTCCTGCTGATTTAGTGGCAAGGACTTGATCCTTGTAGTGTAGCTTGACGGAGCCTTCGAGAATCACGTAGAAGGTTTTCGATACCGAGCCTCTCTCAATGATGACGCCTCCATTCTTGAATTCGAGAGGGTCTTCTTCGTGGCGGAACAGCTGGGCAAAGTTCATGACCAGATGTTGATAGAGTGGTTTTGGACCGATCGCTTCTCAGGCCAGATACGACAACATCTTACTGAACTCCTTCGACCGCAAGATCGATCGAATAGAATCCGGTTCGGGCCGTCACATACAGCGTTTTTCCAACGAGAAGACAGTTCGCCGGCCGCTCTGGAGGAGTGAGACGAAGCACTTCCTTCCCGTCCGGGGAGAACGCGATAATATCTGTCCAGGTGACGTAGATATTTCCGAGCTTGTCGACCGTCATGCCATCGCTTCCGACAGGAGCGAATTCGCGCTTGTTTTCAATCTTACCGGAACCCGTGACATCGTAGGCATAGATCATTTCAGCACCCGGATCGGCGACGTAGAGGATGCGTCCGTTGGGAGAGAGAATGAGCCCGTTTGGTTTTGTCAGGTTGGCAGCAACCTGAGTGACTTTGCCCTTGCGATTGATGTAGTAGACAGCTTCGATATCAATTTCTCGATCGTCTCCTTTTCCGTATCGGGGATCTGTGAAATAGAATCCACCCTCACCATCGGGAACGACATCATTGGGGCTGTTGAGTTTCTTTCCATCGAAAGAGTCGGCAAGCAGGGTGAGATTGCCAGCGTGATCGATTCGGGTGACCCGTCGAGCGCCGCCTTCACAGGAGATCAGGGCTCCTGCAGGGGTGAAAAAGAGACCGTTGGCTCTCCCGCTCGGTTCGCGATGAATGGTGGTCTCTCCCGACTCGGGGTCATAGACGTGAGTTCGCTCATTGGGGATATCGTTGAAATAGATTTTCCCGTCAGGCCCAAGAGCAGGGCCTTCGGTAAACTTGAAGTCACCCGCGAGCTTCTCGAATTTTGCGCCCTCTTCTACGAGTGGACTTTCGTGAGTGTAAATATCGGCGGCAGGGGTTTGATAGTCCGTATCATCGTCCAGTTCCTGAATTCGAATATTGCGGTAGCGAACTTGAAGCGTGTCCTCGCGATTACCGACGCCGTGTACCTGAAGCGCGATGAATCCCCTCGACGTGGTGTCGTTTTTCAAATCAGCGGCTCGAACTCCGTTAATGAAGGTCACAAGATGATCGCCGATCGCTTCAATCCGGTAGTGGTTCCAATCTGCCTGTTTGAACGCGTATCGAGCCGCAGCATTCTGAGTCAGAGGCGCGAGCCATCCGTTTCGGCCCTCGTCGTAGATTCCGGCGCTCCAGCCGCGGTCGGAGGGATCAATCTCTGCCTGGTAGCCATGGACTCGTCCGTCCTTGTAATCAGCAGTGCTGAGTGAGCGAAACTGGATTCCACAATTCAGCGACGGGTCGACCTTGTATTCGACTTCGAGAATGAAGTTGCTGTAGTCCTTGTCGGTGCAAAGAAACGAGTTGGGAGTTTTGGGAACGGTTGATCCAACGATAACGCCATCGATCACTTTGTAATTGGCAACACCTCCTCGCTGGACCCAGCCGTCGAGAGTTTTTCCGTCGAAGAGCTCGACCCATTCACCAGGTTCGGCGGCGAAGGAAAGAAAGGGAAAGAGTAGGAGTAAAAATAGGGATTTTTTCATGAGGAAACTGAGTTTAGTGGGTGGGGGGAGTATGGCTCATTTCGATCCATGCCTCCATTTGTTTGAGAATGTCAGGGTGCTGATCCGCTACGTCCTTCGTTTCACTGGGGTCGTTCACCAGGTCATACAAGGCAGTGGGTTTGGAAGTGGGCTTTTCCGTATCCAACTGAATGGCTTTCCACCGGGATGTGGTGACACCTTTCTTCCCGCCTTGCTCCAGAAACTCCCAGTAGAGAAATTCGTGTTGGGATTGGGGTTTTCCGGTTCCAAGGAGAGTGGGTGCGAGCGATATGCCGTCGAGGCCATCGGGTGGCGAGAAGCCGGCGATTTCGGCGAGCGTAGGAAAAACGTCCTGGAAGCCAGAGAGTAGATCCAACTCCGAGCCAGCTTTAATTTTCCCGGGCCATCTCGCAATGGTGGGGACTCGGACGCCTCCGTCGTAGAGATCTCGCTTCATTCCCCTGAGTTCACCGTTTGAATCAAAGAACTCCATGACATGCTTTCCCTCCTGATGAGGACCATTATCGCTTGAGAAGAGGATCAGGGTGTTTTCGGTCAGGCCTTTTTCGTCTAGTTTGGCGACGATCTGACCAACATAATTATCGATCAGGCGGATCATCTGGGCGAAGCCTTTCTCGGGATCTGGCCAATCCTTCTCCGAAAACTCGCCATAGTTCGGGACTTCCATTCCATCGAGATAGGGAGGGCGGCCACCTTCATTGTTGGTGTGAGGCATGTTTAGCGCAAAGTAGAGGAAGAAAGGCTCGTCCTCAGATGCATCGATGAATCGAAGGGCTTCCTCGGTGATGAGGTTGGGGGCGTAATCCTTTTTCACTTTGGCAACTCCAGCACCTTCTTTGGCCTGACCCATTCCATAGTCAGTGCGCTCTCGCCAAGGGTCGTCGAGAACGTTTCTCAGTTCTTCCACGTCTCCATTCCGAATCAAAAATTCGGGATAGAAATTGTGGGCATGAAACATGTTTACATAACCATAAAAATCGTCGAAACCCCGGTCATTGGGGTCCGTCCGGGGAGGAGGATGTCCGATTCCCCATTTGCCGAAACAACCCGTTCGGTAGCCCTGCTTCTTCAGTGCAGAGGCAAGGGTTTCTTCTCCGGGCTGGAGCAGCGCGACGCCATTGCCTCTTACTGAGGCTTTTCCGGTATGCTTGCCGGTCATGAGAACACATCTAGATGGAGCGCAGACGGTTGATCCCGAGTAGTGCCGGGTGAGTTTCATTCCCTCGGCGGCGAGCTTGTCGATATGAGGAGTTGTCAGGGTCTTCTGCCCAAAGCAGCCAAGGTCCCTGAACCCAAGATCGTCCGCGAGAATGTAGATGATATTCGGTTTTTCTGCCCTTGCACTGAGGGCAGCAAGAAGTAAAAGCAGAAAACAAAGAATGCGCGTCATGGGGGAGTGAAAAAGGTAGGAGGAGCGGCGGATTTCGTCAACGTCGTCGGGGGACTAATTTCCGGCTTGGAGCGATTCGACGTCTTCGAGTTTGAGGCGGTGAACCACATTCGATATACCTTTCCCTGGCCGAAGTTGCAGAGAAGGCCGTACGAATCTAAAGAAACAGACGCATGATAGAGAATCGTCACCAAGTTCGCAGACTCCGATTGTATGAGCGCCTCCGTGATGGAGAAGCCCTGATCCTCTTCGCGGGATCAGCGCCACGGAAAACAGCCGACGCGCACTATCCCTTCTTTGCGAATCGGAATTTCTATTACCTGACAGGAATCCTGCAAGCGGAGAGCATCTTCCTAGCGGTGAAGGTCGAAGGTCGTGTCGAAGAAATGCTTTTCGTTCACAAAAAGGATCGCATGGCAGAGCGTTGGCATGGCTACCGCCTCTCCCCGGAAGAAGTCGTGGAGCTTTCGGCGGTGGATCAGGTCAACGATCTCGATAGCTTCGATTCTACCCTCAAAGGCATTCTCGATCAGGGGGCGGTCACGACTCTCGCCTATGATTTCGATAAGTATGATTCTGGACGGGCGGATGCTCCGCATCACAGTCACAGCAAAAAGACACTGGCCTCATACCCATTCCTTTCTCTCCAGAATGTTTATCCGGCCATCTGCTCCGCTCGCACGGTGAAGGATAGCGAGGAAGTCTCCCAGATCCGAGAAGCGATGTGCATCACGCGGGATGGAATTCACGCCATGATGAAAGCGGCGAAAGCCGGACTCTACGAGTATCAACTTGAGGCGGTCTTCAACAAGGTCCTTTCGGATGCCGGGGTGGGAGGACCGGCTTTCACCAGTATCGTATCCGGTGGCCGGAACAATTTCTACATCCACTACGAAGACCCCCGGGGAATCCTCCAGGAAGGCGATCTCATCTTGACCGACGTCGGCGCGAAAAAGAACGAATACGTTACCGATATCTCCCGAGCGTTTCCGGTGAACGGAAAATTTTCGACCGAGCAGAAAGAGGTCTACGAGATTGCCCTGAAGGTGAACAAGGAGTTGATGGGGCTTCTCGTTCCTAGATCAGTATCCTTTGCCGATATTGAAAGCCACTCTCGCCGACGTGTCGGAGAGGAGCTCGTCGCGGCGGGCTATCTGGGCAAAGAGGAAGACGTCAGCAAATACTACTGGCACAAAGGCACTCACCATATCGGACTCGATGTTCATGACGTCGGACCGCCGGCGAAAGTCATCCAGCCGGGAATGGCTTTCACAATCGATGTCGGGATTTACATCGAAGACAAAAACATCGGCTTTCGTGTTGAGGACGACGTCGTGATTACCGAGAACGGCTACGAGCACCTCTCTTCCGAGATCGTTCGCGAAGTAGATGATATCGAGTCCATGATGAGTTGATCGAGCTTTGAGTAATTGCCGGGATCGGTTTCCAGTTCCGGCGAGTTTCGAAAATTCCCGGTTATCATCATCCCTTCAATAACTGGCTTGGGGTGTGCAGGCGTAATTCCCTTCTGTCATTTTATCGTCTCTTCATGACCTCCTCCCTACAAAACGCATTTCTCGGGTCCCTCATTGCCGATTCGGTTTCGATGCCAGTGCATTGGTACTACGACACGTCCGCGCTGGATCGAGACTATGGAGAAGTCGATCGTTATCTGGCACCAAGGAATCCGCATTCCGGGAGCATCCTCTGGCGCTCTCACTACCAAGCGAGAAATGAATTGGGCGAAATTCTTCACGACCAGGCGCAGTATTGGGGGCAGCGAGGGATTCACTATCATCAGTTTCTGGCGGCCGGCGAAAATACGATCAACTACCAGCTCGCTATCGAATTGTATCGGTCTGTCGCCGAGAATGGCGTCTACGATCCGGACAAATGGCTTGATCTCTACATCGAACGAATGAGATCACCGGGATGGCATCAGGATACTTATCTCGAAGAGTATCACCGGGGTTTTTTTGACCATTTGGCCCAAGGCCGAGATCCAAGATCCTGTGGTCTCGTCGATGTCCACATCGGGGGAATCGTTGCTGTTCCTGCCCTGATCGCCGCTCTCGATTTGTTGAATTCAGCAGCTGACGAGATCGATGAGAACACGGTTCGTTCTCATGTTGAGCTAACCCATCATGGTCCGGATATCGATTCGGCAGCGATTGCGCTGACTCGGATGCTACTGGCTGTTGCTGGGGGCAAGAGTGTTCGCGAGGCGATCGAGGCCTACGGAAATGGTTACATCGGAAAGAAGAAGCTCGAGAAATTCGCGAAAAAAGAAGACCGGTGGATCATTGGTCAGCATTTTTCGCCGGCGTGCTATCTTCCCGAGTCGTTTACTGCCTCGCTATGTCTGGCGTGGAAATATGCAGATGACTTTTCCAGTGGGATCCTTGCGAATGTTCACTGCGGAGGAGACAATTGCCACCGGGGCGTGGTTGTCGGAGCCCTTCTCGGAGCCGGTAATTTGATTCCGGAGAAGTGGATCGAAGGGCTCGTGTCCGCAAAAGTCGTTCAGAAAATAGCTTCGAGCTGAAGTTGAGCTGGTTGTTCTTTGCCGGACTGGCTAGAACTCTGCTTTACTGTGGAGCAAATTCATGGACGCCATTCTCATCGGGATCGCCTTCCTCCGCCGGTCGGATTTCTTCTTGCCGAATTTGTCCTTCAAGCGATGGGCAAAGAGAGCGGCGAAGCGTTGTCTACCATCGCTCATCTCGGAGTGACGCTCCTGCTTTTCAGTATCGAATGGGAACTTCGCGTGAGAAATCTGATCCGTCCCGACATCTGGGGGCAACGAGTGCCCATTCGATATTCGTCGTTCTTGTTTTCGGTCCTGTGCCGTTTGGCGCTTCCACGTTGATCGCTTCGGCTGCCGGCCTGGAATGGAAAACTGCTTTTCCGGTCGACTTTGCCTTGAGCTTTTCGAGCACGGTATTCGCGGTGAAGACGTTGACGGAGAATGGCGATCTTGCTGTCCTTGCCATGCCTACCCACAGTGCTAATCTTCACGCGATTGAAACACTGAAGCGACACGACTTTCAGGGAGTGTTCGCGGCATCTGCAAAATACCCTTACGAAATCAAGGAGCTTCGGAAGCTGGGTGCCTACACCGCTTTCAATCTTTACTCGCAAGCCGAAAATAAGTTTGCGAATCACGTGATCCAGGTTTCCGACAGCAGTGGCCTCGCTTTGGCCTGCTCGTGGGAGAAAGAAGAGGAGTAGAAAACCCTGTCTGCAAATCGATTGCAGAGTGTCTCCTTTCTATCTTTGCTGTATTTCTTCCGCGATTGCGGAGAGTTCCTTGATTCTTGAGCGTAATTTTATATGCCCGGGTTACATTCCTTATTGGAGTGAAAGCTTTGCCACAGGAATCTCCCAACCCATTTGATGATGAGTTGAGGCGTGCTCAGGTGCCCGTGTTGGGTTACCTAGTCCGTCTCACGGGAAACATCACGGACGCCCGAGATCTGCTTCAACAGACGAATCTCACGGCGTGGGAAAAGCGTGATTCTTTTGAATCGGGTACGAATCTGGTCGCCTGGGTTCGAGCGATCGCTCACAATCACTACCGCAATGAAAATCGGCGACGCCAGAGCCGGAAGACAGTCCCGCTGCTCGATTCCGATCTCGAAGTGATGGTCGAGAATCGTCATCAGGAGCGTGAGCTCGAAGAGGTAAGGAAGCGAAAGCTTCTTCATATCTGCCTCGGTAAGTTGCCTGAGAAGCAGAGAGTCGCGGTGGAGGAATTTTACCTGGAAGGCAAGAGCCTCGAGGCTCTTGGACGGGAGACCAATCGAAAGGCGAACGCGATTGCCCAGGTTCTCCATCGTGCGAGGCAGAATCTAATTCACTGTGTGCAGCAGGAGTCTCATCGCGGGCTCGAAGGAGACGAATTGCAGGAAATTTGAGAGAATGAACGAACCGAAAAAAATCGACGAATGGATCGCACTTCTGGGAGAGCGATCTCTCAGTGAAAGCGAAACGCATGAATTGCGGGAATTGCTGCGAAATTCTCCGGAAGCACTGGATAAGTATCTCGATCATTGCGATCTCGAGACCTGGCTTGCGGCGGCAGGGGATCTGGGTCGAGCGACTGAAACATCAGACCTCGTTTCTCTTCCGGAAGCAAAGAAGCGATTCGAGTCCCGAAAATTCTGGGCGGCGGCTGCGGTGGTATCTGCGTTATTGGGCGGTGGAATTTTCTTTTGGGCGAGCAATCGGTCGACCGCAGAAACGAGTTCACTACCTCTGACTGAGGAATCCGTAGGGTCAGAGAAAGAGATCGAAGTCGCAGAGTCGACTGACTCAACCCGGGATCCTTGGAAAGTGATCAATTCGACCGGATCCGTGAAGCATCCGGGGATCAAAGATAAGGCGGTTCCGGCGATGAGCTCGAATCGCCCTATCAAGTTCAATCGGGATATTCGTCCCATTCTTTCGGAAACCTGTTTTCATTGTCACGGGCCCGATGAGCACGGACGTCGAGCCGACCTGCGTCTCGATTCTCTTGCAGGAGCCACGACTGATCTTGGAGGGACTGTGGCGATCACTCCAGGTGACCTCAAGAAGAGTGAGGCCTGGTGGAGAATTGTCTCGGAGGATGAAGAGGAATTGATGCCGCCTCCCGAGTCGCATCTCGTTCTCAACGGAGAGCAGAAGCAACTCATCAGACGTTGGATCGAGGAAGGAGCAGAGTACGAAGGCCATTGGGCATATGCTTCGCCAGCGAAAGCAACTCCTCCTGAAGTTTCGGGTGCCCGCAATGAGATCGATCAATTTATTATTGAGCGACTGGAGGAAGAGGGCTTGAAGCCTTCCGAAGAAGCCGAGCCGAGAACCTTGATTCGCCGTCTCAGCCTTGATTTGGTTGGGTTGCCTCCGACCCGAGACGAGGTGGAATCGTTTGTGTCTGCCTACGCGGAAGAATCCGAAGTTGCCTGGCAACGCGAAATCGACCGGCTTCTCGCTTCGCCTCACTTCGGGGAACGAATGGCCGTTCCGTGGTTGGATCAGGCTCGTTACGCCGATACCAATGGCTATTCGATTGATGGAGGGCGTCACATGTGGCTGTGGCGAGATTGGGTGATCCAGTCCTATAACGAGAACAAGGCCTACAATGATTTTGTGACGGAACAGCTCGCGGGAGATCTACTTCCCAATGCGACTCCGGCTCAAGTTGTCGCCACTGGGTTCAATCGGAATCACATGATCACTCATGAGGGAGGGACGATTCCGGAAGAGAATCTGAACAACTATGCCGCTGATCGGGTGAAAACAACGAGTGAAGTCTTTCTCGGTCTGACGATGGCCTGCGCTCAGTGCCACGATCACAAGTATGATCCCATTTCGACGAAGGAATATTACGAATTCTTTTCTTTCTTTAATGAACTCTCCGACCGTGGTCTCGATGGAAACGCTGGAAACAACGCGCAGCCCAATCTTCTCGCCGAGTCGGTGATTCCAGATGACGAACTTCCGGAACTTCAGTCCGAGCTGACTTCGTTGCAGCAGGAGTGGGAAACGACGACCGAAGGATTTTCCGATTGGCTGACGAAGACTCGGGAGGAAGAAACAAAACGCGGCGCCGACTTTCGTCTCTATTCTCTGAAGACACTCGATGTTTCCAGCCCCAACCGTCCTGGTCCCTACGAGGTATTGGAAGATGGCAGTGTTTATCTGAGTTCTCCGTCGCGGGGGCTCAATGCGTTCAGTCACGCGTTTCAGCTTCCTGCCGGGAAAAGCATTGATGGTATCCGAATCGGGTTCCGACCGGATTCTAAATCGGGCAAGCTGAGCCCGCACGAACCTGGGGTCCCTATGGTCACTACTGTTTTGGTTTCTGCCGGAACCCAGCCTGCGAAACAGGTGGAGATTTACAATCAGAAAATTCTCGGACGCGCCACGGCGAGCTCGGCCCCCGCCTCCGCAGTTTCTGCTCATGTTATTGACGAACGGAATCTTCACTGGTGGCAGCCGGAGCCCACCGATGAGCTGCCTCACCTGACCCTGACCTTCGCTGAACCGGTGAAATCCGATGAAAATCCGTTCGTTACCGTGATGGTTTTCTTTGGGCGTTCCGGTTCATTGCCTCATCACTGGCAAGTGGAAGCGTTTTCAGGAGCGGATCCCGATTCTCGTTTCCTGGCCTCCGTTTCAAGCGTCCTTGCGAAACCGGATTCAGAATGGGTGGATCAGGAGAAAGCGCTCGTTCTCGAGGCTTTTCGTAAAGATGCAAAGTCTCTCGAAGCTCTCCGTATTCGCATCGAGAATCTCAAGGAGAGGGTCGAGGTTCTCACCGGGAAACATTCCACGATGGTGATGAATGCTGCACCCAAGCCACGGGAGACTTTTGTTCTCAACCGCGGTCAGTATGACGCTCCTGTCGAGAAGGTCAGTTCAAGAACTCCGGCTGTTCTTCCGCCTCTCGCCAGCGCAGGGAAGGCGACTCGTCTCGATCTTGCGAAATGGATGACCGATCCCGAAAATCCGCTTACGGCTCGTGTGGCAGTCAATCGGATCTGGCAGACTTTTTTTGGGACTGGCATCGTCGCGACGACTGCTGACTTTGGATCCCAGGGTGAATGGCCAAGCCATCCCGAGTTGCTTGACTGGCTCGCACGAGACTTTGTCGAATGTGGTTGGGATCAGAAAGCACTCATTCGGAAAATCGTTTCCAGTGCGACTTATCGTCAACGTTCTCACGAATCTCCGGAATTGAGAGAACTTGACCCTAACAATCGCCTGCTGGCACGAGGTCCACGCTTCCGCCTATCTGCGGAGTTTGTGAGGGATCAGGCATTGGCAGTGAGCGGATTGCTCGTTCCTCGAATTGGAGGTCCTAGCGTTCAGCCTTATCAACCCGCGGGACTCTGGAAGGAAGTGAGCCACTTCGGAAGCACGCCGGCCACGAAGCAGGTGTTTGTGCAGGATCGAGGCGAGAAATTGTATCGCCGCAGTCTCTACACAGTGGTGAAGCGGACCAGTCCTCACCCGGCTATGTCGGCTTTCGATGCGCCCAATCGGGAAATGTGTATCACGGAGCGAGGTATAACAAACACACCATTGCAGGCTCTCGTCACTCTCAACGATCCTCAGTTTGCCGAGGCAGCCCGTGTTTTTGCAGCGAAGTTGATTGCCGAATTACCCGATGCCGATCGCGCCACTCGGATCGATCGGGCCTATCAAAAAATTCTCGGACGGCCAGCTCTCGATTCCGAGATCAATACGATCGAGTCCTATCTGCTCGATGAAGAGAAACGCTTCTTGGCTCAACCCGAGGCGGCTCGGAAAGTGATTGCGGTCGGAGAATCTCCCACGATCGAATCGTCTCCGATTGAGCAAGCTGTCTGGACGCAGATTTCCACACTTCTGCTCAATCTGAGCGAAACGGTAACTCGCTCCTGATTTTCGTTTCTCCGAATCCTTCTGAAATTATGCGATTCCTTTTTCCGCTCGTTTTCATTCTCTTCGCTGTGATCTTCTCTGGGGCTGCAGAACGCCAACGACCGAATGTTGTTCTGATTCTTTCGGATGATCAGGGCTGGGGTGACTACGGTTTCATGGGACACGCCGTGATTGAGACTCCTCATCTCGATCGGGTCGCCGCTTCGAGTCTGTTGTTTGAAAATGGATACGTCGTTTCACCTCTCTGTCGTCCTTCTCTTGCTTCGATCGTGACAGGGCTGCATCCCCATCAGCATGGTGTTGTTGGGAATGATGTGAGTCCGGCGAGGAGACTGGCTCGGGAGGCGGAAGACCGTCCTGTAGTCGAAGCCTTTCATCGTCATCCGTCTTTGATTCGTTTTCTCACGAAGGAGGGATACCTTTCCTTTCAAACCGGAAAGTGGTGGGAGGGCTCCTGGAAAGAGGCGGGTTTTTCCGGAGGAATGACCCATGGAGATCCCGAGCGAGGTGGTCGACATGGTGATGTCGGGCTTGAGATTGGGCGAAAAGGAATTGCTCCCATTGAGACTTTTCTGGATCAGGCTGCCGAGGAAGAAAAACCGTTCTTTCTGTGGTATGCACCGTTCCTTCCTCATACCCCGCATAATCCCCCCGAGCGACTTGTGAAGAAATACACGTCATCAGAGAGAAGTTCTGCAACGACGAAGTATTTTGCGATGTGCGAGTGGTTTGATGAAACTTGTGGCTCGCTTCTAGAGGCTCTTGATCAGCGGGAGATGCGGAAGAATACAATCGTTGTCTACATCTGTGACAACGGATGGCAAGCGACGCCAGACTCGGGTATCCCGTTGCCGGAGGGTTGGTGGCCGGGTTACGCTCCAAAATCGAAAGGAGCGCCCTACGAACTTGGGGTTCGAACTCCAATCTTCTTTTCTTTTCCAGATGTGATAGAAGCGGAACGTCGAAAGAGCTTCGCAAGCTCGATTGATTTGTTCCCAACGATACTTTCTCTCTGTGGGTTCGAAGCGCCAGAGTCGGTCGCGGGTATGAATTTGATGAATAGATCTCGAGAGGAGGTCGTTGGGGCTGCCTATTCAATCCACAACATGACGCCGGGGGCTCCCTTCGACACTTTGCAGTATTCCTGGTTTCGACAAGGGCCTTGGAAGTTCCTCCAGAGGTATGGGGGAAGCGATACGACCCGATACAGGACGGTTCACGAATGGGACAAAGTTCCGGTTCAGCTTTTTCATCTCGAAGACGACCCTCACGAGACAAACAATGTCGCGAACCAGCACGCGGATTTGGTTCGTGAATTTCAGGCAACACTGAATGAGAAATTTCCTCTGACCGCACCTTAATCATGAAGAATCGAATTCCTCTCTCTGAAACATTCAACGAAGAGCAGCAAAAGCTATTCACACGAAGGTCACTCTTCGGGAGCACGGCGGCTGGATTGGGTGGGATGGCGCTGAGCCAGATGCTGCCTCGCGAAGCATCGGGTGCGCTTCTTGATGCTGGGGTTCCAACACCTTCGACAGGGCTGCCTAATCTTCCTCACTTTGCTCCGAAGGCTAAGCGAGTGATCTATCTTTTTCAATCCGGCGGTCCAAGTCACGTCGACCTCTTTGACGGAAAAGACTTTCTCGATCAAAATCACGGGAGCAATCTCCCCGATTCGGTGAGGGGGAATCAGCGTCTTACTGGTATGACAGCAAGGCAGGCAAGTTTTCCGGTGGTGAAGTCTCTCTGGGGTGGTAAGCGCTGCGGCGAGCAGGGGACCTGGATGGGGAACGTTATCCCTCATATGCAGGGAATCGCCGATGAAATGACGATCATCCGTTCGATGTGGACGGAAGCGATCAACCACGATCCGGGGGTGACCTACATCAACACCGGATCGCAACAGATGGGGCATGCCTCGATGGGCGCGTGGCTGAGTTATGGTCTTGGTAGAGCTAACGAAAATTTTCCGGCCTACATGGTGCTCCTGAGTCAGGGAACGGGAAAGAATCCCGGTCAGCCTCTGTTTTCGCGGCTCTGGGGAAGTGGCTATTTGCCGTCCAGCCACCAGGGCGTCATGCTCCGGCCGGGTGCAAATCCAGTGCTCTATTTGCAGAATCCTCCGGGCGTGTCTCGCGATTCTCGACGTCGCCTTCTCGATACCCTGGGTGACTTGAATCGTCGACAGGCCGAGACGGTAGGGGATCCGGAAACGCTTGCGAGGATCGAAGCCTACGAAATGGCCTACCGCATGCAGACATCAGTTCCTGATCTGACTGATTTCTCGGACGAGCCGGAGTCGACATTTCAGCTCTACGGAGAAGAGGCTCGGCGCCCCGGAACCTTCGCGGCGAATTGCCTCATGGCACGTCGAATGGCCCAACGAGGCGTGCGATTTATCCAGTTGTTTCACCGGGGGTGGGATCAGCATATTTCGATTGGTTCCCAGCTTCCGCGACAATGTCTGGATGTGGATCAGGCATCGGCGGCTCTCGTCAGCGACCTAAAGCGCCTTGGAATGCTCGATGATACCCTCGTGATCTGGGGCGGCGAGTTTGGTCGCACCGTCTATAGCCAGGGACAACTCGACGCTCCCACCTCGGGACGGGATCATCACGGACGTTGTTTCACCACCTGGATGGCAGGTGGGGGAGTAAAGTCGGGATTCGACTACGGGATGACTGATGATTATTCCTACAATATCGCTGAGAATCCGGTTCATATTCGTGATCTCAATGCAACGATCCTGCATTTGCTGGGTATCGATCATGAGCGATTCACTTTCAAATATCGCGGACTCAACCAGCGACTTACCGGCGTTGAGGAGGCCCATGTCCTGAAAGATATCCTGACCTGAAACGTGGAAGCAGACTCTGGGTTTATGAGAGCCCTTCGTGATTTCCCTGTTTCTCTGACAGATTGATCAAGGGCGTTCGAGCGGCTGGTTTCGATGTCCGAGAATTCGACTCTAGGCAAAAATGTCGGTGACGGCGTTTCCTTTCCCGTCCTCGGTGACATAAAATGGACGGCCTTCAATCGTGAACTCCGTCTTCGGGCTCACTCCCATCGCGGTCATGATCGTAGCGTGGAGATCTGTGACCGTGACCGGATTCTCAACCGCAATAAGGGGGCGTTCGTCTGCGGTTTTGCCGTGTAGGTGGCCCTTCTTCATTCCTCCTCCGAACATGGCTACGCTGGTTCCCGCAGTAAAATGACGGTGAAGCCCGTAGTGTTTTGATTCCGTGATTTTGTCGACTTTGTGAGTTGCCTGATCCCTCGCTTCGGAGCCTGGCTTTCCTTCCATGATTGCATCACGACTGAACTCGGAGGCAATCACGACAAGGGTCCGGTCGAGCAGCCCCCGTTCCTCCAAGTCGAGAATGAGCTGGGAGATAGGACGGTCAATTTCCTGGTGAAGACGACTCACCGTGTCGTGTCCGTTGGCGTGAGTGTCCCAGTGTAGAAAGGGAACATACTCGGTCGTCACTTCGACAAAGCGTGCCCCGTTCTCGACAAGCCGACGCGCGAGCAAACACCCTCGACCAAAGCGTCCTGTGTCATAGAGATCGCGGACCTCGTGGGGCTCCTTTTCGATATCAAAGGCTTCGCGCTCTTGAGAGCTGAGGAGTCGGTGGGCATTCTCCATTGAGCGAAGGAGGGATTCCTGGTGATAGTCGCTCGCATACTCTCGGTGAGGACTGCGATCTACGAGCTGGCGGAAGAGCTTGTCGCGATTCGAGAAGCGGCTGGGAGTCACTCCCTCGGGAGGTCGGACTGCAGCAGCGGCTTCTTCGGGAAACGGAAGATTCATTGGCCCAAACTCGCTTCCAAAGAATCCTGCTGTCGTGAAGGCCTTGAGTTCTTCCTTTTCTCCCACGCCTTCGAGCCGCTGCCCAACGTTGATAAAGGCAGGCATTACCTCGTTGTTGGGGCCTAACACTCGTGCCATCCATGATCCGAGGTGCGGCGCCGCGACGGTCTGGGGAGGAACGTATCCGGTGTGCCAGTGATATTGGTGGCGGGAATGAAGAATACTTCCGAGATCGGGTTGCACTGCCGAGCGAATCAAGGTGCCTCGGTCCATTACTTTGGCGACGTTCTCCAAGCCAGCGCAGATCTTGATGTTGTCGACCGATGTGTCGATCGAGGGGAAAGTGCTAAGAACCGAGTCGACTGCCATTCCTTTCTCAAAAGGAGCATAGCGCTTGGGGTCAAAAGTTTCCGGTGCCGCCATTCCGCCTCCCATCCACAGGAGAATACAGGCATCGGCTTTTGCTTCTGGTTGCTGAATGGCGTTCCCTCGAACCAACTGAGGAGTTCCCGACATCAGGGCAGCGGTGGAGGCTGCGCCTAGCTTTCTAAGGAAATCCCGGCGGACGATTCCGTCAGGAGCGTCTGGATCAATTTCGAAATTCATGGATTGAATAGCGTTGAGTGGAGGAGAGAGTTTCGTCAATCAGTCAACAGGGTTACGTCGCTGACCTGACAGGGTAAAACGATTAATCATCGGACCAGGAAAAACTCGGGCGTCATCGCAAGCGCCCAGAGCAAATCAGCGATTGTTTCTTTTTCAGGAGTTCCCTCGATTATTTCATTGAGAAGCGACCGTTCGGTTTCGTTCGGAAAGCGAGAGAGCATCGCAAGATAGACGTCTTCGATAAGGGTGTCTTGATTAGGGTTCATGAGGAAGCGTTCGGCTCCTGTTTCGAAGTGCCGTACAAGATCTTCATTGGTGTTAAGATTTACAGCTTCCAAGGTGGTCAACTCTCTAGGACGAGAGGTGACAATTTGATCGCGATTGGGGCGACCGAGGGCGCGCATGAGATCGTTTGCCTTGAGAAGGGACGCTCGAACGGGATGTGCACTCCCGATCGAGGCTGTCGCAAGAGATTTTCCAATTCGTGCATCGGTCGCCTTCTTCCAGGATTCAACCTTTACCGGGACTGGGCTGGTCCAGGCGAGCGCATCCAGTTTCCATTTCTGCGGGTTGCTTCCTTGAGGAACCGTTTCGCAAACCTGCCAATCCTGATCCGTCATAATCACCTCGTCGCTTCCATCTTCATACTCGATCCGAATCGCGCAGAAGGCTCCTGCCGCGTTCGGTTGGGATCCACGATTTTCGGCGACAATGAGGACTGTATTCGCCGATCGAATTGAGTTCCCGATGGGCGCTGCATCAAGCTCGCTCCAATTCTCTCCGTCGAGAATTTTTCTTCCGTTGAGATAAAGCACGTAGGCATTGTCGACCGCTGCGATAATACCGGCAGATCGAAATTTCTTTGAAGGAGAGAATGTGCGACGCAAGAGAATCTTCTCTCCGTTGGGAGGGGGGCCGGGCGAGGCCTTTTGCCCCCAGATCCAATTGCTTTCGAATGACAATTTTTGAATCAAGTCGGGACTGATCGTGCCTCGCACGATAGGTGCATCGTAAGAACTGGGAGCGTTGCCTGTGACATGCCAGATCGCATCGAGAAATTGCTCGGCTGTGAGACGTTTTGGGCGGGGCCCATCGAAGATGTAGTCGGAGTTTTCCCCGTCTCCTTCGTGAGGTGAGGTCTCGCTTTGATAGGCGGCCGAGTTGGCAATGAGTCGAAGGGTGTGTTTCAGATCGTATCCTTCGTCCTGGAAATCGGCCGCGAGCCAATCGAGAAGATCGGTGTGCCAAGGGGCGGTCTGCATCGCATCGAGAGGATGGACAATTCCCCGACCCATCAGCTGGCCCCAGAGTCGGTTCACGATCGTGCGGGGAACACGCCCGTTCTCAGGGTGGGTCATGAGAACGGCAAGTTGTTTCAAACGGTCCGGCTTGGAAACGTCAGGATCGATCTGCCCGATTTCCGGGAAGAGCCACGCGGCCTTAGCTGTTTCTCCGATGGGTTTGTCGCAGCGATGTAGTTCGAGAGGAGTCTCCGAGTAAATAGCCGCCAATCCGTAGGCATCTGCCAGGGTCCACCGGTCAATGAAGCTGTCGTGGCAGGAAGCGCATTTCATGTTGATCCCGAGGAAGGACTGCGAAAGGCTTTGTGAAAATTGAATCGGAAGGGTTTGGCCGGCACTGACGGTGCCGCGCCATTTAATACCGTTGATAAACCCCGCGCTGGATGGGTTTGGGGGTGCAATGACTTCCTGCACCATCTGGTCGAAGGGCTTGTTCTCCTTCAGCGAGTCGTAGAGCCACGTGCTGATCTGGGTCCGGCCTTTCGTGATGAAACCCGTTCCAGCATAGTCATTGCGAAGGAGATCATTCCAGAAAGTGAGCCAGTGCTCGGTGTAAGCCACCTCGTCGGAGAGGAGTTGATCGATCAGGGCTTTCCGCTTGTTGGGAGATGAATCTTCGAGAAAACTTCTTACCTGCTCGGGAGGGGGAAGCAGTCCGGCGAGATCCAGCGAAACACGGCGAAGAAAAGTCGAGTCGTCGATCGGAACAAGCTGTTCATGGTTTCCCTGGGAAAGATAGCGGTCGATGAGACGATCGATGGGATGGTTTCTTCCTCCTCTCGCTGCAGGAAGTTCCGGCCGACGGGGTGCGAAAGGCGGTTCGTAAACCGGAGTTCCAAAGGTGAAACCTGGTTCCCATTTCATGCCTTCGTCGATCCACTGTTTCAGTATGGCCACTTCCGCTGCGGGAACTCGTGGATTGTCTTCGGGAGGCATTTGATAGTCGGGATCCGTCTCTTCGATCAATTCGAGAAAATAGGACTTAGCCGACTTTCCGGGAATGGCGGACTCATCGTCGAGAAATAGATTCCTCGTGTTGAGAGAGAACCCTCCCTTGGATTTGTCTCCACCGTGACATTCGGTGCAGTGTTGTTTCAAAATAGGAACGACGTCGTGAGAAAAGTCGATTTCTGCATGGCAGAGCGATGCCAGGAGGAGCAGGCATGAGGACAGTAAAAGGAATCTCATAGGCGGAGCGATAAAGAATAGCAAACCGACAGCTTTTGCTACTACCGAGATCGTGTAAATCCGTGGGGTCGGAGCGATTGCCTCAATGCTGACTGTAAAAACTCTTGCTTCCCTGGGCGAGGTTGGTTCCACTCTCCTCCTATGGAAGCTAAAGCCGCCGTCCTTTACGAGCCGGGAACTCCTCTTCGATTCGAATCTGTCACCGTTTTACCGCCGGGAACGGGCGAGGTGCAGATTCGCATGCATGCGGCGGGCGTTTGTCACAGTGATCTGCACGTGATGAAAGGCGATCAACCGATGAAGATGCCAATCATTCTCGGACACGAAGGTTCTGGGATTGTGGAAGCCGTGGGCGCTGGCGTTACCTCGGTCGAAGAAGGCGACCACGTTATTCCGATCTGGCGAATGTCCTGCGGCACCTGCGAATATTGCCTTGGAGGTCGGCCCGCTTTGTGTGATGTGGGAACTGCCCTTCGCTTTACTGGCCGTATGCCGGATGGAAAGACTCGGTTCCATACGGCAGGCGGGAAAGAGATCCTGCACTACGCAGGCGTTTCAACTTTCTCCGAACTTTCCACGATGCCGGAAGGAGCTGTTGTGAAAATCCCGAAGGACTTTCCGCTCGAGTTTGCGGCTCTCATCGGATGCGGTGTGATCACCGGATTTGGTGCCGTGTTCAATTCTGGAGACGTCACCGCGGGGGATACTGTGGCTGTATTTGGTTGCGGTGGAATCGGGCTCAATATTGTCCAATCAGCCCGACTCGCCGGAGCAGTCCGGATCATCGCTGTGGATACGGTTCCGAAAAAGCTGGAATACGCTGAGCAGTTTGGTGCAACTGACGTCATCAATTCCTCGGAATCGAATCCGGTCGAGGCGATTCATGATCTGACCGGAAACCTGGGAGTCGACTTTGCCTTTGAAGCGATCGGGTTGCCTGAGCCAATCGAGCAGGCCTATGATTCAACGAGGAAGGGAGGGACCTGTGTCGTCGTCGGAATTGCTCCTCCCTCCGCGAGGGCAAAGATCAATGTGAATGCGCTCGTCTATGCGGAGAAAACGTTGAAAGGATCGATCTACGGGTCGACCCGTCCACGTATCGATCTGCTCCGCCTGATTGATCTGCATCGCTCGGGCCGCTTGATGCTCGATGAGTTACTGACAAAAACCTATCCGCTCAGCGCGATTAACGACGCTTACGCTGATCTCGAGAACGGAGAAGTCGCCCGAAGTCTGGTTCTTTGTCAGGGATAGTCTGGGGTGCGGTGGCAAGCCACTGCGTTCCAAGTTACTTCACCTGAATGTGGACTGATTCGATCTTCCCAGAGAATGGATCGCCAAAACCTGCCACGGTCCCACCGAGATCGTGCCCGATTTCTAGTCCATCAGCGGGATGTCCCTTGAGGAACGGGGATCCTTCAAATTCGCCGATTCTCTTATTGTCAGAACGCAGAATGATCTTGTCTTTCGTTACTTTGACGTGGAACTCCTGCGCTGCTCCTTGCGGTAGCGCCGTAGCAGCGAGGTTCAGAGATTTTTGATTCCGTGTCGCGAACTGGACCTCACCGTCCTTGATGAAGAGCGACCAACCCGTCGAGCTTCCTCCTTGCGAAGCGATCACTCCTTCAGCAGGGAGCTCGGAAACTTTGGCGGTGACTTCAAAGGGGCGCCCCTTCACAGCAGGAGCCCGGTCTCCGGGAAGGCTGTCTCCAGCCTTGAGGGAAAAAGATTTCTGAGAGGACCCTTCCGACTTCTTCCAACTTCCAAACGGAACGACACCGGCGCGTTCTGCCCAGCCATCGTATTGTGCGATCATTTTCGTCGCGATGTCAGGATGCTGATCCACGAGGTTGTTCATCTCAGTGCGATCCTTGTCCATATCGTAAAGCTCCCATGCTCCTTTGACACTTTTCGCGACGAGCTTCCACTTTCCATCTCGAACGGCACGGTTTCCTTCGTGTTCGAAGAAGATGGGATTGTCCCGCTTTAGATTGTTCCCGGTGAAGGCGGGTCGTAGCGAAATACCTTCGACAGGTTTGATCGAGTGACTCCCGAATTTTTCCGGATACTCGGCTCCGGCAAGATCGATCGCGGTGGCGAGAATATCGATGAGGTGGGTGGGGGCGTCATGGAGAACTCCTTGTTCGGTGCTGCGGTATGCCGGGCCTTCACCCTCGATTCCTTTGGGCCAGTGTGCGATCAACGGAGTGGCTACACCGCCTTCGTGGACCCAGTGCTTGTATTCACGAAAGGGAGTGTTGGAGACGTTGGCCCAGTTTTGTCCGTATCCGACTTCTGTTTCAGGAGGTCCAGGCATCACTCCATCGCCTCGGCGGAGAGGGAAGCCGTCGCGTGACTGGAGAGGAACCATTTGAGTCTGCAATTCGTCCTTGCCCATCGGAGGAAGAGTGGGTTTGTCAGGGCGATCGAGGGGCCCGACCAATTTGCCTCGCCCAAAACCTTCAGCGCAGCCTCCGTTGTCCTGGAGAAAGAGAATCAGGGTGTTTTCGTATTGCCCCGTTTCTTTGAGCGATTCAACGATTCGACCGATTCCTTGATCCATGTTGTCCACCATAGCGGCATAGACTTCCATGCAGGCAGCTTCCCATTCCTTCAATTTTACCTTTTCCCAATCGCCGACTTGGGGAGCGATTTCCCAGTCATCGGGAAGGAGCTGCATGGCCTTGAGCTTCTTGATCCGAGCTTCTCGGGTGGGGTTGTACCCGCCATCGTATTTGCCATCGTATTTGGCGATGTCTTCCGGAAGAGCATGCATGGGCCAGTGGGCGGATGTGTAAGCGACGTAGTGGAAAAAGGGCTGGTTACTGTGATTCTCCGCGTGGTCCTTGATATACCGCACCGAATTGTCGGAGATGGCATCGGTGTAGTACCAGGTGCCCTCCGGTTGATATTCAGGGTCGTTGTCGGGAGTGATGTAGGTGTTGCCCCGAGTAAGGGAATTTGGATCAAAAAGAGAACCGGCACCGTGGATGGTTCCATAAAAACGATCGAATCCGCGTTGCTGCGGCCAGTTCGAAGTATCGGGATTTTTGATTTCGTTTCCGTTGTAGGGAGTGACATGCCATTTACCAGCCATGTAGGTGCGGTAGCCTGCCGGCTTTAACGCCTCGGCAATCGTGACACATTCGCGATTCAATTCGCCCTGGTAGGAGGGCAGTCCGTAATTACCCGTCATGTGGCCCACGCCCGCCTGGTGCTGATAAAGCCCTGTGAGAAGAGAGGCTCGCGTTGGGCAACAACGGCCCGTGTTGTAGAATTGCGTGAAGCGGACTCCTCCTTTTGCGAGGGCATCCAGATTGGGGGTTTCGATTTCCCCTCCATAACATCCGATGTCCGACCAGCCCATGTCGTCGGACATGATCAGGATGATGTTGGGCTTCTCAGCTGCGAAACCGAGGGAGGAAAATATGATGAAAAGAAAGAAGATTCGAAAGATCATGGAAGGAAAATTACGGCATTTCCGGGTTGATGGGCAAGCGAACTCGAACACGCATCCGAGACGACTGAAGTGGAGTTGTCGAGAAGGGAGTAATGCTGCGGACTCTATGCGAGGATGTCTTGAATCACATGAGCTTCCTCAACGCCGGTGAGGCGTTGGTCGAATCCCTGGAATTTGTAGGTGAGCCGTTTGTGATCAATGCCTAACAAACGCATCATCGTCGCGTGCAGATCTCGGACTTCGGTTGGATTCTCGGCAACTTCGTTCCCGAGGTCGTTGGTGCTACCGTAGGTCGTTCCACCTTTGACGCCACCACCTGCCATCCAGACGGAATACGCATCTTTCTGGTGGTCGCGGCCGCATTTCGCGGGTTCCTCTGCTCCCTGGAGCATTGGGGTCCGTCCAAACTCAGCCCCCCAGACAACAAGAGTGGATTCGAGCAAGCCGCGTTGCTTGAGGTCACGGATTAATGCTGCGATGGGTTGATCGACATTCTTGCAATTTTTACTTAGCCTGCCGTGTTGGCCACTGTGAGTATCCCAGTCACCGTTGAAGAGTTCGACAAATCGGACGCCTCGCTCGATAAGACGGCGGGCTTTGAGGCATTGGCTGGCGAATTCGGTTTCGCCGTACATTTCCATAGTCGCGGCACTTTCCTGGGAGAGATCGACAAGATCTGGAACGGAAGACTGCATGCGAAAGGCCATCTCATACTGATCAATCCGAGTTTGGATCTCCGGATCGCCGACAAGCTCGAAATTCTGCTGGTTGAGCGCTTCAATGGAATCAAGCGTCCGTCGACGATCTTCCCGCGAGGTGTGCTCTGGATTGTTCAGAAAGAGAACTGGATCGCCCTGTCCTCGGAGTTGTACCCCTTGATGAACGCTCGGTAGGAAACCAGATTTCCAGAGGTTGGCACCTGCTCCCGGAGTGTTCCCGGTGAGAAAAACTACATAGGCAGGAAGGTTCTCCGATTCGCTGCCGAGGCCATAGGTAGTCCAGGATCCGATCGAGGGATTACCCTGGCGGTTTAAGCCCGTATGAAAGACGAGTTGGGCCGGTCCGTGATTGAACTCGGTCGTGTGCATCGATTTGATGATGCACATTTCATCGGCGACGGAGCCGAGGTGAGGAAGAAGGGAGGAAAGCTCATTTCCGCCTTCTCCGTACTTGGTGAATTCGTAAGGAGTGCCAAGTAACTTGGGGTGGCCGCGGAGGAAAGAAAATCGCTTTCCCTCGAAAAGTTCTTTCGGAGCGAGCTGTCGATCGTATTTCTGGAGAACAGGTTTGTGATCGAACAGATCGAGGTGCGACGGAGCCCCGGTCATGTGGAAGAAAATGACGCTACGGGCTTTTGGAGCCACTTTCTGAAATGCTTTGGGAACCTCTGCAATCGTATCGTTCTGGAGAAGGGAGCCCAGCGCTAGCGACCCGACTCCGGCTCCGGTTCGGGAAAGGAATTGGCGGCGATCGAGGAGACTTTTGATCTGGCTTTTCATTAGGTCAGCTTCGGGTGATCGTTTCGTGAAGGTTCAGGATGATGGTCGCGATTTCACGATAGGCCTTCTCTTTGGACTGGCTTTCGCCGAGAACGGAGGTAAAAGCGGAATGAAGGAGTTGAGCCTCCGGTTCGCGTGGCTTTCTCGTGAGGGCGGTTCGAACCGCCCATTCAATCTGTGTCTCGATGCTTACTCCGCCTTCTTTCTGAATTCGTTTTGCAAAGGCATCTGCGACTTCGACGTAGACAGGGTCATTGAGTAGCGTCAGGGATTGGAGAGGAGTGTTAGAACGGTCTCGCTGGACGACACAGGCGGCGCGGTCGGGTGCGTCGAAGTTGGCGAAGCTGGGGTAATGAGCGTTGCGTCGCCAGAGAGTGTAGACCCCACGCCGGTAGGCATCTTCGCCTTGAGATGGAATGTAGTAGGTTTCCGAAGCTCCGGCTGTTTTTCTCCAGAAAGTAGCGGGTTGATAGGGCCTGACAGGTGCACCGAGTTGCTTCGCGGAGAGTAATCCGCCGATGGCAAGGGCCTGGTCGCGAATCGTTTCGGCGCGGAATCGATGTCCAGGGTGACGCCAGAGTAACTGGTTACGGGGGTCCGTTTCGGCAACGGATTCTCGCACCGCAATCGATTGGCGATAAGTGGTGGAAAGGACAATGCGGCGGAGAGCCTTTTTCATCGACCATTGATCTTCTTCGACAAATGCAATTGCGAGCCAGTCGAGCAATTCCGGATGCGTCGGCAGCTCTCCCTGCATTCCGAAATCTTCTGGCGTGGTGACGAGCCCCTGGCCGAAAACCTCGATCCAGAGGCGATTGACAAAGGCACGGCCGACAAGAGGATTGGCAGGATCGACGAGCCACTTCGCAAGACCCAGTCGGTCGCGAGAAAGTTCCTTCTCGAAGGGGTGAAGTGAGGATGGGGTGGCCGGAGCGACTTGTGATCCCTGGGTGAGAAAATCTCCACGCTTCGCGATGAAGGTGTCACGTGGCTTCTCCATTTCCTCCATGATACGAACCTCTTTTTTCCGCATCTCCTTGAGCCGGGTTTCCTGGATTCCGGCTAACGCAATGCGATGGCTGATTTCAGTATCTTTCGGCATCAGTTTCTTCGAAACCGTCCGGCACTGAGCCAGGTTCATCGATTTGTCGGAGTCGAGGATTTTACGAATGTCTTCGGGTAAGGCTTCCTGACCGTTGGGATAGGTAGCTACTTTCTCATCGACCTGAGCGAGAATGTCTTTCCTAATCCCGCCGATTAGATCCTGGTATTCTTTGGTGACAACTTTCTCCTGAACCTCGTCAATCGTCGTTTTTGTAGCCAAAAGTGTCGGGCCAATGTGGACCATTGCGGACATTCCCATTTTCGCGCCCTTTTGCTTCGACTCCATCGGAGTGTTGTTGAAGAAGGCGTAGAGCTCGTAGTATTCCTTGGCCGAGACGGGATCGTACTTGTGGTTGTGGCACTGCGCGCAACCCACTGTCAGCCCTAGCCAGATCGTTCCAGTTGTGTTGACGCGATCGACGTTCCTCTTGTAGTGATCCTCTTTCGGGTCTGTTCCAGCCTCAAGATTCATCGGTGCATTGCGATGAAACCCCGTCGCAACGATCTGTGATTCTGTGGGACTGGGAAGTAGGTCGCCTGCGAGTTGTTCGATTGAAAACTGATCGAAGGGCATGTCGGTGTTGAGCGCTTCGATGACCCAGTCCCGCCACGGCCACATATTGCGAGGGGAATCTCGCTGGTAGCCTTCCGAGTCCGCGTAGCGAGCGAGATCTAACCACGGCACCGCCCATTTCTCGCCGTAGCGAGGAGAAGCCAGCAGCTCGTCTACGATCTTCGTGTAGTGTTCGATCGACGGATCGACGAGAAATGCATTCACCTGCTTCGGTGTTGGGGGAAGTCCGACGATGTCGAGGTAAGCGCGACGCAAGAGGCGAGACGGATCCGTTTCGGGATTGAGTTCAAGATTCTGAGCGGCCAGTTTTGCGGCGATGTAGTGATCGATTTCGTTTGGGGATCTACCGTTCAACATGGAATCGCCAGCAGTGGGTAGATCAGATCGGGCGGGAGAAAGAAAAGACCAGTGAACTGGTGGGCGCCATCCGTCGTCCGGCCAAACCGCTCCTGCTTCGATCCAGCCTTTGAGAATCTTGATTTCCTCCTTGGTCAGAGGGTCGCCTTTGGGAGGCATGCGCTTTTCAAGATCTGTTTCTTCGACGACATGGAGAAGAACAGATTCTTCGGGTTTTCCCGCTAGGAAGAGAGCTTCTCCGGCATCAGTCGGTTGCGTCGCGTGATAGAAGGAATCGAGACCGATGCCACCCTTCAAGGTCTCGCCGTCGTGGCAATCGAGACAGTTAGCTTCAATGATCGGGAAGACGTCTTTTTCAAAATCGATCGCGAGGGAATGATACGAAAATCCGAGGAGAGCAAGGATCACTCCGAAATGACGTTTGGGAAAATGGAGGCGATAGAGGTTCACAGCAAAGAGAATGATGGAGGCTTGATACCTTCTGGTCGAGATGCTTGATCGCGCGGGACGCGCGCGTAATCACTATTTACTGAAAATTTCGAGGTATCAGTCCGGCTTAAGATATTTCACTTTCAGATCTCGAGGCAACGGGGTCACCTGATTCTCTTCTGCCCACTTTTCCCAGGCGGCGTTCATTTCAGCGACGCGTTCCGGATACTTGCTCGCGAGATTGTTCATTTCGGTTCGGTCGACGGAGAAGTCGTAGAGTTCCCAAGGTCGATCATCCAGTGCGACTAATTTCCATTGACCCTTTCGGACGGCACGGTTTCCCTGGTGCTCGAAAAACAGGCTTCGCTCCTGCTTGGTTCCGTTATTGATCTGATCAATGAGGTCCACTCCGGGAAGGGGGAGTTCTTCAGTGTAAATAGCCTCGGAGACGGTGATGGCGGTGGGCAACAGATCAATGATGTGAGCCGGTTCATGATTTATTGATCCGGGCGTGGCCTTCAATCCAGCCGGCCAATGAACGATTCCCGGAGATGCGATTCCGCCCTCGTGATTAAAATGTTTGTACATTCTCCACGGGGTATTCCCTGCGTTGGCCCAGGCAGAACCGACGCTGTGGAAAGTACCCGGTCCGCCCATGGTTTCGATTTCGTCTCCTTCGTGGAGGATGTTTTGATTGCTCGACTTGATATCGAACCCAAACGGGTCCCACTCGAAGCAGGCACCATTGTCGGAGGTGAAAACGATCAGGGTATTCTCCCACTCGCTCGCTTCTTTCAAATCGGCGACGATACGCCCGATCTGCTGATCGAGGCGATCGATCATCGCGGCGTAGATGGCCATGCGACGAGCGAGGTCGAGCCGACGATTCTCGGGGAGGGCGTCCCAGGCAGGATTGGTGCCGGTCTTGGTCTCCCCGTAGTTTTGCCAGGTCGAACGAGGGCTCAGAGGGGTTGAGTCAGGAACGATGCCCTGTTGCTTCATGCGCTCGAGACGTTCTTCGCGAAGTTCATCCCATCCGCCATGATAGCGATCGGCATATTTTGCGATCTCTTCTTCTGGCGCATGCAGAGGAAAGTGCGGAGCGTGGTAGGCGAGGTAGAGGAACCAGGGTTGATCCGGTGTTTCTCGAGCCATCGAGAGAAAGTCGAGGGCATGATCGGTCACGGCATCGGTTGCGTAGAATTCTCCTTCGGGATACTCTCTCGCTTTTCGTCCTTCGGGAAATCGGATGAGATGATCCGCAGCGAAGAATCGTTTGGCGCTCACGAGTGTCCCGTAGAATTCCTCAAATCCACTTTCGGTTGGGTCGGGGGTGCCGAGGTGCCACTTTCCTGAAATGAAGGTTCGATACCCTGCCGGTGCAAGAACTTGCGCGATCGTCTTTGCTTCATCAGAAATGACACCGCGATAGCCGGGACGGCCGAGGTCATTTGTCGTCATATGGCCAAGACCAACTCGATGCGGGTATTGTCCCGAGAGAATTGCGGCACGACTCGGACAGCAGCGACCCGTATTGTAGAATTGTGTCAGGCGGACTCCGCCCTCGGCGATGGCATCGAGAACGGGCGTTTCGATCTCTCCCCCGAAACAACCGAGATCGCTGAAGCCGAGATCGTCAGCGAGGATGTAGAGAATGTTGGGTTGGGGAGCTGAATACGCTTTCTGAAACGGTGCGAGGGTGCAGAGTGCAAGGATCAGGCAGAGATATTTCATAAGAGTTGTAAAGGGGTGGCGAAGGTTCAGACTAGGCTGTGGCTTCGATTGGCTACTTTTTCCATCCATATAGCCATCGAAAGAATTCTGGATCGGAGTAAGGGCGCTGGCCGGCGTTGTGTCCCATGTCTTCGAATACGATGACTTCGGCCTTTTTTCCTCCCGCTTTCTCAATCGCTTCGAGAATTATCGCACCGCGATCTGGCGGAACGACTCGATCGCTCTTGCCGTAGTAGGCGCGCATTGGGAGAGTAGCGAGGTTCTTGCCCCAGAGATTCAGTTTCGAAGTGATATCTTTGGGACCAAGTGGGCCCAACCCGCCGACCATCGGAGCAATCGCAGCAAATGGTTCCGGATTCACTCCTGCCCAGGCGTAGGTGCCGTATCCGCCCATACTACTTCCAGTGAGATAAATTTGGTCCGGAGCGACAGGAAGTGTTTTGAGGAGGTGAGCGAGGAGAATGTCGAGGTCGGCTGGCACCCAACCTCCTTTGGCACCGTGTTGCCGTGGGCTTTTCGTAGCCTGTGGTACCACGAGGAGCGTTTTGATATTTGCTGCGTCGATCGTTTTGAGCAATCGGCTGGCCCCTCCTCGGGTTTTACCAATCTCGAGTCCGATGCCTCCTGATCCATGGAGCATGATAAGAAGGGGGAATCTCTCTTTCGGTTTGGCGATTGCTTCACCAAACACCCAGTAGTCTGGATTCAAGGAAATCGTTTTCGCGGCAACGGAATCAGGGAGGCGATGAACTTTCCCATTCGAAGGGGGCTGGGCATGCGCTGAAGTAGCTGCGAAAAGTGCGATAAAGAGAAAACGAGAGGCTGGTGTCATGGAACGTGGGGAGGGGGTGGCAGCGTAGAGGTTTCGGGCCAACATCGCAATCAGGTTTGCGTAGCCTGAATTCGAACCAAAAGACTGATCCGAGGTGATTCCAAAAAAGAAGAAAAAGAAATCTTCGCCCGAAAGAGAGATGTGGGCGAAAGATGACTGTTCTCCCATGAAGCCCTTCAAAAATCTCGCCGAAACACACACGCCGGACGGCTCTCGTTTTTCTCTTCATGAGCATGACGGGGATTTTTCTCTGAAATACAACGGGACCCAGTTGATGACTTCCGGTTGGACCGAGTCCGAACTTCTTCTCGCTGACGAAGCTTGCCGATTTCAAAAGCCCCATCCTGGGCCCAGTGTCGTGATTGGAGGAATGGGGCTGGGATTCAGTTTGCGACGAGTGTTAGAGCTGGTCGATAAGGATGCCCAGGTCTGTGTTGCGGAGCTGTTGCCGGAAGTGATTGAATGGAATCGAGAATATCTCCAGGGAGTCAACGGTAGGCTGCTCGATGAACCGAGGGTGAAGATATATGTCGGCGATGTCTATCAGTGTATTGTCGACGCAGGAAAAGGGGCTTTTGACGCAATCCTTCTCGATGTCGACAATGGTCCTTCATTTACGATCCAGCCAGACAATGACCGGTTGTATGATCGTCAAGGATTGGGATTGATCTACGATGCCTTGCGACCGGGCGGGCGTGTCACGTTCTGGTCGGCTGACCCTGAGCGAGGATTTGTGAAGAAACTTCGAAAGGCAGGATTCGAAGCCGAAGAAGTCTCGGCAAGGGCTCATAAGAACGCGAAGCGGGCCATTCATCGGATTTACATCGGGGAAAAAAGAGGTTGAGTGGATGGCTGGACCGGGATGGTATTCTGGTCTGAGCTACTTCCATGAAACTCCTTTTTGCATTCTCTCTATTCCTGTTCGCAGCAACTGCCGTCAGCGCGGACGAACGTCCGAATATTGTCTGGATCATTCCAGATGACATGTCGGCTCATTTCTCCTGCTACGGAGAAACTGCGGTTTCGACTCCGAATGTGGACCAGCTCGCAGAGCGAGGCCTGAAGTTCACGAACGCCTTTGTTACCGCCCCGGTTTGCTCCACCTGCCGTTCCGCTTTCATCACGGGAATGTATCAGACGAGCATCGGAGCGCATCATCATCGCAGTGGAAGGGGAGAGAAAAAGATCCTTCTCCCTGAAGGGATGAAATTGGTTCCTCAACTGTTTCAAGAAGCCGGGTATCACACCTCCGTTTCGGGATGGCCCGGTCGAAAGGGGAAGCTAGGAAAAACCGATTACAACTTTGAGTGGGATCAATCGGTCTACAATGGCGGTGATTGGTCGGACCGCGAAGAGGGCCAGCCGTTCTTTGCTCAGATCCAGACTCCGGGAGGTAAGCTTCGTGGAAAAGATGCCGAGGGATGGGAGAAGCTTCAATCAATGACCGAGGAAAAACTGGGGAGCCGAACTCCGGATTCTGCAGTGGCTCTGCCTCCCTATTATCCGAGTCATCCTGATATCGTTCGCGATTGGGCTGCGTATCTCGACTCCGTTCGAATGACTGACGCCATGGTCGGGGAGGTGATCGCTCGGCTTGAGAAGGAGGGTGTGCTCGAGAATACTATTGTCATTTTTATGACTGATCACGGGATCAGTCACGGGCGTGGTAAGCAATTCATGTATGACGAAGGGTTGCATGTTCCCCTTGTAATCGCGGGGCCAGGAATCAAATCTGGATCAGTTCGTGACGATCTTGTTGAACATATCGATATAGCGGCCCTTTCGCTCGCCGCGGCTGGTATCACGATCCCCGACCAAATGCAGGCTCGTGATATTCTTGCTCCAGGCTACGAAGCGCGTGGGGCCACGTTTGCCGCTCGAGACCGCTGTGACGAAACGGTCGACCATATGCGTTCCGTTCGGACGAAGGACTTCAAATACATACGGAATTTCCTGCCGAAGCGGCCTTACCTCCAGCCCTGCGCTTACAAGGATGCCAAGAGTATTTTGATTGCGCTGAGAGAATGGAACGAAGCCGGAAAACTGAATGAAGCGCAGCTGCTTCTTTTTCGGGAAGAACGTCCCGCGGAAGAGCTTTATGATTTGAATTCGGATCCACACGAACTACGGAACCTGGCAGACGATCCCGCTCACGAAGAGAAACTGGCTGAACTCCGGAACCGTCTTGAAATCTGGATGGAAGAAACAGGGGATCAGGGGCGAGCACCTGAATCCACGGAGATGTTCGATAGTGATATGCAAGTCTATCTCGACAGCCTGCGAAAGCGGAAGAACGACCCTGCGCACCTCAAGGTCATTGAAGAGAATATTGCCCTGATGCGGGATTGGAAGTCCGAAGGCAGGTAGGAGCGGCTGTGGGGAGGGGCTGCCAAATAAACTCGACTACTTTTTCGGTTCGATCAGATCCCAGTAACCTTCGGTCCCTCCGATAACCTTGCGGATCGAGGGGGAGGGCTTGTTTTCCGTGCTCAGCAGGATGAGTTGAAGACCATGAGTGGAAAGCACCTCTTCGAGGCTTTCGATTCCGTTGCGATTGGGCGGATCTCCCATGTCGGTGATCCAGAGAATTGACGTTGCCGTGGTGTGCTGGGCAATTGTTTCGATAGCGGTGATTGTTTCGGGAGCGATTCCGTGAACAACTCGGGCGCGCGGTTCAGGACGTTCGACTCCGCTGCCGTCCACATGAATGACGGGGTTCTTGGGTGTCTTTTCTTTGAGCGATTTTTGGATGGCGGGAAGATGAAGATTCATACTTTCGGAAACATCGAGAACGATCGCGAGGGCGGCGGCGGCAACTTTTACTCCCAGCAATTCTCCTCGAAAGGCGGGAGCTTCGGCCTTCTTGGAGTTCGTATTTTCGTCTTGGGCTTTTGCTGAGGTTGAACAGAAGATGGGAAATCCCAGCACACAGAACATGAGAGCGATCGAAAAACGCTGAGGTGTTTTGGGACCGAGTTCGAACATGGAATCGAGTGTCACGATTTACAGGAAAAGACACAAGACGCGATTCCGGTTCGAAAGAATGCAGAGTAAACTTCGTATCGGGAGGTATCTTGTTTCGCTGACCTCGGGTTTTTCTATGTATTCAAGAAAGCCGAAATGAAGGGCTGTCAGGAACCGCAATGCCAGTTCTCCCTTTAAGATGATGAATACCGATGTGATCAAACAGAGATCAAGTGACTAAATTACCATTGGAAATTTCAGCTAATTCAAGCACCTAATCATTTTTACGCAGTAAGGCAGATTTGAGAATTGAGAAAAGCGGGATTCACTCACTTTTCATTTTGCCTTCGCTTTCTCTTCACAAAGATGGCGGAATATAACCTAGATGAAGAAGACCGGTAAAAGTGAGCCAGTTCAGCAGATAGTGCCAGCTATCGTGGTTTCTCATCTCGTTGGAATAGCGGTCTTCGGATTTCTTCAAGGAATCGCAATGCTCTGGCCTGGTCTGGCTTTTCAATTCTTCTCTCGTCCAGCCGGAAATATGGCGGGCTACTTTCTGGATGCCTCAGTGGTCCCCACACCGGAAGCGATTCTTCTCCATCATCCAGCAATCGATGTCGCAGTAACAGAGGCGTGCAGTGGCTTTGATTTTTTCACGCTGATTGTTGCACTTTGGGCGGGGTGGAATTTTTATCGCTCCGGTTGGTCCCGGAAGAGTCTGAGGTTTGCCCTGATCATTCCGTTCACAGCCTACGGCATCACTTTCCTTGGGAACGTTTCCCGAATCGTCTGTGCGGTGCAGATTCGAGTCGTTTCTTTAGAGATTGTTCCGCCGTCCTACCAGGCCTCAATCCACCAGTCGATCGGAGTAGCCGTTTTTCTGACCGTTTTGATTATCTTTTGGCTTACCCTGACAAAATTCTATGAGCGAAAATCCAGAATCTGAATTTCCTCCGGTGGAGTCCCTTGCGAAACGCGCGTTGTTGCCTGCGCTCGTGACTCATCCTGTCACTCTGCTTGCCGTAACGGCAGTGCCTCAATTGATTCTGTTGATCCTGAATCTTCGAGCCTGGCATCTGATGTCTGGGGAGGTAAATGAAGAGCAAAAAGAGATCGGTATTCTCTTTTTTATCGGGGAACTGGTTCTCCTCTTCCTCAGTGTTGGACTCGCATTGTGGCAGTGGAAGAAAGGATCCAAGTCGATTCCCTGGCGCTGCTACTGGTTGGTTTTCCTGCCGACATCAATCTACCTGGTGCTCTTTATGATGAATCTGGGAAAGGTAATCCCGACTCCGTTGCAGAACTGGATCGTCATTCCGGAGGTCACGATCTTTTATCAGTTTGTCTTTCTGATGCCGTCGGTCTTTCTCGCGACGCTGGCGCTGGCTTGTTTTCCAGTCCGCCATGGAGTGGGGAAAGATGTGGGGGTTTCGATTGGTCTTGTCGCTGGAGTGCCTGCGTTCTGGTATGTCCTTGTCTATGTGGCTTCCAGATCCGGAATCTTTGATCTACCCCCTATCATCCTCTTTCTCATGGTGACGATCATGAGTCTGATTTGTCTGGGGGGCGTGCTCCGTATTTTGACCATGCTGTTTGTTTGGGCGATGGGCAAAGGTCAGGTCGGTCAGTGTGTTCTTGTGGGATTGGTTGCCATCTTGGCTCCGGTTGCGGGGCTTCTCCTCAACCGTGCAATCCCGTTCCCGGCGGATTTTCAAATCTGGCCGCTGTATGTAGTTGCGATTGGAAATGGAATCCTCCTGACGCTACCTCGGTTTCGTCGAGAAATGCTGGATCGGACGATCTGGTTTCTTCAGTGCGCTTTGTTTCCTTTTACGGTCTATTTTTTCCTAATTTTCCTTCCGTATCTCCCTCTCGCTGCACTCGCGATTATTGCGGCGGGCGCCGGGTTTTTGATTCTCGCACCGACGGCACTGTTCATCATTCATCTGAAACGTTTGGTTCAGAATTGTCCTTCGATTCGAATGATTCCTCTCGGAGTGATCGCGGCGTTTCTGCTCCCAGGCTACCTCTACATGGAGATGAAGTTGGATCGTGCTGTGCTTCATCGCGCAATCGACTACGTCTATTCTCCGACTCCCGATTCAGCGGGTGCGTTCACAGGGAATCGAGAGTGGTTAAAGCGGAGCCTTGTTCGCATGCAGGGGGTCAAACACGGGGTTTATCTTCCTTTCTTGACCGAAGCCTATGAGGAAGTCGTTCTTGACGGTCTGGTTTTGAGTGATGAGAAGTTGAATCGCCTCTACTACACCTTTTTTGGTGAGGCACTTCCGGAGATGAATAGCAAAGCCGGATCCATTTTCGGATCCCGATCCAGTGCTCGCAACTTTGGCGGAATGTCTCCGCCGTCACCCGATGCAGTGCTTCAGAAACTCACTCACGAAACCACCACCGAACCAGGTGAGGGGAGCCGAACGCGGGTGATTTTGGAACTTCACAATCCGAGTTCGAGACAGGCTGAGTATGTCACGAAGATTGACCTGCCGGAGGGAGTTGTGGTTTCGGGCTACTGGCTTCACGTAGGGAAAGAACGGGTTCCGGGCCAGATTTTTGAGAAGAAGACAGCGATGTGGGTTTATCGAATGATTCGAGACTCTCGCCGTGATCCGGGGCTGTTGACCTATCTGTCGCCGACGCAGTTGAGTCTTCGGGTGTTTCCGTTTGCTGCTAACGAGAAACGGATCACAGAGATCGAATTCCTTTCACCTCCCGGATACTTGCCTGATTTGAAGATCGGAAAAGAAGTGATCTCTCAAGAAAGTGAATCCAAGCGGCAGGTTGCGATCAAGGAGAATTCGGGGCTGACGCTTTTCTTGCCTTCGACGGACGAGCCAGATCTAAAACCAGTGAAACGAACTCCCTATTTTCACTTCATTATCGATCGATCTCACAACGGATTGGATGCGGAAGCGGCCTTTGCAACGATCGAAAAGTTTTCAGCTGAATTTCCGACGGTGAAAGAGGCGAGACTTTCGGTAGTAAATTACGAGTTTCCAGAGGACGGGCGACCTTTGGTGGCCCTATCGGAAATCGATGGGGACGCAGTGTCGCAATTAATCGAAACACTTCCTCTTCGAGGAGCTTTTCTCTCCGGTATCGCAATGCAGCGCGCCTTGTTTGATCGGAGAGAGTTGCTCCGAGTGGGGGACGGAGCGGCAGCTCAGAGATATCCGATTTTCGTTTTGGTGAAGGGGAGCCGAACTGTGGAGGCACCGTCTTCTGACTTAGTTTGGCTGTTGGATGAGAATCCAGAATCGGACCGCTATTTTGTTGCCGTCTCGGGATCTGAGGTGATTCGTGCGAAAAATTATTCTGGCGGAAAGATGGATCCAGAAGTTTCTCCAGAACCCGTTCTGCTTCTTTCGTCAGGAGAAGAGATTCAGGCTGTTCCGGTCGGCAGCTCCGCGCAGGTGGTACGTTTTTCCACTGGTAAGGAGGCACGTCTTTTTGACGAAAAGAAAGAGGAATTTGTCTCTTTTTCCGCCGGAGAAAATCTTGCTGCAACCAGTCCATTCATACAAGCGATGGGTCTACATTCGCTAGAGGATGAGCTGAGATGGAATCCATCCCAGAGCGAACGCCTCCTGCCTGAGATTGTTTCCGCCAGCCGGGAGTCAAGGATTTTAGGGCCTTCGACGGCCTACATCGTTGTCGAGAACAGCGCGCAGTGGAAGATGCTGGAGCGAAAGGAAAAGGAAAAGCTCGATGGGAATCATTCGCTGGATTTCATGGAGTCTCCGGAACCACAGATTTTCTGGGTCGCAGCACTCTTCTTTTTTCTGCTCGCTTTGCGTCGACTGTTTCGTCGGTGTGATGCATCAGTTGGTTGATGTCCCGGTTGCGCGAACCGAGAACGAGATTCTTTCATCGGAAACCGAACCAGAGTTGAATGCGTAAGAATATTCATGAAGAATTATTTCTCGCGCGCACATTATCTAGGCTTGATCGGAGCCCTCGGGTTGTCGTCGGTCGAAACTTCTTACGCGGACGAAACGTCGCCATCAGCGGGAGTTGAATCGGGACTCGTCTCGATTCTCGTTGGCGATTCCAGATTTGAGACGCTCGTGACTGCGCTGAAGCAGGCAGAGCTCCTACCTGTCTTTCAAAAGGGCGACAGCTACACGGTCTTCGCTCCGACAAATGCAGCTTTCGCGAAGTTGCCGGAGGGAACCGTCGAAAATTTACTCGAGCCCGAAAATCTAAAAGAGCTCCAAAAGATTCTCACCTATCATGTCGCTGCAGGGAAAACGGAAATCGCACCACTCCTCCAAAAGGGCAAAGTCGCCACAGTGGAAGGCCGTGAACTGGAAGTGAAGTTCGTCGAGGGGCGAATTCGAATTAATGACGGGTCTCTTGTCGATGCCGATGTGAAAGCCGAGGATGGAATCGTCCATGTGATTGACACCATCCTCCTTCCTCCTCAATCCAAAGTAAAAACGATCCTGACAACCGCAGAAGAAGCCGGTGGGTTCTCGACACTTCTTGCCGCGATTGGAGCAGCGGAGTTGGATGGGATACTGAGCACAGAAGGGCCTTTCACCGTTTTCGCACCTACGGACAAGGCATTTGCAAAGATCCCGAAAGAAACGATTGCCGAGTTACTTAAGAAAGAAAACCGGGAGGAGCTTGTTTCCATCCTGACAACCCACGTGGTGAAAGGAAGCGTTCGCGCAGGCGACGCTCTCAATGCGGGTAAGGCTGATTCTCTCTCGGGAGAGACGTTGACGTTCTCCATTCTTGACGGACAACTTAAAGTGAATGCCTCGGTCATTTCCAGCGTCGACCTCGACGGAGGTAACGGGGTGATCCATGTGATCGACACGGTTCTTCTTCCGTCACCAGATTCGAAAAAGAACATAGAAAAGTCAGAGCAGAAACTTTCTCAGGGAAGAAGCTTCCGCGAAGCTGCGGGCGAGATGATTGTCGTGGCTATCGAAAAAGGAGTCCCTCTTTATAACTCGGGAGACGCCGAGGGATGTGCCAAAATGTATGAGAATTGCATCCTATCCATTATAGATCTTTCTCAGATCGACGATAGAGCGCGCAGGATGCTTACCAAGGTTGTGGAAGGCGGTAAATCTCATCACGACGCCGATGGGCGAGCTTGGCTCTACCGTCGAACTCTTGACGGAATGATGCACTATCTGGAGCGGCCGATTGACTGAGACAATTGAGCGGATTCAACAGGGGTGAGTGAGTGTTCTAACCCGGTTTCCAACTTCGAAACGGCGGTCCAAGTTGTAACGCCTCCTGGCCTTCTGCCGTTTAGATTGAGAGGATCGCTCCTCGACTGACCTTTTTGGTCGGACTTACGGTTCTCTTCACCCCCGCTCTGCGCAGCGATCCGCATGTGACGTTTGCCGGTAATTGGAAAGGTACACTCGAAGCTCTCGAGACGGAGCTCCCGCTCGTTTTTGTGATTGGTCATCCCCGGGATGTAAGGCGACCGGTTATCTTCTCAGTCCTTCTCAGACTCAGCCCAGAGTTCCCAACAAGAGACGGAAGAGGGAATGACAGAGCCTTCGCTGTCTTTCGGCGGGGAAAACTACTGGGGGGAACAGGCTCATTTCGCTCACTTTCATACTGATGTTATTCCTCCGCAAGCCACACACCATCTCGAATCGGGTGGGGTCCATCGGTAAAAAGATGGGCAAATTGCGACCATGATCCGGCAATTCATGCAGCGCCTTCTTTCAGCAAAGTGAGCATAATTGAGGATTCTATGAAAAAGTGTTTTTTTCGCTTCGTTCGTAGCCTCTGTTTGTTGGCCACTGCGTTCTTCTCTCTGGTGGAGAGCTTCGGTAATTTATCCTCGCAGGTAAGTCTCCATACGCTGGCGATGAAAGTCTCGATGAATCATGAAGCGAAAGGCGTTCTGTAGTTTTCTGGAAAAACGCCATCCTGAGGACAAGGAGAACATCTCCTGGCACTCTGCACTATTTGCCGAGGGAACCGTATGAGTTGGATGGGAGCGGTAGAAGCGCCGCCTGATCAAGCTGCGTTACGGACCCCTTGCTTTCGACGTTCTTGGGATGCATCCATGCTCCCTGAATCACTGATCGAATTCAGTTGGATTGCTTTCAGCAGGAACTAGTCTTTGTAATTCGTTTCACGCTCTCGACAGTGTCGGTAATGAGCGAAGAGTCAGAAACAGATCCTGAGTGGATTCCACGACAGCGGGAAATCTCCAATTGTCCCTGCAAGAGCTGGCAGGAATATGGTGCCTGCTGCTTGCCGTTTCACTATGGCCGAGCCAAGGCGGAGACGGCCGAGCAACTGATGCGTTCCCGCTACAGCGCCTACTTTTTTCGGCTTGTCGATTATCTCGTCGAGACGACTCACCCCGATACGAGAACGCCGCAGCTCCGGAAAGAACTGATTGGAACGATCGACCGGCCGAACTGGAGTGGCCTGATCATCATTGAGGTGGTTAAGGGGAGGAAAGCCGACAAGGTCGGGAAAGTTGAGTTCGTCGCGGAATACTATGTCGACGGCGAACTCTATGAGCTTCACGAGAGGTCTCGATTCAGGCGCTACAAAGGAGCCTGGAAATATCTTGATGGTAAAGAGTGAGCCGTTCTTGTAGTGAAAGTCGTTAGACTTTCGATGATGGGGCAGAAAAAAACAGGCCTGCCCATGGCATTTTCATTCATGCTAATTCCCTGATTCAAGTCTTTCTATCGTGGAAGACATGATCTTCGACTCTTGTTTGCTGAGCTCGAGTTCGGCAGCGAGTTGGTTTCTCTCCTCTTTCGATGGGAGCGCTTCATTTAATTGGTTAGCCGATTCCGCTCGCTCCCTTACTCTTTCGAATCTGGCCAATTCAAATGGCGATGTAGAAAAGGAAAGGTTTCGGAGCCTTCAACGGAATGGCCTCCTCCAAAAAAGAAAATCTCAGTTTTCTCCGGCTTTCCTAAGAGGGAATAAAGTCTACGAACCCTCGCATATTCGAAGCTGACCCACCGGTCGACCGAGACCCCATCGTGATGTCCACGCTCTACGGCGAAAGGACGGGGAAAAATCAGACCTGCCATTTCACCGTAGTCAAAGGTGTTGCCCATATTCCAGTAAGGCATTTCCCATTCGATACTCTTCATGAAGCCCCTCGGAAAATCGGGGTCGGCGACCTTCCGTGTCCAGTGATTGAAATCGCCCGAGCAGATCACGACCGAATAATCTTCCAGAACTGCGGGAATACGCACGGCAGTTTCTCCTCCGTAACTGAGGCCGTAAAACGCGATCCTTTTCGGATCCACTTCTGGTCTTCTTTTCAGCCAGCTGAGGATCTGGGAATGCGAGTCGCGGATGAAGGTGAAGAGAGTACCACCGACCAAGTTGGCCTTGCGATCGAGCCAGCGATATTCGTCTTCGCCCCGGTAGAGATTGAAGGGAGAAAAAGTGATGAAGCCGCGTTCTGCCAGCTTCCCGGCGAAATCATTGTAGGCTGATTTTCCAGCATCGATGGTGTCACCCGGCAATCCATTGCGACCGTGCTGACAAACAATCACAGGACGTTTTTCTCCCGGCTTGAGATCCTTGGGAAGGAGGAAGGTTCCCCAGGCCTCCATTTCCGGATAGACATCGAGAAGGACATCGTGGGCGACCCAGTTCTCGGTTTCTTTAATTTGGCGGGAACGCGGTCGGAGAGCGGCGAGGGATTCATCAAATTCTCCAAGAATGTCTCGAGAGAATTCAGTGCGCTTCTGTTCTGAAGCGGTTAGGAAACGTGCCGGATTGATGGTGTCATGTTTGGCTTCCGTCGACCACGATCCAGGACGAAGATCAGATTCGGCTTTGAAGAAAAATGACTCTTCGCGAACCGAGGTGGAGTCATCAACGAGATACTGGATATGGCGCTGCATACCCGCAAAGACCCGGAGGTGACGAGCGGAGGGATCGAAGTTCGGACGCTGATCGATGAGGAGTGCGACCGGGGGGACTCTGCTTAGGGTTTTTTCAATTCCAATGGTCTGGAGAAAGGCGGCGACCGCGGGAAAGTCTCCGCGGGCTTCTTGATTCGCTTCGTGGAAGAGCAATGTGGAAGGAGTAGAAAGTGATCCCATGACAGAAGCGATTCTGCTGAATTCTTCTTCGACTTCATCAAGCTCGGGAGTCTTCAGCTCGCCTTTCCGATCTGTGACTACGGGGAAGGGGGTGTGTTCGATGAGCAGCGGGCGGGGGACAATGAGGCTCGCCACTTCTGCGTCCCCGTGTTCGGGGAGAATTCGAAAGAGGTTACGGTCTATGGGTTCTGACCAGGCGGTTTTGCGATTGCAGAAAACTCCACTGACAAAGGCATGGTCGACCGAAGGTTCGATCGCGCTGGCATAGAAAGCGGCCCGACCACCCTCACCATAGCCCGCGAGGGTCATTGAGGTGGTGCGTTGGGATCGAAGCCAGTCTGCTGCGGAAAGGGCCGCTTGGATTTCGTAGCCAAGAGGATGCCGCCCCATTTGAAATCCCTGGCGATAGATCCACTCGCGATGGGATTGCTGGGATCGAAGGAGAGCAGGGTCGTCTTCCTCCCATCCGGTGAATATCTCCCTGTTCAAGGGAGCCGGGATGATGATGCGAAAACCAGCAAAGGCAAAGCGGAGCGCGGTCTGTTTCTGTGCGGGCAGTTTTGCGGTGAGACCAATCACGTCTTCGGGCGTGTCAGCAGCATCAGGGAGGTAAACCATTGCAGGAGCACTGAGAGTCAGTCCGTCCTCAGGATCTGGTTCGACAAGAAGGCCCTCGGCGGTGAATCCGGGAACTACCTCCCACCGGATTGGGTAGATCGTAAATCCCGGTCCCTTGGCTACTGGGATTCCCTGGAGATTCCCTTCGAACGAAAGTCCGGAATCAGTGAAGATCTCTACTCGGGGTGCTAGTCGGGTATCTACGACACCGAGTTTCTCTCGTAAGGAGGCTCGAGAATTTTCGAGCAGGGACGCTTGGTCCTTCGCCGGCAGCAGCGGGCTTCGAGGAGAAGACGTGGCTTCCTCGATCTTGCGTTCGACGAATTGGTGAGCACCCGCCATGATCCGTGGGGAGAAGTCTGTTCCGTCCTCGAGGATAGGACTGGTTCCTTCCAGAGGATCTGCGTTCGCTAGAGCTAGAACACCAACGAAAAATAGAATGAGTTGGATTGGTCTCACTGGTTCGGCTTGGGCTGAAGAAGGTTGGGACTCAGCGTGGTTTGCATATTTCCAGTCGCGGAAATTACGATCACGATTCCCGGGTCGTCGTTACCTCCCGGAAAGTGACGCGTGATAGTGTAGATGTCGGCGAGCCCGACAGTGAGGTCTTCAAGAGAGACTTCAATGCCTTCTGGCAGTGCATCGGATTGCAGTGCTTTTTGAACCTCTTCATCGATCTCTTCCTTGTAGTCATCGAGATCGACTCGGAGCTGACTCTCGAGAGTGCGTACAAGGATGCCTTCGAGGAGCCAGGCGGCTGCATTCGTCAGCTTGTCGCGGGTTGCCACGGTCAGTTCGACATCCGAGAAACCGAGGGTCTGATTTTCAACATCAATAAGAGGAATCCCCGTAACCCAGATTTCTCCAGAGACCCCTCGACCGATGCGACTTTGATCTGCTTGAAGGTTCAGCTTGAGATTGAGTCTCCCTTCCTGACCAATCTCGGCCTCCATTTCATCGATCTCGATACTGGGACCGACGCCGGTGTCGAAATCGAAATTCTGGGATTGGAGAGCTTCGTTCAGCTCCGTGATTCCGACGATGACGGGGAGTCGCAGGTGGGTCGATACTGGGAAATCGAGGGGAGTCAGGGGAGGGAGGGGAAGCGGAACAGGAGTTCCGGGATCTCGATTGGTGAGAAACGTCTCCGACTGAATTCCAAGATTGATCGATACTTGCTCTGGCACGGAATAATTGAGCGGAGCCATGAGGATTTTTTCAGGTGTGATGCTGATCCAGACGGGAGGATCGTCAGAAATGAGCTGGCGGACAAAAGCCTCTTGCCAGAGTGGCTCGACCTCGGTGCGCAAGTCCAACTCCTTTCGCAGGGCGGGTGCCAGTTTTCCCAGTTCTCCCTGCAGGTATTGCCCCAGGGTTCCACCCAGCAAGTCACTGATGTCGATCGAGCCGAGCGCACCAAGTGCGAGTGTCGCGTTGGTCAGGTTGAGTTGTGGGACGAGCTGGGGGTCGATTTGCCAATCCGGTGTGATCGATGGATTGAGTGTTCCTCCGGCTGTACCAGAAAGTTCCGCTGTGCTGTTCAATGGCAGGGTGAGGATCTTGGCATCGAGATCTCCCTGGAACTCAGCAGCGCCTGTGAAGGGGGTTGAAAAAGCGAGGCTGTTCCCTGTATTCTGAAAACCAATTTTTCCGCGAATCGCAGCCCACGCATAGGCTCCGTTTTGAATGCGCTTGTGGATATTGGTCTGCTCCTGTCCCTGGAATTGCTCGGGCACCTTTTCGTTGATCAATTCATTCAGCATCGTCATTGGGATGGCGATAGAAACGCCGAGGACTGAAGTCTCAGGCAGTGGAGTATCATGTTCCCCGATCGGAGATCCGGAAGGTGCCGGGACAAAAATCATCTGAGGACCGAAGAATTTTGCCCCCATAGGGGCCAGTACGATGATCGCTAGCAAAGCAATTCCGGCGATAAGGAGGAATCTTTTCATAGTGGAAAATGGATGTCGATCTGAAGTCGGAAAAGAGACGAGTAAAAAGAGACCCTTAATCACGCATACTTGATCAGGTCCTACCTGATACCGCCGTTTCCGGTGACTGCCGATTGTGGGATGCTCTAACCATGCAAGTTCAGGCGAATCGGGTCAACTGGGGAAGGCAGAGTTCTGGCCAGGCAGTTCCATCGCAATTTCGTTGTGGTCGTCTGCTTGCGGAAATTCATGTCCGCGATGGCGCGATTGGTCTTTCTTCCAAGACAATGGACCCGTATGAAAGGGAAGAACTTTCTGACCTCGGAGAAGTAGAGCCTCGGCAGTGGACTCAGTGGGCTGTCTGCACGGGCGGCGATGCGATCGATTTGCGACCGAGTCTGCCCGATCGATCCGTTCTCGCGGAAGTGGCCGAATCCTTCACAGTTCCCAGCGGAGAAAGTCGCCGCGTCTACCTTCGAATTCCTGTGACGGTCGTGTTTCAGGTGAATGATCAGTTCGATGATATCTTGGCTGAGTTACCCTCTGAGGAGCTCGAAAAAGTCTGGTTTGGAGAGGACGGAAAAGGTGAGCCTTGTTACCACCTCCCTGCGGCGCTCTTTCATGAAGGACCGTTATCCATCGACGAAGGGAGTATTCAGGCTCCGGTAACAATTTGGAATAATTCCGATGATTTACTTGAGGTCAATCGCCTTTGTCTCCGAATGAATCCTCTCGCCATCTACCAGATGAATGATGTTCTCTGGACCAACGAAACAATGGTGAGGTTTCAAGGGGGAATGGATTCCAGCAAAGTTGCGGTGCGCTACGGACCTCCAGCCGAAGCTCCTTCGGCGACCTTGATTACTCCGGCCCGAAAGAAAGGCAGCTTCACCGTTGCCGGACGTAGTTTTCGATCGCTCCGTCAGTGGACCGGCGACTTGCTTGCTTGAGCAGAGCTGAGTTTGCAGAGAAAAAGTAAAACGACGCTCAGGCCGTTGTTTGCGGATGTGCAGGAATGCTCCTGTACACCCCTATCAAGAGTATTGCGGTGAAGGAAACCTACTTCACCTCGACGGTCATGCTGATCTCTTGCTTGATCGGCATTGACATCGCTTCACCCGTCTCTGAGTTTTTCATCGACATGCTCATTTCCTGAGCTGCTTCCATCTTGCGCATATAGCCGACCGCATTGTCCCAGTAGACCAGCGAATGACTTTTTCCTCCTGTCAGTTCCATTCCCATGGCCGCCATAGGACCAGCGGCTTCGCCGTCAGTGACTTCCATGTCTACTTTTCCGTCGAGATCGAGAACTCCCACATCAGCTCCATCGACCTTGGTGTAACCCAGTAGTTTTGCGGTGCCCTTGTAAGCGATTTTCCCTACCCCTGATGCATTCACAGAATACGAGAAGGACCAGCTGTCAGCTGGTGCTACTGGAGTGGGTGGAAGCACCTCACTGATCCAGGCATTGGACATTTGTTTCAGTTGGTCTTCGTTGAGAAATGCATCCAGTTGTCCTGCTGCAGCGGGATTAGTGCTGAGCTCGGCTTTGAGTTCCTCGATTCCGTCCACACCCGTGACCATATTGGTATCGTCGAGGAGCATGGTGATCTTTTTCCCGACGATGGAGCCCATGATCGCAAGTGGGCTGGATGGATCGGCATCTTCGTCGGCACTGTCATAGGCAATCTCCTGGCCCATCATGTTCATATTGATTCCAGTGCGAGTATAGGAAGTAATGACCTGCTTCGCGGCATCGCCTGCTCCTTCTTCGACTGCCATCTCAATCCCCATAATGATGGTGGAGTCAATGTTCTGCCCCATCATGGCCATCTTTTGAGAGATCTCCATGTCAGAGGCAAAGGTCGTTCCGACCTTCATGTCGTAGATTAGTTTCTGGGGTGGCTGAGTGGTGTCAAGATTCTCGGGAGGTGTGACTTCCGCCTGAATAAAAGAAAGGGTCAGCAAGGGGAGAAGGAAGAGAATGGGACGTTGTTTCATAATATTGGGATTGCTTATTCAACTATATACTCAGAAAGTGGCGATGAGAAAATGAAGTCGTTTTTGTATCAGAGAAATGACGAAGCGTTTTTCCTGAGCTAACAGTGGGTATGTCAGAAGCTGATACTCATTCCGATCGAGCTGCACTTTTGGGTGGGTCTTTCGACCCGATTCATCGGGGGCATCTTGCGATGGCGAGGAAAGTATTGGAGTCGGTGGGACTCGATCGTCTCATTTTTCTTCCGTGCTATGTCTCGCCTCACAAAGAGGGGACGGTTGCGAGTTCAGAACAGCGTCTAGAGATGCTCCGAATCTCGCTTCTCGAGGAACCTGTGGAACGAGGAGAAGTGAGCCGCCTTGAAATCGACCAGGAGCAGTCCAGCTATTCGTGGGAAACGGTGGTAGCTCTTTCTGAGCAGCAGTCCGAGGTCGAGTGGTTCTGGATCGTGGGGACAGATCAGTGGAACGCGCTTGAACGCTGGGCGCGGCCCGATGTATTGCAAGAGAAATTGCATTTCATAGTCTGCACCCGTGGGGACGAGCCTCTCATGGAGAGGCCTCATTGGAAACATACGAGAATTGCTTTCTCACACCCTGCGTCATCGACCAGGATTCGCGCAGATTTTGAAAGTCACACGGAGTGGCTCTCGCCTGGCGTTGTCGAGTATTGCCGAAAGGAAAAGCTTTATTCCTGAAAACGAGAGTGTCTGTTCAGGCGACTTCCCAGCCGACCTCGACACAGAGTTCCTTCATGCGCTCCAGTCCGACCTTTGCCGTTTCGAGAGGATCCCTCTCCCACCAGGCTTGGCTGAAGAGTTCAAGGCTAAGCCAGCGATCGTAACCCTTCTCTTTGAGGACCGAGAGTTCTTCCTTCAGATTGATGACTCCTTCTCCGACCATGACACGGTCGGTATCGATCTGTTTTCCGGCGGGAATTCCGGGAGCCGCATCGTCAATGTGATAGTGTGAAATCTGCTCGAGAGGAAGTGCGCGAATATCGTCGAGGGTTGTCTTGTTGTTCCAACTGTGAAAGGCGTCAAGAATGGTGACAGGGTGATCTTCGGGCTGGCAGCGCCTCATGACCGAGGCAGTATCAGGTACATTGTTGAGGCTGGCGAAGAAACTGATGTATTCGAGCACGGGCTGAACGCCGGCTTCTCGACCGATCCTGAGGAGTTCAGAATATCGCTCGTGGAGATGGTCGAACCCCGGCTGTTTGATTGGAGGAGTGCAAACGACGAGAGGGCATTGCAGTCTTGCTGACAGTTCAAATCGTCGTCTAGCTTCATCGAGCACGAGATCATATTCCCGGCCCACGGTTTCTCCCCATCCACGAACGGCAATGAGGCATGGAACTTCGAGCCCGAAGTCGGATAACGCCTTTTCGACATCTGAGATTTCTCCGCCTCTTCCGATGTGCTGATAGAGCTCGACGGCCCAGAGTTCGATCCCTTGGTAACCGGCTTCTCCAGTGACTCGAATTTTATCGAGCAGGGGAGTCGGCTGAATCGTGGAGGAGTTGAGCGAGAGCTTCATCGATGATCTCGGATAAGTATGATTCTATGCGAGGATTTCACGGACCCGGCTCATTGGGAGAAAGTGTCCGACCAGTGGTTGGCATAGATCCGTCTGACTTTGTTGCCAATTCGCAAAGATACCTTCTTCTGTGACGAGTGTCGCGATGTAGCGAGAGCAGCCTGTTCCGTGAGGTGACACGAAAAGCGGAGCTTCGATCGAGAGGCCTTCGATCGTCGAGAGGTTAACGTCGCAACCGATTGCGATGCCGCCAATCTCTTCGCAAGACCACCCGCGAGGCCGCGATGACGCTGCAGGATTTTCATCCAGTTGTCGCAGGCTTTCGCAGCTGTCGTAGAAGTAGAGCGAAAGGTCAGCCCCAATTGCAAAGTCACCAAATTTTGGGATCGCGAGTCGTTCGGTCACCCGAGCAGCGGCGATATCCCAGACTTGGCCTCGGTGAAGTAGATTCTGGGTGATATCTTCATATTCCGACGAACCTTTCCGGCGGATTTTCGCAGCCGTGCCACTGCTCGACCAGGTGAACGGATGTGTGCAGTAGCCGAGAACAAGGTCTCCGTTGGGAAGGTCGAAAACCCAGGGGTCTTTGCAATGAAGTCGCTCGGGCTGCTCGGAGCCAAAGGGAATGATTTCTTCGATCGTTTCTGGACTGAGGTTTTCGACTGTGTCCGCATGAATGCGATCAATGCTCCAGACTCCCGCACCCGGTTTCTGGAAGTCGAGGATTCGGTCTGGGTAGGTCGCATCTTTTTCTGTGGAGATGAACAGTTCAATCCCGTCTTTGGTGAGATGAAGCGCGACACCCTCGATCGAGACGATATCCATCCCGCTGTGAGCGAGATCTGTTTTAGAGAAAGAAACGATTTTCTCGAAATTGCCACCTACTTCGGGAGCTCGAAAAATCGCGAGTTCGAGACCGCGTTCTCCTGCCCCAACGCCAGTGCGGGAATCGCCGTAGTTTCGATACCGTCCGCAAATGAGAATGGAGCCATCGCGATCCTGGATCACATTTCCTCCACCAAACCAGAATCCAGTGCTGCGGTCCTGAGGCTCAACGAGGATTCTAGCCTCATCCTGGTTGATCAATTCGCGGGCCAGGGTGGTGAGTTTTGCTTTCTGTTCTTTAGTAATCATGATGGGAGCAAGGGTTCGAACGTTTTACAGGGATCGAGCTGCGAAAATGCTTCGTCGCTTTGACTCAGACCGCTCGGTGGGTCACGAATTCAAAAAGGACCTCTTCGAGAGGTTCCTCTGTCGAAGTGAGTCGATGACTGACCCCGTGCCGAGCGCACATCGTGCGGATCGCTTTTTGGTGCGCGGAAAAACGCTCGAGGTAGTCGCCACGAGCCTTGTCGGGGTCGATATAGAGATCCTTCCCCGTTTCCGTATCCCGGAAGTGCGTCGCATTGGTGAATTCGAAATCGATCTCACGTGGGTCAAGAATTTGAAATACAGCTAGATCATGACGACCCGCGGCTAGATAGCTGATCTGTTTTTCCAGTTCTTCGAGCGGAGCGAGAAGATCGGAAAGGAGGACAATGAAACTGCGTTTCTGAATCAGTTCGTGGAGCCCTTTCATCGCTGCTCCAAGATCGGTCCCATGGCCTGCGGGCGCGCCCTCGAGGTGCAGCATCAAGCGGCGAAGTTGACCAGGGCGATTGCGAGCCGGGATGTGTTGGTCGACTTTTTCGTCAAAGGTGGTCAGGCCGACCGCATCGTTCTGTCCCATCAGGAAGTAGGAGAGCGTCGCGGCAAGGGTCGCGGAATAATCCGATTTCGTATACTCTCCCGAACCGTATCCCATCGACCTGCTGCGATCGACGAGGAGGTGGGCGCGGAGATTGGTTTCGTCCTCGAATTTCTTGATGAAAGCTCGATCACTCCGGGCCATCACTTTCCAATCCAGAAAACGGGGATCGTCCCCGCGGGCGTAGGGGCGGTACTCGCTGAACTCAACCGAAAACCCGTGGTAGGGTGACTTGTGAAGTCCCTTCCAGAAACCTTCCATCACCATACGAGCCCGCAATTCCAGCGACTTTACCCGCATCAGGGCGGAAGGATCGATGTAGGTGGCGGAGCTCATCACTATGAGTCTTCAGGGTCGAGTGACTCGAAGCGTCATTATTTCAAACATTCTCCGGCGTCATTTCGATGAGCTTCTTGATGACCTGATCTAGGGTGATCCCCTCAGCCTCGGCCCGATAGTTCGTCAAAATTCGGTGTCGAAGAACCGGACCTGCCATGGAACGAATGTCTTCAAAAGTCACATGCGTTCTTCCGTCGAGGAGCGCCTTGGTTTTTCCTCCGAGGACGAGGCTCTGGCCGGCACGGGTTCCCGCACCCCAGTTGACCCATTCATTGATGTAGTCGCTCGTGTTTTCCTGTCCCGGACGCGAGTTGGATGCGATTCGAACCGCGTAACGGACAACGTCCTCTGCGATCGGAACTTTGCGGACGACTTCGTGACACTTGAGAAGGTCCTCGCCGGAAAAAATAGAATGCACTTCCTCCGCACCTGATCCAGTGGTCTGCGAAACCACAGCTACTTCCTCGTCTTCGGTGAGGTAATCGATCACGATGTTGAACATAAAGCGGTCGAGCTGGGCTTCGGGGAGGGGATAGGTTCCCTCCATTTCAATCGGGTTCTGCGTCGCGAGAACAAAGAACGGTTTATCGAGTTCCATCGTCTCACCAGCGACCGAGACCTGCTTTTCCTGCATCGCCTCGAGAAGGGCGGCCTGCGTTTTAGGTGGAGTTCGGTTGATCTCGTCGGCGAGAATCAGGTTGGCGAAAATCGGACCCTTGTTGAAAACGAGCTCTCTTCCTCCCTCGGCCGTGTCCTCGAGGATTTCAGTTCCCGTGATATCGGAGGGCATCAAGTCGGGAGTGAACTGGATGCGACTGAACGAAAGTTCGAATACTTTGGCGAGCGTACTGACGAGGAGCGTCTTCGCGAGTCCGGGCGCTCCTGTGATCAGACAATGGCCACCTGCGAGAAGCGCGATGAGCATCTGATCTACGACATCCTCCTGTCCGATGATGACCTTTCGGAGTTCTTTTCCGATGACTTCGCGAGCTTCTGCCAGCTTGGCTGCCATTTCTTCTTCAAGGTCCGGCTCTTCGGCGACGACCTGAACTGCATCCTCGACCGAGTCGGGAGCGGGAGTATCGAGATCAGTGTCGGTTTCCGGGGTTTCGTCGGTAGAAGGAGGGTCGCTCATATACTGGTTTCGGACTGTAGCGGGAAGGACGAAGAGAGGGAACAGAAAAAAATGGCCGAAAGCCGTGCATCCGGTATTCCGTATTTCGATGGGGCTGCCAATCCCTTTCTGAGGTGCAAAATCCATTGCATTCGAAAAAAACACGCGTACACTCGGCCCGCTATGGCACGAGTTGCTGGAAAAGCTAAAACACGAAAAGGAGTCGCCAAAAGATTTAAGGTGACTGGAAGCGGTCGAGTTTTGCGTCGGAAACAGGGGAAAAGACACCTGAACCGTCGTAAAAACGCGAAGCGCATGCGCCGCCTTGGTCAGCCGACCTTGGTTGCGAAATGCGATGAGAAGAACATTAAAATGGATCTTCCGTTCTGCGGCAAATAGGCCAAGGAAACCCCGCTCGGATCGAAATCATCGATCCACGTTCGAGTTGACTGATGGCGCGGCTCTAAGCCTACCGCCATCTTGCGAGAGGGTGAGTCAACCGAATGAAAGAAAAAAACAGCCCGCTCAGAGGAAAATAGAAAATGCCACGTGCAACCAACGCGCCTGCTAGCCGCAAGCGCAGAAATCGTATCCTGAAGAAAGCAAAAGGTTTCCGCGGTTCCCGCTCGAAGCTTTATCGCACCGCAAAGGATTCCGTCTTCAAAGCTCAGCAGTGGGCCTACCGAGACCGGAAAAATCGCAAGCGTACATTCCGCAGCCTTTGGATTCAGCGAATCAGCGCTGGAGCCAAGAACAACGGAATAACATACTCCCGTTTCATGGAGGGCCTCAAAGCTGCTGAAATCGAGCTGGACCGCAAGGTTCTCTCCGATATCGCGATTCAAGATGAAGCTGCCTTTACGGCACTCGTCGAGAAGGCCAAGTCCGCGCTGGAGGAAAAGCACAAGCAGTCTGCTTAAACGCAGATTCGTTACACTTTTACCAAAAGCCGGTGGGCCGCTCAGGTGGCTCCCCGGCTTTTTTCTTTTTCGTCCCTGTCTTATTCTTGCTCTTTCTCCTGATCTCGCTCTCGATTTGCAGTCTCGGGAGCATGATCAGGATTAAGATTAGGAGCCAGAGGTTCTGCAACGACCGCCTCCTTCCTTGAAAAACGATCAAACGCTGTTAGGTCATCCATCCGACCTTGTAAGGTCATTTACCAAACCGTGATACCTCCCCATGCTAGCTGAACTCGAGGAAATCAAGATCGACGCGCTTTCTGCGATCGAATCCATTGTTGATGAGAACGCCCTTGAAGAAGCGCGAGTTGGATTTCTAGGCAAGAAAAGTCGACTCACTCTCGCGAGTGCAGGGATGCGCGATGTTCCCAAAGAGCAGAAGAAGGATGTCGGGCAGAAGCTGAACGAGGTCCGAACGGCGATCACAGAAGCTCTCGAGCGGAAAAATGCGCGATTGACCGCCACTCGCGATGCCGCGGCATTTGCCTCGATCGATCCAACCATGCCGGCACGGGCATTGCCCGAGGGAGGATTGCACCCGCTTACCCATGTCCTTAATGAAGCCGTCTCCGTGCTTCGCCGGATGGGTTTTGCGCTGGCCGAGGGCCCTGAAATTGAGACCGAGTGGCATTGTTTCGACGCTCTCAACACTCCCGAAGATCACCCTGCGCGGAACGAGAGTGATACGTTTTACTTCGAAAACGGAAAACTGCTCCGGACCCATACCTCATCCGTTCAGATTCGAACGATGGAGAAAGAAGTGCCGCCAGTGCGCATTATTGCTCCCGGTAGCGCCTTTCGTCGCGATGAGATTGATGCGACCCACCTAAGTGCGTTTCACCAGCTGGAAGGACTCTATGTCGATCGCAACGTTTCACTCGCCGATCTGAAAGGAACGCTCCAGTACTTCTTTCGCGAGATCTTCGGATCAAAGACGGAAGTCCGATTCCGTCCTCATTTCTTTCCTTTCACCGAGCCGAGCTTTGAGGTCGATCTGAAACTTCATGCGACCGGGAAAGCGGCCAAGTGGATCGAGATCGCCGGATGCGGAATCGTCGATCCCGCTGTCTTCAGCGAGGTGACCAACAAACGCGGCGATGCCGCCTATGATCCCTCTGAGATCAGCGGATTCGCCTTCGGGATGGGGCTCGATCGTCTCGCGATGATCATGTATGGCATTCCCGATCTGCGTTTATTAATTGAAAACGACGTCCGGTTTTTAGGTCAATTTTCGTGATCTGAAAAGCGGTGTCGAGCCACCGCACTCCAAACCTTCCTACTTTCCAACCTTCCCACCTTTTACGGCGCGCAGCGCCTTTCATCATGAACGTCTCTCTCAAATGGCTTTCCGATCACGTTGATTTCTCGGAGTATTCGATGCCCGAACTCGATGACTTGCTCACTTTTACCGGTATTGAGGTCGAAGGAATTCAGAGTCTTCCGAACCATGTCGTCGTTGCCGAAGTGATCTCTTCGGAGAAACACCCCGATGCTGACAAGCTCTCGGTTTGCCAGGTCGATGATGGCTCCGGTTCTCCACGCCAGATTGTCTGCGGTGCCAAGAACTACAAGGTGGGGGACAAAGTGCCTCTCGCGCTTCCCGGTTGTGTTCTCGATGCAGGTGAAGGGAAAACTTTCGAAATCAAAGAGGGCAAGCTTCGTGGAGTAGCGTCGTTGGGAATGATGTGTGCTGCCTCAGAAATCGGGCTGACCGATGACGCCGATGGATTGCTCATTCTCTCACCGGATCTCAAACCCGGAACTCCTCTCAGTGAGGTCTATCCTGCGGTATTCGAATTGGAAATTACTCCCAACCGTCCCGACTGCTTAAGTCACCTTGGAGTGGCGAGGGAGTTAGCGGCCCTCGCAGGCAAGAAGCTGAGCGGTGCTTCCCACCATGGAGGATCCGAGACTCCGTATCGTCGTGCGACGGATGAGGAAATCCTGCTTTCGACAGATTCCTGCCCTTTCTACAGCGCCCGCATCATTCGGGATGTCAAAGTGGCCGAGTCCCCAGCCTGGCTGAAAACAAAGTTGGAATCGATCGGTCTGCGTCCGATTAACAACATCGTCGACATCACCAACTACGTGCTCATGGAAATGGGGCAGCCGCTCCATGCCTTTGATCTGGCCCAGCTCGACGGAGGAATTCAGGTTCGATCTGCGGAAGAAGAGGAAGAGTTTCTCGCCCTCGATGGTGAGACCTATGCGCTGACTCCAGACGACATGGTCATCGCTGATTCGAAAAAGGCGGTCGCGATTGCTGGTGTTATGGGAGGAGAGACCTCCGGAGTTACCGAGACCACGACCGACATCCTTCTCGAGTCTGCCTATTTCACTCCGTCTGTGATTCGACGGACGGCGCGACGACTCAATCTGCACTCGGATTCGAGTTATCGATTCGAGCGTGGGGTTGATCCGTATCAAGTGGCGGGAGCTTCTGATCTCGCGGTGCAGTGGATTCTCGAATTGGCGGGAGGTATAGTCGAAGATGAGCTTCAGGTTCGAGGCGAGCTCCCTCCAGCGCCGGCGCCGGTGACTCTCGACAATGACTACGTCCGTTCCGTGATTGGTGCGGAGATCCCGGATGAAACGATTTCTTCGATTCTTGAGTCTCTAGGGATGCAGGAAAAGGCCGGAAAGTGGGAGCTTCCCACCTATCGTCTCGACCTTCCTCGGGCCGTTGACCTGGTTGAGGAGGTTGCTCGCGTGTATGGATTGGATAAGGTGCCCGCCAACCAGGGCGCCTGGTTCTCCCCTGCATCGAAGGCAGATCAATCCTTTGATTTCTCTGCGAAGATCCAAAAAAACCTGTCTGCCCTGGGATTCTTCGAGGTTCGTAATCTAAAACTGATTTCCAAAACCCAGCTTGCCGATGATCTCGCGACCAACCATCGAGGGATGAGCCCGGTTCGATTGAAGAATCCGCTCAACGACGAACAGGACTATCTCCGTCCGGGGATTGTTCCGGGATTGCTGGCGACGGCAGAACGGAATCAGCGATTCGGAAATCCTGATCTCCGCCTCTTCGAAATGGGACGTGTCTTTACGGCAACTCCGAAGGGAGGGGAAGTCGAGCACGAGCATGTTGCACTTCTCATGACGGGAGCGCGCACTCCGAAGGGATGGTCGAATGGAAAGCCGGAGTCGGTCGATATTCACGATCTTCGGGCCGCCCTGGAAACCATTTGTCCTGCGGGATTGGTTCTCAATCCGGTCGAAGATGAGAGAATGTTGTGTTCCTGCAGTATCGAAATTGGCATAGGGAAAAAGGCGGCCAAGCTTGGTCTTGCTGGAGTCGTTTCGCCGGCCCGAGCTCGCGAGCTAGATCTCGAGGCTCCCGTAATGGTTGCCGAAATCAATTTGAAGAAGCTGGCGGCCGCTGCAGATAGCGACCTGATCTATGCCGAATTGCCAAAATTCCCCGGTAGCTCCCGCGATGTCGCGATGCTGGTGCCGATTGAACTCTCAGCGGGTGAAGTGGCCGCTTTCTTTGAGAATCACCAGGAACCTCTGCTGCAGACCGTTGAGCTTTTTGATAAATTTCAGGATCCTTCCGGAGAAAAATTGCCAGCCGACAAAAAGTCGCTCGCCTACTCTATTACCTACCGTGCAGAGGATCGAACCCTCGAATCAGCGGAGGTTGAAACGGCACATTCGAAACTTTTGGATTCCCTTAAATCAGGATTACAGGTAGAGTTTCGGTAGACATAGAACTTCGTTCCGAGAACCTCTCGAAACTTTCTGGCTTTTCCTGCGGTGTTCGCCCCTGTCCGATCTAATACAAGCCCGGACCGTTGATACGTTAATGGGAGCTAAGCAAGTCGTCGGCTGTCGGGCCTTCGCTGGAAGGCAAAAGTCGATGAGCGGCACCCAACCTGTTGAGAAACGGGAACGTGGCTTCACCATCGGCGACGACACATGTGGGATATCACTGAAGCGCCTCGATTCCTGACCACTCAGAGATTCGGGGCGCTTTTATTTTTGAGACAGAATTACTGTTGAGCGTTGATGTCTCTGCGACCCAATTGAGGGTGAAAGCTGAGCTTTTGACGGACGACCTTGACGGATGGGCCAAAGAATGGACAGGTGGCTGGGGTATGATCATCAAGCGGAACCAGCAAATAGCGAGCCCGGCCGTTCGTCGTTTGTTGAAGCCCTTTACCTCAAAGAATCGTTATCACAAGCTCAACGATATCGGAGAGGGTGGACTGTCCAAGGTCACCTCCTGTTTTGACAGCTGTCTGAATCGGATTGTCGCGACAAAAGAATTGAGGGAGGAGCATTTCTCAGATCCGGATTCCCTCAATGCCTTCGTTACTGAGGCGAGGATGATCAGCTACCTCGATCATCCGGGGGTGGTCACGGTCTACGACTCTCATCTGACCGACGATCAGCAAATGCGCTACACCATGCAATTGGTCGAAGGCCAAACTCTGGCTGGGTTCCTAGAATATCACATGCAGCCGGGGGTAGGGAACGACAACTACCTTTCCGATGTTCTTAATATTTTCACGAAGCTTTGCGAGACCCTCGCTTATGTTCACGACAAGGGCGTCATCCATCTCGACCTGAAGCCAGAGAACATCATGCTGGGGCAGTATGGCGAAGTCAAAATCATGGATTGGGGCAACGCTCATCTCTACGATAGTTCGTTCTACGAGAATTTTTTACGGAAGTTTGTGAAGACGGAATTGGATGCGAACCTTCATTTCCAGTCAGGTACGGCGATCGTCGGTTCCCCCTTGTATATGGCGCCCGAACAAACCCAGAGCCGGAATGATCTGGGCCCGGCTTGTGATATCTACAGCATCGGAGTCATTATGTATGAACTGCTGACCGGGCAACGACCTTTCGCGGCGGCTGAAGTGGATGACGTCGTCGAAAAAGTGCGCACTCTTGATCCACCGCTCGTTCACGAGTTGAATCCTGACATCCCGCTGCGGCTTTCCCACATTATTGAGAGGTTGATGCAGAAATCTCCGGAGGAGCGCCACGGAAGTGCTCACGAAGTCTTGAGCGAAATTCAGGCTGCCCAGACATCCGGCCAAGCCTTCCCTGAATGGGAGATTCCAGCTGGGAATATCATCTTCGAGGAGGGCGATCCGGGGGATTTTACAATACGCATCAAATCTGGCAGAGTAGAAATATCCAAGCAGGATCAAGGAAAGAGGAAGCCGATCGCCGAACTGGGCCCGGGTGATGTCCTGGGGGAGCTCTCCGTCTTTTCCAGCATTCCCCGAACCGCCACGGCGATCACAGTAGAAAATACGGTGGTTTACCTGATGCGAAGCAAAGAGGTGAATGCTGAAATGGAAAAAATGAGTCCCTGGGTTTCTCAAATGATCACGGCATTATCGAACCGCTTTGACGCACTCAACAAGCGAGTGATGGACCTGGGAAAAGGGCAGTCGCCTTCTTGAGAAAGTCTGGGATGCAGGTTGGATAGGTAGAGGTTTTCGATCCAATATCCGTGGTGGAGACGGTCTCCCCAGACCTCGCGATAGAACTCGCCGAGGGAATCATAGTGTTCCGCGATCTTGTCGGGGGAGAACTTTGACGCAAAAGGGCGTATATTTGCCGCATATTGCCACTTGATTCACCTTGTTGAAAATCGTTCCAACGGGTTAATTCTGTTTCTCCGATCATGAACGCCTTCCTCCGACTTCTCGCTTTCACGCTTCTTGTTACTCTACCGATTTCCGCGACAGCGGAGGATGAAGTGCCTCTGAATGATGTTGGGAAAAAACTCGAAGCCAAATACTCTGAACAGCTCGAAGAACTTCGAACTGAAATTGCAGGGAAAATTCCGCAGGAAAATCAGGTCACTGGCGACGCATTAAATCAATTTGTCGCCAGTGACGCCTTGGATGCGAAGCTGGTAAAATTCGTCGTTCTGAATGAAGCCACACCTCGCGGTTTGGCGGAATTTGCTCAGCAGGGAAAAGAAGAATGGGCACTGGTCGAGCAATTGCTGGCGAACGCGGATTTGATGAAACAAATGCTCGTGGCTGATGGCGCGAAAGCGGAACGAGTTGGGCGCAACGGCTTTGGGCCGGCCCAATACGGTCAGGCGATGCAAATTTTTTCTAACATCCAAAAGGCGAGCGAGAGAGCTTCCGCCGGAGTTTTCCAAAGGCTGGCTGTTGCAATCGGATTGGAGCACGCTGTACCCATCGCGCAGGCCAACCCCGAGGTAGTGATCGATGCCCCTGCGACAGTTGATCCGGTGAAGCGTTTTCTTCACTACGAAAAGGCACTTCTTGATGGCGAGCTCGATTCGACTTTCAAACTTCTCAGCACGTGGGAGCTCCGCATGGTTGTCGACGGTGATGAACCGGACAAGACGCTGACCTGGGGACGCGAAATGTTGAGAAATTATCGCCCGGATCACATTTGCAATTCCAACTTCGGCTGGCGCTACGTGAGTCTGGTCACGTCAGATGTGAAATATGGTTCGCAGGACGTGAAATACGATCGGCCAGAGCTGCAGAAGTATCAGAACATGCTCATGAACGGCGGGGTCTGTGGGCGGCGTGCGTTTTTTGGACGTTTCATCTTGCGTGCTCATGGAGTTCCCACCACCGCCCGTCCGAGCCGTGGTCATGCTGCGTTGGCTCATTGGACACCAGATGGTTGGGTCGTGAATCTTGGGGGTGGCTGGGGCGCGGGCTGGACGAAAACGCGTTACGATAAAGACACCGATTTCCTTGCGAGCACTCAAGCGCGGGGAAATCAGGATGCATATCTGAAAGTGAAACGCGCGCAGTGGCTTGGAGATGTTCTCGGCGAGCCTCGGACATACGGTGAAAACGCGAAAAATCCTCCCGCGTTTTGGAATGGCGCGTCGTTGAAAACTCAGCGATTAATCATCGAGGAGTCGAAGGCGGTCACGCTTGCGGCGCTTGGCGAGGAACTGGGTGAAGCGAACGAGCCTACTGTCGCACAGAAAATCATGGCCTCTCCGGTCACGCCTGAAGATAAGACAATCACGACCGTTGAAGGTGGTGTCATCAAGATTCCAGCGGCCGCCTACACCAAACCGAAAGGGAACACGCGCGATGTTCAGGCCATGAAAAGTTTCGATGGTGGGCTCCAGATTTTTCTGCCCCGGTTTTTTCCCAAAGGTCTTACGATCATGCGCGGCGGCACGTGGAAAGGCGCGCCGGAAGCCTGTTCATCCGGCAGCCGCATGCTCAGCGGGGGCTACGGGAAATACGAAAACTGGGGGGTGCGCGCGGCGATGACCCCTCCGGCTGGTGGTAACATGCCCCCCGAGGTGACGCTCGATCTCGGCGAAGGGGTCACTTTGGAGATGGTCTACATCAAGCCGGGGGCATTTTTGATGGGCGGTGAAAATGAGAAAGATGGCCGCTTCGAATGTATTGAGGTCCCGAAGCATGAAGTTCAGCTCACGCAGGGGTTTTACCTGGGGAAATACGAAGTCACGCAGGCGCAGTATGAAGCCGTGATGGGTTCGAACCCTAGCAAGTCGACCAAAGCTCCGGAATGTCCGGTTGATAACGTAGGCGTGGAAGACGCGCTGACCTTTTGTCGAAAGCTCGCGGAGAAAAGTGGCCAAGACACGCGCCTCCCGACCGAGGCAGAGTGGGAATACGCGTGCCGGGCTGGCGGTGGTGACACGATGTGGTTTTTTGGAAATGACGCCTCGCGGATGGGGGAATACGCGTGGTTCAAAGAGAACGCGGGAGGTAAGTCGCATCCCGTTGGGCAGAAGAAGCCAAATCCGTGGGGGCTCTACGACATCTACGGAAACGTGAATGAGCGAATCGCCGACAAATACGACAAAAACTACTACGCCAAAGGTCCCAAAGTCGACCCAACCGGACCTTCGCCGGGCACAAGCTCGCATCTCGAATACGAAGTCGACGTTGCGCAGGAAGGTAACTATTTGCTGACCGCGCAAGTCGTGACGGTTAATTACGATCAGCGTTTGAACTTCACGGTGAATGGTTCCGAGTCGGAAATGGCGATGACGATGCCATTTACTGAAGGCCGCTGGCAGTATGCAGAGCCGGTCACGGTTGCTCTCAAAGCCGGGAGGAACGTCATCCAGTTTCATCGGAACAATCCGCCGCAGTATGGAGTGGCGATCAAAGCATTTGTATTGAAGCCAGTGAAGTAGTGGGTGCAGCGTTGGAGATGTGCATCTTTTTGAGCTACTTCCGGGCTGAACTTTCACCTGCGCCCTTCGCGTCGGTAAAACATTCATAGAATTCGAGATGAAATTTCGGGTAATTTCGACTTTTCGATCTGAAGCTCCTGTATTTCAAATATTCCGGTGAGACGTTCATCGTGCTTTCGCCAATAGGGTTCGCCGCCAAGCTCCCTTGACTCCCTGCCTCATCCCGCTATAGATGACGACCCGTTGTTTTGCGTGACGGCGGATACGCTATATCAGGATGAGTGATTCTATTTCAGACGGCCTTGCCGGAAAAAACGCCCTCGTTACCGGTGGAAGCCGGGGCATTGGCCGAGCGATCGTGGAACGTCTTGCCGGTGCGGGGATGGACGTAACGTTCACCTATATCAGCAACGAGGAAGCGGCTCAGAAGGTGATCGATGAAAACCCGGGGCTGAAGATCACAGCCGAGAAAGTGGATGTGCGTGATTCGGCGGCAGCCGTTGCCTGTATCGAGGCGATAATCGATCGAGTCGACACGATTGATGTCCTCGTCAACAACGCGGGAGTGATTCGCGACAATCTTCTTCCGATGCTCGAGGATGATGATATTTCGGCCGTTTTTGAGACCAATATCGAGGGTGTATTTAATTTCTGCCGGGCGGTGGTTCCGTTCATGATGTCGAAGCGTTCCGGTCGGATTATCAACATCAGTTCCGTGTCTGCTGAGAAGGGCGGAAGGGGCCAAACCAACTACGCTGCTAGCAAAGGAGCGATCAATTCTTTCACCAAAGCGCTCGCCGTCGAGGTGGGGCGCCGAAAAATTCTCGTGAATGCGGTTGCACCGGGCGTGATTGAGACCGAAATGTCGCAAGATGTTCGTGATCTCGCGGGTGATGAAATCACTTCCAATATCGTTCTAAAGCGGTATGGTCAGCCCTCAGAAATTGCGAACGCCGTCTGGTTCCTCAGTTCTGATCTGGCGAGTTACATCACCGGTCAAATCCTGAGCGTAGACGGCGGGTTTAAAATGTAAAAGACATGAGCACTCCAGACATCAGCCAGGAAGAAATCGATGCGATATACCCGCAGGTGGCAGAAATTATCGCCGATGCACTCGGTTGTGACGAAGACGAGGTGAAGCCTGATTCTTCTCTGATCAATGACCTCGACGCCGAGTCGATCGACTTTCTCGACATCGTTTTCCGCCTCGAGCGTGAGTTTAAGGTGAAGATTCCTCGAGGTAAAGCCGTTGAAGAAGCTCGTGGAGAGCTCTCCGAAGAAGAGTTCGAGCAGGGTGGTGTCGTTACCGACGCCGGTTTTGAGAAGATTAAGGTTTACATGACCGAGGTTCCTGCCGATCGTTTTTCCAGTCCGATGAAGTCGGCGGAAATCCCCAAACTCTTCACCTCGGAGACCTTTTGTAAGATGGTCATTCGCGAGCAAAACGCATAATATTTTCCTCTTTCTTCCGGGCTCCGTCAGAGGTTTGATCTCTGTCGGGGCCTTGTTGCTTTTCGACACCTTCCAGATGAGCGATCATTTCCGTTCGTTTTCTTTTGTAGATCGGATTCTTTCTGATGAGGTTGGGAGAAAAATCGTTGGGGAGTATGAAATTCCTGATGCGATCGATTCCTTTGCCCCGTCGCTGGTCTCGGAGTCCATCGGACAATGCGCAGCGATGTCTTCGATGAAAGCGGTGGACTTTCAATTTCGTCCAGTAGCGGGGATCGCCGGATCCGTGGAATTCCTCCAGGAAGTGCGTCCGGGGCAAACGCTGCGTCTCGAGGCCAATCTCGCTAAGGCTGACGAAGAGGCGGTGGAATATGATGGCGTAGCTTTGGTCGATGGAGAACCAATCGTCCGACTCCACGATTGTCTCGGCCCCATGGTTCCGATGCCCGATTTTGATGAACCTGGTGCTGTTAAGGCGCGATATGAGCTTCTTACGGGAGAAGGCGCGGAATCCGGCGTCTTTCCGGGCGTTCCGGAGTTTTCCTTCGGCTGGAGAGAAAAAATCGAGGGAGAGATGGGTGAAGCCGAATTCGTGATTCCTGAGTCGGCACCCTTTTTCAGAGATCACTTCCCCAGGAATCCGGTTTTCCCGGGAACACTCCTGATGACGGTCAATCTTGCGCTTGTCCATGAACTGACAGAAACCCTCCCTGGAGAGGGGCGCTGGCAGGTGGATGGGATGAAAGATGTGAAGCTCCGGGCATTCATGCCGCCGGGAGAATCCCTCATTTTGCGGGCCAAGGTCGAAAAAATCGAGCAAGACAAGGCGGTGATTTACGTCCAAAGTCGCAAAGGAAAACGCAGAAACAGCGGGGCTCGGGTCCTGCTTTCGCGACACGAGTAAACGTCATGGCTGAGAATCAGAAACGCCGCATCGCTGTTACCGGGATCGGATTGGTCACTCCTGTAGGAAATTCGACAGAGGAAACCTGGAAAAATCTGCAGGAAGGCAATAGCGGGGCGGCCCCCATTACAAACTTCGATGCCAGTGGTTTTTCGACCACGATCGGGGCAGAGGTGAAAGGCTATGATGTGTCCGAAGTCCTCGATGATACGAAGCAGCTCAAGCATTCCTCCCGTTCTCATAAGTTTGCTCTGGGCGCTGCGGCGGAAGCTCTCGCTGATGCGGGAATCGCTCCCACCCCGGAAGATTCTCATCGATGGGGACTCAGTGTCGGAGCGGGAATGATGGCCACGGAATACTCCGATCTGAAGCAAGTATTCCATCACGCGACCGAAGAGGGGACCTTTCAGCCGGATGGCCTTCTCTCCGACGACTATGAGCTTAACCCCCTCGATATCTGTCGCTGGCAATGCAATGCCGGTCTCGGGATCCTGACCAAGCAGTTCGGGATTCGCGGATATGCGACCTCTGTACATACCGCCTGCGCTTCGGGTGGTCAGGCGATTGGGACAGCGCTCAAGGCGATGCGACGTGGCCAGTGTGATTTCATGCTCGCTGGCGGATTTGATTCGATGTTGAATCCGATTGGAATCTCCGGCTTCTGCCTGTTGGGAGCCTTGTCGACGGATAATGATAATCCGACCGGCGCGAGTCGTCCTTTCGATGAAACGAGAAATGGATTTGTTCTCGGAGAAGGAGCCGGATTTCTCGTTCTCGAAGACTGGGACGCGGCCGTGGCGCGCGGGGCTTCGATTTACGCGGAGTTGGCGGGCGATGGCAACTCTCTGAGCTGCTATCGCATCACCGATTCTCCCCCCGATGGAAACGGACCGATCCAGGCAATCGAGCAGGCTCTTGGTGATGCCGAAACGACGATGGAGGAGATTGACTACGTCAATGCTCATGGAACCTCAACCCAGATGAATGATCGTAGCGAATGCGCTGCGATGAAGGCAGTCTTCCGGGAGCGAATTTCCGAGGTCAAGGTGAGCTCAACCAAGAGTTGTATGGGGCATCTCATCGCCGCAGCGGGTGCCGTCGAAGCCGCCATTTGTTGCCTCGCGATTCGAGACAGCATTTCACCGGTGAATGCGAACTACCAGGATCCGGATCCCGATTGCGATGTGAACCTGGTCGTGGGGGAGCCCGCTCCGGGTCGCATTCGGGCAGCGCTCACGAACTCGCTTGGATTTGGAGGATCGAACAGTTCTCTCGTGTTCCGCAACCCCGAGGAGGTCAACGCATGAGCAGCAAAGAAGAAAAGCTCGTCTTTACAGGGAGTGGAATCGTCAATGGTTCCGGGAGCTCGGTCGCAGAGATCTGGAAGCAGGTTTCGCAGGGGGCGTCTTCGGTTCGCCCCTACGAACAGTGGGATGGCGAGACGTGGCCCGTGAAGGTGGCATCCGAGATCTCGCTTCTTCCTCGTGACCTCGTTCCTGAAAGGAAACTCCACAAGTCCATCGCCCAAACTGATATGTTTGGGATCTATGCTTCTGAGCAGGCGATCTCGGGATCAGGATTTCTTGATCAGCGGGAAGGACTCGAGGAAGACGCCTTGAATCGCTTCAACGATCGCAGCGGACTGATTGTGGGATCGGGAGCAGGAAGCTATTGCTCCAACTACGACTATTTCACCCTGATGGAGGAAGCGGACGCCTCCCTGCCCAAATTCGGCGAGGAATTGAGCAACATGGTCACCCCGATGTGGTTGCTCAAGAACCTTCCGAACAATGTTCTTTGCCACGTCGGTATTCGAGCCCAACTCAAAGGAACGAATGCCTGCATCACTAACCACTGTTCCAGTGGAATTATGGCGGTCTCCGAGTCGGCTTCTGCGATCTGGAACGGGGAAGCCGATCGCATTGTCGCAGCCGGTCACGATGATCCTTTTGAGCCGGAAATGGTGCTTCATTTTTACAAGCTGGGCCTTATGTCGGGAAAGACGCCTCGACCCTTTGATCAGGACCGGGATGGCACGGTCTTTGGTCAGGGTGCAGCAGCTGTAGTCTTGGAGAAAGGCAGCGAAGCCGAGGCGAGATGCGCCAACATTCTCGGCGAGTTTCTCGGGTTTGGCTGTTGCAGCGAGGCGACCGGTATTCTGGATCTGGATCCAGACGGTGATGGAGTGACCCGTGCGATCGAACAGGCCCTGTCGGATGCTGGATTGGCTCCCTCTGATGTGGGAATGATCTGTGCCCACGGGAATGGAACTACTGCTTCCGATCGGACCGAAGCGATGGGGATTCGAGCCGTTTTCGGTGATGCGATTCCTCCCGTGACCAGCTTCAAATGGGCTTACGGACATATGGTAGGAGCCAGCGGCATTGCTGATCTCGTCTTGACCCTGGAAGCGTTGAAGCAACGAACGGTTCCTGGGATTGCGAGTCTTGCCAAGCTGGATCCTGAACTAACCGATTTTCCTGTCCAGAAGGATAACAGCGAGCCGATCGGCGACGTCGCTCTTGTCATCTGTCGCGGATTTGGCGGGATGAATGTGGTTCTCGCAGTCCGGGTTTAGAATTTGCCAATTTCCGACACTCAAACACGATGCGGCAGGGAATTGATACAGTCGAGATTGCACGGATCGAGAAGCTGATCGCTGATCTGGGCGATGAAGGGTTACGCGACTTTTTCTCCGAAACCGAAATTGAGGACGCTGGCTCCGGGAAGGGGAAGGCTCAGAAGCTGGCTGCCCGTTTTGCGGCGAAAGAGGCCTGCTGCAAGCTGTTCCCGAAAGAGATTTGTCTCGGTACGATCGAGCCTGTTGATTTCGCAGTTCGGCGAGATGGCTACGGCCGCCCTTTGATCGAGCCTTCTGAGAAAGGTCGCGCGGTGATGGATCTTCATCTCGTCGATTCGATCGACCTTTCCCTGACGCATACGGAAACGACCGCAACGGCGATTGCGTCATCGGAAGTCAGGGAGCTGAGAGTTCCCTGGTATGGCAAGCTGGCCTACTTCCTTCTGCCGATTCGGCGAAGTGTCGTCCTCGAGAATCTGAATCGGGTCTTTGGTGAATCGTTGAGCACTCGCCAGATCGTTTCGATCGCGCAGCAATTCTACGCTCATCACATTCAGTGCTTTGGTGAATTCCTGCGGATGCCGTTTCTTTCCTCTTCGCAAAAAGAGGAGCTGATCCGAATTGAAGGAGGGGGGTATGTCGAGAAAGAGTTGGAAGGAGGCAAGGGAGTGCTGATTCTGACGGGGCACTTCGGAAACTGGGAAGTCGCTACCGTGGCTGGTATTTCTCAATTCAAAGAGTTTCATGGTCGGTTTCACTTCATACGCCGACCACTAAAGCCCAAGTGGTTCAATGACTTCGTGATGCGTCGATTTCGCAAGGCAGGTTTTGGAACGCTCGATAAGGCGGGGTCGCTCGATGACATTCTCGATCTTCTGGAGCAGAACGAGATCGTGGTTTCGATTTTCGATCAGTTCACGATCAAGAAATACGGGATCCTTTCCGAATTCTTTGGGCATCAGGCCAATACCTTTAAGAGTCTTTCTGTTCTCGCTCAGTTTACGGGTGCTCCCGTGATTCCCTCTTCGAGCTGGAGAGAGCCAGATGGGACTCATGTTCTGAAATTCGGGGCGCCGGTTGATGTGATCACCGAGGGCAGGACCAGGGACATTATCAAGAAGAACACGAAGCGGTTCAATGAGGCCCTTGAGCGAATTATTTTACGTCATCCAGAGCAGTGGATCTGGATGCACAAGCGATGGAAGAAGATCTTGTGAAAAGAGAGAGAAATCAGGGCTGATTTATTGTTCATTTTTATTTGAACAACGTCAGGAAATCGCTTAGTCCTTCCCCGTGCTTCTTATTGAAGACGGTCAATAACTCGAAAATTCAGCATACGGTTTGTGGGAAATTCTCCCCGAATAACCGAGGGCGGTAGCTTGCATGGTCAGTCAACTTACCCAACTTGAAGAAGAATCGATCGACTATTTTGTGTCGTTCGTGCAAATCTTTGGTCTTCCCAAGTCAGTCGGTCAGATTTACGGGCTGATGTTTGTTTCGGGAGAGCCTATGGTCATGGGGGACCTCGTCGAACGGCTCGAAATCAGCAAGGGAAGCGCGAGCCAGGGGCTCGCCACTCTCAAGGCGCTGGGAGCCATAGTCCCCATTGCTGTCGAGAATGACCGCCGCGAACATTTTCAAGCCGATCTCGATGTCTCGAGAATCGTGAATCACTTTTTCTCGGAGCGTTTGGAACCGAGGCTGACCAACGGAAAGCGCAGGATTGAATCGATGATCGAATTAGCCCGGGAAGAGGATGACTCCGTCGAGAATGAGGCGTTCAATCGTCTTAACGCTCTCAAAAAATGGCAAAAACGAGGGGAAATGACGATTCCTTTGATCAAGAGATTTCTCAAAAGCTGATTCTAGGTATGGAATTTATCGACCTGAAAACTCAGCAGAAATACATCGGTGACGAGATTCGCGAGCGAATCGAAACGGTGCTTCAACATGGGCGATATATTCTCGGACCTGAGGTTGAGGAACTCGAGAGTGCATTGTGTGACTACCTTGGGGTGAATCATGCGATCGGTGTCTCTTCGGGAACGGATTCACTCCTCATCGCAATGATGGCTCTCGGGATCGGTCCAGGTGATGAAGTCATCACGGTTCCCTACACGTGGATTTCGACGGCAGAGATGATCGCCCTGACCGGTGCGACAACCGTTTTTGTCGACATCCAGCCCGATACCTGGAACATGGACCCCAGTTTGCTTGAGGCAGCGATCACGGAGCGGACCAAAGCAATTATGCCGGTCGGAATCTATGGGCAGACGGCGGACATGACGGCCATCAACGAGATTGCCGCTCGGCACGGAAACATCCCAGTCATTGAAGACGCCGCGCAGAGTTTCGGGGCGACCCATCATAGTAATATGTCCTGCAATCTCTCTACGATTGGCAGCACTTCGTTTTTCCCCTCCAAGCCGCTTGGTGGATATGGGGATGGAGGAGCCCTTTTTACGAATGATGACGGTCTCGCCGAAGTCATGCGTCAGATCCGAGTGCATGGCCAGGCGGGTCGCAATCACCATCCTTTTCTGGGAGTGAATGGAAGGCTCGATTCAATGCAGGCTGGCATACTGATGCCGAAACTTCGAATTTTCCCAGATGAGATCCGGCGTCGTCAGAACATTGCCGCCCGCTACAATGCCGGTATCGCTGAAGTGGATGGAATCTCGGCACCCTTGATAGGGGAGGGGAATACCAGCGTCTACGCCCAGTATACCCTTCTCTGTGAGGATCGATCGGCAGTAGAGGCTCGGCTCCAGGCTGCTGGCGTTCCTTGCGTTGCTTACTATGCTGTTCCGCTTCACCTCCAGGAAGTCTTTGCGTCACTAGGGCACCAACCGGGTGATTTTCCGGTCACGGAAGAGGTTTCGGATCAGTGCCTTTCCTTGCCTATGAGCCCTTATCTGTCGCAGGACGATCAGGATCGGGTCATCGCTGCGATCGCCGGATGACTAAACGGATTCACTACAACCCCGTCTCAATTTGAAATCGAATCCCAAGCTAGCAATTGTCGGACTCGGCTATGTCGGGCTTCCTCTTGCCGTCTGTTTTGCTCGCAAGTTTGATGTGGTCGGTTTCGATATCGATCAGGGTCGAATTTCCGAATTGCAGTCCGGTCATGATCGCACCCGCGAGGTGGATCAGGAAACTCTGAAGGAGAGTTCGCTCGCCTTCAGTTCGGAGGCATCGGATCTCCAATCGGCCGACGTCATTATTGTGACTGTCCCGACTCCGATTGACGGGCACAAGCAGCCGGACCTTCGTCCACTTCTGGGAGCCTCTGCAACGGTCGGGAAGAATCTAACCAAAGGCAGCATCGTCGTCTACGAGTCGACCGTGTATCCCGGTGCTACCGAAGACGATTGCATTCCCATTCTCGAGAAAGAGAGTGGCTTGCGGTGGAAAGAGGATTTCAACGTGGGGTATTCTCCTGAGCGGATCAATCCAGGCGACAAGGAACATACCGTCGATCAGATCCTGAAGGTGGTATCTGGAGATACGGAGGAGATCGCTCAGTATCTATCCACATTGTATGGCGAGATCATCACTGCTGGTATTTTTACGGCTGCGACGATCAAGACGGCGGAGGCGGCCAAGGTCATTGAGAACTGTCAGCGCGATATCAATATTGCGTTCGTCAATGAGCTCGCCCTGATTTTTCAGCGGATGGGAATTGATACGCAGGACGTTCTTGAAGCTGCAGGGACGAAATGGAATTTCCTTCCCTTCAAACCCGGGCTTGTGGGTGGGCATTGTATCGGAGTCGACCCTTACTACCTGACTCACAAAGCAGAATCGATTGGCTACCATCCCCAGATCATTCTCGCGGGTCGCAGAATCAATGATGGCATGGGCGCGCACGTTGCGAATCGCGTCGTGAAACTGATGATTCAGAGAGAATGCCGGGTCCGAGGAGCCAACGTTCTCGTTCTTGGGATTACCTTCAAAGAGAACTGCCCTGATATTCGCAACTCGCGTGTGATTGATATCATCCGTGAGTTGGAAGACTTCGGCGTTGAGGTCAGTGTCTACGATCCCTGGGCGGATCCGGCGGAAGTGAAGAAAGAATATGGAATCGATCTTTACGACAAAAGTTCCTTGGAAAGCAATGCTTCATCTTTCGATGCGGTCATTCATGCCGTGGCTCATGATTCTTTTCGAGATGTTGATCTCAAGAAATTGGGGACTCAGGAAGCTGTTCTTTACGACGTGAAATCAAGTCTCTCCATTGAGGAGATCGATGAAGGTCTCTGAGATCTGAAAGTTTTGGAAAATTTCCAATGTGCGGAATAACTGGTAAGTGGAACTTGAACTCATCTCGTGAAGGGATGAGCGAGCTCAGAACGATGGTTGCTGACATGCACCATCGTGGACCCGATTCCAATGGCGTGTGGGCGGATGAACAGCTTGGTGTCTTTCTTGGCCATGCCCGACTGTCAATCCTGGACACAAGCGAAGACGGTTCTCAGCCTATGCTTTCGTTGTGTGGAAGATTCGTCATTTCATACAATGGTGAAGTCTATAATTTTGAAGTTCTGCGGGACGAGTTGTCGCGACTGGGGCATCGGTTCAGAAGCACCTCGGATACAGAGGTGGTTCTCGCGGCGATTGTTGAGTGGGGGTTGAAGCGAGCCGTTCAGCGCTTCGTTGGCATGTTTGCAATCGCAGTGTGGGACCGAGAAAAGCAACTCCTATCACTCTGTCGAGATCGAATCGGGATTAAGCCTCTCTACTACGGAATGAGTGGGGGAAGCTTTGTTTTCGCTTCCGAAATGAAACCTTTTCGCAGAGTCCATGGTTTTGAATTGGAAGTGGATAGCGATGCATTAACGCTTCTCTTTCGGCACAGTTACATCCCAACCCCCTATTCGATTTATAAGTCTGTGCGCAAGCTTCAGCCCGGCCACATTCTCCAAGTTTCCACGGAGAACCTTCACCGTGGAGAGTTGGCAACGTCTGAGCCTTATTGGGAAGCGTTGTCAGTCGTCGAAACTCAAGGAGGGGGAGCCTTTGCCGGAAGTGCTGAGGAAGCGATCGAAGAGCTTCATGATCTTCTCAAAGACGCTGTGAAGCTCCGCATGGTTTCCGATGTGCCGCTGGGCGCTTTTCTCTCAGGTGGTATTGATAGTTCCACGGTGATCGCTTTGATGCAGGCTCAGTCTTCGAATCCGGTTCGAACTTTCTCGATCGGGCTCCATGAGGAATCGTTTAATGAAGCAGCTCAGGCCAAGGCGGTAGCCAAGCATATAGGGACAGCTCATACGGAGTTCTATGTCAGCAGCAAAGAAGCACAGGATGTGATTCCACAAATTCCGAACCTTTATGATGAACCCTTTTCGGACTCTTCTCAAATTCCAACCTTCCTGGTTTCCAAACTGGCTCGTGAGCATCTCACCGTTGCACTGACTGGAGATGGAGGGGATGAGCTTTTTGCGGGATACAATCGTCATGACCTGGGACAGCGTATTTGGAAACGTTTCGCTGGTTTTCCCGCTCCCTTTCGAAGTTTGACCGCCGGAGCACTGCGGTCTCTTTCCGAAGGTCAGTGGGATCGCGCTTTCGAGATGGTCGCTCCGTTGTTGCCTGAGAAAATGAGAATCCGTCTACCGGGTTACAGGGCACATAAACTCGCGGATGTAATCGGTATACAGAAACCCGAAGATATGTATTTTGCGCTCGTATCCCACTGGAGAGAGCCGGAAAAACTAGTCATAGGGGGACAAGAGCCTCAGACGAATTTGCATTCAGATAGTTGTATCCTCTCACGGGAAGTGGATTTCCGGGAGAAGATGATGTATCTCGACCTTATTTCTTACCTTCCAGAAGATATCCTTACAAAAGTAGACCGGGCGAGTATGGGAGCGAGCCTTGAAGCTCGAGTTCCGTTGATCGATCATCGGGTTGTCGAATTTGCGTGGTCGCTTCCTCTTGATTACAAAATCCGAGAGGGTGAAGGGAAGTGGATCCTTCGTAAGATTCTTGAGAAATACGTTCCGCGGGATTTGTTCGAGAGGCCTAAAATGGGATTTGGTATTCCGGTCGGTAGCTGGTTGCGGAATGATCTTCGCGATTGGGCCGAGTCTCTCCTCGACGAGCAGAAATTGAAGGACAGAGGATACCTCGAAGCTGCACCGATTCGGCAAATTTGGGAGGAGCATCTGGCAGGTAAGAGCGATTGGGGCTACCTGATCTGGGATGTGCTCATGTTTCAGGGGTGGCTCGAGCGATGGGAGAACGAGAAGTAGAATTCAGAAATCGATGAAAGAGAAACGGTTGGTAACAGGTGCTTGTGGGTTCATTGGGAGCAAGGTTGCTCAGATCCTCGCGGAGAAAGGTGACATCGTAATTGGAATCGATTCGATGAATGATGCGTATGACCCAGCGATCAAGAGACATCGGCGAGAGCGACTTCTTGAGGCGGACGGAATTGAAATTGTGGAAGGGGATATCGAAGATACGAACTTTTTGGACTCCATTTTTGAAGACCACGAGTTTACTACCGTATTCAATTTAGCGGCCAGGGCAGGAGTGCGTTACAGTATGGAAAATCCGAGTGTCTATCTGCAGACGAATGCGCAGGGCACTCTCAATTTGCTCGAGCGAATGGTGCGTGCCGAAGTTCCGAAACTCGTCCTCGCGTCTACTTCATCCCTCTACGCCGGCCATCCGCTTCCCTTTCGAGAAGATATGCCCGTCAATTGTCCTCTCTCCTCGTACGCTGCTTCCAAGAAAGCTGCAGAGGCTCTCTCGCATGCCTTTCATCATTTACACCGGGTCGATGTCAGTATCGTCCGGTATTTTACCGTCTTCGGGCCGTCGGGTAGACCAGACATGTGCATTTTCCGGTTCATCAAATGGATCGATGAAGGAAAGCCGATCCAGATCTATGGCGATGGGCAGCAGCGGCGAGACTTTACCTTTGTCGATGACATCGCAGAAGGAACCATTGCAGCCGCTGCTCCTCTTTCCTATGAGGTGATCAATCTGGGTGGCGGGATGGAACCTATTTCGCTGCTTCAGGTCATCGAAATGATCGAGGAGCGACTCGGGAAAAAGGCCGAGATTGAATTTGAAGAAGCTCACATCGCAGATCTTTTCTCGTCTCGTGCGGATATAGGAAAAGCGAAAAAGCTTCTGAAATGGGAGCCAAAAGTTTCTTTTGAGGATGGGTTGGATCAGACCGTGGAATGGTTCTGTGAGAACCGAGACTGGGTTCGAAACGTCCAATTGTAGAAAGGGAAGTTTGAAATCAGATCACTCGGGAAATTCATGCTGCGGCCTGCTTCCGACCAACTTAATTGAAGATACTTCGCAAATACGGATCCTTCGGGCTCATCAGCGTGATCCCGGTAGCGGCGCGGGCTGCAGAGTTTCTCGCCCTGCCCTTAATCACCCGGATTCTGGACATTGAAGACTTTGGGCTTTTCGACAAATCGATCGCTCTCGCAATGCTCCTTTCAGTGGGGGCTGCGTTTTTTCTTACTCCTGCGTTGCATCGCCTTTTCCGACCGGGAAACAAGAAACTTATTTTCTCAACTTTCCTCTATGGTGGTGGCGCCATCACTTTGGGGTGGTTTGCCCTGGCAGCACTCATTGCCGCTGCCGGGTACTCTCTTTCTTTTGAAACTTTCGAGAAATATATCGGGTCTCCCGAAATCTTCGGCATCGCTCTATTGATCGGTTGTGCGATTGGCTTCTTCCGATTGCAAGAAGTCGCGTTGATTCGATTGTCGAATTTGGTCGCCATCATTTTTGCGAGTTTAATCCCCTCGATCCTGTTTCTCGTCGGATGCACAATAGCGATTTTCGCCGATTTAGAGCTGACCTATCTCGAGGTTATGCTGTTTCGGATGCTGATCGCGTTGCTCCAAGTCATCCTTGGATTTGTTTTTCTCGCTCCGTATCTATGTCTCCGGTTTTCAAAGCGACTCATTCTCCTGGCTTGCAAGTTCAGCCTACCGTTGCTTCCAGGAGTCGGACTTACCTGGTTATCACGAAATGCAATTCGATGGGTCATTCTCGGAGCTCTCGGACTTTCGAGTATGGCGATTTTTTCGGCAGGCTTGCAGCTTGCAGCAGCAGTTGGAGTCTTTACTCAAGTCTTTCACAATATGTGGTTTGTCTTTTCGATGAAGAGAAAGTCTTCGAAGACGCGGAATCTTGAGTTCTCCACCGTCTGGGTCGGCTACTTTGGATTTATGGCCTTCCTTGCCGGCTTCCTCACGATCTTTGGAGAAATGATTTGTACTAGCATATTGCCGGCTGAGTATGGACCCGCCCATACGGTTCTTCCTCTACTGGTAATCGGAATCTGTTTTCTCGATGGGCGAGTCATCGGGAATGTTGCAAATTTTATTACTGGGAAAACTCTCTCTCATATCTTTGACGATATCGGGACTGCGATCGTCATGATCGGCCTCGGCATTCTTCTTGTTCCCTATCTTGAGATTCTCGGCGCTGCGATCGCTGTGGCAGCAGGTGGCGCTTTCCAGGTTGTCCGATGCCGTCGAAACGCGAAGAAGAAGATCAATCTTGAGCTTGGTTTGATGTGGCCGCTTCTTGTCGTTCTATGTGTCGCTGGCTTTTCCGCTATTCGGGAATTAGGTGATATGTTAGGTGGCTCCAGTATATGGATCGCGAAGATCGTCAGTGTTGGGCTCTTGCTCCTGATGGTATCCTTTGTTGTAAAAGAAATTCTTCGACGCACCCGTTCGATCTCGTTTGCGGAGTCTCCATAATTTTGATGAGCCAAGAGCTTTATCCAATCAGCAAATGTCCGATTCGGTCGGGCGAGGCTTGCGTTAACGAAACGAATCATCGAGGGCTGGAATCCGATCAGTTTAGAGCTTCCATTCTATTCACGATCTTTCCCTTAGAATAAAATTCCCTAAGAATGTAAAAATGAAAACCGCTGTGAAAGTTAAAATTTTTGGGATCATACGAAACGGCCCCTTGTTCGGGCCGTTGAAGCGCTTGATCCCGAGGAGGATGATGACCCTCTTGAATGACTACTGGGTTCAGGGAGATGCTGCGATCTGGAAGCTGGATGACGGCCTCGAAATAGTTCATCCAACAGATTTCTATTGGCTGAATTACCCAGATCCAAAGAAGTATGAAACAGAGATTTGGAATGTTGTGATTCCACTATTGGACGACAAGGCAATGTTTATTGACGCTGGAGCGAATATAGGTCTCTGGAGCTGTGTGGCCGCCCATTGTATCGGAAAGAAAGACCAAGTCGTTGCGATCGAAGCCGGCTCCAACATCATCGGGATGTTGCGGGACAACTGTGAAAGAAATCCCGTTGGTTTTCAAATATTGCACCGAGCCCTTTGGTCGAAGTCGGGAGAGATTCTGAAATTCAACCAATACAAGCAACACGCTGGTAGCAGCCTGGTTCTCGAAGAAGAAAAGGGAAAGGTCGTCAAGGATCATGAGATGGAAACTGTTTGTATCGATGAAGTCGTTGGAGATGTGATCGAAAACGTGGGGCCGTGCACACGGGTAGTCGTCAAACTCGACGTCGAAGGAGTGGAGGTGGATGCCTTGGAAGGAGCTACTAAAACTATCCAGGATCAGAATGTCGTCTTCATTTATGAGGATCACGGAAAGGACATCGAGTCGGAAACGACCAAGGAGATTCTTGAGAAGATGGACTTGAGTATCTATTTCTACGATGAGGAGAACGAGCATCTGATTCGAATCTCTGACAGCTCGCAACTGGCCCCAGTAAAGATAGACGAAAAGAAAGGATACAATCTTTTCGCCACGAGACCTGGTTCGCCCCTCGACCAAGAAATGGTTGCCTGTTGTAAGGAATCTGACTCGAACTGAAAATCCGAGAGGAAGCATTGAAGATCGCGATTGTATGTGGCCTGGGCTCCTCCCTGATTCGTTTCCGCGGCGAATTGATCGGGGAATTGTGCGATCTGGGTCATGAGGTGGTTGCTTGTGCTCCGAGCTTGGAGCCAGCTCTCATTGAGGAGCTCAACCAGATCGGCGCGGAATTTGTTCGCTATCCTCTGGACCGCGCATCGACAAATCCATTTCGGGATCGGAAAAGTTACCTTGCCTTGAACGATTTGTTTCAGGTCCATAAACCGGACGTGGTATTCAACTATACGGCTAAGCCGATGGTCTATGGTTCGCTTGCCGCAAGTGCGAATGGCGTGAGCAGAATTGTGTCACTGGTTACCGGTCTAGGCTACGCTTTTACTAATTCGGGTTGGAAACAAAGAATTCTTCGCCGTATCCAGTCGTTGCTCTACCGAACGGCCTTTCGAAAGAATGAACTGGTGATCTTTCAGAATCCTGATGATCGCAGTCTTTTTATTCAACTGGGTTTGACGGAGTCTGAGAAGACAAGACAGGTTGCTGGCTCAGGAATCAATCTCGACCGCTTTCCCGTTGAGCCATTGCCCTCTACGAATCCGTTCTGCTTTCTTATGGTGGGGCGACTCCTTCGTGAAAAAGGCGTGCACGAGTATTTGGCCGCAGCTCAAAAAGTAGAAGAGCAGTTTCCTGGGCGTTGCCGATTTCTTCTCGTAGGGGGAGAAGATCCGAACCCAGGGGGAATTAAGCTCAAGGATTTGAGATCGTCCAACGGTCAGGTAGAGCTCCTGGGACATCGCAAAGATGTGGATGAGCTGATCCGTCAATGCCACTGTTTTGTTCTTCCTTCCTATCGAGAGGGTACGCCCAGGAGTAGCCTTGAAGCTCTTGCCAGCGGTCGCCCCGTCATTACCACCGACGCGGTTGGTTGTCGGGAAACCGTGACCCCGGGGGTGAATGGGTGGTTCGTAAAAGTTGGAGACAGCGAAGGCTTGGCTTCAGCAATGATCGAAGCGGTTAAAATGCCTTTTGATGATCTGCAGGCATTTGGATCCTCCTCGCGGAAATTAGCAGAGGAAGTCTTCGATGTATCCAAGGTCAATCGCAATATGGTCGACTTCATCGTTGGGCTTTCTCCTGACGAGATCGATTCTCGATCCGATAGCTGTGCGTAGATACATGAAGCGTGTATTTGATGTGTCCATTGCCCTGCTCCTGGCCCTCCCGTTAGGCATCGTCTACGGCATGGTGTGGCTTCTCGTTCGATGGAAATTGGGGAAGCCCGCACTTTTTAAGCAGGAGCGCCCTGGACTGAAGGGGGAATTGTTCCAAATCTGCAAGTTTCGCACAATGACGAATGATTGTGATGAAAATGGGCATCTCCTACCCGACAGCGATCGCCTCACGCGATTTGGTCGGCTGCTGCGATCGACGAGCCTGGACGAGCTCCCGGAGTTTTTTAATATCCTGAAAGGTGAAATGAGTTTTGTCGGTCCTCGACCATTGTTGCCGGAGTACCTGGAGCTCTACAGCGCAAGGCAATCTCGTCGTCATGAAGTTCGACCAGGACTCACGGGGTGGGCACAGGTAAACGGGCGAAATGCGATATCGTGGCAGCAACGACTCGAGATGGATGTGTGGTATGTGGAGAATCAATCCGTTCTTCTCGACTTAAAAATCCTTCTGAAAACGGTCGCTGTTGTTTTCGGGAGGAAAGGCGTCAATGCGACCGGTGAAGCTACGGTGGGGAAGTTTCAAGGAAACGAATAGAGCGATGAACGAACGATTTGAAGATTGGAAAGCACCGGAGGTCAGTCACAATATTCCGACGAAGTACAACTGGCTTGTCCAGTATCCTGAAAAGCTGGATTTGGGATACAAGAGCGATATCGGTGCCTTCACGTATATCAATGCTCACTACGGTGTGAGTGTCGGGGAGGGCGTTCAAATTGGAAGTCACTGCTCGATCTATTCCGTTTCAACGATAGATCAGGTTACCGGTCCGGTGGTCTTGGAAAAAGGATGTTGCATCGGGACTCACTCGACGATCATGCCAGGAGTTACGGTTGGGGAGAATGCGATCGTTGGAGCCCACAGTTTTGTGAATCAGGACATTCCTGCCAACACGGTTTCTGTGGGAGTTCCTGCGAAGGTTATTCGGACCCTGTGAGATTGTTTTTTTGAGGCAATTCTTCAGCGGAAAACAAAAATCGTTTAGGTATCGAGTTCTCCTGGCAGTGGGATAAATATGGAAGAAACACCACGACTTTTTCTGTCTCCTCCCGATGTGGGTGAGGAAGAACGAAAGGAATTACTAGCGGCCTTCGACTCGAACTACATCGCTCCGGTGGGCCCCCATCTCACCCAGTTCGAAGAGGTGTTCTGTGAGACTACGGGGTTTCCCCACTGTGTAGCCCTTACCAGCGGGACCGCAGCGATTCACTTGGGATTACGTTGTCTCGGAGTCTCGGAAGGCGATGTGGTGATTGCTTCAAGTTTGACCTTCATTGGAAGTGTTTCGCCTGCCACCTTCCTCGGAGCCGAGCTTGTCTTCGTCGATTCCGATACAACGACGTGGACGATGGATACGGTTCTCCTTCGGAAGGCCATCGATTCACTTCGAAGAGAGGGGAGAAAGATCGGAGCGATCGTGCCTACAGATCTTTATGGCCAAAGCTGTGACCTCGGAGAGATCGTTCGAATTGGGAACGAGTTTGGCATTCCCGTGCTGTGTGATTCCGCGGAAGCTCTTGGGGCGACCTACCAGGGGGAAAGCGTAGGTCGAGCGGCGAGTGCGTCTGCATTTTCATTTAACGGAAACAAGATTCTTACGACCTCCGGGGGAGGCATTCTAGCGAGTGACGATGAAGAGCTTGTTGAGAGAGCCCGGTATTTGTCGACACAGACTCGCGAACCAGTAGTTCACTTTGAACATCGTGAGGTCGGATACAACTATCGCATGAGTAATCTTCTCGCGGGAGTTGGGGTCGCACAATTGAAGTCACTTTCCAATAAGGTTGAGAAACGAAGATGGATTTTTGAAGAGTATCGCAAGAGACTTGAATGCATTCCCGGGATCGAAATGATGCCGGAGGCCGAATATGGGATCTGCAACCGGTGGCTGTCCTGTCTCCTGATTGATTCTTCCGAACTTGGCTGTGATAGGGAGAGTATTCGGCTCGCCTTGGAAGAACAGAATATCGAGAGTCGGCCGGTTTGGAAACCGATGCACCTTCAGCCGTGTTTCGAAGGAATTCCATGTGAGGGAGGAGAAGTGAGCAACTTTCTCTTTTCCAATGGACTCTGTCTTCCTTCCGGAAGTCAGATGAGCAGTAGTGATATCGATCGTGTGACCGATTGCATCCAGGCAGCTGTTTGACAGTTGTCGTCGAGGAGGTCTCTAAAGCCACAGACCATGAAGTATAGAGCAGATGTAGATGGGCTGCGATGTTACGCAGTGATCGCGGTGATTCTGTTTCACTATGGACTCATCGAGAATGGATACCTGGGCGTGGATGTGTTTTTTGTGATCAGTGGATTCCTGATCACAAGAATTATTCACGGAGGTATCGCGGACAAAAAGTTCTCCCTGATCGACTTCTATTACCGGCGAGCTCGAAGAATTGTCCCGCTTGTTGTCGTGGCAAGCTCAGTGGCGCTCCTCATTGGGTGGTTCGTCATGTTGCCCGATGATCTCGAGAACCTGGCGCAGAGCGTGATTGCGACATCAGCGTTCAGTAACAACATATTACTCCTCTTAACGACAGGTGACTATTGGGATCCAATCAATGAATTCAAACCGTTGATGCATACCTGGAGCCTCGGAGTTGAGGAGCAGTTTTATCTTCTATACCCGTTGCTCCTCATTCTGATCGGAGCCAGTTCTCGAAAGTTGATCATCATTTTGGGCGCGTTCTTGGTGTGTTCCCTCGCTCTGTTTTGTTCCCCTTTCCCAACGGAGTGGAAATTTTACCTTCTGCCATTCCGTGGGTTCGAGCTTCTGCTGGGCGGGGTGGCCACACTTGTTCGAAGACGAGAGATTTTTCGAGGAGGTAACTTGATTCTCTACGCGGGAATTTTGCTTCTTATTTTCGTTAAAACTCCGCTGCCTGCCGAGTTGGAATTAGTGGGAGTCACTTTTCTATCGGCTATCTTTCTTTGCACCCATTCGAAGAACCCTCGGTTTTTCGCGGCTCTCAGCGAAGGCCGTTTCATCCTCTTCCTTGGGAAGATTAGTTTCAGCCTGTATGTGTGGCATCAGATCGTCCTTTCATTCACCCGATATTTTATCGTCGAAGAATTGAACTTCCTGGTTTTGCTCTGTGTCTCTGCTGTCGTTTTTCTATTGTCGGTCGCCACTTACTTCGGAGTCGAGAAACCATTCCGATCCAGCAAATTTATCGGTCGCAAGGCTTTTACGCTAGTCCTCCTGCTGGGCCTGGCGGTTTCGAATGGAGTGGCATTCCACATTTACTGGAAAGCAGGAGTCGTGCGGGATTTTCCAGCCTTGGACATTTCCGTTGAGGATGCTCGAAGAGGGGTGCACGCAGAGTACAATCAAAGGATCGATCAGTTTTCAGAACCCTTTGCAAGCACTGACAAAGTTAAGGTGCTCTTGGTAGGGGATAGTTTTGTTCGAGACTGGTGTAACGTGATGATCGAAGCGGGGTTGGATCGTGACTGCGAGTTCTCCTATATCTACGTGAAGGAGCATGTGATCACTCCCGAGGTCCGGTCTGGTGTCGATGCGAGAGTTGATTCGGCGGATCTGATTTTTCTATCCGAAGCCCCTCGTTTGATGGTCAAGGAACTGGGTTTGCCCGAAGCCAAAGTCTGGAATGTCGGCACAAAGAATTTTGGAGCCAATGTGGGATATCCGCTCTTCCGGAGAAGTGGTGAAGATGATCCAGGAGATGTGAAGATGCTTCCTAGATACACAGAAATGAATCGAACCCTGGCGCAAGAGTGGGGCGATCGGTATATTAATCTGATTGAAGAAATTTCGGTCGGGGAGGGAAGGGTTCGAGTTTTCACTCATGAAGGGAAGTTGCTAACCCAGGATTCAAAGCATCTCACCGCTGCGGGAGCCCAGTTTTTTGCCGAAGAGTTGGATCAAACGCTTAAGGAAATTTTTGATTCTGTAGAGAAATAGCCCGGTAGCGATCCTCGGGGAGTCGCAACTTTTCCTATTCGTTTTACGCAGTATTGCCAGATTTGAAGATCGAAACAAAAAGAGACTCGTGTGTAGTTTTGATGATTCTCCTTTGCGGTATGCAATTGGGAGCGTCTCTGGTTTACTTTACTTTTGCAATTGCTGTGTTCATCGCGTGTGCACAGTTTTTGAAATTCGGCTCGACTCGAAACGATTTCGTTGAGGTAGTCCGTGGTCAGCGATGGGTCTGGTATATCCTTGCCGGCTATCTCCTGATAGCTTCCTGTGTGATGCTCTTTAATCGGGTCGATTCGTTGCGATCATGGGGTGAACTAAAGTGGGTCTTGTTCTTTCTCGTTTTTGTCATTCTGTCAGTAGCCTTCTTCGAAGGGCCGCCCGCGGAGAGAATACGGAGAGTGCGGGCCTGGGCCTATGTCATTTTGGGAGTGGTATGTTTTTCAGGCATTGCTGCGATCTATCAGTTTCTTACGCAGACGGATCCGTTTCGTGACTTTTTTGGTCAATCGCCATCCGTGAACCCAGCGCGAGGACACGGTATGCTTCGGAATCCGGTTCCCTTTGGAAAACTCATGGGAGGACTTGGCCTGATTTTCCTCGCTTTTTGTCTCACCACTTCCCCACGAAGAAGAGCGGTGAGTGTTTTGAGTGGCTTAGGTGTTCTTGCTTGTTTTGCTTCGGTGATTGCGAGCCAGTCGCGGGGTGCTTGGCTGTCGCTGATCTGCATGGTCGTGCTTGCGGCGGTTTTCGTTCCTGGAGATTTGAGAAAGAAATCGGCTGGTGCACTTCTCGTAATTCTTTCCCTGTCGTTTCTTGTGATTTTCCTGAACCCTTCGTTGAGCGGAAGAGCACAAACCATTGGGAATGACACACCACAAGGCTCGAATCGAGTGAGGCTCGAACAATGGCATGCCAACTGGGTCATCCTCACTCGGAATCCTCTTGGAGTTGGTTTCGACGGAAACGACAAGCGAGAAGAGGCGATCTACGCAGAACTTGGCTATGAGTTGCCGCAAATGCGGGGTCATTGCCACAATGAGTTCTTGGAGATCGCAGTAGCGACCGGTTGGCTCGGTCTTGCCTGCTACTTGGCCTTCAGTTTCCTTCTCTTATGGATCCCACTCGTTGCCATCCGCAAGGTAGAGGGGAATTGCTTTCTAAGATTCCTGCTTCTGGCTTCGGTTTTCGTGCAGGCATTTCTTCACCTCGCAGTGTTTACTGACCAGATGGATTCGCAGTCTCGAATGATGATGTGTGCGGCTTGGGGAATTGGTCTTGCGGTTGGAGTTCTCGCTGATTCGAAGAGGGATTCTGGCGGCATAGTGAGCGAGGAACACGATTCGGAGCTCTGCCAGGCTTGAAGTAGAAAGGAATCCTGTCAGGGTTTGGAGTTGGGCTCGATTTATGCACCTCGTTTACTTCGGTAATTTTTAAAACAATGAATTTGGCTTCCATATGAACGTTTTGCAGGACGTGATACGGAGACAGTGGATCAGGAGGCTTGCAGCCCTTGTCTTCCACTTGGTCGGGATTTGCCTTTCCTATGCGGGGGCCTTGCTTCTTCGATTTGATTTCCAGTGGGTTGCCTTTGCCCAGAAAGCATTTTTCGAATTCGGATTGTGGATGGTCTTGGGTTTTCTGGCTGGGATCCTTATTTTCCGACTCGATCGGGGATTCTGGCGTTTCTTTACCTTGAGGGACTGCTTCATCACGGGCGCCGCGATTCTGGTTGGAGCAATCATCTCGGGTATCTTGGTCTATTTCGTAAATGAACGCTCGTTCCTCGATTTTCCCAGATCTGCTTTAATCATTACGAGTCTCTTGTTACTCGGCTGGGAAGTCGGGTTTCGCGGACTGATCCGATTCGCTCGCGAACATCGTGTTAGCAGGACTACCCCCGGCGGGCCTGGTGGAGTCCTCCTAATGGGAAGTCCTGATGATGGCGATGCGCTACTGCGAAATATGCTCAGGTATCCCCAGCGAATCGGAAAAGTAGAGGGGCTTGTAAGTCACACAGAGAGACATCGGGGGCAGCAGCTTCGCGGTGTTCCGATTTTTGGCGTTGAAGAAGAGATTCCGCAGCTGGTGAAAGAGAGAAAGGTGGAGACCGTGTTGTTTCTTCCTCCTTTAAATACGCCTGCTTTTATTCGAAACACGATGGAGTCGATTGCCAAGGCGGGATTGAAGTGCAATTACCGCGTCATTCCTTCTATGGAGGACTTGGCAACAGGGCGTCTCGATGTCGAGACGATGCGTCGTGTTTCGATCGAGGACCTGTTGCAGCGTCCACCTCACACGATCGATTTTGATAAAGTGCGTTCTTCGATTTTTCAGAAGAGAATCATGGTTACGGGCGCTGGGGGGAGTATTGGATCGGAGATCTGCAGGCAGATTCTTCAACTGGGACCAAGCTCACTCACTTTGTTCGAATCTAGCGAGTACACTTTGTTCGAGATCGATCGGGAGTTGCGGTCTCAAGGAGGCGACGAGAAGACTGCCATCTATTCTGTGACTGGTGACGTGAGAAGAGCAGGTCAGGTCAGGGCTGCGATCGACCTGACCGAAGGGGTCGATGTCATCTATCACGCAGCGGCCTACAAGCACGTCCACCTTATGGAACTGAATGCGGTGGCATGTTTTCAGAATAATGTAGTAGGCACCCAAACGGTGGCATCAGTCGCAGAGGAATCCGGTGTGGAGGAGTTTGTTCTAGTCTCGACTGACAAGGCCGTGCGTCCGACGAGTCTGATGGGTGCGAGTAAGAGGTTGGCCGAGAGAGTGATCATTGAGCGACCACGCAATAAGACGAAATTTAAAGCGGTTCGGTTCGGAAACGTACTGGGAAGTAGCGGAAGCGTGATCCCCATCTTTCGCCAACAGATCCGGGAAGGGGGTCCTGTCACCGTGACGTCGAAAGATGTTACTCGGTATTTTATGACTATTCCGGAAGCCGTGGAACTCGTGATCGCTGCGGGCGCTGTCGCTGAGGACCGGAGAATCTGCGTTCTTGAGATGGGCGAGCCAGTCCGGATTGAACATCTGGCTCGAAGGATGATCGAGCTTTCCGGTTTTGTTCCCGACGTAGATATCGAGATTGTTTTTTCCGGTCTACGCCCGGGTGAGAAGGAATACGAGGAGTTGTTGACGGACGACGAGGGAGTGGTGAGGACGGATCACGATCGTATTTGGGTGGTAGAAAAATCGAGGGAACCAGTAGAATCCAGCCTCGAGATCGGTGAACTTATCAAGTTGCTTGAAAGCGGGGATGGAGAAGGCCTCCGGGAGTTTGCCCATCGGAACATACCAGGAAGTCTTCTCATCGACTCCACTTCATCGACCCACTAATCGGAACGCTCGAGGCCGGAGAAATGTATCAACCTTTACGATCTTTCACGAATTTATCCCGATGCGAAGAACGTCTGAGAAACTGCTGATTGTCGCAGCAGCCGTGATTGCCGCCGGATCATACGGGGGGAATGCCATGATTGGTATCGGGCAGGGTTTGCTCGTTGTTGCCATTCTATTGAATTGCCTTTCCTCTGGTCCCAGAGAGTTTGAGAAGGGGAGCTTTACGATCCGTTCCAGTTTCTGGTTCCTTGCGGCATTGATTCTCGTCAATCTGATCTCGATCCTGGTAAATCTTGAATCGTACGAGAGGCCTTTCCGCGATATCAAGAAGCTCAGACATCTTCTCTTGCCTCTTCTTCTACTGGGCCTCCCACAAATACGAGGATTTCTCGAAACAAAGGCTTCCCGCTTTGGAAAATGGGTTTGGCTTTCGCTCCTCGGAAGTGCAGTTCTCGTTACGATTGCAGATATGATCAATCTTGTAACCGGATTTCATTTTCTGGCTCCGTTCGAAGGGATTGAGAGACGAATCCGATTGGGAGGAATGTTCGGTATGGTGATGACCTATGCCTACAGCATGCAATTTACCATTCTCGTTATTGCAGGAGCAGCACTCCTTTTCTGGAAAAAGACCTTTACCCCGAGCCGGTCTATTTTCGTGACGACACTGGTGGGTCTTTTTATCTGTGGATTAGGATTATTTCTTTCTGGATCGAGAGGAGCCTTGCTTGGCTGTTTTGTAGGAGCCGTTGTTCTGATACTTTTGTTGCGATGGAAATGGCTGACGATTGGATTTGGCAGCCTTTTTTTGATTGCAGTCGCGGCTTCTCTCGCGCTCAATAATGAATTGCTTGAGATTCGTCCCAATGAATCAACTCGATTTTCGCATTGGAAAACTGCCGCAGTGACCGGAATCAAGAATCCGGTCTTTGGGATTGGATATCGCCAATTTGAAAAGCAGTGTCGAGACCTGAAGGAATCGTATGGGTTTCCGTTTGATGTGACCCTAACGATACCACCCGCCGAGGAAGGCGGGGATTCCAAAGAGATCAGGACTTGGATGCATTCTAATGCCCACAACAATTATTTGGAAGCCTTTGCCTCCACTGGCATTTTTGGAGCGCTTGCACTCATGGGATTCCTGCTGAGTTGGTTGAGGGAGGTATGGTCGCAGAAAGAGACGAGACTTTTATTTGCTCCTGCGATTATCGGGTTTCTGGTCGGTGGTATATTCGAGAATTCGTTCACTGACGGGGAAGTGACGACTGTCGTGATGCTTTTTTACGTATTCAGCCAGGTGCTCCTCGGGTCGAAGCAACCCGAGGCCGCCCGGGAATAGTCGATTCATGAGAAAATCTTCTCGCCAACTCTCCTTCAAGAAACGGCTCCACTACCTGCATCGGTTCTTTCGATATCGAAATCGTACCGAGCCAGACACGGTTCGGTTTATCGAAGAGGAAGTGAGCCCGGGAGATGTCGTTCTCGACATCGGAGCCAACAAGGGCATCGTGACTTATTTTCTGGGAAAAGCGGTGGGGCCGGAGGGACGGGTTCTCGCCTTTGAGCCGCAGCCAGAAATGGAAGAATTGATTACGAAAGTCGCGGCAAGTTTTCGTCTGGAGAATGTCGAGGTCTTCCCACTGGGACTATCGGATCGGGAAGAGGAGACGAGTCTCTTTCGTGGCGAGGCTGGGTCGACGGCTGTGCTCGAGTCAGGTCGAGACTGGCAACAGGATGAGATCAAGATCCAGATCAAGACCCTTGATGGTTTTCTTGAGGAGCAGCAGTTGGCTCACGTCGACTTCATCAAGTGCGATGTCGATGGCTACGAGATGCATGTTCTCAAGGGGGCGAGAAAACTACTTGAGGAGGTGGGGCCGAAAGTGCTTATCGAAGTCAGCGAATCGGCACTTGAAGAAGTCACCGCCGTTTTTCGCCAGCTCGGCTACGATGATGGAGTTTTCTGGTATCGGGGCAAGCGTTCCCCGGCTGCCGAGACATCTCAGCTTCCGTATCGACATGTCGGAGCCGAGTTCCGAAATTTCCTCTTCTGCAAGAAATCGTAGGGCGTCTACTTTTTTGTCCGGTCGATCCACTCGAGCAACTGAAGCAGGTTTCGGGTTTGTCTAGAACTCAGCTTTTTCCGGGCGGATCGATCCTTGATGATTTCTCCCATCGCGTCATAGCTCGAATCAAATTTCTCAAACGCGGCGAGCCATTCCGCATCGGTCTTCGAAGCGCGGCGTCTTTGCCAGGGAGTTTCTTTCCCGGTAATCAGGCAGGTAAACGCATGATAGGCTTTTCCAAGGGTCTTTTTCAACTTGTCGAGAAAGACGAAGGGCATGTTGAACCAAAAGGGGAAGTAGGGAAGGTGGCCGTCGGCATGAAACACCCATCTCGTGGGCTTGAGTAGTGGGCGCATAGCTCTGCTGAACATTCGGCGGTTCAGTTTCCACGTCAGAGGAACACCTGCTCCAATCTTCACGGAAGTCTTTCCCATGAAGGGTTCGTAGCTGCGAAAGAGTCTTCGAGTCGCCAGATAATTCGGAAACGTCAACTGCATCGTCGCCGGCCAGATCCCAAACCATTCGTGGGCGGTCTGCGGGCGAATCTCCTGAACGCGAGCCATGTGCTCGCGTTTTCTGTTTTGGACCTCTTCGAGAACTTTCTCGGTGAACAGGTCCGAAGACTGTCTTCGGGTTTGGGTTTCGCCCGACCGAGGAAATTCGGGAAGCCAGCTGAGGAGGCCACGCCCACGCCGCTTTCGGCTGAACAAGCCCTTGAGAAGGGAATCGGAGAGATACCCGCCGAGAACCGCCCGGTAACTTCTCAGTTTCCACTCTTCGAAAAATCCAACGACATGGGCATGGGAATACTGGTGTCCGCTACCGACGAGGGCGGAGGCGTCGGAAAGTATGTCGAGGTAGTAGTGATAGGGTTGCGCACTGACGGTATGGTTAACTCCGAAAATTTTGGTGACCTGTTTTGCGATGGCTCGATCGCGAGGGCTGCCGTAGAGATAGGTGAACCCGTCGCAGTCGACTCCTTCGGGTAAAGAGCCGAGAATGGAGCGGGAGTCCTCGCCGGCACTGACGAATGCAGCGACCTTGTCCGTTCCCGCCGCGATGGTGGCAACATCTTCGAGAAGGCTTTCGCGAAGAAGCTTGGCTGCTTCGGGCAAGGACTCGTAGTTTTGCTGCTCTTGAGGAATCCAGTAGGTCTCGCGGGACTTCTGAAGCGTGGAAGCGATGTGGGTGTAGTGATGGATCGTGCCTGCATCGGCCTGTCGGATGTTCCGGTAGCAGGTATAGGGATAGGTCACGACGTGATTGAGAACGAAATCGGCAAGGGAGGTGAGGTCGAGGTTTGCTTCCTCACCGGCGATTTCTGCGACGACGTCGACCTGACTCCCGAGAACGATCTTCTCCGAATCCTCGAGGGAATAGATGGGGATGAACATGAGTAAGTCGGTCACATAGGTGAAAGCGCCACTTTTCTTGTCGAGAAAGAAGGCAGCGAAAGGACCGCTGAGGTCCTCGTCCCAGGACATTGTCCCGGCGAGATGGCGCTCGAGGATGGCGCTGGTTCCGGTGGAGGAGTTTTCGTCATCGAGAAAATCGTTCGCCTGGAATTGGAGGAGGGGCCCACCGACGATGACGGCGATATGGTCTTCTGTTTCCATCGGCTGAAACCCGGAATATTGGTTTTCGATGACGGCAAGACTCCCCCAGAACCCGGAAAAGGTCGTGACAGAAGCATCCCGCGAAGTGTCGATTCCCTGCAGGGCCGCTTTCAATTGGGCCGAGGGTGACGAGGTGGAAGAGAAAACAAAATCACTCATGGATCAGCAGTGCGTTCAGCTGTGAAGAAAGGTTCCAGAAGAGGCCGAAGTTGGCGGGTGCCATTCGGGGAAAGATGGTGCTGATCGGTGAAGAGAATTTTTTCGTCGCGTAGGAGAGCGAATCGATCGGTCTCCTTGTCAAGCAGGTAGGGATCCGGATCGAAATGAAGGACTGAAGTTCCGTCGATTGCTTTCTCGATCAGCTTGTCGATCCTTCGGGTAAGGGCTTGTTGGGTTTCCTTCCGTGGCCCCAAAGTATTCGGATCCATTCCTCGGACCCCGGCAAGGATCACCGTTTCCGGAACACTCTTGGGTTGGAAAGGAACATCGTCCATCAGGGCAATCGTTAAGCCTTCTTCTTCCAGGGCCCTCAGCGTCCGCTCCAGGGAGGAGAGAAAGACTTCCTCTGCTTGTCCCGGTGTGCGGGAGTGCACTGTCGTTGTTGAAACGAGGCTGCGCATGTCTCCGTCGGGGGGGCCCTCGGTGTAGATGCGCCAGCGTGCATGGAGGAGAACCGTCGAGATGGTATTTTCTCCCGCATAGTCCAGAACCAGATTGCCCCAATCGAGAAATGACTTTCCTATTCTCTCGGTGTAGACATCGAGAAGTGGTGGGGTCGATGGGTGAGCCGCGATGTGGAGACAGATGTTGTGTTCGGTCGCGAGTTCTTCGAGCAGGGGGAGTAGAGCGAGGGCATGGCTGTCGCCCCAGATCAACATCTGCCGATCAGCTTCTTCCGGAGACGGGCCTAGCGTGGGAAACGTTTGGTGCTTCTGATAGTAATCCCAGGCACGAATACGGTAGTGAGTCGAAGGATCGTCAGTCATTTCAATGACTTCGGGGGAAAATCGTTCGGGGAGACCCTTGCTCTCGGAGAAATAGAGGCCGATCGCGATCATGACGGCCACTGCTCCTGCCGTGTTCAAAAGAAGAGAACGGGTCGATTTCAGAAAGGTTCCCTTCCGAATCGGTTGTTCGACCCACTTCCACGAAACGGTAGCGAGGACGAGGCTGAGACCCACCCCAAAGACTTTGTCGAGCAGGGTCATCTCCCGAAGCGTGATGTGGTGAAAGAAAACGAAGACGGGCCAGTGCCAGAGATAGAGCGAGTAAGAGATTTGGCCAAGAAAAACGAGGGGAGGCAGCGAAGTGGAACGCTGTAGCAGAGTGGGGCTCGCGTCCTCACCTGCGTGGGGGGAATTGGCGAAGAGCAGAAAGGCAGTACCGAGACAGGGGAGGAGGGCGGTGTAGCTGGGAAAAGGCGTGTCGACTCCGTAAGTCAGAAAACAGATCAGGATCATGCCGAGGCCGGCGAAACTGAGGGTTTCGCGGATCGAGCGGGAACAGGTGATCGGACCAGTTTTCGCCAGATAGAGAGCAAGGAGGACCCCGATGTTGAGCTCCCAGGAACGAGAGAGAATCATGTAGAAGGTGAAGGACTGGTAGCTGATCGAGCCGTAGATCGACCAGGCCAGGGAGAGGACGCTGATAACTCCGACCAGCAGAGCGGCCCGACCGAGCGCGGCCCGACCACTCCCCCAGCGAAGAAAGAGAGGAAGCAGAAAGGGGAGAGCCAGGTAGAATTGTTCCTCCACAGCCAGTGACCAGGTGTGGAGTAGAGGCTGGTATTCAGAAGCCGTCTCGAAGTATCCCGACTCCTGGAAAAAGTAGATGTTCGCGGCGAGCGCAGGCTGGGCGAGAATCGATTTTCCGATCTCTTCGAGATGAGCCGGGACCATCCAGAAATAGCTGGCAATGGACACTGCGATGACGAGAGCAAATAAGGCCGGAAGCAGTCGGCGAATTCGACGGAGCCAGAAATCAGTGAGACGGAATCGGTCTTGCTCGGCCTTTCCGATGATGATCGAGCCGATGAGAAACCCGGAGATCACAAAGAAGACGTCGACTCCGGCGTAGCCTCCCGGGAAACCGAGATTGAAATGGAAAAGGATCACCGCGAGCACGGCGATGGCTCTCAATCCATCGATATCTTTTCGGTAGGGCATTCCGGATCCTGATTCGGGCGCAAATATACCGATGAACCGGGATTTACCCAGAAGAAAGCCGTTTTTCGGACCCTGTCCCCCACACGAATTCCCCTTGCCGACGCTTTTCCGAGATCGTAAGGGAGAGAGGTTCTTTTCCTGCGCATGAGATCGAGACTCGCCATATCCATTGTCGCCTTCAACTCCGAGCGAACGATCGATCGAGTTCTCGAGGCTGTTGCTCCCCTCAAGGCGGATATCCAGGTGGTGGATTCCGGGTCGACGGATCGCACTCTCGAGATTTGCGAGAAGCATGGAGCCAGGGTTCTCCATCGCGAATGGGATGGGCCCTGTGCGCAGAATGAATATTCCTTCAACCAGCTCACCAACTACGACTGGACCCTGAGCCTCGACTCGGACGAGATCATCGACGAAGAATTGAGAGAGCACATCCGCGAGGTGGTCGACGACGAGGAAAGCGGGGTAATGGGATGGGAACTGACGAGAAAACTCGAGTTTCTCGGGGCAGAGTTGGATCACGCTTTTTTCCCTGAGTGGAAGATGCGACTCTTCCGCAGTGACCAAGTCACCGTGACCGGAATGGGGCGGGATCGACTCGGCGGACACAACAAATACATCGTGCCCGGTGAACTCGGTCGCCTGCGTGGAGTTTGCCTGCACGCTTCGTGGGATTCGGTCAGTTCGATGTTTCACAGCTATGTGCGCTACGGAACCCGACACGCAAGCTATGTCGGAACGGGGGGAAACCTCTCCAACGTGCTGTTCAATCCGCTGGTCTGCTTTTTCAAATACTACTTCCTCAAACAGGGGTTCCGAGACGGTGCTCGTGGGTTCCTCGTCTGCATGGCTGCCGCGATCGGGAATTTACAGAAGCACCTCATGGTCTATGGCGATCGGAAGACGGGCTGCAAGAAAGAAGCGCCCGAGTCGCGGTAGGGAGGGCAGAGAGCGCTAAGCCAAAGTCGGGCTATGTTTCGTGGATCTTGTTCCGTAGGCGCGGAATTGGATCTGGGGTCTAAAAACTGAAAACTCGGACTCAGTGCCTCCGCACAATCTCGAGATCCTGTTTGTGCTTCACGATGCTCTTTTCCGGGAGGACGCCCTGCCAGTGTGAGACCGGGTAGAGGATGCAGTCTCGTCCCAGAATGGAGCCGGGGCTGAGAACCGTGTTGCAACCCACTTCGGTACGATCGCCGACTAAGGCTCCGAATTTTTGGAGTCCTGTATCGATGAGACCACCATCGCCATCGCGGACCTGAACGGTACGACGATCGAGTCGGACATTCGAACAGATCACGCCAGCTCCGAGGTGTGCTTTGTAGCCAAGGATAGTGTCTCCCACATAGTTGAAGTGAGGGACCTCGCAGTTGTCGAAGAGAAGGCAGTTCTTAAATTCAGAAGAGTTCCCGAGGACGCAGCGGTTTCCAATGATGACATTGGCACGAATGTAAGCTCCGCTGCGAACCACGGTTTCTGATCCAATCCAAGCGGGTCCGAGGACGGTAGCGCCCGGTTCGATAATCGCATCTGCGGCGACATAGACCCGGCCTCCTACGGTAGCCTGCGGTGACACCGTTCCATGAATCAATGGTTCCCCGGTAGAATCGATCAAGTGATCGAGGTAGCTCTCGATTTTCGAAATCGCCGACCAGACCGGTTCTTCAGCCGAAAACAGTTCTGCGTGGTTCGTGTGAGCCAGATCGAGATAGTTCTCAGCGCGAAACATGATCTAGTGAGCGATTCAACAGGTTTGGAGGGGAGACCGGGCAAGGTTAGGTCCCGACTCAACAGGGTCGAATGAATTCAAGAATTGGCTCAACTCGCCAGAATCGCTCCGCGCGATCTAGACCGTCATGACATCTTCTTCCTTCGCGGCGAGATGCTCGTCGATGGATTTGACTTGCTTGTCAGTGAGCGTTTGCACCTCTTTCTCCATGTCGTGAAAGGTGTCTTCGGTGATCGAACTATCCTTGAAAGCAACTTTGAGCTGATCCATTCCGCTCTTGCGAGCCGAGCGAATTCGAACCCGACCCTGCTCGGCCATATCGCGGATGATTTTGACGAGGTCCTTGCGTCGTTCCTCGGAAAGTTCCGGAATGGGAAGGCGAATGAGGCGTCCATCGGACGAGGGATTGATCCCCAGCTTGGACTCGCGAAGGGCCCGGTCGATATCACTGATAATCGAAGGGTCGTGAGGCTGGACAGTGAGGAGGCGTGGCTCCGGTGCCGAAATTAGCGCGAGTTGTTTCAACTGCATGGAAGAGCCGTAGGCTTCCACATTCACACTGATGTTGTCGAGCAGGGCTGGACTCGCTTTTCCTGTTCGGATGCTGGACATTTCGGAGGAGACGAAATCCACCGCTTTTTGCATCGCGTCGTCGGTCTCGAGTAGGAAGGTTTCAGTATCCATAAGATCTAAGGGTAGGGGTCTGGAGCAGAATAAGGGAAATGGAGCCGAAAATCAATCAGTCGCGTCGTCATCTGATGCGGACTTTTCGCCGCAAACGATCGTCCCGATTTCTTCACCCATGAGCGCACGGCGTATGTTGTCGCCTTCGTTCATGTTAAAAACGACGATCGGAATGTCGTTGTCCTGACAAAGGGTGAATGCCGTGCCATCCATCACCTTCAAGCCCTGCGAAAGCGCTTCATTGTAGGTGACCGAGTCGTAGCGAACCGCGTCTTCGTTCTTGTTCGGGTCTTTGTCGTAGACTCCGTCGACGTTGGTCGCTTTGAAGATGATATCTGCGCCGATTTCACTCGCGCGGAGCGCTGCGGTGGTATCGGTTGTGAAGAAAGGGTTTCCTGTCCCGGCGCCAAAGATGACGACACGTCCCTTGTCGAGGTGGCGAATCGCGAGTCTTCGGATGAAAGACTCCGCGACATTTTTCATCTCAATGGCGGTCTGCACTCGGCTGGGGACTCCCACTGCTTCGAGCATGCTCTGAACCGCGAGCGCGTTCATGACTGTCGCGAGCATTCCGACGTAGTCGGCGGTCGCTCGATCCATTCCACGACCTGCTGCGGCCGCGCCTCTCCAGAAATTTCCTCCTCCGACGACGATTGCGATCTCAAGCCCCGTCTGATGCGCTGACTTGATCTGGTTCGCTATCCCCTCGACGATCTCGGGAGAAATGTTGTCATGGCTGCCTTCTTCGCGAAGGGCTTCGCCACTGAGCTTCAGGATGACTCGTTTGAATTCTCTCGCCATGGTGCGGTTGTAATTCGCTCATCCTCCACTAACTGCGCCGATTTTCAAAGAGCAATCTTATCCGTCTCCGAGAACGGTGCCGTCCGAAAATTGGGCTCCTCGCAGAAATTCGACGGCCGGGAGCCTTTTTCGTCCTTCCAGTTGGAGCTCCCCGGCAAGAATCAGGCTACCTTCTCCACAGGCAATGCGGAGCTGGCCATCCGAGGTCAAAACGGTTCCAGGCGTAGCGTTGATTGGCCCGGAAACGGTGGCGACGGGATAGATTTTCAGCTTTTTGGATTCTCCTGCCGTCGAAAGCGTGGTGTACGTGCCGGGCCAGGGTTCGTAGGCGCGGATGAGACGCTCGATCGTCTCGGCGTCTTGAGTCCAGTCGATATGGCCGTGGTCTCGCTCCAGCTTTCCGGAGTAGGTGACCTGATCCTCTTGCTGGGGTTCCGCTGTCGCGGTGCCATTTTCGAGAAGAGGAAGTCCGCGAGAAAGAAGGGCGGGACCGAGGTCGGCAAGTCGATCGTGAAGCGACCCGCCGGTGTCCGTTTCCAGGATCGGAGTCGTTTCTTTCGGGATCATATCTCCGGCATCGAGCTGGGGGAGAATGTGCATGAGAGTGATTCCGGATTCAGAATCGCCGTCTCGAATCGCGGCCTGAATCGGAGACGCTCCTCGATGGCGAGGAAGCAGGGAGGCGTGGAGATTGACGCAGGCGATGCTTGGGATCTCGAGAACCTCTTTGGGAAGGATTTGACCATACGCCATTACCACAAGGAGATCAGGTGCCCAAGATCTCAGTTGATCGATCGCCTCGGGATCTTTGCGGAGGGAGATTGGCTGGAGTACCTCGACGCCATCTGAACTTCCGATTTGCTTCACTTGCGGCGGGACGACGATTTGCTTCCGCCCGATTTTTTTGTCGGGTTGAGTGAAGATACCGACGACTTCTCCATCATTTTCAGAGGAAAGAAGCCATCGCAGTGTGGGAAGGGCAATCTCCCCGGTCCCCATAAAGACGATGCGCATAGACTAAGAATGAGGCGCTGACGAAGTCAAAGAGCAACGAATATGTGGTGCGACTTGCGGCTTTCTTTAAAATCCGAAATGGACCAGGAATCCTGAAGGATATTCGGCGACCCCGTTTTCTTGCAAAATCCTCGTCTGGCAGCTATCGGTAGGCAGGTTTTGGAAATTCGAAACCAACATTTTTAATTCTCTGTTCTATGAAAGGATTTGTTATTTTTCTGGTAATCTGTGGTCTTGCCGTAGCGGGTTGGTTTGCCTACGAGCCCTACATCAAACCGCTTCTGGGAGGAGACAGTAATCCTTCACTTTCCGACGATTCCCTCATTCGGGACGGACAGGCGGGCAAAGAGGCTCCGAAAACAGCGCCCTCTTCTGCGAAAGGGACCGAAGGAAAATCGAAAGGTTCTCCAGAAATGGCGGGCAAAGAAAAGGCGAAAGCGACCAAGAAAGCAGAGCCGAAGAAATCGGAGCTGGATCTTCTGCTGGAGAAGAAATACCCACTTCCTGAAATCGCTCCGCTGGAGAAAATTGTCGATGGGTGGAGAAATGTTCCTCCCCGTGCATTTCCTCAGTCGGTGACTTCTACTGAGACAATCCCGTTTCAATTGGTCGTGAATGGTCAGGCAATCGGATCGAGCAACGTAGCGCCGGGAACACATCTGAAACCGGTCAGTCTCAACGGAGGAGTTTTAACAATCGGCAATCAGGCCAATCCAGGAATGAACACGACGATTCCTGTCGACAAGACCGATTTCAAAAAGCAGATCACAAATCGCTACAATCAGTTCGTTGAAAAGGTCACGGGTGATATCATGACTCGTCGCGACCGTGTTCGGAAGGTCGTTGAAGCAGATCCTTCGAAAATGGCTCTTCTTACAGGGGAGAAACCGCCTGCTACTTCGATAGATGATCCTCGGATTGATCTGGTCAAAGCGAGTTTGAAAAATGGAGAGGCTGCCAGTGTGACTCTCGAAGAGGCTACCTCTTTCACCTGGAACGGAAGCGAACGCGTCGCCGGTGCCTTCGCTGGGAGCTACGACACCGTGACGGTGCATTTCGAAGTCGCGACGATTTTTGGAAGATTTCCAGTCGACTACAAATGCCTGATCCAAGGCGGAAAAGTGGTCGGATGGATTGATCCGATCACAGAAGAGCGCATCTGATGAAGCGTCGGATTCTGCTCGGCACAGTTTGGGGAATTGCGCAGCTCGTTCCCGGAGTGGGGCTGGCGCAGGATTCCCCGGTGGATCCGATTCCGGCTATCGAGCGACGCCTTCCTCCACTCGGGGGAATTACTTTGGAATCGAAAGTTCGTGCCGAACTCGAGAAGCGAGTGCAGGAACTCAGCGATCGTGTCTGGGAAGTCGACTTCAAAGACGATGTTGCCGATATCGGCGCCTTGGTGAAAGCCGTCTCCCTCGCCCTGGAGCACAACGAACTTTACAAGGAGTCCGAAGTCAAGATTGCGCACGCTTTGCTTGATCTTGCTGAAAAGCGTCACCGGGAAATCGACGAAGAAGACACGACGTCTTGGGCGGAAGAAACCGGCCTCGTCGTGAGGGGATACCAGTCGGATATTGATGATTCCTATCAGCCGTTTGGCTTGGAGATCCCCGAGAACCTCGACCGGAGTAAACCCGTTCCCTTGCTGGTATGGCTTCATGGCCGGGGAGACAAGACGACTGATCTGCACTTCATCCAACGTTGCTTGACCAAGAGTCAGGCACTTGGAGGTATGGTCGCGGACCAGGAGGATGTAATTATTCTCCACCCTTTCGGCCGGCAGTGCGTCGGGTGGAAGCACGCCGGCGAGATCGATGTGTTTGAGGCGATCGCGCGAGTGAGCGAGGAATATAACATTGATCCCGATCGCATCGCGCTGGCCGGATTCTCAATGGGCGGTGCAGGGGCATGGCATATCGGAGCGCATTACCGCGATCGCTTTTGCGCGGTCCACGCGGGTGCTGGTTTTGCAGAAACGAAGGAATACAATCGACTGACACCGGAGCAGTTTCCTCCTCTCTATGAGCAAACCCTCTGGCAGCTCTATGATGTGCCATCCTATACGATAAATCTTCTCAACGGTCCGCTTCTCGCCTATTCGGGAAGCGACGACAAGCAGAAGCAGGCTGCTGATCTGATGGCTCGCGAGCTGGAGAAAGTCGGACATTCTCTTCGCCATGTCATCGGGGAAGGAATGGGGCACAAATATCATCCTGACAGCGTCGAGGAGATCTGGGAGTGGCTGCGCGAAGCGTGGGCGAAAGGGCGAGACCTTTCTTCTGATCAGATCTCCTGGCAGACTCCGACACTTCGTTATCCAGGGTATCAGTGGCTCCAACTTCAGGGGTTGGAGAAACACTGGGCTCCGGCCGTTGCTGAGGCGCAGTGGGATCGAGAGAGCGGTGAAATTCAGCTGGATCTTGAAAATGTGAATTCACTGGTCATTGCTCCCGGAGATGGATCAGACCTTGCTGGAGTGAAGTTGTCGATCGGTGAGAAAAAACTCCAAGTCGAGGATCCTGGATTTGGTATTGAGGCAGTGCACCTGTCGCGAGTTGATGGAAAGTGGAGCTGGGGAGAGCGAGACGGTCTCCGAAAAATCCCGGGGCTGCAGGGGCCGATTGATGATGCTTTTTTCAGCCGTTTTATAGTGGTTCCTCCCGACCGTGAGATGGCCTCTCCGCAACTGACTCGGTGGGTCGATTTTGAGCTCGATCATTTTCGAGACCGATGGAAAGCGTTGATGCGAGCCGAGCTCCCCGAGAAGAGTGCTGACGAGGTGGACTCCGATGATCTTCGCGATGCCAATTTGATTCTCTGGGGAGATCCGGGATCGAATCTTCTTCTCTCCGAAATGTTGGAAGCCCTGCCGATCGAGTGGGAGAACGGTTTGTTTCGGTTTCGAGGAAAAGGCTACTCGGACACCGAGGCCGTGCCGGCCTTCATTTTCCCCAATCCTTTAAATCCCAAACGATATGTGGTCGTGAACAGCGGTCTTACTTTTCGCGAGGGGCATGACAGAACGAACTCACTCCAGAATCCGAAACTTCCGGATTGGAGTGTGATTGGACTGGAAGTCGATCCTGACGGGTTCTCTCCTGGACTCGTCCTTGATACGGGGTTCTTCGATGAGAAATGGGAATGAAGGCGCTTTCCCATTCCGGGCATGATGTCGCTCAACTGCTGGAGCGATGGGAGCAACTGATCCAGCGAGAGGGCTGGTGCCGGACCTTGCTGCTGAAAGAAGGAGAGTATCCTGTTTTTGCGATCGAGACGAATCGAGGATCGGAGCGCGCCTCCGGCTATGTTTCTACGGGGGTTCACGGCGATGAGTGTGCTCCTCCCTGGGCCCTGCTCCTTTGGGCTGAGGCAAATGCGTCCCGGCTTGGGGAGATTCCTTTCACGATCCTGCCCTGCCTTAATCCGGTCGGAATCGTGGAGAATACTCGGAATACGGGTGACGGAGTCGATCTCAATCGGAATTTCCAGAATCGTGAGATTCCTTTGATTCGAGCCTGGCAGGAATTTCTCAAAAATAGGCATTTCGAGACGGCTCTCAATCTGCACGAGGACTACGACGCGACTGGGATTTACCTCTACGAAGTGGCGAAAGAAAATCCGCGAGGAGAGGACGTGTTGCTCGCTTGTGAGAGTTTGATTGGTCGAGAGACTGCGGAAACAGTGGACGGGTCGGCTTTTGAGAATGGCTTGCTCAGTCACGATGACAACATCACCGATGTGATCGAGAATGATCTCGAGGGAGCCTGGCCCGAGGCGCTCTACCTCTTTCTCCATCACGCTACAGATTCCTACACGTTTGAGACCCCGAGCGAGTTTGCGCTCGAGCAGCGAATCGAGGCCCATATTCGATGCCTCGAGACTGTCTTTCCTCTCAGAGAGTGAAGAAGGATTTTTTCTTTCCTGCGCGTCCTTGGACAGATAACCTCTTTGAATGATGGTTCGACTGACACTTCTTCTCGCAGCTCTTTTTTTCGTTCTCCCCGTTTCCGGTGCCGAGGACGGAGTTCATCTCTTTGTTCTCTCGGGACAATCGAATATGGCCGGGCATCGTCCTGATGAGGCCTTCACCCCGGCGATCGAAAAGGCTCTCGGAAAGGAAAATGTCGTTATTGTCCAGGACGCGATGGGTGGCCAACCCATCTATCGTTGGTACAAAAAGTGGAAGTCACCTCAAGGTGATGAGCCCGCAAATCGAGGAGATCTTTATGATCGCCTGATGAGCAAGGTGAAGCCGGCAATCGAAGGGAAGAAGCTCAAGTCCGTTACCTTCTTCTGGATGCAAGGCGAGCGGGACGCAAAAATGGCTTGGGGTGACATTTATGGAGAGGCCTTGCAGGGTCTCTATGATCAATTCTCCAAGGATATCGGGGTGACGGATGTCCGCTTTGTGAATGGTCGTCTCAGCGACTTCGATATGGGAAACCAGAAATACCCTCATTGGACTCGCGTCCGCGAAGCACAAGTGGAACTGGCTGAAGGAAATCCACTTTTTGATTGGGTCGACACCGATGATCTCAACGACGGGAAAAATCGGGGCGGAAAACCGATCAGCAATGATCTCCACTACTCGGGTGAAGGGTATATTACCTTCGGCAAGCGAATGGCTGAGAAAGGTCTCGCGCTGCTGAAGGAATAATCAGTCTGGCTTGTCCGGGCTCGGACTAAGCAAAGATTTCCTTCACCACTTTTCCGCCCTCTGGCCCGGTGATGCGGTGCTTCCGTCCGGCGTAGGCGTAGGTGAGGCGATCCGAGTCGAGGCCCATGAGATGGAGGAGGGTGGCGTGAAGGTCGCGAAAGTGGACTTCGCCCTCGACGGCTCGTGCGCCGGTCGGATCGGTTGCCCCGTGAACGTGGCCCGCTTTCACGCCGCCTCCGGCCATCCAGAAAGTGAATCCGTTGGCATTGTGCCCCGTCTCGTTCTTGCCATTGTCCGGGGTTAAGCCGGGACGGCCAAATTCGCCTCCCCAGACAACGAGTGTGTCTTCGAGAAGACCGCGCTGATCGAGATCTTCCAGAAGCGCGGCAATCGGGGCGTCGGTCGCTTCGCAGTTGGCTTCCAGATCGCGGCGGTGATTTTTGTGTTGATCCCAGCTGCCGTGATTGACTTCGATGAATCGCACTCCCGCTTCCGCAAAGCGCCGAGCGAGCAGGCACTGGCGGCCGAAGTCGGACATGCGACAGGTCCCCACCGGTTTCTCCTGTTTTCCGACTCGATAGCGTTCCAGAGTAGCAGGCGATTCGGATGAGAGGTCGAGTAAGTCGGGAGCGACCGATTGCATGCGGAAACCCATCTCCATCGATTCGATCGCGCTCTCGAGGGCGGAATCACCGCCTCGCTTTGCCGCGTGCGACTGGTTCAAAAATTGAGTAAAATCGAGTTGCTCACGTTTTGCTTTGAGAGACAACTGCTCGGGTCGGACATTTGGAATCGTAGCGAGAGACATGTTCTCCCCATTGACTCCGATTGGGGTTCCATTGTGGATTGAAGGCAGGAATGCACTGGAGTAGGCGGAGGGCTTTGAAGTGTTCAGACTGATAAAACCGGGAAGGTTTTCACTGGGAGAGCCAAGGCCATAGCTGACCCAGGAGCCGAGGCTTGGGCGCACTCGGAGTCGGTCGCCAGTGTGAAGCTGAAGAAACGATTGCGCGTGGATTCCCGTGTCGGCGTGCATGCCGTTGAGGACGCAGAGCTTGTCCGCATGCTTCGCTGTTTCCGGCATCAACTCTGAAATCCAGAGTCCACTTTGTCCATGTTGATCAAATGAGTAGACCGATCCCGGATGAGGCTTTTTGCCGGTCTGCGGCTTGTAGTCAAAGGTGTCGAGCTGCGCCGGGCCTCCGCTCATGCAGAGAAAGATGACCCGTTTCGCTCGTGCCGGAAATCGAGGAGAGCGCTCAGCAGCAGCGGCGCCTGCCAATCCGGAGAAGGCCAGGTAGCCAAATCCGCAGGAAGCGTTTTGGAGGAAGTGTCGGCGATCGAGTGAATTCATCATATCAGGTCTCAGTCGAGGTATCGGAATTCGTTGGAGCTGTAGAGGGCTTGCGCAAGCGCCATCCACGCATCAGCGGGTTCAAGTTGGGGCGGGAGACGATCGAGCATTTCCTTTGCTCGATAGCTTTCTTCCGGATCAGGATCTCGAGAATAGACCGATCGAAAAATGTGCTCGATCCGTTTTTTGGGATCCTCATTCTGGGCAAGAACGTCGGCAGCGAGCTTTTTCGACTGCTCCAGGACAAAGGGGTGGTTAAAGAGATAGAGCGCCTGCCCGGGGCGGGTGCTGGTTTCCCGTTTTGCGACTGGCTCGAGAAAGGAGGGGAGATCAAATGCGGCAAGTTCGGGTGGCGGAGAGCTGCGGAGGTAGCAGAGATACACGCTACGATGATTACTGGGTTCGTGAATGTTCCCCGCGAGATTGATGAGAATGTCCCGATGACGAATTAGTGACCCTTCGGGAGCGGTTCGATCGAGAGCACCACTCGAAACAAGCATGCGATCCCGAAGCGCCTCGGCATCGAGCCGTCGACGGGCTTGTCTCGCCAGCCAGAGATTGTCAGGGTCTCGTTCCTGAAACTCCTCTTTCGTGGCGCTGGAGCGTTGGTAGGCTTCGGTCAGAACGATGGTCCGGATCAGTTTTTTGATGGACCAGCCGTCTTCGACAAAGTGAATTGCGAGAGAGTCGAGCAGTTCCGGGTGAGTGGGGCGTGAGCCATACACCCCGAAGTCATTCGGAGTGTCGACGAGCCCTCGACCGAACAGGTGTCCCCAGACCCGGTTCACGTAGACGCGGGCGGTGTGGGGGTGCTTGGGATCAGTGATCCACTGGGCGAGTTCGAGGCGACCGCTTTTGCCTTCCGGAATTTTCAGAGCGGCTTCGGTTTTCTGTTCGTTGTAGACCGCGGGAACTCCACGCGGAACCAGGTCGCCCAGTTTCTTGGCGTCGCCCTTGATATTGAGTTTCGCGTCAGCGATTTTTTTCCCTTCGCGAACTCCCATCGCGAGCGGAGTGCCGGGTTCCCATTTGGGCTTGGGAAGTTTCTTCGGATTTCCCGTATTCGATTCCCGGAGAATGACTGTCTCTACGAAATCCTCGGGCGGTAGCACATGAGCAGCGGCTTCGAGAACATGAAGGTCGGTCGGTGGCGCTGTCAGTTTTTCATTTCCGGCAAGACCCCACAATGTATCGGAACTCTGGAGGATACCGGCAAGGGCATAGTAGTCGCGAGCCGAGATGGGATCGAATTTGTGGTCGTGACAGCGAGCGCACGCGATTGAAATACCAAGGAGACCCGAACCGATCATCTGAACCTGATCTGCGATCACATCCATATCGAAGTTATTATTCATCGCCTTCGCAGGTTTGGCGCCGATCGCGAGAAAGCCTGTGGCGACACGATGCCGATCCCGGGCTTCGGGTGTTTCTGCAGGGAGGAGGTCGCCAGCGATCTGCTCGATCACAAATTGATCAAAGGGGAGGTCGTCATTAAAAGCCGCTATGACATAGTCGCGATACCGCCAGGCGTGGGGAAAGGCTGCATTTCGACTCAGTCCATCATTGCCATTGGACTCTGCAAAGCGAGCCACATCGAGCCAGTGCCGGCCCCAGCGTTCGCCGAAGTGAGACGACGCGAGGAGTCGATCGACGAGTGATTCGATCGCTTTCGTCGAATCCTTTTCGTGTTCGGCGAGAAATTGATTCACCTCAATAAAGTCAGGGGGGAGCCCGGTCAGATCGAAATAGAGTCGGTGGACCAGTTCTCTCGGGGTGGCAGAAGGAGCAGGGGAGAGCTCGACCGTCTTCCACGGATCCATGATCCAATGATCAATCCATCCCGCTGTGTTGTCTTGCGGAGTAGTCCGCTTTTCAGGAGGACGGAAGGACCAGAGTGCTTCTTCTTCGTAATTCTTTCCTGAGACCTGCTGGGTTTCTCCCGATCTTGGATCGGGCGCGCCCCGGCGAATCCATTCTTCAAAGTCGGCGATCACGGCCGGCCCGACCGGTTCTTCGGGGGGCATTTCGAGGTCGTGCTGCCACCTCATCGCATGAACGAGGAGGCTGTCGTCGGGTTCCCCTGGAACAAGGGCAGTGCCAGATTCTCCTCCAGTCAGAATCGCTGCTTTGGAGTCGAGTTGGAGCTTGCCGCCAATTTTCTCCGCTTTGGTCGAGTGGCATTCGTAGCATGACTGGACCAGTACTGGACGAATCCGATTTTCGAAAAACTGACGATCCGCCGAAGAGAGGTCGCTTCCGTATCCTGTCGATACGAGACAGAAGACAGAGAATCCCTCGAACAGACGGCGAACAGTAGATCTCATCTAACTCCCAGAGCATAAGGAAAATCCATGGTTTGAAGCGATCAGTAATCTGCACGCAATAGAGCCATCCAAGGACTTCTTCAGGCTCGATAGAAACGGCGGGAGAAATTATTTCGCATCTTCAATTTTGACAAAGATCGTCTATCTCTTTTGCGGGGCCTCTGTTTGTGCTATGGAGAGGGGAAAGGCGTTACGGGGACTCTGATTCGGAACCCCTGTTTCACGCCGCTTAATTTCAGTATTCCATATGAAAGTTCTTGTTGTAGGAAAAGGAGGCCGCGAGCACGCGATCATTACCGCTTTGGATGAGTCTCCGGGAGACACCGAGATTTATTCTTTTCCCGGTTCGGATGCGATTTTTGAAATCGCAAAACAGGTTGAGGCAGATGGAGTAGCTTCTCTCGTGGCCTACATGAAGGCTGAGGGGATCGATCTCTGCGTCGCAGGTGAGGAGAGCTATCTCGTCAAGGATGAGGGATTGGCCAATGCTTGTGAAGCCGCTGGAATTCCCTGCTGGGGGCCGCCGAAAGAAGCGGCACAGCTCGAAGCGAGCAAAGAATTTGCCAAGGAATTTATGGTGCGTCACGCGATCCCCACCGGTGGATACGGCGCTGTCGATGCGCTCGAAGATGCTCGGAGTGCAATCGGGGGAGTTTATCCCACTGTCCTGAAATTTGACGGACTCGCTGCCGGAAAGGGTGTCGCGGTCTGCCCGGACGAGGCTTCTGCCGAAGCTTTTCTCGACGAGGTGTTTACTCAGCGGAAATTTGGTGAGGGAAGAGTTTTGGTCGAAGAATTCCTCGAGGGGCCCGAGATCTCGATTTTTGTTTCTGTCGTCGACGAGGAGTATCAAGTCCTCGCCCCAGCTCGCGATTACAAGCGGATCTTTGACAACGACGAAGGTCCCAATACCGGAGGAATGGGAGCAGTAAGTTCGCTCGAGATGATGGATGACGAGCTGCGTCAGTTGATTGAAGGAACAATTATTCGTCCCACCGTTGAAGGATTGAAAAAGGACGGGTTGCCTTACCGTGGATTCCTATATTTTGGGATCATGCTGACTCCGGATGGTCCCAAGATCCTGGAATACAACTGTCGCTTCGGAGATCCCGAAGCCCAGGCAGTTCTGCCAATGATCGAGGGTGATTTTGCTGAGTATGTTATGAGCGGAGCAAAGGGCCAACTGACCCCTAGTCTGATCCAAGCTGCTTCGGGATGGAGTGTTTGCCTTGTTTCCGCATCTGCGGGATATCCTGAATCTTCCCGCAGTGGGGATGTTATCAGCGGGCTCGATGATCTCACCGATGCGCGAGTGTTCCATGCTGGAACGAAGAGAAATGAGGACGGGGAGTTCGAAACTGCTGGGGGTCGTGTCCTCGCCGTGGTCGCGAGGGGCGAGAGCCGGGGTGAAGCCGTTGCACGTGTCTATCAGGAAAGTGACAAGGTCACGTTCGATGGGATGCAGCGCCGACTCGACATTGGAACCCGAAATTTTTGATAGCGAAATAGTCGAATCCGCCTAGCTTGGAGAGACGGAGAGCGAATCTTTCGTATCTTCCCCACGATCCTTTGAGTGAGCCAAAGAAAGTTCATCGAGAAGAAGTCCTCAGTCCTGCCGGGATCGAGGAGCGAGTCGCCATTCTTGCTGACCAAATCCAAAAACGAGGCGAAGGTCAGGGTGTCGCGTTCGTCGGAATCTACACTCGGGGAGTCACCTTAGCCCGGCGAGTCGCAAAGGCTCTCGCTGAGCGGGGTCTTGAATTCCCCGTGGGAACTCTCGATATTTCTCTTTATCGCGACGACTTTGATAACCTTGGAACCGATCTTCCTCGGTTGGAGAGCTCCGACATTCCTTTCGCAATCGACGGAACCCGAGTCATTCTCTTCGATGAAGTTATTTTCACAGGTCGCACGATTCGTGCGGCTCTCGATGGCTTGATGGATTACGGCCGACCGTCCAAGATCGAGCTCGCGGTTCTGGTAGATCGAGGGCATCGAGAGATTCCGATCCAGCCTGACTACGTTGGAGAAACGGTTGAGACCCAATTCGAACAATACGTAAAAGTGCGTTTTGAAGAGGATGACCAGAGAGAAGGCGTCTTCCTTGTAACGGAAAAGCACGAGCCAGAGAATGAGTGATCTGAAGCCGAGAAAAGACCTCCTCGATATCGAGAGCCTGTCTCTCGATGAGATCGAGTATGTGCTCGAAAATGCGGTGCCGTTTAAGCAACTCTTCCAGCGCTCGGTGAAAAAAGTCCCTGCTCTTCGCGGTAAAACTGTCCTGAATTTGTTTTACGAGCCCTCGACCCGGACGAGTTCTTCCTTTGAGGTGGCCGCAAATCGAATGTCTGCCGACGTGACGAATTTTACGGTTTCGGCGTCTTCTATCGTCAAAGGAGAGTCTCTGCTCGACACGATCGAAACGCTGCAGGCGATGCGTTCCGATTATATTGTCATTCGTCACCAGGCGGCCGGCGTTCCGGGTATTGTCGCAGAACACACTCGAGCTTCTGTTCTCAATGCTGGAGATGGATATCATGCTCATCCGACTCAGGCTCTTCTCGATGCGATGACGTTTCGTGAGGTCTATCCCGATTACGCTGGAAGAAAAGTTGTCATTGTCGGGGATATCCTGCATTCACGAGTCGCCCGTTCAACGAGTACATTGTTCCACAAACTCGGTATCCAAGTTGGTGTGTTAGGGCCGGGTTCGTTAATTCCCGCGGGACGGCATGATTTTATGACCCGCTTGCGCGACTGGGACGAGGTCTTCGAATGGGGGCCGGACGCCGTGTATCTTCTGCGGGTTCAAATGGAACGTCAGGAAGGACAATTCTTCCCCAGTATTGCCGAGTATCACAAGATGTATGGCATGAATGGAGATCGCCTTGAGCGGATGCGAGAAAAAGGGGCCTATCTGATGCATCCCGGACCCGTCAATCGTGGGGTTGAGATTACGGACCAGGCGATGGGATACGAAAAGAGCCTTATCAGCACCCAAGTAGAGAATGGAATCGCGGTCCGGATGGCGGTTCTCCATTGGCTGACTCCTCAAACCCAGAAAGACTGAGATGGCTCGACTTTTTTCCAAGGCCCAGATTGCCAGCTCTGAATCTTCCGAGTTGAAAGAGGCTTCCATACTCGTCAGTGACAACGGGGCAATCGAAGCCGTGGCGAGCGACCTCGAGGCAGGGCCGGGAGTCGAAGTTGTCGATTGTGATGGGTGCGTCATTGTTCCTGGAATGTTCGATCTCCACGTGCATGCGCGGGAGCCTGGCGCAGAGCATAAGGAAACGCTCCGCAGCTGTGCGGATGCTGCTCTTCATGGGGGAGTTACGGGATTGGTTTTGATGCCAGACACCAATCCGTCGGTCGATAGCGGGAACCTGGTGAAGAGCCTTCAGGATCTCGTTTCCGAAGTCAGCCCAATTCCCATGCTTCCGTCTGGATGTTTGACCAAGCGGCGAGAAGGATCGGAGTTGGCGGGATTCTCCGGCATGGCGAATCGCGGAGTTGCGATGCTTACCGATTCAGACCGCACTATTCCCTGCCCGGACCTCCTGCGTCGCTGTATGGAATATGCGAAGGACTTTGATCTCCTCGTAGCATCCCACTGTGACACCCCGGCTCTGACGAAAGGAGGGGTGATCAATGAGGGAAAAGTTTCCTATCGGCTTGGACTTCCTGGCATTCCTTCAATCAGTCAGGAAATCTCGATCGATCGAGACATTCGAGTCGCCCAACACACCGGAGCGCGCCTTCATCTTCAGCAGATTTCCACGATGAACGCAGTGAAGGCGATTCGGTGTGCCAAGGACGCTGGAACAAAAGTGACTTGCGAGGTTTCTCCTCATCACCTGATTCTAAGCGAGGAAGATATCGAGGACTACAACACGCACTACAAGCTTGATCCGCCGCTGCGCCTTACTCTCGACGTAGAGTCGCTCATCGCTGGTTTACTCGACGACACGATTGATATGATTGCTTCCAATCATGCGCCACACACGGAGTTCGAGAAGTCTGCCGACTTTGGCAGTGCGCCGTTTGGCGTTACTGGACTGGAGACTACGGTGCTCTCGCTTTTCGATCGGTTTATCGGAAAGGGAGTATTCGGATGGGATTTGCTCATCCGGAAATACTCAGATAGCCCTCGCGGCCTGATGGGATTTGATCCGGTTCAGATTCGGGAAGGTCAGCCGGCTAACTTTTTCGTCTTTGACCAAAAGGCGAAGACAGAAATCACCAGCGACTACCTCCAGACGAAGAGTCCGGTCACTCCTTTCCTTGGCCGGACTTTTTCCGGAGCGATCCGAGGAAGCGTAGTTGGGGATTATTCTTCGCTCCCACTCTCTGATTGATCGGCAGAGAGCGGTGTCCACTACTTACCCCACTCAACACAGATCGGAGCGGGAACATTGGTAATTTTGCCAGTGAAGAAAAGCTCTCCTGTGGCGGAATCCACTCGGAAGACCGATAGGGTATTCGAGTAACGACCAGCCACTACCATCCATTGGCCAGACGGATCCACATTGAAATTGCGAGGCCAGCTTCCGCGGATGGATTCACGCTCGATAAATGCAAGATGACCTGTCCTTTCATCGACCGAAAAAGCTGCAATCGAGTCATGACCACGATTGGAAGCATAGACAAATTTTCCGGAAGGATGAACCCGGACTTCGGCGGACTTGTTAGGAATCTCCCAGAGTTCTTCCGGTAGTGTTGAGATCGTCTGGACAGCCTTCATCGTTCCTGCTGCGGCATCGTAGTTGAATACCGTAACTGACATCAGCAGCTCGTTGAGAAGGTAGATCTTGGATCCATCCTTGCTGAATTTCATGTGACGGGGACCACCACCCGGAACGGCGATTCCGGCTCCATGAGGCTTGAGCGTAGCGTTTGCGTGATCAATTTCGTAGATGAAGATCTTATCCGCGCCGAGATCGGGGACAAAGAGAAACTGGTTGTCCGGACTCACTCCGGTCCAGTGGGGGTGAGGTCCTTTCTGGCGAGCCTCGTTCGGGCCCGATCCTTCGTGTTCCTTGAGATCGGAACGGGCTCCAATCGAACCATCTTTCAGAATGGGGAATGCTGCGGTCGACCCTCCGCCGTATTGTGCGGTGAAGAGTATCTTGTCTTCGTGATCGAGTGAAAGATGGGCGGCCCCGCCATCACCAATCGGCTGGGTATTGATCAAGGTGAGCGATTTGTCTTCTCCAATGGAGAAAGCGGCGACGCTTCCCTTATCGATATTGCAGAGCGAGTAGAGTTTGGTGCCGTCGGAATTGAGCGTTACGAAACCTGGGGATCCGATTTTCGCAGCGAGAATAGGATCGGAGAGCGTTCCCTTTTCGGTATCCAATTCGATGCAGTAGATGCCCTCTGCGCCTTTACCCCCGGTTCCGATCCAGATAGTGACTGTGTCGGCGAAGGTTGAGGAGAGGAGGAGTGTAAGGAGAGAGACGGTGAGAAGTGTTCGCTTCATGGGTAGAATTCTGAGCTGAGTCGAAAGGAGAAAAGAAAAAGGAGTAAGAATAGGAGAGGGCATTCTATTCGTAGTTCCACTTCATGATCCAGGGATCTTGCATCTTCTTCTGAAACTCTTTCAACTTCTCTTTCATTCGTTCGAGGCCTTCTTGATGGTTTGGATCATTCGCAAGATTTTTTGCTTCAAAGGGATCGTCATCGATCTTGAAGAACTCAAACTGAGGGCGGTGAATGTATTCTCCGACAGACTTCTGGCCATACGGGGCGTCGAGCGATTTCTGAAACTGCGCCTGAAAGCTGCTCGCGGCCCAGAGGTCGGAAGCGAAGGGGTAGGGAAGTGGATGGGCGATGTTCCAGATTAGCTTGTATTCCTGATCCCGGACGACTCGCATGGGGTAGTACATCTGGATCTCGTGAAACGTGTGCGATGCAAAAATCGTATCCCAGTGTTGAGCGTCAGGCTGGCCGAGGATGGAAATCCAGGACTTCCCGTGATAGGCAGAGAGTTCGGGTCCCAGGTTGTCCTTCTTTACCTCGGGATAGTCCTTCCAGTATTGCTTGGCATTGACGCGATCTTTAGGGCCGTTCGTTTTGGGATCCAGTCCTCCGGCGAAATCGAGCAAACTCGGAGTGATGTCGATATGACTGATCATGCCTTCGTGTTCAACTCCGCGATTTTCTTCGTAGGGATTGCGAACGACGAAAGGGACTCGCAGACCGCCTTCGTAGACGGTCGTTTTTCCACCAGCAAAAGCCATTCCGTGATCTGCGGTGAAAACGATGAGTGTCTTGTCGTAGAGGTCATTCTCTTTCAGAATCTCCACGAGCCGTCCGACGCCCTGGTCGATTCGGGAAACACTCTGGTAGTATTGAGCCAGCTCTTCCCTAGTTTCGGGAGTGTCTGAGAGAAAGTGGGGAATAGGGAGTTCGGCAGGGTCGTAGAAGACTTCATCCACGCCGTCGTGCGATCCGCGATTGGGTTTGTTCCCGAAAAGATCAGGCTTAAGTTCCCTCTCTGACGTCTTGTCCTTCCCTCCGCCCCGGTGAGGATCGGAAGTGGCGAAGTAGAGGAAGAACGGCTTCTCGCTTTTCTCGGTGAGAAAGTCTTTCGCGGTTTCAGCCATTTCGACCGCGTTTCGTCCATTTCCTTTGAGATATGTTTCGTAGCGGTAGACCTGCTCAGGACCGACATGATATTTCCCGATGTGCCCAGTGCGATATCCTGCCCCCGCCATGACCCGGGGAAGAGAGAGACTGACAACGCTCTTGTAGGACTCGAACTTGTGGTAGCTGTGCTGGTGGCCATACTGGCCATTGCGGTGATTGTGCAATCCTGACATGACGACCGAGCGGCTCGCAGAGCAGCTCGCAGTCGTGGCAAACGCTTTCAGAAAGAGGGTGCCGTCGGCGGCAATCGCATCGATCGCAGGAGTTTTGGCAATAGGATCACCATAGCAACCAAGGGTGGGGGATTCATCATCTGTGATGATGAAAATGACGTTCTTCTCGGCTGCGTGAACTGAGGCGAGAGAAATAAAGAAAGCGAGAGATAGAAACAGGGATTTCATGCAGGGCAAGAGTGCCGGAGAGCCCCTTGGAGGTCAAGGTCAGGAATTGCGCAGAACGAGCTCCTTTTTGCGAGTGAACATGACCTAGCCCTTTTCGCCGGCGACATGCCCCTGGGAGGTCATTTTGAATCCCTGTGCGCCAGACTGCCAATCGGCCATGGTCGTTCCATGCTGCGATTCGACTTTCGTCCGCTGAGGAAAGGATCGAATCTACATAGTCATCGGTCTCCCGCATTCCAAATCCATCCAGTGCCGCGATGCGTTTGCCTATCCTGATTTCCCGGATCCAGAGCTGTCGGTAGGTTTCACCCCACATTGCTGCCGCATATTTTCCAGATCGGGAGCTGTCGGTAGGTTTCACCCCACATTGCTGCCGCATATTTTCCAGATCGGGAGCTGACGAGGCACCGGGCAAAACGGGGTAGTTCCAACTCCTTTTTCATTTCGTCCTTCACTTCATCCCAGAGGAGACCAACAATCGTTAGTGATTCACAATGTGGTGCCCCATGTCCCGGGTGGCGGGAATCACGCTCGCCGGCCAAATTTCCGCTCCAGCTCGCCATAGTTGATCTGGATCAAGGTAGGGCGGCCGTGAGGACAGCAGTAGGGCATGTCGCACTCAAGAAGATCTTCGAGCAAGTTTTGCAGTTCACGATCGTGAAGCGGGTCGTTCGCTTTCACCGCATGACGACAAACCGTAGTGGCGATCATGTCTTCCCCAAGTCGGAGCTTTGACATGCGATCACTTGCTGATCGGATTTCCTCGATGACGGCTTGCAGAAAGCTGTCGGGATCGTCGCTTTTCAAGAAGGTCGGCAGCGCGTCGATCTTGAGCGTGTTGCCACCAAATGGTTCCGCCGAAAGTCCAAGTTTGTGAAGGGTCTCCAGGTTCTTCTCGATCAAATCAAAGTCGTTGGGTGTGAGCTCGACCATGATAGGAGCGAGCAAGCGTTGCGAGGGAACTTCTTCATTCTCCATCCGTTGCTTCATTTCCTCGAAGAGGACACGCTCATGGGCGGCGTGTTGGTCCATGAGAACGAGCCCTTCTTTGCTTTCGAGAAGCACGTAGAGTTTTCCGAGAACACCGAGAAGCCGATAGTCGGACGGCTTCATTCGACGCGGGTCTTCGGGAGAATCCAGTGCCTCGTTGGGCGATTCCACAGATGGCGGCGCCAACGGAGTTGGGTCCTCGACCTCGCGGTCCGCAACCTCAGCGGTGGTAACTGGACCCTGATGCGTCGTGGAACCCTCGCCACTAGCATTTTCTTCGGCCCTCTTTCTTTCGGTTGCAGTAAAGAGTTCTGCGACGCTCTCGTTAACCTGGTGAGAAGTGGTCGGGTTCCGAGCCAGATCGCCCCAGTCATTGCGAAGAGAACGTTGTTCGTTTTCGGGAAGAAGGTCAGGCTGGACCGCTGAGGGAGAGGGATCTGGTTTTCCAGTTCCACCCGTGAGTCCGACTCCTGAAACCGGACGGGTCATTCTCTCCCGGAGAGTTTTCTGGACGGCCGCAACTATCGCGTCCTGCACCCCAAATCCATCGTGAAATCGGACCTCACGCTTAGCAGGGTGAACATTGACATCCACTGCTGTCGGGTCCGTTTCCAGAAAAAGGAAAGTGACCGGATATTGTCCTTTCATCAGAGCCGTGTGATATCCCTCGCGCAAACCTCGGGTAATGATGGCGGCCTCGACGGGGCGTCCATTCAGGAAGCTGAGCTGTTGCCGCCGATCGCTGCGCCCCATGCCGGGAGGGCCGATGAGTCCACGGACTTTAACTCCCTTGTGCTCGGTGGGCTCGATTTCGAGGAGTCGTCCCGCGAGATCGGTTCCGACCAGCCCGCCAATTCGTTCCCGCAGACTGGAGGTAGCAGGAAGCTGAAAAGCCAGACGATCGTTGCGAACGAGAGAAAAGCGGATATTCTCATGGGCAATTGCCTGAGTCTTGATGACTTGCTCCAGGTGCGAGTATTCCGTGTTCTCAGTGCGGAGAAATTTCCGGCGGGCGGGGAGATTGTAAAAGAGTGATCGCACTTCGATCTGGGTGCCGGGAGGTTCTCCGCAATCCTGAACGCTGACGACTTTGCCCCCGTTGATCACGATTTCGGTGCCGGTGAGAGAATCGGCTTCTCGAGTGGTGAGTTGGAATTTGGAAACACTGGCTATACTGGGGATTGCTTCTCCCCGAAATCCGAGGGTATGAATCGCAGCGAGGTCGTCTTTTGTGCGAATCTTCGACGTCGCGTTGCGCTCGAGGCACATGAGCGCGTCATCTCGGTTCATCCCACTGCCGTCGTCAGAAACTCGGATGAGGGCGATTCCGCCCCGTTGGATAAGGATCTCAATGTTTGAAGAGCCCGCGTCGATGCTGTTCTCGACAAGTTCTTTGACGACCGAAGCAGGACGTTCTACAACTTCACCAGCAGCGACCTGGCTGGCGAGGGCTTCGGGGAGGAGTTTGATTTTTCCCATGATCTGCGAAGAGGCAAATGGAGACTGCAACTGAGATCGGGGGACGGAGGAACGCAACCCGAAATGATTTGGGAATGTTCCGTCTCCAAGTATACTATTTTCGTATTCCCTGCTGTTATGGTCCAAGTATCTGACTCTGCTGCCGAGCATTTGCTCTCTCTTCTCGAAGAAAAAGGTTTCTCACCTGATGAGAAAGGTCTTCGTCTCCTCGTTGAAAAAGGAGGTTGTGCCGGGATGTCCTATGCGATGCAGATCGGCGCTCATGCAGAAGGGGATCTCGTGGTTGAGAAGAATGAAACGAGTGTGTTTATCGATGCCGAGAGTCTTCCCTATCTCGATGGATGTCTCCTCGACTATGTTGACGCGTTGAACGATTCTGGATTTAAGATTGAGAATCCGAACGCCGCCCGCAGTTGTGGTTGTGGAACTTCCTTTGAGCCGGCCCGCGCTGGAGCAGAGGCGAGTTACGATCCGGAAACAATGGATGGTGAAGTTTGCGGAGGGTCCGCAGACTCGGATTGATCAAGACGATGGAAGCAATCACGGACGAAAGTTCTTTCTCCCGAAATTCAAGGGAGCAGGATGAGGGACGCTATCGAAGTGGGAATCACATTCTCTGGATGGCCGCGATTGCTGTTCTCATCGGGCTGAATTTCGCCTCCTGGTCGTTTTGCATGTGGGTCTTCGGTCAGCCGGAGCATCCGATGAACTACAAGTTGCTTTCTCGACTCGAGAAGCTGGATCCGATCAAGGGATTTACCCCTGTGGCCGCGCCTCGAGGTGACTTTTATTCGGCTAAGGATCTCTATGCGGAAGTCTATCCTCTTACTCCTACCGGGTTGGGGGTATACAACGGCATTCGAAAGCGCTCCTACATTAAGAATTTTGTGGACGCTGAGGATGTCACTTTTATTTCCGGGGAGTATCGAGTGATCTCCGTTCAGAGCTTGGAGGAGGGTGATGTCTTTTCTGTCGGCCGGGTCATTCGTGCCGCTTCGACGACGTTTCCGGATCTCGTTCTTGATCTCGTTCTTCCTGTATTGGATCTGAGCGAAGAGTTCGAGTTGCTTGAGGGGAGCCTCATCGAAGTGCCGGAGTCGACCTTTTGTGCCGCGGTTCTTCATATCGACCGTCCTGATGAGGTTACCATGATCGTGACTGCCACTCCTCTGGTGACGCTGCGGTCACCCATCAATATTGGAGAGCCCTTTCGTCTCCGTACTCACGAGTTCGGGGCCAAGGCCAAAATTGTCGTGACTACGCCCGAAACAATTCGACTCGAACCTGAATGTTGGCCGGTCAGCAATGAACTTCTTGACAAGATCGAGCCTAAGCCAGTTGAGTTGATGCAAGAAGAAGTGGATTCCTCTTCCGAGAGTGTAGATCCGACGGAGTCCGAGTGAACTCTGAAATTTATCCTCTGACGCCGTTCAGCAGTCGTATCCAAGCTTTTCGGGAAAGGTGTAGTCCGGAAATTTCTTCTCGAGTTCTTCGCGAAGTCCGCGTGCTTTTTCCTGCTGCCCAAGGGACTCGTAGGCGTTGATCGTTTTAGCGAGGGCACGCGGCGTGACATCTGGATCGCTGAAAATCTGGCTTACCACGAGGTAATCGCGTGCTGCCTGCTCGAAATCGCCGTTGGCAGCTGCGATGTCTCCGAGGAGAAGTCGGGCTTCGGCATTCGTGCGTCCTTCCTTCTGAGAGCGAAGGCTCTCCTGTGCTGAGGCGCGGGACGCTTCGAAATCACGGAGGCAGAACTGAGCGATTCCCTGCTGAAGATAGGCGCTGGCTCTTTCGCTGGGCCGCTTTGTCTGGACTAGGAACTGGTCGTAAGCCTCGATTGCAGGACGATGTTTCTTGAGTTGCATCCGAGCCTCCGCGAGAAGTTTCCAGATCGCCGCGCTGGTGCTCTCTGATTGGGCGGGGTCACAGATCTCGGAGAGAAAATACTCTGCTCGCTCAAAATCATCCGAGGCATCTAGTTTTCGTCCGAGATACTCGACTACCTGTGGAGGAATATCGGCGCGCTTCTTGACCGCTTGATTAGGATTATCAGGTTGGGGGGCCGGAGTGTTTTCGATGTAGCGTTTCGCGTTCTTGGCTAACTCATCGATGTTTTCGAGTTGATACTGACTGATGACGATACGGAGCGTCGCTTTGTCTTCGTATTCGGGATCAAGGTCACGAGCTTTGGTGAGTGGGGGAACTGCTTGCTGATGCTGATCGAGCTCGAAGTATCCAACCCCGATCCAGTAGTGTGCTTCGCCGGCACCATTCGTGTTGGGGAATTTTTCGAGAAGCTCATTGTATGCATTGATCATCTCCGGAGTCTTGCGCTGATGCGCGAGGATCAGGGCAATCTGTTGCAGAGAAAACTCGACTTCCGGCGCATCTGGATACTGTTTCGCGATCGCTCGGTAATCGCCGAGAGCGAATTGGTGATCGCCCTGTGCCTGATAAGCCATCGCTCGCTTTGCAATGGCAGAGGAGGCAAGGGGACTGTTGGGATGCAGCTTCGCAAATCGAGTCAAAGTGAGGAGCCCTTCCTGAACATTGTCGGATTCGATTTCGGACCATCCCATCTTATAGAGACTGACTTCCCGGTATTTCTCGTCGATATTCTCAAGGCGAACCATCTTGTAGGCTTGCGCCGCGTCTTTGAATTGCTTCTTGGCAAATTCGGAACCCGGCCCACTTGCCGACTTCTCGGCCTGGCTGAAGTGCCGTTCTGCTTTCATGAGCATCGCCATGTCGACGTAACTGTTTTCGGGATCAATACGGCGTTGCTTGTCTGCGAATGCCTTGGCTGCGTCCGGAAGTTTCGGATCGGCCTGTTGATGAAGAATCTGGAGGCGGCGGTAGCCCGCTTCGATTCCTTCACTGTTTTCAGGATACTTTCCTTCAACGAGAGTGTAGAGCCGGAGGGCGGACTCGAGGTCTCCCTTAATGCGGAACGAGTGGCCAACAATCAGAAGCATCTTGGCACGTGATTCGTCGGGGGCACTGTAGGCTCCGGTGTTATATAGTCCGATGACTCGATCGTAGTCTTCGGCGGAGAACGCATTAAAGATCGCTCCGACTTGAGCGAGCGATTTCCATGGGCTCGTGTCAGAGAATTTCAGGGCTTGATCGAGTAACTTCTGACTGACCTCGGGCTGTCCTACCTCGGCTGCGAGTAGTCCGCCGCGAACAATTGCTTCTTCGCGATATTCCTTTGTTGTCGCCGTTTCGGCCAGCGAGGTGAAACTCTCGAGTGCTTTCTCGGTATCCCCCAGTTCGAAAAAGAGCCGAGCGGATTCGAGCATACCTCGCTCGTAAAACGGGTTTTCTTCCTTAGGGGCTTGCGAGAGCATCGTCTCGTACTGATCAAGAGCTTCCTTTGGTTTGAGCGTCAGTTGGAGCGAGCGAGCGTAGTAGAATTGCGCCTGCAGCTTTGCCTTCTCGTTCGTCAGTTCATCTTTGGCCACTTTGAAGTAGCTCAAGGCGTTGACGTATTGCTTTTCGTTAAAGCGAAGGACTGCAAGGCGGTAGGCGGCCGAACCAACAAAAGGTCCTCTCTTGAACTGTTGGATGAGATACTCGAAGGACTGAATCGCTTCCGCGACCTGATTGACTTTGAGATAACACTCTCCCAAGCGAAACCACGCGACCTGGAGATTCGCACTACCCGGATTCTCTTTGATGAAGGTCTGATACTGTTGAGCAGCGATCGGATACTGCTCTTTACTGAAAAGCAGGTCCGCGTAAGCAAGGACATCTTCTACAGAATCTCCCGTGGGCTGAGCCGAAGCCGCTGAGGGTGCCCAGGAGAGCCCGATCAGGAGAGCGAGAAAGATAAATGCTGCGGAACATTCGGTCCGGCCGGAAAAGCGAAGAATAGCCCGGAGTTCTCTCATCATGTCCAGTTCGCTAGTTGGAAGGGTTGGTGGTGGCGAAAGCGACATTCCAGATGCCGGCTTTCTTGATCTGATCGAGCACGTTGATAATGGCCTGAAAATTTGCTTCCGAGGATCCTCGCAGAATGACGGCTTGATCGGGGTAGGCTTCTGATATCGCCTTGAGCTTGTTGAGTAGTTCTGATTCGGTCACGGTTCGACCATTCAAAATGATGGATCCGTCTTCGCGAACGTTCACAATAATCTCGCCGGTCTGACGATCGGTGTCTTCGGCTTCTTCGGCGGCAGGCACGGAGATATCCATATCCCGCTCAAAGCGAGCAAATTGCCAGGTCACGATGAAGAAAATGAGGAGAAGAAAAACCACGTCGATCATGGGAGCGAGCTCGAGCTCAGCTCCCTGTTGAATATTAGTATCGCGGAATTTCATGAAGCCAGTGAAGAGAATCGAGAACGCTACTCGGCGCTCTCGCTTGTCTCTCTTTTTGTGCTGGCGCGGTAGTTAGCGCGTTTATACTGCGCCGCGAGCAGCGCCATGATATGAGTCATGGCAGCCTCAAGCTCAGCGATCAATTTTTGCACTTTGCCGCGGAAAAGGGAATAGAAAATTAGAGCAGGGATACTGACGACGAGTCCAGCTGCTGTCGTGACGAGTGCTTGAGCAACACCCGGAGCTAGCTCCATGTGCTGGACGCCAGAAGACTTTCCGATACTTTCGAACGCCTTAATCATTCCGACGACAGTACCGAAAAGACCGATCATAGGAGCAACTCGGCTGATATCATTGAGGTAGCTGATCCGATTGTTCAGGATACTGGCCTGGCGAGTTCCCTCTGCCTCGGTAACCTCTCTGACCTCATCAAAACTCGCGGTCGGGTTTTTTGTCGCGAAGTCGAGAGTCTTGTAAACGATTCGAGCGATGCACTCGTTCTGGCGATTGCAGACTGCAATCAGCCCGAGGTAGTCCTGCTTTCGAATCAAGGCATCGGCCGCATTCATGAACTTGTCGCTGACCACGGCACCTTGTCGGATCGTGAAGAGATAAAAGATGATCAGCAGCACCGCGATAAAGGAAAGGGCTGCCAGAGGTACCATCAGCCAGGGGCCGCCCTCGAGAAGATAGTCAAGAATGGACTGTGCCGTTTCCACTGCTGTGGGTCCAGCGGGAGCGGGGACGGCGGGTTCCGCTGGCGATTCGGGGGCCGCGGGCTGCGCTATTGCAGAAGAGACACAGAGAAAGAGGAGGAGCGATAGAGAGCGGAGATACTTCATCCTGAGTGGGTCGAGGTGCGCGCGGGAGGAGAAAAACACTGATCTTTCAAGAACTCTCACGCACGAGTGAACCTTACTCCCTCTCGATTCTCATGCAAATCATCGGTCGGTGATTCACCGTAATTTTAGACGATTCGTAGATGACGCGCTTTCCGAGTCGTTAATTATATAAATTATGGAAATTTAAGCAATTGGCTTGAAAAGGGCATTTTAAGAAATCGGATTTATAACAATAATAATAATTTTGATATTAAAAGGCAGATCTGGGTTTGATTCGTGCTTGGTGATTGAAACATGAATCGATTTGACGCAGGACCGAGTTGTGACAGAGAAAGAGTTTGAGCGAAACATTTCGATTCTCTCTCAAGTCAAAGAGAAAGGGTATCCGGTCACCTTGAGATTGATCGGCGCTATCGATGACTCAAGCTACAGTCAACGCATCGCCAAGGCGATTGAACGTCATGACTGGATCACACCGGAAGGATTCTTAAGCCTGATAAAGAAGCAGGAAATTCTCGCTTCCCAGAGGTTTGCTTTGCATGCCTGACGAATCGAAGAATTTGATATCGCTGTTGCTGAGATGGCTTCGATGGATTGTGTCTCCATTGTTCCCGATTCGGGTGGAGCTGGAGGAATTTTAGGATTTCCCGAACTGCAGTCCGGAGAGGAATCTGAGGCGGTTGAAAAGATTATCGTGCTGCTTCAGGCTCCTTAAAGAGTTGAAGAACTCCGAGGAGAATTGATCGCTTCGATGGACCAGTTCAGACCGGAGACATTCATGGCGATCCTCCGTGAACATGTGCTACGATTTACTGGTTGCGATGGCGATCAAGATGATACGAATTCTCCGAAAAATTTGGCAGCGATCCATTGATCCGATCTTTTATCGGGTGCGACTTCGAAAGCTGCGCAGGAGATTCTTGTCTTTCGACGATACCACGTCGATCTCCGATTGGAGGGAGCTTGGGCGTTTGGACCGAGCCGTAGTCGTGATTGCTCATCCTGACGACGAAACTTTCTGCTCGGGATTGATTGCTTCGTTGGTGCAGTTTGGAGTGACAGTCGAGATCCTTTGCCTAACCCGGGGGGAGGGAGGGCCGACCGGAGGAGGGACGAGAGAATCACTCGGTCAGTGCCGAGAAGAGGAAATGAGAAAGGCCTGTGAGGTTCTGGGAGTTCAGAAACTCAGGTTCCTCGACTACATCGATCCAACCGCAAAAGGATATCGGGTCTTTGCTCCCGCGGTTTCGTCTGCAGATCTTGCGATGGACCTCCAGGATATTCTTGCCGGAGCAGACTTAATTCTTTCGCACGGAAGCTGTGGAGAATATTGGCATCCAGCCCATCTTCTTGTCTTCGAATCGGTCAAAAGAATTCGGAATGGCCGTGGGCTCGGTGGCACATGGCTGACCTTCCTCGCGCGGCAGCCTGGGCATCAGATTCCTCGTCTGATCAACTGGGATGACCCGGTTCACTTATCCTTTGATGCTTCTTCATATGCAGAGCTTCGTGAAGAAGCGTTGGCCTGCCATGAATCCCAACTTGGGCTTTTTCGTCGATTTGGCGGAGGGGAACTATCTGACTTTATCGAGAAAACTGCGAGTGAGACTTATGCCTTGCAGGCCGTCCCTGCTACAGATCGCGGAAGCGACTGATGAAGGCAAAGGCAAGTGGGATCATGCCGGCGACACTGGCGAGAAAAGCGCTCAGGGCGTAGCGATAAGGCGTGCCAGGGGAGGAGAAAATCAGGACGAGGCACGTCAGGACAACCGATCCAATGACGAATACGCCCAATGGAGAAATGCGGTGTGCGATCCCTTTCGTGTCCATCGTTCCGCGAAGCGGATCGAAGAACTGATACGCGATCAGCGCGATGAGGATGGGGCTGAGTCTCGAGTAGCTGTCGAGGCTTGGCATGGCGAGGATGGAATTGTAGACCCCGTGTGCAAGGACGACGGCAATGAAGCTGGCAAGGAATTCTTCCCAGCCGTGCCCTCTTCGACGAAGCATCCGGAATAGGTAGTACCCCGCGATGCCAGTGAGAGAGAAATGCAGTGCGTTTGCAGTGAGGAATCGGATCCAGCCTACATAGGAACTCAGTCCGGAATCGAGATAGAGGATGTTCTCTTTGAATGCAAAGCCGAGGCCTACCATTGCTGCAAGCATCATTCCTTCGATATCACTTTTCCGTGGAATGGCCCACCAGGCGATGGGAAGAAAACAGAGCATCTTGAGAGTCTCTTCGCGCAGCCCAACCCCGGTCACAAAGTAGAGAAACTGGGTGAGAGGAGGGGAGCTGGGATAGAAGTCGAACCCCTGGATTCGTTCCTGAACGATGACAAAAAACATCGTCAACGATGCACTCAAGATTCCTAGAGCGAATGCGACCACGGCAGCCAGGATACGGGTCCGGTGAATCTCCCAGAAGGGCATCAGGATCAGAAACCAGATCGCAGCGATACCGAGTGCGGGGATCGCGCTACTTCGGAATAAGGACAATAATTCAAGCTCGGCGGTCGCGATCGCGACACCACCAATGTCGCGAGCATCTGCAAAATGGCGCATTCTTTCTGCGGGAAAGATCCACGGTTTGATCTGTGGGTTGCGGAGGTGTCCGGAAAGTTGCCCTTGATCTTTAGCTTTCGAGGCGGACGCGACCACGCTTCTCGCAGCGTAGGCGGTGTCTTCGGGGCGATAGTCAAGTTCACGGAGAAAGGCCTCGACCGCTCCACCGTAGTTTTCTGACAGGAAGTAGAGATCACCGAGGAACTCATTCCGATAGGGAACGGTCTCAGCGAGGCTTTCCATTTCCTTTATCGAAAGTGCGAGATCCCCCCCGACGAGCCCTTTATGCAGGATCTCAAGAGCGCGGAGAGTATCGGTGCTTACCGACTCGGGAAGATCGATCTCCGAGAGATCAGCGAGATCGTCCGACCGTGGAAATTCAATCCACGTGCAGTCAGGCTCGATCGCGGTGGGGCCGATCATTTGCTCGAAGCGAATTCGTTCAATCCATTCTTCCAGCGTTTCGGGCTCATTATTCCCGATCATGCCGGCGAACTCGTCGGCCAGATCCTCAATGTTGACTCCGACCCTGAGCGAGTTTGGTTTGCAGCTCGACGTCATCGAGAGGGCCAGGCTGAGGGTGATCGAAATCCCCGTAATCAGGATTGAGGTGCGAAGGAGAAACCTTCGATCTCGGGAAAGTCGGGCGATTTCTTTTCTGGAAAGGAGGCGCATGACGAAGCAGACGGGGGCAGTAAGAAGGTCGGAGCGTATGGCACTTTCGCGACGGGGACAACTGTTGCCTTTTCTCGAGAGGTTCCTTATCTTCTCGGAATGATTCGATTACATCTTCTTTCTCTTTCTGGTTTCGCCTATGCGCTTGGTTTCGCTTTTACAGGTTTTGGAGCCCCGTCTCTTCATGCGGAATCGCCTGCGGTGAAGCTCGAGCAGATCTATCAAAACTTGAAGATCGAGCGTCCCATTAGTGTCGAGGTTCCTGCCGACGGAACCGACCGTCGTTTCCTTGTCGAGCAAACCGGGAAAATTCGCATTCTTCCTTCCAATGAAAGCGCTTCCGATGCATCGACATTTCTCGACCTGACCTCAGCGATCCAAGTGGAGAAGGATTTCGAGGAAGGTCTCCTCGGTCTTGCCTTTCATCCCGAATACAAAGAGAACGGCAAATTCTATGTGACCTTCTCCCGGCAGGGCCCCAAGCGTCTCGTTCTCGCCGAATATTCGGTTTCTGAAGACAGCCCCGATGCAGCTGATCCGAAAAGTGAGCGCATTCTTCTCGAAGTGCAGCAGCCTGAGTGGAATCACAATTCTGGAAACATTCTCTTCGGACCTCAGGATGGACTTCTCTATCTCTGCGTGGGTGATGGAGGAATGAAGAACGGAGTTTTCATGTTGTCCCAGAAGCTGACGCGCTGGAACGGTAAGGTGCTCCGAATTGACGTGGATACTCGTACCGCTTCCTTGCCTTACGGAATTCCAGACGATAACCCGTTTCGCGAGACGCCGAATGCGTGCCCTGAAATCTATGCCTTTGGATTCCGGAATCCATGGGGAGCGGATATTGATCCCGAAACTGGTGCGTTCTTTCTCGCAGATGTGGGTCAGGATCTCTGGGAGGAGATCAATCTAGTGGAAAAGGGAGGCAACTACGGATGGGAGATCCGAGAGGCAGCCTACGATTTCTATGCACGAGATGCGATGATGGCTGCTCTCGGGAAAAAAGGAGGAGCCCCTAAAGGCGCCGAGTTTATCGAGCCGGTTCATGAATACACCCGGACTGAAGGGCTCAGTATTACAGGCGGCTTTGTTTATCGAGGTGAGGCGATTCCGGCGCTTCAGGGCACGTTTCTATATGGGGACTGGCGTTTCGGTAATCTCTGGGCGCTTCAGCTTGATGCCGATCAGAAGAAGACGGTCGCCAATCATGAGATCGAAAAACCTGAGGATTTGAAGAATCCTACGGTTCAGCCAACAGCGTTTTGTCCCGACGAGAACGGAGAGGCCCTCGTTCTTGGTTGGCGCGGAAAGATCTTCCGCATCGTAGCCGCGAAGTGATTCAGGCGGTCTTCTTCTTCTGCTGAAAGAGCAGACCTAGCACCCCGGCGAGAGCAATCACAGCGCCGAAGAATTCCCGGGAGAGTTCAACTCGGGGATCTTCGGCTGACATGCTTGCTCCAGTCATTGTAAATTCCGATTCTCCAGTGAGGTTTTCAATTAGACCGGGGAGCGTTGTCCCCATCTCGACCAGGCACGCAAAGATCGAGACAACCAGCAACCACTTGGAAATTCGACGAAAGATGGCGACGACAAAGAACACCGCAATCAATCCGTAGAAAAGGCACCAAAGAACTGCATCGAGGCTGGAGGAGCGATAGTAGATCTCCGGATCGATGTCGTTGGTTTGAAGATACGCAAAGATCGCAAATAACAACGCGGCTACCGAGTTGACGATCGTGAGGATGGGAGATGTCTTCATGGGGCTTCTGAGAGAATTGACTTCAGCAAACGGTAGAGGATCCCTTTCTTCAAGTCAGGGAACGCGTGACTGAGTCGGCCCGACGATCCTTTGGAATTTTCGCTTGTCATCCTCAAAAACACGCGCAAATTACCGCTCTTCAAATCCCGAAGGATTTGAAAGCCTTTGGCAAAGCACCCGTAGCTCAACTGGATAGAGCGCTTGACTACGGATCAGGAGGTTTGGGGTTCGAATCCCTACGGGTGTGCCATTTTTCCGTTCAGGAAAAACTCAATATCTCCCGTCGGGATGAGAACGCAGTTCGAGCCGAAGTCAGCGTAGACAGGCGGAGCGCAGCAAAGCCAATCCCTACGGGCGTGCCATTGGAGTTTCCCGTTCCTATTTGGCCTTTTATTCTTCCATCTGCAAATTCTCACCGACCGGAAGTCACTGATCAGACTCTAGGGGTTGTCTGCAGCATCCAAGGTAATGGCTGAACATTGAGATGTTCGCCGATCGCAAATACGCCGGAGAAATGACATTTTTGCCTTGAAAGTAAGTTCCAAATAAAGAACTGATTCCAAATACGGAATGAATAAGTCTTCAGCACAACCTGTCTCTCTCCATTTAGACGCCGCTTCTCCCGGTGCAGATCGTGCGCTTGCGATCCTTGAATTGCTGGGTCGTCACCGGGATGGGAAGAGTGCTTCTCAGCTCGCCCGAGAGCTGGATTTACCGCTGAATTCGGCAACGCGGATTATCGATACGATGGTTCAGCGCGAGTGGTTGGAGCGAAGGGAAGATCGGCACTTAGTTCTCACCAATCGAGTCGGCGACCTAGCGCGACCTCAGATCAACGACAAGAGTCTTGTTGTTTGTGCCTGGGGCGCTTTGAAACAACTGCGGGACGAAACCGGGGAGACGGCCCAGTTGGTTACCTTTGTGAATCAACGAATTCTCGTTCTTGAACAATGTGAGTCCGATCAACCGATCAAGGTAGCGGGGCGAATCGGCACTCGTGTTCCGGCATATTCCTGTGCTCCCGGAAAAGCGATTTTAGCTTCGCTCCCCGAGGGCGAGTTGGATGCTTATCTCGATGAGGTGAAGCTCAAGAAATACACGCCGACAACACGCGCGACTCGCAAACAACTCATCGCAGATTTACTCGAAGTTCGAGAGAGGGGCTATGCAACCGATGAGGCGGAAGGGCTTGAAGGTATTCGCTGTGCAGGGGCAGTCATTTTCGATCAACACGACTTTCCGGCAGCGGCGCTGACCGTGATCGGTCCCGCCTTTCGGGTGAAGCCCGAACATTTTCCTGAATTGGGCAGCCTTTGTTGTGAGGCCGCCACTTCCGTACAGAAGCAATTGCTCTCGGGAACACCGACAGGCTGACGCGTTCTCCTTTCCTACTATGACATCTCGACTCTTCTTTTGGTCTCTCACCGCTTCCCTGGCTGGTTTTCTCTTCGGTTTTGATACCGTGGTGATTTCTGGTGCCGAACAAACAATTCAGGGGCTCTGGGATTTGAGCCCTGCTGTTCACGGCTTTGCCATGAGCGCCGCACTTTGGGGAACTGTATTGGGTTCACTCATCGGCCCCTGCCCAAGAACGAGGAAATCGTGTTCGAAAACATCCAGGGCAATGCCATGGAGCTCCAACTCGAGATCGAACCGGAGAACGCCAAGCTCATCGAGTTGAACGTGCTTCGTTCCCCCGACGCTGAAGAGTTCACCCGCATTCTCTTTCATCCCGAGAGCGGCATGAAAGTAAAAGACGGCCCCCGCCGCGACCGCAAGCAGCGCGTTTTCACCCATGGCAGTCTGACCATCGACACCTCGCGCTCCAGCACGTTGAACAACGTCATCGCCCGCTCACCCGAGGTCGCGCCCGTCCTACTCAAAAGGAGAAGACCATCAAAATGCGCGTCTTCATCGACAAAAGCATCGTCGAAGTTTTCATCAACGGCCAGTGCGCCGCCGTCCGCGTTTATCCCGGACTTGAGAACAGCACCGGAGTCTCTCTCCGCGCCATCGGCAATCCCGCCAAGCTGACCTCGCTCAAGGCATGGCAGATGGAGAACATTTACGAGTGATGCGGATTGTTCCGAGAGATCCAGGTCTGCGACGCCCTTGAATCCACCCGCCCTTTTGAGAGCGTGCGGCGGCGGAGCGACCCGAAGTCGCTATCCAGTCAGGCCAGGAACTGATGAATCGAGCCCTCCTGCGGGAGGCGGTTGCGCTGCATGGTTAGATCAAGGTCACCGTAGTGCTCGATCGGGTTGCCGAAGGCGTTGAGCAGAGTGGTATACCAGTTACTCAGGGTCTTGTGGCCCTTGGTGCCATGGAACGGCAAGCGGATGTAGCGACCAGCGATGTCGAGCTTGGAATTCTTACCGGACATGATGACCATGGGAGCCTCTGTGTCCGGACCGTGGTGACCGGAACCAGTCTCGGGCATGTAGATGATCGTGGTGTTGTCGAACATCGTGCCTTTTCCCTCTGGGATCGCCTTAAATCGTGTAACCAAAGTGTTCACCTGCTTCATGTGATGTGTCTTGATGACATCACGCATGAAGGCCGAACGCCCACCCTGACCGTGTCCCACGGCGTGAATGTTTGTCTTTTCGTCATTTTCCGGAAGCGAGGTGATGTTTGTCCCCAAATCATCGATCGTGTAAGTCACCACGTTCGTCAGTCCGGAAGCAAGCGCGGCAACGATGACATCGGTGAAGGCGGCCTGCTTTTGGGGCAGGGTGGCATCCGGACCACCGTTCGTGTGAATGGGATCGATCTCGGGCAGATGCTTTTTGATGACATCACCTAAAGCTGCAACCTTGGTATTCCGGTCACGAATCGACTGAAGCGAATCTACCTGATCGCCGATCTTCAAACGCTCATCACCATCGAGACCACTCATACGACGGCTTTCCTGACCGTGGAGGTAGGTTAACAGCGCATTGTCCGAGGCAACTTCATCCGTATTGGTCACCGACTTGAATAATTCATTGTAGGCCGTCATCGGATCGGCATAGCAGTAATTGCGCTGTTGCGGAGCAGGTGCGGAATACCCCGAGACGATCCCCGTCCGGTGATCGCGTCCGTGCGGCACCGCCAGCGACATTTCGATGTGTCCGAATGGAGAAGGAAACAACTTTGCCAACTCGAAGTCGATCGTTGCCCTCTTGATGTTGCTCAGCACGTTGCGGCCCGCTTTAAAAGCGCCCATGCAGCCGGAATACGAGTAATGTCCGCCGCCGCTGACCGACATCGAGATGCCGTGCAGGATAGTCATGTTCTCCTTGTACCCGTCCAAGGCATTGAGCCAGCCGGGTAGCTCGTGCTTGTCGAGGGCCACTTCAAAAAGTTGCTTCTCTTCGTGCTTCTTGAGTTCCTCGGTCGAGAACGAAGGTAGACCAAACTGATTGGTCAGGTTGCCGTTCGATTTGCGGACGAACACGAACCGATGTGGAGTCATTGCAGCGCCGTCGGCTGGAGCTCCGAACAAGTGATTGAAGGACGGGGTCAGCGCCAGACCGGCAGTACCAAGTGCAGTCTTCTTGAAGAATTCGCGTCTATTTCGAGTCATTCTCATGTCTAGGTTTGCGATAAATAAATGAATCAGAAATCAGAAGGGAAACAATCACCGCATCAAAGCTACCATTGCTTTCGAGATAAGCTTTGTCCGCATCGATAAGCGTTTTGGAGTCAGATAGCGTTTCGTTGCGGCCCAGGAAGTAGCGGAAGGCGTGGCGGATGATCGACTGACGGACCTTGTCGGACTTTGCCAAGCGGTCGATTAGATCAAACGCATCTTTGACGTCACCATCAAGTTTTGGGTCATCCGTCCCTTTCAATACGCCGCGGGCATCAACCGGCAGGGTTTTATATTCTGCAAGCGAAGCACCAAACTCGTTGAGCTCGTCCCGTTTTGCCTCCTTGATCAGATTCTCCGGGTGCTCGAGGTTTTCCTCCGTGCGGTAGCGGCCAAAGTCATCGTAATTTTCAAATGGAAATCCTAGCGGATCCATCTTCTGATGACAGCGCCAGCAGTAGGAATCGCCAGTGCGGTTTTCCATGCGCTGGCGCAGAGTCTTTTCTTTATCCGGGTGAATCACCGCATCCACAGTGATTGGAATATCGGGAATGGTCCCAGCCAGAAGCTTTTCCTGCACCCACTTGCCCCGGTGAATCGGATCAGTCTCCAGATTTTGCGAGTGAGCGATGAGCCAGGCAGGATGGGTGAGTAGGCCCTTGCGGTTGGGGATTTGCGCAGGCTGGTGGCCGGGATAGTCCCATGTTCTCCAGTCGAGGTTCCAGTAGGTTGTGACCTGTTCGCCACGCATCTGCTGTCCGGACCGGCCGAGCACCGGGCCGCCATGCCAGAATCCCATACCGTTTTTCATGTATGGCAGAGCGCCGGATTGTCCTTCACTGAAGTGCAGCTCAAGTCCGGCCATCATTCGCTGGAGCTTCTTTAGAATTTGGGGGTGATCGCCCTCCTTCTCACGCTGAAACTCCCAGTGCTCTCTCAAGAAAGCCTCGTGCGGGGCGACGTCTTCAGGCATCCATTCCTGCCAATCCCTGTCCTTGAAGTAGTCGTAAATGTTTTTCAGCGCACCGGAAGCGGCTGTCATCGACGCGTTGTCGCCGTTGTGAAAGATGTAGAACTTGTCGGTCGTCAGCAACGCCTCGAAGATGTGCTCGTCCTCTTCGAGGATGTGCTCGACCAGCATGTCCGCCTCTTCGATCAGCCGACTCACTGCCTGCTCGTGCCGGCCTGCCCCAAACCGGCTGTCGTCCTTGAAGACCTTGAGTGCCTTGGGATAGCCGAAGAAATCGCGGAAGAACCGCAACTTGCGAATCGGTTGGTTCGTCACGCTGGAGTTTAGGTTAGCCGCCTGCACCGATTCATCGATGATCGTCCACCGGTCGCGGCGTTTGAGCATCCGGCGCACCTCGCGCTCGTAATCTTCACGGGTATTGAGCTGACCTTCCTCTGCCGCATTCACCAGTTCTTCGTCCGGACTTGAGTCGGTCAGCGCGTAGGCGAGCGCATAACTCGCGTCCCTCGGCGACATCATCCGTCGGCCATGCTCATCCGCGGCACCCGCACCAAATTCGTGGCGGTATACAAACTCGGTATTCAAGATCAACGACTCGATCAGCTTGGCAATCGCTTGCTGTCTCTCGAGTTTGACCATGAACAGCTTGAGTAGTTCGCGGCTCTCAGCACGCTCCGATTCACTCGGCGGACGCTCAAAAACCCTGGCATACAACTCATCGATCAATGCGTTGATTCGAGCATCATCTGCACCGGCTGCCGCCTCGCGTTCCTGCTTGAATGACTCGGCCCATTCGGACAGGCATTTTTCGATGATCGCCTGGTAGCTGTCACCTTTCTTTCGATGCTTTCTGATCATCGCAGTGATCACCTGCATCTCCACATCATTTAAGGGACTATACGCTGGTGCAGGGCCGCGCTTCTTCGCTTCGCGGTAAATCAGATCCATGTCCCAGTGATCCCAGAACACCTTCATCAATGTGATACGGTTCTGAATGCGATTACCGGAGACCCCCTGCCTGACCCAGTCGCTTTCGGCCTGCAGGATAATCTTATCATAATCTGCGCGCTGGTCGTCCAAGTAAGGTGCCCAAGGCGAGCCGCTGTCATCCTTTTTCACCTTAGCCGAATCCTCTGTGACGACGTAAGGGGTCTTCTTGTAGGTCACGATGCTTCGGAACACCGCGTCGACGTCTTGCTTGTCCATCCCGTTGATGAATTCGGAGCGTTGAATGCGATATGTTTTCTCCCCGGGGAATTTTCTTTTCCGCATGCCCGGGAAAGGGATTTCAACACGCTCAAGCGTGGGCAAAAGCGCCTCATGCTCCTTGCCATAGATATCCTTGAGCAGCTGCTCCATGTAAGTAGGGGCCGTTAAAAACTTCTCCCTGGAGCGCAGGACTTCCCGATGCTGAAGCTCCGTCTTCATCACCTCATATATCGCCGGGTACTGGGACTTCATTGTCGCTTCGGAAGACATGTGACCGGCGATGCGCTTGGCATTGCCCACCATTGTCAGCAGGTGACCAGTAGTCAGGCGCTTGTGCATGGAGTAGCGCACGCCGACAGACTCGGGTAGCAGGAACGGGTTCGTGATAGTCCTGCGGAACTTGTTGCCGTGCTCAGTCTTCGGGCTCCAGTGGATGCCGCTGTCCCCGAGGACTCCGTGCGTGTTACCGTAGATTTTTCGTGACGGTTTGTAGTCGAGCAGGCGATTGGCCTTTTCACTGAAGATATACCCGCTGATGATCCAGCGGCGATCGAAGGTGAAGGCAGGCATTTCGGCGTGTTTGCCGGAGAACAGGTCCTCATGCTTGATCACATTGCCGTATTCAAAACGTTCCAGCTTCTCGGCCAATGCCTTGGCGGCATCGCCCGTCAGTTGGCTGTCCATCCACTGCAACAGGATTTTCCGCTCGGCCTTGGACGGCTGCTCGGCTTTTTTCGGAGGCATTTCCTCTAAGTGCACCGCTTCCTTCGCCAGGGTATACAGATCCTGCAAATCTACTGGGTCAATTGCTTCCAGGGCGTCCAGCCGAACGTCGCCCTTCTGTTTGTCAGGTCCGTGGCAGGAAACACAATGGCTTTCCATTACTTTCAACGCCCGGCCATGCAACTCCGTCGGGTTAAGTTCAACCTTCGTCGACTCGAGATCCGCCGCAACGTCCTGTCCTGCGATCACAGTCACTACTGCCGCGATGACGACTGCCAAAACGAAGCGCCCGTGTAATGATCTTGAAAAAAGGTGACACATGTTTTCACAAAAAGACGCTGACAGTTCGGGTGGATTCTCGCGCTGTTAGCTCCCATCGTCAATGGACGCGAAGCGCAGCGGGGATCCGTGCCAGGTTTTGCAGATGTAATCGGCGAAATCCAGAATACCGTTCACACCATAAAAGATTGATAAAGACTGCTCATAGAGAGATACAAAAATGGCAACGCAAGCAACGCGGTTTCACTCACAGCAGTCTTACCATCGACACGTCGCGCTCCACCATTCTGAACAACGTTATTACCCGCTCACCCGAAGCGCGCCCGTCCTGATCAAAATGAAGAAATTCATGACAAGCCCCCTGACAAGTATCCTGATCGCTATTTTGGCAGGGCAGGCCATGGCAGCGGACCCTCCTAATATCGTTTACATCCTCGCTGACGACATGGGGCCGGGAGATGTTTCGGCTTACAACGAGAACGGAAAAATCCCGACTCCTCATATCGATCGCATCGCTCGGGAAGGGATCCGTTTTACCGACGCTCACTCGAACTCCAGCGTTTGCACTCCGACGCGCTACGGCATTCTGACCGGGCGCTACGCGTGGCGCACCCGTTTGAAAAGCCGCGTGCTCCAGGGGCACAGTCCTCACCTGATTTCTCCGGAGCGCGAGACGGTGGCCAGCTTTCTTAAGAAACAAGGCTATGCCACCGCCTGTGTCGGCAAGTGGCACCTCGGGATGGATTGGCAAAGCGCGGATGGCAAGGAATTGAAATCGAGCCGACCTGAAAACATTGATCTCAAGGCGCCCATCAGGAATGGCCCGCTCGATGTCGGCTTTGATTATTACTTTGGGATATCGGCTTCGCTAAACATGGATCCTCACGCCTTCATCGAGAATCGGCACATCCTTGGAGATCTGGAATTTCTCAAAGACAAATCCGCCGCGACTGCGAGGGGTTACACTCAGCCTTCAAACGCGGGTTGGGCAGCGAAGGAATACGAACAACAGGACGTGCTGGCCAGGCTGGCAGAGAAGACGACCCAATGGATTCGTAAGAATGCGGAACAGCCTTTTTTCGTTTACCTGCCTCTCCCTTCTCCGCATTCCCCGATTGTGCCGAGCGAGGGTTTTCAAGGCAAGGGCGTCAACGAATATTCCGATTTCTGTATCGAGACCGATTGGGTTGTCGGCGAAGTCCTCAAGACTCTCGACGAACTCGACAAAGCAGAAAACACCATCGTGATTTTCACTGCCGACAACGGCACGGCAAGATTTGTCGACTTCGAGCTGATGCACAAACTGGGGCACTACTCCAGTCTCCACTACCGTGGTATGAAAGGCACTCTCTGGGAGGGCGGACACCGGGTACCTTTTGTCCTGCGTTGGCCAGAACAAGCCAGCGCGGGTTCGGTTTGTGATCAGGCAATCTGCACAACCGATTTACTCGCCACTTGTGCCGACCTGTTTGAGATAAAGTTGCCGGATACGGAAGGCGTCGACAGTGTCAGTTTTCTTCCCGCGATCCATGGCGAGCCAATACACGGTTTGGAGAAACGAGTGATCACCCATCATTCCGATGGAGGTGTCTTCGCCGTTCGGCGCGACAAGTGGAAATTGATGCTCGACAAAAAAGGCGGTTCCCGCCGCTGGAACCCGAAGGACAAGCCTTTCACTGACGGGAGTGACATTCTTCTATTCGATCTCGAAAAGGATCCCGGTGAATCAAAAAACCTCGTGACAGAGTACCCGGAGATCGCGACATCCCTGAAGAAAAGCCTTGCTGAGATCATTCAAAACGGCCGCAGCACTCCCGGCGCGAATCAGCCATCGGACCACAATAATCCCGATGTAGAATGGCCGCAGATTGACTTGTTACGAGACTATTTTGAGTAGCGGCAAAAATGAAAAACAGAAAAAACACCAAGCTCAGAACCTTTGGACGAATTGTATTCGTCTATTTTTGTCTGATCCTTTTCAGCTGGGTTCAAGCTGCCGATAGACCCAATGTCGTATTCATTTTAACCGATGATCAGCGGGATAATTCGTTCTCCGGTATGGGGCATCCATGGGTAAATACGCCTCATGTGGATGAGCTGCTTTCGCGGAGCACCCGTTTTTCTAACGCTTATATCGCAGAGCCCACCTGTAAGCCAAGTCGGGCCGCTATTTACCTGGGATGTCATGAACGAGTCAATCGGCACGGCTTCAGCTCAACGGCGCGAATGAATGCGACGCAGTGGGCTGACAGCTTTCCCGCGCTGCTTCAAAAAGCGAACTATCGAACCGGTTTTGTCGGCAAATGGCACATTTCCAACGAGAAGGATCTGAATTTCACGGACCTCTTTGATTTTGTCGAAGGGCATCTGGGGCACGGTCCATTTTTCTTCGAGCAAAAGGGCGGCAGTGAGCTGACAACCAATGCTCACTACGCCAACAAGGCGATCGAGTTCCTCGAAACGACCAAGGACAAGGATGCTCCCTTTTTCCTGTCAGTCTGTTTCGCGACTCCACATGGATCCAAAGTAGCGAAAATGCATGGGGTCCTTGATGAACCTTCTCATCTGAACCCGAAACTGGCATCACACCCGATCTACGGAGGGATGTATCGTGACCTGACATTGAAGATTCCTTCCGAGCTGGGAATCAATCCCTACGATCATATCCCTCAATCTGTGATGGACCAGGATAAGGGGCGAAACAAAACCTATCGCTACAACTACACCGAACCGATGTCGCGCGAGCATCACTATCGATACTATCAAATGGTCACTGAAATTGATCAGATGGTGCACCGAATTGAAACAGCTCTGAAGTCTTTGAATTTGCAGAAAAAAACGGTCATCATTTTCGGTAGTGATCACGGGCTCCTCATGGGCGAATACGGAATGGGCGGCAAAGGTCTCGTCTATGATCTGACCTGCAAGTTCCCTTGCTTTATCTACGATCCCACTGCTCCTGAATCAGCCCGCGGGCAAGTGCGCGACGAACTGGTTTCCAGTCTCGATATCTCCGCCACCATTCTCGACTACGCAGGAGCGACGAAGGCTGAGTTCATGGAAGGCGTCAGCCTGAAACCTCTGGTTCAAACCACCGAGCCAGTCAACAACTGGCGGACGGGATTATTCATTGAGAACCTCTACACGGGCAGGGATACGCCGATGCAGGCCGGTTACGTGGAAGGCGGCTGGAAATACATCAGCTACTTCAAAGCAGCGCATCCGTATGATCAAGGCGATGTGTTGTTTGGAGATCAATCACCGGTTTTCGAGCAGCTGTTCAATCTGCAAGCCGACCCTGGCGAAGTGAAAAATCTAATTAGCAGCCCTGATGCCGGTCCTGTTTTGGCGGATCTAAAAAAGAAAACTCGAGAGAGCTTGAAGCGGTTGAACAAGAATCGAGATGGATATTTCCAGAAGTATCTCAACTCCCAGTAGGTTGGAGGCCATAAAATCATCAGATTTCTCAGTCGCGATCCTAAGATGATAAAATTCATTTCGTGACATTTGTTCGACATCTCTGACTGAAACGACTTTGAGGACAAAAAAATGCAGGCTTTAGTGCGGACCCTTTACCTGTTCGACAAATCATCAAGGTAAGTGTCACTTCTCCTATGAAATTCATACTTTGCATTTTCCTAAGTCTCTCAACGCTCTGCCTGGCTGAACCTCCTGCCGAAAGCGATATGAACCCGCTTTTCAATGGCACCGACCTCTCCGGTTGGGATGGGGACACCAAACTTTGGAGCGTGAAGGATGGAGTAATTCATGGGGAAACTACTCCTCAGAATCCATCAAAGGGAAACACCTTTCTAATTTCCAAAGAAGGAAACTTTTCAGATTTTGAACTGCGCCTCTCGTATCGCTTAAACGCAACCAATAACTCTGGAATTCAATATCGCTCAAAGCGTATGGAAGGGGCCAAAAACGATTGGGTAGTGAAGGGCTATCAACATGAAATCCGCAACGAAAATACTTTCCCAAACGTGTCCGGATTCATTTATTCCGAAGGTGGGATTGCGGGCAAAGGACGGCTTTGCTTATGTGGTGAAAAAGCGATTCGCGATGGAGACGGAAAGAAGACCGTTGTCTCAGAATTAATCACTGCTGAGGAATACAAAGCGCTGTTCAATCTGGACGGTTGGAATGATGTTATCATCATTGCCAAGGGTAATCACATTCAACACTACTTGAATGGAACATTGATTCTCGATTACGTCGACAAGAGTAAGCTTGCATTGAAAGAGGGAGTCATAGCTCTGCAGCTCCACGGTGGCAAACCAATGTGGGTGGAGTACAAAAACATTCGAATCAAAAAGTTGAAATAGGCAGTTTCGATCGAAGATCGAGGCATTCGTCTGATCAAAGCGATGTCTTGTTTGGAGCTAAACCACTGGTCTTCAAACACCTTTTCTATCCAAAATTCGACCCTGGCGAATTTGACAATCTGATTGGTAGCCCTGATGTCAGCGCTGTTTTGGCGGATCTGAAAAGGAAGAGTCTTACGAACGTATTCTATTGATTCATGAATCTACAGGGTTGATTCATAAAATGTTTCTTGAGGCATCCTGAAGGCAGGAGGGAGGATGATTTCTGCGACACCCTGAGGGATTGACGGAGTCTACGAAGTCTCGATAATGGAATCTATCACTCCATGGGGGATGGAATCCCTATCACACACCCAATACACGATGAAAATTGAAGGAAAAGCAGCAGTCGTTACTGGAGGAGGAAGAGGAGTCGGCCGCGCGACTTCGCTCGCTCTGGCAGAGCAAGGATGTTCGGTCCTTGTCCACTACCGAAGTTCCCGGGACGGTGCCGATGCGGTGGTTGAGCAGGCAAAGTTGCTTGGGGTAAAGGCGGTCTCATTTTGTGGCGACGTCCGTGACGACTCCGTTTGCCGTGCGATGATGCAGAAGGCTCATGACGAATTCGGACAGCTCGATATCTTGGTGAACTCCGCCGGAACGACGAGCTTCATACCACATGAAGATATGGAGGCAGTGAAGGACGAGCACTGGGAGGATATCTTTTCGACCAACGTCAAAGCGGTTTTCCAGTGCACTCGGGCAGCGGCTCCTTTCATCAAGGAAAATGGAGGCGGTGAAATCGTAACGATCAGCAGCATAGCCGGGATTCTCGCGACGGGAAGTTCGATTCCCTACTGCGCTTCGAAAGCGGCAACGATCAATCTGACCGTTTCGACAGCCCGGATTCTTGCTCCTGAGATCCGCGTGAATTCTGTGGCCCCCGGTTTCATCGCCGGCGAATGGTTGCAGGAAGGCCTCGGCGATCAGTTTGAACAAGCGAAAGCGGAACGCGCAGCGGCAAACGCATTGCAGAGTGTCTGCGAACCGAAAGATGTTGCCGATGCGGTGTTGAGCCTCATCACCGGTTCGGATCAAGTCACGGGACAAACGCTCGTGTGTGATTCTGGAACAATCATCGGATCGAAAGGATTTTGAAGGGAATAGATTTTGGCTGCGAAAGGTTAATCGCTAACAAAGCCCAAACCTTTCACCTACTTCCTCCGGAAAGTCTCACTCTCAATCAGGGCCAGCAGTAAGTCTCTGAACCCGTTGCCGGTCTTCTGATTGGCTTCTACGATCGCGGCAATTTCCTGACGCTCTGAGTAGTTCGGAACTCGACCCGTCGCGTAAGTGAGCAGCTTCTCTGATAAGCATTCGGAGAATAGATCCACATTCTCGACCATCCATTTCTTGAAGTCGATGATGTCATTTATTTCGGTTCCGTCAGGCAGGGTTCCGGTAGCGTCGACCGGTTTGTTGATGTCCGGCCAGTTTTCACGCCAGCGTCCCACCGGGTCGAAATTCTCCAGAACAAAGCCAACCGGATCGATCTTGCGGTGGCAGCCGGCACAGCTTTTTTCGGTGGTATGCGCAGCGAGCAGATCACGGGGGGTCGTTGCTCCCTGAGTGTCCGGAGTGAGGGCGGGAACAGCTTTCGGGGGCGGTGGGGGAGGCATTCCCAAAATGTTTTCGAGTACCCAGACACCCCGCAGGACCGGTTGTGTATCAACTCCGTTTGCGGTCGCCATCATCACCGCGGAATTGCCGAGCACTCCTCCATAGCGATCGCCTCGCTGGAGAGAAACCCGATGAAGACCGTTCGCTTTCTTCGGGTCAAAACCCTTTTTGAGACCATAGAAATTTTTTGCGAAGTTACCGGTGGTAAATGTGAAATCGGGGTCGATAAAATCTGTCATCGGAAGATTTTTCTTCAGCATTTCGTAAAAGAAGAATTCAACCTCCTGCTTCGCAACGTTTTCGTCCTTCGAGGTAAACTTGAACCGCGGGTCGGGCGTGATGTCAGGTAGATGCCTCGTATCGAGCCACTGTCCGGTGAAGTTGGTGATCAGTGGTGTTCCCGGACTCTTGGGCAGGAGTCGTTCGGCCTCTTTGCGCAGGGATTTAGGGTCGGTGAGTGTTCCGCTGGCTGCCTTTTTGAGCAAATCGCTACTTGGTGGCAGACCGGTCAGGAAGTAGGCAAGCCGGGTGGCGAGGTCGTAATTGTCGAGCGGTCCGTCGGTGAGTGATCGATAGAGAAATCGCGGTGAGATCAGTGCATCACGAATGACCAGGTGCATGGCTTCGTCGGGCGTTTGTCCATTAGCAATATGGGAGTCGTGCACCTGCAGATAGATCGCCACAATTTCGTCATCAACCGGGCGTCGAAAGGCGCGGGAAAGAAAATCTCGAATCGCGACTTTGGGATCACCCTCTTTGCCGAGAAACTTTTCCTTTAATCGCTGTTGCTGCTTTTCTTTCGGGCCATCAATCAGTTGATTGGGTCCTTCAACTTTCAAGCTATGAACCTCCAGTGCCGGGCCGTTTTCAAAAACATCAAAGATCACTGTCTCTCCGTATAGAACTGGGTTGCCACCGATTTTCTTCAGCAATACTTCACGGGCTTTGCCATCCAGTTCCGGCAAGTCCTCGCGTGAGAGTTGTTCTTTGACACGATCCCAGCCGACGCCACCTCGGAACCCCTGGCCTTTTGCACTCTTCAACATCGCCGCCCACGCAGCTAGATAGTTCGGATTCGTTTCGCCTCGGATTTCGAAGAATGCTTTCAGCTCTTCTTTATCACCTCTGTCACAATCCAGTTTCGCGTTCGCCCAGATAATCAGCGGTGTCTGCCCTTCGTATAATTCTGCTTTAAAGGTGAAGTTTTCGGGAGACTCGTTCGTGACTTCAATTTCCTGCAGTAAACGCAACGCTCCGTGACTGACAAAGTCATCGCCCGAGACATCTTTTGCGAGCACGCGGACGATCATTGGCGAGGCGTTTTTGCCGGGCCGAAACGAAGAAAGCTTTACTGTAATTACATAGATACCCGAGGCATCGACCTCGAGCTTTTCTGGCCAGGTTGCACTGCGGGCAATGGTATCGGTTTTCATACCCAACCGAAGCGCCCCATCAAAAACTTTTCCGGAGGAGTAACTGATGACCAGATCGTCGCTCGAAGCTGAACTGATCGTAGATTCTGGTGCTTTTCTCACCGGTGGAAAAATCTCATCAGCGATCAACCGGGCCGTTTCAGCATAGGCTTCCAGCAGGGGAGGAGAGAGAACCAGTCCTTCGCCGACGTTGTCAAAGCCGTGGTGCTCGCTGTCTCGGGGAAACCCTGGCGGCAATGCAAAGCTGCTACTCAGCCCGAAGAGAGACTGCACGGTCGCCAAGTATTCTGCACGATTGAACCGACGGGCGAGCGTCCCCCCGATTTCGGTATGATCGAGTAGCGATTGGTGCAACCATGCCTGCATCGATTCGCGCTCTTCCGAGGCGGGTTGAGTCTTATCTGGAGGAGGCATTTCTCCGGACTTGAGAGCATTCAAAACTCGTTCCCAAAGAAATAGATTGTCGTGATCCGACCAGTCTATGTCGAATGTGTCCAGATTGATCTCGCCTTTCTCCGTATCAGAGTCGTGGCAATCGAGACAGTATTTTTCGAGAAAGGTTAGGGGCACCTCTGGCAAAGGCTCGGCCGATGACGCAACGACACAATAGCTACAGAAGATCGCAGCGGCTGGCAGAAAGTGCTTCGGCATCGAAAGTCAGCTGAACAGGTGATTCATGTTCTTCTCTGCGTTGGAGAAGCGCTCTGTTTCCATCCCGAGTTGCTGCATCAGGGTGAGGTAAAGATCACCCAGTAACGGAGCCTCCTTATCGCTTCTGTCGGTAGCGATGTGTTGTCCGTGATTAAAGCCGCCTCCTGCAACTAGAGTAGGTAGATTTGAGTTCGCGTGGCGACTGGCATCTCCCATTCCCGAGCCGAGCAAAACGATCGTGCTGTCGAGTAGCGGCTCACCGTGAACATCAGTTTTTGACTTCAGCTGAGTCAGGAAATTTTCGAAACAGCGTAGATGTTCGATCTCGACTTTGATCAGATCGGCTATCGTCTCGGGATCGTTTCCATGATGGGACAACGAGTGGTAGCCGGACTTCAGTGTTTCCCCATTGATCGTAAACACCTGGCCGAGTCCGGCGATAAACATGCTGAACACTCGGGTGGAATCGGTTTCGAATCCGAGGGCCATCAGGTCGTACATCAATTTTTCAGCTTCCAGCTGCAGAGTCGGCGCAACAGGATCGTAATTGGGTAGCTGATAATCGGTTTCGGGAATGGGATCGTTGACTCCGGCGATTTGGCGGGCCATGCGTTTTTCCACATCACGGAGCGAATCGAAATATTCGCTCAGCTTGGCTTTGTCGGCGGATGAAACGGAATTCTTGAGGCGCTTGGCATCGTCCCGAACGGCATCGAGTGAACTGTGCCCCGATCGAAGCAAATATTCATTGCGGGCACGATCTGTCGGAGAAGCGAACAGCTTGTTGAATAAAACCGAAGGCCGCTCGGTCATAGGGAGCGCAATTCCCTGTTTGGTGTGGCTCATTGTGCGACTCGCTTTGCCGGCGCTGAGCTGAATCGATGGAAAGCGGGAATCCTGACCAATTCGATCGGCCACGATTTGATCGAGTGAATAACTGCCTGGATTCTGTCCGCTGAGGTAATTGCTCCAGTTGCCATGTCCATTTCCTGCCCGGTGATCCAGTCCCGAGAAAACTGAAAAATCGTTACGATGCTCTTCCAGCGGCTTCAGCAGAGTCGGCAATTGAAAGTCTCTCCCTGTTTGCTCAGGAAAAAAGGCCTTCTGGTAGAAGCCGAGGTAGGTGCCGATACACACGAAGCGCTTGGCTTTTGCCGAACCGGTTGCCACAGGAGTGGCAAAACTTTCCAAAGCTGGCAGCGCGATCGTCACTCCAGCAGCTTTAAGAAACTGTCGGCGGTTTGAGTTTTGCGAATCCATTTTCATGATGCTCTGTGAAGATTACAGAGTTCGAGAGATTTGGAAGTGACCTATTTGAGTAATTGGGTCATCAATTCGCTCATTTGCGATCCGCTATTTGATGACTCTTTGAAATTTCATGCCGATCCTTTGACCGTTTTTGGACCGGCGGATTGATCTGTCATGCTGACCTATTTTCGATGACGCGGATGATTTCTTTCGTGCGCCTCTTCAAGATTTCGCTGTCAGTCGTTTAATGAACAGTTGAATCACTCCGGCGATAGCAAGTAGCCCAACGCCGAAAATACACAAAATGGCTCTTCCCTCACTTTGCCATATTCCGAGGCCGGATATCCAGATGCCAATGATGGTGAGGCTGATCATCACCATTCGGGGGGCAAAGGGATCAAATACGGCATCGGTTTCGCTTTCCACGACCTCTGCCGTGTGATCGATCGCTCCGGACCTCGGATCGGTTTTGCCTTTCCTGATCCATTCAAAAGAGATGAGCATGACGATGGGTAGGATCACTCCGATGAGCACTTCTACGTTCTTCGAACTTTCCTTGAGAAGGGTTGCGAACTGAAACAGTGAATCACCTTGCTGGATCGTTGAATTTTGGGCGACGCCAAATTTCAAGGCCAGACCGATTGAAAAACTGGTCAGTGCAACAATCAACATTTCACGAATCCCAATTCTACGGCTGAAGAGTCCCCACAAAGTCGGAGCAAACAGAGGGACTACGAGTAATGAATTGATAGAGATGATCAGCTTTTCCGCGCCGCCCATGCGGGGCACCATCAAGGCAAAGAAGACTAGCAATGCTCCGAGGACCGCAGTCAAAACTCGCCCGGTCAGAAGAAGGTTTTTCTCGGATGCGTTTCGATTGATAAACGGTCGGTAGAAATCGTTGGTCAACACTCCGGCAAATACATTGAGCTGCGAACTGACCATGCTTGCGGTGGCCGAAAACATCGCGGCGAACATCAACCCAAGGGCTCCGGGTGGTAACACTGATTGTGCTGCCAAAATATAGGCCTGCTCTTTATCAACTCCTTCGACTTGGCCACGATAAAGCAATGGAGGAAGCAGCCAAAAAATGGGTGTCACCAAATACATGACTGCAAACAGGTAGGAGGATTTTTTCGCTGCTTGGGGGCTCTTGACTGATAAAAAACGCTGCACGAAAGCCCACTCCGCCCCGATCATAAAGAAGTTGATCGTCACCCAGCCAAACAGGAAAAACCATCCGTAATTATCTGATGTCGGTGAGAAAAACCCTTCAGGCAGTTCAACCGTTGAACTGCCCCCTCCGATCATGAGAATTGCGACCATCAAAACCACGGTGGTCAGAACGATGAATTGGAGGACATCGGTCATCAAGACGGCCCAGAGTCCTCCTTGCATGGTGTAGAGGACAACGATGGTTCCAAAAATGATGACCGCCCACATCAGCGACAGATTTCCCGTGGTCGGATCGCGAAGGAAAATGCCTTCATTCAATGGGACCAGAATAACGAGCAGTTTTGCCAAAGCATACAAGGAAACTGAAACTCCAAGAATGCGTTTTAACAGCATCGCCCAGGTGAAGAAATGCAAACCGGTCGTTCCAAATCGGAGTTGGACAAATTCGGCCGGTGTTGAAACCCCCAGTTTATTCCATCGGCCGGCCACCAGATACCCTGCCAATAGTGCGGCGATTCCGTAGCAGGTATTGATCGCTACCGCAACGATTCCAAGTTCATAGGCGATTCCACCCCAGACCACGAAAGTCCCAGCAGAAAACATGGTCATAAACCCACTCAGTCCCGACGCCCACCAAGGTGAGCTGCGACCCGCCGAGAACATCTCCTTCTGATTTCTGGTGCGCCGTGCCGCTACAGTACTGATGACAAAAATGCCAATCACATAAAGCAATAAAGTCAGATAGTCGGGTGACTGCATCTCAGGTAAGAATGGTCATCTGTTTTATCATTTCGTCAGACGGTTCAACCCCAAGTCCCGGTCCACAGGGGATATCGTAGAAGCCCTTTTCACAACTCAGTTGGTTGCCCGTAAAATGGCGAAACGGACCAAAGATTGAATGCTGAAATTCGTGAAAAATAGCACTATCAAGAGCGCTGGTAGCCTGGAGGCTGGCGGCGAGAAATATGCCCGAACCGATCGTCGCATGAGGAATGATCGTCAGACCCATCTTTGTCGCATAGCGACCGATTCGCATAAATTGAGTGATTCCGGTATGCCCCATTTCGGGTTGGACGATGTGGCAGGCGCTTCGATCGATACGCAACTTTGCCTCATGTAGAGTTCGCCATTCTTCACCGACACCAATCGGTCCGACTTCCTGGGCTACTCTCGCGAGTCCTTCCACATCTTCTGTAGCGACGGGAGCTTCGAGAAACCATGGATTGTGGGGTTTCAATTCGCGCCCCAATGAAATGGCTTCCTCCGTTGACAAAGACCAATGAAGATCGATGGCGATATCTGCATCGGTCCCGAGTTGTTTGCGAAGGGCCTGTATTTCGATCAATGCTCCTTCATCGGCTACCGGAAGAGCGAACTTGAAAGCGTGAAAATCTCGTTGCTGCCATTCCGAAGCGAGATCGCAACGCTTCTCAATCGTTGATTCCGGCAACCCGGATATGTAAGCGGGGATCTGATCCCGTTGCCCGCCGTCCAGCATTTCACCAATCGTCATTCCGGCCTGCTTCCCGCGGATATCCCACAAGGCAATATCAACCGCGGCCAGCGCATCCAGATAGAATCCACCGGTGTATCCGCGAACCCGCATCAGGTCGTAGAGCTCATCGTGAACGGACTCCACCTCTTTCGGATCTCGACCAACAACAAATCCGGCCAATAAATCGGATATGATTTCTGCCGTCGCTTTGGGTGCGACCAATCCGTAGGTCTCGCCCCAACCAACAACGCCATCGTCCGTTGTTATTTTTACTACCAGTGATCGATTGTTGCGCGGATAGACAGTCCGATTTCCTTTCCTGACAAAGTAACCAAATTCGTTGACTGATTCGCCTTCGCGCAGGTCTCCGAGGTAGGGTTTGTCCTGAGTGAGATCTACGAGGTAAACCTCTAATTTCGCGACCCGACTCACGATTCCAGCGCCTCCTCCAAATCAGCAATCATTTGATCCAGATCCCGACTCGCTTCGGAATCAATTTCCGGTAGGGGCGCTCGCAATCCCTGAGAATCGACAATGCCTCGCCTTGCCAGAACATATTTGGTTAATCGCATTCGATAGACTGCCTGGGAAACCAATAGTGGCAAGCTGACCTGGTAGAGTTTTCGAGCGAGGGCGTGATCTCCTGCTTCAAATGCTTCGAATAAACGAACGTGCAAATCGGTGAGTTCCACAGCAGGCATGGCTCCCCGAGCACCGCGATTTAATTCATCAATAATGTAACGCGCTCCGCCCCCGCCAAACACGGCTTTGAGATGACCGGACTCAGCTTCGCGAAGCGTTGAAATTGCCGGGCCGGACGGAAGGGTTTCTTCTTTGATATAAGTGATTTGAGAATTCGAATCGACCAGCTCCATGATCGCTTTCGCAGTCAATCCAGCTCCGATCGGTGAAGGCGCATTTTGCAGCATGATCTCGACTTCTTTACCCAGGGCACTGGTAATCCGCTGAAAAAATTGTCGATGCTTTTCGAGATCCGAACCCAGCCCTGCGGGAGCCATGATCATGAGCAGGCGAATCCCGCAATCCATGGCCTGTTTTCCCGCGGCGATGGATTCTTCCGGATCGGGTGCGCTGGCGCCCCCGATAATGGGCACCTTACCATTGACCTCAGAGGCCACCAGCTTAATCAGTTCGGCTCTTTCTTCGAGGGATAGAAAATTGTATTCGCTGGCAACGCCGGGAAAGACCACTCCATTGGCACCGGCGTCGAGCGCATAGCGAGTCACCTTTCGCTGGGCAGTCAGATCGATTTGATTCTCTTGATCAAATAAGGTTGGAATCACTGGGAAAATTCCTTTTACGTTTTGCTTTGTCATTGCCGAGCCCAGACAAAGGGTTCCGAAGTGAACCGTCAAGATTGATGTCGGATAACTTTTCCACGCCTAAACCAGAGCTTGTCTGACGAACCTCCCTCGATAGGTTCCCCCTTTGCTATGAAGACGCATTTGCATACTGAGGCTGATCGAAGGCACTTTCTCAAAGGGGCGGCCGCCATGTTGGCGATTCCTTCGCTGGAGGTTTTTGGCGAAGATACCGCATCACAGCCACGGAATTTCGTGGCAATTGGGGCTTATCTAGGTTGGCATCAAAATGCGTTTTACCCGAGGGAAATTGGGAAAGGCTATCAAATGCCGGAAACGCTCAAGCCATTGAAAGACAATCGAGATCAGTTCACGATTTTTTCAGGGCTCGACCACCGTTCAAAAAACGGTCATGGAGCATGGAACAATTTTCTCTGCGGAAGCAGCCTGAAATCTTATTCGCTCGACCAGCAAATCGCAGATCAGATTGGTCAAAAGAGTCGTTTCCCTTCATTCGAACTCACCGCGGGGACAGGCGAGGGATCGAAAGCAATGAGTTACACCAGACAAGGCGTGCCTCTGCCGATGATTCAGCGGCCCAGTGTTTTTTACAAAACGCTGTTTACCTCCAAAGAAGATCGGGCCCGTTCGGAATACCTTCTAAAAAGCGGTCAGAGTGCGATCGATCCGATCGTTGAAGATGCGATGCGCTTTCAAAAATCGTTACCCCATTCCGATAAGCAGAAACTGGAAGAGTATTTTGATTCCCTTCGAGCTGTGGAGAAGCGAATGACTCGCCAGTTGAAGTCGATCGACGATCCTGTTCCGACACCGGATTATCAATTGCCGAGCTACGATCCAATTACTCCAAATCTTCAGATCGAAGCAGAAGGCATCATGTATGATCTGATGACGCTTGCGATCGATACGCAATCGACCCGAGTCATGTCATTTTTTCTCGATGGATTGGGGCAAGTTTTTTCATTCGATGGGCGTGCATTAAAGAGCGGCTACCACGGCCTGTCTCATCATGGAAATGATCCCGTGATGATTCGCGACCTTGTTGCGATCGAATCCGCGCACATCCATTGCTTCAACGGATTCATCAATCAACTGCAGGAGAAAAAGACGGCTTCCGGGAAAACGTTGCTGGATGATACGGTTATTCTTCTCGGAACAGGAATGGGAGACGCCAGTCGTCACAGCAATCAGAATCTGCCAACCCTCGTTGCGGGAGGTGGCTTCAAGCATGGTCAGCACCTTGCGATTGATCGTGATGCTAAAGACGCGCCTCTCCTTGGAGACCTTTATATCACTTTGATGCAAAGAATGGGATTGGAGACCGGTGAGTTTTCCAATGCGACCCGTAATCTCAATCATCTGTTTAGCTAATGCGCTGGATACCTCTTTTGATTGCTTTGGCAGGCTTTGCCAGGGCGAGTGAGCCTCTTCCGAATCACGCGCTCAGCTATATTTCAAAACACTGTCTGGAGTGTCATGACTCCGACAGTGAAAAGGGCGATGTGAATCTCGATTTTACCGAGGTCGACTGGTCGGATGCCAGCCATCGACAGATTTGGGAGAACGTTCTCAATGTGTCGGAGCAAAGGTTAATGCCGCCCGTCGACAAAGATCAGCCGACCGATTCAGAGAAATCGACTTTACTAAATTGGATCGACAAAAATCTGACCGAGCACACTCCTTTTGGCGGCGAACTTCCGAGAAGGCTCAACCGTGATGAATATCTGAATTCGATCCGGCAACTCTTTTCGCTGTCCGCCTTTAAATTACCGGCTGGTTTTCCGGCCGACAGTGAATATCATGGCTTTACCAATCAAGCTGAAGGTTTGGCTCTTTCGCCGGCGCTGATGGCGAGCTACCGACAAACTGCTGAACTCGTTGCGGATGAAATTTTCCCTCCAGAACCAAATTTGGAAACGACCAGATTCCAAACGTTGGAAGCAACTCCCGAAGAGCTGGTTCTGAGTTTTTCCGCCGGTTCCGTACGCGATGGAGCGCTTCGTCTGGTTTCCAATGGCCCATCAATGATGCGCAGTTGCACCTGGCCAACTAAAATCGAAATAGCGACCTCCGGTAAATATAAGTTAACAGTCAATGCTTCGGCCTTTAAGCGGGACCAATATAACTTTCTCGGAAAAGACGCCCCATTGGAACTGGAGATTCGAGCCCGCCCTCTCAATGCCAATAATCGCACTAGCATCAATAGCTTTCGATTAATAGCTGAATTCAAAATCACATCCGACGATTCGAAAACTTTTTCCAAGGAAGTTGAATTGTATAAAGGAGAGACCCCTGTGTTTCGCTGGAAGAACGCTCCTCTTGGTCATGATCCCAAAACACTGCCAGCGCATTTTCAGGACCGTTTTGAAAAAGATCCACGCTATTTGGCGGCCTGGATCGCGACAACTTTTAAAGGGGGAAAAATGATTCCGACCCCACCCCTGCGAGGTCGTAACGGTTGGGAAATCGCACAAAAGCACCACAACGATCGGGATTTACCCCTAATCGAGCAGGGGTTCGAAGATCCACGCGTGAAATCATTGATGGCTATGTTGGGAACGATGGGGGGGCTCTACAGTCTAGCTGATTGCATTGCCTGCGATTATCATGACAACGGTCCCTGCCTCGAATTGCACGGACTTAAAATCGAAGGCCCTGTTGAGCGAATCAATGGCCCTGCTGAAATTCGAAGCGCCAATTTACGTAAGAGAATTGGAGCCGATAAAAGAGGAGAAGAGGCGCCCGAGAAGACCGCCAGGCGGATGGCCGATTATTTATTGATTCGAGCGTTTCGTCGTCCACCTGATCAAGAAACGACCGATGCCTTTGTCGCGATCGGCGAGCAACATTGGGATGAGGGCTACTCGCTCAATGAGGGCTTGAGCCAAATTTTGCGGAGTATACTTATCTCGCCGCGATTCCTTTATCGAGCGGCAATCCCCGGGGAGTTGGATAGTCACGACCTTTCATCGCGGCTTGCGTTCTTTCTCACCCAAAGACCGCCGACATCAATGACAGCTCTCCGCGCCTGGGATGGCAAGCTGACTGATTCCAAACAACTGCGGCAAGAAGCCTTGCGTTTGCTACCCAAAAAATTTCCCAATGATTTTGTCGATAATTTCACCAGCCAATGGCTTGGAACGGGGAAACTGGCTGAGATCATGCCGGAAGCGTCGTTTCGGTTCTCCGATACTGACATATCAACGGCAAAGATGGAGACCTATCGCTTCGTGCTGGAAATGCTGATTGCGAATCGGCCGATCGAAGATTTCATCGATCCTGATATGACGTTTTCCACGATTGATTTTGTACGTAGGAACTACAAAATTGGACCAGAAACATTGGGAGTAACTGAGGAGGTTGCCAAAAAGAAAGCCAGGCAGTTCCAGAAGTTATCGATACCTAAAGGCCATCGTCACGGAGGTATTTTGGGTCATTCCGCCGTAATGATGGCGACTGCCAACGGAGTGGATACCCAGCCTGTTTTACGCGGAGCGTGGGTTCTTGAAAATATATTTGGCACACCTGTTCCCGAACCTCCTAATAATATTCCGGCGCTCACTCCAGATACTCGCGGTGCAACAACGCCTCGGGAGTTGCTAGCTGCGCACACTTCAGAAGCTTCGTGCGCAGGCTGTCATCAGCATATTGACCCGCTTGGTTTTGCCCTGGAGAATTACGATCCAGTGGGTCGCTGGAGAAGTAAATGGCCGAAGTCGGAACAGGCGATCGATGCTTCTGGTGTGATGCCAGATGGGACAAGAATCGAAGGTCCCGAAGATTTGAAAAAGTGGCTCGTCGAAAATATAGATCTGTTTTCGCAATGCGTTGCCGAAAAGCTCATGACCTATGCCACCGGGCGAGTTCCAAATTACGCCGAGCGCAAAGAAATCGAAGCGATTGTGAAAGTGAACAAAGAGAATGGAAATCGGTTTCGAGATCTGATTGTTGACTTGATCGATAGCCGAACCTTCCGCACTCGTTAAGCTAACCTTTCGGGTCATGCCAAGTGATTTGACGGGCCGACAGGGTTGGTTTGAGGAGCGCACCCTGTTGCTTTGTCGCGTTCGCTGAACTTGACGAATCTCACTCTAATCCAAGAAGGCGCCGCGAATCCCACACCTGATGCGACTTGATGAATTTGACCTGAGGTCTCATCATATTCGGAATGTTGGATTCGATTCGACGTGTCATTTCCTTCCGCCTCGCGATCCCCTTTGGACTCGCTCGTGCCGATGTGTAAGGTAAGTTCATCCAACCGATTCTTTCTGTATGAAATCGATGAAAACTCTCCTTCTATTGATTCTTCTGGCCCTAACGGGATTTCTTTTCTCTGCAGATCGCGGGAAGAAGATCGTTGCGGGACCGAACGACCTGATCCCCAGGGAATCGATTCAAAGATTGACTGGGGACTGGGCAGGCGCAGAACTGAGCCGGGACATCCGCATTCTCTGGCTTTCCGGTCCCGAAGATCATCGGGGAGGAGAGCACGACTATATTCGTATCAAGGAGCTATTTGTCCCGATGTTAAAAGCGATTCCGCGGGTCACTGTTGATGAAGCCTTTCAATTTCCGACTCAGACGCAATTCGATCAAGCGGATCTCCTGATCCAGTATCTTCACCTTCCCGATTTGACGGACGAACAGTTCGCGATGTATCAGGAGTTCGTCGATCGCGGCGGCAGCGTTTTTTCCATTCATGAATCCTGCATCATGCGTCCCCTTGATCGTGCAGAGAAACTGGCCGGCTGCATTGGCTGTTCCTGGAATGGCAATCAGGATTCGCAGTGGAGCAAATTCGGTCACGAACATTCACTCTTCCTCGACACAGCCCATCCCGCATTTTCCGGTTTACCCGATTCGATCAAATTAAACGACGAGTCCTATTGGGATCTTCTCGCCAGAGATGAGGTCGATGTCATCGGTGCGGTCGCTCCCGAGACAAGGAAAAAGGGGTCCTCTTTTCAGGAGTTTCTCAAACTTGATGGCGTGCGCGGCGATGCATTCTGGACTTACACGTCGGGCAAAGGAAAGGTGATTGGCACCACGACTGGTCACTACACCTATACCTTCCACGATCCGCTCTACCGCATCTTGATCGTACGCAGCATTGCTTGGGCACTCGATGAAGATCCCGCTCCTTTGATGCCTCTCGTGTTTGAGGGTATCACCAATGATCAGAATCTCGTGGGAACGAACGACGACCTGATGGATTATGAAAACCGCAAACGCTGATTTCTGAAGAGAATACCCTAATGAAACCACCATTTTCGCTACCGTGTTTCGGCCCATGCCTGCTTATCGCGCTTTTTGCTAGCGTTCACGTTGTATCAACAGCTTCCGCCGATGACCGCCCTCACATTGTTCTCGTGATGTCAGATGATCACGGCTACGGCGACACCGGTTTCACCGGTCACCCGTTTGTCAAAACGCCACATCTCGATGAGATGGCGAAAGCCGGAGTTGTCTTTAATCGCTTTTACGCAGCCGCACCCGTTTGTTCGCCGACTCGCGCCAGTGTGATGACCGGGCGTCATCCCATGCGAGTGAATGTTCCCAATCACGGCCATTATCTGCGTCCGCATGAAATTACCATCGCCGAGGCCTTGAAGTCGGCAGGCTACGTCACCGGGCACTTTGGGAAGTGGCATATCGGCTCCGTGCAGCCCGATAGTCCAACCTCGCCGGGAGGGCAGGGATTCGATGAATGGCTCTCGGGCCTGAATTTTTTTGATGCTAATCCCTACCTGAGCAGAAACGGAAACTATGAGCATCTTAAAGGACAGGGCTCCGTCATCAGCATGGATGCAACGATCGACTTCCTGACAAAACACAAAAATTCCGACAAGCCGATGCTCACTGTGACATGGTTCCCGGCTCCTCATGACCCGTTTGGAGAGGTGCCTGAGGGGATTTCAGATGCGAAGAACCTCTACCAGGAACATGGAAAGATGGCCGGGTATTTTCGTGAAATTACCCTTCTCGACCAGCAGGTAGGTCGCTTGCGAAAGAGCCTTCGCGATCTCGGTATCGAAAAGAATACCCTCTTCCTCTATCACAGCGATAATGGGGGATTGGTTTTGGAATCTTCCGGTGGACGGATGAAAAAAACCTCAATCTACGAAGGGGGGCTGCGAGTCCCGGCGATCCTCGAATGGCCCGCCCGATATCAGCCTGGCGAAATTGACACCCCGGTAAATTCCTCCGACCTTTATCCTACGTTGCTGGAAATTGCGGGAGCGAAAGTTGAACATCAGCCCAAGCTGGACGGCATTTCGATTCTTCCCATTTTGGATCGGACATTAACCGAACATCCACCGATGGGATTCTGGTTCGGCCATACGGGCGGACAATCCACCTGGAATGACCGGATCATCAAGAGCCTGATGGATGCCAAGCAATCCGGTGCCGAGAATCCTCTTCCCCAACGGATCCTGAAAAACGTGAACGAATTTCCCGATCGGGATAGAACCGACCTCCGTGGTCACGCGGCATGGACCGATTGGCCTTGGAAACTTCATCGGATCCAGAAGAAGACCGGAGCCGAGATCAAGTGGGAACTCTACCATCTCAAGGATGATCCGATGGAAGCGAAAGACGTTGCTAGCGAACATCCCGACCGGGTCGCAAAGATGCGTGAGGCCCTCGAAAACTGGCAGCGATCCGTTCTCGATAGCTGGTCGGGAAAAGACTATGTGAACAAGTAGTCGTCCGGCTCTTTTCCTTTCCGTCTACTCAAGAAGCAGCGAAACTAAATTTCGTTCTCATTTTCATGGACGACTTCGGCTACGGCGAGAAAATGAGGCGGTAATTCGTTGTGCTTGACGACGGCGGAGCCCGAACAGCCAAACGTGCTTTCGGTGAACTCTTTTGCTAACCTCTTTTGAATTGTGGCATTTGCTATAAATGGAAGGTCCATTTCTGGGGACTCCATCTCAACATATGAAAATTTTCACTTCTCTTCTGCTTTCCATGATCACGCTGGGCAACGCGCTCCCTCTTGCTGGAGCGGATCCCCAGCCTCTCAGCGAAGAGGGGCTGGCAAAAAGGGCCCTCCACGATTTTCTCTTCGAATCGTTCAGCGAGGATCGGGAAACCCGCTACCTGGGTGAGGGAGACGACCGGGGCCTCAAAGAGTTGACCATCCTGAAAGAGACTCAGGAGATCAAGCACGGCGATGTCATCAGTCTGCCATCCGGAAGTGAAAAGGTGGCTGTGTTTTTTCGCCACTTTGGGTTCCGCGGCGAGAATCTTGATCGGATCAAAGAAGTTCACGTGATCCCTTTTTCGCCGGATAAGTCACCGCCCCGAAGTGCCCAGGTCACTGATTTCTATCGGGTTCAGATGCCAACGATTCCGGAAGGTGAATCTAGCGCGGAGGAGAGGATGAAAATTCGAATTTTTATGAAGGATGAGACCGCTACCTGCCGCATCGATGATCTCGTATTTTATGCCCAGAACCCGATTTCTCCTGAGTTCGACACCATTCCCTTCCGTGACCTCGGTTCGGAATTTTCCCGCGAGTCGGTTGTCATCGATGTCGATACCAATCACGAGCTCTCTATCGGAGGAACGCCGGAGTTGCAGCGGGAGCGCTGGTTCCGAGTGCACGAGACCCCGGGCTCGACGGACGGGTCCTTTCAGAGATGGGCATTTGAGCGGGGGTTTCTTCCGGCGCGCGGATTTCTCAAATTTAATCCGGCGCTGACCAAGGGGTGGGGAAAAGAGCCGGAGACTCTGAAAGAACGTGAGGATCAGCCAGGGGCGGCGGACCTCACCTTCTTCGAGCGCAGCGACTCGGGTGTCCGGCTTCGCAGCGCAATTCCCGAACTTAAAGGAAAAACTTTTCTGAAGTGTTTCAACGACTGGCCCGACTTCATGTCCGTTCCAATGAAGGGCCGTGGCACTCCACTGGTGGAACGCTTTGATGACGCCGCTGACCTTGCCGCGGCTTACGTAGCTGATCAGATCGAAGACGCTGGATACGGTGCGACGTGGTGGGAAGTGAAGAACGAAAGCAGTGTGAAATCGGAATGGGATCACCATTTCGCAAAAGGGCTCGACGGGTGGGGTTTACTGGCGGATTTCCACAATCGAATGGCGGACGCGATTCACGCCAAGTCTCCCGAAACGAAAGTCGGAGGCCCGTCATCAGCTTACATGCAAGTCCAAGTAAAGGGCTTCGCGCTCTACCGGAGCCAGGCCCGCTTCATCGAAGAAACCAAAGGCCACCTCGATTTCTTTTCCCATCACTTCTACGAAAATCTCGGGATGCTGGGAGCCCACGAACGGAGGGGTTCCGGCTACTCAAGCTATCTGCTCGGCAGATACGAGGCGATTCTCGATATGCTGCAGGCGCACATGCTCAGGACAGACCATGTCCTGCCGATTCTCATCACAGAAACTGGAACGCTACAGAACGGACGCAAGCCCTCCGACAACTGGTTCCGCTTGATGGCATGGAACGCCTACCTCAATAAGTCGATGCAGCGTCCTGACCAGATCGACCTGTTCATTCCCTTTATCTTCCTGAACATGTCGTGGAATCCGCTCAGCGGTGACGCTGCGTTCACACCGAAGCCTGGGGTGGCGAGGCCATGGACGATGGATGATTATGAGCCGACCACGATTGCCCATTTTTTCGATCTATGGCAGGACTTTGACGGCCGGCGTCTGCCGGTTTCTTTCGACCGCGACTGGCTCGATGTAGTCGCGGTTCACGACGGAAAACAGATTTCCCTCGCCGTGACGAACATGGGAGGTCGGCAAATCGCGCTGGATTTGTCAGCGATTGCAAAAGAGATTGGAGCCACCGGCACGAGCCAGACACGACTCAATTACTATCAAGGGGAAGTCGTTTTCGAAGCCGAACACCCTGTCGATGCCGCAGCCGTCCCCGTCGATGTCAATGAGACAACCGTGATCCGGCTCGCTCTATCGGACCCAATCGTTCCAATCGGGACCTTGCAACAGGATCGCTGGTATGCCGTGAAAACCGCCGTTGCCAGCAAGGGAGAAGCCGAAACTTTTTACGTTCCCATCGAGGCCCCCGGCAAAGTGAAAACCGCCCAATTACTCATTGGAGTGCATCGAAGCGGCGGAGTTACCGAAGCGATCGAAGTAACAGTGAACGGTATACCTGTTGTTATCGATGCCGGAGACGCCGACGAGTTCAGTGAATTTTTCGCACCTCTCGATGCTGATCTACCCGAAGGTATCCTCAAAAAGGAGAACGAGGTTATCGTAAAAGCTCAGGCAGGATCAACCATCACTTCCGTGCAAGCGGTGACTCAGAGCATAGACTGAAATGGGGTGTTTCTTACTGATAGAGCCCGTTGGATTGGTTGGTAACGAAAGCTCGGATCATTTTCATGGAAAACCTTAAGTCGTTATTTTTCCTTTGCCTTCTTGCAGTAGTCTCAGCTTTGGCTGACTCGACCAATTCCATTGGAGCAGTCATTGAAAAAATCCGATATAGCGATCCACGAAACTGCTGAAGTTTTTCTAGACTCTCGAATTTCGATAAGATCTCCCAGTGCGGAGGATCAAACCACCGAGTCAAAATTTGTCGGTGTGAAAATCAATCCATGGAAGTAGATGGTAAAGTTTTCCAACGAGCCGTTTAGCTATCAGGAAACTAACAAGATTTTCGTCGATGAGTCATTCATCGACTCACTGCTTGAAATGTGAGAAGAACTGGCCCAAAGACCACAATATTGGGCGATTGAGGAATCAATGCGGACACCGCTTTTCGGATAGCCATTGGAAGTAGAGCAATCCGACGAAGAATTGTTTCAAATTTCGAAAGATCTGATAGCCGAGGTGGCGACTATTGATAGGAATTTGCTTTTTCAAGGGTTTTTATCGGGGCGCCGGCTGCCTGAGAGCGGACTCCGGTTTCAAGGTTGATGGTTGGACTGTTATTACGCTTTTGACTCGCAGCAGGCAGCTACTGTTGGCGGCCACTCCTTGTTAGTCCTTCGATTTTGATTGGACCCCATAACGCATGAAAGCTTCGAAGTATTTTTTCCATTCTCGGACTGCGCAGAGGCTAGCCACCACTCCGGCGATGGCGAAAAGTAAAAATACAGCTAACGATAATTCGCTCATCGCGGCATAGCATACAGAGCACATTTGAAAGCTAATCGCGCTTGCGGTAAAGCTCCAAGCATTCCTGGCGTTCGGCTTCGCTTCTTCAGTTTTCATAAAGCAATATCATTGGTTGACTGCACTCATGCATCGTTGCTTACGGGATGCCAAGAATCTATTGTCAGCTCTAGGAATGAGCATATTTATTAGCATCTGAACACGCACTTGTTTTCGGGGCTAAAGTCCGAGGTGTGGCAGCGGCTACTGGGAGAGCACCTCCGAAACAGGGTTAAGTGTTGCAGTAAAGAGCGTCATGCCGACTCGGCGGGACCAATGCGTCGATTATCCTTTCGAAGGTGTAGCCTGGAAGAACGCCCGTTGAGATTCGGCGTTCGCGAAACCACGTCTGTCTCCGCTCGCAGGATCGCTCCGGCTCGAACTCTGTTCTTCATCCAAAGCCAGCATCCCGCTGGGAGAGTGCTTTCGCTTTGCCAAGATGGTCGGGACGACTGGATTCGAACCAGCGACCCCCACAACCCCATTGTGGTGCGCTACCAAACTGCGCCACGTCCCGTTCAACCATCGAGCAGTGCTTCCGCGCTGCGGGGGGTAAGGTGAACGATCTTAATCCGAAATCAAGTTGCTATTTTAGGTGCTAAATGGGAACCGCAGGGTGGTCGAAATGGGAAAATTTTACCTACAACGCACAAGTTTTTCGACTCGACCTGTTTTTGTGTCATGCTGCACCTCTTATGAGTCAGGACAGGATCCAAGTCGCAGTCGTCGGAGCAAGTGGTTACACGGGTCAGGAGTTGCTGCGTCTTCTCGTCATGCATCCGCGAGTTTCACTTGCGGCGGTGACTTCGCGGCAGGAAAGTGGGAGACTCTTGGCGGATGTCTATCCTCGCCTGCGTGGTGCCGAAGGAATTGATGATCTGAAGTTCATCGCTCCCGACATTGATCAAATCGTTGATACTGGCGCTTCAGTTGCCTTCCTTGCATTGCCGCATGGCGTGGCTTCTGAATATGCCGTTCCATTGCTCGAGAGAGGTCTCAAGGTCATTGATCTGAGTGCCGATTTTCGTATTCGGGATCCGGAGATTTACAAAGAGTTTTATGGGGATACCCATCCTGCTCCCGCATTGCTGGAGAAGGCTGTCTACGGTCTGCCTGAACTTTATCGCTCGGAAATCATTACTGCGGATCTGGTCGCCTCACCTGGATGTTACCCGACGAGCATTCTTGTGCCCCTGGTTCCTTTGATTCAGAACGGGCTCGTCGAGACAGATTCGATCGCAGTCTCGAGTCTGTCCGGCGTCAGTGGAGCGGGGAAGAAGGCGGATACCTCCCTCCTCTTCGCAGAGGTGAATGAAAGTATTCGTGCTTATGGCGCTCCGAAGCATCGCCATCTCAGCGAAATCGAGCAGGAGCTTAGTGTCGCTGCAACTGAGAGTGTGAAGATCAGCTTTGTTCCACATCTCATGCCGGTCACCGCGGGTATCGCGACGACGATCTTTGCAAAATTTGCAGGAGATCTCTCGGATGCCTCATCAAAAATTGGTGATGCTTATGCGTCACGATATGAAAATGACCGGTTTATCAGGATTTTGGGGCAGGGGAATTTTGCGGATACCAAGAATGTTATCGAAACTAACTTTATCGACGTCGGCTGGGTCATTGACGAACGGACAGGTCGAATCATACTTTCTAGTGCGGAGGATAATTTGGGAAAAGGAGCAGGGAGTCAGGCGATTCAGAGTTTTAATCTCGTTTGTGGGTTGCCAGAAGAGTGTGGGTTGCTTCACTTTTAGAACACGATTTCATGGCGAAGAAACTCAAAGCAATCGAAGGAGGGGTCTGTGCTCCAAAGGGCTTTCAATGTTCTGCAGTATCCTGCGGAATTAAGAATCCCGATGCGGATCGACTCGACCTCGCCCTGATCTATTCCCAGCATCCCACCGTGGGCGCTGGAGTTTTCACTCAGAATGAGGTTTGTGCCGCGCCGGTTAGGCTTTCGTCCAGTTATCTGAAGTCTTCTGAACCTCGTGCGATCGTCGTAAATAGCGGAAACGCGAATGCCTGCACCGGTCATCAGGGGATGCTCGATGCTCGAATGATGGCAAGCCTTACCAGCAAAGGGCTTGGGTTAAAGCAGCGCGAGGTGCAGATCTGTTCGACCGGGATCATTGGGGTTCCGATGCCGATGGAAAGGCTCGAGGCCAAGTTTCCTGAGCTTCTTAAAAATCTTACAGAAGATGGCAGCGGCGCGGCTCGTGCCATCATTACGAGCGATACCCATCCGAAGAGTGTTGCGGTCACCATCAAGATCGGAGACAAGCGAATCAAGATCGGTGCCATTGCGAAAGGGGCGGGAATGATCAATCCCCAGATGGCGACGATGCTGTGTTTTGTGACAACGGATGCAGCTGTCAGTAAGGCAGAGATTGTCGCTGCGACACGGGATGCCGTCGATCATTCCTTCAATCGCATTTCCGTCGATGGAGACATGAGTACGAACGATTCGGTTATTGTCATGGCAAACGGAGCAGCGGGAAACAAAACGATCACCCGAGGCGGAAAGGGCAGTGCGGAATTTCGGCAAGCGCTCTCATGGGTCATGCTGGCTCTGGCTAAGAAAATGGTTTCCGACGGGGAGCGGGTCACCAAACTTGTGGAAATCCGCGTGCGTGGCGCTGCGTCGAGGATTGATGCTGAGAGGGTTGCTCGGGCTGTTGGCGGGTCCCAACTGGTAAAATGTTCCTGGAATGGAAACGATCCGAACTGGGGAAGAGTCATTCATGCGGTGGGCTATTCCGGTGCTCGGGTCAAAGAGGAGATGGTTGATATCTATTTTTCTGGGGTTCTTGCCGCACAGAACGGAATTGCCGCAAAAACTGATATTGAGAAGCTCTCGGCTGCGGTGCGTGAGCCGGAATTTTCCGTCGGGATCGATCTTCATCTCGGAAAAGGAGAGTATGTGCTCTATACCTGCGATCTTTCGCCGGAGTATGTCGATTTCAATCGCGAAGAATACTCACTAAACCGCAAGCGATAGCCTCGCAGTAAGTTGTGGTTGCTAAGGGGAGAAAGACTAAGTTTCAGATTTCGAAACTTCCCTTGATGATCTTGAGAACGCATCGATCTTTGCCGCCTCCCATTTTTTCATGGATTTCCACTACCAGCGACACATCGAAAAGGCAGTCGTGCTGCTAGAGGCGCTTCCGTACCTGCAAGAGTTTCGTGGGCAAACCTTTCTGATCAAAGTCGGCGGTAGCGCAATGGATGATCCCGATCTCGTGCGGAGGCTTTTGCGCGACGTGGTCTTCATGGAGGTCGCAGGAATCAATCCGGTCATCGTTCATGGAGGAGGGAAAGCAATCTCGGCGGCGATGAAAAGCGCTGGGTTGGAAGCTACCTTTGTCGGTGGACAAAGGGTCACAACGGACTCAGCGATGAAGATCGTTGAGCGGACCCTGAGTCGGGAAATCAATCCCGGACTGGTGGAAGGCCTTCAGTCCTTCGGTGGAAAAGCAATCGGAGTTCCGGGGAACGAAGCACTGATTGGGGAGCGGTTGACTTCCTGGTCACAGGAAGATGGGCGCGATGTAGAACTCGGCCGGGTTGGCAAAGTGGTCGATTTTGATCTTTCGACGATTCGGGCCGCTCTCACCTCCGAAATTGTTCCAGTGGTATCTCCGATCGCTTCGGAGTTGGGAACCAAGTTGAGTCTGAATGTGAATGCAGATCTAGCTGCGAGTGCTCTCGCGGCTGAGCTGAAGGCAACTAAGCTGGTCTATTTGAGCGATGTGTTAGGGTTAATGGTCGACCCTTCTGACCCATCGAGCTTGATCCCTTCGCTGCAAGCGGAAGAAGCAGAGGAGCTCATTGAGAAAGGGACGATTACGGGTGGAATGATTCCGAAAGTCCGGTCCTCCGTTGAAGCGCTCCATGCCGGTGTGGGAAAGGTGCACATGATTGATGGGCGGATTTCACATTCGCTTCTCCTGGAAATTTTTACCGAGCAGGGGATCGGCACAGAAATCGTAAAGGGATAAAAATGACGATGGATTCCGAAACTGCTCAGTGGAGTAACCAATATGTCCTGAAAAATTACGGACGGTTTCCGATCGCCTTCGAGCGCGGGGAAGGAGGCTATCTCTATGACGATTCTGGTCGTGAGTATCTCGATTTTGGAACGGGAATCGCGGTTTGCTCGCTTGGGCATTGCCCTGAAGTAATGCAGGAGGCGCTTCGAGAGCAGGGGGCGAAGTTGATTCACTGCTCGAATTTGTATCATATCCGTGAGCAGGCCGAGCTCGCGAAGTTTGTGGTCGAAACCATGCTGGAACGTCCCGGAAAAGTGTTTTTTTGCAACAGTGGGGCAGAGGCGAATGATTCATTGATCAAATTCGCGAGAAAGCGTGCCTTTGACAAATTTGGGAAAAACAGCGGGAAGAACGAGGTGATTACTTGCCAGCGTTCATTTCATGGCCGGACGCTTGGTGGGATTGCCGCCACCGGACAGGATAAGGTCAAAATTGGATTTGATCCTCTGCTCCCCGGATTTCTTCATGTGCCATTGAATGACGTGGAGGCGCTTGAAGAAGCGGTGACCGAAAAGACTGCGGCGATTCTTTTTGAACCCCTTCAGGGTGAGGGCGGAATTCATTGCGTTTCCCCGGAATATTTTGCGAAGGCGGCAGAACTGAGGGAGAAACACGATCTTGTCCTCCTTTTCGACGAAGTGCAATGCGGAGCTGGACGAACGGGTGACTGGTGTGGTTGGAGGACGATACTGAGAGACACCGGTGTCAACGTCGAACCTGATGCCGTGAGTTGGGCGAAAGGCTTCGGAGGTGGATTTCCTATCGGTTCGATCTGGATCAGCGAAGAGCATGCTGACGCATTGGGGCCGGGCACGCATGGTTCTACTTTTGGGGGAGGGCCTTTGGCTTCTGCAGTCTCTCTTGCCGTTTTGAATGAGTTGGAAAACTGTGGTGCGCTTGAGAATGTTTCGCGTCAGGAGCAGCGGATTCGTGAGACAGTTGCTTCATGGGAATCCCCTCTGATCGAGTCATTGCGTGGAGTCGGTTTGATGCTGGGCTTTGTCCTGGATGCCTCCGCCTTTGATGCGATTTCTGGATTCCAGGAATCGGGACAGACACCGGCATTGTATCTGGTAAATACCGCGATGAACGCAGGGTTACTGACCGCACCCGCTGGTCCGGATGTGTTGAGGTGGTTGCCCCGATTGAACGTCACTGATGCCGAGGTTGGCCAAGCTCTCGAGATCTTCGGAAATATCCTGCGCGATCTAACTTCGAATAGGTAAGGAATTAAATCATGAAACATCTGTTAGGAATTGAACATCTTGATGGGGCCGAAATAGCGAGCCTTGTCGAGAACGCAGAGCAGCTGAAGGCAAGTCGTTGCGCCGATTTTTCGGGTCCGCTTGCGGGTGAAACCTGGGCAATGGTTTTTACCAAGTCTTCGACACGAACTCGCGTCAGTTTCGAAGTCGGGCTCAATGAACTCGGAGCCAAGGCGATGTTCCTGAGCGGGAGTGATGTGCAACTGGGTCGGGGTGAACCGATCAAGGATACAGCACGCGTCCTTGGCCGAATGGTTCATGGAGCGATCATCAGAACGTTTGATCAGGAAGATGTTGTCGACTTTGCGGAATACAGTGGAATCCCTACGATCAACGCCTTGACCGACGAGGAACATCCTTGCCAGATTCTTGCAGATCTACTCACGATGAAAGAACTCGTGGGTGGCTGGGAAGGAAAGAAAGTCGCCTTTTTTGGAGATGGTGACTGCAATATGGGCCGGTCTTGGGCTTGGGCTGCGAAACGCCTTGGGTTCACTCTTGCCATAGCCGCACCGAAAGAGTTTCAGCCAGCAGACGAATTTTTGGGTCGTCTCGGAGATGCTCCAGTCGAGATTACTGATTCGGTCGAGGCGGCAGCGGAGGGAAGTGACGTGCTCTACACAGATACCTGGGTGAGCATGGGGAAGGAAGCGGAGGCAGAAGAACGTCTCAAGATCCTCGCTCCTTTTCAGATCAATAACAGCCTCACAGCACGAGCGAATCCTGGAGCAATTGTCCAGCATTGCCTGCCAGCCTATCGAGAAAAGGAAATTACCGAGGCCGTGCTTGAGGAGCGGTCAGTTGAGATTTTTCAACAGGCAGAGAATCGTCTTCATGCGCAGAAGTCCATTTTGGTCGCTCTCGCGAAAGCGCCCTGAATTAGCCGATTGATATCGAGTGCTTGAAGCGATCCCACCGATGAAAGCACGCAGCGAACTCTGCGAATCTCCCGAAGAGGAATTGGCGAATCTTATCACCCACGGAATCGGTGTGGTCATCAGTGTGGTTGCAACGGTGACGATGCTGCGATTTGCGATTCCGCTGGATTGGGGGCACGTCGTCGGAGTCGTGGTTTTTGGTATCAGCTTGATACTGCTCTACTCGGCCTCAACCGCCTACCATACTGTCACGAGGGATCCTGCGAAAAAGAGGCTTCAGCTTGTCGACCATACGCTGATCTATGTGCTCATTGCGGGTAGTTACACTCCGTGGTTGCTCGTCAACCTTCGAGGTCCGTGGGGATGGAGTCTACTTGCGTTGGTCTGGACGCTGGCGTTACTAGGTGTCTTGATTAAACTAGTCTGGTTCCCTCGTTTCCAACGCTTCGGATTGGCCCTCTACATTGTGATGGGGTGGATAGTTTGTATTGCGATCAAACCGATGTTCGCTGCGGTGAATGGGCCCGGCATGCTGTGGCTTTTCATCGGAGGAATCCTCTACACCGTCGGGGTGATTTTTTACGCGCAGCAACGATTGCGATTCGCACATCTCATCTGGCACTTGTTTGTGCTCGGAGGGAGTATCTCACACATCGTCGCCGTTTTCGTCGGAGTGCTGGGAGTCGGGGAAGTTAACGCGACTCAGTAATCCAGAATTGGGTCGGGGTTCACGGCAGGTTCAGGATACTCGTAAGTCTTACCTTCGAAATTGCGGACAACGACTCGCTCGCTGTTTTTCTGAAGGACGTAGTCAGGATTGATCGGCACTTTTCCGCCCCCTCCCGGAGCATCGATAACAAACTGCGGGATGGCATACCCGGTTGTGTGACCGCGCAACCCTTCGATGATCTCGATCCCTCTCGAAACGGGAGCCTGAAGGTGGGACGAACCCTGGATCAGGTCGAGCTGGTACAGGTAGTATGGTCGCACGCGGCACATGAGAAGCTTGTGAATGAGAGTTCGCATCACGTCGAGATCGTCATTCACTCCACGAAGAAAGACAGATTGATTGCCGAGCGGTATGCCGTGATTCGCAAGAAGCTCGAGTCCCTCTTTCACTTCAAGGGTGAGTTCACGTGGATGGTTCACGTGTACGCTCATGAAGAGAGGATGATACTGCTGCAACATTTCGCAGAGCGTTGGAGTGATTCTTTGAGGGAGAAAAATAGGAACTCGGGAGCCAATTCGCAGAAACTCGATGTGCTCGATTGAACGGAGACGCTTTAGGATTTTTTCCAGTTTGCCGTCTGAGAAGAGCAGGGGATCTCCACCGGAAAGAAGAACGTCTCGTACTTCGGTGTGTTCCTCAAGGTAGCGGAATGCAGCTTCGTAGTCAGTTTCCAGTTCCTGTTCTCCCGCGCCGCTGACGACTCGACTCCGAGTGCAGTAGCGACAGTAGGCGGCACATCGATCCGTAACGAGAAAGAGAACTCTGTCAGGATATCGATGAACGAGTCCTGGAACAGGCATTGCAGAGTCTTCCCCGCAAGGGTCTGCCATTTCATGCTCTGAGGTCCAGGTTTCTTCGACTCGTGGAATGATCTGACGTCGAATTGGGCATTCGGGATCGTCTCGATCGATCAGATTAAAAAAGTGTGGGGTGATCGCCATCGCCAGCTTGGTGCCGGAAAGAATCACTCCGTTTCGTTCTTCTTCGCTTAGGTTGATGTGCTCCTCCAGTCCGGACAGGGAAGTGATTCGGTTCTTGAGTTGCCAGGTTGGATTGTTCCAATCCTCTGCCGAGACTCCCTGATTCGCCCAATATCCGGGAGCAAATGATTGGAAGGACTTGTTGAGGTCGTTTTGGCGGTCGTGGTGCATGGGAAATCAAAAATTTCGCGGTATGGAGAGACGCTCGGAGTAGCGTGATCCTACTGTTTTACTGATCGAACGAACATAAAGTTGCAATGAGGATAGTCAAAAGGTTGGGTTTTTTACGATTTGAGTAATTATTTACCAGCCAGACAGCCTTTTGGCTGCTACAAATCGAAGAGGAAATTGTAGAAGAATGTGTTGTTCCCTGAGGATTCGATTCTTTTACTCTTTAGAAGCGAGAATTGATCCTAAGCGAGTTGCAGAGGATTAAATCACTGCGAAATAGATTCTGAAACTGCCTAAAACCCTGAAATCGTGACTCCGTATTTTACCATTCTCAAGAATTTTTCGAAACCGCATTGGTTTGATATCATCCGCCTCATCAAGTGTTCTGATGGTTTGTCTGTGGGAGAATTATCGGAAGAGCTCGGGATGAGCTACATGGGGATCAAGAAGCATTGTCTTGCGATGCAGAAGCTTGGATATCTTGACACTTGGCGACGTCCCAAGGAGTTAGGACGCCCTGAGAAAACCTACCGGCTCACCAAGAAGCTGGCACCGCTTTTTCCTGCTATCAGTGACGACGTCAGCTTGTCGATTCTTGAGGCAGCGACCCAGTTGGATCCTAACGCAGCGGAGAAACTTCTCTTCTATTTTTTCCGGCAACAGACCGAAACTCTGGCAAAGATAGTAGGTGGAGATTCGGTTCAGGAGCGAGCCGAGTTGCTCGCGTCCGAGCGAACTAAGCAAGGGTATTTTTCATTCTGTCGCTATTCGGAACAAGAAGGACTTTTTCTCGAGGAGTTTCATAATCCGTTGCGATCTCTCTTCGATAAATACTCAACTCTGGAGCGAATGGAGATTCAGATGTTCGCGAAGTTGCTTGGTGCTAATGTTGAAAAATCACAAGCAGAGGTCTCGGGGCTGACTCGATACCGATTTGACTTATCTCCCCGATAGTGTCCCATCCTTTAATGAGCCGATACGCCGATGAGAATGTTCTCGTAATTTCGAGGGAGTTGTTTGACCAATTGGGAGCCTTCCAGGGGATTACTTTAGACGCAGATTCCTATCTTCCGTCTATTCTCGACCCTGCTAATAATCATTTCCTGTCTCGTGATCTGGCTGAGGATGATCCGGCACACAAGCAGATCATTCCCTATGCAATTTTTCGATGTGGAGATCGCTTTCTGCACTATCGACGAGGCGGATCCTCTGGTGAAAAGCGATTGGCCTCCAAAGGATCGATAGGCATTGGGGGACATATCAACGATGAAGACTATGCGGCATCCTCGTTGGATAAAGACACCTACACTGTGGGTGTCGAAAGAGAGATCGATGAGGAACTAAATATTGGAGGTGGCCACACTCAGCGGATTGTCGGATTAATTAACGACGATTCCAATGATGTTGGAAAAGTGCATCTCGGAGTAGTACATCTTTTTGATCTCGAATCGGATGAGGTTTCCTCTGCTGAAGACTCAATCGTCGATGTTGAGTTTTTGACACTGGATGACCTAGTTGCGCGAAGGGATCAATTGGAGTCTTGGTCACAGATCTGCGTCGACGGGTTGTCTGCACTGCAGAGCGAGGCGTGAAAAAAGGCAAGGATACCGCTGCCTAGTCCGAGCCCGTATCCAACTCCCCACGCCAGTCGGGCGATCGTCCGGATGGTGGGTGCGGAAGCATCCAGGGTGATGGGGTAAGCCCCTCGTCCCTGTAGCGCTTCGTAGGCAAACCCACCGAGGTAGTATCCTACGGTGTGGAAAAGAAATACGAGGGCGACTCCCGCCATCCGGGTCATCGCGAGTGAATACGCTTTCTTCATGATGGTTACCAATACGAGCAGACCAAGAGAGGATCCCAGGACCTCACCCAGAGTGTTCGGTAGCAGGAACCAAGCAGTGCTCCAGATGAAAGCATAAGCGAGAAACGAGACCGCAAAGGCGATTGCAAAACGGACGGGTCCTCCCTTTGTCTCGGGTAATCCAGGTGAGAGGGCAATCCCACCCAATCCGAAGAATACGATGGCGCAAGCCGTATATAGAGTGATTTCCGAGGCAAATAGTTTCCCTCCAAAAGCCCAGCAGGAAAACGAAGCAACAGCGACTAGGGTAAAGAGAACTACAGAAACAATAATACGGAAAAGCATAACTTGGGCAGGGCTGAAAAACGTACGGCACTAGCTTTGTATATCAAATATTCAGATTGCAAACGTTCTGAGTCAGACTATCGTATCGGCTTGCTGAAAAAATAAATATGGCTAAAAGATACGATCAAAAAACGAAGGATGAAGTAGTTGCCTTTATCCGAGAGTACAATGAAGAAAATGGACGCGGTGGTCAATCCGCCGCGGTCAAAAAGTGGAAGCTGAATCCGATCACCGTGAAGGCGTGGTTGGAGAAAGCTGGAGTCAGCAGTCCCGGAAGGTCCGCGAAAAAGAAGCGCAAAACCTCTCCGAAAAAGGGCTTTGCCAAGCCGGCGGCGAAGTCCTTACCAAGGGCATCCTCGAGCAGTTCAGTGAGTTCTGCACTCAAGCGAATGGTAGAAATTCAGGAGCAGATGGAGTCGCTGCAAGGTGAATACAATTCTCTGAAGTCGAGGCTCTAAGCTCTCACTCCAGATTTTTCTGAAAAGCTATGGCGAGTACTTGTTCGCCATGGCTTTTTTTCGTTCGAGGCTGTTGGTAACTTTTGTTCCTCAGGGCGATGTGAAGCAGGTGGAACGAACGAGCACTTGCTAAAGAAGGCGAACGGGGTCTCAGTGGCTCACAATGAGGATTGGATTGCTCAATGGCGGAGGGGATTGCCCCGGACTGAATGCAGTGACTCACGGTGTCGTGGGAGCTGCGACACAACTTGGTTGGGAAGTATTGGGATTCAAAGAGGGGTTTGACGGACTGCTTTCTCCCGGGAGTTATAAGCTTTTGAAGCTGGAGAAGACCGAAGGAATTCTCCAGCTGGGAGGAACGATCCTAGGAACAACTAATCGGGGGCATTTTTCGTCAAAGGTGGGCGCGGGCGGATTGCGACGGATTCCGGCCGAACTGATGCAAGAAGCTTTTGAGACGATGCGGAGTCTTGATGTCGAAGCCCTGATTTGTGTGGGAGGAGATGGCACGCTCAGTACTGCACTTCAGTTTCAAGAGGAGGGGTTTCCTGTGGTGGGAGTTCCCAAAACGATCGACAACGATCTTGGTGCGACCGCGATGACTTTTGGATTCGATTCAGCGACGCAAGTAGTGGTTGATTCACTCGATCGATTGCAAACGACTGCAGAAAGCCATCAAAGAATCATGGTGCTGGAAGTCATGGGACGTCATGCGGGATGGATCGCTTTGTATGGCGGGGTTGGTGGAGGTGCGAGTGCGATTTTGATTCCTGAGATTCCATTCCATTATGACAAGGTCGCCGAGGCATTGATCCGGCGCCAGGAGGCTGGTTTTCGCAGTTCGCTTGTGGTTGTCGCTGAAGGAGCCTCTCAGGCTGGAAAAGGAAAGTTCTATGAAGAAGACCTCGCTGAAGGCGAAAGCCGACTCGGTGGAGTCGGGGAAGCGGTTGCTGCCAAGTTGGGTGAGTTGACGGGACAAGAGACTCGATGCACGACACTCGGTCACCTGCAACGCGGTGGGAGCCCCACGTCTTTGGACAGAATTCTCGCGACTCGCTTTGGTGTTAAAGCTGTAAAACTGATAGAAGAAAAGCGGTTTGGACGTATGGTCAGCTACCAGCAGTATCACGTTGGATCAGTCACGATTGCCGCGGCCGTTCGAAAGTTGAATCTGGTGGATCCCGAAGGAGGAATTGTTGAAGCCGCGAAGGCGATTGGAATTTGTTTCGGCGATGCCTGAATTGGCGATGCTTGAGCAAACGCGAATCTCTCCTCAGGAAAGATAAGCAAAAGGAAGATATGGATGCACTCGTAGAACTTCTTGAGAAAGAAGCTCGTCTCACAACCTCTCAAATCGCGGACCGACTAGGTAGGACCGAGTCGCAGATTTCTGAAATGATGAAATCGCTGGAATCGGATGGTGCGATTCTGGGATACCACGCGGTCGTCGATAAAGAATCCTTTTCCGAGACTACTGTTTCTGCACTGATCGAGGTAAAGCTGACTCCTGAGCGAGATGGCGGATTTGATAAGATGGCACGTCGGATCGCAAAGTTCAGTCAGGTTACTAATTGTTATTTGATGAGCGGCGGGTACGATCTTGCCGTAGTGGTCGAGGGGCCTGACCTTCGGGATGTCGCGAGCTTCGTTAGCGAAAAGCTCAGCACATTGGACGGTGTAATTTCTACCGCGACCCATTTTCAGCTGAAGGTTTACAAGCAAAATGGCTTTGTTGCGAAGGACTCTCATGAAGACGAGCGGCTTCCGGTCACCCCTTGAAGCGGCATTCCCAATCCAAAATTTTATGAAGCCGCTGGAAGATCGAATCGCCGATCAGGTGAAAAATATTCCTCGTTCTGGAATTCGAGATTTTTTCGAATTGGTTCAGGGGAGGGAAGACGTGATCTCGCTAGGGGTTGGAGAACCTGATTTCTCTGCACCCTGGCACATTCGTGAGGCCGCGATTTATTCTCTTGAAAAAGGAAACACGAGTTACACCTCAAACCTGGGACTCTTGTCTTTGAGGGAATCAATTTCCCGGTATGTGACAGGTCAGTTTGGGGTGACCTACGATCCCGAATCGGAAATTCTCGTAACGGTTGGGGTTTCGGAAGCTCTGGACCTCGTTTGCCGCGCTCTGCTCAACCCTGGAGACGAAGTCATTTATCATGAGCCCTGCTACGTGAGCTATAGCCCTAGTATCGCGTTGGCTTATGGAGTTGCTGTTTCGATTCAGACTCGGGTGGAAGATGAGTTCGTGTTGAAAGCGGAGGACGTCGCAGCAAAGATCACGGATAAGACTCGGTTGCTGCTCCTGAATTTTCCTACCAATCCGACTGGAGCTGTGGAACCGCTGGAAGAGCTTCAAAAGATTGCCGAACTAGCGATTGAACATGATCTCCTCGTGATCAGCGATGAGATTTATTGCGAGCTTCTTTATGATGAGGAAACCGGGCTCGAGCGAGGTGATCATGTCTCGATTGCCAGCCTTCCAGGAATGAAGGAGAGGACCATTTTGCTCCACGGATTTTCAAAGGCGTTTGCGATGACCGGATTTCGTCTCGGATATTCCTGTGCTCCTCACGTTCTCACAGAAGCAATGATGAAAATTCATCAGTACTCGATGCTTTGTGCTCCGATCATGAGCCAGAATGCTGCGATCGAAGCTCTCGAGAATGGCGCGGCAGATGTGGAGAATATGAGACGGGCGTATGCCCGCCGAAGAAATCTTGTTTTGAAGCGGTTTAAGGAGATGGGCGTTCCCTGCTTCTCGCCAGGAGGGGCCTTCTACGCTTTTCCCGACATTCGAAAATTTGGACTCTCCAGCCAGGACTTCGCGCTTCAGTTGCTGGAGCAGGAGAACGTTGCCGTGGTGCCGGGTAATGCCTTCGGGGAAGCTGGTGAGGGTTGTGTTCGCGCTTGCTACGCGACTGCCTATGATCAACTTGAGGTCGCATTAGATCGGATCGAGGCCTTCATCAATCGTCTTTCTTCCTGAAGTTTTCATAATACTATGAGCCAGATCGAAAAAGCTGTCATTCTCGCCGCAGGTCGAGGGACTCGGATGAAGGGTATCACCGATGATATTCCCAAGCCGATGATTCCTGTTCGTGGAACTCCTATCCTTGAATCGATTGTTCGCGGTCTCGTTTCCAATGGAATTCAAAAAATTCTCATCGTGGTGGGTTACCGGAAGGAAGTGATCTTTGATTTTTTCCAAGAGGGCGCGGAATTTGGCTGTCAGATTGAATATGTCGAGCAGGTCGTTCAGGACGGAACTGGAAAAGTCGTCGAGCTTGGAAAGGACTTTGCCGGAGAGGATCCGTTTATCCTGAGTTACGGAGATATTCTGGTCCCAGCAGAGGCCTACACTCCGTTGGTTGATTTTACGGATGTGGACGGAAAGCTATCTGTGAAGATCGACGAAGACGTTCGAAAGGGCGGTGCCGTTTTTATTGAAGACGGGATGGTCGTTGACCTCATTGAAAAGCCAGGCCCGGATCAGCCGACCAGCCCTTACTATAACGCGGGTATTTACGCGTTCTCTTCTGCGATTTTCGACTTCACGGCCAGGTTGGAGCTTTCTCCTCGAGGAGAATACGAGTTGACTGATGCCATCCAAGCCCAGGTGAAGAGTGGCTTGCGAATTGGGGCGGTCGAGTTGGAGGGCGATTGGGCGGACGTACGAGACCCCGAAGTTCTCCAGGAACTCAACGACGACTAGCCGGAGAGTTCAGCCCGGGTCTACTCAGAGAGGAGTGACAGGAAGGAGGTGTTTTTCTTCTTGTCCGTTCGATAAGGAAGCGAAAATCTTATCAAGTATTTAAAATCAGTGAGTTATGAATTTACTGATTCTAGAAAGATACGGTTGTATCACTGAAGCCACATCTACTATTTTACGAAGGTGTCCGCTCCTGGCAAACCGTTGTTTCTCGTCTCTGCAATCCTGCTCATCCTCGCGCTGTTGATGGCCTTCAGTATCGTGACCTTTACCCCTGTAGCTGCTATCTGGATTCTTTTGGCTTTCTGGATAGTCCCCGCTCTCGGCTGTGTGACGACAGGGATGTAGGCTGAATCTTACTTTTGATTCACAATTCTCGCGAGGGTTGAGATGCCACTGATTTTTGGACCGTCGTGGTAGGGATTGGCTCTCGCTGACATGCTCTGGAGTGCTCCGGCTCGCATTCCTGCGCTCCCGACCTGTGCGCTGCGCATCCAGCCGCAGAAAAGGTCGGAGCTGACGCTCAGTTCCTCGGCCAGCTCGGTGACCGGTTTACCGGTCTGCAGGATCGCGCGGTCTGTGCCCTGAACTCTTTAACGGGTCTTGAATGCGATCTGATCTTATTTTGGTCGGTGATTGTCCAAAAATCTAGCTTACCTCAGGTCTTAGAGGACTGTCGCGAGCGTAAGTAGAGCCATTACGGATACCGCGTCGGTAATGGCTCCTTCGTGTACCATCTCGATGGCGCGGCTTAGGGGAAGGCGACGAATGGTAAGTTCTTCGCTGTCTTCCGGTGAGGCATCGTGCTGGCTCAACCCTCGGGCTACAAACACAGTGGCTCGTTCGTCTGTGACGGAGTTGGAAAGTGAAATGTTAGCGAGGAGTACCTCGTAGTTCTCGGCGCGCAGGCCGGTTTCTTCTTCGAGTTCTCGGGCAGCTGTTTCCTCGGGGGATTCATTTTCGGGGCACCCTCCTTCGGGGATTTCCCACTCATACGTGTTCAGCGGATATCGGAATTGCCCGACGATCCAGGTGTAACCCTCTTCATCGATCGGAACCACGCCCACAGCGTGATTCTTAAAATGGACTACTCCGTAGATCCCAGGACTCCCTCCTGGATGAGTGACTTCGCTTTCGCTGACTTGCATCCACGGGTTTTCGTAGACGACTTTGGTTTGGTGAGTCGTCCAGGGATTGATTTCTGATTTTGAATTCATGAAGACAGAACAGCGTGGTAACAAATCGGGAACATAGCCGAGTCATGGTTGGATTCGTCGGCAGGATTGACTCTTTGCTGATTTAAACTTAAACGAATCCAATAATGAGAATAGTAGAGAAAAAATATATGGGAGCAGAGGTTTTTCTCTGCTGGAATTGACGACAGTTGTTTCGATCATGGCGGTCCTCGCTACGATCAGTTTTCCGGGAGTAAAGCTGGTCTTGATGAATGCACAAATGACAAGGTACGGGGCAAACATACGGAGCATTGGTATGGGGTTAAGAAACTTGTCGACGGACAAAGAAGGCCTTTTTCCCGCGGGTGAAATCTTCCTCGGCGAAAAAATAGCATCCTCCAATGATGCCTTCCGATTGCTTCTTCCGGACTATATCGACAATGAAGATATTTTCGCGGTGTCTTGCTCCTGTGCGGTGCAATCTCGCCGATCTCCTCGAAGAGCAGATTCGGCTTATACAGCCTAGGTTTGATGCAGCGGGAGGAACGTTGAAATGGACTTGTGATTTCAAGCTGTTCGTTGAGACCGATCCCCAAGCAGCGAAAGTGGTTCTTTCCAACTTGTTTACCAACGTTCTCAAATACGGAGGAGTTCCTCCCCGAGGTAACGTGGTCGTGACCAGTGGTGGTGGAATGGCAAGGATTCGGGTGAAGGATGGGGGAGAAGGGATTGAGGCGCGAGAGAGGAAGGCAGTTTTTCGCTAATACTATCGAAGTGATGCAGCTCTTCATGAAACCAAAAGCGGAGGAGCCGGATGCGTTGCTGGGACTTCGATTGGGGGCCGATGACTATGTCGTGAAGCCGTTCCGTATTCGTGAGTTGATGGCGCGAGTGGAGGCGATTCTCCGAAGATTGGAAAGAAGCGTGCCCGGAGACAGCGGAGATGTCTCGACAGTGGGAGAATTCCGATTTGATCGGTTCGCTTGAAAATTACGGGACGAAAAGGGAGAGTCCGTTCCTCTTTCTCCGATGGAATATGATCTCCTCGATTTCTTTTTGAGAAATCGAGGGCGAGCTCCGGGTCGCGAGCAAATCATGAATGATGTCTGGGGGATTCAGTCTCGAGTCACCTTTCGGAGTATTGATCAATTTGTCACTCACCTGAGAAAGATCATCGAAACCTCCCCTCGTGAGCATATCAAAACGATCCACGAATTTGGATATCGATCTCGAGGAGGAAATTGAAGGACACAATACCGGGGTGCTTTTCCACTTGCCACTGGTCCTTTTTACCTCTTAGTTGCCGCCCCTCGGAAAATCGAGAGTTACTACTATGGGTAAGCAGCACAACAAAGTGGAGAAGCGTATTCGCCGTCAGAAGTATCTGAAGCGCAAGCAGGAAGCGATCAAGGCGCAAATTGCTCTTGGCAAGAGTTCCAAGAAGAAAGCCCCTGCTAAGGCTGAGAAGGAAGCACCGGCTGACGAGGACGTGAAGCAGGAAGCTGCCACGAAGAAAGCTGCCACGAAGAAAGCTGCCACGAAGAAAGCTGCAGCTAAGAAAAAGGCTGCCACGAAAAAGGCTGCCACGAAAAAGACAGCGAAGAAAAAAGCTGCAACAAAGAAGGCTGCTCCTAAGAAGGAAGCCGAAGAGAAAGAGTAATTTTTCTCATGCGGGACCAGGGATCCAGTCCCGGAATTTCGTTCGAGTCGAGTGACGGCCCCAGATGAATCAATCTCGGCCGACTTTTTTGTTGGTGGATGGCAATAATGTGATCCACGCCTGGCCTGACCTCTCCGAGCTGCACCGAAAGAAGCGGGGAACAGCCCACTCCGAACTGATTCGGAGAATGATCGACTATCGCGGGTTTACCGGTATTCGAATTGTCATCGTCTTTGATGGCCGGGGCGCGTTGACTACGGACGAGCGCTTGCCCGAGGGGATACAGGTGTTCTACAGCAGTTCCTCTCATACTGCGGATGACATCATCGAACGTCTCGCGCTGAAGTATGCTGCTGAATACGATATTCAGGTCGCAACAGACGACCGTGCGGAACAGGACATTGTCGTGGGAGCTGGAGGTAGCGCTATATCGGTTGATTTACTCATTCAGCTCTGGGAACGGTCCGAACTGGATCGTGATCGCTGGCTTGCCCAGTATCGAAAATCCTGAGAAATACTGACCTCCCGTTTATCATGTCTCGCCAACCGCTCCTTTCGCTACTCCAGAAATATCGGGCAGATCATCTCGCTGAACGAGACTGCGCCGATCAGTTTATTGATTTCGTAGAGCGCAACCCTGATTGCTTTCAGCGTTCCCTCGAAGAAGGGCACATCACTGGCTCCGGGTGGATCGTCGATCAATCCGGAACGAAAACGTTGTTAACTCATCACAGAAAGCTCGATCTTTGGCTCCAGCCGGGAGGGCATGCCGATGGAGAATCTGACATTCGCGGAGTTGCTCTGAAGGAGTGTGAAGAAGAAACGGCTCTACCGAGTCTCCGAGCCGTGACCGATCAGATATTCGATATCGATATCCACGGAATCCCTGCCCGGAAAGAAGATCCCGCTCATTTTCACTACGATGTACGCTTTCTATTCCAGAACGACGGAGATGACGATTATATCGTCTCCGAGGAGTCTCATGATCTTGCTTGGGTAGAAATGGGGAAGATCGAAGACTACACGTTGGAATGGTCGATGAGGCGAATGCGCGACAAAGCGCTCCGTATCCTCCTGAAGTGATCTCGGAAATCGGGGCCTACTTCCGGACCGCGTAGAGAACGTCGTCCGTTCGGATGTAGAGCGTCCTATCTGCGGGCACAATCGAAGCGCGAATGTTGACGCTCTGGCTTTCTCCGAAGGTCGTTGTGTGAAGGAGTTCTCCTCCATTCATTCCGGCGCTGAAAACAAAAATCTCGCCAAGATGACTCATCACGTAAATCTTTCCATCGACTCCTGTGGGAGAAGCTTCAAGCTTCACTTTGCCATCAATCTGTTTGGACCAGATCACCTTTCCGCTGGTCGGGTGAAGACAGGTAAGGAATTTGTTTCGACCGTTGAGAACGTAGAAGTAGCCGTCATAGAAAAGTGGAGTGGGAACGTCCGCAGTGATTTCTTTGCCCTGGCTGGTCCAGAGAAGCGATGTATCCGGAATGGTTCCTTCTTGTCCTGCTTCTACAGCATAGATAGGTGAGCCTTTGGGGGCGCACACGAGGAAAGTACCCTGACCATATACGGGGGAGGGGACGAGTCTCCAGTGACCGATTTTCTCGGGGTTGTAGGTTGCCCAACGCCAGAGTTCCTTTCCCGTCTCCGGGTCATGCCCTGTCAGGCAATCTCCTCCGGAAATGACGAGTTCAGGGCGGCCGTTGTGGAAAACTGGAATGGGCGTCGAAAAGGCTTCGAGAGATTCTTGAACCGCATCGGAAGGCCGTACATGAGTCCATTTGGTCTTCCCGGAAACCGGATCCATAGCAAGGAGATACGACTCGATTTTGCCACCTTTATTACCTCTTCCGTGAACTGGAACATCTCGTTGTAGCACCTGTAGGTAGAGGGTTCCTTCATGGAGCTGAGGAGAGCTCGAAAAAGTCCACTGAAACGCGAATTCTCCCAGATCGTCTTCAATGTTCCGATGCCAGAGTTGTTTACCCTCGAAGTCGTAGGCTGCGAGATCACCAGCACCACTGAAGAAGTAAACCGTCTTGCCGTCCGTTACTGGAGAGGCGCCTGCGAACGTGCTTCTCTCGTCATGACGAATTCCTGCCCCAAATTTCTCTGACCAGCGAATTTTCCCGGTTTCGGTGTCGATACAGATTCCAACGACTCCGTCTTCGGATTCGTCCACTGAGGTAAGAAAGAGAGAGTTTCCCCAGACGATGGGAGTTGAGGCACCTTCGCCTGGGAGGTCAGTCTTCCACGCCAACCCGTCTGTCTTGGAAAAGACTGCAGGAAAACCTTTCTCCTGGGAAGATCCGTTGAAGTTAGGCCCTCTCCAGTTGGACCAATTTTCAGCGGTGACAGGCTGAAGAACCATGACGAGAAAAAGAGTGCAGAGGACAGAGAATAGCTTCATGGAATTGCGTTCGTTGTTGAGGAAGGTCGAGAATGGCAGACAAACTGTCAAGAAACGGGAATGGCGTGGACAGGGAAGCGGTCTTCCCTCATGAATAGTGGAATGAAAGAACTGCTGCTCGCGAGACACGCCAAATCGAGCTGGAACCTTTCCGGCCTTTCGGATCACGATCGATCTCTCAATGAAAGGGGCAAGAGGGATATGCCTTGCATGGCTCAGGCTCTCAAGCAGCGAGAGGTTTCGCCTGATCTAGTGATGAGCAGTTCGGCGATTCGAGCACGGTCGACAGCTGCTGGTCTCAGCGAAGGACTCGGTCTCGACGAAGGAAGTATGGTGCTTTCTCCGGACCTTTATCTGGCATCTCCTGGAGTGATCTTAAGACACGTTCAGGCGCTCGATGAGTCTCTTTCTAAGGTTCTCATCGTCGGGCACAATCCAGGAATGCACGAGGCGGTTGCGGAGCTCTGCCCGAATGAGTCCGTTGATCATTATCCCACTCTTGCGATCGCTCGAATTGAACTCAGCGTCGATTTCTGGGGAGAAGTGGATCAAGGATCTGGATTTCTTGTGGAGTTGTTAACTCCCAAGACGTTGAGGGAATAGCAGTGTAAATCGACCCCTCTTCTGTTGTTTGAGAAGAACCCGATCATGACGTATTCCTGACAAAATGATAATTTTCAGGCCTTCTTGGTGAGTGCTGGTTTGTAGGTGAATAGGCTTTTATCCCGCTGTGGTTGCCCCCGGTCTTCTCGGTTGCTCTTGGCCACGATAAGGTTGACCTCAGAGTCGTCTACGACAAGAATCATTCCTTCCATCTCGCACTTTTAGAAACGGAGAAGAGAAAGGTAACTCAAAGCGGGGCTTGCATTCTACGGTGCGAACCAGAACGCCAGACTCAAAGTTTTTCGTAGGTGCCTTCGTCCCGCTTTTCGAGGACGGTGAACCCAGCCTTCTTGGCATCAGAGACGGAGAGAGGCTTTGAAACCTTTGGGGAAGTAACGCCGCGAGAGATCTGTTTCTTCACGGGAGTTTTGCACAGCGGGCAGGTCTCCATCGGTGGGCGAGTGACTGGCCGGCGAATTTCAAAGCCTTTGGTGCAAATACGACACCCCTTTTCAGGATCGGCGCTGATGTATTCGTAGAGAGGCATGGAAAACTATCTGTGCGTTCCGTTTTTTTTGCAACTCGAATGCCATGAGTTGCAAATGTTCCCGAAACGAAGGCACAAAAAAACGGAACCGTCGGTTCCGCTTCCTTCGGTTGAATGTTGCGTAGCGTAGCGACTACCAACTCGACTTCGTGACTCCTGGAATCATTCCGTGGGAGGCGAGCTCGCGGAAGGTGATACGGGACATTTTGAAGCGGCGAAGATATCCACGACGACGTCCGGTGACTTCGCAACGATTGACGAGCCGGACTGGGCTGGCATCACGCGGAAGCATGGTGAGACCTTCGTAGTCTTTCTCTGCTTTCAGCTTAGCGCGAAGGTTCGCGTACTTGTTGACAGTACGTGCTTTACGCTTGTTTCTCGAAATCCAACTCTGCTTCGCCATAGGGCAGGTAATCTATCCGTTCTGAGGATAATTCAAGCGGAATCTGCTGCTTCTCGCTGGTAATTCGGGATAAAATGGGGTGAAATTGCGGTTTATGAATCGATTTCTCCTTCTGCTTTCCATTTTCAGTGCATTGCTCGTCTTTCCCCTGACTGCTCAAGAGGAAGAAAAAACAGCTCCAACTGCGGACGAGATGGCCGAGGACTGGTTGGAAAACTACTACAAGAATCCGACGCCGGAGCGATTTGTCGAGGAGATCAAGAACTGGGCCAAAGACGGTGTTCTCGATGACCAGGATGCTCGGCCGGCACTGATCGCGTTTCTCAGTCAGGTGATTCGAGCAAATCGGGAGCAGTTGTCCGAGTGGTATCTTTCGCTTGCGGGGTTGTCTTCCAGTCAGAAACAAGTGTTGAATACCGCAATGCTCTTTTCGAGAACTGAGGAAGCAGACGAGCTTTTGCGTGCTCAGTTTGGAGAACGATATGATGCACAGAAGAAGGAGACAGAAAAAATTCTCGATATGGCTCTCGATGTCGAGCCTACGCTTCATATGCTGTGGGGATTCTACTACGCCACCGGATCCGCAAATGCGGTGCGTCGCGTCGTCCTTTGTTTTCGGTTCCTTGAAGCGCCGGGAGATCCGGATGGAGTCAATATTCCCAATGGATATCAGCCCTACTACAAGATTCTGCCTCAGCATGCTTACTGGTCCCTCACCGCCAATGCAGAGCGCCATCCCAGGGTCGTTGAAATCCTGAAGACATTTCTGGAGAAAGACGAATCTTTGATCGAGGTCGAGAAGGACGGAGTCTACGACGTTCTCTCGGAGGTGCTTCCGGAAGAGTATCCGCCCATCAAGCGCGAAGGACCGACGCCTGCGAATCCTACTGGACTCGAGGAGTAGCGTGAGATCAGAAGCGTAGGAGGGCTACCAATACCGTTAAGTTGGGGAGACTAGCGAACGACGCGTGCGCCGCCTCCGTCCACGATCTTTTCGACCTCGGCGAGAGAAGCCATGGTGGTGTCTCCTGGAGTTGTCATCGCGAGTGCCCCGTGAGCGGCTCCATAATTGATTGCCTTTGCGGGGTCATTGTGGGCGAGAAACCCGTAGGCGAAGCCAGAGGCAAAGCTGTCTCCTCCGCCAACGCGATCGAGGATTTCGAGATTTGGGTAGGGAGTTGCTTCGTAGAATTCTCCGTCGTGCCAGCAGATTGCACCCCAGTCATTGACGGTCGCTGTGTGAACTTCGCGCAGCGTGGTCGCTGTCGCTTTGAAGTTGGGAAACTCCTGAACGGCAGTTTCGATCATCTTTTTGAAGTTTGTTACGTCAATTCCACGAATGTTCTCGTCGACGCCTTCGACTTCGAATCCAAGGCTCGCCGTGAAATCTTCTTCGTTTCCGATCATAACATCGACGTAGCGAGCAATCTCCCGGTTCACTTCCTGTGCCTTCGCCTGTCCGCCGATGGCTTTCCAGAGAGAAGGGCGATAGTTGAGATCGTAGCTCACGATCGTCCCGTGACGTTGAGCGGCTTTGCAGGCTTCGATCGTGAATTCCGCGGCGGTTTCGCTGAGTGCGGCAAAAATTCCACCTGTATGAAACCAGCGTGAGCCGTGATTTCCAAAAATGTCATCCCAATCGACGTCACCAGGCTTGAGCTGGCTCGCTGCCGTGTTGGCTCGATCGGGGCAGCCGACGGCACCGCGAATTCCGAAACCACGCTCGGTAAAATTCAGACCGTTGCGAACTTCTCGTCCTATTCCGTCATAGTCGCGCCAAACGAGGAATTGGGTATCAACTCCGCCCTGCAGCATAAAATCTTCGACAAGGCGACCGACTGGATTGTCGGCAAATGCGGAGACGCAGGCGGTGCGAAGCCCGAAGCATCGGCGAAGTCCACGTGTCACATTGTATTCGCCTCCGCCCTCCCAGGCAGAGAAATTGCGCGCTGTGTGGATCCGTCCTTCTCCGGGGTCGAGTCGGAGCATGACTTCACCAAGTGAAATACAGTCGAAGACAACTTCAGAAGCGGGTTTGATAGTAAGGGCCATAGTCGTTAAGCGGTGGGGATTCTAAGAGAAGTTATTTGCCTGAATGAAGTCCGAGTCCCCGTTGAGATAATTGATCATGTTGTAAGTCGCTCGCAGCGCCTGTCGCTCGACACTTTCGTAGGTGCGCGAGGCAATGTGACTCGTAATGATGCAGTTAGGGGCGAAAAAAAGCTTGTGATCGGCGGCCGGTGGTTCTTCGTCGAGTACATCGGCGCCATAGCCCCCGATTTTTCCACTCTCGAGAGCAGCAGCAACATCGTCCGTTTCGACGAGCTCGCCACGAGCGCAGTTGAGAACCGTTACGCCATCTTTCATTTCCTCAATTTTATTGGCGTTGATCATGCCTCGGGTGTTTTCGTCCAGGAAGCAGTGCAGACTGACAACATCAGCACCGAGCAGGACATCATCCATTGTCTCACATCGGGTGACATCGTGCTCCTTGGCAAAGGCATCGTCAAAGTAGGGGTCGAAGGCAATCACCGGCATACCGAATGCCTTGGCCCGAGTAGCGACTTCTTTTCCAATTCTTCCGAGGCCGAGAATTCCCATGGTCTTGCCAAGAATTTCATGGCCGACTGGCTTCTTCCAACCGGCCTGCCATTTGCCATAAGAAACGTCGACCGCGTTTTCCTGAATTTTTTTCGAAAGCCCAAGGAGCAATCCAAAAGTGTGTTCGGCAACGGTGGTATGATTGACTCCTGGGGTATTGAGCACAGGCAATTTCTTTTCGGTAGCGAAAGCGACGTCGATTTTGTCGAGACCAATCCCGTATTTGCTGATGACCTTGAGGCGAGGGAGTGACTTCTCAATCACCGCGGAAGTGATCGCATCGTCACCGCAGAGAAACGCGTCAAACTCTCCCGCAAGTTCGAGCATTTCGCTCTCGGGAAGGGGACCTCGGGCACATACGATCTCAAAGTCCTCGGAATCCAGCAATTCGTGATGTGGACCGGGAGTGTCCTGATAACTCGTCGTGGTGAGCAAAATTCGGGTTGTCATAGGCAGGGCCAACGGTTAGCGAGATGTGTGGGGAGGGCAAACTACAAATTGCGCAGCTCTCCGAAGAATTACGCAGATGGAGCAGGACCCTAGAAAAGAGACGCAGCGAGAGTTCGGTATTCAGCCTCTCGACCAGCGGATGACGGAATATAAACTGGAGAATCGAGATCTTGTTTCGACCAGCACTGAGCAGCTGACTCACAAGCAGGTGCAGAAGGCTCGAAAAGGAAGGAAGCTGTCGGCTAATTTGCAGAACAAGGTAAAGAACGCTTTGGAGAAGGCGTTGAGGGAGTCGGATCGGACAAGGGTTTTTCGACTGAATGAACTATTCAACTATCACGCCTGAGTCTAACTGAGTTATCCGCTTGCTATGCAAATTTCTCGAAAAGCAGACTATGCACTGCGAGCGGTGACCCTCCTCGGAACCCTGGCTCCCGAACGGACGCTTCAGGCGCAGGAACTGGCCGAGATGGGGAAGATTCCGATCAAATTTCTGGAGCAGATTCTCCTTGTGATGAAACGAGCTGGAATTCTTCGGAGCAAAAGAGGAGTTGGCGGTGGGTATCGCCTCGAAAAAGAGAGCCGACTGATCACGGTTGCTGAAGTCATTGAGGCGGTGGACGGAGAATTGGTTCATCTGATTGATCACGACGATTATCCCAAGTTTGAAGGTGCGATGGGGCTCTCATTTTTTCTCTTTGAAGCGGAGAAAGCGGTGAATGACAAGCTTCGAGGAACCACAATCGAAGACTTGCTTCGGCACGACGAAGGCGATCGAATGGCTGGCTCTGGAATCTGATGACGGGTTTTCTTGCCTGCGCCTATTTTATAGCGAGAAGTTGACAAATCGCTCGGATTCAGTCGGTATCTTCCTTCGCCGTATCTTTTCTGGAGACGGGGACTTTGAGAATATGATTGCAGAGACCATTGCTACAAAATTTGACGTTCCGGGGCGTCTTGTCGCGCTTGAGCCGATTGGGACGGGCAATGTGAACGACACCTACCGAGTGATTCTTCGGACTACTTTTTCTGAGGAGCAGTATATCCTTCAGCGGATTAATCGCGTCGTGTTTAAAGATCCAGCTGCAGTGATGTCGAATATGAAAGCCGTGACAGATCACGCTCACGCTCGCATTCGCAGTGAGGCGGAGACTGCTGATCGGATTTGGCAACTGCCTCGTGTGATTTCGGCGATGGACGGGAGCGACTTTGTCGTCGATTCTGAAGGTGAATATTGGCGGGCACTTTCTCTTATCGCGAGCACGACCAATTATGAAAAGGTTGCCGAGCCAGAGCACGCGGCAGAAGCGGGCTCGGTGCTGGGGCACTTTCAGAGAATTATCTCCGATTTTCCGATCGAAAAACTGGCGGACACTTTACCGGGATTTCACATTACTCCCGGATACATGGTGCAGTATGATGAGTGTCTTGGACAGGATGTGGCGCAGCAGAGGCTCGAGGCGTCGCTTGAGGCAAAGCGGTTGGATCAGTTTGTCCAGTCGAGACGAGATTTTGTAGACGTTCTCGAATCGGCTCTCGAAAGAGGTGAACTGCAGCTTCGTCCAATTCACGGTGATCCGAAAATCACGAACGTGATGATCGATACCTATACAGGGAAGGGGACGTCTATCGTCGATCTCGACACAGTGAAGCCGGGATTGGTGCACTACGATTTTGGCGATGCGGTGCGGAGTTCCTGCAATCCCGCAGGAGAAGAAACAACGGATCTCAGTGCGGTTCTCCTCGATCTCGACCTCTTTGAAGCGTTGGTGAGAGGTTACCTCGGGGAAGCACGAGCTTTTCTCAGTGAAGCCGATCGAAAGTATCTTTACGATTCAGTTCGGCTGATCACCTTTGAGCTGGGCCTCCGGTTTTTTGCCGATTATCTGGCCGGAGATGTCTATTTCAAGACGAGCTACGAAGCTCAAAATCTCAATCGAGCACGAGTGCAATTTGCTCTTTGCGAAAGTATTGAAGCTCGGGAGGGCAAGATGCGCAGCATTCTCGAAAGCCACTGCCAAGGTTATACCGGGTAGTTTAGCGAAAGTTGGGAGCCTGGGAGAAATGCTCGCGGTTCCATTTATTGCCGTAGTGAATCCCGACAACGCTGGCGACCACGCTAGGGGCGAAAGCGGCCCCGACTCCGAAGAAGTCTCCGATCCACCTGCCAATTAAACCGGTGGTGCAGGATGCAACTGCTACAAATATCGTTCCCATAACCTTATCTCTTTTCTAAGTTATTGTAATTATAATAATACTAGGTAAACAGGGAAGGGAAATCGGAGATTATTCCATGCTATAACCGTTGAATCCCCGATTCTCGTTCAAAAATTCGCTCGCAGCGGTCTTGCTCGGATCTTGGCAACAAGGGGGGATGCGAAGCGATGATTGTCGAAACGGGCAGTCTAGAAGCCTTCATGGGAAGTACCGAGAGCAGAAGGGTTTGGTGACAGTCTTGACTCTTTCCAAAATGGAAAAAAAAGGCGCTCTATTGGACAAGGTTTTCTAATTCTGTTTTTCGTTTCGACCGGTCTCTTTTCCTGTAACCCATGACTTGGGAGTTGTTCTGCAAAGCGATATTCGCAGGGATCCTCAATGTGGCTCCGGTGGGGCCGGTTGGGATTCTATGTCTGCAGTCTCAGCTTTGTGAAGATCGCAGAGGTGCTTTCTCTGCTGCACTCGGAATGGCCTGTGGCTACCTCGTTGTGTCACTCTGCGTGCTGCAGGGGCTGAAGACCATTCTTCATTTTCTCGAAGAGCATCGAGTAGGACTTCAAGTTGTCCTGGGAGCACTTCTTGTCGCGATCGGAGGTCATTCTCTTTTGCGTGACGCGAAGGACGGTCGTCTTGAAAAAAAGGATTCTAAGCGGATCGGAGGTTTCCTGGGAACATTTGTAATGACGCTCTTCAATCCAGTGCCTTTCGCCAGTTTTGCTGTGATTCTCACATTCCTGCAAGTGGCGAGCAGCCACTTTGACGTCATGACCGACGTTTGGTTTTCTGTATCTGTTTTTACGGGAACAATTGTTTTCTGGTGGTGTCTGCGCCTTTTTCTAGAATCGTTGCCTCGAAGTCGATGGAGTATGATTCTCCAAGAACGGATTTTCACTTTAACAGGGGGGCGTCCTCTTCTTTTTCGGTATTGTTGTTTTCACTACCGCCTTTTCAAGGATCGATTGAAGCCTGCTTCAAAGGGACTATTCCAACACCTCCCTGACCATGCGCGAGGACGTGAGATACCGTTTGTGGACCAAATCCCTTGAGAAGAAGAAGTTCGCTGAGTTCGAAGATCGGGCGAGATTGAATGATGATTCTTGCTTTCGATTTCGCGACGCCGGGAATCTTCATCAATTCATTTTCGGATCCACGATTCAGCAGGACCAGTAAACTGAGCCTCTCTTGCGGAGGGGTTGCAGAAATAGCCTTCACGGTCGCTTCGAATTTGGCTGTCTTGGAAGAATGTTTCCCCTGCTGGTAGGCGAGTGCTCTATCGAAACGAGGTTCCCGATCTGAAAGCGGCTCTGCGCCCAGACCGCTTGTAAGAAATGAGAGAACCGTGACTGAAAAGTGGAGGGTATGATTTTTCATGAATAGAATGCTGAAATGAGTTCAATTGAACACATTTAAAGTCCTGCCGAGAAAAGGGTCAACAAGAATGTTTTTTTGAACAGTATTCAGTATCGCAGAATGGTAATGCGAAAAAGAATCATCCCTTCATTTCCTTAAGACCCTTAATGGGCCGAAAGTCACAATAATTCGCGGAAAACCTGACTTTTCCTTTCGGAGAATATGTATCGTGAAATGGGAGGAGAACGAGATCTTGATTTAGTGGACTGATAGTGAGTCGGTTACGACATTTTTCGGGCGATCTTCGGAGAGTTCTCATTCTTCTCTAAATTCTGGAATCGAACCTTTTCTGCCTGAGGGTTCGGGCTATGGTTTCTGGAATGGATGATAATCAGGGAAAAACTGCGCCTCGGACGATCGATGTGTTCGGGTCTTGGTCGCGTGGAGAGGTTTGGTTTGAGTCCTTTGTCCCGACAGACCGTCCCTGGGGTGACGACGAATTACTTGATCCACTCCCCGAGAATGCTCTGGGGGGATTAGGCGTGAAGACGGCTCAGTATGCGACTCTCAACGAGGTTCGCTACGAACCTGGGCAATACATACTTGTGGATGAGATGGATGACTTTCGACAACTTCTTGGTGAGGTCACGAAGATAGAAGGTTTGATTTTTCCAGGGTATAGCCGGCTGGTGCCAAACTCCCTTGGAATGCCGGTGGTGGAGCGCGTCGATCGAGAAAGATACCGCAAGCGTGTCAGCACAAGCTGGCTTAAAGCGTTTGTCATAACGGGGGGGCTTGTAGCTCTCGCTTTTTCCTACCCCGCTTTCACGATGATTGGTTTGATCGGGGCGATGATGTTTGGGCTGTTTCCTCTGGTCGAAGCCACGATGGCTTGGTTTCGACCCGTGGATCGTTATTCAATCGACCAACTGAACGAACAACTGGTCAACGATGAACTTTTCAGGCGCTGGCTGGGGAAGCGGCCGACCAATCTGGTCAAGGTGGCGGTCGGAGTTCTCGCTGTAATTTTTGTCGGTCAGATGGTCATTGATGGGCCATCTGCATCGGAGGGGTATTCTGTGTCGCTGCTTGAGGCGGCCCTCGTTCGAAATGCCGTTCTTGAGAATAGAGAGTGGTGGCGGCTACTCACTACAGGCCTGATGCATGGAAGCATTCTCCATATTCTGTTCAACGGGATGGCCCTGTTCTCTCTCGGCCGCGTTATTGTTGCTCTAGTGAGTCCCGCGCTTTTGAGCATTGTTTTTCTCTTCAGCGTTCTCACAGGATCGCTCGCGAGCCTCTGGTATGGGCAGGCTCCAGTTTCCGTTGGGGCTTCAGGAGGCTTGCTCGGGTGTCTTGCATTCCTTCTTGTGGTCACGAAGAAATTCAATCGAGAATTGCCAGGGTTTCTTCAATCCAGTTTGATTCAGTCCACCATTGTTGTCTCGATTTTTGGGGCGTTAGGGGCAAAGTTTATCGACAATGCTGCTCATGCGGGAGGATTCTTGGGAGGCCTTCTCATTGGCATGCTTGGCTACCAATGGCTTCGTCTTTCGCCTGTTCAGACTGGGCCAGTCACTAGAATCCTTGGTTGGATCTGTAATCTGATATTGCTCGTAGGAGTGGTTAAAGTGGGGTGGGTGTTGTGGCAGGCCTGACATCAGGCCTCGGAATGAATAGCGAATTAGGCCTCGGGAAATGAGTTTGCAGAGCAACGAAATCGAAGTGACCACCTTTTCGCTGGATCATGACGGGATCATTCCCTTTGAAGAGGGCGAAAGCTGGCTCAGCGACTCGGAACGCGAGCGAGCTGATCGGTTTCGGTTTGGTGTATTGAGAGACCGATACGTTCGCGGGCGAGCGACAGTGAGAAAACGGCTCTCGCAACATCTGCGGTGCCATCCGCAAGAGTTGTCCTTTGGAACGGGCGAACACGGAAAGCCATTTCTGCTGGGAGAAGAGATCCACTTCAATCTTTCTCATTCGATTGGGATCGCGGTTCTCGCCATATCTCAAATACCCTCCATTGGTATCGATATTGAGAAGTTTGATCGTGAGGTCGATTTCGACCGGCTTGCTGAACGTTGCTTTCGGCCGGTTGAGTGGGATCGCTTCAGACCTCTGACAGGTCAGGAAAAGGCAGAGGCTTTTTTCTGGATATGGACGGCCAAAGAAGCGCGAATGAAAGCCACAGGTGAAGGGTTTGGCCTTGAGCCGAAGAGTATTGAAATTGAGTTTTCAGGAAGTTTCCCTAGAGCGTGTTTGGAACCCCGGGCACCAGAAGCTTTTTTATCACCTGTGCAATGGGAGGGAATGGGCGCTGCTTGCACGGTTGCTGCACTTAGTCCCTTCCGAGTGAAGCGAATCGGTTGAGGCTTTCATTCCTTCCGCTATCTGGAGTGCCGGTTTAGGTTGAAGAACATAACCCCGAAGAGAAAGCGGCGCAGTTGAGGACGCGAGTCTTTAAACCGAAACCGTGACTTTTTCGTTGAATTGTATTGCTTTTCGATTCAGGAATCGGTTTCCTACCGGCCTGCCTTCGCGTTCATAGAAGGCACACCCATTTTTCAGAATTGTATATGAAGTCAATCGTTGGTCTCCGTTGTTTTACTCTCGTTATTTTCGCCGGAATGGTTTTCTCGCCGCTGCTAGCGCAAGATGATTTTGACCTCACCCTGCCGGGAGAGGAAGCAGCTTCATCAACACCTGCTCCAGCGTCTACTGACTCGGCTGGTAGCAAAGCAGCCGCTTCCGGCGATGTAAATCTGCTCGACATGATTAAGGCTGGTGGTTGGTCGATGTGGGTCCTCGGCACCTTCTCGTTCGCAGTGATCGGTCTGTTGATTTACTGCATCATCGATTTGCAGAAGAAGAACTTTCACCCAGATGAGCTTTCTGCCTCGATGGGAGTGGATATGGATGCCGCCAATTTCGAAGCGGCGGCTCAAAAAGCCCAAGTCTCTGACAACTGCCTCGGACGGGTGATGCAGTCAGCGATCCACTATATTGCCGATCGGGGATACGACGTTCTCGATTCAGAGAAGCTCGAGGAAACCATGGCAGCTGCCTCGCGGAAATTTAATCGAGGCCGAGTTCGAACCATTAACTACTTTTCGATTATCGCCCAAGCAGCTCCGATGATGGGGCTTCTCGGAACAGTGTCCGGAATGATCGGAGCATTCGCGAAATTGAGCCAGGGCGGAACCGGCGACCCTTCCGTGTTTGCAGGGAATATCTCAGAGGCACTGATTACCACGGCGACGGGACTTGTCGTCGCCCTTCCCGCGATCTTCTGTTATTTCATTTTCCGTGATCGGTTGCAGCAGTTGGTGGCGGAAACGGACGAAGAGGCTGAGGAACTCGTTTCTCGACTTCGCCGAGCCGTGACCGAATACTCGGGCGAAGAAGCGTAATTGTCAGCTACCTCAAAGCGCGATGGCTAAAGAGAACGAATTATTTGCGGGGCCCGGCCTGAAGGCTGACCTCTCGCCAATGATCGATCTCGTCTTTCTCCTTCTGATCTTCTTTATGGTTACGGCGAATATCATCACTTACCCAAAGGATCCAAACGTGATCATCCCAGTGGCGAGTGATGCGAAGGTTCCTAAACTGGTTGAGGGACGAATCGTGATCAATATCTACATCGACGGTACGGTTAAAGACGTTGATGGAAATACTTATTCACTGGAACAGCTCACTCAGAAAGTGGCTCAGGTGAAGGCGGGGAATGCGAACGCGAGACTGCATTTGCGGGCTCATAAGGACGTTCCTTACAAACACATCCAGGATGTGAGTCGGGCCTCTGCTGCTGGCGGGGTGCCAACAATCATTTTCTCCAGCTATCAAACCTCAAAGTAACGATGGCAGATTCAGATCCATTTGGAGGAGAGGAAGAACCGGTGATGGACATCAGCCCTCTCATTGATGTAGCATTCCTTCTCCTGATTTACTTTCTCGTGACGACGACTTTGCAGAAGTCTGAAGCAGACTTGAGCTTGGTGCTCCCTGGAGTGGAACAGGAGGACAGCAAGGAGGTCAAGATTGATCAGATGCTTGTGCGAATTGATTCTACAGGCGCGATCATTGTGAATGACGAAGTCTCGGATGCCGACCCTACGGATCGGAATCTCCCGAATTTGACCGAGCGCCTGACCCGCTACGCCGCCAGTGCGGAAATCGCAAATACGGAAACGCAGGTCATTATCGACTGCGACCCGGAAGCGGTTGGGCAACGATTTATAGACGTATTGAACGTATGTGAGAAATCTGACATCAGGAACGTCAGCCTCGCGAACTGAAACTAATTCCATGACTGAGATTGAATCCTCCTTGAGAGCTGCACTGGATGCCCATCCTGGTGATTGGTCGCTTCGAATGCTGGTGGTCGAAAAGGTTCTCGAGCGTGATGCAAGAGAAGAGGCAGCTGACCTGGTTGCAGCTGCACCAGAGGCGCCTGAGACTGACGAAGAAATACAGCGAGTTGTCGAGATCGCTGAAGAAAAGAGTCACGATTTACTTCACTCCTACGTGCAGAAGAACCCAGCCAATGCATACGGGCATCAACTTCTGGCTACTGTCTTGCAGTGGCGTGGGGAAGAGGAAAAGGCGCAGCAGCATTTTTCCGTTGCAGCGGCATTGGGTGGAGTGGTGCATGAGCCAACCGTAGCGGAATTGGATGAACAAGTGGTGCCTTTGGCGGAGGCAGATGTTTCTGAGAGCGAGCCTCCTCCTGCACTTGATGCGAATCTTCAACCGCCGCCGATTTCCGCAGGAGCTGACCCGAGTTCTCCGCCGCCTCCCCCTGCCATCACCGGATATGTGGAGGAAGAGCCTGAACCACTCGCTGGAGGTGGGTTTACTCTGGAAGACCTCGCCCCCGTCGAGCCTCCCAAGCAACGAGGCAAGAAGGCGACGGCGATCATGGCCGCCGTTATTTTTCATGCAGTAATCTTTCTCATTGCGGCTCTCGTGATCATTCTGCCGCCAATGAAGGATGACCCAGAGATTGTGGCTGCGATTGCTCCTTCGATTGAGAAAAAGCAGGAAATGCAGAAGAAGAATGTGGTCAAGCAGACGAAGAAGACTTCGGCATCCGCTGCGGCTGCAGCCCCTCTTGCTCAACTCATGCGTGCGAATGCGGTGGCAAAGATTTCACTGCCGAATGTAACGAAAACCAGTAAGGGGCCCCTCGGAATCGGTGATGCCGACTTTGGTGGCGGTGGCTTTGGTGGCGGAGGTGGTGGAATGGGAAGCGGGGCTTCTTTCTTTGGCGGTTCCTCGACAGGACGTCGTTTTCTCTTCGTTATCGACCACTCGGGATCGATGAAGAAAAACCAGGTTGAGCTGCGGAACAACGAGCTTGAAAAGGCACTCAAATCTTTGAAAGGAGTTCAGTATCAGGTGTTGTTGTTTGCTGGTGGTGCTTATTATGCCTCCAAAGGATGGTCGTTGAAGTCCCAAGGAAACCGTTTGAACACGGCGAAGGGGCCTGGTGGCTCGTGGGATTTTGTGAGTGTGGGGGGCGCTGGGAATTTTGATTATAAAGGGGCTGCGGAAAAGCTGCCGAAAGCAGAGTGGCTTGCTTCGACACCTAGTAACGTGAAGAGGACGATGGATATCGTGGAAAAGGACCGCTTGTTTTATGGCACCGATTGGGGGCTTGCTTTGGATATTGGGCATCGCATGGACCCTCCGCCTGACGTGATCTTTTTCATGTCGGATGGAACGGGTGGAAACAGCCCTCCCCCGATTCTTGCGATCAATTCCAAGTTCGGAAGGCCTCCGATCAATACGGTAGCGATGCAGACAACCCAAGGAATGGCGCAGTTTGCTGAAATTGCGAAGAAAACGAAGGGAAGCTTCACGATCGTCGACAAGAACGGGAAACCGATCGATGGCTTCGATTACATGAAGAATCCAGGCAAGTTTAAGGGGCGCCTGTGAGGTGGATGGCGGACATGTTTGAAAGAATTTATCGAACCGGCAAAATATCGGGGCAAGTAGCGATGCTTCTTGCGTCGCTTCTCTTTTTGATATGTCCTTTGGTTCAGGGGCAGGAAGAAGATCTTCTCGACCCTGTAGTTGCCTACAACAGGTCAATCAGCGCAATCGACCTTGAGCAGTGGGATCGCGCGATCAAGATTACGGATGGGATCATTGCAGAATATGATTCGATTGCTATGAAACGCTTCGGCCCTGTCTTCGGGCACTTTCATTTCCTGCGGGGAATGGCGCTGCTGGGCAAGGAGAACTACGACGGAGCGATCAAGGCATTCGACACGTGCTATACAAAATACAATAACAAGATCCTCAGCGAGGGAACCGATGAGGAAAGGCAGGGGCTGCTTCCTAATCTCTTTCGGAATTCGGCGCTGGTTCAGTGGGCCAATTCCGAAATGCGACGCGAGAAATATGGCGCTGCGAGTGCTCTCTATGAGAAAATTCTCGTCGAGGCAAAGAACGATTCGAAGGTCAATCTCGTTTATGTCGGAGTGAATCTGGGTCGGTGCTATCTCAAAGATGGGAAGCTGCAAAAAGGGTATGACTACATGATCAAGCCTCTTTCCAACGAAAGCCTCAGCGACGGTTTGCGCGAGACCATCTACATGATCGTGGCGGAAGACTGGAGCACTGAAGTTGAGTTCCCGCCGGCGAGATCGTTTATCCAGCAGTTCAGCGATGTTGTTGACAAGGACCCCTTCGAAGAGCGCTACGAGCGAAATGATCGATTCCAGTATCTCGCTCAGCTGGCTCTTCAAAACAAGGACATCGTCCGCTCTCTCGCGTGGTATGAGAGGATGGTCAACCCGCGATTCCTTCGCCCGGAATTTGAGAGGGAGTATGAGTCCTTGAGCAATCGACCGGTTCCGGAAGAGTTGGAAGAGAAGAAGAAGGAAGCGCTTGGTGAGATGAAAAAGCGGTTGAACGATCTTGATCGCAGCTACATCCAGATTCTCAACGGTATCGGGTCTGGACATTTCATGCTCCAGAACTATCCGGCAAGTTTTGTCGCTTTCTCGCGCCTCTCAGACGAGGCCGGTAAGCAACACAAGGAGCGCCCCGTCTTTCTCCACAATGCAGTTGTTTCCGCGGCCCAGGTTGAGTTGTGGAAAGAGGCCTATACCTACGGTCGTCAATTTCTTGATGAATTCCCGGATCATGAGTTGAAACCGGGTGTGGCTCGGGTCCTCGTCGAGGTTCTGTTTTTACGGGAAGAGTATCAGGATTCTTATGAAGTCTCTGGAGAAGTCCGCCAGAGTATGGATCCAGGGGAAGAGATTCGCGACATCCCGGATTTTGTCTATGGAGCTTCTGCTTTTCATCTCGGACATATGGAAGAGGCGGAGACCGAGCTCTCCACCTATTTTCAGGTTTATCCGAAAGGGGAGCGAAAGGAACTGGCCCATTTCTTCCTCGGGCTGGCTAAGGTCAGGCTGAGCAAGTGGCAGGAAGCAGCCGATTCGCTGAATTCTTTTCTCGCGACCTATCCGGATTCAGCTCTTGTTCCTACGGTCCTCTATCAATGTGCTATGAGCGAGTTCATGCTCGATCTTCCGGATGAGTCTATGGCCAAGGTTGTTCGGGTTCACTCCGAGTTTCCGAGTACAGAGGTGGCTCCGCCCAGTTGGAATCTGAGGGGCGATATTCTCTCTTCGCAGGAGGCTGAATTTTCCGAGATTGAGCCTTGTTATCTCAGTGGGCGCGATGGGGGGCGAACCTTCAGTCAGCCCGAGACCACCGCCTACGCGCTGTGGCAGCTCCTCGTGCAAACGGTTGATCGTGAGGAGTGGGAGACAGCGGCAGACCACTACGGGGATTTTAAGGCAGATCACGCCGATTCCGACTATCGATTTGACGTGCTCGTAGCAGCGCTTCCCATGCTGGTGGAGCAAGGGCGAACCGATGAGGGATTGCTGCAGCTCCGTGAGGTTGTCTGGGAGTCCCGCGAAAATCCAGAGTCTATTGTTCTCGCCGAGATGTTTGGTAGCTACGTCGATTTCCTGGAGACTCACTACGATTTTGATACCTTCATGGCTGATCTCGACGAGTTGCAGCTGAAGAGGGGTTCGTCGCCTGGTCTGGGTGGATGGACGCTCATTGCACGGATCGATGCGCTGGAAGAAAACGAGGCGGAGGAAACCGCTGTGGATCAGCTCTTTTACCGACTGGAAGCCGGATTTAAGCCGGAGGAGCAGAGCAATTACCCAACCGTTCGACTGGCTCGCTGGATTTCTGAAAAGAGAAGCAAGCCAGAGGAGGCAAAGAAACTGTATGACTTTATTCTGGAGAATCGCCCTGGTACGGCGAATTACGAATACTGTCTTGTCGACGTCGCGCAGATTCAAGCTCAGTCCAAAGATGAGGCCCAGCGTCAGGAGGCGATGGAAAAGTTTCAGCGGGTTCTTTCCGAGATTCCGAATGAGGAGCTTCAGGAGAAGTCCGTCCTTGGGATGGCAAGAATTCGGACTGAGGAAGAGAAGTTCGAAGAGGCCCAGATACTCTGGGAGCAATATCTCGAAAATCGCAGTTGGGTCATTGCTCGTGCCGAAGCGAATTATCAGTTGGGCTATTGTATGGATCGGTTGGGGAATGTTGCCGATGCGTTGAAGATCTATGTAAGTGTCTACGCCAATTTCCCAGGCTATCTGGATTGGTCGACGAGGGCTTACCTTCGGACGGCTGCCATCATGAAAGGGACGGGCGAAGATCTCAAAGCGCTCAAGGTCCTCCAGGACATGCTCAAACGAATGGGCCATCACGACCACCCAGGGGTCGAAAAGGGAAAAGAGTTGTTCGTGAAGTGGCGACGAGAATTTGAGGCAGCCAACCAACCTGAGGAAGCCGGCGGATAAGATGAAAATGAATTTTGCTAACCTCCACAGAGGTTCCATCGCTCTCGGACTTGGCTTTTGCTTTCTCGCGGGCACGGCAAAAGCCGATCTTGCTACGATCTACCGAAAAGGAGGCGAAGCGATGACCGTTGAGCTGGTCGCGGCGGATCGCGGTCAGATACAATGGAAGATGAGTGCTTCAGCAAGGGAGGTTCAGTCTTTTGTTCGGAGCGAAGTTGACTATGTCGTTTTTCCGACCACACCCGAGTGGAGGGAGGCAGAAGAACTCCGAGAGTCCGGAAAGATTCAGGAGGCCATCGTAGCCTACGAGAAGGTCGTTGCGAATCCGGCGGCTCATCACTATCCATTTCCTGGAAACTACACCTCGCTGGCAATGGAACGGCTCGTGCATTGTTATCGCGATATCATGGCTATCCAGAAAACCGCGCAGCAGGCTACTGCTGTTAGGGAAGAGTTTTCCAATTTGCCTCCTGATATGCGAGTCGTCGATCCCCTCAATTTGGCCTGGATGGGTGTTGCCGAGAAGGAGTGGGAAAAGGTTCTCGCAGAAGCGAGCAAGGTCGATCCTCCTTCGGTTGAATCGAATTTTCTTAAAGGACGAGCATTCGAAGGGCTCGATAAGAAGTCAGAGGCGATTCAGGCTTATGCGGGAGTCTACACTTTGAACTTCGGTGGTAACCTTCTCTATACTCGGTCTTCCATGGAGCGATCAGCACTGCTTCTTTCCGAACTGGGTGAACCTTTGCGGGAAATTGAGCTAATTGCACAACTCAAACTCTACCGAGATCTCTTTGGTAAAGGGAACCTCTGGGAGGGGGCTTCGGAAAAACTGAACCAACTTGCCGATGGCGAGATCGTGACATTGGGAGGACCTGAAGGTGAGATGGCGGAAAAGCCCAAGCCTCCGTCAGGCGAAGCGGGTGCTGTGATCGAACAGAAGGGCTCAGTCGTGGCAGCTTCTCCGGCCTCGGATCGGGATTACTTGCTGTATCAGGAACTTCCCGAGAAAGCCTTTGTCCTGAATCGCGGAAAAGCGCCTACAAAGGTAGAAATCGTAAGCGGTGCTGCGGCTTCTGATTCGGGTTACCTCTTCGACGGTACGGGCGGAGGTCTTCGGCTTCCTGGAATCAACGGGGCACTTCCTATTGTTCACATTCGCATGCGATTTTCTCCTAAATCTGCCGAAGGAGCTCTCTTTGAATTGAATGAAAAGGGGAAGGGCGTTGCTGTGTATCTGGAAGGTGGAAAGCTGATGGTTGCTTGGGCAGCGAAAGGGCAACCTCGGATGATCCAGACGATCGGAGATGTTTCGCTGGATGGTCAGAATCTTTTCGATCTCAGATCGCTCCACAAGAGAGAAGGGGGAGGGAATTTAGTGGTGAACCTCAATGGCACGAGAGCCTCTTTTCCTCTCAAGAAAACGGGGCTTACACTATCGAAGGGGTTGAAGGCTGCGGTAGGTGATTCTGGGCAACCAGATGGGGGTGCCTCGATTGCTGGCAAAAAGTTTTCCCCATTCGAAGGAACGATCGAACATGTTTCAGTAGGTGTCGGTTCTACACTCAAGGACGTTACCGACAATGAAATCGCTCGATTTGGAAAGGTGTTTCATCTTTTTGTTCCAGCTGGAAAATAGTTGCGACCGGACGTTCGACTCTGAGGAAATAAATTCAGTTTCCGATTGCCATTTAGGACAGCATCACTTGTTTTGACAGAGATGATTTGTCGTTCCGAAAAGAAAAATTTATCCTGTTGCCTGCTCCTGTTGTGGTTGGGCCTCGTTAAACTGATCCATCTTGAATGATAGTCTGGGACCTTATAAGAAAGACCCGGAAACGAAAGGCAAATGCCACTTCACAGAAGAAAGAATCGGCATCATCCGTAAGGCAGGCGGAGGAAGGACCGTCCTTGACGTCTGCCGTGAGCACAACATCAGCGAGTAGACCTTCCATTGCTGGAAGCGGGAGTTCGGGGTGATGGAGATCAGCCGGGCCGAGTGTCTCGACCGGGAGCAACTCTGGACACTGTCCGCGGCACGCGTGGTTGTCGAGGATTGGCGGCGAGAATACAGCGACAAACGCCTCATCGCAGGCCTGCGCTGGAAACTCCGAGGGCCTTCCCTGCGTCCGCAGGTCGACATCTCCTCACGCGCGGAGCGATACTGCAATCCCAATACGAACCCATCAAGACTGACATGCTCGGTGGGCTAGTTAGTGTGACTCGACCAGAGGCGAGGGGGAAATGGGGCGCGACAGGCCGCCCAAAATCATTCAAGAAACCCCCAAAGCAACTTTAAGGGTACAAAAGGCTGCTTTACGGGCACAGCTCATTTTGGGAATTTACTATTTCGAATTTTAAAACTCCAGTGAGAGAGATATTTCAAGAGCCGCCATCCTCTGGTGAAAAGGGGGTTGCGGCTTTTTAAAAAACGGTCCGGGTGGGATTCGAACCCACGGAACGGTTTCCCGTTCACTTCTTTAGCAAAGAAGCGCTTTCGACCACTCAGCCACCGAACCAAATTGAATATGTTTCCGGAGATGTCTGCCGACACGGCGGGTCATTTTCCGGATGCGGAATTTGCCAGTGAAGGTCGTTTCCGTCAAGGAAAGGTTTACTCCTCTGCTCCGCTTTTTTGCGGACCGCCATCAGCGGTTCTGGAAAGACAAATCGAGACCTGACCGTCGGCTTCTTCGACTTGGTAGGTTCGGATACCACGAACTGCGGGACCGCTCAGTACAGCACCGGTCGAAAGATTGAATTCAGCGTAGTGCCAGGGACAGGCGATGCATCCATTTTCAACCGGCCCGAAAGCGATCGAAGCATCGGCGTGTGGGCACAAATCGTCGAGGGCATAGACATGCCCCTCGTGACGAACCAGAGCAATTCGATGACCCTCCAATTCGTAGGGGCGCCCTTTACCTTCTTCCAGTTCAGTCGAAGAAGCGAGGGTATGAAATTCGGGATCGGTCATGGGGAGAGGTGTTTCAGTCGTGGTGCAGAACGGCTACCAGTCGCTGATGAGTTTTTCAACGGTGGTTCCCGATTCACGAAGGCTCTTCAGCGTGATTGATTGATTTCGCTTCGCAAGTCGGTTTCCTTTTTCATCAGTGAGGAGGGCGTGGTGATGATAGTTCGGCGTTGGCACTCCTAGTAGATTTTGAAGAACGACATGGATGTGCGTTGAATCAAAGAGATCGTGACCTCGCACAATATCGGTTATTCCCTGGAGGGCATCGTCGACAACGACGGCGAGATGATAGCTGGTTCCGATGTCTTTGCGGACGATGACTGCGTCCCCCAATCTCTCGGGTTGTGCCTTCTGGATACCGGCAGCAGAATCACTCCAGCTCAGATCTGGTCCCATTTTTTGGAGGGCCGTTTCGAGATCAATTCTGAGGGCATGATCCTCTCCGGCTTCCATTCTGGCATCTCGTTCATCGACCGAAAGCTTTCGGCAGGTTCCCGGATAAAGTGGCCCTTCACTGCCGTGAGGGGCATGACCGGAAGCTTCGATTTCTCTCTGGATATCTTTTCTCGTGCAGAAACAGGGATAGAGAAGCCCTTCTTGTTTCAGCTTTTCTGCGGCCGTTTGAAAATCATCAATATGTTGGCTTTGAATACGGACGGGTTCCTCCCATTCCAGGCCCAGCCATTTCAGGTCTTCGAAAATCTGATCGATATGAGCTGGATCACACCTTTGAAAGTCGATGTCTTCGATCCGGAGAAGGAAGCGGTCATGGGGCCGGCGAGCGAATTTCCAGGCTTTGAGCGCAGCATAAGCGTGACCCTTGTGAAGGTGTCCGGTGGGGCTGGGAGCAAAGCGAGTCACCGTAGCGGAATCCGTCATTACGGGATATTTGAACAAAACGTCCTTGTTCGCAATCCCATAGACGTGCGTATTGTAGAATTGATGACCTCGATTTTGTCTTTCCTCTATTCACCGCTCAGCAGGGTTCGCTCTGTCACTCAACCCTGTTTGATTCCTTTGCTGGTCTTCTGCTTCGCGAGCACTGCGAGGTCGGAGGAGTCTCCCGAGGTGAGTGAAGCCGTTCTTCTCGACGGAATCCGACAGCTGACTTTTGAAGGACGTCGGGCTGGTGAAGGATACTTTTCCGCTGACGGGAAAAAGATGGTTTTCCAGAGCGAAAGAGAAGAGGGTAATCCTTTCTACCAGATCTACCTGATGGATCTTGAGTTTGGGGATATTGAGCGCGTTTCACCAGGAATGGGAAAAACAACCTGTGCTTGGATTCATCCCAATGGAAAAGAGATTCTCTTTGCTTCGACTCACGCCGATCCAGATTCAGAAAAGCTGCAGGCAGCCGAATTCGAAGAACGGGAGTCAGGCAAAGCGAGGAAGTACTCGTGGGATTACGACTCCGAATACGACATCTATGGCTACGATCTCGAGTCGGGTGAATATCGGAATCTAACCAATACGGTTGGCTATGACGCGGAAGGAGCCTTCTCGCCGGATGGAAAATCTATCGTCTTTGCCTCAAACCGGCAGGCCTACGATGGCTCAATGAGCGAGTTGGATCAGAAAGCGTTCAAGCTCGATAAGAAATTTCCGATGGAGATCTACACCGCGGATGCGGATGGCTCGAATGTGAAGCGGCTCACTACTGTCGATGGCTATGACGGGGGGCCGTTCTTCAGCGCGAATGGTGAAAAAATTTGCTGGCGTCGTTTTGATCGTAAGGGGCTCACTGCGGAGATCTTTACGATGAATCGGGATGGGAGTGAACAACGTCAAGTCACCCAGATTGGAGCGATGTCCTGGGCTCCCTATTTTCACCCGAGCGGGGAGTACTTGATTTTCGCGACCAATAAACATGGGTTCGATAACTTCGAACTCTATCTCGTCGATTCTGAGGGGAAAAAGGAGCCGGTTCGTGTGACTCACACGACTGGGTTTGATGGATTGCCAACTTTCTCTCCGGATGGGAACTTGCTGTCGTGGACTACAAACCGCACCTCCACCAAGCAGTCGCAGATCTTCCTCGCGAAATGGAATCACGAGGAGGCTCTGGAGCTGTTGGATGCGAGCGCAGGATCAGCCTCTCCTTCGAATGGGCCTGCCGTACCTGTGACCAAGCCTGCGATATCAGATTTCTCTACCTCGAAGGAAATTACGGAAGAGGACATGCGTAACCACATCTACTACCTGGCTTCGGATGAGCTGGGCGGACGCCTCACGGGGACGGAAGGAGAGATCCTCGCAACAAAGCACGTTGCTGAGGCTTTTAAGAAATGGGGATTGGAGCCCGGAGGAGATGACGATACCTATTTCCAATCCTTCGAATTCACCGCGGGCGTCGCCGTGGGAGAAGACAATGCGTTGACCATGAAGGTCGGTGATGAGACACGAGAGCTCGAGGTGGATAAAGACTGGCGTCCCGTTTCCTTTTCGAAAACGGGACCGATTAACGAGGCTGGAATCGTGTTTGCAGGTTACGGGCTCGAAATTCCGGACGGAAAGGGAGGCGAATCTTACACGAGTTATTTCCACCTCGATGTGAAAGGGAAATGGGTCATGGTGTTTCGCTTTGTTCCCCAAGATGTGGAAGAAGGCCAGCGGCAGATGATGCAGCGATACTCGCGACTTCGTCATAAAGCGACGTTAGCGCGTAGAAAATTTGCCCGGGGAATTATCTATGTCACAGGGCCTGAAACGAAGGTGAACGAGGAGCTTGTCCCTATGCAGTTTGATGCATCTCTCGCCGATTCCGGGATTCCGGCGATCAGCATGTCGACGGAGGAGGCTGCCCGACTGATTGCTTCAGCTGGAAAAGATCTCTCTGAGATTCAAAAGAAACTCAATACCGGAGAGATGGTGCAGGGATTTGATATTCCGAACGCTCGGATGACGACCTCCATTGACGTGGATCAGGAGAAGCGAACAGGTCGCAATGTGATCGGCGTTCTGTCATCAGGACAAGAGGGGGCGCATCCAAGCCCGGCCGTTGCGATTGGTGCACACATTGACCACCTCGGTTCTGAGGCGGGCGCCGGATCTTTGGCAAGAGAGGATGAAAAGGGGCAGATTCACAACGGCGCAGACGATAACGCGTCCGGAACGGCCGCGCTTCTTGAGATCGCTGAATATCTTTCCGGACTGAAGAAAGCGGATAATTTGGATATGAAGCGTGATGTGATCTTCGCGGCATGGTCTGGGGAAGAAATCGGACTTCTCGGGTCTTCTCACTACGTCAGGAACTTAGCGAAGACCTACCTCGGAGATGAAAATGCTCCCCTCGGGTTGCTTCTCTCTTCCTACCTGAACATGGACATGGTCGGTCGGTTGGAGGAAAAGGTGGTTCTTCAGGGAACCGGATCGAGTGACTACTGGGTGGGCGAAATCGAGAAGAGAAATGCTCCGATCGGGCTTCCGATCACGATTCAATCGGATACCTATCTCCCCACCGATGCAACGAATTTCTACCTCCGGAAGGTGCCGATTCTGAGCGCATTTACGGGGGCGCACAAGGATTATCACACTCCGAGAGACACCGTCGAAAAGATCAACTATGAAGGGGCCACGGATATTGCGCGTCTGATGGGACTGATCACTCGGGGATTGGCGATTAATTCCGAGGCTCCGCAATATTTGAAGGTGGACCCTCCGAAAAACAGGGGAGCTCGAGGATTCCGGGTCTATCTGGGCACAATCCCTGACTACAGTCAGGGTGATGTTAAAGGGGTGAAGCTGAGTGGTGTTTCGGAAAAGGGACCAGCGGGGCAAGCTGGAGTTCAGGGCGGAGATATCATTGTTGGCCTCGCCGGACGAACAATTCTAAATATCTATGACTACACGGATGCCATGGCCGCTCTGAAAGTGGGCAAAGAGACCGAGATTGTGGTCGAGAGGGATGGCGAGGAGCTCAAACTTAAATTGACTCCGGGATCGAGAGATTGACCGACCAACCCCCTGCTGAAAACTTACGATTTGAAATTGAGCGGTCCGATGGACTCCAACGCCTGCCGATTGCCCGATTCTGTATCTAGAATTCCCTGCTTGCGGTGGACACTATTTTGTTGCTAATTTCGCAGGTTCAAGTGGTAAGAGGATTGTAAAAGTCAGTTTTGGAGTTGGAAACACAGAACCGAGATCAAGGTGTCTCACCGGTATGGCTCATCGCAGGAGTCAGCCTGTTGGCTATTTTGGCGTGCGATACTGGTTTTTCCCAGGATGTCGCAGGCACTGCGGCGCGGGAAGTGGTCAAGCGTCAGAATCAAGTGACTGCTGCGCAAACCTTGTTTGCCGCAGGTTCACAAGCTCTTGCAGATCAATCGTTTGGTGAGGCGATGGACAATTTCAAAGCGGCTTTCGAAACGATGCCGCCTGTTCCCGCTGTTGAGGCACAGAGACGAGCGTTTTTTAAGCGTTATCAAACCTCTGCGCTAACGTTCGCCGAAACCAAGATTGCGGAGGCGCGGTGGGCGGATGCCAGGCAGACTCTCGAAGATGTGGTTCGTATTGCTGACGACAATCAGATGCCTGATGCGTTGATCGATCCTCGGATCCCACAGACTTTGGAAGATCTCGCGAGTCAGGACGATCGTTTTAACCAGGCGATGACCCCTGCTCATATCCAGCGGGTGAATGAAGTGGAGAGTAAACTGATTCTTGCCCATGGTTACTTGGAGTTGGGGGACTACGACCGGGCTGAGAGGAGCTATCATCAGGTGATCGCTATCGATCAATACAATTCGGCAGCTCGACGCGGTTTGGGGAAAGTGGAGCAGCATCGAATGAATTACTACGATGCCGCTCGCGATCATACTCGTGCGAAAATGGCTTCTGAAATCGCGGCTGGGTGGGAAACACCAGTTCCTTCCATTACGCCAGGCGCCGGGGTCATCGACAATGTTCCCGGAATCGAAACCTCCGGCAGTTTGGCGATCGAGGCTAAACTTGATAGCATTCGAATTCCTGAGGTCGAGTTGATCGACTCACCGCTCCGGGATGTCGTTGATTATCTCGTTCTCAAGTCACAGGAACTCGACACCACGGCGACAGATCCAACGCAGAGGGGGGTGAATATCGTCATCGATGGGGCGAATATTGCGGCTGGGGATAATCCTGCTGATCGCGCTGTTTCCGTTCGTCTTACCAATATTCCCCTCAGTGCAGTCCTGAAGTATGTGACACAGCAGGTCGGGATGAAGTATCGCGTCGACACTTTCGCGGTTTCGATCGTTCCTTTGTCTGACAGTGCTGGCGCTGGGTTGACCACTCGAACTTATTCGGTTCCTCCGGGATTCATCTCTGCTTCTGGTCCTGCCGGAGGCGGATTGGGAGGTCCTGTGGATCCTTTCGCAAATCCGGAGCCCGCCGGGGCGGGGATCCCGATCAAGAAAGTCTCTGCTCAGGAATTTCTGCAGGATAGTGGCGTGCTTTTTGATGGTGGGGCTAGTGCCCAGTTTATTGCTGCAACAAGCACTCTCGTTGTTCGGAATACTCCGGAGCAGCTGCTGGCGATTGAGAATCTCATTCAGACTTCGCGTGAGAATGGCGGCAAGATGGTCGAGATCGGAGTGAAACTGGTATCCGTAGATAGCGTCGAGCTTCGCCAGCTTGGGCTCGATTTTCTGCTCGGCGCATCTAATGTTGGGGGTGGCACTCCAAGGGTTTTTTCCGGCGGGGGAACCGTAGGGAACTCGGCTATTCCCGTTGCGGGGGCGGATTACCCGTTTTTTGGGCCAGGGGGGTTTCCCATTGGTTTGAATCCAGTTTCTACCGGGCTGCGGACGGGAACGATCCCGTCGGTAACTTCGATTGACGATCTACTGAATGGAGGTGTTGCGCAGGCTGCGAGCACTAAAGCTCCTGGGATTTTTTCTATCGCGGGCGTGTTCACTGACCCTCAGTTTCAAGTCGTGCTGAGAGCCGTTGATCAGATGAAGGGGACTGACTACATGGATAATACCTATGTTCTCGCAAAGCCAGGGCAGCGGGCAAGAATTCAGAGAGTTCGTGAGTTTATTTATCCGACTGAATACGATCCTCCAGAGATTCCGAACAACATCGGGGCGAACAACATCGGAGAATTCTTTGTGACTCCAGCGACCCCCACTGCTTTCGAGATGAGAGAGTTGGGGACCATCATCGAGGTGGAGCCAACGGTTTCTGCCAACAATCTCGAAATCAACGTGAACCTCCTCGCGGATTTCACTGATTTTGACGGATTTATTAACTACGGAACCCCGATCAGTAACCCTTTCCTGACGCTTCTTGCGGGTCTCTTCCCTAACATTTTGACGCAAGCCTCCTACAACATCACGGATAATCGCATTCTCATGCCTGTATTCAGTGCCGTAAAAGAAACCACAAACGTGACGGTTTGGGACGGGCAAACGATTGCAATTGGTGGTTTTCATGGGCAGGACATAACCCAGACGCAGGATAAGGTTCCAGGTATTGGAGACCTTCCTCTCGTCGGAAATGCTTTTCGTTCAAAGACCTACGAATCAACCAAGCGCGCCGTGCTCCTCTTTGTGACGGTGCGCCTCGTCGATCCAGGAGGGGTTCCTATCAATGCTCCAAGGGAAGATCCTGACCTTTCTTATCGGAATGAACCACTTCCCCCGACGCCTCCAATCGGCAAGCCGGTTGGTGCTCCTGCGGTCTCTCTTCCCGCACCATAGGAATTTTCTATTCCAGTGATTTCGTGCGACATTTTCTTTGCAATCGAAGGCGGGACTGGTTTACTGCTCCGGTAAAATCCACCTGTTTTTGAACATTTAATGAGCCTGTCCGCGACTTCGGGAGACCCCGAAACCAGCGAAAGCCCTTCCGGTCCTTCGGAAGGGGTCACCGAACTTCAGGATGCCGTTATTCGGTTTGCTGGAAACTCCCAGGATGGTATCCAGACTATTGGAGGCTTTCTAGCCCGCCTCGCCGGCCGCAGTGCTCGCGAAGTGATGACCTACATGACGATTCCCTCGACGATCTCGGGTGGGCCATCGATCTTCCAAGTGCACCTTGGTTCTGGCGAAGTTCTCTCAGCTGGAGACGAATCCGATTTTCTATTTTCGTTTTACCAGCATAGCTACGACAATCATATTGACTCCCTGAAAGAGGGTGGGATCTGTATTTACGACAGTGATCATGTCGAAGAACTGCGCGAGGGAGAAGGGATCACGCATGTAGGAATCCCAATCACCAGCACCACGGTTGAGGCGATTGGAGGAAGTGCGAGGGATCGAGGAAAGAACATTTTTGTTCTCGGCCTCGTCACCCAGCTTTTCAAGCTCGACAAGGAAAAGTTGTCTTCGCTCATTGAAAAGCAACTCGGCCGAAAAGGCGAGGGAGTGCTTCGCAATGCGATGCTGGCTTTTGACTCTGGGTATGCGTATCCGATTGGCGATATTCTTGGTCAGGAGTTTGATCTCAAGCAGGGCGTTGCAGGAGGAGAGGACAAAGTCACCACGGACGGAAACACAGCGTTAACGCTGGGGCTCCTTGCTGGGGGTGTTCGTTACGGTGCTGGATATCCGATTACACCATGGTCCACTATCATGGAGCAACTTCGAAGCGAGCTTCCGCAGTATGGAGGCCTTTTCGTGCAGTGTGAGGATGAACTTGCTGCCGTCTCGATGGCCCTCGGTTTTGCATACTCGGGTCACATTGCGATCACAGGAAGTTCCGGTCCAGGTCTTTCCCTCAAGATGGAAGCGCTCAGTTATGCGACAATGGCCGAGCTTCCCATTATCGTCATCAATGTCCAGCGAGGAGGGCCGAGCACAGGTCTTCCTACAAGCGTGGAACAAAGTGATTTAATGCAGGCCATCTACGGAAGTCACGGAGATTCACCGCGTATCGTCATAGCACCGAAGAATGTTGAGGACTGCTTCTATGTCGCGGTTGAAGCTTGTCAGTTGGCGAACAAATACAGTTGCCCTGTTATCGTCCTTACCGACCAGGCTCTTGCTTCTCGCATCGAAGCATTTTCTCAGCCGAACCTGGCTGAGGTCGTCTCAGAACCTGTGGTTGATCAGGAGCCAAGAGGGGATGAATTCAAACCTTATCCGTTGGATGGTTTGACCCGTCATGCGCCTCCTGGAACTTTGATGGAGGCTGGAAAATACCCGGTCGTTACTGGACTCGAGCACGACGAATGGGGCCACCCTAGTGGCAATCCCGAAATGCATGCCCGCATGAATGCTCGTCGCCGCGAGAAGTTGAAGGATCTCGCAGAAACGATTCCGCTTCCTGAGGTCTCTGGAGATGAGGAAGGCGAAGTGCTGATCGTTGGATGGGGTTCGACTTGGGGACCCATCCGTGAGTCGATCAATCGGATGAGAGAGAATGGACGAAAGGTCGGAACATTCCACCTGCGCCATCTCAATCCTCTTCCGAATGGTTTAGAAGAGCTTTTCGCCCGCTACGAGCATGTTGTCGTTGTCGAAATGAATGATGAAGGGCTTTATGGCAGCGGCCAACTGACCACTCTATTGCGAGCTCGTTACTGCGATCCAAAGATTGTCTCTGTCTGTAAGACGGACGGTCTGAATTATCGTGTCAAAGAAATCATTGAGCGTGTCGATGCTGTTATTTCCTAATTTTTTCCCTCTATTTAGCCATGTCTGCTTCTGCTAAAACTGAAAAACTAACCAAGAAGGATCTCACTGCAGATCACCCAACCTGGTGTCCAGGATGCGGGGACTTCGCTGTTCTTGCTGCATTCTTCAAAGTTCTCGAGAAACTCCAGATCCCTCACGAGAAGATCTGCACGATCGCCGGAATCGGATGTTCTTCTCGCTTTCCCTACTTTGTGAATGGCCACGGAGTTCACTTCATTCACGGAAGAGCGCTTCCGCTTGCGACCGGGGTGAGTCTTTCCCGCCCTGATCTCCATGTTTTTGCTTTTGGCGGAGACGGTGATGGATACTCGATCGGAGGAAACCACTTGGATCACGCGGCGAGAAAAAATGTAAATCTCACCTATATCGTGATGGATAACTTTGTTTATGGCCTGACCAAGAAACAAACTTCTCCGACCAGCCCCAAGGGATTTAAGTCGAAGACAGATCCCACGGGAGCGATCGATCAGCCGATCAACCCAATGAAGAAGCTAGTCTATGGTGGCGCATCCTTTGTCGCACGAACTCATGCGACACAGGTCAAACACATGATGGGCGTGTTCGAGCGGGCCATCCTTCACCCCGGATTCAGTGTGGTTGAGGTTCTTTCCGAATGTGTCGTTTTCTATCCTGGCATTTTCGATGACGGGAATCCTAGAAAAGGGGGAGAATTCGACATCATCGAGGAAAAGGTCTGGGACGATTCGGAGGAAGACAAAGCTCGGCACGATGTTACTGACGAGAATGCCGCCTACCAGATTGCAACGCTGCAGTATCCAGGAAAGTTTGGTGTTTTCTACGAGACAGATCGCCCGACGAAAAACCAGTTGGAGCAGCAGTGGATCGACGATACGAAGAAGAAGATCGGCGATAAAAGTGCCGAGGACATTCTCACAGATCGTTTTGCGGGGATGAAGTAGAGGCCGGCAGGGTCTTACCTACTGGTGTTGAGTCTGTTTCCTGCGATTGCAGATATCGAATTCGAGGAGTTCAGGATTGTCAGAAAGTAGACATTCCTGTATTCCCCGAGGCTGAATGAGTCCTTTTCTGCTTCTTTTGACGGGAATGCTGATCGTAGTGATCAGTATCCTATTCCTACGCTGGCATCCGTTTATTGCCTTGATTGTGGCGGCCCTTGCGGTTGCAGGGCTAACGCCTGAAGAGGCAGTTTATCAGGCCAGTCTCACTTCCGAGGCACGCGAGTGGCTGGCCGAGAATGGCGAGTCTGCCGTTGAAGTGCCTAGCTATTTTGTGATCTCGGATGCTTCGGCACGTGAAACCGCGAGCAGTTGGTTCGTATCGCGCGTGACAAAAGCATTCGGATTGGCTTGTGGTGGAATTGCTCTTGTCATTGCAATGGCTGCGATCATTGGGAAGTGTCTTCTCGATTCCGGTGGCGCACGCCGTATTGTCGAGGCCTTGATCTCTCGCCTGGGGATTCGACGAACTCCGATCGCGTTCGCGATGAGCTCCTTTACACTTGGAATTCCGGTTTTCTTTGACACGGTTTTCTACCTCCTGATTCCTCTAGGAAAAGCATTTTCCCGGAAAGCAGGAAAAGATTACCTGCTCTGCATTCTCACGATCGTAGCAGGCGCGACGATGGCTCATTCGCTGGTTCCCCCGACTCCAGGTCCACTTACGGTTGCCGGTTTCTTTGGTGATGAGGTTTCGATTGGGAGCATGATGCTGGGTGGTCTCATTGTCGGCATGTCCACAGTGACCACAGGAATTTGTTTTGCCTATTGGGCCAATCGTCGATTGAAGATCCAAATCCCGGACGAGGTGGGACAAACTGGCGAGTCTGTGGAGGAGGATACGAAATCACTGCCTCCTCTTTTTCTGTCCCTTCTTCCCATTCTCCTTCCGGTCGTGCTGATTGGGGGGCAAACGATACTGAGCGCCTTCGACGCGGGAAACAGTTTTACCCGTTTCCTTGGGGATAAGAATATTGCGCTGCTTCTCTCGGCGGCGATGGGCGTGCTGCTTTTCCTGTTCTCAAAGCGCTCGAATGGGAAAACCACTGCCGTGGCGATTCAGGAAGCTTTGGCCAGTGGAGGTGTCATTATTCTGATCACTGCTGCGGGAAGTGCTTTCGGCGCTGTTTTGAAGCAATCCGGCATTGCGAGTGAGATTGGTGGACTCTTCCAGGGGGACAGCTCTCTCATTCTCATCGTGATCGCTTACGCAATTACCGCATTGGTGCGAACAGCTCAGGGGTCTGCAACCGTGGCTATGATCACGGCAGGCGGTTTGATCGGTCCTCTTGCCCTTGAAGCGGACCTCAGCTACTCGGCACTTTACCTGGCCCTTGCGATTGGTTGTGGATCCAAACCGATTTCGTGGGCAAATGACAGTGGGTTCTGGGTCATTGGGCGGATGTCAGGAATGACGCCCTTTGAAACCTTTAAGACTGTCAGTGTGATGATGATCCTGATGTCATTAGTGGGGCTGGGAGTGGTGCTATTGGGCGCGACTGTTTTCCCTCTCGTTTGATCAATTCTGGTTGGGCAGCCCTGTTCGCACGGTTCTGAAATCGGGTGGGGGAATCTCTCGTTTTTTGTTTTTCACGTTGGGATGTGGTTTTTGAATGGCAGCATTTTTCTAAAAAATATTCAAAAATATTGTCGCAAATATACAAAGTTTTTAAAAATTAAGTTGCATATTCTAAAATATGAACGAAAATTGATTAGCAGAGACGCGAAAACGTTCAGCAATCATGACTTATTTCAGAACCGAACAAGACCTCATGATAACCATCACCAGTGGGGATGCTGAACGGGTCTATCATTCTTTACACACAAACAGACGAATCGCCCTTCCCGTTCTCTGCCGACATCATCGCGCAGGGGTGCACGGGGTACGAAAAGATTTGGGTTTCAGGGATTGAAAGTGGTTCCTCCGGGAACATTTCTGACAATTCCTATCCCGAGTTGAGGGGTAGCCGTAGTCCGGGTTATTGGCAGGTGCCCGGGCTGCGGCTCATTCGTTTAGGACTTTCCGAAATTCTGGAAGTCCAAAAGGAAACGTGACGAAGCTGTCGCTTTTTTGATCATTACCCAGATCCAAACTGGTGCATTGTTTTTCAAACGAACGGTTCTCAAGGATCTTTCGCATGCTGTAGCAGACATCGTCAGGCCAGTCTTCTGACCCTGACGGTTCGTTTCTCTCGGCCTGCTGAAGGCACTCGGCGATTCGGAAGTGAATTCAACCCCCCAGTACGATCGGATCTAAGTCATGAAAATCACCTTTGTTACAGACACCTACACTCCTCAGGCCAACGGAGTAGCAACGACTCTTGAGCGGCTCGTCAATGGGCTTCGCGAAAGAGACCATAGCGTCGACATCGTGAGACCTGCTGTTCTTGCTTGCGATGACGAGGGACTCAAAGTCCCCTCGGTCGGATTTCCTGGGTATAAAGAAGTTCGATTTGGCTTTCCTATGAAGCTCGTACTCCAGTCTCGTTGGCATCGGAATCGTCCCGATGTGATCTATGTCGCGACGGAGACTCTTCTTGGCGCATCTGCAATTTCTGCGGCTCGCGCACTTGGAATTCCTGCAGCTTCGGGGTTTCACACCAACTTTCAACAGTATATGGCCCATTACCAATTGCCATTGTTGGAGAGGGCAACATTGAGCTATTTGCGGAGATTGCACAATCGCTCGTCCTGCACCTTTGTTCCATCTCGTGATGTAATCGACGATCTTGATGCGCAAGGCTTCGAGAATCTCGAGCTTCTTCCTAAGGGCGTGGATACACGGCTCTTTTCACCCAAGAAACGATCCGTTGTTCTTCGGAAGAAATGGGGAGTCCGCGATCGTGGTCTGGTTGGTCTTTATGTGGGGCGAATGGCGGCAGAGAAGAATCTTCCGTTGGTTATTCAGACCTTTCTTGAAATTCAAAAACGCTTTCCAGATTTCAAAGGAGTTCTGGTAGGGGATGGTCCCAAGTTGGAGGAGGTGAAGAAGCAATATCCTCAGTTCATCTATGCGGGAGTTCTGCGTGGGGATGAGCTTGCAGAGTATTATGCCTCTTCCGATATGTTTCTTTTCCCGAGCATCACCGAGACATTTGGCAATGTGACCATGGAAGCTCTCGCCAGTGGTCTGGCGGTTGTTGCGTATGATTATGCGGCGGCGCGCCAGCATATCGTTTCCGGGGAGAATGGAGTCACGGTTCCTTTTGACGATTCGGATGCTTTTGTTGAAAACGCTCTTCGAGCCGCTCAATCTGACCTGACCAAGATCCGGGAGAAAGCGAGATCGACCGCTCGGAAGGTTCGCTGGAAGAAGGTGGTGAAACGTTTCGAGAAGCAGTTGATGAACCTTGCCGCTGACGAACCTGTCGAGAAGGATCTCGATCTTCTCGAAGCTACGGAAACTCAACTCGCTCCATCATGACCAAAACGACGTATCACTCTATTTTTCTCTCCGATATTCATCTAGGCACTCGCGACAGCAAGGCCGAGGAAGTTATTGAATTTCTAAAGGCGACTCGCTGTGACAAGCTGATTCTCAATGGTGATATCGTTGATGGGTGGGCACTCCGTGGGAATGGGAAGTGGCTCCCCAGTCATACGAAATTTGTGCGAACGGTTCTGAAAAAAATGGAGAAGCAGGGGACGGAAGTCATCTATCTGCGGGGGAATCACGATGACATTCTGGAACGATTTCTCCCGATCAACTTTGGGGGGCTTAGAATTGTTGAAGAGTATCTTCACGAAACGCCTCAGGGTAGCTATCTCGTGGTGCATGGCGACGGATTTGATTCAGTGACGACGAGTCACAAGTGGATTGCGGTAGCAGGTGCCAAGGGATACGAGATTCTCCTGGGAATGAATCGACTCTATAACAAGTGGCGAGCGTTTCGAGGAAAGGAATACTACTCCCTGAGCAAAAAGGTCAAAGCTAAGGTCAAGTCGGCGGTGAGTTTTGTTGACCGATACGAGGATCAGCTCAAGGAACTGGCGGTCGTGAGAAAGTGTCGCGGGATTATCTGTGGCCACATTCATACTCCTGCGGACAAGATCCTAGAAGATGATATTCACTATCTGAATTCAGGAGATTGGGTGGAATCGCTCACCGCAATCGTCGAGTCGGAGCCTGGTCAGTTCGAGCTTATTGATTATTGTGAGTTCATGCGACGACGCGAGGCAGAAGAGGGGCTCCGAGCACATGAGGTTGATTTCCTCGAGCCGATTGACCAAGAAGACAAGGGTCAGTCTCTCGAAGAGCTATTCGCAGCCTCTTGACATAAGAGCTTTCAATTCACAACTTGTGATCACAGGTGAGTGTGGTACAGAATTGTCAGCATGCCAGATTCTCTGCATACCCTGGGAAACTTTGAAACCGCTTTGCGGGAAGCTCGGGAAAGCGTTTTCCGGATGGCGAGTATTGCAGAGCAAAATCTTGAGTTTTCTGTTCGAGGGCTTGTGATACGAAATACCGAGCTTTTAAACGAAGCAATCGCTGAAGATGACGAGGTCAATACGCTCGAGCGTAAGATCGATGCAGATTCTTTCGAAATCCTGATGCGTTACAATCCGGTGGCGAGTGATTTGCGAGAAGTAATTGCAGGGATGCGTGTCGCAAACAACTTGGAGCGAATTTCGGACGAAGCTCAGAACATTGCGCGTCGTGGTCGCAAAGTTCTCCGCAAACCAGAGATTTCTGAAGTCGTACTTATCGAGCCACTCTACGAGAAGGCGATCAGCCTCTTGAGAGATGGGATGAAGTCCTATGCAGAAGGCGATACTGATCTCGCCTTGACGCTTTACGACCGCGATCGTGAATTGGATCGAGCTCACAATGATGTCATTCGTGAACTGACTCGCCTCATCGACAAAGACACGGAGCGTATCAAAGTATTTCTCCACCTGATCTTCGTCGTGCGCAGTCTTGAGCGGGTCGGGGACCATGCCGTAAACATTGCAGAGGATGGTATTTTCCTGGAGAGTGCGACCGATATTCGACATCTCGGTCCGAAGCGCGCTGCTGAGAGAATCCTCGATCAGAGCTAGTAGGCTTTTCTGATTTAACTGGATGTCCGAGTTCCCTCGCCAGTGGCGATCAAACTCTTGCGCATTTCTTCAGCTTCAGAATTCTGAATCGGCGAATTTGGAAAAGCAAAAGGGTTGAGTGTAACACCCAACCCTCTTGAAGATCGATTCCCGGTTGAAACGCGGGATGTATCGTGAGCGGATTAACGCTTCGAGAACTGGAAACGCTTACGAGCCTTGGGTTGCCCGGGCTTTTTGCGCTCCTTCTTCCGAGAGTCACGAGTAAGAAGGTCTGCCTCACGAAGAGTTTCGCGGAGCTCTTCGTTGGTCTTGAGCAATGCTCGAGCGATTCCAAGCTGGATAGCACCAATCTGACCTGTCACGCCGCCGCCAGTTGCGTTGATCGTGGTATCGTATTGGTTAACCGCGTTAGCGATTTGGAAAGGATGCAGCACTTCGTTCTGGAGGCTGAGTGTTCCAAAGTAGTCTTCGAATGGACGCTTGTTGATCGTGATTTTTCCTGAACCGGGGCTCAGAAGCACGCGTGCCGTTGAGGTCTTGCGTCGACCAGTAGCTGAGAAGGTATCGCTCATATCAGAATAAGATGGGGGGGATTAAATCTCGAAAACCTCGACTTTTTGGGCTTCGTGTGGGTGCTCGGAACCCGCATATATTTTCAACTTCTTGAGGATCTGGCGACCGAGGCGATTGTGAGGAATCATTCCGGTAACAGCACGTTCAACGATCAGCTCAGGACGGCGATCACGAAGTTTCTCGACTGTTTCCCGCTTTTGACCACCGACATACCCAGAGTAGGAGGTGTAAACCTTCTGCTGCTCCTTGTTACCTGTGAGTCTCACCTTGTCAGAATTGATGATGACAACAAAGTCACCACAATCGCAATGTGAGGTAAAAAGTGGTTTGTCTTTACCACGGAGTAGACGCGCGGCTGCAACAGCGACCTGCCCAAGAACCTGATTCTCGGCGTCGATTACATACCATTTACGGTCAATCTCTTCAGCTTTAGCAGAAAATGTTTTCATCTCCCAAATTTTCCAGTCCCCCTTGCCTACTCGGACTCGTGCGCTCGCAACGAAGAATGACTCCCGGACGGAAGAGGGGACGGCGAATTTAGGTGGTATGTTTCCTTTGTCAAGCCGTAGGACCGCGGAAAATCAAAGGTTTTCGGCCTCTTGATGGGATTCATGGGGGTTCCTAAGAATTTCAAGAGCAGGATCGTAGCAGAACTAACCTTCCTCACTCATGAATTCACCATCTTTATCCCGTTTCCTCTTTTTGTTCGGGCTGGCCTTTTCGCTGCTCGTTCTCATGTCCTCTGCGAGAATAGTTTCGGCTTCCTCTATCAATCCGGATGACAAAACTATCAAACCTCAGTTCAGCGGCGAAATCGAATTGCCGAGTTGGGAGGTTGGCGAAAGCCGGGAAGGATTTGATATACGAATCTGGCCTGATGAAGTGGTCGTGTGGTTGGAACAGGAGCACCTTCGCGATCTGATTGCTGATCCGTCGACTCCAGAGGAGGAGCGGGAGAGTCTACAGCAAATCCTCGCCCAGCAACTTGCTTGGAAGTCGACCTGAATCTGCGCTATTCTCCGGCGACCGGACGGCGGTCTGACTCTACTGAATGAATACTTTACTTCGACTCCTTGCCGTAGGCTTGGTCATTGGGCTCCCATGGGGTTCAAGAGCGACGGACTACAATGCCCTCATTCTTGAAGCAATTGCTGAGATGCCGCAGGGAGGGGATTATGCGAGGTATCAGCGCGATTTACCCGAAGAGCGGAGATTCGATGAGCTCTACACCACGGTCGACGATCTTCAGGAAGCGATTCGAGTCGGGGCCGGTGGGAAATTGAAAGTGGCTCCTCGTTCCGCAAGCGGCCCTAGCTTCTGCTCGAGCGCGACCTACCTTCTTTTCTGCCAGGTAATTGGAAAGCTGCAGGCAAAGGGGCAGCTGGACGCAGATCGTGATCTAAATCGGGAGCTTGCCGATGTGGGGCAAACTCGAGCGGTAATTCATGGGGAACTCGATGGTGTCGGCATTTTCGGGCATTGGAATGCCAACGGTCCCGGAACGGCAATGTTGTTTAAGCGCCTCGATCTCGGTTCGAATTTTTCCTCCTTCGAAGAAGCCCGCTCAGGCGACTTCCTGAAGATTTTCTGGAATGAAGCTATTGGGAAGGGAGAGCGTGGCCATCTTGTGGTCTATCTTGGGAAGAATGAGAGCGGCAGCGCAATCCATGTCTGGTCGAGCAATCTGGCCAATGGGAATGGTACTTCGGGCTATGGAACGATGAGGGTGGATCGCAGTCGGATTCAGCGAGCTATCTTCTCCCGTCTCGAGAGACCAGAGAATCTGAAAAATTGGCTCCAGTTCTCTGAAGAGGAGAAAACGAGCAAATATCTGGTTCGGATCCTCTCTGAGGGATCGAATGGTGAGGAAATGAAGCAGGTAACCGGCTCTCGGAACTGAAATTTTTAAGATCAAGGTTTTTGAATTCCCAGTTTTATGGAAAAATACAGAAAATTCCCTTAAACTATTGTAAATAGTAAAGATATACGTATTATTTCGACATGTCGTCGGCTCCCAATTCAGTCAATTTTGCGGAAATTGAAGAGAATATTTATGAAGCGACCCGTTTCGGGAGTGGCCACCATCGCCCCGGAATGAATTGGGTGAGCCCGGTTGAAGGGGACAATCGCGTCACGACACCTTCCCATGACGGACTGCTTGTCGGCCCTGCCGATCACTACAATCTGGGGAACATGCTTCGCCCCCATGTCCTGACCCGGGTGATTAATTTTTCGAAGTTTCGTTGTGCTGGTCTCGTAAGCCGCGATCTCACTCCATTGGGCGGTCATGCTGTCCGGAACTACGCCGATTCTGCTCTCGAGATGACAGGATCACAGCTCAACCTGGTTCATTTTGGCGGCGAGGTTCTGACACAGGATCTGACAACGGGTTACAGTGATGCCGTTTCCGAAGAAGATCGGGAACGGTTGGATAGCATTCGTGAGATCAGCGGATCCGAGAAACTAACCGAATATGTTCGCAAGCGCACCGCTCAACTCGATGACTTCGCCTATGTATTGGCTGGAGAAGGAGAGTATCATGGTTCTCCGACTTCTTTTCATGGCGTTTCGCTGTCCGATCCTGAAGCCATGGAGCCGGAGGGCCGAGACCGACTTCTTTCAATTTTGCGTTCAGCTCACTTTGTTGGGATTCGCGATGAGATCGGTGCCAACTATCTGGAGGAGCGGGAGATCAACGTGACCCGGATGCCGTGCGCACTTTCGGTTCTTCCTCAGGCCGGTGCTTCTCAGCTTCGGGCCTGTCGGGACGAAGCCGCTCTCGAAGAGATTCGAAATCGATTTCCCAACGGTTGGATTGCCGTAGAAGTCTCCGAGGTGAGTGAGCGGGATGAAGATCTCTTGAAAGCTGCTCTTGCTGAGATCGCGGAACGCGAGAGACTCGGGCTCGTATTTTTCGATGCGAGGAGCGATGCTTCTCCTGCCGAGTCACAGGTGTTGAGAGGTTGGGTCAATTCCTTTCCTGAATGGGTCGCCGCAGCGTTTGCTTCGAAGAAGATTTGGGAAGTCGCCTCTTTCCTTCTTCATTCTCGACTCTATTGCGGCAGCGATCTCGACAGTCGTATCATCTGTATGTCGGGTGGCGTCGCCAGGATCAGTTTGCCAGACCCAACTCCTTCGACGGGAAGCTACTGCGAACTCTGGGAGCACGATGATGTTCCGATCGAATTTGCACCCGATGAGAACTGGGCAGATGCGTTGGGCCAGGCACTTGATGTTGATCTGTCGGTTCTCCAGCAGCATGCGCACTCACTTCACATCCGCTACTTCGATGCGTTGACCTGTTTCTGTGATGGTACAGGGCTTCATCCTCGACTTGTTTCGGCAAAACCTGGGACCGCCCACAAGAGGGCAAGCAAGCAACTGCATCATTTGCATGATGAGTGGCTCAACGATGAGGAAGGGCTCCAGACTTTTCGAAGGATCAATCGGAGATCTTCGCGTCGTGGGATACAGGGCTTTGTAAACTCCAAGCTCGGCTTGAATCGCGAGTCAAAGCCGAAACAGAAGGCCTGACATTACCCAACCCGCTGTCCGGGCATAGCACCTTCGTCGGGAGAAAGTAGGAAAATCTCTTTCCCACCAGGACCGGATGCGATGATCATTCCTTCACTGACTCCAAATTTCATCTTCCGTGGTGCCAGATTGGCAACCATGACGACGAGTCGTCCTACAAGATCTTTGGGGTCGTAAGCGGCTTTGATTCCGGCGAATACGTTCCGAGTTTCGTCTCCACCCAGGCTTAGCGTGAGCTGAACCAGCTTTCTGGCGTCGGGTACCTCATTCGCTTCGATGACCCGGACGACTCGGAGATCGAGCTTCATGAAATCATCGAAGGAAATTTCGTCTGCAATCGGTTCCGCAGCGAGGGCTTCGCCGTTGTCGTCCCAATTGGACGAGGTTGAAGGACTTTCCGGAACAGACTCTTTTGATTCTTCGATCATCGCATCGATGCGGGAAGGGTCGACTCGTTGTATCATATGCTTGAACTTGGCAATGGGTTGCCCAGTGACGGGTTTCTGGGATTGGTCCCAGGATGTGAGCTCTCCTCCGAAGAGTTCACCAGCCTTGTTCGCCAAATCCGGAAGGACCGGTGCGAGGTATATCACCAAGGTGCGAAAGAGATTCAGAGCAACGGTGCAGACGTCTTGAAGTTCCTGCGCTTTGTCAGGTGACTTTTTCAATTCCCATGGAGCATTCTCTTCGACATAGGGGTTGGCTTTGTCGGCCAGTTCCATGATCATTCTCATTGCTTTGCTGTAGTCTCCTGCCTCGTAGGCAGCAGCGATTGCCTCACCCTGGGCGGCGAACTCGATGAATAATCCTCTATCTTCCGGGTAGTTCTCTGAAAGTCCAACGTGCTGAATGAATTTGGCTGTGCGGCTCGCGAGATTCACCACTTTGCCAACGAGATCACTATTGATCTTGGAGGCGAATTCCTCGGGATTGAGATCCAGATCTTCTACTCGTGAAGAGAGACGTGTCGAGTAGTAGTAGCGGAGATAGGAGGGGTCGAGATGTTTCAGGTAGGTGGCCGCCTCGATAAATGTGCCTCGTGACTTGGACATTTTTTCCCCGTCGACGGTAAGAAAACCGTGGATGTGCACTTTGGTTGGCAAGGTGTATCCCGCCGTTTTCAACATCGCAGGCCAGAAGAGCGTGTGGAAATACTGAATATCTTTCCCGATGAAGTGGTGAATCTCGGTGTCGTCATTTCTCCACCAGTCATCCAGGGATTCTGCATTCGACTCACACCAGTCCAAGGTCGAGGCAATGTATCCGATCGGCGCGTCGAACCAGACATACCAGTAGTTGCCCGGAGAATCGGGAATCTCGAAACCGAAGTAGGGCCCAGGTCGAGAAATGTCCCAGTCGCGGAGCGGTTGATTGAGAAAAAAGTTCTTGAGGTAATTGGCGCTCTCGGAAGGAAGTGTTCCCGATTGTGTCCATGCATCGAGGAATTCGTGGAGCTTTTCGACCTGAACAAAGAGGTGGGTCGCAGTTCTTACCTCAGGAGTCGTATTGGAGAGGGTGCTGACCGGGTCAATCAACTCTGCCGGAGTGTAGGTCGCGTTGCATTTGTCGCAGTTGTCTCCAGGCTGATCCTTCGATTTGCAGTTTGGGCACGTCCCGCGGACAAATCGATCGGCGAGAAAGACACCGCGAGAAACGTCAAAGAGTTGGTCGATTTCCTTTTCACTGACCATGTTCGCATCGCGGAGTGCTTTCCAGATCTCGTGACAAATCTTGCGATTGTTGTCGCTGTTGGTGCTGCCGAAGTGATCAAACTCCACGCCGAATCCGGCGAAGTCTTTCTGATGCGCTTCGCTGACTTCCGCAATCAGATCTTCCTCACTCCGATTCTCTGCCTGTGCTCGAATCGAAATGGCAGTTCCATGGGTGTCGTCGGCACAGATATAAAGGCAGCGATTCCCGATCAGTTTTTGAAACCTCACCCAGATATCGGTCTGGAGATACTCGACGAGATGCCCAATATGAATGGGGCCATTTGCATAGGGCAGTGCGGAAGTGACTAGGATTTTTCGCATGAGCTGAAAAAGGTAGGAGACGAAGGACGGTGATACCGCTGCAGCTGTTCGTCTACCGAATAGTTTGCGGGAAGCAGATCAGTTGCCCGCGCTTGCTGCGGCCTGCTTCTGATTCCATCGATAGCGAGCGCCGTCTTTTACTTCTACCCATTCACCGGGGAAAGACTTTCGTTGCCAGTGTCGCCATTGTCCCTCTCGGACCTGATCCAACGACACATTCTTCTCATCGGCTTCCTGTTTCATCAGGAGAAGTCGGTCAGCGTTTTCTTCTCGAACCGTTTTGGCAACATAATCACCGTATTCGCCGGCTGGCTTGTTTCGGATCTCAAGTTCACCTTTATGATTCTCCCCAACGAGTCGATTGTTCTTCAATTCCTGGATCTCCGCCATCCGGTTGCGCCGCGAATCCATCGCGGCTCGGTAGCTGGCTTGGCGTTCGGAAGTCTTTTCGTCGACTTTTCCATGTTGATAGACATGAACATCCATGCTGAGGTCAACCTTGATGGGTTCCGGGGTGCTGACGTCGACATCGAATGTGGGGAGGCACGACGATAGGAGAAGGGCCGCAAAGGCTCCAGCGAGGCAAGCGAAGGCGTCACGCGTCTTTCGTGAAGAAGGCATCGATCGTATCTGTCTGTGTTCCAACCGATCGAGCGAGATCAATCCGCGATCTTCGCAGGAGGATTCTCAATCGATTCGGTAGCTGTGTCGGAGCTGACTCCGGCGGTGGTGTTTCTGTTGTCGTGCAGATGCAGGTTCAACTCGCGAATCCCGTAAGGTCCGGCGAAGCGCAAAGAGAAGAGCCCGTCTCTGCCGAGAAGATAGAGGCTACCGGAGCCTTTGTCATAATCAAATCGTTTCAGCGCGATGAGGCTTAGGTCGGCAAGACTCTTTTGCCAACCTGTCCAATCCTCGGGAAAGTTGTCGAGTATGGCATCGAGTTTCGTCACATCGAACCATCCTGGTCCTGTCGTCTGAATCTCTGCGGTGGTCTCTCCTAGCTTCTTGCGGAAGCCTTCGGAGATCAGGTCGACAGAGATAGGGCCTTCCATGAGAAAGTTATCAGGGGCGAGAATCTGAGTGATGGGGGAAGTGGAGAGGTCGGTTCCTGAGATCCAGGCATCCCATTTTCCTGGGTTGTCGAGATAGAAGTTAAAGCCTGCCTTCACATACCCCTGATACGCATAACCTCCCAGTTCACCGTAGATTCCTTCTTCGTCAAAAGTCACGACGAGGTAGAGATCTTCGGCTTCGTATTTCTTCCATTTGATCTGGTCGAGGAAAAATTTCTGGACCAGGTTATTGCTCTCGTCTTTGACGGGAACATTAAAGAGGACATCTCCGGTGAGGCCAGAGAGCTCCACTTCATAGTCAGGGAAGCTATAGACGTGCTCCTCTTCGGGAATCTTAAGAGTCAGTTCGATCTCCCCGTTTTCGAGCTTAGTCGTGGCATTGAAAGGAATAGGGACGATTCCTATTGGGATGCCGGTGGGAGCGATCACGATTTTTCCGGCGGTTGCGTTGATTTGTCGGATTGTCCAATCGGGCTTTTCAGCAACTGCCCCCTCCTGGGCAAGGCCGATACTGGCTCCTTCATTTTGCGCTCGGAAGTTTCTCTGGTAGTCGATCCACCAGAAAAGCCCCTGTCCCACATAGAGTGAGGGGTTGATTAAATCGATCTGGTGAATTTCCTGATTCACCAATCCTGCAAGAGAGAATTGGATAAAGATCGTCGGTAACTCGGCCACGGTGATAAACGAATTATAGGGGTCTTTGATTTCGATATTACTCAGTTCGACTTGCTGAATTTCAGTTTGTGCGAGGAGCCCATCAGGAGAGAGGGGAACTTGGTTGAGGACGGTGTTTACATCGAACTTCAGACCTTCGATCTGGGGGATCAGGGCCTCGAACTGAATCGTGCTGCCGACGACCTCAAGTTTCTTGATCGTCCACGTAGGGAGCTTATTACCCGCAGCTACCTCTGCAGAGGGTTCCGAAGCTGCAGCCTGATCGGGAGTTTCTGCTGGGGTGAGAGGTTTCTCGGATCTGTCGAGCGGAGCTGGATTAGTCGGCGGGTTCGAAGGTTCTTCAGCAACAGGGCGGTCGTCTTCACTTTTCTCAGAATCCGAGTTCTGGGGAGTTGTTCGTTCGGCAATCGCATTGAGTCCGTCGCCAACAGTCAGAAGCGCACCGGAAATTTCGAGACTTTCGATCTCCTGTTTTCGCTGGAGACCAGAAGCGGTAGCCCGCAGCTTTAGCTGCTCCATCTGCAGGACATCTTCTTCATTCACGAGGCGCCCTGGAAGCTCATTTACTGAGTTCTCGTCAGGATTCCCCTCGCCTAATTGCTCAAGAAAAACGGCATGATTTTTAAGCGTTAAATCAGTGAGGGTGAAATCATAGGTGAAGGGGGATGCCTCTGACCCTTCAATGGTCTCGACCCTGAAATCAGCGACCACCTTGGGAATAACCTGATCAGCGAAGTTAGAATCCACAGTGAGATGCCCGCCGGTGACGAGTAGATTGGCCACCTTATAGACCGGACGATCGATGGGGCCCGAACGCTCTGCTGAGGGTTTTGGCGGGTCGATCCAAGAACCTAGGGTCTCATCCGTAAAATTGATTTCTGGTCCCCGTAGCGTGAGGCTCTGAATTCGATTCGACACCGAGAATTCACTCCACCGAGCAGTGGCATCTGCCCGCTGCACGCTCAAAAGGGGGGGCTCCTTGGAGGGCTCTACGTTCGGAGCCCAGAGCCGCGATTGTTCGAGGACAATTCGTTGAAGACCGTCAGATTCCAGTCCCAACTTCCCGCCGATTGTCAAATTTTCCAAGGTGGCTTGGAATTGGGTTTCGATGCGGGGAAGGGGAACTTCTGAAAGCTTGATGCCGTCAGTGAGAAGATGCCCTTCCACCATTTCGATTTCTCCAATATTCCAGATACTAGGATCCGACTCCGAAGAGGATATTGCATTAGCATCCTTGTTTTCACCACCGAAAGCGGGCAGGTCATCGACGGTGTCTTTCGTGACAACCAGATTCCAGCCGACGAGTTCGAGACGCTTGATCTGCTGTTCGTGCACGGCCGCACCCAGAGAGTCGGCTTCGAGCGTGATGATTTCAGCAAAAGAAAGCGGCTGGGCTTCTGGCCCGATTCCTACATTCGATAATTCAATTTTGAGTGGACTCTGGCTGTCCCACCGGCCGTTGGTTGAGGTGATTCCGTTGAGCGAGAATTGAGTTTCAAGACGAATGTCAGGATTCTTGGGGTAGCCGTTGCTGCCGTCGAAACCCTTCACTTGCACGAGAGTTTTTCCGACTTTCAGGCGTCCTATCGAGAGATCAAAAATGGGACGAGAAGGGGATTCCTTGTTCTCATCAGGGGCGGAATTCTCGCTGCGGCGGGTCAGCCACTCGGGAGTGATCGTGAGATGAGAATCTGGGATTTCGAGGTTAGAGATTCGGGCTGCTGTTAGGTCTCCGCGAAAGGCAAGGTCACCTTGGATCTTGTCAAAGCTTCCCCATTTTCCGTCGGGGCCTATCGCAACGGAGCTCAAATCCCATTCGATGGGAGAAACAAGCCAACCGCCTTCATCAAACGCCGGAGATTCGACCTTGAGATTCCAGTGCGCTGAGAGAGGCGGCGCATTCACCAGATCAAGCGAAACCTTGCCGTTCACAAAAGAGAGAGTTTCTGTGAAAAACGAAAACGTATTGAGATCGAGGGGCGTGGACTTGGATGCTGGCGATTTTCGTGTTTCTTGCAATTCATGCAGAGTGTCTTCCGACAATTCAATTGAGGGCTCTTCAAATACTACTATCCTGAATTTTCTAGTCGTCCTCAGTTCCTGAAAGCGATAGGTGAGCGTTACTAAGGGAACTGAGAGCAGTGGTTCCTTGACTTTTGCCTGCTTGGGGCGCAACTGAAGTTCAGATATTGAGACGGTTCCCAAGGGGAGGAAATCGATTTTCTCTACCGACACATCGAACGGTTCCACGTAGTTCGCGAGTGCATCGTTGATCAGATTTACTCGGTTAAAGTAGGCAAAAAGACCAACCACGACGGTCAATAGGATCCCGGCAAGAATGACCAGCGCTGACCAACTGAGGAAGCGGAGAAGCTTTTGCCAGAGAATGCGAGGAGACCACCGCCGATCTCCCGACTGTAGAGAGAAGTCGGACACGATGCTTGAATATAGTCGGCACCGGACCAATTGCCAGCGGAGGGAGAAAGGTGTGCAACGGTTTTGCTCTGGCTCGGTAAATGAGCTGGAACGCAAAAAGCCCGAATGAGTTGGCGATACGGGTTCCACCTCTCACCAAGGAGGTCTATGCGCCGGCCGCTTTCGCAATCGACACATTATGCCGCGAGCCCGACAAGTTGCTTAGTGAGGAAGGTGGAAGATTTCAGGAGACTCAATTCGGTATTTGATCAGAGAGATGAGTTCCGCAAATTTGTTCTTCAGCGTGCATTCGAAAAAGGTGCAGCCTTGAGGATGCGCCGTTTGAGGTATGTGAGAGCGGGGCAGGGGAATCTTTTCGGCTAAACCAGGATTGGCTCGCTACCGGGCTCCTCGTCGGGAGTTGATTCCTCTTTCCGTTTTCTGTTTCGAATTACTTCTTCCGCGGCTTTCTGGCCAGCGTCCGATCCATCACGGAAACCGTCCTTGAGATTTTCGGGAGTAATTTCGCGCAACAAGGCAGATCCGAACGTCGTCGCATAAGCAAGTGCGTAGGCAAGATCGTGAGCTCCCTTCGCGAGATCATCCTTCGCTTTGGGGATGGCTTTGTCGAATGCTTCTCGAGCGTCTTCGGTTCCATTCCGTAGAGCTTCTTGAAATGCTTTGCCGACATCTTCAAATGAAGTTCTTGAGGCAGAAGTAGATTCGGTCTTGGGATTCGATTCCGGAGTAGGGTTCGAATCGGAATTGTCGCTGGGAGGGTCAGTGTCGTGATTCATAGTGTGCTGAGTTATTTACATTACTACCTTGACTCATATTTCTAAATCTCTCGATTATAAAGGCACTCCACAATTGTAATCCGAACTACAAAGGGCGCCCCTCATTGACCGGATCCTGCTTTGAGGAAAGTTCGTCTGTGTGTGATGCTCTAGCTTCTTCTTCTCCACCGGCATCGATGGCACCACCGGTTTCCTCAGCGGTATTCAGCGTGTCGACGGGAATCACTTTGGCGCTTTCGAGCAAATCTTGTCCGACCGGTTTTTGTTTTTTAAACCAACCCAGTTGGAGACCGGTAAAAACAAGTCCACCAATCAGAAGTAACTTCAGAAAGTCGCCACGCCAACTTTTCTTTAAGCCGGCTACTTGACGCTCAATCTCGTCAAGTTTGGCACCTTGTTGATCAAGGCGATCAGGTAGTTCAGAGACGTCATTTTCGAGAACTTCAGAAGTTGGCTCTGATTTCGTTTTAACTGTCGGCTCGGATACTCCGATTTCACGTGCGGCACAGACTTCTTTGTGGGCCTGAAGAACGATCGGCTCCAGGTTTTCGAACTCGATCGGTTTCGAGATAAAATGCGAGGTCAGAAGAACGGACGAGGCGCATTTTCGAAAGGTTTCTTCGAGTTCCTCCGAAGGATATCTGGTGACCATCAAAAAGCTCACTGGGCGTTTCAGGGTATAACGAAGTTTTTCGAGGACTTCGATCCCATTCATTCCGTGCATCTGGTAATCGAGCGTGACCACATCGATCGTGTCGTCTTTAAGAATTCGCTCGACCGCTTCGCTGCCGGACTGGGCCGTGTAGACCTTCTCAAATCCGACATACTCTTTGAGAAATGTTTTTAACCCCAGCTGAAATGCGGGATCCTCATCGACGACGAGAATTCGGGCATCTTCGGCGGAAGGTCTCATCACTCGATCTTCTGTGTCGTCGGGAATTCCAATACTCATTGAAGCTGCTCACTGCGTCTTTCATCCTTGGTGAAGTTTCTGCGTAAGTCCAGCCGTGATTCTCGCTTTTGAGAATGCGGCATTTATCTTGCAGCGAGCGAATCTTTGCGTTTGTCTCCGAGGTATGCGGCTGGAGCACGACATTGATCTCGGATATTGCACTAATATCCATCGGGGTGAGACCTGGGAGGAAACCTTTGACGGTTTGCGTCGGTATACCGATGAGGTGCGGAAAAGAGTTTCACCGGATCAACCTTACGGAATCGGATTGCGCCTCAGTAACGAGGCATCGTTGGAATTATCTGCCGACCAAACACTTCGGGATACGTTTCGAAAATGGTTGGACCAGACCCACAGCTACGTCTTTACGATCAATGGTTTCCCTTACGGCAAGTTCCACGGGAGCCGGGTTAAGGAACAGGTTTACGTTCCCGACTGGGCGACCGAGGAGCGGCTGGATTATACAGTTCGACTTTTTTCTCTTTTGGATGAATTCGCTCCTTCAGGAAATGAGATCAGTGTCAGCACATTGCCAGGATCGTTTAAGGAATTCATCACACCAGAGAATGCGCGGGCCCATGAGCAGCAGATGTTTCTTCATCTTCGACAGTGCGCAGAACGCATTGAGGAACTGAGTGAGAAAAGTGGAAGAGTTGTTCACCTCGGAATGGAGCCTGAGCCTCTCGGACTGTTTGAAACGAGCTCAGAGACAGTCGCATTCTTCGAGAAATTGATGGAAGGGGAAAGTTCAGCAAGCCGAAGTCGAATTCTCAGTGGGATCGGGATCAACTACGACACGTGTCACCTCGCGATTGAGTATGAGAAACCTCGTGACGCGATTAGCCGTATTCGAGACGCGGGGATCCGGATCAGCAAAATTCACCTCAGCTCAGCCCTGAAGCTCAAACCAGCAGAAGAAGCGGTGGCCCGTTTGGAATCTTTTCATGACGAGGTTTATCTGCATCAAGTTATCGTTCGATCTGGTGACGAGGTGACTCAGCGGTTTCGCGATCTTCCCGATGCGATGGAATGGTTCCAGGAGCAGCCGGAAGAAGCGGGGGACGAATGGCGAGTCCATTTTCATGTTCCGATTCATGCTCAACCGGAGGCGTTTTTCTCTGACACCCGTGATCACATTTCGGGTCTCGTGGATCTATTGGGAAAAGATCCGGGATGGTGTCACCACTTTGAGATGGAGACGTACACTTGGGAGGTGCTTCCGGAAGAAATTCGGGCTCGTAGTGTCGTGGACCAGATTACGGAGGAGTATCGCTGGTGTCTCGGAGAGTTTTCTCGAGTGGGAATTGCTCGGCTGAACTCGAGGTAGGCGGGTTCAGATTACTCTGGTTTCAGCTCTACCAGCTGTCACTTTGAGCAGTTTCTTCAGCTGAACAGGCTGCGAATTGATTGGGCTGCGAATCCTATCGGTGTCGGCGAGGGCTTGTGCTTCTCGAGCAATTCCAGTGAGCAACGCGACGGGGAAGTATCGCAGGGAAGAGGTCGGCGCGAAGACGGGCTAGAACGCGACCTCAATCTCACCTTGGCATTAGGACGTCTGGAAGGATCAGGTCAGGAAGGTAGTAACGGGCCGTGTTGATGGGGAGAACAGGATTGTCCTCGACGACTGGAGCTAACCCAAATTTTTCCAGTTTCTTGGCGAGGAGTGTGGTGAGCGCGACACCGTCGTCAATAATCTGAATTGTAGTCTTCATTCCCTAGAGAAAGGAAAGGATAGATGAATTTTATGACAGTTATAATTATTTTACTCAAGTGATCTACATTTTTTCTATCAAGCCACAAAAAACCTGTCTTCCGCAGCGGAAAGACAGGTTTTCGATATTTGGGGAATGCGTGTTACTCGACCACTTTCATAACGCCATTCATAATGGCCCAGTGTCCTGGGTAGGTGCAAAGGTAGGGGTAATCGCCTTGTTCGCTAGGAGCAACGAACTCCATAACGTCTTCTTCGCCCGCCTGGATCAGCTTGGAGTGGAAAAGTATATCTTTGGAATCCGGAACAGCCATCTTGGTTGTGAGGAACTCTGGGTCGGCCATTCCTGCATTTGCTGCCATGCCTACGACATCCTTCTTTCCAGGGTTCACAATAAGAAGATTGTGCGGCTGGCGGGTTACGCTGTCAGCAGGGTTGATCAACTTCAAGGTCACCTTGGTTCCCGGCTTTACCGTAAATTCTTTGATGTCGTAAAGAAACTGAACCTTGTCAGCAGTAATGGTGATTTCCTTCTTTTCTTCCGCCTCGGCAGAGAAAGCGACCGTCAGAAGAGCGACTCCAAGTGTGATTTTGAGGATGTTTTTCATAAGTTAAATGAGTAAGATGAAAGCGAGGTGTGAGTTTGTTCACAGAATCGGCTTACATTACGATACGGATAAAACGCCGCAATAGCCTACTTGCAGAGAAATTTTAAAAATTTTAAAAAATAGGTTGGAAAAAACTCAATAAACAGTAAATTTATGGAAATTCGATTTCTAATAGAAATTCTATCTTTTCCTTGTCTTTAGAATGAACAGAATCTTAATCGTCGCAGGAGAGCGCCAAACCGGTGAACGTTTTCAGCAGGCGCTGGGCGAGGCTGGCTTCCAGACCGCAGTAGTGTGGAATCCCATGCAGATGATAGAATTCTGCCGGCAGCACCTGCCTGATTTCATAGTCGTAGATCTTGATCTCGCCGAATACGGTCTTTGGAGCGCGGTTCAAGCCGTTCGTGGGATTGGTACTTTGGCCAATATCCCTTTTGTAGCACTTTCTTCGGTCGGGAATCCCCAGATCCTCGAGAAAGCAAAGGCTGCCGGTTTTACTTCGATCTTCCCGACTCACGAGAGTGCTCAGACTGTGGTCGACGAGCTTCAGAGGCACCTGGAACGAAATCAACCAGAGCCAGAGATAGACGACTCTGCGGATATAGTCACTCGCGACCCTTCTCTAAACAAACTGCGTGAGATTACCCGTGATATTGTAATGACGACTCATCGACTCAAGCCGCTCGTTCCCGAGTATGGTGAGGATGGACCAGAATTGTTCGGTTACATCGAAGCTGCGGGTGTCGCGATTCGTAAAAAACTGAGTGATGTCGTGGATTTTTCACTTCACGACAGAGAGTTGCGTCATGATTTTCGAAACATGATTGGTTCTGTGACTGGATTCGCCGAACTCATTCTTATGGAAAACGGCATCTCTCCAGAGTCGAGCCAGGGGCTCTCGAAGTTGCGTGAACGATCTCGTGAGTTTGTCGAGGTTCTCGACGAGCAGAAGGCCTCGGCCGACGCCTGATCTGAGGGTCTGCAGTCTTGCCTCCAGAAATTGGAGTGTTGTTCGCTGTTGGCAGTTGCCTGGTTCGGTCGTAACCTCAACCCGTGTCGTCGGATGAGGAACATGAGTTAGTCAGATGAAGATCGGAATCACTGGAGCAACCGGGTTTCTCGGTTCCGAAATTGTATCACAAGCGAAAGAGAAGGGCTGGGAGATTGTTGCCTTTTCTCGCGCCGCTCAAGCTGTGCTGGGTGCGGACGAAGTAAGATCACTGGCGGATCGAGAGCAAATTGATCTGAGCGAACTGGACGCTGTTATTCATCTGGCAGGTGAACCCATCGTAGGCCTCTGGACGAAAGGGAAGAAGCGTAGAATCTACAACAGTCGAGTAGATCTGACACAAGACCTGGTCGATGCGTTTGAGCAGATTACCCGCAGCCGTCGTCCGTCGGTTTTAGTGTGTGCCTCTGCGGTCGGTTACTATGGAGACCGTGGGGATGAGTGGCTCGACGAAGAATCAGATGTTGGGTTCGGCTTTCTTCCAGAGGTCTGTCGCGATTGGGAGCGAACTTCGGATCAGGCATCTCGTCTTGGGGTCCGGGTTGTCCAACCCAGGATCGGAATCGTTTTGGGCCGGGAAGGGTTTCTGAAACGCCTGCGTCCGATTTTTCGATGGGGGCTTGGAGGTAAGCTGGGAAGCGGAACGCAGTGGATGTCCTGGATTCACGTTCGAGATCTCGCGAACATATTTTTGACCTGTGTCTCGGAATCAACCATTCACGGTAGGGTCAATTGCGTCAGTCCCGAACCGGTTCAGAATCGGGAATTTACGAGGACCTACGCTAAGGTTCTCCGTCGCAAAGCATGGTTCCCGGTTCCGGAGTTTATTCTTAATCGCATGCCGGGCGGAATGGCAGAATTGTTCCTTGCAAGCCAGCGAGTCGATCCCGTCGTGATGAAAGCATTCCAGTTCGACTATCAGTTTCCGACCATCGAAGAAGCTCTGAAAAAGGTGGAGGAAGCGGATTCGTAACCGAATCGGCGACTGCGCTTCTTCCTGTTTCGTGGTAGACTAGGATACTAAATCAACGGAAGATTCTCCGAATTTTCTCAGACATCGGATCCTTGGTTTCTTTTTTATTATGGCTTCTCCCCAAAATATCATCGGACTGGTGTATGACTACGATCAGACCCTGAGCCCCACCTATATGCAGGATGAGGTGCTCTTTCCCAAGTTTGGAATCAATCCGGCGGAGTTCTGGAAACGCTGTAAGGTTCTCGTAGAGGAAGATGGGTACGAAAGTGAACTGGCCTACCTCAAGGCGATGATTGACTATCTCGAAATGGATGGTCCCAGTAATGCCGACCTTGAAAAATTGGGTGAGGGGCTTCAGTTCTTCCCAGGTTTACCGGACATGTTTGAGGAGTTGGAAGATCTCCTCAGCGATGAACATCGCGCGATGGGCGTGAAGATTGAGCACTACATCGTCTCCAGTGGAATTAAAGCGCTCATTGATGGCAGTCGCTTGAAGCCCTACACGAAAGAGGTCTTCGGTTGCGAATTTGCGGAGAACAGTTCCGGACGAATCTCTTTTCCTCGACGAGTCATCTCACACACTGCAAAAACTCAGTATCTGTTTCGGATTAACAAGGGCATGCTTTCTCATTCCGAAGATGTGAATGATCACATGCAGGATGAATTGCGGCCGATTCCGTTTCCGAACATGATTTATCTGGGAGATGGCCCAACCGATGTTCCTTGCTTCACCGTAATGAAGCGGTTCGGGGGGCATAGCATTGCGGTCTACAATCCCAAGGACACATCTCGCGTGAGTTTCCGCAAGGCTTTTCAGTTGTCCGGTATTTCTGGCCGGATTAAACACATCGCCCCTGCTGATTACCGGGCAGGTAGTCATCTGCGTCTGATCCTGGAGGAGACAATCCTTGAGATCGCCTCGCGTATCGTCGAAACACGGAGACAGGAACTGATCGATGGAACCGTGGCAGCGCCGACCCACTGATCGAGGTTTCTGAGGGACTGCCTCGGTTGGGACTATGGAAAGACCTGCGGAAGCAGTTTCGAGAGTTCCTGTGCGGACCACTGACCCGGCGCGTTTGGTTTTTCGAGATAGCCGTAGTTGAGGCAGGAGCCAGCTTCAGCGAGAACGAGTCTCGACAATTTCCCGAGCGGGCCCATTCCCATAGCGGAGATAGCACGGCCTCGGTTTTTCCATTCGGCGACGACTTGCGCGAGATCGTAGAGGTCTTTGCGATCCTCGATCCTCACCGCGATTTTGGCAACGTCGGCTCCCAACTCGTAGGTAAGCTCGATCGTTTCGCGGATCTTTTGAATTCCAGGAAAGCCATGAAAATCATGAAACGAGGCAACTACGCCAACGTCTGTTGCGTGAGCCTTTTCAACGAGATGAGAAATAGTGCCTTCCTGCAGTGAAATGACCTCGGTGTCGATGAGGGTCGAATAGGGAAGGAACTTTTCGTAGAGTTCGACTCGATTCTCGGGAGTTAGGGAGGCGGCGCCACCTTCCTCAGGGCAACGCACGGTGAGGAGGTGAGAATGGGCGCTGTTTCCCAAAGCTGCCTCAGTTTCCTTCTGGACTGGGTAGAGATCGTCGATTCGAAATTCAAGCAGATCAAACCCTCCGCAACTACCGGATCGGACGAGATCTAGATCGCTTTGCTGCGTCACGGTTGCGACGACAAGCGGGTGATGGTGGAGATCAATTTTCACTGAGCGAAGAAAACGATGAAATGAGAAGGAAATCAATCGATCAGTTAATGGACGAAAAAAACGGCAGGCGTGAAAAAAGCCCATCTCGTCGAAACGGGATGGGCTTCTTCGAAAGGAATATCCAGGAATCAGGCTTTCTGAGTGTCCTCTGGAAAGACCGTGTCCTGTGTTTCAGGGATACCCGGGATCCGCATCGGACGGACAGGGAGCTCACCGTTAATATCTAAATTGTCAGGGACGAGGTTCTGCTCAGCCTTCAGCATATCGTCCCAGGTGATACGCTTGCCTGAGTAACAGGCAGTCCGGCCGAGGATTGCCATGGACGTCGAGTGCGCAATCCAGTCGGCGTCATCTTTCCTCTCTCCCGATCGAATCGCTGCGAAGAACTCTTCGTGCTCGAGGTCATACATGCTCTTTGGCGTGCGAGGTTTTCTCCAGTTCCAGGCATTCTCGCCCGTGATGGAAGCTGAGCTGGTTCCAAATTTAGCGACTCCCTTAGTTCCGTAAATCGTGTCGCCGGTGAAGTTGTGCGAATCGACAAATTGACGCCACTCGACGTGGGCGAGAGCATTGTTTGGATATTCGTAAGTGATGCTGAAATGGTCGTAGATATTTCCAGCTTCGTTCGGACGAATCCGGCCTCCGCTGCCATACGCTGCGATCGGGTCTGCATCCTGAAATGCCCAACCGATACGGTCGACGTTGTGGCAGCCTTGCTCAACGATTCCGTCACCGCCAAGCCAGGTAAAGTTATACCAGTTCTTGATCTGCCATTCCGTATCAGACATCCCATCAGGTCGGCTCGATGCAGGAGGCATCGCTTTGACTGGTCCTGCGTAGTAGAGCGAGTGAATACTCTCTACTTCGCCGATAGCTCCTTCGTGGATCTTCTCAAAGAGAGGGCGGCCGTGCTCGCTGTAGCGATAGCAATAACCGCAAAGAACGGAGAGATCTTTTTCGGCAGCCAGTTTGCTCGTAGCGAGGAATTCATTCACGCCGGCCATATCCGTGGCACATGGTTTTTCGACAAAGGCATGAACGCCGGCGTCAACTGCAGCGGCGAAATGAGTCGGACGGAAAGCGGGAGGAGTTGTCAGAAGAATGACATCGACTCCTGAATCAAGGACCTTCTTATAGGAATCGATCCCGCTGAAGACGCGCCCATCGATACTGTCGGAAACCTTGGCACTGACAGAGTCATATTTCCGGACCATGGCGAGTTTCTTCTCTGCTTCTTCGAGATATAGGTCACCCATCGACCAAAGCTCAACGTTGTCGTCAGCTTTCATCGCGTTCATCATCGCTCCACCGCCACGACCACCCGTACCAACGACGCCGATCTTCAGCTTTTTATCATTGGGGGCTCCGAAGGTGACGGAAGGAAATCCAATTGCCGCGCCAGCTGCAGCCGCTGTTCCAGTGGTTTTTACGAAGTTTCTTCGTGTGGTGTCCGTGAGGGGGGGATCAGGTTTGTCGCTCATAGTAAAGATTTGGGGGAATTTGTGTCGGATTGAGACCACTCGAATCTCATACAGGAAAACGTCCGTGTCAAAATCGCTTCCCTACGCGATTGCTTCTTGATCTTCGAGACGTTACCTCTTCTTCCAGATGGAAATGGCCTTCGTGTTGAAAAAGCTGATTTCGGCGTTCCTTCGGCCTACTGGAATGGTGATACTTATCTGGTCCGTCGGATTTATCTTTTGGTGGCTTGCGATTCGGAAAGCGAAGAAGGCACCACTGCAGGAAGAGGCTCCCGAAAAGTTGGTTGCAGTACCTCCTCCACGGTCTACGAAAATCTGTTTCCTGATAGCGCCGCTTCTTCTTTACCTCTTTTCGATACAGCCCGTTTCGGACTGGCTGTGTTGTCAGGTTGAGAAAAAGGTAGTTCCACTCTCAGAGACTCAGGATGCGGGAGAAATCGCAGTTACTCCCAGCCGCGTCGTCGTTCTTGCTGGTGGAGCAAGGGATAGTAATTCTCCCGTATCCTCCAGACTCTCGTATCAGGCACTGGGAAGGCTGGTGGGCGCAGTTGATCTTTGGAAGCTATTTCCGGAAAGCCAGCTCATCTTTACTGGAACTTCAAGAGAGACAGAGGCCATGCGTGCTTTTGCTGAGCAGTTGAGCGTTCCAGCGGAATCCATCTGGGAAGAAACGGAGTCTCGGGATACCAAAGATCATGCTATTCATTTGAAGCCAGTATTGGGTGACGAGCCATTTCTACTCGTCACTTCAGCGACGCACTTGCCACGTGCTCTCGCATTGTTTCGGGGGCAGGATCTGGATCCAACTCCAGCCCCGGTTGATTTTATCTCTCGCCGAGGTGGAGGGGGAGACTTTAGTTTTCGATCGCTGCTACCCAAAGCGATATTTTGCCACCGATCGGAGACAGCAGTTCACGAAATGATCGGTCTCGTATGGGCCTGGCTTCGAGGGCAACTGGGCTGAAGTCGATGCTGGAAAATGTTCAATTCGAGAGGAGAGAATCAATCTCCGAAATGATTTTTGAGTGACTGTTTTTTTCGTAGACGATCGAAAAGAAACCCAGCTCTCGCCCTGCTTGACAGTTTTCAGGTCGATCATCTAGATAGACCGAAGTCGCTGGATCGATTTCCAGAAGCTCGATCGCTTTCTGGAAAAATTCAGGATCTGGTTTCATTACGCCGATTTCGTGAGAGTAGATTCGCCCTGTGAAGGCTTCAAAAACCGGATATTCGGATTCGAAGAAAGGAACGTGGATACCGTTCGTGTTGGATAGAAGGTGGAGCGGAAGTCCCTCAGACTGAAGTCGATGAATCAACTCTACAACAGGTAGATTGAGTTCGAAGATGTCTTCAAAGGCACGAAGAAATTCGCTATGAGATCCGGAAAATCCGATTCGAGCGGAAGCTTCTTTTACGAATTCCTCTGGCTCCAATTCCCCGCACTCGAGGGAAGGCGTCAGTTCGGAAACTCTTTTCAGAGCTTCCTCTGGGGCGACGTCGCAGAGCGGGGCGAGACGATGCGCGGCTTTTCCGAAGTCAAAGTGGATGATTACGTTTCCGATGTCGAAGAGAAAGGCGGATACCATAGGGAATGGACCTAACAGGGTTTGGTCCTGAACTCAACAGCGTTTGGTCGCGCAAGAAACGGAAGTTTCAGCGGTGAGAGTCATAGTGTCACACTTGAGTGGCACTCCGAGGATTCAAATGTGAGCCATTATGGCTCTATATTTGATTAGCAATCTAATTCCATTGATTTGTAACTTGCTCACATAGAGGAGATTGATGTCTTTTTCGGTCGGTTGGCACCAAGGGTGCATCTAATGCTCGGGAAATTTGTCCCTCTTGGGATTCACCACAACAAGACACACTACTATGAAATTGATCCGATATACTGAACCAACCTCATTTCTCAACGACTGGGATTCTTTTTTTGCCGATCCCTATCGCGCATTTGCTCCTCTTTTCCGCTCTACGCTTTCATCTTCCCGTGAATTCGTAGTACCGCTTGTGGAGTGGTATGAGGATGATGAAAACATCTATGCTCAGATCGATCTCCCGGGAATTTCCCGTGAGGACCTTCATATTGACGCGGAAGACGGGCTCATCCGGCTTCAGCATGAAGCTCGGTCAAGGTCCACTGACGAAGAGAGCGAGCAGAGTCCGGCAGAGCGCTTCGAGCAGGTCATCCGATGCCCGGAAGGCATTGAAGTTGCCGAGGCACGAGCCACTCTCGATCTCGGAGTCTTGCGACTGACCCTCCCAAAGGCGGCCGCTCGTCGACCTCTCAGCATTGAGGTGAAGTAACCCCGCCCCAATTGATACCCCATTGAATCAAGATATGAAAAATCAGAACGAAATTTGCCAAGTCAACGGAAACGAAAATAGCGAGACGGCCCTTCAAGTCTGCCCTGGGCCAAATCTGAAGCCGCGTTATGAATCCCACTACAGCGAGGAATGCTGGGAGGTAACAGTAGCACTTCCAGGAGTCGCGAAGAGTGATCTCAAAGTCAGTATTGAAAACGAGATTCTCGATCTCGATGCAATCCGGCGGCGGCAAGTGCCAGAATCCTTTAGGCCACTGGCCGATTATCCAGAGGAACGCCGCTATCGGCTTCGACTTGACGTCGGGCCTGAGGTGAATCCAGAAGGAATCGAGGCGGAGCTGAAGGAGGGAATTCTATCCCTTCGATTGCCCCTTCGAGAAGGAGTGAAACCGCAAAGTATTCCTGTAAGCTAGGATAGCTCTCTCAGAGAGTTATTTGAACCTGATCGGCTCTGTATCTTTGGATGCAGGGCCGATTTCATTCGAGAGAGTAGAAAAGAGGGACCTGCGTGGGATCTTGCGACTGATCTCAGTTTCTGATAGTTGTTGAACTGTGAATCAGATTCTTCCCTCCCTGATATTCCTCTGTGCCGGTCTGGCGACTGCTCAGGAGGAATCTCCGCAGCTTCCTCCCGGGGCGCGGGTAGGAGCAGTGGGCCCTACTACTTCGGTAGGTCGCCCCTCCGCCTTGCCGGATGAATGGGGAACTGACTATCAGATTCAGGCTTTCGGCGAGAATCCGATTGCGAAGACCGAGTTTCTCAGTTTTTGCCGGGATTTGCGGCATCGATTCCGATGGAGTCTTTTCCGTTATCGACCGGGAGAGGTTTCGAGACGTTCTGAGTGGATTATCCCCTTGCGTGTCGAGGTGTGGGGGCAACCCGACGATGTTTATAAGGGGAGTTCTTCCCGTATGGGAGTGAAATTGTTTCCCGGGGGTCGGTTCGAGATTTGGGTGGCGGCTCGATTGCACGATGACTTCGTGGAAGAGGAGTTCAGAATCGATTTCGTTCGGGCACTGATCGCTGAGCGAATGATTGAACCCTACGTCACGGCAGTTGATCTTCTCGAGGGCAGGCTCATTCATCCTCCCGCCTGGTTAGTTCATGGTTTTGATGAGTTGCTGGTTCACCGAAGAAGTGGGCGCCCTAGTGCCGCCTATTCCGGGGTTCTCCAGAGCGGGCGAATCCTTTCTCCGGAAGAAATTTTCGCAATGGAGGACACGGATCAGCTCGATCCAATCGACTACACGATCTTTCGGATGTCTGCAGCAGCCATGGTAGAAACTCTGCTCGATCAGCCAGATGGAGATATCGCGCTTCGTGAATTGCTGGGAGGTTTGGTGCTTGGGGATCGGATTGACTCGTTACTTCGACAGCACTTTCCCGCGTTTCGTGAGATGGAGGGAGGAATTCAGCGATGGTGGGTTCTTCAGGTTGCCAGTCTCGGACAGATGGGACGATTTGAGTTCACTGATCGGGTGGAGACAGAATCGATGCTCAATGAGGCACTCATGATTCGTTTCGTAGAGGGAGAATCGATTCCTCTGAAGGAGACGCGAAAGAAAGGCATTCTCGGACGATTGAAACCTGCCGAGAAAGAAATAATCATCACCGAGAGTTATGAGGGGCCGATTGAAGATTATCAGAATTTCGTGGGGCGTCCTGGCATTGAGCTTAAGCTCAATGAATCATACGTGAGGCTTCAGTTCCTGAAGCAAGTGGGATTTCCTCTTTACCGCCCGCTCTTTGATCGATATGGGCAGATTCTCGAGAAAATCGCGAAGCGACAGTTGCGTGGACTGGAAGAAGAGCTCGAAGAGTCACAGCGGTTGCGGGATACGATTGGAGCGACCCTTGTCCGAACCGAAGATTTTTTGAATCACTACGAAGCAACACAGGCTCCTCGACAAAGTGATGCATTTGATGAATACCGGAAAGTAAGAGATTCTCTGGACAAGCAACGTAGACCGGCTGCGAAGGATCGGATTTCTCGTTTCCTCGATGTGATCGAGAGCAGTAGCCTACCGGCCTCTCCCTAGGGAAGCGATTTTGATACACGGTTTTGTCTCGCTGATTCGCGCATTGTCATGACCGCGAAAAAGCGGTATCGTTCTGATACGATCGTCGACTGCTTATAGTGAGTCCAGGAGAGAAGGGGAAAGAATACGATGGCTAGCAATCTGGTGACTGAACTGAAGGAGTCGGAAGGACTTCCGGTGGGACCGGCACGTCCACAGGCAGCTGCTCCTGCGATCCGAGCACTACGTCCTCAGGATTCACTTGTTCCTCTGACAGAAGTGTTTTCGCGGGCGGGACATCGAGAACAGTTTCTTCAGCTTCTGACTGACTATGTTCGATTGCTTCTCGGTGCGGAAGCTGTTGCTCTTCATGAGAGTCGTGAAAATGAAATTCGGGTGGTCGGATTTGCCGGGGTCGGAATGGAAGATCCCAAGGCTCGGCAGGTATGGATCCCCACAGACGAAGTACTTGGAAAAGCTTTCGGAGAGAACAAGAGCAGTCAGGTTCATCTCATTGTGGGAGGGCGTCAGCATGCGCAGTTGATTGTGCCTTTCCAAGTCCCCGGAGATGTCCCGATTTGCTTCACTGCTTACCTTCCGCCGGAGCGGGTCGCCTTTGCTGACCCCTGTTTTTCGATGCTGCATTTGACGACGCAGTTCATTGTCCAAAGAGAGCTGATCGAAGAAGCTCTAGAGAACGAGCAGGCCTTTGTTCAGGCGACGATGCTTGTGGAGATGTTTTCGCGAACCGCGGATGGCGATACCTTCAAGCGGTCTCTTTTCACGCTTGTGACCGAGCTTGAGAAATTTTTTGGATGCCAGCGAGTTGCGATTGGCACTGGTTCAAGCCGTTCCTGCAAGGTGCATGCTGTATCAGGAATGAGCAGCGAAGAAAAGCGGACCCTGGGATACTCTCAGTTGGCCGCGGCGATGCGGGAAGCGATCGCTTTGGATAAAATTATCGTTTGGCCAGGGCAACATGACATGATCCGCGAGGTGGTTGTGGCAGCTAATCACGATGATCTGCTTCACTCGTTCAAGTCGGGCAAAGTGCTCGTCGCTCCGATTCGCCACGAGGCGTCCGGGCTCGTTGCCGCGGTAGCGCTTCTCTGGCCACCAGCCTCTCCTGATATTTCGAAGCGCACCTACCGCCTTCTTAAAGCGTGTCAGCCTCACCTCGGTTCTCTGGTCGGATTCTTGAAACGTTCCAAGCCAGGGGCATTTCGAGGAAGCATTATTCGCTTTTGGAGAGACGGAGCCATAAAGCGGACGCTGGCGATCTCGGCTGCTGTAATTGTGATCTTGACCATGCTTTTCCCGATTCGTTACCGAGTTGGGGCGGAATGCGTTCTCCAGCCAGTGATGCGAAGAACGATTGCTGCGCCTTTTGAAAACCGTCTCTACAAGACATTTGCAAAGCCGGGTGACGAGGTAAGCGCTGAAGCAGTGCTTGCCGAGTTGGATGGCCGCGAGATTCGTGTGAGTCTTGCCGAGGCAATTGCCGCGAAAAGTTCTGCTCTGAAAAAGCGAGACAACGCGATGGTTCTGGAAGATCCTGCGACGTTGCAGATGGCACAACTCGAAGCGGACCGCCTCGCTCTCGAGGTGGAACGTCTCCAGTTTCGAAGTGATAATCTTCTGATTCGTTCTCCGATCGACGGAGTTGTTCTGACAGGAAACCTGGAGCGTTCGGAAGGCGTTCCCGTGACCAGTGGTCAGAAATTATTCGAAGTCGCGCCTCTCGATACCATGCTGATGGAAATTGCGATTCCGGAAACCGAAGTTCGACACGTGGCTCTCGGAAGCAAGGTTGAGATGCGTCTCGATTCGGACAGTTCGAAAGTCTGGGAATCAGATCTTGGGCGGCTTTATCCGATCTCTGAAATTCAGAACGGGCAAAATGTGTTTGTGGGAGAGGCTTCCCTGCAGAACGAGGAGGGAATTCTTCGCCCTGGAATGAAAGGGAGCATCCGGATTCAATCGACGAGGAAACCAATTGGTTGGATTCTTTTCCACCGACTCTGGGAGTATCTCCGACTCAAGCTGTGGTAGGTATGGCAGCCGATCACAAGGTCAGCGAAATCTCGACGGCGCGTCCCCGTCTGCGTCGTGATGTGCGAACGCATTACCAGGAGTATCGCGGTAAGCCGAGTTACATCATTGAAGACACTTCAAAAGGGAAGTTCTTCCATGTCGGGTATCCAGAGCATCAGTTCATCCAGAGTTTCGACGGTTATACCACGATTTCAGAAGCGCTTGCACGCAACGCGGCGACTCAGGGCGACGAAGCCCTGACCGAGGCACAAGGAGATCAGTTGCTTCGATGGCTCATTGACAGTGACCTTCTCGAGTCAGAGACCAGCAGCCAGGGCGAACGCAGGCGGGAGCAGTGGACCAAGCAGAAGGATAAGCAGCAGAAAAACCCGATTGCCAAGGTCATGTTTTTCAAAGTGCCACTCGGCTGTCCTGATCGCTTGCTGGCCCGGATAGAACCGTTTCTTGGTTGGATTTTCGCTTTGCCTTGTTTTCTCCTCTGGTTGGGATTGGTCGTTTATACGGCTGTTCAGCTGACTCCGCAGTGGGACTCTTTTGTTTCAGCTTCCGGTCAGGTTATCGCACCCGACAATTGGATTCGAATTATTGCCATCTATGCTGTTCTCAAGGTTCTCCACGAGTTTGGGCATGGACTGGCGACGAAGCGATTTGGAGGGCCCGTCCCTGAATGGGGTGTGCAACTTCTGGCCTTTGTTACTCCGCTTGCTTTCGTTGATGCGTCTGCGAGTTGGAAGCTCTCCTCGAAATGGAAACGAATAACGGTTTCTGCGGCAGGGATGTATGTCGAGATCGCGATTGCCTGTTTCTGTATTCTGGGATGGCTCAACACGGATTCGGGAGTTCTTAATACTTCGCTGCACAGTGCGGTCATTGCAGCCACATTTGTCACGGTGCTCTTTAATGCGAATCCGCTGATGCGGTTCGATGGCTACTACATAATGCTCGACTTTCTCGGGATCCCGAATCTGGGAACCAAGGGGCAGCAGTTTATCAAATGGGTGGGGAAGAAGGTGATTCTCGGGATGGAAGATCTGACGATGCCGGTCGCAGCGCGTCAGCATCCTGTCGCAGTGCCCGTATATGGCGTGTTGGCTGCTCTGTGGAAAATCGTGATCTGGATTGGAATCATGATCATCGTCAGTCTGCTTTTCAAGGGGGCTGGCTTGGTTCTTGCGATTGCTTCTGTGCTCGTGATGTTGGGCACGTCCCTCTACAAGTTATTCAAATTTCTATTCAAGGTTGGAACAGGCCCCAAGTTGTCCCGATCTCTTCCTCGCCTCGGCATTTTCCTGCTCGTTCTGTTCTGCCTGTTTACTTTTGTTCGTATCAATCCGACCGGGAAGGCCGTTGCTGTGGTTGAGTATTCAGATCGGGAAATCCTTCGCGCGGGTGTCAGGGGGAAAGTCGTAGAGGTCCTCGTCAGAGAGGGCGAGGATGTAAAACGGGGAGACTTGCTTGTTCAGTTGCGGAATACGGACGAGGAGATTGAATTTCAAAAATTCGAGATCGAACTGAACAGTGCTCGTATTCGCGCACGTGCTTATTACCAGCGAGAAGATCTCCCGGCTTATCAGGCTGAGCTTGAGACAATAGCGGGGTTAGAACAGAAACTTCTCGAGAGCCGGGCGTATCTCGCTGCTCTCAATGTAACTTCACCGGTGGATGGGGTCGTCGCGGGGAGGCTCTTCGACTCGTTGCCAGGGCAGTGGATCGAAGTGGGGGATGAGATTCTTTCTGTGATTCCCAATGATAGAAAAGAATTCCTTATTTCATTTCGGCAGGATGATATCGACAGTATTGCGGATCAGGTGGGAAGGCAGGTACGTGTTCTTTTGCGAGGGCGGTCGGATCCGATCGAGGGAGAAATTGAACGAATTGAAAGCCGGGCAACAAGAGCATTGCCACACGAAGTAATGGCAGCTTCGAATGGAGGGCCTCTTGCCCTACTAGCCTCCGCTGATCCAATCGCTGAGAGAGAGCAGGAGATCGCACGGAGTGGGGGAGGCTACAGTTCTGATCTCGACTACTTCAGTGGACTGGGAGAGCAGAGTCAGGGGAAGGAACTGGCGCGGGCTCGATTCGTTGGTCGTGCTCGGATTACTTCCGAGATTCAGGATCCGATCTTTGAAGGTGAGTGGGGTTATGTTCGCTTCGCGAATGCGGAAAAAGAGAGGCTCGGTAAGTGGCTCTTCAACGAAATCTCAGGATACGTTCGCGAAAAAATCGAGCAGGCAAGGGCGGCTGCCGCGACCTGAGTTTCGCAGGGTCAGCTTTCCTTGGCCTGCTCTTCGAACTGCTTTCGCCAGTAGGCGAGGCGTTCTGCGATTCGATGTTCCATTCCGTTTTCGGAAGGTTCGTAGTAAGTTTTGCCTTCTGGGAGATATGCCTGGGGGATGTATCCACCCTCGAAATCGTGTCCGTAAAGATATGCTGTTTCCCCGGGTGCAATAGCGCCTCCTTCTGTTCCGAGCTTTTTGCGGGATTGCGTGCGAAGGTGAGGCGGGACCGCGAGAGTTTTTCCCTCCGCGACGTCTTGGAGTGCGGCGTTGATACCAGCGTAGGCCCGATTACTCTTCGGGGCTGTCGCGAGATAAACAGTCGCATGAGCGAGGGGGATTCGTGCTTCAGGCATGCCAAGAAACTCGACCGCCTGTTGAGCTGACATCGCTACGCGAAGGGCATTTGAGTCCGCGAGCCCGACATCTTCGCTTGCTGCTATCACAATTCTCCGGGCGATGAAGCGGATGTCCTCCCCCGCATAAAGCATCTTGGCCAACCAATAGAGCGCCGCGTCGGGATCGCATCCTCGCATCGATTTGATGAATGCGCTGATCGTGTCGTAGTGGGCGTCTCCGTCAGCGTCATAGACGACGGTCTTCTTCTGGATCGAATCCTCGGCGACTCCTAGATCAATCGCAATTTCTCCTGTCTCAGGATCCGGTTCGGTCGTTAAGACAGCGAGTTCGAAACTGGTGAGAAGCTTTCGAGCATCGCCGTCGCACATGCGGACGAGATGCTGGCCAGCCTCGGGATCGACTCGAAGAGGTTTCTTCCCGAAGCCTCGATCACGATCTTCGATAGCAGATTGAAGGAGCGTTGCGAGATCGTTTTCCGAGAGTGGCTCAAGCTGAAAAACTTGGCTCCGGGAGACGAGCGGGCTATTTACATAGAAATAGGGATTGTGAGTCGTGGCTCCAATAAACCGGACCGTGCCTCGCTCGATGTGAGGGAGGAGAACATCTTGTTGTGATTTGTTGAATCGATGGATCTCATCGACGAAAAGCGTGGTTACCTCACCTCGGGTCCGCTGGAATTGTCGTGCTGCCTCTACGGATTTTCGGATTTCAGCGACATTGCTTTCGACTCCGGAGAGATTGAGGAAACGAGATTGAGTTCGTTGTGCAATCAGTTCGGCGAGACTGGTTTTTCCCACTCCGGGCGGTCCATAGAAGATCAGCGAAGTGAATCGGTCTGCCTCGACAGCTCGACGGAGCAGTTTCCCGGGACCTAGAATGTGTGCTTGCCCGACATACTCTTCGAGAACTCGGGGGCGCATACGTGCCGCGAGAGGCATTGTTTCGGGTCGTCGCTGCTTGTCCGCAGCAGATTCTGTAGTGTCCGAGGTCGAATCCGAGTTCGATGGATCTTGGAATAGGTCTTCCATAGGGCAGAAGAGTCGGGAAAAGCGGATTCCCGATCTGATTTCAATCTCAGTAGCTCACTTTCCGTGTCTCAATTCAAGAGCGGAGAGTGCTTCATTCGCAAAAATTGCCTGTAGGAGAGCAATATATTTGGAATATTTTCAATAATTATAATAATTTATTTGATTATTCGTAATGAAAGGCTAAAATTTTAGAGTAATTAACTACTATAAATCAAGCTTCGGTTTTTTCTCACACACACAAATCTTTCTTTCTCGCCATGAACACCTCGATTCCTGATCTCGCTCAATTTCAGTTGGAAGAACTAGGGCAAACCCCTTTTGTCGACAACCCAAATACGGAGGTCAGCTTCAAAGTCGACATCGAGCATTCTCGTGTTACTCGTTGGATCGTCGTTGGACTTCTTGACGAAAGCAAGAAGCGCGGCATTTCAATAGCCATTAACCATGGAACTGGAGAAGTTTGTGACCTGACGAACGGTGGGGGAGTGATCGGCTACCTTTCCAAGGCCCCTCTCAATTCCGGGGTACCTGTTCCTTGCGATCTCACACTTTACCGATTCGGTAAGAATTTCGTCTGCAGTGTGCGTGTGCAAGACGAAATCTTCCTCTATCCTGCTTTCTCAATGGACGGTAACGCTCGTTTCACCGCCTTTGTTGGCCAGGAAGCTGCAGAAGGCGAGAAACAGCCTATTAGCTGGTCATGTCTTCGCCTCGATCTTCTCGAGCAGCCTGTCGCTGCCTGAGGGCGTTCTCAGTATTATCACGGAAAACGGCACGGTTCTTTGGACCGCGCCGTTTTCTATTCCAAATTGGAATCTCTGACGGGAGCCATTGAACATGAAAAAAGCCGGGCATCACTGCCCGGCTTCTTTGAAATACCTTAGATCGAAGAGAGAGATTACTTACTATTCTCTTCGTTGACCTTGGCGATAATCTCCTCGGAGATGTTACGTGGGCATGCGGCGTAGTGTGAGAACTCCATCGAGAATTGGCCTCGTCCTGAAGTCATCGTCCGCAGATCACCGATGTAACCGAACATCTCACTGAGTGGAGCGTCCGCTTTGACACGGACACCTGTTGGAGTCGTGTCTTGAGTCTTGATCATTCCGCGACGGCGGTTGAGGTCACCAATGACATCACCGACGTGATCTTCCGGAGTGAAGACATCAAGCTTCATGATTGGTTCAAGAAGCTGAGGGCCACACTTAGGAATCGTCTGGCGATAACCTGATTTCGCAGCGATTTCGAATGCCACTGCCGAGGAGTCAACTGCGTGGAACGCACCGTCGACGAGAGTCACCTTGAAGTTCAGGAGCGGGAAGCCAGCAAGGACGCCTTTGTCCTTGGAAAGCTTGAATCCTTTTTCGATGGCAGGCCAGTATTCCTTGGGAACGTTTCCGCCCACGACCTTAGACTCGAATTCGAAACCGGAACTCTCTTCATCTTCGAGAGGCTCGATGATGTAGTCGATGCGACCAAATTGTCCGGAACCACCCGATTGCTTCTTGTGGGTGTAAGAGTCTTCAATCCGCTGGGTGATTGTTTCGCGGTAGGCAACCTGAGGGGCTCCCACTTCCACTTCCACGCCGTGTGTTCGCTTGAGAATGTCAACCTTGATGTCGAGGTGAAGCTCGCCCATTCCCTTGAGAATGGTCTCACCACTGTCTGGATCGGTTTCCACGTAGAAGGAAGGATCCTCACGAACCATCTTTCCGATCGCTTCACCGAGTTTCTCCGAAGCCGCTTTGTCCTTCGGTGAAACGGCAACCGAGATCACAGGATCCGGGAATACCATTGGTTCGAGAGTCGCCGGATTTTTGGGATCCGCAAGTGTGTGACCGGTCTGGACGTTCTTCAGACCGACCAAAGCAATGATGTCTCCTGCTCCGGCGCTGTCACGCTCTTCGCGAGAGTCGGCGTGCATCTCGACAATTCGACCGACGCGTTCCGACTTACCAGTAAAGGTATTCAGGATGTTGTCGCCTTTCTTCAGAGTCCCAGAGTAGATTCGGGTGAAAGTCAGGGCTCCATACTGATCGTCCATGATCTTGAAGGCAAGCGCGCGCAGTGGCTTATCGTCCGAAACAATGGCGAATTCGCCGGTTTCGTTTCCTTCGAGGTCTACCTCGGGCTGAGGAGGTACTTCAGTCGGGCTGGGGAGGTAATCGACGACTGCGTTGAGGACGTTCTGAACGCCCTTGTTCTTGAAGGCAGAACCACAGAAGGTTGGGAAGAAATCGAGTGCGATGGTTCCCTTGCGGATGCATCGCTTGATCGTGTCGATATCGGGCTTCTGTCCTTCGAGATAAGCTTCCATGACCTCGTCGTCCTGCTCGATGGCAGTCTCGATCATTTCTGCGCGCATCTCCTTGGCCTGATCGACCATATCCTCTGGGATATCGACGATCGCATAGTTCTCCGGCAAGCCGGAATCGTCCCAGATCCAAGCCTTCATGGTAAGAAGGTCGACTACTCCTTTGAAATCGTCTTCGATTCCGACAGGGAGCACCATCACGAGGGGCTTGGCGCCAAGGACTTCCTTGATCTGCTTGACGACGCGGTAGTAGTCCGCACCGATTCGGTCGAGTTTGTTGACAAAAATGACTCGAGCAACCTTGGAGTCGTTGGCGTAGCGCCAGTTGGTCTCCGACTGCGGCTCAACTCCTCCAGAACCGCAAAACACGCCCACTCCTCCGTCGAGGACTTTCAGAGAACGATACACCTCGATCGTGAAATCGACGTGACCGGGAGTGTCAATGATGTTGAAGCGGTGATCGTCCCAGAAGCATGAGGTAGCCGCAGACTGGATCGTGATCCCACGTTCCGCTTCCTGCTCCATGAAGTCGGTGGTGGCTTCTCCGTCATGCACCTCACCGGTCTTGTGGATTCTACCGGTCAGCTTCAGAATCCGCTCGGTCGTCGTGGTTTTTCCGGCGTCGACGTGGGCGAAGATACCGATGTTTCTGTATTTGGAGAGATCACTCATCTACCTGGATGTTTTTGGATTGAAACTATTTTGCGAGCGTATAGTTGATCAAAGCAGGCTGAAGGCAACCGGGAATTCCATATTTCGAGCATTTATTCTCGACATTTTGCTCTCATTTCGATGGGGACCCGGATTCAGAATAGTTCAAGCTGACCTCGGATTTGTCGGCTAAATGACGAAGTAGACAGTTTCGCACGGGTGTCTGACAGTCTATTTCGCTTTTTTGAGACTGCGACGAGTTGGTGAATTTGCTCGGCAAGCGGGCCTTTTCCTTTCATCCGAGAGTGAAAGTCCGAGTCGCTGAGGTGGCTATCGCGAGTTTCTCGGACACGGTGGAGAACAAGCCGCTTTCGATCAGGGAAATGGCGTTCGAGCCAGTCCGAGAAAATGTCTTTTACCGAATAGGGGAGCCGTAGAAGCGTTCCGGAGGCAAATTGTGCTCCATGGTCTGCCGCCGCCTCGAGGAGTGAGGGGATCTCATGCTCGTTCAGCCCCGGAATAATGGGAGCGACCGACACGCAGACTGGGATTCCGGCCTCACTGAGGGAGCGAATCGCTTCAAGCCTAGCCTGAGGCCTCGAAGCTCGAGGCTCAAGCAAACTAGCGAGCCGAGCATCGAGCGAGGTCAGAGAAATGACGACAAGGGACGCATCGAAATGAGCGAGCTCCACAAGAAGGTCCCTATCGCGAGTCACAAGGGCATTCTTCGTGATGATTCCGATGGGATTGCGGAATTCTGAGCAAACACGGATACATTCCCGGGTGATGTATAGTTCCCGCTCGACGGGTTGGTAGCAGTCGGTGACGCCGCTGCAGGCAATGGACTCGGGTTTTCAGGCCCGGGAAGCCAGTTTTCGAGCGAGCAATTTGGGAGCTTCCTTTTTGCCAGAATCCGGGTTTCAAAATCGACCCCGGCGTTGTATCCGAGAAACTCGTGATATGGGCGGGCGTAGCAGTAGGCGCATCCGTGTTCGCAACCGGGCTGGGGATTCAGGCTATATCTGAATCCGATGTCTGGACTGCGATTCTCCGTCAGGATCGAGCATGCTTGGTCCTCCTCCACCTGAGTTGGCGGGCGGTGCGAGCAAACTCCTTCATCAATACGCGCAAGTTCTTCCCGCGCGCCCGGATCATCCTCGACATGGAGCGAGGAAAAACGATTGAGAGGCTCCAGTCCGGTTCCTCGACCATGAAGATCATACTCTTGCATTAGGTGTTCAAATGAACACTTAATGCACTGGGACGCAAGATCAGCTTCCGGCTGGCGGCTTGGGAGTGGATCCCTTCGGAGCGGCTGCTGCGGCTTTTTCTTTTTCCGCGAAAATCACTTTCTGATATTCCGCGAGACTGACTGCGTTGTCGGCGTTGGTATCGCACTGGTTAATCATTGCGGCGACGGTCTTTTCGAATTCTGTAAGAGAAAGCATCTGATTGGCATCGGTATCGATCAGCTTGAACTCAGGAGTCGCGAAGAGATCCAGAGCTTCGGATGCACTCTCGACTGCGGCAGGAGTTCCGTATTCCGCGGCAGAGATGTTCTTGTCGCGATTACGATCCATTTTATCGAAATCGACCTTCTTACCCCAAGCTAATTCGACGTAGGTGATAGTCCCGTCCTGATTGGCATCGTAACGGGTAAATGAGTCCTCGGCCTCGATTGATGGGAGGATGGCAAGTAACAGCGCGGCAGGGAAGAGAGATTTTTTCATAGGGGGGCCGGTATAGATATCCGATCGATGCTACTTTGTCACAGAATTCGCCACCTTCAGGATGCCGCATCTTCGAGTTTTTGGATGCGTGAATCGATTGCGTGCACCAGATCAGTGGCGGTGTGTCGCCCCTTCTTGACCACTCGGGCGACTCGATCATGCAGAAACTGCTGCTCTTCGTCAGTCGGGTCTTTTCCAGTGACAACGATGACAGGAATGCTCGCGAGTTGCTCGTCTGATCGCAGGCTCTGTAGGAATTCGAAGCCATCCATCTCAGGCATGATGAGATCCAGAATGATGGCAGCAGGAAGGGTTTTCGAGAGCATTTCCAACGCCTCGCGGCCGTTTCTCGCCTTGATCGTCTGCCATCCGGCTTTCTCAAGGTATCGTTCCATCGCTGTGAGTGAATCTTCATCGTCGTCGACGAGGAGTAAATTTCTCTGAGGAGACTGATCGGTTACTCGATGGATGAGGCGACTGAGACGACCTACGTCGATGGGTTTTACGAGATAATCTTCAACATCGAGAGTGAGGCCGCTTTCTTCCTCTGCCATGACGGAGACCATAATGACAGGGATTGACTGGGTTCGTGGCGAATCTTTGAGCTCATGGAGAACTTCCCATCCATCTTTTCCACCCGGCATGACCACATCGAGAGTGATTGCATCAGGGAGATGCTTGCGGGCAAGCTCAAGTCCTTCGTTTCCATTGACGGCGGTAATCACGCGATACCTCTTGGATTCCAGCATCCGCCGAAGCAACTTCCGGACGCTGTGGTCGTCGTCAATTACGAGAATAGTGGCCTCACGGAGATTAGACGCCCTTTGCGGAGACAATTTTGGCTCCGACGTCGACTGCGGTTCTTCGGCTTCTTCAGCCTCATAGTGCTCGGAAGTGGGGATCAAGGGGAGGAAGACGCTGAAATGGGTGCCCTTTCCAAGCTCACTGATAAAGCCAATCCGACCTCCCATCTGCCCGACCAGTTCCTTGCAGATCGAGAGGCCCAGGCCACTTCCTCCGGCGTTGTCCTTTTTGTTGGAGACAAAAGGGACAAAGGCTTTTGATTGCTCCTCTGGCTTCATCCCACGCCCCGTGTCTGTGATCGTGAATTCGATCCAGGGGGATTCATTGATCTCGCGTGATCGGGCATCCACAGTGACGGAGCCTTCTTTAGTGAATTTGCAGGCATTTCCCACGAGGTTGCCGAGAAGTTGGCGCAGTCTTCGGTCGTCTGCGATGAGACTAAGCGCATCATCGTCGTAGGTGGTTTCAAATTGAACTTCTTTTTCATTGGCGCCGGGCTCATAAGCCTCGCGCAGATCTTGAAGCAGTTTAGGGACCTCGATTTCATCTTTGCTGAGACGTTCAGCGCCCATGATAATCTTTTGATACTCGAGGATATCATTCACGAGATTGAGCTCTCTTGCCGCATGGGCATGGATTCTTTCGACGTCCGTTCGCTGGCCAGGATCCAGCTCAGAAAGTTTAAGAGCTTCCACTTGGAGAAAGATCGCGTTCAGAGGTTGGCGGAGGTCATGGCTCACCTTCGCCACAAACGCGTCCTTCTCATGACTCAAGCTCATGAGTTTTTCGTTGGCTTTCTCAAGCTCGATGTTGGTTCGGCGCAGTTCTTTCGTCCGATTTTGGACCCGCTCTTCGAGTTCTTGCTGGAAGGCCGCCAATTCTTCGAAGAGGCGTTTGGAAGCTCGGGCGATGTCCCCAACCTCATCTCGTCGTTTCGTATCGATATGTTGTGCGAGACTCGCGACCTGTCTGTGAAGATTTTCGGGTTGCGTTTCTGTGATGCGCTGTGCAGTTACCGTCATGCGCTTGAGTGGGCGAATGAAGTGCATCGCAATGAGAAATCCGAGAATGCCAAATGCCGCGGCAACGAGGAATGCGACATTTCGAACCGAAATCATCTCGTATTGAATGGATGAGGCTAGCTCGTCGTCTAGGACGGCATAGTGCATCAGGTAGCCGGAGCTGGCTTCTCCATTGCCGATGATCAGTTTGACGACCCAGGAGTGAATTTCGTCGCATTCTACGAGGGCTCGCCAGTCAATTCGGACGTTCTGTTCCGGAAATTCGCGGGAGAGTGCCGTTTCAACAATTTCCTGAAGTTGTCTCATATCGTCTTCCGATCGAGAAAGTAGTCGCACTTCGCGGACACCTCCCTGGACCCCCCCAACTCGACCCAAGGGGGCGATTTTAGCGTCCAGCTTCTGGAAGAAGGTATCCGCTTCGTCTTCGTCACGTTGTGTCATCGCGACGAGAAGTTCCGCGTTAGGAGTCCCTTCGCGGAAATAGTAGGGACTGCTGAGCTTGACGTATTCCGTTCGGTTGAGCCGATCTACTTTCGAGGCACCTCCTGTGATAGGGGCGTTGTTTCGCTCCTCGAGTGCTTCGGCCAGCTCGTCGCTCTGGCTGAGCTTGCGGAACACTTCATCGTTATTCCGTTCTTTCGGATCGAACTCATCATGTCTCACGAGTTGATTCCCCTCCATATCCTCGAGCACGAGAAGATGACGAGGGGAAGGGGTCGGTCTCACCGTCATCATGATTCTCACATAGATCGGAGTTCCTCCGGTGAAACTTCCGAATTGATCGAGCGGTGCTACCGCCCAAACGACGGGTTCGACGCGGGTGACCTCTTCGACACCGGGTAAATCCGTGCGAGTCAGGGTCATGCGTTGGATGGGAGAAAGGTGGAGTCGTGCTCCGGCGCGTGCGTCCTTCTCAGGAAACCACCCCTCTTCATCGGGAAGGATAGCCTTCTGCTCAACCAACTGCGTGCGTTGAGTCGCTCCGTCAAAGTGGATCAGGTCGATGCGGAGATGGTCGTTCCAGTAGCGACGGCAAAGTCCCTTGGCGAGAGTGTTGAGTTCCTGCTGGGATTTGCCTGCAGCGACCTCTTCCTGGAAACTAGGACTGAAAGCGATGTTGATCAGATCGTCACGCAGACCTTCGATTTGGTCCATAAGGACCCATCCACGCAGTGATGCTTCGTCTCCCAAGTCGACCAACTCGTGCTCTCTCAGAACCGCGGTAGCCCGAAATGTGAGAACTTTTGAGACGAGCAATGCAGAAGATGCCGTAGCCAGCATGACCAGCAACGCGACTTTTCCTCGAATACCAAAATACATATAGCAGTATGAGACCGACGAACAAAGTCTCTCACTGATTCGAAGAAAGAAAAAGCAGAATCATCGACTGGAGTTGTTCAGCCTCTTCAATCCAAAGAAGTCACGGAACACTTTTTTAAAAACCTCTCGTTTGAACTTTGGAACCCAAGCGAGATCGAATTCGCCGGGTTGTATCCACTTGTAATCAGTGAACTCCCGCACATGGGCGTTGAGATCAATCGCTCGCTTCTTTCCGTTATATGTGCAGAGAAAGTAGGTCTGCACCTGGCCACAGAACTGGCCCTTCTTGAGATGACCATCCGGGAATTTGTATCGGTAGTTCGTGTGGCAGGCAGTCAGCTCGTATTTATCGGAGCCCACTCCGATCTCCTCCTCGACCTCTCGATAAAGCGCCCCGATGAGATCCTCTCCCGGGTCGACTCCTCCTTGCGGGAATTGCCAGCTTCCAGGATGTTGAACCCGTTCTGCGATGAGAATCTTTCCACTTTTAGGGCGTTGCAGGATTGCGGCGACGTTGGGGCGAAAGGTGGCCATAGTTTTTGGAAAAGATTCCGGGAATTGATTTACATCGTCTCCGTCGTAAGGGAAGATAGTCCGATTGAGGGATTCGCAACGCATTTCGAATCCGCGATTGGCCTTTTGGTTGGCGATTGTGGCACTTTTACTCTTTGTCTTCGTGGCTGGATGGGTCGGATGGCAACTGCATCCTTCACGCGTCATTGCCAAAAAGCAGGCGGCTCTGATCGAGGGTATTGAGAAGAGGAGCTCCACTCGGGTTGCTCGACTTGTTTCTGACGAATATTCTGATCGATGGGATTTCACTCGGGACGATGCGATCGAGGCCGTTCTCGATGTTGGAAGTCAATTTTTTACGCTAATTCTCAAGAGTGAAGATCAAGTCATCAATCATGATGGCGATTGGGGAATTGTTCGAGTCAGGCTTGAACTCTCAGGAAAGCCAGTGGGCCCTTTGGGAAATGAAGCCACTCGTCGGCTCAATCAGTTGGAAGAACCTTTTGAGTTTACCTGGAAGAAGGAAAGCTTTCTTCCAACAAGTTGGAAACTGGTGATGATCGAGAATTCTGGTCTACCGGACAATCTCTACGGCTATGAGCCGGGAGATATTCGTCGGGCAATGCGAGGGGAATAAACGCTATCGTTTGTTTGGATGGATTACCCGGGCGAAGAAAATCGGTTTCAGGAACGGCATGCGTGGCTCCTGTTGCAAAGCTACCGCCAATTGGTCGGCCGCGATCTGATTCACGGGGAGCACTCGGTGGACGAACAGGCTCGTCTCTTGTTCGAGGCCCCATTCTTTGTCGCTTCTCACAATGGAGGCGAGGACCCCATTCTGACTTATGGGAACATGACTGCGCTGGAGCTCTTCGAGTTGCCCTGGCAGATTTTCACCCAGACCCCGTCGCGCTTTACTGCTGAAGAACCCGAAAGAGGGGAACGAGAACGACTTCTCGAAGCCGTAACCCGTCAGGGATATATCGATGACTATTCCGGAATCCGGATTTCGAGTTCCGGGCGTCGATTCCGTATTCGTCGAGCAACAGTCTGGAATCTCATCGGCGACAGCGGTGAGAAAGTGGGACAGGCGGCGACGTTTTCGGATTGGGAGTATCTCTGATGAAACAAGGTTTGGCCGATGACTCAACCCTGTTGAGAGCGCCCTGCGGGGCATTTCATCAGACGAGCAACTCTTTTACGACACGACGGTGCTCGACGCCGGTGAGCCGTGAATCGAGTCCGAGGTGCTTAACTGAAAAACGTTCGTGATCGATGCCCAGATTGTGAAGGACTGTGGCATTGAAGTCATTGATGTGGACTGGGTCTTTCGCGATATTCCAGGCAAAGTCGTCTGATTCGCCGATGTCGACGCCGGGCTGAAAGCCGCCTCCGGCGACCCATGAGGAAAAGCATCTTCCGTGGTGGTCGCGGCCGTGATTGTCCTTCGTGAGTTTTCCTTGGCTGTAGATGGTCCGGCCGAATTCGCCACCGAAAACAACGACGGTATCATCGAGCATTCCCCGGTCCTCAAGATCCTTGACGAGAGCGGCGGCCGGTTGATCAACGCTTTCACAATTGTGAGCGAGTTCCTTGGGCAAGTTGCCGTGCTGGTCCCAGCCCCGATGAAACAACTGGATAAATCGAACGCCTTGTTCCGCCATGCGCCGTGCTAGGATACAGTTCGCAGCAAAGGATCCTTTTGTCTTTGCCTGGGGACCATAAGATTCGAAAACGTGTTCTGGCTCCTGATCGGTGTTCATGAGTTCCGGAACGGAGGTCTGCATGCGAAACGCCATTTCGTATTGGGAAATACGAGATTCGATTTCTGGATCGCGGACTTGATCAAATCGCTGGCGGTTCAGGTCTCCAAGTCCATCGAGCATCTTGCGTCGAAGGTCTCGATCAAAACCATCGGGATCGTTGAGGTAGAGCACAGGGTCTTTCCCACTGCGGAACTGAACTCCCTGGTAGCGAGAGGGGAGAAATCCGCTTCCCCAGAGTCGGGCATAAAGTGCCTGTCCCGGCTTCTTTCCGACGGAGATCATTGTGACGTAGGCCGGAAGATTGTCGCTCAGGGAACCAAGTCCATAAGCGAGCCAGGCTCCCATGCTCGGGTGGCCGAACTGTTGCGTCCCCGTATTGATGTAGGTGATCGCCGGGTCGTGGTTGATCGCCTCAGTGTTCATCGAGCGGATGATGGAAATCTTGTCGGCGATCGCTGCGGTGTGAGGCAGTAGATCGGTGTTCATCCAGGTTCCCCGTTCCCCAACTTTCTCGAAGTTGAACATAGGGGCGACGCACCGGAATTCCTTCTGACCGCTTGTCATTCCGGTGATGCGTTGCTCGCCTCGAACCGAGTCGGGAAGCTCCGTTCCATGGAGATCTTTCATGATCGGCTTGTAGTCAAACAGGTCAATGTGTGAAGGACCGCCGGCCATGAACAAATAGATGACCCGCTTTGCCTTTGGGGCAAAGTGAGGAACACTGGGAACGGATCCAGAGGCTGCGCCGAGCTGATTCGGTAGAAGGCTCGAGAGGGCGGCTCCTCCGAGGAGGCTGCAGGACCTACCTAGGAAATTTCTGCGGGCAAGATCTTGCTGTTGAGAAAGAAAAGGATCCATATCTAGTTTCGAGTGAGGACTTCGTCGAGGTTGAGAAGGAGGCTTGAGACCACGGTCCATGCAGCTTGTTCATCCAAAGGCAGCTTCTTGTCACGAGGGGATTCGCCAATTGACAGCAAAGCGGATGCTCGATCAGGCTCTTCGGAGAATTCCTTGAGTCCGTATTCGTAGACATCAAGAAGAGTCTTCGCCTCCTGGGCATCCGGAAGGCGCGCGGTCGCCAACTCGAAGGCCCAGGCGATGCGAGTGGCGGCGTCATTCCCTCCCCTACGCAGGATTCGTCCTGCGAAGTGGCGGGAAGCTTCCATCATTTGAACGTCGTTCATCGCCGCCAGTGCCTGGAGAGGAGTGTTGGTGCTGGGGCGTTGAATTACGCAGGTTTCTCGATTGGGTGCATCGAAGATCACCATGGCCGGGGGAGGAGAGGAGCGCTTCCAATAGGTGTAGAGGGTTCGGCGATAGAGTTTTTCTCCTTTGTCCTGAACGAACTTGGGATTGCCCCCAAGTCCAACCTCGGCCCAGAGTCCGGGGGGCTGGTAAGGTTTCACACCCGGGCCTCCGGCTGTCTTGATGAGTTGCCCGGAAAGGGCGAGAGCGTTGTCTCGAATCATTTCTGCCTGGAGTCGGAATCGAGGTGCTCGTGCGAGGAGTCGGTTATCAGGATCGACGGTGAGAGAGTCTGGGTCGACATGCGAAGACTGCTGGTAGGTCTGGCTGAGAACGATTTGACGAACCATTCTTTTCACATCCCATCCGCTCTCGCGAAAGTCGACCGCGAGCCAGTCGAGGAGTTCTGGATGAGTGGGGAAATCCCCTTGAGCACCGAGATCGGCGGGTGTCCGGACAATTCCGTTTCCAAAAAAGAGGAGCCAGAGCTGATTGGCTGCAACCCGTGCAGTGAGTGGATGCTCTTCGGAAAAGAGCCAGCGTGCGAGTCCGAGACGATTCTTGGGAGCATCCTCCGGGAGGGGCGGAAGAATCGCCGGCGTTCCCGGAGCAATCGTTTCGTCTTTGACGGGAGAGTCGTACTGTCCACGGTCGAGGATGTAGGTCATCCTCATTTTATCAGCCGCGTTGTCCGCCATGACCATGGTCGTTGTTTTACCTTCGAGAATTTCGACTCTCTCGTTTTCCGAAGTCACCAGTTTTGCCTGTGCCTCGAGATAGGGTTTTGACTGGCTGAGACGTGAGACCTCAACGGCGGCCTTCTGTTCGGGAGTTCGTTTTTCGGCAAGCGTTTCGAGAGATTCAGAAACGAGATCACGCTGCGTCCAGGCGATCTCATTTTCACTGAGGATTCGATCGTAGATCTGAATCTCGTCGACCTGTCCCTTGAATCCCCCACTTGGATACCTTCCGCCAATCCGAAAGGGGGCGTCGGTTTTCATGGTTCCGGTCAGTGGGCCGTTGTTCAGGCTTTGCGTTTCGACTGACTTTCCGTCGATATAGACTTTCACTCCCTCCGGCTTTCCAGTTCCGTCGTACGTTGTTGCTACATGGTGCCATTGTCCTGGTGTGAGCGCCTCGGTGGCTACTACTTTAATCCCGTTGGAAGGCCACTTGTGAATCAAGTGCATTCCTGGCTTACCCCCTTCGAGCCAGAGATCGTATCCGCGGTATTGCTTATTCGAATGCATTTTGGAAATGACCGCTCCTCCGACATTGGGATCGTCGATCCTGATCCAGGCCGCGAGTGTGAATTTACTCTTGTGATCAAACTCAGTGAACGAAGCGGTGTCGAATCCACTGGATCCGTCTGCTACAAGACCGGTTCCAAATTTTGCCTCGGCGATGTTCTTGATAGGTTTTGCCCCGACCGCATCTTTGCGTCCTCGACTGTCCTGCAGGACTGAACCTGCGATTTCATCGAGGGAGAAGAAGTGTTTCAGATTCTTGGTGCGTTTCGCGAGGTCGGCGGCCGCACCTTTCTGACCGGGAGGAATGGGGGCGGAGAGCGCCTCGTTTTTCTGGGTCAGGACCTTCGCTTTGTTCTCCTCAATACGGTTTTCGATTTCGTGGAGCTTGCCTTCTTCGACCTCCGTCACAACCTCGACCGTGGGCGACTGGTTGCCTTTTCTTGTCTGCATTCCAGGATCTGCGGTGTTGTTGAAGTATGCGAAAAACTGGAAGTATTCTTTTTGTGAAATCGGATCGTATTTGTGATCGTGGCACTGCGCACATTCCATCGAGAGCCCGAGCCAGACATTCGCGGTCGTTTTTACCCGGTCGGCGACATAACCAACTCTCAACTCTTCCGAGATAGCGCCGCCCTCATCGGAACTGGGGTGGTTGCGATTGAAACCCGTGGCGACAAGTTGCTCGTTGGTAGGAGTAGGAAGAAGATCTCCGGCGAGTTGCTCAATCGAGAACTGATCATACGGCTGATTTTCGTTGAAAGCCTTCACGACCCAGTCACGCCAGGGCCACATATCACGAGGGCCGTCGGCGTGCATAACCGAGGTGTCCCCATAGCGGGCTGCGTCTAGCCAGAAAAGGGCCATACGTTCGCCAAAGTGAGGTGAAGCAAGAAGCCGGTCGACGACTTTGGAGTAGGCGTCGTCAGAGGAGTCCGCGATGAACGATTCCACTTCCTCGAGGGTAGGAGGAAGTCCGGTGAGGTCAAAAGTGATTCGTCGGAGCAAGGTGCGCTTGTCTGCCGATGGCGAGAGGTTTTTGCCTGCTTCTTTCAGAGTGGCGACTGTAAATTGATCGATCGGAGAGGTGTTTTGATCTTTCGCTGTTTCGGTGATCGCGGGTGGATTCGTTTTCTCCGGAATTGTGAATGACCAGTGCTCGGTCCATTCGGCTCCGCTTTCGAGCCATTTGCGAATCAATTTCTTCTCTTTGGGGGAGAGTGGTTTTTTCGCCTTTGGGGGCGGCATCAACTCGTCTTCGTCATCGGAGATGATTCGCTGCCAGGATTCGCTTTTCATCAGATCTCCTGCGACAAAGGCTGCGACCCCATCCCGTTCAAGAAACGCATCCAGTTTCTGGTCCAGGCGCAGGTCCGCTTTGCGGTGCTTCTCGTCGGGACCATGACAGGAAAAACACTTGTCCGAGAGAATCGGGCGGATGTCTCTCGCGAAGTCGACCGCGTTCGATTGACTGGACAGGATGACAACGGAAAGGAATACGGGGAGATAGCGAGATACTCTCATTCGATCAATACAAGAATGTTTATTGTATCAGAGGCCGTGACTTCTTGCCTGAAAATCAGGGTACGCAAAAAGTGAGAAACTAACCCGTAAGAACTCTACGGGAAGCGCTGGTTGCTAATTCTCGGATCGTTCGACAACGGAACCTGTCAGCCTGGTCCCGCTCTCTAGCTCTTCTGCACTGATCACCATTTGGTAGGAAGAATCGGCAGAGAACGTGGAGACGGCACTCATAGTGCCGTATTTCATTACGATTCGCGGCGCAGCGAGCTGTTGAGTTGCCCCGTCCAGTGTTGCAGCGATTCGTTCTGTCTGAATCGAAACAGTACCTTCTTCTGGGCCGGGGCCAGGAGTGATCTTGGTGAAGTGAAAGGTCCCTGGTCCGGCTTCGGTCACTTCCGTGATCATCGTCTCGCCCTCTTCGACTACGGCCGAGAATTCGACCGTCGATTTCGTCTGCTGGCCAACCTCTCTCAGCTGATCCAACCATTCCTCAAAATAAGGTTTGTCTTGATTGGCCCAGTCGGTTTCCTCGGAAACAATGGGTGGAGTGATGTGAATGGTGGGCGGTGTTGGGGCCTCGGAAGAGGGAGGAGTGCTTTCGGGGCGATTGATAACGGCAACGAGCACCACCACTGTGATGAGAAAGAGGAGGAAGAAAACTTTTTGTCGGTTCATGCAAAAACTCGTTGGTCCCCTGTTTCAGCGATGAGGGAGATATGGACAGCTGTTCCTGAATACGATACTCTTCCTCGATGAAAGTTCCGATCTATTGTTTGCTCGCCCTGGTTGCTCTCCCTTTGCTCAGTTCCGCTCAAAAGAATGAGGATGGAACCCAGAGTGGTATCAAAGGATTCTGGGAAGTGGTCACGGCGGATGGGCGCTTCGTTGCTCGGCTCGATCAGATTTCATCTGTGAGTGAGCACCAATACGTGATCGATAATGCGGTTCGCGTCTTCGAGTGCACGGTCGATACTGACGGAGGTCAGACCGCGAGGTTCTACTTCATCGAGCCGGTAACCGCTTCCTCCTCTATCACCAGCGGCACCGCGACTATGAATCGGCTCAAGGATCTTGCGAACAAAGCGTCTGATAAATTGGGAACCGGTGACGTCGACAACCTCGTGACAAAGCATTACCCGGATACCACCCACGCGAAGACATCGGAATACCGAATGAAGAATAAGCAGACGATTGGTCAGATTTACAATCACGTCCATCGGGTATGGGCTCGGGAAAGAGGACGCGGAGAAGAGAATACGTTGGTGATCCGGAACGGCTAGATCGGGTTTTAAGAGAACTCCTATCTCCTCTTTCTCTTTCGATTATGGAATACCGTGAAATTCCTCATACCGATCTGTCGGTCAGCCTCATTGGTCTGGGGACGATGACCTGGGGCGAGCAGAACAGGGAGTCAGAAGGTCACGAACAGATGGATTACGCCCTAGAGCGAGGGGTGACTTTATTTGATACCGCCGAGATGTATCCGGTTCCGCCCCGCGCGGAAACCTGTCACGAAACGGAGCGGATCATGGGAACCTGGTTTGCGGACCGGCGAACTCGAGATCGAGTGATCCTGGCAACGAAGGCTGTTGGACCCGGACCACATGTTACTCATGTTCGCCCCGGAAATCGCCACAACCGTGAAAACCTCACACTGGCTCTTGAGGGCAGTCTGCAGCGTCTTCAGACCGATCGAATCGATCTTTATCAGCTTCACTGGCCGGACCGGCCGGTTCCTCTTTTCGGGACTCGCGATTATTCTCCACCTAAATCCTCCGACACCGTTCCAATCGAAGAGACGCTGCAGGTGCTCGCCGATCTGGTCGAATCCGGAAAGATCCGTTATATCGGCCTTTCCAACGAGACTCCTTGGGGAGCTATGAAATTTCTCGCGGCGGCAGAGTCATTGGGACTGCCACGGATGGTGACGATTCAGAACTCCTACAATCTTCTGAATCGGACTTTCGACGCGGGCCTTTCAGAGATCTGTCACGAAGAGGGAATGAGGTCATTACCGTATTCTCCTCTCGCTTTTGGACGGCTTTCAGGGAAATACCGGAATGGTGCTCAGCCGACAGGGGCTCGATTGACCCTTTGGGAGCGATTTGCACGATACAACGGCCCAAATAGCGATGCAGCGATCGAGGAATATGCGAAGATTGCAGACGAAGCTGGCCTCGACCTTGCCCAAATGAGTCTGGCGTGGATAAATCAGCGATTCCATGTGGCGAGTAACTTAATCGGGGCGACGACGATGGAGCAGCTCAAGGCGAACATCGACAGCGTGGATATCCAACTCCCTGGTGAGGTGAGAAAAGCGATCGATACGGTCCATCATCGGTATCCGAATCCTTGCCCGTAGGCGCGAGGATGCTCTTTTTCTTTCATCAAATCGCTACTCGATCGGGTCTTTCTGTCTGGCGTATTTCTGGGATTCTCTTTTCCGTTTCCTGTAGTATGCTGTCGCTTCATGCTTCGTTTGTTTCTGCTCATTACCGTATGCACAGTTCTTTCCGGCTATTCTCAGGGAGAAGCGGATTTTCATGAATTCACGGCGAAAACTGGGAAGAAGGTTCTTGCTCGGTTACTAGCTATCTCGGAAGACCAGCGCACGATAAGAATCCAGCGAGAGGACGGCATCGAGTTTGACTCTGAGGTCGTGACTTTGTGTCTCGATGACCAACAGTTTGTGAAAGACTGGATCAAGAATCGTCCGGAAGATTCAATTGTCCCGGTGATTGATGCGACCGATTATCGGATTGAGGTGAATCTTGCGAAAAAAAGTCTCGATTCGGACCGCCATCCTGTCAATTCGTCGTATACCGTGGAGCAAAAGAAAAACGTAATTGAGATCTCGATTCGTAATATTTCGAGGGAGGCCCTTGTCGGGGCTAAGCTCGAATATGTAATCATCTGGGAGAGATCGGTGAATGTATCCAGGGAAATCGACGGATCTTGGAAAGCTTATTACAGCTCTGGAATCGGCCCAGTGTCGAACAGTAAACTGATCGGAGAAATCGAGATCGAAACGCTTGCCTTCAATCGCGAGGCGGAGCTGGTCACCAAGCCCTATGAGCTGAATCGAATGATGTATTCGAGCGAAGTGTATCGTGAAGACGAGTTCAAGGCAGTTGCAGTGCGGGTTCTCTCACCCTCTGGAGCCGTGATCGACGAGCAACGCATGGGCGAGTCTTGGGTCGAAAGCATCGAGTGGGAGAAATTGGTCAGCCCTCCTGAGCCCGCCAACGAATAGGTTTTCTGCGCCCCGCTTTTTTAGGATATCTCGACTCGTCGCATTGTTTCGGCTTGCGGTTGGCCTGATCCGCTCTTTGGTCTCGCTCCATGAGCGAAGTTTATCAAATTGCTGTCCTCCCAGGTGACGGGATCGGTCCTGAAGTGATGCAGGAGGCCCGAAAAGTTCTAGATTGCCTCTCCGAGAAAGAGGGTCTGTCCTTCGAATTCACCGAAAAACTCGTCGGCGGTGCCGCGATTGACGATTCGGGTCACCCGTTACCTCAGGATACGGTGTCTGCCTGTGAAGCTGCGGATTCCATCCTTTTCGGGTCCGTTGGCGGACCGAAGTGGGAGAATCTTCCACCCGATCAGCAGCCCGAGCGAGGAGCACTTTTGCCGCTCCGTAAACATTTTGGCCTGTTTGCAAATCTCCGCCCAGCAGTTTGTTTTCCAGCCCTTACCCACGCATCTCCAGTGAAAGAGGAGCGCATCGCGGGAGGATTTGATGTGCTGTGTGTTCGCGAGTTGACCGGAGGCATCTACTTTGGCCAGCCGAAGAGTATCGAAGAGCGCGACGGAGAGACCGTAGCGATCGATACGATGATCTATCACCGTAGCGAAATCGAAAGGATTGCCCACGTTGCTTTCCGTGCCGCCAGCCTTCGGGACAAGCGTCTAACCTCGATTGACAAGGCAAACGTGCTGCAGAACGGACTGCTTTGGAGAGAAACCGTCGAAGCCGTTGCGAAGGAGTATCCAGAGGTTACGCTCGATCACCTCTACGTCGACAATGCGGCAATGCAACTGATCGCTCGTCCCCGAGATTTTGATGTCGTCCTCGCCCCGAATTTGTTCGGGGATATTCTCAGTGATGAAATGGCGATGATTGCAGGCTCTCTGGGAATGCTTTCGAGTGCGAGCCTTGGCCAGAGCAAAGGCGATGGGCTCTACTTCGGACTTTTCGAGCCCAGCGGAGGATCGGCACCTGATATCGCCGGGCAGGGAATCGCGAATCCAATCGCTCAAATTCTGTCTGCTGCAATGATGCTTCGATTCTCATTTGGTCTCAATGATGCTGCTGACGCCATCGACTCAGCTGTGAAAGCTGTCATCGACGAAGGCTATCGTACAGGTGATATATACACAGGCGACGGCGACCAGGAGAAAGTGGGCACCGTGGAGATGGGTGATGCCATCGTGGCGAAACTCTGATCGGTTCGAAACAATTCCCCCGAGGCGCCCCTAAGGGGTTTCTCCTACGAGACTCCCGCTAATTTGTTGGCATAGCTCAGGGTATCGATATCGGCCGGCCTTTTGTCGCGGCGGATCGCCTTGATTCGTGGAAAGCGAAGCGAGAGTCCGGAGTCATGGCGCTTGCTTGGCTGAATCGAGTCGAATGCGATTTCAAGAACGATATCAGGCTCGACCGTTCGGACATTACGTTTCTTTTCCAGCGTGTGGCTCTCGAAGTGCGCCGTGAGTTCTTCGATCTCAAGGTCGGTCAGTCCGGAGTAGGCTTTTCCAATGACTCGCAGTGAGTCATTGGATTCGTCGCGAACGGCAAAGGTGTAGTCGCTGAGGACATGGGACCTTTTTCCATGCCCTTGTTGTGCCTTCACTACGACGACATCGAGCGTAGGCATTGCCTTTTTGAGCTTGAGCCACTGCTTTCCGCGCCGCCCTGGCGAGTAGAAGCTCTTGGGATCTTTTGCGATCAGCCCTTCATTGTCACGTCTGCGGGCTTCGTTAAAGCACTCGTCGATCTCATCCGCGGTTTTCGCAAGATGAACTTCGCAGAGTCGGAGAGACCTCGGTAGGTCAATTTTCTCCAATTGCTCTCGTCTCGTCTCTAGAGGTTGATCGAGGAGGCTGGTTCCGTCGATGGCGAGGAGATCAAAAACGACATACTGTACCGGAATCGCTTCGCCGAGAAAGAGATCCCCCTGGCCTTTCGCCATCTTCTTCCCGAGACGTTTTTGCAGATCGAAGAAAGTGAGTTTCTTGCCTTCGGCATACGCAATGACTTCGCCATCAAAAATCACGTCCGTTTCGAGCGACTTTGCGGGCGAAGCCAGCTCTGGAAACTCCGCGATGAGAGGGCGAAGGTCGCGAGAGTAGATCTCGACTTCATCTCCGCGGCGATGCAGTTGAGCTCGGATCCCATCGAATTTATCTTCGAGCCAGACTGGATTTTCTGCGTGACCCAATCGAGCAAAAATGTCCTCCGCCGTTTCCTCGGGGCTGGCGAGCATGACGCGCAAGGGGGTGAACCAGGTCGCTTGTGCTTCATCGAGTCGATTCTCCCGTGCGAGGAGCGCGACGGCACCGAGGTCGCCCGTCAGCATGTGAGCCTCCCGAATGTTATTCGCCGGAGCTTCAAACGCCTGGGCGATCGATTCCTCGAGAAGGCCTTCCTTCAATCCGATTCGCAAATCGCCGGTGAGAATTCCGATAAGGAAAGCGGCTTCGGAAAAGTGAAAGGTCTGAAGCTGTTCCTGGAGAAACGAGACCTTGTCCGTTTGTGCTCGATATTGGGCGATCGTCAGGAAGATTTGCTGCGCTTCGAAGAGGGTGTGTGAATGAGGAGTAGTGTGTTCCTGAAGAATCAGGTGGGTGGTTCGGACTACGTCGGCCTGGGTACTCGAAACCTGGCGATACTGAGCTAATGTCAGGCCGGTGAGGTCGAGAAGAGCTTGCCGGATCAGGCTCCAACCCATGTTCGTCGAGCGTTTTTCTCCGGACTGGGAGAGGGGATTTCCGCTGAGAAAATTGACCGCGATCGATAAATTTTCGGAAGACAGCTCTCTCAAGTATAAAGAGAGAACTTCCTGCTTCTTCAGTTTGCCGGTCAATGACTGGATTTTCTCACAGACTGTCACAAATTTTAAAAATTCGGAATCGGGTCGAGTGGGAATTTCGTTCTCCGAGTAAACAGGGGTATGTCCTCGAACCGACCCTGTTGAGTCTGCTTCTCTATCAAGAGCCAGCTCGAGCTGGGTTTCCCCCGCAAGCGGCCAGGCTTCGCGACCACGGTTTCGCAGATCTCTGGCGAACTCCTCGCAGTAACCGTGAATCGTTCGAACTTGTTTCGGATTCACCCGTTCGACAAAGCTGTGGAGATCATCGTAGTCAGCGTGATCGGATAGAGGAAATACTTCGTCGCATTGGTAGCGGTAGCGGGCGCTCGGATCCATCCCCCAGCCACTGATCATCGCTAGGCGGGAGCGTTTGCGGAGACGACGGACTGCCCGGATTCGAGCAGCGTTGGGCGGAATCACGAGAACGTTTCCTTCGGGACTACTATCTGCGGGGGAAAATAGTTCTGCATGGGGGAGCGGGTAGCCGAGGTCCGAAACGATTTCATTCATCTTGGCGACAGCGGAATGAACCTGAAACGTCAGCTCGGGGGCTGCTTTGTGAAGAGAGAGAAGTATCTCCTGCGCTTTTCCGAGTGAATAGGCCATGAAGATGGGGATCTCTCCTTCCTCAATGGATTCCCGGGCAAACTTGACCATAGCGCTGATTACCTCGCTGGCAGGTGGTAATCGGAAGCGGGGAATTCCGAAAGTCGTCTCCATGATCACAAGGTCAGCATGTGGAATCTCTATCGGTTCAGCACCGAGCGCTGGGCGGGTCTTAAAATCACCGGTGTGAAGGAGGCTGTTCCCGGTTTCACCGCATTCAATGCGCAACATTGCGGAGCCAGGGATGTGACCAGCGGGAAAGAGCTGCAGTGTGTTGCCGTTCTCCAAAGTATGAGCCTCTCCAAATCCTAAGCTGAGGAATGAAGCGTCGCGATCGCCGAAGCGCGATTCGATGAGTTGACGCGTTTCGTTCGAGCAAAGTGTCAGGCCATGGGGAGCAAAGTGATCAGCGTGAGCATGGGAGACAAAGGCAAATTCCTGGGGTCGGTGCGGATCGAGCCAGAGCTGGGAACCGGGCAGAAAGGGGTCTTCTTTTTCGACCTGAAGACGGAGGCTTTCACTCATGGGGGAAGTAGCAGGCATTCGAGAAAGGAATACGTGTCGTTACGAGAGTTGGGTAATTGAGGCTGGCCAAAGGTGCGGTTTCCAGCAATGTTTCGCGCATGGCTTTTCGACTTACGTTTCTGCTCCTGTTTCTCTCGATCGTTTCTTCCTTTGCGGCCGACCGTCCGAATATCGTGTGGATCGTGTCCGAGGACAATTCAAAGCACTACTTAAAGATGTTCGATGAAGCCGGAACGGAGACTCCCAATATAGCGAAGCTCGCCAAGCATGGTATCACCTTTACCCGGGCCTTCTCAAATTCCCCGGTTTGCTCCGTAGCGCGGACGACCTTGGCGACAGGGTGCCTCGCTCCTAGAATTGGAACTCAGTTCCATCGTCGTTCCAAGCTCGCGGAATTGCCGGGCGAACTGAAGCTCTTTCCTGCTTATCTCCGTATGGCGGGATACTACACGACGAACAATTCGAAGAAGGACTATAATTGTGTCGAAACCAAGGGGACGTGGGATGAATCTTCTAAGTCGGCCTCGTGGCGAAAGCGAAGCGATGCGGCACAGCCGTTTTTTCACATGGAGAGTCACGGCGTCTCCCACGAAAGTTCCCTTCATTTTTCTGAGGATTCCTATCAGAACGACACGACTACTCACGATCCGGGTGAAGTGAATCTTCCGCCCTATTTTCCTGACACACCACTCTTTCGCTACACTTACGCCCGGTATCTCGACAACATTCAGAAGGTGGACGACATTGTCGGAGCGACCGTGAAGAAGCTCGAAGACGACGGACTACTTGAGGATACTTTCATCTTTTATTTTGGCGACCACGGCGGCGTTCTTCCTCGAGGCAAAGGCTACGCCTACGAATCGGGATTACACGTGCCACTGGTCGTTCGAGTGCCTGAGAACTGGAAGGAGCTTGCTCCGCTTGCCCCGGGTGCAACGACCGAGGGATTTGTCAGTTTCATTGATTTTGCGCCGAGCGTGCTGCGTCTTGCTGGACTTCCGGTTCCCTCGGAAATGGATGGAAAAGCATTTCTCGGTGCGGATATAGATCTTGCCGAGTTTTCACAACGAAACACGGCCTACGGATACGCTGATCGATTTGATGAAAAATACGATTTGATCCGAACCCTCCGAGTCGGTGACTGGAAATATGTCAGGAGTTTTCAGCCATACTATCCAGACGGTATGCAGAACAACTACCGATACTTCATGTTGGCCTATCGGGAGTGGAGAGATCTCTTTGACCAGGGGAAGTTGGGGGCGGATCAGCGACAGTTTTATGAGCGAAAGTCTCCTGAGTTACTCTTCAATCTTTCGACCGATCCACACGAGGTCTCAAATCTCTCCGGTGCGTCGGAACACCAGGCGCGCCTCGTTGCGATGCGAGAGCAGTTGACTCAGAAATTGAAGGCGATGCCTGATCTTAGTCTCTTCCCAGAGAACGTCCTCTACGATCAGGCGATGAAGAACCCTGCCGCGTTCGGGCAGGAGAACAGTGATCGGATTTCAGATTTGATCGATGTCGCCAACCTGATGCTGCGACCACTGCCCGAAGTGAAAGATGCGATTCAAGCCGCGGCGGTATCCGATGATTTTCTCAAGCGATACTGGGCCGCGACGGTTTGTGCTTCCTTTGGAGAGGAGGCGACGGAACTTGCCGGATCAATTCGTCCGTTGCTCAAAGATGAGGATCGCATGGTTCGGGTTCGTGCGGCTGAGTTTCTTGGTGGTATCGGAAAAACGGATCCTCGCGTTGTGCTGATTGATGTTGTCAATGCAAGCGAACACCCTGTAGAGCATCTTATCGCGTTGAATGCGGCTGCGTACTTTCACGAGAATTCAAAGACGTCTTTTCCTTTTGATGCCTCGAACTTTACGAGTGTTCCGTCGAAGAGTGAAGCGCAGCGACGACTCCTCTATTTCGCAGGGGATTGGATCAAGAAACCTGCGAAGAAAAAGGCTAAAAAGTGATCTTTCTCTCTGGTGATGCTACTTTCAGAGTCTGCCTGGACGACCTGTAGAGCAGCCAGCTTGCGGCAGAGTTGAGCGAGTTCGTGATCACAAGCTTTGGCGCAGTCCCCGAAGGTCTCGACGAGTCGTCTCTGAAACTGAGAACGAAGTGGTTCTTCGAGGGATGACGCTTCGTCGACGATGTTACCAGCGATACCTGCTGAATGATTTGGGCCGTTTCGACGCAGCGTTGCACTACGTTATTCGCTGCCTTTTCTTCGGACTCAAGAAATGCGAGATGCTCGAGACGAGTTTCTGCGAGAACGCAAAGTGCTCGAACGTGGGGCTCCGGAGAGAGTTCGACGGCTTCTTTGAGCGCCTCGATTCTGTGGACGGAGAGCTTATACCCATCAGGCCACCGATTTGTCTCCAGCGGAAAAGACAGGTGATCGAAGCAGATGATGCCGATTCGACTCTCTATGTTGGAGACGGCGGCAGTGAGAGCCTCGCGTTTTCCGCCACCGGGGCGACAGGCGCTCCGGCTACAGGAATACGAGCTGTTTACGGAAAGGCTGATTTCGTTTTTACGGGGCGAAGATTCCACGCTCTTAGCGAGTTGTTCTAGAATCGGAAACGGAGGGGGGCTCTCATTCGGATCATCTTTGTCGCAGCGATTTTCTACAATGTAGCCGCCGTATCTCTTTATCTTTCTGGAACGATGAATCCTCTTTTTGCTGCTGTGCTGATGCTGCCGAGTTCGATTGTGACCACCGCAATCGCAGCTTGGGTTTGAATGACTCGTCCCCAATTAATTGGGAATAAGGCCGACTAGGAGAGGCAAGAACTTCAACGAAGGGTCTCCTTTTTCAGTCCCAACTGATGCTTACTCTGCATCTAGGAAGGAGGAGCGATTCGAGTCGAAACTACGTTGGGAAGACGTTGCCCGATTTCCCGAGCAATTTCAAGAGACGCAGTTGCCGCTGGGGACGGAGCATTGCAGACATGCAGAGCTCCAGCATCCTCGAGAATGAGAAAGTCATCGACGAGGTTTCCGCGCTGATCCAGTGCCTGAGCTCGAATCCCTGACGCACAAGGCTCCAGATCATCCGATTTGATTTCAGGGATCAAGGCCTGCAAACTTCTCGTGAAAGCTGCTTTGCTCATGGATCGATGAATTTCTTTACAACCTTCTCCAAGGTGACGAATCGCGAGTTTGTAGAAGCCGGGAAAGGCAAGCGTTTCAGCAGTATCGCGGAAACTAAAATTGTTTTTTCTGTAACCTTCTCTGGCAAAGGCAAAAACTGCGTTCGGGCCAGCATGAACACTGCCGTCGATCATCTTCGTGAAGTGAACTCCGAGGAATGGGAAGTCGGGGTTCGGAACAGGATAGATCAAAGTCTTTACGAGATGGCGTCGATTCTCACGGAGCTGAAAATACTCTCCTCGGAACGGGACGATTTTTGCCTTTGGGTCGAGATCGGAAGATCGCGCTATTCGATCACTGTGCAGTCCTGCGCAATTGATCACGAATCGTGACTCGAAAGTCGTTTCGCCCGTTTCAACAACAGTTCTGGAATCGTCTACATGACGATGGAAGCTGACTACGCGCTGCCCAAAAATCGCCTTCCCACCGGCTTCCTCGATCTGTCGGAGATACTCCAGACAGACATCTCGATAGGAAGTAATACCAGTTGATTCCACACGAAGAGCAGCAAGGCATTGAACATGAGGCTCAATTTCAGCGGCTTCTTCCAATGTGATCTTCTGAGCGGGTACTCCGTTGGCTCTGGCCCGGCTAAGTAATTCCTCGAGTTGGGGGAGTTGGTCAGGCTGGGTTGCCACAATCAGTTTCCCACATACTTCATGTGGAATCCCAAATTCACGGCAGAACTGGACCATTGATTCCGCCCCGGCCCGGGCGAATCTAGCTTTGAAGCTTTCCGGTTGGTAGTAGATTCCCGAATGAATGACTCCTGAATTTCGACCTGATTGATGCAGGGCAGGAGCATCTTCCTTTTCCAAGACCAAAATCTTAGCACTGGGAAACTGAAGGGATGTTTGGCGTGCTGCCGCGAGACCTATGATGCCTCCTCCGATAATCGTATAGTCGAACTGTTCCAAAATCTATTTGGAGGGGTGTCTCGTGGAATCATGCTTCATGAGTCGAGACGTCAGTTTCGGGTCACTGTTTCGCTTACATTGAGTAAGGCTCGGCTTAGGGAAACCCAGGACGCTAGCTCCACAGCAGGATATTCAGATGTCGACTTCCATTGGCCGATTGATAAGAGTTCGTCGGCAGTTTCAGGACTTGAATCGTACTCGGCGCGAGTGGTCTGGTAGAGGCGCGTGAGCGCATTCACCTCGTTCTCTGTTGCGGAGCGAGACAGCACAGTCTGATAGAGCGTCTCGATTCGATCCCTCGTAGACTCATCTGCTTCTTCCAGTATTCGCACGGAAAGTGCACAGGCGGCTTCGATGAATGTAGGGTCGTTGAGAAGGACAAGGGCCGCATTCGGAGTGTTGGAGCGAGGGCGCTGGGCTGTGCATTCCTCGCGACTCGGTGCGTCCATGGCTTTCATCATTGGATGAAGAAACATGCGTTGCCAATGGACATAGACTCCACGTCGCCATTGGTTGGAATCGGAGTCGTGCTGATACTTTCTCGTCGGAAAATTGAGATGTCGATAGTAGCCCTCTGGTTGAAAAGGCTTGATGCTCGTTCCACCATATTGGGCGGCTTGGTTGCCCGACTCTTCGTGAAGAAGTCCACTCACGGCGAGCGCATTGTCCCTTATGAATTCTGCGGAGAGGCGAAATCGAGATTGTCGAGCTACGAATTGATTGTAGGGATCTGAGTCATCAATTTCGGGTCGAGGAAGTGAGGATTGACGATAAGTCCTACTGGTCACGATGGTCTTCACGAGTGCCTTGATGTCCCAATCGTTTTCATAGAATGAAATGGCGAGTTGATCGAGCAGTTCGGGGTTCGCAGGGGCTTCGCCCTGACCTCCGAAGTCATCAAGTGATCGAGAAATCCCCGTCCCCAAAAAGAGATACCAGAATCGGTTGGCGAAGACTCGTGCGGTCAGACCTCCAACTCCCGATTTTGCATCGACAAGCCAGTCGGCGAGATCGAGGCGAGTCAGCGGAGTTTCTCCGTTGGGAGTGATGGAGCCGAGAAATGCCGGAACGGCGGGAAGGACTGCTTCACCGCTGTCGTCCTGCCAGTCTCCGCGAGGCAGAATTCGCGTGACTCTGGGGGCCTTTGCTTCGGTGATCATTGTCTTTCGCCCTCGACTTTCGATCTTCTTCCGTTCCGCTTCAAGGCTCTCCCATTGGGGACGATTTTCTGCGGGCAGCGTGCGGGCGATCGCGTTTTTCACATCGGTTAGACGTGCTTGCTCTTTGGTAAGCTTTTCGGGTGATTTACTGTCGGCGAGTTTCTTTTCAAGCTTGGCTGATTCTGCCTCCCAGCGAATCAGGTCTTTAGTATCGGCGGGCGAGATGATGGTATTGAGTTTTTCCTGAACTTCTTCCAAAGCCTGCTCATCCCAGTCTTGCAGAAAGAGCATTTCGGGAGGGCGGCTGGCAGGAAGGCTGTTTCCGCTGAAGCCGGCATCGTGGATATCGGCAAAAAAAGAGGCGAGAGAGTAGTGGTCCTTGATCGTGATCGGATCGTATTTGTGATCATGGCACTGGGCGCATCCAACCGTGGCTCCCATCCAGACTGCTGAGAGATTACGGACCCGATCGGCAGCGTAGATAGCGTTGTACTCCTTCGCTTGAATGCCGCCTTCATGAGAAGTCTGCAGGAGGCGGTTGTATCCTGAGGCTGTCTTTTGCCATTTGTCAGGAGTGGGTAGGAGGTCACCGGCGAGTTGTTCCCGGGTGAACTGGTCGAACGGCATGTTCTCGTGGAAAGCACGAATCACGTAGTCGCGATAGGGCGAGATATTGTGAGTCTGATCCCCGTGATAACCAACGGTGTCTGCGTAGCGAACGAGATCGAGCCAGTAGACGGCAAGGCGCTCCGCAAAGTGATGGGAGTTCATCAATCGATCGACCAGCTCGGACCAGATAACTTCGCGATCCCGGTCGTCTTCGAGAAAGGCGCGGACCTCCTCGGGACTTGGTGGCAGGCCGGTGAGATCGAAATAAATTCGACGAATCAGGGTGATATCTTCAGCGGCAGGAGAAGGAGTGATTTTGTTCTCCTCGAGGCGGGCGAGAACAAATTGATCGACCCAGTTGGCCGGCCAGTTTGAATCCTCGACAGCGGGCGCGTCGATGGGTTTCGGAAACTGGTAAGCCCAGGGAAGCTCGTATTCGGCACCTGCCTCGACCCAAGTAACCAATAAATCGATTTCCTTTTGGGTTAGTGATTTGTGAGAGTCTGGGGGAGGCATTTGATTATCTTCATCTGCACTCAGGATTCGAGCGACGAATTCACTTTCGTCCGTGTTTCCTGGAACGATCGCGGAATAGCCGCCGAGATCTGCGAGAGCCCCTTCTGCAGTATCCAATCTCAGACCCGCCTTTCTTTCATGGGAATCGGGTCCGTGGCAGAAGAAGCACTTGTCAGAAAGGATCGGGCGGATGTCGCGGTTGAAGTCGACCTCCGAACTATGAGCGAGCAGTGGCGCAAAGAAGAGAAGGGTCGCGAGTTTTCCCGAGAGGGGTAAAGTGATTCGAGTGAAGGCGTCGACGTTTCTCATTCCAGTTCTCATCCCTGTCCCTTCAAAAAGCGCTTGAGCCAATGCGCAGCATGTCCTGTCCATGATGATATTTCGGAGCCTTCGACGGGACGGGTTCCGTATCCATGACCTCCGTTTCCGTAAATGTGAAGTTCGGATGGGATTCCAAGCTTCTTGAGATCGCTGTAGAAGAGCACGGCTCCGAGCGAAGAGGACCGATCGTCATCGGTGTGTACGAGAAAAGTCGGAGGGCAATCGTCAGGGACAGAGATACCATCGACGAGTCCCTCCGATATGCTATCGTAGCAGTTCCAAGGGTAGATAAGGAGGCCGAAGTTCGGGATAGAAGAGACATCATCGATTGCATCGATTCGCTCATAGCTTCGTTTTCCCTGTAGGCTGAGAAGACGAGCGGCAACCTGCCCTCCAGCAGAGAATCCGAGAAGTCCGATGCGGTCTTCCTCAATTCCGTATTCAGCAGAGTGAGAACGAATGAGAGACAGGGTTCTCTGGGCATCTTGGAGGGCCTTTTCCCAGCCGGTTTCGGATTTGTCATTCTTCGTTCGATGACTCAGGACGAAAGCGGCGAATCCATTTTGATTCAGCCATTCAGCCGCTTCAGTTCCTTCCTTGTCTGGGACCACCTTGATAAACCCCCCTCCTGGTAAAATGACTACTCCGGCTCCGTTTGGTTTGGCAGGTAGGTGCACCGTAAACGTCGGCTGTGTGATTCCGACGACCCGGGTGATCGGTGGATTTTCTCCGGGGCGTGGTTCCTGCGCTTCACCGTTAAGTTTTGAAGTCTCCCCAGGGGCGAAGTCAGGCCACACGTTCTGTGGTTCTCCTGCAGAGAGAAGCGATGCGGCAGAGCAGGAGGCAAGGATCAGGAGCTGAAATTTCATGATAGAATATCCGAAACGACTCGGGATTTTTCCACGCCTGTGAGTTTGTAGTCGAGTCCCTGAAAACGGAAGCTGAATCGGTCGTGATCCATTCCAAGAAGATGAAGGGCGGTCGCATGAAGGTCGCGAACGTGTACTGGATTCTCGGCAACGTTGTAGCTGAAATCGTCGGTCGCGCCATAAGTCGTTCCTGGATTGACTCCGCCGCCCGCCATCCAGATTGTGAAACAGCGTGGGTGGTGATCACGACCCGCCTCGGGACTGTCCCATTTTCCCTGACCGGCGACGCCTCGCCCAAACTCGCCGCCCCAGATCACGAGGGTGTCTTCGAGAAGCCCGCGGAGCTTCAGATCTTTGATTAGCGCCGCACTGGGTTGATCTGTGTCACGACATCGTGCCGTACACCAACTCGGAAGCCGGCTGTGATGATCCCAATCAGGATGAAAAAGCTGAACAAAGCGAACGCCACGCTCTGCGAGGCGGCGAGCGAGAATGCAGTTTGCAGCATAGCTCCCTGGACGACGAGAGTCGGGGCCATAGAGCTCGAAGGTCGATTCTGGCTCATCAGAGAGATCGTTGAGCTCGGGAATGCTCGTCTGCATTCGGAACGCCATTTCGTATTGCTGGATTCTGGTCTCGATCTCGGGATCTCCAGTTTGCTCCAGCCGCATCGCGTTAATCTCCCCGACTCCATCGATCATCCCACGACGGAGATGGCGGGGGAGTCCCTCTGGATCTCGGAGGTAGAGAACAGGGTCGTTCGCGTTGCGTAGCTTTACTCCCTGATAGCGGGAGGGGAGAAAGCCACTGCCCCAATAGTGATCGTAGAGCGGTTGATCGCTCGGGCGTTTCATTTTTGAAATGAGAACGAGATAGTCAGGGAGATTGCGATTGCTGCTTCCGAGTCCGTAACTTGTCCACGCTCCGAAACTGGGGCGACCCGGAATCTGGTGCCCGGTCAGAAATTTAGTCATTGCCGGAGCATGATTGATCTGGTCAGTCACCATTGACTTCACAAAACAAAGCTCGTCAGAAATCGAGGCGATGTGAGGCAACCATTCGCTGACTGTCGCGCCGCTCTCACCATGACGAGAGAACTGGGGGACTCCCGGGAGGACCAGTTGCTTTTGATTGCGAGTCATTGTTGTGAGTCGCTGTCCCTGCCGGATGCTGTCAGGGAGCTCTTTTCCGGCCCATTGCTTCAAGCCTGGCTTGTGATCGAATAGCTCGAGCTGGGAAGGTCCGCCTGACTGAGTCAGGAAGATAACACGCTTCGCTTTCGGTGCGAAATGAGAGATCTCGTTGCGGAGTGCTGCTGCGTCCGCGCTTTCCCGTCCCAATAAGTTTCCGAGGGCTAGGGCCCCAAGATTGAGACCGGATTGCTGCAGAAAAAGTCGCCGCGAGAGTGGGGAAAAATGTTCACTCATGAGTCATCGCTTCATCGAGGTTCAGGATCAGGCTTGCGACCGTCATCCAGGCTGCCGTGTTGGTTGCGTTGTCAGTCTGAGGAGGGGGCTGCTGACCAACTGTGGTAAAACGAATCGCTTCTTGAGAATGGGAAGAATAGTAGTCGATCGCTTTGCGAAATTCGCGCTCGATCACGGCACGTTCTGCAGAGGCCAGTTTTCGTGAAAGGATGCTATTGGCGAGAAAGGAAAGGGGATCGGAGGATTCGAGAGCCTGTGAAGCGAGAATGCGGGAGGCTTCCAGCATCGTAGTGTCATTCATCAGTGTCAGGGCATGAAGAGGGGTGTTCGTCCTTCTTGTTCCTACTTCGCAGACGCGGCGCTGCGCGCTGTCGAAGAGAAAGGTGGGAGCACTCGATCGGCGCCAGTAGGCGTAGACCGTTCGACGATACTGGGCGGGGCCGACACTGGGAATGTAGGTTTTTCCACCCATGAAAATCTCTTTCCAAACTCCTTCGGGCTGCCACGGTTTGATCGGTGGTCCTCCCACTGCTGTATTGAGAAGGCCCGACGCAGCAAGGGCGCTGTCCCGGATCATCCAGGAAGGAAGGCGAAAGCGCGGGGCGCGAGCAAGTTGACGGTTCTCCGGATCGAGTTCGCGAAGTTCCGGTGAAGTGTCGCTGCTCTGACGAAAGGTTTCGCTGGTGACAAGAAGTCGGAGGATGTGCCGGAGGTCCCAGTCGTTTTCGACTAATTCGACGGCAAGCCAGTCTAGCAGTTCGGGGTGTGTTGGTGCTTCCCCTTGGAGGCCGAAATCTTCCGGAGTGCGAACAAGACCGGCACCAAAAACAATCTGCCAGAGGTGGTTCACGACGACTCGGGCAGTGAGCGGATTCTCGGGAGAGACAAGCCATTCAGCGAGTTCGATTCGAGTTCCCGTCTTTTCGGCGGGCCAATCAAGAACGCTGGGCAGGACGCCGGGATTCACGGTTTCTCCCTTTGCGTCCCAGACGCCGCGCTCGAGAATGTGAGTTTCACGGGGCTCTTCACGTTTGCCCAGAACCTGGACATTCAATTTGCCAGCACCCTTGCGAAATTCGCCCAGTTGTCGATGCGCATCGACAGCGTTGTCTCGGATCGATTGGTATTCCTTATCATCGAGAAGAAACTGCTCGAGGAGACGATTCTTGAGGTCGCCCGGAACCTCGTCGGTGACGGAAGAAAGTTCCTCCAATGGTGCTGGCTTGAGGCCGCGGACCGCTTCGCCGCGTTGGTCGGTAGCCGAGATTCGGAATCGTCCAATGTTGGCATCTCCGAGCGTTGAACGATGCAGCAGGACGAAGGTCAGGGATTCGTCTGGATGAAGAGCAAACGGTTCCGCTAACTCAAAGACGGCAACGCGAGCTTGCGGTGTCTCTCCGAGTTTTGTGGTCCATCCGTTGCGAGGATCGTCGTCGAGAGTGTCGCGAACTTTGCCGTAGTTTCGGCCTTTCACGTCCAACTCGGCGTCGGCAACGGCGCCTCGCATCTCAATCTCACGAACCTGCGATTCTCCTCTTCTCGATACGAGAAGTTTGACGTTTGTCAGGATGAACTCGCCTTTCTCACCGCGTGAGAGTTGGCTATCAGAATGAGATTCGTGAGGAAATACTTCCAGCTTCCATCCGGCAATTCGCGTAAGGCCATCGAATGCATCGTACGTAATTTTGTAGTCGTCCTGTCTCGGAAAGGGGCCGGAGGTCTGGATCGTTCCGTCGGCCTCGTTGCGAAACTCAGTGCCCTCGACCGATTGCATATGGGCGGGTTTCAACAGGCGCCACGTTGAATAGTCGGTTGGTAACTGGGCCCGAGTTTTCTCCAGCCAAGGGGCAAAGGGTTTCGAAGCTCGGACCTTGGCTGCCTTGGAAATTTCTTGTGTCAGCGAATACCACTCCTCGGCTTCCGTCACAGAAGTCGGAGCGTGGGGAGACTGGTAAGACAAGTAGGGTTTTGCCTTGGTGCCAGCGGATCCGGTTTCGTCGATGCTGTTGAAGAACGCGAAGAGGCTGTAGTAGTCTTTTTGGGAAACTGGATCAAATTTGTGGTCGTGACACTGCGTGCATCCGAGGGTGAGTCCGAGCCAGACCGTTCCGGTTGTGTTAACGCGGTCGATGACGTAGTCGATCCGGGATTCCTCGGGATCCCTTCCTCCTTCACCGTTTGTCATGTGATTGCGGTGAAAGCAGGTCGCGAGAATTTGCTCAGCAGTCGCGTCGGGGAGCAGGTCTCCAGCGAACTGCTCGATCGTGAACTGATCGAAAGGCTTGTTGTTAGTAAAAGAATCAATGACCCAGTCCCGCCACGGCCAGTTTGTTCTCTCTCGATCGCCTTGGTATCCATCCGTGTCGGAGTAGCGAGCTGCATCGAGCCACCACATTGCGAGGCGCTCTCCATGATGTGGCGATTTGAGAAGCTGATCCACCAAGGAACTCCATTGCTCCTCGTTCGGTATGACTGGAGGAAATTCAAGTTCTTCGCCCTTCGGGGGGAGTCCTGTTAAAGCAAAGGAGAGACGTCGAATCTGGGTATGGGCAGGAGCGGCTGGTGCCGGTTTCAGACCTTCTTCGGCCAGCTTTTTCCGAATGAAGGCGTCGACAGGATGAATATCCGGATCGTGGAGGCTCGGTCGAACCGGCTTTTCGAATGCCCAGTGCTTTCCCCATTTGGCACCTTCTTCAATCCAGCGACGAATGACATTACGCTCGGATTCGGTCAGGGGCTTTCGATGGGAATCGGGAGGAGGCATTAACTCGTCCTCGTCGTCAGTGATGATGCGATGCCAGAGCTCGCTGGAGGCTATATCTCCCGGAGAAACAACGGTGATACCATCGCGGTCGGATTTGGTTTCATCTTCCAGGTCAAGCCGAAGGTCGGCTTTGCGATGACTCGGGTCAGGCCCGTGGCAGTGGAAACAGCGATCAGAGAGAATGGGAAGAACATCTCGGCCAAATCGCACCGAGTCGTCCCCGGCAAGAAGCGAGGGAAGAAAAAGCAGAATGCCGAGCAAACGAATCATGAAGCAATATTGCATGCAAATCCCAACCGTGCCTTTAACGCGGTCGAGGATTGTTGTATGGTATTAATTCGGAGTTTGCGTTCTGGTTCAGCTTGGGAAGGGAAGAAATCACGTCGAAGCGGATCTATTTCTGTTTCGCCAGTTTCTCGAGGTAATCGAGAAGGCTCGCCATTTCGTGAACCGTAAAGTTCATCATCAGGCCTGGAGGCATCATGGAGGTGGGAAGGGTATCCCGTTTTTCGATGTCGGCCTTTTTGTAGGTGTGCTCCTGAGCGGCGATGTCTCGCATGGAAACCTGCTCGCCCTGTTCGTCAGTGATGAATCCCATCCCAACGGTTCCGTCCTTCAAGGTGATCACGTTCGTGGCAAAACCCTGTGCGATGGTCTTGTTCGGATCAATGATTGCTTCGGCGAGTTCGGCCCGCTTGTAGGTTTCAGCAATGTTGCCGAGGTAAGGTCCTTTCTGTGCTTCGCTCTGGCTCACGGTATGACAGGCCGCGCAGGTGGCTCGAGCAAAAACGGCTTCACCGAGAGCAGCGTTGCCTTTGTGTGCGATGACCTGTGCGAGAGCTTTGGTAGAATCGAGCGTAGCAAGTTTGGGAGTCTTGTCCTCTCCCGCTGCTTGGATTTTGAGGATCTTGGCAGCGGCTTTGGCTGCCTTTGCGATATCAGGATTCGGATTCGTCATTGCGATGCGGATGCGGTCGTCGAGAGTTCGACTCTTGATGCGAGTGGCGGCTTGAATGAGAATGATTTGCTGGGCGGGGTTCTGCCATCCCATGTCGACTGTCTTGGCTGTCATTTCCCGCGACTCCGGGCTGCCGCCTTTGCGAGAGGAAAGAGCAAGAAGCGCGACATTCGCCCAGAAGGCTTCTTCAGACTCAAGATTTTTCGCGGAAAGCTCTTCGACGAGAAGGTGGTGGTTTTCCAACTTGGGAGCATCGAGAAACGATTTCTGCGCTGCTTCAAGTTGCTTCTGGGCATCCCCAAGTCGTTGTTTGGCATACTTGCCGTCACTCTTCGCTTTGACAGGGTCTGGGTTGGCTTGCGCTTTCTTGAGTTCTTCCTGGAAGAGCGGGATATTAGCAGTCAGCCGAATGAGCGAGGCAATGGAATTTTCCACCGTGTCAGGATGATCAGTGCGAGCGAGTGCTTTCACAGCATTGGAAAGAGTGAGGTGGTCCGAGTCTTTGTTCTGTATCGCTGCGATGAGAATGGGAATTCCTTCAGCGGGAATGGATTCCGCGTTTGTAAGTTGAGTGACCGCCTCTGGAATCATCTCAGGCTTGTCTTTTGCCAGCGTGAGAACTCGGTTGAGCGCATCATTGGACTGAATCCGATTCCGACTCATTTCGCGGATGAGAAATGTTGCTTCGTCAGGATCTGCAGAGTCGAGATGCTTCTTCAGGACCGCAGCAATCTTTTCGGTTTCTTCCCACTTCTCGGGCTGGTAGTAAGGTCCGCGGGTGTCGGGTCGTGTTCCCCAGGAGTCTCCGGTCCATTCACCTTCCACATGATAGAGGCGACAAAGGCAGGAAAGAGCAAGTCGTTGGGTGCGAGACTCTTTTGCAGAATCGGCTAGTGCAATGAGACGATCGATGACCTTTGGGTCGTGCATTCGCATCAGCGCAAAGGCTGCGCCCTGCGAGGTGTTCTCATCTGCCAAAGCATTGAAAGCAGCGTCAGAGGCATCCAACTGAGCGAGGGCCTGGAAGGCGGTGTGAGCGACTCGTGGATCCTTGCTGCCGAGGTGGGCAGCAATCGCTGGAGCGACATCAAGAGCATTGGATCTTGCTGCAGATACGATGGCTTCAGCAATGATACGGGGCTGATCGGATTCAAGGCTCCACGAAAGAAACTCGTTCACCAGGTTGCGGTCATTTTTTTCTTCTGGGGAGGGATGGTCACCGATCACTCGAATAGCGAAAGGCGCGATTGAATTGTCTTCTTCCGCTTCTCCGATCAGGGGAGTAAGAAAATCGGCAAGGCTGTAGTCACTTCCAATGCGATGTGCTGCGGCGAAAAGGGCAGCGACTCGGGCGGAAAGATCTTTGTCCGAGTTCAGGATCAGATCAAAGGTCGCCTGACCGGCAGCTGACGTGGATTCCTGTCGAATAAGAGCCCGTTGCGCGGCGAGGGTTCGAATGTGGCTTGGCGATTCGAGGGCAGCGACAAGCTCCGTTGGACTCAATTTCTCAAAGTCCGGCATGGGTTCTGGTTTGTATCCCTTTGGAGTGACCCGTGCGATGTAACCTACGTCGGGACCATCCCAACGAAATGTTGCGCCTTTCCAACTCGCTTGATAGACGCCGCTGTTTCCGTCGACATCCGCGTCAGTGGGGCGGGTCATACGAATGAATTTCTGCGGCTCCGTGATTTCATCAAAGGAAGCACCATTTCGCTTCACGGTGTGTTTCCAGAGAGCTCCGGTTCCCCAGTCGCAGGTGAACGGGGCATGCTTCCATTCGTCCGGGAAACCCGGTTCGTGGATGTAGACCGACCCGCAGCCAGATCCGCCTCCGTAGTCGGTAAGAGGCTGGATATGCTCGTCTGGGAAGTTCTTGTAGAGGCGAGGGTAACCGTGATCTTCGAGCCCGGAAAAGTGATGGAAACGAACGTCCCATCCTCCACCGTCATTGGTGTTATCTCGGGCAAACATGTCGAGAAGAGGACTTGTCGGTGTTCCGAGAATATTTCGAGTTCCCGTCGCATATAGTTCGAGTCCAGAGCCATCGGGACGGAAACGAATCACTCCGCCTCCGCGATGCTGCAATTCGCGCCCATCGGATCCGCGTGCTTTCAAAAAGCCGAAGTCACCGCCTGCGATGTAGATCCAGCCGTCGATTCCCATTTCGAGAGCGTTTGTGGTGTGATCGGCAGGACGGTCGGCAAATCCAAAAGCGATATCGTCGATGAGTCGCTTTGACTCTTCGGCGACGCCATCTCCGTCACGATCAAAATAGGCCGTGATGTGGGGAGGATGAAGGAGATAGAGCCGGTCCTGATCCCAGATCAATCCACGGGGAGAGTCGATGTCTTTGACGAACTCTGTTACTTCGTCCGCTCGTCCATCGCCGTCTTTGTCGCGAAGCCGAAGAACTCGTCCACGATGTGGGTCGCGCCCGAGTGAGCCATTGCCATCGCTGGAAACATAGAGATCTCCCGCAGGAGAGGCAGCGACATAGACGGGATAGTTCGCCGCAGCCGAGTTGGAGAAAAGCGAGACCTCAAAACCTTCCGGCACTTTGACGTCGGCGAGGATGGCTTTTTCTTCTTCCTCGGTGAGCTTCACGATTTTCGGAGCGACATTGCCTTCCTTGCTGTAAGGATCGTTGGACTTGGCGTCATCCTTGGCCTTCGCCGCTTTCTGGTTTTCATCCAGCTTCGGGAAGAGGGCTCCGACGGTGGGGCCTTGCAAGGCGACTTCGCGAATGCTGATCCAGCCACCTTTGTCTGTGCCGGTTCCGGTGATCTTCACATGAGTGACACCTTTGGCCGAGAACTTGGATTCCGTGTTTCCTGACTTCTGGTTACCAGTTTGGTCGGCAGCAATGGTCCACGCTTTCCCATCCGAGGAGACCTCAATAAGATGGGCGTAGGCGTTATTCGTGCTCTCCCAGGTGATTGCAGCTCCGGTGAGGTCATGTGCTTTGGGGAGTTGAATCGTCAACGATTGTGGTTTGCTTGAACCTGCGGCGCACCAGCGCGTGTCGGTGTTTCCATCGACGGCTTTCCATGCAAAATTACTTTTCCCACTTTCTTCGCTAGTCGCTGTCGTTGAAACAAGGGTGGCTCCTTCAGGAGCCTTGCCGGGGGTTGCCGTTGCGGCTGGCTTTTTCTCCTTTGGCTTGGATTTGAGAAAAGTGACATCGTTCTCGCCGGCATAGGGAACTCCGAGGTAGTCGTCGTTCAATTTTCCTGCAGCCCAGAGCATTCCGCGAGCTACAAGGTTGAGGTAACGATCGTCTTCGACGGTGAAGTTATTGTGTCCGATCGTCGTGCTGAAACTCGGAGCTCCGTTCTTCTCATTGGTCCAGGCGACAATCGCGACAGCGGTAGTTTCTTTCCCGTTACGAGTGAACTTCTGCGTGCCCATCGCAATGGGATGGGCGTTGAAAACATCGACGTTGTTGTAGAGTTCTTCTTTCCCAGTCGTCCAGTTTTCGAGACCTTGTGTGATCGGGTGCTCTTGGTCGACGAAGTCAATCGCAATGGGCTGCTGTGGTCCATGTCCACTTGATTGAAGACCAAGATGTTGAAACCACTGGTCGGTCCCATTTCGAAAGCTGTGCATGGCGCAGTGGAGGTGGACAGCTGGGATCGTCTTGTGAGCATCAAGAACATTTTTCATGACCGTGAGGTCTTTGTTCCCGGCAGCACATTCGTCGTGGATGACGAGATCGTAGCCTTTGGCCCAATCGGGATCGTCATACAGGGGGAGAGGGGGATTGACCGACTTGTCATCGGTCCACCAGACATCAACACGAGCATTAGTCCGAGCCTGGAGTCCTTCGTAAAGAAGTTTGTGCTGAACGGCATAGTCATGGCAGCATCCGCCGGCGACGAGAAGCACTTTCAGAGGCTTCTTCTTTTCAGCGTCCGGTTTCTCATTTTGAGCAAAGAGGAGCGAGGCGCCTAGAAGAACCAGGGCTGCGAAAAGAGCAGGAAAAATTCGTTTCATGGGAGAATCGATTGAGAAGAGAAGAGTGTCCGATAATAGGTTCGGAAGAAAGTGGAAAATATGGCGTGGTCTCGGTGGCAATCAGGTGAGAAATTTGAGTCCTGCGCTACCGGACAGTGGTGGATACTGCATCCAACAGAGTTGGGTTGTCGACTCGACAGGGTCAAGTGACGGACCCAACAGGGTCCGACCAGTCTGAACTGGCTCGGGGATTCTTCGAAGCTCTATCGCGATTCGGGCGAGAGATAATCCTTGAGGCGCTCTCGAATCGCAGTTGTCTCGGGAGTTTCGGCAGTGACTGAGATTTCCCTCGGTAGGTCACGCGCATCGATCAATTTTCCCGACTTCAGGATGAGTCGCCAGGAACCGTCAAAGATCGCTTCACCTTTGGAGAGTCCCTGCAAAGTAAAGGACCGCTCATGGCCTGGATTTCCCCGAAACTGTGCTGCCAGGCTGTGCCCTCGTCGCAATGACGAGGGTTCAACATCGGTTCCGCTGACCTCGCACATCGTAGGGAACAAATCGACGATGTCGACCAGGTCGTCACAGGTTGTTCCTGCAGGAACCGAGGGCGGTCCCCAGACGAGAAAAGGAACGTGGGAACCGGCATCGTTGAGTTGATTTTTTCCTCCATTCACTTTTCCGGCGGCGGTATGTCGAGTGTGTTGTTTTTCGTCAGGCTGTTCTGCGCTCGGGTTCTGGAAGTAGCTCTCCTCGGTTCCGTTGTCGCCCATGAAGATCACGTAGGTGTTGTCCCGAATTCCCAACATCTCAACTGCATCGAGAAGTTTCCCGACGAGATGGTCCATGTATTCGATCATGTGTCCCAGGTTCGCTTTACGGCTCATCTTACGATCGAGGGGAGTTTCGACCATGGGGTAGTGAGGAAGCAATTCGTTGTGGAGAATGAAAAAGGGTTGTTCGGCTTCTTTCGCTTTGGTCATTTCTTCCACGACATAGTCGATGAGAACATCGGGGCCGAACTGGTCCACAATGTCGTCACGAATGTTTCCATCGTGATTGTAGGTCGCGTCCCAATGACGGCCGGTCTTCTTGCCTTGTCTCCAGATCTGCCAGATGCACCAGGAGTCGAATCCTGCATCCCTTACGTGGTGGGGCCAATGCTCGAGCGTCGCCAGTTGCCACTTTCCAGTGACACTAGTGGCGTATCCATTCTCGCGGAGCGACTGGGCAAACGTCGGCATTTTTTCGAAGTCGACTTTTCGCTTTGTTCCGAGGTGAACGGGAAGCACGCCGGTGTGCTTGTGATCGCGGGTCGATCGTCCCGTGTGGAGGCTGACTCTCGATGGTGTGCAGACCGGATTTGTATGGGCTCGCGAGAATTTCAGCCCTTCAGTGGCCATCTGGTTGAGGTGCGGGGTTTTGAAATCGAGGCCGCCATAGCATCCAAGGGCTTCATATCCGATGTCATCGGCGAAGATAAGTAGAATGTTAGGTTTCGACTCGCTCGCAAACACAGGAGAGAGGAATGCGAAAAGAACAGCGAGGAGGTAGGATCTCATACGCAGTTGTATAGTGGGGGCGAACCGGCGGAGCAATTCCTGATTAGCGTGGTGCTCCGGGTAAATGGATTTAGAGATCGCCAACGAGACGGAATTCAGATATGAGTGATTGTATGAGGAGGAGGAAAACGAGGAACGCAGGGTTCATTGTTAGCTGGTTAGGAATAATTTACTGTGTGGCTCCGCTGCAGGCAGAATCGGATCTGAGCGATAACGTGAGGATTTCAGCAAAGATTTTTCGTTTGGAAGCGGGTGGCAAGGAGGCTGTTCTCGCTGAGCCTACGGTGATTGCCTCTCTGGGGACGTGGGCCAAGTTTCGAAGTGGGGAAAGTATCCAAATACCAATCAGCTACACACTACCGAGCATCCCTAAGGAAGCCGCTGATCGGATGGGCCAGAGTGCGTTAGAGGGGAAAAAGCTTTTTACCACAAATGACAAAGGGGTCGTCATTCCGGCTCATCCAGACGAGTTTGAAACCTTGCCATTGGGAATCACTGCAAGATTCCGGCCTCGCTTGCTTAGCAACGGGAACTTGGTTGTTGATAGTGAGATTGAGAATCGCAAGTCGGACGGGTGGATCAATTATGGCTCAGAGATCTTGTTCGAAAAAGCCGGACCAGGAGGAAAAAAGAAGAAACATGTCATCGTAAACAATGAGCAGAAGATGCACGTGATGACGAAGGAGTCTTCGAAGTATCAGTTTGTTCAAAAACTAGGGGAAGACATGGGAATCGTCCTGCCGGTGGATGGCGATGATCCGTCTGCCACTCAAGACCTCAAGATCAGCATCGAAGCGAAGCGGCTTCCAAAACCGAGGGGAACGGGCGATCCCATTTCAGCGAATGAGCACTTCTTGGTGTCTACTCGGTTCATCGAAGTGAGCTCGGACGATGGACAGGTTGGTGATTTGTATCCCGACAATCCTGTCCTTTCTGACGCTGAGTTTCAAATGTGGATTCGAAAACTTTCTCAGAGAAAGGGTGTCGATCTTCTTTCGGCTCCTTCCATTGTCCTGGCACCTGGGAATGACGGGCGAATCGAGGTTGTCCGGGAATTTATTTATCCGTCGACCTATGACCCTCCCGAACTCTCTGACGATGATTCTCCTGCGGGACAGGCAGAAGAGCGAAGCTTTCCCGTGACTCCGGCCAACCCAACCGAATTTAGTGAGACCAACACAGGGGTGTCGATGTTACTTACCGCAAAACGGGCGAAAAAGAAGGGGTTCGTCGAGTTGACTGTCGAGCCTGAGGTTGTTGTATTTGCGGGGTTTAATAATTTCGGTCAGGAAATTCGCAGCTGGCAACCTCCTGGATTTGGATCCCGACCCAGCGAGGTCTTGTCTGAGAATCGGATCGAGATGCCGGTTTTCGAAACTGTCTCCATGGAGACGAATGCGAGAGTGCCGAACGGTTCCTCAATCGTCATTGGAGGTGTAGTCCGCGAAGATATTCAAGACGTCGAAGACAAGATCCCGATTCTCGGTGACCTTCCCTTGATAGGGAGGCTCGCTCGGTCCGAAACCGAAATTCACATTAAGAAGAAGCTTCTCTTTGTGATCACGGTTAATTCGGTTGATTCGGCGGGATTGAGGGACTAATTGGCTATCAGTAGTAGCTGAAGGTTACGGTGGCAACGGTGTCCGTGTCGCTGATCGCTCTCACCCAGTAGGCACTGAAGGCTTCCGGTAAGGAGTCTTCGATTCTTCCGCCTTCTTCGAGTTCGAAAGATTTGAAGGGGATCCAGAGATCCGTCCCATCCACGTCGACTTCCAGTGTTATTGTGGCTTTGTTAGTAACTAAGATCTCGTAGTCTTTCCTGTCGTATCCCGTCATGAGATATCGGTCAGAAGGAACGTCTGCTTTCGCGCTGGTGTCTTTCCATGGCCCACCTTCGCCCCGAGGCTTGCCCAGTTTCCAGAGATCGTCGATCGCTCCAGCCCAGACGGCAGCCTTCCCATCGTCACTTCGGAAGATGTGTTCGCTCTCCGTCTCGGCATCAATTCCCGTTACAAATAGGAGTCCGTTGTGGGAGCAGAAATCCTGAATCATGAGATTGTGAGTTGCGATCGGTCTCACTTTGGCTAACCCCTCGGCGTTGCGGGCCGGGAGTTCATAGAAAGTGCCGTGGACATTCAACAAGTCGCGTTCGGTTGCGACTTCGCGACAGACACGGGCGGGTCCGAATCCAGTGAAGATTTCTCGAGCAACTTCAAGCTTTCGATTGAAAGCTCCAATTTCGTAAACACGGAAATGTCCCTGCTCTTTGGATAGAAGGCGGATCTTGCTCGCGGTAATAGGTTCGGTGAATACGATCTCAGCTTCCTGTTTTCGATTCTTTCGAACTTCGCCGCCCGCGACAGTTTTCCATTCTTCGCCATCGGATACTTGAACGTCGAAATCAGCGGCGACGTGGGAAGCTCTTCCTTCCCAGCCCGAAACCACCCAGAGCGAAGCGATCTCTACAGGCTTGGGGAGAATGAATTCAATCGACGCGGCATCGTCTCCCGAGGATACCCAGCGCTTTTCGTCAGAATTGATATCACCGTCAGTGACATGATGGGGCTCATATTCGTCGAGGACGGAACTGACCTTGATCTCTGAATCGCGAAGAAGGTTCTCACTCAGGAAATCTTTGAGGGACTTGCCTTTGGATTCGATCTTCGTCTCACTTTCGTTTGCCGTATTCGAGAAGATTGGATTTCGCGGCAACCGATATCGATTCCCGTCTTCGATCAAGAGAAGGGAAGCCTCGTCTTCTGTAAAGGACTGCGAAGGCTGTCGGACATCACGCACCAGTTTGGTCGCTTCTTCAGGAGCGTCGACGGGATTGAGCTGGAGTTGCGAGTTAATTTCGTAATAGGTAACCTGGTCAGGAATCTCCGAAGTCGCCGAGACCAGTCCAAGACGGTTGTAAGCAAGGCTTCGCATCACTCCTGTGGTGCTCGCGGGTTTGTCTTCGGTTGCAATGCCATCGAAGAGTCCGGAATTGGTTTCTCCTCGAGCGTCCCGATTTCGATACTGAAAATTCGCCGTCACTCCTTCAGCATTCGTGTCAGGTATGATGCGAATCCAGGAGCCTTGTTCGGTTTCCGGAATGGCATGGGAGATGGAATTTCCGGGCGACACTGTCAAAGTGGTGAGGGCAGACCATTCGTTCGTGCCTTCGCGGTCCACTTCTACCGAGAACACAACAGCGTCATCGTGACCGTGGGTGAGATGCAGCATACGATGGTCGTAGCCGGAGAAGAGATACGGATCGCTGGGTTCTCCCGCTTGGATGGTGTCCCTGAGCCAGACTGATCCGCGGCCGATGACTGGACCAAGTTGGTCCAGTGTCTTTGGGTCGATAAACCAGAGATTTGAGTTCGATTGGAGCGGAGCGCCTCGCTCGGCTTTGAAGGGGCGTGTGTTGAGGAACTCTCCGGCAGCCGAATCGTCGCATCCAATCACAAGCCGATCACCCCAGCGGCAAAAGTCTCCGACCACTTTGAGATAGTTGGAGCGTGGTGCGATTCCCGCGGAATTCTCTCGGCTGAAGGTGGAAGGGAAACGCCAGAACGTCCCGTGCATCGTGGCGAGAAAATCTTCTTCGCCGATTTCGCGTATACGAGGCCATTCCGTATTCCATCCGTGTGCTCCGTCGTAGCTGTGGCTTCCTTTGGGGAGTCGGTAGTAGTGCCAGGTCTTGTCTTCGAGAAGCGCGAGAAGAAGGGACTTTTCGTCCCAACCCATCGCCCAGATCGGTTCCGATTCAGGATCGGAGTTCCCGGTGATGCCACCAGGGCCGGTCACTTCGGTGAATTGATTTCTGCGGACCTGTTGCCAATCACCTTCGCCAAACCACTGAGCCAGCGCTCCGGACTCGATCGTTGGGTCCACTTTGACCTTCGGATCGCGATCCCCATTGTTGGCATAGACAAGCCGACCTTGAGTCGAGTAGAGCCCTTTGCCGTGATATCCCGGGAGTTGGCTGACGATACCTTCCTTGGGCGCGCCTCCATTTCCGTCGCGAATCACATTGGTGACATCGAGTGTGTTCACATCGACCTCATAGAGCCCTTCCTCCATCGTGGCGTAGTAGACCTTGTTTTCTGGATCGATGAGGTGGCGAGCGGTTCCGGTAAGTCGCCCATACATGGAAGAGGGAGGGATGACTCGAATCTCCTTTTTGCCGTCGATGAGATAGGGGCCGATCAGGAGCTGATTCGACTCCCTATGAATCATGCGGTTGGCCGGAGTTCCTCCGACACTTCCCTCGAAGATATTCTGTTCCAGCTCAGGCGTGATTTCATAGAGCTTGTCGGTAGATCCTTGCGGCATGTGAGGCGCATAGGTGATCGCCCAGAGACTGCCTTGCCAGGGAACGACCGCTCCAGTACCCGCCTCATTGTGTAAATTCCACATTCTCAGGTGCGGGTAGATTCCGGAGACCTGAATGGGCTCTTCGGCGGGGGCTGAAACGGCGAAGAACGTTAGAATGATCGCTGAATAAATGAGGATGAATTGAATTTGCATGGGGAAAGAGGGGGCTAACTTACACAGAGATTCAGTCGATTGTTTGGGACGCCTTCAACCGAAAAATAGCAGAAGATTTCCAAATCGAAGCCAAGAGTCGTCGTTGTCTGCGAGGAAAAGGTTGGGCTTCCGTCTCGGAACCCCGGTGCAGGTCACGGATTTGCGCAGTAATGTCGGAATGATGCTGGTGTTTTCCATCTCATACGCTAATCTGGTCCTGAACTGAAGTTGAATGAGGCTCGGTCCCGAGCGTTGAGTGTTTGTTAGTTTCTATTTTTGAGTCGACTGGCTAAGGCGCAATGTTCGCGATTGATACGCCATCTTATCGAAAAATAGAATATCTGAATATGAAGTTGTTTATTGGCAACGTTTCCTACGACACCTCCGACCCTGAACTGAGAGCCCTTTTTGCGGATTTTGAACCCATCCTGGAGTTCGTGCGTCCGATCGATCGGGAAACGGGTCGACCTCGAGGATTTGCTTTCGTGACTCTTTCTGATCACGAGCAGGGACTCAAGGCGATCGAGGCTCTCGATGGTCACGAAATTGCAGGACGCAAACTTCGAGTGAATGAGGCCGAGGAACGCTCTCCTCGCCCCCCTCAGCAGCGCTACCGTGCGGCAGAGGAAGACATTACTTCTGGTGATGCTCCTCGAGTCGACGATCGTCCGACCGACAAAAAGGGAAACAAGGTCACTTACAAGTCGATCTGATTCTTCATCCGTCGGAAGGCGGGCGAAGTCAAAAACAATCACGTCTCTGCACTTCATAGAAGGCGTCTTGGTGTTTTAGCAAGTTCTCTTCAATTCGGAGAGAGCTGGACAGAAGCGTCGTGATAGCCTCATTCTTGGTTGAGAATGGGCAAAGCACAGGAACCGATCACAATCCTCAGGGATCTGGTGTCGATCGATAGCGTCAATCCCGAATGGGATGGCCCTGGCGAGAAGGGGGTATCCGACTATCTGGCGAGTTATTTCAAACTCGCAGGAATTCCATTCTGGGAGGAGGAGGTTCTTCCCGGACGGTTCAATATCTATGCCTGTATTGAAGGGCTTGATTCCACTCGTGCCGTTCTGCTCGAAGCACATACCGATGTCGTTTCCGTTTCGGGAATGACGATTCCACCCTTTGATCCTCAGATTCGGGAGGGGAAACTCTTCGGTCGAGGCTCATGTGATACCAAGGCAGGGCTTGCTGCGATGATGGCGGCGATGAAGTCGATTCAGGAATCTGGAAAATCCCCACCGGTTGATGTGTGGATCGCGGCAGTGATTGATGAAGAGCATGCGTTTCGGGGTGTGCTCGCCGCATTGGATTGGTTTGAAGGTCGCGAGATTTCATTCTCGGGAGCTCTTGTAGCCGAGCCCACGGAGCTGGCTCTTGTAACGACCAACAAGGGTGTCCTGCGCTGGCGGATAGAAACGCTTGGTCTGGCTGCTCACAGCTCAAAGCCATGGCTGGGAAAGAATGCGATATCTCGGATGGCTTTGCTCGTTCAAAGGCTCGATCAGTTTCATGAAACCTTGGCCGAAAAATCACACCCTCTCGTCGGCTCAGCGACCTGCAATATTGGGACAATAAACGGTGGCGATCAGGTGAATTTTGTTCCTGACCGATGCACGATCGCTCTCGATCGGCGCATGTTGCCGGGAGAGCGGGCCGACGAAATCCTGGATACGTATCAGGGGGTGCTCGATTCCTTTCCGAAAGGGGATGTGAAGATGCTTCCACCGGATCTTTCGGATGAAGCGATGGAGACGTCAGTCGACTCCGAAGTCTATCGATCGGCAGCCAAGGTGTTTCGAGAAATGGGCCGAGATCCCGCTGCTGTTGGGGTGCCTTTTGGCTGCGATGCTACAAAACTATCTCGAGCGGGTATTCCAACCCTGATCTTCGGACCCGGATCGATCGATCAGGCCCACTCCGCGGTTGAATGGGTTGAGCTTGATCAGGTTGAGTTGGCGTTTGATTTCTACCATCGTTTCCTGTTGAACTATGGCTTATGAAACAGACTTCTCGTCGTCAATTTGTAGTAACTCTCGCAGCAGGGGGAGCAGCGGCCGTCGAATCTCAGGTTCTTGGAGTGAAAGCGGAAGAGCAACGCAATTGGATCGATGCTCATGTTCACGTCTGGAGTCAGGATCGAGATGAATATCCTATCTCGGAGAGCTTCCGGGACAAGAAGATCGAGCCACCTATTTTTTCTCCCAAGGACTTGGAAAAAGAACAAGCGGGAACCGGGGTGAACCGCACGGTCCTGATTCAGATGAGCTTTTTCGAGTTCGACAATTCCTACATGCTAGATGTCATCGCGAAAAGCCCTCAGCAATATCGAGGGGTCGCTATCGTCGATGAGAGTAAGTCAGATGTGGCAAAAACGATGAAGTCTCTTGCGAAGGGGGGCGTTCGTGGATTCCGGCTCTATGCCTTTCCTGACCGGGTCGTGAAATGGGGCAGCTCTGCTGGAATTCAAACGATGTGGAAGACAGGAGCGGAAGAGGGGCTCGCGATGTGTTGCCTGACCGATCCTCTTTCTCTTCCCGTGATTGACGAGATGGCAAAAAAGTATCCCGAGACTCCGGTGGTGATCGATCACTTTGCCCGGATTGGAATGACAGGCGAGATTCAACGCCAGCAGCTCGACCAACTCCTCGCCCTCGCTCGATTTCCCAATGTCCATGTCAAAACCTCGGCGTTCTATGCTCTCGGTAAGAAAGCGCCGCCCTATACGGACCTGGCTCCGATGACTCGAGAATTGCGAGATGCTTATGGATCGAGTCGGCTCATGTGGGCGTCCGACTGCCCCTACCAGGTGCAGGGGATTCATACTTACGATGCTTCGGTTGAGCTGGTCACGGAGAAGCTGGATTTTCTCAGCAAGGAAGAGATCGAAGACCTGATGAAGAATACGGCGGAAAAAGTGTTTTTCGGTTAGGAGCCTGAGTTATTCGATTCCTCCGGCAGGAACCTATTTGAGAATGCTCTCAAACGCCTCCAGAAGGCGATCGATATCCTGATCGGTATTGTAGCCATGGACAGAAACGCGGAGCCTGCCAGCCTGGTGCATGATGTGAATTTCACGTTCGCGAAGTCGTAGGTCGATTTCTTCGGCGCGGGGACTTTGGAAGGAAACAATTCCACTGCAGTTCTCAGGTTGCGGTGGTGCCATTGTCTCAATCCCCAGGTCTTTCAGTCCGGCCTGGAGTCGGGCAATGAGTTGATTGGCTGCTCTCTCAATGTTGTCTACGCCGGTTTGGTCGACGACCTCCAGCCCGGCTTGCAGAGCATAAATGGCCGGGAATGATGGCATGCCGACCGCGAAACCAGGAGCGCCCGGAAAGGAGCTAGCTCTTGAGAATCGGTCTGACTCGAAGGCATTTTCGAGATGATACCATCCTCCGGCCCGCGTGACGATTTTCTCTCTCGCGTGGGAGGGGACTGCGACGACGCAGCCTCCGTGAGATCCCAGGAGCCACTTGTAGGTACTTGCAAAGAGGCAATCCGCATCGAGGCAATCGAGCACTATTCGGCCGGCAGCCTGGGTGACGTCGACGGCAAGAATGGCATTCGGATTCCGTTCGCGAACAAGATCACGAAGACTGTCCCATTCGATTCGGTATCCGGTGAGGAAACTTACCAGAGAGACCTGAACAAGCCGAGTACGCTCGTCGATCATCAAATAGAGGTCATCGAGTTCCAGGATCCCATTCTTCGCACTCCAAACTCGAACCTCCGGATTACCTGAAGCACGAAGCCAAGGAGAGGCTCCGGACGGAAAATCGAGATCTGAGATGATCACGTTGTCGCCGGGTTCGAAGGCAATCGCCGTCGCGAGCAAGTTGTAGGCCTCGGAGGTAGAAGAGCAGAAAGAAACGTCTTCCGGGTTCAGTCCAATCACTTTCGCAGCGCGTGCTCGACAGGAATTTAAAGTTTCGAAGAGAGCCTCTCGACCCGCCATACCTCGTGCTTTGACTTCCCAATAGCGATCAAGGGCGGCCTTTGCGGTCACCGGAGGGATTCCCTCCGCTGCGGTATTAAGGTATGCGGACTCGCCGAGGGAAGGAAAGAGAGTGTTTCGGGATTCGGGATCGAGCATTTGAGGCAAAAGGGGTTACTTCATTTTGGAAAGGTTTGCTCTGTTCAGTCAAATCCTGATTGGGTTAGATTCAGGGATGACCGATCCGGAGGAACCAGAAAGTTTGCACGAATCCTTTCACCAATCACGGAAGGAATTCTGGTTCATGGTTGGGGCATGGGGATTCTTCGCGGTCTGGACACTGGTGTCTGTGAGCAGGAAAGGAACCGCGGAACCGGGAGCGCCACTCGAGCTGATCTGGGGCATGCCGGAATGGGTTGTCTTTGGAATCCTGATCCCGTGGGCGCTCGGATTGGCTCTGACTGTCTGGTTCGCACTTCGATTCATGAAAGATACGGATCTCGAAGCAACTCAGGAAAATTCCAGTGAAGAGGTCGAGAAATCATGAGTGCTCTGATCAGTTTTGGAATCTATCTCGGGTTCGTCTTCCTTCTCGCTGCGGTCGCAAACCGCGTAGGAAAAGACAAAGCCTTCCTCAACGAATACTTTCTGGGTAGCCGGAACATTGGCGTCTGGGCGTTTGCCCTGACTTATGCCGCGACCTCGGCTTCGGGTGGGAGCTTCATGGGATTCCCTTCGCTTGTTTACACTCACGGGTGGTCGTTAGCCTGGTGGATTGCTGGCTACATGGTCGTTCCAATGGTGGCGTTGGGGCTCTTCGCCAAACGAATCAATCAAGTGAGTCGAATCGCGGGAGCGATCACGGTCCCGGAGATGTTGAGAAAGCGATTCGATAGCGGAGCTGTAGGAATGGTCGCGACGATCATGGTTTTGTTCTTCATGTTCTTCTATCTGATGGCCCAGTTCAAAGCCGGAGCTCAGATTATGGCAACCCTGCTCGATGGAATTCCCTTGTTCGAAGAGGCCGTTTTCGTAGTTGAAGATCTTTTCACCGGGGTTCCCTGGATCGGGCAGGCGGAGGGGGACTATCTTCTCTGCCTCGTGGTCTTTGCCGCATCTGTCATCGTCTATACGACATATGGTGGGTTTCGCGCGGTCGTCTGGACCGATGTCATGCAGGGATTGGTCATGGGTGTTGGCGTGGCGATTCTGTTAGGGCTTGCCCTCGTTCAGACCGGAGGGCTCGGAAACGCGACGAGAGAGTTGGCGAAGATGACCCCGCCTGAATTTATCGAGGCTGAAATTTCCATGAGCGAAGTTACTGACGGTGAAATGCGGCTTCCTCGTGGAACCTGGATTCTGGGGCCGGAAGGAGAAGTTCTCCGGCTTGCTTCGGCAGTCGCGCTCGAGAATGGGAGTGGCAGTGAGCGAGTCGAGGTTCTGCGAGTGACGGGGGAAGATGAGATCGCAAGAATTCGGGGTGAGGTTTCTTTTCAGGAAAATCTGATCGTCGAATTTGCAGGAGAAGCCAAACGCTACGCATACGGTGCCGGACAGGAGGGCGTTTACACTTCGGTTCCAGGACCTTCGCTTGAGCGGCCCACCGGATTCCTCACCGTGATGCTTGCCCTGAGTTTCTTCGCTTTCTGGAACTTCAGTGGAGCCGGACAGCCCAGTTATATGGTTCGACAGATGGCGTTTCGGAATACGGTTACCCTGCGTCGCTCGATGGTAATGGTGGCGTTCTATTTCTCGCTGATCTATTTTCCCCTCGTCGTCATCTTTACCTGTGCCCGGGTCATTCTACCTGGAATGGAAATCTATCCGGATCGGGTCATGCCGGAGATGGCAACGACCTTGACTGCCAATGCCGGAATGCCATGGCTTGCAGGCCTCCTCGTTGCGGCTCCTTTTGCCGCCGTGATGTCGAGTGTCGACAGCTTTCTCCTCCTCGTTTCCTCAGGGGTCGTTCGCGATATCTATCAGCAGGTGATCCGGCCCGATGCGACTGAAAAGCAGATCAAGAAGTTGACCTATCTCGTCACCGTGGTGGTTGGAATTCTCGGGATGATCGCGGTATTGCATCCACCGCTTTTTCTTCAACATCTCATTGTGTTTGCATCGGCCGGGCTTGGCGCCTGCTTCCTCATGCCGATGGCATTTGCGCTCTATTCGCGAAACACGACTGCGCCTGCGATTATCGCCGGGATGATCTCCGGCGGGGGAACTGTGCTGGTTCTCTATTTGATCGGGATGATCAAGACAGGGAAATTTGGAGAGTATCTCCTCCTCGGAATGCACCCGTTCATTTGGGCGATCCTGATATCTGGTCTGCTGATTTTCCTGATCAGCCGCCAGGGAACGCCCCCCAAAGAGTCCCTCCGACAGCGATTTTTCGGGAAAGCGTAAAGGCCCCGGGATGTGAAACCTGGGGGCGGAACAGCTGAGGCTAGACCGCTACTTTTTGAACATCTCGTTTGTCTTGTCTCCACCGCTCAGGGTGTAGGCGAGAAGATCGAGAACTTCTTCCTTGGTCAGCATGTTGAGAAGCATAGGAGGCATCGGAGAAATCTTGGAGACCTCGATGCTTTCGACTTCTTTCCGGTCGATGTTCACCCTTTGATTCGGATCCGAAACATCAGTGTTCAAGGTGACGTTATCACCACTGAGGTTAACGACCACTCCGGAGACAATGTCACCGTTGTTCTTCGTCACCACGATGGGAGCAAATTGCTCATTGATCTCTTTGCTCGGATTGATAATCTGATCGAGAAGATCATGAGGGCTGTAGCGTCCGCCTGCTCCGGTGAGATCAGGCCCCGTCATTCCGCCGGCATTACCGAAGCGGTGGCAGGCGTAGCAGGCTGCGGCCGAAAACATCTTCCGGCCGGTATCAAAGTTCCGGTCTTTCATTCCGGTTTCAGTGGCTTTACTGAGCTCGTCGAGTGTCCACATCGTTGGGGTTCGTCCGGCAAAGATCGCACCCACGTTTTCGATGGCTGATTTCACTTCGGGCTTCTTCGCGATGAGCTCGGCGTGCTCCTTCTTCTCAGCATCGGTGAATGTCGCGAGACTGTCATTCTTGATGAACTCGATGAACTTTGTGAAGCTGGCTCCACCGCGGTAGTTGGCGGCCTTGAGAAACCACTCGAGCTGCTGCTCACGCAATTCCGGAGTCCAGCCTCTCTTGAGATGACGGAGACTGCGAGCGTATTCCATCTGGGGCTCCTGACTTTGGGCATCAGCGATGAGTGCCATTCCCTTCGCCGCGGTGTTGGGAGCCTGGAGATAAGCGAGAGTCTCGGTGAGAAGCCAGTTCAGCTCGTAGCTGTCAGCTGGGTAGGAGGGATCGAGCTTTGCGATGATGGCATCGATCGTCTTCTGGTCTGGATTCCCAAAGCGATGGAGAGCAATTTGCACTGTTCTCGTGTAGCCCATTTTTTCTGTCGGGCTCAACGCGGCAAAGTCGAGTTCCAGAAGAGACTGAAGGATTTGGTCACGAACTTCGGTAAGAACGATGTATTCGGACTCAGCACGTTGGCTTGGGCTCACCCCTTTGACCCGAGCAAGTGCGAGAAGGGCGGTGATGCGTTTGCTAGCGGCTGGTTCGCTGAGTGCTTTCTCTGACCAGTCGGCTGTAGGCTGATGCTCCAATGCGACGCGGGCAGCAGAGGCGATCCAGCGATCCTGGTTGTCGAGGTGAGGCCAGACGGTTCCGACCGCTTTTGGATCCTGATGGCCGTGAAAGGCTTCGAGTTCGTGTCGAAGCTTGCGCGAAGGAGATTCGGCTGCGGTCAAGTCGACTGGCTGAGTGTTTTCTTTGCCGGAGTAAATCACCCGGTAGAGTCCTGACTGGACGCGACGTCCTCCGATTGCGAAATACATCGCTCCGTCTTCAGGATGAATGATGGCGTCGGTGACAGGAAGGGGGGCCCCGGTGATGAACTCTTCTTTGGTTCCTTTGTAAGTGGCTCCGTCATCCTCGAGATGAACGGCGTAAATTTTTCCCCAGCTCCAGTCGAGCACGTAGAATGCGTTCTGGTATTTGGCGGGGAATTTTGCTCCATAGCCAAAGCGGGTTCCGGTGGGGGATCCGGGACCGATATTGAGATTGCTGGGGAGTGTGTCCGAATAGAATTCGGGGAATTTCCCAGCGCCGTTGCGCCAGCCGTATTCTCCACCGCTGACGACATGGTTCACTCGAGTGGGACGATACCAGGGAGTGTTAAAGTCATACTCCATGTCGGCGTCATAGGTGAAAAGTTCGCCGTCCTTGTTGAGCGATCCACCGTAGATGTTTCGAAAGCCTGAGGCGAAGATCTCGAACTCTTTTCCATCGCGGGAAATGCGATAAACAATACCGCCAGGGGCAAGCACGTGACGGTTGTGTCCGCGACCGTCGGGCATGCGAGGAAGGAGGTGGTCATCCCCCCAGACTTTTGCGACTTGGGAGTTCTTGCTGGTGCCGTCAATCGGACCACCTTCGATGACAGCGTTGTTACCTGTGATGAGATAGAAGTATTTCCCATCGGGAGTGGGGACAACCGCATGCACTCCGTGGTCACTCTTGGATTCGAAAGCACGAAGCAGTTCGACTTTGTCGAGTTCGCCGTTTCCGTCAGAATCAGAGATACGATAGAATCCGCTTTGTGCTTTTTGCTCGTAGTCGTTGACTCCAGCGTAGAGAGCTCCGTCAGCGAAGATCATTCCATTGATGGCGCGGATGTTGACCGGAACCTTAACGACATCTTTCTGCTGAAGAGGTTTTCCGGGTGCAGGCGCAGGGAAGCGATAGAGATCTCCATATTGATCGCTTGCGTAAATCTGTCCTTTGTCATCTGCTGCGAGAGCTACCCAGGATCCTTGAACTCCCCCGGGTACTGAATAGATAAGCTCTACCTCGAACCCTGGAAGGGCCTTGATGCGATCGACGGGAGTGGCTTTGTTTTGTCCGATGGCAGGACCTACTTCCTTGGGACGCCTTGGTTTCGCTTTCGCGGCAGCCTTTGCCTTCGCCTTGGCGGGTGCGGCTTTGGCTTTTCCTTTGGGAGCGCGGGGAGCTGGCTTCTCCACCATCTGGGCGTCATTCGGGACGTTAGATTTTTCGAAGGAAATCACTCCACCATTGGGAAGCTTCTTGTAGCGCACGTCTTTGATTTCCACAGTCATGGCAGGACCTCGGTGAATTTGAAAGGCGAGCACCCCCTCCAGAGCCCGTCCTTTGGGATCATGGTCGGTAAACTCTGTTGCCAGTTTTCCGTCGATCTTGTGAATCACGTGATTCCCTTTCGCGATGATGGAGTATTCGTGCCACTTCGCGACGTCGACCGCCACGGAGTCGTGTTCGGCTACGATCCATTTGTTCCCTTGAGGGTCGACCGTGATGTTCTGACCATTCTTCGCAACGATGCCACGACCCCGTTCGTGATAGAGCATGGCATTGTTCGCGGCGGTGGGGTGCACATCGCATTGATAGCCACCAATGGACCATTTGCCGATGTCTGGCATTTCCGCGCTGCGATATTGAATTCCCGAATTGTTTCCGGTCACTCGAATCTTGGCGTGAAGTTCGAAGTTCTTCACCTTACCCTCGCGCCAGATGAGAAATTGATTGTAGCTGAGTTGCTCTGGCCCTGTAGTTTTGCCGAAGATAGCTCCATCTTTTACAGACCAGAGTTCAGGATTTCCATCCCATCCGGTGAGGTCTTTGCCATTGAAGAGACTACGGAATCCATCTTCAGCGGGTAGTAGCGATACCGCGAATAGAAGGAGAAAGGTGAGGTAGGGGAGTTTCATGTGATTTTTTCCCTGAATGGGACAAGTAGAGTACACTAAAGGATACGAGTTGTGTTTGCCAAGCGCGGCATATTTTGTGTCCGCTCGATGAGGTGAATTTCAGTCTTTAATAGGACGAGGTGCGGCAGGATTGTCCCACCACCCCTTAGCCGGGAGATAGTCTGGAAAGAGAAAACGGGCGTGTTCTTTTTCGCGTCTGGGGTTCCCCTCTGCTGCCATCTTCTCCCGTTGGGAATCGTCCTTCTTTTTGTTGTAGTTCGTGTTGGCGACAGGAAAGGCTGCGCCGACTTCTTTCTGCCAGTTCTGGAGTTTAGCCTCCATCTGCTTCACGACTTCGGGATGGCTTGCTGCCAGATCGTTCTTTTCACTGATGTCGGAGGTGACGTTGTAGAGTTCATTTCTTCCGTCTTCGAAATAGCGGATGAGCTTCCACTTGTCCGTCATCATGATTCCGGATGGTTCTCCACCTTGGTTCCCGTAGTGCGGGTAGTGCCAGAACAGAGGCCGTTCTCCCAAAGAGTCTCCTTTGAGAATGGGGACGAGACTGACTCCGTCAAGATGCTGATCGGCCCGTGCAGGGAGGCCGGCGATTTCAAGAATGGTGGGGTAAAAATCCATTCCCGTTGCGAGTGTTTCAGTGGTTCCGCCCTCATCCGTTACGCCGGGCCACGCAATGTAGTAGGGCTGCCGAATGCCACCTTCCCATTGGCGCCCTTTTCCTCCACGCATGGGGAGACAGGAAGTAGCAAACCCGTCGCCAGAGGAGACACCACCATTGTCGGAGGTGAAGATTACGATCGTGTTCTCCTTTTTCCCTGACGCCTCGATGGCATCGAGAACGAGGCCGACTGCATCATCGAGTGCAGCCATCATTCCAGCATAAATGGGATGATCCTGGACCTGTCTTACTTCTTTGGTCCGGTCAAAAAGAAAGCGCGGTTCTTCGCGAGAAGTCAGGCCCATCTTTTCTGCCTTGGCCTGATACTTCTCCCATCTCTTTTCTGAGCAGTGAATCGGACCGTGGACGGAATAGAAGGAAAGCATCGCGAAGAAGGGCTCGTCCTTTTTCGCTTTCTCGGAGATGAAGTTGGCAGTCTCCTGGCCAAGGCGAAGTGGAAGTTCAGCTCCTGGCTCGTCGTCGGTCAGCTTCGAATTTCGGTAAGGCGAGTGATAGCCTCCGGGAGGGGTTCCCCAGTGGAAGCCGCCTTGATTGATTTCGTATCCCTGCTCTTCGGGTGTGAAGCCTTCAGCCCCAAGGTGCCACTTTCCAGCAAAGAAAGTTCGGTAGCCACTTTCTTTCAATGCCTCCGCCAAGGTGACTTCATCGAGAGGGAGCTCAGGATAGTATTCGGCAGGAAGAAGCGCCGTGTTCCGTTTCCATTTTTCCGGTTGGTTCGATCCTGCGACGGAAATGTAGTCAGTGATGCCGACGCGAGCAGGTGTTTTACCGGTCTGGATGGCAGCCCGTGAGGGACTGCAAACCTGGCATGCCGAGTAGCCACGCTCAAATCGGAGACTCCTTTTTCCTAGTGCGTCGATATGGGGAGTTTCATAAAAAGTGCTCCCCTCAATCCCGAGATCTTCTTTGCCGAGGTCATCGACGAGGATGAAGACGAAGTTGGGTTGATCGCTTGAGTGCACAAGTGAAGCTAGGAGAAGATGCACTGCTGCCAGCAAAGTGAGAGACAATCGGATTCGTTTCATGGAGATAGCGTGGGGATACCGAATTCCGTTTTGGCTCATGGATCAAAGGCGCAATAGCGTTCCAATGACTCTTTAGAATGGTCGGGTAATCTACACCAAGTCACAGTAGCCAATATCACAGTGGTTGCTGTGATAGGCGGTGCGAAGAAGCGGAAAGGCAATGCGCCGCTGCCGGTGCTGATCAGGAAAAGCGATCGTCGGGTTCTTTTGTCTCAACCCCAAACCAAGGAAGTGAGATCCTACTTACCGTAGATCTTCGCTTCCTTGTTTCCACTCGACATCAGGTAGGCCATGAGATCGCGGACTTCATCCGGGTTGAGGCTGTTGATGAGTCCGGGGGGCATCTGGGAAATTTCGAGTTGCTTCACATCTTTGACGTCGCTGGTCTTGACGCGAGTTGGTTCAGCAGTGTGATCCGGAGGGTAGATCGAGACATCCTCGCCATTCTCAACATAGAGACCCGTGAACTTTGATCCGTTTGTCAGGGTGACTTCAAACATTCCATACTGGTCCGAGATGTCCTTGCTCGGATTGATGATCGCCTCCAGCACATAAGCGTTATCAAACTTGTTTGGAATGCTTGTCAGATCTGGACCGATGTCGCCGCCCAGTCCGCCAAGCCGGTGACAGGCTCCACAGCTTGTCGCAAAGTAGAGGCTTCGTCCGCGCTCGAAATCCGCTTTGCGATAGTTCAGGTTTTTCGAAGCTTCCACGACAGTCCAGTTCTTCCCTGGACCTTGGATCGGCTGGATGGGAAAGTCGGGGACGGGATTGAAATTCTCTCCGGAGATGTCGGCAAGTGCTGTTCTCTGATTGTTAGTCATGCCAGCAAGATGGAGATCTCGAATGTTGGCAAGAAAGCCCGGAAAACTCGCACCACCCGAGGTCTTGGCGCCATCGTTCAGCAGCTCCACAACCGTCCGACGACCTTCAAGGGTCCACCCATTGCGGGCATTGGCGAGCATCATCGCATAGTAGATCTCTCGGCTCGGAGGAGGGTTATCGAGCAACTTCTGAACGTTGGCTCCATAGCGGGCGTTTCGAGCCGCAATTTCGGTCCAGTCCGGAATTTCGGAGGTGCCACGATCCGAGATCAGCGCTACCGTTTTCGAAACAACGGTCGGGGACTGGAGGTAGGTGAGGACTCGGATCAGCTCGGTATTAAGATCGGCACTGTGACTTGGGAGATGACGGTCAAGCATCGCGATGAAGTCAGCTTGTTGATTCCGGGTCGGTTCACCAAGTCGAATAAAGGTGAGCGCGACGGCACGAAGGTATCCCAGCTTCTGGCGTTCCTGCAGCCTATCGAAGTCGATAGCAAGAAGTGCGTCGACAACTTCCGATTGGTAGCTCGATTCAGCACTTCGTGCGAGAGCGACGGCACCGGCGATCAATGCCGTTGGATTCTCGGTTTGGAGAAGGCGCCCTGCCCATTGATCGACTGGCTGTGATTCGAGAGCCACGCGAGCAGCATGACGAAGAAACACGTCATCCGATCCGAGGCCCGAAAAGGCAGGCTCGATCGCCTCCGGACTTTCGACTCCGTGAAAGGCTTCCAGCTTTTTGGCAAGAATTCGCTGTGGAGTCGGGTCGAGGGGTTCGGCCTTTTGAGTCGATTCCTTTCCGGTGTATCGAACGCGATACATCGCTGACTGGGTGCCGCGACCTCCAACGAGAAAGTAGAAATGACCATCTTCCCCGATCGTCCCATCAGTGAGGGGGAGGGGTGCTCCAGCAACGAAGACATCCTTGGTTCCTGTGTATCCGGCCCCGGCCTGTTCAGGGTGAATCGCCCAGATTGTTCCGAAGGTCCAGTCGAGAGCATAGACGGCGCGTTGATACTTCTCGGAGAACTTGGCGTCCTTTCCTGATACAAATCCGGTAGGAGATCCGGGGCCGATTTCGACGACGGGGGGAAGGCTGTCCTCGTAGTAGGTCGGCCACTTTCCCGTTCCGCTGCGCCATCCGTGATCAGAACCGCTCGCAACGAAGTTAATTCGGGTCGGACGATACCAATGGTTTCCCATATCCCACTCCATATCCGCATCGTAGGCGAACAAGTCTCCAGCTGAGTTCAGGGTCGCGTCATACTGATTTCGAAAACCGATGCTTATGAGGTCATGCGTTTTTGACTCAGGATCGTAGCGGCTGATCCAGCCGCCCGGAGCGAGCCTTCCTCGAGCGTGACCGCGAGCATCCCACATGCGGGGAAGTAGATGATCTTCATTCCAGGATTGGACTCGCCGACGAGTGATTGATTCCGCGGGAGGAATGTCAGCGTGGTTCCCTCCGACGACATAAATGCCTTCCCCTGCTTCGTCGAGGACGACAGCGTGATTTCCATGTTCTCCGCCTCCTCTGGAAGAGGGCTGCTGATCTACCTTATCGAGCTTTCCGTCTCCATTGGAATCGGTGATGCGATAGAGATGGCCGCCGTTGCGATGAAACCAGAGGCTGTCGTGAGCCCAGAGAAGTCCCTGTGCTCCGGAAAGATTCTTTCCGTTGCTCGGATCTTTCAGGTCTAGCGGAGTGATTTCAGTGCCGCCGTCGCTGACTGAAATGTGATAGAGACCTTTGTCACCTTGGTCGGATGCATAGAATCCTCCGCCTGGCTCGGAGCAGAGCGAAACCCACGAGCCTTGCTCGTTCTTAGGAACGGAGTAGAGAAAGTCGACCGTGAATCCTTTGGCGACCGTGAGACGTGAAGTGTCGGAAAGATCATGGGATTGATTTCCCCCTCCTCCTTTGGGCCCCGCGATGCCGGCGACGCCCCACGGGCTGACCCCGAATTGGCCCATTCCCTTAAGCTTTGCGGTCCAGGTGGAGTCGTCGAAGTCGTTCTTTTTCCAATCCACGGGTGGTTGTGTTGACAGCTTCCAGTCGGGTCCGGAGAGAATGTGCTTCTTTTCGCCGGAGTCCATTTCGACTTCGAGCTTGAACACAAATGCAGCGATTCCTCCGCGGTTGGTGGCTGCGATTGCAATCTGGTTGGCGCCAGATCGGAGGAACTTAGAGGCATCGGCAATGCGAATAGGTTCACCCCAGTCCGGATTTGTTCCGACATTCTGCTCATTGATCCAGACTGTCGAACCGTTGTCACAGGTGGCATAGAGTCGAGCGCTCTTGATCTGTCCCTCGAGAGGAAACTGGTGGCGCAGATAGATCGGCTTGTTGTCCGTTTTTTCGGCACGCCAGATCCACTGTGGTTTGGGAGCCTCGGAGACCCATGCAAAACTCCCTTTGGAATTTGAGGACGGCTTGGCTGCGCTTTTCTCAGCAGGAAAAAAAGAGGCGGCTTCGGTCAGAACTTGCTTGGCCTGATCTCTTTGCAGAGGACGATATTTGAGATCTTGAAAGGCAACCGTCATCGCAGGACCCGCGTGGAGCTGGAGTCCGAGCTTACCGGATCGTAATGACTCGGGGTGATCATCGGTGATGTCGACGGTGACGATTCCATTGACAAGGTGAATGAGGCGATTGCCAACCGCAACAATGCGGAGGGTGTTCCACTCTGTGCTGACCCACTCGGCGGATGGAGCGGCGGTGGCCAAAATATTCTTCGTTCCGTCTTTGGAAAAGCTTACTTTCTGATGGCGTGTCGCGATGATTCCGCGTTTCCCCAGTTTCTCGCCATACATCATACCGAAATATTCGGGCTTCGGGTGGAGATCGGCTTGGTACCCTTTGAGGACGACGCCCGCATCATCGACTGCCGAGCTTCGGTATTGGACTCCGGAATTATTGCCTTCGAACTTCACTTTACAGGTGAACTCAAAGTCCGATACATCACCGCCCTGCCAGACGAGGAATGTATTTCCTTTGGCTGGGTTCTCCTTGGTCGTTTCCCCGACAATACTTCCTTCCGTAACAGTCCAGAATCCTTCGGCGCCCTTCCACCCTTCGAGCGACTTTCCATTGAAGAGAGACTGGAATTCCTCGGCACCAGAACTATTTGATTGAAACAAGGACAGGCAGAGGCCGATACTGAGTGTGAGAACAAGGTGGGAGAAGGTCGAATTCATGGGATCAGAAGTGGGCCATAATTTTAGACTATCACCGCTCATTTTGTCACTCCGTAAACGCGGTTTTGCGGGGCGGGCGAGAATCAACTGTGAGAGGATCCGGTGCCGAATATGACCGCGATCGAGGTAGGCCGCGAGCGTGGCAGTTCAGATGTCAGTTGGAAATCAATGTGGCTTCGACCGACTCGTCGAAGGCCCCGTCAGAAAAGCCAAGGTAGCTGGGAGGCCGGAGCTTCACGTAGCGTTCTCTATCGACTTACCGGCGATTTTTCGGGCAACGAACCGTCTAGGAAGAAGGTCGGCAGTGGAATCGGTTCCTCAAGAGATGTCCAGCCAGGTTTTGGAGATGTCGTATCGAAAAACTGAAGTTGATCGAGGTCGATCAAGGGAGCAATTTCGTCGATTGATGACGCGAAGCTTCCAAGGAGTGGACCACTTAGTTTCTGAAGCCACTCAGCCTGTTGCGTGAGGCACTGCTCGCATTGAGAGACGAAGCCTTCTGAGACTCCTCCCGAACCATGACGCAAAGGTAGTCGCTTGATAAACGTCCGACCGAAAGGAAAGCGGTCGTTCATTTCCTCTGAAGCAAGGAAAGATGCAGATGAAGTTCGCCGGATGGGAACGGATACGGCAGTAAGGTGCGCATTATGAACGGGGCAATTCTCCAACTTCGAGGTGAAGTCCAGAACCCCCGGATTCGGTGGGCCGCATTCCGTGGCCCACCACGTTCTGTATGCTTGGAAGTAGTCTGGGTGTCCCCGAAGTGGCATCGGGTGGATCATGGTGCTGAGCGTGAAGATCAGAAGATGAAGGCCCGCGACAACCAGGAAGATACCAGCAAAGAGAACAAGCGGGGATCGGGGAGACAAAGAAAAATTCACACTCTCTATTGAGCGAATGCTCGCGAGTTGTGACTTGAGATCCTACTCCTGTTCTTTTGTTCCACTTGTCCAATGGAGCCTACCTTCACGAAATACCGTGATCGCCGTAATCTTGACAGATCCACTTTTCTGCATGAAATCGATCCTTGAGGAAATCACCGGATGAGCCGCGGAAAAGGGAATCGAGATCCGAGTTTTCTTGTTCGCTTTGTAATTCCCTGATCGCTCAAGGCGGTCCTTGTAAAACGCAGGTTTGATTCCTTGCTCCGCCCATCGAAAATCGATGCGGCCGTTGTTTGTGGAGGTGATCTCCATGACTAATTCGAGATTGCCGTCCCCAAGCGGTCTTTTGAATCGTGTCGTAATGTGAGGGTTTTCCCCGCTTGAGGATAGTAGCATAGCTCCCTTGTCGATCGATAGCTTGCAGTTTCTTGTTGGGGAAATGCCGAGATTCAGAAGGGCCTTTTGCTGCGGCTGAAAATTCGGATTTGGTTTCTGATAGACCGCTTCGGTATCGGATAGAAATTGATCGAGTCGTGCCGCGAGATTCTGGGTGACTTCAGGATGAGATTCGGCGACGTCACTCGTCTCGCCGATGTCATCGACGAGATTGAAAAGCCGGTCGTCATGAGCGCCATTCTCGCCGTTGTGGAGAAGGCGAAGAAGTTTCCAATCATCGTGATAGACCGAAGCACTTGGAGGAAGGGTATCAGGGACCCCAGTGGAATGGGGGAAGAATGTGAAAATTGCCTCCCGATCGATTGGCTTGCCGCGGAGAACTGGACTGATGTCGACTCCATCCAGTGGGGTATTGTCAGGGACTTCAGATCCTGCGATGGCGAGGAGAGTGGGAAAAAAGTCAGTACTGGTGATAAGTGTATTGCTGCGGCTGCCGGGCTCGGTTTTGCCCGGCCATATCACGACAGCAGGTACACGAACGCCACCGTCCCAGTTGTTCGCTTTCCCTCCACGAAGAGGTCGGTTTGAAGTAGGGGTCGTGCCGTCGATTTCGTTGTACATGTTCCCTCCGTTGTCGGAATAGAAAATAATCACTGTGTTCTTGCTCAGATTGAGGCGATCAAGAGCGTCGAGAATTTTCCCAACATTTTCGTCGAGTGATTGGACCATCGCGGCATAGGTTGGGCTTCTCTGTTCGTCATCGGGATCGATTTTGCTTCGGTATTTTTCGATTAGATCAGCCTTTGCGTCGAACGGGGCATGAACTGAAAACTGCCAGTAGTTAAGAAAGAACGGCTTGTCTTTGTGCTCTTCGAGGAAAGCGACGGCTTCGTCTCCCATTCGATCCTCGATGTGCTCTCCTGAATACTTCTCTTTGAAATTCTTGAACTTCCAGGGGGCGATGAAACTTCCTGCCGGACCGGGGCCATGGAAGTTGGGGATGTCGACATCGAAGCCATGTTCGAGAGCCGAGTAGGGGGCCGCACCGAGATGCCATTTCCCAAAATGCGCCGTGGTGTAGCCGTCCTTTTTCAGAACCTCTGCGAGTGTATCGTATTTGAGATCGAGTCGGGAAACCGACGTGTATTTGGTTAGTTTCTGATGAGGGGCTGCGCTTTCTCCTGCTGAAGCCTTGAGGATTACAGGGGGGGTGTGGCAATTGGGAGCTGTCAATCCGGTTCGGGCCGGATGGAGACCTGTCAGGATGCTGGACCGGGTAGGTGAACAGAGCGGGCTCGCTGTGTAGGCGCGATCGAATGTCATTCCGCGAGAAGCAAGCCGCTCGAGGTTGGGGGTTTCATAGAGCTTGGTATGCCCATAGAGGGGCGTATCGGCCCAGCCCAAGTCGTCGGCTAGGATAAAGAGGATGTTGGGTCGGTCTTCAGCGAAGACAGAATCCGAAGCGAGGAGAAACAGAGCAAGGAAGATGTATTTCATTTCTGAATACAAAAATGAGAGGAGAGAACAGGAACCGTTACTGTGCCACCCCGATTTTTGCCGGATCAATCCACGGCGCTTTGTCGAAACCGTCGGTGAGGCGGGGGTCATTGGTTTCTTGCATGAGTGCGGCTACCCGCTCGCGGAAATCGACGAGTGTTTCTTGGTAACCTGCTTCGGAGACTAGATTGGTCATCTGATTCGGATCTGTTGTCAGATCGTAGAGCTCTTCGGCAGGGCGCTTGCCGAGGGTGATGGCGATCGATCCAGCAGCCTCGGAGGATTGGTGATGTCCAAGTAGATAGGCCTTGGTGAGGCTACCATCGAGGTCACGATAACCCGAAAGTGTTTGGAGTCCCATTTGATAACGGTTGCTGCTGCCCTCTGTTTCCGTGAATGCGAGGGGATCTCCGGAAGGCCAGCGGTCAGGTTTGAAGTTGCGAATGTAGAGGAAATCTCCTGTTCGGATCGCACGCATGGGGTAGGGAAGGTTGCCGGGACGAGAGTTGTGAACATGTAACTCGCGACCGATTACTACCGAGTTTCGCTTGGAGTCGATCCAGCCGTTCGCTCTGCTCTTAAGTTGAGGGAGAAAACTGCGCCCATCCATTGATTCGGGCACATCGACTCCTGCGAGATCGAGAAGGGTAGGACCGATATCGAGAACGCTTACGAAATCTTCGACCCGGCGATTGCCAGGAATCTCCTCGGGCCACCGCACCAGCAAGGGAACCTGAGATGCCAGATCATAGCAGTTCGTTTTTCCTCGAGGAACTCTAGGGATCCCGTGGTCGCCAGAGAGTATGATCAGAGTGTTGTCCAGTTCTCCCGCTTTTTCGAGTTCCTCCAGCATGACTCCCAGCATGAGATCGAGAGCCTGCACCTCGCCGAGGTAGTCAGAGAAGTCGCGACGTATATCGTGCTGGTCGGGCAGATAGGGTGGGATCAGCCCCTCGAGGGAATCGGGGTCAATGTTCCAGAGTTTCGAACCTGAGTCAGAGATATAAGGTCGATGGACGTTGATGGAACCAAATACGAAGAAGAAAGGCTGATCCTCTGGGGTTCCGACGAGGACGCGCTGCATCTCACGACGGGAGTTTTCGACAACCTCATCATGGCGTTCTTTGCGTTGGGTGTCATCTTTCGCTGCGCCTACATAGAGGCCGTAGCGTTCGTATCCCACCTTGCCAAAAGTCTTCCTGGCGTTGGTTGGTTTGCTGGAAGTAAAGGCGAATGTTTTCAGCGACTTCTGGGCATGGTATCCACTTTCTCGGAGGAGATCTGCGAACTTTACCAATCTGGCCATTTGGTTTTCGTGGCCTTTCCAATCGCTTGTTTTCCCGTTCAGAAACGCTCCGCTGCCGCAGTTCCAGAAATAGCGGCCGGTGGCGAGGGATGCTCGGCACGGGCCACATGAGGCGACGTTGACAAAAGCATTTTCGAAAACAACTCCCTCTTTCCCGATGCGATCGATGTGGGGAGTGTTGAGAACATCGCTTAGTGAGGGCTTGTCAGGATTGGAATAGACTCCGGCATAACGTCCCCAATCATCGGCAAAGAAGAAGAAAATATTAGGTTTCTCGACTCCCTCGGTGACCAGAGGCACAAGGAGGGACAAAAGCGTGAGCGAGAGAACGACGGCTTTCGCTCTTGTTCGCCGAAAGGGGGAAGGTTGGTGGGACACGACTATTTCTTTTTCGGAAGTGGAGTGTGGGCTTTTTCCATTCGGTCAGCCATCGCTTTGACCTCTTCGGGAAATAGTGGAGCGAGATCGTTCTTTTCGAAAGGGTCTTTCTCAAGGTCGTATAGTTCAATGGGTTTTCTGCCCTCGCGATACGCCTTCCAATTGCCCATCCTTACCGCCTGCGAAAACCAACTGGGGCCGTTCTTCCAGAATTCCCAGTAGAGGTAGTCATGCTTCTTCTGCGCGTCATTTTCGCCCTTGAGGGTCGGGAAGAACGAGATGCCATCGTTCTGTTCCGGAACCGGCTGACCGATGATATCCGCGACGGTGGGGAGAATATCCTGAAAGCCACTCATGTGCGTAGTCGTCGTATCGGCTTTGATAGTGCCCGGCCAGCGTGCGAGCATGGGAGCTCGGATTCCGCCTTCATGCATGTCGCGTTTGTGACCGCGAAGATTGCCTGAGGAGTTCCAGAATGTTGGATCATGTCCGCCTTCCTTGTGGGCTCCGTTGTCACTCGTGAAGACAATAAAAGTATTTTCATCAATGCCGAGATGTTCGAGTTTTGTCAGGATTTCACCTACCTGATTGTCGAGATTCTCCATCATCGCGGCAAAGCCGGCGATCGGATTCTTCACATCAGGGCAGTCTTCATCGCCTGCTCCGTATTTCCCAATCTTCTTGTCGAATTGGGGAAACTCTTTTCGCCATTTCTCGTGGAGCTCCGCAGGAGCTTGCATCGCCGCATGAGGCACTGCTGTCGGGATATAGCAAAAGAAGGGCGTGTTCGAAGTCGCGTTTTTCTCGATGAACTGAAACGCCTTTTCCATGATGAGATCGTGCACGTAGGTTCCTTTCTTGAGTGGGAGTTCTTTCCCATTTACGACCCAGGTCGAAGGATAGTAGGTGTGGGCGATGGTCTGGCTCTTCCAAGCCGCGAACTCGTCAAAGCCATGAGTGAGCGGGCTATCCGCTCCTTGATGGTGGGTGGGGCCAAGGCCCCATTTCCCATAGAGTCCGGTGGCGTATCCTGCAGCCCGGAAAACTTCAGGAAGGACCGTCATCGCAGGATCCAGAGCCGCTCCGACTTCCGCCTTGAGGTTTCCCCGTACGTAGACCTTCCCTGAGTGCTGGCCCGTCATGAGAACAGCTCGTGAGGGTGTGCAGACAGTGTTTCCAGAGTAGTGAGCGGTAAACTTCAGCCCTTCTTCGGCGAGTCGATCGATGTTGGGCGTAGTGAACTTCTTCTGCCCGTAGCAGGAAAGGTCTCCATAGCCGAGGTCATCGGCGAGAATATAGATCACGTTTGGCTTCTCGGCAGCTGAGAGCAGGGTTGCAAAAGCGGCCACAGCGGCGGTGGCAAGAATGGAGGAGGACTTCATGGCTGAAAATAAAGGTGTGTCAGGAAAGGACCGGTTTGACGATGTCTCCATGAACATCGGTGAGTCGGTAGCGCCTTCCCTGGAATCGGTAGGTGAGGCGCTCATGATCAATGCCCATTAAGTGGAGAATCGTAGCGTGTAGATCGTGAATGCTCACGGGGTCTTTCGCGATGTTGTATCCGTAGTCGTCGGTTTCTCCATGAACGGTTCCTCCTTTGATTCCTCCACCTGCCATCCAGATGGAGAAGCAGCGAGGATGGTGATCTCGGCCATAGCTCTTCTCACTGAGGTTGCCCTGGCAATAGACGGTTCGTCCGAATTCTCCGCCCCAGATGACAAGTGTCTCGTCGAGGAGTCCTCGCATCTTCAGGTCTTTGATTAGTGCGGTGCTGGCCTGGTCTGTCTCCCTGGTGCGTGCACGAAGCTGCCCCGGCAGTCCGCTGTGAGTGTCCCACCCGCGGTGAAAAAGCTGAACGAATCGGACGCCTTCCTCGGAAAGCTTTCGCGCCATAAGAGCGTTGTAAGCATAGGTTCCGGGTTTTCGGGCATCTTCTCCGTAGAGTTCGAAAGTGCTATCCGGTTCCTTACTTAGATCGGTCAGTTCGGGAACAGATGATTGCATGCGGAAGGCCATTTCGTATTGGGCGATCCGTGTTTCGATTTCTGGATCTCCGAAATCATCGTGATGAAGTTGGTTGAGTTCGCCGATATGATCGAGCGTCGAACGTCGCAGGTCACTCGTCATGCCTTTCGGATTGGAAAGGTAGAGAACGGGGTCGCCCGAAGAGCGGAATTTCACCCCTTGGTGCTTTGAGGGGAGAAACCCGGACCCCCAAAGTCGATCATAGAGAGCCTGGCCGCTCTTGTTCGAAGTCATCGCGACGTAGGCGGGGAGATTCTCGCTTTCACTTCCGAGCCCATACCCTAACCACGCGCCAATGCTTGGCCTCCCGGCGAGTTGGAATCCGGTTTGGAAAAAAGTGATCGCAGGATCGTGGTTGATCGCCTCGGTGTGCATCGAGCGAATCAAGGCGACATCGTCGGCGATGCTTCCGAGTCCCGTGAGGAGATCGGCATTCAGTTCCATTCCTGACTTCCCAAATTTCTTGAACTCAAAAGTCGATCGAGCAACCGGGAAAGAACTCTGTCCTGCAGTCATCCCTGTAAGACGCTGCCCATTGAACACCGAGTCAGGAACCTCTTGTCCGTGAACTTTGTCGAGATGTGGTTTGGGATCGAATAGATCGTGATGAGGTGGTCCACCACTTTGGAAGAGGTAGATGATCCGTTTCGCTTTGGGCGCCACTGGCTTGTAGGTGCCCGCGGCGGAAAGATCGTTCTGGAGAAGGGAGCTCAGGGCGATGCCGCCCAGACCAGCCCCACTTCGGGTGAGGAACTCGCGACGACTAGCGGGCGTGAGAGGAGGGGACGAAGAAAATGGGTTCGTTCTCATTTGCGGGTGATCGTTTCGTCGAGGTTAAGAAGGACATTCGCGAGTGTGGTCCACGCGGCGAGTTCTATTTCTGGGAAGCCTCCACTGGGTGGTGATGCTCCAATCGAAAGAAGTTCTTTCGTGGCCGCAGGGCGCTCGGTAAAGTCTGCGCGATAGTTTTCAATCGCTTTGGATAGGACCTCCGATTCCTCAGCGGTTGGATTTCTCGCGAGGACAAGGCGGAAGGCGTGATCAAGAGGGGCCTCTCCGCCCTCCTTGAGAATGCGAACTGCGAGATGGCGGGCTGCCTCGACGTAGCCTGTTTCATTGAGCAAGGTGAGGGCTTGCAGAGGAGTGTTGGTTTCCTTTCGGTTGACCCAGCAGGCCTCTCGGTCCGCGGAATCAAAAACTGCCAGAGTGGGCGGAGCGACCGTGCGTTTCCAGATCGTGTAGAGACTGCGCCGATAGAGGTCGTTTCCTCCAGATTGCTTGTATTTCATTCCCATGCTCATCTCCGACCAGAGATTGGTGGGTTGATAGGGACTCACCGAAGGGCCACCGATTTCTTCCGCGAGAAGGCCGGCAAGAGCGAGTGACTGATCGCGAATAGCATGACCGGTCAGCCGCATCCGAGGCCCACGGGCGAGGAGGCGGTTTTCAGGGTCGATTTCCCGGCCCTCTGATGTCATACGTGAGTCTTGCCGGTAGGCGTGGCTGGTCACGATCAATTTCTGCATTGCTGCAACATTCCATCCTGTTCGAACAAATTCGGTCGCAAGCCAGTCGAGAAGATCCGGGTGACTGGGGAGTTCGCCCTGCAGCCCAAAGTCTTCTACAGTCTTCACCAGTCCGGTTCCAAAATACTTCTGCCAGTAACGATTTACGGCCACTCGTGCCGTCAATGGATGTTCGGGCGAGACGAGCCAGTTCGCGAAGCCCAGTCGATTCCGCGAAGCATCCTTCGGGAGGGGCGGTAAATGGGCTGGCACATCGCGGTTCACTTTGTCACCATGGTCGTGGTAGACGCCCCGATTTCGGAGAAAGGTTTCCTTGGGCTCTTCTGCTTCCTTCATCACCATCAGGTTGGGGAGCGTTGCCTCGAATTTCTCGAGGGCTTCGCGAGCTTTCACGTAGGCGGAATATTCCGGCGTCATCTTGACTCGGGAGAAGTGCTTTCGTTGCTCACTTCCCCAAGGAGCCGCAAGAAGAGCCACTTCTTCCGACCAGAGCTCAGTTTGGTAGAGTCGCAGATCACGGATTGCCCCGGCGAATTTTTTCGAGCTAGGTCGTATCCCATGTCCGATGCGAAGGGGTTCCTTCTCCGAAACGCCCCCGACATTGCTGTTGGTGTTGTAGCCCACCTTCGTTCGAGCGAGCTTTCCATTGAGATAGATGAGCTGCCCATTGGCACTCTGAGATCCATCATTGCTGATTGTGACGTGAGTCCATAATCCCACTGGAATGGCTTCCTGGGTGGTGACACGACCCGCTCCGGCGAGCCAGCGAGAGATGAGGTCGAACCGAAGCTTTCCCTTTTCAACAAGAGCAATCTCGACACCGGGACGAGTCGTGCCACCCTTTTGTCGAGAAAGAACGATGGCATCCCGATCGTCAAGGAGTCGAATCCAGAAGGAGAATGTGAAGCGTGTGTTGGCGCGAAGGCTCAGACTTTTGCTCTGCTTTGCAATTTCCAAGGAAGACTCGCCATCGAAAACGAGGGCTTTTTCTTCCACCGCTAGAGAGCCAGTTGTCTTTGCGTCTTTGTCAGGAATGGAAGACAAGGGGTAGTGGGCGGTGAGATGGCGGTTGATCAGTTGCCCTCCATTCTGAGAAGTATCTCCGGGAGCTAGGGCGGCCTTCATCGCAGCGAGATCGTTTTTCCGCCTGTCCCACTCTTCTTTTTGTGTTGCGGTGGGAGCGAGGATGACGGGTTCAGAATTCCCATTCTTGATCGCCCGTCCTGCTTCGGGGACGCTGTTAAAGAATGCGATGAGCTGGTAGTAGTCTTTCTGAGAAATAGGATCGTATTTGTGGTCATGACAGCGAGCGCAGCCCACCGTGAGCCCCATCCAGAGCGTTGAAGTGGTGTCGACCCGGTCGACCGCATTCTCGAGCAGGAATTCTTCGACGACGAGACCGGCCTCCGAATTGTAGCGGTGATTGCGATTGAACCCTGTTGCAATGATCTGATCGAGAGACGGGTTCGGAAGAAGGTCGCCCGCAATCTGTTCGATCGTAAACTGATCGAAGGGCATATGCTGGTTGTAGGCACTGATGACCCAGTCGCGCCAGCGCCATTGATGGCGTGGACCGTCGAACTGATACCCGTCGGTGTCAGCGAAACGAGCTGCATCAAGCCAGGGGAGGGCCATGTTTTCCCCATAGCGGGGACTGGCGAGGAGCCGGTCAACGAGTGCCGAATAGGCGGTGTCTCCGCGTTGAGCGTAATCAGCGACAAAGTGATCGACTTCTTCCAGTGTTGGCGGAAGCCCGGTGAGATCAAGAGTGATCCGCCGGATGAGTCGTTCGGGGGACGCCTCACCAGCAAATGAGAGCTGCTCCTTCTTGAGCCGAGCCGCGAGAAAGGCGTCAATGGGATGGTCTTGTCCTTTGATCTCGGGAATGGCGGGGCGCTTAGGAGGGACAAAAGACCAGTGCTCCGCATATTCCCCGCCGGAAGCGACCCACTCACGGAGAATCGACTTTTCGCTTTCGGTGAGAGTGAGATTGCTCTTTCGAGGGGGCATCGGATCCTCCTCGTCTTCGACTCGAAAGATCAACTCCGACTCTTCCGGTTTCCCGGGAGCGAGTGCGGCATAGCCTCCAAGATCAGAGATCGCTCCTGTAAACGTGTCGAGCCGCAGATCGGCTTCCCGATGATTCTGATCCGGTCCGTGACATTGAAAGCATTTGTCCGATAGGATAGGTAGCACCTCTTTGGCGAAATCTACCGCCTTGGTCTCGCGTAGGTTCCCAAATCCAAAGAGGAGGGGAATTAGAGAAATCCGGAATACGAGGGAGGCAGGGTGCATGACAGTGAGATACAGAGATTCCATGGTAAGGCCGCCTTTTCTCACGAGTAGGTACGCGACGACGGACGTCCAATAATTCTATTTTTTTATTCTGGGCCCTATACAGATTAGTTCTCGGATTGTGTGGGCGTAAACTCGGCCCTGCGAGAAAGACAGGCTGGCGCGATGGTAGGATTCGCCAACAGGCCCGAGATCGTTGATTGCTACGACTGCGTCTTTGTCGAGAACGTCTGCGTTCCACCGCAGGACATAAACGGTGCCATTCATCACCGGGACATAGAGATGCTCTCCCGCGACACTGGGAATGGAGGATGCGACATGACCCCAACCACTACCTTTGGATCGTTTGTCTCCGAAGACAACATGACCGCGGGAATTCTTCATCGAGTTGGGGGCAAAGCCCTGCTGTTCGAGCTTGGGATCGCCCTTTTTCTTGGGTGCCCGGTAGGAGAGAAGCTCATCCTGATCCGTCTCAGCGGTTCGCTTCAACTGGATCGGAAGCTCGAGATATTCGACTTTTCCCGATCGCACATCGACTCTTCCCAGCCAGGGCTTTGTGTAGCAGCGAAAGTAGTGCCAGGGGCCGACCAGCAGATTCGAGGTCTGGGTGATCATACGGTTCTTCTTGCTCTTGGGGATCGTGATAGTTCTCCCTTTGGCAGGCGGTATCGAAATTTCAGCCATCGATCGGAACTCGACCTGGTCAACAATGGAGGTTCTTCGGAGAATTTTCCCCGTTGTTGCCTCAACGGAGAGGTGTTCGCCTCCGTGAAATAGATGGAAAGCATCCTCATGAATCCGATAGCTCATGGTGGCCATGAAACCCTCAAGAGGAAGCGTCCAAAGGGTACTTCCATCCGCGAGATCGACTACGGAGACTCCAGCGGGTTTCTCAGGAGGGCCGTGACCACCGCCTCGTCCAACCATGGCGACGGCGCGTCCGTCGGGAAGTGTTTCGGGGAGAACAGCACAGCCCATGTTGACGCCGCATTCCGTCGTCCAGATTTCTTCCCCGGTCTTGATGTCGAGGGCTTGGAGCTGAGTCCACATTTCACGCGGAGAGTCGGCATACTTGTGAGGGAAGTTTCCATCGGGCTCGGGGGGATAGACCTGTCTCGTGAAAATGAACTTTCCATCGCAGAGAAAAGGCAGGGTGCGACCCACGCTGAGAGTGTCGCGAGACCAGATCAGTTCTCCCTCGAGATCGAAGCCGGCGATGCCGCCTGAGGCATTGACAAAGACGACATGTTCTCCGTCGCAAACTGCTGGCGGGGAACTGCTGTCACTGAAGCAGCCGGAGAGCCGAAGCGGATGTTTTCCCGTGATCTCCTTACTCCAGAGGACCACCCCTGAGTCTGCGTCGTAACACCAAGCGAGAATGTCCTTTCCAAGTGATGCATCGGCATCGACTGGCTTCAAGGTGGAGAAGAAAACTTTTCCTTCGGCGATCACCGGAGTGTTCTGGCCAGTTTCGGGGAGAATGACTTTCCAGCGCAGATTTTGTTCTCGAACGACGCTCCATTCCGTAGGGGCTTCATTATCGGTTTGAAAGCTTCCATGTCTTCCAGATCCCTGGGGCCAGTCTGCGGACTGAGACGGTTGGCAAGGGAGCAAAAACAGGAGGGCAGAGGGTAAACACAGCTTCATGAAGGTTTGAGGATTAATCGGTGGTAGATGGTGGACATTCGAATCCATTTCTACCAGTTGTTTCAGCGAAATGATGAGACGGTTTGCGGGATGAGCCATACGTGGGTGAAAGCAACTTTAATCCGTGATTGGCATCTCACTCCAAACCTCCTACCTTTCGCGTCGGTAGGAACTGATACTCTCCCATCTCTTTTCTGGAACTTGCCAAAACCATAAAAAACAGCACTGAAATGAAAATGAAACTGGCCCTTCTCTTTTCCATAATTTCCTTCGTAGGACTTCCCTTAGCTGCCCCGGCAGATTCGATGCCCGGCATTAAGCATATCGTGGATACTCACATCCATCTTTATGATACGACTCGTGATGTGGAGATGTCCTGGCCTCCGAAGACGGACGAGGTGCTCTACAAACCCCATCTGCCAGCTGAGTATTCTCAAGTCGCTAAGGCTGCCGGAGTAACGGGAGTGATAGTTGTCGAAGCCAGCAATCAGCTCGAGGACAACCAATGGGTTCTCGACTTGGTCAAAGACGATGACTTCTACATTGGCCTCGTCGGTAATATCGATGTGAACCGCGACGATTTTGAATCATTGATTCAGCGATTTAAGAAGGATACTCGTTTTCTCGGAATTCGTCCGAGAGGTTCCGATCCGATCGACTTTACCGACGAGCAAGTTCTCACGAATTTGCGTGTTCTCGCGAAGCATGAACTTGCGATGGACTATCTCACCAACAGCGGAGGGATCCCGGGAATTGAGAAGGTCGATGCTGTAGCGCGCGCCGTGCCAGATCTGCACATCGTTGTGAATCATTGCCTTGGATATGACTTCGATGGCAAGGCACCGAGCTCCGAGTGGATTGCTGCGGTTGAGCGTCTCGCAGAAAACAAGAATGTTTACTGCAAGATCTCGGGACTCTACCAGCGTTCGGTGCCTCAGCCCGCTTCCCAGGAGATCAGTCACTATTATTCTGTTCTTGAGGTGCTTTGGAAAAGCTTTGGGAAAGAGCGGCTTGTCTATGGAAGTAACTGGCCAGTGACAAAGCGGTCCGGTAGCTATGCGAGTTTCCTCAAACTGGTGGATCAGTTCTTCAGTGAAAAAGGTCATAGCGCTCGTGAACACTACTACTGGAAGAATACGGCTGCCGTTTATCGCCTTCCTCTGAAGTGACAGAGGGCGAAGGCCCGTTGTTCCCAGAAAGGCGATTCGATCCTGTATGCTGGAATCTTTTTGTTGCAGCGGAAAGCGGGATATGAGACTTAGCGGACATGAGTCAGTTTGCAGATAAAGTTGTCGTCGTGACCGGATCGGGCCGGGGAATCGGAAAAGAGATTGCCCGCGCCTTCGTAGAGGCCGGAGCCAAGGTCGCGATCGCGAGCCGAACCGAGGCCAACTCTCAGGCGACGGCTGATGAACTGAACGCTCTCAGCAAAGGAGAGGCGAAGCCTTATGCTGTCGATATTGCAGATTACGATTCGACGATAGCTTTCGGAAAGCAGGTCAATGCGGATCTCGGCCCCGTCAGTATTCTCGTCAACAACGCCGGAGTCACCCGCGACGGACTGGCTCTTCGCATGAGCGAAGAAGATTGGGATACCGTGCTCGATACCAACCTCAAGGGAGCTTTCAACGCGGTGAAGGCATTTCAGCGGACTCTGCTGAAGGCGGATCAGGCTCGGATAATCAACATCAGTTCCGTGATCGGTTTGATGGGCAATGCAGGGCAATCCAACTACGCGGCGAGCAAGGCAGGTTTGATTGGGTTCACCAAGGCTCTAGCGAAGGAGTTTGCAGCTCGCAAGGTCTGTGTAAACGCGATTGCTCCCGGTTTTATTGTCACCGATATGACCGGTGAATTGACCGAGGAAATCCAGGAGCAGATCAAAAAGGATATTCCACTCGGATCCTTCGGTGATACCGAAGACATCGCAAATGCCGTCCTTTTCCTTGCAGGCAAAGAAGCTCGTTACATCACGGGACAAGTCTTGACCGTCGATGGTGGGATGGTGATGTAGCCCTTCCTCGGAAGGGCCCTGTGTCCTGCCTATTATAGCGTTGCGTTTTCTCCTCGAAATCGCTACACCGGAGAAATGTTCTCACTTCGGACGATGATGCCCGGGGACTTCGATGAGGTCGCCGAACTGATCTTTCTTTCCACCAACAGTTGGTATCTCCAAAATCTGGGGCACCCCGTTTTTTCCGGAAAACCCGAAGATTGCCTGATCTTTTGTGAAGTCTATGAAGATCTCGACGAAGGGGGTGGGGTGGTCGTGGTGAACGAGATGTCTGGGAGGATCGTAGGATCCTGTTTTGTGCATCCGCGTGAAACTCATGTTTCGCTTGGTATTCTGAATGTTCATCCGATTGCCTTCGGGAAAGGCATTGCGGGGATCATGCTCAAGGAGATCAAAAAGATCGCTGAGGAGAAGGAGCTTCCGCTTCGCCTTGTCTCCAGCGCGCTGAACCTGGATTCGTTTTCACTCTACAGTCGAGCCGGCTTCACACCTCATCAGATCTACCAGGATATGATTCTCGAGGTTCCCAACCGAGGCTTGCCCGATGTCGAGAGTGAACTCCCTAAGGTTCGCGAAGCCGAGTTGACTGATCTTATGGCCCTGGGACAGCTGGAATTTGAAGTCAGTGGGATTTCGCGAGAAAAGGACTACTGCTATTTCCTCGAGAACAGCTCGGGAAACTGGCAGACGCTTGTATCGGAGAATGAAGATGGCGAAGTCGATGGATTTCTTGTCAGCATCGATCATCCGGCAGTTCGAATGATCGGTCCCGGAGCAGTGCGAAAGGTGGCTTCATTCGAAGCTCTTTTGCGAGCTCAGATCGATCGATTCCGAGGAAATTCAGTTGTCTTTTTGCTGCCTGCGGACCAATCCGAGGTGGTCCAAGTTGGCTACCAACTTGGAGCGAAGAATTGCGAACTTCACTTTGGCCAGGTGATTGGAGATGCCCAGCCCATTCAAGGGATCAGTATTCCAACCTTTCTGCCGGAGTCAGCCTGACATCCGTCTCAGTTCCTATTCTAAAGCCAATTTTTTGGCTAGCTCCTGACTTTCGGCACTGAGCTTGTCATAGGGGTAGGGGATTTCGCTCCCATTTTCCATTTTCAGGATCACGTTGGTGCCCTCGGCGCGAATGAAGGCAGCCTTGAGAGATTTGCCTTCAAAATTGGTCCAGTCGAGAAGCTCCTGTTTCATTTCTGCCGCCGGTTCCGTAGCTTCGGTTGCTTCGCCCTTTTCGAAATTGGCTCCCTCCTGGATCCATTGTTTCACGAGGTTCAGTTCGACCGAAGTCATCGCTTCGGCACCGCGAGCGCGAGCGGGAGGAGGAGGCATCGCGTCCCCATCCTCGCGTGGGAGGCCCGCTTTGATAGCGAGGAGGCTGGTTGCGGCATTGCCGGGGACAATGACGGGGTCTTCTCCGCCGACACGTTTTGAAAAGTTATCTGGCGTATCCATCCGCAGCTTTCCTTTTGCCCTGGGGCCGCTATGACATTTGAAGCATTTGCCGTTCAAGATCGGGCGGATTTCCTCCTGGTAATCAACCGCGAGAACGTTTTCCAACGAAAGCAGTGGGAGAGAGAAGCCGAGAAGGAGTGATGAGAAAATCGGTTTCATACGGTTCATAGACGACTAATAGGGTAAGCTAATCGTATGAGGTAACGAGTCAACCATTCCGCGCAGATGCGTCATTCGAGCAAAGGTTTTGCGATTGCCTTCTATGAGGCAGAAGTGTAGACCCTTTGCCATGACTGGATTCCGATTTTTTCTTTTAGTCTGGGGCGTTTTCCTTACCCTGGCCTCGCAGGCGGTAGCAAAGCCTAACATTGTCTTTATTTTCACCGATGACCATTGCGAGCAGGCTCTGAGCGCTTACGACGCATCGCGGATATCGACGCCAAATTTGGATCGCATCGCTGAAGATGGGATGAAGTTCACTCGATGCTATGTCACCAATTCCATTTGTGGTCCAAGTCGTGCCGTTATCCAAACCGGTAAATACAGTCACCTGAATGGTTTTGTTCGAAACGGAAATACTTTCGACGGTTCCCAGCAGACTTTTCCAAAACTGCTTCGCACGGCGGGTTACCAGACGGCCGTAATCGGAAAGTGGCATCTAAAATCGACGCCTCAGGGATTTGATTATTTTGATGTACTTGTCGGACAGGGGCCCTACTACAACCCGCCGATGCTCAAAGGTGGAATCGAGTCAGAAGCGACGAAAGAATCCAATGTGGGCTACACCACGGACATCATCAGGGACAAGGCCCTACACTGGCTCGCGGAGACTCGCGATCCGGATAAGCCTTTCATGCTGATGTTCCAGCACAAGGCTCCTCACCGCAATTGGGCTCCTGGACCGAAATACCTGACCTGGCTCGACGATGTGACGATTCCTGAGCCGGATACGCTTTTTGATGATTACTCCAATCGCGCGAGTCCTGCTGCGAAGCAGACGATGGAGATCAAGCGGCACCTCAATGACAATGACCTGAAGCTGAATCAACCGCGTGGACTCACGAAAGAGCAGCTTGAAGCATGGAATACTGCCTACAAACCCAAGAATGATGCTTATCTCGCGCAGCGGGATTCGATGTCAGAGAAAGAAATCATCCAATGGAAGTACCAGCGTTACGTGAAAGACTATCTTCGCTGCGTGAAGTCGGTCGATGACTCGGTCGGGGATGTTCTCGACTATTTGAAGGAAGCCGGACTCGAAGAAAATACTCTCGTGATCTACTCGAGCGATCAGGGTTGGTATCTCGGTGAACACGGCTGGTTCGACAAGCGCTGGATGTATGAGGAGTCGCTCAAGACACCTCTTCTGGCGAAGTGGCCCGGTGTGATCGAGGCAGGTAGCGAAAACCATGACATCGTTTCGAACCTCGACTTTGCGGAAACTTTCCTGGATGTGGCTGGAGTCGATGTCCCCGGCGATATGCAGGGCGTGAGCCTGGCTCCTCTGTTCAAAGGAAATACTCCTGAGGATTGGAGGAAGTCGTTTTACTACCACTACTACGAATTTCCCGGTGCTCATAGCGTTGCCCGCCACTACGGAGTGACGAATGGGAGCGACAAGCTGATCCATTACTACCACATCGATGAGTGGGAACTGTTCGACCTGACCAAGGATCCAGAAGAAATGATGTCGGTTTATGGAAAGCCCGAGTATGCCGAGAAGCAGAAAGAGCTGAAAGCTGAGCTCGATCGGCTTCGGGACGTGTATGAGGTTACTGAAGATCCTATGCCGGAGCCGCGTGCTGCGAAGAAAAAGAAGGGCAAGAAGTAGCTGTGTTCTTCGAGAAACAGTGAATCGGAAGCGAAGGGAATCTTTGTTTCCGTCTTCGTTGACTCGAGTGCGGTTCTTTCTCCGTGATGTTTGTCCACACTCTATTCGTGGGGCAATCAGATTTCTTTCTGTCCGCCGATGCGCTCAACTGCGAGCAGTGAAGGAGGCGAATTCCTCAGGTTGAGGAATTGATAGTGAGAGGCGTAGCAGTACGATTGATCCAGCTGGTTCGCCCATTCGAGAACGGCCTCGCATTCCTCTGAACCTCCCTCATGTCCTCCATAGAGAGCAACGGTGAGAAGACCTCTGACATCAAGAACGGCGAGTGCCGTCTGCAATGCTTGGAGGGTAGTTTCGGGACGAGTGATGATCGATTTGTCTGCTGACGGTAGGTAGCCAAGATTGAAAAGAACTCCCTGGACTGGCTTTAGGACTACGTCTTCGAGTTTTTCGTGACCGAGATGATGAAGCTCGACCTGGGGAAGCGCCGCTGTCTTTTTCCGTGTCCGCTCAATGGCGATTCTTTGAAGATCAAATCCGATTACCTTTCCTTCCGAACCGACTTGCTTTGCAAGAAAGAGGGTATCGTGTCCGTTTCCCACGGTGGCGTCGATCGTTCGGTCTCCCAATGAGAGATTTTCGCGATGCAGTTGATGCGCTAACTCAGTCGCTCGCGGCAGGACTTTCGAAGAACTCACCATGATTCAAATAAAATTGGATCGGATATCGACCGAGTCAGGTAGGGGCGTTCCATCGACAAGCAGATCGGCAAGTTGGGAGGCATGCCAGGGCCCGTTCAGGACGCCCTTTGAGCCGAGGCCATTGAACAAAACGATCCCGGGGTGGCTTGGGTGGATTCCCGCGAAGACCTGACTTCGACGAATGATTGGGCGGATCGCACACTCGTGCAGAATGGTTTCAAAGGGAAGATTGGTTAGCGAGCGAACAAAGGTCTCCAACTCTTCTCTCGCGGCAGAGCAGGGGCTTTCGGAGGTGAAATCGTGTCGATAGTTGGAGCCGACTTTGAATCGATCGTTGCCCAGAGGAAGGAGCCATTTTCCCTGATTCACAATACGCCCTCCTGTCGTAAACCTAGGAATTCGAAGTGTAAGAATATCACCAGCAGCAGGGTTAGCGGGGAGCCATTTGAAGAACCGATTTTCATTGGCCTTCCATCCTTCTGCAAAAATGACTCGAGTCGCCGCCACATTCTTCCATCGGATTCCATCGGAAGATTCTTCGATGTCTCTCGAATCTACGGATCCAATCGCGTAGGAAACCTGTTCGAGTAGCCACTGTCTCGTCGCCTCTAGGAAAGTAGGAACATCGAGCCATCCGCCTTGTGCCATCTCGAAGCCCCCATGAGCAGGTTGAGAAAAGGACTCAGGGAGAGTGAGCGGAAAATGAAATCCCTCCAACTCCGGATTGCGTTCACGTTGTTCTTCCCAGCGCCGCCCTTCTTCTTCACTTCTGAACAGCCGAGCGATGCGAGTGTGATAAAAAAAACGTTCGCCGGTCGCTTCCTCGGCATTCCAGTAAAACTGAGAGGCTGAAGCCAGACGGGTCTTTAGGTCTTCGGGCAATTTGAACTTTGAACCCGAGATAGGAGTGACAAGTCCGGCTGCCACTTTCGAAGAAGTCCCTGCCTCGTCTCGGTCCACGACAAGGATTCGGTTACCCCGCTGAACCAGTTGCCAAGCAAGGAGAGAACCGGCCAGTCCTTGGCCAACGATAAGAAAGTCTACTTTCACGAGAGAGAGAAGAACGATCCGGACGGGGAAACAAGAGGAATTTGTGAGATCAGGCTTTCCCGAGAGAAACCGACATCAGTCCTGAAACTTTTATTTCATGCTGCTAAACAGTTAATAAATTTTAAATAATTATTGTGCTCATTGTGCTTAAAGATTAAAGTTCTAATTTCCAGATAGAGTCGAATTATGACAATTTCTCAGCAAAACTCTCCCACTTCTCTCCGTTGGGGGTTCCTCACTCTCATTCTGGGAAACCTATTTCTGAGTAGCTGCAGCGATCCGCAAAAAACGGCCCATAAACAGTTGGAAGAAAACGGATACGAAGTGGCTGCTCAAGGTATGATCGTAGCAGCCGGCGCTGGAGATATCGAGAGTCTCCAGTTGTTTCAGCAAGTCGGATTCGAAATCGACGCGGTTGATGACAAGGGAAACACGCCCCTGATTCGAGCTTCGGCGAATGGCCATCTTGATGCTGTTGAAGCGGTCCTGGGACTCGGAGCAGATCCCCGTCACACCAATCGTGTGGGGCGCGATGCCTTGATTTCTTCCTCTGGAAAGGGTTTTGCAGACGTTGCGAGAATCCTGGTGAGCCGCGGAAGTGATCTTTCGACTCGTGACCAAGAAGGTTGGAGTGCTCTTTCGCTTGCTGCTTATAACGGCCATTCGGAGGTGGTGTCGCTCCTTTCCGGTCAGGCTTCTTCAGAAGCGTTGGATGATGCCCTTCTCGTAGCGAGTTTCAGTGGCGGCGCGGGAGTGATCAGCATACTCCTCGGTCAGGGTGCCAACATCAACGCGAGAAGCCCCGAAAGTAAAACTCCCCTGATGATTGCTTCCGAGCGTGGAAAAACTGATGCCGTTCGGATTCTCCTTCAAAATATGGCGAACCCGTATTCAGAGGACAATTCAGGAGCGACGGCTGCCAATCTCGCCGAGCGTGCAGGGTTTGAAGAGGCGAAAACGCTGATACTTTCGCCTGATCAGTGGGGTGTCACTGAGGAGAGCCAGGAAGTTCTTAAAGAAATGGCACTGGCGCAGCAGGCGTTGTCGTCAGAGGGTGCTATTGAAGAAACTCTTGCTCCCAATGAAATTGCCGAGGCTGATGTTTCTTCACCAAGCACACCAGAAGAAATCTTTGACAGGGCCGTTGCCGAAGCCACGGAAGAAGAGCCGACGGGGGAGACTGCAGCCGCAGCTTCTTCTGAAGCCGTTCAAGCTCGTCCGGAGGCAAAGCACGCCGCCGTTCCCGACCGAATGAAGATTCGCGAAGAAGCAAAGAGCAAGCCTATCGTAGCTCTTAACGGTTCTACCATCCGTTCAAAGACTCCGCGGGAAGCTCCCGTAAAGTCGATGGTCCTTGCTTCGTTTCATGAAGAGCCGCTGCCGATTGCCGTGGCGAAAGTGAATGGCAATCGTGCCAAGTTTCGTCGTCTCGATCGCGATGTCGACATGGCTGTCGAAGTCGAGCCGGGTGAAGTGATTCCGGGAACGTCTTTCGAAGTGAAAGAAGTGACACGCAAATTCGTCAGTTCGAAGGAAGGAAAGGGGAGGATGGTCGATGTCTCCCGTGTCAAAGTGCAGAATTTGGATAGCGGTGCGACACACCTGCTTGTCACTGACGTCGCGGGTCAATCTTCGGATACCTATGCAATTCTCACTGCCCCCAATTCCAAGTATCGCTATGTCGTGAAGTCCGGAGATGTTTTCAGGACCTCCCAACTGGGATCGGGAGAGAAAGACTTCCAGGTTCTCGATATCCGCGCCGAAGGAGTTGTCGTCAAAGATCTGGCGACTGAAGAAGTGCTTACGATTGCACGAGACGGAGTGATCTCGTTCTAGGCACGAAGCCAGACATTCTCTTCGCGAATTTTGCGCGAAGCGAAGAGCGCACGGTCGTAGATGACCGGTCTCTTTTATATTATACGACCGTATTGTCCGGGATCACCGTTCCTTTGGGAACGACGACAATGCCGTCCCTGATATTGGCGTATTCGACGTCCTCATTGACCCGATCGCCTGGGTGGATCACAACATTGTTTCCGATGGTGGCATTCTTATCGATGATGGCCCGATGAATCTGAGAGTTTTCGCCTATGCTGATCGGGATCACGGTTTGGTTCACTCCGTCTTTGATGACCGATTTGTTGTAATAGTCTGATCCCATGATGATGGAATTAGAAATGGTGCATCCCTTTTCGATCACGGAGCGGACGCCTATGATGGAGCGCTCGATGCTAGCTTCTGTAATGATGCAGCCATCAGAAATAAGAGCTTCCTCAATCGAGGCTTTGTTGATCTTACTGGCAGGAAGAAGGCGTGCGCGAGTGTAGATCGGATTGTCCGGGTCGAAGAAATTAAATGCCGGAACTACCTTGGTGCATTCGAGGTTGGATTCGAAGAACGATTTAATCGTTCCAATGTCTTCCCAATAGCCTCGGAAAATATGGCTGTAGACATCTCTGTTCTCGATGATGGAGGGAATGATGTCTTTTCCGAAGTCCTGAAGATTGTTGTTGAGGGCTTCCTCAAGAACTTCGCGATTGAACAGATAGATTCCCATCGAGGCCTGGAATCTTTCATCATCGCACTCGAGACCGACAGACTCCAGAAGAGAAGAGGGCATCACCAATTTATCAAGTGCGTCGTCATCGCCTCCGGGCTTCTCAACGAAGTCGGTGATTCGACTGCTTTCGTCCGTATGCATCAGGCCAAAGGCGCGGGCTGGATCACGCTCTACTGGGGTGGTTGCAATCGTGAGATCAGCTCCCGTCTCCTTGTGCTCTTTCAGCATTTTTCGGAAGTCCATCCGATAGAGCTGGTCCCCACTTAGAATGAGGAAATATTTGTAGGGTTTCTCGAGAAAGTAACTGAGATTCTGACGTACGGCATCGGCGGTTCCTTGATACCAGTTGTCGTCTCCCGGTGTCTGCTGAGCCGCGAGGATGTGAACAAAGTTTTCACCGAAATGGTCAAATTTGTAACCGCTTGTCACGTGACGATTCAGGGACTCGCTGTTGAATTGAGTCAGGACATACATCTGACGAATGCCAGAATTGATGCAATTGCTGATCGGGATATCAACAATCCGATACTTGCCAGCCAAAGGAACCGCTGGCTTTGAGCGCCTGTGGGTCAGGGGGAAGAGACGGCTTCCCTGTCCTCCTCCCATAATGATGGCGAGCGTGCCTTTGAGTTGTTTCGCGTTGTGGGGTTCAGCCATAAGTCCTCTTCATTCTAGAGCCGGATCCAGAAAATGAGGACTGTTTTCGTGACAATTTTTTTTGATTGCTTTGCAAACCGAAACTAGGATTTCTAACGTTTTTAGATTTATAAAAATTATGTGCGGTATTATTGGATATGTAGGAGGGGCCTCCGCCGCACCCATCCTTCTAGAAGGGTTGCGACGATTGGAATACCGAGGCTACGACTCTTCCGGGGTTGCGATTATGAATGGGTCGCATGCGATTCAGACTCGGCGAAAAAGCGGACGTCTGGAGAACCTTCGGGCCCTTCTGGTAGAGAGCCCCGCCGTGGGGGACTGTGGTATTAGCCATACCCGTTGGGCGACACATGGAGAACCTACCGATGAGAATGCTCACCCCCACTCAGATCAGAGTGGCAATCTTGCCTTGGTTCATAATGGAGTGATCGAAAACTATCAGACTCTCAAAGACCAGCTCGAAGGAAAAGGGCATACGTTCTCTTCCCAGACTGACTCTGAGGTGCTCGCTCACCTCATCGGGAAGTGCTATGAGGGGAATGATGAAACAGATCCTCAGGAGCGACTTGTCAGCGCGGTGAGGGAAGCGTTGAGCCAGGTTTCGGGGACCTACGGGGTTGTCGCAATGCATGCCGACGCTCCCGGCTTTCTCGTCGGGGCACGACTCGGTAGTCCCCTCGTTATCGGACTGGGCAAAGGAGAGAAATTCATCGCCTCGGATGTTGGAGCGATCGTTTCCTACACCACCGATGCGATCTATCTTCAGGACCGAGACCTTGTTCGTCTCACTGAGGGAGACTTTCGAATTGAGAATGTCGATGGAGATCTTTCTGAATACGAAGTCAGCACTGTCGACTTCACTCCTGAGCAGGCGGAGAAGGGAACTTATCCGCACTTCATGCTCAAGGAGATTTTTGAACAACCTGAGTCGATCGAGAATGCCTTTCGAGGTCGCCTCGTCGACGACGAAGCGTCCGCCCTTCTGGGTGGTCTCGGATTGACTCCGAGCGAGCTTCGCGACGTCGATCGCATCGTTTTGTGTGGTTGTGGTAGTGCTTCACACGCTGCGATGGTAGGGGAATACCTGATTGAGCACCTCGCACGGATTCCAACTGAAGTGGAGATTGCGAGTGAGTTTCGCTATCGCAATCCACCTCTCGACAAAAACACCTTGGTTTTTGTCATCAGTCAGAGTGGGGAAACGATCGACACCCTTGCCGCAATGCGGGAAGGGCAGCGAAAAGGGCATCGAGTCTTGGGTATCGTGAACTCGGTAGGATCCACGATCGCACGTGAATCAGACGGGGGAAGTTATCTTCACTCAGGTCCCGAGATTGGTGTGGCTGCAACGAAGTCATTCACCTCGCAGGTGACCGTCCTGGCCCTTCTTGCCATTTTGTTGGGCCGGATGCGGCACCTGTCAGTGGACTACGGAAGGAGTATGCTGGAAGAGCTTCGCGAGCTTCCTGCCAAAGTGGAGAAGGTTCTCCTTCAGAGCGAACGCATTCGCCAGATCGCGCTCAAGTATGTAGACGCACCTGGAATGCTCTTCTTGGGACGTCAATTCAACTATCCAACAGCGCTGGAAGGTGCACTGAAGATGAAGGAGGTCTCCTACATTTTTGCGAGCGGTCACGCGGCTGCAGAACTCAAACATGGAATTATTGCGTTGGTGAGTGAGGAAGTGCCCAGTGTCTTCGTGATGCCTCGAGATGCCGTTTACGAGAAGAACGTAAGTACGCTGGAAGAAGTTAAAGCTCGCAAGGGGCCCGTCATTGCGATCACTACGGAGGGCTCGACTCAGTTGGAAAGAATTGCCGATGACGTAATTTACATTCCTGATTCGACGGAATGCCTCAGTCCCATTCTTGCCAGTGTTCCGTTGCAGCTCCTCAGTTACCATTTCGCGGTAGCGAGAGAATGCGATGTCGATAAACCACGAAACCTGGCCAAGAGCGTTACTGTAGAATAGTCAGTTTTGAGCCTGACAAAGCACACGATTAGAGGCAGAATGCTATAGGATTATGGATACTGATGAACCGGATGGGAATCGCTCGAAAGTAGAGGAAGGAACAGCAGTGCTTCAGATTTCCGTGTTCCTTCCAAACCGACCGGGCGCGTTCGTTTCGATTCTGGATCTGTTAAGAAAGAACCACGTCATCGTACTGGGCTTATCGGTTCAGGACTCGATCGACAACACGGTCGTTCGGTTAGTCGTCAGTGATCCCGAGACCGTCGAAACTCTCTTCATCGAAAAGGGAATACCTTTCAACACCACGGAACTAGTTGTCGTGGAATTGCGGGACGGGGCTGAGCAGATGCCAGAATGTTTCCGGACACTGCTCAACGCAGAGACCAATATCCATTTCATCTATCCGCTTCTGACGCAGCCGAATGGAAGAGCGGCACTCGCGCTCTGTGTCGAGGACAGCGTCTTTGGCGACACTATTCTTTCCAAGGCTGGCTTCCGTGTTCTTCGTCAGGAAGATTTAAGCCGTTGAGGTTCAGTCACGGAGGAGACGCAGCGCGAAAAACTGAGTGCTACACGCTTGCCCTGCGAAAAAGGGTGTCGACGACGTTTCGAACGTATTGTTCGTCGGAAAGCCCCACGGTAGTCTCTTCGGGGAAATCGCTGAGAGATCGAAAGTGTTCCGCGAGTCTCTGAAAGACGTCGAGTCGACAATCCGAATCCAGTTCGTTTCGTTGGGTCACAGCATCAAGTGCAATTCTCGCCTCTTCCGGACTCACCTTCTGCCGGAGTCTTGCTTCGAGGTGAGGCTGCGTTGCGAATGAGTTCTTTCCAACTGCGAGAAGTTCCCCAAAAGCGGGCGCGGCAGGCGTTACCTCTCGGATGACGAGTGTTCCAGCGGCGATGTCTCCGATTCGCTGACAATGGCGTGTCACAAGGCAGCTGATACTCCCGATGAGGTAGAAGGTGGAAGGAAGGATGTCGAGCAGCCGAAAGAGATTGCGAATCACAATCTGCCTCAGCCCGAGAGAGAGGCCCCGCTCGTCGATCACACGCAGCTTGAGGAGTCGTTTCCCCACTGTCTGACCCGACAAGAGCCACTCCGTGATCATTCCATAGAAAGTGAATATCAGGAATTGGAGGAGGATGTTGGCTCCCCTCCCAAAATCCACGACGATATCGCCAATCACAGGGATCTCAGAGAGACTCACCTCAAAAATGTTGATGATCTGGGATATGAGGATAGTCAGAGCTACGACAACCGCGTAGTCGATCGCAAGAGCGAGACAGCGGCTGTAGGGGCTTGCTACAGGAATCTGAAAGCTGACGCCTTCCGGAGTTCGGATCTCCAGTGATGTAGTCTGTCCGAGCATCAGGTGTTTGCGAGTGGTTCTGTTTTTCGTCTACGCCCACAAAGAGTGAGATAGAGAATCAATCCAATCAGCTGAATTGACCCCAGGCCAATCTTCCACGGATAGAATTGAGGAGAGTGATACTGAGAAAGAAACGATTCGATGATTCCGGCCCAGATCAGAAGCAGTGCCGCGCCACTGACCAGGGTGAGAAGATCCCCCCGGACCCGTGCGAAGCGTTGCCGAAGCTTGAGGTTGGTTCCCCACCCAAACATCGTTCGAGCGATGACAAGACCCGCTTGCCCACCTATGAAGATCGCCGGGAGTTCAAAGGAGCCATGCGGGAGAAGCCAGGCTGTTAGAAACACTCCCTGACCATCGCTGATGTAATCGAACATCACGACGCCGATCAACGTTCCGTTGTAGAAGAGAAGGGTCAGCGTGAAAATCCCGTAGAAAAACCCTGTGACCATGGTCATGATCGTGACCTTGGTGTTGTGAGTCATAAGTTCTGCCGAAAATGCATGCCGCCCCTGGAAGGCGTCGAAGTCCTGTTTCTCTTCCCGGTCGACTCGTTTCGAGGGTTTCTCATTGAGGTGGGAGAATTGAGGGGGAATGAAATCTGATTTGAGTTCGTAGTTCAGACCCAGAGCAGCGGCGCCAAATCCCGCTCCGACAAAGAAGGTTCCGATCGAAAGCGCGAACGCAATCCAATGTCGGCGGAACGTGGCTGGAAAGGTTCTCGTAAACCAGTGCCAGGGGCGAAATGGAATCGATTCGCCGCCATCGGCATGAAGAAAACTGTAGGCTCGTGCGACGAGGTTTTCGAGGAATCGAGTGGTCTCAACCTCACCGGCAAAGGTGTTTAATTTCACCAGGTCTGCCGAAGTGCGCTGGTAGAGATAGTAAAATCGCTTCGCTTCCTGCATCGGAGGACGACGGCTCGGGTCGTCCGATTGGCGACGAAGCAACTCCCTGAGTTCGTCCCAGTAGGGGCGCTCCTTGGCGATGAACTTGTCGAGATCGAGAATCACGGCTCAGAATATGCGGACCGAGTTTGTTTCTGGCAAGAGACAAGTCGAATTCTGCGTTAGATTTATACAGATTTCTGATAGGGAATCGAAACCGGGACTGTCTCCCGGGGTTGACTCCGGTCCCGGTTTGCTACGATGCTCCCATAGCTTCCCCCATTTCATGTCTTTGATTCCCCTCATCACCAAAGTTTCTCTCGCAAGCGGTTGTCCGGACACTTCGCGATGCAAGTCAGTCCTCGCTGAGGCTGCCGAGAAGCAGACGCCTCTGATTGATTCTCTTCTCGATGCGGAGCTGGTCGAGGAGGATATCTTTGCCGCTGAGTTGGCAGAGGAGGCGGGCCTTCCTTTCATCAAGGATCCGGTCGAGGATGAAGGCGCGTCGCTTCACCGAAAGTTTCCCGCGAAGGTGGCCTTGAGGCACCGTATTTTGCCCGTGAATCTGGAAGAAGGAGGGCTCTGCCTGCTCACCTATGATCCGTTTGATCTCGAGGCTCGCCAAGCGGTCGGACGTGAGTGGACTCAGCCGGTTTCTTGGGCGGTTGGCACCCGATACCGAATTCTTGAAGGTCTCCGTAAGGGCTACGGGGTCGGGGCTGAACAATTCGACGAGCTGGTGGAAGGTCGGGATCCGAATGCTGAGGACGATTACGAACAGGAGGTGACCCAGCTCGACGAAGAGGATGAGGAAGCCTCGGTCATGAACTTCGTGAACCAGATCTTTCGCGAGGCATTACGAGAGCGAGCAACCGATATTCATCTCGAACCTCTTGAGAAGAATCTGAGGATTCGATATCGCATCGACGGCGCCCTTCAGGAAGTCACCGTTCCACCCGACATTCGAGCATTGCAGGCGTCTCTGATTTCGCGTCTCAAGATCATGGCGCAGCTCGATATCGCAGAGCGGCGCTTGCCGCAGGATGGACGAATCAATCTTGAGCTCGACGGAAACCCTGTCGATGTCCGTGTTGCGACGATTCCTTCGGTCAACGGAGAAAGCGTCAGTCTTCGACTGCTCACCCGTCAGAATTTCGATATGGGGATGCTCGGGCTTGACGATGCGACACGTTCGTTGATCGAGGGACTGCTGAAGCAACCCAACGGTATCATTCTCGTGACAGGACCAACTGGATCGGGTAAATCGACGACGCTCTACACCTTTCTGAAGCAGCTCAATACCAAGGATACCCGCATCGTCACAGTCGAGGATCCGGTGGAGAACCGTCTCGATGGGGTTGTTCAGATTGCAATCAAGCAGGAGATCGGGTTGACCTTTGCCAGCGGATTGCGATCCATCCTGCGTGGAGATCCGAACATTATCATGGTGGGGGAGATGCGAGATCTCGAAACGACAGAGATTGCGATTCGAGGTGCGTTGACTGGACACCTGGTTTTCAGCACCCTTCACACCAATGACGCCGTCTCAGGAATCACTCGTCTGCTGGATATGGGGGTCGAACCCTTTCTGATTGCCTCATCAGTTCGAGCTTTCCTAGCTCAGCGTCTCGTCCGGAAGCTATGCGATGAGTGCAAGCGCCCCGCGACTCTCGAAGACGAGTATCTCACCGAAGTCGGGTTCCCCCTCGAGATGAAGGCCGGGATCCAGGAAGCCGTGGGATGTCGGGCCTGTCGTGACACCGGATATCGCGGTCGAATGGCGATCCTCGAGATCTGTGTCATCGAGCCGAAGCTCTCGGAAATGATCACAACCCACGCTTCGTATTCCCAGCTCAAGCAGCAGTCCCTGGATAACGGGATGAAAACGCTACGCAACTACGGTTGGGCTAAGGTCGCTGAAGGGCAGACTACTCTCGAGGAGGTTCTCAGCAACGTGGATCACTGAGGTTCGAGGGGTAGGCCCTCCTAGCTTTTTGCCGCAGCTGCGTCGCTACATTTCTCGTCACAAAAAAGGCCGTGTTCTTCGCGGCAATCGGGACAGACAAAGATCTGTTCATTGCAGTCCGGCCATTTGCAATTTCCATAGTGAGGCTCCTCGGCGCCACAATAGCGGCAGGAGGAAATTACCTTCTTAGTTTCCGTCTGATTCACCTCGACTCCGACTCGATTGTCGAAAACATAGCAGAGACCCTCAAAATCGCGTCCCGCGACTTCAGGGTCTTTTCCATAGGTGACGATCCCGCCCTCGAGCTGATAGACATCTTCAAAACCTTCCTTCTTGAGGAAGCCCGAGAGCTTTTCGCAGCGGATACCACCGGTGCAGTAGGTCAGAATTTCTTTCCCTTCGAGTTCTCCGGCGTGCTCTTCGACCCATTCCGGAAATTCTCGAAAATTGCGGATCGGGGGGCAGAGCGCGTTTTTGAAATGACCCAGAGCTGCTTCGTAGTCATTTCGCCCATCGATGATGACCACATTTTCCTGCTGCATCTTTTCGTAAAATTCACGAGGAGAAAGGTGGTCGCCGGTGACTTCGTTGGGGTCGATATCCTCGTCGGGTTCGAGCCCCAGAGTCACGATTTCTTCGCGAACCTTGATCGATAACTTGGGAAACACGTGACCTTCTGATGCATCGACTTTGAATTCCACTTTCGTCATCAGCGGATCGTTGTGCATCGCTTTGCGATACTTCTCCGTGTTTTCGTAGGTTCCCGAAACGGTCCCGTTGATGCCTTCATCCCCCAGGATGATGCGTCCTCTGAGCTCAAGAGACTCGCAAAGAGCGCGGTGCTCCTTCATGTAGGCGTCTGGATTCGCAATCGGAACATACAGGTAGTAGAGCAGGACCTGATAAGGCGGGGTGGCAATTTCGGTTTCCATGGATAGGGGAGGAAGATAGCGAATTCCTGTCAGCTCTCAAGTCCCTCGGATCTATCAATTCAGACCAACCGGCAGACCTCTCGGTCAGGTTTCGAATTTTAGAATTCGAAGTTCGAGAATTATTTCAATAATTTCTGAATTTCTGAACGCATCTGCTCTACAAAGATGTTGGGAACACGCTTGAAGTTAGTTTCCGGGAACGTGGTGGGAGTAGAATCTCGTTCTATCTACTCGTTTTCGGTGTGATGTGGACCAAGGGTCTTCTCCTTCCCGATTGGGCTGTGCTTGAAGAGGAGAATTGGGTGTCTCTAGGTGTCGTAAAAACCCTCATGGGGGTTCCAGTCTCCAAGCCGTCATTTATCCCGTCTACGGTTCCCAGTCGCTAAGACCAAGAGTGCAACGCTAGCTATCTCTTTTCGGGCTGACTGAAGCCTCATTCAGGCGGAATACCGCTGCTCTCCGCCAACGTAAACTGCGACGACATCCAGTTCAGACGTCAATAGGGTCAAGTCGGCGAGGTAACCCTCTTTGATCCGACCTCGATCGTTCAATCCAAGCGATTTTGCCTGGTTGAGGCTGCAGGTTTTGGCAACTTCGTTGAGAGGAAGGCCTGTGATATCGATCACGTTTCTCAAGGCTTGATCAAAGGTCACAATAGAACCGGCGAGGTTGCCGGCAGCGATTCTTGCAGCTCCGTCCTTAACGATGATTTCTCCTTCGTGAAGAGGATAGACTCCGTCACCGAGATGAGAGGCAGCGATAGAGTCCGTGATGAGCATGAGTTGATCGGTATCGCGATGCTTGAACACGAGGCGGATCATGTCCGGCGAGAGATGAACCATATCGCAGATCAGTTCGATCATTACGGTATCGTCCAGAAGTCCTGCTCCGACGAGTCCCACTTCGCGATGATGAAGCGGAGACATCTGGTTGCAATAGTGCGTGAGATGACCCAGACCGGCTTCGCGGGCTGCAGAATACTCGGCGAACGTCGCCGCACTGTGAGCCGCTGAAGTCTTGATTCCTAAGGAACGCATTTCTTGGATAAACTCCAGAGCGCCTTCTGTTTCGACGGCGAGGGAAAGAAGGCCGACCGGGCAAATATCATGGAGTTCCCGAATTTCGTCGGTCGACGGAGGCCGCATATACTGGGTGTCTTGAGCTCCGGCCTGAACGGGGTTCAAGAAGGGACCTTCGACATGGAGAAACGGGGCTCTCGCAAATCGCTCTTCTTTTTTGTAGTCGGCCGCAGCGCGAGCCATTTCCTGAGTATGCTCTACTGAAGCCGTCCAGGTGGTGGGGAGAAAAGTCGTAACCCCCTCCGCCAATTTAGCTTCGCCGATGGTCGCGACTGCTTCTAGCGTGGCGTGGGAGAGATCGAACCCATTTGCCCCATGGGTATGAATATCGATGAATCCAGCGCAGATATAGAGGTCGCCACCTCCATCAAAAATGACTCGACTGCCTTTGGGAGGCTGATGCCCCTCGTGGATCTGGGCTATCTTGCCGTCATCATCGATCTCGATCGAAACCGGCCGAATCAGCTGATTCGGAGAGACGAGGAGGACATCTGCAATGACGGCACTCATGATTGGCTGAACTGGGGTGGTTCTTCTTTTAGTCTCAGCCGGGAAGAACGACTACTCGGTCTCCGTTTTCCCGCCTGAGGCAGGAGCTGCTTTTACAGGCGGAGTTGCTTTCGGGTCCGTTGCAGTTGGTTTGGATCCGGTGGATACTGCCGGCTTTGCGGAAGGGGCTTTGTCTGCAGGCCTTTACTTCGGCTTGGGCTCAGCCTTTGGCTTGGGAGCATCAGCAGGCTTCTTTTCTGCTTTTGGCTTTGCTTTTCCTTTTGCCTTGGGCTTGGCGTCTGCCTCAGGTTTCGCTTTTGCTTTTGCCCCTCCTTTCGCTTTCCCTTTGGCCGCGCCTTTTGCCTTTTCGGCTTCAGGTTTGATCACTACGGGAGGAAGCTTGGGTGTTTCCTCTTCAGGAACAGGTTTCGGCTCTGGTTCGGGGCGATCTACGACAGGAGGATCTCCAACTTCAAGAAGGCCGAGCTTCTCTTCTGCAAGCGCGAAGAAAGGGGTTCCTGGGTGCAGCGTATAGACGTTCTGATAGTGCTGATCGGCCGCTTTCTTGTCGCCTGCTTCGAGATCAAGATCTCCCAGCCGAATCCGAGCGAGGGGAGTCATTTCGCCATCCGGTTGCGTGGTAAGTGTCTTCTGGTAGTAGTCCTCTGCTTTGACCGAATCACCCGAGACGTGATAAAGATTTCCCAGAGCATAAAGGCCTTGTGGATAACGCGGATGGTCGGGAAATTCGGAGACGAATTGATCGAGAGTGGCGCGGGCATCTTCTGGCTTCCCCTGGTCATTCAGCAATTCGGACTTGCTGAGAAGTGCGTTTCCTGCAGCGATAGAGCCAGGAAATTCAACAAGGACACCATCGAGGGCTGCGATCTCACGTTTCTCAACGGCAGCCGAGTAGGCCTTGGCCGCGTCGAGGTGCTTTTGTTTTTTCAACTGAGCTCCGATGAGAACTGCGCACACGGAGACCGTGATCGCAACAACTCCAAGAATGATCTTGTTGCGATGCCGATCGAGCGTATCCATCACATTAGCAGCATCTGAGGCAGAAAGAGCCTCGGGTGCATCAGGATTCTCGGCTGGGGAGTCAGAAGGGGGATCAGTTCGATCGGACATGATTTCGGGTGTGGGAAACTGTGAGCCGCGCCTCTGGTGAGACGGCGGTTCGCAAGGTATAGGGAAAATCGAATTTGTCAGCCACCAACTGCAGCGCGTGCCTCATCGGCAAGTGGGGTCGAGAGATAGCGTTCTCCGGTAGAGCAGCCGATGGTTACGATTGTCTTTCCTGCATTCTCAGGTCGTTTTGCTACGGCGATAGCGGCACAGACGTTGGCTCCCGTACTGATTCCACCGAGAATTCCTTCTTCCTTGGCAAGGCGGCGTGCCATTGCGAAGGCTTCGTCGTTGCTCACTTTAACGCATTCGCTGATCTGGTCGCTTCCGCTTGGCGTCTTGAGATGGAGGTTGTCGGGGACGAATCCTGCACCCGTACCTTGGATTTTGTGAGGACCAGGAGTCAGTTCTTCCCCTGCAAGGGTCTGGCTGATCACGGGGGAATCCTCTGGCTCAGCAACAATGACCTCGATATTCGGATTCTTAGCCTTGAGTCCCTCGGCGCATCCGCTAGCAGTTCCTCCGGTTCCGACCGCTGAGATGACGATGTCGACTTTGCCTTGGGTGTCTTCCCAAATTTCTTCTGCTGTTGTCTTGACGTGAATTGCAGGGTTGGCGGGATTCGAAAACTGCTGAGGAATAAAGGAATGTGGAGTGTTCGCGGCGATTTCCTCAGCCTTGGCGATCGCTCCTTTCATTCCTTTTGGACCTTCGGTGAGAATGAGCTCGGCGCCGAGCAGGGCAAGAAGAGTGCGTCTCTCCACGCTCATTGTTTCGGGCATCGTGAGGATCAACTTGTATCCTTTGGCCGCACAAACGAATGCGAGGGCGATTCCGGTATTTCCACTAGTGGGTTCAACGATCACGGTATCGGCATTGATTTTTCCTTCGGCCTCGGCGGCTTCGATCATCGCCATTCCAATCCGATCCTTGACCGATCCGAGGGGATTGAAGAATTCGCACTTCAGCGCGATCGTGGCATCAATGCCTTCGGTGACGCGGTTGAGTTGGACCAGTGGAGTGCCGCCAATTGTTTCGACGATGTTGTTATAGATTCTGCCGTGTGCCATGGATGAAAGTGGGGAATTGGGCGACTTGTGATCGCGATAGTTTTCGTTTTTCGCTGAATTCTTCGAGCGCGTACACTGTAAGAAAGGCGTTCGGATTGTCCAATAGAGATCTGAGGCCGGGAAAAAACTAAGATTGGGACTTGCGGAATCCTTTTTGTCCTCTAGCTCTAACCGAAGCCAAGGTAACGAACCTCGGTATTTTCACCACCAATCATTGTAGACATGTCCGAACTAGTTTCCGAGGAAGAGCTGGAATCCCTGCTCAAAAAGCTGCCGGAATGGGATCACGAAGTGAAGACCATCATTCGGGTGGTGGAATTCGATGAGTTCATGGAAGGAATCGACTTCGTCGATGCTGTCGCGGAGATTGCTGAGGAAGCAGGACACCATCCTGACATCGATATCCGCTGGTGCACGATCACTGTGCGACTGACAACGCATGAAGTAGGTGGTTTGACTGATTCGGATTTCGAGGTCGCTCGCAAGATCGACACTCTACTCGACTAAGCGATCCGCTACGCGTTTACGAGTGGCGTTAAACTCTCGGAAATTCTCTTTTCGAATCGGAATTGAATCGTTAGCGTTCACACCATGATAACGCGAAATTTCATTTATCTATTGGTCGCCGGTCTTTGTTTTTCCTTCTCGTCCTGTACGGACGAAGATTCTGCCGTAGGCGGAGCAGGTGAGGGGAAAGGCCCTCAGAAGCGCTATGCTTTTATCACCAACGGAGTTGCTGAGTTCTGGACGATCGCTGAGGCCGGTGCCAACGACGCAGGAAAAGAACTGGGAGTCGATGTTTCTGTTCTGATGCCCGGATCACTTTCGGACCAGAAGCAGATGGTCGAAGATGCGATCACTCGCGGGATCGATGGAGTTGCCGTCAGTCCGATCGATTCGCTCAACCAAACTGACCTTCTCAACGAGGTGGCAGGAGTCACCAATCTGGTCACTCACGATTCGGATGCTCCCGATTCAGACCGTCTCGCTTACATCGGAATGGATAACTACACGGCGGGTCGTCTTTGCGGGCAACTTGTCAAGGAAGCTCTTCCCGACGGTGGCGAGGTTATCATACTAATTGGACGGATGGAGCAGGACAACTCTAGGAAACGACGCCAGGGCGTGATCGATGAGCTTCTCGATCGTCCGGTTGATCCGGATCGTTTTGATCCTCCGGGAACAGTTGTGAAAGGAGAGCGATTCACCGTTCTCGATACCCTGACCGATGGTTTTGACCTGAGCAAGGCGAAGGCCAATGCAGAGGATTCGATTTCGCGATATCCAGAGATTGACGGAATGATTGGGCTTTTCGCCTACAACCCTCCTGCGATTTTGCAGGCCCTGGAGCAGGCGGGAAAACTGAACGAGGTGAAGGTCATCGGGTTTGACGAGGATGCTCAGACGCTCGCAGGGATCCAAGCCGGAACGGTTCATGGAACGGTAGTTCAGAATCCGTACGAGTATGGGTTTCAGTCCGTTTCTCTCCTGAATCAGATTGCGAATGATGATCGCAGCGCGATTGAGAAGAGTGACTTCATTTCGATTCCCGGACGACAGATTCGTAAAGACAATGTGGAAGCCTTCTGGGCTGACCTGAAGGAGAAAACGGGCAAGGAATAGGCGTTCTCGTGAAGGCGCTTTGCTTTGAGACAGGGAGCGGTCTCGAATTTGAGGAGGCAGCCGATGCCGTCCTTCGTCCTGCTGAGAGGTTTTGCGCTACGCATGACGGCTCCACTCTGGGAGCGATCGATCCAGTTCTCAAGAAACTGGCGCCTTGTTGCATAAGAGAGGAAGATATTATCAGCCGGTGATCCGGTCGTTGGCTTCGGCCAGGTAGACTTCATCGATCTCAAAGCCTACAAATTTGGCCACATCGGCTTTGCCCGCCGCGATGGCTGCATTTCCGATTCCGAGGAAAGGGTCCATCATCGTCGTCGATTCCGGTGGCTTTCCATGCAGAGCGAGGCATTGGGTCGCGAGAGCGACCGGGAAGGTAGCTGGATGAGGTCGGTCTTTCTGGCGCGACACGATGGTGTCATAGGGAATGAACCAGTTGTTTCCGCGGCAGCGCTTGTCCTTCCCCTCGGTGTGTCCCCATCGGGCAATGTTGCTTTTGTCTGCATAGGGAACACCGACTGCGATTCGATCTACGGGAACCTTTCCCGTCTTGGTGAAATGAAACACAAATTCGTGGCAGTCATTGATGAACCGCTTCGAATTGATTGGCTTGAAATGGCCTACCGAGACCGGGTCTCCGTCTCGAGGTTCTACAGTGATGGACTTGATCCAATGAATCGTATTCTGCAGGTGAAAGAGGTCGCGAAACGCGAGGGCCAGTTCATAGGGTATCCATGGTTTCGCGGGAGCGGCCCCAACGTTGAGAAAGAGCGCCCCATCAGGTTTGAGAAGTCGTTTAACCTCGGAAGCCCATTCGATTGACCATTCCGCGTAGTCATTCGAGGAGACCGAATCATTGTAGCTCTCGTAAGCGATCCCAAGATTGTAGGGAGGCGAGGTCACGACGAGATCAATCGACTCATCCGGGAGCGACTTCATTCCAGCGACGCAATCGCCCAATCGCAGGTCGAAATCCGTGGAGTAGGTCATGAGACCTTCCATACCGGGAAGCAATTCGGAGTCGGACATGTCATTCTCTCGCAAGGTTTCCCGACAAAGGCAAGCGGAGAGAGCGAAAGGCGAATCAGCGAGATGGCTCTAACTGCGGTTTCAGGTGGAAATGGATTCAGCGATGTCCTTTGCTTTTTGAATAAGGTGGTCTCGCCCCCTTTGCAGATTCTCTGTCAGGGAAAGTGAGGCGTTCCGGATTTCGACTACTTCGTCGAAGGCATTCAGAATCAACTCCTGCGAACTTGGTTCCGCATCAGAGACGCCGCAGAAAGCGATGACCTTTTTCTGATTTTTCCGAGCCATCTCAGCGATCCCAAACGGGGCTTTTCCCTCGAGGGATTGCAGGTCAATCTTTCCTTCTCCCGTGACCACGAGGTCCGCCCATTCGACCGCCGATGGCAAGGCGAGAGCTTGGGAAACGAGCGAGGATCCCGACTTGAGTTCGCCCTCGAAAAAAACACGACATCCGAAACCGAGTCCACCTGCCGCTCCTGAACCGGGTTCGAGTGCGGCGAGTCGCCCTTCTTCACCGAGAAGCCTGACGAGATGGAGGAGCCGATCTTCATGACGAAAAAAGTCGGGGGGGACTATCCCTTTCTGCGGGCCGTAGATCCGCGTGCAGCCAGTCTCTCCGAGCAGGAGGTTTTTTACATCGCAGGCAATGGTGAAACCAAATGAAGGAAGGCTGGAAGGCGGTTCGAACTGAACGACTTCTTTGAGTCGTTCCGGGAGCTCGGTGATTTCCTGCCCTGATGAATTGAGGAATCGAAACCCGAGGGCAGCGGCCATTCCTGCTCCACCATCGTTGGTCGCACTGCCTCCGATTCCTAGGATAATCTCTCGAGCACCTCCATCGAGGGCATCTCGCAGAAGCTCTCCAGTTCCATACGTCGATGCTTTCCATGGATCGAGAGAATCCTGATCGAGCTGGGCGAGCCCGGAGGCTTCGGCCATCTCAAGGAACGCTGTCGAGCCGTCTCGTGAAATTCCATACCCTGCTTCGATGGGATTACCGAGGGCATCCCTTACGGACTTCGTTTTCCAGATGCCTTCCTCGGCTTCCGTCAGGGTGGTGGCGAGACCCTCACCGCCGTCGGCTAGTGGTAGGGTACGAATCTGGTTCCCGGTTTCTACAGATCCGAGTTCCAAACCCGTTTGAATTGCTTCGCAGGCCTCTTTCGCGGTGAGAGAACCTTTGAATTTGTCGCTCGCGACTAAAATCTTCATCGATCCAATTCGATTTATCGTCCGCGTTTGAGAGAAATTACTTCGTCGATGAGGTCGGCGAGTTCATCCTGGTCGGCGGTGTTCTGAATCGCTCGACCAAGCCTTTTGACCCGAGGGGATCTTCCGGTTCTGCGTAGGCTCGTTGAGGAAGATTGATTCTCGCTACTCTCTCGGGGATTTTCGGGAGTCACGACGTAGTCAGTCGAACAGACAATCCCCAACTCCTGATCAAATTGAAGATGGAACCGTTCTTCGGGCGCGAATCGGGCAGCGACTTCGTCACTGTGTGTTTCAAGGAAAAGCTGCCCCGGGTGTTCTCCGAGGAGATCCTGATAGAATTCCATGAGCGTCGCGACTAGCGAGGGATGTAGCCCGGCCTCTGGCATTTCAAGGAATAGAATCCCCGAGTATTCCGGATGCAGGTAGAACCTTGAATATAGTTCTGCCGTGCTGAGGAGGTAGCGTCTCAATCCGGATCCTAGAGAGGTGAATTCGAGATCGTCGCCGGTAACGAGGCAGTGAAACGGAGGCTCGTGCCCGGGGCGAAAAGCGAGGCAATCGGCTGCCAACGTTTCTTTCCACAATTCGGCAAGGGCGAAGAGAACCCCGGGGTAGACTTGCTGAAATTCTTCCTCCACTTCGGCCACCGTTCTGTCGCGATTTTCTCCTCGCTGAAGAAACTCGTGAAATTGCCGCTGTCTCTCGGCCCGCTTTTCCTGGAGAAAGTCTTGAAAGCTGGAGAGTGGTCGGGAGTTTACCGTCCAATGTGAGGGCGCAAAATAGGAGAGGGCGGTCGGGACAGAAAACTTGGGGTAGTCCTCTTTGTTCTTGATCCTGTATTCTGCGAAAAACTCCGTGAAGTCGCGGAATCCAGGCGTGGTAACTGAGAGAGCCTCCCAGTCGGGTGAAGATTCGATTTCTCCCCGAAACCAGAACGCATTTTCACCAATTTCGGGAATTCCCGATCCTGTCATTGCGAGATAAATCGGATTTTCCGCGGTAGCTAATCCAACCAAGATCAGGGCATCACTTGGATTCTGATCTACCGCGTTCTCTCTCCCGGAGAGTAACTCAAGCGTTCGATAGAGCTGAGACATCACCGAAGACTTTCCCGATCCATTGGTTCCGAGGAGGCAAGTCTGTCGCAGGGGGGCGCCGGTCCGAGGATTTCGCAGGTCGAGGTCGCAGAATCGAAATTGTCGAAACTGGCTGAGGGTGAGGCGGTGGATGACAGGGATTTCGGGCATGGAAAGCTTACGACGTGCAGCACGCAGCATACTTCAGCTCCGACGAGGTCTCAATCGGGATTGCGTCAGGCAAGGGGATCGTCGTAAGATGGGAAGTTCGACAAAGATGATTCCAATCTTCCGATTTGATTCGTTTCCATGCGGTATTTAGACAATTAATCTGCTAGTCAATACAGATTTGTTTCGAGATGTGACAAATTCGTTGGTTTGGAGGGTTTGCTGGGACAAAATTCGGAATTTCCAGGTTCTGTTTCATATTTTTATCCTAGAATAAATAATCTAACTCCCTGTAAATTAATAGGTTAAACCCGATGAAAAAAGTCTCGCAAATCGGCGACGTTTTCTTGACCTGTGGAGCATTTCTGATACAAACGGTCTTTCCGGAAAAACTGCTTGCGTTTTTTTCGTAATTTTTCGGAATTTCCATAAAATAAACCCCAAGATCTTTTTATGAATCGTACGACCTCCTCCCGTCGTAAGCGCTGGTTTTTTGCCCGCGCATTGGCTCGCGCCTACAGTGAAATGCTCGAAAAACGCCGCACGAAGCGTGCGGGAGCGAAAGCCGCCAAGCAAAGACCGTTGTTTGCGGAAGCACTTGAGCCACGAGTACTCTTTTCCGCAACGCCGATGCCGGCTGATTCTGAGGAGGTAGAAGGAGGTCAGAATGACAATGCAGCTCAGACTGCTGAAATGCTAGAAAGCGTTGTCGACACCGACGCTACAATTGACGGAATTCCACAGGCTGGATTTGATGATAAAGAAGATCTGAACGAAGAGGATATTGAGCGGCTCGCTCAGGAGGCTGTAGCTCGTTGGGAGGCGAGCGGGTTGACTGAAGAGCAGATTGAAGCGCTCGAGAAGGTGAATTACGAGGTCAGTGACCTGGGAGGTTTGACGATCGCTTTCGCTGAGGGAGATACCATCTATATTGATGACGACGCAGCCGGACTTGATTGGTTTATCGATCAGACCGAATCGCTCGACGAAGAGTTTGTGGGCTATGACGGCTACCTTGAGGCACTGACTGATCAGGCACTCGAAGGGATTGATCTGCTCTCTGTCATAATGCACGAGCAGGGGCATATCCTTGGACTGGCGGATGTATACGACGCTTCCGAGGTCGATGGCCTGATGTATGGTGGATTCGAGGAAGGAATTCGGAAATTGCCTGAGGTAGGAGAGGCAGAGAATGCTACCATTGGAGCTGTCCAGCGGGCTGCAGCGACACTGACGGTCGATCAAGCCGGGGATGATGCAACCGCCGAGGGTAATGGGCTCACCCTTCGTGAAGCCATCAGTCAGGCTGCAGCAGGGGATACGATCGTACTTGCTGGAAATACGACTTACACTCTTTCGCAAGGCCAGCTCACAATTAACAAGGATCTCATTTTCCAGGGTGGGGATAAGCTCACTACGGTGATTGATGGTGCAGGAGCCAGCCGTGTGTTTAACATTACAGGCACCGCGGATGTCGGGATCAACGATCTCACCATAACCGGGGGATTTGTTACCGAAGGCAACGGGGGCGGTATTCTCCACAGTGGAGGAGTTCTCACGCTGGCCGACGTCATTATCGACGGAAACGAAGTTCAGGATACCGTTGATAATAATACGAATGCCCTCGGTGGGGGTCTCTACAATAACAATCGGACCGTCATCGCGACGAATACGGATTTCACAAACAACAGCGCAACCCGAAATGGTGGAAACGAAACATCAGGGGGTGGAGGTATCTTCAGTAATGGAGGATCCGCCAACCTCACCATCACCGGAGGATCCATATCGAACAATACGGCTCGTGAAGGAGGAGGGGTTTACATCTGGAGCCAGGGCGCTACCGCTACCTTTGACGGCGTGACGATTGACGGCAATCGCGCGAATTCGGTCGGTGGAGGTTTCCGCTTTCACGATGGAGTCACCATTGATTTCGAGAATGGACTCACATTGAGCAACAACAGCGCTAACAGTTCCGGAGGGGGGGGATATATCTCTGCGGCCTCGACCGTGAATATGAATGACGGCGCCGCCGTCGCGGTCACGGGAAACAAGGTCGCCAACGCTGCTGGAACGTCGATCCAGGGATCAGGAGGCGGATTTTATGTACACGAAGGAAGTTCGCTGAATCTCGACAACGCTACAATCGAGAATAACGAAGCCGACGACGGAGCGGGATTTTATGTGCTCCGACGCGAGTCAACTGTCACCGGAACGAATGTGACCATTAGAAACAACACCGCCGAAGTGCGAGGTGGTGGATTTAGGGTTGCTCAGGAAGGCGCCAATGTAAATCTGACCAATTCGGTAATCGAAGGAAACCGGGCCGATACTGAGTACGGGGGCGGCTTTTACAATAGTGGAAATGTGACCCTTCACGATACCACTATCGTCAGCAATTCGAATGGTGTGAATGCCGATGATCACGGGGGAGGATTCTTCAACACATTCAGATCGGTGGTGAACATCACTGGAACCAGTGCTGCGACCACTCAAATTGCGAACAATTCATCGAGTGGCCACGGAGGAGGGTTCTGGAACCGAAACGGGGAAGTAAACATCAACCTTGATGGCGGTGTTACCGACTTTGTCATCAGCAACAACGCTGCTGGTGTCAATCAGAACTCGGGCCGTGGTGGCGGTGGATTCTGGGCCACGGATGCCTCGACGACGAAAATCAACGACGCGGTTTTCACGAGTAACGAGGTGTCCGACAATGCATCGGGTGTCATCGTCGGCGTAGGTGCCGGTTTCGATGCCCGAAGCGGCTCGAGGGTCGAGCTTACTGACGTCCAGATTACGGGGCATACCGCGAGCGAAGGCGGGGCCTTCTACGCGACCGAGAGCGGAACGACCGTGATCGGAACCAATGTGACCCTCGACGGGAATACCGCGCGGGTTCGGGGCGGGGGATTTCGTCTTGCAAATGCGAATGCGACGGTGGAGTTGACCGATTCTTCGGTCAATGGAAACACCGCCAGCAATGAGCACGGTGGCGGATTTTACAATAACGGAACGGTTACCCTGACGAACACAAGCGTGGACGGCAATATGGCGCTGGATCTCGATGCGAGCGGTATAAATCTGGATGGAACTGCAGGTGTTGCGTATCGTCGGGATAGTTACGGTGGCGGTTTCTACAACACTGGAGGTACCGTGAATCTCCTCGATGGCACCACTGTTCAGAATAATGATACCTACGGCCACGGGGCTGGTTTTTTCACTACAGCTGGTCTTGTTAATGGAACGGACACGATCATCAGCGGTAATGAGATCATCAGAGATGTCGCCACGAAACCCTCCACAGGAGACGGTGATACGATCCGCAACGGCGGTGGCTTCGCGAGTTATGGTGACGGTAGGGTGAACCTCACTAATGCAACTATTTCAGGAAACCGGACAGGTCTTGATGATTCTGGTGGCACGGACATTCTCCGGGGCAGTGGTGGCGGTTTTTTCAATGGAGACGGGTCTTCCGTAACCATCGATGGAACCAGCGTCATTAATGATAACGACGCCCAGGAGGGGGGAGGGTTTTATAATACCTCTACAGGCGGAACCGTGACCATCACTGGAGCAGATGGTAACTCAATCGAGATCAATAACAACGACGCAAGGGTGCGCGGTGGAGCCTTCCGCTCTACGGGAAATACCACGGTGAATCTCAAATTTGTCCAGATCGACGGGAACGAGGCTTTCACCCAGCGTGGTGGTGGAATTTATGCGGATGGAGCAGCCATTACCGGGGATGAGGTTACGATTTCGAACAACGCTGCAGGATCAGCGGGTCGGACCAATGATGAGCAGGGCGGAGGCTTCTGGCTCGACGGCAATGGCTCTGTGACCCTGACCAACAGTGCGATCACGGGTAACACAACGGTCGTTAACGGTGGTGGTTTCTACGTTCAGGACGGAACTGTCGATCTGACGAATACCCTCGTTTCCGGGAACTACTCGAACAATTCCGGTGCCGGTTTTTTTAATGAGAATAAGGGGATCGTTCGTATCACGGGTTCACAGGTAATTAATAATATCGCTCGCGACCATGGTGGTGGATTCTGGAGTGAAGACGATTCCCAGACTTTCATCGATACTTCATTGGTTTCCGATAACCTCGCCGGTTTCGCAGACGATGGCGCGACTCTTGTTCACGGTAGAGACGGTGGAGCTTTCTTCGCTGGCGGACGCGCTCAGGTCACGGTGACGGGATCGGAAATCGCACGAAACGAGGCAACCAATGTTGGCGGTGCTGCACGCATCAATAACGAAGCCGCGGTCTCCTACGTGAGTTCCAGTATTGTCGACAACCTCGCCCACAGTCATGGCGGAGCGTTCTGGATTCAGAACAGTTCTGAACTCGACCTCACAAACTCCACGATTTCCGGGAACATTGCAGGCTATCAAAGCGCTTCCAACGGTGGAATTTCGATCTTGAGAAACAATGGCCGGGGAGGTGGAGCGATCTGGGCGAGTAACAACGCAGTCGCCGATCTCAACCACACAACGGTTACCGGTAATGCAGCAACAGAGAACAATGGTGGCGGATTCCGGACCGCCAACACTGCCATGGTGAGGGCTGAGAACAGCATCATGTTCGGGAACCTTCGGGACATCGATGGATCGAACGGTGGTCCGACTGCCGAGGACGCGCGCAACGGGCTGACCCTGATCGGAGCCAATGTGCTTGGTGTGCATCGGGGAACGGGTTCTGGAGGATTGACGGGCGATACTGCTAATCGGATCACGACCAATCCGAACCTCGGAGACATTGCTGACAATGGGGGTGCGACGCTCCCAGGTGGAGGATCTCCGAGGACTCACAGCATTTCCGCAGGTAGTTCTGCGGAAGACGCGGCGATCGCTTCGAGAAATGCAACGGACCAACTCGGCAACGGTCGACTGAATTCCGTTGCTGACCTGGGTGCGTTCGAGGCTGACCCTGTGGCGACGACGCTTACGCTCGACAAGATCGAGGCTCCTGAAGTCAGTGTCGCCGGAAAATCATTCGCCCTCGAAGCGGCAGCAATCACTACGGGCGCAGGTCCGCTGACTTACCGGTGGGATATTTATGACGCTGCAGGAAATCCGGTTGAGGGGAGTCCTGCCACGGGTGCAAGCACGACTTTCACACACCCGACGAACCCGACGAATCCGGTTGAAGCCATGCGGATTGAATCCGCGGTATTGACCGTGACCGACACGACGACGGGACAGGTTGTCGTATCCGATCCTCAAGAAATTACCGTCGTTAACCCCGAAATGGTTCCTGACGAAACGTCAGCGAATGTGACCGTGCTCACTGTCGACAATACCGCTGGCAATACATTGCGGGATCATATTGCCGCAGCCAATTCTGGGGCGGGCAACTATGTCATTACCTTTGCCTCAGCGCTCGATTTCTCGACCACTGCGGCGGCAGTCTACACGGCTGGAGGGGTTGGTGATAACAATGTGGTCGCGGCAGGAACCAACGACGATGGGAACGCCAACGGCGATCTTGACATCAATAAGACGAACGGATTCATCAGTATCGTAGGAAACGGCGCAGACGAGACCATTCTCGATGGGGGTGGTATCGATCGTGTCTTCCATGTTCTCAATGGCAGTACTGTCTTTTTCAGTGACCTGACGATCCAGAATGGCGCGACTAAGGACGGGACAGACAGTCATGGTGGTGGAGTTTGTAGCGAGGGTGGGACGACTGTCTTCAAGGACGTGGATGTGATCAACAATACCGCGGGCGAAGGCGGTAATGACGATAACGGAGGAGGAATTTATCTCCGAAGCACGGGCGTAAATCCAGGTCACCTCATAATGACAAGGGGAAGCGTCGCGAATAACCAGGCCGAAGACAATGGTGGGGGAATCTTCGTAGAAAGTCTCGGCGTTGGGGAGACCATGGTTTATCTCGACGAAACCAAGATCGATGGAAACATTGCTTCTTCCGCCGATTCAAACTTGGACGATAATCGAGGTGGGGGCTTTTATTTCACCGGGTCGGGTAACCGCATTATTTTCGACGAGGTCGTTGTTCAGGACAATAAGACGAACGGTCGGAACCGTGGCGACGGTGGGGGTGGTGCTTTTTCGGGGGCAGATCACACGATCGAGGTGACGGGTGGTTCCTTTGTTCGCAACCAGACTGGTTTCGACGGGCGCACCGGAGGGAACGACTCCGACGGTGGGGGCTTCTGGTCCAACGCGACGCGCAGCCAGTTTACGTTCACCGGGACCCAGATCGGTGGCGCTCTCGATGGGAGTGGGCAGATCGTCGACGGCAACGTCTCCGAGGATGACGGTGGCGGTTTCTATCTTGAGGGGCGCAACAGCGTCTACGACTTTATCGATGTAAAGATCGAAGGAAACATGTCCGGGGATTCCGGAGGTGGTTTCATGGTCGTCAACAACACGGATACCGTGAACTTCATCCAGACGGGATCGGGGAACTCCTACATCAAGGACAACTACTCGAGGACCGAACATGGCGGTGGATTCCGTAATGATGGTGGAGTCGTCAACATCAACCAGACGGATTCCCAGGGGAATGCGTCCGTGGGTATTTTCGAGATCTCAGGAAACCAGGCGCGTCCGAACGGGGCTTTGCTCCAGTCCGACGGAACCGGCGCCGGAAATGCGGATCGAGTTGGGGGTGGCTTCTATACCAGTTCGAACTCAGTCACTAATCTCCAGGATGTCGAAATCAAGAATAACATCGCGAATCGACGTGGTGGCGGATTCTTTGCCTCCGGAGGTTCTACGGTAACGATCACTTCGTCTTCGACTTCCACTTCGGGGGACGATTCCAGCTTTATTTCCAAGATTCAGAATAACCATACCGTCGACGCCGGCGATGGTGATGGAGGTGGTTTTTATGTGTCCACCGCGAACAGCACTGTCAGCCTCACCGATGTGCTCCTCGCGGACAATACCGCTACCGATGATGGCGGTGGTTTCCTGACTCAGTCCAACTTCAGCGAGACCAGTCTGACCCGGGTCGACGTCGTTCGGAATACTGCGCAGGATGCCGGAGGTGGTTTCTCCAACGAGTCTAATGGATCGAAAGTGATTCTCGATACAGTCCTGATCGACTCTAACATCTCGACCACCCTGCACGGTGGTGGTTTCCGGAACAGCGGAATCGTCGACGGAAACCTGGTTATGGTGACGAACAACTCGGCGAACGGTACGGTTGATGGTCTCGTGAATACGGCTTTGATAAACAACCGCGACCATGTCGGCGGCGGAATCTACAATAACGGCGGCAGGCTGACCCTCGAGGATGCTAAGATCGAAAATAACCGTTCCTACAGTCGTGGTGGAGGTGTTTTCAATAACGGGGGTGGTGTAGTCAAGATCACCTCGAATACGATCCGCTCCTCGATCTCGAACAACGTGGTCGACCAGAACTCAGATCAGAACAATCAGCAGTGGCGCGACTACGGAAGTGGAGGCGGTGTCTACCAGGAAACTGCCGGCAGCCTTATCAACCTGACCGGTGTCGATGTGATCGGCAATGAGGCCAAGGATGATGGAGGAGGATTGTTCCTCGAAAGCGACGGTTCCGAAGCGAATTTTACCGACGTCCTCATTCAGGGCAATAAAGCCGGCGATGAAGGCGGTGGATTCAAGGTCAATGCGTCTGGAGTGACCGTGCAGCTCGAGAATGTCGCGATCATCGGGAACCAATCGGAGACGATCTTAGCTGCACCGCGCCCGGACAACCAGACGCTTACACTCGGAGACAGTGGGCACGGTGGCGGGATTCGCAACGCGGGACATATCATCGGTAACAATGTCACGATCTCCGGAAACGAGGCCGGGGTGCAAGATCGCATCGCCCAGAACAACAGCAACAATGTGGGTGGCGGTCTTTACAGTTCGGGAGGTTCTGCGAATGTCAAACTGACCAACGTCGCCATCACAAGCAACAAGTCGCATGGCCGCGGCGGGGGAATTTACAACGCCGACGGAGTCGTCAGCCTGACTGATTTTGTCATCGCGAACAATGCGACGGACCAGCTTAATAATGAGGGGAACGGCCGCGCCGGAGGACTTTGGAACAGCGGCAATGGGGATGTGACCCTGAATGGCGGAACCATCGCAAACAATACCTCCTTCGGCCATTCCGGAGGAATTCACAACCAGGATACCGGATCGACGATCGACGCGACCAACGTGACGGTGAGTGGCAACCGTGCTGGGTGGGACCCGAATACCAACACCAGTGTTAACAACCGCGTCGCCGGTGGACTCTGGGCCCTCAGCGGAGGCAGGGCTGATGTGACCTTCCGTCACAGTACTTTTGCGGACAACGAGACGACCCGGGACGGGGGCGACGGTGGCTCGGGTTTACGGATCGAAAATGGTGGCAAGAGAGTCGTTTTCGAGAACAGTATTATCTACGGAAATGAGCGTGATGTCGATGGCTCCAGCGGCGGACCCTTCGAAGAGGATATCGACAACAACATCGGTGGCAACGCCACCACCGGACTGTATTTCGTGGGAACGAACATTGTCGGGAAAACCGCCGGAACAATCACCGGGGGAACCATTCTCCGCTCGGATCCCAATTTAGAAGCCCTCGCGGACAATGGAGGACCGACGGTGGGTGCCACGCTCGGGAACGGAAATCAGGTAGATCTGACGACTTTCGGTGTCGCCACCCTGACCCCGGTCATCCAGACCCATGCGATCGGATCGGACAGTCTCGCTGCCGATGCCGCGGTCGATTCCACCTCGACCGAGGATGCCCGAAATGCGGCTCGCCTGCCTATCGGCGCCGATCTCGGTGCCTTCGAGCTTTCCTCGCCTGAAATCGTCGATGCCAGCCTCGCGGTGACTGTCGCTCCGGAATCCCAGTCGGGAGCGGGCAATGTCGCCAACGGTGGCACCGTCACTCTGACTGGTGAAGTTCTCTACGATGTCGTTGGCGCGGTCGCCGAAGCGGTCACCGTAACGGTGGACTGGGGCGATGGATCGCCACTCAGTCGGCAGACCTTCCCCGCAGGAACAGACTTCACTGCTACTTCGCCGGACTTCAGTTTCGATCACGCTTATTCCTACGGCTACGATGGTCTCTATGACATCGATGTCAGTGTGAACCTTTTTGGTGCCAAGGCAGCTGCCGATGTCGAGACGGTTTCGGTCGTTGTCGACGAGGTCAGCGCTCTCCAAGTCACGACTGACGAGGACACTCCTGTAATTCTAGGGCCGAACACATCGGTCGATACTATGGCAGGGGTCTTTTCTTCCGGACAACTCCTCCTCGATGATAGCGAACCCATCCCGGATGGAAACCGTCTCGGTTGGGCCGTCGATATCGACAGCGACCCCACCAACGGAACCTGGGCCATCGTCGGATCTGAGGGCCAGTCCTATCGCGAGCAAGTTCATATCTACAAGCTCAATGAGACGAGCGGCGAATGGGAATTGAACCAGACGCTGGAAAATGACAATGTCGATATCTTCGATGATTTCGGCTTCGCCGTGAACATTGATGCCGCAAATGGTCGTGCATTCGTTGGGGCTCATCTCGACGACACGGGGGGCGGGGACAAAGGGGCCGCTTACTATTACGAACTCGACGGCAGTGACTGGGTGCTGCGACAGAAAATCCAGACGAATACGGGAAGTGACGGGGGAGACAATTTCGGATTTTCCCTCGATGCGGATGGCGACTTGCTGGTCATCGGCGCGATTAACGAGGACGCAGATGATGCGACGAGCCAGACGGACAGAGGCGGTTCAAACAATTCCGGTGCGGTCTACGTATGGCGATACAATGCGGTCTCCAACCAGTACGATCTCGAGCAGAAAATCAAGGCTCAGGAAACTGACGGCAGTTCCGACGTGCAAGGCAACGATCAATTTGGACGGGCCGTAGCGATTTCCGGCGAAACCATCGTCGTCGGTCAGGAACTGGAAGATGATGGTGGAAACAATGCCGGAGCAGCCTATGTCTACACTTACGATGTCGCAACCACCTCATGGGCTATTCAGCAGAAAATCACCGCTTCCAATCAGGGCGGCGACGACCGCTTCGGATACGACGTCGATATCGACATGAGCTCCGGGGACAACGGGCGCATTGTCGTCGGGGCTCGCCAGGAGGACAGCGGAGGCTCGAACCGCGGTTCGATTTACGTCTTTGAATACGACGGTTTGGCCACTACTTGGACGGAGACGCAGCGGATTGGCGACACCACCAGCGTAACCGCCCTTTCCAATGATGACCGACTTGGTGGATCGGTGGCGATCGATGGGGATACTATTCTCTCCGCCGCCTACCAGGACGATCCCGTGGGGAGCAACTCCGGACGGGGACACATTTTCACCCACAACGGAACTGCTTTCGAGCACAGCCAGTCCATCGTCGCCAGTGATGCCTCGGATCGGGATGAGCTGGGGCTTAGTGTGGCTCTTTCTGGCGACACTTATATCCTTGGGGCACGACTAGCCCAGGGCACTTATATCACGGACGAAGGAGTGAATATTTCGCTGCCGCGTCATGGAGCCGCTTACATTTACAACGGTATTCCCGGATCCGCGACTGAGACGGCGAAACTCGACGGGGGTCTCTCTACGACCGATCTCCTCGGAGGCCGGGTGGAGTTTGGTCGTCGTGTCGCGATTGGAGGAGACTATGCCCTCGTCGGAGCTCCGGGCGGAGGAATCGGTGACAACCGCACGACCCGCGAAGGCGCCGGTTCGGCCTACCTCTATCGCAGGAATGACTTCGGAACGGCGGATCCGTCGGATGACACCTGGTCGCTTCTCGAGAAACTTACTCTTTCCGATGTCGACACTTCTTCCGAAACGGGAGATCAGTTCGGGTTCGGCGTCGCTATCGCAGCAGACGGATCCAGTTTCGCAATCGGGGCTTTCAACCACGACGATGGGGGAGATCGGCAGGGAGCAGTCTATGTCTACACCGTGGATACTGCTACCGGCGCCGTTGCGCTGGAAGGCCGGGTTCGTGCGGCTGCAAGGTCGACGACCGATGAGTTCGGACGTTATCTCTCGATGAACGAAGACGGCTCTGTCCTCGCCGTGGGAATGCGTTCCGACGATGACGATGGCGGAGGCTCCGGTGCGGTCCTCGTTTACGGAGCTTCAGGCGGAGATTGGAACAATTTCTTCTCTGGTGCAGCACTGGACAACAATGGCGTTCTCAGTATCCAGTCCGATGGAGTCAAACTGAAGCCGATTGGTGATGACGGTACGGCGCCTGCGACGGCTTCTGATGAATTTGGACGAAGCGTCGCGATCAGTGGCAACCGCATCGTCGTCGGGGCATTCGACGACGACCACGTGGGCGGGGTCGGTCCAGACGACAACGGAAATGTCCCCGCTCGGGATCGCGGATCCGCTTACGTCTTCGATTCGACCGACGGCGTCACCTGGAACCTGACCCAGAAACTTTTCGCCAGCAATGATGGCAAGGACGACCGCTTCGGTTGGGGCGTTGATGTCGATGGCGATACGATCGTGGTCGGTGCCAACCAGGAAGACAGCGGCGGATTCAACAGGGGCAGCGCTTACATCTTTGAACTCGATGCGGGCACCTGGACCGAAGTGCAGAGGATTCAGGCCAGTAACCGGGGGAATAATGATCAATTTGGACGCTCCGTCTCGATCGACAACGATGTCATCGTGGTTGGTGCTTACCTGGAGGACACCTCCGGAACCGAAGCTGGAGCGGCCTACGTCTTTCAGAAGGATAGCGTCGCTGCGGCGGGAAGTCAGTGGAGCGAGACAGATCTTCTCGCGGCACCGGACGGCTCGAGCCGGGATGGCTTCGGTCTTTCGGTTGCGATCGACCAGGGCAATATCATCGTGGGTGCCAACCAGGTCGATCGGATTCTTTCCGACGGGACCGTTGTCGCGAACTGGGGCGCCGCCTACACCTATCGTGTCCTTCCGGCTGTCAGCCCGGGAGTGGAAATCACCAGTGTGACCCAGCCGGCGGCTGGATCGGTTTCGATTATCGGAACAGGAACATCGACCGAACTGCGTTTCGATCCGGGGAGCGATTTTGACAATCTCAACAGCGGGGAATCCGCCGAGGAGACCTTCATCTACACGACCTCAACCGGCGATAGTGCTACCGTTACGGTTACGATCGAAGGTCGCAATGACACCCCGGTCGCAGTTGATGACGGGGGTGCTAATTTAACGGTCTCGGAGGATCGTCAGACTGATCTTTCGGGCAACGTTCTCACGAATGACTCCGACGATGATAGTGCACCTGGCAATGTCCTTACTGTCAGCAGCGTGCAGAACTCGACTGCTGGAGTCGGCACTGTCGTCGAGACGGACAAGGGGGCTCTTCTCACTCTGAATGCGGATGGGACCTTCACCTATAATCTGAACGGGAAGTTCGAACATCTTGCCTCGGGTGAAAGCGAAGCCGACACCGCGAGGTATCGCGTGACCGATTCCCAGGGAGAGATCATCTACCAAGAGATTGATGGGGCTTTTGTCGGAGATGCTTTCGACTTCTCGAGCAATCCAAACTCATGGATTTTACGGAACGAAGGTAATAACAACCCGCAAAACCTGATCGGTTCTCGAACGGGAACCTTTATGCAGGTCCAAGAGAATAGTGGAGGGATTCAGACTCCTTCGCTGGCGGATCCAACAGGGGCACCCGCTTTGACCTTCCAAGTCGAAGTGAAGACGGCGGGCGAATACCAGCTCTTTCTTCGCGCAGCCAGTTTCGACTCGAGCAGTGACTCCGTCTATGTCGCGATCGACGGAGAAGGCGATGGTCTTCCCGGCGCAATTCCGGATTGGTACTACATGGATGTGGCTCGTCCTGGCGGAGAGAATCGATTCAGCTGGAATGGCAATGGCAGACTGGAAGGAACCGGCCCTGGTGGAGGCCAGATTCCAGTCACTTTCGACCTTGAGGTGGGTATTCACACCCTCCACATCAGCGCTCGTGAGGATGGTGTCGCGCTTGACGCCTTTGTGCTTCGGAACACGACTTCTACGGTTACTGCTCCTAGCGGAACGGAAGAGGGGCCGAAGGCCCAGCAGGAGGCGACCCTCACCATTCTCGTTGAAGGACAAAATGATGCACCGAGTGCAGCCAATGACTTTATCGTTGGCGATTTCTCCAATCGGGTTTTTGTATCTAATGCGCCTTCCATCGTAAATGGTAGGACAAGTCTGGATACCATCCTGACCAACGACGGCATCGTTTCCGGAGCGCTGCTCAACTACGCGGCGCAGAACAACTTTGATGCCGACAACGGTATCGAGTCAGACAGAGAATGGCCGAATACAGGTCTCGTCAGCGGTGGTAACTTCACGCTCGAGAGCGGTGTCAGTTTCGTTGATGTGACCGGATCGGCCTATGCAGGACTGGGGCAAGCCTACTCGTTTGATGGTTCGACTTCGGCAATTGCTCGAATGCAGGGGGATTCCCCGCAGGACATAGGTGTCAACACGGCTAAGAGTGCATCCATCGAGATGTGGATCCGTCCAGATTCGCTGACTGGTGGCGACCAGAACCTCTGGGAGACAGGGGGAGGAACGGGAGCTGGGCTGGTGATCCGAAACAACCAGCTTGTTTTCCGGGTCATTCCAGGAACGGCAGTAGCAACCTACGATTTGAACGAGTTCAACTCGGACTTCGGATATGATCCGACCAGTGATTTCTTGCACGTCGTAGGAGCAATCGACCTCGGCAACAACTTCGTGGAGCTTTTCGTGAACGGCCAGTCGGTGTCTCGCGGTCAGGGAGTAATCTTTGACTGGGATGGTGGCGACGGTGCTGCGATCGGTCACTTCGGCGGAGACAATCAGGGTGGATTCGGCGGCGGAGCTTCTGGTATCGACGAATACTTCGAGGGAGATGTCGCTAGTTTCCGCCTCTACGGCGAAAGGAACGGAGGAACCGGAAACGGTGTCGTGTTTACGGAGGCGCAAGCCCTCCAGAACTTCAAAGCGATCAACGCGGGAACAGACATCGATGGAAATACTATCGTTGCCTCAGGTCTCGTCGATCTCGTGAACGACGGAACAGGGAATACGATCGCTGGTATCGGAACGCAGATCACTTTGGCCTCGGGTGCCCTCGTGACGCTTGATGATGCAGCGGGAACGTTCACTTACGATCCAAATCAGGTATTCGATTCCCTTGAACTGGGAGAAGTAGGAACGGACACGTTCACCTACCAGATTACGGAAGCTCTAAGCGCGGCTGAGATCAATGCTGGAGCGGTGCCATTCACCAGCACGGCGACGGTTACGGTCCAGATTCATGGGGTAGCGAATGTGGTAGACGATACTGTTCAGGGTCTTGCTGAGGACAATCCGAGCACGATCTTCGCAGCGACTCTCATCGCTAATGATCAGACCGATCGATCTGTGCGTGGCGCGAGCTTGGACTACAATGCCAACACTCTGCTTGCGGGAACGACGGTTTGGACGGGAAGCGCCGATACTGCTGACAACTGGAATTTCGGAACTAACGTGACGCTGGAGTCGGTTACCTCGGTGAAGTTTTCAGGAGTGACCCAGGCCTTCCGCTTTGACGGATCTGGTGGTTCAGTTAACCGGGGTATCAACGACCTCGCTGGTAATCCTTCCGATGCAGATGCGACCTGGGAGTTTGTGCTTCAGCCGGACAATTTGGGAGCCGATGATCAGATCATCTATGAAACCGGCGGAGCTGGAGACGGCATGGCGATCTGGTATTCGCGCAGTGGCACAGCCAATGATCTTGATGTGCTTGATGGCGTGGGCACGATTCACTTCACGATTGACAACGGAGATGTTCAGCAGACCGTTTCAGCGGCGCTGGGACAGGATGACTTCAGTCATGTTGCGTTGGCTTACAATAAAAATGCTAGCGGAGGACGCGATGAGATGCAGATCTTTGTCGACGGATTCCTCCGAGCTGCGGCGATCACCGATAACCTCGAAAATTTCGATGGCGGAGATAGTGCTGGGCTCGGAAATGTTGGCGGGGCTCGAGCCGAATCAGTACCTGCAGGAGCTGCCAACTTCACGGGTGACATGTCGATCTTCCGATTCTACGAGAAGTCGCTGAACTCGATCGAGGTAATACAGAACTTTATTGCGGTCCGCAGTCTTGGAGCGTCGGTTCTTACGGTATCGGCCGATGACAACACCACCGGAACGGTTAGTTACGATCCCGGAACCAGATCGATTACCTACACACCTTCTGGGCAGGACTCACTGGCCTTTGGAGAACCCAAATCCGATACCTTTGTCTACACGAGTTTAGATGGCACGGAGGTTTCAGAGATTCTTGGAGGCTCCCTGTCACTCCAGGCTCGTGGAACGGCGATTCAGCTGATTTCTGATGCGTCTTTTGGAGACGTTCAGGTCAATGTTCAGGAAGTGGACTTCGCGACGACGCCGGCACCAGCATGGACATCGACTGGCGCTACCACTCTTGCCTTTCAGGGAGAGTATGGTCAAGAGCCGGGTCTTTCCGAAACTGGTGCAGGTGAGTTTGCCAAGTTGAAGCACAACTCCACTCTCGGGACGACCGGTAGTATCGGTCAGAATACAGCAATCAACTGGGCTGACCTCGAGGTCGGTGACACCATTACGGTGTCCGGCTCAGTGGGGCAGATTACAGGCAGCGATCTTCTTGGGCTCGATGTGCAGCTGACCGATGGGACCATCGCCAATGGAGTAGTTCCGACTGGCGGGGCAATCGTGACTACGCAAGAAGACGTGCACCTGAACGCAACTGTATCTGGTGACCTCGCCGGATTTACCTTCTCCTACACGGTGCAGGCGGCAGATCTGACGAGACTGGGGACGGTCAACCTTCACCTTCTCGGCGATGCCACGGGCGCGACTGCAGACAGCCAGATTGCCTTTGATGATTTTAATCTATTTATCGATTCGGGCAACAATCCGACGAATTCTGCGATTACTCCGACTCCGGCGACAACGTTCATTGATCTCAAGAACGTGAACGGTGGTGACTTCGCCAGTGGGGACATTCTGAACATTTCTGGAACGAATGCCGATGGATCGTCTATCACGGGATCTTTCACAATTACCGATGTAGATACGAATACCCTGGGAGATTTTCTCGATGCGGTGAATGCAATTCTGACGGATTCAGCGATTGGATTGGGAGACTCAGGAGAGCTCATTCTTGTGGCAGACTCTGCCGGTGATGCGGAACTCTCGCTCACCATAGCATCGGATGGATCCAATGTCGGCAACACGGACGGGTCGCCATTGGGAACCTTCGCCGTTGAAGCCGAAGGTCGAGATGCCACAGGTGCGACGACAACCGCCACGGTCAATGTAGGGATTCGGGGAGAGAACGATCCAATCACGGCGAACGATGACACCTACACGATTACTCAGGCCGAAAACGGCACGGTAGCGATTGGGAATATCATGACCGAAGGAACTGGTGCCGATATCGACATCGACTCCAAGCAGGTTATTATTTCCGAGGACTTCTCGGGAGTGGGAGCTCTCAACGGATCGTCGACCGAAACGGGCGGCCTCACGTGGACGGCAGGAACCCAGTGGAACGCAGATGGAACGAAGACGGTCAGTGGCGATTCCAATGCTTTTGTTCCATTCCAGCCGGCAGAGGGACGCGTCTACACGCTATCTATGACGGTGAATCCCGATGTCAGCACTTCGTCGGACTGGTTTGCGGTGGGATTCAGTAACAATACGAATTCGACTGGACCTTGGCACACCTCCGGAAACACAGTCTCCGGTTGGATGCTGATACGTGAGAATGACGCTCTCGCCAATTCGGTACGGACGTTTGAGACGGAAGCCACTAGTGGCACAACCAGTAGTGATCATCCCTCTCCTGGAGATGGGCCAATCGATGTTCAGATCGTGCTGGACACGAGGGCGGCCGATTGGGCGGTGCAGTGGTATGCCGACGGTAAATTGCTGCGCACGGCAACATTTGATAATAATCCCACAATCAACTATGCCGGATTCGGAGCATTTGGCACGGCGAATGGTTCGGTTTCCAACTTCCAGATCACGGAGAACGTAGTAGTCGCGATCACCGATGCGATCGTTGTAGCGGTCGATGACGACACTTCAGCAGTCGGAACCCAGGTTACAGTTGGAGAAGGTGCTCTTGTCACGGTGAATCTTGACGGGTCCGTTAGTGTGGATGCCAACGGAGCATACTTTGGAGGCACAAACGCTGAGGAGACCTTTTCCTACGTGGTCGCCGATCAGAATGTGCAGACCGTGGGACTCGCGGCGCATCTCAATTTCGGAGAGACTGCGGTTGATCCGGGTGGAGCCGACGATCCGGCTACTCTGGATATTTCCGGAAAGGGAAATAACGGAACTCTGGTTGGAAACCCTCTTGTCGAAGACTCGACCTCGCCGGTTGGAGGAACGATGGTGACTCTGGATGGCAACGGGGACTACGTCACGCTGGGCGGCTACAAGGGGATCGATGGAAGCGATGCGCGGACCACGTCTGCATGGATCAACTCCAGCGTTCCTGGTGCGGCTGGTGGAGACGGGATCATGGCTTGGGGAACAAACGCAGTCGGTGAAAAGTGGGTTTGGAGAATCGCCGACACGGGCGGAAGGATGCGTGTCGAAGTCAACGGCGGTGGAGTCGAGAGCACGACCAATGTTGCCGATGGAAATTGGCACCACGTCGCGGTTGTCTACGATGGCAGCGGGAACTTGAACGGTGTGCAGTTCTATGTAGACGGAGTTCTCGAGAGGAAAGCGGTCAATAGCACTTTTGCGATCACAACGGCCGCAGCAGGAACCGACGTATTCATCGGCACAGACCGAGTTGGCGTGAATAACACCAGTCGCGACTTCGCTGGAGATATCGACGATGCCGCGATCTGGGAACGTGCGCTGTCTGCACAGGATATCAGCGATATCTACCAGACCGCGATCGGTCAGGGACACAGCTTCCAGGAGCATGATACCGCGACCGTCACGATAACGATCGTGGGCCAGAATGTTCCTCCAGTGGCGAATGTGGACACAAATACAGCGGTCGAGGCAAGCGGACTGAACGACAACGTTGCTGGAATCGATCCGATAGGCAACGTCATGGCGAATGACACAGATGCTGATCCGACGGATAATCCTGCTGCTGGCGATGGAACCGTCAGCGTGACGGAAATTACGTTTGGTGCAAACACGGTTGCCGTCAATGGACTCACGGTGATCGAAGGTCTCTTCGGAACGCTGGCGATTAATCCGGACGGAAGCTATGAATATGAGGTCGACCCGGCCGAGGCTGATAGCTTGGGGGAGGGCGATACGAGAACGGAACAGTTCACCTACACGGTGGCAGACGATGACGGAGCCAGTTCGCAATCCACTCTCACCATCACGGTTGAAGGAGCGAATGACAATCCAACTGCAGACGCTCAAACGAAGACCGTATACGAAGGCGGCGTTTCGGGACCTGAGGTGACTATTGGAGATGTGATGATCGCAGATGTCGATGACGGCGCCACTTTCGGAATCTCGCAGGTCACTTCCGACAACACTGGCGCAAGCGGAGCACCTACAGCAACTGACCCAGCAGTGGTTGGTGGTGCCTTTGGTAGCATCTCGATGAATGCGGATGGAACCTTCGTCTACTCAGTGGACAGTGGTAATGGAAATGTTCAGGCTCTGAGAACTGGGGATACTTCGACAGAAGTCTTCACCTTCCAGGTTGCGGACGAAAATGGAGATCTCACCACCGAGACGATCACGATTACGATCGAAGGTCAGGATGGCATTGCCGTGAACGACGTCTTCATCACAGGAGGTTCGGGGGTTCTGGAAGGATTCCGATTTGCCGAGTCTTCCGTTTTTGATGACCGGGAAGAGGAAGGCAGCTCGAGCGGAATTCCGCTCCTGACCTTGATCCCGACCTATTACGGGTCGGCAGCACCAGGATCGGTAATCCAGATCAATGTATTCGGACGCAACGGAGAGATGCTCTCAGGAGGGCAGATGACGGTTGTGGCCGATATGGAGAAAAACTGGGTCGCTAACTTTGACACCCTTGTGCTGGGTGATTCTCAATACTTTGTGCAGGTTGAGACCAAGCCGTCGACCTGGGGGCCATCTCAGCCTGGTGTATTCCAGACCTTCCAGGCGTCTGCGATCAACCCGACATTCAGTGAGTCTGAAGGACTCTCCGTCAATTCGATCTTCGGACGTAGACTTTCGACTGTTGGCATGGAGCTTCTCAACGAGGCAAACAGCAACCCTGGTGGCACAGCTGGCAATGGCCCATTGAATCCTCAGCATCTACCGCTGGACCTTCAGCAGTTGATCCTTCCAGGGGGGGTTGATGAGAATGGGAGCTCCGGCCAAGGTCTGCCCGCTGAGGGCGAAGAAGAGGACTAGACGCCTGAAGGAACTTTGTAAGGCACGCCAAATGGCGGCAATACCGCTAACCAGCCTTACGAGAACCAATAGTTTGCTCGTTTGGGGAACAGGGAGTGATCCCCCTGTTCCCTGAGTGAGTCTTTTGGTGGTCTATTTCACGGATTAAGGCTTCCGCGTGATTGCAGATCGATTCCTGCTTAGAAAAGTGTCACTTTTCTCGGGTCGGCGAAAACTTTCGCTTGATCCTTGGGGAGTCGCTCCTAAACATTATCTATGGGTGAACTACCTCTTGGTCTCAGTTTCGACGATGTCCTCCTGATCCCGCAACGCAGCGGGGTTTTGCCTTCGGAAGTCGACCTCTCAACTCGTCTGACGTCAGACATTTCTCTGAAGATTCCGATCATCTCTTCGGCGATGGACACGGTGACGGAAGATGGGCTGGCGATTGCCCTGGCCCGAGAGGGCGGCATCGGGGTTGTTCACCGCAATATGCCGATCGAGGACCAGGCCGACATGGTCGCCAAGGTCAAGCGATCGGAAAACACGGTCATCACAGATCCCTTCACTGTCTCAGCAGATATTACTCTCGCGAAGCTGCAGGAGGTGATGACGGAAAAAGGGGTGAACGGCTTCCCTGTGATCGATGAAAACCGCATTCTTATCGGTATGGTGACCAGTCGTGATATTTGGTACATCGAGGACCACAATGCTCCCGTTTCAGCGGTGATGACACCCAAGGAGCGGCTCATTATTGCCCAGGAGTCGACAGGACTGGAAGAGGCTCGTGGTATTCTTCAGCAGAACCGGATCGAGAAGCTTCCGCTGGTCGATGCCGAAGGCCGTTTGGCTGGGCTCATCACGGCGCAGGATATTGAAAAGCGTGACATGTATTTGAGCTCCGCGAAAGATGAACTGGGTCGCCTCCGTGTTGGCGCCGCGATTGGTGTGGGCGAAGACTGTTTTGAGAGGGCTGCCGGCGTGGTTGCGGCAGGGGCGGACGCGGTTTTCATTGATGCCGCGACCGGTCATACAGAACGCGTTCTTTCGGTGATCGAAACGTTGCGAAGTGAGCACGGAGTTGCTGTCGTAGCCGGGAACGTCGTTACTGCTGATGGTGCGGCAGATCTTATTTCGGCAGGAGCCTCCGCTGTGAAAGTAGGAGTCGGGCCCGGCTCGATCTGCACGACTCGTGTGATCGCCGGAGTCGGTAATCCTCAGTTCAGTGCCATTCAAACGGTAGCTCCGGTCTGTCGTGATAAGGGTGTTCCCGTGATCGCTGATGGCGGAATTCGTTACTCGGGTGATCTCGTCAAGGCGATCGCTGCAGGAGCGGATCTCGTGATGCTGGGCTCGCTTCTCGCCGGATGTCGTGAGAGTCCCGGAGAAATGGTCAACTACCAGGGCCGAACCTGGAAAGAATATCGCGGAATGGGATCTCTCAAGGCGATGCGAAAAGGTTCGGGCGATCGCTATGGTCAGAACTCATCTGGAAAGCTGGTCGCCGAAGGCGTCGAGGCGCGGGTTCCATATCGTGGTCCACTCGCCGACACCGTGTTTCAGCTCCTCGGGGGACTCCGAAGTGGTATGGGCTACGTGGGTGCCGAGAACCTTCGGTATCTTCGCGAGCGCGCCAAGTTTGTTCGTATTACCAGTGGAGGACTCAAAGAAAGCCACGCTCACGATATCACGATCACGGAAGAGCCTGTCAATTATCAGTCTACGAGCTGATTCACTTCTTCCATTCTCACTCTTGTTTACTTTTTTCTATGGAGCATCCTATTGCCGTCATTGATTTTGGATCTCAGTATACCCAGCTGATCGTCCGTCGAATTCGCGAACTCGGGTATTTCTCCCGTCTTTATCAACCCTCAGAGCTTCGTGAGACGGGGAAGCCTGCAGCGGTAATTCTGTCAGGGGGGCCTCGGTCCACACTTGAGGAAGACGCGCCCGATATCGACTTTGATTATCTGGTTGAGCTAGGTGTTCCCGTTCTTGGTGTCTGCTACGGGATGCAACTGCTCAACACGAAGTTTGGGGGGGAGGTTGCCCCAGGCAACACGCGAGAGTATGGCCCCGCGACGCTTCTGGTTTCCGAGGGCATAGATGGGATTTTTAAAGAACTGGAAGGCCATTCTCAGATCTGGATGAGCCACTCTGATACGGTAAGTAAGCTGCCTGATGGTTGCGAAGTGATGGGAACCAATCTCGATGGTATTCCAGTAGCTCTGCGATGGAATGAGAGATTTTTTGGCATCCAGTTTCATCCTGAGGTTTCTCATACGACAGAGGGAACTGAAATCCTTGAGTCCTTTCTGCACCGGGCATCTGATTTACCCAACTTTGCGATCGCTTCTTTCAAAGACGAGTTGGTCGCAAAGGTTCAGGATCAGGTCGCTGGCCGGAAAGTCGTCTGTGGTGTCAGTGGGGGAGTGGATTCCTCCGTTCTCGCTGCTTTGCTGCACGAGGCAAAGATCGATACGCGGAACATCTTTGTGGATACCGGGTTGCTGCGGAAGAATGAAGCAGAAGAGGTCGCTTCGCTCTTTTCCGAGGTTGGGATCGAAATCGAGACCATCGACGCTTCGGAACGATTTTTGACCGCACTGAAAGGCGAGGTGGATCCAGAGGAAAAGCGCCGAATCATCGGTCGCCTTTTTGTCGATGTTTTCTTCGATGCGGTAGGGGATGACGTCGAACTGCTGGCTCAGGGAACTTTGTATCCGGATGTCATCGAAAGTGCGACGAGCGGTTCGATTGCTTCCACGATCAAGACTCATCATAATCGTGTTGACCGAATCATGGAGCTTAAGGAAGAGGGACGGATCATCGAACCTCTCGACGAGCTCTTTAAGGACGAGGTTCGGGAGCTAGGGCGTGTCCTCGGTTTGCCCGAGCGAGTTGTCGGCCGCCATCCTTTCCCTGGGCCTGGACTGGCGGTTCGTTGTCCGGGTGAGATTACGGAAGAGAAATTGCGAATCATTCAGCACGCGGACGATATCTATATCAACCTGCTGCGGGAGCATCACTGGTATGATTCTGTCTGGCAGGCGTATGCCGCGTTGATTCCTACCAAAACGGTAGGTGTCAAAGGAGACGAGCGCAGTTACGAGTACGCGTTGAGTATTCGTGCGGTCACAAGCGAAGACGCCATGACTGCTGAGTGGGTTCATCTGCCATACGAGCTCCTCGGTGAGATCTCCAATCGGATTCTCAATGAAGTTCCGGGTGTAAATCGAGTTCTCTACGACATCTCGACCAAGCCTCCTGCGAGCATCGAGTGGGAGTAGAACGAGTCGGGCTAGGGAGGATTTAGACTGATTCAGATTCGAGACCTTGAAACGGTTGGGTACACGCTTCCTTGTCTGCGCTCTTTTAGGGAAGTGGATTTGGAGCAGTTCACTGGCAACGCGCTGCGCAGAGTGATCCCGGCGATCGTCGATCGTCGATCGTGAACTGACATCTGTGAAGACAGTCGCTGAGGCGTTTGCGATCTCAGAGAGCCACTTCGTCAAGATAGTCCCAAGCTATCTGTCCACGATCTAAGGGTGCTCAGGAGAATTCTCACTCGTAGGAGAAGCAGCCCAGGTTTCGGTAGTCTCGCCGCTTGCGGGCACATAGTCGGAGGCCGGGCCTACTCAGACCAAACGAACGCAATCTCTGGGTGAAGAAAGCTCAGGGAGAACGAATGTCCCGCTCTTCGAACCCGAAGAGCGGTCACTCCCTGAACTGGAGGCCTGCTGATTCCAGACTAGGCCTGTTGCGCGCCGGTCGCTTCGATCTTGGACTGCTCCGTATCGAGAACTTCGCGTCGAAGGTTCGTGCCGGAGCGTCGGGCCCACCAGAGAACGATCGGAGCTGCGATGAAGATCGAGGAGTAAGTTCCGATCACGACACCGACGATCAAGGTCAGGGCGAAATTCCGGAGGCCAGGGCCGCCGAAGACGAAAAGAACGACGACCGTGATCAATGTTGTGACACTGGTCAGCAAGGTTCGAGCAAGGGTCTTGTTCAGCGCATAGTTCATGATGTCTTTGACATCCCCACGCTTCGTTGCCAGTCCTTCTCGGACGCGGTCAAAGACAACGATGGTGTCGTTGATCGAGTAACCGGCAATAGTCAGGAAAGCGCCCACTGTGATGAGTGTGAATTCCTGCCCCAGTAACGTCGTGATTCCCGCCACGACAATCAAATCGTGGAAGAGTGCTGCAATCGCACCGAGAGCGAACGCGAATTCGAAACGGATCGTGACATAAATCAAGATCGCGCAAATACCGATGAGCAATGCGAGACCCGATGAAAAAAGCATGGACTTGCCCACTGCTGAACCGACCGAACTGACGGTGGTGTCCTTAAGTTCGACATTAAGATCTTTTTCTATTTCGGCTTCAATGACCTGAGCGGTGTTGTCAGGGGAGCGAATCAGGAAGAATTCTCCAGGCGCTCCAACGGGTTTCTGAACTTGAACCAAGGGAGTTCCACCGAGATCGAGATCCGAAAGCGACTCTTTCACATTTTCTTTAGTCAGACCGTCGGTTGTCTGAATCGTCAGCGAGTCACCACCCTTGAGCTCAACGCCCCGAGGATCCATCGACGGAACAATGATGAGCGAGGCGACCAGAAGAGCGATCGAGGCAAGGAGGCAGATCTTTCGTTTTCCGAGGAAGTCGATCGCCTGATCGGGGACGAGATTCATGAAGCTGAGCTTCTTCATGAGGTTCATTTCGAGTCCCCAGTTGAAACAGACTCGAGTCACGAGAAGGGAGGAGAAGAGTGTTGCGAAAATACCGATGATCAAGGTGATCGCGAATCCCTTTACGGTTCCCGCAGCAACAGCGTAAAGAATAATGGCGGTGATCAGCGTAGTGATATTCGCATCAATAATCGCGGAGAAAGCCTTTTCGTAGGCCGTATCAATTGCGGGTTTGAGCGATTTTCCAGCAGCGAGTTCTTCTCGTAGACGCTCATAAATCAGGACGTTGGCATCGATTGCCACTCCAATCGTCAGAATGATTCCCGCAATACCAGGAAGAGTCAGGGTGAACTGAAACAGGGACATCATTCCGAAGACGATCACAATACTGAGACAGAGACCGATGAGGGCAATGACACCTGCAAAACGATAGTAGAGCAGAATGAAGAGTAGGGTTAGAGCAAGGCCTGAAACACCAGCGAGGATACCTTGTTTCACCGTCGCTTCACCCATGGTCGGGGTAATGAAATTTGAATACTCAATCTTGATCGGATTCTTAAGAGGGTTCTCCAATGCGGATGCGAGCTGGAGTGCTTCGTCCTGGGAAAAATCGCCAGTGATTGAGAATTGGTTCGTGAGGACATCCTGAATCACAGGAGACGAGAGAATCACATCATCCATGATGATCGCCATGGGCTTCTTAATATTCTCCGACGAAAGCGGGCCCATGATCTTGGCACCATCACCGGTCAGGTCGACGGAGATCGAGTGCCCTGACCCGCCGTAGAAGTAACCAGCCTTCTTAACATACTCGCCTTCCATATCCCGAATGATTTTTACGAGACCGTATCGAGTTTCGAGCTTCACTCCGTTCTCGTCGAAACTTTCTTTGTATGGAAGGGCTTCGTAACCAGGCACGACTTCGCCACCCGCGGCGACCTGGCTCGCGAGATAGCCGCTGTCGGGATGAAGAATGGAAAATTCGAGTCGGGCGACTTGTTCTAGGACCTCGGTGATTTCCTTCAGTTTCTCTTCACCGACTCCGGGCATCTGAAGGAAAATGCCGTCTTTTCCCGAGGGAGCGAGAATGACCTCGCCAGTTTGGAGTGCGTTCAATCGTCCGTTGAGGACATCAATGGCAAGTTGCTGGGCGTCTTCGCTGATTTCCTGCCCCGGGTTGGGGACAATCTTGATTTCCATCGAAACTCCACCCTGGAGCTCGATTCCCTCTTCCATGCCAATCGTCGAGTAGAGCCAGACGCAGAGCGCGCCAACAAATACGGCGAGGACCGAACCGACGATCCGCTTGCGGCGCGCTGTCTCAGTTGCAAAATAGTAGATAAACAGCGCGAGCAGACCAAGACCCAGGAGGAAGACCATCTGGGAGGAAACTGCGTTACTGACTGCTTCGAGAGCCCCTGCGGCTCCGTCTGTGGAGGTAGCGGCCTCTGCCGCAGTAGCGGTGGAGTCAGTTGCCTGAGCATCCAGGAGAGCATCTACGGCTGCTTTGACTGCTTCGTCGGTCTCGGGAGAAGCATCCACTGAGATGGAAGCGTCTGTCGGTGTGGTTTCGACGGGGGCCGCGATGGGCTCCTCTGCTGCGGGAGTTTCTGCGTCTTGAGCTTGCATAGAAAAAACGGGGAAAAGGGGAGGGAGCGATGTCCTCTGTGATTCACTCGAATCGAGCTGACTGAGAGGGTGACAAACGGGGTTGAGTCAGAAAGCAAAGAGGGTCAGATCAAATACCCAACCGGGTTGGGTAGGGAAGATAACAGGGGTGAATCGATGAGGAAAGGGATCTTAGTCCTCTTTTTCTTCGGATTCGTCTTCCTCTTCAGCAGAGCTGTCATCGCCTTTGCCCTTGCTTTCAACGGTTGCGAGAGCGCTGCGGTCGAACTTGATACTGAGGCCATCGGCAATTTTTACGGAGACTGTTTTGTCAGTCATTCCGGAGACGAGCCCGTGGATACCACCGATCGATACGACCTTGTCTCCGACGCGAACCCCCTTTCTCATTTCTTCCTGCGCCTTCTGTTGTTTTCGCTGGGGGCGAATGAGGATGAAATAGAACATCACCATGATCAGGATCATGGGGACAAACATTCCAAGGCCGCCTCCGCCTCCGGCACCGGGAGCAGCTTCAGCGAGCGTGAGAAAAGTTGATGTATTCATGGTGTATTCGAGATGTCAGGGAGTAAAACGTAAAGTGAGACACAAAAAAACGCCTGACGTTTAGGCGTCTTTTTCTTCGCCTCGATATCGACGGATAAAATCCGCTTTAAAATCGGCGAAGGTGCCGGCGTCTATAGCACGACGAGCCCGTTTCATCAAGTGTAGATAAAACGTGACGTTGTGGAGCGTCAATAGGCGTAGACCGAGAATTTCGTCGTTTTTGATGAGGTGACGGAGGTAGCCTCGGCTGAATCCCTCGCAAAGTGGGTGCGTTTCTCCCTCCGGAGCGAGTAGTTCCTGGCTTTTTTCCCACTGGGCATTCTTGATATTGATCGTGCCGTTGGCGGTGTAAGCTGTGCCGTTGCGTGCCACACGGGTCGGGAGAACGCAGTCGAACATGTCAACACCACGGCTGATCAGTTCGAGAAGCTGGTCGGGCTGCCCCAGACCCATCGCGTAGCGAGGTTTGTTTTGCGGGAGGATCGGCGCCGCGACATCGACGGCTTTGAGCATTTCCGGAATCGGTTCTCCGACAGAAAGGCCTCCGATCGCGTAGCCATCAAAGTCAAGGTCGACGAGATCGAAGGCAGCTTTCTCCCTCAACTCGGGATAGCATGATCCCTGGACGATTCCAAAATGGCATTGACCTCGAGGACGGTGTTTCTCTACCCAGTCCCTCGCTCGTTCTGCCCACCGTTGGGTCAGGGCAAGGGAATTGGCGGCATAATCCTTATCGCAGGGGAATGGCGGGCATTCATCGAGAATCATGCAAATGTCACTGCCGATTGAACGCTGGATTTCGAGAACCGATTCTGGGGTGAGAAAGAGGGGGCTTCCGTCGATATGACTCTGAAAACGGACTCCTTCTTCGGTAATCTTCCGCAGTTTCGAAAGGGAGAAAACCTGATATCCGCCTGAGTCGGTCAGGATAGGGCGATCCCACTGCATAAACTCGTGCAGTCCACCGAATTCGTCGAGCGCATCCGTGCCAGGGCGGAGGTAGAGGTGGTAGGTGTTGCCGAGGATGATGCGGCAATCGAGAGCGGGGTCGACAAGTTCCTGAGGATGAACCGATTTGACGGTTCCTCGAGTCCCGACGGGCATAAAGGTCGGGGTTTCCACTTCGCCATGCGCCAGCGTCATCCGACCGCGTCGTGCGGACGTTTTGACATCAGTTTTGAGAAGAGTAAACATCGGCAGCGTGATTCTTACCGCTTCCTGAGAGGCAGTGCCAATGCAAAATGCGTCGGTCCATGTAACAGGCGGGAAGGGGGGCTGAACTCTCGCGAGTTTTGCCGCTGGCCGATCAGTCGACGGTTGATCGTGATGTAGCGAAAGAGGTGAGCCATCCGTCCGGTCCTTTCTGGGTCGCTTCCGCAAATTCTACGCAGTATTTACCCCTCTTTTGCTTTGGGTATTTCTCGACAAGCGCGAGAGCACCGCTACGTTTTTTTATGTCATCCGTGCCAACGAATCACGCCGGGCTGCTTGCCTGGGTCAAAGAAATCGAGGAACTCTGTCAGCCTCGAGAGGTAGTCTGGTGCGACGGTAGTGATGACGAGTGGCATCGCCTTTGTGGGGAGCTGGTTGAGGCAGGCACTTTTGAAAAGCTGAATCCTGAAAAGCGCCCTGACAGCTATCTCGCCCTCTCTGATCCCAAGGATGTCGCTCGAGTCGAGGACCGAACTTTTATCTGTAGTCGGCGCCAAGCCAACGCCGGGCCCACGAACCGGTGGGTCGCTCCGGACGAAATGAGAGAGACTCTTTCCAACCTTTTCCGAGGGTGTATGTGGCGACGGACGATGTATGTCATCCCGTTCTGCATGGGGCCGATCGATTCTGACATGGCGATTTTCGGAGTTGAGATAACAGACTCTGCCTATGTCGCGGTGAACATGAAAATCATGACTCGCATGGGGCAGGCGGTTCTTGATCAAATGGGTGAGGATGGCAATTTTGTTCCCTGCGTCCACTCGGTTGGAGCGCCACTTTTACCAGACGAAGAAGATGTTCCCTGGCCATGCAACGAAGAGAAATACATTGTTCATTTCCCTGAAGATCGTGAGATCTGGTCCTACGGAAGCGGTTATGGAGGCAATGCTCTGCTCGGGAAAAAATGCCTCGCTCTGCGGATCGCGAGTGTGATGGCTCGCGATGAAGGCTGGATGGCCGAGCACATGCTCATCAGTGGGGTGGAAAATCCAGAAGGCGAAAAACGGTATGTCGCGGCGGCCTTCCCGAGCGCCTGCGGAAAGACGAACTTTGCGATGCTGGTTCCCCCTCCGGTCTATCGGGACAAAGGCTGGAAAGTGACGACGGTCGGAGACGACATTGCCTGGCTCAGGCCGGACGAGAATGGCAAGCTCCGAGCGATCAATCCCGAGGCTGGATATTTCGGGGTAGCGCCGGGCACTTCGGAGGAGTCGAATCCGAATGCGATGGCGTCTCTGACGAGCAACACGATTTTCACCAACGTAGCGAAGACGGAAGATGGCGATATCTGGTGGGAAGGCATGACTCCTGAAGTTCCAGCGAGACTGACCGACTGGAAAGGAAACCCGTGGACTCCTGAATCAGATACCCCGGCGGCCCACCCGAATTCTCGATTTACGGCCCCCGCCTCCCAGTGTCCTGCGATTGACCCTGATTGGGAGAATCCGAAGGGCGTTCCGATTGATGCAATCATCTTTGGCGGGCGTCGAGCCACAACGATGCCGCTGGTGTTTCAAGCTTTTAACTGGGTCCACGGTGTTTTCCTCGGGGCGAACCTGGGATCGGAGATGACCGCTGCGGCTGAAGGCTCCGTGGGTAAAATTCGTCATGACCCCTTCGCGATGCTGCCGTTCTGTGGCTACAATATGGGGGACTATTTTGCCCACTGGCTTGAGATGCGCAAGAAGATCAAGAAGCTTCCCCGAATCTTTCATGTGAACTGGTTTCGAAAAGGGGAAGACGGAAACTTTCTCTGGCCTGGATTTGGTGAAAATATGCGTGTCCTCGAGTGGATCTTCGATCGGGTGCGCGGTCAAGGTTGTGGGCACGAAGCAGAGCTAGGTTGGGTGCCGCATTACAACGAGCTCAATTTTGATGGGCTCGATTTCTCTCGGGAGCAGTTTGAAAAACTGATGTCGGTGAGTCCGGAGGAATTTCGAGGTGAGCTGTTGTCAGAGGCAAGTCTCTATCTTGATCTCTACGATCACCTTCCCAAAGAGCTGATTTTCCAGCGTGAATTGCTGGCAGGGCGGATGTGATGCTTCTCCTGCGGGGTTTGGGCCTTGAATTCTGATTAGACTTAAAACTTGAATCTTCGTTGACACTTTCTCTTCCCGCTCTTTTGATCCTCTCATGCTCGAAGAGACAGAGGCCCGCCAACGCATTCTCGATAATGTGGAAGCCGGGGCCGTTACTTGGGTTCCTCTTGAGTTAGCTCTCGGTCAGGTCCTTGCTCAGGACATGACCGGGACGATCGATTCCCCTCCGTTCGACAATTCGAGCATGGACGGTTATGCGGTTCGCGCCGCAGAAGCGCAGACTGGAAAGTCGTTGCGGGTCCGGGTCGAGGAGCAACCTGCTGGACTGGATCTCTCTCTATCGTGCGAACCGGGAGAGGCAGTTCGCATTTTTACTGGGGCTCCGATTCCTCGAGGAGCAGATGCGGTAATCATGCAGGAGGACGTCGTGAGGGACGGAAATCAAATCTCGATCTCTGATGGAGTGAAGAAAGGCGAGAACATTCGGAGACGAGGAGGTGATGTCTGTGGGGGGCAGAAACTGCTGAGCCGTGGTGATCGAATTACTCCTGCTCGGATTGGTTTATTGGCATCACAGGGGTTTCCTGAAATTCCGGTCCACGCTCGGCCTCTCGTTCAAGTTATCACGACCGGAGATGAATTGGTCGAACCGGGCGCGTCATTGATTCCCGGGGAGATCTACAATAGCAATTCTCCGATGCTGCAGGCGGCGGTCAGCCGGAGTGGGGGAGTCGCGGCAGCGAGTCACGCGATCGACGACCCCGAGCAGCTTCGATTGACGATGGAGAGGGCGTTTGCCGTTTCAAACCTGGTTATTATCGTTGGCGGAGTTTCTGTTGGAGAACGCGATTTCGTGAAAGAGGTGCTGAAAGAACTGGGCGTGACTCTTGAATTCTGGCGAGTGAAATTGAAGCCCGGAAAACCGTTTCTCTTCGGGCGCCATCCTGACGGAGTCCCTGTCTTTGGGCTTCCGGGAAATCCGGTCTCTGCTTTTGTGACCTACTTCATTTTTGTCGATCCTGTGGTTCGCTGTTTACTCGGAGTTCCGGCCAATGAACTGGTCGAAGAGCTCGAAGAAGCGGTCGCAGAGGATGATTTCAACAACCCTGGAGACCGTCCCCACTACTTGCGCGGAGTTTGGGAGAAAGGTGGGGTTCGCCTTTCCGGCACTCAACAGTCTCACGCGATTTTTGGACTGAGCCGCGCCAACTGCCTCGTCCGGCTGGAGCCCGGTGAGCAGGTGGAGAAAGGGCAGCGGGTCCTCGTGAGGCGAGACGGGATCGAGTAAGGGCTGTAGCTCTGTCTCGGCTACATTTTTGCTGCGGCTGCGGCACCATCACAGAAAGGGCAGCTTTTCCATTCCTCGTATTGTTGGGAAAAGAAATCACCGTTCTTGTTTTCGTTGAAGTTCTTGAGCGCCTTTTCTCCATCTCTCTTCATCTGTTCCAGATTCGCCTCTATTTTGTTGTGCTCTTCTTCGGTCAAGCGCATCATCTTGAGCCGGCGGTCGACCCAGATTTCGATCAGCTCTCGAATGGCCTTCCGGCGTTCATCCGGAGATCCTTTGAGCCGAGTTTCTAACGCATCACTCGGGCCCGCACCAAACGTGTTGTATTGCGTTGTTTTTTGACCAAAAAACGGTTTCCGCGCTCCGTAGAGTCGGCAAGCGTCGAACGCGGGCATGCAGATCGGGCAGGAGTAGACAAAGTTTGTTTTCTCGGGTTCGCCTTGAACCCACATATCTTCCTGATCAGGAAGAATCGCATCGAGAGCCTCGCCCGAAATTCCATCTGTGTAGAGCCCTTCAAGGACAGCGTGGAAGATGAGTTTTTGCTCGAATGAATACATAGAAGGGTCCTTGGGATTCTCCTGATCGTGGTCGGCCGATTGGCTCAAAGACAGGGGGAGAAGAAAGAAACACAGGGCTACCAGGTTCGAATTCATGGGGAAAGTGTATCAGAGTGCGAGGATCGAGGGATCTGGAAAGCTGCATTTATCGCGCGATCTGCCCGATTCCGCTCCGAGGAGCTTCTTGACAGAATTATGGCTTCCAACGACTCATATCGGATATGACGACACAGGTCTCCGATCTCAATGTGGCATTCAATGTCCCTCTGCCGGCTCCGGCATTGCTCGCTCACGAACAGCCGCGTACAGAGGCGCAGGCTCGCACGGTTCTGTCAGCTCGAGAGCGAATCGAGAATATTCTCCACGGTCGCTCCGATCGATTTATCGTCATTGTCGGCCCTTGTTCGATTCACGATCCCAACCAGGGAATTGAGTATGCGAAGAAGCTGGTCGAATTGAGTCGTGAGGTAGAAGATCGCATCGAGATCGTGATGCGGGTTTATTTTGAGAAGCCGAGAACCTCGGTGGGTTGGAAGGGTCTCATCATGGATCCGGATCTCGACGGAACGGCTAATCTTGCCGAAGGGCTTCGTCTTGCCCGCAAGCTACTCGGAGATGTGATCGACCTCGGTATGCCGACCGCAACAGAGTTTCTGGATCCGATCACGCCGCAATACATCGCTGACCTGATCTGCTGGGCGGCGATTGGAGCCCGAACCGTTGAGTCGCAGACTCATCGTCAAATGGCGTCTGGTCTTTCGATGCCGGTGGGATTTAAGAATGCAACATTTGGCGGAATGGGCGTTGTCGTGAATGCCCTCAAAGCAGCGATTGCACCGCAAACTTTTTTCGGAATCAGCCCGGAGGGTGTTGCCTCGATGGTGAGCACCAAAGGGAATCCGAATTGCCACTCTGTTCTTCGCGGTGGTGATGATGGGCCGAACTTTGATGCCGAGTCGGTCGGTGATGCGGTTTCTGTTCTGGAAAAAGGGAGTGTTTCGCAAGCGATTGTCGTCGATGCGAGCCACGCCAATTGTTCTAAGGATTTTGAAAAGATGCCGGGTGTGTTCGAGAACATTATCGAGCAACGCACTTCCGGAAATCGAGCAGTTGTGGGGGCGATGCTCGAGAGTAATCTTGTCGAAGGAAATCAGAAGATTCTCGATAATGCTTCTGAAATGACCTGGGGACAATCAGTGACGGATCCATGTATCAGCTGGGAAGTGACTGAACGTATCCTGTTGGATGCAGCAGAACGACTTCGCACATAGAACACTTCGCTGTGAAGCCGCATCACCAGAGCATTCTCAAGGACGTTTCGCGGTCGTTCTATTTGAGTATCCGTTTTCTGCCCTCGCCGATGCGGGAGCCGATTGCCTTGGGGTATCTTCTCGCGAGACTCACCGACACAATTGCTGATGCGTCGGGGATTGATCAGCAAACGCGGCAAGGTGAACTCGATCGGATTCGGCGTTTCCTTCAAGGTGGTGCCGGAGGTTTTGATGCCTTTTCAGCGGCGTGGACGGCCAACCTTTCTCATGAAGGTGAGCGGGCTCTTGTTGAGCGGGCTCCTGAATTGTTTCAGTGGTGGTCGGAAGAAACGAAGGTGCAACAGGCTCATCTTGGAGAAGTTCTTTTGACTATTGCCCACGGGCAGATCTGGGATACGACGGCATTCTCGGAAGAGAGTATGGCGGCCTGTGCTTCAGGTGATGATCTTGAACGATACACTTATTGGGTCGCGGGATGCGTGGGAGAATTCTGGACCAAGGTTGGCTTCACGACGCTGGGACGCGGTTTCGCGGGTCCTGGCGATGCCAGTCAGATGCTGATGGACGGGCGAAAACTGGGGCAGGCTTTGCAGCTGATTAACATCCTTCGTGATCTTTATGAGGACCTTCCTGCAGGAAGGTGCTACTTGCCCAAGGACGAGTTGGTCGAGGCTGGATGGGATGGCGAGTCACCCCCGACCGCTCAGGAAGTGGAACATGTGTTTAATCAATGGCTGGCTCGCTGTGAAAGCTATCTGGAAGGTGCCGAAGAATATGTCGGAAGGGTTCGGAGCTTTCGGGTCCGTTTCTGCACCAGGTTACCAATGTTGTTGGCCCGCGCCACCGCGAAGCAGATGCGAGAGGCCGGAGTAAAAGTCGTGATGGACGAGAAGGTCAGCGTCAGTCGCGGAACGGTCTGGAAAGAAATAATACGGGCGCTCCTCTTTTAGAGAGCCTAGCTCTTGGAAGGTCCGCCGCCTCGCGAGGACGAACGATTGCGATTGCGCGGACGGCGTCGTGTTGATTTCTTCTTCGGTGGCGTAGGTTGATTTGAGTCGCCCTTTTTCTTTTTCTGAGAAGGGGGGGCATCGGCCTGATTCCCAGAAGGATTCCGGCGTTTTGATGAAGATGATTTCCGCTTGGTTTGATGGGCGGATGAATTGTCTTTGGAACGTCTTTCGGACCCCCTTGAGTTTGCTTTTTGGTTCCCAGAGTTCCTCTTCCGCGAGGACTGCTTTCTTGATATGCTTTTTTGAGAGCTTCGTCCTCGAGAGGATCTATCCTGAGTTTTCCCCGAGTGTCGAACCCAGCGAAAATCGATTTCCTTTTTGAAGGTGTCCACTTTGGACACCTGCACATCGATTTGATCACCTAATCGAATGATTCGTCCTCTTCGTCGGCCGATTAATCGAACACGGGTCGAATCGAACTCGTAGAAATCGTCATCGATTCCCGAAAGTGGAACGACTCCCCGGACTCCAGTATCGGGGACATCGATGAAGAGACCAAAGTTTCTAACATCTGTGATGAGTGCTTTGTAGGTGTGAGGATTCTGAGAGTCGAGTTGGCTCTTGAGGTAGGCGTAGAGTTTGACGTCCTTACTGTCTCTCTCGGCGTCAGCTGAGTTGCGCTCCGTCGTGGAAATATGCTCTGCTGTCTGAATCAGGAAAGGAACTTTCATCTTTCCACTCTCAAAGAGACTGCGATGAACAATGAGGTCCGCGTATCTTCGGATGGGAGAAGTGAAGTGGCAGTATTTTTCCTTGGCGAGTCCGTAGTGACCGAGTGGTTCGACCGAGTAGCGGGCCCGCATCAGAGACCTGAGGAATCCGATCTTGAGGGCGGCACCGATCGCGAGATTACTCAGTCGTTTGAGCAGTTTCTGGACCTCGCTAGTCTTCTCAAGATTTCCACAGGGAAGGTCATGGCTCAGAATGTCCTCACGATAGTCCTGTAATCGTTTCGGATCAGGACTTTCATGAATACGATAGACGGTCGGTTTTCGCAGCTTCATGAGTCGGCCGGCGACGGCTTCATTGGCGAGGAGCATGAATTCCTCGATCAGTTGATGGGACTGGTCGTTGTCGACTTTTTCGATTCGATCGACCTTTCCATTCTCATCGAGTCGGATTTTCGTTTCAGGAAAATCAAGATCGAGTGATCCATTCACGAATCGTCTTTTCCGAATTTTCATGGCGAGGTCACCCGCTTCTTTCAGCATGGATTCGATCTCGTCTTTCGGGGGCTGATTCGATTGGAGAACTTCGAAGGCCTGCTCGTAGCTGTAGCGGCGTTGGGAGTGAATGACCGCTTCGTGGAAACGAGAACGGAGAACCTTGCCAGAGTCGTCGATCAGAAACTCAACACATTTCGAGAGGCGGTCGACAGCAGGTTTCAGCGAGCAAAGTTCGTTACTCAGCGCTTCCGGTAACATCGGAATGACGCGGTCAACGAGGTAGGTCGAATTTCCGCGGTGATGAGCCTCAAGGTCGAGCGCGGAACCGGGTTTGACGTAGTGGGAGACATCCGCAATGTGAACCATCAGCTTCCATCGATTGTTGGGTGCTCTTGTGAGGGAGAATGCATCGTCAAAATCTCGGGCATCGGCGGGGTCGATCGTGATTACGGGGTGCTCTCTGCAATCAAGTCGGCCTTCCGTATCTTCGGGTGTCACTGTTTTACCATATCGCTTCACTTCCTGAAGAACCTTGCGTGGGAATTTGAGAGGGAGGTCATACTGCCGGAGAACGGCCAGCATATCGACGCCTTCTTCGGTTGGTGGTCCGAGGACTTCGGTAATGATTCCCTCGGGATTCACATGACGTGATTTCCACTCCGTCAGCTCAACGACAACCTTGTCGCCCATCCTGGCGGGGCGTCCGGTGTCTTTAGCGGGCGGGACATAAATATCTTCCTGCAGTCTGGGGTCATCAGGGATCACATAGAGGAACTGCTTGCTCTTCTTCAGCGTGCCAACGAATTGGGTGCGCCTTCGCTCGAGGACGCGTACCACTTCGCCTTTTCGGTTTTCGTCGGGTTGCTTTCGTTTTCCCTGCGGACGGATCTCAAGCCGAACGAGGACGCGGTCATCGTTCATTGCGGTGCCCGTTTTGTTGGCGGCAATGGATACTTCTCCCTGACCTGCTTCGTCGGGAAGGAGAAAGCCACGCCCACCCCGTGTGATTTGAATTCGTCCGGAGATGAGATCGGCTTCGCGGGGGAGGATGTAACGATTGCCCTTGATTCGGGCGACCTGACCTGCTCGTTCGAGATCTCGCAGAACGCTTTGGAGCGCCTGTTGCTCATTGGCTAGAAGTCCCAGCTGCTTGAGGAGTTCAGGGATATTGGAGGGCAGGTATTTTTTCCGCCCGAGGAGTCGTAGAATTTGTTCTTCCATGGATAGTTGGGGCTATCGGATTTGAATCTACCGGTAGTCCGCCTTTGTGGTCTCCTCGGATCGATCGATGGAGGAGCGGTTTCGGTGTTTCGAAAACCTGACGACCGGAATCCGGATTGAGCTCTCTACAGACGTTTGTGAGAGAGCTGATTTCGTCTGCACAGGAAAATGTATACCATCATTTCAACAAAAGTCTTGCAGGAAGTTTTTTCCTCTCGATCGGAAGAAGGCTCAAATTGCATCCTCGTCGGCAAGATTTTCCCAGTCTTGTGTCGCTTGTCGAGTCTTCCTACGGTCAGCTCGGCGGCCAATTTTCCGGATCTGCTTTGGGCTGGGATGACCATCCCGTCGCCACGGCTTCGGGCCGCCGTCACCTGCCATCATACAGCCAAACGGAGTCACTTCGGCAACGATGTCAGCCAGTTCGAATTTCTCGATCTGTTCTTTGATCTGCGCTGCTGGCTTGCATCCCGCTGGGCTCTCTGTCAGGTCACCCTTTCCATAATCTCATCGAATATCGAGACTCTTGGTCGCTTCATCGATGGCCTTTTGAATCGATGCCTCATCGACGTCTCCATTCGTCTTCCGGAATTGGCGTAGCGTGGCCGTACGGCTCTGGTTTCGTCCGGCTCCATGCGGAGCGAAACCGAGAAACTCAGAATTTTCCGGAGCTACCGTGATGAGAATGGGCGCTGCCATGTTGAGTTGAATCAAGCAGAGAAGGGTGCGGTCCTCTTCGTCGGTCCATAAGGCGGTCGCACCTCTCCCGTAGAGAAACAGATATCCCTTCTCCGGACGAGAACGACGCCAGACAAAGTTGTGCTCACTGCCAAATTCAGTGACTTTTTTCTCTGGTGATTTTCTCGAGAAAGCGAGAATGAATCGCTTTGTGGTTCGCCTTAGTCCAGCGGCCGATATAAGAAAGCACTTTCCAATAGTCCTCACCAATTTTGATGGTCGTATCGAGGTAGGCCCCGCCTGTGGGGATTCCACGTGCAATTTTCAGGTTTTACGAGGGGTGCCGACATGAGAAAATTCCACTTGCCTGACCTATTGATCGCGTCTATTTTCCGCCCCCTCAGAATTTACGACGGTTATGAAGACGGAAATCCACCCGGAATACAAAGAAGCAACCATCCAGTGCACTTGTGGCAATGTGATCCAGACCAGATCGACCGTTGCTGATCTGCATGTTGGTATTTGCTCTGCTTGCCATCCGTTTTTCACAGGCGAGCAACGTTTTGTGGACACCGCAGGTCGAGTCGACAAATTCCAGAAGCGATTTGGTGATGATTCTTCGGCTGGTAAGCGCCGCAAGAAGCCGAAACTTTCCGATCTCTAGATCGACACACGACGGTTTTCCGTCTTTGGTAAACGGTGATGATGCCCGAAGCGGGTGTTATCGCCGTTTTTTCTTGTTCCTCCGACTCTTGTCACCTTTTACCCATCCTCTCCCTTGGACTACGCTCTTCTTATCGAAAAGAAACGCCTTCGGCTTCCTGAGCTCGAATCCTCAATGGCTCAAGAGGGATTCTTCAACGATCCCAGGGCGGCTGCGGAACTGACTCGCGAATACAACCGAACGAAGGGGTTGCTCGACAATTGGGAGACTCTGGAGAAAACGAAAGAGAATCTTGAGGAAAACCGCGAGCTCGCAAAAACGGATGATCCTGAAATGGCTGAAATGGCCGCAGAAGAGATTCCCGCGCTGGAGGAAGCAATTGTTCAACTCGAAGAGAAAGTGCAGTATGCGCTGCTTCCTCATGATCCGACCGAGGATCGAGATGCCATCGTCGAGATTCGAGCGGGAACCGGAGGGGATGAGGCGTCCCTTTTTGCGGGTGATCTCTACCGGATGTATCAGCGATACGCGGAATCGCGTGGGTGGAAAACTGAATCAGTGGAGGCAAGTCCTTCAGAAGTGGGGGGATTCAAGGAAGTGGTTTTCAAAGTTTCCGGAGAAGAAGTTTTCCGTTTTCTGAAATACGAAAGTGGCGTGCATCGTGTTCAGCGGGTTCCTGACACGGAAACGCAGGGACGAATTCATACATCGACGGCTACGGTTGCCGTTTTGCCGGAAGCGGAAGAAGTAGACGTGGAGCTGAAAACGGAAGAACTCCACATTCAGGCGACGCGAGCCGGGGGACCGGGCGGGCAACACGTGAATACCACCGATTCTGCAGTCCAGGTAACTCACCTGCCCACCGGGATCATGGTGAAGTGTCAGGATGGGCGGAGTCAGGGCAAGAACAAGGAGAAGGCGCTCCAGATCCTTCGGGCAAAGCTACTCGAAGCGAAGATTCGCGAAGAGCACGAAAAATACTCTGCTCACCGAAAGAACCTGATCGGATCTGGTGGTCGCGAGGAGAAGATTCGGACCTATAATTTTCCCCAGAACCGGCTCACCGATCACCGGGTTAACATGACCCTCTACAATCTCGATCAAGTGATGACGGGAGAGCTGGAGGAGACAATTGGAACACTCCAGACTGCGGAGATGGCGGATCGATTGGCCGAACTCGAGGCGAGTGCGTAGTCGCAATCCGGGCCGAGTTCTAGTCCGCCTCGTTTTGTCGAGTCACTGACTCCAAATACGAAAATCTCGCTTTCCCTTCGACCCCGTTCACGCGAAGGTGCGCGATGACTCATCGATACACCTATCGGAAGCGAGTGGAATTTGCGGATACCGACGTCGCCGGGATCATGCATTTTTCGAACTTTTTCCGCTTCATGGAGGTCGCGGAACACTCATTCTACCGGGACCTAGGCTTTTCGGTGCATCCTTTTCAGGAGGAAAAAGAGGGTGAGGGACCAAAGGTAGGATGGCCACGAGTTCACGCCTCGGCCGACTTCCGACTGCCTTTGCGATTTGAGGAAGAAGTAGAAATCGAGATGCTGATCGAAGAAATCCGCAATAAGACAGTCACTTATTACTTTCAGTTCTGGAAGAACCCAGATTCCGAAGACGAACGCGTTCTCGCGGCAAGCGGCCGCTTTACGGTGGTGAGCGTAACGATGGACACGGATACAAGGAAGATGAAAGCAGTTGCCATTCCCGACGAATGGCGCGAGAAACTCTCGGTCGCACCGGAGGGGCTTATCCCCGCTCGCACTTAAAAATCGATGGAAGCAATGAACAGTTACGCGTGGCTCTTTTTCGCCTTGGGAACGGTCCTCACTTGGGGATTGTATGGAATCTTTCTTCATATGGGACAAGTCGGAATGGCCGACCCTGTGAACGGTCGCTACAAGGCCTTTCTTTTTGTGGGCGTCGCTTACTTCCTCACTGCGGTGCTTGCTCCTCTCGCAATTCTCGTGGCGCGGGGATCGGATTGGAATTTCCCTGGTAAGGGACTCTGGCTTTCTTTGATTGCCGGTATTCTCGGTGCCATAGGTGCGTTCTTTGTTCTGCTCTCCCTTGGTGCTCTCTTCGCTCAGGGCAACAAGAGCGCTCCAGCAATCGTCATGTCGATCATCTTTGCGGGCGCTCCTATTGTTAACGCTATCGTTTCCTTGATGATGCACCCTCCCGCTGGTGGTCTTGCCGGAATGCGCTGGCAGTTCGTGGTCGGAATCTGCATGGCGGCCCTCGGTGGTTACCTTGTCGTTAAGTTCAAGCCCGAGCCGGCGCCCAAAGCCCCGCCTGAGAAGGTTGCAACTGCTTCAGAGGATGTTGCGCCTGCCTCCGGCGGAGACGATCCGGAAATTGCTCCGAAATCCTGACGGGTGCTTCGGTGCAAGGAAGTAATCCTCATCACTTGAACGATTGTCTGGTATCCTCGTAAACTCTCGAGAGATGTCTGACCGACCAAACACTGAGAATCTCCAGTTGGAGAAGCTGCGGAATCTTCTTTCGAAGTTGCTTGCAGGGAATGCGTTCTATCAGGATCGCATTCGGAAGGCCGGATTGAACGGGGAGGTGGCATCACTTGCTGAGTTCAGCGAGAAGATGCCTTTCACCTCGAAAATGGATCTTGTCTGGGATCGGGAAGAGTTCCCCCCGTATGGATCCAATTTGACCTCTCCGATTGAGTCCTACTCGAGATTTTGTCAGAGCAGTGGCACGACTCGAGGTCCTCTTCCTTCTCTCGACACAATCGAGAGTTGGTCAGCGATGCTCGATTGCTGGGATGAAGTTTATGAAGCGGCACGAATTGATTCCAGTGAAGTGATCTTCTTTGCCTTTTCGTTTGGCCCTTTTCTTGGTTTCTGGACCGCGTTTGAGTCTGCGACCCGGAGAGGGAACCTCTCGATTCCGGGAGGCGGTCTCAGTAGTAAGGCTCGCCTTCAGGCCATGGTGAATCACAATGCGACCGTTCTCTGTTGCACTCCGACCTATGCGCTCCGGCTCGGGGAGTTGTTTTCTGAAACACATGACGACGAGACCGGACGGTACCGTCTTCAGAAGATCGTCGTGGCTGGGGAGCCCGGTGGGAGTCTTCCGGAAGTTCGGCAACGGATCTCTGACCTTTGGAAGGGCGCTGAGGTTTTTGATCACCACGGTATGACTGAAGTGGGCCCAGTGACATACGAGCACCGCGAAAAGCCTCTTTCCTTATGTGTTATTGAAGGCTCTTACTTTGCCGAGGTGATCGATTGGGAAACGCACCGCGAGGTCGAGCCTGGGCAAAAAGGAGAGCTCGTGCTGACAACCTTGACGAGGACGGCCTGCCCATTGCTGCGATATCGCACAGGTGACCTGGTCGAAAAGGGATTCTTTCAGCCCAGCGGTGCCGGTGAACCGGTTTTTTGTCTAGAAGGAGGAATCCTCGGAAGGGTCGACGAGATGGTCGTGATCCGTGGAGTGAATGTTTATCCAACTGCGGTGGAGAAAATTATTCGAGGTTTTCCTGAAGTCGTCGAATTTCAAGTGCTCCAGACAACTCGCCAATCGATGGCCGAGTTGGAGGTGAGTATCGAAGCAGCCCCCGGATCGAATCCGGACCTTGTCGAGCGTGTGGCAAGGGAATTGGCCGATGCTTTTACTCTTCGGATTCCAGTGCGGCAGGTTGACGCGGGTGCGCTTCCGCGATTTGAATTCAAATCCAAACGATGGATCAAGCAGTAGAGAAGAGATGAGTGAAGAGATCCTCCAACTAAACCAGGTCACGAAGTGGTATGAGTCCGATTCCTCCCGGAAGATCCTCGAAGGACTCGATTTGCGTGTTTGCGAGAAAGAGAGGTTTGCGATCGTTGGCCCATCGGGATGCGGAAAGAGCACGCTCTTGAATCTTCTTGGAACCCTCGACGAACCCTCTGAAGGCGAAGTGACGGTGGGTGGGGTTGCGACGACAGGCCTCTCTGAACCAAAGTTGGCAAAGGTCAGAGCGCGGGAGATAGGCTTTATCTTTCAGATGCACCATCTGCTTCCTCAGTGCACTGCGCTGGAAAATGTGCTTGTGCCGACACTGGCCTTGTCGGAAAAACCGGATGCAAACGAGGTGGCGGAGCGGGCTAAAGAATTGATGGAGCGAGTTGGACTTGGAGACAAGTTGGATTCATTGCCTTCCCAGTTGTCGGGAGGAGAGAGGCAGAGGGTTGCGGTGGTGCGATCGCTTATCAATCGTCCTCGCTTGCTTCTTGCGGATGAGCCGACTGGGGCACTCGATGAGGAGAATGCGAACCGCTTGATCGATCTTCTTGTTGATCTGAACGAAACAGAGGGACTGGCTCTGATTGTCGTCACCCACGATCCTAAGATTGCGGCATCAGTCGGTGAAGTGAAAACCCTGAAGAACGGCAAGCTGGATCCATCCTGATTTCCCATGAGTGGTATCCGATTGATATTCGCTTCTCTTTTCCACTATCGGTGGGTGAATCTCTCCATTCTTGCTGGAGTGGCTTTGACAGCTGCGATTCTGAGCGGAGCTCTAGTGGTCGGTGATTCGGTGAAGGAAAGTCTGCGGCGAAATGCTGAGTCTCGGATTTCGAAGATCGGTCCGGTATTTCTCGGCGGAGAGAGATATGTATCTGATGGCATGGTCAAGGGTATCGCCGCGGACCTTGGTGAAGAGATAGTGGTTGCAGCGATTCTTCAAATTGAAGGCACTGCAGTGAACCGTTCCGGCGGGCAGCGAATCAATCGAGTTCAGATCGTGGGGGTCGATGAATCATTCTGGAGCCTCTCGCTTGGAGAGTCTCCACCTACTGGATTCTCAGATGATCGTTGGGTCGGTATCAATGCTCCGTTTGCTGATCGAATCGGAGCCGAGGTGGGGGAAACCCTGATTGTCCGGGTTGAGCTTCCCGGAGCGCTTTCGAAAGACGCGCCTCTTTCCGGAGAGTCGGATCAGACGACACCGTTTACGGTAGAAGTCAGTGAAATCGTGGGCGCGGAGGCCTTTGGATTGTATTCCCTTCGTGCCGAGCAGATTCCGCCTTCGACCCTGTTTGTGAAACGCAGCCGCCTGGAACAGATTCTTGAACAACCAGGAATGATCAATGTGATTGCTGCTTCCACGGGAGCAGATGCAGCAGCTCTTGCGGCAGCCGCGAATGCGAACTGGGGGCTTGAGGATCTTCAACTTGCGATCCGACCTCTTGAAGACCCTTCTGTTTCCGCGCCTTCGAGTGGAGAGGACATTCAGCAGTTGGTGAGCTCTCGAGTTTTCTTTGATGAGATCATCGTGCGTTCGCTGAATGAAGTCGCCGAAAGGACCTCCCCGGTTCTGACTTACCTCGCTACCGAGATTGTGTCAGGAGATCAGGTGACTCCTTATTCGATGGTTGCTGGAGTCGGCGATCAACTCAACGAAATCATCGACGGGAAATGGAGGGACGATGAGATTCTCTTGTCGGACTGGCTCGCAGAAGACCTTGGCGCAGCTGTCGGAGATCCGGTGACTCTTGTTTACAATGTTGTCGGACCAGGTCGGGCAATGGTGGAGCAGAAGAAAAAATTCAAAGTCGGGGCGATCAAGAAGCTCGGTGAGAATGGTTGGAACGAGAGTTGGACTCCGGACTTCCCGGGTATTTTTGATGTTGAGGACCTCGATTCCTGGGAGCCAGGAATACCGATCGATCGAGAGAAAATTCGGGATAAAGACGACGACTACTGGGACGAATATCGAGCCACGCCCAAAGCGTTTGTGTCACTCACTGCAGCTAGAGAGATGTGGAGCAATCGATTTGGCAACGCTACAGCGGTTCGGTATCTCGGACCTGCGCAATCCGATGGGCTTGCTGACGCTCTTCGGGCTCAGGTCGATCTCGAGGATCTCGGAATGGCGATTCGCAATTTGCCAGCCGAAGCGGAATCAGCCGTAAGCAATTCCTTCGACTTTGGTGCGCTCTTCGCGAGTATGAGCTTCTTTCTCATCGTGTCGGCTCTTATTCTCGCCGCGCTCGTGTTTATCTTTGGGATTGAGCAACGGAGTTCCCAGATCGGGCTGTTTCTTGCCTTGGGATTCACCCGACGTCGTATTCGAGGTTACTATTGCATTGAGGCGTGCATTCTTGCTGTCCTCGGCTCACTCGTGGGACTTCTGATGGGGTATGTCTACACTCGGCTGGCTCTGTATGGAATGTCGGGAGTTTGGAAGGACGCTGCAGCGGGAATCGAGTTTGTGTATCACCTTCGCCCTGTCACGCTGGTGATTTCCTTTTTCACTACAGTGATCTTGTCGTTGGTTGTTGTCGGGTTTTCGAGTCGCCGTGTCAGTGCAATCCAGCCAAGTCAGCTTATCTCTGGGAGCGATGAAGTTTCAGTGCGATCACGAGCCGGGCGAGTTTGGGATAAGATTGGTTTAGTGTCAGGTGCGCTGGGAGGACTGGGATGCCTTTTTGCTCCCAAGGTTCCTGGAACAATGGCAGAGCAGGGTCTTTTCTTCGGAGCGGGCTTTCTATTTGTCCTTGCTGGAGTTTCGTTTTCTTCTCTTCTGATTCGTCGATTTTTGCGACCTTCCCAGGTGCTCTCTTCGCTTGGTAGCCTCGGTCGTCAGCACACTGTGAGACGACGTGGGCGAAGTCTTGCCGTGATAGGGCTTATGGCTGCGGGAGTTTTCATGGTCACTGCAATTAACTCATTTCGTCTCGATGGAGAAAGAGGTGCTGAGCGACGAGACTCTGGAACCGGGGGATTTCCCTATGTGGGAGAGTCGACTCTTCCGGTTTATGAAGATCTCAATACGGAGGAAGGGCAGGAGAAGTATGGCCTCACTGGCAAAGAGACCGAGTTCTCCTTTGTTTCCTTCCGAGTCAGCGATGGAGAAGACGCGAGTTGCCTGAACCTGAATCGAGCTCAACGTCCTCGTCTTCTCGGAGTTCCGACGGAATCGATGATCGAAAAAGATCCCTTTTCGTTTGTCAGGACACTTGAGGAATCCGGCGAAAGCTCATGGGAGCTACTTCAAGCTTCTATCGAGACCGAAGATGGAGTTCCCGTTCTACCTGGTTTGATTGATCAAAATACAGCGACCTATGCGTTGCAGAAAGGATTGGGCGATCTGGTTGTTTTCGAGACTGCATCGGGCGAATCTTTTGCGGTTCAGTTAGTTGGGTTTCTCGACACATCGCTTCTACAAGGAAGCCTTCTCATTTCCGAGCAGAACTTTATTGAGTTCTTTCCAGATGCGGGTGGCTATCAGTTTTTTTTGGTCGATGGCGAGTCCGTTGAAGTGCTCGAGCCCATTGCTGCCCACCTTACGCGGATGCTGGGGGACCTTGGGCTGGAGATGCGACCCTCCACTGACCGATTGAATGAATTTAATGCCGTGCAGAACACCTATCTCGGTATCTTTTCGACTTTGGGAGGGCTGGGGATCATTCTCGGAACGATCGGATTAGCGATTATTGTCGGGCGAAATGTGCTCGAGAGGCAAGGACAACTCGGTGTCATGCAGGCGATGGGATTTACTCGGAAGCAGCTCGCTGGAATGGTTCTGTCTGAGCATTGGTTTCTTCATGTTACTGGAGTCGTGCTAGGGTTCTTTGCGGCAATGATAGCGGTATTTCCTCAATTGGTAAAATCTGTGAGTTCGTTGCCTTGGGGGCTTCTCCTCGGGGTCAATGGTGGAGTGCTCATCGGGGGGCTGATCTTTTGCGCGGTGGCGGCTCGATCTGTGCTCTATGGGAATCTGATGGAGGCGATTCGGAGAGAATGAGGGGTGGCGAAAAGGCAGTAGCTCGATTCCTGCTGTTCCTCTGTGTTCTCACTTTTCCTACTTGTGCTCAGGAATTCGACCCCGTGCCTGAGGATGAGGAGAAGCCTAAACCTCCTGCTCCTGCCGCAAAGCTCGACATCAAAAATTCGGGGCGCGGTTCAATTCCTGCGGGCAGTTCAATACAGTCTGGGAAATGGCAAGTCATGGGAGATGGCGACGAATTGCAGGTAGTGCCGAAGCCGCTCGTCATCAGTTGGCTCGAGTTTGGTCCCGAAGTAAGAGAGAAAGGTGCGACCATCCTCGCGACCGGTCGGTCGTCAGGTGAGGGGCGCCTTCAGTCGCGATTTGGTGCGGGATTGTATGGCAAGAATGGATTTCAACTTCGACTTGTTCCATTGACGGATGAGGTCGAATTAGTTCGTCGTCAGGAAGTGCTTCTAACGGCTCCGATGAGTCTCGAAACCGATCGGCTCTACACCATAGAGCTTACCGCAAAAAAAGATGAAGATGAGTGGGTGATTAATGGATCGGTTTGGGAAGAGGGGGAAGATCCCGAAATAGGAACCGAGGTTACCTATCGAATTTATAATGAGGAGCTGTTGTTACCTCTTGCGGGAAGAGCGGTGATTACGGGAACTCCATTCTCCGGCGAACCAGTAGGGTTTACACGGGCTGAACTTTATCCGGACGGCTACATTCGGAAAGTGGAAGAATGGGATGACAGTAATGAAGAGGATTCAGCCGAGGATCAGGAAAGTAACTGACCTATCTTGTCTCGAAGAGTTGTGAATCCTAGGTGTTCCTTCGCGAGATCAAAATTTCGATTCGTGGCTGTGACTCGAAATTCCTCGTCGCTCAAAAGTCGGGAGACTCCGGCGAGAACCTCAGGGGTAATTCCATTCTCCATCGATGTGATAGAGAATCCGAGAGGCTCGATGTCGTCTTGTAAAACGGTATACCGATCTACAAGAATCGGTTTACGAAAAGCGAATGCTTCGATGAGAGCGTTTCCAAAGCCTTCGTATCCGGCGGGATGAGAGATGGGGAGTTTATTACTGGGATTGGCTCTTGCTGCCAGCAAATCAATTGCGTGTTCGATTCCTTTTCGAGGCACGATTCGGGTAGGTTGAAGAAAAATGTTATCTTTGGATGAGAAGCCAAAGTCTTTCCAGATCTCGAGTGCAGATTGAGGGGATGCCTCCGGGAGTTGTTCGAAGTCCATCACGTTTGGAACGACAATGGATTCGAGCTGCCTGCGAAGTCGAAGCTGATGATTTGCGCCCAAATTGATGACTGCATGACGAATCGAAAGTTGATCCGGCGGGAAGGCTTCCTAGATGTATGGGGGGACTCCTCCGCCGCCGAAGTGATCCCGTTCCCAGTGGAAGTCATGATGGTGTGCCATTGTTGGTGAGTCGGATTCTCGAATCCAGTCTACGATAGCGAGACCCAGGGGGATATTCATAGGTATCGTGAGTGCGTCCTGCACAGTGAAAAGGTCGATCTCAAATGCTTGCTCAAAGGCACGGAGTTGCATCTGCAAGTCAGCCTACAGCTTTTTAATTTCAGAAACGGTGTCAGGAAGCAGCTCCGATCGATTCCGGAGGTGGTGATTAATTTCCCCGATTCGAGAATGGCTGAAGAGGCCTCGGGCACTACAAAAGAGGAAGACAAGGGAGGTCTTCCGTCCATTTCATCGCCTTGGAGGTTTCACCGTCAGTCCCCGAGAACCGAGTCGATACAAAACCGATAGTTATCTATCCAGAGCAAGAAGCGGGTTCTGCGCCCCAAAGTCGATCTGATTGCATGCGACGTCATATTCGAGGAAAATCACTTTCATCGCGGGCTGTAATCCCTACCATGGCGAAGACAGATTGGATGGGGACTACGGGCAAACAATGTGAGCTAAGGCAATCGATTGAACGCAATCGGACGGTCCTGCGTGAGATGCAGGAAATCCTTCTTGCGAACGTTGTCATGGCTGCTGAAATTCCTTCGCCAACGGGAGGAGAGCGTCGTCTCAGTCGGTTTTTGAGCGATCGCTTTACCGAATGTCGACTCAACGATATTGCCGAGGATCAAGCGGGAAATATGGCCGCGGTGTTGCCTGGACGAAGCCCTCACCGAAATCTTCTCCTTATTGCTCACATTGACAAGATCTGGCCGGAGTCAGAAGATCATACCGTATCGGTCGGCGTTGGATCGATGAAGGGGCGTGGGATTGCTGATAACTCCCTCGGAGTAGCTGTTCTCGCGACGCTCCCGCTTCTGCTCGACCGGCTCGGGGTCGAGTTGGATTCCAACTTGATCCTTCTCGGGACATCACAGAGTTTTGGCCGGGGAGATCTCGGCGGAATCCGATTTTTTCTTGAGAATACGGATCGAAATATCGATGCAGCGCTTTGTGTTGAGGGGATGGACCTCGGTCGCCTCAGTTACTCCAGTCTTGGAATGGCGCGTGGAGAAATTTCGGTGGAGTTTGTTGGAGATTCTCAGGAGGTCGACCTCGCTACCTCCGGAGTCATTTCCTTTTTGTATTCGCTGATCGGGCGGATACTGGAGATGAACCGAAGTTACTATCCGGAGTCCCGTATTCTTCTGGGAACGGTCGAGGCAGTTTCCGGATTCAATGTCCCGCCTACGAGTGGGAAGCTGCAGTTCGAAATCCGTGGAACGGATGCGACTCAGGTAAATGCGATTGAAGAGACGGTTGTAACACTGGTCGAGGAGATGGAGCGGGAATGCGAGGAAATTGCCGTGAAAGTGGAAATTATTGCTCATCGCAAGCCGGGTGATCTCGGTGTTTCACACCCGTTTGTGCAACATGCTCGAGAGGTTCACGATCGACTCGGCATTCGGCCCAAAGTCGAACCCAGTATTTCAGAATTGGCTGCTCTCCTGCAGGCTGGGGTGCCAGCTCTTACTCTCGGAATTACGAAGGGAGCTAATCGGCATTCTTCTCGCGAATCCATTTCTGTCGACACGATTTTCGACGGATTGGCTCAGCTTGTGGAGATGTTAGAATTCATGGACAAGGAGGAGTCGTTCTTGGTCTGATATGGCGAAAGTAGATCAACAGATCGAAAAATGGTTGGAAACGAATACGTTTCATCACAGTGAATTCTGGGATATTCGAGAGCTTGTCCGGGCGAAGGAGGAGGCCGGAGTGACTATCAGTCTCTGCATTCCGACGCTGAATGAAGAGAAGACGATCGGGAAGGAGATCATTGTTTTTAAAAGCGAACTCATGGATCGCTATCCACTCGTGGATGAACTTGCCGTGATTGATTCTGGATCGACAGATCGTACTCTCGCGATTGCGAAAAGTTATGGAGCCGATACCTATCTTTCAGCGGATATCCTACCTACGTACGGATCACAACCAGGCAAAGGAGAGAATCTCTGGAAGGCGATCCATCAGCTCAAAGGTGACATCATTTGCTATGTTGATGCCGACATTAAGAACATTCATCCGAAATTTGTCAGTGGACTGGTTGCTCCCTTGCTTTACCGGGAGGAGATCCAGTATGCGAAAGCTTTCTACGATCGCCCTCTTGCCGTATCAGGAGGAATTCGCCCTTCCGGGGGCGGGCGGGTCACGGAGATCCTAGTGCGCCCACTTTTTTCGTTGTTTTTCCCCGAACTCACCGCATTGATGCAGCCCCTGTCGGGTGAATATGCGGCTCGTCGCGAGGTCCTTGAGACCCTTTCTTTTCCGATCGGGTATGGTGTGGAGACAGCTCATCTCATTGACCTCTATCAGGCGAAGGGGTTGTCTGCGTTTGCACAGACCGACCTCGACAAGCGCGTCCATCGGAATCAGTCTACGACCGACCTCGGCAAGATGTCGTTCGGAATTCTGCAGACCTTTTTGAATCGATTGCGGCACTATAATATGGTGACCAACCTTCCCGAGTGGGAGGGAATGTTTCGTCAGATCCAGGCTGAGGGACGTCGTTACGAGATGCTGAATCACAGCATCGTCGAAGAAGAGCGGCCTCCGATGATGCAACTTCCCGAGTACCAGAAACGTCATGGCAAGTAGTGAGGAAAAGGTCAGGGTTGTCATCGTGCATTACCACCTGCGACTTGGAGGGGTCACACGTGTCATTCATTCAGCGCGGGATGCGCTTGTTCGCTCGGGGTTCGATGTTTTAATTCTCTCGGGAGAATCATCCCGTGATGGAGAAAATTATGAGAACGTTAGGGTAGTGGATGCGCTTCGCTATCGAAAGGCAGGGAGTTCTGTGGTCGCCTCCAGTTTGACCGAGGCGATTAAGCGCGAGGCGCTCGACTATTTCGGAGAAGAACCGGATGTCTGGCATTTCCACAATCCGACACTGGCAAAAAATGTTCTCATTCCGAACGTAGTCCGCGAACTAGCCGAAGGAGGCGGTCGAGTTGTGCTGCAGTTGCATGATTTTGCTGAAGATGGAAGACCGGGTAACTATTCTTCGCAGCGGTCGTTTTTTGATTCGGAGGAAAGTTTCGAAAAGACGCTTTATCCTGTCGCGAGTCAGATTCACTACGTAACGATCAATTACCGGGACTGTGATTTTCTCAAGGCTGCTGGTGTGAAGTGGAAAAACCTTCACGTGGTTCCTAACGCGATACGACCGCTTCAGGTTACGACCCGGCCTAATGACCGCCCTTTTTCAGAGAAGAAGCTTCTTGCTTTGTATCCCACTCGTGGGATTCGGAGAAAGAACCTCGGGGAATTACTGCTTCTTGCGTTGATCTACGGTGATCGGATTGATTTCGCGACCACGCTGAGCCCGGAGAATCCTGATTGGCTCAAAGTGCATCAGGGCTGGGTTGAGGCTGTGGAGGAACTGGAACTTCCCGTGAAGCTGGGAATTGCGGACGACGGTGACTACGCTTTTCTCGATCTGGTCGGGTGGTCGGACTTTATTGTCACCACCAGCATTGCAGAAGGGTTTGGGTTAGCATTTCTCGAACCCTGGACGGCCAGCAAGCCGGTGCTCGGTCGTGATCTTCCCGAAATCACACGGGATTTCGAAAGTAATGGGCTCCATCTTAAGAATCTGTATTCGCGAATTGAAGTTCCGGTTGAATGGATTGGAGAAGCAAGGATTCGGGAAGCGATCGAGTCGATGCTGCGTCGGAGCTATCTCGCCTACGATGTGAGTATTCCCAAAAACTCGGTGAAGAATACTTGGAAGGCGTGGGTGAAGAAAGGCAAGATTGATTTCGGGGTCTTGGATGAAGTTTTTCAGCTTGAGATTTTGAGACGGCTGAAAAGTGATCTTAATCTGATCGACGAAGTCAGTATTCCGACTCTCGATCTCTCGACCGGTGGCGAAATTGCGGTGCGGAAGAAACTGATTGGTGAGGTCTATGGGCCCGAGGCTTATGTAGAGCAGATGAGAGTGCTCTATGCGAAGGTGCTGCAGAGTTCGATAGGAAAAGTCAGCCATCTCGCTACGGATCGTGTTCTCGAACAGTTTCTCGATCCGTCACGTCTCAACCTTTTGAGGGACTGAGGAAATGGAGGCTGTTGAGTATGTGAGGAGTGTCATGACTCCGATGCAACCCGATCCGACGGGTTGGAAGCCGAGTTTAAAGATGCTTCCGCAAATCAAAGTCATCGTGTTCGATATTTACGGGACGCTGATTCAATCTGCGGCAGGTGATATCAGTCTCGTGACAGAATCCTCTTCCGAGATAGGAATGCGGCGAGCGATCGACAGATTGGGTTTGGAATGGGATGGCGAAGTGGCGCCGTGGATTCAACAATACCACGATGGAATTCAGCGACAGCAGGACGAGGCGCGGAAAAACGGAGTCAACTATCCCGAGATCGAAATTCGCAAAGTATGGAGCATTCTGGCGCGCGAGTTGGGGAGCACTAAAACGACGACTGCAGATTGCGAGGCCGCGGCGATTCGATATGAGTGCGCTGTGAATCCAAGCTGGGCCATGCCAGGGGCGGACAAAGTCGTGGCAGATTTAGCTCTCCGTTCCGTTCCTGTCGGTATCCTTTCCAATGCGCAGTTTTATACGCGAACCGTAGTTGAAGCCGCTTTCGGTTCCGACTGGAATTCCTTTGGGTTTGATCCAGGGCTTTGTTTGTTCTCTTTCGAAGAAGGGCAGAGCAAACCATCACACGCTCTTTTTGAGAAAATGAGGGGGCAAGTTGAAGCGCATGGGTATACTTGTAAGGAAGTCCTCTACCTGGGCAATGATGTGCGAAAGGATATCAAACCGGCCTGCGAGGTAGGATTTCGGACTGGCCTTTTTGCAGGTGATGGGAGGAGTCTTCGGGTTGATTCAGGAGGGGAAGCAGAGGCTCGTTCGTGCGCGGACGTTGTGTTGACCGAGTGGTCGCAGTTTGATCAGATCCTTCCATGATTAGTGAGAAAGTCTACGGGGTGAATCGTTCTGATTCGCTTCAACTCGATGTGGGCGAAGTCCTGTCCGATTTTACTTTTCCTTGGCGGCAGGAGGAGGCGCCGGGAACTGAATTTACGGCGGTGTGGAATGCTGATTCGCTGGCATTCCGGTTCAGGGTTGAGGATCATGACCTTGTGATTCCTGACGCTGAGGATTCTGGAGAGGGGGCGTTGTTGTCGGATCGCGTGGAGTTATTTTTCTCTCCTACCGAAAACCTGATTCCCAGCTACTACGGCGCTGAGATGGATCCGAGAGGTCGTGTGTATGACTATAAGGCTTCCTTTCATCGAAATTTTAATCCCGCGTGGTCTTTTGAAACGCTTCGTTTTTCCGGAGAGATTCATGAGCTGGGTTACACGGTGGAGGGAACGGTGGCTCTCGACGAACTCCGAGATCTGGATTGTCTCCGAGGTGAGGCGATGATCGCGGGAGTGTATCGGGCTGAATTTTCGCATCGCGATGATTCGATCGACGAAAGTTGGATCAGTTGGGTTTCTCCAGATTCGGCGATTCCCGATTTTCACATTCCGTCCTCTTTCGGTACCTTTCGTTTTGTTTCCAACTGATGCGTGAGATTCATGAAATCGACAGGCTTGAGAAGTTCCTCGAGCGAGAGCACGATTTGTCCGACTGTGTTATCCAGGGGCTGGATCTCGGTGATGCCGAAGCCGATTGGGAGTCGATTCGTCTCGCTGGTTCCGTATTTTTGGGGTGCCGTTTTCCCTCACTGGCTTTTCAAGAGCGTTTGCGAGAGGGAGGGGCGATCATTTTCCCTAGGCTTCCGAGAATTCCTTACAACCCATATCGTCCGAGTCTGTATTCGCGAGATGAGCTGATGGAGGGATGGAGCGAGGAGCAGGATGACTCACTAGACTTCCGAATTTTCGATCATTTTGAGAAAAATGGACGGCATCGACCTCACGTGCTGGAAGCGCTTTGCCAGCGTCTTCACGATCATGCAATCGATGATGCATTGACGGATCTTCTCGAGGGACGTGTTGAAGAAGGTGGTGTCAAAAAGGTCATTGCGATCATGGGCGGTCACGGCACTCCGAGAACGGACCCATATTTCCGGAAGGTGGTGGAGATCGCCCGGGCTTTGACTAGGAACGGATACTTTATCGCCAGTGGTGGCGGCCCGGGAGTTATGGAGGCCGCTAATCTCGGTGCATGGATCGCTAACACGGAGGATGAGTTTCTCGATCGGGCTCTATCCCACCTCTCTTCTGCGCCGGTGTATTCGGACCCGGGGTTCAGTCGGGTTGCCGCCGACGTGCGGGAGTGGCACCCCGAGGGGACTTCTAGCCTTGCCGTTCCAACCTGGTTCTACGGACATGAGCCGAGCAATCAGTTTTCGCGTCATGTCGCAAAGTATTTCAGCAATGGTTTGAGAGAGGATGGGCTTCTCGCAATTGCGCGACATGGAGTGATTTACGCGCCAGGAAGTGCCGGGACGACGCAGGAGATTTTCATGGATGCGGCGCAGAATCACTATGGGACATTCGATTTTGTCAGTCCGATGATCTTTCTCGGCAGAGAGCGGTATGGAGAAGCGACGGGTTTGTATGAGACGGTTCGAAAACTGGCTCGTGGTCGGCAATATGAATCTCTGATCGGAATCACGGATGAGTCGGACGAAGTTGTGCGACTGATGACGGAATATATGCCGCAGCGGTACGGTTCTCCAGAAGACAAGATCTCATGAATGGATTTCAGGCGGGGCGTTCTCTTTGCCCGTTTCTTCCGGTAGTCGACGATCCGATCGGAGCTGCAGCAATGCGGGAAGTTGGAGACGAACGTGGTGAGTCTTTTTACCTGCGGGCACTCGAGTGTGCGCAATCGCTTTGGCTGAGAGGCCTTCCGGCACAGTCCGTCCTGCTTCTGAATCGAGCATTTTCAGCTGACCTCGATGGATCGGAATCGGTGTTAGAGAACTGGCCACTTCCGTATGAGGCAATGCACTGGGTGTTACGATCTGTGGAAGAGGAGGATTTCATCGGAAATCCGCGCCGACATTTTCAGCATTTGGCAACGCGAATGGTCGAACCTCGGCGTGAGCTTCGCTCGTGGCGAGCCTGGGGCTGTTGGGCTTTTGCTTGTGATCTTTTTCCAGATTCTCCTGCCGACCTAGATCAGATTGAGAGCGAGGGAATCGTTGAACCCGGGATCGAAGAGATTGGTGCAGGATTGGAGCGATGTGGGCTTGTCGGAGAAAAGGATCTTTTGGAATCCGCTCTATCTCACTGTCGGTAGCACTACGATCGCCTCAGTCGGTTTCTACCCACTCGATTTTGGTAATCGCGGTGGTGAACTGAGAATTGGTGTCGTCTGCGAGCAGCCAGATTCCGACAACGGAAAGTGGATCGTTGAAGTCGATGACAAAGTCAAAGTTGCTCTGCTTTTCGGGAGCTGCATGAATCTTTTCGAGAAAGATGTCAGTGGCAGAGTTTGGTTTGGCGGGGCCGATCGCAAAGCGTTTTGGCATGAGATGGAAATAATGAATGCATTCGATTCTGTTTCCGTGTTTGCGAACGTTGGCCTCGAAATCTTCGATCCACAGTGGGTCACTGAGCTTCTGCAGGACATTCATCCGCCGATTTCCAGACTCTATCAAGAAACCGTTACATTCCGGCTTGAAATAGGTTGAGTATAAAATACTGTTCAAGTAAACACTTATGAGTAGTATCGACGAGAATAAGGTCGCTGCTCTTGCTTCGTTACGAAACCAATTGGGAAGCAAGATCACCACGGGAGCGGAGTGGATGCGAGTGCGGGAGTTTGAAGAAGAAGCTACTGATCTTCCAAAGAGTGGGTTGGATGGCTTGGATTCCTGTTTGGACGGATCGATTCCTCGAGGACAGCTCACCGAAATTATTGAGAAGTCAGGAGGTGGTGCCGGACTGGTTATGGCTGCACTGCTCTCACAGGCTCGTCGTGATCGGCAGTATGCGATTCTCTTTGATGTAGGGCAGGGATTTACGGTGGAGAGTTTTCCAGAAGAAGATCTCGAGGCTCTACTCTGGGTGGGGTGTAACTCTGCAGGCGAAGCGATTGAGGCTCTCGATATCGCTTCCAGGGATGAGAATTTTGCACTATTCCTTCTCGATTTTCGAAACTGTGAGGCAGGCGAGTGGCGTTCGGTTCGCTCTCAGCAGTGGTATCGTGTCGTGGGGCAGATGCGTCAGCGAAATGCCGCTGCAGTTTTGTTTGCCGATACTCCCGTGACTTCAGTTTCGAAACGCAAACTCGCCGTCGACTGTTCTCTAAACTGCGAAGCTCTTGATCGAGACCGTTCTTTTCTCTGGCAGCAACTGAAGTTCTCTTCGACTGCTTTAGGAGAAAGCGGGGACAAAGCGGGGACAGCTCGTTCTCAGAATTCTGGTGCTACGACAAAGTGCCCGGGTAGCGGACGATTTGAATATGGTCAGAAAGTTGGGTGAGCGTTGGATACAGGAGGGCGAACGGTTTTTGGCACGGGGGAATGAAGGGGAAAAAGGTGTCGACGGGGTCTTCGTCAGAAAAGCGATCTGGCTATGCTACGGTATGGTGTCCGGAGGTGAGATTGCAGGCTATCGTGCAGCGTGTGCATACCCGGGAAATTCCGATTGCCCTGATCGATGACACGCGAAGGCAGTCCGTTCTCCTTTCACACAACGAAGCAGCGGCCCGCAGTGGAGTTGAACCGGGAATGCGAACGGTGCAGGCACTCGCTCGGTGTCCAAATCTACAGGTCGAGCGCCCTTTGCCATCGGCAGAACTGGCGTTATCCAGGCTGCTGCTGGAGACCGCGCTTTGCTGGGTTCCCGGTGTCGAGGAAACGGAGATGGGGTGGCTGACTCTCGATTTGTCGACTCAACCAGAAGGCGAGTGGGTCGAGAATGCTCGTCGGATTCGGGGGCGTCTCTATGATCGTGGCTGCGAGGTCGTGATCGGGTTGGGAGAGACACCTTCTCTCGCCCGAATCGCAGCGCTGGCCGCGAGACAGCAGGGGGAAGGGGTTTGGCATCTTTCCCCGGAAGATCGACAGGGGCTACTCGACGATCTGCCTTTGGCTATGGCCGAGATCGAACGCGAGTTGGAGAAACGGTTGCACCTGTGGGGGCTTACCTCGTTGGGGGAATTTGCCCGTTTGTCCCGCGAAGCGGTAGCCGCTCGACTCGGAGAAGAAGGAGTGGAGTTGTGGCTTCGACTGACAGGGCGTCTTCGACGTCCGCTTCGGTTCACTTCACTGGGGGAGCTGTTTGAATGCAGCCATGATTTTGATTATGAGGTTCGGGAGCGGGAACCGTTGCTCTTTGTTGTGAATCGATTTCTCGATGATCTGATCGTTCGAGTGGGGAGTACTGGGCGAGCGGTCATCGCGATTCATCTTCTTCTGACCTATTCGGATGGGACCTGCTATGCCCGGCGCCTACTTCTTCCTGAGCCGCTTCTCGATCATGAACCTCTCTTTCATCTCGTCGGCGGGCATCTGGAACAACTGGAAACGCGTGCTGCGGTGGAAAGCTTGCGACTGCGGTTCGAAGCCTCGGATCCAGTGGCTTCCCAGCGAACCTTGTTTGGGGCGGGGTTGAAGAACAGCTACCAGTTTGGGGAGACCATGGGGCGTCTTCGCAAGCTGGTGGGGAGTGGGCGTATTGGTTCACCTCGGCGAAAAGATTCTCATTTCCCCGGCGTTTTTGATCTCGTCCCACTTCCCAGTGAGGTGGAAGAAAGAGGGCGAGACTCGGGACCACCTCTGACTGGGCCTCCTTTTCAACGGCTGCGATCCGGGCTTCGGGCTACAGTGCAGTTTCGTGAGGGCGTTCCCTTTCGGGTGGAGACTCGACGATATCGAGGACTCGTAACGGAATCGGCGGGGCCCTGGCGATGTGGCGGTCACTGGTGGCATCATGGCGAGGCATGGGGCCGCGTCGAGTGGGATGTCGCTTTGCGTGGGGAGGGCGTGTTCCGTCTTGTTAAAAGTGATGGAGAATGGATCCTGGAGGGGCGGTATGGGTAAGTCTCAGGCGATGACGAGAAGGCGACTTCGGGCTCTGAATGGGAGCTCATCAATATGAAAGTCGATCCTTCTTCCTATTGTGAATTGCATGCGCGGAGTGCCTTCAGCTTTTTACGCGGAGCCTCTCAACCGGAAGTTCTTTCGGATCGGGCGGCCGAATGTGAATTGTCAGGTGTGGCGCTCTGCGATAGGGATGGGTTCTATGGCTCGGTTCGGTTTCACCAGCGTTCTGAGTCGAATGGAGTGAGAGCCGCGGTCGGGACTGAGCTGACGATGGGAGATGGCAGTGTCCTTCCCATTCTCATTCGAAGCCGGAGTGGTTATCGGGCCGTTTCCCGGCTCCTGACACGAGCACAGCTACGGGCTCCCAAGGGGGAGTGTGCGATCGAGTGGAGTGAGCTGGAAGAAGTTGTCGACGAGATTGCCGTCCTGACGGGAGACGAAGAGGGACCGCTTGAACGTGGCTGGCGAGCCGATGGAGCGAGAGGTATGGAAATCGCTCTGGAGCAACTGAAACGCCATATTCCTCAAGATCGAATCTGGCTTGAGATTCAGCGTCATTCTGTGCGAGGGGAAGTTCCTCTTCTGTGGGCAAAGCGGGATCTTGCAAGAGCTCATGGGATTCCCTTGCTGGCGACCAACGGGGTTTCCTATGCCGAAGCGAAGAATCGGCAAGTCCAGGATGTCTTTACGTGTTTGCGAGAGCATACTTCGTTGGATGCGGCAGGTCGCCATCTCGCAGTGAATGATCAACGTTACCTCAAGCCGGCCGCAGAGATGGATTTGCTCTTTGCCGACTGTCCTGAGGCAATTTCCAATTCTCTACGACTCTTTGAGCAACTCGAGTTTTCCCTCGAAAATCTCGGCTATAAATTTCCGCGGTATCCAGTTCCGGAAGGACATTCGATGGATAGTTTTCTCACCGCTCAGGTTTGGCGTGGGGCTCGGAAACGATACGGCGATCTTTCGAAAAAAGTGAAACGTCAGATCGAACACGAGCTAGATCTCATCACCCGCCTTGGATTCAGTGGATACTTTCTCATCGTGGGAAGCCTCGTCGAGTATTGTCGAGACGAGGGCATTATGGTGCAGGGGCGGGGGAGTGCCGCGAACAGCGCGGTCTGCTACAGTCTGGGGATTACTCCGGTCGATCCGATTGAAAGTCGGCTTCTCTTTGAGCGGTTTCTCAGTGAGGGGCGAAAGTCCTGGCCCGATATCGATCTCGATTTGCCGAGTGGTGACCAAAGAGAGCAAGTCATTCAGGAGGTCTACCGTAGGTATGGCCGGCATGGGGCAGCGATGACGGCGAATGTGATCACGTATCGGGGGCGCAGTGCTGTTCGGGAGATCGGAAAAGTACTGGAGTTTCCTGAGGAAATGTTAGGGCGGTTTTCGGATCTGTATGCCAGCGGGGACCACAAGCATACCTTGAGCTTTGAGGAACAGGTCGAGAAGTCAGGGATCACTGGAGATCATCCGCGTGCTCGTGCTCTCGCGACCCTGTATGAACAGGTCTACGGTCTACCTCGACACCTAGGTCAGCATTCGGGAGGAATGGTTATCTGTCAGGGCGAACTTGATGCCGTGATGCCTTTGGAGAATGCAAGTATGGAGGGGCGAACCGTGGCGCAATGGGACAAGAATGATTGTGAGGATATGGGGATCGTTAAAGTGGATTTGTTAGGATTGGGAATGATGGCCGTGCTTCAGGAAACTCTAATCCTATCAGAGGGGAGAGGGCGTCCCGTCGATCTCGCGCAATTGGCCAAGGATGATTCTGCGACCTACGATCTGATGTGTTCGGCCGATACCATTGGCGTGTTCCAGATTGAGAGCCGAGCCCAGATGAATACCCTTCGTCGAATGCAGCCTCGTTGTTTCTATGATGTTGTCATCGAGGTTGCGATTGTTCGGCCGGGTCCGATCGCGGGTGGATTGGCTCATCCTTATCTTGAACGGAGAGCGGGGCGTGAGCCCGTTGATTATATCGATCCGAAATTGCAGCCTACTCTCGAAAGGACACTGGGGGTTCCCATGTTTCAGGAGCAGGTGTTGAAAATGGCAATGGTTTTGGCCGATTTTAACGGAAGTGAGGCGGAGGAACTGCGAAGGGCACTCAGCTTTCATCGTTCTCATGAACGAATGCGAAAAGTGGAGGAAAAGCTCCGGAGGGCCCTCGAGGAACGGGGGATTTCAGAGGATACAATCGAGCGGGTCGTTCGGGTCATCGGGTCTTTTGCGCTCTACGGGTTCCCGGAATCACATGCGATCAGTTTCGGGATTCTTGCCTATGCGAGTAGTTATCTGAAAGTGCACCGTGCTCCTGAATTCTATACCGGGCTTCTCAATAACCAGCCGATGGGATTTTATTCTCCGGCAACGCTGATTCAGGAGGCCAAGCGTCGGGGGCTGGCTTTTCAGTCTCCTTGTGTGGCCACGTCAGGGTGGCGATGTGAAATTCTTGACGATAAGACGATCCGGCTCGGGTTGAAAATGGTGAAGGGGCTACGAGAAGACCAGGTCGCCACAATGATCGAAGAACGAAATCGAGAGGCGTTTCACTCTCTTCCGGACTTTCGGCGGAGAACAAGGTTTGATCGAAGACATATCCGACAATTGGCGATCGTGGGTGCATTTCAGGAGTATGCCTCGACTCGACGCCAGGCTATCTGGGAGGTGGAAGAGGCGGAGCTGGAGCAGGGGGATCTCTTTGCTGGAGTAGAGGAGGAGACAAACCTCGGCTCTGAGGAATTGGCTCTCGTTTCTCAGGGAGGCGAGGTCAGTCCTCTGCCTGAAATGAATTACCAGGAGCGGATTCAGGCTGACTTCTCGGGGATGGGGATGACGGCGGGAAAACATCCCATGACATTGGTGAGGGCTCGACTTCTTCCTGAAATTCTCCCGTCATCTGCCCTGGTGAATTGTGCTCCAGGTGCCGCTGTTGCAACAGCAGGTGCGGTGATCTGTCGTCAACGTCCAGGCACGGCAAAAGGCGTTGTTTTTATCACCTTGGAGGACGAGACGGGGCTCTCGAACAGCATTGTCTACGCAAAGTGTTTTGAGGAATATCGACTGACGATCACGACGGAGCCTTTTCTCGTCATTTATGGCCGGATCCAGCAAGGAGACGGCACGACTCACCTCATGGCGGAAAGGATTGAGTCACTGCAGCTATCGGAAGCGCTGCCGGCCGGCGCTTCTCATGACTTTCACTGAAGAGCGAAGAAGTCGGCTACTCCGCTTTCTCCCCACGCTTCTGAGAAAAACACCACTCATAGACTCCCTCAGTCTTAGCGAGGGTCCAGTGAATCTGGTTGTGGGTGTGATCGGGAAATCCTTCGAAGTGAGAGGTTTTTCCTGCCGCGGTAAAGGCGTCGGCAACGGCCTTGGCTCCATCGAGATTTCGTTCGCCAGAGAAGGTGAGCCAGAGCGCAGTATCGGTGAGTTCGACCCAGCTTTGCTTGGCCTCGCCATCTGCGAAAAGCGCGGCAGCATAATGATGCGGTCGTCGTTCGATCAGCGTTCCAATTCCCCTGGCACCCATGCTGTAACCGGAGAGATAGATTCGATTGCGGTCAATTGGTAGGCTCGACGTCAACGAATCAATCAGCTTCTCCAGCTCTTCCGCGTGATCTCCCCAGTAGGTGTTGGGAGGGCAGGTCGGGACGATGATAAGGCAGGGGAATGAACCGTAGAATTCTTCGCTGGCGAGTCGTTTCGGCGCGATTTCCACTTTGCCCACCTCCGCATCGTCAGCTCGGGCTCCGGCTCCGTGGAGGTGGACGAAGAGAGGGAATGGTTCTTTTAACCGTTTCAACTTGGGAGAGCCATAAATCTGGTAGAGCAGGCCCTGTTCGGACTTGGGAACCTTAACCCACTCCCCTGTAACCTGATCAGCGAACGGGCCTGACTCAAGACCCTCTGCTCTAACCTCGTCTGCGAGAACCTGTCGAACATAAGCCTGGTCTTCTGAAGAGAGCGACTCCAAGGGAATCGGAAACTTGCGACCATCGGAGCGACGAACCAAAACGGAGGTCTCGCTCGCTTCTTGAAGTGCCCCTTCGAACATTCGTCCTTCGGCCGAAGTCCATGTTCTCGAATCATATTCTGCTTGAAGGTCGAAGCAGAACAGCAAGCTGGCGCCCAGCAAAAGGGAAAAGAGTTTCATGGATTGAAGGTAGCGTGGAACAGAATTTAGACCAAGAAAAATGGCGAACTCGGGAACGAGGGGGGATACCGAAGATCGCACTTCTCGAACTATCAGACGGACTGTCCGCTCGCTCCGCGGCTGACTGGACGACTCCGACCAGCACCTCGCTGTGCTTTCGAAGGCGGGTTGGTTCGACCCGAAGAGGTGAAACATGTGCTTCCAGGAGCAAAGCCCGCTTCTCCATGTCCCTTTCTCAAGGGGCGATGTGCCGCCGAGCTACCTTGACGCGCAAAACCTGACGCAGGGGTGAACGGGCTAGGTTTCCAAGGACTGGAGGAAACGGCAGGTTGCCTGCTCCCAGCCTTTGGCGGGATCACAACTTAGCCGCCCGGGGGCGAGGAAGAAGCAAGGCTCGGGCGAGTTGGAAAACTGATTCGAGGAATATCGGCAGTTTTGCACAAAGTCAGGGCCAGACGAGAAATACCGTGAATCGCGGGCTCTGGGCTGAGCGGGGATGTATCAATTCCTGAAAGTCGAGAACCCGTTCCTGTCTGTGCGGTAATCCGGGCTGCCGCAGAAGGAAGCGCCCTCATCACTCGAAGTGGAGGCAGAGAGGTTGGTTTCGAAATCTTAGATGCCGATTTTTCAGCACTCGTATCGCCTCGAGAGATAGGGAATATCTTTCGGGGTTGGAGACGTGTGTGCTCTTCGATTCCGCGAATGACTTTTCCGTTCCGAATGAAGGGGGCTGTCGACGAGTCCTCCTTCTCTCTACGAGGAGAATGAAAACGGATCGGGAGTTCTGTGAGAGGCGTGACCCACAACGAAACACCTGGATGAGTGAGCTTAGGAGCAGGTTCTGCGGGAGGACTCACCTCAGTCGTAGCCTCGTTGACCTCTATAGGTACGTCTTCCGTGGCTGTTACGGTAGCAGGAGCGATCGGTTCGGTAGCTGGGGAAGTCGTAGTCTCGACAGGACGAATTGGCGAAGTGTAGGGGCCTCTTCCGCGATCGCGAAGCGCAGCTATCATGGCAAGTCCGGGAACGCCGACAGGAAGAGATACGACTTCTGTCGATCGATTCAGAATCTCGGTCTGCGAATTCGAGATGATCTTGTATTGGATTCCAGCCCATTCGATCCGGTTCTGGGTCCAAGTGCTGACGACAATGAGCCAGTGCAGGACCATCCAGAACGGAGTCAGCATCTGTTCCAGCCAGCAGGTCGCAAAAAGCTTTTTCCGGATACCGTTCTGAGGATACAGGGAAAGATAGACCTGCTGGCGCGCAAGACCTCGGAACTGGTCGATCACGTAAGCCGCGGTAAGCGGAATCCAAGCGTAGAACATACCGTAAATCAGAGCTGCGATTACGGAAAAAAATCCTATCGCATAGGCAGCAAGGAGGACGTTCGTCGAGAAATAGAGGATCGGACTGAAAAATTTGACCTGAGTATATTGCCGTTTCGCGAATTCGAGAAACGAGCTCCAGTTAAAGTCGATCATCGTCGGGAGCACGAGAGACCGAACAAAGCCGATCTTGTTTCCCGCTTTTCGAGCTGCTTTCGAGATACGGAGATCGTCGTTGAGAGATCCTTTGATGAGTGATGGCACATCGAGATCGTCAAAAATAGCCCGCTCCATCGCCATCGAACCGCCCCAGAGAACGTTTGAAACCTCCCAACCTCCCTGGGTGGTGATGGAACCATTGATTACGCTGGCGAGTTGATTGGGAAAGCTGGGGCGTTTGGGAACCAGCCAGCGATACGTCGTCGAAAGAGGATGGGTTCCACAATTGAGAGGGGCTGTGAGCCGAGCCAGCCAATCAGTGCCCATCGAGATATCACCGTCAGCAAACACCAGAATCTCGTCATCTTCGTTCAAATGCTGAAATGCAGCACGCTGATTGCACACCTTTTGTCCCTCGGCTTGAGCGTGCCCTCCGGAGGTGCCAATGATTTCCCGGAGCGAAGAGTTGTCGACTGGATGAGTCCAGACTGGATTATCTTCTGAAATTTCGAGTTCTTCGCTCAGCCATTGAGCGACTGGATCCTCCCAGGACTCGAAGGTCACGATGACTCGGTAGGAGCGATAATCTTGGGCGAAAAGAGTATTAAAAAAGGGTGGAGTTGATCGTGGGTCGAAGCCCTTTACTGGAATAATGACTGCAGCACCCTTCTGATTTTCTTCTCCGACTTTCCATTTCTTCTCTTGCCTGCGACGAGCAATAAGGTACGTGAAAACGCGAAAAGCCGAGATGAAAATCAGGAGTAGCCAGATACCCCAGATAATGAATAAAGCGCTTTCCATGATTTACCCCGTGCAAAATGCGACCGGGTGACTAGACTGCAAGCGTTATTGCGCGCGAAGCTGTATGAAAATCGTTGAAACGCAGAATCTCAGAAAGTCTTATCATTTCGGGGATACCGAGGTCGAAGCCCTGAGAGGAGTTGATTTGGAGATCGCAGAGAAGGAATTTATTGCCGTTTGGGGACCCTCTGGATCAGGAAAATCGACCCTATGCAATTTGATTGGTCTCCTCGACACCCCGACTGAAGGGAATGTATGGGTCGATGGCAAAAAGGCATCTGGCCTCACGGATGGCGAGCGGAGTCACCTTCGGAACACTTCCATTGGCTTTGTCTTTCAGAATTTTAATTTGATACCCGTACTCACCGCTCTTGAAAATGTGATGTTGCCTCTTCAAATTCTCGGCCGGAGTAAGAGCGAAGCGCAAAGCCTTGCTGAATCTTTGCTGGAAGAGGTTGAGCTAAGTGACCGGAGAGGGCATCGGCCGCAAAAAATGTCGGGAGGGCAGCAACAGCGGGTCGCTATCGCCCGAGCTCTTGTGACTGAGCCAGCCCTCGTTCTTGCCGATGAACCCACGGCCAACCTCGACACCCGCAATGCAAATCTAATTATCGATTTGATGCGGAAGATCAATCAACAGAGAGGCACTGCGTTTCTGTTTTCGACTCATGATGATCGACTTCTCGACCGGGTAGACCGAAGGGTTCACCTTCAGGACGGGGCTATTCTCGCGGATGAGCGTCTCGAATCCGTTGAAAGCTGACCTGCCGAAGAAGTAAAATTTCTCCTGTGCGAATAGGGAGATGAAGCGTAATAGGATGAAAAAAAGGAGATGACGGAACCTTCCCAAGAAATCAAACCTCTCAAACACGCCAAAGATCTCGATCTCGTCGATCGGGCTATTGGCGGAGATGAAGAGGCGGTGAAAACTTTTCAAGAGGACATACAGCCGATGTTAGAGCGAGTCATGATGTCCCGTGGTGTTGAGCGAGTGCAGGCCGAGGACCTGGTTGCCGACGTCATTGCCGAGTGTTTCGGGGCCGGAAAAAAAGGAGAAACACGCCCTCTGTTGGAAAAATTTGAGGGACGATCCTCGCTTTCAACGTGGATGATTCGAATCACCTGGAATCGATGGCTCGACCTGAAACGCCGGGACAAGTTCCGGGGTGACTTGCCGAGCTACGAGGATGATGATGAAAAATCAGGTGATCGTTTTGATCGAGTGAAAGGCGATGACCCAGGAGAAAACCTTCTCGATGAAGATCTTTCGGAGTTGATGGGCCGAGCGATCAAGAAGGCATTTGATGCTCTTGATCCTGATACCTTGTTGATGCTGAAACTCTCTTATCTTCACGGAATCAGCCAGACTGTGATCGCTCGGATGTGGCGATGTGATCAGACTCGAGTCAGCCGCTCACTGACTTCTGCTCGAGAACAGATTGCAGAGGTCACGTTGCAAACGATTGAGGAAGCTGATGCTGGGCTCAAACTCGATTGGGAGGACTTTCAGAAACTCTGCGCGGCAGGTCTTGATCTGTGATGAAAAAATAGCTTTTCATTTTGAGAGATCGAATCGCGAAAAATATCAAAATTCTATTCAATTTTGCTGCTTGATTCTTGAAATTATTGCAAAAATTCGTCTTTGATCGAATTTTTGTATGTTTTCTGGACGCCGTCGGGCTGTTCTTTCTTGGTGTGGGAGGGGCGAAATCGTTCAAGATTTTCTATTTGGGGGAGTCTTTGGGCATCGAGGCCTCCGGCAAAACCTTCGATCAGTCGCTTCGATCTTCCCAGAATCGAGTGCAGTTCGTGTGCTTCGCCGGAGCAAAGTATGAGGCACGTGTAGAGAACGATCCCGGTTGCGATTCCTTCAGCGATTTGGAATTGCAGTGGAATAGCGATGACGATGCAAAGTCCTGCTGCGATCCCTTACGAAGGCTCGCTTCGAAGATCCGATAGGATTTTCATCATGAGACTTCCCACGATGAGAAGCGAAGGAACTATCGATACCGAGGGAATTACGGAGATCAGAGGGTAGGTAAAAAGCGCGAAGAGAAAGCAAACGGCAGCATTGATCGATGTAGGCCGTAGTGGTTAAGCCCCCGAGACACGCATTGAGAGCAGTCGCCGCGGCATCAGTAGCCTGCGCGATGGGATAGTTCGGCGTGAATGCCATCAAAAGCGTTCCGACAGCGGCAGCAAGCGCCGTTGCTGTGAGAAGCGCGGCATGATCCATACCAGTGATGGAAAGCATGTCAGGATTGACCACAGGGATGTAGGCCATCGAAGCGAATGCGGTCAATTCGGCGAGAATCTCTCGCTTCAGGGTAGTGGATTTCTGCTGAAGCGTGACCATGAAAACTGAATCGAACAAGGGAGGAGGTAGGATTCTCCCGACAGACTTCGCAAATTGATTTCATTCTTGATTGGGAGGGTCTCGAAAGCGGGTTGATCTTGGCTATCGATCAGAAATGGAGTAGAGGAAAGCCATGTCATCAGAGAGCGAAACGATCGAGCGGGAAGTTACGGCGGTGGATGCCGGACAGCGCCTCGATCGGTTTCTTCCGGGGGCTCTTGCTCAGGAAGGGAAAGAGTTCTCCCGTGCGGTTTTGCAGAATTGGATCAAGGAAGGAGTGATCCGCGTCAATGAGAGGACCGTCAAACCACGTTATTCCATTGAGGCAGGGGATCGCATCGTTGTTTCGATCCCACCGCCGCAGTCGACAGTTCTTGAGCCTGAAGCAATCGAACTCTCTGTCCTCTTCGAGGACGACGATATCATTGTGATCAACAAACCTCCCGGACTCGTTGTTCACCCCGGATCAGGAAATGAGAGTGGGACGCTCGTCAATGCTCTTCTGTATCATTGTCAGGGTCAGCTTTGCGCCCTCGCGGGAGAGGATCGCCCTGGGATCGTGCATCGCCTTGATAAGGACACCTCAGGTTGCCTCGTCGCAGCGAAGAGCGAGAAAGCTTACCTTTCTCTCGTTGAACAATTCTCAAATCGACGCACTCGGAAGGAGTATCTCGCCGTTTCGGGAGGAATTCCTGCCGACGAAGTTGGTGAAATCCGGAATCGAATTGGTCGTCATCCGGTTCACCGGCAGAGAATGGCTGTCGTCGAGGGGCCTACGGGAAAGGAAGCGAGCACGGATTATCGGATTCTCGCATCGAGTTCGGAGGATGATTGGGCGCTGTTGTCCTGTATCATTCATACGGGCAGGACTCACCAGATCCGAGTTCACCTTCGGGAGGTGTTAGGATGCGCTATCCTTGGAGATGTAATATACGCGCCGAGAAAAAAGATCAGTGTTTCCGCTGATCGGCTTATGCTTCACGCATGGAAGTTGTCTATTTCTCATCCCACGACTGAGGAGATAATGAGCTTTGAAGCTGCCCTTCCCGATGCCTTTCAGCCGTTCTGTGTGGATCTGGATGAGGTAGGCTACAACTCGTAGAGTCAGGTCTGAAGGTCAGGTCCGCTGGAGTGGGGCGAAAACAGAAGGGGAATCGCTCGTTTCATGTTAAGGCGGTTCGTCCTCGAGGACACTTGGATCGTCGAGCCCCAAGGCATGAATCATGGAAGATTCGCGATCTCGCACCTTTTGATGTTAAAGGCACATGAAGCCAGCTTGTGACGCAGGTTGACGACAGCCCACGCTACGAGAGCTATTGAGCTTAGTCCCATGACGGGGGGTTAATCGCGTTGGGAGTCTGAGGTCCCTGCGCGTCCTCTGCCCCGGCGCGAATATACCAAACGGGATGACTATTAGACTCTCCAAGCCGTAAACAGGCACCCCATCACTGCAGACGGGTGGGATCATGAGCAGGGCAACCTGAAGCAGGTAGTCGATAAAGAGGGCAATACGGTGAATTACATCGCCCGCGAGCATGGTGTGAACTACTATGAGAAAGCCACCAACGAGGACTTCACCAAGGCCTGTGAGTATTGGAACAAGACCAATCAGTTCTGGAGCATCGCCTCCCACTTCTGGGAAGGCGTAGAAGCGAGGCAGAATCAATTTTCCATCGCGAAAGAGGTCGATGGCGAGACTCTCACGAAAGAACTGCTCACGATCGCGAGGGGGATTGCCGATGAGAACAAGGCGACTCCGAAAGCCAGTGAAGTTCAGGCTACAGTTCAACCCTTTCTTACTAGGTGCCTGGCATAGTGCCAGACCGCCATAGTTAGCTTGTGGTCAGATCGGAGACGTCATCAGTATGGCGTCCCTGACTGTGTTCTCGTCGGGTGGAGGATTTTGCGAGAATCGGAAGAGAAGAGAGTGAATCCTACTCTGGAATCTCGTTGAGTGTGTAGTAGGCCGTCTGGTGAAGAAGAGGATGCCCTTCTTCGGCGGACTTGAGGCCTTTCGCGGACAGTTCGTGAACGTGTCCTTTCGTCAGGGGAGAAACCTTGATTCGAAGACTTTTTCCGTCGTCTGAGACCGATTCTACCCTAACCGTGGGGGTGACCTTCTCCACTTCAGGACTCCCGTAGGATTTTTGATAGAGATAGGTATAAGCCTGCATCGAAAAGGAGTCGTCTACTGCGGTCTCTGGATTGATTGGCTTGGTGAATGTAAGTTCGAATCCGTCCGGCGTGGCTCTCATTTCATGGACTTCGAAGGGAACCTTTCCGGTCCAGTCGACACGCTCGAAATTGAAATTCTTTCCGCCGCGAGCTCCCCAGCCTCGGTTGGATCCGCTGGTGAAAAGGGAACCGTCTTCAGAAATCCGTAATCCAATATTGCCCGAGGCAAAGCCCTCAAGAAAGGGGAAGATCGCTCCCTGGTAGAGACCATTGACCTTCTCGAGATAGACTCGGTGAACCTTCGAGTGGGTCTGTTCTCCCACAAAAGTCTGGCCTGCGAAGGGTCCAAATTTTCCTCCACTCAGATCCGGCTCAATGACCGTGGGAGAGTTGCCGACTTTTCCGTGAGGGAGAATAACAGCGGGAGGGACCAATTCCTTGATCTGCTCGCGAGCTTTGACCATGGTTGTTCCGCCTTCGTCATAGATCGGATCGACCGGACGTTCTCCGGCTGCCCCATCTGCAAACTCATACCAGATGTTCCCGTTCGGATTCCCCTGGAAAGATCCGGGTTTCACCCACTTAAGGGAACTGGAACCATTCCAAGTCCCCTGGTTGTCGGTGTAGAAAACATCGCCTTCCGCATTGAACCCGATGCCTCCCGGAGACCGTACCCCACTCGCAGTCGGGATCATCTCACCGTCTTCGTTGATTCTAAGAACCCAGCCTCGATAAAAGGAGTTGGCCGAGAAAGATCCAGTCAAGCAAAGCGTGGTCCAGAGGTAGCCCTCTTTGTCGAACCGCGTGCCGAAAGTGTACTCGTGGTAGTTTCCGTTGATTCCCCAGTCATCATTGACGGTTTCAAAAATATCGGCGCGGCCATCGCCGTCTTCGTCCTTCATGCGAGTCAATTCCGGGCGCTGAACCGCGTAGAGCCAGCCATCTTTCCAGGCAAGACCGAGAGGCTCGTGGAGGTACTCGGCGAAGAGGGTCCACTTGGCCTCCTTTTCTGGATAGCTGTATGCGTTCTCGATTGTCCAGACCTGGCCGCGACGAGTGCAAACTGCAACTTTGCCGTCCGGAAGCAGTTCGATTGCTCCGCCTTCGATGACGGTGCCTTTGGGTGCGGGGATGGAAGTGATCGTGTAGTAATCCGACTGCTGCGGATCCTCTCCCTGAACGGGGGCGAGAATAGAAAGGAGACCTAACAGGGTTAGGTGGAAGATGTAACAGGGTTGTCTCATGGTGAAATTAGAAAAAGGGGGAAGAAAAGGTGTTAAATCACGGATTGAGAGGTTGGTCCCAGCGATAGTCAACCGTCACGGCTTCAGTGTCAGTGACAGGAATGAGAAGCTCCTTCTGGCCATTCATCAATCGGATGACAGGCTCGACTCCGCCGACTCGGATGTTCATTGACCCCATGTCGTACCAGCCGTTTTCTTCGGTCAAAGGTCCCAGGGCTGCGATCCGGAAGTAAAGATTATCATCCGCCTTTCCCTCAAATGTCAGGCTTCTCGAGACAGAACTGACTCCGTCAATTTCCTGAGGGGTGAACTGATCGGTCACGGTGAGATCCCGATAGTCATAGCTGAAGGTGGGAAATCGTTTCTTATCGAGACGATAACCGCGGAACTGGTAGTCAGGGTGATTGACGATAAATGTGATTTCCTTTTGCGGGTCTGCTTTGTCTCGTTCGTAATTGACCTTTCCTTCGGAAGAAGGGACCCAAGGTTCGTCGAGGCTTTCCAGAATCTGAAGGGAGAGACCTGGCGCCGGTTTGATCTTGTCCTGTCCAAGTGGCTTGCTGCCCGAGCCACGACCGTTCCAGTGAGAAGCCGCGTCCATGAATTCGCCTCGATAGACGTAGGCAAGGTTGAGCGTGTCGGCGTCCCAGATCACGTTAACGGCTCCCGGGTATCCAACTCCGATCGCTCGAGGATTGGTATCGGGAAGAAAGGCACGATGGACGATCGCTTCACCAGGATTCTGTGATGTCAGCAGAATAGGGTCGTAGTTCTTGCCCTTTCCTTTCGAGCCAGACTGTTTCTTAGAGAGCCAGGCGGTTCCTAGCTTCTTGCCCTGAATGCTGAGAGAAAGGGAGCGTTGTCCGCCCCCATCGAAGTAGAGCACCTTGATAGTGTGTTCTCCCTTTTCGAGTTTCTCTTTCATCGTAACCGTCTTGGCAGGGTGGATGCCGTCATTTCCTGCGACGGTTTCTCCATTTACGGCGAGAGCGGATCCATCGTCGGAAGTGAGCGCAAACTTGTATTCGTCGGAGTCGGAGAGGGAAAGTTTTCCTTCGAAAACCATACCGAATCCCTCTTTGTATTTCCTCGAGGGATCGAGAGAGATTTTGCCGTCCTTCAGGGTCCCCGTTTCCTTGGGTTCGAGTTTCGAAAAGTCCGGCAGTGCTTCCCATTTTCCAAGATAGAGCGAATATTTGAGATCGGTGAGCAACTGGGGCTTCAGCATCTCTTCCAACTGAGAACGCTTGTAGGGGCTTTTCTGGTCTGCGTAGTCCTTTCGCCATTTCGCGACATCGTTGGCGGTGGGAGAACGGCGCTTGCCACCAAATTCCGAAGTGACATAGGAAATCAGGGCCGCGATTTGCTCATCATTGAGTGCTGCCTCAAGTGGCAGCATCGCTTGCACGTATTTGTTGTCCTCCTTCAGAATCCCTTTGAGGATGATCGCACTGAGTTGCTCAACGTTGTCTTCTTTGACGAACCTCGATTCGTGGAGAGAAGGAGCCATCAGCAGGTCTCCCGCTTTGATTCCCTTTCCGTCAGAGCCATGACAGGCGACGCAGGAAACAAAGGTTGTTTTTCCCAGTTCGAGAATCTTGTCCGATTGAGCCTGAGCCACAAGGGCGTTCGAGCAGAGTAGTGAGAAGAGTAGAAATGCGAGGCGCCTCATAGAAGTAGGGTAGGAGTTTAGGAGGAATCCGAGTAAGGTCAAAGAGGGAGGCGGGGCATGTTTACGGCATCTTTGAAACCGAATCTTTCCCTGAAATGACTAGAGTGGAGCTAAGAATCGTCCCATATTTTGAGTTAGAGGCTCGGGATCGAGTTGCCGCAATCGCATCAGAATTAATCTCGGCGCAACCAATAGCCCTTTTTATTTAAGATTTCTAAAGTATATTTACAGGCTGCTTGTTTGTCTCTTTGGAGAATTTTTTGAAAAAGCGCGCCTTCTGCATCGAATCATGATCCTTTCTTCGCTGTTTCTTCGTCATCGCTGGGCTCCATTTCTTCTCGCTGGAATCGCGGCACCATTGTTTCTCACTCAGTGCAAAACAACCGCTGGTTCATACAGGGATATCGAATACGACCCAGTAAAGCTGAAGACGCCGGATGGGCATGGTCTCGAAAAGAAGGAATACCCTTTTGATGACCAGGGGAATTATCGAAAAGACTGGGTGAAGAACAAGAGCGGTGGACGTGCTCGATCTTCTTACAAGAATACGCAGTCTGTATCTACGCTACCGGTGACTGAAGTTGCCGAGGCGGGGCCGACATCGTATCCGAACTACCAGGATCTCGCAGGCGTTGCCAGCACTGCATCTCCGCCTGCTCCTGCTCCTGCTCCTGCTCCCTCTTCACCTCAGTATCATATCGTTGTTTCCGGAGACACTCTCTTTTCCTTGGCGCGGCGCTACAAAACGTCAGTTGATGGTCTCAAGCGAACGAATGGCCTGACTGGAGACTCGATTCGGACGGGACAGACTCTTCGCATTCCGTAGGTGTTTTTTCGTCGATTCCAAGAGAGCCGAACCCTAGTTTTTGTTTATTTTCAACGAGTTGCGACTGGAAACAGGTCGTAACACGCCTTCCACTCGTGGATTTTCAAAATACTTTTCGCACATTCTGTTCGGGCGTCACGGCGAGAATACGAACGTGCTCTCGATGGATCACTTCGCGGCAGTTGTAGTCGGCACGATTAAAGAGACGTTCGTCGTTTATGAATACAACGGCCTGCTGTGGTGACGACTCGGTCGATCGCGGTCTTCTTCATTCACACTTGAATGAGTTCCGAGTATCGCCGAGACGATGACGCCGAGGATTGGAATACTGAGGGCCGCCAGCGAACGGGCCAACCGGCTACTGCTGGGAATTCGGTTTTTCAACCCTGCCGCTTTGACGCTTCGCTCCTGCCCTGTGGTCAGGCTATCTCCCTTCGGTCGTTGTCACCGCGCATCGCCCCGGGTTGGAGGGGGGGCAATATACTACCAGTAGGCAGAGTCCTGATAAGTCAGACCGGACTCCGTATCGTGATAGTAATGTTGACCACCTCCGTTCCTGGCCGTGTAGTGATAAGAGACGGTATTCTCTGTCACTACCCAGCCAAGGGGGCCGATTGGTTTTCCAACAGTATCGGCGGGCGCCGGCGACCTCTCACTGAAGGAATCGAGCGCCTTCCCAGGGCGAGCGAAGCGTTTGTCGAGGAAAGCGTTGAGATCTTTCTCCGATACGGTGTAGATGGCGTAGTGATCGAGCAAGTCCCGCCGCAGCGTGATGTCGGCAGCGGTAGACGGGATCAGATTCCGGCCCCTCTCCGGCCACCAGATGCTGCTTCTACTCGCATGGCGTGTGTCGGTTCCATAGATCCGGAAGAGAATCAGGGCGGTCACCATTGCCAGTGCGAGAATAACGACGCATCCCTTGCGAACAATTCTACTTCGCGGCGAGCTTGGCTGTGGAGGGGGCAGATCTTCCTGCCCCTTGATTGGAGATTCGTTAGCTGGATCCATTGTTGTATGGTCGCATCGATTCGTTAAATCAGTGTGAAGGAACGATGAAATCTCTGGGAATTGTTCCTTAGCCGTCAAGCATGAGGCACGGCTGACCGGGTGTTTGTGTTCGATGCAGGACAGTAGTTGTAGTGAATCATTCGAACTCGGGGCGAGTCAGGCGTTGCTCTCCATACGCTTGTTATGCCGGCTATCCCTGTTGCCCCAGGACCCACCAGTAAGGAGCAAAAAAAGATTCCTCTGGCTCCGCTTCAAATTTGTGTGAGAAGGAAAAGTTAGCGGTTTCGCCACTCTTTGTCGAGATACTGCCCACCACACTAATAGTGCAACTTTCGTGACGGGTCACAAGGTTCCTCAGAGGGCCTCGAAATAGCGCCATCTCTCGATCTCCCCTTCGCCAGGCGATTCCGCCCCCTTTTTGGCGATCTTCGATTCCGTCCTCGTAAACCACAACTACTTCGATAATTCTGGCAGATTCCCAAGTGGGATCGGGTTCAGGCACAAAGACCACCAAGGTATAGGGCTGCTTACTGCTCTGATAGTGTGCCAAATAAGGAACGTCCCAATGATGGTCGGTTGGATTAAGCCACAAGCCTACCTTGGTTCCATCTTCTAGTTGAATAGTAGTCTGCCCCCCGAACCATCGAGTTGTTCCATAGGTTATACCTCCGGTGAGCAGACCGCAGACTAACACAAGAATCAGAATCGCGGCTACGATGAGATACGTCCTTTTGCTTATTCTTGGCATAGATCTGGGTCCTCCTACGCCTGACTGAGGGCGCGACTTCGATTTTCGATTGCGGGTTGAGAGTGGAATGGTCATGGCGGATGGCTGAAGCGGATCAGCTCGCGAGGGCCGCGAAGAGCTGCGCCAAAATCCGGGCGAAGCAGTGGGGACAGCCTCCTCCTAGAGGACTCTGAAACTGGGTCAAAGAAAGTCGTGTCGAGAATTGGCTGATCTAACCCTTTTTCTCTTTTCGTTTCGCTTTCTTTTTCTTGAGACGCTTCTTCAGTTCTTTCCAATAGTCCTCGCCAGCAATGTAGCCAACGCACTTCTTTGATCCACATCCGCAGGGGTGCTCTTTGTAGTTCTCAAGGTCGAAGCCGTAGTTAAAAAAGAGTTCCTCGTCGCGCTTAATGGTTCGCAACGCTGCAATCCAGATTGCATCGTCTTCAATAAAGGCTTCGCAGTTGGGGTCGCAGCTGTGATTGATCAGGCGCGCCGCGTTTTCCGGGACGTTGCCATCAATATCGTAGTCGTCGTTGAGGGTGAAAATGTAGACGGCCGCGTCTCCGGTCTTTTTGGCTATTTCCATTTGAGCCCAGCCTCGCTCATTGGCTTCATCTTTGTCGATTCGTTCCCCGATGTATTCGATGAGATAGGTGCCAGTGGGAATCTTCTTTCTCGCGAAAAGACCTCTCCCATGAATGCCGGAATTCCTGACCTCGCACCATTCGGATTCACATCGCTCACCCGGTTTTAGAGCGCTCTTTTTACTCATTTTGCTTCTTTGTCAGGATTCCAGGGGAGGGCGATTTCGATGCAGGAGGAAGAGAGTGCAGGCCAGGAGTCTTTGTTGCAGAGTATGCCAGAGAACTGTGATGGATTGGAAGGTGCAAAATCAGGGCGTTTAAAGTGGATCCGAAATCTTCCCTCAGGTTTCTTTATCCATTCAAATCGGCTTGGTGTGTTGGAATCCACCTGCATGTCATCACAGAAAAAAACAAGTGAGTTTGCTGCTACGTTGTCGAGGCCGGGAATTGTTCCAGACATAGTGATGCGGTCCTCAGCCGGACTTTCGATTGAGAAAAGCCAGGTTTTCGGGTGGTTTTTTGGGAGTTCTTCTCGAATCGTTTCGAAGCGCGCCTTCCATTTCGCATTCGTTTCCTGACTATCTGTTTGTGTGACAGGAAGAGTTAAAGTGAACTCACCTACGGACGGATGACAGGATGTTGCACAAGCCATCCACGCTGCTTTGACTCGTAAGGTTACCGCATCGGCTTCGATCTCGTCAGGGCATTGGATGTCGGTGAGGAGAATGACCTCGTCCTTGTAGCCATTGGCGACGATTCCTGCCATTTCTGTCTTGATGGGTGCTGGCCAGAGAATCTCACCCGCGACAAATCCTTCCGGGAGAGTCCATTTCAATTGAGTCGCGACTCCGACTACTCCAGGTCCTCTCCAATAGGTGTGGAAGCCAGGTTTCGGATTCAACAGGAATCCGACGGTGAGCACCTCGCCTGGAACGACTGACTTGGAGGAGGTGACGAGACGGGCCGCTTGAATTCCTTCGAAGGTTTGAGGTTTCGAATCAGCCGCCGAGGAGGTTGAGCAAAAAAGGGCGATAGCGGGTATAATGGAGAATGCTGCGTTCACTCTAATACTGTTGCGTAGCGGCCAAGGGGAACTCAACTTTTTTTTCAGGGAGTGGTGAAGGGTGAAGTCGAGCTCGACCTAGCCTCCGACTGCTGCCTGTTTCATCCCCTTTGATTCATTCGCTTTCGAAAAGGTCACTCCAACGGTTTTCGAAACTCCAAACTCCTCCATCGATACTCCATACATGACATCGGCCCGAGACATCGTACGTTTGCTGTGAGTCACAATGACGAACTGACTACCGCCAATGAATCGATCAAGAACTCGAATGAATCGAGAAATGTTCGCTTCATCAAGTGGTGCGTCGAGTTCGTCGAGAACGCAGAATGGTGAAGGCTTGACCATGTAGATTCCGAAGAGCAGGGCTACCGCGGTCATGGATCTCTCCCCACCCGATAGCAGGCTGATCGATTGTAGTTTCTTCCCGGGAGGTTTCGCGATGATGTCGATACCACACTCGAGAGGGTCGGCGTCGTCCATCAGGACAAGGTCTGCTTTGGCTTTTTCTCCAAACAGCTCCTTGAACATATCGCGGAAGTTTTTGCGGATCTTTTCAAAGGTCTCCGAGAACATTTTTCGAGTGTCCCGGTTGATTCGAGCGATCATTCGCAAGAGCTCTTCCTTGGAATTTTCGAGGTCTTCGAGTTGCTGAACGTTGAACCGATAGTGTTCCTCGAGTTCATCAAATTCTTCGATCGCATCAATGTTCACTGGACCCATCGAGTCCAGTTTTGTCCGTAGCTGATTGACGATTTCTTCAACAAATTCCCAGTCCGGTTCGGCAGGATCTTCCATCACCGTTTCATCACCGTCGCTCTCGGAGTCGGAGGAATCCGACCGAGTCGTTTCGGCTTCTTCCGGGGGAGGGGATTTAGCTACTCGCGCAGCGCCATTGCGTTTCCGTTCTTCGATTGCGAGGAAAAGCGCGTGGCTGTCGGGTTCAAAGAACTCCAGCTCGGTTCGGTAGCGATCTCGACAGTTCCTCTCGATATTCTCGATCTGGATATCGAACTGAGCGGTCTTGACTTCTTCTTTGCCTCTCTGCTCGGCCACCTTTTGGACCTCACGGCGTTTCGCCGTCAGCTCTTCTTCTCCCGCCTCGATCTTTTCGGAGTAACCATTCTTTTCCACCTGAATGGTTTCCTGTTCGTCTGCAAACTCGAGAGTTTGTTCTTGCCAGGATTGAATATTCTGTTGGAGAGCTTCGCTCTCGCCTTGCGCTCTCTCGATCCGTTCGCGGTAGTCTACGATCTCAGACTGATTCTGTGTAATAAGGGTCTGTAGTTCTGTGAGTCGCGCGAGCATGGGCTCCCGTTGTTCGATCAGGCTTTCGCGAGTGCCCTGCTTCACTGCAAGAGTGGTTCTTGCTTCGGTTACTTCTTCGGTGAGAGCTTCCTCGCGCTCCCGAGCTTCCTCAAGTCCCAGCATTCCATTCTCTGTCTCGAGATCCAGCTCGGTGACCCGGGCGTTTGTGCTTTCGCGTTCTTCTAGGTTGCTCTCGAGAGTCAGTGACAGCATCTCTCGGCGCTCGGAGACTTCCTTCTTCTCCCACTCAAGACTCTCGATCTTGTTGCGAAGTTGATTCAGATCTTTCTCGATCAGGGCGTGCTTGCCTTCCAGCTTGGAGTTGTTGACTCGTTTTTGTTGCAGTCTCTCGCGAGCCTGCTGCAAAGTTTCTTCGAGCTGGTCGACCCTGGAATTGAGTTCGTCACGCCGTTCCTGGCGTTGGCTGACTTCGACTCGAAGAGTTTCGGCGAGCTCCCGCAGCTCCGCGATCTCATTTTGCATTCGGAGAATGGAGACCGATTCATCGCCTGTCTTCCCACCCTGCAGAATTCCCTCACGGGTTACGAAAACCCCGTCGAGCGTGGCAATCGCAAATTCAGGATGTTTCTCGCGGAGCCGTAATGCTGTGGAAAGATCCTCAGCAAGGAGAACCCCATCAAGAAGGTCGGAGACAAGCGTGCTTACTTCTTCCTCGACTTCTACCTTGTCGCTGGCCCAACTGATGGCGCCAAGTGGAGCGCGCTTGGGCCTTTTGCCTTTGGCTCCCTCGATATGATTCTTTGCGACGAGCGATGCTGTTCCCAGGCTCTCTTCACGAAGGGCGGTGATCACTTGCTCAGCAACCGAGAGGTCTTCAACGAGAACTGCCTGAAGCCTAAGACCGAGGGACACTTCGATGGCCTCGGCATACTTGGGTGAAACTTGGAGATAACGAGAAAGGGGGAGATGGATTTTTCCGTCGAAGTCGGAAGACTCTCCGATCGTATTGACGACAGCGCGAGTGCCCTTTTCGTATCCTTCTCCGTCAGCAAGTAGCTGTTCAAGCACTTCGAGTCGGGATTGCTTTTCGGCGTAAAGTTTGTGGAGTCCGGATAGGCTTTCTTGGACGTCAGAAGCAGAGCGTTTCGCCAAGTGATACTTCTGTTCCATCTCGGCTAGGTTCTCTTCGAACTCGTCGATGCTGGACTGCTGGTCTGTGATTCGCTCGTGGATCTCATCAGCCTCTCCCTTGCGAGAGCCTTCGTCAGAGCGCAACCGCGAAAGCTCGTCATCGAGTTGACGACTCCGTTGCGTATCCGATTCAGATTGTCCGTGATTGGTTTCAATGGTCGCAGAAAGACTCGCGATCCGGCTTTTGAGCTGGCTTCGTTCTTCCTCTACTTTTCGAAGCTGAACACTGAGTTTCTCACGGCTTTGGCGAGCTTCAGAAGTCTCGGTTTCCAACCGCTCGACCTCGTTTTGCTGCTCAGCAATCTCATCTTCGATTGCGGTCAGTTGCCCGGTACCGGAGTCGATGTCGGCTTGTTGTTTCTCGCTCTTCGAAGTCGCCTCAGCGATGCCCTGCTCGTTCTTTTTGATGAGAATGCTCAGCTCGTGAGCCCGCTCACCGTTAAATTCGATTCGGTTGGTGGCGGAACCAATTTCGTTTTCTAGCTTTGCCAGATGAGATTGCAGCTCGGAAAGGCGGGCTTCGATCTGTTGATATTCGACCCTTGCCGAAGCCATCTGGGCTTGTCGTTTTTCAATCGCATCCTCAAGCTCATCCTGCTGGAGGCGAAGAGCTCGCGCTGAGGTATTGAGTTCTGACTTCTCTGCCCGAAGCTCACGCCATTGCTTATGGCTGAGATGTAGTTCGAGGGTCTTTACATCATCGTAGAGTCCCTGGTAGCGTTTTGCCTTTGAAGCTTGGCGGGAAAGTGAGCGGATTTGGCGTTCGTTTTCGGCAATGACGTCGCGGATGCGAACGAGGTTTGCTTCCGTGTAATCAAGTTTCCGAAGCGCTTCCTTTTTCTGTGCTTTGTATTTTGTGATTCCCGCCGCTTCCTCGAAAACCGCACGCCGATCTTCGGGTTTGGAACTGAGAAGCATGTCGATTTTCCCTTGCTCCATGATGGAGTAGCTCGATCTACCGATTCCAGTCCCCATGAGGAGATTATGAATATCTTTGAGACGACAGGGGTTATTGTTGATCAAATACTCACTTTTCCCGTCGCGAAATACTCGACGCCCAAGTGCAACCTCGTCGTAGTCTGTTTCGAGGACTCCACTGCAATCACTCAAGGTAAGCGTTACCTCTGCCATTCCGAGAGGAGATCGGCGATCTGTTCCGTTGAAAATGACGTCTGCCATCTCTCCACCACGCAAAGCCTTGGCGGAAGTTTCTCCGAGAACCCAGCGCATCGCATCGACAATGTTCGACTTTCCGCAACCGTTGGGACCAACGATACCGGTGACACCTTCATGGAACTCAAGTTTAGTCTTGTCGGCGAAGGATTTGAAGCCGTGTATATCGAGCGATTTAAGACGCATGTGTGGAGTAGGGTGAAAAACAGATTCGGGAATCGCACATCTTAGAAATTAATTCTCAGATATGATAAATCCTTCTTAACAATGAAGGTAAGTTGATCGCTGTCGAGCGAAAAAGACAATTATTCCGGACTGATGATTCAACGGTCTGCGCAAACCATTGGCTGAAAATACAAGGGAAGGTTTCTTTAATTTTAAAATTAAGAACTAATTTTAGGAAAATTTGCAATTTCGGGTTGCGACATTTCTCTTTTGTTGGTAAGTTAGGCTAGCCTACTCTGTAGAATCCTGCGTAAGCAGTTGATTAGAAGGGTATTCGGCCTGTAGCGAATGACTTTGCTCGCTGCTAAAAATCATTTTGTGCGGAACGGGGCGGCCCGGTGCGACGGATGAAAGTCCGGGTGCCGGGCCGTTTTCTGCGTAAAGATAGAGCCCGATGCGAAGGACGGGATCTAGTGCGTCACCTGCTCAGTAGCAGGAAGCCTTGAACGCGAGCGGGGAAGTGAATGGTAGCGTCCGATTTGAAGTTTTCAAAAATAAGAAAAAGCGGCGCCTGACCTGAGCCAAAAGCCGCCTTTACAACCCCTCAATACAAAACAAACGTCGTTACACGTTGTTTGTGCGGAAGAATACGACGTCAGTTGTTTATTTTGATGTAAAAAGAATAGATATAGTAATTTATCTCTAACCTATACTTTTGATTTTGGAGAATGACATTTTCCAGAAATCTGGCATTTTGCAGCATAAGAAGGAAAAGTGCTTCGTCAGAAGGAAAACGACAACATTACTTATTTATCATGAACACCGATTTTGCAGTCCTCGCACAGTTTCTCGACAGCCTCAGCCCAGAGGTATCGGCAAGATCTTCAAATCCTCTTTCTTCCGAACAAGTTGAGCAAATCAAAGCTTTCGCGGCAGGAAAGCTGAGTGACGAAGCTCGTGAGACCCTTCTCCCTTCAATCCTTGATAACGAAAAGGCCCTTCACGAACTGGTCACCCAACTCAAGAACGCGTAGCGATTATGGTAGGTTTGCGCACTCGTTTTCTCAAAGCCCCCTCCCTTAGCGGAGCTGGAGGAGAGTTGACGACACACGTCGAAAGCTGGATTCAGTCCAGTTCTCCGGCTGACCTCAAGGCTCTGCTTGATCCTGCTTCCGTCGACTTGTTGATTGGCGCTTTTTCCAAGGTCGGGGGATGTGAGGGGACGGTCTGGCTGGGTGACCAGAAAGGAAATCTTGTCGCGGTCTACAATTCTGGCAGCAACGCTGATTCTCTCGTCGGTTTCGAGCAGCCGATTGGATCGGGTATTATCTCGATGGTCTATGCGCAGCAGCAGCCTTACTGTGAAAATTCCATTCAGGCTAGCAGTGGTCACGACGACACTCTCGATCGGAAGGTCGCCAAGCACACGTCCGCAATGATCGCAGTACCGCTCTATTTTGCGTTTGGATTACGTGGAGTTGTTTCCTGCGTCCAGTTTGTTGAAGAGAAAGGGCCGAGCAAACGTGGCTTTCATTCTGAGGATGTAGCGGAGCTGGCACGAGTTACGAACGTAGTTGAGCGCCTCATCAATGAAACCCTACTGACGTCTGTGCTCGGTTTGAATGATGCAGGGTGTCGGTAACAACGCCTCCTGGCCCAGTCTTGAAGAAGCGAGTGCGGCTCTGTCTGACGCGAGCGGAGAGGGGATCAAAGTTGCCATTATCGATTCAGGTATCGACATTGGGCACCCCGCACTGAGTGGGGTTTCATTGAGCGACGACATCGCAGTTTCCTGCGATGGCGTGAACCTTCGAATTGAAGAAAACAAGGGAACTGATATTTATGGCCACGGAACTGCAGTGGCAAGTTTGCTTCTCGGTGAGACACCGGGGGTAGAAGTGGGTAGTTTTCGGGCCCTCGACAGCAGTAATAATGCGCGCAGTTTTGTGATTGCCGAGTGTGTCAATCAGGCCATCGCTCGTGGCTATAGGGTCATCAACTGCAGTTTTGGATGTCGTGGGCTACCGCGATACGTAATGGATTACAAGGAATGGGTTGATGCTGCGTATGTCGCTGGAGTGCAGATTGTGGCGGCCTCTTCGAATGTCGATTCTTCAATTCGTGAATGGCCTTCATTTTTTCCCAGCGTTATCAGTGTCGGGGGAATCGATTGTCCTGCTGGAGAATTGCATGGGCGCTCTGGAAGTATGGTTTCTTTCTTTGCGAAAGGAGAGCGAGTCGAAGTTCCTTGGAGTGATCATCAGACTCGGATCGAGACAGGAAGTAGTTTTGCTGCGCCACTTGTCACCGGAAAGGTCGCAAAATTGCTCTCCGCTTTTCCAAAAATGGAGACTTCAGCGGTAAAGCCTCTACTCCAGGTAGTCGCTCAGCCTTACTGAGCTGTCGATCGCTCGATCCGACGATTTGCCAGTTTCAAAAATTCAGGGCGAACTCGATGGAGGGCAGACTTACAAAGCCGTTGCCCGCGAGGTTTATGGGCAGTTCCGGGGACAGTTTACTTCTGTAGGCCTCTTGAATCTCTGTCGCTGACTCTGACTCTATTAGGAGAACTTGATCCTCTGCGAATACGGTTCGATTTTCGAACTAGTAGACAGCGAAGAAGAGTCCGGTTAAGGACGTCCGAACAATTCTTCTGTAGCGAGTCAATACGCCCACTCGGAAGCTCGGTTTTCACCGATCGATCGTGTCGTGAGCAAGATTCAGCCGAAAGAAGAGCGGCAGCCGTAAGCTCGCAAAATTTCAGCCGTTTTCTATTCAGCCTCGCGGTTTTGCGCCTGGCCTGTGTCATTGCTCCAGTTTTTGAGCCCCCGGTAAATCGACTTTATGCGGAGTTGGAGAACTACTTCTACAACTCGGTTCAGCCCACCTCTATCGAAAGGACTTTGGATTAGATTTTGGAGTTACCGGCGAAGGAGATAGCACTCGCAACTCAGGTTCCTTCTCATTCGATTCAAAAAATTCCAGAGCCGGCTCCTCAACCACAGCACGAGCCACCAGCGCCAACTGTGGCCAAGATCAATCCGTCGCGACTTGATTTGCTTCGCCTTCGTCTCGCTGAATGTCGTTTTCGTCGCGATGATTTCTACATCCAGAAAGATGAGTAAGGCTATCGCGAGGAGGTGGTTAAGATGTTGGAACTGGCTCGAGAGACAGAAGAGCTTGAGTCCCACCTGTGATCCAGGTCGGTCACTAGGAGTGGGCTACGGCAAGACTTTCCCGAACCAGTGGAATCGGTAGATCTTGGCGGCGTCTTTCTCTGAAGATACTCACACACTCAAAGCCTGCTTTCTCTAGAAACCCGAGCGCACCGAGAAATCCATCACCGACTCGGTGCGGCGTGTGAGAGTCTGATCCAAGGACAATGGGAATGTCCCGATCGGCGATCATTCGGAGCATTTTGGGGCCCGGATTCATCTCGGGGTAGGCTTTGTTGACTCCTGATGTATTCAACTCCATCGCCACTCCTGTCTTTGCGATTCGGTCGAGAGCTGTTTCAATGACAGGTCGGAGTTTTTCCACATCCCAATTATCAGGGATCGCATTTTTGATCAGATCAGGATGCGCGAGAGAATCGAAAAGACCGGACTCGGCTGATTCAGCTAGATGCTCGAAATACTGTCTTCGAAAAGCCTCCGGGTCTCCTCTCCAGAACGTGTCGAGGTATTCAGGAACATGCCAGTGTACGGACCCAAGAATGTAGTGGAAATCGGCTTTGGCATGAAGCTCTGAAAGCCAATCCTCCATTCCCGGAAAAAAGTCGCTTTCCATTCCGAGCCGAACTTCGAATCCGTCCGGTGCTTCGTTCGCGGCTTCCTCCACGATGGAGCAATACTCGGGAAACTGTTCAGGAGACATCCGAACCCGATGGGAAAAGCGATTCGGCATCGGGCTATGACAGGTCATTATAATTCCCGCGAGTCCTCGCTCGACGCCCTGCTGCATATACTCGACCGGATGCCCTTCCGCATGTTTGCAGAGGGGGGTATGCATGTGGCTGTCGAAAAAGAGTGGCTTAGGATCGGTTTTGGACACAAGCCAACCTGCCTCATGTTCTCGATACTCCAACTGGTTTTTCCAGAAGGACGGCTCACTTGACTGGCAAATCAGCTTCGATTCGCCTCATAGTCTCGCAGTTATTGATCAGGTGTTTGGGATTGATCGTTCCGATGACTGCTGAAGTCGAAGCAGGATGGGTGAATACAAACCGCAACGACGTTTCAACAGGATCCTCTTTCGATCCTTCTTCACCGAACCAACCACTGCCGAGAGATTTTTTGAGGAAGACGGCGGCTCCGGCCTCAGCTGCTGAGTTGAGAACCGGCTCCTCTTCTCGATGCCAGGGATTGTAGGTAACCATGACGGCATCAAGGCCCAGTTCGATCGCTCGCAACCCGCCCGCGACTGTTTTTGTGGATATGCCGATCGACAGCACTTTACCCGCATCTTTCAGCTTGGTCAGTGCTTCTACGGCACCTGAGTGATCGAGGATATCGAGGTCATTACCATCGGAATGGAGAAGAAGGCATTCGACCCTGTCTGTTCGAAGCCTCGAGAGGGTTCGGTCGACGCTCGCGTGAATTCCTTCCGGGGAAAAATTGAAGGAAGACTCGCCATTGGCGAAGTTTTCTCCTGCTTTCGACATGATGATCCAGTCGTCTCGACGCGCGCCCAGCAAACCGCCGAGACGCTCCTCGCTTGTTCCGTAAGCCGGGGCTGTGTCGAGAAAGTTGATGCCCTGGTCCTGAGCCAAATCGAGTAGTGACAGGATTTCGTCGTCTTGCGGAAGTTCGAACCCCTTCGGGTATTTGACCTGTTGATTCCGGCCGAATTTTACGGTTCCAAGTCCCAAGCTGGAGATTTGAAGATCATTAGAAGCAAGCGGGCGACGTTTCATGAAAGCGGAAAGGAGTAATCAGGCGAGATCCCAGGGCGGAGTCCCTAGTTGAGGACGATCCAGAAGGAGAGGAGGCGCTTCGTTGTGGCAGCCGGCCCCAACGGTTTCACAGACTTGATCGGCTAGATTGGGCGCGAGCGCCAACTTGGTAGGCCAGGCCACAAGAAGGTTTCCGACCGTCTCGCAGTAGGCTCCCGCTGGTCGATCTCCTGTTCCCGTTTCGGGTTCTGCCCGATTTCCGCGCCAAGTGAACCACTCGGCTCCGGTGAGGTCAACCCATGGGAGCAACTGCGCGAAAAGTGTTTTGCCGGCCTCGATCTGCTCGGACTCGCTTCGTTCGACACCTTGTTGTTCCGCAATGTCACCTCCCACATACCACACGGTTCGTCCCTGAGAGTCCTGATGGGTCGTCGTGACGAGCGGCGGTTTAGGTCCAGTGCCAACACATACCGAGAAGAAGTCAGGCAGGCCGACCTTGCGGATAATCAATTGATGGAGGGGCCGAAGTTGCTGCTTTGGGCTCGATATCCCAACCTTTTCGAGAATTGGCCCGTTTCCGGCGCCACCCGCAAGGAGGTAGCGGGTCGCTTTGATTCGGATACTCTTTGCGTTCTTCTGGCGAAGGAGAATGCCAGTGACGTTCCCGCGATCGATTTCCCATTTTGCGTTGGAGTTCCAATCGACCTGATATGACTCGTTCGCGACTCCGCGACCCAGCGCGCTCATGACAGAGACCGGATCGATGACAGGTTCCTCAATCCTGAAGATCTTGCCTCTGTATTCATTAGTATCAAACACTTCGGGGTAGTCGTTCCGGTGGAGTGAATTGGCTCTGCCTCGAAGCGCTTTGCTTCCAAAGAATCCAACGACTTGGCTGACAACATTGGGAAGACTCCACATCAGTTGGTGATCGGAGATTACCTTTGCGCCGCTCAGATCAACGTCTCCTTTTCCCTCGATTGCAGCGAGCCAGCGTGATGGCATGCCCGCGAGAGCTTCGGAGGAATCTGTAAGCTTGCCACCGACGGCGTATTTTAAGCCGCCGTGGATGACGCCTTGTGCGGCCAGCGATTGTCCTTCTCCCAGAGGCGTGTTGGTCAGGACGAGAACGGAGCGCCCTGAGGCTTTCAAGGCATTTGCGGTCCAGAGTGCCGCGACACCGCCTCCAATGACGATGACGTCGACAGTGATTTCTTTGGAAACAGATTCGGGTGAAGCAGATTCAGCCATGACAAACTCAAAACCTCGGACGGTTGCGCCGTGGGTAGAGAACATAGCCGAGGGAACGCACGTGAAAACGTTTTTTCCCGCCGATTGCGAACTGTTCGGTCGAGTGCGAACGTTGAGGATCATTCATTTTTTCCTAATTCGATTCCTCACCCGGGGTTTCTATGCCGCGCTGCTCCTTTGCCCATTTGTGCCGATGGCAGGACACGGTGTCGAGAGTTCGAACGGGGAAGTTTTGATCGCGGTTTCGCCCCAAAGCGAACCGCTCGCCACAACTGGGGTTCCCTTTCTACACGAAGAAGTGGCGGAAGTTCTCTCAATCGACGATGGCCTTTCTTTCGACTCGGAGACACCCTTCCGTTGGGCGAGAGTGGCTCCCTTGAAAGAGCCCATGAAGTTCAAGATCGGGGTTGATGGCGAGATGTATTCTCATGCTGTTCTCACACTCTGGAACTGGCATAATCGTCCGATCTGGCAATGGAAGGTTGCAGCGAATCGCGAGACTGCCGTCTCGCTTCAGGTTGACGGGTTGGGCGTCTATCAGTTTACTCTGGATGGCTACAGAGACGACCTTTGCGAGAAGCGATTGGTAAGAAGTGTTGCTGTAAGCGAAGACCTCTCGTCGGTTCGCGAGACATGGAAAACCGATGAGTTCTTTCTCGGTGTCTGTGCTTTTCCTGGGCGATATCATTGGTCGTTTCAGGGAACTCCGACGCTACCGGCAGGGCTTTCGGAGGAAGAGGCTCGAGAGATTGAGGCCGAACTTCTTGGGCGACTCGGATTTCAAGTCGTTAGGGTTGATGAATCGAAAGAAATGGGAGATCGACTTCCCCGTGACAAAGGAGGGTATCGATTTCAGTTCGATCGCATGGATGCGGCTGTCGAAGCGTATACCTCAAGGGGATTCGAGTTGGCGTTTCAACTGATGAACGCACCCGATTGGGCTATCGCTGAAAAGTATGCTGGCGAGAAAGAAAATCGGTGGCGTTATCCTCGACGGGAAGATCCTCAGCGTGCCTTCATTCGCGCGCTTGTGGAGCGATATGGAGAGCACGCGAGATTTGTTCAGATCTTTAATGAGCCCGATCAAGTCCAGTTCTGGTCGGGGGAATCAGCTGAGTTTGTGGAGCAGTTTCGATATAGCGTTGAGGAGACTCACGAGGTTTATCCTGACATGCCTATCGTGAATGGGGGCTATGCTCTTGTTGATCTTGATCGGACTCGAGAGTTTGCGAAGGCGTTTCGCGGACAGTTGGAGGCTCCTGCTTACCATTCGCATGGCGATCTTCCTGCTTTGCGGGAAGACTTCGAAACGATCACTCGGATTCATCGAGACGTTGGGTATGAGAATCCTCGTTTTCTCAATACGGAAATGGGTTTCGATGGTTGGCGTCTCGACCAGGAGTTGAGTAAGGGGCAGATTGTCCCACAGAAAACTTTGTTCTGTTGGGCTTCGGATCACGCAGGCGTGCTCCTGTTTGGGGGGCGGATGACATTGGGGCCGAAGCGAATGAAACAGGATTTCGGATTCCTCGATCATCACTTTTGCCCTCGTTACGTCTACGGTTCCACTGCAGCTTTTGTTCAGACCTTGGACGGTGCGAGTTTTTCGCGAATCCTTTACGATGACTCGGAGACGGTGCTGTATCAGTTTTGTCGAGGGACTGAGACTATCATCGCTGGGTTCACTCTTGCGAAGGCGGCGGAAGCAGGGCTTCAGATCGAAGCCGAACGGGTGATTGCAATCGACGAGATGGGAAACCGGGAATCGCTGACTTCGAAAGGGCAAGTTGACTGGGCGCTCAACCGGTATCCTCGCTATCTCATTGTGGATAAGGCAGCTCTGATCAATTTTCGTTTTGCAAAATCTCTAAGAAAGAGTCAGTAGAACATTTCGGAATCCCGATCGCAGCGATTTTTTTTTCATTACGGTTTTTGCTTTTGGGTGGCGCACGCCAAGTGCAGCGTCTCTCTCCAAGTTACTCCTGCATTAACAACACCATTTCCGGTAATGTTCACGAGCTTTATAAACAATGCGAGCTGTGTGATGAGGGCGCTGTTGCCGATTACTTACCCGAATTGACAAAAGCTGATTCCAACTGGTTTGAGCTATGCGCTAACGACCGACGGTTTTGCTTATGAGATCGGCGAGACGGGGCAGGAATTTACGATTCAATCGATTTCCAAGTCCTTCACCTACGGGATGATCCTCGATGAACATGGGATTGAGAAGGTGGAAAAGCGGATCGGTGTCGAGCAGTCAGGGGAAGCGTTTAACTCGATCAGTCTGGATTTTGAAACGGGAATGCCTCTCCACCCGATAATTAGTGCAGGGGCGAACGTCATGGGGCAAAATGACGATCCCGACCATATCTGTTTTCCCGCGAAAGGGTCGGTTTCAATTTTCCACCAGGCCAGTAAGACCGACGAGAAAGGACGACGAATCAATGCCTTTGGACGAGGCGTCTGTTTTGGTGAAATTGCCGCTATCGACCAGAGCAAGTGGTCAGCTAATGTGTGGGCCGACTAAGACATCACTTGCTATGTGCTTTACAAAAACACCATTGAAAAACTGCTTTCTGAGTATCCAGAAATTTTCGGCAAGCTGATTCGAAATATCTTATTACTCAATATCGAGCAATTGCGCCGCAGCAACAAAGAGATCGGAGCGCTCAAAGACTGAGCGAAGTTGACCCAGATCCTACTTTTCCGTCATGCGAAAAACCCCATCCCAATTGGCAGGGGGAGGGCTTGTTTTCATGGCGCCGCATCGTGCGATCATCACTCGAGAGGGGTTTGTCGAGACTCCATTATCTTGCTCAGGTTGGAATCGTTCCAGAGTTGACGATTTTTCAAAAAACTCGATCGCTTTGTCCCAGTCCATCGAAAGGTAGGCAGACATTCCTTCGGCATAGATCGAGAGGCAATCTTTTGTTTCCTCGGAAACCACCTCTACGGTTTCGATTACCTCATACATTTTTACGGGGAGAGTACGACCTTTGACGATAATCTGATCGAGAAACCGATAGACGACATCGTCCTGAGTAGCCTTTGCCGCAAGGTAGGTCGCCTCGGTAATCATGGTGTAGATGCCGTAGGCTTTCGCCCCGGATTCACATCGCGCACCTAGATTCACATTGTCGCCCATCATGGTGTAGTTAAAGCGACGGCGGGAGCCCATGTTCCCTACGACGGCGGGTCCTGAGTTGAGGCCGATACGGGTGTGCATGTTCTGAATGAGATCGGCGCGTCCCTGTTCCTTCCACCGCTTCCGAAGCTCCGATTGTTTTCGCTGCATCTCGATGGTCGAAACGACGCCCGCGTAAGCGTGATCTTCCATCGGCAAAGGCGCGCCGAACATGGCGTCGATGGCATCACCAATGTATTTGTCGAGACAACCGCCTTTGTCGGTCAGAACGTCTGTCAGGGCCGAGAGATACTCGACCATCAAATCAACGAGTTCTTCGGGTTCGAGTTCCTCTGAGAAAGTAGAAAACCCCTCAATGTCACTGAAGAGAACGGTGATATCGACTTTCTCGCCGCCAAGTTCAGGCGTCTCTCCGGAATCAATGATCTGATTGACGATCTCAGGCGAAACGTAGGAGCCAAAGACACCCTTGATGTATTGGTTCCTCCGAAATTCAGAGGCCAATCTATCTCCAATGATCGTCGTGTGCATGACGATGAATCCGATCACGGGAAGGGCGAGGGGGATGAGAATGGACTGATGATAAAACAGGAAGAAGGCGCCGGCAACGATGCTGACGGTGATAGCGATAGGAACGCCGATCGCTACGGTAAACGGTGCCTTTCTCAGCGCGATGACTGTTCCCCACGCGATCAATAACCAGAGCCCCATCGCTGTCGCTTGAGGCATTTGATAGAGGTAATCTTCTCGAAGGATACTATCGAGCACAGTTGCTTGGATACTGAATAGAGCATCTTCCGGACGATAGGGAGTGGGGCCAAAGTCACTCAGCCCTTCGGCGCTTTGTCCGATGATGAGAATCTTGTTCTCGATCGTTGGAAGTCGATCGGGCCATGGTTCGCCCTCCACGTTTCGCAGAATCGATGCAGTCACTCTTGAAAAGTCGAATACGGGGAGGCGGCGTGTATCCCTGTAGTTGACGTAGAGGTTTCCTGCCCGATCGATCGGAATCTTCCATTCTCCTCCTGATTTCTTGGGAACAGTGATCACTTCGCCCAATCGAATCTCCACATCGTTGCGGCTTGCGTCCTCGAGCTGCATCACGATCTGAAGGACGAGGGAAGGATAAACATCTTTTCCAACCCGAACGAGAAGCGGAGCTTTGCGGCGCATGCCGTCAATTCGAGAAGGTGGAAAGTTTACGGATCCTGTCCAGGAACTCTGCGCAATGAGTTCTACCGGAGTTTGCGCTGTAGGGCCTGTCAGGAGCTGGGTAACATCCCCCGTGACATTCGGAAATGGTTTGGTGGCATAGAGAGTGATCGAAGGATAGGAGTGGAGTTTGGACTGTTCTCTGGCCTCGACACTCGTATCTAGATACATTCCTGTGATCGCGGACGGGTGTAGTGATAGGGCGTCAGCGAAAGCAAGATCTTCTTCCTCGTCCCGTGCCGGTTCTGTGAAGAATAAATCAAACGCGATAACTGCCGGCGGTTGGAACGTCAACGCCTCAAGAAAATCGGCATGGATGTTGCGGGTCCAGTCTTGCCAACGCCCCAGTGATTCGAGTGACTGCTCTCCGATTCCGATCAACAAGATCTTTGGATCAGGAGCAGGGTCGCTGCTGGCTCGTGCGTCAAACCGCCAGTCGATTGTCACGTTTTCGATCTTGCGGGCAATGTCAGTTGGCCAAGCTGCCCAGAGAATTGTCGCCATGAGGGGCGGTGCAAAAATGAACGCAAAGAACTGGCTCTTGTCGGTGGTCCACTTCATGGGCTTTTGGAACCTAGAGAAAAAATTCAATAAAACTACCTAAAACCCGCACTCCATGCACCGGAATAAAGGCTGATTATTAGTTGGAAGTCGGCTCGAACATCGCTATCATACTGAGGGTGAGATCTTTACTACTACCATGAACCCAACCGCTTTCGTGAAACTCGTCGGAGCCGTTCTTATCGTCTTTGGAATCCTCTCCCTGTCAGAAGCCGCTCCTGAGAGCGGAACGGTGACTGTTTCAATCGGGGAAGTTAATGCTCTTGCCGGAGAAGATGCCAATCCAACACCGGTTGAGAAGGGCGACAAGGTTGCCGTCGGAACAACGATCAAAACAGGTGCGGGATCAAGAGCTGTGGTCGTCATCACTCCTCGTTCTGTGATTCGAATCTCTGAGAACTCCGAAGTGGTGATCGAGGCCGTGGATGAGACGGCGAGCCCCAAGGTAGTCATGATTGACCTGAAAAATGGAAGTCTTGGAGCGCTCCTGAAGCCAAATGCCGCTGGAGAGCTGGATTTTAAGGTGCGGACTCCAAGCGGAGTCGCGGCAGCTCGAGGAACTTTCTTTGCCGTCGTGGTCAAGGACGGCAAAGGCTATGCCCAGGTCAAGGAAGGGCGAGTAGAGATCATCCCCAATCCGGACGCAGAGGCAGGACAATAGCTGGATTCTAGAATTTTGATTCCGTATTCAGCCGCAAGAGATGACGCGAATATCCGACCAGACCAGCAAGCTCTTCGCAGGGTTGTGGCTTCTGGTCTTATGTTTCTCCTCGGTTGTCTGGGCGAATCCTTCAGGTGCAGTGGTTCGTCACGGAGACATCGCGATTGATTCTCAAGGGAATACCCTGCGGGTCCACCAGAATAACGATCGAGGCATTATCGATTGGAACTCTTTCTCAATCGTGCCAGGTGAAGTCACTCAATTTATTCAGCCGAGTTCGAGTTCGATCACTCTGAATCGAGTGACAGGGCAGTCTGTTTCGAGAATCGACGGCAGGATTTCTGCGAATGGAAGAGTATTTCTCCTGAACCCCAACGGAGTTGTCGTGGGGCAAAGCGGTGTCATTGATGTTGCGGGCTTTACGGCTTCGACTCTTGATCTGAGTGATCGGGATTTTCTTGCCGGAGACTTTCAATTTTCTGGTAATTCACAGGCTTCAGTCGTCAATCTCGGAGAGGTCAGCGCTTCTGAAGGTGATATCTTTCTCGTGGCATCCTCGGTGATCAATGAAGGAAGAATCCAAGCTGAAAATGGTACGGTCGGTCTTGCCGCTGGAAATGACGTGCTGATTGCCGAATCGGGATCAGAGCGGGTTTTCGTAAGAGGGGCTTCTGGCCCGATGAAAGAGAATGGAGTTATCAATCAAGGCACGGTCGAGGCGAATATTGCTGAACTGAAGTCTTTCGGAGGAAATATTTACGGCATGGCCGTGAAGAACGAGGTGCGTGTTGCAGCGACCGGAGTGACTCGCAGTGGTGGCCAGATTTTCCTCAGCGCTGGCGGGAACGCTCCCGGGAGTGGGGGGCGGATAAAATCTTCAGGAACGCTCGTTGCTCGACCTGTCTCAGAATCAGAGGCGGAGCCGCAGATTCAGGTTGATGCGGGGAACGGCGGCGAGGTTAAATTGTCTGGTGTTGTGGATGCTTCCGGAGAATCGATCGGAGGAACGGTCGTAGTTTTGGGAGACTCTATCGACATCATGTCTGAATCGGTCATTCTCGCGGATGGGGGTAGCCAGGGCGGTCGCATTTTAATCGGAGGTGGTCGACGAGGTCTCGATTCAGCGTTCCGGAATGCAACTGATGTTACCGTCGCGCCTCGAGCCGAGATCAGTGCCAGTGCGTTGGAAGGTGGCAGCGGAGGAGAAGTGATTCTTTTTGCGAAGCGGGATCTCATTTTTCGAGGGCTCGCAGCCGCGCGGGGAGGTGAGCAATCGGGGGGCGGAGGCTTTGTCGAGCTCTCAGGTAAACGATCGGCAGATGTAGGCAGCTTGGTTGGCTCGGTTGATGTAGGGGCCCCGAATGGAGCGAGCGGAATGTTGTTGTTTGACCCGGATAATATCCTGATCCGTAATGGGACAGGAGGAAGCATTGAAACAGCCGGGACAGCACCGGCCACGACTTCGAGCAGCATTCTCAACTCGGATGATATTTCTGCGTTTTTATCGACGGCCTCTCTGCGAATTGAGACGGACTCGCACTCGCTGGTGTCAGAACCAGGGAATATCACTCTCGAGTCGGGTGCCGACTTGAATTGGAATTCGGCCAGCAATCTGGAGATATACGCGTCGGGAACTTTCTTCATGCAGGATGGATCTGCGATCACTTCTCATTATGCGGGAGCGCCACCTGGAGGGGATGTAATTCTCTTTGGCGGGGTTGGAGTGCAGTTGGGAGGCTCTGGTTCGTTCGAGGGTCTCCCGGGAGTGGATGTTCTCACGGAGAGCGGCTCGATATCGATCAAGAATCAGCATCCTTCTTCCATGACGGGCCCTTCGTCGATGTATGCTGGGATCCAAATTTACGACTCTGTGATTTTCACCAATACAGGCAACATCGGAATCAAAGGGTTTTCAGGACAGGACAATCACGCAGGTCTGGGCCTCTACGATACGAGGGTGCTTGCTGACGGCGGTGATGTCGACCTGATTGGTACGAACACCTTTCTCATTCCCAACTTGGGTGCGTATTCTGGTTCAGGAGCAGAAGGTCTAGAGGTTGATATTTCCGACACGACGTTTTTTGAAGGTACTTCTTCTCCCGCAATAGGGACGACAGGGACTGGCAAAGTTTCCTTGTTTGGGCAGGCTGCTGGTATGGAGACAGCTCTTGAGTTTAAAGGCCCAGTTGGCTCCGGCGAGATCTACGTCGGAAACGCAGCGGGAAGCGGAGCGGTGGACAGTCTTGGAGCGGTGGACAGTCTTGACATTACCGGCGGCGGAATTGTTGAGCTGATCGGGGTCGAGGCTGATGACGTTCACTACACGGTATCAAATGGAGCTTCTGCGCCGCTGTTTATTTCGGGCAAGATAAGCAATTTCTCCGCGACGAATGCTGACTGGATTGAAATTCAGCAGAAGAACGGAACTCTTACACTTGGCGATGTGAATGCCAGTTTTGGTCTTGATGTGAACGTTGCTTTTGGGGATCTCAATGTGGAAGGCAATGTTGTTTCTGACCAGATTAACTTCTCGGGGGACGGGTTATCCGGATACCAATCTTTTGATCTGTCGATGATGCCGTCAGCTAACAATCTCTCAATTTCTGACGTTTGGACGGTCAACGTCTGGGATACCGTAGATCTGGGAGTCTTCTCCTTCAACAACGTCGGTGAGGTTGTTGGGAATGGTGCGAACAGGCGAGTCGTGGGATCAGATTTGGACACCCACATCCTCGCCTACACGGAGTCTTCGGTCGTGGGGGTGCCACCCACCTCTCCTGTTGTCGATACTGGGGATACGGTTTTCAAAATCTCTGAATTTGATCCTTCGGGAGGGCAAGGCGGCTTCCAGACAGCGGAAACCTTGTTCTCCGGCTTTCAGGATGTCTCCGGCGGAGGCGGTAACGACGTGTTCGATATTCGATTGGATGAGGGGGCAATTTTTGGGGGTACACTTCGCGGGGGCAGCGGGAGCGATCAGTTTCTTTTTGGAACAGATGGGGGGTCGCTGAGTGGGCGTGCCTTTACCGTCGGTTCAATTGACGGAGGTGACTTTCAAGGAGATGACGACGTAGATGCTATCGATTTTTCCTTTCTGGGGACTTCCGTAACTGTCGATTTTGGAGCGGAGGATGCTCAATGGGGCGCGGGAGGATTGGTTAACTCGATTCATGGCATGGAACAGGTCTATGGAGATTCTGGAGCGACCGCAGCGGCTCCCAATATCCTCAGAGGCACAGCTGATGCGGATGAGTTTGTCATCGCAGGGGACAATAATGGAGTTCTCAATAACACTCAGTTCTTTGGATTTGGTCAACTGGAAGGCTCTGGGGGCCCCGATAAGTTTCTATTTACCGACCAGACAAATGTCGGACAAGGTATCGGCCGTTTTGGATTTGATACTCTGATAGAGCTCCTTCTGCTTCTTTTCGGCTTGGGGAATAATACCGGCGGGACAACTGATAATGGATCGATCCAGTTCCTTAACGGTGGGCCTGGTTTCGATACACTTCATTTTGGTGGTGCTAACGTTGCGGGCCAGAATCCCTTCACGATCGGTGGATCGACCATTTATGTGACCGATTTTGAAGCCCCTGCATCAACCGTTAACGTTGGGAACGAAGTGGACGGGATTATGGCTCAGCAAATGCAGAACATTCCTCCTCCTGGTGGCGGGTTCCCTCCAGATATCGAATTAGTGGATCAATCCACGAACACCGGAGATCCACTTCTTCCTCCTGGTGGCGAATTAGTGGATCAATCCACGAACACCGGAGATCCACTTCCTCCTTCACTCGCTTCTCTGGGCATGGGTGGAAATGCCTTTTCCGCCGCGGTTGCAGGACAAGCTGTTGTCATTCAGTCGGATGGAAATCAGTTTCAGTTACAAGCCCCTGCAAGCCTCGATGGAACATTCACGCTGCCTCCTCTTTCGGTGATCGAGGAGCTAAAGGGGAATCTCAAACCTGATGGTTGGCAGGAGCTCGCTAACGCAATTGAATTTGATGGAGGAGCTATCCTCGTCATGTCAGACGGAGCCTATTCATTCGATCTCAACGAAATCATGCCGGCCGCGCTGCTCGCTCCTCTCCAGCAAAATCTTGCGGTTGATGCTGCTACTGAGCTCATCAATGCTCTTGAAATGACACTGGTGATTCCTGTTACTTCGCAGGATGGAGCACTTGGAATTGTGGCCATTCCGATTGTGGTTCCCCCGGAAATCACCAACCAATTGACGCAAATTCTTGCCCAAGACTCATTTGACGAGCTTGCCGTAGCATTGGATGGATAATAAAGGGAATTGAGGATGCCAAGAAAAACAGACAAGAGACTGTTTGATGGCTGCTCCCTTTCGGGAGCGTCCGTTGTGTTGTGCCTTGTTCTTCAGATTCCGTTTCACGGCCTCAGCCAGAACCGGCCCCTCGAACGTGGAAACCGGCCTGTTGCTGATCTTCTCGATCAGGAAGCTGACGAGGGAGAGATTCAAGACGGACGTGATGAAAAGGCCGAATCGAGCGAAGATCGCACTCCATTGGGAGTCGACCTTGCATCGATCCACCTGATTTCAGACCAGAATAAGGCGACGATGTTACCTTCTCCCGGAAAAAAATCGATAGTGATAGAAGCGGGGCTGCCGGCACCAAATTTACTTAGCGATACTCTGGAGCCTTTCATAGGGGAGCCACTTTCGATGGCGTTGCTTTCGGATATTGCTCGAGAGGTAGTTCTCGCATGGCGCGAGAGTGACTATCCACTCGTCGACGTTTATTATCCTGAACAGAATATTACTCAGGGAAAACTGCAAATTGTGGTAAAGGAAGCCCTTCTTGGTGAGAAGAGAGTAGAAGGGGCTCGGCGTTCGCGAGAAGACTACCTCCTGAAACAACTTCGAGTAGATCCCGGTGACCGCATCAGCCAAAGGATTTTTCAGGAGGATCTCGATTGGCTGAATCAGAATCCAGCTCGCCATGTAAACGTAATCTATGATCGCGGTGAACTTGACGCCACAAGCGACATCATCATGGATGTAGACGAAGAGAAAGTGCTTTCGGCATACATGGGGTTTGCGAACACCGGCGTCGCGTTTACGGGGGAAGAGGAATGGTCAGTTGGATTTAATCTCGCCAATCCATTGCAGACGGAGACTAATATTGGCTATCATTTTGCGACTGATTTCGAGTGGCAGAATCTCGCGGCGCACTCGGTGGTGTATCAGTCATTTCTCCCTTGGCGACATACTGCACGTGTTTTTGGGGCGTATGTTTTGAGCAGTGCAGAAGACACGACGGTGACAGACACGGAAGGCTTAAGTCGACAGCTCTCGTTTGAATATCAGATTCCGCTTCCTCGTCCAAAGTGGAGCCGAAAGTGGCGACATCATTTCACTTTTGCCTTCCACTACAAATCGACTGACACAGATCTCCTTTTCGGAGGGGCTACGTTTTTCAATACGGAAGTCGAAGTGGGGCAGCTTCGCGGACAATATGGATTCAGTGTTCCCGGCGCAACGGGAATCACCCAGGGATTTGTAGGTGTAGTGAGTTCACCGGGAGATATTTTTCGGAACAATGACGATGCCAGTTTTAATGCAGCTCGGTTTGGCTCTGAAGCGAGGTATTGGTATGGTTTCGGAGAAATTGAGCGAATGCAGAAGTTACCTCAAAATTACTCGCTGCGTATCAAGGTGCATGCTCAGTCCACGACTAGTCGGCTGAATGCTACCGAGCAACTTCTTGCAGGTGGCTACCGAACGGTACGCGGGTATGACGAAAGCGTGATTCGAGGTGATTCTGGTGTGCTTACGACCGTCGAACTAATCACCCCGGAATTTGCCGTTTCTCCAACCTTTTCGGTTGCTTGCGATGATCGTTGGAATGCTTTCGTTTTTTACGACGCAGCCGCTCTACAAATCGAACAGAAAGTGCCAGGCGAGATCAGCCCCTCCCTTCAAAGTGTCGGGGTTGGATTGCACTGTAGATTGGGTGATCGGGGTTTCGCACGTGCTTCTTATGGCTGGGCCGTTCAGAACCATGGACTGCTCCCGACCGACAACGACGATGGAAAACTCCACTTCGGAGTTACCCTCACCTATTGAGATGCCTCCTCACTGTGGCCTCCATCTCGAAATGGCTGAACCGGCGGAAATCATTCACTCAGGAATCGCTTCCCCTGCGATCAGCTTCTTGAGATTCTGCTCCCCAATTTCTGGATTCATCGTAAATCCATTGAACTCAACAATTCCTTCCTTGTTGACCACGACCCACCAGGGAGTTCCACCGGTTTCGTAGGCCACATTGATGCTGTAAAGATCCTTGGTTTTCGGAAGGTGACCAAAGGGAATCGAAAGCTCATATTTCTCCGCGGTGGGCTTGAGCTGGAGTTCGCTGTTGGTGGTGAAATTCTCGAATGGGGTCTGGATAGCGAGGAAGACAACTTCGTCGACTCCATCAAATGCTTTCACCAATTTCTGTAGAACTGGAAACTCTCTTTTCTCGCAAGCTTCGCAAGTGCTTTGCCAGAGGAAGAGGACGACCACCTTGCCATCGAGCATTCCAGAATTGAACTGATCATCTCCATCCGGTAGTTGAATCCAATCCGTCACACCCAGCGGCGGTGCCTTCTTGCCTTCGATTCCTTTTTGAACGCCTTCCGGAACCTCCTGCGCTGTTGCGGAGAAAAAACAAGACAGGAGAGCAAGGCTGGAAAAAATAGATAGGTGTTTCATGGGGGAAGTAGAAGGTCCTATGGAAATTTGGCACATTATTGCGGCCTTGCGATGGGAAATCTATCGATCACCTTGCTCCATGAAGCGTCTTACCACCCTATCATCTTTCTTTTTATTTCTCATCGGCTCCACGCCCATGATCCACGCGGAGCATCCAGCGGAGGATGCAAAAGGCTTTGTGACCATTTTTGATGGAAGCAATGTGGGCCAACTTGAAACGGAGGGGAATTGGATCGTGGGGGGGCAGAAGGCTCTCATTCTGGAACCTCGTAAGGGTGAGTCCGGTTGGAAACGTTACAATCACTACGTGTGGTTGAAGGACAGCTATAAGGATTTCGTCTTCGACTTCGAATACAAACATCCCAAAGGAGGCAATTCCGGATTTTATTTTCGTATTTCAGATAAGGCCGATCCTGTTGCTAGCGGATTTGAAGTGCAGATCCTCGATTCTCTGGGGAAAGCAGACGACGAGATGGGGCATCATGACAACGGCGGGGTCATCAAGACTCAGGGGGCCTCGAAGAACATGAGCAAGGAGGCCGGAGAGTGGAATCGCATGACGGTGACGATGAAAGGCAACCACCTCACAGTGGTGCTCAACGGAGAAACGATTCAGGATTTTGACCTTGCCGAGAAAAAGCCGAAAGACAAAGAGCTGGCTGCAGAAGGATTGATTTCGATTCAGGATCACGGTCAGCCATTCGCGATTCGCAATCTGCGAGTTAAAAAGCTTTAGCCGACAAAGAACGAATTGGTCGAATGCAGGGCAGATTTCCGTCTGCCCTGAGAGCCTTTTATCAGTGATTGGCCCGATCGTCCTAGACTGCGCCAATCACTTTCCTCCCAATCCAGAAAATGGAGAGGAGGAGAATAATTCCACCGATCAGCCCTGGGTTGGCCCAGATCCGCAATCTCCGCTCTATAGGATCAGGTTCCGGAATCGCATTCAGCTTTTCCATGATCTGAGCGGCGGTGGGGCTCGAGAGCACCTCACCCCGTGAGATGCGCGCAATCTCATTCAAGACATCGAGTCGAATGGGTTGACCCGTTTGCTCCAAGGTAGAGCCCTGGACTGTCAGCTCGAGTTCAAGACGGCCTCCGTTTTCGATGCAGGTCATGATCAGTTTGTGCTTTCCTGGTTCAGTAGGCTCGAAAGTTCCGGTGAAGAGACCCCATTGTTCCTCGCCTCCCGGGTGGAGCTGAACCGTTTCGACAGCTTCGCTCGGACTGATGATTTGCACCGCAACCCGTGCCGACTGGAGGGGTTCCCCGCCAACACTCATGACATTAGCGTTCAGGGTGAGGACGTCTCCGGACTGGGGGCGATCAGGAGAGTAGAAAAGGCGCATGAGGTCATCACTTGCCATATTTCTCTGATAGGCCATCCATCGTGCGACCTGACCCCAGAAACGATAGTGATACTTGTCCTCGACTCCTTTTCTCCAGCGCCATGCTCCATCGGTTCCCATGAAGAGAATCTTTCCTGTTCCGTAGGTCTTTGTCACAATGAGAGGGATGCGACCAAACCGGTTTGTTTCTGAGCTGTGGGTCGCGAGGACTTCACTTCCTGCTTTCGATCGGAGAATGCCAGCATACCACTGAAAGCCGGGAAGCGATGACCAGACCGCAGCATTGCCATTCTCAGAGTCTTCGAGGCGTGTGAGTAGGCTTCTGGCTCCCAGTTCGGTGAGTTCGAATTGCCCGGGGGTTGGAGAGCCCCACCCTCGGGGTTGCGCAGTGTCGAGATGAACGGGAAACAGATCTTCAAGCTCTGTATTGAGAAGCGTAAACTGGTTGCCTCGGAAACCGGGAAGCAGGACCAGGCCCGAAGCCTGGGTCGCGACTTGTTGCTTGATAGCGTTGAGTTGGTCGATCGAGAGCTGACCCGAGCCCAGGCCGATATCGCCGAGGATAATCACATCAAAGGTGGCCAGGAGATCAGCCTCAGGGAATTCATCGAGGTATCCAATCCCTTTGCCAAGGGCTTCCACGGTCGGGTGATAAAGGAGGCAGCGAACATCTACTCCTGGATCCCGCTCGAGCGCATTCCTCAGGTAGCGGTATTCCCAGCGAGGAAATGAATCGATCACGAGAACTTTGAGCTCCTCCTTTCGAATTGTGATAGGGGCAGTGATCGTGTTGTTGTCCTTATCAAACTCACCCTCTACGTCCGGTAGCGTGAGAGTCAGCTCATAGTCTCCGATTGTCTGTGGGATCCAGAGCAGCGTGTCCTGAACACGCCCCATCGCCGGGATGACGACCTCTTGCGAGAAGCTCTCGCTTTCGTTCGTGCGAATCGTGATGGATGTCGTGTGTGAGCGAGGGAGCGAACTCGTCAATGTGAAAGGAAGGCGAACCGGCTTGCCAGAAATTCCGAAGGTGGGAATATCAAATGCTGTCGCCTCAAGATCAGGTAGCTTGGTTTCACTGCCCACCGGAATCGTGAAAACCGGGACTTGCTGCATACGCAGCCGTGTTGCTGCAATATTGGGCGCAATCCCCTTGTTCCAATCCCCGTCCGAAAGCAGAACGATACCGCGTAGATCTGTTTCCTGTTCTAGAATCTCGGTCAAGGCATCTCCAAGGGTCGTCGAGTCAGCTGAGCTGCTTGAAAAACCCTGACGTACGATTTCAAAGTCTTCTTCCAGTGTCGCCCAGGCCGGGTCGTTCTCCAAACTGCTCGCAAGAGCTTCCCGTGTCAGAGGCTGGCTAGCAGGGGAATCTGGATCGATGACGTCGGCCGTCGCCATACTGCCGGATGCATCCCGCAGGATCGCAATGACGGGTTTTTCGTCAGGTGTATAGACTTCTCTCCATTCCGGTTGCCCAAGAAGAAGACAAACCAATCCGACAATGAGTAGTCGCAGAAATTCAAGTAAACCCGTCGCGCGAGAGAAATGATTCCTCTTCCAGATCAGGAATCCAAAGATCGCGGTGGCGATAAATACGACAACCCCGAAGCTCGCTGAGAGAGTCGTCCAGGAGAAGGTCAGTTCACTTTCGGTAAGGATCAAAGTCGGAAAAAGGTCTAGGATGGGGTCGTCTTGCTTCGGACTGTAGAGAGATCGGCGAGCGGACTCAAGACGAAGCTCTCTGTGAGAGGACTACCGCATTGCGCCCATTTTTCTCCCATTTTTCCCTTCGCTCAACCGGAAGCATGGAGAGATCTTCGGTTCTCTCGAATCCAGCACGTTCCAGGTAGCCGGCGGCCTGGGTCGACAGGGCAAACAGCTCTTCGGCTTCGTGCTCGGTTCCTCGCTTCAACGCTGCGTCGACAAGAATAGTGCCGTAACCTTGCCCGGTATGCCCCTTTTTCACGAAGAGGCAGGCGACTTCTGCTTTTTTCTCTTCGAGAAAGGGATGAACCGCAACGCATCCGACAATGTTTCCATCGATTTCGAGAACGATGTAATCGTCAATTGAGGCGACTATTTCAGCACGGGACCTTTCGAGGAGTTGCTCGTCTTCGATAGCCCGATGAATGAGAATGTGTAGCTCGTCAGCATCACTTCGTGTCGCGGAGCGGATTCGCTGGTAAGCGTCCGAATAGACCATGACGCCTACTCCTTCGTTGCTGAAAAGCTCGGCAAGAAGGGCATCGTCGTTTTGACTTCCAACAAGATGAACACGAGTGACTCCGTCACGAGTCGCCGCCGCTGCCTGTTTTAACTTCGAGGCGATCCCGGGGGACAGCTCCGTGTGATCCGATAGAAACTCGAGAACATTTTCTCCCGACCAGTTGCGAACTCCGGGAGGAAGCGCATCGCGAGGATCATCGAGCGAAAGAAAGAGAATCTTGCTGGCGCCGAGGGCTGTAGCGACTTCGCGAGCGACCATGTCGGAATTGACCCTCAAGGTCTGGCCATCGGCATCGAAACCGAGAGGGGGCACGACCGGGAGAATGTCCTGATCGAGAAAGCTCTGCAGCACTCCTGCGTCGATTCGCTCAATCGTCCCGGTATACTGAGTATCGATCCCTTTCAGGATTCCCGAAGGATGGGCGTGGATCGCATTGGCCGATGCAGCTCGCAATTTGACCGTTGTCAGGCTTTGCATAATCCCGCTGCTGAGACGGGAGATGGCATCCATGCTGACTTCGAGCGTGGTTTCGTCAGTCACACTGGTGCCATCAATATTGGAAAGTGAGAGTTCTCGCTTTTTGCCGAGAGCCTCGATTTGCGAGGCTGCACCATGCACGAGAACGACTTTGATGTTCAGTGATCGGAGAACGGCTAGATCGAGAAGGATGTGAGAGAAATCAGGGGAATCGATCACCGCACCGTCGAGAGCGACAACAAAAGTTGCCCCACGGAACTGCGGCACATACTGAAGGATCGCTCTGAGGTCACTGAAATTCATTAATCGAACAGGGAAAGTCTACGCGAAACGTCTCGAAATGCATCGAATTTCCCGAAAACGACAGGGGAAATGGTTGAGAATCATTGGGCGAGGTAAGCCTGGCTCCCCGCGTCCTCGTGGTTGCCAGATCCGTAAACTGCTGATATGTGAGCAGGCTCAAGAATGTTTCGGCACCCTCTGTCTGTGCATGCAGGTCCGCCTGTTCGAGTTCTATGGAAGACTTTTCGTTCATCAAGCTGGCTCCCCGCCGATATCTCTGCGGGGTGGGTCCGTTTGTGTCTGTGGCGCATCCTCCATCGGAGGGGGGAACTGCTTTCTATCGAAACAACTTTGACCTTTCTGACTCCGAGCCCTGGAAGATTCCAAGCCGGGTGTTCGAAACGAGTGATCTGAGGGTCCTACTCGCCGAAAATGGAGCTACGCCGCTTCCAGAAATTGCTTGGTCAGGGCTTGGCGATGCTGATGTTCGAGGAGTTTTCGACGAAATTCTTGGTCAGATTGAAAGTGGGGAATTGAAAAAGTCTGTCCCTGTTCTGGCGGAGCGAGGTATCCTTCACCGTGGGGAACCTGCTGCCCTTGTGAAAACCATCATCGCCGCGCCGGAAAGCCTGTGGGGGTATGGCTACCGCGACGGCGATGCGGGAATGATCGGAGCAACGCCTGAGCAGCTTTTTACCGTTGAGGATGGGATTCTCGAAACGATGGCTCTGGCCGGAACGGCGCCACGTCACGAGGTCGAGGATTTTCCAACTGATCCCAAAGAGATTCGCGAACATGAACTGGTCGCTGATTATCTAGAGGAATTGCTCGCTCCACTTGGTAAGGTCGAGCGTGAACCCCGAACTCTTCTCGACCTTGGGTCGATTGTTCATTTTCTGACTCGCCTCAGAATTCATCTGAAGGAAGTTGATAGCGATTTAAACGATTTGATTCGCCAGCTTCATCCGACCCCGGCGCTGGGGGCGTGTCCGCGTGGAGAGGGTGCTTTGAGGCAGTTGATCCGCTATCGAGATCAACTCGGAGTGCCATGTGAATTTGGTGCTCCTTTCGGAGCTTGGCACAACGGGTTCCTTCAGGTTCTCGTCGCAATCCGCAATGTTTCTTGGAGCGGGCGTGATGTATTTCTTCCTAGTGGAGTAGGGCTTGTGAAAGGCAGTCGATTTGATCGCGAGTGGCGTGAACTTGCGTTGAAGCGAAATTCGGTGAAGTCTCTCCTCGGAGTATGACGCCGAATGCCATGATCGCCGAGGCGACCCTTGCCCATCTTGTTGGTCTGGGAGTAAAAGATTTTGTCCTCTGCGCGGGAGCGAGAAATATTCCCCTTGTCGGTTCCCTCCTGCAGATTCAAGAAGAAAATGATCTCCAGGTCTGGAATCATTTCGATGAGCGCACGGCCTCGTTTTTTGGCCTGGGGCTCGCTAGGCGTTCCCTTCAACCTGTCGCGATTTTAACCACGTCAGGAACTGCGGTGGCCGAACTTCTCCCAGCAACGATCGAAGCATTCTACTCTGGCGTGCCGCTAATTCTCGTGTCGGCAGATCGGCCCGTATCCTTTCGGGGAAGCGGGGCGCCTCAGGCGATCGAGCAGGCCGATATTTTTGGGTCTTACACTTCGGCGCAGATCGATGTCACTGCGGCAACCGATTTGAGCGGGCTCTTTTTTTGGGATCGTAAGAGCCCCTTACATCTTAATGTCTGTTTTGAAGAACCTTCCTGTGACGACACGATATCCCAGCTGATTCCTGTCGAAATGCCGGGACATGACTTGCTCGACGAGGAAAAAAATGGAGTTCGCTTGGAGGCTTTTCTCGCGAATCCTACAGGACTACTCGTTCTTCTTGGGGCGTTGCCAGACTCGTGGCGAGGTCCGGTCGAAGAACTCCTTTTTCAGTTGAAGGTCCCCTATTGGGCGGAGGCGACCAGTGGATTGCGCGAATCGTCTCGCTTGGCGAGTTTGCAAATTGCGAATGAGTGCCAACTGCGTTCCTACACACCGAAAAAAGTGCTTCGCATCGGAGGTGTTCCCAGTCTTCGATTCTGGAGGGATCTGGAAACTCATATTGAGATTGAAGTGATGTCGGTTTCCTCCCAATTATTTTCGGGTTTGGCGAGAGGTTCTCTGCACCTCGCTTCCTACTCTTTTCCGGTCCCGCCTGAGCTGCCTCACGTCGGCTTGGCTCAAGAGGGGCAAGCTGATGACTCATCCCTGTTGGATACAGGTTCATCGCTCAGTGAACTCTTGTTTCAATTCTCGGGTTCTGAACCCTCTACCATTCGAGAACTGAGTGAGCAAATACCAGAGGAAGCACTCGTTTTCCTTGGGAACAGTCTCCCCATTCGAGAATGGAATCTGGCAGCTTCGTTCGATAGGCCCCACCCGAAGGCCGTCGCGAGTCGAGGTGCCAACGGTATCGATGGTCAGATCGCCACTTTTCTGGGGACGTCACGAAACGAGGAAGAGAGTTGGGGTATCTTTGGAGATCTCACCACAATGTATGATCTGAATGCGCCTGCCTTGCTTGAGCAGTTGCCATCCGGCTCCCGCCGAATTGTGATCGTGAACAATGGAGGCGGGCGAATCTTTTCTCGGCTCCCGAGTATGTCCTCGATGACCTCTGACGAGAAGGCGGTCACGGAAAATAGACATGGATTTCGATTCGAATCCTGGGCTGCGATGTGGGGAATGAATTACTTCTCCTGGAATGCCGGCGATCCCTTCCCTCAATTATCGGGTGAATCTGCCGTGCTTGAAATTTTCCCTTCGGAAGAGGCAACCGAGGCCTTTTGGGAGGCATGGAAATGAGCAGCCCTGAGATTATTGCGTTGCATGGGAATCTTGGGTCTCCCCTTGATTGGGAAGAATTAGGGATACCTCGTCTTTCTGCGATCGATCTCTGGGAATGGAGCGAGCTTTCCTACTTTGAATTTGCCCACGAACTCGCGACGAATCTTTCGGAAGGGAAGGAGAAGCCGATTCTGGCGGGGTATTCGTTGGGGGGGCGGTTGGCTCTCTATGCCCTCGCAATTCATCCTGATCGGTGGGGTGGAGCGATCATTGCTTCGGCGCATCCGGGGCTGCCCTGTGTGGAGGATCGACTGGCTCGGGTGACTTCGGATCGGATCTGGGCAGAGCGAGCTCGCGATCTGCCTTGGTTGGAATTTCTCGGACTATGGAATGCTCAACCGATCTTCGACGGCGAGGAAGATTGCGAACGAAGTTTAGGATTGCAGCCGAGGCGTGACTCGATTGCTCTTGCCTTCGAAACGTGGTCACTCGGTCGACAGGAGGACCTGCGCAGTAATCTGCGACGGTTTCATGCTCCGGTCCTGTGGGTGTCTGGGGCGAGGGACCGCAAATTCACTTCGCTTGCCGAAGAAATGGATTCCGTGTTCCTGGATCTGACTCGCGAGGTGCTGCCAGAAACGGGACATCGTGTTCTGGGGCCGGATTTTGTTTCGGTGGTAATGGACTGGCTTGTCACGCCGGTCTTTTCGTTACGAGCGTAATCCATTGCAGCAGAGATGTTCTTCGCTAGTCTCTCAACAAGGAAAATAACCTACCCATGAACTGGATTACCGCTCACGACTTTGATGACCTCCTTTACGAAAAATCGGAGGATAGCCAAATCGCTAAAATTACGATCAATCGGCCTGAGGTTCGAAATGCCTTTCGACCACAAACGGTCAAAGAAATGCTAGTCGCTTTTGACCTTGCTCACGAGGATCCAGAGGTCGGGGTCATCATTTTGACGGGAGAAGGAGATCTCGCGTTCTGCTCGGGTGGAGACCAAAAGGTGAGGGGGCACGCTGGCTATGTTGGAGATGATGGAGTGCCACGCCTCAATATTCTCGACGTTCAGAAAAAGATCCGTTCCCTACCAAAGCCAGTTATCGCGATGGTCGCTGGATACGCCATCGGCGGTGGACATGTTCTTCACGTAGTTTGTGACCTGAGTATTGCTGCAGAGAATGCCCGGTTTGGTCAGACTGGTCCAAAGGTTGGCTCTTTCGATGGAGGGCTTGGATCGAGCTACCTGGCTCGGATCGTGGGACAGAAGAAGGCACGGGAGATCTGGTATCTTTGCCGTCAGTATGATGCCCAGCAGGCTCTCGATATGGGGTTGGTTAATACGGTCGTTCCTTTGGAAGAACTGGAGGAAACTACGGTGCAATGGTGCCGCGAAATTCTCGATCACTCGCCGCTTGCGATTCGGTGTCTCAAGACCGCCCTTAATGCAGATTGTGACGGTCAGATGGGATTGCTCGATCTCGCTGGAAACGCAACGTTGCTCTACTACATGTCCGAGGAAGCTAAGGAAGGGAAGAATGCATTTGTGGAAAAGCGGAAACCTGATTTCTCGAAGTTTCCTCGAGTCCCCTAGGTGGTCGGCTCGATGCTAGTTGTCTTCTCTTCGGCGTGCTAGTTAGAAACTGATTCCGTTGGCAAAAGGAAAAAGAGCAGGACAAAGATAAGGCGTTTGTTGTAGAAGCTCTTGAATGAAAGCCTGGATTCTTGCCGCTCGCCCAAAAACTCTTCCGGCAGCGGTGGTTCCAGTTTTGGTCGGGTCTACTCCGATCCTCTTTGATGGAGATCCGGAAACGGGCTCTTGGTTGCTGTTCCGGTTTACCCTTTTCAGCTGCATCTGGATTCAGATAGCGACCAATTTATTCAATGATGCTATCGATCATCAAAAGGGAGCTGATACGGAAAAGCGAAAGGGTCCCAAACGTGTCACCGCGTCTGGACTTCTTTCTCCCAAGGTCGTGCTCGCTGGTGGAGTAATCTGCTGTCTGCTTGCTGCGCTCTTTTCGATTCCCCTGATTCTTGAACGCGGACCGATCGTAGTCGTGATTGGTGTGATTTCACTTTTCCTCGCCTACGGATACACCGGGGGTCCTTTTCCGCTCGCCTATCGAGGAATGGGCGAGCTCTTTGTTATTCTTTTCTTCGGATTGATTGCTGTTCAGGGGTCCTATTTTATTCAGACAGGTTCTCTGGGTGGGGGAGAAATATGGACGCTCGGGTGGCAGTGTGGGCTTTACTCCAGCGTTCTAATAGCGATTAACAATTTTCGTGATGTAGATGAGGATCGGGGGACCGGGAAACGAACGCTAGCGGTCCGTTTTGGCAAAACCTTTGCCCGGTGGGAGATACTTCTCTTTTGTCTTGTACCCGCCTTTCTCTGGCAGATCCATCTGAACACCCGAGAGGGAAAGGACTTTGTCTACATCGCAGTTCTTCTTTCGAGCTATCTTCTCGGTGGCGTGATCTGTCGAGGTATTTTTCGAAACTTACCCGGACCACTCTTGAATGTTTTGCTTGGTTTGGCTGCCCTTCAGCTGGTCAGCTTCGGAACGATGGTCGTCTGGCATTTTGCGACGCGATGAAAGAGGTCTATATCTGGGAATATACTCTTCGACCGCTCGCTGCGCTGAATTCGCGGAGCGGAATGGGAGATCGAAAGGGTGTTTTGATCCGGGTGGATGACGGCTTTGGTTGCATTCATCCATGGCCAGAACTCGGCGACCTCCCTCTCAAGACGCAACTGGATCGGCTGCGGTTGGGAGAAGACACCACACTGATTCGGAGTGCGAAGGATTGTGCGAAGCTTGATAGGGAAGCGCGAAGGGACGGGCGGAGTCTTTTTGAATTTCTTGGCGAACCCTTAATCCAGCCTCGAAACCACTGGCTCGGTTCCGAAGCCGATGATTCCGCTCAGATTCGAGAAGACGGATTTACGAAAGTAAAACTGAAGGTGGGTCCTTCTCTTTACGGAGTGAAAGAGACGATTAAGCACTGGGCTAGGCATGGATTCGCAGTTCGACTCGATGCCAATGAGTCAGTACCTTTTCGCAGCTGGATCCAGTGGTGGATGGATCTCGACTCGGAAACTCGCGACGCGATTGAATTTGTCGAGGACCCTTGCCCCTGGGGACGATCGCAATGGAAAATTCTGCAGATGATAGGAATTCCGATGGCAGCAGACAGGGACGTCGGGCAGCGGCTTTTTGCCTCTGATGTTGCGGTCTATAAGCCGGCAACGGACGGTAGCGATTCCCAAATAGATAGCCTCGATACACGCCTCGTGAATTGGGCTCTCCGTCGAGACCATCGCAGGATTGCGGTGACGAGTTATATGGACCATGCCATCGGACAATTGTGGGCCGCTTACGCAGCGGGTTGCCTCGAGATGGTGTTTCCGGATCGGATGGACGAGGCGGGGCTGTTGACCCATCTGCGATTTGATCGGGATCCGTTCTTTGAACAACTTAGTTACAATGACACCCGGCTGGTGGTTCCGAATGGCACAGGGCTTGGATTCGATGACTTGTTGGAGAAGTTACCATGGAAACGATTGACCTGACATCGTCCGACTATTGGGAGTCGCCCGAAGTTGATCTGCGGCTCAATCCTCGTCGACAGTTCGAGACGAGTGGCCTACTTGCGTTTTTGGAAGGGGAGTGTGCTATTAATTCGGCGGTCGTTCTTGCGACATCCGGCTCATCCGGTCCAACAAAGTTTGTCGTGCTCTCCAAATCAGCCCTTCTTCACTCTGCGGCTGCCGTGGTGAAGCATAGCAAGCAGGACGGAGATGATGTCAGTCTTGCCGGGCTGTCTGGGTTCCATGTTGGAGGTCTCGGGATTTATGCTCGGGCGTATTTCGCCGGTTCCCGGGTCGTGGAAATGAATACCGAAGGTTGGGCGAGAGATGGTTCAGCACTGGTCGAAGTGATCGAGAAAGAACAAGTCACGCTGACTTCGATGACGCCTACGCACTTGCATGATCTTGTTCAACACGAGGTGCGCTGTCCAAACAGCCTGCGCCTCGTTTTTCTGGGCGGAGGTAGGATGAATCCTGACCTGATTGCGAGGGCTCGGGAACTCGGTTGGCCTATTCGGGTCAGCTACGGGATGACCGAAGCTGCCTCTCAGATCGCGACGAGTGTCGACGAGGCCTTTGACTGGCTTCCGATTCTTCCTCACTGGGAAACTAGCCTCAATGAAGAAGGATGTCTCACGGTTCGTGGAGATGGCCTGTTCTCCGGCTACGCTCGAAAAGAGGGAGGGGAATGGAGGTTTGACACCGGAAAAGATGAGGATGGCTGGTTCGTTACGGGTGATCGTTGTGAGCTCACATGCGATTCATTACGTTTTCTCGGGCGAGTAGATGATCTGGTGAAGGTCTCGGGAGAACTGGTTTCTCTATCCAAGCTCAACCGTGTAGCTTCAGCTCTCGCACACGAAGTTGGAGTTGATGCCGCTGTCGTGGCGGTTCCTGATTCGAGACGGGAAAATGAATTGGTCGTGGTGATCGAAGAATGCGAAGCCGATAAGGGGCCCCTGTTAGAGCGGCTCAATCGGAAGTTGGAGGGAATCGAACGTATAAGTCGATTTTTCCTCGTCGATCAGTTGCCGCGCACCGAGATCGGAAAACTCGATCAGGCTGCTCTTCGGAGGATTGCGGGAGAGTAAGTCGTTATTACTGCAAATTCCAACCGACGGGCTGAATCCACGCCTGCTCTTTCTGTTCAGGAAAGGACGCGTTGGGATGCTTTCGGGAAGAGGTGATCGTAGCGCGAAGATAGAGCGCATCTCCGGGAATGACGAACGAAGCACTGTCTCCCTCAATCGTAGCAAAGACTTCTCCAATTCCCATCTTAGCAGCTGAGGCATCGTAGCCGCGACGAGTCCCGATGAACTGGGTTTGGTAGGTAATGCCTTCTTCTGGTGCGATACTGACCGTTAGTGCTCCGGTTTCCTTATTGAAACGGATGCGCTGAAGCTTCACTCCGCTGCTGGCATAGAACGCTCCAGCTTTCATCGCCTCAATGATGGAATTACCGTTCAGTTCCTTCGCTCCGACGACGACCCACCCGCGCCCTGGGGAGACATCGCCCCCGTGGTAGGTATGAGAGTCATCCGTCGCGACGCCCATGAGAGGAGTTGTCTTCATTTCAGCGATTCGGATTGTGTTCGCAATATCCCAGATCTGTTCATCACTGGGACGGTCGGCGTCCCCGAGGTGATTGATTCCGGGATGTCCATTGTAGATTTCTACATAGCCACCGATAGCAACCTTTGCGAGGTCATCGGCAGTAACGGCCCAGCGGAAATTGGGGTGGTTGAGATGGGCGAGAATCGGAGCGCCGGTTTTCGTTTCTGTTTTCTGAATCATCTCGAGGCTTCGCTTCATGACATCGGCGACAGAGGCTTTGACGTCGTTCACCGCAGGAATGACAACGGGCGTGTTGAGAGCATTGATGTGAACAGGAGTTTTATCTACGGCGCTGTTCGAGACCTCTTCGGCGGTCATGATGTAGAACGTTCCTGGTTCTTCCAGAGTGGTTCGGCATTGTTCCAGCGTCTTGAGCTGAATTCCTTTGGCTTCTCCTCGGGTTTCCCACTGAATCCACTTGGGGCCGAACTTGGCTTCACATTTAGAGACAGCATCTCGTCCGATTGCTCTCTGACGCTTCTTGATCGCTGCGAGGTCCATCCACTTTTCTCCCACCTGGAGAACGTTGTGATCGCTCAGGGCGATGAAGTCATAGCCGTGCTCTTTGTACCAAGCGATGATCATCTCAGGGAAATCATTGCCATCGCTCCAGAGTGAGTGGGTATGGGTATTGCCCTTGAACCAATCTCGGGTGTCGAAATCCGCTGCTATTGCGGAAAAATGGACTAGGTGTAAAAGTGTAAAAACAGTTGCTAATAATTTCATGGCGAATGAGTAGAGAAAGGTTTTACTTGAGATCCTCTTTCTCGAAGTCGCTCGGGTTGACCCAGCCCGCTCGAGTTGGTTCTCCCTTGATAAATCTCTCGTAGAATCGAGCCGAATCCGTGGCGATGGGGTAATTGTCGAAGAGGTTCCCTTTTCCTTCCATACGAGGATCTTCCTGCTCACGAAGCTGTTTTTCCATTTGCTCCCGAAGTCCTTCTTTGATCTCCTTCAGTGCCTCCGCCTCAGCAAGGTTGGAAATGCAGTCGATGTCTTTCTGGACGTCGTAAAGTTCCTCTCCCGATAGTTTTCCGAAATTGAGATCCCAGTAGTGGGTGTTCTCCCCGCTTCGGCGGGTATCAAGAATCCAGGTCTTGGTTGGGCTGCCATCGGTATTGAGATACCCGGTGATTGGATCTCCGGCGGGCCAGCGATCAGGCTCGTAGTTTCGAAGATACAAATAGTCGGCGGTGACGATACCACGAATGGGATACCCCTGATCGTCGGGACGCCCGGCGTCGTGGCGTTCTTTTCCAATGAGCACATGATCTCGCTCTGAGATGACCTGGCCCTCCTTCTCCGATTTGAAGATAGGAACGAGGCTCTCGCCAGTGAGAGCTGCCATCGTCGAGTTCTCAGGTGCAAGCTGGGCAACATCAAGAAAGGTGGGAGCAAAATCAATGAAGCTGACAAAGTCGTCAATCTCGCGTCCTGGATTCTGAATGCCCTTCTTCCACATGATCGCGAGAGGGAGATGATTCGAATAAATGTATTCGTTGCCCTTCACTCTCGGGAACGGCATTCCATTGTCGGAAGTCACAACGATGAGAGTATTCTCAAGTTGCCCGGTTTTTTCGAGGTGATCAATGATCCGAACGAGATGGCGGTCGAAGTGCTCGATTTCAAACGCGTAGTCGAGCATATCGTTCCGAACGATTTCATTGTCCGGCCAAAATCCGGGAACCTTGTCGATGTCGTCGAGCGACTTCCCGCCCTTCTTAACTCCCGCTTCATATTCGTAGGCTCGATGAGGTTCGGTGGCGCCATACCAGAATGCCCACGGTTTGCCGATTTCTTCGGCATCGGATAGAAAGTCTTCAAAGTTACGAGCGTAGTCGTTGCTCGAAATCTTTGCCGCAGGAGGTTTGGCCTTATGGTTCCAATATCCTTTTCCTGCAAGGTTTCGCTTCTTTCCTTCAGCATCATTTGCGATACCTGGGGACCAGGTTTTTCCGGTGCTTCCCACGAAGTAACCGCCTTTCCGTTCGAGGGCTTCGGCATAGCTGATGAACTTCGCCGGGAAAAAGGGCATGTGATTGGCTGCTTCTTCGAGTTGCCAGGAATTTCGTCCTGTCAGGATTGCTGCCCGACTCGGAGCGCACTTGGCATTGGGAGTGTAGGCCTGGTGAAAGAGGAGCCCTTCTCGAGCAACCCTGTCAAATCCGGGAGTCTGCACCCAGGTCGTGCCATAGGCACTCGCATGAGGCCAAGACTGATCGTCGGAAATCGCGAAGAGAATATTGGGTCGCTCATCAGCGAAACCTGTGGCGACAAAGAACACAAGAAGAGAAAAGAGGAGGCGGAGATTCATTTAGATAGAATTGATTGGACTAGTCTTCGATGACAATGGACGCCGGATCGAAATCGATTTCGGGATAGCTCATCCCAAGATCCTGCATCGTTTGGACAATGATATCCGCGACGATCAGGTTCCTATACCATTTTCGATCGGCTGGGACGACATACCAAGGAGCCACCTCGGTGCTGGTGCGCCCGACGACATCGCTGTAGACCTTCATGTAGTCGTCCCATAGCGCTCGATCATCGAGGTCGCCCGGGTTGAATTTCCAGTTCTTCTCCGGTTCGTTAAGTCGAGACTGGAGGCGTTCCTTCTGTTCGTTCTTGGAAATATGGAGAAAAATCTTTACGATCGTGGTGCCTTCGTCGGCCAGCATTTTCTCGAAGTTCACGATGTGGTCATAGCGTTTTGACCAGACTGATTCCGGAAAGATCTTACGCACGCGAACCGCGACGATGTCTTCATAGTGGCTCCGGTTAAAAATAACGACCTCGCCATTGCCGGGAACTTCCTCGTGCACCCGCCAGAGATAGTCGTGAGCAAGTTCTTTGCTACTGGGGCGCTTGAAAGACGCGACCCGGACACCCTGGGGGTCCATCTTTTCGAAGACTCCCCGGATCGTGCCGTCTTTGCCTCCGGTATCCAGAGCCTGGAAAACAACAAGCAGACGATGTTTACCCTCGGCGTAGAATTGCGTCTGGAGAACGTCGACCTGGTGGCTGATCTGTTTGAAAAGATCTTTTCCCTTGGTCTTCGAGAGGGGAAACAGATCCTCGTCTCGGGTCGGCCATGCGTTAAGGTCGACAGTCTGGCCGGGCTTCACGCGGAAAGGGTGTTCGGAAATAGGAACTTCGGACATAGAGCTATATTAACTCTGCCGTGATCGGATCGGCAAGAGCTTTGCCCTTTTCTGTGAGGATAAGGGCATTGTTTTTTTCCTGCACATACCCCTGTTGGGTCAGGGACTCAACAGGGTCTGTCCCTTCCGAGTCTCCTGGCTTGAGATAGGAGAGGGGAACCCCCTCCCGAGTTCGAAGGAGAAGGGCGATTCGCTCGATGCGAAGATCTTCCTGAGTGAATAACTCGATTTCAGTTCGCGTGTCGATTCCAGCTCTGACCGCTTTCACATACGCCGCCGTGTCGGCCAGGGTTTTTGAGCGTTCGAGACCGATTGTCGAGACCGCGCCGGGTCCGAGCCCGAGATAGTCGGCGCCAGCCCAGTAGGCTCGGTTGTGTTTGGATTCAAAGCCTTCGCGAGCGTAGTTCGAAATTTCGTAGTGTTGGTAGCCCGCTCTGGTGAGTCGCGAAATGGCTTCGGTGAAAAGCACGGCGTCGCGATCTTCATCGGCGTCGAGCTCGCCTGCTTCATGACGGGAAAGAAACTCCGTGTCTTCTTCGTAGGTCAGGTTGTAGGCCGAAATGTGTTCCGGCTCAAGAGCGATGGCCTGTTCGACATCGGCGATCCAACTTTCTCGGGTCTGACCTGGAATCGAGAACATGAGATCGACACTGATGTTTTTGAATCCGGCCTCCCGGAGCGTCGTAAACGCTTCGATGGCGTCTTTTGGGGAATGGTCGCGCCCGAGCGTCTTTAAGGTCTGATTTTGGAAGGACTGCACGCCCAGGCTGATTCGATCGACTCCGAGTTGTCTCATCAGAGACGCCTTCGTGAGATCAAATGTCGCGGGGTTGGCCTCAAGAGTCCATTCCTTGATTTCATCAAGACGGAAAATATCGCGAAGCCCTCGACAGAGAAGTTCGAGGTGAGGCGGCGAGAGCAGGCTTGGTGTGCCGCCTCCAAAGTAGACGGTGCGAATCTCCGCCGAGTCGCCCGTTACGGAAAAGTTCTGAATGCGACTTCGCGCCTCGCACAGAACTGCATCGATAAATTCCCGATTCGCCAATTTGCCCGGCTTGTGTTTGTAGAATCCACAGTAGGGGCAGATGTGGTGACAAAAGGGGATGTGGAGATAGAGATGCAATCGGGAGCGGTTTTGATTTGTTAACTTTACTCGGACATGCGTGCGTCATCACCACATCATAGTCAATCGACAAAGAGAGACGATTGAGGCTGTTCAAGCTTATTCCGGCTTCTGAAGTAACATCGGTCCCGCCGCTTTCAATGTCAGCGCATTGCGCTGTTCACTTCCTTTGCTCGCCTCATTTCCTAGTGTTGCAATCGCTTCGTCGGCAAGCTCGCGCATCTTTGCCATCACCTCTGGATTCTCTGCCGAAACGTCTTTCTTCTCTTTTAAGTCTTCAGCAAGGTTCACTAATTTTCCAGCGCGCCCTTTTGCTTTTGTTTTAGAATCCGTCCATTTAGGAAACGTATTTTCCAACGGCAAATGCCATTTCCAATCACCCCAACGCACTGCTTGCAGCTGCCGACGGCGATAGTAGAAAAATTCTTCGTAGGGAGATCTCGCATCAGCTTCGCCAAACAACAACGGTGAAATATCATGACCATCGATTTTTGCCTTGGGTAATTGAGCTCCGCTCATTGCGCAAAATGTAGGAAGAAAATCCATCGTCGAAGTCAGTTCTGAGCAAGTGCTTCCAGTTTCAATTCTATTCGGAAAACGAACGATCATAGGCACGCGCATACCGCCTTCCATCGTGCCTCCTTTTGATCCAGCGAGCGGCGCATTTGATCCGCCGTTGCGACTGTTGGAGCCGTTGTCGGAGGTGAAAATCACGACTGTATTTTTTGCAAGATCCAAACGGTCGAGACAATCGAGAATTTGCCCCGTTGACCAATCAATCTCTTCGATCGAATCGCCGTAGGTGCCGTTCGCACTTTTGCCAAGAAAATCAGGTGATGCAAAAAGTGGGGTGTGCGGGAAAGTATGCGGCAAATATACGAAAAACGGTTTTTCCTTATTTTCTTCGATAAACTCCACCGTTTTCTCCGTGTAGCGCTTCGTCAGCGTAGACTGATCCGCAGGTGCTTCGATCACTGTTTTTTCATCCACCAATGGCAACGGTGGGTCGCCTCGATCGGCTCGCTGCATATCATTTGAGTAAGGAATTCCGTAGTAGGAATCGAATCCGTGGGCAGTCGGCAAGTGCTCGGGCTGGTCTCCAAGGTGCCATTTGCCAATACAGACAGTCGCGTAGCCTTCGGATTTCAGTGCTTCCGCTATCGTAACATCATCGGGGTTCATCCCCCGTCTGTTGCGTGGTATTAAAACCCAATGCCCCGTTTCCGCTTCGTGCAATCCAACTCGCCGCGCGTAGCACCCCGTTAACAAACTCGCCCGCGATGGTGTACATACTGGGCTCGAAGAATAGAAGTCAGTGAACTGCATTCCCTCCTTCGCGAGTTGATCAATTCGCGGCGTGCGATTTTTCGTTGAACCATAGCAGCCCAAATCGCCGTAGCCTAGATCGTCGCAGAAGATGATGAGGAAATTGGGCTTTTCTGCAAAAACAGAAGACCCGAGGAGTAAGAGAAGGATGGTAGAAAGCCGAACAAAAATCATTACAAGGTAGTGTCAGATTTTGCAGAAATTGCAATCCCTCCGTTTTGCTAGTTCAAGGGAGTTCGAGACCGAAATACTCAGCCGGATTCTGAAAACAGATTCGTCGAACCATGTCGCCGACCATTTCCATGTTTCGGGGGATTTCTCCGTTTTCGATATCGGTGCCGATCACGTTGCAGAGAATACGGCGAAAGTATTCGTGTCGAGTGAAGGAGAGGAAGCTCCGTGAGTCGGTCAGCATACCATTGAAGTGGGAGAGCAGACTGGTGTTCGAGAAGGTGTTAATCTGCCATTCCATTCCTTCCTTCGTGTCCATGAACCACCAGGCGGTTCCAAGTTGGAGGCGGCACGGTGGATCGCCAGGCTTTGCCTGTTGGAAGTTTCCGAGCATCGTCGAAAGCGCGTAGTTGTCTTTCGGATTGAGATTATACAGCATAACCTTGGGAAGATGGCCTCGGAGATCGAGTGTGCTGAGATAGCGACGCAGGGCACCTGCATGATCGATGTCTGCCATCGAGTCGCATCCGATATCTCGGCCGAGGGTTTCGAAGAGGCGCTGATTGTTGTTTCGCTCGGCTCCAATATGGAGCTGCATAGTCCAGCCTCGTGAAGCATTCAGTTCTCCGAAAAAGAGCATCAGGTAGGCTCCAAATGCCTCCGCATCGGCGGGGTTAGCCGCGTTTCCTGCGCGGACCTTGTCGAAAATGGCAGTGGCCTTTTCTTCGCTGCACTCGGATTCGAAGAGGTGATGCAATCCGTGGTCGGAAAGTCGGCCGCCAAGAGAGTGAAAGAAATCGTGCCGGGAACGAAGCGCGTCGCAGAAGCCAGGAAGGGTCGAGCAGTCGACTCCGGCGACCTCACTGAGAGTGTCAGCATATTGATTGAAATGTTCGGCATCATCGACCCAGAGAGCGGGGTCGGGTCGGAAGGTTGGGTAAACTCGGCAATCGATCGTGTCGTCTGCCGCGATTGCTGTGTGGTGTTCGAGGCTGTGGGTCGGGTCGTCAGTGGTGCACAGCGCACGGACCTGGCTCATTGCGAGAAGCCCGCGACAGGAGTATTCAGGTTCTGCCAATTTTTCGTTTCCGATATCCCAGACTTCGTCCGCTGTTTTCGTCGAGAAGAGTCCTTCGAATCCGAAGTAGCGAGAAAGCTCCAGATGCGTCCAATGATAGAGCGCATTGCGGAGGGTGTGAGGAACTGTCTCGGCCCACGCGTCGAACTTATCCCTTGGTGATGCGTCGCCCGTGATGCGGCTCTCGGCGATACCGTTTGCCCGCATGCCGCGCCATTTGTAGTGATCTCCCGCGAGCCAGATATCGCAAAGATTTTTGAATTTCCGATCTGTCGCAATTTCATCCGGGGGGAGGTGGTTGTGGAAGTCGAGAATGGGCTCGTCTTTAGCAAAATGATGATAGAGCTCTTTCGCGGCCTGCGACTGAAGCATGAAATCCTCGTGGATGAAGGGGGCTGACATGCGCGAAATGTGGCGAATGATGCGAAGAGATCAAGGGCGCACTCGGGGAGCCTGAATCGCCACGGCGGTCAGAGAGAGCGAGCAAGGAACTTTTTCGGTAAAACAAAGAGAGACAGGTCGATCCTGAATCCCTTAGGATAGCGACATGAATGTCGACACGCTGCGTGAATTTCTTGGCTGGTGCACCGTGATCAACTTGGGCGCCTCGGTTTTTTCATCGCTCATGATTTTCTTATTTCGAAGCCAGGTCAGCAAGATTCACGAAAAGATGTTTGGGCTCGATCAGGCGGCGGTTTCTCAGTTTTACTTTCGCTATCTCGTCAACTTCAACATCGTCGTGATTGTTTTCAATTTGGTTCCCTACATCGCTCTGACTATTTCTATGCCAAAAGCGGATGACTACACGATTGATCTCAACCTGACGCCAGAAGTCCTCGAAATCGAGGAAATGAGGCACGGATATCCATTGGGCGAGATTACGAAGAAGGCGGAGGAGGATGAGTAATTCGTGGAATGACGGTGCAGTCTGAAGGAGAATTTTTTTCGTATCGGTTTGAACGAGTATGATTACCCACCCCCCTTCAGAAGCCTCGATTGAATCTTTCGCCTTGTGGGCTGCACTAGGTGGGTTAGCTGCGCTTTTATTTTGGGAAACGCTTCATCCTTTCTTCCCATATTTCCGATCACAGGGAAGAAGGCGCCTTCGGCATGGGGGGAAGAATCTGCTCCTCGGAATCGGAAACAGTCTCATCATTTCAGTAGTTTTTGCAGGAGCGTGGTTCTGGGCTTCGGATTGGTCGACCCGCCATGATTTTGGACTGATCCCTCAGCTTTCGTCGCCCTTCTGGATTGAGGCGGGCATAAGCATCCTGATCCTCGATTTTTGGACTTACTGGTGGCATCGGATGAATCACCGGATTCCGTTTCTCTGGCGCTTTCATCGCATGCACCACAGCGATCCGGAAATGGATGTGACCACCGCGAGTCGGTTTCATTTCGGAGAAATTATTCTATCCTCCTTACTTCGGATTATCATTCTTCTTTTGCTAGGGGCACCACTGTGGCACCTGGCGCTATACGAAGCCATCCTGTTTCCGGTCGTGCAGTTTCATCATGCCAATATCGCGTTGCCTTCGTGGCTCGAGCGATTGGCTCGAATCTTCATCGTCACACCCTCGATGCATAAGGTGCACCATTCGCGGTTCCAGCCTGAAACGAATTCCAACTATACTTCGTTGTTTTCGATTTGGGATCGTCTCTTCGGTTCTTTTCAAATGCGAAGCAATTTCCGTGAGATTCAATTGGGTTTGGATGGCTTTGACGGCTCGGACCGGCAAAGCCTGAAGGGACTCGCCCTGACTCCTCTGGATTCGAGCCGGGAGAAGGAAGCCTGAAACGGCAGGGAACTCATTCCTAAAAAATACATTTCCTGGTAACCTTCTTCCCAATTGGGGTAGGACTGATCGCGAACTCCTGAAGCTTCCCCATGACTAGACCAACGCATGTTCTACCAGCAGCCGTGATGTTTTGGGCCTATTCCAAAAAGTTTCTCCCTCTGGTTCGCGCAGGCGCCCCCCCATCGACCGGGAGGCGAAAGAGGTTCGCGCACATCATACTCGGATCGATCTCAGACCATCGCAGATCGAGGAACTGGAAATGATGGAGACGATTACCTTTATCCTCGAGCAATGGGCTGAACTATTGAAAGTGGCACCCTCCTGTCCCAAGCGTCTCGCAAAGGTTATCCACTGGGGTTGTGACGACTGCACTTGTATCGAGTCGAATTTCGCCATTAGTAATGTCATTTATTCGACTCGAGTTGTGGTAGTCCAGGGAGAACGGTCTTCGACTCGGTTGGCCTGCGCAATGAAGAATTTCCACGGTCATGAATATTGTGAGTTACATACGGACCGTGACGGGAAGCTCTATTTTGAAGAATCTCCTATTTCCAGATCACTTCTTCTCGAAGCCCTCGCGGAATTAGAGATGAGAAAATAGGGATAGACTCCGCTCTTCGCGATTCGGTTTTCAGTCGGAATGACTCGCAATGATGTCGTGGCGAAAGAAACCGTCGATGAGGTTTATAAGGCTCCCGAAACTGTAGAATGGGAAACGATGAACAGTATCGCGAATTGGAAACGCGTCTCAAAGAGTTGCGAAGAGAATCGACTCAGGAGTAATTTCCACTGAGTGTTGCACTCCCTCCGGGTGCCCTAACGAACGATCGGCTTGAGGAGAAACAGTCCTTGAGTTGCTCGAACTGCTTCCGTGGCATCCATCGTTTTGAATTCGTGTCCGGCGCCCCATGAATCGGAGAAGATGATGCGATTTTCGGCGTCGTTGTAGCCGATGATCATGCGCATGTGGCCTCCACTGGTTTGTTCGGAAATCGGGGGTTCCTCTTTGTATTTACCAAGTTCGAGGGACCAGAGAAGAGGGATACCGTCGTCGATTGATTTTCGAACCATCTTGTGAAAATCGTCGCTCGGAACGCGATCCCCGACATATTTTAGGTCGACGAGTTCAACGAGGCCCGCATTGTGTCGAACTGCAAGGCATTCGAACCGGGTCTTAAAGAGGTGGTCGATCGATCCCAGTTCGCGATTGATTTCCAGTGAGCTCGTTCCTTTCTCGGGATCCGATTTCGCAATCATCGCCAGCTGGTGCATATCGCAGGGTATTCCGTAATACTCGAAAAGACGCTGGGCGGATGCAACGACGCAGTATCCTTTGGCTCCCTGGTCCACCATGGGGATGTTGGCAACGAAGACGTCGCCTTCGGCATTGCGCTCGACATTCCGAGGGAGATCGGAAAGGCGGGCTGTTGCGCCGGGTCGAGCGTGAGTTGCTGCCTCGTATGCGCCTTCGGCATCGCGTCTCGCGAGTCGCATTCGCAAAAACACCTTTTTCTCCCCGTTCTCCGTCGGATTGTGCTCCAATACTGCTTTTCCACGCGCGGAGATCCAGATGTAGCCGGAGGTGAGAACTCCCTGGGTTGGTTTTGCGGTTCGCCGGGAAGGGCGGATCGCAAGTTGTTCGCCGAGGTGTTTTCCGACACTTCGGAATCGATCCTGGAATTCCGCATCGGGCATTTCCTCGTAGTCTCTTGGGCTGGCCTTGCCACGATTGTAGTCTCCCCAGTTGTAAATGGAGATGGTGACTCCAAGGAATTTTCCATCCTTAAAATCGACCACAGCTTCCTCAATCGGAACGGTTCCGCCGAGCAGGCTCAAATTGACCTTCAGATTTTCCATGTCCTTCCGCTGGAAAATCGCCCGGGACTTGTCCTCCTTGAGCCACTTAAAATACGGATTTCTATTCCAGCTTCCTTTTTCGAACATTGTTTCGAGGTCGTCAGGAGTCAGTGCGTAGGCTCCAGGAAGGTGGATCAATGGGTCGAGATCAGCTTCGAGGGGCTTCTGTGCCCTAGTCAGGGAAGGGATATAGGCTCCCAAGGTAAGGAGGGAAAAAAGGAGCAAGTGGAGACCGTTCCGGGGCATCATAAGGGCACTGTATCGAATTCCGCTAAATGTGTCTCGCAAAAATGCTGCTACCTCATTTTCCGATTGTCATGAAGGGGAAACTCTGAGACAACAGATCCTCTTAATCCTCACATTTTCCTACACGATGAAAAAACTCATCAATGATCCTATCAAAGTGGCCGACGAACTCGTCGAAGGTCTTGTCGATGCCTACAATGGCGACTGCAAAAAAGTGGGGACTCGTTCGATTGTAAAGAACGAGATTCCAGATGGTAAAGTCGCCCTGCTCGTAGGCGGTGGAAGCGGTCACGAACCTATTTATCATGGTCTCGTTGGTCGAAACCTCGCAGATGGTGCCGCTTGTGGAGACATCTTTGCAGCTCCACCACCAAATATCGTGTTCGAAGCTACGGAGGCAGTCGACCGAGGAAAGGGCGTTCTTTATCTTTACGGAAACTATGCTGGTGATGTTCTGAATTTTGATATTGGATCGGAGTTGTCTGACGATGAAGACATCGACGTTCGCACTGTTCTAATTTGGGATGACGTTTGCTCGGCACCTCCGACGCAGAAAGAAAATCGACGAGGAATCGCAGGTCTTGTTCCTGTCGTGAAGCTGGTCGGAGCCGCTTCTCAAACGGCTTCTTCTCTGGATGAGCTCGAGGCCGCGGCGAAGAAGGCTGTTCTCATGACTCGTTCGGTGGGAGTTTCGATGTCTCCTGGTTCGATTCCTGCCACGGGCAAGCCAACTTTCGAACTCGATCCTTCGCTCATCGGTCTGGGAATGGGAATTCATGGGGAGCCCGGTGTTGCTGAAATTCCCATGACGACGGCAGATGAACTCACCGTGAAAATGCTCGACCTGATTTTTGAAGATTTCGAGAAAGACGAGGAAGTCGATGCTCTTGCAGAAGGCGATGAAATTCTTCTTTTTGTGAATTCCCTTGGAGCGACCACGATGATGGAACTCCTAATCGCGCTCCGGAAAGCGAAGAGCCTCCTTACAGAAAAGGGAATCAAGATTTACGATGTCATTGTGGGGCCTCTCGTGACCTGTCAGGAGATGTCGGGAATTTCTTTTTCCTTCACCAAGATGGATGATGAGCTCAAAGGATACTGGGACCAGCCGTGTCAGTCCAATTGCTACAGCAAGATGGAAGGCCGCAACGGCGGGTGATTTCTTTCGTGAAATAGACACAGACCCGGCGATGTAACAGGGTTGAATCTCTCAACAAACCCTGTTAAGTCCTACAAAAATTGCTATGGCCAAGGAAACCCTTTCGATCAACGAGACCCGCGACATGATGGTCGCGGTTGCGAACAAAATTATCGAGTCAGAGCCGATTCTGACTGACGCGGACCGGGCTCTCGGCGACGGAGATCATGGCGTCGGAATGGAGCGTGGGATGAACGCGGTGAAGGAAGCACTCGAGCTTCAGGAATTCCCTTCTGTGGGGAAGGTCTTCATGGCCGTCGGAATGGCGATGATGTCCAGCATGGGTGGAGCATCCGGTGCCGTTTTTGGGACCCTGTTTCGCTCTGGTGGAAAATCGATCAAGGATGCGGAAGCGCTTGGTGCTTCTGAGCTGGTGACGTTCTTTAAGGACGGAACCGAAGGTGTCATGACTCGCGGCGGGGCGAAGCCGGGTGACAAAACTATGGTTGACGCTCTTCTTCCTGCTGCTGAGGCCGGTGAAAAAGCCGCTGCAGCGACTGTTTTAGGAGCGGCTGCCGCTATCGCCGAAGGAGCCGAAGCCGGTAAGGAAGCGAGTAAGGACATGATTGCGACGATGGGACGTGCGAAGACTCTCGGAGAGAAATCTCTCGGGAAAGCAGACGCAGGGGCTGTCAGCGTGGCGATCATCGCCGCGACGATGCGCGATTTTATCGACGCGTAGGTTTTTGCGAAAATCAGATTTCAAGATGGGGCGGGAGAGATTTCGGCCTCTCTCGTTTTTTGAGGTCGAGGTTTCGATTCGGATTGCGAACCTTCGCGAACGAGGTTTCGTTGCGTCCATTTATGAGTGAACCGAAGGACGTCTACGATCTCTCCGATCTCCGGAACTGGAGCGAAGGTTCCTATCTTCTCGATCCTCCTGCGCGATTGGCTGTGATCGGCGATCCTGTGCAGCATTCGAGGTCTCCTCAGATGCACAACCCTGCCCTTGGCGCTTCGGGTAAGGAATTCGAATACGTTCGCATTCATGTATTGCCGGAAGAAGTCGGGGAAGCCCTCGATTTAATGGCGAAGGCGAGGTTTGTCGGGACCAACGTTACGATCCCTCACAAGGGCTCCGTTCACGACGCGATGGATGATGTGACCGAGGTTGCGCGCAGAATTGGTGCAGTGAATACAGTCGCATTTGATGAGGGGAAAAAGATTGGCCACAACACTGATGCACCAGGTTTGAAGCGTGCGATTCGCGAGGAGTTTTCCATGGACCTGAACGACCTCAGGATTATGGTCGTCGGCGCTGGAGGAGGAGCGGGAAAAGCGGCTTCGGTGCAGTGTGCGATGGATCATTGTGAAAGACTGATTCTCGTCAATCGAACCGTCGAGAAGGCGGAGGCTCTCGCCGAAGAATTGGGAGAGTTGGCGCTGGATCCCGACAAACTGGAAGGCCCCGCCAACCGGCTCGTTGCGATTCCGTGGGAGGAAAAGTTGATGGAGCGAGAGCTCGAGCAGGTTGACCTGGTTATTAATGCGACCTCGATTGGGATGAAGAGAACCGATCCCGAAGTGGTTCCCGAGTCTTTGCTCGCTCCCCATCACCTTGTATACGATATGATCTACGCACCAGCTCGAACTCGCCTGATTTCCGACGCAGAGTCGGCGGGTGCGCGCGCCGCCAACGGGCTCAGTATGCTGCTATGGCAGGGCGTTCTCGCCTACGAATTTTGGTTTCCAGAAAAGGCGCCGGTGGATCAGATGAGAGAAGGCTTAATCGCTAGCCTCTGATCGGATTTCAAAAAAACGAAAACAAAACGCAATTCGACTCATTGCGGACTTGTCAGATCTGGGGAAGCGAAGCCAAGATAGTCATATGCGGTGTTCGCTTGTTCTTGCTCTCCTGATTTCGGTGATTCCCATCTGGGCAAAAGATCTTCCCGTCGGGGAGGGCGTGGTAATAACACAGTTTGCCGGAACAGATATTGTTCGGCAACCCACCGGGATCACTTTCACCCACTGCGGGAAGTTGCTCGTGGTTGAATCTCACACCCACTTCCGACCGGATGATTACGAAGGGCCGGAAACGGACCAGATCCTCTGGCTCGAGGATACGGATGGAGATGGAGTTGCCGAAACTCGCTCGATTTTTTTCGAGTCGGATCTCATCGCAACGATGGATATTGCAACCCATCCTGATACCGGGGCGATCTATGTATCAACCCGAAATGAGATCATTCGTCTGTGGGATGAAAATCAGGATGGGAAAGCAGATCCTAATAGAACCGAGCGTAGGCTCGTTTTTTTAGAAACAGAAGGGGACTATCCCCACAACGGAATCTCTGGCCTAACCTTTGACGACCAGGGGAATTTGCTTTTTGGAATCGGCGAAAATCTCGGGGCGGAATACACGCTGATTGGAGGCCGGAAAACGAAGATTTCGGATCAAGGCGAAGGAGGCAATATCTGGTGGTGTCAGGCCGATGGCAAAGGCTTGCGCCGATTTGCGACGGGATTCTGGAATCCCTTTGGAGTCTGTCATGCTCCAGGCGGGTCCGTCTTTGCGACGGACAATGACCCGAGCTCTCGACCGCCGAGTCGCCTCCACTTTGTATCCTATGGCAGCGACCATGGTTACCAGTATCGGTATGGTCGGAGTGGTCGGCATCCCTTCATTTCCTGGGATGGAGAACTTCCTGGAACGGCGCCGATGCTGGCAGGAACGGGAGAGGCGCCGTGCGATGTAATTTTTCACGATGGGCATCTCTATGTCGCGAGCTGGGCGGATCGTCGTATTGAACGATATTCGCTGTTGTGGGAGGGAACTCACTTTCGTACTCAGCAGGAGATCGTGGTCAAAAGCGAAGGGGACTTTCGGCCGGTCGCTTTTGCGATTGGGCCTGACGGTGCGCTCTATTGCAGTGACTGGGTCAAAAGCGACTACAAGCTTCATGGAGAAGGGGCTGTCTGGAAGATCGAGGGATGGCAAACGGAACCTATCGAAATGCCAGGACCTGACGAACTGGCCAGGCTCAAGGTCGCTCCGCTGGAAGACTCGATCACGGACGACGCTTATTGGCGGGACCCGTGGTTGGCCCCGGCCATGATCAATACTTTGGCGAAAGCTAAGAATGCTCAATTGGGAACTCATCGCCCGGATCCGGGAAATTCGGAATTCGATGCGCATCAGCGGGCGCTTATGTTACTTGCGTGGAGAAAGAGCAATCCTGAGGACCTGACTGGCGTAGCTCGTGAATGCCTTCAGGATCCAGATCCGACCGTGCAACTCCTCGCTTTGAAATGGATCAGCGACGAGCGGCTCGAAGAGAATCGCGGAGTGGTCGAAGCGATCGCGAATGATCCACCAACGCCAACCTTGTTTCACGCGGCGATTACAGCGCTTGCAAGAATTGATGATGAGCCAGTCGACGACAAGGCAATTCAGAAGAAGATGGGGGCTCGCTTGAAACGAGCCGATGTATCGCCTGCGGTCAAGCGAGCGGCTTTACGGGTCATCGCAGACAGGGAGAAGTTTCTCTCGGTTAATGAATTGAGGGCACTGTATGAGGGGGGAGATCCCGATTTTCAGATCGAAGTGATGCTGACTCTCCTTGTGCACCCGAGCCGAAAAGAGGTCGAAGTATTTGTGAAAGAATTGCTCGCGAAAGATGAGACTCCGCTGCGCGTTCGCAGGTTTGCGCGTGAGGTGGTCGGTCGAATTACGCAGCCATTGGTGGAATCCGAGTCACAGCCCCAGGGCGATCTGCTAGGCGAATGGCTCGCCTATCTGGATGCGGTTTCGATACCCGGTCCCCAAACGCCTCAGCTGGTCTCTTTTTTCGATCGAGGGCGACTCGTTTTCCATCGTTCCTGTGCTTCCTGTCACCGAGTCGATGGATTCGGAAAACAAGGTGGACCTGATCTCAGCACGATCTACGAACGGGGCGAGAGACACGTTCTCGAATCCATTTTGAAGCCTGGAGCCGAGGTCGCTCCTCAGTATGAGCCGTGGGAACTCCTTCTCAAAGATCATACCACACAGATCGGATTTCTCCTCGGTCAAAAAGGCGGGAAAAGCTTTTTTGCAGATATCAGCGGAAAAGAATTTGAGATCGATTATCGGGATATTCTGCGACGGAAGCAGATTTCCATTTCCTTGATGCCTCCAGGGCTTCACAGGACTCTTTCGCAAGAGGATCTCGCCGCTCTCGTCTATTGGCTCTCGACCGAACGGGGTGAGTAGTTTCGGTCTGGGGTGCTGGGGGATCGGGAATCTGGAAGTGGAAGCTCCTTCGAGCTTCAAGAATTTTACATAAGTAGAAATAGTTGTGCGTCTACCAACCAGCAACACTGTTGAAAACCACTTCAAACCACACTTCTGTAGATATGAAAACCTCTTTCCTGACTCTTGCTGTATCGGCCCTGGCTCTCATCGGATTCTCTCCGGATGTGACTGCAGGACCGCGATTTTCTTTTCCCTCCGGATTCGGCCAGTTTCCTTGCGCCCCTTCAGCTCCCCGCTTCCCAAGCAACCATCGGACAAGCGATCACAGTGCTTATGGCGTGCACCGCTCTCATTCCTATCAAGGTGGGCACGGTTCCCACTCCTATCAAAGCTCGAATACCGGACACTACTCCAGTCATCGCAGTTTCAGTCAGTGCCAGACACCATATGTCGTCCACACTTGTGAGATCGCTCGCCAGCGTCACTGCATGACCGCGATTGATTTCTATGGTCGTCCTTACCCGGTCCAGGTAACTGTCGTGACTTATCGTGCTCAGTATTCGAATGGAACATTTCGCACCTATACCCAAGCTTTTCGCTAAGTCTTCAATGCTCCTCCTGACGGCGACCCAAGGGCGGGGTAGTCATTCGTGACCTCCCCGTTTCTTTCTGGCCACCACTCGTTAGCAGGTTCGACGCTGAAATTCGCGAAAGTCGCCATTCCGTTGAACCAGAAGCCCACTTTCCTGAATGGCTGTTTGCTCAGTTTCGGGACGTCGAGACAAGGCTGGGAACTGTCATCAATATACACACGAACCCGGTCACTCTGGACTGCTATCGAGGGAGTGAATACCTCTCTGGTGACTCTACCTGAGGCTAGTCTCACAGACTGAAAACGAGTATGCCTGAAAAGGGGAACTTCTCGCTTGTTCCTCGGCGCCCTTTCCGGCAAAAGAGTCTCATGTCGTTCCACTCTTTTCTGTATGCTTTTGGGCTAGTCTTTTGCTGTTCCGCTCAGGGTTCCGAGAAGCCAAATATCCTTTTCATCTACACCGACGATCATTCCTATCGCACGGTGTCCTCCTATCCCGAGTCCTACGACTGGGTCAGCACGCCGAATATTGACGCTCTCGCCGCGAGTGGGGTTCGCTTTCATCATGCGACGATTGGGACCTGGTGCATGCCTTCCCGGGCAATGTTGTTGACAGGACATCATGGTTTCGGGATCGAGTCGATGAGAATGGAAGGGGAGTATCCCGGAAGCGAATACGACCCGAAGAAGTGTCCTTTCTGGCCGTCAGTTTTTCGCAAGAATGGATATCAGACTGCGCAAATTGGAAAGTGGCACACGGGAACTGACACAGGGTTTGGTCGTGACTGGGACTACCAGATTGTATGGAATCGACCTCGCCATCCCGGGAATTCGAGAAACTACTACTACGACCAGCTCATTGAAAAGAACGGTGGGGCGGCGATCCTGACAGAGGGCTACTCCACAGACAACTACACAAGTTGGGCGGTGGACTACATTCGAGGGAAAGAAGGAAGAAAGGACGGCGAGCCCTGGTATTTATGGCTTTGTTACGGAGGTGTCCACGGTCCGTTTACACCTGCAGAGCGGCATCTCGACGACTACCCTGATGTGAAGATCGAAGATCCTGCGGATATCTATCCACCTCGAGAGGGCAAGCCAGCCTACTCTCGCAATGTCGAACAGTGGATTGTCGGGCCGAACGGCGAGCCGGTTCTTATGAAAGGTAAGACCAAAGGTGGGATTACGGCAAATGGGAAGAAGACCCTGTCGGATTGGGTTCGGCAGGTGAATCAGGCTGTTCGTTCGCTCGATGAGGGGGTCGGAGAGGTGATGGCAGCACTTCGCGAAAGTGGTCAGCTGGAGAATACTCTTGTCGTCTTCACGTCAGACCAGGGATTTGCGTGGGGACAGCATGGCTTTCAAGTGAAGAAGGCTCCTTATGATGCGAATATCCGTTCGCCGCTTATCATCAGTCAGCCCGGTCATGTAGCGGAGGGGAAAGTGGTGGAGCAACCAGTGAGTGGAACCGATCTTGTCCCGACATTTTTTGCGAAGGCCGGGATTGGGCTTCCTTGGAAGATGCATGGACACGATCTCTCACCACTTCTTCAGGGATCTGAGGCGGCGAAGTGGGGGCATCCTGTTTTGACGACATTTACCGGGGATAGCTACGGTTCTGCAGCGAGCCAGGTTCCTCGAGAAGGAGACGAAAACTTTCAGCAAAAGCTTTATATGCGCGGTTCAGTTCCATGGTGGATATCGCTGGTTGATGGAGAGAAGAAATACATCCGAACACTTGTCGCCAATGAGCTGGAGGAACTCTATGATTTGAAGAATGATCCAGAAGAACTCGTCAATCTATCTCTCGATCCGAACCATCAGGATGAGGTTTTGCGGTTTCGACAGATGACAATCATCGAGCTGAAACGCTGCGAAGCAGGAATGGCAGATCAGCTACCCCCGGTGGCGCCGCTTCCCAAGTAAGATTTTTGTGATGCGATAGAGTCGCTTAGTAGACTGCCCGTCCTCCCGAAAGATCGAAGGTGTGGCCAGTACAGAATGACGCCTCAGGAGAGACAATCCAGCAGCTTAAGGCAGCCACTTCGTCGAGAGTGCCGCAGCGCTTCATTGGGATTTTGTCGGTCATGTATTTGACCTGATCGGGATGAACTCCTTCGACCATTGGAGTTCGAATGACAGCAGGAGCGATCGCATTGACCGTGATTTCGGTTTCTGCGAATTCCTTTCCGGCCGATTTCACCAAACCTATGACTCCAGCTTTGGTGGAGGAGTAGGGGCTCATTCCGGCATTGCCTTCTTTTCCGGCAATGGAAGCAAAATTCAGAACTCTGCCATATCCCTTTTTCTCCATGGCGAGCAGGGAATACTTGGTGACGAGGAAGGTGCCGCGAAGATTGATCGCGCTGGTCAGGTCGAAATCCTCGGCGCTCACTTCGGTGATCTTGGTCGAAGTCGGTCCAACGATCGCAGCGCAATGTACGAGAATGTCGAGTGCTCCGTCACTCCGACTGGTGACAGCTTCAATCCCGGCTCGAACCGAGTCCTCATCGGCAACATCGACTATTTCGACTTCACAGCGGAGCCCCGCTTCCGCGAGCTCACCGGCCGTCGCCTCTGCCTTGTCGACGCTGACATCGAAGAGAGTGACCAAGGCTCCCTCCTGGGCGAGACGAGTGGCGATGGCTTTGCCGATTCCGTCTCCGCCTCCTGTGACAATCGCGACCTGGTCGAGAAATCTTTTTTCGTTCATGGTGTGACTATGGCAGACAGAGACGGGGTTGACGATGACTTGATGACGCTTTCGTCTCTTTATTGCGGACGAATTCTCTCTTGGGTCTTTTCGATGATTTGCTAGTTTCTGAACAGCTCTATGATCTCCCGAAGAACTCTTATCGGTGCCGCCGCCTCGACTCCACTCCTTGCCCTCTCCTCGGAAAAGAAGAAGCTCCGCTATCTTCAGATCGGAGTGGGGCATCCTCACGCGAATAAAATCTCAGTCTACGAGAATAGTGAAGATTGGGAAGTCGTTGGGATTGTCGAAGAGGATCAAAAGCTTCGCGAGGCAGCAATGAAGAGCCCGACGTATCGTGACTTTCCCTTTCTCTCTTTGCAAGAGGGCCTCAATGTTCCGGAACTTTCTGCCGTTGGGGTCGAGACTGAGGTTCGAGATTTGCTGCGCTATGCTCAGATTGCCGTGAGCGCAGGATTCCATGTCCATCTCGACAAACCTGCGGGGGTATCGCTTCCGGAATATCGGGAATTGATGGAAAAGGCCGATGCGGGAGGGCTGGTGGTGCAGATGGGATACATGTATCGCTTCAATCCCGCGATAGTATTGCTTCGTAGAATGATTGATGCCGGTTGGCTCGGTGAGATCTTTGAATCTCATGCGGTAATGTCGAAGGTCATGCCAGGCGGTTCCCGACAGACTATCGATGAATTTTCCGGTGGAACGATGTTTGAATTGGGCTGCCACATCATTGATCTGACGGTCGGAGTTCTCGGGCAACCGGACAAGATCGTAGCCTATCCTCGTAGAACTCTTGTTGAATCTGAAGATACGCTGACGGATAACATGCTGGCGGTGTTCGAATACCCTCGTGCCACTGCGACAGTTCGATCCACGGCGCTGGAAGTGGACGGTTTTTCTCGTCGACACTTGGCGGTCTGTGGAACGGAAGGCACGTGTCACATTCAACCGCTCGATCGACCGGAAATACGACTGAGTCTGTCTCAGGAGCGGCAGTTCCTTGGAGAGGATCGAGTGTATTCCAAAGGTGTCCAGACAGTCAACTTTGATCACCCTTACAGCCGTTATGTGGGCGATGCGGCTGATCTTGCAGCGGTCATTCGCGGCGAGAAAGAGAATCAATTTCCGTCGGCTCATGATCTTGCGGTTCAGGAAGCAGTTCTTCGGGCAAGCGCGATGCCGACGGAATAGATTGAGCTTTTCTTGCAGGGCTGATTTTTGTAATCTCCGCACATGTCAAAGTTTCATGTCGAGAAGTCGATTGAGATTAATGATCCTATCGAGAAAGTCTTTGCAACCGTTCGCAATTTTGAAACATGGCCAAGTTGGTCTCCCTGGTTGATTGCGGAACCAGACTGTAATGTGATATACCACTCTGCCGGGGAGCGATTTGCTCACTGTGGTTCACTTTTCCACCCGATGAGAGAATGGGCTGAGTGAGTCATTTTTTCAAAAAGGACGTTAACTTTTTCTGGGTAAAGGGCATTACGTAGTGAATTCATGCCTATGCCCGCTGAAAATACAGATCGCGATCGAGAGCTTGTGGCCCTGCTTACAGGCCACCAGCCGGCGATTCGATTCTATATTGCATCTCTTCTTCCGGGTGATGCTCGCGCCGCAGATGTGGCGCAACAAGCAAGTCTGACGATATGGGACAAACGAAACGATTTTGAATTGGGAACCAATTTTCGAGCTTGGGCTTTCAGTATTGCCCGTTACGAAGTGCTGAACTTCAGGAAGAAGGAGGCGCGTGATTCTCGACTGCAGTTCAGCGACGAACTCGATAGTATTATTTTCGAGGAAGTGGAGCATCATTCGGACGATTTTGAGCAACGACGCGAAGCGTTAAGAACGTGTCTTCAAAAGCTGAAGACTTCAGAGCGGGAATTGATTCAGCATCGCTATTTTGAGAGGACTTCATTGAAAGAATATGCGGCTCAAGTGGGAAGAAGCGTCGGAGGATTGAAAGTCAGTCTCCACCGGGTTCGATCGCTACTTGCGAGGTGCATTGAAAGTCAGTCACTTGGAAAAGAGCTAGGGGCATGAAGGTAGGCGAGCGGGCAGAACTGATCGACGATCTTCTCGAAGGAGAAATTTCGGAGGCCGATTTTCTCAGGCTCGAGGCTGAAATGATTGTGAATAAAGAAGCGCGATTGGAATACTATGATCGCCAAAAGCTACAGACGGGTCTGGAGCTGGAGGCGGAAGAAGCCTTTCGGAATCGTCCGGAAGAAGGTTCTGCAACGGCTTCTGGAGCAAAGCCCACAAAACTTGGTATTGATGGGATTCTGATTTCCGGGATGGTGGTAGTTGCTGCGTTGATGGGGTTGATCGGATGGAAGCTCGGGCAGGAGTCGCAACAGGGGGGGGGGTCACCGGAAAAGCTCGTCTCAGGGTTTGGTGTCATTGCAAAGGAGTCTGGCGCTGTCTGGAAAGAAGGGCTGGTTCTCAGTGAGGGTGACCTGCTACCGGCGGGACCGCTGGAATTGGTTTCGGGAACGGTGAAAGTCGAGTTGTTCAACGGTGTAGATATTGTGCTGTCAGGAGGGAGTCGCATTGAAGTCCGTTCCGATTTCGATTTCCTTTTCGAAGAGGGCAAAGCCACCTTCCGAGTTCCTTCCGGAGTGGAAGGAGTGCGGGTGGAAACTCCGTCGGGAGAGTTTCTAGATTTCGGAACGGAGTTTGCGCTGGAGATTACTCCTGAGTTTGAGAGTGCGGCGGTTTTGTCAGGAGCCTTGGAATGGAAGGTTTCTTCAGGAGGCGTCAAGCGAGTCGAGGCTGGCGAGGGTTGGCGCAGAACGACGGATGGAAAATGGCAAGAGATTGATCAAGATGATCTTTCCGTTGCGGAGACTGAGCAGGTGTTTGCAGAGGCTACAGAGCAGCGCCATTTGTTTTGGAAAGAGCGCTTGGCGGAGCTAAACCAAGAAGAGCGAGTGGTCGCGCTTTATACTATGGGGGAAACTGACAGCGGGAGTTCACTTTTGAAGGATCAATCGGGAAGTGGAGCCGATGGCGACATCATTCGATCGACCCGCACGGTAAACCGATGGGGCGAACCATTTGGCGGTCTCGATTTCACACTGACGGGGAGTCGTGTTCGAGTGAATCTTGGCGGCAGTTTTTCTTCACTCACCCTGATCTGTTGGGTCAAGGTCGACAGCCTCGACCGAGTCTATAACTCCCTTTTTCTGACGGATGGCCATGAGCAGTTTGAGCCGCACTGGCAGATCATGAGTGACGGTCGAATTTTCTTTTCGGTGAAAGCACATGAGGACGGGGGCGGCCGGGACAAGCATATCGCTTTCTCTCCTTCGATCTGGAGTGTGGCACGAAGTGGGCAATGGATGCAATTGGCAACGGTCTTCGATGGTCAGAATCAGACAACGACACACTTTGTAAATGGGCGTGTGGTGAGCATGGATTCGATTCCTCCCGAATATGCCGTCGGGAAAGTCCAGATTGGCGCTGCTTCGATCGGGAACTGGAGTGAGCCTCGGTATCGAAACACTTCGGAGTTTGCAGTTCGGAATTTGAACGGGACGATGGATGAATTTATCCTTTTTTCGACCCCTCTTGGTGCTAGCGAAATTCACGAACTCTACCAAGCCGGAAAACCCTGATAAAATATGAAATATTGGATCCTACTGGCTCTCTTTGGCCTGGCCTCTTCCACCATCTCTCCGCTTTCGGCGGAGGAGTTTTCGGAAGCGGATAAGCTTTTTACTCTGAAAGTGCAGCCGCTTCTTTTTGAGAAGTGCAACGGTTGTCATGGTGATGATGCTGATAAAGTCAAAGGGGGGCTCGATATGCTCACCCGTGAGAAGCTACTCGCCGGAGGGGACGAGTTCGGCGACGAAGTCGTTGTTCCTGGCAAGCCGGCGAAAAGCTTTCTGATCGAAACGGTCAAATGGTCCGACCCCGATTGGGAGATGCCTCCCAAGGAAAACGATCGACTCACCGAGGCGCAGATCGAATCCGTCGAGGCTTGGATCGAAGCGGGAGCTCCCTGGCCGGATCAGGCGGTTCAGCTTGCCATTCGCGAAGCGGAGGCAAAAAAGGAGATCACCGAAGATGGTGTCATCGTGAAGACCAGTGGCGGGCTTGGCGACGAATGGACCTTTCGTCGCTACCAGCCTGAAGAGATCTGGGCCTTTCGAAAGGTGATCAAACCCGATGTTCCCCCGGTCGACTCAACCGGGGCAAAAGAGACAACTGACCCTGATTCAGCGGCGAACCCGATTGACGCATTTTTGCAGGCAAGGTTGTCAGAGGCAGGATTCGACGCTTCACCGTCAGCTGACCCAGATACATTGATTCGCCGGGCAACTCTGAATCTGACAGGACTGCCACCATCACCGTCGGAGATCGCGGAGTTCAAGAGTGAGTGGAAAGCTGATGAGAAAATGGCTTGGGCGAACTTGATTGATCGGCTCCTCGAGAGTCCTCGCTATGGCGAACGCTGGGCCCAGCACTGGCTCGACGTAGCTCGCTATGCGGACACCGGCGGAATGTCGAATGACTATGAACGATCAAATGCCTGGCGCTACCGGGACTACGTCATTCGCGCTTTCAACGAGGACAAGCCTTACGATGAGTTTGTCATCCAACAGCTTGCTGGAGATGAGCTGGCGGACAATTCCCTGCGCGAGCGAATGGCAGGTCAGTATGAAAAGTATGTGAGCGCGAGAAAGGCAGGGGATTACACCCCGGAAGAGGCCGAAGCGATTGTCGCGACTGGCTTTCTTCGAATGGGACCTTGGGATCCTGCCATGGTGAAAAATCCCGAAGCTCGTCAGCTCTATCTCGATGATGTTGTGAACGCGGTGGGGCAGACTTTTCTCTCGACGACGATGCGCTGCTTTAAATGCCACGATCACAAGTTCGACCCACTTCCTACTCGGGATTACTACCGAGTGTATGCTGCCTTTGCGGGGACCCAGATCGCCGAACGCCCAGTTCCGTTTCTTCCGGAGGAAAGCCGTGAGGGTTTTACCGAGAGCAAGAAAAGAACCGAAGCTTTGCTCGATTTTGCGCGAAAGAAGAAGAATGCACTGACGGCAAAGCGCGAAGCGGCGGCAAAGGCATGGTACAAAGAAAACGAGTTGGAGTACGTCGCGCATGATAAGCGCAAAAAGCTTCCCGACGAAATGAAGCCACCCCGCCACGTTGGCTTGTCTGTCGTAGAACAAGGGCAACTCAAGGTTCGCGAGCAGGATGTCTGGATTTGGGAGCGCCGACTCGAGCGATATGAGCCCCTGATGCAGACGGTCTACAACGGCCCCGATCCTAAATTTCTGAACGCTCGCAAATTGCGGATGCCGGGAAATCCGAATATCGATTGGAAGCCAGACAGTCATATCCTCACGGGAGGTGCTCTCGAAGCCGAGGGGGAGAGCGTTTCGCCAGGTGTGTTGAGTGCGATTGGTCTCGAGGTAGAAGGTTCACAGGAGGGCGACCCTTACCAGCTCCCCGACTCGATCGAGGGACGTCGACTCGCTCTTGCGAAATGGATCACTCATCCGGAGAATCCACTTACGACCCGTTCAATAGTGAACCGGGTCTGGCAGCAGCACTTTGGACAGGCGATCGCGGGGAACCCCAACAACTTTGGAGTCAAAGGAAAGCAGCCGACTCACCCCGAGTTGCTCGATTGGCTCGCTGCAGATTTTGTTGAAAACGGATGGACTCTGAAGCGGTTGCACCGGCTCATCATGACTTCGGAGGCCTACCAGCAGTCTTCCGAGCATCCTGAGCGCGAGTATCTCGATGCTGATGATCCAGACAATCAGCTGCTCGCTTATTTCCCAACGCGCCGACTCACGGCAGAGGAGCTTCGTGATTCGCTCCTTGCAATCACCGGAGAACTTCGCACTGAGGCGGGCGGCTTACCCATCATGCCGGAAATTAATATGGAGGTCGCCCTGCAGCCCCGCATGATTCAGTTCTCCCTCGCTCCCGCCTATCAGCCGGATCCTACTCCGGAGCGAAGGAACCGACGCACGATTTATGCGTATCGAGTCCGTGGAATGGCGGACCCGTTCCTAGAGTTGTTTAATCAACCTAATCCGAACGACTCATGCGAAGATCGAGATAGTGCCGCTGTCTCTCCTCAGGCATTCACCTTGCTCAATAGCGAGCAGATCACGGATCGGTCAATCGCGTTCGCGAAGAACTTGATCGATCAAGCCAGTGATCGCGAGACACAGATTACCCAAGCTTTTCAGCGGGCTCTCGGGCGATCGCCGGATGTAGTCGAGCTCGGGCGATTTGTAAGCTATGTCGAGGAAATGGTCAAGTATCACGAGGGAGTTGAGCCGAAACGTCCGACCTATCCAACTGAAATCACACGGTCTCTGGTCGAAGAATTCTCCGGTGACACTTTTGAGTATCGAGAGATTCTACCGGCATTCCGGGACTACGAACCCGACCTGAAGGCTTCTGATGTCGATGCTGATACTCGAGCGCTCGCAGACCTCTGCATCCTGCTATTCAACTCCAATGAATTTGTTTACGTATATTGATCCCCTCGAACTCCCATTGCGATGAATCTTAATCTTTGTTCCCGCCCGATTTCGACTGCAACTTCGCGTCGTGAATTTATCTATGGTCTTGGCGCCACGCTCGGAGGTGTTGCCATGACTGACATGCTCGCAGCCGAGTCACCACTCGCTGTGAAGAAGCCAATGATGCCGGCGAAGGCGAAAAACGTCATCATGCTCTTCATGGAAGGCGGTCCAAGCCAGGTCGACACATTCGATCCGAAACCGAAACTGCAGGAGTTGCACAAGCAGGAGTCAAAAAGCACTGCTGGCTTGGCGACCGGATTTCGCTTTTATGTGGGCAGTCCGTTTGGTTCTCGGAAAGTGGGCGATGCGGGACTCGATATGAGTGACCAGTGGGTTCACATGGCCGATCCTGAGGTCGCGGATGAGCTCTGCAACTACCGTGGTTGCCAGGCCGAGTCACTTAATCATCCTGAGGCACTCTTTCACATGAATACTGGGAGTCGTCTCGGCGGTGATCCCGCGGTCGGATCCTGGGCCACTTATGGACTCGGTTCGGTGAATCAGAATTTGCCTGGATATGTGGTCATGACCGAACTCGCGTTGCCACAGGGAGGTTCCAGAAACTGGAGTAATGGATTTCTTCCAGCGCACTACCAAGGGACACGACTTCGGCCGGAGGGGTCACCGATTCTCGATCTCGATTCTCAATCATTCAAGAGCCGAGAGCACCAACGGAAAGCGCTCGATGAGTTGGCCTTTCTCAATGAAAAGCATGCCGCCGAGAATCCTCAACACAAGGCGCTTGCGGCGCGGATGGAGAATTACGAATTGGCCTACCGCATGCAGATGGAAGTTCCGGGAGTGGTCGACATCGAGAGCGAGCCAGAACATATTAAGGAAATGTATGGTCTCGAAAACAAGGAGACCGAGACCTTTGGAAAGCAATGCCTAATGGCTCGCCGGCTGGTCGAGAAAGGAGTCCGCTTTGTCCAGATCTTCTCAGGAGGGTGGGACAGCCACGATTACCTCGAGCGAGGACATTCGTCCCGTATTCGAAGCGTTGATCAGGGAATGGCCGCGCTCATCAAAGACTTGAAACGGAGGGGCATGCTCGAAGATACCCTTGTCATATGGACTGGTGAGTTCGGGAGGACTCCTGACAACAACAAGCGGGGAGGGGTGTATTCGTTAGGTCGCGGGCACAATGTGGACGCGATGACGATGCTCTTCGCCGGTGGCGGAGTGAAGAAAGGTTCTGTTGTTGGAGCGACCGACGAGCTCGGCGCTTCGGCAGTGGATTGTGTGCATCCGATCCGGGATGTGCATTGTACGATTCTTCATCTGCTGGGATTGGATGACAACAAGTTGACCTACTTCCATGGAGGCCGATACAAACAGTTGTCACAGTTCGGAGGACAGATTATTCCCGAGATGATCGGATGACGAAGAAAGCGAACCAAAGGCGGACTGGTTTCTGTGCTCAGTGGTTAGATTGGTTCAATTGCTGAGCACGGCAAATAATGGCGTTTTCTTTTCGCTCTGTCTCATGATATGACTTCGCAATGAGAAATCCAATATCCGTTCTTCTGGTAGTCACGGCGTTGTTTCTTGGGTCGGGTATTGCCCGGTCAAGCGAGTTATCGATTCCAGAGAAATCCAAGTTTCATCTCTACTTGCTGGTCGGGCAGTCGAATATGGCTGGGCGTGGGAAAATGATTGAGAGAGACAAGGTTCCGCAGCCTCGGGTTCTCATGCTCAGCCGCGATGGGAAGTGGGTTCCTGCGGTAGATCCGATGCATTTTGATAAGCCAATTGCCGGAGTCGGTCTCGGAAGAACATTTGGAATGGAACTCGCAGAGGAGGATTCGGATATCGTCGTCGGGCTGATTCCGTGTGCGGTCGGCGGTTCACCGATTCAAGCCTGGGAGCCTGGTGGATACCATGCGTCTACGAAAACTCATCCCTGGGATGATATGTCCAAGCGCGCCCATACTGCTCTCGAAGTCGGAACGCTCAAAGGGATTCTGTGGCATCAGGGTGAATCAGACTCGAAAGAGAGTCTCGCCCCGGACTATGAAAAGCGTCTCCATCAATTGATAAGTCGGTTTCGAACTGCCTTCGAATCACCCGATGTTCCCTTCATTGCCGGAGGAATGGGCAAGTGGGCGAAGCGTCCGTGGAACGAGTGGAAGGAGATGGTCGATGCGGCGCATCAAAGTCTTTCAGCAAAGGTTTCACGTTCCGCGTTTGTCAGCTCGGAGGGACTCACCGACAAGGATGGTGTCCATTTTGATCGCGAGTCTTACATTGTGTTTGGTAAGCGCTATGCCGAGGCATTTCGGGAAGTCCGAGATGCGAAAAAGTAGAGGATTCTCTACTCAATCAGGTATTGAGTTGCAAGAGTCTGGATCGCTTTCCGTAGTTCGAGCGAGGAGGCATAGATGACGCCGCAATGGCTCATGAAAGTAGTCTCCGGATGATTCAAATGAAGCGGCTCGCCATACGCCGTAGTGACTGCGACACCCGCTTCTGCAAAGAGACAGGCCGTGGCCGCATAGTCCCAGATGGAACCTCCTCCGGTTCCTGTTTTGGGTAGGGTGAAATAGACGGCAGGAGCATCGTGAAGGACGCGACAGGCGTGCATGACTCCGCCGCTGGTCGAAAAGGTTTCCAACTCGGTGTATCCGAACCGCGTAGCGAGCTGCTGCATCTCTTTGGAAATTTGATCAAAATCTGGATGGGTCTTCATGCTGCGATTCATCATCCAATGAAGGGTGCAATCGGCGCGTGGTTGCGGTTTCCAGACTTCACCATCGAGAAGGATGCCTCCTCCACGAACGGCCCGGTATGTATTTCCAGTGTAAGGATTCGAGATGACGCCAAGTTGAGAAACTCCGTCGCGCGAAACGAGGGCGATGGAAACAGAATATCCTGGAACTCCTTCAATAAAGGGTAGGGTTCCGTCGAGGGGATCGATACACCAGAAGTGGTCTGAATGGAGCCGGCTGGAGTCGTCTTCCAGTTCTTCCGTGAGGAGCCCAATCGCGGGGATTGATAGGCTCTCCTTCAATTCGGCGAGGATTATTTCCTGACACGCAAAATCGACCTCGGTAACGACTTGGGAAGCGAGTGATCCACTCCCTGTTTTGGACCGGGTTTCCTGATGATTTCCCACCGAGGTTCGGATGTGGGCAGCCGCTCTCGCTGCGGCTCGCTCTGCGAGTTCGGCGTGGGCGGTGCGCTCCTCGAGAATCATGATTTGGTTTTCAATTGACCGATCACTTCGCGAGCCAGTCTCTCACTGTATCCGTTTATTTTCCAGTGCCCAGGGCACCATCCTTTCAAAAAGCGGTGAAAATCGGTCCAAGCGTAAGAGTAGAGTGTTTTCCATTCCGTGACGACTGAATCAGGATCGAGGGTTGGATGATGAAAGCGGATCGCTCCCTCTAGTTCTTCGAAGTAGTGGGAGAGCAATTCCTGTTCCATCGCCTCACAGGATTCTTCATCGAGACAGCTTCCGAGAAAGTAAGCGACGTCCTTCATTCCGCAGCCACCGCCGATATACTGAAAATCGACCATGGCGACGTCTTCAGACTCGGATGAGAAGCAGAAGTTTGCCAGTTTTGCATCACCGTGGACCAGCGTTTGATGCGTAGCTGCGGTGAGGTGCGCATCAATTTCGGAGGCCGCATTCTTCAGCGGAAGGTCGTCGAGTTCTTTCCACTCGTCAGGACGAGTTGCGAGGTGCCAGTAAGTTCCAGTGTCCCAGAGCCCTTCAGGAGTGCTGTTCATAAACAGTCCATGGAATCGGGCTAGCCACTCGAGACACTTCCTGATCGTTGCGAGTGGAGGACTCGTTTCTCGTTTGGGGAATCCTGATTCGTTGAGATCTTCGAGAAGGAGAAGGATATGATCCCCGGACCGTGAGAAGCCCAGGAAATTGGGGATTCGACAAACCGGAGCGCACTGATCTGCCCAGTTCTGATACCAGTGGGTTTCGATCTCGTAGGATCGAACTTTCCGCTGATGGGAGAAATCGGTGTTCCAACCTCGGGGGTGATTCTGGGTTTGAGGCAGATAAATCTGTTTCGCGATCACGGACGGCACACTGGCACCTTGAAGTGCAACGCGAACGATCCGGCCATATCCGCTCCAGAGTTCCTGAACCGACTCGATGGAGGTGATTTTCGTTGCCTCAATTAGAGAGAGAACCTGGTTTTCCAGATCATAATTGCGCAGAAAATCCATTTCCGAAGACGAAGACCCAAAATTCAAAGAATCGCAACGGAAAGAATCGACACGCTCTCAAGAGCAAAAGAAGGCGACCTAGGAACGCTACTTTAGATAACCGAATTATAAGATGAAAAGAAGGGGGGCATGATTGGATTGATCGACAATGTTGGCTAAAATCTTATGGGTTCCCAAAAGAATCAGAAAACTACCGTTTGATTTTTTGTGATTCAGCCTTACAGAGTTCTCCCCTCCGATTATGAGAGGGGAGTCTCTCGGGAAACAAGCCGGAGATACCGGTCCGAAAGGACCCAATCCTACATCACTACTACAGGGAAATGGTTAAGATCAGATTGAGACGCGAAGGATCCAAAGGACGTCCTTATTATCGCATTGTTGTTGCGGACGGACGTAAGCGTCGAGAAGGAGCCTTCATCGAAGCCGTTGGAACCTACGATCCGTTGAAGGACGAAGATCAAGCTACCGTTGATCTTGAAAAGGTGGACGAGTGGGTTTCGAAGGGCGCACAGCCTTCTGACACGGTTCGCAGTCTGATCAAAAAGGCCCGCCGAGCTCAGGCCTGATCGCCTGCTTTCTCCCACGGCGACATCATTCGTCGTGAACTTCCGATTTCGGAGTCATGGAACCTGAACTCGCTATCCAGGAATTCCTTGAGTATGTGGTCGTGCAATTGATCACGCACCCCGAAGAAGCCAGCGTGCTTCACGATCGCGACGGAGAGAGGCATCTCTACCGAATTCGACTCCATCCCGATGACGCCGGTCGTGTCATCGGCAAGAACGGAAAGACGATCGGCTCCATTCGCAGCCTTGCGATCGCCTCTGCGCAGAAGCATGGCATTCGTGTCGACGTTGAGCTTGAAGAGACCGACGAGTAGAGGTTCAGTCGTTTCCCTTGCCACGAGAAGGGAAAGAAACTGTCTCGTTTCTACGAAAAGCGGTTACTCTCAAAGCAGTTTTTCCGACATCTTTCGAAGATGAATCATTTTGTACGGATCAAGTTGAGTGGAGGCGCAGGAATCCTCGCTAGCTTGTCTCTATTTTCGGTCGCTACGTAAGCGGATCCGAACCGCTACTAGAGATTGCAGGCTGAACTGATTCGTACGCGAGAGAACCTTCATACTGCCTAGCAGAAACAAGCCGTGAAGACAGAGCGGATGGAGGCGTTGGAGAAAGCTCTGGAAGAACAGGCCTTGAAACCTCAGAATCCAGCGAAATGGCAGTCGAAGAAGAAGGTTCATTTGTCGAATCAGGAGCCTTCTCCAAAGAAGCGGAAAGCGGAATCAAAACGACAGGATGTGCCGGAGAAATCAGTCGAGCCGCTCTTTTCGGTCCTGATGAATTTCGAAATCCGATCTGCCGTTAACTATGCCTCAAGAGATATCGCAGTCGTGAGGTAGCGTGAGGTGCTCGAGAAAAATAATGATGCACGCTTCACCATAGAGGAGGAGCGGATTACACTCCCTCAGAAACGGCAAGCCGGGATGTTGCTCGAAATCGAGTGGAGTTCCTGTTGAGCTTTTTTCCAGGAAACGGGATCCTAAGATCCTATTTCATTGTGGGAGTAAACGAAGTGGCAGGTGGAAAGTCCAACCGAGGCAAATTCGTAAAAATTACAGAAATCATTGAGTAGTCTAAGAATTTAATTTTTCTAAAGGGCTCTCTTTCCAGAAGTGGTTTAATCAGTTGACCGTTCCGCTTCTTCATGAGAACACACCCCATGCAATCATCGGGTGAGTCCTCCAAGCCTACTTCCGTCGTTACCGGGGGAGCTGGCTTTCTAGGTTCTCATCTTTCGGACCGCCTTCTTTCCGAAGGCCATAGAGTCATCGCAGTCGACAATCTGCTAACCGGTTCGAAGGACAATGTCGCTCACTTGGCCGACAATCCTGATTTCGATCTCGTTGAGCACAATGTGACTCAGTATATCTCGATCGAGGAGCCTGTGGACTACGTCTTTCACTTTGCCTCACCCGCGAGCCCGATGGACTATCTTGAGTTGCCCATTCAAACTCTCAAGGTGGGGTCTCTAGGAACTCACAATGCGTTGGGCTTGGCGAAAGACAAAGACGCTACTTTTGTCTTGGCTTCCACGTCGGAGGTCTACGGGGATCCACTGATTCACCCTCAGACTGAGGGCTATTGGGGTAACGTGAATCCGATTGGCCCGAGAGGGGTTTACGATGAGGCCAAGCGTTTCGCGGAGGCAATCACGATGGCTTACCACCGGACTCATGGCGTCGATACTAAGATTGTTCGAATTTTCAACACCTATGGACCCAGAATGAGGTTACGGGACGGGCGGGTTGTTCCTGCTTTCATCGGGCAAGCCCTCGAAGGTGAGCCGATTACCGTATTCGGTGATGGAAGCCAGACTCGGAGCTTCTGTTACGTCAGTGATCTCGTCGATGGGATTTTTAAACTCTCGCAAAGCGACACTCATGACCCTGTGAATATTGGCAATCCCCGTGAAATGACGATTCTTCAGTTTGCTGAGAAAATCACCGAGTTGATTGAAACGGGATCGTCCATCGAATTTCGCCCATTGCCCGAGGATGACCCAAAGGTCCGGCAGCCCAACATTTCCCGAGCTGAAGAAGCTCTTGGATGGGGGCCAAAAGTCAGGTTCGAAGATGGAATTGTCGAAACGATCGACTACTTCCGAAAAAAAACCGAGAATTGAGTCGATTTGAGCCTTTACCTGCATGATGCAACTGGCTTAGAATTCTCACGTTAGAGTGCGGAAGACCGTTCTCGCTCCATTAATCCCCGATCATTTACCCAATGAAAACTCTCTTTTCTACTCTCGCCGTTCTTGGGCTCTCAGGCCTTTTCGCGTTTGCGCAAACCCAGCAACTACAATTGCAAGTGGGCGATGTTGACGTGAAGAAAATGGAGAAACAGACTCAGAAGACTCCAACTTTCCAGGCGAACGGAGTGAAGGACAAGAGCATCCCGAATCCGCGGGATTGGCTTGAGATTGAGGTCGAGTTTCAAATCGACGGCCCAAGAGACGCGGTCGTGCCCGAGTTGCTTTTCCGCTACTACATTGGTTTCCGCGATCAGAACGGGAATCCTCGTGTTCTCACTGGAGATGTGAAGCATCTGAATATGCTCGCCGGGGAGGAATACTACTCTGCTGTCTACATTGCTCCGAATACGCTCGGAGAGATTACCGGTGATTTTCGACGTTTCCAGGACTCCGCTGTTGAGGCCATGGGAGTGGAAGTAATCTACAACGGTGTGATCGTCGGTGGTAAGTCTACCCAGAGCGGAAGCCGCGCAAAATTTTGGCAGGCGACGGGAACGCAGCCGGGCATTCTATCGAAGTCGGATACTCCATTCGCGCTTCTCTGGATCGATCGCTATGCGCAATCCGAGAAGTCCCGTTAGTCCTCGTTTTTCTCAGAAAGGTTTCTAGATTTCATCATGGCAGACGATCGAGTGATAGTTTTTAATATTGGATCCCAGCAGGTTACTGGCGCCGTCTTTTCGAAGACGGCAGGGGGCGGTCTCCGAATGGACCGTCTCGAGCGCCGCGATTTTATCGGAGACCCTGCTGAGGATGATACAAGGCATGCGCAGACCGGAGCGGCTCTCAAAGAAATTGTTTCGGGCCTGAAAGTGAAGGGATCGAAGACGATCTACGTGATCTCCTCTTTTCCTGTTTTGATGAAATTCGCTAGCCTTCCCGCACTGGAAGGGGAGCAGGTCGATCAGATCGTCGAGTTTGAGGCTCAACAGCAGGTTCCTTACCCGATCAACGAAGTGGTCTGGGGTTTCCAGTTGATGGGGGAGCCTGATGATATCGAAGTCGAGGTTGTTCTGGCAGCCGTTAAGTCGGACGAAATTAACGATATCGATGCGATTGTTGAAGAATCTGGACTGAAGTCTCTAGGTGCAGAAGTAGCACCGGTGGCACTCTACAATTCACTGGCCTTCAACTATGCAGATGTAGAGGATTGTATTCTTCTCGTCGATATCGGTGCGAGAACGACCGATATGATTTTCCGAGAGGGTGGAAAAGTCTTCATTCGAACGATTAAGATTGGAGGGGCCGATTTGACTCGCGCGATTTCCAAGGAATTCGGGAATAACTTTACGGAGTCTGATCTCCGCAAGGTGGCAGATGGATTTGTATCATTGGGGGGTGCTTATGCTGATCACGAAGACCCCGAAATCGCTGCCATATCGAAGGTTCTGAGAAACTCTCTGACCCGGCTTCATTCGGAGATCATGCGAACGATCACTCAATACAGGAGCCAGCAGGGCGGTTCAGCGCCAGGTTTTGTTCTCTTGAGTGGTGCTGCCGCAGGGCTGCCGTTTATTCGCGAGTTCTTCGCCGAGAAGCTGAATTTGCCGGTCGACTATTTTAACGCGATTCGCAATGTGACTGTCGCAGCTTCGGCTGATCAGGAACTGGTCAGTTCAAACGCTCATACTTTAGGAGAGCTGGTCGGAAGTGCTCTTTCTCAAACCGGCGACATTCCTGTTCGTATTGAGCTGATTCCAGAATCTGCTCAGAAAGCTAAGGATCTTGAGAAAAAGAAGCCCGCTCTCATTCTGGCGGTTGCGGTCCTCGCTCTCTTTCTCGGAGCGCTCGGATTTTACTTTTCGAAAGGGGCTGAAGTTGCAGGAGCTAAGGCGACTGATGTGGAAGCTAAGGCGGATCAGCTTAGCAAATATAATGAGGAAATCGAGGATCAAAAGGCGGAGATTCTGAAGATCGACGCGCAGAAAGAACCCTACGTCGAAGCGATCCGACACCGAGTTTACTGGGTGCGGGTTTTTAATTACCTGAGTTCAAAAATGGATGGTGACAATATTTTCATCACTGTCCTTGAGCCTCTTGCAGGGGGTCAGCCCGTTATTGAAGACGAGAATTCGGCTCTCGCGGCTGTGCCAACTGGGACAGAAGCAATCATCGATTCCTTTTCTCTTCAAGGGCTCTGGCGTGAGAACACCAGTGGGGGGATGCAGGACGTCTATGATTATTTCGATGCGCTCAAGGCTGATGCTGAGAGCGAATCCCCTCAGTCATTTTTCGCGCTGAAAGGCGCTGAAATCAGCGAGATCAGCACGGTTACTTCGGGGCAGAAAGGTGATCGGTTTGCCTACACTTGGCAGATGACGCTTCCTCTTCCTGAGGAGAATCAGGTAAAATTTACGAAATAGGAATAAATCGTTTATGAATTATAAGGTTTGGTTGACCGCTTTTGGAATTGTTTCTGTGCTCGTGCTTGGAGGTGCAGGGTTCTACGCGTTTTCGAGTTACGGGAAATATACGGAGGCCCTGGGGAACTGGGATAGCCGTGTCGGGACTATTGAGAGCCTGGAGCGGCGTAGTCCCTATCCAGACAAGGATAACGCAGAGGCACTCGCAGCGAAGGCGAAAGATTATCAGGAGGCGGTTGACGGGCTTTTTGTGGGACTGGACTCCTTTCAGCGTTCTCTTAACACTTCTCTTGCGAGTACCGAGTTTCAGCAATTGTTGAAGACCCGGATTCAGGATTTCCGAAAAGTGGCTCAGGAAGGAAATCTCGAAATGGAGAATCCCGCTGAGTTCCAACTGGGATTCAATGCATACAGCAACCTGATCCCTCCGCAGGAGATGGTTCCTTATCTGGATTACGAATTGGAAGCAATTGATCATCTCTTACGCACCCTTGTTAAGAATGGCTGCAATCGTCTTCTGACCTTTGATCGTGACCCGATTGCTGGAGAATCCGGTGGGGGAGAGGCTGAAGAGGGATCAGTGGTGCACAAGTATCCTGTTCGCCTGCGATTCGAGGGATCACACGATTGCTTTCAGGGCTTTGTGAACGACCTCGCTAATGACAAAGGTTTTTTCTATATTGTTCGGGTCTTGAAAGTCAAAAATGAGCAGTTGGATGGTCCGATCAAACTGACTGCGGCTGACCCAACTCAGTCTTCGCCTCGCTACACGAATCCGACCACCCAAGAGATCGCTGATTTGGAGAGGTTGCAGCAGTGGGACTACGAGAATATTACGGCCGCCGAATTAGATACCAAGGCTAAGGCAGAGGGTTTTCTCCGGTCGGATGAGGACGCTCGAGTCCTTATGGGGCAGGAGAAATTGAATGTTTTTATGGTCGTGGATATTGTCCGCTTCCTGAAGCCGGAAGAAGTAGCTGCAGCAGAAGGTGAAGATAAGACGACACGAGTAGGGAAACAGAAATGAACGGAAAAACGTGGGACAAAATATTGTTGCTCTTAGTGGGGCTAGTAGTGATTGGACTCTCTGGGCTTCTTTTGACCAAGGCTCTTGGATTCGGCGGTCGGTTCAGCCTACTGACGGTCACCCCCAATAACGAGATCCAGGAAACCGGGGTGCCGGTTGTGAAAATCGCAGAACGATTTGTAGAAAAGGAAAGTCGCTGGGATAACCTTGTCGTTGGACCCAAGTCGGTTCCGCTTTTCGTGTCGGTTCCGATCGTGGAGTCTCGAGGAGCATTGATCGATATGACTGATCCGACGGCTCCCAGGCTGCGGGAACCTGTCAGCAACGCTTGGCTGGTGGACAACAATCTCGACTTTCTCAACTCGAGTGTGTTGCAGCAGGATCCTGATGGTGACGGATTTACGAATATTGCGGAATGGAATGCAAAAACGGATCCTGTGGCTGCTGATTCACATCCGCCATATGCCGAAAAGATGGTGATGCATTCTCGCCAGCAGGAAGAGTATGTCTTGAAGTTCTCTTCGAAACTAGATGAAAAGCGCTTTCAGATCGCCAGGATACCGACGGCAAAATGGAAGAAGGGGGACAATTTCATCATTCAGTCCGGTGAGACTTCCGAAGATGGACAGTTTCGTGTGGATGGATACGAAGAGAAGTCAGCCCAACGCAACGGTATCACTGTGGATGCTTCCGTGGTAAAGATCACATATCTTCCCAAGCAGACTCAGCATCTTCTCGTGAAGGGCGTTCCTGAGCTCATGCCCACTTATTTCGCCGAGCTTGAGTTCCTCCTTGAACCTGGAAAGAAGTTTTTTGTGAAAGAAGGGGATGCATTCAACCTCCTCCTTGATCCGGAAACCAAATATCGAGTCAAAGAAGTGAAAGAGAATTCCGTAACCATTATTTACCAGACAGGAGAATCTCCCGAAGTTTCTCTCGAAATTCAGAAGAAGTAGAAGTTGACAATGACCCAATATTCTGGTTTCCATTGGGGATTCCAGATTAATCGGTTACTGTAGGCTCAGGATACAGACAATTTTATGAAGATGAACAATTTAACCCGTGAATGCTGCCGGACGCTTTGGATCCTTGCCGGGCTTGCAGGAATCTGCAGTGTGACGAATCTCGAAGCTGAACCAGCGAAGGCTGGCTACGGAGGAGTTCCTGAAATCGCAGCTTCCTATGTTGTAAAACTGCAGGAGAACGTGAAGAAGGCTGATGAGGCTGCTTTGCGTGGGTCTCAGTTGATGGCCGATGGAGATTATCAGGGAGCGATCGATTCTTACCGTGCGGCTCTCGATTTGCTTCCCGAAGCTCCGATGACTGAGCCTCGCCGACGTGCATACATCAACCAGTTCTCACGGGCCAGTGTCCTTCTTGCTCGCCAAAGAGCCGATGAAGGTCGCTATCCAGAAGCGCTTGCGATCGTTGAGGAAGTTCTTCAGCCCAGCATCGACCCGGACAATATTGACGGAAAGCGCTTGCTCGAGCAGTTGAACGATCCTGATTACTATTCTCCTGCGATGACGCCGAGTCATCAGGAGCGTGTTCGTCGGGTAAAGCTGGCTCTTAAGACCGCACAGGGTTACATGGACATTGGAGATTACGATCGAGCTGATCGTGAGTTCCACAAAGCGCTTAATGACGATCCCTACAACGAGGGTGCTCGTCGTGGTCAGGAAGAGAACGAGCGTTTTCGGATGAATTACTACGACGCAGCTTACGATCACACTCGTGCGAAGATGATGCGTGAGATCGCGGGAGGTTGGGAGTCTCCAGTGCCGGCTGGACTTGAAGGAGGACCTGTTGTCGATATCCCAACTGACACGAGCACAACTGATATTCGTAGGATTGAAGACAAGCTGAAGAATATTATCATTCCTAGTATCGAGTTTTCTGACACTCCACTGAAAGATGCGTTGCAGTTTCTTCAGGAGAGAAGTGTCGAGTTGGACGTGAATGAGTCTGATCCTACTCGTAAGGGTCTCAACATTGTTCTGGATGCGGGTGTTCTCGGTGCGGCAGCGCCGGCGGCTCCAGCAGTTGATGGTGATGCAGGAGGCGGTTTCGCTTTCGGTGGAGGAGGTGGTGCCCCTGCGGGTGGCGGCGGAGGCGGTGGTTTGGCAGACACGCTCATCACGCTTCGTCTTGGAAACGTCCCCTTGGCAGAAGCTCTTCGTTACACAACGTCGCTAGCTCAGTTGAAGTATAAGGTGGAGACAAACGCTGTTCTGGTTGTCCCTCTTTCTACTCCTGACGCTGACATGTTTACCAATATCTACGTGGTTCCTCCGACCTTTCTCTCTGGCGGTGCAGGTGATGGTGGCGGCGGAGGCGGAGCTGCAGCGGCGGATCCGTTTGCTGACCCTGTTGCGGGTGGAGGTGCTGGATCAATCCAGGCTCGACCAAAAGCAAAGGACATTCTTGCCAATGCAGGCATTTCCTTCCCTCCCGGTTCCAGTGCGATTTACAACAAGACCAGTTCACAGTTGATTGTCAGAAACACGGCCGATCAGATGGAGTTGGTCGAAGCCTACATTGAGTCGATCAATGATGGCGTTGAGAAGCAGATTTACATTACTTCACGCTTCGTCGAGATTTCCGAGCAGGACAACGACGAGCTTGGTTTCGATTGGACTTTGGGCGCCTTTGACTTGGACGGTGGCACACCCCGCGTATTCGCTGGCGGTGGAACGAACGGAAATGTCGCCAACCCATCTGCGCCTGCTGACTTCAATTTTGTGGATCCATTGAACGGAACGGTTATTGGACAGAATCCGCTGACCTCTGCTCTCCGTTCGGGTAGTAGGGCCATTTCCGGGAATTCGATCGATGGGCTCATCAGTGGAGAGCCGCCGTTAGGAAGCTCTCCCGCTGTCTTCGGTATCGCCGGTGTCTTTACTGATCCACAGTTCTCGTTAATGATCCGTGCTCTCAGTCAAAAGAAGGGTGCTGACTTGCTTTCAGCTCCTTCGGTTATGGCTCGTAGTGGTCAGCGTGCGAAGATTGAGGTAATTCGTGAGTTCATCTACCCTACTGAGTATGATCCACCAGAGATTCCAACTAACTTCGGCGGTGGCGGAGGTGGTGGAGGTAACGTGACAATTTCCGTTTTCCCCGTGACTCCTGCTACACCAACCGCGTTCGAGACCCGAAACACGGGAGTGACCTTGGAAGTTGATCCTGTTCTCGGAGCAGATGAGTTTACGATTGATTTGAACCTGGCGCCAGAAGTTGTCGAGTTCGACGGATTCATCAACTACGGTAGCCCGATCAACACGACTCAGGTTGTTCTTGGAGTGCCTCAGGTTGTGCCTCTTACTCCTAACACGATCAACATGCCTGTTTTCAACACGCGGAAAGTGACCACACAGGTCACGATTTGGGATGGTCAGACGGTTGCTCTTGGTGGTTTGATCCGTGAGGACATTCAGGACGTGGAGGATAAAGTGCCTCTTCTCGGTGACCTCCCGGTTGTTGGGCGTCTGTTCCGTTCGAGTGTTGAGCAACACCTGAAGAAGAATCTGACGATTTTCGTCAAGGCTCAGCTTATGGACCCTGCGGGAATGCCAATCAATGGTGGAATCGTCGACGAGCCTCTTCCTGAGCCTACCCCTCGCCCTCCTATCGGAGCGCCTACTAATTTCGCTCCTGCAGGTGCTCTTCCCTATATGAAGTAGGCTCAGATTTAGGCAGATATCTCCGCTCGAAATTTTTGAGTCAGGAGTCTGAGGAGCGTGGCTGATACCAGTCACGCTCTTTTATTGGGTGAATCCCGCAGTTGTAAAGAAGGCAAGCATAAAGAGATGATCGTGATCGCAGTAACTGGGGGCGCCGCTTGCGGGAAAAGTCAGTTCTGCCAGCGTTTTGTCGAAATGATGCCGCCTGATCGCTGCGAGTGGTTCTCCAGTGATCGAGCTGTCTCCGAGCTGCTCGAAGAGAAAAGAATTAAAGAGGGAATCAAGTTTTTGGGAACGGAGTTCAATTTGTTCCAGGGAGGGGAATTGAATCGAGATGTATTGCGAAAACAGGTATTTGAAAATTCTGAATTTCGTGAGAAGCTTCAACTGCTCTTGCACCCCCGCGTGCTGGAACGCGCAGAAGCGATCCTGGGACAACGGAAGGGAGACCGGTGCATTGTCTTGCTGGAGGTTCCTCTTTTGTATGAAGTGGAGTTCCCTGTTTCGAGAAATCTCGATCTCACAGTAGCAGCGTCAAGAGTAACTCAGATCAATCGAATTACAGAAAAACGGAAGCTGACGAGTGAATTGGCCGGGCAGATTCTAGATTCCCAATTACCGATAGAAACAAAGATATCTCGGAGCGATCTCGTAGTCTGGAATGACGGAAGCGAAGATCTCTTCCAGGCACAGATCCAGCAATTGGCGGATCGTTGCCAACCCTACGTAAGCGAATGACAGACAAGACAGCCGCGGAGCCTGCCGCTGAAACACAGGAAACGAGTGATGAAGCGCAGAACGCCCCAAGCGTTCCGGATAAGATCGACATCAACGATTTCCAGAATCGTTCGCTGAACGACCTGCATAAGGCTGCTCAGGAAGCTGATCTCCGAGTTGCTGGGATACAGTCCAAGCATCAACTCGTATTCGAGCTCCTCAAGTTCTACGGAAAGCATGGGACAGCCATGGAGGGAGAGGGTTTACTCGATTTCTCAGGTGACAGCTTCGGGTTTCTGCGGTGGCCAGACTTCAGCTTTGCTTCTAATGCCGACGATGTTTATGTCCCGGCGGCTTTGATTAAGAATCACAACCTTGAGGTTGGCCAAAAGTTACGCTGTGTAATTCGTCCTCCGAGAGATCGAGAGAAGTTTCTTTCCGTCGAGTCGATCATCTCAGTGGAGGATGTTCCTTTTGAAAAGTGGGAAGAGCCAACTGGGTTTGATCATCTTACGGCTTTGTTTCCTTCCGAACGGTTGATTCTCGAGGTCGCGGATGGAGCCCCTTCGACACGGGTTATTGATCTGATTGCTCCACTGGGGAAAGGGCAGCGAGGATTGATTGTTGCTCCTCCTCGCGGGGGAAAGACAATCCTCCTCAAGAATATCGCGGTTTCGATCAAGAAGAACAGTCCTGACGTTGAGCTTATCATTCTGCTCCTCGATGAGCGCCCTGAGGAGGTCACCGACTTTCGCGAGACTGTGGATGCCTCTGTTTACAGCTCTACTTTTGATGAATCGTCCAACCGGCACGTCCAGGTCGCTGATATGGTCATGAATCGTGCGAAGCGAATTGTCGAGTCCGGCAAAGACGTCGTTGTTTTGCTTGATAGCCTGACTCGTCTTGCCCGCGCCCACAACTCGGCCAGCCAATCTGGCGGAGGTGGTGGAGGAAAGAAGGGCCGACGTGGAGGTCGTGGAGGCGGTGGTCCCATCGGAAGTGGTGGCATTTCACCCAAAGCGCTGGAACGTTCGAGACGGTTTTTTGGAGCGGCTCGAAATGTCGAAGAAGGAGGCAGTCTGACGATTCTTGCTACTTGTCTCATCGAAACGGATAGCCGAATGGATGATGTCATCTTTGAGGAATTCAAAGGAACCGGCAATATGGAGATCACTCTCGATCGAGAGATGGCAGAGTCACGAGTTTTCCCTGCGATCCACCTTCTTAAGAGCGGTACAAGGAAAGACGATCTGCTCTATCATCCCGAGGAGTTTCAGCGAATCAACAGTCTTCGGAAACAGATGGCACAACGACCAGCACCCGAAGCGATGGAGGTGCTGCTGAAGTTGATTAAGTCGACGAATTCGAATGCTGAGTTGCTGCTTCGCGGGATCCAATAGGATCGCGGTCACTCATTCTCCTATGGCTGAATCGGCGGAAAACGATCCTTTTTACGAGGTCTCAGAAAGCTACCTTGGCACCGAGGCAGAGCTTGAGAAGTTCATTACTGATGTGGTTGCTTCAGGTGACCTGCAGGCCTGCTCGATTGATACCGAGGCTGACAGCATGCATTCGTATGAAACGAAGCTTTGTCTGATCCAGTTTTCGATTCCAGGTGATCTTGCGATTATTGACCCTCTTTCGATTGGGAAAGAGGGGATGAAACGATTTCCCGGATTCATCGATCAATTTGAGTCGGTCTGGATGCATGGTGCTGACTATGACATCTCGATGTTCGACATGACTTTCGGGTGGGTGCCACGACGGATCCTGGACACTCAGATCGCTGCTAGACTCCTTGGCGTACCTAAGTTCGGCCTCGCCAACCTCCTTGAGGATGAATACGGAATTAAGGTCTCGAAGCAGTCACAGAAGGCGGATTGGAGTAAGCGGCCCCTCAGTGAGAAGATGTTGGCATACGCTTACAATGATGTTCGCTACCTTCTGGACCTGGGGGACAAGTTTGTCGCTCGATTGAAGGAGTGCGGTCGTCACGACTGGTTTATCGAGAGCTGCGATGCAGCACGGAGTTCTGTTCTCAAGCGAGACGGAAAATCCGACGATGAGATTTGGAGGATTTCGGGGTGGGGGAAGCTTTCTCGCAGGGCATTAAACTATTTGAGGCACCTCTGGGTATGGCGTGATGGAGAGTGTAAGAAGCTCGATCGTCCGGCATTTAAGTTCCTGGGGAACCAGGAGATTTTGAGAATGGCAATATCCCTTGACGAAACTGGGGAGCCGCGGCCTCCCCATTATCTGAAGGAGCGATATTTTCGGCGAATGATGTCGGCGGTAGAGGAGGCCCAAGGCGTTCCTGAATCAGAATATCCTTCGAGAAAGATTCGCGGAAATGGTTTGCGTCTCGATATCAACGAAGCCTATTTCGAATCCATTCGTCAATTTCGAAATCAGGAGGCAGAGAAGCTGAACGTTGATAGCACAATGATCGCCACTCGTTCTGTGATGGAGAAGTTGGCGTCGAAGAATCTCAAAGAAGAGGAGAAGTTCGAAGGGCTTCTTGCTTGGCAGAGAGAGATTCTCGCTCCGACACTAAAGTCACCTTCGGCGGGCAACTAGGGCTGCCCGATCGTAAGGAATTCGGCTTGGAGAAAAGCTACTCAGGAGAGAGGAACGCCTCGTCCGAATTTCGGAGATGCGTTTATCAAAATCGATCATAAAAATCGTGAAGCAGGTTATTTCGCCAGCATCTTGTCCTTCTCAAGTTTCAGACCCATTTTCCGATAGAGGGTTGCGATACTTACACCGAGCATACTGGCAGCTTTCTCTCTGGATCCTTCGTTGTATTTCAGCGTCTCCCTGATAAACAGCTTCTCCTGCTTACGAATGTAGTCTGAGAGTCCCGTTCCAATCGGAAGGTGGTGCGTAGTTTTCTCGTCCTCGTCAGTGATTTCTACTTTCTGTGTGACCTTTGGTGGGAGGTCGACCGGACGAATTCGGTTCTCTTCAGAGAATGCGCAGGCGCGCTCGATAGCATTCTGAAGCTCGCCGACATTCCCTGGCCAGCTGTAACCTTCGAGAAGACGCTTGGCATACTTATCAATCTCAGGGACTGGGACTCCAGTGCGATCAGAATACTGTTTCAAGAAATGCTCAGCCAATGGTTGAATGTCTTCGACACGGCTTCTCAGCGGCGGCACTTCAATTGGGATAACAGAAATCTTATAGTAAAGATCTTCACGGAAGCTTCCTTTCTCAATTCCTTCTTGAAGTGGCTTTGCTGAGGAAGCGATGAAACGGACGTCCATGTGGCGAGGGAGGTCACCCATCATGCGGCGTGTTGTGATCTCTTCAAGATAGCTGTCGAGTTTTGACTGAAGTCGAACAGGGAGCACGTGAATTTCTTCAAGGAGAACAGTTCCACCTGCAGCGCGGGAGAATATCGTCTCTCCCCGGCTCATAGGAGAACCAAACAGTTCTGTCTCCAGTAATTCTTCTGGTAGGGCGGAGCACTGAAGCACTTTGAATGGTGCGTCCTTGCGACTGCTCGCGTTGTGAATGCTTCGAGCGACCATTTGCTTTCCAGAGCCAAACTCACCTTCTAGGAGAACTGGCGAATCGTTGTTCGCAATCCTATCAGCGATCGACTGGATCTCTTTGACCTTGGGACTGTCTCCGATCATTCCCACAGAGGGAGGCGTGATCGATGCAGAGCGGAAGCCTTCGTCGACCGCTGGAGCGGATTCACCCGTCTGCTGAAGGCCAAGCTCGACTGTCCGCTGCAGGTCGGCCAGTTCGAACGGTTTGGTGAGGTAGTCAAATGCTCCGAGTCGCATTGCTTCTACGGCGGTCTCTACGGAGCCATTTCCAGTCACCATGATGACTTGGGTCTCTGGATGGTGTTCTTCGTTGTATCGAATGATGTCGAGGCCGTTCATATCTCCTATCAAGAGATCAACGATCATGAGATCGGGCTTGATTGAATCGAGCGCTTGAAGGCCCTCTTTGCCAGTTTGCACTGCGGTGATGTCATGTCCCTGCTGACGGCAGGATTTGGACATGAGGTTGAGAATCGCTGCCTCGTCGTCGATAATTAGAATTTTAGCCATGATCGGGGTTCCTTAAAAGATGAGTGGTATTGAAAAGAAATTGTTAACGACATCAAATACTACGGATTTCTTAAGTAATGCAACCCAAAACTCTCATTTTTGACAATCTCAATTCTCAGAGCGCTGAGTGAATTGGGAGGGAATGGAGAGAAAACGGGGGCTGGAGCGGATTAGGATCACCGAGCCTAGAGCTGGCCATCTATCCCGAAAAGTCGGTTTCAAGCTTGTTTGTTGAGATGGTAGAGACTGGATTTGTAGATCTGCGAAATTGGTTTAAATTTGCCGAAGTATTTTTTTCTAATAAGAAGCGGGGACGTGCGTTTCAGTCGTTGTAGTCCATCTATTCATGTCCGCCGCTGCGTTACAAGCCATGGAGGTTTCTCCTCGTGATTTAGTCGAGTCCGCTCAGGCGGATTTCGAAGGCCCTTTGACAGGGTATGCGGCAGGTCTCCTCGGAGGCGACTGGGATCGTGCCCGTGACGTGGTGCAGGATACGTTCATCAAGTTGCACCGACAGGATCCCGAGATGATCCGCGGGAAGCTGAAGAGCTGGCTCTATACTGTCTGCCGCAATCGTTCTATTGATGTTCTTCGGAAAGAGAATCCGATGCTGACTTCTGGCGGCGAAGCTTTTGAGAACATGAACGACTCCGAACCTGATCCGTCCGGAGCGATGCAGCAGAAGGAGCGCTTCGAGGAGGTCCTTAAATTTCTCGAGCGCCTTCCTGATAATCAGAGAGAAGTCATCCGACTGAAGTTTCAGGGAGATCTCAGCTACAAAGAAATATCCGAAGTGACCGGGCTCAGTGTGAGCAATGTCGGTTTCCTCATCCACACTGGTATCAAACGTCTTCGATCGCTCATGGGTGTCGAACTTTCCTGAATTTTCCCACTACCTGCCACAGTCTATGAATCGCGAACCGATTAGCTCCGACGATCCAGATCTTACTGCTTACGCATTGGGTGAACTAACGACTTCCGAACGTCGTGAGTTCGAGGCAAAGCTTGAGATGTCTCCTAACGCTTCCTCAGAATTGGAGTCGATGGATCAAATCATGTCGTTACTCTCCAAAGGCCTGAAGAACGAATGGGCGACGGAATCAAACGAGCCAGCTCTAGAAGTGCTTCAACCAATAGAGGTGGAAGATAAGATTGTTCCGTTCTCTTTTCGCAGATCGAAGAAGGTGATTGGAACTGTGGCGGCTGCGGCCGCAGCGGTTGCGCTTTTCGTGGGCTCACAAGTGTCTTTTCAATCAGTTCCAACCAATGAAGTGGTAAGCGATGAACCTACGGTCAGTGAGGAGATCTTCGTTGCTTCTCTTGACTCCGCAGCGGGGGTTCATGTCCCACGACTGGTGGTTGCGAATGAGCCTCAGGATATTGGGAGCATGTCTCTCTCTGAGGCGATCGACAATCTCGAAACGCTTGAGGCCCCTGTTGATGCGAGCTACCTCGAGTCAAATACGGTTGTTCCTGCGGGACTCCAAGTGAATGATGCTTCCAACGGTGCGATTCCTGCGGGCTTTTCAAGGCGTTCCTCGGATAGAGTCGATTCTTATCTTCCTCCGGTTGCTGGTCAGAGTGCGCTCAAGACCGGATTGATTGAGCGTCGTGTAAAAAATTCGGGTGATTCGACCCGCATCCCGGTCGGGACTTCGTCACATGTTTTCGTTCGTGGCTTCGTATCTTTGGATAACGTTGCTAAATCGGTGCAAAACAGAGCTGGCCAAGTGCTTCAGGGATTCCAACCTGTTTCGATGAGTGCGAATCCAGTTCGATCTTCCGAGGATGATCTGAAACTGATGGCTGAATTGCAGACAATTCAGCAGGAACTTCTTTCCGTTGCTCACCAGTTGCCTGAAGAATCGACTGAGCGAGCCAAGCTAACAGCGTTGCTGGAGCGAAATCGGAGTGCGATTGGGGGCTTGAAAGCACAATTGGCACGATAACCCTTTGCGGTCGGGCTTGCCTGGCTGTGGACGTAAACCTGTTCAGCCGGGTGGAGTAATCCACCCGGCTCATTTTTGTACGGCGCCGAAAATTCGAAAACGATAGGGGGCGAGAATTTATTCTTCGTAAAGGTTGATATTCTTATCTTATTGGGCAGAATGGCGCTCCTTTTTTACCCTCGCTGCTCCTTGAACGATCGTTTTGCTCCATCTGCGTCTCGCCTTCCTATTAAGGACAGTGAGGATCCTCACGGTATACTTGGGCGGATTGATTTAAGTTCGGCTCCTTTTTTGGGATCGATTTTCTCAGCGGAAACTCTCCGTCGCGCACGCGGAATTTGTCGAGCAAGCGCGATGCGAGTTGTTACTGCGAACATTCAAGGGCGGTTTGCAGGAATCTTTGGGCAGGTCGAAGATCTCGAATCTGGGAAACCTGCTGAGGTAAGCATGGTGATCCATTTGAGCGGAGAGTCCGAGTGGAAGGTTGACGGGCGGAGCGATCACGAGGAAGCACGGAACGGTGTTCACGTTGCTGCACTTCTCATTGAGGCGATGAAGGAAAAGGGGCTCATCTGCGATGAGGCTGAGTCAGGAGGCGTCCTCCAGAGCCAGATCTTTTTGTATTCGACCGATGTTCGTGCTGGAATTCTTCATTGGGACGATTCGGATGCTCGTTCTGTGCTTGAGAAGATGCCTCTCGCGAGGGTCGAGAGTGAGGACCCTCGAATAGAAACCAAGCTCAGGGAGATGGGGTTGAAGCGAATGGTCGAGCTCTATCCCTGGGACGAAATTGAACCTGACTGTCGGCAATGCTATGCCTATTCTGCGATTCGGCGAGGCATGCAGGAGGTCTTCTGGGCCGACTTTCTTTCGAATCGCAAAGCGGAGCTGGAGGTTCTCGATTGTGAGGTTGTTGTCGATGGCGAGTTCGGGCTTCAGGTCGTCGAGCCCATGGACTTCTATGGGGAAATTACCGAAGAGGAAGCGGAAACGGACTGGTTCGGATTTGAGTATGGGATTCGCTTGAATGGGGAGCGTGTAAATCTGCTCCCCTGTCTTGTCCGGTATCTCGAGTCACGACCTTCTTCTTGCTCACTTTCTGCAATCGAGAAGTGGCCCAAAACTAAGAAAATCCCGATTCAATTGGGTGAATCAGGAAAATACGTGGCACTTCCTGCCGGTAGGTTGCACACGATTCTTGCGATCTTGTCTGAGCTGTTTGATAGGGACTCGATCGGCGAGGAGGGAACGGTCCGGCTGCACCGCGTTAGAGCAGCTCAGATCATTCGGTCCGACGGAGATGAAGCTCTTGTTGAGACGGCGCCGGAAAAACTGCGACAGCAAGCGGAAGAGCTGGAGTCGCTCAAACCCAAGGTGAATGCAGAAGCTCCTGAAGGGTTTCTCGCGACCTTGCGCCCCTACCAGCAGGATGGATTCGAGTGGCTTCAGTTTTTGCGGGAGCAGGGCCTGGGCGGAATCTTGGCTGATGACATGGGCCTCGGAAAAACTATCCAGACGCTTTGCCATCTTTACTTTGAGAAGAAGTCAGGTCGGGGGAACTTGCCCTGCCTCATCCTAGCTCCCAAAAGCGTGGTGCCGAACTGGGAGAAGGAAGCAAAGAAGTTTGCTCCTTCGCTGACCGTGCTAGCCTTGCAAGGTCCCAATCGAAAGAAATACTATTCGGTTCTTGGTCACTGCGATCTCGTGATTACTTCTTATCCCGTTCTGCTTCGAGACGCCGAGGAGCTTTTGAATCAGCCGTTCCACTATGTTGTGCTGGATGAGGCTCATACGATCAAGAATACGGCATCCCAGGTGACCAGGGTCGCTTATCGAATTGACGCCAGGCATCGGCTCTGTCTTTCCGGTACTCCGATTGAGAATAATCTCGGAGAGTTGTGGTCACTGTTTCACTTCCTGATGCCGGGTTTCCTGGGAAGCGAGGAAGGATTCAATCGATCTTTTCGTGTCCCCATTGAAAAGAATCGAGATGAAGGGCTGAGAAAGCGTCTCGCAGAACGGGTTTCTCCGTTGATGCTTCGAAGGACAAAGGCGCTCGTGGCTAAGGACCTTCCGCCCAAGAATGAGATCGTGAGAACACTGGAGCTGCTGCCTAAGCAAGTGGAGCTGTACGAAGCGGTTCGGGCTGCAATGAGTCGAGAGGTTCACGATGAAATCGGCCGACTCGGAGTGGAAAAGTCTCGCTTACTTGTTCTCGAGGCCCTGCTCAAACTTCGACAGGTCTGTAACCATCCTCGACTACTCTCGCTCCCTTCTGCTCAGAAGGTGAAAGGCTCCGCGAAGATGGACCTACTTATGGATATGGTTCCCTCCATGGTGCAAGAGGGGCGACGAATTCTGATCTTTTCGCAGTTTACAGGAATGCTTTCACTGATTGAGGAAGCGCTTCAAAAGGAGCATATCCGTTATCTCATTCTGACGGGTCAATCCAAGGATCGGGGGAAATTGTGCGATGATTTTCAGGCTGGGAAAGCGCCAGTATTTCTGATCAGTCTACGGGCAGGGGGGACCGGATTGAATCTCACGGCTGCGGATACAGTGATCCACTTTGATCCGTGGTGGAATCCTGCGCTGGAAGCGCAGGCCACCGACAGAGCCTACCGGATCGGGCAAAAAAATCCGGTTTTCGTCTACAAGCTAATTACCGCGGGAACGATCGAGGAAAAGATCCTCATGCTTCAACAAAAGAAGAGAGCGCTTTTTGAGGGGATCCTGGAAGGCACTCCTCAGAAGCTGACTTTCTCAGAGGACGAACTCGAGGATCTACTATCACCGATGAAATCACCGATGAAGTAGTTGAAGGGAAAGGCGCAGGGTAATTACTCGTAGATCAGGCCTGGAATCTTTCCGTGTGCGACAAGGCGGCCGCGATTGGGGTCTAGCTCAAATATGTCGACGCCATTTCCAAGGAGGCCTTTGGATGATTTTCCACGCGCACCGAATACATAGTGGGTGTCGGCTGTCGGGTCATAGCCAATGTAGATCATCACATGGGAAACCTTGTGCCCCGATTTCCACGTTCCTCCCCAGAAGATCAGGTCGCCTGGAGACAGTTTCTTATAGAGCTTTTTCGACGCCCCTTTTCCGTTTACGTCGCGAATCAGCTTCTTTTTTCTGAGCCAGTAGTACTGGTTATACGAGGTGCGGGGTACTCCATCGATCCCAATGTTGGAGAGAAGATGCTGTATACTTCCTGAGCAGTCCATTCCGCCTTGCTTGGGATCATCGGCACCAAACTTATAGGTCAGTCCAAGATCTGAAAGGCGGTGTGCCTCATCACGAAGCTTCTGCAGTGTTGGGCCATCGATCTTCTCTTTGGATTCCGATTTGATCTCTGCAGAAGATTTGCCGATCTCAACCTCGCTTACTGGCTTAGGCTCCAACGGAATTTCAAACGCATCTGGTGGAAGGTCGGTTTCGGGGAGGCTAACCTCCGGGAACAAGGAATTCCGAATTTGGGGAACCGGAGGAGGGGGGATCTTGACTGAAACGGTCTGAGATTTCATCCCGCTCGTTCCAGGAGCAACGCCCTGTGCGATGGGAACAATCGCCCGGAAAGAGCGCTTTTCAGGAGCAGCCTCAGCCTCGGGAATCAGGAGGCTGGGGAAGGTAAACAGTGCGGCCAGTGGGAATACGAGCGTGAAGCGCATTCGACTACTGTAACCTAAATATAAAGAAAACTTAAATAAATTTTAAAATTTATAAAGTTGCAGGTCGGAACGGAGTTCTGAGGCGCTTTTGAGCAGAAAAGTGCTGATAATCAGGCGCTGCTAGGCAGCTCTTGCTTACTTATCCCATTTGCGAAGCATGATAATGTGCGTCTTCACGAGATTCCGAGCATGTTGTCGGGTAATGGGATCGGGATCATGCCGCTTCGTCCAGTGCTGGCGGATGATGATTTTTGCCTTTTCGGCCATGGTAGCAGTTTCCGAGTTAGGTGTTCAGAAGTGACTGTCGCCAGTTCAAAATCTGTGAAGTCAGTCATCAGCCTTCCGAAATGAAACAAGGGTCAGCTGAGAGACGAACAGAGGCATATGCCGATGCAATAAAATCTGAAATGTATTCTCTACGCGGACAATCGGTCCCAGAACTCGCCAACCTGAATCCATTCAGAGACTAGCTCCTCACTCAGGTTTTGCTTTGCTCGGTGGATCAGAACCCAGAGGTTTGCCTTTGAGATATGGGGTTCGCGAGTGATCTCGTCTGTCGACAACCCCTCGAGTTCTCTCATCGCAAATGCACGGCCCATCTTCAAGGGCAGATTCGTTACCGCGTTTTCGAGATGATTAAGAAATTCGTGCTTCTCGGTTTCGGCTTCGGGTTGATTTGTCAGATTGGGATCGGCTTGTTGATCCATCGAGGAAACAGTTGTCCTGCTGTTTCGAGGATGCGTTCTTTGGCGTTGGGTTTTCTCATCTCCCCCAGACACATACAGACCGAACTATCTGTAAAATCGTTTTGGTAGAATTTCCCAAAAAGGTTCGGAAGACGGAAGAATGGGAAAGTAATCCGAGTTTTGTGAAAGAGATCAATGAGGCGCCCGATTCCTGCATTCAACCCTGTTTGGTCTTGCACCTGACAGGGTTTGATCGGATGGCTTATGGTTGTGATTTCGATTTCCGAATTTGGGCATTCTTCTGAGACGCTCTCCCGTACGACATCCGAGTTTTTCGGGTCCAGCGGAGCGTTGTCGAAGCTCCGTGACTTTGAGTTTCGTCCTCAGCAGCAACAGATGGCCGTAGCTGTTGCGCGAGCCCTCGAAGAAGAGCGGCCACTCGTCGTGGAGGCGGGGACCGGGGTGGGAAAGTCATTAGCTTACCTGGCTCCGGCGGTAAGGAAGGCTCTTGATGAGAATCGAAAAGCGATCATTTCAACTCACACGATCAATTTGCAGGAGCAGTTGATTGAAAAGGATATTCCGTTGCTTCAGTCGGTCATGGATGATTCGTTTCGTGCGCTCTTGTTAAAGGGGCGGCGGAATTATCTCTGTCCGAATCGACTTCAGATAGCGATGTCCGGAGGAGGGGAGCTCTTTTCTTCCTCAGAGCTAGAGGAGATCAAAGGGATTTGGGAGTGGGCGCAGAAGACGGAGGATGGCACGCTGAGTGATCTGGATTTTGTTCCTGCGGGTCGCGTCTGGTCACAGGTTTGCAGTGAGTCTCATGCTTGCACCCCCCGACGATGTGGTCCTACCGGCACCTGTTTTTATCAAGAAGTCAAAAAGCGTGTTGCCGAGGCAGATGTCGTTGTGGTCAATCACACTCTTTTCTTCACCCTCTTGAACAGCCAAGCTGAGTTTACTGAGTCGGGGGAGGGGTTCCTGTTTGCGGGCGACTTTCTTATTTTTGATGAGGCTCACACACTTGAGCAGGTCGCCGCACGGCAGTTGGGAATATCGCTTTCTCAGATCGGAATGAAGTTCGATCTTCACCGGCTCTTCAATCCGAAGAACAAGAAGGGCCTCTTCGCTCTCACGGGAGATTCGCAGGGGCGGAGGGCGACCATGAAGCTGCTCGATGATATCGATGAGTTTTTTGAGGAAGTGGAAATGACTTGTACCTGGGGAGACTACGGCCGCGAGTTTCGGATTCGTGATCCGGAGTTTGTTGAGGACACTCTAGGGGCCGGATTGATCGAGGTTGGGCGAAGAGCTAGAACCGTCGCCGACCTGGCCGAGGATACGACAAAAGGCGAACTGACTGAATTGGCGCGTCGACTTGCGGACTGCCGTTCCGCGCTCGCTACCTTTCTAGATCAGAGTGAGGACGGGCTCGTCTATTGGGTCGAGAAGAGCGATCGAGAATCGATCAGTCTCAATGCGGCTCCGGTCGATGTGTCCGAATTGCTGCGGCCCGTCTTCTTTGAGCGCAATCGCCCCTGTGTGTTCACCAGTGCTACCCTGGGGATCGGAGATCGAGACCTTGGATACTTTCGAAAACGTGTCGGAGCGGAGGAGGTCGAGTCGATTCAGATCGGCAGTCCGTTTTTCTACGAAGAGCAGATGACGATTCATCTCGTGAAAGAAATGCCTCAGCCGAAGGAAAGTGGCTACGAGGACTCCCTTTGTAAATGGATTCAGCATTTCATTCGCCAGTCGAAAGGGAGTGCCTTTGTTCTCTTCACAAGTTATTCTCTGCTGCAACGCGTTGGCGATCGATTGGAGGGTTTCTTCGATGATGAGGATCTCCAATTATTGCGACAGGGCAGGGGGCGTTCGCGCACTCAGATCATCGAGGAGTTTAAGAAAGATACATCCAGTGTACTCTTCGGGACCGATAGTTTCTGGACAGGGGTAGATGTGCCGGGGAAAGCATTGACGAATGTCATTATCACTCGATTGCCTTTCGCGGTTCCGGACCACCCGTTGACTCAGGCTCGACTCGAAAAAATTGAGGAGTCGGGTGGAAATTCATTTATGGAATATAGTGTTCCTGAGGCCATTTTGAAGTTGAGGCAGGGCGTCGGGCGGCTCATTCGAAGTGGTGAAGATGAAGGAACTGTTGTGATTCTCGACAATCGTGTTCTCAGCAAGCGATATGGAAAAGCTTTCTTGAACGCGCTTCCCGAAGCCCCCGTAGTTGTGGCAGAATAAAAATATGATGGCATTTTTTGATCTCCAGGTGAACGGATACGGAGGAGTAGATTTTTGCTCTGCAAATCTGACTGCAGATCAGGTCCGGACAGCTTGCGAGGCGCTTCGAGCGGATGGGGTCGAGCAAATTCTCGCTACGGTTATAACGGATTCGATCAGCTCGATCGAGAATAAGCTCGCCAATCTTGTCCGAATTCGAGAATCGGATTCAGAGATCACAAAAATGATTGCAGGCTTTCACGTCGAGGGGCCCTTTATCAGTCTGGTCGAAGGATTTGTCGGGGCGCATCCAGTTTCCGAAGTGCGTCCGGCGACGGTGGAGTGCGCCAAAAGAATACTGGATGCGGGAGAGGGGCTGGTTCGCCTGATTACTCTGGCTCCCGAATGTGACGAGGGCTTGAAGACGACCCGATTCCTCGCCGATTCGGGAATCACCGTTTCCGCGGGGCATTGCGATCCCTCTCTCGACACGTTGCGGGCAGCGATTGATTCAGGATTGTCGATGGTCACTCATCTCGGAAATGGGTGTCCTGTCGATTTACCCCGACACGATAATATCATCCAGAGGTGCCTGCACTTCTCAAGCGAGCTCTGGCTCTGCTTTATCCCGGATGGGGCGCATGTCCCATTTTTCGCGTTGAATAACTATATACGGCAGGTCGGTATTGATCGAGTGGTCGTGACGACCGATGCAATCATGGCGGCGGGCCTCGGGGCGGGTAGGTATGAACTCTCTGGATTTCCGATCGAGATTGACGTAAAAGGCATCGCTCGCCGACCTGGCTCCCCCAATCTTGCGGGTTCGACGGTTCGAGGGTTCGAGGTCGCTGAGAACTTGGCCACGGAGCTCGGATTGAGCGAGGAGGAGATTCGGTCCTGCTTTTATGAGAACCCCAAGAAGGCCCTAGGGCTCTGAACTGCGGTTTCGGTGTGGAATTCCGACTGGACTGTGTTACCTACTGCCCGTCCCATGAGCGAATCCAAAACGCAAATACAAGCTGACCGTCCCTGTCCGATCACCGGATCGCATGATGCCATGATAGTTGCGACGAAAGCGAGGGAGGGGCACGATCTGAGAAATGTCATGTCTCAGAAGAGTGGACTGATTTACGTCGACCCTCTTCCGATCGAGGATTTGGCGGAATACTATCGAGATGACTACCGGGTTTCCTACAAGAAGACGTTCACTCCCAAAGCGAAGCATATTTATCGTGCGGGCAACGTGGCATTGAAGCGCTACGGACACGGAGGCGATTTGATGAAAGCCGGTATGCGCTGCCTTGACATCGGTGCGGGAGGTGGAGAATGGACCTACCTCCTCGATCAGATCGGCTGCGACTCTTATGGTGTAGAGCCAAACACGGGCTATGGATCTTTCGCGAGAGACAATTACGACGTTGAGGTGTTTCTTGGTATGTACCAGGAAGCCGAATTCGAGAAAGAATCTTTCGATGTCGTGACGCTGTTTCAAGTGCTCGAGCACCTCGCTGATCCTGTCGTTGATCTCCGCGCGATGTCGGGATATCTCAAGCCCGGAGGGAAGTTTGTGATCGAGGTTCCGGATATTCTTTTCGGTGGGATGCGAATTGACCACAAGTGGCATGATGGACACTTGTTTGGATTTGATGAAGTGACTCTTGAGGCCGTGGCAGCCTGTGCAGGGCTCAAAAAAGTCTCGATTCAAGTGCTCCCTGGTAATGTCTATGGAGTTTTCGAAAAGGCCGATGGGGTATTGCTCGATCCTGCCTTGATTGAAGGGCACGCCGAGAAGGCGCTGGCGAAGTTGCGCGCTGGATCCGATCGATACTGGTTTCTTCCGAATACTTATTTGAAAGTTCCTCGACGACTCGTTCAGCGAACTCGAGAGAAGCTAGTCAGCTCCAAATTGAGTGAGCCAAGGGCGATTCTCGATCACCTCTATGGTTCGCGTTCGAGTTCGTGAGCCGGATTGGTGTGATTCTTGCCTCGAAGGAGGGCAAGGACGCGCGAATCTCTGTAGAGGAAAATCAAACGACTGAGAAGTCGGATCGGAAGAATTCTATGCCAGAAACACGACACAGTATGAACCGTCGACTCGCAGGGATTCTGGTTCCCGTCTTTTCGATTCGAGGAGAAAATGATCTCGGAATCGGTGACGTTTCCGGATTGCACGAATTTGTGAATTTTGCTTCTGATCTCGGGTTCGGATTCGTTCAGTTGCTTCCAATTAACGAAAATGGGCCAGACAACAGTCCTTACAATGCGATCAGTTCAGTGGCGATTGAGCCGATGACCCTCGATTGTACGCCGAAAGGACTTAAGGACCTCTCGAGGACCGACTTTGATGAGGTCACTGCCGAGTATTCTCTTGAGGAACTCAATCAAGGCAATGTCCAGTATGAGCCTGTCCGCAAACTGAAGACCAGCTTGTTGATGAAAGCCTATTCGACCTTTCTCCGGGATGTGCAGGGAAAAGTGGATCTCCGGGCAGATCGTTTCGAAGCTTTTTGCGAGCAAGAGTCAGAATGGCTGAATGACTACTGCGTTTTTCGCCTTCTCATGGATCGGGAAGGGGGGAGCCAGGTCTGGCAGCGTTGGAGCGAAGAATTCCGCGAGAAAGAAAGTGCTCTCGCTGCTCTTGGTGAGGAAGCGAAGGATTCGGCGGATGAGTTAGACCAGGCGCTTCGTTACTATGCCTATGTTCAGTGGATCGCTTTTGAGCAGTGGCGAGAACTGGCCGAATATGCGGCCTCCAAGGATGTGGCGATCATGGGAGATATTCCCTTTGGAGTTAGTCTCTACAGCGTTGACGTGTGGGCCAATCTAGAGTTGTTCGATCTCGACTGGTATGGCGGTGCTCCTCCTGAGACTCTTTTCAAAGACGATGAGTTCGTTCAGAAATGGGGGCAGAATTGGGGCATTCCTCTCTACCGCTGGGACGTCCTCAGAGCTCGTGATTTCGATTGGTGGAAACAGCGGATTGCGAAGACTGCTGAAATTTTTGGAATGTTCAGGGTCGATCATGCTCTGGGATTCTATCGAATATACTCATTCCCATGGAATCCAATGCGTAATAATGAGTTTTTACCCCTTTCTAATAGTGATGCGGCGGCTCTCTGTGACGGCCAATTACCAGGTTTTCGCCCTCGAGCGGATCATTCAGATGAATCCCGTGAAGCCAATCGCAGGGACGGGGAGGAATATCTCCGCATGATTCAGTCGGCGGCAGGGGAATCCGAAGTTATTGCAGAGGACCTCGGAACCGTTCCAGACTATGTTCGTCCTTCGCTGTCCGAATTGGGGATCGCAGGAATGAAGGTGCCACAATGGGAGTTCACTGATGGACATGTCAGTTCGGGACTTCACTACCCTGAGTGCTCTTTTGCCGCTTACGCGACCCACGATCATCAACCGATAAAAGGGCAGTGGGAAGCCGCATTGAAAGAAATGGCTGAGTCTGAACATGAAAGTTCAGAGTGGTGGGAGGCTCGTAATTTCCTCGCTACGCTTTGCTCTTTCGCTTCGATTGAGATGCCTGACGGAGATCTTCCTAAATACAGTCCCGAAGTTTGGACCAAGCTACTGCGCGAGATTTTCTTCAGCCGGTCGGATCGGGTTGCGATCATGATCTCGGATCTTCTTGGAGAAACAGAGCGTATTAACGTTCCCGGTGTCATGGATGGCACAAACTGGAGTTATCGAGTTCCCGAAACTTGTCACAGCCTGTTCACCTCAGAGCCATACCGGGAGTTCCGTGAGTCTCTAAAAAAACTGTTGAACGAGACGAGTCGCACGCGAAGGGTTGGCAGCGTCTGAGGCTGAGTCTTAACACGTTTTCTTCTTTCGCTACAGTAGCTAAATCCATTCATTTCATTTCTACATTTATGAGCACGCCCATTCGAGTCGCAGTCACCGGAGCCGCAGGTCAAATCGGATACTCCCTCCTCTTTCGTATCGCCAGTGGTGCTATGTTCGGACCTGATCAGAAGGTTGCGCTGAATTTGATCGAGATTGAGCCGGCGATGAAGGCGCTCGAAGGGGTCGTCATGGAGTTAGACGACTGCGCTTTCCCTCTGCTTGAGGACATTCAAGCCAGTTCGGATCTCGACGAAGGTTTCACGGATGCGAATTGGGCCCTTCTCGTTGGGAGTGTTCCTCGAAAGGCGGGTATGGAGCGAGGAGATCTCCTTGGGATCAACGGAAAGATCTTTACGGGGCAAGGGAAGGCGATTGCTTCAAACGGCGCGTCTGATGTACGCACTCTGGTGGTCGGCAATCCCTGCAACACGAACTGCTTAATCGCGATGAATAGCGGGAGTGAGGTTCCTAGCGATCGCTGGTTTGCGATGACTCGTCTTGACGAGAATCGAGCCAAGACCCAGCTGGCCCAGAAATCAGGCGTCCATGTGAGCGAAGTTTCCAACACAACCATCTGGGGAAATCACTCGGCGACGCAATATCCCGATTTTACCAACGCCAAGATCGGTGGCGCGGCAGCGGCTGACGTAATCGGGGACGATACCTGGCTTAAAGGCGAGTTTATCGAAACGGTTCAGAAGCGCGGCGCAGCAATTATTGCCGCTCGTGGATTGTCTTCTGCCGCTTCTGCAGCGAATGCCGTCGTAGACACGGTGAAAGGGCTCACGACACCCACTCCAGCAGGTGAATGGAACAGTGTTTGCGTATGCTCGGATGGTTCATATGGGGTGGACGAAGGATTGATCTCCTCTTTTCCCGTTCGCTCAGACGGAGAGTCCTGGGAAATCGTTCAGGACGTGCCAATTGATGAATTCAGCAGAGAGAAAATTGACCTGTCTGTTACTGAACTTCGTGAAGAACGAGAAGCGGTCGCCGATTTGCTACCTTGATGCCTCTTAAAAGTTTGGAAATCATAATTTTTAAAGTCTGTGAATCCTTTATCTATACCCGGTTGACTCTGTGTCGCTTCGGGATTAAATCTCGGTCTTGAATGGGGTGATGGGTATTGAAAAAAATGGAGTTCTAATTGATCCTCCTTTCACCTAAATAATACTCTGTATTCGTTTTCTACTTTTGCGGGAGAGGCTTCTGCCTCGTCCCGCATCTTCGTTTTTCTTTTCGACCGGTAAATAACATGTCTGAGAACCAATCAGCGACACGTGAGCCCCTTGCTATTGTAGGAATTGGATGCCGTCTTCCTGGCGGTGTTACGGGGCCCGAATCATTCTGGCAGATGATGGTAGAGGAGCGTTCGGGCATTGTTCCCGTTCCTTCCAATCGATGGAATCGGGATCGTTGGCATCACGAGAACGTGGATATTCCAGGCAAGATGATTACGAAGTGGGGTGGCTTCGTTCAAGATTTCGAGAAATTTGATGCTCAGTTCTTTGGGATTTCCCCCCGTGAGGCTCTTCGAATGGATCCTCAGCAACGCTGGATGCTGGAGACTGCCTGGGAATGTCTTGAGGATGCCGGAATGGCTCCAGACAAGCTCCGTGGCAGCGAGACGGCCGTCTACGTGGGGATCGCGTCGAACGACTATGCCAACGTGGCTCAGAGCGATCCGCGCAACGTTGATGTGCATACCAATTCGGGCTCTACGCTTTCGATTGCTTCGAACCGAATATCTTACCTTTTTGACTTCAAGGGACCTGCTGTTTCGGTTGATACAGCTTGTTCGTCTGCACTCGTTGCGATCAATCTCGCGTGCGAAAGTGTTTGGTCTGGCCAGGCGACGATGGCTTTGGCGGGAGGTTGTAATGCCCTTCTGACTCCAGATGCTTCGATCGGCTTTTCCAAGGCAACGATGCTGTCTCCCACGGGTCAGTGTTTCGCGTTCGATGATCGAGCCAATGGATATGTTCGTGGCGAAGGTGCCGGCATGTTTGTGATCAAACCGCTGAAGCAAGCGCGAGCGGATGGCGATCGGGTCTATTGCACGATTAAGGCTGCAGTGATTAACCAAGACGGCAACACTTCTTCGATGACTGTGCCAGGGGTCGAGACCCAGGCAGAAATGCTGCGGATTGCGTATGCTCAGGCCGGTCTTGAGCCCAAGGCTGTCCGTTACATGGAGGCTCACGGTACGGGAACTCCTGTGGGAGACCCGATCGAGACTCGCGCTCTTGGCCAAATCCTTTCCCAAGGTCGGGATGAGGATGATTACTGTCTCATAGGTTCCGTGAAAACGAATGTCGGACACCTTGAGTCAGGTTCCGGAGTTGCTGGTCTGGCCAAGGCTGCGCTGGTTCTCCATCACGATCAAGTTCCTGCAAACTTGAATTTCAAGAACCCAAATCCGAACATCCCGTTCGACGAATTTAAGTTCAAGGTCAGCACTGAACTTCAGCCGTTGCCTCACATTGAGGGACAGCTCCCTGTCGTGGGTGTAAATAGCTTTGGATTTGGAGGAACAAATTCTCACATCGTTCTCGAAGCTGCCCCTAAGCCCTCTGCGGCCGCACCGGAACCAGAGCGAGTGACACTCAGTGGCGTAGCGAAGAAGGCAGAACGTCCGGTTCTATTGCCTGTTTCTGCGCGTGGTGATGATGCGTTGCGAGACACTGTGAAGCGGTGGCGTCGTTTTCTTCGAGCCTCGGATGCAAACATCAACGCGATTGGTTCTGCGGCAGGTTTGAAGCGTGAGCATCATGACAATCGCCTCGCTTTCGTCGCTCAAACTAAGCAGGACTTCATCCATGAGATGACCGAGTGGCTCGCGACTGGAGACTCCGAGGTTGCGATCGCAGGAAAGCTATCGGGCGAATGCCATCCACTCGTTTTTGTTTTTACAGGTCAGGGAGCTCAGTGGTGGGCGATGGGGCAGGAATTGCTGAATCGCGAACCCGTTTTCCGAGCTGTTCTAGAAGAAATTGATTCTCATCTGAAACCGCTCGCTGGGTGGTCTCTTATTGAGGAGATGACTCGAGACGAAGAGTCGTCTCAGATCAATCGCACCAACATCGCTCAACCTGCGATCTTTGGACTCCAGGTGGCTCTCGCAGAGCTCTGGAAGTCATGGGGTATCGTCCCCTCGAAAGTCGTTGGACACTCCGTAGGTGAAGTCGCAGCTGCCTACGTGGCGGGTGCTTACACCATGGAAGACGCGGTCACGATCATCTACCACCGTTCGCGTCTCCAGGACGAGACAGGCGGAAATGGGCGCATGGTTGCCGTAGGAATTTCGCAAGCCGAAGCCAAGAAGGTGATCGCTGGGAAAGAGGATCAGGTGCAGGTTGCTGTGGTCAACAGTCCCGGATTGCTCACTCTGGCAGGGGACACCGAGCCTCTTGAGGAGTTAGTCGCCGAACTCGAAGAACAGGGCAAATTTGTTCGCTGGCTTCGGATCGATTACGCGTTCCACACTCACCAGATGGAGCCGATCAAGGAGGAACTCCTCAAGGAACTCAAGAACATCAAGCCTCGTGCGACGAAGATTCCTTACATCTCAACCGTCACTGGCGGAGTCTACGAGGGTACAAAAATCGATGGAGAATACTGGTGGAACAATGTTCGCGAAGCCGTTCTTTTCGCCCCTGCAATCAACAACCTGATTCGTTCGGGAGAGGATAGCTTTCTTGAACTCGGACCGCATCCTGCTCTGCAGAATCCAATTATGGAGTGTCTTTCTGATCAAGGTCGGAAGGGTTCTTACTTCTCAAGCCTCAAGCGGAAAACCGACGAGTCCGTCGAGATGCTTTCCAATCTGGCGCGTCTTCACAACCACGGCTACGAAGTTGAGTGGGAGTCTGTCAATCAGGCGCCTTCTCGCGGGGTCAGGCTTCCTACCTATGCATGGCAGAAAGAGGTTTTCTGGCTCGAGTCCAAAGAAGGAGAATATCTCCGCTGCGCGCCGCTTGAGCATCCTCTACTCGGTCTGAAGCAGACGGCACCTCACCCGACATGGCGTTTTGAACTGGACCCAAGGTACTTTGCATGGCTCGATGATCACCGCTTCTGGGATAGTGTTGTGTTCCCGGCGGCTGGATACGGAGAGATTGGTATCGCCATTGCCCGCAAGATTTTCCCTGACGAGCACTATGTCGTCGAGGATCTCGAGATGAAGAAAGCTCTCTTCGTTTCGGAAGAGAAGGTTCCAACTGTTGAAGTTGTTTTCGACGAAACGACACGTGTCTTTCAGATATTCTCCTCTACTGGAGACAAAGGCGAGTGGGATCTCAATTCCCAAGGTGTTCTGCGAAAGCAGCCCAAGCCATCTCGGTCCGAGGTCGACTTGGAGGCGATCAAAAAGGCGTTGCCACGTCATTTCGATCACGAGGAATACTACGAGGATTACGAGGAGGCCGGATATCAGTTCCGCCCGCTGTTCCAGCATCTTCAGAATGTCTGGAGAAAAGATGGAGAATGTCTCGCCGAGATCGTTGCCCCAGATGGACTCTTTGACACGATTCCCGATCATCATTTCCATCCGGCAGTTCTTGATGCCTGTTTTCACACGGTAAAAGGTGGACAGGTCATTCCTGACGGAGCCAATGCAGAAGACTACTTCTACCTTCCTGCCGCTATCCGAAGCATTCGTCTTCATGTTGAGCGTCCGCCGCTTCGTCTTTGGGGGCACGCTCAGGTCAACTCGGATAACGATCGTGAATACATCATCGCTGACATCGATATCTATGATGATGCCGGAAATCTCGTTGCTGAGATTTACGGATTCAGAGCCGATCGCGTTGAACAGAACAACACCGACGATCTCGAGAAGTGCATCTACCAGGCGAAGTGGGAAATTGCTCGTCTCAAGGGTACTCGCGAAAACGGGGACGCCATGCTCCCTGAGCCAGAAGCTCTCGTCACAGCTGCAAACGAGAATCTTCCTGCCTACTACGAAAAGCGAGGCTTGGCAAACCACTACGGAAAGTTCCTGCCTGCTCTGGATGAGATCTCTCGTCAGTTCATCGTCAACGCCTACTTCGAACTAGGATGGGATCCCAAGGAAGGGGACAAAGTCACGATCGAAGGGCTCATGCGTGATCTCGCAATTGCGGATCATCACGCCAAGTTGGTTCGAGGTCAGTTCAAGTCGCTCGAGGAAGGTGAATTTCTCAAGCCTCTCGATAGTGACGAGTGGGAAGTCATCGAAGTTCCTGGAGATGAGAACGCTCTTCCCTATCTGGATAAACTTGCTGAGGACATGCCCGACTTCGCGTCGGAGGCAGAGCTGCAGCGACTTTCGGGTCCCAATCTGGCTGGAGTCCTGTGTGGAGAAATAGACCCCCTCGAAGTTCTCTTCCCTGGTGGTTCCTCTCGCATCATGGAACGATTCTATCGCGAAGGGGCAGACTTTCCTGTCATTAATGAGCAGATCCGCGATGCCCTTGTCCGGGCAGTAAAGGACCTTCCGGAGCGAAGAGCAATTCGTATCCTGGAAGTCGGAGCTGGAACCGGTTCTCTGACCAGCAACATTCTTTCGCTCTTTCCGGCGGACCGGACCGAGTATGTCTTCACAGACAACGGTCCGATTTTCCTTCAGGCAGCGGAAGATCGTTTCGGTGAGGAATATCCTTTCGTCGAATACAAGATGTTCGATTGCGAGAAGGATCCGAAAGCACAGGGCTTTGATCTTCACCACTTTGATATCATTCTCGCGTCGAATGTGATTCACGCGACGGAAGACCTGAAGGCAACCTTTCACAATTTGCAGCTTGCTCTTGCACCCGACGGTCTCCTCATGTTTCTCGAGGTGACTTGGCGCCGAGCCGCTCTCGATAACGTTTTTGGATTACTTCCCGGATGGTGGCGCTTCAAAGATACAGACCTTCGGAAAGACTCCGCACTTCTCTCGAGAGGAGAGTGGGAGGCATTCCTAACGGATCTTGGATACCGAGGTGTCGACAGCTTTATCAGCTCCGAGGATCCTCGACAAAATCAGCAGGCCTGCCTCATTGCTCGTGCACCCGATCCGGTAATACCTGCTTCGGAGTCTGATGAAGATGCAGAAGATGCGATCGAAGCTTCAGATGAAGTCGAGCCTAAGGCAGTCGTTCTCGTGACAAAAGATGCTTCAGGACTCGGCGAAGAGTTGGTTGCATCTCTCGCCACGGATAGCACGGAATCGATTCTCGTAGATGGTTCCATCGAAGAACTCGCCAAAAAGCTCGATGAGCTCGACGAGTCAGACCGGACGATACAGGCGATCATTGCTACCCTTGCTCTGGACCATCCAAGAGCGGACAAGCTCGATCTCGAGTCTCTGAATCAGGCACAGAATACCGGTGTCCGTTTCGCCCATCAGCTTTTCCAGCTATTCACTGCTCGGGAATGGAAGGCAAAGCCTCAGGTGACCTTCTTGACCCGAGGTTCCATGCCTGTTCTGCGCGGGGAGTCGCTCCCCGGCTTGGCATCAGCGCCAATCACGGGACTCCTCCGGGTCGCGAACAATGAGCAAGCTGAGTTCACTTGGTCGCAGATCGATCTCGATCCGAATCCAAACGAATTCGAAATTCGCGATCTTACAGAAGAAATTCTGCTCAGCGACAAGGAACACGAAATTGGATTTCGTGGGAACTATCGCTATGGCCGACGCGTTTATCGAGTGAAGGCTGAAGATCTTCCTTCGCGCACTCGTAATGCGGTGTTAGAAGATGGGACGGTTCTTCCGTATCGTCTACAGATCGACAAGCCAGGGATTCTGACCAATCTCTCGCTCAACGAAACGACTCGCCGCGATCCCGATGGCGATGAAATCGAAATACAGATCAAAGCGGGAGGAATTAACTTCCGGGACGTTATGAAGGCGCTCGGGATTTATCCAGGTAATCCAGTCGACTTGAAGTGGTTTGGTGATGACTTCTCTGGAACCGTGGTCAAAGTGGGGGAGAATGTGAAAGACCTTGCTGTGGGCGACAATGTCGTAGGAATGGCTCCGTACTGTTTCCGCAGCTATGTCACGGTGCACCGTGATATGGTGTTCCGGAAGCCTGACACAATGTCACACGTGGAAGCTGCAACGCTTCCAACTGTTTTCCTGACGACCCACTATGCGATCAACGAACTTGCTCGCATGGAGAAGGGTGAGAGCATTCTGATTCACGCCGGAACGGGTGGAGTCGGACAGGCTGGAATCCAGATCGCAAAGCATCTTGGTCTGACGATTTTCTCGACCGCGGGAACCCCTGAGAAGCGACAGCTCCTCACTGACATGGGGGTCGACTATGTTCTCGATTCTCGGACTCTGGAATTTGCGGATGAGATCATGCGGATCACCGATGGTGAAGGTGTCGATGCCGTGCTCAACTCGCTTGCGGGTGACTTTATTCCGAAGAACTTCAGCGTTCTGAAGACTTTTGGCCGATACATGGAGATCGGAAAGGTCGACGTCTACGGGAATTCGAAGATCGGTCTTGAGCCGTTGCGCAACAACATCAGCTTCTTCGTGATCGACCTCGCTCAGCACTTGCAAAGCAAGCCGAGCTACGTCGCGAAAATGTTCTCGGATCTGGAGACGCTTTTCTACGATCAGTCGTACGTCCCTCTTCCTAATGAGGTTTTCCCAGTGACAGAGGTAGTGGAAGCGTTTCGCTTCATGGCTGCTGGAAAGCACATTGGAAAGAACGTTCTCGATTTTGATGTTCCTGAGATCGAAATTGGTCAGCCTACCGAAGAGGGGCATCGTTTCCGCGGAGATGGCACTTATCTGATTACCGGAGGTGCTGGTGGATTTGGTCTGGAGCTTGCCGAATGGATGTCGAAAAATGGCGCTCGTCACTTCGCCTTGATGAGCCGTTCGGGACCCAAGGAAGACGCTCAGGAAAAGATCAAGCTACTCGAAGCTACCGGAGTTTCCATCATGGACGCTCGGGGCGATGTAACGAGCCGTAGTGATATCGACAAGATCGTCGTGGAAATCCAGAAGGGCGACGCACCTCTCATTGGAGTCATCCATGGGGCAATGGTTCTTGATGATGAATTCATCAATGATCTGGATGAGGAGCGCTTTGATCGAGTCCTTCTACCGAAAATGCTGGGTGCTTGGAATCTTCACGAGGCAACTCTCGATATTCCACTGGAACACTTTATCAGTTTTTCTTCGTTCTCTGCTGTGATCGGGGCGGTGAAACAATCCAACTACAACGCTGGAAACGTTTTCCTCGATCAGCTTTCGCATCACCGCCGTTCGCTTGGTCTGCCTGCTCTTACCTTCAACTGGGGTGCTCTCGAGGGTGCTGGCTTCGTTGCTCGTAATGAGAAGACGCAGCAGTATCTTGAGATGGTCGGACTGGGTGCGACCAACATGGAAGAGACGCTGTATCTCTTCAGCCTCGGAGTTCCGTCCGATGCTTATCAACTCGGAACAGCTCGATGTGACTGGCAGGCCCTAGCTCGTTTCAGTCCATCGGTTTCGGGATCGAATATGTTCCTTCCTGTGGTTCCGCGCTCCGCTTCTGGAGGTGGCGATTCGATGGCCGCACGGATTCTCGAATCTCCCGCCGAGAAGCGGATGGGAATGGTTGAGGACCTTATCGCCGCTCAGGTCGGTGCTGTTCTTGGAACGGATGCCACTCGTATCGATAAGGATACTCCACTGACCAACCTAGGTCTCGACTCGTTGATGGCGATCGAGCTGGTGAACCGTATCGAGGAGAAGTTGGGAATGACGATGCCGATGGGATCTGTCCTCAACGGACCGAACATTCGGGATCTTTCAGAGCCTGTGCTTGAGAAATTGCTTGAGTCCGGCGGTGGAGCTGCCGGTGACGGAGCAGGAATTGATGCTTCGAGTCTGGTAGAGTTTGAAGCTACCAGAGAAATGCCTGATGTCTTCCCGCTTTCGGAAGGTCAGAAGGCGCTCTGGTTCTTGAATCGACTGGCGCCGGAATCGTCTGCTTACAATCTGAACTTCTCTGGAAAGTTCCGCCCGCTTCTCGATATTGAAGCGATGAAGACAGCTTTCTCGCTGCTCTTCGAAAGGCACCCTCTCATTGATGTTACCTTTACGACCAGAGATGGTGAGCCTATGCAGGTCGTTCACAAGGGACGAACTGTGGATTTCCGGGAACACGATTGTACGGATCTCGATGATGATCAGCTCAAAGAGATGATCAGTAAGCACGCGAGCCGACCTTTCAATCTGGAACGTGGTCCGGTCATTCGGCTCGAGCTTTTCCGCACGGCTGATGACGCTCACGTCGCCTTGCTTTCAATGCACCATATCGTTTCCGATGCATGGTCCGTTGCGGTGGTGATTGAGAATCTCATTGAATACTACTTCTCAGCCAAAGCAGGTCGTGCCCCTCAAGTCGAGCCGGTCGAGGCTTCCTACGCTGACTTTGTTCGCTGGGAGAAAGCCCACCTCGAGAGTGAGGCAGGGGAGCGTATGTTCGACTTCTGGCAGGATCACCTAGCCGGAGCGCCGAACGTCATCGACCTTCCAACGGACCGTCCTCGCCCGGCCGTTCAGACTTTCAATGGAGGCACCTATGGATTTCAGTTTGGCGAGGAAATCACCAATGCAGTGGACGAACTCGCGAAGGCAAATAGCGTGACACTTTTCACGACCTTGCTTTCGGCATACGAGATTCTCATGCATCGCTATTGCCAGCAGGACGACATCGTTATTGGTGTGCCATTGGCAGGAAGAACTCAGCCTGAGCTTCGAAGCACGGTGGGGTATTACATCAACCCTGTGCCGGTTCGAAGCACAGTTGAAGATGACCCGACAGTTTCCGAATTCCTTTCGAGCAACAGCATTCGCGTGAACGGCGCTTTGGAGAATCAGCAGTATCCACTTGCAAGACTGGTTGATCGTCTCAAGGTTCCTCGCGATCCGGGCCGTTCTCCACTCTTCCAGGTGAGCTTCTCGATGGAGAAGGTTCCTGGAATCGATGAGCAGGGTATCGCCGTCTTCCTGATCGGTCAGGGTGGGCATACGTTTCACGTAGGGGATCTTTCCATGGAGACGATCGATCTGACGACTCGCCAGTCGCAGTTCGAGATTACGTTGACCCTGGAAGAAGCCGGTGGACAGATTTTCGGTTGCTGGCAATATAACAGCGACCTTTTCGACGAGGCGACGATTAAGGAACTTTGCGGCTTGTATGAGCAGGTTCTGACTGAAATCACTGCGAATCCTTCTGCTCAGATTTCCGAAGTCAACCTTCTGGGGACTGACGATGAGAAGGAAACTCTGATCGACTTCAACCAGACAGAGACCAGTTACGAAGATGATACTCTTCTCCACGAACTGATCGAGGAGGTTGTTTCGGATCGCGACGAGGATACTGCGGTAATCTTTGGGGAGACGCATGTGACCTATGGTTCACTCAATCGTCAGGCCAATGGTGTTGCACGTTATCTGATTGCTGCCGGAGTGAAGCCGGGCGACAACGTGGGAGTCCTTGCTGATCGTTCACCGAAGATGATCACGGCACTTCTTGGCGCGCTCAAAGCAGGGGCGACCTATGTTCCGCTTGATCCTGAGTTTCCAAAGCAACGTCTGGAGATGATGCTGGAAGACGCATCCCCGAAAGCACTTGTGGCTTCGGCGCGTCACATTGATTCATTGCCATCAGGGGACTGGAAAGTCCTCGATCTCGACGAGATCGAAGAAACTTCAAAAGCTCCACCTGCGACAGGGCTGGATTCAGAAGCTCTCGCTTACATTATTTACACTTCGGGCTCCACTGGAAAACCGAAGGGAGTTGAGATTCCTCACCGTGCTGCTGTGAACTTCCTCCGTTCGATGGAGCAGACTCCAGGCCTTACCAGCAAAGACAGACTTCTCGCAGTGACGACCCTTTCTTTCGATATTTCCTTGCTAGAGATGTTCCTTCCGCTTCTTGCTGGCGCGACTGTCGTGGTAGCGGGTGCGGACCAGGTCAAAGACGGACGAATCCTCTCCAATCTCATCAACGAGGAAGACATCACGGTGATGCAGGCGACTCCTGCGACCTGGCAGATGTTGCTCGATAGTGGTTGGGAAGGAAACAGTGGTCTTCGGATCTTCTGCGGTGGTGAAGCTCTTAACCGAAATCTGGCAAACACACTGGTTAACTCGGCGGATGAACTCTGGAATCTCTACGGCCCTACCGAGACTACGGTGTGGTCTTCGGTCGAGAAGGTCGAGGAGGGAGATGCAGCGATTTCGATCGGAACTCCGATCGCGAACACACAGGTCTACATTTTGGATGCCAATCATCATCCCGTGCCTCAGGGCTTTACCGGTGAACTTTGGATCGCCGGAGACGGTCTCGCTCGTGGATATAGAAACCAGCCAGAATTGACTTCGGCTGCATTTGTTGATATCGAGCTTCCTGAAGTAGGCAGACAACGTCTTTACCGCACTGGCGACCTAGCTCGCTGGAATCGGGACGAAAAATTGGAGTGCCTCGGCCGTGTTGATTTCCAGGTTAAGGTTCGCGGAGTCCGTATGGAGCTCGGTGACATCGAGGTCCAGATGGAAGCTATCGAAGGCATCAAGCAGGCCGTCGTAACCAAGCGTGAGGATCTTCCAACGGGAGAAGGGCTGGTTGGCTACTACATTGCCGACGGAATCGCTCTTGACGCGGCTCAGATTCGTAGCCAGTTGGCAGAGAATCTGCCAGCGAGTTATATTCCTGCTTATTTTGCAGTGTTGCCGGAGTTTCCGCTTACTCCGAATAAGAAAATTGATCGCAGGCAACTGCCAATGCCGAAGGTGGGAGCTGCCAGTCTTGGTCAGCGCGTCATGCCTCGCAATGACACGGAAAAGCAGGTCTGGGAGGTATTTGCACGGAACTTCGATTCAGAAGACATCGGGGTAACGGACAATTTCTTTGAAATGGGAGGCGACTCACTCATGGCGCTTCGCATTGTGGTCGATATCTCAGAGTCTTTTAAGCAGGATGTTGCCGTCGATGCGTTTCTCACGCATCCTACGATCGGACAACTTGCTGAATTCCTCTCATCTGACACTCCTTCCGAGGAATCGGAAGATGAGGCGCTAAGCGGTGGGCTTGGCGCTCTCAGCATAGAAGATCTCGAACACATCGATGTGGAGGAAGCCTCCGACGAGATGCCTGAACTTGATGCTGTGGCATTGACCTACATTCCAGACGTTCTCGCTGGAATGTCGGGTATGTCTCGAGAAGAACTTTCTGAAAGACTTTTCAACGGAAAGCCGCTTCTGAGTAATACTTACACGCTGGAACAGGGCAAAATTGGAGTGATTATGCTCCCTTGCTTTGAAGCTGATTTCTATAAAGAGCCTGCTTCGGTGAAATCAGCGACTCTTGCCGCACTCGAAATGGCAGGGCGCGCTGGAGCAAAAAATGTTTCGCTGACCGGGGTCATCCCATCGACGACCAATCATGGTCGGGATGTTGAGAAATGGATGGAAGGCAGAGACGATCTTCCTGCCATCACAACTGGTGATGCGACCCGTTCCGCTACGATTGTAAAATCGGTGGAAGGAATTCTCGCGGAAGCAAAGCGTGAGATTACGGAAGAGACTGTTTCGGTAGTAGGGCTCGGGTCGATTGGATTCGGAACACTCCGTCTCATGCTCGATGTTATCGATCATCCGAAGCATCTCATCCTCTGTGATCCGTATCAAACGGACGATCAGATGAGTCGTATTCGTGATCAGGTTCGCGATGCCGGATTCCAAGGGCACGTCGACATTGTGAAGAACGGGGGAGCGCTTCCTCCAGAGGTGTATGATGCTTCTCTAGTGATTGCTTCTACCAATCTCCCTGGTGTGCTCAACGTGCAGTCGCTTAAACCTGGCACTCTGATCGTGGACTATAGTTTCCCGCCGGTATTCCGAGTGGACGAGGCGATCAAGCGTTTCACAACGAAGCGAGATATTCTTTTCACCACTGGTGGCGAGTTGAGAATGAGTGATGTCGTTGCAGAGACCATTTATCTGCCGGATGAGGTGGAGGAAATGGACGACTCGGTTCAGCTCAGCTTCATGAAATTCCTCGGAAGCCGAGATAAGCATGAAATTACCGGCTGTGTTCTCGTCAGCTTGCTGACCGGGCTCGGAGAGAATGTCGAACCGACTCTGGGCGAGTTGGAGAACGAAGATGCTTTGGCTCACTACGAGTTCCTCGATGGGCTAGGAGCATCCTCTGCGAAACTCCAAATGACAGGATTTTTCCTTCCTTCGGAAGGGATTAAAGAATTTCGTGAAAAACGTCGAGGTACCTCGACAACTTCGTGATTTCATTCAATATTCCGCAGGTGCTGAACTTCAGGGCCTGCGGAATACGGAGGGCTCCGAAAGCTCTCCTAATGTTTTGAGTGCGGCGTTCGTCTTGGAGAGCGGCGATCACGAGTTTATGAAATTTGTTGGAGTTCCTCTCTGCGCAATTCTCGGACTGATTCTTTCAGTCGAGTTGGTTTGTGCTTTTCCTCTTTCGTTTGAACAGCGAGAGCGGTTGCAAAGATATATCCCTCGTAGTTTTCCCAAGCTGGAAGCGCGGGAACCTTTCCATGTCGTCCAATTAGGGGATAGCGTCACGGGTGGCTACACTCCTGATTCATCGTCCTGGGAGCCCAACAATCCGCTCTATGGGTTCACGGGTGTCTTTCTATCTCAGCTCTCGAAAGAATTTTTCTATCCAGGAGGAGTTCGACTTCTTAATCCACCCGAGGGAGGCACTGAAAAGGTGTCTCCCTATCTCGGGGATGAGATCACTCTCGAGAATCTCACCCATCTCGATGCAACTTCGCTGACGGGGCTTCGTCATGCGACGACGGATGCGTTTGTTCACCAGCCTGATCTAGTGTTGATACAGTATGGGATCTACGATGCTTTCGGAAAGGTTTCGATTGAAACTTATCAAAGAGCTTTGCTCGGGATGATTCGGCGAGCGAAGGAAGAAAAGTCAGATGTCATCGTTTTTTCTCCTGGTCTGGTTCGTTTTGGCGCTGGCGAAATTGGGTGGGGGGTTGAGCGTCCCTATGCCTCTGCAGCACGGGAAATTGCAAAGAGCGAAGAGGTTCTCTATCTCGATTGTGGCCAGTTTCTTGCCAAGTTTGGTGGGGGCGTTAATGCAGATACCGAGCCCCGTGCGGTGATGGCTGTGGTTGGCGACCGATTGAGTCAGATTTTTCGTTTTGGCTCGGAGTTGACTCAGCCAGAGCGGGTGCACCCCGGGCTTCAAGCCAATGATTTCCTGGGGGATTCGTTGTTTCGCGCGCTCAAAGATGGAATGCCGGCTTCGTTGTTTACTTACGCCGGAGTAGCGCAATTCGATTCGGAGGGAACGGTGAGTCTGGTGGTAGCGATTCGTAATCAATCAGAAAAGCCGCAGCAGGGCACGATTGGAGCGCTGGCAGTAGGTGGTGGACTTATCCCAATCGATTCATCAAAACGGTTCTCCGTTGCTCCTCAGGGAACGGCTCAGCTGTCTTTTCGCTATCGTCGACCTGTGGTTGGGAAAGCACGCGATGGCTCCGACATTCTCTATCCTCTTGAGCCATCGGATGAGTTCTCGAGATTCAGTTTCTTCGTCGAGGACTCTGTGCGATCAGAACTGGTCGACTTGCCTTTGCGGATTGGACCCATCACAGCAGTCTGGAAGTCTCGCCAATTTTTGAATGTAGATGATCGGATTCGAGTTGAGTGGGACCTTGTGAATGGAACTGACAAGCCTATATCGGGCACCTTCCAAGTCGGCTATGGAAGCAAAGTAGGGCAGCCGACCTCATTTTCTGCCTCGCCTCTCGGGACGAAGACGGTGTTCTCGCTCTTTGATTTTGTGCCTCCTCCGGGCGTGGACCAGTTTCAGAGGGATATCTGGATTCAAATCGATGTCGACGGCGTCGTGACTCGTTTCAGCCGGGAGATGGAAGCAACGAGGGATCTGGTTTTGGGAGAGTCAAGGCAGTTGCGGAAGTGGAGTGATTACGCTAATGCCTTGCCGGCAGGTGAAACGCGTGCGGAGACCCGTCAGGAGGGCCAGGTTTCCGTAAGAGTCGACGCCAATGAGGAGGCCTTCTTCCTCGTCGCGACGTTGGATGGAATCACGATTCCCGATCGGGGCGAGAATGAGGCATTGGAAGCAAGACTGTTTCTCGATGCGAGGCCTTCGGGCGAAGTGATGTCTTTTGGAGCGATCGAACCAATTCGTGTATTTACGAAAGCGAAAGACGGTCCAGGAATCACTCCCGAAATCCCGTTGGGAGCTTTTGGAGCCAGCTATGACATGGTCTTGAGTCCTCGGGGGATCGCTTCCTACCTGAGAACCGATGAGCAGGGGCGCAAGGTTCTCGAAATTCGAATCCCGCGCAATTATCTGCACCGGCATGAATGGAATCTGGGTTCAGTAGATGGGGAGCTGGGATTCAAGCTTGAGGTAACCCTCGCTGCGGACGTTTCGCCTGGGGGGAACCCTTTTCCCAATACAAATCGATGGGTCACTCACAGTCCGACATTTGCTTTCGAGAACGAGAGCATTCGTGGTATGGCAGAGCAGGATGCTCGCTCATTGATGAGCCTTCGGTTGTCTCGACAACCCGTTTCGAGCTGGTCGACAAGAATTTACTGAGTTCTTTGGCTACAAGGGACGTTTCTGCCTTTGTTCACGAGTAGGCTTGCTCAATGTCTTTCGAATTGAGAATCTGATAGTCGCCTGTGGAAAGCCCGGGGAGTTCCAAACCTCCGATCCGTGTTCTTTCGAGGCGCTTTACCGTATATCCGAGCTTCGAAAACATTCTCCGGATCTGTCGGTTGTAGCCCTGGGTCAGAATGACCCGGAGTCTTCGCCGAGAATCAAAATGAACGGCTTCCGCTTTCGCCAAGCCCTCGGAGAGGTGAATGCCTTCGAGCAGGCTGGGGGTGTCATCTGAGTCAAAAGGATGATCGAGATGGACCGCGTATTCCTTTTCCACATGATAGCGTGGATGAGAAAGGTGTTCCGTCAGCTCACCACTATTGGTCATCATGATGAGACCAGAGCTGTGGTAGTCGAGTCTGCCAATGTAGTGCAGGCCTGAGAATTTCCGGGGAATCAGCTCGTAGATTGTCTTTCGTCCTTGAGGGTCGTCTTTGGTGCAAAGATATTTGACCGGCTTGTTGAGGACGAGTGTGAGTGTGGACTTTTTCTGAAGCAGCTTTCCATCGAAACGGACATGATCATCCGGCAACACTCTGGTGCTGAGATCGATAACTATGTTTCCGTTGATCTCGACACGACCTTCGCGAATAAACGCTTCACAGCCTCTGCGTGAACCGACATCACAGGATGCCAGAAAACGATTGAGACGAATACCCTGATTCGACTCTGAACTCATGGAGCGAACCTCCCGAAAGGATGGGAAGTAAAAGAGACAGCACCGCTGCTGGGCTTACGCCTCAGGCTTGGTCTTGGGAAGGCCAACAGGGCTTTTCCCTTCCTCCCACTCACCACGCTTCTGGAGTAACTTCACGCGCTCGTATCGCTTAAGGACGCTGCGTTTAGCACCGACACTACTTGATTTTTTCAGGCTGGCGTGTTGGGACATGGTGGAGAAAGAGGTAAATTTGAACTGATCGGGACCTTAGGTGAAAAATCTATGATTGCAAGGGGCTTTCTCCGATCTTTTTGCCATTGGAATTGAATGCGTGCAAGGGATTGAGTCGAATATCACATTGAGGAATAACGAGGGACTGAGAATTCAGTAATTCCGTGAAACAGCCATCCCTGTTCGATTGACTCTTTGGGAGTAACCTCTTGTATTATGGTGGTGATAAAAAAACACCTTGAGGCAGCTGCCGTTACCTCCTCTTCACGTCGTAAATTCATCGGAACAAGCGCTGGAGCTGCCGCTTCCTTGAATTTGCTGAGCGGATATGCTTCCGGTCAGGATAATGCTGCCAGCAAGCTCAATATTGCCTTTGTCGGAGCCGGCGGGCGGGCCAATGCGAATATCGACGGATGTGCTAAGGCAGGTCAGACTGTTTATGCGCTCTGTGATGTCGATTCAAATCGGGCAGGGGGATCCTACAAAAAGTATCCAGATGCCAAGCGCTACACTGATTGGCGCGAAATGCTGGAAAAGGAAGGCGATAAAATTGACGCCGTAGTTGTTTCGACGCCAGATCATCTTCACGCAGTGGCGGCGATGGCGGCAATCAAGATGGGTAAGCATGTTTATGTAGAGAAGCCCCTTACGTTGACCATTTCCGAGGCTCGGGCTCTTCATGAAGCCGCCAAGGAAAAGGGAGTATGCACCCAGATGGGAAATACTGGTCACGCTGCAGAAGGAGCTCGGCTCACGAATGAGTTCATTCAGTCGGGTTCGATCGGAGATGTCGAGCAAGTTTATTGCCGTACGAACCGTCCGATCTGGCCTCAGGATTTACTTCGACCTGCTGCAGAAAATCCGCCCAAAACCCTCGATTGGGATCTCTGGTTGGGGCCTGCTGCTGACAAACCATACAGCAGCAAAATTGCTCCCTTCAAATGGCGTGGATTCCTTGACTACGGAACGGGAGCCCTGGGCGACATGGGGGCGCACATTATTGATCATCCGATGTGGGCTTTGGGCCTCGGATTGCCTGCCAAGGTCACGATTGACAGGGCCGATCGCGCAACCGCTGGATCAGAGAAGGTGTCTCACCCTTCTTCCTGCATCATCGATTTTGAATTTGCTGCGACCGAGAGTCATGGTCCAGTGAAATTGCGCTGGTTCGACGGAAAGTATAAAATTCCTCGTCCTGATGGTATGCGAAAGGACAAAAAGACACCCGACAACGGTTGCGTCTACATTGGCAGCGAGCACATCATCATGCACGGAAGTCATGGTGGATCTCCCACTGTGATCGATTCAAACCATGCCGCTCACAAGGCCCCGCCAAAGACCGAAGAGAGATCGCCGGGTCACTACAAGGAGTGGATTGAAGCCATTCAGAAAAATGATCCTTCGTTGGCGAAGTCGAACTTTGATGTCGCGGTTCCTCTGACCGAGACGCTTCTGCTGGGAGCGATTGGATCGATTGTTGGCCCTGGCACGGAGATCAACTGGGACCCTGAGAAAATGACAACGGGTAACGAGGCCGCCGATGCCTTGGTCCATCATCGCTATCGAGATGGGTGGAGTCTCTAATTTTGGCTGGTTAGGCATTTGTTTCGTCGGGAGTGCCGCAGGCTGCTCCCGGCGATTCAGTCATCGTCGACTTCGGCAAGAACGTCGAGTGTGAAGCCCCCGATGTGCCTTTCGTTGGGCTCAGAGTAGATCCAGTCGTTCAGGCGAGAGAGAGCGAAGCTGACAGGGGCTCCTCGGTGCACATCCAAGAGTTCGTGGGGGTCGTTCATAAGGATGCCTTTGACGGAATCTTGGGAGATTTCAGTGACTGAAACCCACATGAATTCGCAGGCAGACTCTTCACGGAACTCTGCTTTAACGATGAATTTTTCTCGTTCCTCCTGAGAGGCTTTCTCGAACTTTTCTACGAATTCAGGCCATCGTGAAATCGCCGTTTTTACAGCAGCGGCCATTTTTGAATCACTATCGGAAATCTCGACGATTGGTTCGAACGTGGGTTCATCAAAAAGATCGAGTGGAGAGCCGCCCGAGAGAGTCTCAAGAAGAGAGATGTCGAACTCATTGCATCGCTGTAACTCGGGAGAATAAACGGCAAGGCAGTCTGGGCCGGCAAATGCAGCGAGAATTTTTCCGATTACTCGATAGGCTTCGTCCCGTTGCTTCCCTTGGACGGAATCTTCCATGAGATCAACTGATAGCCATGCGCAGTGCAACTCGATCGCGCTTCGGAGTCGCTTATCCCGAATTGATTGCTCTGCGAATTGCTCGGGATTTTCGATGTAAGGGGAGTCGGAGACGAGGATTGCAAAGAGTCCTTCCGAAACTTGGACCATGAAGCGAGTGATTCCGTCGTCCGAATCTCGTGACGACTCAGGTGTCTGGAACTGAAGAACAAAGTGTTCGGCATCCGGATTCTCGGAATCGAACGATTCCCCGATGGCAGAAGCGACTGTAGAACGAATTGATGACTCGTTGGAGGTCCTCGACTCGGAGAGGAAATAGACGAGAGAGATGAGCTGGTCACAAGACTCCGAATCTTCTGAGACAGAATCATCAAGATCCTTTTCTGTTTTCCATAGAGAGGTCAGCCACTTGGTAAACTCAAATCCAAACCAGAGCACCGCAATGACAAACGCGGTCACGCCGACCCATGTCAGTCCGCTTGTGACCATCCTGACATTGAGAGACAGGAGGATGACTGCGGGGAGAAATGGAAAACTCTTGAATCGATACCACATAAAACAGTAGGGGCCTTTGGACCCAAAGGGGGCACAGTAATTCAAGGCCGAAGCACAGCAAGGTGAACTGGCACTGTTTTCCAGGGAAACTTGGGGTGGGGGACGATCTCCTTGGAGAGCGGATTGACATGCCCTCTCCACTCAGGGCCCTCTTCCGAGGCCTTTTACGACAAGGGGAGAAAAATCCGGTCTTTAGAAAATGGTTCGAGTATTCTTTTTGGTGGTCCGGGGCGCGCAAATCCGAGAGTCGATAGTTCGGTGGTGGGAATGAATTTGATTCGAAAGGCACGAAGGTAGATTCCGAAATCGTTTTCGTGCACAATAGGCCAGACTACAGGGGCCCAGGTTCCACGAGCCAGTTGCTCTTCCTTCTCCTTTTCCTTGGCGATTGCGACTTTCGCCTTTTGCTTTTCGAGCTCCCAAAGTGCCTGCTTTCGGATCTACCTTTGTTTTTTTGGTCGAATTGGTAGCCTTCGAGAGCTTGTACTGGATCGAATTGAAAAATTCCCCGGAATTCTTCGTCGACATCGAAAAAAGAGATTCGGGCCATTCCTCCTTGATGGCGAATCAGAAATCCCTCAGCGTCTCAGCGGGTAACTTCACATTCTTTGTAAACTGTGCCAGACTTGAGCCTGAGTTCAGGGAAGCGGATCCCCTGCTTGGCCGGGAGAAGCGATTATGAGTAATCCGAGGAACAAACAGACGAAGCTGGTCATGGATCTCATATGGAGGAAGTGTGTTGGACGGAAACTCCTTTGCAACTTTTGTTGAGTATGGTGGTTTAACCTTGTATCTGCAATCTTCAACTACGTAGTAATTCGACGCATGAATTCATCTGTCAGTCCCATTTCCCTGGTCTTGATCCTTCTTTTATCAGAGCCTTTGAATTTCGTTCATTCCCAAGACGCCGCTGCCGAATCTGGTTCAGAGCGTCCTGAGAAAGCAGAGCCCCCCGTGCATTCTCGCGGTGAGGCTTGGGATTCACTCGGCGATGAGCAAAAGCAGAAATTGCGGGCAGCTCTTCGCGCTGTCTGGGCCGACCCTGCGGTTATCAATGCTCGGGACGAAGTGAAATCTGCGTCGGAGTCATATCAGGAGGCAATTCGCGCAGCAATTGCGAAGGCGGATCCTTCCGTCGCCAATGTCCTTCGTAAAGTGGACACAATGAACAAGGGTAAGAGTCAGGAGCGGCTCGGAGGAGGCCCTCCAATCAGGATGATTTCTCGGCGTGGTGGAGACTTTCCAATCGGCTCTCCAGGATTTATGGAGAGACTCTCCGAAGACCAGAAGAATCGATTTCGAGAAGCGGAGCGCGCTGCTAGAGAGTCGGATGCCGTGCGTCAGGTAAAGTTGGATTGGGAAGCACTTAATAAGGAAGAGGAGACACTGCGTCGCAAGAGGATGGAAACTCTTCGAAAGATGCGGGTGGTCACTCTCAATGAAATGGTTAGAATCGATTCCAGTCTCGTAGATTTGCGAGAAGAGCTGGTGGAAGCGTGGAAAGGGGAAGCTGGTAAGCGCCCCAAGGGAGGAGCTCCTTCGGGGAGCCCTCGAAAGAAGCCATAAGAGGCACTTCTGTTTCAATGGCAACTAAATGCGTGATCCCTTCGATCAGGTGATCGGAGGTGCTCTCGTTTCACACTCGCGTTTGCCGCCTGATATTTGGAGTTAGTTTCAAATATCGAATTGGCCATTGCCGTTCCGGAAATAGGGTGGATTCACAGCTAGCCCTATTATTTTGGAAAACTTAACTTTTCGGCTTGCCTTAAAATGATTAGAGATAATATAGTGAAGCATACATAATTTTCATTTTTGTGAAAATTATAGACCGAGTCAGAAGCCCTTCGGGCATCCACTTTCGCGGTTTTGCCAACTTCGTTCTCATGATAATCCCCATCAAACCCTGGCTCAAACTTGCGAATGGCCGCCCTCTAACCAGAGGTGGTGCACGACCTCTTTCGTATCATTCCGAAGGTTTGGTTTTGTCTGCTGATCCCGAAGGAGAGGAAATAAGTTGGGAGCGAAGCGGTGGTAGTCGCTCGCCAGGAAGTCCGAAAACTAATGCAAATCGAATGGAATTCTATCATGAGCCCATCATGGGGCAGGAGATCAGGAGTGCATTTGCTCCGATCAAAGGGAAGCAGTTTCTCGATGGGACCCTTGGCGGTGGCGGGCATACTGAGATGTTGCTTCGCTGCGGAGCACATGTGATTGGGCTCGACCAGGATGCTGCTGCGATAGAGCATGCTTCAGAGCGCCTATCTGATTATCCCGATCACTTTCTACCTGTTCGGGGGAACTTTGAGCAGATGGACGAGCTTCTCGCTGAGGTGGGGGTCGACGTGGTAGATGGTATTCTCCTGGATATTGGTGTGAGTTCCCGCCAGCTCGATGATGGGACGAGAGGTTTTTCGTTTCGGACCGATGCAGATCTCGATATGAGGATGGATCAGCGTGGATCACTCACAGCGAAGGTCGTGGTAAATGAGTGGTCGCTCGAGGAGCTGACTCGCATTTTTCGAGAGTACGGTGAGGAGAAGGGGGCCTATCGCGTCGCTCAAGCCATTCTGAAGAAACGTGAAGCTCAGCCTATTGAGACGACGTTCGCGCTGGTTGAGTTGATAGAGTCTGTGATTCCGAAGTTCAGCGCGAAGCATCCGGCTACCAAGGTTTTTCAGGCACTTCGGGTTGCCGTGAATCGTGAGCTTGAGGTGCTTGAGACCGGTTTGCAAAAGGCAGCTTCATTGCTGGCTCCGGGCGGAGTTCTCGCAGTGCTGTCGTTTCACTCTCTTGAAGATCGTATCGTAAAGCAGTTTATGCGACGTCACAGCCAGGCTTTCCTCGATAGGCCGGAGTGGCCGGAGCCAAAGGCTAACCCAGATTACATTTTCGATCTTCCTTCTCGCCGAGCCTTGTCTCCCACGGAGGCTGAGATTGAGAGCAATGCGCGTTCGCGGAGCGCCAAGCTTCGGGTCGCGGTTCGACGTTAATCAGAAATGGAGAAGCGGAATCGATATCGCCATCGGGTTCGTCCCATTATGATTTGCCGATTGGTTTTGGCAGGTGGGCTTCTTATGGCTACCGGGGTCGGATTTGTACTGATGCGAAACGAGCATGTTATCGCCGGTCATGGTATTCGCGTGCTAGAGGACAGTATTGGTGAAATGAACCAAGAGATTGAGATGTGGGAGTTGAGGATTGCGGCAGTAAGGGATCGGCAGGAGCTGTCTCGTCGATTGCGCTGGGTTCGGAGTGATCTGAATGAAATTGACAGCGCCAAGGTGATTGAGTTGGAGCTCGGAGCGGAAGTAGGTCCGGAAAAGCGATAGTCAGATGCGAGTAGTGGATACAAAGATTCGAACAAGGTTGGTCCTCGGTTGTGCCGGGTTGGCTTTGCTCTTTTGTGCGCTTAGCGGACGCCTCGTCTATATTGAGTTGGTGCAAGGTGAGGCGCTCGATCAAAAAGCTCGATCGCACTACGAATACAAAGAGGTTCTGCCGGCGATGCGCGGTCGGATTTTCGATGGTCGAGGTGAGCTTCTGGCTCGGAATCAGACTGTCTACACGTTGGTGGTTGATTGTCATCACTTGAGGGATCAGGGGTTGGCTACGATTGGTCTGGGCCGGCAAGAGAAGGTCAGTCCTCAGACAATTCGTAAGCGTTATCTCCCGGAAGAAGTGTTGAGCCGCTACCGCGAGTATGTTGCGGACTCGATGTCAGTCGCGTTGCGACTTCCTAAGCAGGATCTGGCGAGGGATCTTCGGGATAAGGAGGCTGGTGAAATCGTGTTGGCGAAAGGAATTGAAGACGATTTCGCTCGTCAGTTGGAGGCGGTAATCGACGAGAAGCGTCTCGGCGGCCTATATCTCAGGCGAGGGGAGCGCAGGTTTTACCCAAGCCCGCTTTCGCTTACTCAGGTGATTGGATTTGTGAATCAGGACGGGGATGGGGAGTCTGGTGTCGAAAAGACATTCAATGAGGAAATGCTGGGGCGTTCAGGGTATCGATTCAGTGAGCGGGACAGTCGTCGCCGTGAGATTCATGCCTATCGGGGGCTTCAGGTGGATCCGGTTCCGGGAAAGGACGTTCATCTAACGATCGATATGGCGCTTCAGTCCATCGTTGAGCGAGAGCTTGATGGTGTGATTGATCAATTTAAGCCTGAAAAGGTTACCGCGGTCTGGATTGATCCAAGGTCTGGTGAGGTTCTCGCGATGGCGAGTCGGCCTCATTTTGATCTCAGCAATCGAGGGGGGATTCGAGGAATGCCGGCGGTTCGTCGAAATATTGCGATCAGTGATCGATATCAGCCTGGGTCAACATTCAAGATCGTGGGGTATGGCGGGGCCTTTGATCGTGGAATTGCGAATCCCTCAACTGAGGTTGATTGTCATTTGGGGAAGTATGAGCTCGACGGTTTTGTGCTCAAGGATCACCACCCTTACGGGCGTCTTCCGGTTCAGATGGCTTTTGCGAAGTCTTCCAACATCGGTGCCTATCTCGTGGCTCGTCCTTTGAGTAAGCGGGTCTTTCACTACTACATGCATCAGTTCGGGTTTGGTCAGGTAACGGGCATCGAGCTGCCGTCGGAGAATCGGGGCAGGATCATTCCTGTGAGTGAATGGACCCGGACTTCGTTTTCTAGTCAGGTGATGGGATACGAGGTGGCAGTGACTCCGCTTCAGGTTGCGGTGGCTTGTGGGGTGATCGCCAACAAGGGAGTTCTTCGGCCGCCAACTATTCTGAGAGGGATTGACGATCGTTCTGTGAATGGGAGTGGATTCGTGAAAGCTGATCAGAGGGCCAGTCGTAGGGTCATCAGTGAAAAGGCGGCTGAGCAGGTCCGCCGATGCATGGTGGAGGCGATGATGGAACACGGAACAGGTTCAAAGGCGGCAGTGCTGGGATATTCGATGGCAGGGAAGACCGGGACGGCGCGAAAGCACGTCGAGAATGTTGGCTACGTTAACGGTCGATATGTCGCATCATTCATGGGATTCCTTCCTGCTGATAATCCTCAGTTGCTTGGGTTGATCGTAATTGACGATCCCAAGGTGAATAAGGGTGCCGTTTACGGTGGTTCGGTCGCGGCGCCAATTTTTCAAGCGATTGCCGAGGATGCCGTGAAGGTTCTGCAGATTGAGCCAGACCTTCCTGAACAACTCAACCCGGAGGGGATTTCCCCTGGCGTTGGTATTTCTGCCGTAGGGAGCGGCGCTTCAATCTCTGAATGAAGCTGGCAGATCTACTCGACTCAATTTACGTAAAAAGTGTTTCTGGCTCTCTTGATGTCGAAGTAACGGGCGTGCATTTTGATTCTCGCCAGGTAGAACCGGGTGGGGTTTTCTGTGCTCTTATCGGGCAAGGTGTGGACGGGAATAGTTACATCGATAGTGCGATCGAACGTGGCGCGGTGGCTATTATTTCCTCCCTTCCGAATCCTGCGGAATTTATGGCGACGTGGATCGAGGTAGGGAATGCGCGCGAGGCGATGGGGGCTGCGTCTTCGAATTTCTATTCCCATCCCAGCCTTGAGATGCCTGTGGTCGGAATCACTGGGACCAACGGAAAGACCACGACGGCCTACCTCGTGCATCACTTGATGCAGACCATTCTGCGAAGAGCGGGAATGCTTGGGACAATTCAATATTCTACCGGTGATGAGATCGTGGATGCTCCTCACACGACTCCTGAGTCGCCTGAGCTTCAGCGTTTACTTCGCGAGATGCGAGATAACGATTGTCGAGGAGCCGTGATGGAAGTGTCATCGCACGGGTTGATTCAGCATCGCTCTACAGGTGTTGCTTTCGACGTCGGTATTTTCACGAACCTGTCTCAGGATCACCTCGATTTTCATGGGGGGATGGACAACTACTTTGCGGCGAAGCGTTTGCTTTTCGAGCGGATGGATTGCGATTCGAGAAAGAAGGGGGTTGCGGTAATTAATGGAGACGACTCTTGGGGTGATAGGTTGCAGAAAGATTACTTCGGACATCTTACGACCCTCACTTTCGGCCGCTCCGTGGGTTGCGATTTTCGTGCCTCGGATCTGCGAGCGGATTTCGACGGGACTCAGTTCAAGTTGTCATTCAAAGAGCGAAGTTTCCTTGTGAGAATCCCTCTGATCGGTGATTTTAACGTTTACAACGCGGTTGCAGCGATTGCGTCGGCCTACGGGATTGGTCTCAATCTTCGAGAGATAATCAAGGAAATCGCTCAGACTCCTCAAGTTCCAGGTCGATTGGAAGCAGTGGGCGGCCGTCAGATTGACTATCGTGTTTTCGTGGATTACGCCCATACTCCGGATGCCCTGAAGAATGTGCTGGCTACTTTGAAGGGGCTTGAGCCCGAAAGGGTTATCACCGTTTTCGGTTGTGGCGGGGATCGCGATGTCACCAAGCGGTCGCTGATGGCTATTGCCGCTGAGCAGGGAGGCGATCTCTGCATCCTGACCTCAGACAATCCGCGGACGGAGGATCCTGTTCGGATTCTGGAAGATGCCGAGAAGGGTTTTCAAAGGCGGGATTACGAAGTGATCGAAGATCGTAGTGAGGCCATTCGAAAAGCGATTCAGCTCGCGGGTCCCCGGGATATTGTCCTGATCGCAGGGAAAGGGCACGAGACCTGCCAGGAGATCAATGGTGTTCGTCATGATTTCGATGATCGTCGAATTGCAGCGCAGTGGATTCGGGAAAAAGCGGAGGGGGGAAGCTGATGATGGAAACGAATCTAAAGACTCTGTCGGACTGGGCTGGGGGAGCGTTGATTCAAGGCACTCCGGAAACCCTTGCCTGCGGGATTGCGACAGATAGCCGTTCCATCCCTGAGGGAAGTTTGTTCGTTGCCCTGAAGGGAGATCGCTTTGATGCGCACAATTTTCTGGGCGATGTCGTTGAGCAAGATCCGGCTGCGATCCTGGTGAGCGCGCTTCCGAAAGAAACGGAGTCCTACATGGGGGGGGTCATCTTTGTGAGGGACACCCTTCGTGCGTTGCAGGATATCGCTCGTCAGCATCGAACAGTTTGTGCCGACCTATCTGTGATCGGAATTACGGGGAGCAACGGGAAAACATCGACGAAGGATTTCCTCGGAGCAGTTCTCTCACGGGCGGGACGAGTTAGCAAGACGGCTGGAAACTTTAACAATCATATTGGTGTGCCACTTACTGTTCTGTCAACCGCTGCAGATGCTCGGTTTGGGGTTTGGGAGATGGGGATGAATCACGAAGGTGAAATTGAAGTGCTTGCGGAAATTGCGGCACCTGACGCTGCGGTGATCACGAACGTCGGAACTGCTCATATTGAGCATCTCAAGACTCGCGAAGCTATTGCCGAAGAAAAATCCCAGTTGCCTCGCGCCATCTCCGGAGACGGATATTGTGCGATGCCATCTTCTGATGACTTCTACGAGTATATCGCGGGAGCCGTTTCCTGTGAGATGATTCCTACTGGTGGAAGTGCCGGAGTGGTTCGAGCGGAGAAGGTCGAGGTGCTCGCTGAAGGCGGATCTCGGTTTCATCTGGTTTCTGATTTTGGATCAGGAGCAGAAGTCTCGCTTCCCGTTCGAGGATCTCACATGATCGAGAATTCGCTGCTCGCAGCAGCAGTAGGATTGAAAGAAGGTCTTTCCAGCGGGGAGATTGCGGAAGCACTTTCTCAAGTTCAACTCACGAGTGGGCGCCTCGAGGAAAAGCAGGTTCGGGGAATCTCTGTGCTCGACGACAGCTACAACGCCAATCCCGATTCCATGCGGGCCGCTGTTCGTGTCCTAAACGAATCGAATGTTTCTGGTCGTCGTGTCGCCGTTCTCGGTTTCATGGGTGAGTTGGGGGATTTCGAGGATTCAGCTCATCGAGAGCTTGGAGGATTCGCGGCAGAATCAGGGATCGATGCTCTGATCACTGTGGGAGATCGAGCGGTTCTGATTAACGAAGGCGCTGAAGGCATTGTCGTCAGCGAAAATTTTGATTCTCACGGAGAAGCGGCCGGGTTCCTGAGAGACTATCTCGCGGACGGTGACCTCGTCCTCTTCAAGGGCAGTCGTGCTGCTGATATGGGAAAAGTGTTAGAAGGAATTGAGTCAGAGTAGAAGAATTTGTTATGTTGTATTTCCTGCATGAACTGAAGGATTCAGCCGCGTATCTCGAGCTGTTGAATGTCTTTCAGTATCAGACTTTTCGGGCAGCTGGTGCTGCACTTACCGCGTTCTTGCTCTGTGTGTTTCTCGGCGAAAAGGTGATTCTCAAGCTGACTGCTCTCAAGGTGGGACAGCCGATTCGATCGAAGGAAGAGGTTCACAAATTGGCCGAGCTGCACGGTGGAAAAACAGGCACGCCGACGATGGGAGGAATTCTGATCGTCGGCGCGGTCATTATTTCCACGCTTCTTTGGGCCCGTCCTAACAATCCGTTCATTCAGGTGCTGATTTTTGTGACTATCACCACAGGATTATTGGGTTTCGTCGACGACTACCTCAAAGTTACGAGGAAGAATTCTGTGGGTGTCAGGGGAAAGGTGAAATTGGTGGTGCAGCTCGCTGTATCGCTGGTCGCGGTAGGCTTTCTCTACTGGAATCCTGAAACAAGTTCGTTCGTTCGCCAGCTCTACTTACCCTCGTTCAAGTATCCCATCATCGAGGATATGGGGCTGTTCACTTTTGTTCTCCTGCCGATCGTTATCGTTGGTTGTTCCAATGCCGTGAACCTTACCGACGGATTGGATGGATTGGCTACGGGGTGCACGATCACTACGGCGATGGCCTACGCGATTTTCACTTATGCAGCCGGTCATCAGATCGTCGCTGAAGAATATCTGTTTGTCCCCTACAACAAGTATTCTGGAGAGGTAGCCATCTTCTGCGCTGGGTTGGTCGGTGCAGGTCTCGGGTTTCTCTGGTTCAACTGTCATCCGGCTCGAGTTTTCATGGGCGACACGGGATCTCTTGCGATTGGCGGCATGCTCGGAATGGTCGCGATCTGCTGCAAGCAGGAACTGCTTCTCGTAGTCGTAGGGTTTGTTTTCGTGATGGAGGCCGCTTCGGTCATCCTTCAAGTGGTTAGCTTTAAGCTAACCGGAAAAAGAATATTTAAGATGTCGCCGATACACCATCATTTCGAATTGATGGGGTGGGCGGAGAGTAAGGTGATTAATCGATTTTGGATCATATCCATCATCTCCGCGATGATTGGACTGATGACTCTCAAGTTGCGATAAGGGTATGGAACTTTCCGGAGCAAACGTGGCTGTGTTAGGTGCTGGTGGGAGCGGATTCGCTGCTGCAGGACTAGCGCGTAGTCGCGGCGCGACGGTTACCGTGTTCGATAGCGGGGATGCAGAGAAGCTTTCACCGGCAGTAGATCGTTTCCGCGAGGCTGGGATCGAACTCGTCGTGGGCGACGCGGTTCTTCATCCCAGGGAGCAGTTCGCTCTCTCAGTCATCAGTCCTGGTATCGATTTGAAATGGCCAATCGCTCAAGCCTTCAGCGAAGCTTCTGATGAGTTGATTGGAGAAGTAGAGTTTGCATTTCGTCTCAGTGAGGTTCCGGTCATCGCAATTACCGGGACGAACGGAAAGACCACTGCGACCAGTCTCATTGCCGACATGTTGAAGTCTGTCGGCCTGTCTACGGTTGCCGCAGGCAATATCGGTCTGGCCTACAGTGACGTTGTCTCAAGTGGGGAGTCGCTTGACTGGGTGGTTCTTGAGGTTAGCTCTTTTCAGCTCGAAGCGGTATCGGAGTTTGCTCCGAAGATTGCGATCTGGATGAATTTTGCTCCTGATCACATGGATCGCTACGAGAAGCTTGAAGACTATCTCGCTGCGAAACAGAACATTTTCGGAAACGTTGATCTTTCGGCAACCGTGATCCGGAAATTTGAGGATCAGGTTTTCGAGGGTAATGCAGTGACTTTTTCTGCTTTTGATGAAGGGGCAGCGTTCGAGTTCTCGGAGGGAGAAATCGTTCACCCTTCAACCGGTCGCCGATTCCCGTTTCGAGATTGCGCGCTTCATGGAAAGCATAATGCGGAAAATGTCATGGTGGCTCTTGCCGTCGCCGATGAGTTGGAGCTTTCGTGGAATGCGGTGGCACGGGCGATTCAGAATTTTCAGGCTCCATCGCATCGATGTGAGAAGGTTCTGGAAGTGGCTGGTGTCACTTTTATCAATGACTCCAAGTCGACCAATCTTCATTCTCTGCAAAGTGCGATCGCTGGAACGGAGGGCCCTTCAGTTCTCATTGTGGGTGGCAAAAATAAGGGGCTCGATTTTTCTGAAGTGACGCCTTCCCTGGGGAGCCATGTTCGACACGCGGTTTGCTTGGGAGAGATCGGATCTGAGATTACTACCCACTGGAGCGGCGTGATTTCCACGACTGTGGTCGACTCTATGGAGTCCGCTGTCAGCGTTGCGTTTGAGCAAGCTGAAGAGGGCGACACTGTTCTATTTTCACCCGGGACCTCAAGCTTCGATATGTATTCCGGATATGAAGCCCGCGGAAATGCCTTTCGGAAGGCTGTCGAGAATCTCGACGCCTGCTGAGAACCAACAACAACCAACGACAACTAAGGACAACAACGATGAGTAATAAAAGAAGAAACCGGAGAACGGCGAAAAGCGCACGGCAAACTCCGATGGGACGTGCGAAGGCGAAAACAAAGCTGGCTGCCAATCTGACTGAAGAGCACGAGTGGTATCTAGATACTCCTGACGTACGGTTGTCACGGATTTTTACGGTTGTTCTACTCCTTCATATTGTCGCTTTTGGCGGTATTCTTGCCTTCAAGATGGTCGATAAGGCGTCAGAAAATACTGCCATCACGATCAGTTCCGCTCGCGAAACTTTCGAAAAAGCGGTCGAAGAATCCAAGGATTTGGCTTCCGAGGTTCCTGCTCGCCAAGCTGCGGCTACAGCCGCTCCTGCTCTCGTCGAAGATCGTGCTCGCCCCAAGCCTCCAAGCCCATTGCGGAGGGATCGTTCTGCCGAGAATCAGTATAAGGTCCAGGCTGGAGACACTCTCACTGAGATCGCTTCAGATTTGAACGTCGACGTAGCCGCTCTCCGGAATGCCAATGCGATTATTTCTGACAACGAACTGTATCCAGGACGTTGGCTGAATCTTCCGACCAAGGGGGACGTCGTAGAGGAGTCCGCTGCTGTTGCTCCAGCCACTGCTGCTGCAACCTCGCCTCCGAGCAAGGAATATACCGTAGCAAAAGGGGACACGGCATGGGCGATCTCACGCAAGCTGAGTGTCTCCTTCAGCGATCTGATGAAGCTGAATGGTATTGATCGACCCGAAGCTCTCCAGATCGGCCAGCGCCTCAAGATCCCAAGCTCACGCTAGGTTCATTTTTGATTTTCTTCTTGTTCTCTCGTCACCATGCATCGCAAAAGCATTATCGTCCTTCTCGCTTCCGTTTCGTTTCTCGTCATCGTGGGATTCGTCATGTTGATCAGTACCTGTATTTTCAGTGCGCATGCTGATTCTGCTGACGGGTATAAAGAGGCAAAGCGCCAGGGCGTTTGGTTGCTTGTCGGGCTGGGGGTATGCGCTTTGGCAGCGACGAGGGATTATCGTTTTTGGAAGGAGCATTGCTGGATTCTTCTGGTCTCCGTTTGTTTCCTTCTCGTGCTCTGTTTTGTTCCGTCAATCGGAGTCGAAGTGAATGGCGAGAGGCGCTGGATTGGATTCAGCCTGTTTCAGATTCAGCCTTCGGAGCTTGGCAAGATTGCTGTCGTTGTCTTTCTTGCTTACTGGTTTTCACGTCATCCTGACGGAGGAGGCCATTTCATGCGTGGGTTTGCGATTCCACTTGCGGTGGTTGCCATTCCAGTTCTGTTGATTCTCTTTGAGGTGGATATTGGTTCCACTACCGTCATTTCGACGACCGCATTTCTGGTTCTCTTTATTGCCGGGACGCACTGGAAGTACTTGAGTGGTCTTGTCATGACCGGCGTCGCTGCGTTCATCGGGATGATGAGTTACGCTCCTGATCGAGTGGAACGAATCTTGGCGTTTTTAGATCTGGATGCGCATCGATACGGTGCTGGGTTTCAGCAGTGGATCTCGCTCATGGCTCTCGGATCTGGAGGAGTTACAGGTCGAGGTGTGGGGGAAGGGCGACTCAAAATGCTCTATATGCCTTTTGCCCACACGGACTTCATTTTCCCAATGATCGGAGAAGAGATGGGCCTTATTGTTACGATGCTCGTCGTGACGGCCTATTTCTCGATTGTTCTGGCTGGCTTTATTATCGCCTTTCACGCCCCGGATCGTTTTGGAATGCTCCTCGCGACGGGGTTGGTGAGCCTGATCGGATTCCAGGCCTTTCTGAATATCGGGGTAGCTATTTCGATACTTCCGAATACGGGCCTGACCCTGCCATTCGTCAGTTACGGAGGGTCTTCGTTTGTGATTGGTTTTCTTATTGTCGGAATACTGATCAATATTTTCCGACAAGGGAATGTTGCTGAGAAAGACGGCGTTGAGTGGGTGCTGCGAAAGAGAGTTACGCCGCGCGTCTAGGGCAATCCCGAGAGTGTCGCCCCGGCTCCTGCGTGATCCCGTAGGCGGCATGCTGTGCAGATGCGTTGCCTCCCTCTCGGGAGGGGGTAGTAGTCTTTATGCAGATTCTTCGTTTTGTAGTTCCCTTTGTCGCGATCATCTCTCTTCTCGGGGCCTCGGCCTTTGCTGATTCGATCGAAGTTTATTTCGGGACCTACACAAGAGGGGAGTCGAAAGGGATTTATCACTCGACTCTGAATCTCAAAACGGGCGAGCTTTCTGCTCCTCAACTTTCTGTGGAAGCTGCCAATCCTTCCTTTCTTGCGATTGATGCTGCGGGGAAATACCTCTACTCGATCTCGGAAGGCGGAGGCGGTGGGGTCTCAAGTTATTCGATCGACGAGAAAGGAACTCTATCTCTTATAGGGACGTGTTCTTCTGGAGGGGCTGGACCGTGTCACATCTCTCTGTCGAAGAATGGAAGATTTGCCGCCGTTGCTAACTATGGCGGAGGCTCAGTCTCCAGCTATCAAGTGAATGCAGAGGGGATTCTTGAGGGGCCGGTAACAACCATTCAACACGAAGGGAGTAGTGTGAATCCGAAGCGGCAGAGTAAACCTCATGCTCACTCAATCAATTTCTCTCCTGATAGTCGATTTGCCTACGCTGCTGATTTGGGAACCGACATCGTTTACGTTTACCGAGTGGATCCAGTTAGCGGAGAGATGACCCTCGCTTCTGAGGCCCAGCTTCCTGGAGGATCGGGACCTCGCCATTTTGCATTTCACCCAAAAAAAGAGCTCGCTTTTCTCATCAACGAGATGACTCGAGATATCACGTCGTTTCGCGTCAATAGTGAGACCGGAGAGTTGACCCGAATCGCTTCCGTTTCGACACTACCCGAAGATGCTGAGGCAACGGGGTCAACCGCAGAGGTTGTAGCTCATCCTTCCGGGAAGTTTGTCTATGGTTCGAATCGGGGGCATGATTCAATTGTTGCTCTTTTGCTCGATGAAGAGAATGGGATGCTTTCTCGAATCGAAAATGAGCCGATTCAAGGATCGACCCCCCGAAACTTTTCGATCACGCCTGATGGCGACTGGTTGTTAGCGGCGGGGCAGAAGTCGAACTCAGTGGCGGTTTTTGCGATCGACACTGAAACGGGCGCTCTTGAGTATTCAGGGCACAGTGTCGAAATTGGCAGCCCCGTTTGCATTCGATTCGTTTCTCCTATCCGATAAATTTGAATGTTCTCCGACACGGAGGTGTCGTATCGGACGTAGTCGACAGGTCTCCAGACTTTTGGGCCATGAAGATATGCCGGGGCTTCTCAGCAATCGGACTCTAGAGGCTAATTCTTGTGAGTCGTCGTGGAGCTCGTTCGAAAGGAGGGTCCCCGATCGGGAGGGGGAGCTTCCGGTTGAGCCGGGAAAAAGAGTGGAAAGACTGGGATTCGAACCCAGGACCAATTGGTTAAAAGCCAACTGCTCTACCAACTGAGCTACCTTTCCATAGGCTGCGTTGTGAGCAATGTCACCGATCACAGACCGGGACGGGCGCGCAATGTATTCATCGAAGTCGCTCACGCAAGCGAAAGTTCTCGTAATAATTCGGAAAGAGAGCCTGATCCTTTTTGAATTCGGTAATGTTGGAATCCGGCGCGACTTGCGCCTTCGGTATCGCAGAGCGCATCATCTCCGATATGAATGATTTCCTCTCGAGGGCACTGAAAGTGATCTAGGGCTGTATCGAACATCTTGGGATCCGGTTTCGAGGCCCCAATTTCGCAGGAAAGGAAGAGGTCTTCGAAGTATTGATCCAGATCGAGATCTTTGAGAATACGGCGTAATCGCGAATCGAAGTTCGAAAGGATCACGGAGGGATAGCGAGAACAGATTCGTTCGAGGGTTTCAGCGGTATCAGGCTCCGCGATCCAGGTTCCGGGGGACTCGAAGTGATCATAGAGCGCTTCGAAACAGAGATCGAATGTCTCATCATCGGGCAAGTCGGCTCCTGCCTCTCGAAAGACCGACTCGACGAGATCATGCCACCAAGCTTTTTCGTTGGGATGCCGTTTGGAAGGCGGTTCCGAGAAGGCAGGTGGAGTTACTTTCCATACCGCGCGAAATGCACTCTCCATCTTATCTGGATTCGCATAAATTTCGAATTGAGCAGCAACTCGGCTGTAGGAATATCCCACCGGCTCGGAGAGATGAATGAGGGTGCCGGCGGCATCAAAAGTGAGTGCCGAAATGGGGAGCGAAATCATGGGATAAGGAGACAGGATTTTCCGCCTTGCCTATCGGTAGGCTAGGGGATATGTTCGCGACCCTGCAATCTTGAGATATCGGCTTCAAATGCGCCGACCGGATTCGAGTGGGTTTGTCCCGCTCTTTTTTATTTTTAGAATTGGAGGATCAGCTGGATACTATGACAAACGAACTGCTAGCACTTTTCGAGTATTACGAGAAAGAAAAAGGAATCAAGCGCGACACGATGGTGGAAGCCCTCGAGACGGCCCTTCTCTCTGCATCACGCAAGAGTATCGGACCGGCGCGTGACATGCGGATTCACATTGATCCCGAAAAGGGTGACATCAGAGCGTTCGCGACTCTGGTTGTGAGAGACCGCGTCGAGAACCCTTACGACGAGATTGACATCTTTACGGCTCGCCGTCTCAAGCCCGGCTCCGATGTGGAAGACGAAATTGAAGTGGATATCACTCCTGCAAACTTTGGAAGGATTGCTGCACAGACTGCAAAGCAGACAATGATGCAGCGTCTCCGCCAGGCGGAGAAGGAGATGATCTACGACGAGTTCAAGGATCGTGCAGGCGATATCGTCAGCGGAACGGTTCGTCGCTTCGAACGTGGTGATGTCTACATCGACCTTGGAAAGTTCGAGGGAATCATGCATCAGCGCGAGCGCGTTTCGACCGAGGAATACAATGTCGGTGATCGTGTGCGTGCGTATGTCGTGGCCGTGGAAAACGGGGCGCGTGGGCCTGAAATTATCCTTTCAAGAAGCCATCCCAATTTTGTTCGTCGCCTCTTTGAGTCGGAAGTGAGTGAGATCGCAGATCGAACTGTCGAAATTCGGAGTCTCGCTCGCGAAGCCGGCTATCGTACTAAAGTAGCGGTCTACAGTGCGGACGAGAAGGTTGATCCAGTAGGCGCCTGTGTTGGTCTTCGCGGAGCGCGAGTCAAAAACATCGTTCGGGAGCTCAATAACGAGAAGGTCGACATCATTCGTTGGAGTGACGATATCAAGTCGTTCGTCTCCGAGGCTTTGAAGCCGGCCGAGATCAAATCTCTTACTCTCGACGAAGAAGCGAAGTCCATCCTTGTGAAGGTGGATGAGGAGGAGCTTTCCAAAGCGATCGGACGTCGTGGACAAAATGCTCGCCTCACTGCTCGATTGGTCGGGTGGGACGTTCAGGTTCAGAAAGATGAGTCAGCGCACGAAGCTTTCGAAGCCCAAGTGACGCAAGCGGCATCGGTCATTGCTGAAACTGCCGGGATTGAGATGGAGACTGCAGAAACACTGGTTCGTGGAGGTCTCAACAGTCTTGAGATGCTCGCGGGTGGGGTCGATGAGGTTGATATTGCGGATATTCTCGAAATCAGTGTTGAGGACGGTCGTGAGATTTTGAAGAAGGCTCAAGCTGCTGTGGGGAGCGATTCCGATGAGGAGTCTGAAGAACCTGCTGCTGTCGAGGCTGCAGAAAATAATGAGCCTGCCCCTGAAGAGGAGTTAGCGGTCAGTGAAGAGGCGGAGTCTTCTGAAGAGGAAGAGACGCCTGCAAATTGATTTTTCGTAGATTTGATACACTTTCTAATGCCGCACCTTTGCGGCCACCCCCCCTGTTTGACCGTGCTCTTGCTGATTTCTGAGAGAAGATCGAAGTAAAATCTCTCATCCTGCCCCCCCCAGTTTTCCTATGCCTCGAAAAAAATCCACCGACAAGGAACCCGATGAATCTTTAGATTCGACTCCGAAGAGCCTCGACGAAAAGAAGGCCGAGGCATTGAATATCTTCGAGAATGAGGAGAAAAAGAGCGTTCGAAAGACGGCTGCGACGGAAGCGGAGCAAGGGTCTGTTTATGGGCATCTTGGGAAAGATGAACCTGCCGAGAAGGTGAGTGCCCCTAAAAAGGAGGAGGCTCCAGCAGAGGAAGAAGTCGGGGAGCCTGAGGCAAACGAGGTAGTCGAAAATGGGGAGGTCGTTACCGATGAGGAGGAGGAAGACGATCCTAATCTGATTCACATTAAGCCTCCTATCATCGTGAGGGAGCTGGCTCAAAAGATGGGTCTCAAGCCGTTCAAGCTCATCCAGGATCTCATGGAGATGGATGTGTTTGCGAATCTTAATCAGTCGATTGAGCCCGATGTCGCTTCACAGATTTGTGAGAAACACGGCTTTGTTTTTGAGCAGGAGCGTCGTGAGAAGGGCGCAGGTGTTCACAAAGTTGAGGAAGTGATCGAGGTTCCTGAAGAAGAGGATATTGAAGAAGTTGCCGAGGAGCAGCTTTCGATACGTCCGCCTGTAGTGACTTTCATGGGCCACGTTGACCACGGGAAAACGTCGCTTTTGGATGCTTATCGTGGTTCTCGGGTTGTCTCGGGAGAGGCCGGGGGGATTACCCAGCATATTGGCGCTTACCAGATCGAGCACAAGGGGCAGAAGGTGACCTTCATTGATACTCCTGGTCACGCTGCGTTCTCCGAGATGCGGGCACGAGGTGCTGACATCACCGATATCGTTGTTCTTGTCGTCGCGGCTGATGACGGACTTATGCCGACGACTTTTGAAGCCATCGACCACTGTAAGGCGGCAGGCGTGACGATCATTATCGCGATCAATAAAATTGATTTGCCAGGCGCTGATGTCAACAAGGTCAAAGGACAGCTCCAAGAGAACGACCTGGCTCCCGAGGATTGGGGTGGCAGCACGATCTGTGTCGAAGTCTCGGCTAAGGAAAAGCTAGGGCTGGATGATCTCATCGACATGATTCATCTTCAGGCAGAGGTTCTTGAGTTGAAAGCTAATCCAGAGGGCTCAGCTCGCGGCATCGTGATTGAGGCTCGCACCGAACCCGGGAAAGGCCCCACCGCGACGGTAGTCATCCAGGGTGGAACCCTTTCTGTTGGTGACGCATTCATCTGCGGTGATCAGTTTGGGAAGGTGAAAGCCCTTTTGAGTGATACTAGTGATCGCATAAAGAGCGCTGGTCCATCGGTGCCAGTGGAAGTAATCGGTTACTCCGGTGTTCCCCATGTCGGAGACGAGCTCATCGAGATGGAGTCCGAGAGAAAAGCGAAGAAGCTGGGCGGAGAACGGGCCGAGCAGAAGCGACAGGACAAACTCCAGCCTCAGCAGAAGTCGGCTTTGGAGACTTTGTTCGCTAATATCGAGCAGGGCAAAAAGAACACTCTCAAGCTTATCATTAAGGCGGATGTTCAGGGCTCACTGCAGGCGATTGAAAAATCGCTCATGGAGATTGAGTCAGAAAAAATTTCTGTCGAGATTCTTAGGCAGAACGCCGGTCCAATTACCGAAGCTGACGTGCTTCTTGCCAGTGCATCAGATGCGATTCTCATTGGATTTAACACGAAAGTGGAATCGAAAGCCCAGCCGATCGTGAAACGAGAAGGCGTTCAGGTGAAGCTATTTTCCATCATTTACGAGCTGATTGATCAGGTAAAGGAAGCAATGCTTGGCATGCTGGAGCCCGAGACTCGCGAGAAGGTGATTGGCCACGCCAAGGTGCTTGAAATCTTCAAACTGTCCTCCGGAAAAGTTGGTGGGTGTGTCGTTACCAACGGCAGAGTAGCACGAACAGCTCGAGCTCGAGTCCTTCGTGACAGGGTTCCGATCTACGACGGCGGGTTTACAACTCTTCGCCGATTTAAAGATGACGTCAAAGAGGTCAAGAATGGTCTCGAGTGCGGAATCAAGCTTGGAAAGTTTAATGACTACCAGAAGGATGATATCATCGAGTGTTACGAGCTCGAGAAGCTGGAGAACAAACTCTAGCGGTTATCCTTTTTTCTACAGTCATTAATCCAATGCGTTCTTTGTGAGTGCCGGAGCTCGGTTGTGACCGTTGCTCACGTTCATCTTTTTATCCCATTCTCCATGAGCCAGCGACTTGCCCGAATCAACGAGCTTCTCAAGCGTGAAATCAGCGCGTGCTTAGAGAAGGGCTTCGAGTTTCCGAATCGATTGGTAACGATTCACGACGTAGACACTGCAGCGGATTTGAAAGCTGCAAAAGTTTATGTAGGTGTGATTGGCGATGGAACGAACGAATCCGATGTTGTTCCCAGGCTAAATGCGAAGCGAGGTTTCATTCAGAATGTCGTGATGAAACGTGTCGTGTTGCGGAACACTCCACAGCTTACTTTCATAGCGGATGAATCTATTGAAAGAGGAAGCCGTGTATTGAATATTCTCGAAGAAATCGGCGAGATTGATCTTCCTGAAGAAGGGGAAGACTCTGGAAAGAACCGCTGAAAGAGGATCGCAAGCAAGCGGCGAAAGCAATTGCTGAGTTTTGATCAAAAGACAGATTCTCATGAGCCATACCGAGTCGTTTGCCGAAATCGTTTCGCGGATCGAAGAGTCGGAACGAGTTCTCCTTCTCAGTCACGATCGCCCGGACGGAGACGCAATTGGATCTATGGTGGCGTTCGGTCTCGTTCTCGAATCGCTCGATAAAAAGGTTCGGATGGTGAACTTCAACGAAGTCCCTGAATCGCTCTCGTTTCTTCCCTCCTCCGACCGAGTGGAGCAGCCTGGAAGAAGGATTGATTGTGATCTTGTCATCGTGCTCGATTCTGCAGGGAGAGACCGGATCAATGAGTCAGTCTGGCAGACCGTCCCAGATTCCGTTCCTCTTGTTGTGATTGATCATCACATCAGCAACTCGGGATTTGGTGAAGTGTGCCTTGTCGATAGCGACTCTCCTGCGACAGGGCAAATTCTGTTTCAGCTCTTCGAGTTTGCAGAGTGGAATATTTCTCCTGAGATGGCGTCCCATCTGTATGCCGCTATTTCGACCGACACGGGTAGTTTTCGTTACCCCTCGACCACTGCAGAGACGATGCGAATTGGTGGAGAGTTGCTGCGGCTTGGTGTTGATGTCGGGTGGATCAATCAAATGCTCTATGAGAACCAACCGATGCGTCGAGTGGAAGCATTACGACGACTTCTCGACGGGCTTCGCTATGATTTTGAGGAGCGTTGTGTCAGTGTCAGCTTGCCCTTAGATTTGACGAATGAGCTTGGTTTACAACCGGGCGATACAGAGGGCGTTATCGATATTCTTCGATCCGTTGATTCGGTGATCATTGCGGTGTTCTTTGAAGAATTACCAAATGGCAAAATCCGGGTGAGCTCTCGCAGTAAAGAGCCGCGTTACGGTGTCGGCGAGATCTGCTCTCTGTTCGGGGGTGGGGGACACACACTTGCCGCAGGTGCTCGGTTAAGCGGTCCTTTAGTGGACGCGCGTGAACATTTTCTCGAAGCTGTTGGGGCGAGTCTGACGAGGAATTAACTTGTCCTCGAGGGACGAAATTGATACAAGCGAGCATGTGCTTACACCGCGCCCTTTTTCTATACTGTCTGTCCACAGTTTCGGTGGTAGGGGAAGAGATTCGTGACGAGGCGCTTTTTCAAACTCTAGTAGGGGAATGGGCCGGATCAGGAACGCTCACCAATGCAGAAGGAGAGAAAACGGCTTTGGAAGAATCGTGGAAAGGTGAGTTTCGACCCGAGGGCACATTTGTGATCGAAGGAACCCGGAAATGGGGGGATGAGAACCAAGACTTTCGCTGGGTCTATTCTTTCAACCCGACAATTGAATTGTTTGAGTGTCTCTACTGGCATACCGGCATGGAGGAACCGATTCGATTTGAGGTGTCACTGACGGCCGAGAGAATCGAAATGCGCGCCCCATTTGGTGATCCGGGGGGGGAGTTGCTCGTAAGCAACGAAAAGACGAGTGAGGGTCTTGCGGGTGAGGTGAAAATGACGAACGGCGATGCAGCACTGCTTCTGAATGGCGCGATGACTCACGCGAAAAAGAAGTAGAGAAGATTAAATAAGACGACCACTCACCCTGCTTGTTTGTTTTGCGATTCCGCTGATTGCAGTATTACTAGGAGCTTCGTTCGCTGGAGTTTACGGATTTCAGGAAATTCCAAGGCTTCTCGATGAGACGGCACGGGGAATGGTGCCCCAAGGATTTGTCGTTGTACTCGGTCCCCTTGGGAAATACACGATCTGGCTGCATGAGTGAGGTCAGACCGGTGAGGGTTTCTATCGTGGCGGCGATTCTTTGCCTCCGGGTGGTCGTGTTCATCTTTATGATCAAGCCAGTGGTCGGGAGATTGAAATCTCAAAGTGGATGTCTTCAACGAAGACACTGGGACATGAAAAGGCTGTGTCGCTGGGGAGCTTCTCAAGCATTCATGAAGCGCAGCGTATAGAAATAAGGGGAACGTGACTGGCGAAGCCGGTTTTGATTTCGGTTTCACCGCAAAATACAGGAAATGTGCTCCGAGTGGTTTTTGGTCTTCTTGGGATCATTTTGGTTTCGCTCGGTGTTTCGATTACTCTCTTTATTGTTCTGCTCCACCTACGGAACCAGGCGATTGAAGCGGATCTGCAAGTGGGCTCATGAGTTGAGAGTTTGCGTTGAAAAGAGGTCCGTGATTCGAATCTCTTGGACGTCCTTCCTTTCAGATCCTAGCGTATCGTCCTCAGGCAATGAAATCTCCTACTTCCACCACTCTTCGCGCACTCACAGTCTGTATTACGTTCGGTCTCTTCGCCTTACCCGCAGGTAGGGCTCAGGAAAAAGAGAAAGAGTGGAAAGGCCGGCCTGTTGTTATCAAGATTTCAGATGACGATCTGGCCGATGGGCGCCGGGTGCGGGAGCTCGGACGAATTTTGGAGCGAGCCGCAAAGGACGAGAGTTCGGCGGTTGTGTATCAGCTTCATTTGAGTAAGGACGTTTCCCTCGATACCTTTCAGCGTGTGCTGGATACCGTCGCGGAATCTGATCTGCCCGCGATTGTTTTCGTTGATCCTATTGCGACGGGGCCGGGATCCATCCTCGCTCTTGCTGGAGATTCGATCTACCTCTCACCGCTGGCAATTATTGGAGGGGCGGGTATGGAAGAAGTCTCTTCAGATTCAGATGATGAGAAGGTGGGCAATCGTCAAAAGAGTTCTGTGCTCAAGGCCAGGGCGAGGTCTTTGGCCGCTCGCCACGGTCACCGAGTAGACGTCGTGGAAGCAATGATCGATGGGAGCAAGGAACTAAAAATTGGCGAAGAGGTCTTGTCCGAAAAAGGAGAGGTTCTCACCCTGACCTCGGACGAGGCTGCGAAGGAGTGGGAGGGAAAGCCGCTGTTGGCAAAGGGTATTGTCGAATCGGTGTCCGAGCTTTTGAAACAGGAAAAGATTTTGGGAGAGCCCATCACCCTTACTCCACGAGAGTTTGGAGAGGCAGCCAACCGGGAGCGACTCACAACAGCTCGTGACACGGGGGAGAAAGCTGGTGACACAAATACCGCAGATAAGAACGAATCAGAGACTCTCTTTGGGCGTCGTGACGAAGGCAGTTACTCCGACAAGGTAATCGTGTTGAAAGTAGGGCAGGACACACTGGCCACCGGGAAAGCGAGTTTTGATTTTATGGAGAGAGCAATCAAGAAGGCTGAGCTTGATGGGGCTGCCGCCCTAGTTTTTGACATGGACACCCCAGGGGGATATGCCTGGTACACCGAAGGTCTTGTTTTGAATAGTCTTCAAAATGTGACATATCCCACTTACACCTTCGTTAACTCTCGGGCCGAATCGGCCGGAGCAATTATCGCCTTGGGAACGGACCACATCTTCATGAAGCCTGCTGCTACAATTGGTTCGGCTTTGGTTGTCAGTGGGTCAGGTCAGGATCTCGCAGAGGCAATGTCAGACAAAGTCACTCAGATGATCATCGGAACGGTGCGCAACGTGGCCGAGATGAAAGGGCATAATCCGGATGTTGCCGAAGCTTTTGTAACGCAGAGAAAAGAGGTCAAGATTGACGGCGTCGTGATTCACAAGTCCGGGAACGTACTCAATTTGAATACGATTCGGGCAACCGAGATCATTGATGGACGTCCTGTTCTCGCCAAAGGCGTTGCCACGAGTGTTGCCGACCTGCTGAAGCAGGAAGGAATTGAAAGCGAGATTGTTGAGGCGGAACCCCTGGGAATGGAGGCCTTTGCGCACTGGGTTCAAAAGCTTTCGATTCTACTCATCGTCGTTGGATTGGCGGGTGCCTATCTCGAGTTGAACAGTCCAGGTTTTGGTTTACCAGGGCTTCTCAGTGTTCTTGCTTTCGGAATCTTCTTCTTTGGCAATTATCTTGCCGGGAACCTTGCTGGATATGAGTTGGCTGTCCTTCTTATCCTGGGATTGGTCTTGTTGGGAGTCGAAGTTTTTGTGTTTCCGGGGGCAGTCATACCTGGGCTCGTTGGTGGCGCACTTGTCATTGTAGCGTTGTGTCTTGCTATGGTGGATCGTATTGATCTGGAATGGAAATGGGAAGGACTGCCCGGGGCTGAGACCTGGGTTTCGATCTTTCGGGGCTCTTTCCTAGCCCTTGCTCTGGGAATCGTCGGCGCCGTAGGAGCGATCCTGCTGGGTATGCGGTTCCTTCCGTCTACGGAACTGGGAAGCCGGTTCATTCTTACCGAGGCTGTTTCTGAGGGCGCGGCCTTGCCTGCTCGTGCCGGAACGGCCCCAGAGAAATCAAAGTCGCTCGTCGGAATCGAAGGGAAAGCGATCACCGATCTCATGCCTTCCGGCAAGGGGCGGTTCGAAGGCCGACTCTATGACATTGTCTCAGATAGTGAATTTATTGAGAAAGGGACACCCGTAAAGATTGCGAAGCACGAGGGAAGCCGAATCGTAGTGAGGAAGGTCTGAGACGGGCTACAGAAACGGTGCGACCGACTACATGGGTGCAATTCGCTCTGATCCGACATCGGTGGTCACGAGGACATGCTGATGAAAGGCTTCCTCGATCAGCTCAGATTTTAGAGCGGTGTATTCTGAATCGTCCCAAAGATTTTTGTGCTCCCAGGGGTCGGTTTCAAGATCGAAAAGTTCGCCGGTGTTGAGGCTGTGATAGGTCACCAGTTTGTAGCGATCTCGCAAGTACATTGTTGCGAAAGTTCCGTTCCCCTGGGTGAATTTCGGTGCGAGGGCGTCAAAGTATTCACAGCGGGCGGAGGTGCGATGGGGAGCTGCCGGCGCCTCCTCTCCATTCAGGTAGGGAAGCAGGGAAATGCCCTGGTGGTAGTCCGGGATCTTCGCCCCAGCAATGTCGAGGAGGGTGGCCGAGAGGTCGAGAAGTTCGGTGGGCCCGTCACATTGAACATTTTCTTTCCATTTCCCGGGTGCGGAAAAGAGAAGGGGGACTCGAACGAGTCCCTCGTAGAATCGGCACCCTTTGTAAAACAAACCGTGATCACCCAGTGTTTCTCCATGGTCACTGGTGAATACGATCACGGTATTCTCAGCTTGGCCTGAGGAGTCGAGGAAGGCGAGGAGGCGTCCCAGCTGATCATCGATCAGCGCGATCATCGCATAGTAGTCCGCTTGTGCTTTCTTCGCATCACACTCTTCTGGTCGGCGGGAAACAGTCTGAAAATCAGCATCCGATAACTTGTCCTGCGCCGCGAGATCGGATTCCTGAAATTCTGGACCTGGCATTTTGTCGGGGTCGAATCGATTGGAGTATTCGAGGGGAGGGATGAAAGGCGGGTGCGGATCGTATATGTTCAGATTCAGCATCCAGGGTTGGTCACCGCGATCTTCCGAAATAAACTCGATCGCTCGGGTCGTTGCCCAAGTAGTTTGGTGAAATTCGGCAGGAACGTTGTCGGGTGAATCCCGCATCGCTGTGAGGTCGGCTCCTTGCTCCCGAACCCAGTCGGCATAGTCGTGTTCTCCTTCGGGCCAGTCATCCCGGGGAGCATGACTAAATTTCCAATAGCGGAAGCCGTCATTCGGAATCCGCGGTTCGGTTCGATATCCCGAACTCTGCAGGTGGAATTTCCCGATCATACCGCTGTCATAGCCTTGATCGGAAATAAGCTGACTGATGAGTGGGAATCCTTCCGGAAACGTCGCATTGCCGTTGCGAGTGTTGTGGAGCCTTGAAGGATAGAGTCCCGTCATAAAACTACTCCGGCTCGGCGTGCAGATTGGGCTCTGGCAGTAGGTGCGGGTAAAGGCCACCCCTCGCTCAACCAACGAATCCATCGTAGGTGTTTGAACATGAGGGTTGCCGAGCGCTCCGATGGTGTCGAAGCGCTGTTGATCGGTGCAATACCAAAGAATGTTAGGTTGGTCCGGGGAAGCCATGGATGAGCTTATCCTAATGAAGAAGTTGGAAGTTGCAAAAAGGATAAGGCGCGTTTACAGACTTTCGCATGAAATCACTGAGCCATTTTCTGGCCTGCACCACTCTCCTGAGTCTTTTCATGATGGGATGTGAACGCCATGATTTTGAGACCACGAAGGTTCTTCACCTCGACCATGGCGGTGAGCATTATGGTGACGAGCATAAAGGGGGACAGAAGGGTGATCACAAAGCTGATCATGAAGGTGACGGTCACAAGAAGGATGATCAGAAGAAAGACAAAGGAAAACACGAGAAGCCTGAAAAGGAAACCCCTCGTGAGACTGGGATCTAATTCTTCTTTCTTTTAGCTGCTTCGAATCCCGTCCGACCGTATCAGGACGTGTTGAAATTCTGACATTTCCCGTTTGATGGTGGGGGGATTGCCATCCCTCGGAGTCTTATGCCGCGAAAATCACTGACTTGAAGAGACTCTTCTTTTCGATCGGTGATTGAAAAGTCCGGCACAGAAAGAAAAGAGGAGAAGGAGAGACGTCAAAGGCTCCAAAACGAGGCCGAAGCCGTTCATGGCGTTATTCAAGACGAGCAGCCCGTTCGGGTGGAAGTTGTTGAGCGCACCTCCGGAGTCGCTCGCGAGAAAGATTCGGTCTGCCCCCGTGGACGGTCCGGGAACCGTGTGGCGAAATGAGAGCGTCTCCTTTGGACCACCGTGCTAAGAGAATCTCGTTTCCAGAGACTCCTGTAACTACCCCCGCCGACCGAGGCGTTCGCATTGGCATCCACTGCATTTCCTGTGGTGGTGGCATTACAGAGGTCGGCTCGATCTGATGAAATGTGACCCCTCTGAATAGCGGGTCGCTTTGGTTAGCTGGAGTTGCGGACGTTTCATCTCCACCGGTGTCAGCAAATCCAATTGAGTTCGTTCCTATCGAGTCCTAGCGGCTTGAACGAGGAAGATACGCGCCCATGAGCAGCACGTTGGCTTCCAGCGAATTCCAGCTAACGACTTCAGCGAGGTTAGTTGCGAAGTCCCTGCTATTCGCGTTTCGCGAAACACCCACAATATCATCTGATGTTAATCTAGACGGGACGCCGGAAGTGAATCCTCCAACTGTTACAGTCCCGGGATTAGTATACCGGTCGAGAAATCCGACAATCTGATCGTTGGCGCCCTCGCTGCTGACTACCCGCATGTCGATCAGTGAAGCTTTGGCGGGACTGAGTTCTCCTACGAGTAATAACGATGTCGAAAAAAGAATGGGAAAGCGACGAAAGGGTTCATGGAGTGTGGCGGCCAAACTACGACCCCTCTCCCTCCTTCTGATCAAGCCTTTTTCAATGGGGCGGACCCACGATAAACAGGTCAGACCAGTGACTTAACCCTGTTGAATTTTGCCCGAAAATAGAAAAGACGAGGAGACTCTCCTCGTCTTTTGCATTTCTAAATCAAGAAGGTTTGGTTACTCGTTCGCTGAAAGATCCAGCTCGCGAACCCAGATGTTTCGAAAACGAGTTGGATTAGAATGGTTTTGCAGTTTAATTGGTCCTTTCTCACGAACTTGATTGTAGTTTGCGACATTTTTGTGACCAGACGGTCCGAGGAAATCCTGATGGTGATGAGTAAGCACGCCGTTGTGGAGTACCGTCACACTAGCGCGCTTCAGGATATTGCCTTCGGAGTCCCACTTGGGAGCCTCAAAGATGATATCGTAAGTCTGCCACTCTCCAGGACCGCGAGAAGCGTTGACGAGCGGCGGCTTGTAGCCATAAATCGCTGAGGCTTGTCCATCCGCGTAGGACTTGTTTTTAAAAGAGTCGAGAACCTGAATCTCGTAGCCACCGAGAAGAAAGACCCCGCTGTTTCCTCGACCTTGTGAATTGCCTTCGACTTTCTCTGGAGTAGCGAATTCGACATGGAGCTGAACGTCACCAAATTCACGTTTGGTTCGAATGTATCCTCCGGCGCCCTTTCCTTTCGGAGGGACTTCCATGAATCCATCTTTCACAGTCCAGTCCGCCGCAACACCACCCTTTTCCATGACCCACTCGTCGAGGCTGGTGCCATCAAAGAGGACAATCGCGTCGGCAGGTGCATTGGAAGCGGTCTTACCTGGCTTGACGACCTCAGGTCGTGGCCGAGCGTCGTCGTGAACTCTCCATTTCCCTCCAGGAAGATAGGGAGTGTCCGTGTATCCCGTAGGCACTTGAGGAGCGGGCTTCTTTTTTTCGCCCTTATTCTCTGACTGCGCGGAGGCGGTCATGGAGAATGCGAGAGAGCAACCGGTGAAAAAGAGTAAAAGTCTCATCATAGGATGATAGTCTTGCATGTTTGTCGGAGACCGACAAGGGGCGTGACTGTGGTGATCGGAATCCGTCCCAGACACAAAAAATCCCAATCCGGTGGATCCAGATTGGGATTTTGTGAAAGGTAAAGGTCCGAAGACTAGACCTGGCCGGCGATCGACTTTCCAGTGGAAAGAAGATCGTCACAGGCTTCCGCAATCCGCGCAGCCATGCCGGTCTCGGCGGCCTTGAGATAGGCGCGAGGATCGTAGACTTTCTTGTTTCCGACTTCGCCTTCGATCTTGAGGACGCCATCGTAGTTCTTGAAGATGTGATCTACGATTGGGCGGGTGAAGGCATACTGAGTGTCGGTGTCGACATTCATCTTCACGACACCGTAGTCGAGTGTCTCACGAATTTCTTCGAGGGTGGATCCAGAACCACCGTGGAAAACGAGGTCAAACTCTGCTTCAGCACCGTGCTTACCGGTAACAGCATCTTGACCCTGCTTGAGGATTTCAGGGCGCAGCTTGACGGCGCCTGGCTTGTAGTGGCCGTGAACGTTTCCAAAGGTCGCGGCAAAGGTGAAGCGTCCAAGAGGGTGAAGCTGGTCGTAGACCTCCATCATGTCCTCAGGAGTCGTGTAGAGGTCCTCATCAGGAGTGTCTTCCGTTCCTGCCGCTCCATCTTCTTCTCCGCCGACAACGCCGGCCTCTACCTCGAGGATAATCTCATTGTCGGCGCACTTCTTGAGATACTCTTTCGAGATTGCAAGGTTGTCGGCAAGGGAGAGCTCGGAGGCATCGAGCATGTGATTTTGAAAGAGGTTGTTCTCACCGCGAGCCCGGCGCTTGGCGGTTTCTTCGATAAGAGGGTCGAGGAATTCAGCTGCAACTCCAGGACGGCAATGGTCGGTGTTGAGAGCGATGAGGACATCATACTGCTCAGCGAGACGGTGGGTCAGTTCTGCCAGAGCAATCGTCCCTGCAACCATATTCTTGTGATTCAGACCAGAGGCAAAGACTCCCGCACCCGTTGAGAATTGAATGATTCCGTCAGACTTCTGATCAGCAAAAGCTTTCAGAGCGGCGTTGATGGTGACAAGGTTGGAGCAGTTAATGGCGGGGAAGGCATAGCCTCCCTGCTGTGCGGCATCCAACATGGCTTCGAACTGTTTCGGAGTAGCTACTGGCATAGTGCCGACCGTTAAGCGCAGAGGGATTCGATTTCAAGCAGGGAATTTAAAGAAGGTGCGACAAGTCTGTGACTTGAAAAGAAACAACGTTTTCGATTTGTCATCTACCGGACGTCGACATAGTTTCGTATCTCCGAGTAATATGTCCGAGTCGATCTTCACAAGAGAGGGATACATTCGCCCGGCCGTATTGATTGCGGCTTATCGCGGCGGGATGTTTCCTATGGCGATGGACAACCGGGGCGAAATCGGATGGTTTTCACCTGATCCTCGAGGAATTATTCCTCTCGACGGATTTCACATTCCTCATGGATTGAAGCGAACGCTGAAAAAGGATCCGTTCGAGATTCGAATCGACACTGCATTTTCCGAAGTGATGCGGGGCTGTGCCACTCGGCGCACGACCTGGATCAGTGAGGAAATTGTCACGAGCTACGAAAAGCTGTTCGAGTTAGGCTATGCTCACTCGGTCGAGACGTGGAAAGATGGCGAACTGGTTGGGGGCCTCTATGGGATCGCTATTGGCGGCGCCTTTTTTGGAGAATCGATGTTCAGTCGAGAGGCTGATGCCTCTAAAGTTGCTCTGGCAAAGCTCGTCGAGCGTCTTCGTGAGCGGCGGTTCCAGCTTCTGGATACCCAATGGACTACGGATCACCTCAGCCGGTTTGGTTGCCGAGAGATCCCTCGCTACGAATATCTGAGGCAGTTGAATCAGGCCCTGCTTGTAACAACGAGCTTTGTGTAGTCGGGGGGGGGCTGCGATCGTGAATTGGCGATCAACCGCCCGCCACCATGCGGATTACTTCGAACACATCGCCGTCTTCAACAAGGTGCTCTTCGAATTCGCGAACGAGAATCGCCTCTCCATTTTTCTCGACGAGAACAGGCTGTTTGCCGATCTCGAGGCCTGCGACGAAGGACTTGATTGTCGGCGCAGGCCCGTCTGCGAGCTGGTGGGGCTTACCGTTGAGGGTGATCGAAATAGCCATTATTTGAAATGGGGTAGAAAATGCTGATCCGGATTGAATTACGAGATGGGCAGCGAGGATGACGACAGGATGGCGGCATCCCAGTCCTTCCAGACCGGTTCTAGGCCGATCGAATTCAAATAGGCTGAAATCTCTTCGGGGGAGCGCTCGTCGGCGATATCAAATTGCCCGGTTGCTGCCGTTTCGCAAGACGAGGCGGCGGGAAGGGCAGCGGGGGATTCATCTAGCTCGACGCGTCGTCCGCGGACGGTTAGGTGCAGGTCTTCTTTACCCTCGCCGGTGTATCCGCCGGGTTCGGTATGGCTTCCTGCGCTGATCGAGGTGATCCCGAGTGGGAAAAGAGCGTTTCGGAGATCTTGTGACTCGCGAGTGCTCAGAACGATCCCTACCTGGGGAAAGCAGACCCGAAACGCGCAAAGCGTTTGAACAAATTCTGCATCGCTCATGGGGTGACGCGGCTCGAAATCGCCCGCCGCAGGTCGAAGTCGAGGAAGACTGATCGTAAAGGTTGCTTTCCAGCAGACTCGGTAAAGGTATTCAAGATGAGCTGCCAGTCGGAGAATATCATATCGCCAGTCCGCGAGTCCAACGAGGGCACCAATACCAATTCGACGAAAACCGCCTTCATATCCGCGTTCGGGACAGTCGATCCTCCAATCGAAGTTTTTCTTGGGGCCCGCCGTATGATATTCTGCGTAGGCCTCCCGATGGTAGGTTTCCTGGTAGACGACAAGGCCTTCGCACCCTGCGTCGACCATGCGACGGTATTCCGGAGTCTCCATCGGGCCAACCTCAATGGCGAGGGTAGGGACTGACTCTCGCAGTGCTGCGAGACACTCTTCGAGATAGCCGTCAGAAACGAATTTCGGGTGTTCTCCCGCTACGAGAAGAATGTTTCGAAATCCCTGGTTGGCTAAGTAACGGGCCTCAGTGACGACTTGGGAGACGGTGAGCGTGGTCCGAAGAATGGGATTGTCTCTCGAAAAGCCGCAGTAGGCGCAGTTGTTCACGCATTCGTTGGAAAGATAAATCGGGGCGAAAAGCCGCATCGTCTTTCCAAAATGACGTCGGGTCGTTTCGACAGATTCCTGCGCCAGCGTCTCCAACTGCTGGGGGGACAGAGGATTCAGCAACGAGCGGAATCGAGAAAGGGTTGGAGACAAAGAAGAGTCACCAATGGAGTTGAGAAGAGGGACGAACGACATGGGTCAGCAAACATAGCGTCCTCGAGCGGTTCGGCAACGTTCGCGTGCTCTGATTCTTCTTCGAATTCAGAGAGCGGGGTGAATCCGAAAAAAAACCGTTGCCAAAACTCTTAAGGGCCAGTAATAACAGCACCAACTGTATATTATCACTGACTCATATGGCTGACGTATCTATCGAAGAAAAGGTTAAGAACATTATCGTTGAACAGCTTGGTGTGGGCGAAGACCAAGTTAAGCCTGAGGCTAAGTTCATCGAGGACCTAGGTGCAGACTCGCTCGACACTGTCGAGCTGGTCATGGCATTTGAGGAAGAGTTCGACATTAATGTCCCAGACGAGGACGCTGAAAAACTAACTAGCGTCGGTGAAGTAAACGCTTACATCGAGGAGCAGTCGAAGTAAGCGAGATCCTCCCTCATTTCGTGAATGGAATGCGTCTCGAGTCCGAGACGCATTTTTTTTGCCACGAGCCATCTTCTGCGCTGAGCGAGAAGATGGCTGTGGAGCTCTGTTTCCCTGAGGGGAAGTTGAGAGCGTTATTTTCGAGTAGAATTGTAACCCGTTGCGAACTATCTTCCGCTTCCTTTCCCTATGTCTTCCCTTTCTTTCGACGATATTTCCTATGCGATGGAAGAGACGGTCGTGGCTCATGAGCCAGACCGTAGGATAGATACATTCGGGACGACCAACTTCGAATTTTCTCTCCTTACCGAGCCAATGGATACGGTGGGAGAAGTGAGGATTCGGGAAGGGCAAATGGAAGCCGAGCGCCCTCGAATCATTCGTCCTGGTGGATACGACGACCTCATGTTCGAAGGCTTTGGAGAACAAGCTGATGTCTTTGCTGATTGGTTTCGTCAATTTGGAAACCTGAACCTCGTGAAGTATGGATTTAACTTTGCGAAGCGAAAATTCTCCGAGTCAAGTGCGCACGAGCCGATTGAGGCCGTGAAAGACCGAATCGTCGAGGACATTCGATCGAAAGGGGATGCTTCTCGTGCTGTCATTCTCGGGATCGAAGATACCTGGGAGATTTCGCTTATAAAGTTTACCGTAGAAATGGTAAGTAACTCGATGGAAATCAACGCGTTTGACTTTAAGCGGCGTGGGTTAATGTAGATCTTCTTTACGGCGAATGGCTCGAATCAAGTTTCTGCTGGCTTTTCTGGCTCTCCTTATCTGTGCGGGGGGAATTGGTGGTGCCTACTACTACTGGAAGAAGTTCGTTGAACCCGAGGTGTTCCTGAACCGGCACATGGAAGGTGAAGGTAACCGTGAGAAACCGGATCTCGGTAAACGTCATTTCGATCAAGCGCTGGGGCTCTTGAAAGAGGGGGAACTGGTCTCGGCAAGGGATCGGCTTCTTTACCTCATTGAATATTTTCCGGAGTCAAAAACCTACCACGAGGCGAAGAGAGTTGTCGGCGAGGTGAATCTTGATCTTCTTCTTTCCAACATCCCTCGGCCGGAGAAAACGGTGCACAAAGTTCGGCGAGGCGAGGCTCTCGTGACCATTGCGAGACGCAATAACACAACGATTGACTACATCATGCGGACGAACGGGAAGTCGACCTCCCTGATCTATCCCGATGAAGAATTACTGGTGCAAGCGCTGGATTATCGAGTGGAAATAAACTTGGAGGAAGATCTGCTGACAGTGTTCGAGGGAGAGGCCTTTTTCAAAGAATACCGAATCGTCGGCGAGAATTTGCCTCCGGAGTTAGGCCCTCCGATATCCACCTCTGTGAACGAGAAAGTGGCCTGGCATCTTGATCGGCCGTTGAACTTTACAGATGCAAATTATCTGAATTGTAGTAAGTGGATCAGGACTGGCAAGATTGGTCTCTTTATCCGAGAGCAAAAGCCTGACGATAAAGATGGAGATTCACGGCCCTTCGGGGTTATGGTCTCCAAAAGCGATCTCGAAGAACTGTTTACGATTCTTCGAGTCGGTTCCCAAGTGAATGTCGTGAACTAATTCTCTTTAGCCCCAGATACAGAAATGATTACGGAGCCTCTTGAATTCGAAAAACCGATCGTCAACCTTGAGCGCCAGCTGAGTGAGTTGCGAGATCGAGCCGCTGACAGTGACATTGATATGTCCAACGAGATGAAGCGGATCGAGGACAAATTGACGAAGACCAAGACCGACATTTATCGAAATCTATCTTCGTGGCAGCGAGTTCAGATTGCTCGACACACGCAGAGACCTTTCATGCTCGACTACGTGGAGCATTCTTTTGACGATTTTCTCGAAATTCACGGAGATCGTCATATCGGCGACGACGAAGCGATGCCCTGCGGTTTCGCCTACCTCGAAGGCCGTAAGGTCGTAGTGATCGGTCATCAGAAGGGGCGGGACACAAAAGAGAATCTCCGACGCAATTTTGGAAGTGCGCATCCGGAAGGGTATCGCAAGGCGCTTCGTCTGATGCGTATGGCGGAGAAATTCCGTCTTCCTCTCGTGACGCTTATCGATACTCCGGGAGCATACCCTGGGATCGGTGCTGAGGAACGCAACATCGCCGAGGCGATTGCATTCAACCTTCGTGAAATGATGAGTTTGACGGTTCCCATCGTTGCGGTTGTGATCGGGGAAGGGGGCTCAGGTGGAGCCTTGGGAATTGGCATCGCCGATCGAGTTCTCATGCTGGAAAACGCTTACTATTCGGTGATCAGCCCGGAAGGCTGTGCTGCCATCCTCTGGAAAGATCGGAAGTATGCTACTGAAGCAGCACAAGCTCTGAAGCTGAGTGCTGCCGACCTGCTTGAGCTTGGGGTTATTGATGAAGTGATCCCCGAGCCGATGGGAGGCGCGCATCACGATCATGTTGGATCAGCTAATAAGCTTAAGTCTACGGTGAACGAGCACCTTCTCGAGCTGGAGCAAATCCCGACCAGTGATCTCCTCGCTCAGCGATACGAAAAGTTTCGCAAGTTCGGAAAGTTTCGTGAGCGTGGAAAGAAGTCCTAAGCCCCATTTCCTGCGTAGTTCCTCTTCGAAGAAACTACTTGAATCTTTTGCTGTCTGAATCAATTTCGAATCATGAATTCCCTCTCTCTCGGTTTTATCTATGTCTGTGGCCTGAGCTGGCTGCTTTGTGAAGTTTGCGTGAGCGCTTCGAACGGAAACTGGACGCCCCTGCTTCTTTTTACGCTGTTCTTCATCGTGATGTTTTCGGTTCTCGGATGTGTCAAAATTTCAGACCGAGCGGTCGAACTTTCCGGTCCTGTATTTTCAATTCTGATTGGACTGGGCATTCTCATGTATGCGCTCGCTTCCTTCGGGGACAGCACTCTTGGCGGAATTCTCCGTATCGTCGGGGCAGCCTTTATGATCGTTCTTGGTGTTCTGGCTTTCGGTTACGTGAAAGACGACGAAGGCGAGGCAGCGCACTGATTGGTTTTTCCCGCCTTATTGTTCGCTTTTCCCGTTCCTCAGCGTGAGCGAGCGAGAATCAGTTCCGCCGACCTTTATTGTTGAAGGGCACTGGGCGGTCGAATCGGTCCTCGAAGCGAATCGTTTCACTGTTCGCGAAGTCGTCATTGAGACGGGGCGGCACGAATCGCTAGCAAAATTGGCACGCAGTTGTGGTGCAGATCTGAAGGAGGTTTCGAAGGCCAAAATCGAAGCTGAGCGTGGATTCGCTTTTCATCGAGGAGCTTATGCTGCGGTTGATCGACCAGATCCTGTTCTGCCTAGTGAAGCGCAATGGAGTCGGATCCGTTCGATTGTGATTCCTCTGGAGCTCGCCGATCCGGGGAATCTGGGAACAGTAATTCGCACGGCAGTCGGCCTTGGGGCGGATGCTATCGCCGTTCCGCAGGGGCGCGGTGCGGATCCCTACAACCGGAAATGTATCCGCGCTTCGGCAACGGCTTTGTTTCGGACTGAGCTTTTCGAGTTTTCGGAAACAAGTTCATTCCTCTCCGAGCTGAAAGATCGGGGGTTCATGCTCTTCGGTTCCAGCCTCGGTGAAGATAGTCGCGAATTGGAAAGAGTGAAAAGGGCGGAGCGAATGGCGATCCTGTTCGGCTCAGAAGCTTCTGGGCTCAAATCCGAGATCGCAGAACGATGTGATGAGAGCATCCGGATTCCGATGGCGTCGAACCTCGATTCTCTGAATGTCGGAGCGTCCGCTGCGATTATACTGTATCGGCTGCTCCAGAGGGAGAGTTGAGGATCGGTTGCGACTCAGGACCAGGCTCGACGAACAACGCCGAGGAAGTTTTCGTGGAAGAATCCATCGAGATCTGCTGAATTAAATCCGATAGCCCCCAATATCTGTTCGAGATTCTGTAGATCCGCTATGCTGTCGAGATCGAGCGGTGCTTGCTCTCTTCCGAACCCTCCATCAAGATCGCTACCGATTCCGACATGGTTTGTATTTCCTGCGAGTTGGCAAATGTGATCGATGTGTTTCGCTATGTGTTCAAGCCGGACGTTCATGGACTCAGGTGTGGATGACTCCCGCTTCCACCCTGGAACCATCATCCAGGCATCGAGAACGCAGCCAATCACCGCATCTCTCTCGATCAGGAGGTGAATCTGTTCGTCGCTGAACTGACGTGGATCATCGACGAGAGTTCGGCAATTCGAGTGGCTTGCCCAGACCGGACCGGAGAAAATCTCGAGCGCTTCGAAGAAACACAGGTCGCTGAGATGGGTGACATCGAGGATCATACCGAGTTCGTCGATTTTCTGGATCAGCTCTTTACCGCCAGCGGGAAGGCCGCCCACCTGGTCGTGGCCGAGAGCATACCGACCGCATCCGTAGTGGGCCGGGCCTATCGCCCGCAGGCCGGACTCGTAGGCTTTTTCCAAGTAGCTGGGATCTATGATGGAGTCGGCGCCTTCGAGACTCATCATGTATCCAATTGGTTCATTCCTAGAGGCGGCAGCCTCTGGATCCTTCCATGTTTCGAGATGGTTTTCGAGGCCAATGAGATCGGTGATCTTTCGTAATTCCCCGATGTCCTCGAGGGCTTCGTAGTAGGCCCGCTGACCTTGAGTCATAGCCCAGGCCTGAGATGGTGATTCCCAACTCGCGACCGGTCCGGCTGGCTTCATGCAGCCGCCAATTTGTGTCGCTACGCAAAGCCCAATGCCACCTTTTCGCATTTCTTCGAAGCAGACGGTGTTCTCCGCTCGGCCTTTGAGATCGTTCATTCCCGTCTCCAATTTCCGTATTTGGGACAAGGGAAGAGTCAAATCGCGGTTCCACTCGAGCGCATTGAGGCTGAGATCGAGGTGAACATCAAAAATAAAATTCATGGTAGAAGACTGGAAATTTTGTCATTTTTGCGGCACAGTCTTAAGAGATACAAGGTTACGGCGGAATGAAAAAGATACTTTTTACTTTACTCGGACTCTCTGGGGTTCTTCCAGCGGGTGCATCAGCGCAAGATTCGTCGCCTCCAACCGCGACTCTTTCAGCGACGAAAATTTCCTCGGCGATACCTCCTGGTTTTGGATTGCAGGCCAGTGCTGCCCGAAACAAGATCCTTTCAGAGCGTGATATGCAGACCGCCGTGCAGCGGGCGCGTGAGATGAAAGCGCTGCAATATGCCACTGCCTACCAACCCATGGTGCCGATTCCATGGGTGCCTGAGCCTAAGCCCGTTCCATCTTCGAGTTCAGCTCCGACCATCAATTCGCCACAACCATCGGCTCCGCGCCCCCCGCAATCGCCGAATGCCGGTGAGGTGGAGCAGACTATGATGCAGGCAACAAACCAGTCTTTGGTCGAAGTGCCTTCGAATGGGAAGTCGGGAAATCTTTTCTCCAAGCTGCTTGGTAGAAAAGACCGATCCGGGTCTATTCCTGACTCTTCTGCTTTTGACGTTCCTGCAGGCGCTGCCAGCTATCAGGATACTTCGTCACTCTACGAGAGTGAGGCGCTGGAAATGAACCAGCCAAGCGATGTGCCGGATGTTTCGTCGGTTCATCCAGAGGGTGGATCAATTTTTGTGAACCGAAACCAAGGGGGAGGGTTGCTTGGTAGAAAAGACCGATCCGGGTCTATTCCTGACCCTCCTGATTTTGACGTTTCTGCAGGCGCTGCCAGCTATCAGGATACTTCGCCACTCAACGAGAGTGAGGGACTGGAGATGAACCAGCCAAGCGGTGTGCCGGATGTTTCGCCCGTTCCTTTAGAGGGTGGATCAATTTTCGTGAACCGAAACCAAGGAGGAGGTTCGGGTGACTCAGGATCGATCAAATACGAAGTCGATGTCGACATCAACGGAGTTGACGTGATTCTTCCGAAAGGTTCACAAGTTATGATACTCGATGAGCGTAATGGGTTTGCCCGAGTCCGAATCCCCGATGGCCGGACTGGGATCGTCGATCGCTCCGCGATTGACTAGTCGCTGCCGATTATTGGTTGCTGATCCACTCAGCAACCGATGCTCCTATCTCTCGCGGCAATCTTCCAGGTTTCGGAAGTGGCCGGCCCTTCTTGAACGAGACAAGCCCGTTCATACAGGGCAACAGTTGGGCAAACATGATAGGGGACTCCCAGTATCGTTGTGCCAATCGCGGGTCGTTCCCCAAGGCAAAACTTCAGGACGAGGTGTTCCTCGCTCTGAGACACGAAAGAGTGAGCCGCGAGTCCCGGGAATCGAACCCGGTTTGTAATCGGGTTTTCTGCGGAGACCGCTTTGTGGCCCAGGTCGAGACAAATCTGGTTCTCGCCCGGATGACTAACTACTCGGCACAAAAGAAATGCGGCGCAGGTGAAGTCGAGTTCGGGATAGCGTTCTGCGTATCCCGCATCCCATAGCACCGTGGTTCCGGGTGAGCACTCCCAATTCAACTGAGAATGGGCAGCCGCTTCAGCATGAAGTGCAAAAGTCGGACTGCCTCCTGACACGATAGACGGAACAGGAATCCCAAGCTCATCGAGCGAATGGAGAAAAGAGGAAAGAGATTCGAGGGCGGTATCAAACGCGTCTCGGCGTTGGTTCAAACCCGAGTCGTGAATATGTCCGTCGTAGGCGTGGATTCCTCGCCAATCAAGGCAATCGACCCTTCGAAGATTGTTGATTAGATCAATCGCTGCTGGGCCGCCAGCAATCCCGGTGCGGGACATTCCGACATCCAGATCCAGATACACACCTAGGGTGAGAGGGGAACCGTGTTTGAGATCTGCGAGCCCTTCTGCACTGTCGACGAGAGTAGAGAATGAAGTCTTTTCGTAGCGTTCCGCCAGATCGTAAAGCCGTTCCGCGGTCGGTCCAATCGCGGGATAGGAGAGAAGCACGTCGTCGGAACCAATCTGGGCCGCGAGTTCTGCTTCCGCGATTGTAGCGCACTTGACTTTGGTGATGCCACGCTCGAGCTGGATAGCGAGGATTTCTGCGCACTTATGGGTCTTCGCGTGCGGGCGTAGCCGAGATGCTTCGCCGTCTACGATTTCGATCATACGATCGAGATTTGACTCGATCGCACTTTTGTCAAATAGGAGGGCGGGAGAAGCAATTTTCTCCAGCCCCTGAACTTGAATCGGATCCATCACTTTCTGGTGACGGAATCAGTCCGCAATCTCGACAATGATTTCAATCTCAACGGGAATATTTCCTGGAAGGGAGTTTGTGCCCATCGCGCTGCGAGCTCCGATCCCTGACTCTTCGCCAAAGACTTCAGCAAACAGATCGGAGAATCCATTCACCACGGCAGGCTGATCGAAAAAATCATCGGTGCAGTTTACGAGGGCGAGGCTCTTCACGAGTTTGGAAACTCGATCGAGCGAACCAAGCTCGTTCTTCAAAGTCGCCAGAAGATTGAGGCCGACCTGGCGAGCGACTTTCTGGCCTTCTTCGAGAGTTACATCGTCGCCCAGTCGCCCGGTCATGAGGCTCCCATCATCGAGGAAGGGGCCGTGACCGGAAAGATATCCAAGGTTTCCAGTACGAACCATCAATTGATAAACACCGAGTTGCTTCGGGGCGGGAGGGAGCTCTATACCTAGCTCCTGGAGTCTTGCTTCTGCGCTCATGAAGAAGGTCTTATACCAAGACGAGTCCTTCCGTCAACTCAGGCTTGTGTTTGAGTGCTTCCCAGGATGCGAGAAAGCGACCGGGGGAGTCTCCGAAAAGAGGGGATATCTCGAACGAAAATGGAGGAAGTCCAGTCTCGTCGGATTCGATATTGATGCCAGCAGCTATGGCCCAACGAACATACTGACGAAGTTGATCGTCTCTGCTTGTTTGCGGGGAGTCGACTCCATCTGCATTTTTGACTGGGGAGAAATCGTCCCCGCGCTCGGTTTCAATGATGACAGGATTTTCTGCAAAAGGGAGGGCGTCGAATACAAACATCTCAAACTTGTATGCGTTCGGAGAGTCGGGCTCGTGCCGGTTTCCTTCGGAATCGAGGAAAGGAACCTTTTTGTGAGCAAGGTGAAAGGGGAGTCGGGCGGATTCGTCCTTTCCGCTTCCCAGCCGAGAAACAAAATCACGATTGAATATGTGAATTGCGATGCTGCCCGCATTGAAGCGGATGTTTCCTTCCGAATCCTTCTCCGCAGCGAGTCGATCGGGAAGATCGCTGTATTCGACTACCAATGCTTTTCCGTCCTTTTGACAAAATACCCCAACCTTCTCCTCGGGGTACGCTTTCTGAACCATCTTGCTCGAAAGTTCAGACTGATGGTTCAGGTGAAAGCCGATAAAGGATGGATCGATGCAGCGGACCAGCGGATTGTCGACCTGGAAATAGCTGATGATGTCGACGCCGTCGGCTTCCATTTGTCGGATGGCGCCTGAACGAACAAGAGCACGAAGGGAGCCTCCGTGACCGTCCGGACTGAGCGCAATTTGGCCTTCTGACGCGAGCAGGATCTTTCCGTCGGCATCAACCGCTGGCATGAGCCCCTGACTGAAAAAGTGGACACGATCCGAGGGAAGGCCAAAATAGTCGTGCTCCTCAAAGAACCGAACCGTAGGCTCGTGATTGATCACTGATGTCATGATATACCAGGGAATCGGCCGACCGAAAAGTTTCGTTGAAGCGAGGATCTTTTCAGCAAAAACCTGGAAGAGCGGCTTTCGAAGCACCGGGGTCACTCCGTAGGTGCCCTTGGGGCCATCATAGCCCAGGCGCGTCCCCTGACCTCCCGCTACGCAGAATGCGGCAACGCGCCCCGTTCGCAAGGCGGATTCGCCTTTTGAACGAGCGTCTTTCCAGCGGGTTGGATTGCCTCCTTCAGAAGAAGGGATCGCAATAACATCAGCAGGCTCGAGATCATCAACGAGAGACTCGTTCTTGCTTCCCTGCCTCTGAACCAAGGAAGAGACGAGGGAATCGAGTTCCTCCAGATCTATTTCCGATGCCTGCTTTTCGAGGGCCTCCCTCTCTGATTCGGGAAGTTTCGCAGAGTGGGCAAAGACATGGCCTTGCCCATTTTCTTCAAAGTGTTGGCGAATTGAACTCATGGATATTTCGATTGGCGGTGCGAAGAGAGGTAAAAAACATCATGAACTGACACCCAGTTCACGGGAACGGTCTGCAGCTGCCCGGACTGCTGCATGTACGATTTCGGAAAACCCCGAAGCTCGAAACGACTCAAGCGCAGCGAATGTAGTCCCATTGGGGCTGGTTACGTTCTCGCGCAACTTTCCTGGGGATTCGCTACTCTGGAGAAGTAACTCGGCGGCTCCTGCGACGGTGTGTGCAGCGAGATCCTGAGCGACAGTTTCGGACAGGCCCTGAGACGTGCCCTCGGTGATAAGGGCCTCTATCATCAGGAATATGTATGCGGGGCCGCTTCCACTGACCGCGGTTACCGCATCGAGATCGCTTTCGGACACCTCGGTGGCGTAACCTACTGCCTCCAGGAGAGTTCGGGTAGTCGATGCGTCATCGCTCGTCGCCGTGGCTCCGAGCGCAAAAGCGGAAGCTCCGCGTCCCACTAGCGCTGGAGTATTCGGCATCACTCTAATGACTCGGTGCTGATGAAGGGAGCTCTCTTCAATAGCCGAGATTTGAACCCCAGCTGCGATCGAAATTAAAAGGCGGTCTTTGGAAGTTCCGAGTTGAGAGACCATTTCTGTAAAACCCTGAGGTTTAACGCACAGGAGTATAATTTCACTTTTTTCAACAACGGCAGAATTCGAGTCCACCATATGAACTCCAAGTTCTTGTGCCATGGCTTCCATGGCCGGAGCGTAGGAGTCGTAGACGAAAACGTCTTCAGCCCGACAGAGCGACGAACTGAGGATTCCCCCAACAAGAGCACGTCCCATTTTTCCACATCCAATCACTCCAAGTCTCATACAGTAAGGATACTACGACAGTTCCAGAGGTTCGTCAGGGAGAGAATGGAACAAAGTTGTCTCATTCGCATAGGTTACTGGAGTGCCGTGGATCAGGAGGTTAGTGCTTTTGCCTGCTCGATTCAATCGCCATTGCGAGTTCGTGCGGTGAGTCGGGGAAGGCGCTCTTCAAAGTCGTTCAGATTCTACTTGGCAAGATCTCTGCGGATTCAACGCCACATTCATTGCCTGAAGCGGTGACGCGGGGGCTAATTCCTTTGATCAAAAAGAGTGGGGTATTCTTTTCGGAATCGCTGGTAGAGGCTGCTTCAGGCCGTGAATTTCGTAATTCAGTTTCTGCCTGCTTCCAGTCTCCCTGTGGATCGTCAGGAAGCCCGAGGTGCTGGCGTTCGAGGAAGTAGAAATAGGCGAGCTTTGCTGTTTAGTTGCGAGAAGGAGACGAAACGACATTCATGATGCTTCAAGAATTTCAAAATGGTTAATAATTAGGATATGTGTAATAAATAATCAGCGTGGAGTCGTTGTCATTTGAAACCTTGCTAATTTCCTGAATTTCAGCATGGGAAGTCGAAAAATCCATTGCCATGAGTTGGAGCGCATGGCAGCTAGAATGAACCCATGGAAGACAACAGTCCCAATTCTGGTTCCTCCGATAGCGATGTCGATTCCGCTGTTTTTGTCGAAGCCTATCGATCGATGCTCCTTGCCCGCATGTTTGAGGACAAGATGGGAGCACTTTTTCGCGCAGGAAAAGTTGTCGGAGGAGTCTATCTTGGAAGAGGGCAGGAGGCCTTCAGTGTCGCTCTCGGGATGCAGTTGGATCAGCCTCGTGGAGATGTGTTCGCCGGGCTGATTCGAGATCAGGCTGGTCGTTTGGCTTTCGGGGAGTCAATGCTTGATGCTGCGCGGACCTACCTTGGCTCAGCTCAAGGGCCCATGCGTGGACGTGATGGCAATATTCATCGTGGACGTCCTCGCGAGGGAATGCCTGCCATGATCAGTCATCTGGGATCTTCCATTTCAGTTGTAAATGGATACCTTCTCGCAAAGCGATCGAAAGGTCAGACTGGATTTGTGGGTGGGGCCTGTGCCGGAGACGGAGCCACCTCTACCGGTGCGTTTCATGAAGGATTGAATCAGGCTGCGGTCGAAAAACTTCCTTTGGTCGTCGCGGTAGCGGACAATCAATTCGCCTATTCGACCCCAACTTCTCATCAGTTTGCCTGTGATAGTCTCGCTGACCGCGCCCGTGGTTATGGTGTCGCTGGATACGAAGTAGATGGGACCGATTTGGCAGCTTGTGTGGCTGTGTTTCGTGAGGCGATCGAAAAAGCCCTTCAAGGGGAAGGTCCCCAGCTCGTTGTTGGTAAGTTATTGCGACTTTCTGGACACGGTGAGCATGACGATGCGAGCTATGTCCCTGATTCAGTCAGGGCGGGGCAATATGGTAGAGATTGTATCGAAGCCGCGACAGAGATGCTCCGAGAACGTTCCATTCTCAATGCAGAAGAATTGCAGTCTCTTGAGAACGAAGTGCAGAAGGAAGTTGAACAAGTCGTCTCTCAAGCACAGGGAGAGGAGCCTCCGAGCCCTATAGCGGACGACTGGAGGGCTATCTCGACCGATTCGCTGGTCGAGGGCGAACGTTAGTTGGTGTTATTCCTCTGACTGCAACGCCGCCTGCATTAGATGCTTTTCGAGGTAGGCAAAGGATCTGATTTTCCCGGAAGGCTTCCATGGCTGCGGCCGTTGTGGGCATATTGGCCCCTTCGCATGCCGTCATGACCCGATTCTTCACCAGCGTATGAGCATCAATTTCGTCATACTAGTTCTGGGTCGCACACGGCATTGCGATTATCGCATTCCACTCACCGGGGACGCTCGCCGTCGTAGTAAGTGATGCCCTCGCTTTTAAATTTAGCGAGCCGTCCTCGACTGGTCTCTTTCAGTTCTCGAATGGTATTCCATTGTTCTTCGTTAAGCCCCTTCGGGCAATGAATAAAACCCTTCAAATCACTCATCATGACGACCTTTGGCCTTTGACCAATCAGTTTCTGAGTAGCATAGATGGCGACGTTACCACTTCCGCTGACGGCCACTTTTTTGCCATCAAGCCCTTCCTCGTGGTGCTCGAGCATATTTTCGCAAAAGTAAGCACAACCCAACCGGTCGCTTCGGTGCGGACGGCGTTTCCACCGAGCGTGAGTCCTTTTCCGGTTAGAACCCCGCTCCACCGATTCTCGAGTCGCATGTATTGTCCAAATAAGAAATTGACCTCGCGAGACCCCACTCCAATGTCACCTGCGGAGCGTCGATGTCTTTTCCGATGTGTGGATGCAACTCGGTCATCATCGATTGGGAAAATCGGATCACTTCAGCCTGACTATTTCCCTTGAGATTGAAGTTTGACCCTCCTTTTGCGCCTCCCATGGGTAGGCCTGACATGCTGTTTTTGAAAATGTGTTCGAATCCGAGAAATTTAAAAACGCTTTGGGTCGCGGAGGGATGAAATTGTAAGCCGCCTTTGCAGGGGCCCGTGGCATGATTGAACTGCACACGCCTAGCGTGATTCGCTCGAATCTCCTCATTGTCGGTTTCTCAGGTTACTCGAAAAGCAATTATTTGATCCGGCTCGGTCACGCGGTTAAGGATCTGGGCTTTTCGCATTTCATCGTGCTGCAAGTAGTAAGGCATCATTGACGTTGCTACTTCGCTGACTGCCTGCCGAGATTCTGTTTCGTGCGGATTCCGGTGGCGGAGTCAAGTCATGAAGGGCTCGAATTTTTTTGTGCGGCGGGTGTTATAATGTGGGTGTTTTCAGGGTTTCTAGGGAAAGATGACGTAGGGATAGAATCGGACTTACGACTTTGAACGTGGTTTTCTCCCGATCAGTATCCAAGGCAGGGTCAAGAGAAAGAAGAGTGCGGACCCGATCCCCAGCATCCACAGGATGCGAAGAGGGTAGGGGCCAAGATGGTCGATCGGACTGGGTTGCCCAGGTTTCCCTTGGCCAACAAATCCGTAGTTCCATCCTGTCAGGGCATTGATCAGTGCAAGAGAAAGGGTGAATCCAATTGTAGCGAGTATCGCAAATCGAAGATCTCGCCACGCCGGGCGGAATCGATCAATGAAGAGAATCCAGAGAAGCGAAACTGGAATAAAGAGGTGATAGATCCAGAAGACCCAAAACCAGAGGTGGAGCGGCCCGACTAATAGAAACGGGGTGAGGAAAGCCCAGAGACAGAGGCCTAGAGACCAGAAGTAGAGTAGGGCCTGAGCTCCACGCTTGGATTTCAGGACTGCGATGGCCCCGATCAGGTTCGCGAGATTGCAGAAATGGAGTGGGAGCGCATTCTCCCATGAGAAATATTCAGGGCGGATTCCATAGGCCACGGTAAGAATCCAGGAGAGGATCGATCCCGCGGCTATGAAGGCCCGAAAAGGCTTGAGCGACCTTTCCTGATTTTTGACTCGAATTCCCCACCAGGTGATCGCGGCGGAGATCAACATGCACGCCAGAACAGTGATGACGTGGGTCACTGAGCCGTGAGTGAATGAGGTCTCTCGCTCCATCAGGGGACCTTAGTGATAGGGTAAACCTTCACATCGACTCCAGGTGAATAGAGAACATGTTCTGGTAGTCTGCCTCCCGTATCAAATCCCGATTGCTTGATCGCTGGGGAAGAAAATTCAGTCAAGTCTGCGCGAAACGCGGGGTAGGGAGTGTGGTGAACTTGCCCGGAAAAGAGCGAATTCGAATCGGGCTTGTGGGCAAAGAGGTAATACCTTTCCATTAGGAAATACTCAAGCGAGCCAGGTTTGGGCAGTGGGAGTTCTTCTGTACCTTGGTAGCTGAACCTTGATTCCGCATTTTCTTCTGAATCGATTCGTCGGCATCGGTAGTGAATCGTTTCGGTACTGCGGTCCGCACTCATCGATGCGTCGAAGTAGGGGAGGTGAAAGAGGCCTCGGGCCAACCGAACTGCTAGTGGCTGATTTGCATCGAGCGAATAGAACCACACACCTGGCCGACCGGAGTCGTCGTAAACGTAGGTTCTTACATTCATCTCAAGAAAATTTGAGATGGGACCAACCGCTGGAAAAAATCGAGGTCGAATTTTCCGCATGAAAAAAGGCACCAGGCCCAGGTAGGCGCTTCCATCGAAGCTGTCGACGTGAAGTCCTTGAGGCAGGGTCGCTGCGATTTCGGATTTGGAAACTTTCCAGTGGAGGAAGAGCAGATCCTCCCAGCGCTGATACATGACCACTGATTCGCTTGGCTGCTTGCAGGCATCAGCCCGGTCGGAGTCTTGCGGAGCACTGAGCATCTTGGGGTATCAGTAGAGTTGACCCTTTCGATACGCTGCAGGAGAGATTCCCCGATGTTGTTTCAACATCCTGCTGAAATAATACCGATTCGGGAAACCGCAGTTTTCTGCGACTTGCTCGATCGATTGCTCCGAGTGTCGAAGCAGATGGCAGGCTCGATCAAGCCGATAATTCAGCAATACAGACATCGGAGCCATTCTAACTTGTGAGCGGAAAAGGTGATTGAGATTTCGAACACTGACTCCAGCAGAGCGGGCTGCGTCATCTGCCGTGATCTTACGAGCCAGGTTTGACTGGAGAAATTCCATCGCTTTTTCAACCCGTGAGTCCAGTTTCTGATCGGTCCACGCCGAGGGAGGGAGGTTGGTCAGGGAATGAATCACAAAACTGGCGGACTCCCAGTTGTAAGGTTCTCCTCGTGCACTTTCCAGTGCATCGAGAAATCCAGCCGAGATGTCGTCGACAGGTTGGGAGTAGACCCCGGGAAGAGAGAGGAGGTCTGACCTGCCTAGAATAAAATGGACATACCATTTCGAGAAAGGCTCAGGATTTTGAGAGCTGAATACAGTTCGAGGTGGAATGAGATAGAGAAATCCGGGTTTCAATTCTGTCTCCTGTCCTTTGAAATTCACCACCGCACTCCCTTCGATCGGGCAGTAGAGTCGCCAGTAGGGGTCGATCAGGCCTTTGAGATTCCATTGCTTCAACTGGATCTTCCGAGTGGCCAGAATCTCAAGTGACATGCCGGGAAGCATCACTTCACGTTCACCTTCCACTTCGTGAGGAGACCCCTCAGGAACGAGGCTGAAAAACTTTTCTTTATCTGTGCTCATTTCCGCAAATGGCTAAATGTGGCACAGGTTAGTGATCTGAGTAAATTTAAATTACAACGAATTTGCGGCATTTTGACCGAATTCGATACAAGTCGAATTTACCGAAATGAGAGTCTGATGTGTTCAGCGGTTGCCGCCGAAAATCCAACGGCCGATTCCCCGGATCGCTCGACTAACCCCACCTTCGACTTCTTCGAAGTTGGAAGGGCGAATCTCGATAGGTTGATCTCTGGGAACTGGGAATGTCTGGGGTAGTCCATTGCCATTAGATAACAAGCCCATGCCATGGCCACGGCAGGTGGCGCGAGGTCTCAGGTCGGGAGGAAGATCCATCTGGTAGGCGTTGCGGGTGCGAGAGCCCTGAAGGAGTCCGCACTCACGACAAAGAATTGTCGCCTGTGTGCCTTCAGGCGGCGCAAGCCGATTGGCGGCGAAGCCATTGGTTTCGGCTGACTTCATGACTTCCGTCCAGACCGGCAGAGCGAGAGTGCTCCCATAGCCTCTGTTCATGATTTGCTTCGGTTGATCGAGACCAACCCAGACTCCCGTTGTGATCTGGTCAGTGAATCCAACAAACCAGGCATCTTTGTATTCATTCGTGGTTCCCGTCTTTCCGTAGGCAGGAGCCTTGTAGCCAGCCGATCGCGCACTTCGGCCTGTTCCTTCATCCATCACTTTTCCGAGAATGTCACTGGTGACCCAGGAAATCGATTCGGGAAAGATCCGGACACCTTTCTTTTCATTGAGGTAGATGACTTTGCTATCTCGAGCTTCAATTCTCTCAATGAGAAAAGGTTCATAGTTTACTCCGCCTGCAGGAAACGTGGAATAAGCGCTCGTGATCGTCATCGGTGTAGTCTCGAAGGCACCGAGGAACACGACCGGAGATTCCGGGATGTCTCCAAACTTCAGCGCTTTAGCCATGTCTCGGACTTGCCCGAGCCCTGCAATTTGTCCAACCCTCACAGACATGGTGTTGCGAGATCGGATCAGCCCGATCGCAGCAGGCTGAAGTCCGGTGAACGTTCCATCGCTGTTCTTCGGAGACCAGACAGGCCCTCCTCCGACGGAGAGGCGGATCGCGTCATCGCTTACGTAGGCACCCGGAAGGAGTCCGGCACGATGCGTGGCCACGGTGTAGACGAATGGTTTGAATGTGGATCCAACCTGTCTTTCGGCCTGGTAGGCGCGATTGAACGAGCTGTCTCCAAAGTTCCTTCCTCCCACCATAGCTCGGATCGCACCGGAGCGATTGTCGAGCGAGACAACGGCACCCTGGAGGTATCGAGTAGACTGGCCCTTCTTGTGTGAGCTCCGACGCGGATGTCGGAAGCCAGATGCTGATTCGATTTTAGTGAGATGGCCATCCAGTGCCTTCTCTGCTGAAGCCTGCAGCCCGGGATCCAGGGTGGTGTGAATTCGAAGGCCTCCGGTTTTGATGACGGGCTCTTCGAGGTAGTCGTTGAGCAGATCGAAGACGGTCTGGAGTGTGTAGCTGCCCGTAGCGAGACGTTTGTCAGGAGGGCGCAGCTCAATCTCTTCCGCTTGAGCTGCCTTTTTTTCTTCCTCGGTAATTTGGGTGTCGGCAACCATGCGATCGAGGACTTCGTCTCTTGTTGCCTTGGCACTGTCGAGACTGCGGAAGGGATTCAAAAGACTGGGGCCGCGAATGATTCCAGCGAGCATCGCTCCTTCAGCGCGTGTGAGATCTGAAGAGGGCTTCATGAAGAAGCCCTGCGATGCCCGTTCGATTCCGTAGAGGCCCGAGCCAAAATAGATCCGGTTCATGTAGAACCCGAGAATTTCATCCTTCGAGTAGCGACGTTCGATTCGTTTGGCGATGGCTACTTCGAGGAGTTTGCGGTGAATGGACTTCTCTCGCATTTCGAACGCGTTTCGAGCGAGCTGCATCGTCAGGGTGGAAGCTCCCTGTTCCATTCCTCCTGATTTCAGGTTCCGAACAACGGCCCGGGCAACGCCCCGATAGTCGACTCCGCCATGTTGGTAGAAGCGGCTGTCTTCACGAGCGAGAAGGGCATCAATGAAATGAGGAGAAACTTCAGAAGCGGCAACGACACGGCGGTTTGCGCCGTGTCCTGAAACGTGACCGAGTTCATTTCCGAGTCGGTCGTAGACAATCGTTCGCTCTGGAACCTGCTTGAGCTTGTCGAGGTCAAAGGTAAGCGCCTTGATACCATAGAGCGCCGAGCCCGCGAAAAGTGTGGCCACCAGCAAGACCATGCTGATCAGGAAGAAAGAGAAAAAGACACGCAGGCATCTCTTCCTGGGGGCCTTTTGAGACCCTTTCTCTGTGCTCGCAAAGAGGGAGGAGAATGGCCCGTGGCTTTCCGTCGCCGATACTTTGCTTCGTTTTCCTTTCATGTCTTTTTGTTAAGATAACTGAAAGAGTTCCATTGGTCCACCCGTGACGTGGGATTCTCTTCTAATAGACGAGTGAAACCTCGAATCATGTGATGGAGGCGATGTTGGGAATGGGGTAACCTATTTTGCCCTGAGTGCCAGAATGTTGCCGAGTTGGTTTATTCTTACGGGCATGATTGCGGAGTCTTACGGATTCGACCATTCGATCGCACTAGGGGAGCCGAGTTTGAGCCCTGGGATTCACGTTCCTACTGGTGCTACGACACCGGGTGGTCTCATGTCGGAAATACTCCGTTCCGCCTTCACAAACAGAATCAGCACGAGGGTGGAATCTCTTCTCCGCTGATAGCTCATTGGCCGGCGGGAATGAAAGCGGAAGCGGGGTCGATCACGGATCAGCCTGCGCATCTGATCGACTTCATGGCGACAGCGATCGATCTTGGAGGGACTGAGTATCCCAAGTGGTGGCCCGAACGCGAATTGGATCCTCTTCAAGGCAGGACGCTGACTCCCATCTTCCGAGGTGAGACTCGTGACCCCCACGACTTTCTCTATTTTCGATTCTCATCGAACCGCGCGATTCGAAAGGGGAAATGGAAGCTCGTGACTCATCGAGCGAGTCAGTGGGAACTCTACGATATCGATAAGGATGGAACCGAGATGAACAATCTCGCTGATCAGTATCCGAAGAAAGTGAAGGAATTGGCAGAAGCCTGGACTCGGGCTGCGAAGACGATCGATCATCAATCGGACAAGAATGCCAAGCCTGTTTCTGGTAAGACCCCGCCTCAACTCGCCAAAGATGGTCGGCCTCGGAAGAATTGATCCGAGATCCCTCATTCGCGGATTCAACGGGGTTTGGGCATTGTGCCAACAGGGTTGAATCCTCGGACGAACCTATTCGGTAGAAGCCTCAACAGGTCCATTCAGTTCTTCAAACCGATAGCAAACGACAGAGTCCTTGGTTCGCAGAAAAAGTTCATTTTCGACAATCGCGGGCGACGCACAATAGAGCGCTCCTACTTTGGCTCGGCCGAGGGACTGGTAACCTTCGCCAGAAGTGCTGAGAAGATGAACGAAGCCTCCACGGTTCTCGTAAACGAGTAGTTTCCCGTCTGCGATAAGGGGAGAGGAGATCGCCGAACTGGCCTCTCGATCCCACAGGATTTTTCCATTCTCGAGAGAGAGGCAAAGATGACGATTGCTTCCCAGGTGAAAGACTTTGCCATCATGCAGGATTGGACTGGAGCCATAGCGTCGAGCGAGAAAGGAGTGGGCCCAGAGCTTTTCAGGACCGGTGCCGTCGACGAGCCGGTAGGCAATCAGGTTTTCACCTTCAGTCTTGCTGCTTACCACGACATAGTCACCGGCAACGACGGGAGTTCCGTCTCCACCGCCTGCCACGTTCCAAATTGTAGCACCACTTTCGATATTGATGGCATAGAGGCCTTTTTGTGAGTTGGATAGAATGAGATTCTTCCACACTGCGGGGGACGAATTGGCCCCTTTAATTTCAGTGTTTGACCAGACTTCTTCACCGCTCTTAGTATCAAAAGCAGTGAGACGGTTTTGCTGAAGGAGGACTTTGCCACCGATCACGAGGGGAGAAGAGGCAGGCCCTTTTTTGCCTTCGAGAGGCGCCCGCCATACCTTCTCACCCGTTTTGGTATCGACACAGTAGAGGTGATCACTTAATGCGGCATAGACTCGGCCATTGACGATCGCAGGAGTGCTCGAAGACCCACGTCCGCTTGGGCTTCCTGCTTCTGAGAATCTCCAGAGTTCCTTTCCTGAAGTGGCATCGAGACAGAGGACGACGTCATCCGCTACTTTCTCGGTGGCAGGGATTGCCTTGATGATCTGGTCGTGGATTTCTGGAGGGAAATTCTGCTTGGCTACCCAGGCCTCCACTTCGGCTTGATTGGCGAAAGTTTCCTTTGAAACAGTCTGTAGAGTATCGTACACGGAGAGAGGAATGGCGGCAGGCCCTTTCTTAAACCGGCTCTGAACCCAGCTCCCAAGGGATAGCTGGGTCTTTGGATCGAGGTGTTCTTCGACCCATTTCTTCGACCACTCGTCGAGCGCAGTGCCCCGGAGGCGGCGACTGAGGCTAAGGCGATCCGCCTCCATTTTTTCCCGGACTTCAGGAGACAGAGAATTCGTTCCTCGATAGCCGAGATTGGAAAGAACCGAGGAATCAATTTTACGGGTCTCGGTCGGTTCGTCGCGATGCCAGACAATCGCGAGATAGACTCGCCCGCCGGCTACGGAAACACTTCCGTGTCCACCATAGTGATCGCTTGGGATTTCGATCGAGCGCCAGACTTCCACGGGTGCATAGTTTTCGGGAAACAAATCGGGAAGATTGGCTGAGTCAGACGCAACACCATTGCGATCGGGGCCTCTCCATTGCGGCCAATCGGCAAAAGCCGGAGCAGCCAGTAGAGTGCAGATGAGGACCAGGGCAGAAGTAGATGTTCTCATGTAGATTTGTTTTTTCGGACACTGTATCCCTCCCTCGTCTTCTCGCACTGGCGTTATAATGTCTTTCCTGAGGTGGCGAAGCGTATCATTTGCGGGTTTGGTAGAGGACAGGAATGGAAGAGAAGCGGCCCAAGGTAGTGTATATCACAGCAGGAGCAGGCGGCATGTACTGCGGCAGTTGCATCCGTGATAATACTCTCGTGACCGGGCTGGAGGAGCTGGGTTGGGATATCCTTCTTCTTCCGCTCTACACTCCGATCCGGGTCGATGAGGAGGATCACACGGTGGATCAGGTATTTTTCGGAGGGATTAATGTCTACCTCCAGCAGAAGATTCCCCTGTTTCGCCACCTGCCTGCCTTCTTTGATCGCTGGCTCGACAACCCGGCGTTGATTCGTCGTGTCGCTTCTGGCGCGATGTCCGTTAGTGCTGCGGAACTGGGTGATATGACTCTTTCGATGGTCAAAGGGGAGCACGGCTATCAGAGGAAGGAGGTGAAACGCCTCGTTTACTGGCTCACGAAATTGGTAAAGCCGGATTTGATTTGCCTGACCAATCTTCTCGTTGGTGGCAGCATTCCCGCACTGCAGCGTGAACTTGGAGTTCCAGTCTTGGTGACTTTGCAGGGCGACGACGTTTTCCTCGATGAACTCGAGGCTCCGTGGAAAGAGCAAGTTCTGGCGGAGATGCGATCTCTCGCTCAGTCTGCGGATGGATTTCTTACCTTCTCGGAATACTACCGCGATGTGATGGCGTCCCTCCTTCAAGTCTCTCCTGATAAGTTTTTTCTTACCCCGCTGGGGGCGACGGTCGAAGAATTTGATTCCGTTTTTGAAGCACGGAAGCAGAGGGCTCCTGGTCAGGTGATCGGATACTTTGCCCGTCTCGCTCCAGAAAAGGGATTTGATCTCATCATCGATGCGTTTGTTGAGTTGGCGCCGCGCTTTCCGGAGGCAGAGTTGCGAGTCGCAGGGTGGCTTTCGGAGAAGGACAAGATCTTCTTTGCCGAACAGTTGGCGAAGATCGAAGCGGCCGGTCTCGGAGATCGGTTTACCCATGCAGAAGCTCCTGATGGAGATGCCAAAAAGGAGTTCCTGAAAGATATCGATTTCTTCAGTGTGCCCGCTCGATTTGATGAACCCAAGGGACTCTACCTCCTAGAAGCGTTTGCTTGTGGCCTTCCCGTGGTGGAACCGGCGAAGGGTATTTTTCCAGAATTGATCGGAGCATCGGGCGGTGGAGTTCTCTTTGAGCATGGAAACGCCCACGCCCTTGCCAATGCTTTGGGGGATTTGTTGGAGAGCCCAGAGAACGCCTCAGAAATGGGAATTGCAGGGCGAAAGTGGGTCGAGGAATTCGGAAGTCGAAACACGATGGCGGCTGAAACCTCCGAGGTGTTTCGCGAGGTTCTGGAGGACCACAAGAAAGAATGAGAGGTGGGTTCTTTCTACCCTCTTTGCAGAGTGTTCCTCTTTCGGGAGGTGATTCGTAATCTGGAAGATGCCGGAGCAACACGAAATCAGTGATCAGGAGTTGCGTCAAAAGATATGGGACCGATTGAGGCCTCATCGGAATCCTTTACTCTGTTCGCTTATCCTGCTGGTCTTCGCGGTTCCCTTTGTCAATTTTCACCCGCTTGTCTGGGGTTTTGTTGCGGATCATCTTGTTGATAAGACGTTGACTGCTTCTACTCTCGGGTTCTGGCTTGTGATCATGTTCCTCACTTATCTGATTGGTCTTGGTGCAGGAGCATTCCAGACTTATCTTCTCGAGAGGACGGGACAGGCGTTTGTCAGAGACATTCGATGTGAGTTGTTTGCGAAATTTGAAGATCAATCCCTCACTTACCACCGCAATCATAATACGGGCGAGTTGGTGACTCGAATGACGAGTGACGTCGATGCGATGGAGCAATCGGTCCTCCAGGGACTGACAAGTTTGCTGGAAGAGATCGTCACTTTTTTTGTAGTAGCGGGGATGGTTCTCTGGCTCAGTCCTGTCGTTGGCGCCGCCTCGATTCTTCCGCTGGCCTTTGCTTTTATTTTTATCCGGAAATACAACCGTAAGGTCAAATCTATCTACGAAGGCGTGCGTCGAAAGCTCGGAACAATTGGTTCCTTTCTTCAAGACCGACTCGCGGGAATTCAGGTCACTCAGTCGTTTGCTCGTGAAGAGGCGGAGAAAGAGGATTTTGAAAAGCGGGCCTATACTTTTTTTGACTCCAGCGTTCAGGCTAGTCGGTTGCGGAATACCTATTTTCCAATCGTGTCGACGTTTGGTTTCTTGAACAACCTCATCATGCTGGGGGTCGGAGCGTGGCTCATCATGCGAGGAAGCGAGATGTTCACTCTGGGCGCACTGATCGCCTATCGAGGATTTTGGTGGCGGTTGCAAAGCCCAATCCGCACGATTGCTCAGACCAGCGATATTCTGCAAAGAGCCCGAGCTGCCGCGTCGAGAGTGATGGAAATTCTCGACGAACCGATTGCCATTGAGTCACCGAAAGATGCTCAGGAGTGGACGGATCCGAAGGGAGTAGTCAGTTTCCGAGAGGTTCACTTTTCATACGGTCCGGGTAAACCGATCCTCGAGGGGCTTGATTTCCAGATTGAAGAAGGTGAGTTTGTTGCTGTGGCAGGGGGGAGTGGATCTGGAAAGAGCACTCTCTTGAACCTCATCTCTCGATTTTATGATGTCGACGAGGGAGCTATCGTGGTCGATGACGTCGATGTCCGCGATTTCCATCCTGCTTCGCTCCGGAATCGCATTGGGTATGTCGGTCAGGATAATTATCTGTTCAACGGGACGGTGGAGAAAAACCTGAAGTATGGCGCTCCTGAAGTGACAAAGGAAGCAGTTGAAGCAGCGGCGCAGTCTGCGAACGCTCATGATTTCATTCTCGACCTGCCGCTGGGATATGACACAGAGGTCGGCCAGAATGGAGTCAAGCTTTCCGGCGGGCAACGCCAACGTCTGAGTCTGGCTCGTGCTTTCCTGACGAAGCCACGTATTCTCTTACTCGACGAGCCGACCGCTTCGGTGGAGCCAGAAAGTGAGTCGCTGATTCATGACAGTATTTTGCGACGCAAAAAGGAAGGCGCCGGAACGACCATCCTTGTGACTCATCGTATTGATCTGTTGCGACAGGCGCCCCGGATTCTCTTTCTCGAAGAAGGACGTCTCGTCGGTGAGGGCTCGCATAATTCTCTCATCGCGACGTGCCCAGCCTACGTCGATGCCTATCACCGATGGGAGGTGGAGGAGGCTGTCGTTACGGTTTAGTCCAAAAGTGCAATGAAAACGAAAATTTCTTGCTCTGATTCCAGCCAGAGTTCGATGTCTTGCGGAATTGAGGCGTCACCAACCTTGATTTAGTCGATCAGAAAGAAGTCCACGGTTGTGACGACTCGGACATTCTTTTCAACCTTGCGAGTGTCTCCACCGGTCAGGCCATCGTCTTCGATATAGAAAGCTCCCTGGGTCGCCGTGCGAATTTTGCCCACTTTGACTCCGGCGTTTTCAGCAAACTCAGCGGCGGCGATCCGAGCGTTCTCGGCGGCTTCTTTCAGCATAGCCGGTTTGATTTCGTTCAACTTCGTATAGAAGTAGCGAGGGGAGCCATTGGAGAGATTCAGACCATCCGCAATGAGCCGATTGATCTTCTTCCTTGCCGGGGCAATCTTTTCGACGTCTTCCGTTTTCAGTTCGACTGAAGCGGACAGAGTATGGGTTTCGTCAACGAGTGCGTGAGCGTCGTCTCGGTATTCCCTTTTTGTGTAGTCGATCAATCCTTCTGTGATTTCAGAGTCTACGAAACCGTTGCTCTTCAACTCCTCGACCAACATTGCCTGCTGACGTTCGGCTTGGTCGTACAATCCGGGAACTTCAGCTTGAGTTTTTCCTGTGATCACGAAGCTGACGGTCCAGGTTCCTAGATTGGCTTTTACCTTTCTTTCGGCGAGCCCTTTGGCTTGCGCCGTATTCATTGCAATCTTGGATCGATAGATCGTATTACCGACAAAGTGTCCTGCTGCGGCAATCCCAATGGCAATCGCCACTGCGGCGATCAGAATCATCTGTCCCTGCTTCATGTTGAACATTGTAATTCGCTAAGGTGCTTGTTGGGAAGCTCTTATTTCTCGTTGCTGATCAATCCACCCAGACAGCTGGACTGATGCCAATGACAAACGGAGTGAAATTAGGCGAATCCGGTTGGTAGGGGGGCATGATCGGCCACCATCCCTCAGAAATTCCGGGGCCGGTAGCGACGGCGCAGAGAAAGTCACCGTAGTTGACCTCGAGCTCTGCGAGCGAAAAGGTCTCGCTGAATTTTTCCCCGGCAGCGCCTCCTGAATCGGCTGGGATTTTCAGAGATCGGATTTCTTCACCATTTCTGAAGATGCGGATTCGGTCGGAGGTGGTCCAACTGGGGCCGAGGACTCGCGCAGTGACTTCCTTCTTCTCCCGATCGAGATCGAACTGAGTGAGTAGGCCAAAGCTCACCCAACTACGTCCTTCGACGAGGGAATCAACTGCTTCGTCGATGTCGATTGATCCAGGGGTATGGTCGTTGGTTTCGAGGTAGGTTCGCCCTTGCCCGGGAATCGCAAAATTTACGGTGTGACTGTCGCTTGTCCCAACTCCGGCGATCCGATGACCACTGCGGAGCAAGGCAAACCAATCGTGTACTAACTCCATGGGATCTGTTTGTTGGGCCCCTGAATTGATCAATTCCATGCCATTGGCCTCGAGCTTCCATCCCCGTTGAAATGTCCCAGATTTCAGGTCGAAATTCTCGGGACCGAACGGCCGAAAGCCACGGTGGACATCTCGTCCATGATTGATGATGCAGACTCGGACGCCAGGAGTGGCATAGATGTTTTGAAAAATCTGGGGCCAGGGGCGGAGCTTGTGTTCGGCGGGTTTCGCTTCCGACTCAATGGGGAAGGAATTAAAGTGGCCTATGTGAGTAGTTACCTCACACCCAAGGACAGGGGTAAACCAGTTATCGGCCCCGATGCGAGTGGCTTCTTGTGTGAAATCCAGATGTTTGTCATGTCCGGAAGAAACAGGCAATTCAACTCCCTCACCAGCGATGGAAATAAGGCGTTCCACCAGGTTGCAGTCTCCATGGCGATCGAATTGAAACGTGTGAAGGTGTGGATCACAGGCAACAAGGCCAGGGGTCGGAACTTCGTGACTGATTGAGAATTCCTTAGTCAAATCGGTTTCCGAATGGATCGTGACTTCTATCTGGTCAACGCTGTATTCGAAGCCTCGTCCGCAAAAGATCTTGTAGCGTCGCGGATGATCGCTGTTTCCCGCAAGCTTGATCGTAGCCTTTCCATCAAGCGTGTAGACGACGCCCTCGCGGACGGCAATGCGATCGTCTGATTCCGCGCCAATGAAAGCAAGCGCGCCAGTCTCTGCGTCGATCACGGTGAAGCGACAGGGGAGGGGTTTCCCGGTTTCTTTGTCAGTTGCCTTCAGGGTCACCTCTGCTGACATCGGAGGGAGGGCACGCCGATAGCCTCTTTGCAGAAAGAGGCTATTGGCGCGCTCTTCATCGACCAGCACTTCAAGAGAATCGTGTAGAGCGATGTCACCAAGACGGATATCGTCGGGTTGATCTGATTTGGTTGCGATCTCGAGGATATTTCCGGCTTTCTTCAACAGCCCCACTGGAATCTGAATCCCGTGCTCAAGATGATTGTGATCACGAGGCAATGTGCCGAGCTTTTGATCGTTGATCCGGACTTCCCATGCCTGTCGAGTTTCTTCCTGACGAAGGGTTAAAAGTTGAATTGATTGCGGATTCTCGAGATCAAAATTGATCCGCAGATCGGAGGAATTTGCCTCTACAGGAAAATGCGACCACTCCTGTGCCGGAGTGTTTCGAATATGAAGAAACTCAGGTTCGAGTGTTTGCTGAGAATACGCAAAAGCAGGCGAGAGAAGGGTCAGGAAGACAAGGGCCGGGCTCCAGTTCATCTTGGGATCTTCAGGAACTCTCGACGTTCCGACAATACGAGAATCAACGCTATCACGCCCTTTGCTGAACAGGGCACAAGGAGAGAACGCAAACGGTGTGGCTAGCGTTCTGCCACTGGTTTGGCCGTGAATGTGACCTGATAGTCCCGGTCTGGATCGCATTCTCCAGGATTCGGGACGAGAATGAAATCGTCGGTGATCGTGGGATTCAGATCAGAACCGGATACGACTTTGATGTCCTTGATGCGTTGCGGGAAGTAAGCGACAAAGGGACGATGGCCACGCTGCGCGCCATTCATGTTGACCGGCTCAAAGGAGCTTGTTCCCAGTTTGGGGGAAATGGAAAAAGTGTAGACGCCGTCATTCTCATCTAAAGCCTGCTCGTAAGAGCAGGAACCGTCAGCCATCCTCGCGTTCCAACCCGGATCTCCATAGAAGGCCACTGCGTCTCGATCGAAAAGCAACCCTTTTGCGTCTTGTGCGGTAAGCCCGAGACCTCGTGCCGGAGAATCGTCGGCTATTTCGTAACGAATTTTTATGGCTTCATTCGGATCGGAGAGAGGCATTCGTGAGAAAGAGGGAGAGCAGCTCTCGATGCGATGAATCGTGGCGTGTTGATTCGCGTGGAAGGCTTCGGTGAAACTGTATCGTCCGGGCTGCTCCAGGAAATAGTCGAGGCATCCCCAGCCGGCATACCCATACCAGGTCGGCACGGTGTATCCGATCATCTGTCGAACTCCAGCACTCTTCAACCATGCGAGAGCCATCGCATAGGGCCCGTCAATATGTCCCATCAGGCAATTGCCGATCGGAAGGTAGACCTTCGGATTGGGAGAAACAATATCGAGTTTTTCGCCCTTGGTGTTGGTGGCGAAAAGCCTTCCCGCCTTGCTCCGGAATGTTCCATTGCGATAGGTGAAACCGATTTGCCAGTCTCGCTCAGTTGCGTGCCCGGAGGTTATAAATAATTGCGATTGGTAATCGGTGATCGTTCTGGCGAGAGCAAAAGTGCTATCGGGCGGCCCGGTTGAAATGACAGCCGTTTCCCCAGCGTTCCTCTGAGCCACTTTTCCGGGATTCAGTTCGCAATACCAAATGCCCTCGGTGCATTTTTCCAATGCCACTTCGGTTCCGGAGGCCACTCTTTCAACGATGAGAGGTTCAGTGGTCGCTGCAATTGCGAGCGCGTTTTCCGCATCGAATCCAGTGAGGATTCCCCAGAGAGTATCCGCATAAGGATCTTCGTCATAAGAACGAGTCAGCTGGTGCACTTGAGTGACAAACTTGCGGGAGACCTCGTCGGGCTTTGCGACAAAACAGGTGTATTTCGGATGAGCCTTGCGAAGTCCTCCAAGGGTCTTCTCTGGTTCGCCGTCCGCGAAAGTGAACTTCTGCGCTTCCGGATACTTTGCCTCCAAGGCTTCGATCACTCTCTGCCATGCCGGGTCAGAGGTCGTCGAAGCAGAGCTGACTATCGCATAGGAGCCAGGTTCTGCTGCGGCGGGAAATACAAAGGAGAGAAAGAGAAGAACCCGAGAGACAACGTTCATTTCGACAGTGTGAACATTTTTCGGATCGCCGTCAGTAGGAATCTGCTGAAGGCTTCGCTGCCAAGGGTGGGAACTCCGTGACAGCATTGCGGGATATTCAAGGACGCTGACTTCGGGTAGGGTCAATGGGTTCTAATCTCCTTTGTCTGACCACTATCTTTTTTCACTCAGGATGCTTTTTTGCTCTCTTAGATTGCGCTTCAGCCTGCTCCTCCTTTTTTCCGGATGGGGATATTCTTCGGCGTCAGAGATTGATTTTGTAAGGGACGTTCGACCGATATTCGAAACACATTGTTATTCCTGTCACAGCGAGGAAAAGCAGAAGTCAGGTCTTCGGCTGGATGTGAAGTCGGCTGCATTCATCGGCGGAGACAATCACGGTCCTGACATTGTTCCTCAAAGTGCGAAGGACAGTCCGTTGATTCAATTCCTCATCACCGACAACGAGGATGAGCTCATGCCTCCTCGCAAAGAGGGGCGCGATCGTCTAACCAATGAGGAAATCGGAATCCTGACACGATGGGTGGATGAGGGGGCGACCTGGCCAGACGGGGTCGATTTGGTGGAGTTGGAAGATACGAGCGACCACTGGTCCTTCAAACCACTTCAGGTCTTGGCTGGTGATCATTCCATCGACGCCTTCATCGATGCCAAGCTGAAGGGACAGGGGCTTTCTCGATCGCCCGAGGCAGGTCGGCTCACCTGGATAAGAAGGGTCACCTTTGATTTGATCGGGCTTCCCCCTTCTCCAAAGGAGGTTTCAGAATTTCTAGGGGACAAGTCGGCGGATGCGTATTCGCGAGTCGTTGACCGGCTTCTGGATTCGCCTCGCTATGGAGAGCGTTGGGCGCAGCATTGGCTGGATGTCGTTCGCTATGCAGACACTCATGGCTTTGAAGTGAATACGGAACGAGCCTATGCATGGCCCTATCGAGACTATGTCATCGAAGCCTTCAATGCGAATACGCCCTGGGATCAGTTTATTCGTGAGCAAATTGCCGGAGACGCTTTTGGAAAGCCGGAGGCGACTGGCTTTCTGGTCACTGCGGCTGCTCTCTTGCCCGGACAGATTGGAAAAGACGAAGAATCAAAGCGGCTTGCGAGACAGGATGAACTCGGTGAAATCGTAATCAATACCGGTGAGGCATTCATGGGACTGAGCATTGGGTGTGCACGTTGTCATGATCACAAATTTGATCCCATCCCGGCTCGCGATTACTACTCGATGCAGGCCTTCTTTGCAGGGGTTCGCTACGGAGATCGCGAAATCGAAAATCCTGAAGTGGATACCATTGTCGAGGGTATTCGCAATCGCCTCGTTCCCCTCGACCTCGAAATTGGAAAGCTCGTGGTGCCCTCGCGCGGCAAGTCAATGAGGGCGCCCGTGAGTGCTCGAGCCAACATTGAGCGATTTCAACCCGTCACGACTTCTCGAGTGAGATTCTCAGTTCAGGCCACGATCAGCGATAATCTCCGTCAGCCCTATATTGATGAATTCGAGGTTTATGATCTGGCCGGGAGAAACGTAGCTCTTGAGGGCGCGATTACTTCCAGTGAATCCCATCCAGAGGCAGCGAACGACGGGATCTATGGGAACAAGAGTTGTTGGAAGTCGAAAACAAAAGGAGCGGGATCCCTGATCGTGACGTTTTCAGAACCAAAGACGATTCAGCAAATTGTCTGGGGAAGAGATCGAACAGGCCAGTACCCAGATCGGCTGGCTTCCAAGTATGTGATCGAAGTTGAGACAGCTCGAGGAAAATGGGTTGTGGTGGCTGATGCAGAGAATCGGGGGCAGTTTGAAAAGGAGCGAGCCAAGGCTCCCCTGTATCAACTGGAAGATATCGCGCCGGCACATCATGCTCGCGCCAAAGAGATCATCGCAGCTCGTGTTCCCCTCGTGAATGAACTGAGGCAATATAACGGGGGAAAGCAGTTTGTCTTTGCGGCTCAATCGCATCCACCGGAGCCCATGTGGCTTCTCAATCGGGGAGATCCTGAACAACCGAAAGGGGAGGTGGCTCCTGCGACCCTGTCTTTTCTCGATGCTATCGAGATGCCCTCCGGGTCAAGTGACCTTGAGAGACGAAAGGCCTTGGCCGATTGGATTGCCAGTCCTGGGAATCCGCTGACGGCACGAGTTGCGGTGAACCGAATCTGGCAGTGGCATTTCGGGGTCGGGCTCGTCGAGACGGCTAATGATTTTGGAAATCTCGGAGTTGTGCCATCTCACTCTGATCTCTTGGATTGGCTGGCGACGGTGTTCATCGAATCCGGCTGGTCAGTGAAGGATCTCCACCGACGAATTGTGCTCTCTGCTACCTACCGACAAGGGAACTCAGTGCATACCGAGGGTCTTGCCAAAGATGCCGACGCTCGTCTTCTCTGGCGGTTTCCTTCTCGCCGGATCGAGGCAGAGGTGATTCGGGATGGGATTCTCGCGGTCAGTGGACAGCTCGATGAAAAAATGTTCGGGCGAGGCTTCAGCCTGTTTCATAGTCGAGGTGGCACAGGAGGTTTCAAACCGATCGAGTCTCATCAGAAGCCGGATGGTCGACGGCGGATGATCTATTCCTACAAGGTTCGAATGGAGCGTGAGGCCGTTTTTGGCGCATTTGATTGTCCCGATGCAGGACAAAGCGCTCCTCGACGAAGCCAGTCGACGACTCCGATTCAAGCACTGAACCTCTTTAACAGCCAGTTTACGGTTGATCTGGCTCGCAATTTTGCGGAGCGTATTCAGTCAGAAGTCGGCGACCAGCCTCGCGACCAGATTCGCCGTGCCTGGAGCCTTGCTTTTGGTCGTGCACCGACTTCGGAAGAACTGAGTGAGACGGAGTCCCTCGTCCGGGAACATGGGTTGTTTACACTGGGGCGGGTCATCTTTAATTCCAACGAGTTTCTTTTCATGCCATGAGCGATGCCGAATTCCTTTCTCCTCATGGGCAGCGCCTGCTTGGCCGGCGGCGCTTCCTGTCAGACAATGCAACAGCGCTCAGCTCGATTGCGTTGTCGAGCTTGCTGGGGTCAGATCAGTTGCTTAGATCGGAAGGGGCGAAGCGTCCTGACATTGATCCGAAGAATCCGTTCGCGCCCCGTCGCCCTCACTTTTCACCAAGGGCAAAGAACGTCGTCGTGATATTCTGCGCAGGTGCCGTGAGCCAGTTGGAGACGTGGGACTATAAGCCCGAGCTGATTCGGCAAGATGGTAAGCCTCTCGCGGGTGGCCCTCCCGTAACCTTTCAGGGTCCAGCAGGAAATCTCGCTCAGCCGCAATACCAGTTTCGTCAGCGAGGTCAGACCGGGAAATGGGTATCTGACTTGATTCCTCATTTGGCGGAGTTGACCGACGATTTTGCATTTGTTCATTCTCTTACCAGTGAATCCAACACCCATGGCCCTGCGGAGAATTTTCTGTCGACTGGTTTTGTTCAAGACGGATTCCCCAGCGTGGGGGCATGGCTGAGCTATGCTCTGGGAAGTGAGAATGAAGACCTGCCAGCTTTTGTCTCGCTCCTCGACCCACGAGGGATTCCTCAGGCGAGCATCAACAATTGGGGGCCGGGATTTCTTCCTGCCGAGTTCCAGGGCACTTTGTTCAATGCGCAGAATCCGATCCGCCACCTTTCTCCTCCGGACTCCATTTCGCAGTCGAGCGACAAGGCGGCTCGATCATTTCTCCAGCGGATGAATGCACGTCATCTCGAAACGAACCCTCAGGATGGGAGTCTTGCCGCTCGGATTGCGAGCTATGAGCTGGCCGCCCGGATGCAACTGAGTGTTCCGGAGATCAGCGATTTGTCTACCGAACCCAAGCACATTCTGGAGATGTATGGAGCGGATGATGAAGCCAATCCGACCAAGGCTGGGTTTGCTCGCAACTGCATTCTCGCGCGCCGGCTACTCGAGAAGGGAACTCGGTTTGTGCAGCTTTTCAACGGAGCCTACGCCAGTGGTGGCAGGTTGAACTGGGATGGCCACTCGAAACTCAAAGAACAGTATGATGTACATGCCGAGGTTCTTGATCAGCCAGCTGCCGCTTTGATTCGAGATTTAAAGCAACGTGGTATGCTTGATGATACCTTGGTTGTCTGGTGCACGGAGTTCGGGCGTATGCCCATGTTCCAAAAAGGTGCGCAGGGACGGGATCACAATCCGGATGGTTTCACTTGCTGGATGACGGGAGCGGGGGTGAAGCCTGGGGTGAGTCATGGAAAAACTGATGACCTGGGCAGGAAGGCGGTCGACGATATTCATCCGCTCTACGATTTTAATGCCACGATTTTACACCTGTTAGGAATTGATCACGAAAAACTTACTTTCTTCCACAACGGGATTGAGCGGCGTCTCACGAACGTGGAAGGACATGTGATTCATGAGATGCTTGCGTGAGCGGATAAACGAAGAATGCTTTTAAACTGTCAATGATTCCTGCTAGAAGATGCGGGATAATTCTCAGTATGTGAATCGATCTCGAAGGACCGGTTCCAACAGGAATAGGCTACTAACATAACTCTATTTGATCTATGAAGAGCTTCCTCTTTGCTTTCCTTGTTAGCCTTGCCGCCTCTGTCGGAGTCTCTGCCACGAAACCGAACATCGTGTTCATCATTGCGGATGATCTTGGCTGGGCGGATGTCGAATTTCATGGAGGCAATGTCCCGACCCCGAATTTGAATCGCCTTCTCTCCGAAGGGGTAGAGTTGCGGCAGCACTATGTAGCGCCTGTCTGCAGTCCGACACGGGCGGGGTTCATGACCGGGCGCTACTGGAGTCGTTTCGGGATTACGACTCCGACTAATTCGCTCGCGCTTCCGATGGATACAGTCACTGTTGCGGAGGCGTTGAGTAAAGGGGGCTACGATACCTGCCTAACCGGAAAATGGCATCTCGGGTCGGCAGACCAATGGGGGCCAAATCATTTTGGGTTCGACCACAGCTATGGCTCGCTTGCCGGAGGTGTCACTCCCTACAGTCATTTCTACAAAAAGGGGGAGTATTCGAAGACCTGGCATCGCAATGAGGAACTCATCACCGAGGATGGTCATGTCACGGATTTAATCACAGATGAAGCAGTTGAATGGGTGAGCTCTCGAACGGAGAGGCCATTTTTCCTCTTCGTTCCCTACACGGCGGTGCATCTTCCGATACGAGAGCCAGAGGAATGGCTCGAAAAGATCCCATCTGGCATTGAGGGAGAGGTCCCGAGGCAATACGCCGCCTGTATTCTTCATCTCGATGCTGCTGTCGGTCGTGTCGTTGAAGCGGTGGAGAAGGCGGGGAAATCGGAGAATACTCTGATTCTCTTCACGAGCGACAACGGAGGTTCCACGGCAGAAAACAACGACACGAAATACCCGGACGATCAGTGTCCGAATGGGCGGCTTCCCGGAAACAACAAACCGCTTCGTGGGAAGAAGGCAGATATCTACGAAGGGGGGATTCGAGTTCCGACAATTGCTCGCTGGCCGGGCAAGCTAAAGGCCGGGGCGACATTCGATTCACCCGTCCATATCGTGGATTGGATGCCGACTTTCTGCGCGCTCGCTGAAAGTCAGCTCAAATCAAATGCGTTGAAGTGGGATGGTGACAACATCTGGCCAGCTCTTTCCGGAGAAACTGAGCTTCCTGAACGACCCCTCTACTCGGCTGGAGTCAGCTTTCGGTCGCAAGCGCTCCGTCAGGGGGACTGGAAACTGATCGTCTTTGCGGGCGCAAACGAGCGGTCCGAGCTGTATCACATCGGCGAAGATCCAAACGAAGCTAATAATCTGGCAAAAACAATGCCGGAGAAAGTGGCTTCGATGATGCAACTTCTCGCTGCCGAAGCAAAGAATGACCGGGATGCTGTGGCACCCAAACCGTAGGGTGCGCGCAAATTTGTTTTGCCAACAATTGCGATTAGAAGAACAGCTCAGATTTTAGGGAAATCGAAGATTTTCTCCTGCCTTGTCTGGAATTTTTGAGCATCGGAGCCGAATCACTCACTATAGCAGATCAGCTTTTCGGATCGTGAATTGCCGTTGTAGAAGGCGACCCGAAGATAGACTCGACCACCGCAAATAGTGGGAGTGGCTAAGACTTCATCCCCGACCTTGTTTTTGGAAATTACTTCGAGTCCCTCGGGATCTGCCTTGAAGACCGTGAGTTCGCCCGCTTCGTTTACGGCATAGATCATGTTTCCAACAAGGATAGGAGAAGCGCTGAATGTTCCTCCGATTCTCGCTTTCCAAAGTTCCTCTCCCGTAGCCGCGTTCCAACAGATACCAACGCCGCTGTCCATCACGGCGTAGAGAATGCCGTTTCGAATCAGCATGGAGGGGACGTAGACCCGATCTTTGGTCTCCCATATTACTTTCCCGGAACCATCTGCTGCGATCGCGGCTACGTGATTCTTGGGATATCCGCCGCTGGAATAGATATGCTTCCCATCCGTGACTGTCGAGGTGACGCATTCGGTCGTCGCGCCATCGATTTCCCAGTTCAATTCCCCGGTTAGAGGATCGAAGCTGGATACTTTTTCGGTTCCTGTCAGGAACAGCTGGGTTTTTCCTGCGGCCTTCAGAATGATGGGGGACGGGTAGTTCGGCATTTTAGCGCGAGCGACTCGCCAGACTTCATCTCCGGTTTTGCGATCAAAGGCGACGAGGGCCCCGCCTTTCTTGTTGTCTGCTGAGGCGATAACGAGACGATCGTAAATAGCGGGGGAGGATCCGTATCCCTGGTGAATTTTGTAGTCGCAGACCTTTTTCTGCCAGAGGCTCTTTCCGTCTGCGAGGGTGATGGCAGAGGTCCAGGCTGCGTCACCATTAACGAAGCTGATAAAAACTCGCTCACCATCAGTAGCTGGCGTGCTGGAAGCCCATGAAGCCTTTTTGTTCGATTTTTGAGTCAGACCCTTTTCATGTATGGTTGTCGACCAACGCTCTTTTCCTGTGTTTCGGTCAAAGCTCTTGAGCATCTGCGATTCTTCACCGGCGACAGCGAGAATGACCTGATCGCCTACAATAATCGGAGAGCCATGGGATCGACCCGGGAGATCGGCGGACCAGAGCACATTTTTTTCTTCTCCTAATTCGGTTGGGGGTAGGGGCGAGGCCGGAGCGCTTCCATTGCGATCAGGGCCTCTCCACCAAGGCCAGTCGTTGGCGAAGATCGAACTCGATAGTAGGAGAAAGACGGCAAGGAGAGTACGGATCATGGAAGGAGAATGTGAACTCCTAGAAGATCGGAAGATTTCGGTCCTGTCAATACCCGCCTGAGCTTGACCGACTACCCCCCGGGGCGGGATCCCGCCAGCTCGCAGAGACGCTTCCGCAGGTCTTCGAGGCCGTCACCGTTCTGGGCCGAGATGGCAAAGACTTCCTGTTTCGGGAACCGAGTCTTCAGCGCTTCGAGATACATATCGGATTCTTCGAGATCAATCTTGTTGGCGACGATGAGCCATTCTCTCGCACCTAACTCCTCATCGTAGAGGCGCAATTCCTTGCGGAGGACCTGGATATCAGAGATCGGATCCCGCTGGTCAACCCCTGCTGTATCAACGACAAAAAGAAAAACGGAGCATCGGCTGATGTGCCGAAGAAAGTCGTGACCAAGACCTATGTTCTCATGAGCTCCTTCGATGAGTCCAGGAATGTCGGCAACGGTGGTCCGAAGAAATCCAGGGAACTCGACGACCCCGACCATCGGTTTCAAGGTGGTAAACGGGTAAGCCGCGACCTTTGGTGTCGCATTGGAAAGGGCACTTAGCAGCGTCGATTTTCCTGCATTAGGAAATCCGACGAGGCCAATGTCAGCGATCCGGCGGAGCTCAAGATTATACCATCCTTGGTCACCCGGTTCTCCCATCGTAAATTCGATCGGAGCTTGGTTGGTGTCGGTGCGGTAGTTCCAATTTCCTTTACCGCCAGCTCCGCCTTCGCACAGGACGAACTTCTGACCGATTTCAGTAAGGTCGGCAATCTTTTCTCCATAGGGATGAGGCTCTTCCTCTTCCATTTCCTCTGTCTCCTCTTCTCCAATTTCCTCCTTGGAGTCTTCGGACTCGTCCAATATGGAAGTGCCATCTTCGAAGAATTCGCTCGAACTGTCATCTCCTTCGGCAGTATCTTCGTCTTCGATGACTGCGTTTTCGTCCTCCTCGTCGCGGGACATGAGTACCATCTGGCCCTCGTTGTCTTCGGCAAACTCGCCAGCCCAATCGGCATTCTTTGCAATTGCCTCTTCCGCGAGATCTTCGGCGCTCTGCTTCGGTTGAGGTGCGTCAGTCCGATAGACAATCGTTCCCGCTGGAACTTTGAGATACAGATCCTTGCCCGATTTTCCGGTCTTGCGCTGGCCTTGTCCATGCATTCCTCGCTCCGCCTTCCGGTTGGGTCGGTAGAAAAATTCCTTCAGGTTATCGATGTGCTGATCCACGATCAGAATGACATCACCGCCGTGCCCGCCATCGCCACCGTCGGGGCCACCTTTCGGCGTGAATTTTTCGCGACGAAAACTCGAACACCCATGACCTCCGTCACCGGCTTTGGCGTTAATCCTGATATGATCGACAAACATGAAAATGGGAGCTGAAACTTTCGACGTATCCTCGTTGTAAAAGTGGAAATCCTCTCGAAAGCGCCTCACTCATAGCACGTTTCGGGCGACGAGGAAAATGGGGAAGTGCAAGCAAGGTTATTCAGGTTGTTCACAGAGTTATTCACATTTTTTTGCAAAGAGTGAGAGAGAGGGGAGGTGTTTCAGCGCGATCTCCGGACTGAGGGAGGCGATTTTTAGGGTGGCGTGATTAAAAATGTGAATAACTTGGCCACGAATTCCTGCCTTTTCCCCAAGTTATTCACAGGTTACTATGGGGCAGTGAAAGGAACTCGATTCTCAAACCACGAGCATTTTGTAATTGCCTGACGGATTGGTATGGGAAATGATCTCCAAACGCACCGAATGGAATCTGCCCCAGCCCCGTCCTCATCCAAGGAACCTAAATTGATTCCGACTGGCTTTCAGCGTAAATCTCTCTGGGGCGCGATTACCGCCACCTCAATAGTGGTGATCGGGGCGATTGCCGTTGGACTGATGTGGTTGACCGGCTATGTACTAGGCTACCTCCAGCCGGTCCTTGTCCCACTTGCGATTGCTGGAATTACGGCCTACCTACTCGATCCCATCGTTTCTTGGCTGCAAAAGCGTGGCTGGAGTCACAAGCGGGCAATGATGGCGGTTTTCATCAGCTTTCTTATTCTGATTGTCGTACTCGCCTACACCGTCTTCGTCCCGACATTTGGACAGGCGCGCGAGATTTATGAGCGGCGAGATAATATTCAGGGTGATGTAACGGATCTCGTGAAAAAGGGGCTCTCCTCAACGAAATCCTATTTTAGCACCGGGGTAGCAGAGAAATACTACAACCGCGGCGTGGAGTGGATCTCCAAAGAAGGGCCGGAGATTGTTTCGCAAATGGGACAGGAAATTTGGAGTCGGCTCCGTGGAGCATTCGGATTTTTTGGCTATCTGCTCGGGCTCTTGCTTGTGCCGATTTATCTCTTCTATTTTTTACGAGAGGGACACAAGATTTCCGAGAGCTGGAGCGATTACATTCCTCTGAAGGCATCCAAGTTCAAAGATGAGGTCGTCGGAACGCTCACTGAGGTAAACGGCTATCTCATTTCCTTTTTCCGAGGCCAAATGGTGGTGAGCATGATCGACGGCGCTCTTGTCGCCATCGCACTGTCATTCCTGGGACTGCCCTATGCATTATTGATCGGCGTCTTTTTGGCTATTCTCGGTCTGATTCCTTACATCGGAAACTTACTCGTCATGATTCCTGCCCTTCTCATAGCGATTGCCCATTTTGGCGCTTCCGAATGGGGAACTGTCGTTGGCGATACGGAACCCGTGATCGGGCAATCTGCTGTCGTGAGCGTGGTAGAGGGTGGAGAGGAAAAGGTCGACACCTTTCCAGTAACAGGCATTTCAGCGGATGGAACGCAGGTGGAGGTCTTGATCAACGCCTGGAACTGGCTTCCTCAGGTGTGGGCGTATCCGCTCATTGTGCTCGGTATCTTCGTGATCTTGCAGCAGATCAATGGACTTGTCACAGCTCCAAAAATTGTGGGTGATTCTGTAGGGTTGCATCCGCTGACGGTGATCTTTTCGGTTCTCTTCTGGTCGCTCCTTCTCGGAGGTCTTCTCGGCGCGCTCCTCGCCGTTCCTCTGACAGCTGCAATCAAAGTCCTGTTCCGTCGATATATCTGGGAGCGGCGACTCGAGCCCGCTGTTGGCGAGCGATTGGGGCGAACGAAGAAGGATGACGAGGATGATGATGAATCCGGCTCCGTCGATGGCGCGGTTCCGGAACCTGCCTGATTCCGGAAAGAGGGTGGCTCTCCGGTTGCGTCTCACCGAATTTCGTTCATTTTATTCTCCGACCCGCATCCTGCGGAAATAGATCGTTATTCTTATGCAGAACGTCGATACGAACAAGCTCGCCGAAGAAATCCAAAACCAGGGAGGATGGGTCGACGCCGTCCGCGAAGAAATGGGAAGAGTTGTGGTAGGACAGAATGATCTGGTAGATCGTCTCCTCATCGGTCTACTCACGAATGGGCACGTTCTTCTCGAAGGTGTTCCGGGACTGGCCAAGACGCTGACAGTGAACTCACTCGCAGGTGCGCTCGCGGCAGACTTCCAGCGGATTCAGTTTACGCCTGACTTGCTTCCCGCAGACCTTCTCGGGACTTTGATTTTTAATCCTCAGACCAACGAATTTTCCCCAAAGCTTGGGCCCATTTTTTCAAACCTGATCCTCGCGGACGAGATCAACCGAGCTCCGGCGAAGGTGCAGAGTGCGTTGCTTGAGGCGATGCAGGAGCGGCAGGTTACGATTGGTGATACGACCTACCGGCTTCCGGACCCTTTCCTCGTTCTGGCGACCCAGAATCCGATCGATCAGGAGGGGACTTACCAACTTCCAGAGGCACAGCTCGACCGATTCCTGGTCAAGGTCATCGTGGATTATCCCACAGTGGAAGAAGAAAGGGTTATTCTCGACCGCATGGCTACGTCCTCCGCGAAGACCGCGACTCGTTCCGTCGTCGATACGAAATCAGTCATCGCCTGTCGAGAACTGGTCAACTATGTCTATGTCGATGAAGGGATAAAAGACTACATCGTCAGTATCATTCACTCGACTCGCGTACCGGGAGAACTGGAGTCTGGGCTTGCTCCGCTCGTCAGGGCGGGGGCGTCTCCTCGTGGAACGATTAATCTCACCCTCGCGGCGAAGGCGAGAGCCTTTCTTCAGGGACGAGGCTATGTCGTTCCCCAGGATGTAAAAGACCTGGTTTACGATGTGCTCCGACACAGGATTCTGCTCAGCTACGAGGCGGAAGCGGAGGGGATTACAAGTGAGCAGATCATGGCCACAATTCTCGATCGTATCCCGGTTCCTTAGGCTACTGACTGAACTTTCTCGAAACACTTGATCTCATGAAATCGGCAGCACGCTTCCTTGTCATTGTTTTCGGGATTCTCGTTGTGATCGCGATTCTGGTGATCTGGAAGAAGCAGGATCGCGCCGAAGCATTGAAGGCGCTGAAGTCAGATTTCGCTGCCGATGTCAGTTTCTTCGAGAATGAGTTTCATGTGGGATGTTCTCACGACCGGCTTGTTGATTTGAACGAGTTCGCTAATTTGTTGAAGAGAGTGGGGGAGCCAGCTTTGCTCGACCTGACTGGAGCGATGAATTTATCATCGCTTCAGGGAACAGGTAAACTCGCAGGGTTGCACACCCTGATTGCGATCGATTGTCCCAAGCTGATTTCTGCTGAAGGGCTTGAGCTTCACCCGACATTGGAGGATCTCGTCTTTACGGAAAGCGCAGCGCTTGTGGATGTCACAGCGCTTCAGGGCTTGCCGAATTTGAGAACACTGGACCTCAGTGGCTGCAAAGAAGTAGCCGACCTTGATGTGAGCTCCCTCATTGCACTTGAGAATCTCTATTTAAGCCGGTGTCGCAAATTGAAGAGCCTGGATGTTTCGGCCCTCCCCCAACTCCGGCAACTCTACCTCGATGGGTGTGCCGGGCTCTCCCAGTTGAAAGGACTCGAAAGCCTCAATCAACTCACTGATCTTGATGTGAGCAATGCAACAAGCCTTCCTGATCTCGATGGCGTGGGATCTCTCGCTTCTCTTATTGTCCTTGATATTCGGAATGTGGACCTTCCCGATTTTGAGGAGATCGGTTCCTTGCCGGCTCTTCGCGTTTTGCGTATGGGAGGACAGGATGCGATCCAAACGCTGGAACCCTTCTCTGGGATAGAGACCCTGAAAGAAATTCATCTCGAAGCCTGTCCCAATTTTCGTTCGATAAAGGGCATTCCTGAATCGGTAAGTCAGTATGCGGGGTTCACCCACTGTCCTCGGTTAGAGTCTCTTGCTGGGATTGAAAAGGCCCCGGGTGTCGAACAGCTTGATCTGACAGGTTGTGAAAATCTGCACGAGGTATCGGCCGTGGAAGGCTTGAAGAACCTTTGTCAGCTCAGCTTTGTAAAATGCCGTCAGGTCACTGACGTCAGTTTCGTCACGGCATTGCCCGAGCTGGTGATCGTTGCGCTAGGCGGATCCGGAGTGGTCCCGGCCTCTGTCGAACAGTGGAAGCCAGCGAACGAGGAGTTGATTTATGATTTCGAAGTCTCCGAGTGAGCTCACTCTGGAAAGATTCAGAATCATCCTATTTCCAGTCCCGTGCGTTGGGCGAACGTGACGAAAAGATTCGCGAGCGGAGTATTATCTTCTTCATCATGGGCGACATAGGATCCGTGACGATAGCCACTGCCGGCCACGAGAATTGGGAGATTTCTCCAGTTGTGACTACTCGCGTTTCCGAGGTTCGAACCGTAGAGAAAGGTGCAAGTGAGGCGTTCCCAGAATCGACGATTGGCGGAGACGATCTGGAAGGCTCGATTCTTTACGAAAAAGGAAACTCTGGGAAGATGATCAAAAAGCACTTCGAACTGACTTTCCGAAGACATCTCGGAAAGGAACTCCGATTTCAGTTTTGTGGTAGCAGATGCCATATCCTCTTATCACAAAGATATGGCGCAGCTGAAGAAGGGAAACCTTTTGTCAGCTTTGGCTGCGAATATTCGCAGCGAAGAAAGGGCGAGCCTTCAGTTTGCAGGTAGAATCTGAACTGCATCGATGTGGGTATTTCCGTCGGCTCCTTCGTTAGATACGATCACCGAGCCGGTTTTTCCTGCTTTGAACTTAAACACTCCCAGTCCAAAAAAACCTTTCGCCAATGGCGGCGCAATTTTCTGATTCACCGTGATTGTCTCTTCGCGGTCCGCAGCTTTCACCGTGACCGGAGCGTTGGAGGAACGATTCTCATGGGGTTGATGGGCAATTCGAACCTCATACTCACCGTCCTTAGGGACTTGAAATTCAAAGGTCGCGGTAGCGACATTGGGCGACCCTTCTGGAACAGCACCGATATAGTGATATCCGTTTTCGATGTGATTCTTGAGACCGGTCCCGTGCCTCCAGTCACCTTTCTTCGTCGCCTCTTCTTCGTCGATCACGATACCGCTGATCTGCGTCAGGGGGATCCAGTCGAGTTCAGGCTGGCCGAGATCGGGGAGAGAAGTATCAACCGCGAATTCAGCGGTCAGATTCTCACGACGGACGTTTCCTGGAAGACGAAGGAGTTCGATCAGTTCGTCGAGATGCTGATAATAAACTTCTCGCGGTGACACATCGTTTTTGGAGGAGATTGCAGCAGCTTTCCCCACGACAACTCCCATCATTCCGCAGGTCTTCATGACCCGGATGGTTCCGAGGGCTTCATGGGTTACGCTGACATTACGTCCTGCCATGAACAGATTTTCGATGTTTCGAGAATAGAAGCATCGATAGGGGACTGGATATCCCTTCTTTCGATCAACGCCTTTTCCATGGACCGCGATGGAGATGAATGGGTTATCAGGAAACTTCTTCGCATACTGCTCTTTCGGGTAGTGGAGATCGACGGACCAGGTTGTGAGAACACAGCCATCGGGGAATGGGCGCTTGGAGACGATGTCTTCTTCGGTCAGAATGACGTCGCCAAGAAGCTGGAGCGTCTCTCGAGTGCCGCCCACGTAGGCCATCCACGTTAGCCGAGCATTTTCATGAGACTTCATGTCAGGATCATAGCGATCGTAAGCTCCCTTGTTTTTCATCGCGTTCCAGGCACCGAAAGCAGCGAGATTATTCCAGTCGCGGATTTCCTCGAGATCGAGAAGAGGGTGCTTGTCGTAGCCGCTCTCCCAGAACCACTCTGCATGAAACTTCTTAGGGTAAGGGAAGTCGCGTTCGGTGAGCGGGAGTGCCCAGGCAATCTCAGGAAAACTCTGAGGCTCTGAAGCATTCTCCCAAGTCCACATGTTTGACATTCCCATACGCCCGCCGTCGATCATTTCGTAGTCGGCTCCCGCCATTTTTCCAATCGTGCCGTGCCCGGTAGAATCACAGAAGTTCCTGGCCGTAAACCGACGGATCTCTCCTGATCGGGTATCAAAAGCGAGGACTGCGCCAATCCGAGTGTCGGACTCGTTCTCTACGTCGAAGGCATGGTGGTTGAGAAACAGGGACAGGTTTTTCTCCGCTCCTGCGATATCGGTTTTCTTGGCATCTTCGAATTCTTCGTAGTTTCCGGGAGACTTGGATGCTGAGTCGGAAAACTCGCGGACGATGTCACCGACCGGATAGAGACCGGGAGGAGTATTTCCTTTGGCCCAAACCCGAACTTCAGAAGAACCATTTCCTCCAAGGACAGGGCGGTTCTGGATGAGTGCCACTTTCAGTCCCATACGAGCCGCAGAAATCGCTCCGCAACTCCCAGAGTATCCTCCACCAACGAATACGATGTCGAATGGTCCTTCGTCGACTATCTCTGTGGAGACACCCAGCATCTCGCGTCTCCATTTGGGGAAGGCTTCACTGGAATTGTCGGGGGCAAATTCGGGGTTGGTGGAGAACAGGATGGCATCAAAGCGACCGTTGAATCCGGTGAGGTCGGAGACAGTGATTCCTGTTTCTCCCTTTTCTACAGAAACCGTGCCGCCCTTCTCCCAGGTCCAAGTTGAGTTCGTTTTTCCAAATTCATGATCGAGAAGCGTGTCGCCTACCTTTATTTGAAACCGTCCGGGAGCCGCTGAGGCATCGACCTTGTCGGCGAATTTCTCCACCCAGTTTTTGGTTCGAACCCAGACCGTGTAGGTGCCGGATTCTGGAAATATGACTTGTGTATTGGCATCTGCTACTGGATTACCCAGACCATGCGCAAGAAGATAGGGAGACCCCATAATCTCGATAAACTGCGTGTCCAGTTTCCAGCCACCACGGTCGCTAAAAGATTCTGCTTCTACGAGGATTTCTCCGGCATGGGTCCACAAGGGAAGCGCCAACAAGGCAGCAAGAAGGGATTTATTCATAGCGTAACCTTGAGGTCATCGGGCCAATATTTCCAGCTTCGATTATCCCCGCCATTACGTCTTCCCTTTTTGTGTCCATTTCCTCGTTAAAATGCATCTCACGGTCGATTCGAGGATCGTTGCGAGGTAGTTGTAGATGGTAGTGGACGATTACGAGTTTCTTGTGGAGGTGGGGCGAAATCATGACCTGACGGTTTCCTGATTCCGCGGCCGGTAAGCCCTCCGTTCCTGCTTCGCTTCGTTTACGAGAATTTCACTTCTGACGCAGGTCAATTCTAATTGACGCTATGGAGCCTCCGTTGTATTCCTCCTCCCCCGACTTCTCGGGAAAATTAGATTTTATCATGGCTGACGACGCGACATATTTTGCAGGACTGGATATTGGAGGAACCACCGTAAAAACGGTCCTGGTTGACGAGAGAGGGGATGTCGCTGGAGACATGATCGAAGTCCGCAGTCATGTCAAAGATGGCTACGAAGCGACGTTTGGCCAACTCGAGTCCGCGCTTGATCAGCTTACTTCCGCCATTGGAGTCACCCGAGATTCTGTGAAAGGAATTGGAATGGACGTTCCGGCACCTTCCTGTGATGGAGTCATCTGGGGGCGAGCAAACCTGGCCGAGAATTGGGTCGGAACGAATGTCCGTGATCGTCTCTCCGAGCGTCTTGGTGGTACTCCCGTCTATATGACCAACGATGGAAATGCGGCTGCTCTCGGTGAATATGCAGTTCGGAGAAAGCACATCGGTGCACTCCTCCTTGTTGCGCCTGGGACAGGTCTGGGCGGTGGTCTCGTTCTTCCAGGAGGCCGCGCCTATGAAGGAGCAAACGGTCTCGCCCTCGAAGTCGGGCACATCTCATCGCCGTTTCGTGAGGATGACGGCGAGCTACCACGGTGCAGTTGCGGAAAGTTTGGTTGTCTTGAAGCCTGGGTTTCTCTGGTCGCTCTGCGTCGTCGAATCGGTCTCGAACTTGCGAAGGAAGAAAATAAGAATCATCCTTTGAACGATGGCACTCCGGTGGAGGAAAAGGCGTTCCGGCTTCGTGATTTTGCGCAGGACGGCGATGCTCTCGCAATCTCGATTTTCCGTCAGCAGGCTCAGATCCTGGGATATGGAATCGCTGATCTGGTTCGGGTTTTCGATCCAGGACTGGTCGTTCTTGGTGGAGGCCTCGCCGAAACAGAAGGGTTTCGCGATGACTACATGGGTTGGGTGAAAGAAGGCTTTGAGGATAGAGCCTGGGAGGTCTATTCACGGAGCCCGATCGATCCTGACTCTGTCACGACTCGGTTCGAGTGGGCGAGTGGAGGAGATTCCTCTGCAGCGCTCGGAGTGGCGTTTTCCGCCCGCGAAATGTTTCGCAATTAGTCCCTTTTCCTGAGGATCTTGAAAAGGGGTAGATCGGTGGTCGAATAAGAGTGCCAGCTACGCTAGCGACTGTGAGCTTCGATCTTCGCTATCTGATAGCCTCCATTCACTTCCTGGAAGTAGACTCGTGCCCAACCTCCGGTATAATGGAGAATCATTTTATCGTCGTAGTAGGGGACATTGACTCCGTGAGAGCGACCCCAGTCCAGGCTGGCAACTGCCTCCGGAGTTGCATACTGCAATGCCATGTTTCGGTCGAGGCGTACAAAGGCAGTTAAAAACCGCAGTGCGACGTCATGTTGGTTTAATATGGCCGTCTGTGAAGTCGGTGCTGGAGTGGTTGCGGATGATCCAGCGGGATCGGCTTCGGAGTCGACTGGTTCGACACAAGCACTAAAACCTAAGATAAAGCCGCAGAGAATAACCCTGGAGGCCATAACGATATATTGGTCTATGGAAACCGAAGTCTTCATGTCGCGGAATCCTTCGATTCGGTCCTCAACGGAGGGAGAATCACTTTTCGCTTCAAAAGCCAGCATACCCCTATCAGGTCGTAGACCCCACGAATAGCACGGTCGAAATTGGTGTATTTGGAAGCTCCCGCTTTCCGTTCCCGGTGATTGACATCGATTTCAGAGATCTTCAGGCCTGCTTGAGTGAAGACCGCGGGGAGGAAGCGATGCATCCCATTGAAAGGAACGAGAAGATCAACATGGTCTCGATGCATTGCCTTGAGCGAGCATCCTGTGTCGCTGATGCCGTCGTGGATAAACCAGCGGCGAACCGTATTTGCAATCTTTGAGGCAGTCCGCCGACTCCAGGTATCTTTTCGCTTGGCCCGACGACCAACGGCGACATCACAATCACCACTGCGGACGAGCGCGACCAGTTTCTCAATATCGGCTGGGTCATTCTGGCCATCCCCGTCCAGCATCACGAGAATATCGCCAGAGGCATAACGGAAGCCCGCATAGAGCGCTCCGCTTTGACCGCGGTTTTCCGTAAGAAGAAGAGGCGACACGCCATCGATCGAGTCGATGATTTCCGGTGTGCCGTCACGACTTCCGTCGTCGATCGCAATCACTTCAGCGTTTGGCTGGCACTCAAGAATCTCGCGGAGAACAAACTCGACACACTCTTCTTCGTTGAAGAAGGGAACGACAATGCTCACGGTTTCTGTTGTTGGGGGCTCGCTGCGAAGACTCGAAGAAGGCGGGAAGGGTGACGTGTAACCTCGGGAGTTCATCGGGGAATCAGGAAGGGAATCTCGAACGGACAATTTCTCAGTGTCCTTTTCCAGGGACTCCAGGGCGCGGCCACTCCTTCAGCTGGCGGCCTCGGTGCACGGAGAAGGTGAAGGTCCGATCATACCCGTAGTCGGCTTCAAATTCACCGACTTTTTCGACGGAATCAAAACGCTTCGCAAATTCTTCGGGTAGCACCAATGAGTGAGGGTGCAGGATCAGGGCATCTTTCCCAGCAAGGCCATCCTCGATCGGCGTATTCCAGACTTCATACTGAGAAACGACGATTCCGGAAGCATCCCAGCGGTAGACGCGAGGTTGATCAGGGAGCCCGAATGCGAGGTGGCTGGCGGTATCACGATGCCATAGGGCAACCAGGAAGAGCTCTTCTGCATCAGGTTGTGATTCCCTGATCTTCTGAAACTCGGCAGCCATGACGTCATGGCCCATCATCCTGCGGTTAGGGTCTGCGCGGTTACCCGCACGATCAAACAAGGCAAATGCGGGAGGTGCGAAGTAGAAGTAGAGTGTCAAGAGAAAGCCTCCAAGGATCGCGAGGTGACAGGTGATTTTTCGCGCCCGTTCAGACCGAGTGATTTTCCAGTCTGGTCGGCGAAGTCTTTGAGAAAACCAGGCGGCAGTAAGAGCGATTGCAGAGATGTAGAATACAGCGGGCCAGTTTGGCTGGAGCTTTTGCCGCAACGCGAGCATGAGCATCGCCGCGAGGGGCACGACGCCAAAAAGAAGAAGCATTCGCACAGGGCGACTGGCAGAGCGAAAGAGTGCCAACTGCGTGAAGCAGACCGTGTAGAGGACGATCGCGGTGAGTGGGGCAAGAACGCCAAGCTGGGTCGCGAGGAATTCAAAGAACTCCTTTGATCGAGTCGCGAAGGCACTGCCTTCTGTTGGGGTGGTTCCGAAATGATGTTTGGTGTGGTGCAGCGTGATCCAATCGTTTTCGGCATTCCAAATCAGTGGAGGAAGCAGCGAGAGATAGGATCCGAGAAGAGCAATCCAGAGTGCCGGGCGGCGAAGGAGTCGGCGGGTCTTCTTCTCTGTGCATAGGAACACGACCACGAGAGGGGGGAAGACCATCATCATCTGTTTGCTGAGATGGCCGATCGCAAGAGCAAGAAACAAGACGGCAAGCGTTCCGTTTCCTCCTTTGCCGGACGCAAAGCGCCAAGTCATCCAGAGTGCTGTTGTCCAGCAAATTGTCAGAGGTGCATCTATCGTGAGTGCGAAACTCAAGACAGAGTTGGCCGGAGCTGCCATAGCGAGGACCAATGCAATCCAACCTGTGCGGACGTCGAAGAGGCTAGAGGTGAACCGAAATAGAAGAAACGCAGCCGAGGTTCCGAGGACGGCCGCCATCGCCCGGATGGCAAAAATACCTCCGCCACCAATCCAGTCCACAAAGGCATAGAGCCAGGCGATGAAGGGAGGCTTAGAGTAGTAGCCTATGTCGAGCTGGCGACCCCAATCCCAGTAGTAGGCTTCGTCTCCCGCAGGGTTCACCGGAAAGATCGCGGCGTAGATGAGACGAAACACAAGAACGCCTGCGAGAAGCCAGAGCGCTCTTCGATTCCACTGCTGATCCGTGAGTCCGTTCCACATTTTTGAAGGCGGATAGGCTTCCGCAAAGCGCAAAAAAAGCGAGCGATTTGTCCTTCACCATCTTCGGGTGCAGGGTCGAGAGCTGTCAGAACGGATCGACTGCTTTCGCAGTCGATAAAAATTTACTGTTGACGCATCTGACTGATGATTCGATCAGCGGCCGATACTGACCGAGCTTCGACATCTTCCCAGGAGTTGTAGGTCTTCACACCATCAACAACGCGAGGTGGTTTCTTTTCTCCTGCATCCGTCTTCACGATGTTGGATTCAACAATGTCCTTCTCTTCCTTTACGATTTCACCGTTCTCAATGATCGTTTCAGCACCTTCCATACTGACTGGCTTTGGCTCTTTCTTGATCTTGCTGATGGGATTGGGAATCGAAAGTCCTTTTTTGGAGTCCTTCTCTTCTGTGGGGGCGGAATTGGAGAAGCTAGGGGCATCAGGGATATCTGAGCTTGTTGTCGCAACCGTCGGAGCCGTTATGCCAGGAACAGAATCGCCCTCCGACGCATCCACTTTCGTCGCTACCGTAACTGGATCCGAAACAACAGGCTCTTTCTTTTTCTTACCCCGTGAAAAGAAAGACAAGAGTCCACCCGACTTCTTCTCCTCCATTGGTGCAGCCGTGAAAGCGGGTTCGGGGGAGGAAATCGCAGGAGCGTCACTCAAAGCTTCGACTGGATCGGATACCACAGGAGTTGTTTCCACCCTTTCCTTTTCTTTTTTCGATGGAATCGTCGCAAGAACACGACTTGGCTTCTCTTTCTCTTCTACGACAGATGCGTCGGTTGCCGTCGAAAGTGGGTTGGCGGGAGTGTTTTTCCGAAATTTGGAAAAGAGAGATGTCTTGGTCTTCGGCGCGGGCATTGGCTGCTCGATCTTCTCACCATCTTTGATGAGATAAGCGGCGCTCTCGACTTTCTTGGGTTTGCCACCGCGGAAAATCGTCTCGCTGTCTCGCTCTACTTTTGGCTGTGCGGGAGCGGGCCTAGTTCCCGCATCGGTTCCGCCTGGAAAAAGGGTGTTCGAGATTCGATTGCGCTTTCGACCGAAGCCGAAGACATCGTTTTTCTTCTCCTGCGCTTGTCCGTCAGTCGCGACAAGGATAAGTATCAGGAAGAGAGCGTAAATGGGGGAGCGCTTCATGGTGTTGGGGACACTGTTGCAAAGATTTTACGGTGCTTCACGGTTTTTCGTCCACTATTTAAACGATTGAAAGAGAAATTTAATGGCCCTTTTTTTCAGTTCTCTTCAATTCGGAGAGAAAAGCCACCAGGTCCCGAATCTCTGATTTTGTCATGAGATGGCCGATCGGAGGCATCGCAGAAACCGGAGGCTGAATCGATGCGATCTCGGTTCGGGGAATCGTTTTCTCAATCTGTTTCGAAGAATCTTCGGGGTCGGGGATCTTGAGTGTGATCGATTTCTTTTCCTCTTTCATCAGAGTTCCACCAAGGCTGTCACCGGAATTCAAAGTGACCAGCAGCATTCCGTAGCCGGGAACGACATAGCTGCTCGGATCCACCAGCGCGGCGAGAAGGTATTCGCGATCCTTTGCTGCGCCGATGCCTGTCAATTCGGGTCCAGCCACTCCGCCGTCGCCATTCACCTTGTGGCACTTGGCGCACTGTCCGGCGGCGTGAGTCATGAATAGATTCTTTCCGCGATCTGCGTCGCCTCCGTAGAGTGCGGAGCGAAAGGCCGCGAGAGGATCGTTCGCATCGAGATTTGCGGTGTAGTCGGCGAGCTTCTTGGCAATGCCTGCATCTTCGATCTTGGCGGCTGATTCGAGGAGGTCGAGCAAAGCTCCCGGCTTCTCCTTGGGGAGATCTTCGAGACGGGAAGTAAACAACGTTGTCGCGGCTTCTCCACCGGCATCACCGAGAAGTCGGTATCCAGCCTGACGCAACCGGAGCTGGTCCGAGTTTGCCATTTTGAGGGCTTCCTCAGTTCCGCGGGAAGGGTCAACTTTGATGAGGCCTTCGACGGCAGCAGCACGGAGGGATTCGTTTTGCTGGGAAAGCAGGGAATTCCAAAAGGGTGCGAGGGCCTTGGGATCCTGTCGGAGAAGTCCCTGTAGTGACCCAATCCTCGCCTCTACCTCGGCCTTCTCGTCTTGAATCTGCTTGGTGAGCAATTCGACTGGGGCTTTTGCTCCGTAGGCCAGCGCCAACTCCGTTGCGAGGCTGGTGAGATTTCCTGCCGCGGTCGCAAATACCGACGAGAGTCCTTCCTGCACGGATTCGGTGATATCAACGCGAGTCGCTGGATCGAGTGGCCGGTAGGCTCCAGTTGTGGAGTCGACAGGCTTGGGGTCTTTCCATTCGAGAAGGGCGAGGAGAGCTTGCTCACGCAGGAGTAGGGGAATTCCTTCTTGAGAGGCGTAATCGAGCAAACTCGAAGCATTGACTGGCTGACCAACTCGAAAGTTTGCATTGATCAGTCGGGTATGGAGAATCCAATCTCGATGCCCTTCTGGTATCGTGGCAGTTCCCGCGCTCGTAAAGCTGACGATCTTTTCGGCAAGCTCAGGCAATGCGGTTGTGAGGTCGAGATCGTTGATCGCACGAATCGCTTCCGCCTCGATCATTGGATCGGAGTCATTCAAAAAATACTTCACTCTTGGGTCCTTCAGTTTTCGGAGCGTGAGAAGCACTCCGAGACGAACTGCGTTTGATTCGTTTTTGAACTCTTTCAGGATTTTCTCGCGCTCATTGAGACTCCATAATCCTTGGACGATCGAGTGACGCAGGAAAACGTCCTTGTTGTCATTCTTGGCTAGCAGTTCGATGAGTTTGGGAAGTGCTGGAACGTGTCCGCATTTCCCGACCGCGATTGCCGCGAAACTCTTGACTCGGCTCGACTCGTCCGAGAGTGCTTCCGTCAGTAGTGCGCCCGCGGTTTCGGATCGGCAGTCTCCGAGAATCTTGACTGCCTGAGCTCGAATTTCAGGGTCGGCGTCGGAAAGCAGTTCGAGATGGGTGCGGAGAAGATCCGAATTCTTGCGAGCGAGTTGCCCGAGTCCCCAGACCCCGTGAAGGCGTTCGAGTTGATTTTCGGTTTGCTTGATCGCTTTCTGGAAAACAGGATCGGCCCCTCGCTTGGCGAGTTCGAACTGGGCGCTCATGCGAACTCGTAGATCCGCGTGGCCGAGCAGAGGTGCAATCTCGCTTTCGACAAGCGAGGCAAATCCCATCGTCAGCAGCTTTTTCGTTTCAAAAACGAGATCATTTTTGGCTGCCTCGGGTGAGCTGAGGGCATAGATGTTTCCGATATCCTGTTTGTACCAACCGTTATTGTTGAAGCAACTGATATACATCCGCCCGTCGGGACCGAACTCCACATCTGTGTTTCCGAGACCGACCATGAAGACTTCCTTGTGATCAAGCGCGAATCCTGCACCGTCGGGTTTGACGGAGAAGGCTTCGAGATCTCCTTTGGCTCCGCCAAAATTGCAAATCCAGAAATGATTCTGATATCGCTCCGGCATAGCGGTCGCTCCGTAGTTGTAAACCATCCCGCTGGGTCCCCAGGAAACTTTGTCGATAGGGGGCAGGGTGAAAGCGGGACGTTCCTCGTGGAGCGGCTCCCAGATCGCTTCCGTCATCCACGGATTCATCGGAATGTTCTTGTGTCCCGGATGATCATACATCGGAGTCCGCAGATTGAGCTGGTTTCGAAAGTTGAGGAGGACTTGATGCCCATGGTTCCAACCAGCGTCGCCGCCTTCAATCAGGTAGACGAGGCGACCCGTATCCCATTGATCGGCGTCATTGTCACAGGTGAAGAGATTGCCGAATTTGTCGAAGGCCAGCTCCTGAGGATTTCGCAGTCCGGTGTAGACGACCTCAAGATCTGACCCGTCCGGTTCACAGCGGAAAACAGCTCCTTCATATGGGTGATGGTAGTGTCGACCTTCCTTCGTTGTGACAGAGAATCCTCGATCGCCAATCGACCAGTAGAGCCGCCCATCGGGACCCCAGATGATCCCGTGCATGTCGTGTCCGGAGATGCTCATTCTCACCCCGAAGCCATCCTGGAGAGACTCTCGCTGATCCGCCTGGCCATCCCCGTTGGTGTCGCGAAGGTGCCAGACATGCGGAATATTCGTGTAGTAGATGTCGTCGTTGAGGCCTGCTACCAATCCAATGCCAGGGCCGTCGAGCGCATCATTAAATCCACCGGCCCATACCTTTGATTGATCGGCTCTCCCGTCAGAATTTTTATCGCGAAGGCGAACGATTCTGTCCTCAAATTCTTCATAGAACGAAACCGGTCTTGTCGCGGCATCTCGCTGATACATTTCGAGCCGGTCCTGGCTGGATTCATTGTTAATGTCGTCGAGAAGAATCTGCTGTTCGTTTCGAATGTCCTGAACCCCAGCTCTCCAGCGGTGGATCTCTGCAACATACATATCGCCCTTGGCATCGAAACAGATAGCGCTGGGATTCTGGATCTGGCTGGGGTCGGCAAATAAAGATGCCGTAACACCATCGGGCAGTGTGAATCCTGAAATCCGAGCGGCAGCCTCGCTGTCGTATTCTGCAGAGGTCTTCTGGGGCTGGGGCTCATCGACTGTTTTGCCGCCTCTCTTGTCGTCCACTTCGGCGGCTGTTGAGGGGAGAGCTGATAATGCAATCGTGAGGGCAGATGAAACGCTTAGCCCGAGTAGGGAGAAGAAAGAGAAACTGACTTTCATGAAAAAAGGAAAAGGACTGGTGGGTCGGCGACGATACGCTCTATGGACGGAGGACGGGAGTTACGACGAAAAAGCAGGAGGCGAAACCGATTCAGAGAGCTTGATTGCGCTATTCCTGTTACGCAATGGTTTGTTTCTTTCGTGCCATAATGTGTGAACCAGACTCCATCGATTCTCTGCTATGCGACTAGCGACGACCTTCTTTTTTGCCCTCTTGTTCACCGTTTCTACCTTGGGTATTCCGCGGAGCGGCGTTGCGAATGATTCGGCCCTGAATTTCCCGCAATGGATTTGGAGTTCCCCTGACCCGAAGCCGGATGAGAAGGTCTATTTCCGCCATGTGGTAAAAATTCCAGAGACTGTCTCAAGAGCTATCCTGATTGCTTCGGGTGACAACCATCTCGAAATCTATGTGAACGGGGCTCGAAGAGCGATTAAGTCAACGCAGTGGGAGAAGCCTGTTGTCGAGGATATAACCGACCAGCTGAAGCTGGGAGGGGCAAACCTTCTGGCGGGACGAGGAACCAATCAGGGTGGATTGGCGGGACTCTTTGTGCTGGTCGAGCTCACTCACAAGGACGGATCGAAGAGCCGGATTACCTCGGGTGAGGATTGGCAAATCACGAAAGCTCCAGAGAAAGGGTGGAATCAAACCAACTACAAACCGAAGCAAAACCGATGGAATGCCGCGGTTGTTGTCAGAGACCTTGGTGCCGCGCCTTGGAGCGCGGTTGATCCGGATTCATTTGCCGGGCTACTTGACTTGCGGGTCCCGCAAGCTACGGCCGTCGAGCGGATTCGACTTCCTGAGGGGTTCAAAGCCGAACTGCTCTATTCAGTTCCCAAAGCGAACGAGGGCTCCTGGGTTGCGATGACTATAGACGATCGGGAGCGCCTGATTGTATCCGATCAGTATGGTGCTCTCTACCGATTCAAAATTCCTGCTTTAGGCACATCATTAGATCCGGATTCTGTGGAGGAAATCGAAGTCGATATTGGCGGCGCACAAGGATTGCTTTATGCTTTTGATAGTCTTTACGTGGTTCTCAATACCGCCGAACATGGGGGAAGGGGACTGTATCGAATCACCGACAGCGACGGAGACGATCAGTATGACAAGAAGGAGCTTTTGCGGAAGTTCGATGAAGTTGGAGGAGAGCATGGTCCTCACGCAGTCGTTCTCAGCCCTGATAAGAAGTCGATTTACGTCGTTGCCGGGAACCAGACCCCAGTAACAGAACTCGACTCTTCGCAGGTTCCCCGAATTTGGGGAGAAGATCTGCTTTTGCCGCGCCCCTACGGCAAAGGTTTTATGAAAGGAACTCTCGCTCCGGGAGGTTGGGTCGCGAAGACGGATCCAGATGGGAAGAATTGGGAGTTGGTCGCGACCGGGTTCCGAAATCAGTATGATGTGGCCTTCAATCGCGAAGGAGATCTGTTCACCTATGATGCCGATATGGAGTGGGATATGAACACTCCTTGGTATCGCCCCACACGAGTGAATCACATTGTGAGCGGTGCAGAATTCGGATGGAGAAACGGAGGAGGCAAATGGCCATCCTACTACGCCGATAGCCTTCCGGCGGTAGTCGATATTGGACCGGGATCACCGACAGGAATTGCCTTTGGATACGGAGCGGCATTCCCTCAAAAATATGAAGACGCTCTCTATGTTGCAGACTGGAGCTATGGGAAGCTATACGCCGTTTATCTTGAGCCCAGCGGAGGCAGCTACAAGGCGACTTTTGAAGAATTCATGAGCGCTCAGCCACTGCCACTGACTGATCTTCTCATCAATCCGAAGGACGGAGCTATGTATGTCGCCATCGGAGGACGGCGTGTCCAGTCGGGGCTCTATCGGGTGACTTACGATGGCGAGGTGGATAAGGGAAAAAAGCGAGGGGAGAAGACCGAATTGCATTTGGTCAGGGAAAAGCTGGAGTCCTATCATCGTTCCGCGGAAGGGGCTGTCACATTTGCGTGGTCTTACCTAGGGCACGAGGATCGATTTATCAGGTATGCCGCTCGTGTCGCGATCGAACATCAACCTGTATCGGAGTGGAAAGGCAAGGCTCTTGCCGAGACCGATTCAGAAACCCGTATCCAAGCCTCGATCGCCCTCGCTCGCGTGAAGGCGGACGGGGTTCAGGCTTCTCTGCTTGAAGGCCTCAATGCGATTCCGGAAGAAGATCTGTCGGGTCGGCAAACACTGGATCTGTTTCGAGCCTATAGCCTCGCGTTTACGCGACTCGGCGAAGGGGATGAGGCCACTCGTAAAATAATTGCGAACCGAGTGATCGAAGGGATTCCCTATGCAACCCCTGCCCTGAACAGTGAAGCGCTCCAGCTCGCCGTCTATTTTCAGGACCCTAACGCAGCAGAGTTGGGAATTGACCTGCTCCTCTCCGCCCCTTCTCAAGAAGAGCAGATTAGCTATGCGAAGTCATTGCGCCATTTGAAAGTGGGCTGGCAGCGCGAGCTTCGGAAGAGTTTCTTCGAATGGCTCACACGAGCCAAGGGATACAAAGGGGGCGCGAGTTTTGGGCTCTTCATTGATAACATGAAAGAGACGGTTCTTGAGAATACTCCGGAAGACGAGAAGTTGGCCCTGAAGGAAGCGATCGAGGCCGAGCCTCCCTCTCAGCAAGTTTTCACGGCGAAGCCCCGGTCCTTTGTTCAAGCATGGACAGTCGAGGACTTCGATGATGTAATTCACGTCGGGCTAGAGGGAAATCGTGATTTTGGCAATGGGAGAAAAATGTTCGGAGCCGCGACATGCTTTGCCTGCCATCGGTTCAAGCAAGAGGGGGGCGCGATTGGTCCCGACCTGACGAGCGTTGCCGGTAAATTCAGTCCTCGTGATTTGCTCGAATCCATCATCGATCCCAGTAAGGAGATTTCGGATCAGTATGGACAAATGATTTTCGAGATGAAGGACAGCTCAATAGTCATGGGCCGAATCATGAACTTAAGTGGGGACACAGTCCGGGTGAATACGAACATGATGAATCCCGATGAGATTGTCGGAGTTGATCGCAAGCGTCTCGCATCGATGAAAGAGTCGCCAGTCAGTATGATGCCTCCTGGGCTCGTCAATACCCTCGACAAGGATGATGTGTTAGACCTTCTTGCTTACCTGCTCTCGCAGGGCGATCCGGAAGATCCGATGTTCGATGAGTAAAGTCAGAGCCTCATCTCCGCCACAATTTCGATCTCTTTTGTGGATTCGAACTAGTTCAATTCGACTGGCGTGACTTCGAATTTGCGGAATGCAATAGGACCGTGATCGCCCTGAATCTTGAAGGGACCCTTGGCCGCTTCCGATCCACTTGCTCCTCCACGAGTCGGGCCGGTCACTTCGATATTTTCGTGGATCGTTACTCCATTGTGAACGACCCGAACGAAACGAGCGTTTTCGATCTTCTTACCCTCTGAATCAAATCGAGGAGCACGGAACACAATATGAAAAGCCTGCCATGCGCCGGGCGCCTTTGTCGCGTTGGTTTTCGGGGCTGTTCCTTCAAAGCCTTTGTCTTTTCCTTCCTTAGCATCATCCCAGCGCTGATAAATGCCTCCGCAGTCTCCATGCTTGAGGGTATCGTCCGCCTTTCCAAAACTGTCCAGGATCTGGATCTCGTAGCGTTTCTGAAAATAGATACCCGAGTTGGACCCCTTAGGAACCATGAATTCGACTTTGATCTCGACGTCACCGAATTCACTTTTACTAACAATGTTGCCCGTTTTTCCTCCTGGCCCGTTGAAGAGAATGGCTTTGCCTGGGGAGATTGATTTCCACTCTTTTTTCTGAGAGTGTCCCACGACTTTGCCAGCCATTGCCCAGTCAGCCGTCTCAGTCCAGTATGAGAGCGGGAGAATCGAATCAGCTCGAACTGCAGAAACACAGATTGTAGAAAATCCTATCAAAACCAGCAGGTTAGAAAGGTTGAATCGTGAATAAAAAATCATGCTCTAGTTTTCTATTTTTGGGAGAATCCTGTCAATAAGCTGGCGCGACGTGCAACCGCTATTGCGGCGGTTAGTTCTTCGAAAGAGGACTCAAAAAAGTAGGAGTCGGAATCGAATTTGGTCGGACAGTTCTATTGACGCGGGACCTTGTAAAACCGTAGAATGTGGCTATGAAGGATTTTTGGTCTCTTTTGATTTTTGCCACGTTTAGCTTGCTCGTTCCCCTGGAATCGAATGCTGAATCAAGGGAATGGACGCGAGCTGCAGACGGGAAGAAGATCCAGGCGGAGTTTGTGGGAATGAAGGGAGCAGATGTGATCCAAATCAAGATGGTCAATGGTCAGGTGTTTGAGGTGCCTCTTTCAAGCCTCTCTCCGGCTGATAATGAGTTCGTGGCCTTAGCAATTGCGGTAAAAGAAAAGATGGCAGAGAAGCCTGAAGCGGGGACTCCCCCAGTTGAAAAACCAGCACTCCCTGAAGGAGAAGTCACGGTGACTCTCAGCGGAGTGGCTCTCTTCTGTCGGAAATGCGTCGACCGGGTCGAGGGTTTAAAAGAAAGTGAGGAGTTCACGATTGATGCCGCTGTGGAACTCACTGCAAATCGGAGCGATCAGACGGTGATCATCAAAGCTCCCTCTGCAAAGGTCGCCCAATCAACCTTAAAAACCCTTCTAAGCGCGGGATACTATGGGACTTCCGATGTTTCTGGGGTCGAGATGTCCAAGTTAAAGGAAGACGACTTCACGACTGACACTATGGTCGTGCGGGATGCGGCGGTGGTCTGCAGCGGAGGAGTGAGAGTTTTTGAAAAAGCTGTCGAAGGGGTAGACGGAGTCGATGAAGTCGCGGCGAAAGAGGGATCCACTCGCATCAAAGTTGATGGTGAAGGATTCAAAACATACGACGTGATGAAAGCGCTTCGAGAAGCCGGGTTCGGAGGACGCTTCCAGTAGATTCTTTTTGCCTAACCACGTTTCTGTTTCTTAACCAGACGAGTTGGACCACCCGGATTCTGTGAGGAGCACATCCATAGGGATGTCATGTTCCTCAGGTTCTATTTGGACCAATTGGGTAGCGAAGCAAACGCCGATCATTCGAGGTGAGGGCGACCTGTCGTGATACGGTGAGAGAAAGCGATCGTAATGGCCCTTACCGCGCCCCAACCGGGCAAGGTTGGCGGGCGAAAACCCAACCCCAGGAACAAGAATCCAATCCGGATTGTCCAATTCAGGGCACTGGTTCGGATCCGGTTCGAGAAAACCGAATTCGCCCTCTCTTAGTCTTTCGACAGAATCTACTTCGTGAAAGTGAAGGCGTTCACCGCATTTTGATACCCGGGAAAATCCCCACGTTTTCTCCGGATTTCCGAGGAAGAGAGTGGTTAGATCAGGTTCGCTAGGAAGAGCGAGGTAGGAAAATATGGTCCGAACGTTCGGCCAGTCGGCATGGTTCCACAGTGACTCTGTAATCGCCAGTGAAGCAGATTTCTTTTCCTCCTTCGACAGTGCACGAATTCTTGAGAAGGACGCTCTGCGGAGCGAGCGTTTGTTCATCAGTTCGCCTTCTTGTATTCTGCCATTGCCTGCGGCATAAATTTTCGAAGCTCATCGATACGGCGCTGATCGAGAGGGTGCGTGCTGAGAAATGCGGGACCAAGTCCACCCTGGCTGTTCTTTGTTCGCCATTCCCCAAATCGCTGCCAGAGCCCGACAGACTCTTCTGGATTGTAGCCGGCGCGTGCCATGAAAACAGCCCCCATCTGGTCAGCTTCCAGCTCCTGAGAGCGGGAAAAATGCCGAGTGGTAAGTAGCGCTCCTCCTCCGAGGGCTGCTGTAGCGAGAGCGCCGTCGCGACCATCCCGATTCAGTGCGATCGCAGCTCCGGCGACTACCGCACCAGCGACTGCGTTCTGCGAAAGTCGTTCACCTGAGTGACGCGCCACAACATGGGCGACCTCATGACCGATTACGGCAGCCAGACCTGCTTCATTTTCAGTAATCTGAAATAGTCCGGTGTGAACACCTACTTTGCCGCCTGGAAGGGCGAAGGCATTTGGAGTCGAGTCGTCAAAGACCACGAATTCCCATTCTGCATTTGGAACCGGCATCACGACGGAAAGTCGTTTCCCGACACGCTGAACGAGCCCGTTGTATTGAACGTTTTTTGAAATTGGTTTTTCCTGTTTGAGTTTTTTGAACTCAGACAAGCCAAGGGCTGCTTCTTCGGCGGGATTCAGAAAATTCAATTGTTTTCGACCTGTTTCTGGAACAGTTGTGGTGCAGGCCACGATCACGAGGCACGTTCCCAGGGCTAGGGCGGCAATCGAAGCAGGTCGTGAAAGGAGAGACGAGATGGCGTTCATCATAAGCTAAAAGTCACTCCGCTAGAACGGTCTAGGAGTGAGCGAACTTAGTGAAGTTCGTGGGAAAACCCCGGTTCGTCATCCGAAAAATCTCCGGAGACGATGATACCGGGTTGAGGTATGTGCTCGGATGAAACGGAGGTTTCTGAGATATTGCTCAAAAACACATCCCTAGAAAAACAAATCTCTGAGCGCCTCGTCTGTGAGTTGGCCGGGATCGGCCACTGCCATGAGTTGGCCGAGATACTCGACCGCTTCCAACTCGGAGGCAGGGTCAAACGTTGTCGGTGGTGTGGTCGGGTCGACTGCGGCAACAGGAGGAAACGTGACATCTGTGTCCGGAGTTAAGGTAACGAGCCCCAAGACCAAAATCGCTGCGGCAGCCAGCGCACCAGAAATCTTGAGTGGAGAACGAAACAAGTGCTGGAGGCGTTCCCCCCAGGAGGCCGATACTTCCAGATTTCTCACTTTGCGAACAACATTGCGCGCAAAGAAAGGGCTTGGGGCAGGGGGGCGAGCTTCTTTTAGGAGGTCCCAGACTTGGTCTGCGACCGGATCGTTTTCTTCCTGATTGTCCATTTGATTGATACAACCCAACTAAACGAAGAAAGTTTCACTCAAAAGTGAGAAAGTAGCGGAAAAACGAAATTCATCGTAATTCTCAGGCGCAGCCTACAGAGGAGGCGCTTCGATAAAGCCTTCCAGCTGCCGGATTCGGGTCGGGTGGCGCATCTTTCGGAGTGCCTTGGCTTCGATCTGGCGGATTCGCTCGCGAGTGACTTGAAACTGCTTTCCAACCTCCTCAAGCGTACGACTGTATCCATCGACGAGGCCAAATCGTTGCTCGAGGACCTCTCGCTCCCGAGGCGTGAGCGTGTCGAGAACATCCTTGATTCGATCTTTCAGCATCGACATGGAAGTCATGTCACTAGGGTCTTCTGCGCCCTTGTCTTCGATAAAGTCACCTAAGCTGGTCTCCTCGCTGTCTCCGACTGGCGCTTGCAACGAGATGGGCTGCTGAGCCATTTTGAGAACGGCGCGGACTCGTTCAACAGGAAGGTGGATTTCATCGGCGATCTCGTCGGGGGTCGGCTCACGGCCATATTCTTGGACGAGTTGCTTTTGCACACGCATCAGCTTGTTGATCGTTTCGATCATGTGTACCGGAATCCGAATCGTTCGAGCCTGATCAGCGATGGAACGGGTGATCGCCTGGCGAATCCACCATGTCGCGTAGGTTGAGAACTTGTAGCCCCGGCGATACTCGAACTTCTCTACCGCTTTCATCAGGCCCATGTTGCCCTCTTGAATCAGGTCGAGAAAGGAAAGGCCACGATTGGTGTATTTCTTGGCGATCGAGATAACAAGGCGAAGGTTCGCTTCCACCATCTCATCCTTGGCCTTGCGGGCATAAGCTACCTGCGCCTGCAGCGCTTCGGAGAGCTCATCGAATTCCTGAAGCTCCATCCAGGCTTCTTTCTCGAAGGCTGTCTTTGCTTGGGTTGCCTTACTCTTCTCTTTCGTGCTCGAGGCAGCTTCGGCAAGTGTCTTCAGCTCGTTTGATTTGACGGAATACTCTTCGGTGCAGGAGACGAGGTCTTCGGTCACTTTCTGTTTGAAGTAGAAACGATTGTAGCATCGCGAAAGGGATGAATGGGCCTTCTTCCACTTTTCGTTGAGCCTCTTCTGAGCTGCGCCTGGTTTGGTAGATCGGAGCTGTGCGTAAAGTTCATGCAGCTCGTCCCGATAGACTCCTACCTGATCTCGCAGTTTGCCAAGATTCTTGAGATAACGAGAGCGACTCTCGATTTTCTTGTCGAGAATGAGTCGATCAAATCGCTCTTCTCCCGACTCGAGGCGCTCGGCCATTGCAAGATAGGCATCGGGAATAAAACCAAATCGGGTCAGCACTTTCTTGATTTCGGATTCTGCCTTTTCGATCCGCTTGGAAATCTCGACCTCTTGCTCACGAGTAAGCAGAGGGACCTGACCCATCTGCTTCAGATACATCCGAACGGGATCGTCGAGAATATCAAGCCGACCCTCTTTGGCTGCGGCCGGCTTCTTCTCTGCAATGGGTTCGCTGGACGAGTCATCGTCCTCGTCGTCGGAACCGGCCTTAAGGTTGTCAACTTCGGCACTATCGATAATCCGAAATTTCATTCCCTGAAGTCGCTCAATGAGCTCCTCCATCAATTCAAGATCATTTTGCGTATCAGGCAGAGCCTCGTTGATATCGTCAAAAGTAAGATAATCCTGCTCCTTCGCGAGACGAATCAGATCCCGAACGATGGGCTGAAACTCCGGGGAATCGAGAAGGGACTTCGCGCCCGACTTCTTCTCTGCGGGAGCAGTGCTCTTCCTTGCAGTTTTCGAAGGCGCCGACTTTGCGCTTGCCTTCGCCTTCCCGCTCTTGGTAAACTTTGTATTCTTCTTTGAGTTTTTACCGGAAGCCATGCGAGTCGCGAGAGAAGAAGGAAAGGGTGTTTCCCCTCCAGCGGGAAACGCCGCTAAACTTCGTGTAATTGTCTCCTGAGGTCAAGGAGATGTTTCTGAAGTGATGCAAGCTGATCTGCCGGGAGTTGAGGCGTTCCCAACTGAGCCTTTGCAACCGCTATCTCATTTTGTATGCTTTGACGTCTCAATGCCGCCAAACAGTGGTCGGCGAGCTCTGGATTGATCTTCGCTGTATCCTCTGCGAGAAGACGGCGAACGAGGCCTTGTTCCGCTTCGGGAAGCATGCCGATGAAGGCATTGACGCTGGCAGGGCTGGAGGGATCGAATTGTGATCGCCAGATCTGGCTCAGCAATTCTGTATCCGTCAATCGATCGAGATAATCAGGGATGGGCTGAGAAAGAAGATGAGTTCGTGTCTCTGCATCGGTAAGCAGCGCCTGGCAAAGCAGTCGGATCGTGCGGTTTTCAATCGTAGTTCGGGATCCATTCGGCTTTGAGGCTCCCTCTGGTGATTCTGGGGGAGGATCGCCTTCTTCACGGCGACGAGTGATAGCTTCTCGTTTGGCTCTTGTTTTTTCGATCCTTTCCTGAGAAATCGCCGCATTTCGAACCAATTTGCGGATTTCATCTTCACCAACCCCGAGTCGAACCGTGACTCGACTGATGAGGGAGTCCTGCAACATTTTCTCTTCGATCAGGGCAATGTCTCCGGCGAGGTCTTTGGCAAAGTTGAGCCGATCGCGCAGTGTTCCCTGGGTCAACGAACTTCCTCGCCGATCGATTTGGAAGTCAAAGAACTCGGGAGCTGAGCTGAGAATTTCTTTGAGCACTTTGACGCCTTCCTTCTGAATCAGAGAATCAGGATCCTCACCTTCGGGGAGCAGGGCCAGTCGGACGAGGATACCGGCGGGGGCGAGAACGCGAAACGCTTTTCCGGCAGCATTGAGCCCGGCTGTGTCCGAGTCGAAACAGAGGACGACTTCATCGGTGAGTCGTTTGAGTGCGCGAGCATGATCGGTGGTAAAGGCAGTCCCCAATGGGGCGACCGCGTTCTGGATCCCGTTTTCGAACGCGGCAATGAGATCGAGTTGCCCTTCGTAAACGATCGCCTGCTTCTGGCGGATGATGTTGCGCTTGCTCTTGTCGAGGCCGAAGAAGGTTTTGCTCTTGTTGAACAGGCTTGTTTCGGGCGAGTTCACATATTTTCCGCCGCCCTGCTCTTTGGAAAGAACCCGTCCGCTGAAAGCCATAGGCTCTCCCATGTCATCGTTGACCGGAAACATGAGTCGATGCCGGAAAAAAGAATAGGCTCCTCGATCCGGATAGTTTTCGTCTCGCCATTTCGCGAGGCCACCTTCCACCAGTTGGGAAACGGAAAATCCAGCCTGATTGGCCCAATCAAAAAACGAGCGTTGATCCTCAGGAGCGTACCCAAATTTCCAATTCCGGGAAACTTCCATCGTAAGCCCCCGTTCCCGCAGGTATTCGCGGGCTGGTTGCGCTCCCTGGCTTTTGAAAAGGAGACGATGAAACCAATCCGCCGCTGATTTCTGCATTCTCTTGATCTCACTCCGGCCTTTGATCTTGGCGAGCTGCTGAGGATCGAGAACTTCTTCCTCCACCGCTACTCCAACGCGGCCAGCCAGTATTCGGGCCGCCTCGGGAAAAGGGAGGTTATCGTAGAGCATCAGGAACTTGATCGCATCTCCTCCAGCCTGACATCCGAAGCAATGAAAAATCTGGCGAGAAGGATTTACGTTGAAGCTGGCTGACTTCTCGTTGTGGAACGGGCACACCGCGATGAAATTCGTTCCCGCGCGTTTCAGGGGAAAATACCCCTGCACCAGCTCGACGATGTCGGTTTCGTCGAGGATTTTCTGAATCGTATCTTGGGAGATGATCGCCATGTAGGTCGCCAAGTTCGGAGACTCAACAGGGTTAGATCATCCACTCAACCCTGTTGCGTTCGGACTCCTTCTTGATAAACCAGCCTGGCCCGGGTTTCACCCAAAAAAGTATGCGCGAATCCAGTCGTTGAAACTGGATTCGAAAGAAACTGGACCGCTCTGCCCAAGAGGCCTGTTCCGAAAGAACTGGATTAGATGACGCGATCGTTTCCGCCATCAACGGGCACTTGTGCTCCCGTCGTTTTCCCGAAAAGAGGACTCGCAATGGCCGAGACCATATTGCCAATATCCTTGGATTTGATCTCGGTCTTGAGAAGATTACGCGTTTTGTATTCGTCGACTGTCATGTTGTAGCGCTCAGCAGAACGCTTGAGATTCTCTTCCGTCCAGAGCTTCGTATCAAAAACAGCGTCGGGATGGATGATGTTGCATCGGACACCAAAGGGCGCGAGTTCGAGTGAAGCCACTCGACAGAGTTGGGTCAGACCTGCCTTGGCGCAGGAGTAGCTGGCGGCTCCGGCTCCGGGAGCATTTACGTTTCTCGATCCGACGAGAACGATGGCTGGATCGATGCCGTTCTTCAGGAAGGGGATCGTGTATTTGAGCAATTTCTGATGGCTCGTCAGATTCACAGCCATGGACTTGTCCCAGTTGCTTTGCTCGAGATTCTCAAGATAGGCACCTGCAGTGAAGATACCGGCATTGCTCACGAGAATATCGATGCCTCCGAATTGACGGACGACCGAGTCGACGGACTCGATCACTTTGGCATCGTCAGTGAGGTTCGCTACAATTCCGATTCCTCCGATCTTCGCCATCTGCTCTTGGACCTCTGGGCTCAGGTCGATTCCGATGACTTTGGCGCCCTGTTCCGCGAGTGACTGAGCACAGGCGAAACCGATTCCAGCGGCCGAACCGGTTACGATGGCCACTTTGCCCTGATGAGTGGGGGCGGAACCGCTCTTCTTCAGCTTGGCCTGCTCCAGCTCCCAGTATTCGATTTCGAAAAGTTTTCCGGCAGGAAGTGCTTTCCAACCGCCTTCAAAGGCGGCTTCGGACTGGGAAATTGTCTGCCAAGTATGAGTCACGATGTCTTGAATGACACCTGTTTCTTTCTCGGTCGCGCCGAAGCTGATCACGCCCTGGTTTTTCCAGACTGCCCAGCGAGGATCAGGCGCGAGCATGGTTTCACCTTGGTTATATTTCTCGAAATACTTGCCGTAGTCGGCTGCGAACTTATCGAGAGACTTTTCTGAATCCTTGTCGATCACAGCGGGAATGCGTTTGGTCCGGATAGTGTGATCGGGCGTGAGCGGGCCACGAGTAGAAATCTTGGTGACCTCTTTCCGGCTCGCGAATCCGGCTGCTTCCGGACTCTGGTCAAGACTTGTGATGACCGGGGCGCCACGGAGCTCAGAAACCTTCTTCCGAATTTTGGAGAGCCCGAGCAGATCTTCTTCTGGCCTCGCTTTGGGGAGAGAGAATGATTTTCCGAGCCGCGTTGAAAGGTAAATTTCTGCTTCCGTAACGAGCTGAATCATGAGCTCGTAACTGGTCTTGGCGTCGTCGTGCATCGTGAAGATGCCGTGATTCATGAGAATGATCCCATCCAGCTGGTAGGGGTCGATATTGGCGAGTGCCTTGGCCACTGCTTTCGCGAGATCAAACCCGGGCATGACGTAAGGAACGACTACGACTCGATTCCCGTAGACATCCATGACAGCTTGCTTTCCTGCCTTGTGATTAGTCAGTGCGACGACCGCATTGGCATGTGTGTGATCGACAAATTTCTGAGGAATGATCGCGTGGAGAATAGCCTCGATGCTCGGGTTCGGTGCATTGGGCTCCAGCATAGCGGCGCGTTGCTGCTTCACCATCTCCGGATCGCTGAGCGAATCCAACTCTGCCAAACGAAGCAGTGCGTCCATCCGAACTGGCGCAAATCCCGGCGCCTCGATGGTTCCGAGGTCCCAGCCTGATCCTTTCACGTGAAGGACTTCGACCTTGTCGCCAAAGAAATCCTTTTCTGTCGACTTCACCGAGGTGTTGCCTCCGCCGTGCAGAACGAGCTCGGGATTCGCTCCGAGGAGACGGGATGTGTAGACTCGCTTGCCGAGATCACCTTTGAATTTCTTCGCTTCGGAGTTGGACCAGAGGGATTTCATTGTGCGTTTGCGGGGATGAAATAGAAATTTCAGAAAGGGGAATCAAAGGAGACTCACTTTTTGTAGACCGAGTCAGGATCGTAACTCTGATCCCCGATCTCACGTCCCAAGGTTACTGGATTGCCCGGTTCCTGTATATTTCTGTAGAAGCAAGATCTATATCCGGCGTGGCAGCATCCGGGTCCGTGTTGGCGGACTTTCAAGACGAGAGCGTCCTGATCGCAATCCGTAAGAATCTTTTCCACGACTTGCGTGTGCCCTGAAGTGGCTCCCTTGTGCCAGATTTCCTGGCGGCTGCGAGAGTAGTAGACTGCTTCGCCGATTTCGAGAGTCATGCGAAGCGAAACCGCGTTCATGTAGGCGACCATGAGCACTTCATTAGTATCCGCGTCTTGCGCGATAGCGACGATCAGTCCATTTTCGTCGAATTTTGGCGAGAAGGTGAGACCGCGCTCGAGTAGCTTGCGATCATCGCGATCGCCGAAAGTGATTTCCTGGGATTGAGACATGGAGAAAACAGGGGTCAGTAGATTTAGGAATAGACAATTGCCTGTCTGCCATTCATAGATGCAAACGACTCCGATGCAACGCGGGAAATTTATCACATTCGAAGGTTCCGAGGGCTGCGGGAAATCGACGCAGATCGCGAGATTCCTAAACCTTCTGGAGTCGAGAGGAATCCCTTACCTGAAGACCCGCGAACCGGGAGGGACAGTCGTGGGCGAAAAAATTCGTGATCTCCTTCAATATGACAAGGAAGGGGCCGATCTTTGTGATGAGAGTGAGCTACTTCTCTTTGCAGCAAGCCGTGCCCAGCTCGTAAGGAGAGTTATCGAGCCGACTCTCGCGGAGGGCACCTGGGTTGTGGCTGACCGATTTCTCGACTCGACGACCGTCTACCAGGGCGTCGGAAGAGGGTTGAATGTCGAAGCGGTGAAACAAGTCAACGATTTCGCGGTCGGGACGGCACGACCGGATCTCACCTTCCTTCTCGATATGGATGTCGCGATTGGACACGCTCGAGCAGTAGCGGCCAGTGCGGGACGTGAAGACCGAATGGAAGCACAACCGCTCGCGTTTTTCGAGGCGGTTCGAATCGGCTATCTCGATCTGGCTAGGGAAGAACCCGAACGCTTTGCGATTATTGATGCCTCCACCGGTGTCGAAGAGGTGTCCGTGGCGATCGAACAGGTCTTCGAAGAAAAGTGGGGAGGCGAGCCATGAGCTTTCCTCTTCAGAAAGCGATTGAACTGCTCGAGGAAGCTCGGGATAAATCGCGGTTGGCTCATGCTTACCTGATTACCGGTCCCGTCGAAAGCGGCAAAGAAGCGCTCGCACTTCGAATGATCGAGATGGCTCATCCCGGATCAATACCGGCTGAGAGTCTTGATGCGGCTCGGTCTAGCACGACCGAAGTAATTGGTCCAGAATCTAAGTCACGCCGGATCACAATCGATGCGATCCGGAATCTAGAACACACTCTCCAAATGGCCGCCCCGGAAGGAATGATTAAGTTCGCGATTGTTCGTGATGCCGATCGCATGGGCGCGGGAGCAGAGAATGCGTTTCTCAAGACTTTGGAAGAACCACCTGCTGGAAGTCGACTTCTCCTCCTGACCTCTCGTCCAGAGATGTTGCTCGATACGATCCTGTCGCGTTGCATTCGTATCCCACTTGCAGGAACGCCGGGACCGGCCGAGCTGAGTGATTCTTCCCGTGCTTTTCTCGATCATCTTCGCCGACACACCGAGTCGAATGGAAAGGGCATCTCAGGAGCCCTCGGACTGATGGCGAAATTTGCCTCCATTCTCAAAGAAGAGAAAACCGAGATCGGAAAACGAAACGATGAAGCCTACCGAGGCGAAGTGGCTCACTACCGAAAGAAGGCCGAGGCAGACCAGTATCTGAAACAACGCGAGGAATCTTACAAGGCTCTGACTGAGGCGGAATACCAGCAACAGCGCAATCGCATGATCGATTTTCTGATGATGTGGTTCGGCGATGCGATGCGCCAAAAGCATAGTGGCGCCCATCTTGATCTTCCCACCTACTCCGATGCTACGGCCATTCTCGCCCAGCGGAATTCCATTGATGAGCTTGCCGCCAAGACCGAGGCGATCGATACCCTCAGGGCTCACCTCAACACGAATGTGTTCGAGGCACTGGCACTGGAAGTAGGGTTCATTCGTGCGTTCGCCTGAGGCTTGCGCCTAGAACTAGGAAACGGGTTCTTCTGATTCGAGAGAGCCATTGATGTGCAGATCCATTTGAGGATAAGGAATCGAAATTCCGGCATCATCAAGGGCGAGCTTGATTTGCTCAGTAAGGTCGCACTTGGTCGAGAAATAGTCTGAAGTCTTGACCCAGGGGCGGACAAGGATGTCTACGCTGGAGGCTCCGAGTTCCCCGACTGCAACGAGCGCGGCAGGATCCTTAATGACTCTCTCGTCCGAGGTCACGATTCCTTCAAGAATGCGCTTCGCTTCGCGCAGATCATCGTCATATCCGATTCCGATGACCAGATCGATTCGACGCGTTTCTCTGGCGTTGTTGTTGATGATAATTCCGCTGTAGATGTCGCCGTTCGGGACAACGACCTCGCGGTTGTCAGGAGTGCGAAGCATTGTGCTGAAGATCTTGATCTCTTCGACAACCCCGGATGTACCCGCGGCCTCAATGAAATCTCCGATCCGGAATGGGCGGAAGAGAATCAGCATGACTCCAGACGCAAAGTTTTGCAGCGAGTCTTTCAGTGCGAGTCCAACAGCAAGTCCGGCGGCACCGAGAATGGCGATGAAGGAGGTCGTATCAATTCCCAGTTGATCGAGCGCAGCGATGATGACGACCAGAAGCAGGATCCAGCGGAGGATATTCTTTAAGAATCCGACGAGCATCTCATCGAGCTTCGATTTCCCCAGTGCCTTTCCGATCAGGCTCACAACCCATTTTGCGACGAGCGATCCGAGGAAGAAAATTAGGGCGGCGAACACGATGTTGGTTCCCCAGGGAATGATGTAGTCGAGGTAGATCTTTTCGAGATCGATTTTTGAGAGGTCAAAGGAGGAGATGCTCATGAAAACTCCGTGGAGCAGAATGGCTTCAAGCGCAAGTCGCATTCATGATCGGCAACATCTCCTGAGGCTTGCTATTTGTCGTGTCGCTGTCAAAACTCTCTCCATACGGATGCAGAGTGGATTTCGAAGACCCTGGGAGAATGATTCGGTAAAACGCTGGGTCGTTCTGACCTGGGGCGGGTTTTGGGTTCTTCTTGTCGCTTGGATGACGTCGACTTCCAGTTTGGAAGAGCGACTGGCCGAGGAGTTTGCGTTTCGTCGGGTCGCAGAGTCCATCGTGCTGCAGGATTTTGCTCGTGCTGGTTATCCAGAAACTCTCGCGGAATGGGTCGGGTTCGATAAGGAAGGACTCCGCGATGACAGTGGTAAACTTTTCGATACACGGATCGAATCGGGCGATTTTCCACCGAGCCTGATGCCACATTGGGCGACGATGTTCCTCCTGATTGATGATCCGGATCGTGCTGAGATCGCTCGGAAGAGGATTGATGAGACGGATTCGATTTTGGCGAAACAGGCAGAAGCCGTTGATGTGATTTCAGGAGCAAAAGACGCGAGTCCTGACCTGATTCGCTGGGCGGAGCGGAGGTATCTTCAGGGACTCTCCGAGCTTCCAGAATGGTCTCTACTGGAACAAACCCAATCGACACCAGAGATCGAAACGTGGATGGCGAAACAAGGGAATCACATTCTGTTACGCGGAATGAAAGCTCACGCGTTTACGGCCGTCGTGATTGGGGTCGGAGTTATTGGAACCCTCTTCTTTTGGGTTCGTCGCAAGGAAATGCGATTTGTGGGCGCTTCATTTCGGCTGGAGGAAAGTGGATGGAAAATTCGGCACCTTTTGCGGGAGTTTCTGATCGCCGAAATTCTTGGGATCGTTGGCGCTGTTTTGACTGCCCAGCTTCTTTCTTTTTTCGGATTGCACGAAGTGGTGATGTTCGTCTCAGGAGCGATTTTTGTTCTGGTTCCTCCCATCTGGTTGAGTCTTCGTCTAACTCCGGGCTTCGTAGCTACGGCCAAGCTTTTTCGCATTCGCGATTCCGGGTGGCGTTGGTCTCAACTCGCGATCTTCACTGGATTTGGAATGGCCATTTTCCTTTTCGGTGTTGGGGCCATCCTACTTTTGGATCGGAGTGGAAGTTCGCTCGCAGATTCCCTCGTGGCAGATCAGATGGATTCGATGAGCAACGTTTTGTGGAGCTATTTCTTTGCGGTGGTGCTAGCTCCCATCAGTGAAGAGGTGGTGTTCCGAGGATTTCTCTTCGGTGGAACGAGGCACCACTGGGGTGTTATTCCAGCGGCGTTGATCTCCTCCGGGATTTTTGCGGTCCTGCATGGATACTCCATGCTTGGGTTGCTCGCCGTATTTGGGTATGGACTGATCTTCTGCTGGATCTACCAGAGAAGTGGATCGTTGCTTCCGGGTATGCTGGTCCATGCCGTCTTCAACTATATCGCGACGAGCGAGACCCTTGGCTGGTTCAGCTTCCACTGAGTGAACTCGGCCGAGAACTTGTGGACGGATTGGTAGTGTCCTGCGCGATAGGGGCGCTGAAGAATTCGCGAGAGATTTTTTTCCAATTCAAGGCGCGAGGCGGGCGCGGAGCCCGTTTCGTAACCAACGAGAAATGCTGAGTTGGGTGTATAGATCCGCGAAATTTGAATGCAGATCGAGGGAAGCAAGTTGAAATTTAAAACAGTAAAAATCTAGTCTTTAGCGAAATTAGTGCGCGGAACGCCTCACTACTCAGCGAGGAATTCCATTGTCTTCATCCACTTCCCGGCAAGATTAGGCCACTGAGCAATTTCTTCCTCTGTCTTGTCATACCCGAAACCGTGTCCGCCTTTTCCGAAAATATGGAGTTCGCAGGGGCGATTCTTGCGGAACATCTCGATATAAAATCGAGCCGATCCCTCAACAAATCGCTTATCTCCATGGGCGACGACCAGAAAGGCAGGGGGAGTGGTTTCCGTGACTTTGATTTCGGGTGCGAGAACGTCGGGATTTCCCTCCTCCAGCAAATAGGCAGGGTAGACAAGAACGCCAAAATTCGGAATGGGACTGTGGGAATCAAATTTCGGATCGGCCGTGTAGGTTCGATTTCCGTCCGAAGTCAGAGCTATCGTCGAGAGGTGTCCCCCTGCGGAGAATCCGAGAATCCCAACTCGTTCAGTATCCAGCCTCCACTCCTCGGCTCGTGTTCGCATGATACCAATGGCGCGATGAACGTCCTGTAATGGAGCTTCGTGTTTTGCGAGATCCTTGCGGCGAGGAACGCGATACTTTAACAGTCCAGCGGAAACCCCGAGCGTGTTCAACCATTTACAGACCTCTTTTCCTTCATGAGAGTAGGCCAGAATGTTGTAGCCTCCGCCAGGAAGCACGAGAACCGAGGCTCCGTTTGGTTTCTCCGCAGGATACCAGGTCAGTGTTGGGTCAGACACATTGGAAAGGATTTCGATCTGGTGCTCTCCTTTCAGCTCAATTTTTTCTTCTGGCAGTTTCAAGGTGGCTTCTCTTGGAACTCCACCGGGCCAGAGTTGAATCAGTTGCGAGGGCTCGGCCAGGGTCATGGTGTAGAGAAAAGGGAGCGTGAAAAACAAGGGGATCAGTTTCATAGGATGGTTGGAGTTTATGAAGCGACTTCGATCCCGGCCAGCGCATTTTTCAGTTCGAGAATTTGCTCGCGGGAATGAGATGCTGAGATAGTGATTCGGAGTCGGGCGGTCCCTCGAGGGACGGTTGGGTAGCGAATCGCAGGTACGAGAAATCCACTCTTGCGGAGTTGTTCGGAGGCATCGAGGGCTCGCTCATTTTCCCCAAGAACTCGGGGAATGATTGGGCTGGTTGCAGAGGGAGCGATTTCCCGGATTCGAGCCCAAAGAGTTTCACGAGCATTATCTCCATCAGGACCAGCGATCCAGTCCAGGGCATCTGCGGTTGTAGCTGCCAGTGCTGGAGGAGGAGACGTCGAGTAGACAAAGGATCTTGCCCGGTTGATGAGCAGATCGATCATGCTGGCCGAGGAACAAAGGTAGCCTCCTGAGAGGCCGACCGCTTTACTGAATGTTCCCATGTGCAAATCGACTCGATCTTCACATCCCAATGCTGCGGCGAGTCCACGGCCTCTGGGTCCAAGGACGCCGAATGCATGGGCTTCGTCGAGGAGGAGAAGTGCGTTTGCTTCTTCTTTCGCCGAAATGATTTCTTGGAGATGGCAGAGATCGCCATCCATGCTGAAGACAGACTCGGTCACGACAAGAATCCTGCCATCTGAAGGGGCTTTGGTTCGTGCCCAGATTAGATGTTTCTTCAATTTTTCGACGTCGTTGTGAGGAAAGATCCGAATCGTGGCACCGGAGAGTCGGGCCCCGTCGATGAGGCAGGCATGGCAGAGCTTGTCGAGAATGATGACGTCGCCCTTTCCACAGAGGGCGGGGATGACTCCCATTGCGACCGCGAATCCCGAAGTGAAAGTCAGAGCGGCCTCGGTTTGTTTCAGCTCGGCGAGTCGCTTTTCCAGAGTGACATGGGGAGCAAGAGTTCCACAGACCAATCGCGAGGCGCCCGATCCGGCTCCGTAGGTTTCTATGTGAGAAGAGAATAGCTCTTTCCAGAGTGCGGAATTAGCTCGACCGAGATAGTCGTTCGACGAGAAATTTAGACACGACTCGCGGGCGTCGAGATCGACTGTCGTTCCCTGTGGAGTTGTCAGGGTGCGAAGATGTCGTCGCAGGCCCTGTTCTTGTAGGGATTTGAGTTCCTCACGAGGATCTCGCATCACGGACTGGTCTTCTTTGGGGAATTCAGAAACGCGTGGGTTGCGAGGAGATCGACAGCCTGCTGAAGCGCTCGATCCTGAGTCGGAATCTCGTCCCAAGGGGTTGGCTTCTTGTTGCTCCGCAGAAGATAGTAGTCGATTTCTGGATCTGTCCCCGCGACAAGAGCGGCTTCGTTCATTCGGGGGCGTTCTTTTTGAATGAGAAACTCTGAAAGTTCGTTTCCGTTCTGGGTCTTGCGATAAATGAGTTGCTTCGTTTCAAGCGGCGTGGGCGTTTCGATATCTGGCTGAATCCCTTTCTGAAAGATCGACGTGTTGTCCTCGAGAACCACCTCGGCGATTGCATAGCGAAGAATGCGGTCATCGCCCAGCGGGACATCTTGATATTCGACGGTCAGTCCTGGGGTCTTCTCTCCGATGATCAGGCAGCTCGTTTCCCGCTTTAGAACGGCGGCGATGATCTCGCCAACGTTCCCGGTTTCCTGGTCGACCAGGAGGATGATTTCTTTGCTCCAATTCAGATCAACTGCTTTCGAAACAAAAAGCGTCGGACGGTCATTGCCTGGTCTGCGAATCTTGAAGAGAAGTTCGTTAGGAGGACGAAAGCGGCTCAGGATCTGGGAAGCGATGGCAAAATCGGCCTGAGCCTGCGGTGATCGCAAGTCAATGATGAGCGAATCGACGGAGTCGTCTTTCCGAAATTCTTTGAGTGAAGTATCGAGATCGTTCACTCCCTTCGTGTTGTAGCGCCCGAACCGAATGTATCCGATCGAAGGTTCAATTTTGGTGTGCAGAAACCGAAAGGGGGCGTTTCGCTCCTCGAGACCCTTTTCCGTCAGGAGCATCGCGCCGAAATCAAGCCGATCGAGCAAGCCCTGGAGAGCAGAGCGATTGACCTCCAATGAATCGAGTGAATCCCGCTGGATGTAATCCTTGGTGAGGAGTCGAAAAGCTTCCTGAAGACTGGATTGGCCAAGGGTGTCTATTTTTTCACGAAGCAGGACAGGGTCGTCTTCCTTGGGTGACGTGATCGGGAGATTCGGATCCGGAATCGGTTCGTCGATTGCGAAAGCAAAGAGAGGGATAAAGGAAAGGAGCGTGGCAAATCGCGTCATCATCGAGTTGAGTCTACGTCATTGGGAAAATGGTTCAATGCCTCGGTTGCGCCGGGTTTTTCCCAACGAAAAGAAGAGGAGAGGGCAGAGGAAAGATAGCAAATCGCCTTTTCGATCGAGACGGGCAGGGTTTCTCCTTTTGCGAGAAAGGCAGTGATCGCAGAGGAAAGGGTGCATCCAGTACCATGGACGTCACCGACATCGAGACGGGGATGGGAGAATTCAACGAGTTCTCCGCCAATGTAGGCGTAGTCGACGATCTCGCTGTCGTTGCTGATGCGATGACCGCACTTCACGAGGAAGTCACATCCATATTTCTCGTGAAGCCAGCGAGGGACTGTTGAAATTTCTGAATCAGAGATTTCTTT
>CBFHPY010000004.1:0-1892 GCA_965657775.1 Verrucomicrobiales bacterium
CCCGGTTGCGGGTCCATGATCAGGGTCATGAGGCGGACGACGGTGCGGTTGGTGTAGAACTCGGCGGCGGTGTGGCCGCTGTCGTCGGCGAACTGCTTGATGAGGTATTCGTAGGCGTTGCCGAGCTGGTCGTCGGGGACGTTGGCGATGCTGAGGGTGTGGGCGGAGAAGTGCTCGAGCAGGTTGACGAGGGTCTCGTCGGAGAGCCGGTCTTTGTTCGTCCACGAGGCGTCGCCGAAGATGCCGCTGAGGGTGTCGGGATTGGCCTTCTCGATGGCGCTCATGGCTTCCTGGATGGCGAGGCCGACGTTGGTGGATTTCTCACGAACGTCGTTCCAGTGAGCGCCGGTCGGGACGTCAAAGCGGTGCTGCTCCGGGAAGAGAGCGTATTGCTTGTCGCCGTCGCTCTCCTCCATCGCCTCCCGGAACTCTTCGTCGTAGACGTCGCAGATCCGCTTGAAGAACAGCAGCGGGAAGATGAACTGCTTGTAGTCGCCGGCATCGATGTGCCCGCGGAGATAAGTCGCCGCGCCCCAGAGGTATTTCTCGAGTTCGGATTGGGTCATGCTTCGGATCCCTCTGATTTGTCTGAACGCTTGACGTTGAGTATCTCCATCAGGCGAGAGCGGATCATGTCCTGCCGTTTCTCGAAGAACTCGAGAAAGTCATCGAACGCCAGCGAGGTATCCGCAGGGAAAACGTGAAGGTCCTTGTAATGCTCCAACTCCACCAAAGTGGATTTGTGCTCGGGAAGCCACTGCTCCAACGGGCTGTCACTCTTCTCCAGGTTGGGTGTGGCCTGGAGTAGCTGGAGGTTCGCAAGACAGTTGCACCGGGCGATGTATTCCTCGCGCTTCTCGGCGGGCTCGATTCCGAGTCCCTTGAGCCGTTTGTCGGTGAAGCATTTCTTGGGATGAATGTGGTCCTGGTGGAACTCGTAGTCGTCCAGTGGAGGATAGACGAGGCTGAGCAGCATGAAGGCGAAGGCCGACCCGTATTTCACGTTCAGCAGGTTCTCGATGTCTTCGTCGTAAAACTCGAGAGGGCGAAGAGTGGCAAAGCGCTCCAACAATGCCGGGAGAGGAAAGACCTCACCGCCTTCCCGGATGATCTGGCGATAGATGGGGTAGAGGCTGTCCGGTTGCCCTCCGAAATGGCGCCGCAGCAGGGCTCGGATCAGCCACTCTTTAATCACCCGTCGGTTTTCGGATTGGCTCTTCGCGTGGAGGACATTCTCGCCAATCCCTTTTTCCTTCAAAAAGTAGGCGATCGGAATAATAGCGTTCGTCGACGTGAGTGTCTTCTCGTCAAAACCGAAGTGAGCCGCAAGCCGGACAGCCAGGGAGATCCCGTTCGAGATCGCTTCCCAATCCTGCTCGATGATTTTCATGTTCTCAGTCGTGAAATTGTCGACCTTGAACTTGATGTCGTGGAGATTCGCTAGAACGAGACAATTTTTCAGGACGAAGTCCTTGTTAAAATTGAATCCCTTGCCGGTGTCGTTGATTTTGTCGACGAATTGATGGATGACCTCACGAGCATCGAGGTCCTTCCATTTTGCCGTCGCAATGGAGAGCAGCAGGTCGGAATAGCTGAGCTTGGTGCCGCCCTGGTTAATGCGAATGAAGATTTGCAGGACCTTGTCGAGTTCTTCGCTTTTCTCGAGAAAGAAGTTCAGAGACTCCGCTTCACAGACGACCTTGTAGAATTTGTTGAGAGTGTTCCGTGCGAACTTTTTGGCATCCTTTGATAGAGGCTCTTCGAGAGACTCATCCACTTCTTCGAGCTTTTCACTGATCCACTCGAACACGTCACTGATGTCGTCGAAGTCAAGAATCTGACCTGCCGGGAACCATAGGTGTTCTCCGTCCATTACCGTGGCATCTTTCTCC
>CBFHPY010000005.1:0-333746 GCA_965657775.1 Verrucomicrobiales bacterium
TCCCAGGCTATTCATAGTCTGTTCGAGTCTTTCGTCAAAAGTCAGCGCTGGATCTTCCCGCCCAATCGAAGCGGGGTTTCCCGACGTGGAATTGGTGTTTTCGGAAATTAATTTCACTGTGTTGTTGCCAGCATTTGAATTCTGCGGTGAGGGCTCAATTCGCTCGGGCGCAGCCGAGTCATTCAGGACTGGGCCAGATGATTCTACCGCCGGAACCCCAGAGTGGTTCGGCTCAACTCGCCTTCTTGCGACTGGATCAATGATGGCTGGAGCGTCGTCAAGATTCGGCTCCTGATAGGTTGATGGATTCTCCTGGTTCGACTGAGTATTGCTCTCCTCCTCGATAGACTCGTAGGGAGGTGGCACCGTCTTCTCGGCCAGTTCTGGGTAAGGGTTGACCCCTCCCAATGCGTCGATAATTAGAACCATACAGATCGTTGCGATGATCGTTACGGCTCCGATGACGGACAGAATTACAATCGTAGACTTCTTGACTCCTTTCGACCTGACCGAAGGCGTTCCGAACATCTCATCGAGCACGTCAGCATCGGTTCGCGGCTCAAGCTCAGTTTCTGTTTCAGCCGCTGGTCGAGGCACTTCCTGAACGGGCGATTGAAATGGGAAATCTGGCGAAACTACCTGACTTTGGTTTGGGGCGCTAGCGAGTGGGGCTGCTTCCTCAGGTTCATTTTGTTTTGAGAGGAGAATTTCGAACGAGCCTTCGTGCAGTGCGTTCTCATCTCCCGGGTAGTCTTCCTGCGGGGGGTGAGCAGTCTCGTCGGCTGGTGTTGGACTGCTATCATCGAACGGGAAGTCTGTGCTTTCAGGCATCAACCCTGGATCTTCGACTGGCATCTCGTCCGCAACGGAAGAATGCGGGATAGGTTCGGTTCCGAAAGTGTCGTCCAATCCGACCAGCTCCTCGCGGGGAGGGTCGACAGTCTCGGTCTCTGGACGAACCTGGCGACTCCATTCGGCGACCGCTGTCTCTACTGCTTCAGCTTCAACAGGCGGATGAGGTTCGGCGATCTCAGAGTGAGCTTGTTCGTCAAATGCTAGTTCTTCTTCGCTCGGAGTGGAGTCATAGACCAACTCTTCAGAAAGTTCTGGCTTTGCCTCAGGAAGTTCATCGAGAAGAGATGACGAGGGAGGAGCCACTTCTGCGGGAGCTTGCGCGGGGGGCGCCACTTCGGCAGGGGTTTGTGTTGGTGCAAAGAAGTCTTCTGGCGAGAAAGCTTCTCGAGTTTCCCCAACTTGAGGCAGTTGAACCCGGGTCGGAGGTGTTTCACCGAGCGACGGAGCAGCAGCCTGCGGTTCGTTAGACGTAGCTGCCAAATTGACGTCAAGACGCGGAAGCTCCTGAGGACCTGCCTCATCTTCGGAACGAGGCGGTAGAAGATTATCGGGTCGGGGATTGATTCGAATCGGCTGCGTTTTCGGGACCGGGACATGAGTTTCCTCAGCAATGGCCGGCTCTTCGCAAGTTTCGACAGGCAGGTTGGTCTCCACGACCGGAGGTACCTCGGGAGGTTGAATGGATCGTGGAGTTGGCGGTATGATCCGTTGTTCGGTTACGATCAATTCAGGCTCAGGATCCGAACTCACCTGCTCGGAAACCGCGGCATGCTCTGGGACGGGGAGACCTGGTGCTAGCTGGGACGGAGCAACAGGCGATTCATTCATCTCCTGTGGCAGATCCAGTTCTGGGAGGACAGGCTGCCTCTCCTCGGCCGCAGGTGCTGGGCCTCGTGAAACCGGAGGCTCGTCTCTATTGGGGGGAACTGGCTGTTGCTCTTGGATTGGAGGCGTAGTCAGAACTGAGTCAGAGACCGTGCGCTGCTGAGTCGACGAATATTTCTCTTGAGACGTCGTCCGAGGTATTGTTGCGGACCGTGAACTCGAGGTAGACCGGGGGGCTTCATCTACGACGTTATCCAGCTCGTGAGGGGCGGTTATCGTGGCACCACATTTCGGGCAGGGCGCCGAAACTCCAGCAAGATGAGTGGGAACACGGAGCTTTGCCTCGCAGCTTGAGCAAGTGAATTTAATCTTCTTCAAATCGGGTTTCCTTTTGGCGGGTTTGGGAAAACGCAAATTTCCAACTCTATGCTTCAACCATCATACGAGCCACAACGGGAAGTGATTAGACACAAATGAGCGCAAGAGGTTGAGACATGACGTTGGAAGTCTGCAAAACAGTATCACGAACGAATGTTTTTGCAAATAATTGTCTCACATATTTTAAAATTCAACCAAAATTGATACTCAATTTTAAGAAAATAGTGAAATTGGCGCCACTGATTTTAAGATTTCCAACCAAAATAGAGAGGTTCACGAACTTTTCGACACACCGATGGGTATCGCAGTGAACTCGTCACTGAAGAAACTGTCCTGTCAGCTGAGACATTGCCGAGAAGGCCCGGGGCCCAACCTAGGATTCGATCGTGCACGGCACGAGAATAGCCTCAGACATTCCGTGAAGGATCTTTTTATCGGCCGGACAAATCGTAGCGAGGATTCCGCTGAGCCTGACTTGGTCGTCCGCACTAACGAAGTAGTAGGGGCAGAGGCGAACTCTGCCTTCGAGTTCCTCTATCTCTCCTGTCTCAGGGTTGAACCAGGGATGTCGGATGAGTCGTCCGGAATGGAATCGCTGGAGAACGAAAGGAGAAAGGGGGAAACTCTCGATCGCTTCGGTCACGGCTGAGGACCACTCTTCCTGAGAGGAATCCTGCCCAATCGTGACGCTACGGCTTCCCCAGGCCCGCTCATTGAAACCACTCAGCTTCAATACAAGGTCACGTTCCGTTTGGGAGAAGCCCTTCATTTCTGTAAACGATTGAATCCCAAGATCAGGGATGACCGCAAAATGTGGAGCTTCGGCGGGATCTACGATCCAGCTCTGGGGAAAGTATTGCGCCAATCGACTCTGGTTTCCGGATCGTAACTCTCGCTTCCAAACTTCCTGCAGAGGATGCGAATGAAACAATGCCGACCACATCTTTTCTTCCAGCCACGGTTTCAGTGGGCTGGTTAAGTCGATTTTCCCAGCCGCAGCAGCCTTGCCTGCAGCAAGGGCACCGGGGAGATTCGGGAGGTCGAACAATTCAAAAAAGCGATACGCACTTCGACCGGAGACTTCGTAGGTTTCTGCTGAGACTGGATTCCATTCGCCTTCGAGCCTTCCGGCCAGCCACTCCATTTCGGGACGATAGTCCGCGGATTCTTCCGAAATGAGAATATCTGCGCCTTTTCCGCCAAACAGTGAACTAAAGCCTTCAAGCATTCCGGTCGCTCCACCAACAAGCGAAGAATCGGGGTTCAGACGTTGGTAGACGTCGCCAAGCCATGCGGTGAGTCCGATTCCTCCCGGAACCGAATCCAATTCGGTAGCGGTGAATCCGTTTTCGGTAAGAATCAGATCGGGACGAATCACCCTTGGGACGGCGTCCTGCCAACCAGGTTGTGCCCCGAGATCCAGCAAGTCCTGTGGTTTTCCCTGGTCGAGATAATCAGCGATCCAGTGCGGCAGGGTTCCTTTCCGACTCCGTCGATAAATCAGGTCGCAAGCTTTCTGAAAGCGCAGCAAGAGTGGGCCAAGACGTTCGAGCTGTTTGACCTCGGACTTGGAAAGCGGAAACGGTTCCGGCGAGATGCGCCAATCTTTTTCCGAGAAAAGCCCTCCCTGAGGGAGGGCCTTCCGGATTTCCAATGCTTTTTCGATTTGGGTGTTCTCGCTCTGCAACGCCATTCCAATCATCCTTGAAGCAGTCGCAAGGCAGCTCGCAACATTTCATCCGATTTTGAGATTTCTGGTGGAACCTTGTCGATCGCCTTCTGGGCATCGGCTTGTTTGTAGCCGAGGGAGATGAGAGCGAGGAGGGCATCATTCTTGGCAACCTGATCCGGATTCATTGCCGAATCGGACTGTGCCTGCCAGGCTTCTTTCACACCAACCTTGTCTCCCAGTTCGAGAACGATTCGTTCAGCGGTCTTCTTTCCGAGCCCTTTGATTTTTGCGATGGAAGTGATATCGCCAGAAACGACTGCTTGTTTGAAGTCACCCGATGTCATTCCGCTGAGCACCGACATGGCGACCTTCGGGCCCACGCCAGAAACACGAGTCATCAGGAGTCGGAAGAGATCCCGCGAGTCTTCGTTTGGAAAGCCGAAAAGGGTCTGTTCCTGCTCGCGTATATGATGGTGAGTGAGAACACGAACCGTATCGCCAATTTGTCCAAACTCAGCTTCTCCCAACATCGGGATTGTGACCTCATATCCGACACCGGCCGCTTGGATAACGAGTCTTCCGGGCCAGCTTTCTTCTATGGTTCCTTGTAAAAATGTGATCATCAGTCTTTAGTACCACCCAACCCCTTCCCTACGAGATGGCAACAGGATTTCATTTCTCAAACAAATGTCGAATGTTCCACTTGATGGTAGTCCTGATCTCGATCGGAGCGATTCACTCTGTTTCTATCGCTGAGGAAAAAGCCCGTCGGGTCGGATTTCTCTTCGAGGGTACTTTTGAATCTCATGAGATTGCGCGATCTGCGGAAGGGGCTACGAAAACCCTGATTGTTCCCTTCTACGAGTGGGATTATGGTGTGAGAGCATTTTCGAAAGAAACATGGGATTCCCGAAGGATGAATTGGGAAAAGCTTGAAAAGCCTGCTCTTAATCTGGCTGAAGAGCTCGTGAAAAAAGTAAAACCCGATATCGTTCGAGATGAACGAGGAATTGTTCAGTATGTGATTCTTGTGGATGAGAATCCCTTTTTAACCAGTGTGGTTCTTTCCCCCAAACTCCGGGAAACTTATCGAGACGTTTTAGGGGATCGAATTTACGCGCTCCCTCTCGATCGAAACCGAGTTTATCTTTTCCCGGTAACGGGAGGCGCCCTGAAAGACTACGGTCCCGCGATCGTTGACGAATTCCGTAAGGCCCGACTTCCTGTAAGCCTGGAAATCTTCCTCCTCGATGAATCAGGATACCGTGCTGTTGGAGAACTGAAGCGATCCAACCGCTGACAGCGATGTCTCTATTTCCACGTCTCAATCACTTTTCGCTCCTCCACAGGCCACCATTCGCGGACTGTCTTCGCGAGTTCTGAGACAGTTTCTGGATGATTGGCCGCAAGATTCTTGTTCTCATGAGGATCCTCGAGAAGATTAAAAAGCTGGGGTCGCTTCTCGGTTCTAGGATGGGAACTGGCATAGCGGTTCACAGTTCCGTCATAGGTGAGGAGCAGCTTCCATTCATCTTTGACAATCCATCGGTAGAGCAGCGAAGCCTCAGGATTCTCCACATCAGCGACGTCATGAGCAAACCCTTCACCAAGCACTTCCTTTCGCGGAGTTGCCTTTCCTGACTGAAGCGTTGGCAAAAGATTGATACCTGAGAGTTTTTTCGGGATATCAGCGCCCGCGGCCGCGAGCATCGTGGGAACAATATCGATACTTGAGGCGAGCTGGTTCCCACGATCACCCGGTTCGATAACTCCCGGCCAGGAATACATGATGGGCTGACGGGTTCCACCTTCGTTCGCCGATTGCTTTGAGCGAGGTGCGTATTTCCCATTGTCGATACTCTGGATCCAGCCGTTGTCGCAAACATAGACAAACAGCGTGTTCTCGCTCAGCCCCTTGTCTTCTACGTAGTTGATCAGTTCACCGCAGGTTTGGTCAAACCATTCACACATGGCGTAGTAGCGAGCTACAAAATCAGAATCTACTTTTGCACGATACTTCTCAAAGAGCTCTTTTGGCGGATTGTGGGGGGTGTGGGGGAGGAAAGGCGCATACCAGACATAGAATGGCTTTTCTTCCGCTACCGAGTAATCGATGAAATCGAAAACGGGCTTCATCCCTTCGCGGCCGATCTTGAGGCCATCGTCTCCATGTCGGCCCCCCTTTTCCGGGAATCCGCGAGTCATTCCATGGGTGAATCCACCTCTCTGGTAGCTTCCCTCCCACCACTTTCCTGACTGATGGCTGAGATATCCCTTTTGTCCGAGTAGATCAGCAATCGTTGGGAGGCGATCTACATTGGAAATCAAAGCTTCCCGAAGTTCAGTCATCCCAGGACCATCCCGCTTTCCTCCCGTCAGGGCAGGGGAGGGGTCGTTTCCGCTCACTTTGTGCTCGTGGGCATACCGGCCCGTAGCCAAAGTCATCAAAGAAGGTCGGCAGAGCGCAGTGGGAACGTATCCGCGACGAAATACTGCACTTCTCTGCGATAGACGATCCAGATTTGGGGTCTGGATGTGCTCATGACCCATGAAGCTGTAGTCGGTCCATGACTGGTCATCAGAAAGAATGAGAACGATATTGGGCGGTGATTTCGCCGAGGCACTCCAGCAGAGCGCGAAAAGGAAAAGCCCGAGAAGAAATGTTCTGATCATAGTAAAACATCGCCTTGCCCTTGGCTGTGTCAATTCTACGGACCGATTCGAGGTCCCCGTAATGACGGATCAATCTCCCCGTATGAGACAGACCTGTTCCAGATTTCGAAGGGAAATTCCAAGTCATTGCTCTAAGTTCTACATCTTTGTAGTATTTATTTTAATCTTAAGCCAATGAAGTCGCATTCGACTCCATCAGGAATTACACACCCGAGGGATATGTCCGTATCTCCTCCTCTGGTTGCTGTTCCTGTTATAGTGGCGGAGGATGCGCCGAGTGTTGGTGTGGTTCCTCTTGTGGATGAAAATTGTGAGGGGGCTGAGAACACGATTCGACAACTTAAGAAGGTCTTCTCTGAGTTCATAATTCTGTGTTCTTCGCGCGCTCAAAAAATCCCATCGCTCCGCCCTGGAGGACATCCTCTGATTTCGTTTGTCCGTTCGAAGTCATCAAAGCAGGAGGACCTGGAGGCACTCAATGAAGAGGTCATCGGGGTTGCCTCTGAGAAAGAGCGCTTCCTTGCGAACATGAGTCACGAGGTCCGGACTCCGATGAATGGAATTTTCGGACTGGTGAACCTCTTGTTGGAAACTAATTTCGATCTGGTTCAGCGAGGGTATCTCGAAACGATTCATGCCTCAAGCGAGTTGCTCTTGAACATCCTCGACGACGTAAACCTGAGCGCGAATCAAGTCAATCAGCGAGCCCGAGAGTTTGATATCAACAAGCTGATTCGAGATGTATTGCTGGAAAGAAGTCGAGGCTCTTAGAGGCGCTCAGTCCGAAAGCGTTGCGTTCCCGTACTGAGCCTCTTCCCGCGACTCAATCTTCTTTTGGAGTCACCGTGACGTTGACCTGAGTCTCGGATGTCAGGAACTCTTTCGCGAGCGCGTTGACTTCGTCGACCGTGATTGAGTTGTAGTCTTCAACAAAACTGCGGGACCACTCTAGACGCTCGGGGCGTTCCTGGCTGTTTTCGAGCACGCTCCCCATCCAGTAGCGGTTCGTGCGACGCATCTCCTCGATCTGGACCACCTGGGGCTTTTTCGCTCGTTCCAATTCGTCTTCTGTAATCGCTTCGCCAGTGGAAAGCTCTTTGGCGATCTCAGAAATGACCTCAGTTACTGATTCCGCTTGATCAGGATCGATCGTAACTGATGCAAACAAATAGCCGTAGTCAGTCCAGGAATCACTGGGAAGATTGTGGGCAAAGGGACTGTAGGCGTCACCCAGCTCTTCTCGAATCTTAATGCGAAGTCGATCATCAAGGATGGCGGAGAGCATTCCAAGGCGACGTGATTTTTCGATGTCAAAAATGTCAGTCGTAGGCCAGTGAACGACGGCCATTCCTTTGGGAATTTCTGAATCAAATTCAAACTTCTTGGTCGTCGCCTCGGGAAAGCTGACCTCCCTTTCTGTTTCATAGGCAGGTTTCTCCGACTTTCGTTTGGGGAGAGACCCAAAGGTTTCGGACAATGCTTCAATCACCGCTTCGGCCTCAATGTCACCAACGACACTGATTTCGAGATACCCCGACTGCAGCTCTGGAACAACCCATTCCTTAGCTTGCTCCAATGTCAGGGCTTCGGCCCTTTTCCGATCGGGATAGCCAAAGCGTGTGTCACCGGAGTGAAGAAATCTTGCCACCTTATCTTGAGCGAATCCTCCCGGGGTCGCTTCGAGTTGTTGGTAGAGGTAGTCGAGCGCTCTCCGAAATTCCGTTGCTGACTCGGAGCGGAATCCGGGATTCGTAAGGTAGGCCCTCATGAGCATCAGCTGGGTGCGCAGGTCTTCTGGTGTGGTCGCACCGGTCAGGGTGAACGCATCGCTGTCGACATCGAACCGCACATTGACTGACTCACCGGCGAACAGTTGTTTCAGATCGTCTTGGCTGTGGGCTTCGAGTCCTCCTTTGGAGAACGTGCTGGAGAGGAAAAACGAAAGACCTTCTACGGGCTCTGTCAAGAGACCGGATCCGATGCGGGCTTTCACATAAACAACGTTGTCCTCAAAGTCTGTCGGCTTCAGGTTGGCCCGAACACCGTTTTCGAAAAGGAGCTGGGTAACTTCAAGGTCTTCGACGAGAGTTTTCTCTGCGACTTTCCCAGCTGCGGGAAAGTCAGAGTAAGCAAATTCCGTCACTTCTACCTCCTCGGGAGGAGTCACCGCGATTTCCTTACTCGAGCGATAGGCCTTTTCAATCGAAGCGAGGACTTCGCCTTCGATCTTCGCATTCCCTGAAACGAGAACGAGGGTTTCGTCGGCGTTTCCCCAGATCGCGCGAAGAGATTCCTGACAGCTCTCCGCCGTAATATTCTCAAGAGCTTCGGTTACCCGAGGGAGGTCTTCAGAAGGGCTCGTGAAAATTCGTCGCTTTCCGAGCCGGCTCGCGATTTCGTTGGCGAGGTCGCGAGACTTGCGTGTCCCCATCTGGCGGGCCGCTTCGTCATAGAGTTTTGCGATGACGGCCTTCGACTCGTCCAATTCACCCTGGGTGAATCCAAACTCGAGCGCTCTTCTCAGTTCCTGTTCAATCAAGGCAACCGCCTGCTCCCAGTTTTCTGGTTTGCAGTCTGCATCAATCGAGCTGTAGAGAGCAAATCCAAGGTCAAAGAAATCGCCTACGTGCATGGATGCAGAACTGACGGGAGAATCCTCCATCTTCGCGAGCCGCTCCAATCGTCGATTTACGATGCGACCTGCCAGCATGCGAGTAAGGTCTTTCGCGCGTCGGGCACTGTCGTCAGCAGGATCGATACGTGATTGAAGCGCCTCGATCGAGACGGATGCTTCACCCGCTTCTTCCTCGTAGTGATAGTGGGTAGCAAACTCACGATTGGAAACGCTCCCCATCTCAGGAGCTTTGCGCTTCTCTCTCGTCTTCATGTCGGCAAAGTGCTTTTCGATGAACTGCTTTGCCTCGTCTGCTTTTACATCTCCGACGACAATCACAGCCATGCGGTTTGGAGTGTACCAGTTTTCATAGAATTCCACGAAACGCTCGCGAGGAGCCTTCTGAATGACCTCTTCGGTGCCGATGGGCATGCGTCGACTCAAGCGATGATCAGGAAAGGCAAACTCGATTTGCTCAACGAAGGTGCGCCAACCCACGGAATCCCGAGTCCGTTTCTCGCTCATAATGACACCTCGCTCGTCTTCAATCTCGTCAGTGAGCAGGAGCATTCCGTCAGCGTAGTCACGGAGCAGTTGCAAACCTTCCTCCACCATTTTCTGCTCAGAATTGGGGAGCTCGAGTTTATAGACCGTTTCCTGAAACGAAGTATGAGCGTTGGTGTGGTTACCAAAGCCCATTCCAAGTCGCTGAAAATATTCGACCATCTCCCCGGCAGGGAAATTCTCGGTTCCGTTGAAAGCCATGTGCTCGAGAAAGTGAGCCAGTCCTTGCTGGTTATCTGCTTCCATGAGCGAGCCTGCATCGACGAAGAGACGCATGCTGACCCGATTTGGTGGCTCTTCGTTCGGGAGAATCGCGTAGCGCAATCCGTTCTCGAGCACTCCCCAGGTCACGGCGGAATCTGCAGGGATATCGCTGTTCTCCTGTGGCAGCGGGATTGGATCGTTGCTGGCGGTCGAATCCTGAGAGACGGCAGGGTTGAATGCGAAGAGGGCAAGGATCGTGAGGATCAGTAGTTTGGCGGTCATGATGCGTAGATAAAAGCGTGGAACTGGGCTGGATTTGTCTTTGGAAGTTGTACGATGAGAAATGAAGAGGGTTACGACTCATTAAATGAAACACAGTCATCGTATTTTACGCCTCGTCCGCCAAAAATGTCCAAGGCGCTCCCGATGGTAAGATCGACGAGACCCCTGCTGAGGCGATTGACGAGTTCAAGGTCCGAGAGCGATGAGGCTCCCCCCGCGTAGGTCAGTGGGATTTCTCCCCAGTCTCCGAGGACCTGGACAAGATCTTCGTCGATGCCATCGCACTTTCCTTCAACGTCAGCGGCGTGAATGAGAAATTCGTCGCACGAGTTTGCCAGTTCACTCAGGGTTTCAGAATTGATTTCGATTTCAGTAAAAGTCTGCCATCGGTTCATCGCTACGATCCATCGATTTTCGGACCGACGACAACTGAGATCGATAACGAGATTCTCTTTTCCAACTGCGCGGACCAATTGCTCGAGCTGATCCTCCTGAAATCTACCCTCATCGGAAAAGAGGCAGGAGGTCGCGATGACATGAGAAGCGCCTGCCTCGATCCAGCGAGCGGCGTTTTCGGGCTGAACCCCGCCACCGATTTGAAGTCCACCAGGATACGCGGCCAGTGCACCTTCAGCGGCACTTTTGTTCCCTGGACCGAGTTGGATAACGTGTCCGCCGGTCAGTTGGTCGCGAGCATAAAGATCGGCAAACCAGTCGGAGCTCTTGTCGCTGACGTGATTGGTTTCCAGTTTCGACTCGGCAGAATCCAGAGTCCCACCCACAATCTGCTTCACTTGACCTTCATGAAGATCGATGCAGGGCCGGAATCGGGTCTTTCGGTTCATTGGGATTGGGAAGTGTGAAGTAAGGAGGGGTGCGTTACGCCACCGAGAAAAAGTCAAAACCTTCGATGAATCCAGCCGTCTCCGCAAGAGACCGAATCCGGTCTCTCGCACCGGGCTGTCCGGCTGCGCCGAGTATTACCGCCTTGTCTTTGATCTGAGATATTCTTTCTGCCGGTAAAACGGGGATTCCGTGAATTAGATTTCCGACCTGACGAGGATTGACCTCAAGAAACGAGTGAATAGTGAGGTCGGTTTCTCTGGTGAGCAGAAGTGCGAATTCTTTTCCGATTGGCCCGGCACTGCTGATGACAACTCCCAGCTCCCGAGCTTTTTCGATTCGAGCGAGGTGATGTGCTTTTGCTCTTTGAAATTGATGCAGGGAATAGCGATCGAGATTCCGTGTTGATCGCTCCGGGGCATCGATCCAGTCGAGAAGCGTTTCGGGCACTTTCCCCAGCAACCATTTTCGATCGAGGATTCTCAGCCAAAGGTCATAGTCCTCAGCCCACTCAGGATCGTGAAACCCTCCCAGTTCTTCCAACGCCGATTTCCGAATCATAGTGCTCGGATTGGGTAGGGGGCTGTCGACAAAGCGCTGGGCGGCAATGGCATCTGGAGAGAGGACTGCGTTGACCCAAGATTCGTAGCGCTGGTAGCCCCCATCTGGAGCTACCAACTGACCTTGTTCATCCCGCTTCAGGATTCGGACTCGACTTGCGCAGGCTGCGAAATCGGGATGATTGTCGAGAAAATCCTTCTGTTTCGTGAGTCGGGTTGGATGAGACACGTCGTCAGCATCCATGCGTGCTATGAGGGGAGCTATCGCTTTCTGCCAACACATATTGGCCGCTTCGACAAAGCTGCCATCGCAGGAAAATAGCTGTATCCTGGATTCATTGACTGCGTATTCCGACAGGATTTCCGAGGTTCGATCGGTCGAACGGTGATTAACGACAATGATTTCGTAGCGATCAAAATCTTGATCCAGAAGACTCTCAATGGCGGCAGCGACGGTCTTCTCGCTGTTCCGAACCGGCATCACGACTGAGACCTCAGGCTCACTCATTCACCGCAAATTCCTGGTTCTGATAACATCGAATCATAAAAAAGGCCCCGAAGTCGCCTTCGGAGCCTTTGAAAGTAAAGTGAGCTTGATTCACTGTTGGGATCAGCCTTCTGCGGCTTTCGCTTCGCCACCTTCGCCACCTTCGCCACCTTCGCCACCTTCGCCACCTTCGCCACCTTCGCCACCTCCTTCGGAACCGCCTTCCTCTTCGCCAGCGGAAACCGCGGCACGAGTCTGAGTGAGGAGTGCAACGAGAACGTCTCCGTCCATCTTGGTGATAACGCCGTCGGGCAACTTCAGTTCACCGACCTTGAGGCTGTCTCCGAGTTCGAGGTCAGTGACGTCAACGGTGAGAGACTCGGGGAGGTCGCCGGGGCGACAGAAAACCTCGATCTCGCGGATCATTTGCTCAAGAAGTCCACCGGCTTTCACTCCTGCAGGCTCGCCTATGAGTGTGATCGGCACTGTAGCGTGAATGGTCTCGGTCTCACTCACCGCGCGGAAGTCGATGTGGATCAGAGAACCGTTAAGAGGGTCTCTCTGGATGTCCTGAACAATTGCGAGTTTGGATTTCTCCTCAGCACCTTCGATTTCGATGTTTACGATGAAGTTGGTGCTCGCTTGTTTCCTCGCGACATCAAAGAAATTCTTCGAGTTCAACTGGATCATGTACTCCCGCTGACTGGATCCGTAAATAACGGCGGGTACGACACCGGAACGACGGAGTCTTTTGGACGCTGTCGTCCCTTTAACATCGCGTTTCTCGGCTTGAAGGGTTTCCTGATTTGCCATGGAAGCAGTCTGGTAAATGGATTTCGTTTTACCTCGCTTGAAGCTGTCGAGCGAAGGGCGCGAAATTTAGGTCACACCTTATGAAATGTCAAAGAGAGATGTGACGGACTCTTCGAGGTGAATCCTACGGATCGCTTCCGCCATCAATTCGGCGATACTGACAACTGTCACTTTCTCTCCCACGGCATAGGGGGTGCTGTTGGTCGAAATGAGTTCCTCAATGTCCGATTCGGCGATTCTTTGTTGGCCCTGTTCACTTAGAACAGCGTGTGAAACACCGGCTAGAATCCGTTTTGCCCCGTGAGCACGAAGGAGATTCGCAGCGGAAGTCAGGGTTCCCGCAGTCTCAGAGATGTCATCCACGAGGAGAACATTGCAGCCGTCGACTTCACCGATCAGGCTGATTGCTTCCACTTCTGTGGCGCTGACCCGGTTTTTCGCGACGATCGCGAGGGGGCATTCAAGTGCTTTCGAATAGGAATGCGCCATCTTCATTCCACCGACATCGGGGGAAACAACAACCAGGTTCTCGGTGTACCCTTTGTCTCTCAGGTAGCGGATGAGGACCGGCTTTGCGTAGAGATGATCGACTGGAATGTCGAAAAACCCCTGAATCTGACCTGCGTGAAGATCCATCGTGAGGACTCGATTCACTCCTGCGGCAGTGAGCAGATTGGCGACAAGCTTCGCGGTGATGGGAACTCTCGGCTGGTCCTTTCGGTCCTGCCTCGCGTAACCGAAGAATGGAATTACTGCGGTAATCCTGTGAGCACTGGCTCTTTTGGCGGCATCGACCATGATGAGAAGCTCCATGAGATTCTCATTCGTAGGAGGCGAAGTCGGCTGGACGATGAAGATGTCTCGCCCGCGGATGTTTTCGTTAATTTTGACGAATGTCTCTCCATCGGGGAATTGGGTCACCGTCGTGTCTGATTGGCGCACGCCGAGATAGTTGGCAATCTCTTCGGCGAGTTCCGGATGAGAGGTCCCGCTGAAAATTTGTAGCTCTTTGTCCATGGTAGATGCATCCTCGCGAAATCATCACAAAACGCCAGTGAATTATGTCATCTGATCACTTCCTTTCTCGCTATTGGCCAGATCGTTCGAGAGAAGGGCACGGTTTGGGTCAAAAACCTGAAACCTGATAGTGAAACTGTGGTGCAGTTGGGCCGTGCCCGGAGTGTCTGGCGTGCCTCGTTCCACGGAGGGTCATCTAGAATGCCGAAGGTAGCTCTGACCCGAATCGAATTTCGATCGCGATTGCGAGCCGGAAGACGCAAACTCCGTCTCCGCACTTTCTTCCCGCACGGCACGCTTCACCGAGGGATCTGAAGATTTGTATTCAGCGACCATTCTGTCGCCCTTGTATACCCGCAGCCAGATTCCTTTCGGTCTGCTTCCGTCTTTTTTGGTTGCGACCGCCACCGTAGAGCCTCTTCAATTACTCGAGACAACGCTTTGCGTTTCACTTCGTTCAAGAGTGATTCCCGACGTTTCAAAGTCGTTCGTCATATTGGACCCCATGACTTCCTTCGACGTGGGAGTCATTGTCGAGATAGATACGATACTTCATGATTGCATCATCGAGATCGTTTCTGCCCTCTATTTTCAACAGAGATTCCATACAGGTAGGCCCGGATATTCGTTTTCGTATTTCCTTTCGTGATGTTCTCCGATCCGGTTGTCTTTTTCCGGGCATTGGTTCGCGTTGAAGGCGCAGATTTCTTAGGGAGAGGAATTCAGGATCGAATCCACAGCTGTCAGGAGAAAGGGTCCTAGTAGACGTCTCGCTGATAACGCTTCCCCTTTCGGAGTGCATCGACGTAGGCTTTGGCATCTTCCGGAGTCTTTCCCCCGTGCTTTACTGCAATGTCCATGAGCGCCTGGTGGACATCTTTCGCCATTCTGGTCGCGTCGCCGCAGACATAAAAGTAAGCGCCATCTTCCAGCCAGTTCCAGATTTCCTTGCCTCTTTCGAGCAAGCGATGCTGAACATAGATTTTCTTTTTCTGATCTCGTGAGAAAGCGGTCGTCAACTCGGTGAGGTTGCCGTCTTCCAAGTGGTCAAGCCACTCGAGTTGGTAGAGAAAGTCATACGAGAAGTGTTGATCGCCGAAAAAGAGCCAGCTCTTTCCGGACGCTTCGCGACCGGATCGTTCTTCGAGGAAGGCGCGAAAGGGTGCGATACCGGTTCCCGGGCCGACCATGATAATGGGTGTATCGTCGCTCTCAGGGAGGCGGAAATTCTTGTTTGAGTGGAAGAAGACTCTCGCCTTGTCTCCGATCTCTACCTCGTCGGCGATGTAACACGAGCAAACGCCGATGCGATCCCGTCCGTTAGTGCTGTAGCGAACAGCCGCGACAGTCAGGTGAACCTCGTCTTCATGCTTCTTGAGACTGGAAGCGATCGAATAAAGTCTCGGATTAAGCTTTCGCAGAATCGCAGTGAAGGACTCCGGAGTCCACTTTTTGTAGGGATACGTCTCGAGGAGATCGACAAGTTGGCGACCCCAAATCCACTCCTTAAGAGTCGCGCGATCTTTTTCATCGAGTAGTTTCTGGAGATCCTCGTTGGCAACGATCCCGTTATACTTCAGGACGATCGCTGGGCTCAGCGTTGTTATGTCGAAATCTGATTTGAGAGCTTCGGCTAGGGTTTGATCACCCAGCTTTGCATTGGCAGTGAGCCCGGTCGCGGCAAGAATCGAATCGATATCGGCAGCTCGGTTTTGAGGATAAATGCCGAGCGAGTCTCCGGGTTCATATTGGAGACCCGATCCTGTTAGGGAAAGTTCAACGTGGAGGGTCTCCTTAATCGAGCCGGTTCCGTTCAGGACGATTTTCTCCAGAATCTCTGCTTCATAGGGATTCTTTTTGTCATAGACCCGAGGTGCAGGTGTAGTTACTGGGGCGCTGCCGGAAACCGCTGCGGTTGCAGCAGGAAAGGCATCGAGCGCGCCGGAGAGCCAGCTTCTAAACGTGTCCTCGTAGTCCACATCGCAGTCGGCTCGATTGTAAATTCGTTCTCCGCCCAGCTTGGAAATGCGTTCATCGAAATCCTTTCCAATTTTGCAGAAATGTTCATAGCTCGTGTCGCCGAGCGCACAGACGGAATACTTTACATTCGGCAGCTTTGGCATCGCGTCGCTCATGAACGCCTCGTAGTATTCGATCGCTGAGTCAGGCGGGTCGCCTTCGCCCCATGTACTGACGATGATAAGAAGATTCTCAGACTTGGCCAGGTCCGTAGTTTTCGCATCGGCCATATTGACGACCTTGCCTTTGAAGCCCTTTTTGTCGGCTGCCTTGAGCATGTCTCCGGCAAGCTTCTCCGCATTTCCGGATTCTGATCCATACAGGATGGTCATGGGAGCCTTTGCGGTGGGTGCGCTGGCGAACGACGAGGCTATCGTCGAGCCTTGTCCGGCGAATCCGATCCCGGCGAAGAATCCTGCGAGCCAGGTAGCTTGCTCAGGAGCGAGTCCGGCGCTGAGTTGCTGTGCGAGCTTTTCTTGCTCGGGTTGAAGAGGGGATGGGTTGGGAAAGCTCATAGATCCAGAGAGTCACAATGCGCAAGAGATTCGCTACACCGTCAGCTGAGGTTCGACAAAATCTTTGTGAAAGTTACGTCCATTTTCAGTCGCTTTCACATATCCTTTCCGGATCGTGAAATCACCGAAACGCTCGCCGTCAGTTCGGTTCTTGGCGTAGTCCTCGATGATAGGGCGCAGGATTTCCGCAGAATCGACTCCTTTTACAGTCGGGGCGTAGAGTTTGCTGAGGCGCTCGCCGTGGAAGCCTCCGCCGAGGTAAAGATTATATTTTCCCGGTGCTCGTCCTACGAAACCAATCTCGGCGATGTAGGGCCGCGCACAGCCGTTGGGACATCCTGTCATCCGAATAGTGATCTCATCATGACGGAGTCCGCAATCTTCGAGGACGGCTTCGATTTCAGTGATCAGGTCAGGCAGGTAACGCTGCGATTCCGCAAGAGCGAGACCGCAGGTTGGTAGAGAAACACATGCCATCGAGTTGAGTCGCAGAGCAGATCTCTCGTGGAGGTCGATCATTTTGAATTCCTCGAGAAGAGCCGTTATCTCCTTCTTCTTTTTTGGAGAGATATTCGAGATGATCAGATTTTGGTTGGCGGTGAGGCGAAAATCTCCTTCGTGCACTTTTGCAATCTCACGCAGTCCGGTGAGAAGAGGGAAATCCTCGGTGTCGTAGACACGACCGTTTTCAATAAAGAGTGTGAAGTGCCAGTTGCCTTCGTGGTCCTCAAACCAGCCGTAGCGATCGGCATTACTTTCAAAGGTGAACTCACGGGATTCGCCCAGCTTGAAACCGCAGAGCTTTTCGACTTCGTCCCGAAAGGCGTCGATTCCCATGCGCTCGATCGTGTATTTGAGACGGGCGTTGGTTCGGACGTCACGATTTCCATGGTCCCGCTGCACGCGGACGACAGCTTCACCGACGGTCACTGCTTGCTCGGGAGTGCAGAACCCGAGAAGATCAGCGAGACGAGGAAAGGTTTCTTCATTCCCGTGGGTCATTCCCATACCGCCTCCGACGGTCACGTTGTATCCGACGATTTTGTCATCGCCTTCGAGAATAGCGATGTATCCGAGATCGTGGGCGTAGATGTCGACATCATTGCTCGGCGGAACAGCAATCACGGTTTTGAATTTGCGAGGAAGGTAGTGCTTTCCGTAGATCGGCTCTTCAGGATCCGCGATATCGTCAATTTTAGGAGGATCGTAAGTGACTTTTACTTTCTCACCTGTCCCATCGTCGAGCCAGATTTCATGATAGGCACCCGTCCGAGGACTGAGGTGGTCGGAAATCTCGGTAGCGAGTTGGAGGACATCGCCATGCACTTTCGACTGCATGGGATTCGGATTGCACATCACGTTTCGGTTCACATCTCCGCAAGCGGCGAGAGTGTCGAAAAGGGCTTCGTTGATTTCCGCAATGGACGATTTGAGATTGCTCTTGATCACTCCGTGGAACTGAAATGCCTGACGGGTCGTCAGCTTGATTGCCCCATTGGCGTGCTCTTGAGCGATCCGGTCCATGTCGAGCCACTGTTGAGGAGTCGAAACACCACCCGGGACGCGGACTCGAATCATAAATGAGTAGGATGGCTCGAGTTTCTTTTTTCTCCGCTCCTTGCGGATATCCCGATCATCCTGCTGATAGATACCGTGGAACTTGGTCAGTTGCTGGTCGTCTTTCGAAAGAGATCCAGTTACGGCATCGGCAAGGCCTTCCAGGATTGTGCCTCGGAGATAGCCACTCGCGTCCTTGATGCTTTCGTTCGCAGATTTGCCCAGGGTAGTCATGAATTTGGGAAAAGAAGATAAATATTTTAAAGTTGCGTCGTTTACTAATGTATTGTATCGACCTGTTATCAAGAGGTTTTTACGATGCGTCTCCCCTTAAAGACGGAATATGCTTGCCAGGTTTTGGCGCAACTCGCTCTTACCTACGCCAAAGATGGCGTTCGGCAAGTCGAGGATCTCGCTTCGGCCGAAGGGCTATCTTCCAATTACTCCGTCCAGATCCTGACGACGTTGCGTCAGGCGGGCATCGTCGTCAGCCGACGGGGAAAGAATGGAGGCTATCTACTCGCGCGTCATCCTGATGAGATCACTCTCGCTGAAATCGCAATCGCGATGGAGGGCGAGCCTCTTGTGCAAAGCGGGCCCGGGAATAGAGGCATGTCAGCCATTCCCGTCCACAAGGCCTGGCGAAGAGTGAATGAGGCGATGCTGGATTGCTGTCGTCAGATTTCGCTCTCTGAGTTGATCTCTACTCCCGAGATTGATCCAGGGGCCCAAGATTGGGTCATCTGAATCTTGGCCAACGCGTTCAATCCGGGGAGACCCTCAACCCTTCTGGGTGTAGTCAAAGACAAAGACCTTTTCGAGGGTTGGTTTTAGAATTTCCACGAAAGCGGTGTGGGCGGGGTGGGGGATGTAGGCCTCGAGTCCTGCCTTGTCCTTGAAGGAAACGAGAAAGCAGTGGGTAAAGTCGTCGTTGAGTCCCTCGACGCTTTCTGAAATTCCCCATTCGATGTCGACGATGGTGTTAATCTTTCCTTTGAGGAGGAGAAATTCGTCGACGATTTTCTGAATTTCATTTTCTGTCGCCGTTTCTTTGAACTGGAAATAAACGGCGTGGCGGAAGAGAGGGGCTTCATGGTGATCTGCCTGAACTGACTGGAAAACGAGGATGAATGAAAAAATGAATGCAAGTGCGTGGAGAAGTTTCATGGGGAAATCTTTTGCGCATCCCGCTGAACTGTCGATCATAAAATCAACTATGAGCCATTGGGAGTCCTTTCAAAAATCCGTCATTCGATATCCAGACCTGGGCTTCGTGCTCGATAGCAGTCGGATGAATCCTCCCGAAGAATGGCCCGAGGCTCTCCAGGAGAGTATCCAAAAGGCGTTTGAAGATCGTGCAGCCATCGAGGCAGGCGAAACCATGAATCCGGACGAAAGTCGTGCGGTGGGACACTACTGGCTGCGCAATCCAGATCTCGCTCCCGAAGCGGAAGGGCAGTGGATCCGTAGCGTAAAAGAACAGGTTTCCGATTTTGCCCGAAAGATCGTCAAAGGAGAAATTACCGCGCCGAACGATCGAACCTTTCGCCATCTCCTCATCGTGGGTATCGGTGGCTCGGCCCTCGGGCCTCAACTGGTGGCCAAGGCACTCCTGCCTGCTCATCCTGTGGTTGATATTCACTTTCTCGACAATACCGATCCTGGAGGGATGGATCACGTTTTTGCGACAATAGGCGATGGGCTTGCTGAAACTCTCGTCATCGTGATTTCAAAGTCAGGTGGAACCGCTGAGACCCGCAACGGGATGTCGGAAACTGAAGCCTTCTTTCAGGTCAGGGGACTCGATTTTTCCAAGCACGCCGTCGCGGTTACCGGTGAAGGAAGCAAGCTTGATCAGCACGCCGAATCGCAGGGGTGGATCACAAGAATCCCGATGTCCGACTGGATTGGCGGACGAACTTCCATCATGAGTGCGGTGGGGCTTCTCCCTGCGGCCCTTCTCGGACTGAATATCGATCGGTTCCTTGCTGGAGCGGCCGCGATGGATGAAAAGACTCGCGTCGATGATGTAAATACTAATGCTGCGATGCAGCTGGCTCTGATGTGGCATCTTGCTGGAAATGGTCAGGGAGAGAAGGACATGGTGATTCTCCCATACTGCGATCGTCTCGACCTGATGAGCAAGTATCTGCAGCAGCTCGTCATGGAGTCGATTGGAAAAGAGCACGATCTTGACGGCAACGTTGTGAACCAAGGAATTGCCGTCTATGGCAACAAGGGCTCGACAGACCAGCATGCCTATGTCCAGCAGTTGCGGGACGGGTTAAAAAACTTCTTTGCGACTTTTATCGAGGTTCGATCCACCCGTGATGGTGAATCGATTGCGGTTGATGATAGTGGTGCTACTTCGGAAGACTACCTCCAGGGATTTCTCCGAGGGACTCGTGGCGCCCTGTATGAGAGCGGTCGTCTTTCCCTTACAATATCAATTGATGAACTCAATGCGTTTACTCTTGGGATGCTGATCGGACTCTACGAGAGGGCGGTTTCGTTTTACGCGAGCCTGGTGAACATCAACGCTTACCATCAGCCGGGAGTTGAAGCTGGGAAAAAGGCTGCGGGCGAATTCCTGGACTTGCTCGGACGGGTGAAGTCTCATCTTGCAGAAACAGGCGGTGCTGGAGTCAATGCTGAGACCATGGCCTCCAATGTAGGCGCAGAAGATGTGGAAGCGGTTTATCACTGTCTCAACCATTTGGCAGCCAACGGCATGGCGAGCCGGCAGGACGGTGCCACTCCCGCCGAAGACATTTTCGCCTGCTGAAATCCGCCTTCCTTTCGGGTTGGCGAATGAGATCCAGGCTTCACTACTGCTCTTGCGGCGAACGCACAGGAACGTTGTGGTCGCTGAGATAGGCTTTTACGTCTGAGACAGTGTAGTCTCCGAAGTGAAAAATACTCGCTGCGAGAACGGCATCAGCCTTTCCTTTGTCGAGCACTTCGACCATGTGATCGAGATTCCCTGCGCCTCCACTGGCGATTACTGGGATTTCGACGGCCTCGCTGATCGCTGCGGTGAGTTCGAGATCGTAACCCGCTTTCGTTCCATCGGCATCCATACTCGTCAGTAGAATTTCTCCAGCGCCTCGCTCAAAAATCTCACGGGCCCACTCGATAGCATCCTTTCCAGTAGGCTTTCGGCCTCCGTGGGTGAACACTTCCCAACCGTCTGACGAGGAGCTTCCGTGTCGTTTCGCATCAATCGCGACGACGATGCACTGTGTCCCGAATGCCTTCGAGCCATCGGACACGACCTGAGGATTAGAAACGGCGGCAGTGTTGACTCCCACCTTGTCCGCGCCTGCGAGGAGCATTCTCCGCATATCTTCAACGTTTCGAATTCCTCCCCCGACGGTAACTGGCATGAAGCAGCGCTCAGCCGTCTTCCTTACCACATCGACCATCGTATTTCGCTCATCCGACGATGCCGTGATGTCGAGGAAGACGAGTTCGTCTGCACCTTGGCGATTGTACTCAACGGCACAATCGACAGGATCACCTGCATCTCGCAAATCTACGAAATTAGTACCTTTGACGACGCGGCCGTCCGTCACGTCGAGACAGGGAATGATACGCTTGGTCAGCATGTTGCCACCATAGCAGCAGCCGGCAGCTTTTCTTGCGAAGAGATTCGCTTTTTTGACACCCTGACAGTCAAAAAATTCCCCTGATGACTTCTTCCTGCACAACGGCTCGAAAAAATATAATGAAATTTTACGAAAGTTCTGGTAATTAGGAACAATTAATGGTTAATTTTTCTTAAGTATTTTTTTCTCTGCCATGGAAGCTGTTTCTCTCGACTCGTCCCCATCATCCCAACTCTTCTTCGATGATTCTTTTGCGGTGATTCCGCGAAATTGTGACACGGCTTTAGTGTATTGGAATCTTACGAGTGAGCGTCAGCCTTTTCACTCCAAGAGCCGCCTCTGTCTGCAGGTGAATGGTAAAGAATCCGATGCTGAGGAATTGATCATTCTCCACCGAGAGTCGGGGCACTTCATCGTTCCTCTCCTCGCCGACGACCGAGAGTATTCGATTGCTCTGGGCTGGTCGGACGTGAATGGGTTTCGCGCCATTTTCGAGCAAACCGTAAAACTCCCGGAATACCCCAAGTCTTCCATCGGTGCGATGAGTAGTTCGCTCAGTTTTCGTGGTGCGCATTTCTGGCCGAAAGGCTATGGATCCTCGGTGAACTGAGGGCTTGAGAAACTGGAGTTATTCTTGTGGCGACAGAAAAATCTTCCTCCGTTTCCCCAAGCGAAGAGCAGGGAGACGCTTCACTCGCTGCCTTTCTTCACTATCTTTCGGTGGAGAAGAACAGTTCGGATCGCACTCTCGCGAACTACTCGCACGCGATTCTAACTTTCCAGGATTCGCAGAAAAAATTTCCGGGGTGGGAGGCGCTCACTTCCGATGACTTTCGAGACTACCTTTATGAATGCATGAAAGGGAAATGGGCTCGGTCCACTATCCGACTGCATTTCGCGGCTTTGAGGAGCTTTTACAAATTTTTGAGCCGCCGTGAAGGATTGACCGTGAATCCTCTTCTGGATGTGCAACTGCCTAAACCTGAAAAGAAGTTGCCGGTTGTTCTGAGCCAGGCCCAGGTCATTTCTCTACTCGAAATGCCTTTTAAAATCGAGCAGCCGAAGCAAGCAGCGCTATGGACTGCTTATCGCGATGCGGCCATTCTCGAATTATTCTATAGTTCTGGTGTTCGACTTGCCGAACTGGCGGCGATCGACGTGGAAGATTTCGATCTCCACCAGGAATGCATCAGAGTAATGGGCAAGGGGAGGAAAGAGAGAATCTGCCCCGTCGGAACGACTGCTGCCGAGGCGATTCACGCGTATCGCAATGAAGCTCGGGTGATGGAGGGAGCGCTCTTTATCAGCAAGTTGCGACGAAGAATGACGACACGTGCGATCTCGGATGTGTTTTCCAAGTATCACGCGCTATCAAATATCCCAGTCAATGTGAGTCCTCACAAGCTTCGGCATAGTTTCGCGACGCATTTGTTAGATCACGGTGCTGATCTTCGAAGTGTGCAGACGTTGCTGGGGCATGCCAGCCTCTCGACCACACAGATCTATACCCATGTTTCGATAGAGCGTATGAAGCAGGTCTATCAGAAAACTCACCCTCGAGCTTGATCGCTGGAAAGACGGGAGCACGCTGTCCTCAGCAGGGAATGGGTGATTCCGAATAGAGAAATTCCTCAACGAAAGGCGCCGCAGAACATGTCGTCACCGATTCGAGAGCGTTTATTGAGCAGAAACCTTTCACCGAGCGGCTATACCAAAAATTCAGCTTTTCGTTTCTTGGACTCTCAATTCACGCAATTGGTCCGACTAGCACTCGCTTCTGCTATCGTTCTTGATTACCCGCCAAGCCCTGCATCGCTCTCGCAATGAAGATTCGGAAGAACTGGGCCTGCAGTAGGCGAGAGCTTTTCCTCGCGTCAGCCCTCTTCATCTGGGACGAACCGGAGTGCCGCTGAATTGATGCAGTAGCGGAGCCCCGTAGGCTCGGGACCGTCAGGGAATACGTGGCCAAGATGAATCCCAGCGGTTTTAGAGCGAACTTCGACTCGGCGCATTCCGTAGCTGGTATCCTCCACCTCGACGACTTCATCCTGATTGATGGGCGCCGAAAAACTGGGCCAGCCTGTACCGCTGTCGAACTTGGCTTCGGAAGAGAACAGGGGTTCCCCTGAGACCACATCCACATAGATCCCTTTCTCTTTGTGGTCCCAGTATTCGTTGTCGAACGGAGGCTCGGTTCCGCTTTCGCAGGCAACTTGATACTGACGAGAAGTGAGTTTTTCGCGGAGATCTTCGAGGGAATCGGACATGGTTTTTGTGACGTGTAGGTCGCGCAGAGGTTACGACAAAGCGTGAGAAAGGGAAAATCCTCGAGCGATCTTTTTCCAAGAAAGAGGTTTTTATTGCTGGGATTCCCCGCAACCGGTATCTTTATTATGAAATTTATCATACCGGTTGTTATTCTTGTCTCGTTTTGCGGCATAGCGCTAGGTGCGGCGGATGAAACCGTGTAAGATTTCGAGAAATTTACCCTGGCGGGTGGAACGACCCATCGGAAAATACTCATCGTCGAAGGGAACCGCTACGGTCTTCTCTTTCGACATCGGGATGGAATCGCAAAAGTTCCTCACGGGGAGCTTTCGATAAATCTTCGAATGTTCTGTAAGCCTGTTGCAGATTTACCCTCGGAATGAAGTTACGCCGCTGAATGGAAGGAGATCGACAGTTCCTAGGAAGACTCCTTCGAAGCCGTGGTTCCCTATAACGTAGGGGTTTAGGCTCGAAATCGAGTCACGATTTCAATTTCATGAAACGGATCTGATCCCACGATCTTCCGATCAATCCCTCTTGACTACCTGCCTGAGTATCTTTTTTCCTGGAAGGCTCACTGGGGCCCCTATCCGCTCGCGAATCCCCGTTATCGGGAACTCGCGGTGAGAGATTTTCTCTCTACTAATCCAGCTCGCCGAATTGCCCGACTTGGGTGTATTTTTCTGAAACTGGCGGTTACGAATTCGAAAACCTGAGATTGGCTGGTCTTATTACTTGCTGTATAGTCCGTAATTATGATGGGCACTGAGGACTTGGGAGAACGGCGACAAATCAATCATACTCCAACGATAGCATTGGGAGTTGCGGCGCTTTTGCTGCTTCTGGTAGGGGCCTTGAGCTATCGGGATTTTGTGAAGTCGAATCTGGAGAAAGAGTATGCCGAGAAGGAACGGGATCTCATGTTGCGTCACGGCTATGTTCCCTATCCCGCAGGTCAGCAGCCAGGCTACAATCAAGTCCCAATCGGGAACACTGCCATGAACGGCGGACAGTTTCAGGCTGCAAACATGGACCCACAAAATGGCACTAATTCCAATGGAGGTCCCCAGAATCCCGTGGGATTTCAGCAACCGGCCACTCCCGCTCCGCCTGTTCCCAATCCCGAGGTGTCGCCCGAGCTTGTTGGCAGTGCCACCTCGATGGGCATTGAAACTTCACTTCCGGAACCAAAGGATCCAGCGTTGGAGTCGATTCGCAATTCGTTGGCTGAGGTAGCGGAGCAATCTCGCAGGACCGAGCAACAGTATCGGGAAATAACCGGAGATGTGAATACGAAGGCATTAAATTCAACAGAAGGAGTTGGCGATCTGAGTGCAGAGCTACCGGAATTTCTACGTGAGGCGGTCGCAAATCCTCCTGGTGGTAATCCCAGCGTAAGTGAAAGGATAGGTCGACTGCAAGAGCAGGTCATCCGTGCTCCATCACTTGCCCAAGTTACCGGATACAACAAGGAATGGGGTATCGTGACATTCAACGCCGGTGCGGCGCAGAATGTGAAGAAGGACCAGCGTTTTGCGATCCGTCGAGGAAGTGAAATTCTCGGTTGGATCAAAGTCGACGAGGTTCAAGCGAACCAGTCGATTGCCGTGATGGTCACGAAGAACGCGCAAAGCGACACGGCTATCAAACCCGATGTGGGAGATGACCTAATCGACTTTGAGCTGTTCTGAGCTCCAGGCGTTTCCCCGTTGGGGATTCAGGAAGACAGTTTTCCTCTCTCGGACAGGTCTGTCCGTAGTGCCGGGCTTCTTTCCCAGTAGGACTGGCTCCGGATACCGTGCTGTGTCTCACACAGATTTCGGAAACCTGGAGTATTTCGACTTTCGTTGCCTTCGATTGATCTCGAAAGAGTGAGACCTTTTCACTAATCGTCGGGTTGTCTGGCTAAAGTCGCAGGATAGAGCGAAATATGGGAGGAATAGAAGCCTCATTCCGGGGCGAACTACCGTCTCAGGAAAGAGAAATGATCACTGATTTGAAACCCTCGGAACATGCGGAATCGTCACTGCTGAGAGAACGATTCTCTCTCAGAGTAATTTCCGCAACCGGGTCTGAAGGGCCAAAACTCACGATATAATTCTGATAAATATAAAATTATAACAAACGCGTTAACCATGAAGTTTGCCGTCTGACTACAAAATCCGTCAGGCGATTACCCGATAGATTTCAGTGTTCGAATTGATCTCTAAATGAAGGAGATCAGGGAGGTATCGGAAGAGATATGCCTGGAGCGATTTCTTGTCCTTCGCCGGGTGTCGCCTCCTGCGCATCCACGAGTAGTTCAGATCGCTTTTTCGTGATGGAGTCGACAAGGTAGCTGCGGACTTTGAAAGTATGTCCCTCAAGCGCCTTTTCCTTGGCAAGTTTCTCTTTTGCTGCCGCGAGGCGATCTGCGAATTGCTTGTCGAGAAGCGTCTTCTCCTCGTCAGACTCCTCCTCACCTTCTTCCCGCTTCTCTTCAAACTGGCCTGAAACCTGAAGCGTCAGGGGTAGCTCATTGAGATCGTTTTTCTCACCGACTTTGATTTCGTATCGAAAGCCATCGAATGTGGCAATTACGAAAGTGGACTTGTCCGTCTTGTTCTTTTCTTTCTCTTCTCCGGTGAGAACATCCTCGATTTGAGAATTAGAAAATGCTGACTTCATGCTCGAGGTTTTTGTCGGATCGACTTCTTCGCCCTCTTGCTGCTTGGCGAAGCTGAAGTCTCCGGAAGGATCCTTGCGAACAAGCTTCCAGTCGTCGCTCTTCTCTTTGGTCTTAATCTCGATTGACTCGATATTTTCCACTTTGAAGAAGTCCTTGTTGATCCATTCGGCCGATTCGAGTTTGACCTCCTCAAAAGTACCTCCAACAAGATAGACTGAATTGCTGGCTCCCGTTTTGATGTAGCGACCAGCATCGGTTGTTGCCATCCCTCCACCGGCCGGGCTGGGACGATTTTCGTTACGCTCGAACACTTTTCCCAACCACAACGAGGCAAGATCATTTCCTTCCGCGTCCTTGAAAGTCAGTATTGTAGCGGTGGTGTCCGTCTCTGCTGCTTCATCAGGGTGGATGAGTTCGAGACGACCATACTGGCTTCGCCCGATCGTGACGAGCTGTCCAACCTTCAGGTCCCAGACATAGCGGAGCAAAGATACGATGAGCTCGGTATCCGCTGGGTATCCATCGCGCTGCGTGACCTCCCAGCTCTCTTTTCCTTTAACGATGTCGAGTTCGCTGTCCTTGTTCCGGATAGAGACCTTCGCAACGTCATTGAGGGGGAAGTCAGCGAAGACCTTCTTTTTTGTGGTGGTAGGTGTAACTGTGGAGACACCGCCTCCCGATCCCGTGAAATGCAGGATCACAGCAATACCGCCGACGACGGCAAGAACAATGATAAGTCGGGCTAGTGTTTTGGTTCCCATGGTTTTCTAAGGATTCAATCGGTAACTAGAGGTGAATTGGAATAGGGGTGGTTTAGCGGGCGGCAACACTCTTTCTCCGGACCAGTGCAAGACCGATTCCGAAAATAACAATAAGGATGGGAACAAGCAGGGCGTTCCCGAACTTGTATGTCGCCAGTTTGCGGCGGAACTCCTGGGTAACTTCCTTCTGAAGTTCTCGTTCCCGGCGGCGGAATTCGATTTCTTCTTCTTGAAGCTTTCTCATTTCTGTCTGCACTTCCGGCGAAAGGAGCGCCTTGTCGATGTCATCTGGAGTCTGGGCAAGAATCTGGCCGAGTCGAGTTTGTGCTTCCTGCGCTTTTGCACTGAATTCTTCTACTTCAGCGGCGAATTTGTTCTGGGCCTCACGATACCACTCATTCTGGCGAGTGAACGGACGGCGAACCGTGGTTCGTGACCGAACCCTAATGAGATTGGGATCTCCCGAAAGTTGCTCAGCAGCATTCTGAACGAGAGTGAGGTTTTCGTTGAGCATTTCAGTGAAAACTTGGCTCATACCGGGAATCTGCTGTCGGCGAACTACGTTGGCATCGTAAAGGAAGTCGGCATCAGCAATGAGGAGAACACGACCGGGCGCGGTTGCTTTCTTGAGACTGGAGTCCTCTTCTTTCGCCTCTTCCGCGCTTTCGCTCTTCTCTGCGGCGTCATCTGCTGCCTCAGCTTCTTCGACATCCGCTTCGGTAGAAGGATTACCCTCGGGAAAGGCGGTCGCAAATTCTCCGGTGAGGCGAGCTACGAGAACTCTCTTCTTTCCGTAGGGCTTAAAATCTTTACGGATTCGATCGGCTCCACCTTCCTGGGTCGGATCGGCATCAAAGGAACCTACCAGTTGATTCATTTCTGAAGTTTGAATGAGTCGATCAACGTTGATGCCCGGAGGAGGATTGATTTCGAATGCGCCTGGAGTCAGCATATTGAGCTGATTCAGCATCATCGTCATCGGATCGCTGAGTCCAGGATCAGACGCTTCTGAGCCAAGCGACTTGCGATCGAGGGTCAGGAAGGTCGGCGAAAAATTTCCACGGCGAATGATCTCCGAACCAAAGTCCAAATCTGCGAGAACTCGGTTCGGATCATAGGTCACTCCCCAAGCGGGGAATAGCTTGTCAAGGTTGGAAGACGGAGCAGGTCCACCTTGGGGCGGCATACCCGGCATACCCGGCATTTGTGGCTGTCCCTGAGCGAGGGCCTTCGCATAGAAGAAATTGGGATCGACGAGCACCATTACGTTTCCTCCTCCTAGGAGGAACTGGTCGATTGCGAACTGAGCTTCCTCTGTAATGTCGTAGGGGTGCACTACGATCAGGGCAGATGCGTCGGCGGGAATTTCCGTAATGGTTGACGGAATTGTTTCGATTTCGTAGTCACGTCCGAGGAGTTCGTAGAACATCCATGGCTGTTTTGGTGGTGCTTGGAAATTTCCACCAAAGCCTCCGCCAACGGACATTCCACTCATGACAACGATCTTCTTGTTCTTGCCGCCATGAACGGTCGAGATCGCACGGGCGAGGTCGTATTCGAGCATTGTCTCCGGTCGGGCCGGAAGGAAGGGGATTGTCTCTTGAACATCAAGACACTGGACTGAGATGCCGAAGTAGAGCTCATTGTTGGTCTCGCCTGACATTCCTGCCTGAAGGCCATCGATGATTGCTGAATCTTCTGCGTCTGTATTTGGCTCTGGATTCAGTTTCTTAACGGTGAGCATGCGAAGATTCTTCTTCACAAACTCTCCATTCTCATCAGTGATTTCGACTTCTTGAATCGGAGCGGAACGGACAAACTCATTCAGCTTGTCCTGAACCCGTCGAACTTGAGTTCGTTCTCCGGGGCTCATGACCTTGGAATCGTCGGTTACATAGAAACGGACTTCCACCGGAGTATCGAGTTCACTGAGAATGTTCTTTGTGCCCTCTGATAAGGTGTAAGTTTCATACTCCGTTAGATCTGCGCGCCAGCTCAATTTGTCGACGAGAAGATTGACAAGGATAGCAATCAGGAAGACTACACTCAAGCCAATGAGGGCGTTGGTTTTTCGATTGCGGCGGGATGGATTTGCTTGGTTCGATTCACTCATGTTGTTCACCGGAAGCAGGGTTGGTAAAATTGGGGGGAAGTTGAAATTAGGCTCTTCTAAGTCGGATGGCGACGGATGTGGCGAAGAGACAGAAGGCGATAAATGAAACGAAGAAGATGATGTCTCTCAGCCCGAGCACGCCCTTGGCGAGTTCGCTGAAGTGAGGCATTACTCCAAGTACATTGATGAGTTTGAGGAATGGCCAGAAGACGAGCCATCCACCCTTCATACTCATGAGGAGTTCACTGATGTTGGGAAGGCCGCCAAGCCAGAGGACGAGGCAGAGGGTCACCGAAACAAGAAGCGCAACAAGTTGGCTGCGAGTTATGGCAGAAATGACCGATGTCACGGCGAGGAAACACAGCGCGACGAAGAAGGTCGCGACGAACCCTGCCATGATCACTCCGTTATCCGGATCGCCCAAATAGTTGATCGTCCAAACGATTGGGAAAGAGAGCACGAGCATGGCAAAGAGAACCACGGCGGCGGCGAGATATTTCCCGAGGATCGCATGCCAGGGCGCGATCGGCATGGTGAGGAGTAGTTCCATCGTACCCAGCCTCTGTTCCTCGGACCAGAGTCGCATGCCAACGGCGGGAGCGATCAGGACGAGATACCAGGGGAGGTATTGGAAGTAGGGCAGGAACAAGTCTGCTTCGCCTCCTTCAAGCACTCCGGTAAAAAAGAAGGAAAGCGTATTCGAGATGCCGAGGAATACGATGAAGAGAACGTATGCGATCGGCGATGTGAAATAGCTTTTCAGCTCACGTTTGAAGATGGTTCGCACTTCGCGAGGAAGCGCGAAGAAAAGAATTGCGACAAAGATTCCCGCAACGACAAGCGTTGGGATCGCAAATTCCAGCAAGAGAGTAATCAGTGCATCCATGATGAGATTCTATCCAGGTTCGGAAAATAGTTGGGTTCAGGCTTCGTCGTCGGTCTTGGTGATCTCGCGGAAGAGCTCGTCGAGACGACCTTCTTCGACACGAAGTTCTTCGATGGTCAGGTTCTTCGTCCGGCAAAGAGCAGAGACGGCCGAACCGAGATCCTTGCCCTTACCTTTGGCTGGAAGAATTCGGGCTACAATACCTTCATCATTCGACTCCTCGATCTTGAATGAGCGAGACTCAGAAAGTTTCTCCAGTTCGGCTTCAATCCCAGATCCGGCAAGTCCTGTGGCACGAAGGAGGACTGATCCGGCATTCGCAGACTTGGCTTTAAGTTCGTCGGGAGTTCCGTCAGCGATCACTTTTCCGCGATCAATGATGATGGCTCGAGTGCACGAGGCTTCGACCTCTTCCAGAATGTGGGTCGAAAAGATGATCGCTTTTGTTTCACCCATCCGGCGAATCAACTGTCGAATCTCGTGTTTCTGATTCGGATCAAGTCCATCGGTCGGTTCATCGAGAATGAGGACCTCGGGATCATGAATGATCGATTGCGCAAAACAGGTGCGGTGCCGATACCCTTTGGAGAGGGTGTCGACGCTCTGGTGGCGGACAGGCTCGAGAAATGTGGTCTCGATCGCCTTGTCGATCGCCGCGTCCAATTCGCCAGCGGGGACGCCTCGCATCTCGGCAGAGAAGCGGAGGAACCCTTCAACCGTCATATCAGAATAAAGCGGCGCCGCCTCGGGGAGATATCCAATCTTGGATTTCGCTGTGATTTCGTTGTCCTCAATATCGGCTCCACCGATGGAAACTCGGCCGCCTGTCGCAGGAAGAAAACCTGTCACCATCCGCATGGTAGTAGACTTTCCAGCGCCGTTGGGGCCGAGAAATCCGAGAACTTCTCCTTTGTTTACCGTGAACGAAACACCGTCCACGGCCACCTTTGCACCGAAGTGCTTTTCTAGATTTTCGACTTCTATCATGAACTGAAACCGATGGGTTTACGTTGAGGAGCGATATCGACTCGCTCGTTTGTTTAAAAAAGTGCGAAAAAACTGGAGTTTTTTCAGCAGGTTTTCGGGGGGTAGCACAATGTATTTCCTCGCGTCTCGTCGAATCGCAAGGAAAATCTCTGACTGCTTGCAGTTGTGGAAACTTTCGCGGAGACGTGGAAGAATTTAAAGATGAAATTAATCAGTTGGAACGTGAACGGAATTCGGGCAGTGCTGAAGAAGGGGTTTCTCGATTTTCTGGGAGAACACCAGCCAGATATCCTTCTTCTTCAGGAGGTCAAAGCAGAGCGTGACCAAGTTGATGTCGATTTTAAATCCGGGGGATGGGATCTCAGTTGGAACTCGGCGGTCAAGAAAGGATACTCAGGTGTCGCGAGCTTTAGTCGTCATCCCATCCTCTCCGAGAAGCTTGGAATTGGAATCGAAGAACACGACCAGGAAGGCCGAGTCCTGACCCAGGAATTCGAGGATTTTTTCGCCGTCAATGTTTACACGCCAAACTCCCAGAACGAATTGCGTCGGCTTGCTTATCGCCAGCGATGGAATGCGGATTTCCTGGCCTACGTAAAGGATCTTGAAAAAACAAAGCCGGTCATCTTCGCGGGAGATCTCAACGTTTCTCACCAGGAAATCGATTTGGCCCGTCCCAAGTCGAACCGGAAAAATGCAGGATTCTCGGACGAAGAAAGAGCTGGATTCGATGACATTCTTGCAGCCGGCTTTGTCGACACGTTTCGTCATTTTCATCCCGATGAACCGGATCACTACAGCTGGTGGAGCTACCGTGGCGGAGCTCGGGCAAAGAATGTGGGGTGGAGGCTCGACTATTTCTGCGTTTCCGATAGTCTGATGGATCGAGTCGAATCGGCCAAGATTCTCCCAGAGGTAATGGGGTCGGATCACTGTCCAGTGCAGTTGGAAATTTCCTAGCCCCTCTGCTACGGAGATCATGAGAACTCAGATCAAAATTTCCGGTCTGATTGTGCTGGCATTCGTTGGGTGTGTTTCCTGCGAGAAAAAGGAGAACAAGTCGAAGCTTCCGGAAGACGTCCTGATATTTCAGTCTCGTCAGCAGCAGCAGTATCATCTCAAATTTGTAGCTCGTCCCGATGAGGAACGATTTCAGATTACTCGAGTCCCTTCCGCGAAGTGGCCAAAGCGCAGCACCTTTCTCTTGAGGGTGGGAGAGGTTTCAGAGGATCAGCAATTTCGAGTCGAGTCTTTCACTGAGAAAGAGGTGAAAACGGAGACAGGTGTTATTGTCGACGCTTCGGAGTTGGGCATTGTCTATCTCCCGAGAGAGTCGCAGCATACCTTAGTAAGGACGGTGGGCGAAATCATACCCACCTATTTTGCGCAGTTGGCGGTCGCTTCAGATCCGACGAGCAGCTTCTACGTCAAAGAGGGCGAGTCCTTCGCAGTGGAAGATCACCCTGAGCATTCCTTTCTTCTCGCCGGAGTCAAAGAAGACTCCGTAGTCGTCCGAGTCCGTGCAGGGGAAGAAGAACGAGAGATTGTTATTCTGAAGCGGTGAGCTCTTCTTCAGAGCAGCTGCCGCTCCGCCATCCAGGCCTGGAATTTCTCCAAGGCACGGCCGCGATGGCTCATTCCGTTCTTCACTTCTTCGGGGAGAATACCGAAGGAATCTTCATAGCCTTCCGGGATAAAGAGGGGATCGTATCCGAAGCCGCCTCCTCCTGTCATCGCATTGGCAATGCAACCTTCGACGGCTCCGTCGAATACGGCGAGAACTTCGCCACGTTGCGCGATTGTGACGACGCAGCGAAATCGGGCGGATCGACTTTTTGCTGCGTTTTCAGGGCGGGCCAGTTCATCGATCAGCTTCTCTCGGTTCGAAGCATCGGTTGCGTTATCTCCTGAAAAGCGGGACGAGTAAATTCCTGGTGCTCCGTCAAGGGCATCGACCTCGAGACCGGAGTCATCAGCAAGAACAAAGGCCTCGGGCATCTCCCGGCTCGCCGCGAGAGCCTTGATCGCTGAATTCTCGGCGAAGGTTGTTCCATCCTCTTTGGGTGGAACCATCCCTCGCAGCGACGTCAGGTCGGCAATTTCATCGAACAAGTCAGCGAGAATGACCTGCATTTCCTGGGTCTTGTGAGAATTGTGTGTCGCCACGAGTAGAGTTCGAGCCATGGGAGAGCTTGCGGCGAGCTCCTCCAAGTTTCAAGAGGAGAAGAAGCGTGGCTGTGATAGACTTCGCCGATGGGAGATTCGAGGACAGAACTTCTCGCGCCGGCGGGAAACTGGGAATGTGCACGCGCTGCGGTCGCCAATGGTGCTGACGCGATCTACTTTGGTATGCCGCAGTTCAATGCTCGAATTCGCGCGGATAATTTTACTCCAGCTGATCTTCCCGAGTTGATGGCTTTTCTTCACGAGCATGGAGTTCGCGGGTTTGTCGCTTTCAATACGCTCATCTTTCCAGGAGAACTCGAGGCAGCCGCGGACCAACTGCATCGACTCAGCAAGGCGTGCGTGGATGCGATCATTGTTCAGGATCTCGGATTGGCGACGATGGCTCGGACGATGGTGCCGGACCTCGATGTCCACGCTTCGACTCAGATGACGATCACCTCGCCGGAAGCCTTGTCTTTTGCGGACGAACTTTTCCAGCTCGATCGAGCCGTGATTGCTCGAGAGAATTCAATGCGGGAAATTCGCCTTTTCCACGCCACCGAGCCGGATGCTGTCGAGCTGGAGACTTTTGTTCACGGGGCCCTTTGTGTGGCCTATTCTGGACAATGCCTCACCAGCGAATCACTCGGTCAACGCAGCGCAAACCGGGGTGAGTGCGCTCAAGCTTGTCGCATGCCCTACGAGTTGGTCGTCGATGGTGAGGAGTTTGATCTCGGAGATCAAAAGTATCTTCTTTCTCCACAGGATCTTGCCGGGATTGATCAGATACCCGAATTAATTCGGCTCGGAGTCGTGAGTTTCAAAATCGAGGGGCGGCTCAAGACTCCCGAGTATGTAGCTGCCGTAACGCGGGCCTATCGGCAGGCGATCGATCGCGCAGAAGATGGTGAAAAGGAGATCTCCTCGGATAAGGAAAGGTATGAGCTCGAAATGGCTTTCTCCCGAGGTCTCTCGACGGGGTGGCTCGAAGGGATCAACAACAAGAAACTGGTCCATGCTCGATTCGGAAAGAAGCGAGGAGCTTATGTCGGACGCATCAGTCGGGTAGGAGCTGATTGGATCGAATTTGAGGGCGAGGCCGATGTCAAAAAGGGCGATGGAATCGTTTTTGATACCGGTGGGAATACCGACCACGAGCAGGGTGGTCGTGTCTACGAGATCGAGAAAGGCCGGCTCTTTTTTCAGCGGAACAAGATCGACTTTGAGCGACTGGAATCAGGAGATCGCATCTGGAAAACCGATGATCCGGCGCTCAATTCGGAATTGCAGAAAACCTGGAAGCGCGAATCTCTCCCGTCACGGAGTGTATCCGTGCGATGGAAGGTCTCCGGTTCGGTGGGTGAGCCGCTTCGGATTGAAGATGTTGAGAACGGAGCTGTCGTCGAGTCTTCGCAGCCATTGCAGGTCGCGGAGAAGCGACCGCTCGATGAAGCTGTTCTCCGAAAGCAACTGGGACGTCTTGGTAGCACCGTCTACCGAATCGCTGATCTCGCAATCGAGCTGAACGGCGAAGTGATGTGTCCGATGAGCGAGCTGAATCGATTGCGGCGTTCCCTCGTCGAGCAGCTCGATCGAAAACGGGAAAACGAGTTTACGCAACGCCGGGTCACCGGGGCTACCGCTCGGGACCTTCTGCCCGTTGTCGAGAACCAGGTCGCCAAGGAACCAGAGCTGCGCGTTCTTTGTCGCACCGAAGAGCAGGTCGATGCAGCGATCGAGAGCGGGATTCGATTGCTCTATGTCGACCTGGAAGATGTGCGTCGTTATCGGGGGCTGGTTCAGAAAGTGCGAACGGAGCATCCTGAGGTTTCCTTGATTGTCGCAACGCCACGTATTCAGAAAGCGGGGGAGACCGGCTTGTTTCGAGTTGTCGAAAAAGCGAAACCGGATGGAGTTCTCGTACGGAACCTGGGAGGGATTTATCACTTTCGAAAACATCCCGAAATTCGCATGATCGGAGATTTCTCCCTCAATGTCGCGAATCCGATTTGTGCCGCTCGTCTTATCAAGCAGGGAATGGAGAATCTGACCATCTCCTACGATCTGAATATCGAGCAGGTGCTCGACCTTCTCGGGATGGCACCTCCGGAGTGGTTTGAGATTACCCTGCATCAGCACATGCCGATGTTTCATATGGAGCACTGCGTATTCTGCACCTTTCTCTCCGAGGGCACTGATGTGACGAACTGCGGGCGCCCATGTGACAAGCACGAGGTGCAGCTTCGCGATCGTGTCGGGCAGTTGCACCCACTCTCTGCCGACGTCGGCTGTCGAAATACGCTCTTCAATGGAAGAGCCCAGAGTGGAGCCCGCTTTTTCGGAGCGCTACGAGGCGCCGGGCTTTCGCGGTATCGAGTCGAACTGCTTGAAGAAGATGCTTTCGATACCAAGCAGACGATTGCTGCCTATCAGGAATTGTTAAGCGAAGAGACCAGAGGCGAAGCTCTCTGGTCGCAGCTTCAGGTCGATTCGCGGCTCGGGGTGGTGGAGGGCACCCTGGAGGCGCGGTAGTGATTCCTCTCTTGTTCTTGCTCCCGCGCTGAGGGAGAAAACTAAGATCGGGAGTAAGAGTAAGAACAAGATTTATCAATCAACCATGCGCCGCTTCAATGAACGAGCGAACCAGATCGAGATCCTTGATTCCTGGGCTCGATTCGACACCGCTCGCGACATCGACTCCAGCTGGTTTCACCTGTTGGATTGCTTCGGCGACGTTGTCGGGAGTCAATCCTCCGGCGAGAATGATCTGTCGCTCGGGCCATCTATTCACCGCCTCGAATCCCAGACTCCAGTCCATCGTTTCTCCACTGCCGCCGTATTCGACGGGAGCGTAGGCATCGAGCAGAAGGGTTAAGGAGGCGTATTGAGAGGCGGTCTCCAGCAATTTACGATCCTTCACTCCCATCGCCTTAAAGACGGGGCAACCCTGTTGGGTCAGTGACTTAACTCTGTCGGGTGTCTCGTCCCCATGGAGCTGGATCCAATCGATCACTCCGGAATCTATCAGTGTGCGAATTTCGTCGTCGCTTGCATTGACCGTAACGGCGACTCGAGGAACGGAGTCTTCCAGCTCACGAAGCCATGGCTGCGCTTTCTCGATCGCGATATAACGCTTCGATTTTGGCCAGAAATTGATGCCGAGTGCGTCGGCTCCGGCCTCGACAATCGCAGTCGCCTGATCTCCCGTTGTGATTCCACAAATCTTGACGGCAGTGCGATCGAGGTTGGCGGGAAGGAGAGCTGACATTCCGGCGTCTGGGATACCGCGGAGGTCGCGCCGAAGCGCGACCCATCACGGTCAAAGTTGAATCATAAAGCTAAAGGGGCACGCACCCGCATGCCCGCTTCGGTCAGGAAATTCTACAGCTTTGTCATAGAGTCGTCGAGAGCAGCGAGAAGATTTCCAACGGTTTCCTCCGTTTCGTCACCCATGTTGGAAAGGCGGAAAGTGGTCCCCTTGATTTTACCGTAGCCTCCGTCGATCTGCATCGCGTGTTCTGCGCGCATGATTTGACCGAGCTTGGCAACATCGATGTCCCTGTTGTTCTTGATGCAAGTCAGCGACTTCGAACGGAAACCTTCAGGTGCAAAAAACTCAAAGCCATTCGAGCGAATCCATTCGTGAACGATGTTGTTCAGCTTTTCGTGACGCGCAAAGCGATTTTTGATTCCTTCCTCGAAGATGGCATCGAGCTGGTGGTCGAGACCGTTGATGGTCGCAATGCAAGGAGTGCTTGGCGTCATCGACTTGGCCTGATTCTTTTTAAACTCGTGAAAGTCGAAGTAGTAACCGCGGTCTTCGATCGAAGCGGCGCGGTCGAAGGCACGCTCTGACACGGCGAAAATCCCAAGGCCGGGAGGCAGGGCAAGAGCCTTCTGGCTTCCGGTGAGAAGTACATCAATTCCCAGGGCATCGAAGTCGATTGGAACCACGGAGAAGCTCGAGACGGTGTCAGTGACGAGACAGACATCATCGTATTTCCGAACCACGGAGGCGACTTCGGCGAGTGGATTCATCACGCCTGTAGAAGTTTCGTTGTGGATGAAAGTCACGGTATCAAATTCGCCGGTCGCGAGCTTTGCGTCGATATCGGCAGGATCGACCGGGGTTCCCCAATCATACTGCAAAGCTTCGGCCTCTTTGCCGCAGCGACGGGCGACGTCGACCCACTTGTCGGAGAACGCTCCGGAACAACAGCAGAGCACCTTCGTTTTGACGAGGTTGCGAATCGCCCCTTCCATGACGCCCCAGGCGGATGAGGTCGAAAGAAAGACAGGTTGTTTCGTGCCCATCAGCTCCTGGAGCCGGGGGTGGACTGAATCATAGAGAGCTACGAAATCTTTGGAGCGGTGACCGATCATGGGTCGTGCCATTGCTTCGTAGGTGCCGGGTGAGACCTCAACGGGTCCCGGGATGTGGAGTCGGATGTGATCGCTCATGTTTTGCGCAATAAGTATGCCGATACGGAAATCACAAATCGATTTTCGTACTGGCGTCGTTAGTTACGATGGGGAAGACGGCTCGGGTTCAGGTAGTTGAAGCGGACGTTTGCCCGCTCGTTTTCGCATCCACTGGATGGCTCGGTTGAGCGGTCCCAGTCTGATAAGCCAGATTTCGAAGTGATGTTTCCCGGGGAAATTCATCAGCAGAAGACCAATCATGATGGTGAGTATTCCTTGTCCTGGGGTGATGATCATAAGAATTCCCCCGAGAACCAGAGTGCCGCCGATGAGGTTTTTCAGAACCAGAAAAGCAATTCGGAGGGCAGGGTGTTGTTCCCGGATTTCCTCAGCGGTTTCGCTGCTTTCTAGAAAGTAGTCATGAGGCATCCGCCCTATTATGATCGGCACTGCGATAGCGCTAACGATAAGAATGGAGAGGGAGATTCCTCCGATCCAAGTGAACAGGGTTTCACGGTCTTTGATAAAAGACCATCCTTCGATGAGCCATTCGGGCATGGCAAACACTCCGATGGAGCGAGCGGAGGATCAATCGATTTCCCGTGAGCGCGGTTCGCGATGAACCGTGGTCGCTGAAGTCGGAGACGTAACGAAAGGTCCTCCTGCAAGGGGTGCCTTTTCGGTGAATGCCACATCTGGCATTTCGCTGGGGCGACCCGCCAATGGAAAGTCTTTGCGAAGAGGGAAATAGGGATAGCCCTCCCACATGAGAATGCGGCGATGATCGGCGAGTCCTGAAAACTCGATACCCATCATGTCGTAGATCTCGCGCTCGTGCCAACCTGCTGTGTCCCAGATCTCGGATACGGAGTCGGCTTTCTGGTCTTCGGCGAGGTCACACTTGATCCGCAGGTGCTGATTGGCTTGATTGGCCATCGTGTAGAGCTCATAGACGAGGGTCCAGCGTGGCTCTTCCCCGAAATTGTCGAGACTGCTGATGTCGATCAGGTAGTCGAAAGCAAGCTCGTCGCAGCAGTGAGTGAGAATGGCTTTCGCCTCTTCTGCTTTCACGATGAGGGTCTGCTCACCGCGGAATTCTACAGTTTCGAGGATGGCTTCTCCAAAACGATCCTGGAGGGCGGAAACAAAGGACTGGCTCATACCGAATGAAAATAGAGGGTCAGGCTGTCTTATCGGCCTGAAAATGTGCTTTTCCTGACTCAGATTTTTCGATCTTGTCCTGAAGCTTCATCAATCCTTCGATGAGAGCTTCCGGGCGTGGAGGGCAACCTGAAACATAGACGTCGACGGGGATCAGGTTGTCGATTCCCTGGAGAACGGCGTAGCTGCGATACATTCCGCCCGAGGAGGCGCAGGCTCCCATTGCGATGCACCACTTGGGCTCAGGCATCTGATCCCAGACACGCTTCACGGCGAGAGCCATTTTGTAAGTCACGGTGCCGGCAACGATCATGACATCGGCCTGGCGAGGAGAGAAACGCATGACCTCGGCACCGAATCGGGCGATGTCGAACCGGGAGGAAGCGGAACCCATCAGCTCAATAGCGCAACAGGCAAGGCCCATTGGCATCGGCCAGAGCGAGTTTTTTCGCATCCAGTTGATGGCCGTATCGACTTGGGTAAAAATAATATTTCCCTCGACCTTTGAGTCGTAGGCAGCGTGCTGTTGAATCACTTCGGACATGATGGGTCGGCGGTTTCAAACAGATGTTACGTCCGCCAACTCCCTGAGCAACCCGTTTGTGAAATTTTTCACAAGCCCCATGGCAGAGCTGATTCAGCGGATTTTTGAAAAATAAGAAAATAAAGTAGACGAAAGCTTTTGAGGCCTGCGTCTGCTATTCTGAAGACACACTATCCGAATGCAACGAGACGAACTGGAACGAATCTACGATGAGCACGCCGCTTATTCCGCTTCGCTGTTTCGTCGATTCGCTCACTGTGAGTCGGACGTGTGGGATCTGTTGCAGGACTGGCTGATGAGGGATTCGCTGGAGAACTCCCTCGCCTTACTACCTGCAGATCAGCGTCTTGTCGTCCAGCTCAAGCTGTGGGAAGCCCTGACTTTCAGTGAGATCGGCGAAGTGCTCGCCATCTCGCCCAATACGGCTTCGAGCCGCTATCGCTACGGACTCTCCAAGTTGCAGGAGAGCCTGGAGCCCCTTTACAACAAACTTTGTGCAGAAACGAACCGATGAGCACTCTTGAAGAAACACTCGCAGATTTGAAGCGCGAAACCCTTCCGCACGAGTGGAAGAAGGATCTGATCGACTCGGCGATGGGGGAAGCGTCGGACCGCCCGATCTCGCGACTAAGATTTGGGTTCGCTCCCAAAGGCGTCGCCGCGAAACTCTCCTGGGGCGCAATCGCTGCCTGTTGGGTCGCGATTGCGGCGATGCATTTCTCAACTCCGGCAAGCTCGGGAACGGCTGAGATTGCTGATCGGTTCGGGATCGAAGAAGAGCAAGTCTATCTTCTCGCGGCCCGTATTCCTCTCGCGGGGAGCCCTCCCTCTGAAACATTTCCTAACCCAGACTAGAAAGACCTATGACGACCGAAACAGACTCCCCTTCCCCTCGCGGCTCTCGAGCCGTTCTCGTTTTCAAAGTCATTGGAATCATTATTCTGCTGCTGATTTCCCTCCTCGTCCTTGTTCTCGTTCACGAGAATTGGAGTGGGGCTCGGGAGTGGAGCCGGGTCGAGAGAAAATTGATCGATGCAGGCGTCGAGCTCGATCCCCTGAAGTTGATGAGAGAAGTCCCTCCAGCGGATCAGAATTTTGGAGCACACCCGTTACTGCTCTCTCTGAGCAAGTTCGAAAAAGGAGAGGATGGCGAGAACGTTTATGATGATCCCAAAAAAGTCGAAGAAGTTCGCAAACTGGTGGTCCCCAAAAGTTCTGGTGGGGAGCAATACCATGCGCAATGGCAGGTCCGTAAGAAGTTCGATCTTGAGTTCGCGGCTGAACTCCTCGAACTGGAGGGAGATTCTGGTGAGAGCATTTTGGCCTGGATTCGGGAAAATGAGTCGACGATCGCAGAGCTGGATCGTGCCGCAAATCGCCCGGAGGCCGTATTTCCTATTTCTATCGGAGAGACCTTTATGGAACAGATTGCGATGGAGTTGCCCTACGCCTTCGATTTCATGAGCTTATCTCGCTTTCAGGCGCTGAGAGCCTGTGCGGAGTTGCAAGCAGGAAATGAAGAAGAGGCGCGCAAAGCCCTGCAGACCTTGCAACAGCTGGGCAAGGTTTCGAATTCTCAACCCCTCCTCATTTTGCATCTCGTCGGGATCACCATTCATGGCTTCGAGATGTCGGTGATCTGGTATGGGTTGCAGGAAGATTTGTGGTCAGAGGAAAGCCTCGCATGGATTCAATCCCGTCTCGCGGGCGAGTCGGATGAGATCGTCGCAAACCTGGAAAGATCTTTGAATTTTGAGCTTTGCGCCTACACCATTGGAGCCATGGACTTCCTCAAAGCGGTGAATTCAGGAGAATCGCCTGCGGGGCTGGGGGATTTGTTGGGAACGGGAGATCAAGCGGCAAAGTATGCTCAGAGCTTCCTGCCCAATGGTATTTGGGATCATAACAAGGCCTTCGCTGCTGAATGGATCTATGAATCAGGATTGAAGCCCCTGCACAAGGGCAAAATTGGGAAAGAAGAGAACGTCGAAGAAATGGGGAGAAAGATCCGGATCGGTAGCCTCCCGCACCCTCGCAGGTTCATGGCGGGTATCATGGTTCCGGCGATCACAGGCGTTGCCAAGCGTAGTTTTTCCGCAGCGACTGCGGCAGAGTTGGCCCACCTCTCCTGTGCCCTGGAGTTGTATCACAAGAAGGAAGGCGATTATCCGGGGAGTCTTGCGGCCCTCGTCCCGGATTACCTAGCAGAAGTTCCCGTGGATCGTTTTTCTCCATCGGGAGATCCCATCCAGTATCGCCGAGATGGGGATCGCTACCTTCTCTACTCGGTGGGACAGAATCGAACCGACGAGGGGGGCAAGGTCGTGTTTCGTGGTTCATCGAACCAGCGCATCGATCGGGACGGGGGTGACCTTGTCTGGGGTTTTACCGATTTCGAGAGCTTGCCAGAAGGGGAGTAAGTCGCGTAGTTTTCCCCACATGAAATTCTGGTTCCTCTTTCTTCTTGGTCTTCTCTTTGTCAGTTCTTCTCTCGTCGCCAATGACGAAAAGGAAAAGGACAATGGGACGCCGGAAAAAGTAGAGGAGAATGAGGAAACGGAGAAAGGCGAGTCGCCGAAGGAGGCCCACTCCGTCACCAAGCACGAGGGAACCTTCGGCGAAGAAACAATCGAGTACTCCGCGACCGCGGGGACGATGGTCATCTCGAAGCGGGAGAAGGATCCTAAGGCTTCGATGTTTTACGTCGCCTACACGAAGAGTGGGGTCGAAGACCCCCAGACCCGTCCTATCGTTTTCTGTTTCAATGGTGGCCCCGGCTCTTCGGGAGTCTGGTTGCATCTAGGAGGCTTTGGTCCCAAGCGGGTCCAGATGACGGAGGACGGAATGATGCCGCAACCTCCGTTTCGGCTGGGGGATAATCCTCATTCCATTCTACGGGTTGCCGACCTCGTCTTCATTGATCCGGTCAGCACGGGATACAGCCGCTCCCAGGATGACAAGAAGGCGAACGAGTTTCATGGGTTCAGAGGCGACCTCGATTCGATGGCAGAATTTATTCGGCTCTACACGACGCGAAACGGTCGGTGGCTTTCCCCAAAATTTCTCGCAGGAGAGAGTTATGGTGCCTTCCGGGCCGCCGGACTGGCCAACACGCTTCATGATGATTTTGGACTCTACCTGAATGGGATTGTCCTCGTTTCGGGAGTTCTCAGTTTTGATACCCTCTGGGGAAGCGATCTCTCTTACGTCACTTTCCTCCCTGCTCTTTGTGAGACCGCCGCCTATCACAAGAAGTTATCGGATGATCTTCTCGATGATCCGGAGGCGCGGCGAAAAGCAGTCGCTGAGTTCGCCAAGGGGGACTACGCCTCGGCATTGCTTTCTGGGGGGCGGCTCGATGATGTGACCGAGGAGGCCATTGCGACGCAAGTGAGCCGATTTACAGGAATCGACGCTGGGGTGGTGAAGCGTCACGATCTACGGATTTCGTCCAGCTTCTTACGAGAGGAATTACTGAAAGAAGAAGGTCTGGTCCTCGGGCGGTTTGATGCTCGGGTGACTGGGAAAGATGGGAATCTCGCCGGAAACTCTCCTGGTTATGATCCAAGCTATGCTGCTGTCTTCGGTCCCTTCTCTGCGACGCTGAACGATTATGTGCGTCGGGATCTCGAGTTCGAAAGCGATCTCGTCTACGAAATTCTGAGTTCGCGGGTCCGACCTTGGGACTATGGCGATGCCTTTATTGGTCAGCCGATCAATGTGCTTGGCCAGCTTTCTTCTGTGATGTCAGAGAACCCGGCCCTGAAGGTCATGGTGAACTGTGGATACCAGGATCTCGCAACTCCGTTTTCTGCGATTGAGCACAGTCTCGATCATCTTTCGATCGATCCTGAATTACTCGAGAATATCGAATACACCTTCTACGAAGGCGGCCACATGATGTATACGATCGAGAAATCCAACGCCGAGTGGAATGCGGACGTAGCCAAGTTTATCGAGGAGAATTCAGGATTGGAGCCTTAGGGGGCAAGCGCGTACACAAAGGCGCAGGTGGGTGATAAGTCACCAGGAGAGCGATTCCTTTTTGATCGAGTCGCTGAGCTTTTTGTAATCCTCAATAATCGTGTCCCCTTCCTTGACTCGAATCCAGATTCCCTGGGATTCCGGCCGGATTCGATTTCGCCTGACCTTACTGATCGAGCTTGAAGTTCCATCCGTGTACTCGGTCGTCGTCACCTGCTTAGTGGCACTCGTCTTGTTTTCCAGTTTGATCGTTTCTGTCCAAACTTTGCAGGTTTCTCCGATTCCTAGTTCGGGAACTTCGATCACTCCCTTTTTACTGTAGGTTCGTGTGTTGGCTCCGCTGAAACCCGTATCTTTCAGTTCCGTGATATAAACTTTGTATTCCACGCTCAAATCTACCAATGGTGCCGTGGAATCGTTGGTTAGAGAAATCATGAGGTGTTCCTGTTTCGTCGAGGTAGTCGTCTGTTTACGATCCTTACTTAGATTCGTACTCGTCATTGATCCGCCACCTTCGCCAAGACGCCCTTTGATCCGGGTGGAGCCTACTAGTTTGGCCATTCCTTCTTGAGGAAAGATCGCGATTCTCACCGAGTAAGTTGGATTCTTTTTCAGGTAGTCTTTCAGATAGCTGATGTCATCGTCGATCAGAGTCGAAATAGAAATTTGGAAGGGTTTCTCATCCTTCACCACGGAAACTTTTCCATCAGAGATGCCGGTAACCTCGGCGGTAATCTGGTTACCGTCCTTGTTTGTGAAGGTTCTGCTCGGGCCGTAAACGATCGTGTCCCGGTTCTCAACAAAGATGACCTTTTCAGAGAGATTGGTGGAAACAAAGGTATTTGGTTCATCCGTCAAAAGGACAAAGTTTCCATTCTTCTGGCCGGTGGCATCTATCGTCAATACCTCGTCGTTCAAGGAGTAGCCGACCCACTTGGAGGCTTCTTCTGCGTCTTTCAGGGTTCCTCCTTTTTGAAAGCTGAATGTCTTGTTTCCTTGTCCCCATCCGTGTCGACTCCACTTTCGACTCGTGAGCAAAGTTTTGAGCTCGTCCACAGAGCGGGTCGGTTTCATCCCGAGTGAGGTTCCTCCGAGGATTTCGACGAAGGTGTAGTGCTTCTTCCCGGATCGACAGTTCAGGATGTAGGGGTTTCGTGAGCACAGGGAAAAAGAAAGTTTCTCTTTGAGCGAATTGATCGTCACGGTTTCGTTGTTCACTTCAAAGCTTTTCCAATCGGATTCTCCTCCGTCTGCTCGTAGTTCACCATTTTTCAGAAACGAGAACACCGTACTGGTCCTGTAGGCATAACGCACCCACTTCCGATTTGTGAGAATCTCGGTCACTTCTGCTGTCGTCAGAGAAGGGACATCGCTTGCCTCGCTTTGGCCGAAACTCTGCTGACATGGAAAGAGAGCCAAGCAGAGGACTGAGAGTAACAGGGAACGCTTCGCCATCCAGTGGAATTTGGAAGAGTACATATAGAGTTTAAGGAATCTGATTAATCAAATTTGATACGCTTTTCATAGACCGTAATGCTAATGGATGTGTCGAAGAGAATAGCACTAGGGATCTTTTTCCCGATGTTCGTCACGAAGGATCTGAGGGTAAGTGAAATGGACTTCCCCAAAAAAAGCACCGATCTCCTGAAGGGATCGGTGCTGAATTGAGAGCTGACTCAGGGTCAGAAGGATGGGAGGTTTTCTATTCCTCTCTCATCGCGGGAAGATTCATGCGGCGATCAAATTCCGTACGACGCACTTTCTCCAGTTCTCTTTGAAGGTTGCGGAATCCATTTCGCTGGCTCCATGCGGTTTGTGAGAAATCGTAGGCCTCGTTCCTGCCTTTGAGATTTTTCAGGAAGCCAGCCGCGTCGATTCCACTTCGGAACTTCAGGATTTCCCGGTAGCGAGCAAGGAATTCATAACCGCGTGCCGCATAGAAATCCGTGGCTTCCTCAGTCTTGAGATCGTCGACGAGAGCGCTGCCTTTGATCAGGGTCTCTTCGACAAAGGATAGGTAGCTTACAGTGTCCTGATCCGAATCGGGGAGCTCCATCGCAGAAGGAATCAATCCGCGAATACCGTGGGCGATTCCGTTTCTCGCGAGCAGGTCGGTTTCGACGATCTCGACGCCTTGCACCCATCTTTTGTCGTCATCGCGAAGGACGTCGACCCGAGCGAAGAGGTTGGTATCGAAGCGTTGAAACGCGACTGCATTGGTAAGAGGAATCCTTCCGCTGACGAGATGTCGAAGAAGCAGCCCTCGGAGGATCTCCTTGGAGTCATCCTCGCGAAGTTTTTCCAGCAGTTTCTTGTTTTCGCCTTCGTTGAAGGCTTCATCAACAGGGGCAAAGACGGTAATCTGGTCGTCGAACTGTCCGAGGAGATCGAGCAGCCCGGCCTGGCTGAGAAGATCGAGAAAAATCCCATAGTTCCCTTCATCTTCGAGGGTCGTGATCAGGCTCTGCCGCTTGGCGCTGATCGGGCGGGCGATGACGTGGTAGATTCCGTTTCGGGCCACTCGATCCGTTTCCGTCAACTCTACACCGTCGATAGTGAGGAGATCACCGCGTTTCCGGAAGGTCAGTTCCTGCGCGTATTGATTGCGGACATCGATGCCTTCCGTCCCAAGTGGGCTGAGACCTGGAACCTTGCTGACGGTTTGAATCCCTTCTACGATGTGGGCGAGGATAACCTCGTTGAGCAGATCGAGATTTTCGGGTGCCATCAGTCGATCGATCGTTCCCTTGGGCAGAGTCGCAAAAGCCTCGTCGGTCGGAGCGAAGACCGTGTAGTTCTTGTGACGGTTCTGCAGCAGCTTGGTCAGTCCGCTGCGCTTTAACAATTGGGAGAGAATGCCAAATCGGCCGTCTGCCTCAAGTGTCTCGAAGAGATCTGGCTCGACGGGGTCGAGCACGTCGTCGATGAAGTGGACGACACCGTTCGAGCAGATGAAGTCGGTTTCGTTGACAGGAACGTCGTCGATTGTGAGGGAATCTTCCTCTTCCTTTCCTACCCGCAGGTATTGGCCGACCCCGTTACGAACGAGTCCGATCTTTCCGAGAATATATCGATCCACTCGGGACCCATGAACTGCGTGGTAGGCGAGTACGCGCTCTCGCCAATGCTTGTTGCCGGCAGCAAGAAGTGCTTCGCGCTTGACGGGGTCAAGTTTCTCGAAGGCGGCATTGGTCGGAACGAATACGGTCAGCGTTTGTTTGGGATCGAAGAGCAGGTTTTTGCTGTTGTCCGTGTCCTTAAGGAGTTGGATGAAAGTCGAGGCCTGGGGGAGAGATTCGAGGCGTCGACCGATCGTATTTTCTTCCTCCGGAGACTCGGCGTGCAGAAGCGTGGTTCCGCAGAGCGCGACGAGCGCAAGAGAAAGTGCGTGGTTACGGACACTTCGGAAGAAGTTCCCCTGGCTGGATGTGAATAGAAAAACAAAGGTTCTCATAGTGCTTACGTATTCGAAGCGATTAGATTGTTGGATTCAACTTTTTAAAGTAGCAATGCTCTGACAACAGGATCAGCCAGGAAAAAGGACGGCCTCGAGCGATTCATCTGCTCGGAACGTAGACTTCAAGCCCGAGGTCAAGGGAAGAGACCACAGAAAATGGACGCCTTCTGGAGGAAGGGAAAGAAACGCAGCTGGTCAGGAAGCCTTTGCGAGGGCGACGACGACTTCCTGTTTCGATTTCACGACCCCACCCGGTTGCTCCAGGGTGATCACGAAAGCCTCGGGTTGATCGATTCGGAGTTTCGCGTCGATCGGAATACGAACCGTTCCAGCATCGACGACATCGAACACGCCACCGTCGACGGGAGCTTCATCCCGTTCCGGATCCACGATCCATAACTGGTATTGGCGCTCGGTCGGGTCGTTCACCGGCATTCCTGTGAGGCTCATATATCCTTGCTGGAGCTCGTCACTCCAGACGGCGTTACCGGACACCTTCTCGTAGTCTCCGAGACCTGCGAACGAGGTCTCGACACGATCAGGAGAGTCATCAACTTCAACCAATTCTGAATTCGTCGCAGGCCGGATTGTCCATGAGAAGATGAGGAGCAGCGTCAGGATGGCTGCAACAGCCCAGGCGACGGGGGCAGAGTTCCTGAGAGAAAAAGAGGGTCGCGCTGTAGTTTCCTTTTCGGGTGCGACTACGAAACCTACGGTTCCTTCCTTGACTTTGTCTTTCAAGCTCGAGGGCAAATCGATGCCCGATCGATTAGCGGAAAGACTGGATTCGAATTGCGCGGCGGTCCACTCAAGGGATCCGTCGAGAGTTTCCGGGTGTTTCTCCGAGAGAGCTCTCCACTCGGCCCATTCTTCCTCGGACAAATCACCAAAAATGCGGCCAGCCTCAAGTTCTTCGAGGCGCTGAATCGATGCAGTATCACTCATGACGCTGGGAAAGTTGTGGGTTGTGGGGCATCAAGGCTGCGAAGGCGATTGCGCATTTCGATGAGACCTCGACGAAGTCGGGTCTTTACCGTCCCCAAAGGAAGACCGGTTCGCTCAACAATTTCCGGGTGGGTCAAGCCTTCCTCGAAATGGAGCGTGAATAGTTCTCTGGTTTTGTCCGGCAGTTCGTTCAGCATTCCGAGAAGCGAGGAATGTTCGATTCTGCCTTCCATCGCCGCTTGCGAGGTTTCGTCCGGAAGTGATTCGGCAGCCATGAGTTCTTCAGTCGGTGGTTGCCGACGCTGCTTCCGTATATAGTCAATTGAACGTCTTCTCGCAAGAAGACCGACAAAAGTCTTCTCGCTGGCAATCGCCGCATCAAAGCGGTGAGCTGAACGCCATAGTTCCATGAAAGTATCCTGCACGATGTCTTCTGCGTGGGATCGATCTTCTGCATAGCGCAGGGCAATCGACCAGATGAGTCCCCCATACACCGCGATGCATTGTTCCATGGCTGTCTCTTTTCCGAGTGCCACTCCTGCCAGGACGGCGCCATCCTGAGCGTATTGAGAGGAAGTGGACACTGTTTGCGGCGGAATTGGGGTGGGATTTATGTAAAGAGGAGTCCCGGGTTTGAGCCCGGGACTCTGAATTGGTTTTTCAGCTGATTATTTAGCAGGAGGAAGAATGACCGCATCGATGACGTGGATCACGCCATTTGAAGCGGTTACGTCTGCAATGATGACTTTGGAGTCCCCGTTGAGAGTGAGTGATTTACCTTTTACCTCGAGAGCGATGTCTTTCTTGTTGAGCGCAGTCGCTTTTTCGAGAGTGACTGCAGTCTTGGCAGGAACGTTTCCGCTGACGACGTGGTAGGTTAGAATGTCGACGAGCTGATCTTTGTTCTCAGGCTTGAGCAGGGTCTCGACGGTACCTTCCGGCAACTTGGCAAAGGCCTCGTCGGTAGGAGCGAATACGGTGAAGGGGCCGTCTCCTTTGAGTGCGTCGACAAGTCCGGCAGCCTCGAGAGCGGCAGCAAGAGTCTTGAAAGAACCATTGGCGACAGCCGTGTCGACGATGTCCTTCTTCTCTGCGCCGAGGGCGACGGAGCTCAAGGCGAAGATGGAGAGAGTGGTGATAAGGAGTGATTTCATTTTTTGGAATGGATTTTGTTTTTCGTTTGGTCCCCCCGGTTTTCGGGGTTCTGCAGACGAGTTCGGTGATTGTCGAAATCCAGATTCAAAAAAATGAGATGATCGTTAAAAAACACCTCTCACCACTCCGGTGACTCGTGGAGTGATTCAGTTCCCCAGGTGTGAGGGAGGGGGCGCGGCCGGAAACGTGAGCACGAGAGTGCGCGTTTCAAGAACACGACTCCAGACGGGTTCCGAGGCGGGAAGCCGCGCACGAAACCTCGTCATGCACAGGGCAGTCACGTGCAGCGATGAGAAAGGCAGCGCCTTTCCGAAGAACTTGATGTGGCTGCGGAATCAGGAGCCGGATAAAGACATTCTCTGGGGCTCTATCCGAGATTCTCTTCCACCCGTCGGCAAACTTCCTCGACATTCTCCCGGCTGTTGAAAGCCGAGATGCGAAAGTAGCCTTCGCCTGCGGCACCAAATCCGGCACCAGGTGTGATCACGACCTGGGCCTGCTCGAGCATACGATCGAACATATCCCAGGAGCTGACACCCTCAGGACATCCGACCCAGACGTAAGGAGCATTGATTCCGCCAAAGACGGGAAGACCAATTTTGAGGCAGGCTTCACGAAGGAGTTTTGCATTGTCCATGTAGCCTTTGATAAGAGCCGCGACCTGCTTCTTTCCTTCTTCGGAAAAGACGGCCGCGGCACCGCGCTGGACGGGGTAGCTCGCACCGTTGAACTTCGTGCTGTGGCGACGTGACCAGAGTGGGTGGATTGCCTGCTCCTCGCCGCTCTCGGTGTAGCCTTTGAGTTGCTTGGGAATCACGACATAGGCACACCGGGTTCCGGTAAATCCGCCGTTCTTGGAGAAGCTGCGGAACTCGATTGCACAGTCTTTGGCACCTTCGATTTCGAAGATGGAATGCGGCACATCGTCCTCCTGGATGAATGCCTCATAGGCGGCATCGTAGAGGATGATGGCTTTGTTCTCTTTCGCGTAGGCGATCCAAGCTTCGAGCTGTTCGCGCGTCGCGGTTCCGCCGGTAGGGTTGTTTGGGTAGCAGAGATAAATGAGGTCGACTTTCTCGTCAGGAATCGCAGGAACAAAATTGTTCTCGGCGTTGCAGGGCAGGTAGACGAGTCCATCGTAGGCCCCGTTTTCGTCAGCTTCACCGGTGTTGCCGATCATCACATTGGTGTCGACGTAGACGGGATACACCGGATCGGTGATCGCGATTTTGTTTCCGGGGCCGAAGATATCGAGAATGTTTCCTGAGTCGCACTTGGAGCCATCGGAGATGAACACTTCGTCCGCAGAAATTCCGAGATCGCTGTATTGATTCTCGACAATCGCTTCGCGGAGAAAGTCGTAGCCCTGCTCGGGTCCATATCCACGAAAGGTTCTTGAGTCACCCTGTTCGTCCACAGCTGCGTGCATCGCGTCGCGGCAGGCCTGCGGGAGAGGTTCAGTCACATCGCCGATACCACAGCGGATTAGCTGGGCTGCTTTGTCTGGATTTGCCTCGGTGTATGCGCTGACGCGTCGACCGATTTCGGGGAAAAGGTAACCTGCTTTGAGTTTGAGGAAGTTGTCGTTGATTCGTGCCATGATTCCTGAGATTCTATTTTCTGCGTTCTATAGAGAGGTAAGATGAGCAGAGAGCAACGGTTTTTTCACGATGTAGCGTTTTTTGTCGTGGCGAGTGTCATGCTCGGATCCATATTCTCTACGGCATTTTCGGCTGAAGATCGCATTTTCGTTGCCGACGAAAAGATCTCCCTGATTCTCCCCGATGGGTGGGAAGAGTCGGCCCTGAACGCCAACGTTGTTGAGGCAGGATTTGCGACCCAGGACAATCGGACGTCGTGTTTCTTCATGCGCTACGGCGCCGGAACGAATGCGAGTATGCAAGATCTCATGGATATGACGATCGCCAGTTTCGAGGAAGAGTTTACGATTCGAAAGGAGGCGGATTCCAAGACCGGTCAGGTCAAGGGGCCGGGAGAGAAGAAGTGGCCCGCCATTTTTAAGACGATGGAGGCAACGGTAACGAAAGGGGAGAAGGAATTCGAAATGCGGTTTTATCTACTCATCTTCGATGTTGGGCGCGATCTTTATCTTCTCCAGGCAACGACAACGCTTCCGATCCGCGAATCTCGGGAACGACAGGTCTATGAATTCATCCGCTCGCTGGTTGCGAAGCCGTGATTTGCAGAGAGGTTAAGCCCTATGCCGGAACGTCCGCCCATTCGCGCCCTTGGTCGCATCACTCAAGTTCACGAGTCAGGTCGACTCTTCGAAGTGGAGATGGAGAATGGCTACCGTGCCTATGCCATTCTCGAGAGAAAGGGACCGCGACCAGTGGGTGAAGAATCCGGCTGCGAGGTTCTCGTCGATTTTTCTCCCTTCGACATGAGCCGGTGTCGAGTGGTAAGCTGGCAAGCAACCGCGGTGTCGGCCGAAACCACTTCCTCTTCCTGACATGCCTGTTCTTGAAGTCACTGACCTGAGAACCTCTTTCTACACCCGTGATGGGGTTGTGAAGGCGGTCGATGGGATTTCTTTCGCGGTGGAGGCGGGCCAGACCGTCGGAATCGTCGGGGAATCCGGATCCGGAAAATCGGTCGCCTGCTATTCTCTTCTCCAACTGATTCCGCAGCCTCCTGGACGAATTGAGGGAGGCACCGCCCTATTTGGAGGGGTCGATCTGCTTTCCCTCTCGGAGTCGGAGATGCGAAACGTGCGGGGCAAGCGAATTGGGCTCATCTTTCAGGATCCGATGACGTCGCTGAATCCATTTCTTCGAATTTCGACTCAGTTGATGGAGCCGCTTTTGATTCATGAAGGCTTGAGTAAAGCTGAAGCGCGCGAGCGGGCCATCGTCGAGCTTGATGCCGTGGGCATTCCGGATCCCGGGAAGAGAATCGACAGCTACCCTCACGAGTTTTCCGGTGGAATGAGACAGCGCGTCATGATTGCGATGGCTTTGATCACCCGCCCTGAGATTCTCATTGCGGACGAACCGACGACGGCCCTCGATGTTACGATCCAGCGACAAGTGCTCGATTTGATTCAGGCTCGCCAGGAAGATCTCGGAACAGCGGTTATTTTCATCACTCACGATCTCGCTGTCGTTTCGGAAGTCTGCGACTATGTGAACGTCATGTATGCGGGTCGGTTTGTAGAGCGGGCTGATGTGAAGACGTTGTTTACCTCGCCGAAGCACGCCTACACGAGAGCTCTTCAGCGATCGATCCCGGCGATTCAGGCGAAAGGAGAGCGGCTCTACACCATTCCCGGTCTTCCGCCAAACCTCAGTTCGGATCGGACGGGTTGTTCTTTCGGTCCTCGATGCGAAATACCCGCGAATGCACCGGTTCACGCTACCTCGCGACCCGACCTGATCGAAGTGGCTCCTTCCCACTGGGTGCAGGACTGTCCGGGTTGCCTTTCTTTAACACTCTAACTCTATTTTGCCGTGCTGTACCTTGAGCTTCAGAATCTGACCCGATACTTCGAAAAAAAGGTGGGATGGCTCACTAGCGAAATACAGGTCGTGAAGGCGGTTGATGGAGTTTCGCTCGAAATCGAGAAAGGTGAGATTCTCGGCTTGGTTGGGGAGAGTGGCTGCGGCAAGTCGACCTTGTCCCGACTCGTCATGCAACTGTTGGCGCCGACTTCGGGAAGTGTTGTTCTCGAAGGAGAGCGTCTTGCTGATTTGCCCAAGGAGGAAATCCGGAAACGTCGTCGTGACTTTCAGATGATTTTCCAGGATCCCTACGCCTCGCTGAATCCTCGGATGACCGTCTTCAGCACGCTCGCGGAAGCGATTCTCACTCGTCACGGGAATCTCGCTCAGGACCGGGCCGGGCTGGAAAAAGCAGTCTCCGACCTAATGGAGCGCGTGGGGCTTGATTCTCGCTACATCCGCAAATATCCGCATGAGTTTTCGGGCGGGCAACGGCAGCGCATTGCGATAGCGCGAGCGCTCGGGCCTGAGCCGAAGCTCATTCTCGCTGACGAACCGGTTTCGGCTCTCGATGTGTCGATCCAGTCTCAGATCCTGAATCTGTTGAAGGACCTGCGAGATGAGTTGGATCTCACCATGATTTTCATCTCCCACGATTTGTCTGTGGTGCGATACATCGCGGACCGCATCGCCGTGATGGAATCTGGAAAAATTGTCGAAGTCGCTGAATCGAATGCGCTCTTTGAGTCGCCTGGGTCTGAGATTACGAAAGTGCTTCTTCAGGCGATTCCGCAGATACGGTAGCATTTCTCGCCTTGGCGAAAGAGCGTATCGCTGTGATGATGGGATATGATCCTGAAGCGAATCCTACCCCTCTTCGTCCTCTTTTGCGCGGCTCCTATTTTCGGCGAGGAACCTCCAGCAGCGACGACTCTGTTTGATGGCTCGTCGCTCGATGCGTTTGACTACACCGAAGGAGGGTGGTCAATCGAGGAGGATGGATCCGTGATCTGCAACATGATGGAGGTCAAGGACAAGGCGGGAAAGACCAAGCTCAAAGGAATGGGCTATCTTTGGACGAAAAGCGAATACAGTGATTTTGAGCTGACGCTGGATTACAGGCTTTCCGAAGGAGCTAACAGTGGGGTGTTCTACAGAACTGAAAAAGATAATTCCGTGCACATGGGGTTCGAGGTGCAACTCATGGACAACGTCGGATTTCAAAAAACCCACGGCAAGAAAGAGCCGCGCAAGTTGAACGGATCCTTTTATGAAGGCAAGGCACCTTCAGCCAATCCGGCCAATCCGGTAGGTGAGTGGGATTCGTTGACCCTGAAAGCAGTGGGTCCACGCGTTGTCTGCCATATCAATGGCGTCGAAGTTTTTGATGTCGACGTCAACGATTGGCCGGAAATTGGGAAGAATCCGGATGGGACTCCCAACAAGTTCAAAGTCGCGATCAAAGACAAGCCTCGCTCTGGATTCATCGGATTTCAGAATCACGGGCAAGTCGTCTGGTTCCGAAACATCAAGATCACGGATCTTTCTAAATAGGTGTAGTCCGGAGTGATGCGGTTCACTTCGGCTCGTCCTTCTGCTTTTGCATCCAGGGCATCACGCTTCGGGCGACCCATGATCCGACGGTGAACATTCCGTCGAGATAAGCCGTGCTGGCGGCCCCCATGACTCGTTCGACCCCGACCCGTTCGTCGAGGTTGCGAAAGACTTTCAGTTTTTCGAGCTGCTTTTTGGCACGTTCTCCCGCATCCAGTTCGGTAGGGATCGTCATCATGTTCCAGAAGGCGAGGAGCGACCAGGCGAGGAGAACGAGCGGGAAGATTGTTTTCGTCATCCCCATGATCAGGGTCAGCACGCCAACAAGCAGCAGGGGAATGCTGAGATAGACTGTCCAGCGAATCGCAGAGGAGCGCCACAGAATGGGGCGATGTCCTTCAAAATGCTGAATTGCTTTCCCGGCCTGCTGTGATGCGACCGCGAGAGAAGGGAAATTTGTTCCCAAGTAGTGATAGGGAGAAAGGCTGATCTGCCGTTTTTCCGGGGCATAGAAATCGTCGAGGAGTCCTCGGCTTTTCACCACCTCGACATTCTCGATGCCCCGTGAGCGCAGGATTTTCTCGGCGAGTTCCTTACCGGAGAGGCCCGACTTCAGAGAATATTGAGTTTCTTGTCCATAGACCTTCAGATATCGGGCGCGACCCCACATCGTAAGGGCAAGGGCAATCATGAATATGAACAGAAAGATCTGCATGGCGAAGTCTCGCACGAGCTTTCCTCGTGGGCAATCGCCGGGATGAAGCTCACGCAAATCGGTCCCGATACTTGTCCCATTGCTGGTCCCTTCCTCTTTGAGGTCGATTCAAAGCCGTTGCAGAACCCGGTATTCGCGTCATTCGTAGGGATGCCCAACGACCACAGCATTTCGAATATGGCCATTTTCTCTGATTTTGAGAATGTTGCGATCGGCGCCGAGCAGGCGAAATATGATCGATTCGATATCTCCAAGGTGATGGAGCAGATCCTCGTTAAAGGAAATGTCGTCGTGCGAAAGGCCTACTGTGACTGGAGTCGCTATTCGAAATTCAAGCGGGACATGCATGAAGCGAACTTCGAACTTATTGACATTCCGCATCTTCGGCAATCGGGGAAGAACTCTGCCGATATTCGTATGGTCGTGGATGCCCTCGACCTCGCCTATACGAAGCCTCATATTGATACCTTCGTGATGATCAGCGGTGATTCGGATTTTTCTCCCTTGGTCAGTAAACTGCGAGAGAACAATAAAGTCGTCATCGGAGTAGGGGTGAAGCAATCTACCTCCGATCTGTTTGTTGCGAACTGCGATGAATTTATTTTCTACGACGATCTCGTCCGCAAGAAGCCGCGACGAAAGTCAAAAAAGCCGGTCCAGAAAACGACTCGTTCTAAGCCGGGTTCTGAGAAGCAGGACGAAGCGGTTGAACTACTCCTCAAGACGATTGAGACGATGCAGGATTCTCGTGGAGAGGATGATCTGATCTGGGGGTCAATGATCAAACAGGCGATCAAACGAAAGAATCCGGGTTTCAACGAAATCTACTACGGCTTTCGTGGATTTAATTTCGTTCTTGAAGAAGCGCGAGACCGAGGATTACTGCGCCTGGAAGCTGATGAGAAGTCCGGCGGCTACCTTGTTCGTACAGTAGAATGATTGTAACTGCCTATTTTTTAGTTAGTTATGAGATCCTGCTTTGCAAGCCTTTAATGGGCGCGAGCCCATTCCGTAACCCTTTTGTGTGAGTTGAGGCTGACTGTTTTGTGACAGGATTGAAACGGTGTGCCGTTTGTGGAATCGGCTTTGGGCTGTCACTTTCTTCCCGGTTGGCAAAGTCTGGCCACAACACAAACCAACTCTGAACAAACAATTAATGAAAAAAACACTCGCTATTTTCGCCGCTGCTACCCTCGCTTTGGGAGCCAACGCAGAAGACAAGATCGTAGTCAAGGGATCTGACACCCTTGGTGCAAAGATGGTTCCTCAGCTTGCTGAAGCCTACAAGGAAACTGGTGCTGAAGTCACCTTCGAGATTGCAGCTGAGGGATCCTCGACTGCTTTCACTCACCTCCAAGCCGAATCCGATGGAATCGGAATGTCCAGCCGTAACATCAAGGACTCCGAAGTCGAGGCCTTCACTGCTAAAGGCATGGAGATCAAGGACTGGACCGGTGCTTACGACATGATCGGCGTGATTGTGAACGAGAAGAACGGCGTTGAGGGACTCACCCTCGAGCAGGTTGAGGGTATCTTCACTGGAGACATCACTGACTGGTCTGAGGTTGGCGGCGACGCTGGTCCTATCTCTGCTTACACTCGCAACACTTCCTCCGGAACTTACAAGTCTTTCCAGGGAATGGCAATGAACAAGCGCGACTACGGTGCTGACACTCAGAAGATGGCTGGAAACGAGCAGATCGCTGAGGAAGTGGCTAAGAACGCAAACGGAATTGGATACGTTGGCCTTGCCTACACCGACAAAGACGGAATCAAGGCTGTTGCAGTCGACGACGTCGAGCTCAAGCCTAAGAACGCTGCTGATTACCCAATTGCTCGTTCACTTCACTATTACACTGTGAAGGGTAAGCTCTCCGAAGCTGGAGCCAAGTTCCTCGCGTGGGCAACCACCGACGAGAAGGCTGCTGAGATCGTTGAACGCGTAGGATTCATTCCTGCCAACTAAGAATTTCTCCCTCTCTTCGTGAGAGGGGACTCTAATTTGTGGGAAGGGCTCGGCGATTTCGCCAAGCCCTTTTTCGTTAGAGTTTGGGTGATTTCTGATCGCAGGCATGGTTTCTGCATAAGTTTTGCCCAATTGATTCCAGTGACTGAATTGTCACGGTTTGCAATAGGACAAGGAAAGGTCTTGCGTCTCTCGTAGGAGCCCTGTAACAAGCGAATAATACGATTACAGACAAACTTGATGAGAAGTTCCGAGAACAAGGAAATCAACGGCTCTAATGCCAACGAATCCACGCGGTTTCGTAATCGAGGATTCAAGTTTCTCGGATTGACCAAGCAGGATCTGATTCGCATTTTTTTTGGGGGGAATGCGAGCGTCGCCATCGTTGTTCTGATCCTGATTTGCATTTTCCTCGCTCGTGAGGCGTTCATGTTCTTCCCTGACCACCATCACGATCTCAAGTCGTATCGTCAGTCAGGGCAGGAATACGTAGATTTCGTCACCGATGAGATCACTGCTCATACCAACCTCTACAGCAGCCTCAACATTGCCTACTATGCCGAGGTCAATCGGACCGCACAAAAGGAGGACACGATTCTCCGCGCTCACCGCGCAGTGATGGCGAATATCGAGAATCTCACGGCTCGGACCTGGGGACGGCTGGAGCGAGATCTGGATCGATTAGAGGATGTCGAAGATGATCTGAGTGATGCGAAGGAGGATCTTGAGGATCTTGACTCTGAAGCGGATGATTTCGCATCAAAACAGAGTGAATTGCAGGAGGAGATTAAAACCTTCACCTCGGAGCAAAAGCAACTCAGTCAGCGAGTAGATGAGCTGCGCGAGGAATTGAAGACGGAAGTCGACGTTGTGATTGATTCAGCCGAGGTTTGGAATATGGGCGTAGGTGGTCAAGACCCGCCAGCGGATGCTCGGCCGAAGCTTCGGGAAGCTGCGCTTCTCAGCGCATCTCCGGAGGTGGACGATGAGCCCGAATATATCACGAACTTAAAAGCGATCGCCAAAGAGAAAAAGGCGAAGGCCGCTGAAGAATTGGTTGCCTACAAAGATACTTTGAAGGCTATGCAGGCCTCGATTCGGCCGGTGAAGTCCTTTCAGTCCGAGTTGCGAAAGATCGCCTCTGAGAACAAGGCTGAAATCGTCAGCTTTTCTACCGCGGCAGGAAGAAAGGAAGCATGGGAGAAGGGAGCTAGAAATGCTGAGACGGAAGCGGATCGGCAGAGGATGACGGCAGAAGCAGACAAAGTGGTAATCAAAGAGCCTGACTATGCTGCCCTCAACCAGACGTTCTACGACTCGACGGGCAAGCACGCTGAGTTGATCGCACCAGTCGAAGTGGAGATGTCCCAGCTGTATGCCAAGATCCCCACCAAAGAGGAGGTCAAGACGAGGAGCGCCAGGGAGAACCTGGATCGGGCAGCTGTGTTTTTCGAGAGATTTGAGGCACGAGTGAAAAGTAGTCGAGAGGGAATCAAGGAGTGGCGACACGATAAGACGATCTCAGTTCCCGAGTCAGTCTCCGCCTTCCTTTTCGGGAAAAACTGGATCTCGAATAGTTCCTGGCACGACTTCTACGGTCTCTTGCCAATTTTTACTGGATCGTTTCTGATTTCGATCATCGCGTTAGCTGTGGCTGTACCCTTCGCAGTCTCAGCTGCGATCTATGTCAACCAGCTGGCCCCTCATCGAGAGCAAAATTTCATCAAACCTGCGATTGAGTTCATTGAGGCGATTCCGTCCGTTGTCCTCGGTTTCTTCGGGATTCTTGTTTTCGGCGAAACCTTGCGAGCTGTGAGTCAGGTGGAATGGCTGCAATGGGTGCCAGGATTCCCGATGGCGGAACGTCTAACAATTCTGAATGCCGGCCTTCTCCTCGCATTCATGGCTGTTCCCACGATTTTCACACTCACGGAGGATGCGTTGAACAATGTGCCGCAGGCTTTTGCTGAGAATTCACTCGCGATGGGGGCAAGTAAACTGCAGACGGTCTTTCGTGTAATCATACCCACCGCATTTTCAGGAGTGCTCGCAGCGATCCTGTTGGGATTCGGACGAATTATTGGGGAGACCATGGTTGTTCTTCTCGTGGCAGGGAACAAGATTAAGATACCGGACTTTACGGAGGGTCTAGGGGTTGTTGCGCAACCGGCGCATACGATGACAGGAATTATCGCACAGGAGCTGGGTGAGGTGGACCAGGGGTCACTTCACTGGAGGGCCTTGTTCATGGTTGGAATAGTTCTCTTCTCTATATCTCTGCTTGTGAACTACGGGGCACAGAAAGTGCTCAAGAAACTGAGCAAGATCTAATTTCAGCATCTTTATTTCTTTGAACGACATGCACGACCAGGTCACAGACGAGCCTCTCCGTCAGACGGAGAATCCATTTGCTAAAAAGTCATCCGCAGTGGGACGCAGAGACATGGTGGTATCGATCGCCCTCCGGATTGCGACCTATTTTATCCTGATCTGCGCAGCTTACATCTTCTTCGATATTATCAAGAAGGGTGCCCCGACTGTCTTTACGACATCGGCGCCTTTTGTGAATACTGATTTCTTCACCGAAAGTCCTCAGACTCTCATGACTTGGGAGACTGAGAATGGAGACTCCTTCAAGATGGACTTCAGCGATTATTCCCAGTGGAGGCGGGATAATCCGGATCGGAAGATTGTCGAAGAGAACTCCCATGCTTATTCGGGAGGTGGAATCTTTGGTCCTCTTGTCGGAACTGCATTGCTGACGATTATCTGTATCATCGTGGCGCTTTTTGTCGGTCTGACGACGTCGATCTATCTGAACGAGTATTCTTCGAAAGGGCGATTTATGGACTGGGTCCGTCTTGCGATCATGAACCTCGCAGGTGTTCCTTCGATCGTTTTCGGTCTATTCGGATTGATGTTTTTCTGCCTCTTCGTCCCAGTTTTTACCGATGCGCCGCTGGAACGTTCCTTCTTTTCGATTCCTCTGGGCGCGGGTAACTACCTTTCTTTCGAAGGATGGGGCACTTGTATGATGGCCGGTGGATTTACCCTCGCGGTCATGGTTCTCCCCGTAATTATTGCTGCCTGTGAGGAGTCCTTGAAAGCCATTCCAATGGGTTTCCGAGAAGCTTCGCTAGCTCTAGGAGCTACCAAGTGGCAGTCGATTTCGAAGTCAGTTCTACCTTATGCTTTCCCTGGTATGTTGACCGCCTCGGTTCTCGGTATTACCCGAGTAGCGGGTGAAACTGCTCCGATCATGTTTACTGCGGCGCTTGCACACAAAGATAAGTTGCCGTGGCAGGATGTGGGCTCCCTTGGCGGATTCTTTTCCCAGTCGGTTCAGGCAATGCCGTATCACATTTACACTGTGGCTGCGAGAATTCCGCAGTCAGAATACACCAAGCCCATGCAGTATGGATCGGTATTTGTCTTCATGATTTTGGTTATGAGCCTCGCTGCTTTGTCTGTTTTTCTGAGAATTCACTACCGTAAGAGAGTGAAATGGTGATAAAAATCTAATTCCCGAAAAACCGAATTAAGGAATCGTTACCCGCAATGGGCAGCTGAGTAGACCTTACAATATGAGTAACACTATGTCGGAACACGAACAGGAAGAAACCCTTTCTTCTGGTCAGAGCGCTGCCCAGTCTTCTGCGGAGAATCCCACTGGAACAGACGTCGTTATCGGAGTTGATGACGTCAGTTTTTCTTATGTGGCAGGAACAGAAGTTCTTCGCGATATTTCAATGGAAATCAACAAGGGAGAAGTCACCGCTTTTATCGGGCCCTCCGGTTGTGGTAAGTCGACCTTGCTTCGCTGTCTCAATCGAATGAATGACCTCATTCCGACGGCTGAAATCACGAAAGGAGAAGTTCGGATTCTCGGGACGGAGATCTACCACCCCCGCGTCGACGTGATCGAACTTCGAAAGCACGTCGGAATGGTCTTCCAGAAATACAATCCATTCCCGAAGAGCATTTACGAGAATGTTGCTTTTGGTCTTCGCATTCAAGGGGTGAACAAAAAGTCTACTCTTGATGAAGCTGTGGAACGCAGTCTGAAGCTTGCGGGTCTCTGGGAAGAGGTCAAAGATCGTCTCGATTCCAGCGGACTGGGCCTTTCCGGTGGTCAGCAGCAGCGTCTTTGTATTGCGAGAACCATCGCGGTAAAACCGAAGATTATCCTCATGGACGAGCCTTGCTCGGCATTGGACCCCATTTCAACGACCATCATTGAGGAATTGATCACCGAGTTAAAGAACGAGTTCACGATCGTTATCGTCACTCATAATATGCAGCAGGCGACTCGTGTGTCGGATCGCACCGCTTATTTCTACCTCGGGAATCTGATCGAGATGGACGAGACGACCAAGATCTTCAATAATCCTTCAGAGAAGAAGACTGAGGATTATATCTCAGGTCGTTTCGGGTAATTCGAACCCGCTTTCGAAGTTCTCCGCAATCAACCCGGGCTTTCCCTTCGATTTTTCGGAAGGATGGACTCGTGCCTCCAGAGGCTGAATCAGGATTCTTCCGATTCCTCAGGGAAAGAAGTCATCGCGACCACTTCGACTCCCTGAGCTCGGCCTTTCACCTTGTGCACTCCAAGCTGCTTGAGGTGTGGTTTCAAATCGGGAGCGAGTCTTGCGAAATCGCCAGAAAGAAGAATATTCTCTTCGAAATTCCGAGTCAGACTTTCAAGTCGAAAGGTGAGGTTCACGGGATCGCCGACGAGAGTGAACTCTCTCTGGCTCATTCTGCCATAGGCTACTTTTCCTGTGTGAATTGCCACGCCAATTTCGAAGTGGCGACCAATCGAGTTAAAGACGTCCGGGCGGCTCTGGTAGATCTTTTCGCAGCTGGTGAGCAACTTCTGGGCGGTTCGGACAGCGCTCATCACGGTGGTGTCGTCGACTTTGGTCCAGTATGCGAGAACCGAATCCCCAATGAATTTCACGACGGTTCCGCCCTCTTCAGAAAGAATCCTTTCACAGTCGGAATACCAACTGCCAATAATTTGCGCGAGATCATCGACCGCCACTTCCTCGGAGAGAGTGGTGAAGCCCATAACGTCGCTGACTAGGATAATAACTGGGGTCGAGCGGATCAAGGCGATCGTTGAACCGCCGGGATTATCGAAGTCTTCTTCCGTAATTTCACCGCCCGTTTGCTGGAAGGTAAACTCGTGTTCCGCAAAGGTGAGAACGTCTCCGGTCGAGAGCTGACGAGTAGCTGTAACACGCGACCCGTTCAGATAACTTCCGTTGAAGCTACCCAGATCAAAGAGGTAGAATCCTCCGTCCTGCTTTCGGATCATGGCGTGACGGCGAGAAACCCGTGGGTCGGGCACAATAATCTGGCACTCCGAACTGCGGCCGACAATAGATACGGTCTGCAGATCGACTTCTTCTCCACTGTCGCTACGTATGAGTTTTCCGGTCAAGATGGGAATAGTGAACTGGTTTTCAGATTTTCCTGCAAGCAGGAAAAGAGCCGACTCAGAGAAAACAGTTAATGCCAGAGGCAATTACGGCAAACCTTTGACGATGGTCTCTGAATAACGGAACTCACCGGTGAGCGCATCATAGAACTGAAACACCACTTGAGGGTGAGGGAACGCGATCCAGCGTTCTCCGTCTTTCTCCACTGCATTGTTGTATACGTTGTTGATTCGAACGACGCAGAAGTGAGGAAAGGTTCGGTTCGCTCTGGGAATATCCTCCATCGCATAGGTAGACCATCGAATTTCACATTCGCGTGGGCCGTATTTGAACTTTCCATTCGCGGGGCGTCCTCCTTCGTCCTTCATCGGAGCGTGATTGATCGAATTGTGGGGGCCACTCGCGAATTCGAAAACGTTGTCGGTAATCCGAATCGCGAACGAGTTGTGGAGGTCACCAGTTAGAACAAAAACGGGCTGATCGAGTTGATCGCAAAGCTCGATTAATTCCTCTCTCTCGTCGAGAAACACGGTCCAGGCATCATCTTTCTTGATGGTGAGTTGCTTATCCGCACCACCGCCGCTGCCGACGTGGGGAACCATGAAGTTGACCGAAGAAACGATGAAAATGAAGTCGCTTTCGCTTTCTGCGACACTCTTCGTGAGCCATTTAAACTGCTGCTTGCCCAGCATCGATGCTCCGGGTTTGTCCGGATTGTCCACATCGTGGAGATCCCGGTGGGACCTTGTGTCGAGAATAAAGAAATCACAGTTCGAAACACTGAATTTCCCGTAGCAACGACGTCCAATCGAGTAGCTTTGCGTGCCCGTGGCTTTTGCGGCGGGAGAGATTCGGATTTCGTTGGGTCCCAGTATCTCGACAATTTCGTAAACCGCCGAATTGGGGTCTCCGGTCTGGGAGTCGAGCTCAGAGTCCTTGACCCCGGCTGTTTCGGTCCCCCAATGGACGTGAAGATTTGCCATCGTATCGAGGTCCAGCTTCGTGAAATCGGCTTCCGGGTCTTTCAAGACCGAGCTTCCTTCTTCGAATTGCCCTGTTCCGAACCACGCTTCGTTTTCGTGTTCGACGGGATTGGCCCACGCGAGGTAGTCAAACCAGGCTTTAGTCGCGATATCCCGAAACACGGCTCGGCGGTTCACGTAGCCTGTTTCGCCGGTTCCATAAATGTCGTTGAGGAGTTCGTGATCGTCCGCGGTGTAGAAGGTGGGCACGTGGCGATGCCACGCGCTCAGGTTGCGACCTCTTTCGAGATAGATTTTGTAGTTTTCCCAAACTCCGGCAATGCTGGGCGCTTTCTGAACAACGCGGGGCGCGTCATCCATGTGATCGAGTTCGACCTGATGGAGCCACGACTTGGCCGTGTATTCGCGACGATCCTCGTAAAGCCAGTCTCCGTTCAGAATGGCGAAATGAACTTTCTCTCGCCACTCGTCGTTGAGGATGTCATAGACGGGAACATGAGGGCCAGCGCTGTCGCCTCCTCCTCGTTGGTTGTTCCCGCAGGCAAATTCAAAACTGAAATTGAAGAGGCCGTCCGGATTGAACTCAGCGTTTTGAAATTGCGCCGGGTCAGGCATCGTCGTGAAAGATCCCCCGAGTTGGTGATCTTCGATACGATAGAAGTAGCGAGTGTTGGGTTCTAGGTTCTCGAGTGTAACGAGTCCGGTGTTGTCGTTCTCTAGGGCAGTTTCGAGAGGCGGTGCGACCTGATCGAGTTCACCCTCTGTTTTTCCGTAGAAAATGCTGACTGGGCCGGCGTTGTTAGTTCGAGCCCAGATCGTCATCGATGTAGCGGTGGGGCGTCCGAGGATAGGGCCGTGGGTGACACGAATGGCAGTCGGCTCTCCGTCCTGAGAACGAAGAGCGGTTGGGAGAAGTGCAAAAGCGAGAAAAAGCGTGATTTGGATACAATTCATGGTTTGCGGAAACATCAGACGCCTTTATAACCTCACTCGATGAGCGACGCACGCCCAAACATCATTTTCATTATCACGGATCAACAGCGCTTCGATTCGATTGCTGCATTAGGTGCCTCTCATATGGAGACCCCGCATCTGGATCGGCTTGTTCGAGAGGGAGTATCCTTCAACCAGTGCCATGTTACGGCTCCGAGCTGCGCCCCATCGAGGGCCAGTCTTTTTACCGGCCAATACCCGCACACTACCGGGATTTTAAAGAATGCGGATGAGTGGACGCGGAGCTGGATCGAGGATGTCAGCGCGAGCGGCTATCAGAGTGTGAATATTGGTAAAATGCACACCTGGCCGTTCACCACGCCTTGTGGATTTCATCAGCGCTACGTCGTCGAAAACAAGGATCGCTATCTCGAGGGGCGTTATTTCTTTGATGAATGGGACAAGGCACTGGCCGCAAGAGGGTTAGTGAAACAACAGCGGGAGCTATATCGGGAGCGTTCGGATTACGGAGAAGCAATCGGGAGTTTCACCTGGGATCTCCCTCCGGAGATGCAGTCGGATCACTTTGTCGGCGGGCTGGCACGATGGTGGACAGAGAGCTATCCCCATACCGATCCGCTCTTCCTTCAAATCGGATTTCCCGGCCCTCATCCTCCTTATGACCCGACACCAGAAGCTCTCGATCCCTATCGAGAGAAAAAGATCCCCTTGGATCCGCTGATCGAAGACGATCTTTCGAATCAACCGAAAGCATACCAGGGGATGCGGGTTCACAATCACGAGGTGGATCATGATTCCGTGGTCCTTCCCTTGGCACCGACCGAAGAGCAGCGCCTGAATCAAAGGCGGCACTACGCAGCTAATGTTTCAATGATTGATGAGGAAGTGGGGCGAATCATGGAGTCACTGGAGACTCAGGGATACCTCGAAAACTCTATCGTGATTTTCACCAGCGACCATGGCGATTGCCTTACTGATCACGGTCACTCGCAGAAGTGGACGATGTACGATCAGGTCACTCGTGTTCCGCTCATTTTCTGGACACCTGACGGGCGATTTGGGAAGGGCCGAGAGATTGAAGAGCAAGTTTCTCTTTTCGACGTCGGGCCGACTCTGCTCGAATTGGCTGGAATCGACCTACCGGATTATTTCTCGGCAGAATCGCTCTTACCAGCCCTGAATCAGGATTCAAGGTGGACCGGCCGGGAGGTGGTGTTCGCTGAGCATCCGCGAGATGGAAATTTTACGACCGCTGATTACCAGGTCATGGCCCGAACGGAGTCCTGGAAACTAGTAGAAATCTATGGTGCTGATGATTTGCAAGGGGGTCGGGAAGGGATGCTTTTCGATCTGAAGAAGGACCCTCGTGAGCTCAATAATCTCTGGGCTGATCCTGACTTCGAGTCGGTTCGACAGGATTTGCGAGAAGCTCTCCTCGAGTGGCGAATCGACACGGGCCGAAGTGCCTCGAAGACGTTTGCTGATCGACGCTGATTGTTTTCATGGCTACGACCCGAAATCCACCGAGCTCGCTCTCAGGGATTCTTAAATCTCTGGGTCCCGGGCTCATTCTCGCGGCTTCGATTGTTGGCTCGGGTGAATTGATCGCAACGACTCGAACCGGGGCGGAAGCGGGGTTCACTCTTCTCTGGCTCATTCTTCTTGGCTGTGTCATCAAAGTGGTGACCCAGATCGAGATCTGCCGGCACTGCATCACGCATGGGGAAACGACGGTGGCAGCATTGTATCGAATTCCAGGAGTCGGTCGGTTTGTTGCCTGGTTCTGGCTCATTACCTTTTTAACGGGCTTGGGTCAGTTGGGGGGGATTGTCGGAGGAGTAGGGCAGGCTGTGGCTATTTTTCTCCCCGTAGCCGGAGACAAATCGGATTTGTTCTGGGCTGGGGTGATCACTCTGGCGACGGTAGGCATGTTGCTGCGCGGAGGATTTACCTTCATTGAAGTGTTTTGTACGGTGCTGGTGGCTTCTTTCACCTTCCTCACCCTCGGGAATCTGCTCGCCCTTCAGTCTCAGCCTGAGTGGGCAATTTCCTCGGCAGAATTTCGCGAAGGTCTCTCTTTCGGGTTTCCGGAGTCTCCCGGTGCTCTCATGACAGCATTGGCAGCGTTTGGGATCATCGGAATTGGTGCTGCTGAACTCGTGGCCTATCCCTACTGGTGCTTGGAAAAAGGATATGGAAAGTGGATCGGGCCACACGAGAAAGGTTCAGAATGGATTCAGCGGGCACGGGGGTGGATTCGTGTCCTTCAGTGGGATGCCTGGGGTTCGATGGTCATTTACACGCTGAGTACGCTCGCCTTCTACCTCCTTGGTGCAGCCGTTCTCCATCGAATGAATCTGGTCCCGGCTGGATCCGAAATGATCGCTACTCTGGCGGAAATATACGGTCCTGTTTTTGGAAGTATGGGGAGGATCGTACTTCTCCTCGGTTCCTTTGCCGTCCTCTTTTCCACCTTTTTCGTCTCTAATGCGACGAAGGCACGGCTCATGACTGATGCGCTCCATGTCTTTCGGTTTCGTCCCCTTGAGGATGAAACTCACCGGGCGGGAAGGGTCCGGTTTTTCAGCGTGCTGTTTCCGATTCTCTGTTTCCTGATCTACGCAGTTTTTCCCAAGCCGGTGATGCTCATTCTTGTTTCCGGACTGATGCAGGCACTTCTCTTGCCTATGTTAGGAGTCGCTGCGCTCTATTTCCGGTATCGAACGATTGATCCTTCACTGCGACCGGGGCGGATGAGCGATATCCTTCTGGTTATCTCATTCGTCGCTTTCCTGCTCGTTGGAATCACAATCGGGTGGAACAAGGGTTTACAGCTATTGCAGAGTCTTACAAACGCTTTCTAGCAGTTTTGTATTCCGGTATTCCTGATTCCGCAATGAACTCTTCACCGGATTCATGTATTCCGCTTTAACGCCATTGCCGGGGGTAATTTTCGGGCGGACCTTTTCACGTTCGTAACTTGTCTCCGTATGCAACACCGTCGATTGTACTCTACCATTTCCTTGATTGCCGTTTTCTCAACGGTGAGCGTGGAAGCCCAGAAGGGGGGCTCCGAGTCCTTGAACAAAGAGCATGTCAAAATGGCCGCGGTGCGGCCAGAGATCATGAGACCAAAATCGGTTCCTGAGCCAGAATGGCTCTTGCGAGATCAGGAAGGGCGGGAGATTGAGGCGACCCTTCTTTCGGCAAACGGCGATTCGGTGAAGATTCAGAGGGTGGGCGATGAGAAAGAGTTTACGATTCCCATATCGTCATTTGATTCCGAAACAAAGCATCGGATTCGAAACTGGATTGACCGGGATCCGGCTGCAGTCGACTTTTCTCTCGATATCTCTGCCTCGAAGGAATTGATGGGCAAGGATGAATTCGACATGGCGGGTCGCTCTTTGAAAACCAGCAAATGGAGCTACAAGGTGGTCATCGCCAACGAGACGAGGAACGACCTCAGTGATGCTACCGTGGAATATCGAATCATCTACGACGATCATATTAACTTCTCGAGAACGTCAGTGGTTCCCGGCGATGGGAAAGCTCAGCAGGATGGGCAAGCGATCGATATTCCTGAAATGAGTTTTAACGACGAGATCGAATTCAACACACCTATCCTCGAGACGCATACCTACGAATATCGTTCGACGAGGTCTCGTGACTACTCAAAAGACGAAATCAAAGGCATCTGGATCCGGATCGTTAGACGAGGTGAGATCATTGGAGAATTTAAGACGAACGAAGCGGCAATGAACAGCTATAGCTGGGACAATGAAGACGAAGTCGAAATCCAGATCACGAATCGTTTCCGAGATTCGTTTGAGGAACTCGAGCCGTAAAGTCGTAATTTCTCGCTATGAAACTGTCAGCGGCATTGGGAATTTTCTGCCTGACCGGCATTGCGATTGGGCAGGTGACTGAGGACGAGTTTGATGCTTTGCAGCATTCTCTACAGCCTACAGGAAAAGAAACCTGGCGGACGATTCCATGGGAAATTTCAATCCTGAAAGCTCAGAAGCGAGCTGCGCAGCAGCAGAAATTGCTCTTTATCTGGGCGATGGATGGTCATCCCCTGGGATGCACCTGAAACAATGGAGTGCTTGACCGTGAGTCGAACTTCAGTCATCCCGAGGTTGTCGGACTTTTAAAGAACCGTTTTCTACCGGTAGCGATTGATCAGGCATACCTGCGAAGGCAGAAGGACGCTGAGGGGCGTTTTTATCAGAAGATTGCCAATGGTGGGCCGAGGAAAGTTGGAGATGGCGGCCCGACTACGCAAGGGCACTATATTGCGAACCCTGATGGGAAATTTATCGCCTACAGCAATCATCGCGACCCTGAAAAGTTGCTTTCGATTCTCGAAGATGCGCTAGACGATTATCAGCCTTCGGAGGCAGCACCAATCGAGGCGGGCGAGTCTGATCCACGTTTTGTCTATGGTCCGCCGGAAGGCGGTCTAGTCGTGCGGGCGCACACTCGAATCCTGGGGGGTTACGAAGAAACCAAGGATCGATGGAGGCGAATCTTTCAAGAAGGAACTGGGCGTGACAATTTCTGGATTCGAAAAGACGAACACGAGGCCTTAGCTCGGGGACAACTCGCGGCGAGCCTGATCGAGCGAATGCAGCGCTTTCACTTCGTCGACAATACCCGGGGAGAACCCCCTATGTGGGAGGAATCCGAAATCAAGGAGACGATGTTGTCCCTTGAAGAAGGTAGGGTCGAAGGAACTGTCCATCTTAAAACCGACTCCGGAGATCGGGAGTTCCACGCCAAGGTGCTTGGGTTTATCGAAACGAATGGAGAAAAGGTGACCCGCTTTGACTTCGTCGTTCGGGGCGAATTCCGGGGGGAAGGACAATACACCCGGGGGGCTCCGAAAGGAGCGTTTCCTCTCGCAATTGCTTTTACTCTCGCGGACGGAGGTGACATCGCCGACGGCATCCCCCCTCAGGGTTCGAGAGGGTGGCTCGACGGGTATATCCGATAGGTTACAGGCTTCATGTTAGTGGATTTTGACTCCCTTGGGCAGGAAAGTAACCTCCCGATCGTTCGGAACTGGGTTTCCTTTGGAACAGCGTCCCTCGGAGACTTCTTTCTGGAGTAGCTTGAGCAACTCGGTCACCTTCTCTGGATTTTCATCGACGAGATTTTTCTGTTCTCCTCGGTCTACCTTCAGATTGAAGAGCTGCATCGGAGGTAGCCCTTGCTTCGCAGCGTCGGGTTCACGAGGTGCACTCCAACCTCCGCTGCCAGCTGAAAGGCACAATTTCCAGTCGCCTTCACGAATCGAAAAGGATCCACCGATGGAGTGACTGATCAGCGTTTTCCGGTCGGTTTGTGCTTTTCCCTCAAAAGCGGGAACGAGGCTGAAGGAATCCTCACCCCCGAGATCTTCGGCAGGTTGCCCTGTGATGTCTTGCATCGTAGCGTAGAAGTCGGTCAGGCAGGCCACGGCATCCGTTTTTTGACCGCCTTTGATGCCTGCTGGCCAGCGAACTATAAACGGAACTCGGTGACCGCCTTCGTAGATGTCGGCTTTGTGTCCCCGAAAGCCGCCACTGGGGTCATGTCCGTGTTCCTTGAGCGCGTCGAAATTTCCCTGTGGAGAACAGCCATTGTCGCTCGTGAAAATCACAATCGTATTCTCGTCGACTTCCGCTTCTTTCAGGCCGGCGAGAAGTTCGCCCATATGGTGGTCGACCTGCATGACAAAGTCTGCGTAGGGATTGATCCCACTGGCATCTTTGAATGGAGGAACCGGAACAATGGGGGTATGTGGAGCGGGGAGCGGGAGGTAGAGAAAGAAAGGCTTTTTTTTCTCCGCGTGAGATTTTACATACTCGATGCTCTTCTCGAACAGGTGAGGAAGAACATCTTCAATCACAAAGTCGTCGCTGATTGGTCCCTTACGATACCAACCATACGGGTCTTCTCCCTTGGTGACTCCCTCCTGTTTCGTGGGAATTGCTGTTACTTTTCCGGTGTCGACCCAGACATACGGGGCCATATCGAGTGATCCGCAGTGACCGTAGTATCCATCGAACCCATTGATATCGGGGCCGTTTTTGACGGGTTTGGAAAAGTCGATGTCCTCCCATTTTTTCTGCGCTTTGTCGGCTTTGGCCCAATCCCAGCCCAGATGCCATTTACCGATCATTTGAGTGTGGTATCCCGCATCGCGGAGAAGGTGCGCTACTGTCGCCCGTTCCGCGGGGATGAGATGGTCGCTCGTGCCGCTGAGAACTCCACGAGCCAACCTCGATCGCCAGTTGTAGCGGCCGGTCAGCACTCCGTATCGTGTCGGGGTGCAGACGGAGCTGGATGAATGAGCATCGAGAAATGTGATCCCTTCCTTCGCCATCGCTTCGAGATGGGGAGTCTTGATTTTGCAATCTGAGCTGGACGGAGAGACATCTCCGATTCCGAGATCATCGGCGAGGACAAAGATAACATTGGGGTTTTCAGCGCCCTGAACACTGAAGCTCCCCAAGCAGAAAAGGATGAATATAAGTCTGTTGATCATGGAAATAGAATTAGCGTTGTATAGACTCCTGCCGAAACAAAAGAAAGAATTCTCCGAAGTTTGGTGCTGTTTTCTTTCTGTTCGTCGAGAGCCATTCGCTACATCGGCCTTCGCTGCAGTGCTTTACAATTGGGCGTTTTCCACGTCTTCGCGTCTGAGTTCTCATTCTCGGGTGCATCATTTTCGATTACATTCCAAGGCCCATGAGACTTATCATTGTCACATTTTCTATCAGCCTGATTTCGCAGTCCCTTCGTGCAGAAACTCTGCCTCCGCTGGCGAATGGTCAATCTCCTCAAACATACGAGGAACTCTGGGCTGGCTTTGATCCTCGCGCTGAACCGCTCGACATTGAATTGCTACACGAATGGGAAGAAGGGGGGGTTGTTCTGCGGGTGGTTCGCTATCGGATCGGAATCTTCAAAGGAGAGAAAGCGATGATGGCAGCGGTCTATGGGTTTCCGAAAGGGGGAGCTCGCCTGCCCGGACTTTTGAATATCCATGGTGGTGGACAATACGCCGACTACAGATCGGTGCTGACCAATGCAAAGCGAGGATACGCCACCATCACGATTGCTTGGGCGGGAAGGATTTCCGCACCGGAATATCGGGTTTCCCCCAACGAGGTACAATTATTCTGGGATGGAAAAACAGAAGAACCCAACTACAAGGTGACGACCGATTGGGGAGCACTCGATGCGTATCACGCTCCCAGTCGAACCGGTGTAGAGGCTTTTGCATCGATTCCCTCCGGGGAGGGAACTCTCGACGGCATTGCTTCAGCGAGAAATAACGGTTGGTTTCTCTGTACCCTTGCCGCACGCCGGGCGCTGACGTTCCTCGAGCAACAGCCTGAAGTGGATCGTGAAAGACTCGGTGTATATGGGCACTCGATGGGAGGAAAGCTCACTATTGCGACTGCAGCGGCTGACAAGAGGGTGAAGGCAGCTGCTCCTTCCTGCGGGGGAATCAGTGACCGATACGACGCTAACCCTTTAAAAAAACTGGTGGAAGATCCGCCTGCGTTGACCCGTATTTCCTGCCCCACCATTTTTCTCAGTCCGGCGAATGATTTTCACGGACACATTAACAACCTCGTTGATGCAATCGACGAGATTGGGGAAAGCAACGAGTGGCGAGTCACCTGTTCGCCTCATTGGAATCATCGCGATCCACCGGAGAGCGAAGTCGCGACTCAGCTTTGGTTTGATCAGTATTTGAAGAATGCTTTTTCCTGGCCCGCCACTCCGTCGACAGAATTGACTTTGGCTACTGAAACGGGTGTTCCCACTTTCCTGGTTGAGCCCGATCATTCACGCCCTGTTCTTGGTGTCGAAATCTATTACACACAGCAGGGCAAGGTGGGGAAGGAGCATCACCACAATCGAATCAATCAGTTCTGGCATTGTGCTAAGGCCGCTCAGAAAGGTTCGGCGTGGGCGGCAGCGCTACCGGTTTTTTCAACCGAGAAGCCATTGTGGGTTTATGCCAACGTCCTCTACGGGCTCGACAAGGAGGTGAGCGGTGCGGGCTACTACTATGGTGACTACACCACTGATCGATTTAGTCTTTCCTCATTGATTCAACTGGTCGACGCGGAAGACCTTCAGGCCGCGGGAGTGAAAGAGGTGCTTCGTCCTTCCTCGATGATTGAGACCTTCGAGGGCGACTGGGAAAAGGAGTGGTTCACTTATTCGAATGACGGATGGGGAATTCGAACTCATAAAGTATACCATCCGATCTGGGCCGCGTCGAAGGATGCAAAGTTGTCGTTTGAGATCCTGGCTACGGAACCGAATCGGTTCGTCGTAGGGCTCGATGAGTATGCTGCCGAAGTCTCGGTGGGAGGGGGCGAAAACTGGGAAGCGGTGACGATCAGTGCCTCCGATTTTCTTTCCGCGGAGCACGAGTCACTGGAAAGCTGGGAAAATCTTATGGAGCTGCGGTTTCTCGCTAAAGAAAATCTCCGGGCCAAAGAGAAAGGCGGAATGCCGAGAGTAGTGGGAGGAAACTGGAACGGTGTTGCTCCAAAATTCCGGAACCTGCAGTGGCAGTAGCCTCCTTGCGATGCGAAATATTTTCATGATGAAATTCTCCATATTTTCTTTCTGCCTGATCCTGTCTTTCGTTGTTTCAGCGAATGGGCGAACCAATGTGATTCTGATCATGGCGGACGATGTTGGGTGGGAAGCATTCGGGAGTTATGGGGCAGAGGATTACGAGACTCCTCACATCGATGCGATGGCGAAGAATGGCGTCCGATTTTCTCACTGCTACTCCACTCCGATTTGCACGCCCTCCCGAGTCATGATCATGACCGGGAAATACGGATTTCGGAATTACACCCATTTTGGGTATTTGAATCCGAAGGAGAAAACATTCGGAAACCTGATGCAGGACGCGGGTTACAAAACCGCGATTGCTGGAAAGTGGCAGCTCAATGGGCTCTACAATTCCCTGCCTGCTCACAAGGACAACACGCGCCCTCATCAGGCTGGTTTCGATGAGTATTGTCTCTGGCAGTTGACCAAAGAAAAGAAAGATGGGGGAGAGCGATTCTGGAGTCCGGCGATCGAGAAGAATAGGCAGTTCCTCACTACGGAAGATAATGCCGGCAAATATGGTCCCGATCTCTTCTGTGATTTTCTCTGCGATTTCATCGAGCGAAATCAGAAAAAACCTTTTTTCGTCTATTACCCAATGGTGCTGGTACATAGTCCTTTTGTGCCGACGCCGGACACGATTGGCGAAGCGCCCCGGACTCAGACCGCGAACAAGCAGGGGAAAGCAAAAGGCACTGCCAAGGAGAACTTTCAGGCGATGGTGAACTACATGGACAAGATCGTCGGTCGCATCGTCAAGAAGACTGAGAATCTGGGGATCGCCGAGAACACGTTGATTATATTCACCGCGGACAACGGAACCCACACGGGAATTACCTCGCAATGGAATGGCAAATCGATCCAAGGCGGTAAAGCTTCGATGACGAATATGGGAACCCATGTTCCGCTGGTCGCCTACCAGAAAGGCAAAATTCCTTCGGGAGTTGTTCTCGATGATCTGGTCGATTTTACTGACCTTTATCCGACTCTCGCGGAAGCTGCCGGCATTGGTTTGAACTCCGGCGATCCCATTGATGGGCGGAGTTTTCTTCCTCAGCTTCGTGGGGAGAAGGGCAATCCAAGGGAATGGGTCCTCTGCCACTACCAGCCGTACTGGAACAAGCAACCTGGACAATTTGCGAGAACTGCGGAGTACAAGTTGTATCGAAGCGGGTCCTTCTTCCGACCTATGGCCGATCTCAAGGAGGCAAATGACCTATCAGGAAATCTGCCCAAAGGTGTCGATGAGACTTTTCTGTTTTTGAAATCGATTCTTGATGCCGCACCTCCTGCACCAAAGAATGAGAGGGTAGGGAAGGAAGCCAAGAACCGTCCGGTATATCCGGAGTGGGAATCACTTCATCGAAAAAAGTGAGATTCCTGGATCGTAATTTTCGGCAAGTTTGAGCCGACGTGGAACTAAGTGGATAAGCTGAAGAATTTATGAAGACGAGCCGACGCAATTTCATCAAAGGAGTGGGAGGTGCATTGTCCCTTCCTTTTCTGGAGTCCTCTTCGATCGCAGGTCAGTCACCCCCTACGCGTTTTCTTGTCGTAGGTAATCCCTTTGGAATGCATCCCGAGCATTTCTTTCCGAAAGATTTCGGAAAGGACTTCACTATTTCAAGGACTCTTCAATCTCTCGACTGGTTGAAGGATCGAACCACAGTTTTCTCGCACACTGACCATAACATGGTAAGTGGTCACGGCCGAGAGGTCGCTTTTCTCAGCGGAGTTCTACCAGCGGATGCGCAGGCCTTTACTGAGAAGAATATGTCTATCGATCAAGCTATCGCGCGTCACACAGGAGCGCAGGTTCGGTATCCTTCGCTCAATGTAGGATTGAACAGCGGAGTGAGAATGAGCTGGACTGCGAATGGTGTTGAAAATGAACTGATCACCGATCCAAGTAAGCTGTTTGATCACTTGTTTCTCAATCTTACCGAAGGTGAGAAAACGATGAGGCAGGAAATGTTGAACCGGAATGAAAGCATCCTCGATTCGGTTGGAGATCAGTTTTCCGACCTGATCAAGGGTGGCAGCAAGGGTGACGCAGAGCGTATCGATCAGTTTCAGACTTCTGTTCGCGAGCTCGAAAACACCTTTGAGAATCGCCGGCACTGGATCCATCAGGACAAACCCGACTTTGATATCTCTGGGCACTACGCCGGCGAGGTCAAAATTCACAACGAGTACAACGCGATTTTTGACATGATTTCTTTCGCGTTCGAAACGGATCTGACTCGAGTTGCCACCGTCGCGTTTCCGACAGCATTGAACTATACCGATGTCGATGGGGTGACGCGCAGTTACCACGGCTGCACGCACAACGGAAAGATGGAAGACGTCACGGACGAGCTCGTTGCGATTGAAGCATTCCAGATTTCCCAGCTTTCGCGCTGTCTGCAGAAGCTCGATTCTATTTCCGAGCCAAATGCGGAGGGAAGCATGCTGGATCATACGGTTGTTCTTTTTGGCAGTGGAATGGGGTATGGCGGGACGCATTCGAACCGTGACCTCCCGATTCTAGTTTCGGGCGGTGGTTTCAAACACCTTGGTCATGTCGATTCGAGAAATGATGCGGGTGAGAATATGCCACTCTGCAATCTCTTCGTTACTCTACTGCAGCGATTTGGAATAGAGCGTGACGAGTTCAATATCAGTACTGGGTCCTTCGATCAATTGCGTCATGTATAAGTATTTGCAGAGGGCCGTGCGCCTGTTCTTTGCGGACAGAAGCACACGCATTATCTGGGGTGGAAAGGCAGGGTCAGCTGATTCATTATTTTACCCTGTTAGATTATGGACACCCCCCTCGTTGGTGATCCTTTTTGCTATTATTGCCGGAGCCGTTTGCGCTAACGAAGAGCTCATGCAGACACATTGTGCTGATTGTCACAATCAGGAAAAAGCGAAAGGGAAATTTGAACTCAGTTTTCTCGGTGGTAGCCCGACCGATGAAAATCTCGATCACTGGCTCGATTGCCTTGATCTCGTCACAGCCGAAGAAATGCCTCCGGAAGATGATAGTCACCTTGCGACGCCGGATCGAGGGAGGCTCATCGCGTTTCTCGATGAGAAACTGCGAGGATTTGAACGGAGTGCAGAGCTAGCAGAAAAGCCGAAACCCCGACGTCTCAACAATCGGGAATTCGCTAACAGTGTTCGTGACGTTCTTCTGCTGGAAGATATCGGAACGAACTTACCGATGGACAATCTGATTGGTGATTCTCTTCACCACGGTTTCGATACGCATGGTGAAACGCTGAGCTTCAGCCGGTTTCATCTGGAGCAATACATCAACGCTGTCCGAAAAGTGGTCGACGCGACGATTTTGTCGGGTGCCAAACCGGAATCGAAGCACTACGAAATTTCCGCTGAAAGAATTTTCCGGCAACAGCTCAATCAGAATACGACTCGACCGATTCAGAAAGGAAAGAACGGAGTGTTTGAATTTCTTGATCCTAAGTTGTGCGGATATTTTCCTGATTTTGAAAGTGTTCCAGTCACTGGCCGATACAAGATCAGAATACGCTGCACTGGCAAGGATAGGGGTATTTATGATACGGCTGAGACAGGCTACTACAATGAGGACCCGATCCAGCTAAACGTTCATTTAGGGGATCGCGTCAGGAGTTTCAATTTGCCGGACGAGGAAGTGTTCGAGCTGGAGCTGGATGAGTGGCTTGCGGAAGGAACGCGGGTTGAACTCCGGAATCCAACCGATGCCTTCACGATGCGTGGCAATGGGAACTTTAAATTTCAGTATGCCATTACGCCGACTCATTTGAAGAAATACGACCCTGGTCGGTATGCCGCCCTCGTAAAAAAAATTGGGTCTTCCCCTTCCAGGAACAGGCGCAGGAACATTGATACCTGGCATAACTGGACCAACTATTGGATGGGTGCCCGTCCGCAGGTTTTCAGTGTGGAGATTGAAGGTCCCTATTTCGAGGCCTGGCCATCGAAGCGTCAAGTGGCCTTGCTGGGGAAGAATCCAAAAGTGGATGATGCAGCTGACATCTTACGCCCAATTGCCAATCGTGCGTGGCGCCGTCCGATCCGTGATGGTGAATTGGAGAAGATTGTCGACATGGTTCGTGTCGAGGCTGAAACTATGACCGAAATTGATGCGCTCAAGGAAGGTATCGTAGCTATCCTGGTTTCACCGGCTTTTCTTATGATTAATCTCGAGGAAGCACCACCCGCGAATCGATTTGCGAGCAAGTTGAGCTATTTCCTGGGAAGCACCGTTCCTGATCAGGCGCTTCGGAATAAAGTTGGGGCGGGCAGGTTGACCTCCTTCGACGAAGTACGCTCAGAGGTGCAATCGCGGATCGACAGTAAGCAGGCCGAAGAATTTCTGCACGCCTTTCCCAACGCATGGCTCGAACTGAATGACATCAATTTCATGGCTCCTGATCCCGAGCACTATCGATTCTACCATAAGAAACGAGTCAGTGAAGATATGGTGAATGAGGTGCTCGAATTCTTTCGCTATGCCGTAAAAGAGAATCTCCCCATTACAGAATTCCTGTCAGCTGATTTCAGTTTCATCAATGCTGATCTGGCGAAAATCTACAATGTCGAGGGGGTGCCTCAGGATTCGAAGTTTCGGAAACATACGTTTGTCGAAGGGCGTCGGGGTGGACTGCTAGGTATGGGTGCATTTCTCACGTCAACAGCAGACAGTCTCGCAACCTCTCCCATTCATCGTGCTGTCTATGTCATGGAAAATTTCATGGGCATTCATCCGACTCCTCCGCCACCGAACGTGGAGATCAAAGAGCCTGATGTTCGGCAGGCCAGTACTATCAAAGAGATTCTCGAGGCTCACGTTTCGGACGAAAATTGTGCCAGCTGTCATGAGACGATCGATCCTTGGGGATACGCCTTCGAGAACTTCGACCCTACCGGAGCATGGCGGGACTTCTATGTTGTGCCTGCCATGATCAAAACCGACGAAGATGGTGGTCTGCTTCCGAGAAAAGAGAGGGAGACCTTAATGTCCATCGATGCCAGCGCCAAATTTCGGAGCGGAAAGAAGTATCAGGATATCAGGGGATTCCGGAAGCAGATCCTGACAGATGCGAACCGCGATCGATTCGTAAGGTGCTTCATTTCAAAGTTGTTGACCTACGCGAATGGAATTGAGCCATCGGAGGCGGACTTCCTTGGTGTCGACGAAATACTCGCGAAGTCCGCAGAGAACGATTATCGCATTGTCGATACCATCGCCGCAGTTATCGATAGTCCATTGTTCCGTGGTGAATAGAAATGCGGACAGGTGTGCCTGCTTCGCTGGTGGACGAAACAGAATCGGAAACCGCTTCCGAACTAGAGTTCAGATTGTCTATCGAAGCTGAAAAGTCCTTTCATATTTGGGCATTTCTTTTTCGATCCAGCTCTTGAGGCCAGCAGCGGTGTCGTGCCATTGCGGGGCGATGTGAGTATCGCTCCAGAGTTTCCCGTCTCTGGTGATAGAGCTAAGAAATTCCTGATGGTCTTTGGCTATGTTATTTCCTTCGGCCGGGTCGGTGGTGACATCGTAGACTTGCCACGCTCCGAACTGTTTGCGGTACGCTTTCAGATTGCCACGGCGCAGCGCGACCTCGTTTCCGCCGCCGTGGTGACGCATCCAGAAAATGGCATCTGAAGCATGCGGATTGGTTCCGTCGAGAATGTTGGGCCAGACGTTTTTTCCATCGAGAATTTTGTCAGCTGGAATGGTAGCTTCCCCCAGAGAAGCAAAGGTGGGGTAGAGGTCGAGCGCGAGGATAGGATGCTCGTTAATGCTGCCAGCTTCAAGCCGTCCTGGCCATACCATAAATAGAGGCACCCTGATGCCACCTTCGTGGGTAGAGCCTTTGTCATCCTGCAACGGTGCGTTGTTTCCTGCCTGTAGAATCTTTCCGCCGTTGTCGCTCATGAAAACGATGAGTGTGTTCTTTGCAATCGAGTCGGAGGTATCGCCGTCTGAATTTGGATCGTTGAGTGTGTCGGTGATTCTTTGGATGCCGCGATCAACGGCATACATCATCGCGACGTAGTTTTGACGTCCTTCGTAGTCAGTGTAGTTGATCCCGTTGCGAGGATTGGTGGGCTCGTGATCGGGGAAGAGATGTTGAAGATCTTCCGTTTTTCCCTGGAGGGGGGAATGGGGTGCATTGTAGGCGAGGTAGAGAAAGAATGGCTTTTCCGCGGTCGTGCTTTTCTGAATGAAGCGGATCGACTCGTCCGTGAGTGTATCGGTCAGGTAGGCTCCTTCCGGGGACAGGATCTCCTCTTCGTTGCGGCGCAGGAAGAACTGGTAGTCGTTGACCTTGGGTTCGACCTTGTCAGTGATGGAGGGGTAGTACTGGTGGCCACCGCTGAGAAAGCCATAGAATTCGTCGAAGCCTCGAGTGTTGGGCTGAAAAGGTTTCGTTTCACCGAGATGCCATTTGCCGATGCAGCCAGTGAAATAGCCGGAGTCCTGCAGGACGGTGCTGAACAGCGTTTCGTTCTCCGGAATTCCCTTCTCGTTGTAGTCCTCGAGATTTACCGCCACGTTAGGGAGGTTTTTCTGGCCGCCGTAGCAGTGAGGCATTCTCCCGGAAAGGAGGGCCATCCGACTGGGGCCGCAAAACGGATGGGCGACATAGGCTTGCTTGAAGATCATGCCCTGCTTCGCGAGGGCGTCGATGTTAGGTGTGACAACGTCTGTCTCTACCCCGAACAACTCAGCATTGAAACCGACATCCGCGTAGCCGAGGTCATCGAGAAAGATGAGGAGGATGTTGGGTCTGGATGGGGGAGTTTTTGATTGGCCCAAGCTTCGTTCCGCTGGAAAGGCCAGAAAGCTGAGTAGCATGAACAGGACGAACAGGTGAGGGGAGATTTTTTTGTGCAGCGATTCCATTTCGGATTGTCTTATGCCTCATCACTTCCAGGTCAGGGCGAATCTAACGGAAAAATCGAAACGAGGTCGAGCTTTCACGGGTGGACTATAGGGTGGCTTTGGATTCTAACAGAAGAAATGCGGCAGGATCGCGTGGGAAAGGGAGTAGGCGAGTGTTGCAGGATCTGTTTCTCTTATTTCCATGAATCGCTTTCTTCTTTTTCTGATTTCGCTCTGCTGGTTCGGCAGCGTAAACGCCGCGGACGATCGTCCAAACATTCTCTGGATTGCGATCGAGGACTGGTCCCCGGATCTTTCCTGCTACGGAACAAAAGGGCTCCAGACTCCGAATGTAGAAAAGCTCGCTTCGGAAGGAATTCGCTACGAGTGGGCGTTTACGACTTCCCCAGTGTGTTCCACATCCCGCTCCGCGATGATGACGGGATTTCACCAGAACTATATCGAAGCCAATCAACACCGGGAGCATGACAAGCAGCCATTGCCTCATGGGATCAAACCGATTCCTCACCTGTTTGCGGAAGCGGGGTATCACACCGCATTGATGAGTAAAAAGACAGACTACAACTTTGTTCCGAATTCCAAATCTGAATTGTTCGAGGGGCAAGACTGGGCGGAAAGAGATCCTGGACAGCCGTTTTTCGCACGAGTCACATTTGGTGGCACCCACCGTTCCTGGAAGCGGGATCCGCAGGGGCCGATCGAAATCGGCGATGTTGAATTGCCTCCTTACTATGCCGATACGGAGTTGATTCGTCGGGATTGGGCGAACGGGTTGGAACAGATGCAGCTCGTCGATCGTGAGGTCGGCAGCTTGTTGCAGCGGCTCGAGGAAGAAGGCCTCGCCGAGGATACGATCGTGTTTTTCATCGGAGATCATGGGCGTTGCCACATCCGCGGAAAACAGTTTCTCTATGATGGCGGTATTCGGATACCGATGATCATGCGATGGCCGGGAAAGGTCGATCCGGGGCAGGTCAGCAAGGACCTGGTTCAATCGATCGACATTTGTGCAACGATCCTTGAAGCCGCCGGAATTGAAGCTCCGGTCGCCCTGCATGGCAAGAGCCTGTTCAGCGAGGTGATCCAAGAGCGGAAGTATATTTTTGCGGCACGTGACAAGATGGATGAGACCCACGATGCGATGCGGGCGATCCGGTCGAAGGACCACAAGCTGATTCTCAACCTCATGCCCGAGCGCCCGTGGCTTCAATACAATCGCTACAAAGAAGGGGCTTATCCGGTCCTGGCCGAAATGAATATTCTGAATTTGAAAGGTAAGCTGACTCCTGAGCAGGCTGCTTTCTTTGCTTCTACCAAACCAGAGATTGAGTTGTTTGATCTGAAGGCAGATCCTTTTGAGGTCAATAATGTCGCCGATGATCCTGCCTACAGAGCGATCAAGGCCGAGCTGATGGCGGAGTTGGAAGAATGGAGGTTGGTGGTGATCCAGGATCAGGGCGTATCCGAAGACTTTCGTGCGTCTGATATTTTCCCGGAGTCCTTACCGGAGGGCTTTTCCAAAGTCGATGACTGGGTTTTCGCGAACGGCAAAGAATTCGACTTTGATCGGTATGGTTGGCCCGCCTGGTATCCCACTCGAACGTTGGAGGATTGGGAATCCGCGCGCGCTCTGTGGAAACCCTACGTGATGCGTGGGCCTGATGATCAGGTGAATCGCCCTTCGATCAGTCATTCGAGAAAGAAGCCTAAGAAGACGAAGAAGTGAGAGGCACCGGGTGGGGCGCGAATCTGTGAGGTTCACAGGTAAGAAAATGGTGCCTTATTGGCCACAAGCGCTATCGACTTGACGAGGCAGTGAGATCACCATTTTTAATTGGTAGATTTTTTTCTGTTCTCGATCGCATTTCTAACGTGGCTCCGCTAAATATTGCTCCAACCAACCTCTCATTATGAAAGTCCGAATATTCTCCCTGGTTTCCTCTCTCGCATTTCTGTTTGCCGCGGCGGTAAACGCAAATCCCGTTCACTACAAGGCCAGTGAGGACAATGCCAAAGGCAAGCACATTGTTTTTATCGCAAGCGATCATGAGTATCGCGGCGAAGAAACACTTCCGGCGCTCGCTCGGATTCTCGCCAAGCACCATGGCTTTGACTGCACGGTTCTATTTGGTCTCGATGAGAATGGCGAAATCAAGGCAGGTGAGTCCAACATCCCCGGACTCGAAGCGCTCGAGACTGCAGATGCGATGGTGATGTTTACACGTTTTCAGGCTCTTCCCGATGAGCAGATGAAACATATTGATGCGTATCTGAACCGAGGTGGACCTGTCATGGGGCTGCGGACGTCGACCCATGGTTTCAAATACGGAAAGAAAGAGAGTCCTTATGCGAAGTACGATTTTCAGTCTGGTGTGGAAGGCTATGAGAAAGGATTTGGACATCAGGTGCTGGGTCAGACCTGGGTCGGACATTACGGCCGCAACCATCAGCAAAGCACCCGGATCACCATCATTCCTGATGCCGCGAGCCATCCGATTCTGACCGGGGTGAAAGATGTCCACGTTCAGTGCGGTGGCTACAATGCGGTGACTCAGGACGACTGGAATATTCTGACCATGGCCCAGCCGCTTATGAGCATGGAATTCGATGGCGAGCCTGACACAAGCAAGCCGCCCATGGCTTCGGAATGGACTCGTGAGTATGCTGGTGCCAATGGAGCCAAAGGCCGGGTTTTTACGTCTCTCTATGGAGCGTCCGAGGATATTGTGAATCCTGGGTATCGCCGGATGCTCATCAACGCCACCTACTGGATGCTGGGAATGGAAGAGGCCATCAAGGCTGACGCCCCGATCGATTTTGTCGGGAAATATCAGCCTAACACATTTCGTAATGGAGGATATGCCAGGGGGATTAAGCCGGCCATGTATGAAGGATTCGAGAGTCCTATCCCGGCAAACAACGATACTGGCGCATCAAAGAAGAAGCCGAAGAAAGGCTGATTCGTTTGTTTCTGTATCGTTCAATCATGAAGGCCTTCATTCTTGCTCTCGCTCTCGGATTCCCGCTTCTTGCGGGAGCTGGAGAACAACCCAACGTCGTCTGGATTATTTCGGATGACTTGAGTCCCGAGCTGGGATGCTATGGTTATCCTGATGTGGCGACGCCGAACCTCGATCGATTGGCGGCAGAGGGTGCGCGTTACACTCGCGCCTATTCCTCTGCCCCAGTTTGTTCCGCATCCCGGACCGCCTTTCAGACCGGGCGTTACCAGATTTCCTTCTGGGGTCATCATCACAATACGCGAGATAAGCGTCCTCTTCCCGCCGACATCCCGACTGTGACGGGACTGATGCAGGCCTCTGGTTATTTTGTCAGCAATGGGCGCGGGCTCGCCGAGCCAGAAAAGCGTCTCGCGAAATCTCACTTCAATTGGGAGTACGATGCGCGCGAGTTTTTCGATGGCAGCGATTGGACGCAGCGTGCCGAGGGGCAGCCTTTCTTTGCGCAGGTGCAGATCAAGGAACCTCATCGAGCGTTCGTGGAAAACAAGAAGGTGTATCCCGACGTGCCGATTCCGGACAGTTATCCTGAGCACCCGATCACGCGGGCTGACTGGAGTGATTACCTCGCGAGTATTGAAGTGCTCGACGAGAAAGTGGGAGCTGTTTTGGACCGGTTGGAGGCAGAAGGGCTCGCCGAAAATACCCTGGTGATCTTTTTTGGGGATCACGGGCGGCCTCATGTCCGGGGCAAGCAGTGGTTATACGAAGGCGGCTTACATGTTCCCCTGATTCTTCGCTGGCCGGGCCAGATTGAAGCGGGAGTAGTCTACGACGAATTGACTTCGCTGCTCGATCTCATGCCCACGACACTGGCGGCAGGAAATGTGGAGGTTCCTTCCGAACTTGTGGGAGTCGATCTCCTCGATGCGGAGTGGAAAGGGCACGCGCAGCTATTCGCGGCTCGTGATCGCTGCGGCGATGCACCGGATCGGATTCGATCGGTACGAACGGCAGACTTTAAATACATTCGCAACTTTCATCCGGAGATCCCCTACATGCAGCACAGTGGCTACAAGCGGGGAGGCTATCCCGTCGATACTCTGATGCGGGTTCTGCACGCAGAAGGAAAGTGGACCTCGCCTTTCATGGCGGAGACTCGTCCCGAGGAGGAGCTTTACGATTTGAATGCCGATCCTCACGAATTGCAGAATCTGGCGTCCTTGCCCGAGCATGCAGAGAAGCTGAAAGAGCTTCGTGATTCGGTTTCTGAATGGATCAAAGAGACCGGCGATCGCGGTGCGATCGATGAGAGCCAGACCGTCGATCTCGATGCCGTGATGGCTGAGAAACGGAAGACCTACGAGAATCGATTGAAACGAATCGGGTTGGATCCCGCAGCAAGCGATCACGAAATCCTCGATTGGTGGGAGAAAGAGCTGGGCGTGAAATAGAGCGCCTTTGCTCGCCGAGTCGCCGAGTCGCGTTTGAACTCAGCGTCGACTTGAGGAGACGCGGTTGACCATGTCGACATAGATTTTTCGACGTTGGTCTGTCCCCATTCCTCGATTCCGCATTTCGATCATCTGTCGATTGATCGATTCTCTTTGCTGCATGCTCATTCGGGATAATTTCTGGACCACATCGGGGGGTGGTTTATCTGGAAATCCATCGGAAGAGAATCCCTTGCGATAGTTCGAGGCGGCGTCTCTCGCTTCTCTCAACTGTCCTGAGCTGAGGCGACCAGAATTGCCGCTTGAACTGCCTCCCGGTCCTCCTTTTCTCGATTGAGGAGGAAGCTTTTCATAGCGAATTGAAACCACGTCACCGCCTGTCACGAGAATCTTCGCGGTTAACGATTCGAGATCTTCTTCATCGCCTCGAACTCCGACAAGTTGCCATCCCATCGAATTGGCCGTCTTGGAAACTAGGTGAGCTTCACGGGTCTCGGTGTCGACGAGGGTCGCAAAGAGGTCTTCCTCAATTCGTGCCATTCCAGTTAGCACGATCGAATCGGAAAGTCCTACAGTTCTTCGAAAGGGGGAGTGCTCTTTTACGGCCGTGAAATCTCGATCCGTGACTGGATCGGGGAGGAAAGAGGATTCTGTAATCGGAGCGGAAGGAGTTTCATCCTGGCCTTGAAGCAAGGTCCCTTCGCTGACCAGAGTCAATGCGATCAGGATCCGCCATGCCTGCTGGGAGATGGCCTTTCTGAGGAATGAGGAATGGGTAGGGAAAAAATCCATCGAGGACAAAAATGGGAGTAGACCCAGAATTAGACACTGTGTTGCAGGCCCCATATTTTCTCAACTCCCAGCCTCGGCATGATGGCGCTTTCCTCGCAATTTAACACTGTCAGGGACGATTTTCGGGGTCACCTTTGCGCGGAGAAAGAAACGCGAACAAGGCGAAACAGGGGCTGGTCAGGAGCTGGACCCTATTAGACCTTGCTCGCCCGTGGAATTAGATCGATTCTGAAGTCGTCAAACCTTAAAGCTATGCCATCTCCTTGCTTTCCTTTTATATCAAAGCTAGTCCTTCTTACCGCGGGAGTTCTTTGCGGATTCACTGCGAACGCTGACACGGTGAAGAAGTATGAGCCGACCGGTTCGCTCCCTTACCTGTCCGTTGAAGAGAGTCTGAAGACTTTTCACCTTCCGGAGGGCTACCATCTGGAGCCGGTTGTGACCGAACCAGAGATCGCCGAGCCGGTCGTCTGCGCCTTCGATGGGAATGGAAGATTGTATGTTGTGGAAATGCGCACCTACATGCAGGACGCAGATTCTACCGGTGAGCAGGAGCCCAAGAGCCGAGTGTCACGTCATGAGGACACGAACGGTGATGGCAAAATGGACACTCACACAATCTTTGCCGACAACCTGCTCCTCCCTCGAATGGTTTTGCCCCTCGATGATCGAGTGCTGATCGGAGAGACCAATACGCTCGATATCTACTCCTATCGAGATACCGATGGTGACGGAGTTTCGGATGAAAAGACCCTCTGGTATGAAGGTGGTCCTCGCGGAGGCAACATGGAGCATCAGCCCAGCGGTTTGATCTGGTCGATGGATAACTGGATTTACACGACCTATAACGCTTATCGGATGCGGCACAATCCGGACGGTCTCGCCTTCAAGGAAAAGACCGCCTCAAACGGTGGTCAGTGGGGGCTTTGTCAGGATGATCACGGAAAGCCCTGGTTCGTGAATGCGGGAGGCGAGCGCGGGCCGTTGAATTTTCAGCAGCCTATTGTCTATGGAGCCTTTAATGTATCGAACCAATTCCCAGCGAGCTACCGAGAGGTGTATCCGCTAGTTGGAATTCCAGATGTTCAGGGCGGAACCAAGCGGTTTCGTCCCGAGGACAATACTCTGAATCATTTCACGGCTACTTGTGGCGAAGCCATTTACCGAGGTGATCGACTTCCTGAGGAGTTGCGAGGCGACCTGTTCTTTTCCGAGCCGGTCGGCCGCCTGATTCGTCGAAGCAAAGTCGACGTTCGCGAAGGGATCACTCACCTCAAGAACGCCCATCCTGGTAGCGAGTTCATTCGTTCGACTGATCCGAATTTCCGAGCGATGCACATGGTCAATGCACCTGATGGTTCGATGTATATCGTTGATATGTATCGTGGCATTGTGCAGCAGGGGAACTGGACCAAGCCGGGGAGTTACCTTCGTGGTGTCATTGATGAGTATGGCTTTGCGAAGAATATCGGACGGGGTCGGATTTACCGTCTTACTCATGATGATTTCAAGCCTGGGCCTCAGCCGAAAATGCTCGATGAAACTCCCGCGCAGCTGGTTGCTCACCTGGAGCACCCCAATGGGTGGTGGCGTGATACGGCGCAGAAGCTCATCATTCTCAGCGGAGAGAAGTCTGTTGCTCCGGCATTGGAAAAAGTGGCGTCGGAGAGTAAAAGCGATCTCGCTCGGATGCATGCGATCTGGACGCTCGAAGGACTGGGCTCTCTCACTGCAGATTTTGCTCGGGAGAGAATGGAAGATCCCCATGCCTCGGTTCGTCGCGCTGCGATTCGAGCTAGCGAAACCTTGATCAAGAGTGGTGATACAACGCTTCAGCCGGACGTGCTCGCGATGGCGAGTGATGAGGATGCCAATGTCGCGGTGCAGTCTCTCCTCACCGCGAAGCTGCTTAATTTTCCCGAATACAAGACCACCGTTTCTGAGGCAATGGGCTCCCATTCGAGCGGAGGTGTTGCGGAGTTCGGCAAGCAGCTCTTGCAGGGTAGCGCTCCCGCTCCTCCCAAGCTTTCTTCCGCCCAGTTGAAGCAATACAAAACGGGCGAGACGATTTATGGAGCTCTCTGTTTTGCCTGTCACGGAGCAGATGGAAAGGGAACCGAGATTCCGGGAGGGAACAACCTCACGCTCGCTCCTTCCTTTGTCGGGTCTGATATTCTGACAGGGCATCGCGACCTCGCGACGAAGGTCGTTCTCCATGGTCTCACCGGTCCGATCAAGGGCAAGGCCTACCCGGGGGAAATGATTTCGATGGCCTCGAATGGTGACGAATGGGTGGCCGATGTCCTTTCCTATATTCGCAACAGTTTCGGCCATAACCTGGGATTCGTTTCTAAGGATGAAGTGACGCGGATTCGGGAAGAGAACAAGGCTCGAACCACTCCGTGGACCGAGCAGGAACTTCTCGCCAGTGTTCCTCAGGCGCTTCGAAACCGCGAGAAATGGAAGCTTTCTGCGAGTGATGGAGCAGGGGATCTGAAGTATGCGATCGATGGCAAACTGTCGTCTCGCTACACCACCGGAAAAGGCATGGCTTCAGGAATGTGGGTGCAGATTGAATTACCTGAAACAACCGAGGTTGCAGGTCTGATTCTCGACGCGGCTTCCTCCAAGAATGATTACCCAAGAGGCTACCGGATCGAGGTTTCGATCGATGGAACCAACTGGGGCAAGCCAGTTGCCCAAGGAAACGGGGATACGGCCAAGACATTGATCGAGCTCGAGAGTCAAGCGGCCAAGTTCATCAAAATCACTCAGACCGGTTCAAACAGGCTCTACTGGTCCATTCATGAGCTGGACATACTGGTGGCGCCCTGACAAGGTTTTGAAAAAAGACTGGCTGATATCCCGGGGTCCTGGAGTCTCTGTGTGAGCACCTTCGGTTCAACCCTGAAACACTCTTTCGCGAGGATTGGGCCTTCCACCTAACCTTGGCGAATCGGCATTTCTGCCTCGCTACTTTTCCCATGAATCGATTGGCCCTTTTGTTTCTCCTGCTTTCCTTTTCCTTGGTGAACACCGGGACGACGAAACCCAACGTCATTCTGATCATGACCGATGATCAGAGTTGGGATTCGCTTCGCTATATGGGCGGAAAGGTTCTCACTCCCCGGATCGACGAGATGGCCCGGGAAGGTCTTTCCTTTACGGACTTCAATGTGACTTCGACGGTTTGCTCGCCGTCTCGCTACAGTTTTCTAACAGGCCGCTACGCGGGGCGTTGCCAAGGAGAGAAATTTCTCGAGGAACATCCTCCAGGGGATCAGACGCAAGTTGAGAATATTGGAGAACTGGAACCCGATCTCTGGAACCTGCCCAAGGTGCTTCAGAAAAATGGCTACAAGACCGGATTTGTCGGGAAGTCACATGTGATCCGTCATGACTGGCTCGTTGGGAAAGGGCCGGCGAGTGAATTGGTGATGGAGACGTATCCAAAAGACGCCGATCCCCGGGATCCTGACATCAATGCGAAAATGCGTCGGAATCACCAGCGATGGTGTGATGAAATCAAGAAATACGGATTCGACTTTGCCGACGGAGTCTATGGAGCAAACCTGAAAGAATTGCAGTGCGATGCACTCAACGTCCACAACCTGGATTGGACCGTTGCCAAGGCGCTTCGTTTCCTGAAGGAGAGCAAGGATGACCCGTTCTTTCTCTATTTCTCCACGACCCTCCACCACGGCCCGGCTCCCTGGGTGAATAAGTTTTCGCTCGAAGCCGACCCCCGAATGACGGGTGAAGGTTTTGTCGAGGAAGGTTTTGATGTGCTTCCCTTGCGAGAGGATGTTCTTCGGAGGAACCGCGAGGCGGGACTGCCTGATCGGGCGGCCTATGCGCTCTGGCTCGATGATGGCGTCGGCGCGATTCTGGATGCGATTGAGGAACTGGGAATCGAGAAAGAGACACTCGTTATCTTTGTTCCTGATCATGGTTCCTACCGCCATGGGAAAGCGACGCTCTATGACTATGGGATGAGAGTCCCCATGCTCATGCAATGGAAGGACAAGATCGCACCGCGCTCTCGTTTCGATGGGCTCATTGCCAATGTCGATGTTGCACCGACGCTGTTGGACCTCTGTGGGATTGATCCTCCCGGGGACTATCCAATGGATGGAGTGAGTTTTGCTCCGGTTCTTTTAGGAAGCCAGGATCCTGTGCGCGAGTCCGTCTTTGGAGAGCTCGGGCATTCGAGATGCATCAAGACGAAGGAATGGAAATACATTGCGATTCGGTATCCTGACGAGGTGCAAAAACGAATCGATTCAGGAAAGAAATTCAGGGGATTTGAGGGACGCGAACTGGATCTACCCTACCTGACGAGGAATGGGCATCTCGGTCACTACGCTGCGGAAAAGAATCTGCATTACTTCGAAGCGAATCAGCTTTTTGATCTGAAGACGGATCCTAAGGAGAATGAGAATCTCTTTGGTGAAGTCCCGGAAGTCACCGTTCCGCTGCAAAATAAACTGTCATCAAAGCTGAAGCAGTTCGAAGCCCGACCTTTTGGCGAATTTACAGAATAGAGTCCTTCTATGAGAATCATCCTGACATTCCTCTTCCTTACGCTCGGCGTAGCCAATGCTGAGACACGTCCCAATGTGCTCTTCCTTGCGGTCGATGATATGAACGACTGGATCGGTTGCCTCGAGGACACGGCTCCGTTGGTGCGACCGCGTGCAATCACTCCTAATATCGATCGGCTCGCAGCAAGAGGGGTGAACTTCACCAACGCTCATACTGCAGGTGTATTTTGCGCACCGTCCCGCGCCGCCATCTTTTCGGGTCAATTTGCTTCGACGACGGGTTGTTATACTTCGGCACACTATTTCGTGAATCGCCCGGAAATTGAAGCGCTGCAGAGCAGCTTTTCCAAAGGCGGTTACACCACCCTCGGAGCCGGTAAACTTTTCCATCATCCAACCGGTGCGATTGACCAGCGAGACTGGTCTGAATTTTATCTTCGCACGCAGCGGCAACGCGAGAGTGGCTGGCCACTTGACTCGTGGAGTGAAGAAACTCCGTTCCCAATTTCATTTCCCGCCAGCATTTACAATCAGGGGAAGAAGGTCACGGGAGGACTCTTTCTTGAATGGGGGGCTGTTCCCCAAGGTAAGGAGGAAGAGATGGCCGACACGATGCGCGTCAACTGGGCGGTCGAGCAGCTCAAGAAGGATCACGACAAACCCTTCTTTCTCGCGTGTGGAATCTACGCGCCCCATTTTCCGAACTACTGTCCTCAGAAGTATTTTGACCTCTATGATGTGAATGACATTACACTTCCTCCCTACAAGGAGGACGATCTCGATGACCTTCCAGACAAGATCCGACAGAAGAAAATCAATCGGAGGAATCTGCATCATCGAGGCCTCGAGGAACTTGATGCGGTTGACGATGCGATTCACGGCTATCTCGCCTGCATCAGCTATGCCGATGCGATGATGGGTCGTGTTCTCGATGCGTTGGAGGCAAGTCCCTATGCCGACAACACCATCGTCGTGCTCTGGAGCGATCATGGATATCACCATGGAGAAAAGGGCGACTGGGGAAAGCATACGCTCTGGGAGCGAACTTCGAACGTTCCTTTCATCTGGGCTGGGCCGGGCGTTGCGCAAGGAGCGAAGACTGATGTCACAGTCAGTCTCATCGACATGTATCCGACGTTTCTCGAGATGTGCGGCCTGCCGGATCCTGAACAGAAACTGGAGGGAGAATCTCTCGCGGCGACTCTCGCAAAACCACAGGCGGCAGAGGATCGCGATGTCTTTCTTCCCTACATGGAGCCCGGTGAGTTTGCGATTATCAATCGAGACTGGAGATACATCCGGTATGGAGAAGATGGAGAGGAACTCTACGATCTTCAGAAGGATCCCAACGAGTGGGAGAATCTCGCCTCTCGACCTGAGCAGGTCGAGCATATCGAGGCCATGAGATCGCTTGCTCCGGAAAGTTTTGCCGAGCCGGAGCCGAGATTGAATTCACGAAAAGATCTTGTGATCGATGGAGAAACATTTCGCTGGGAGAAGGGCGAGGGCAATGCATCACCGAAGTCCGGTTATGTGCCACTGTCTACCCCTGCAGGATCTTCAGACGCTGTTGGTACGTCGGCGGAAGCATCGTTGCCGGGAAGTAATCTGGTCAGGAATGGTTCATTCGAAATTCCGGCGGGAAAACCGCAAGTTTGGCGATTCCCTCCAGATGCCTATCAGATTTCGACCGAGCTCAGGAAAGAAGGGGGGCAGTCGCTCGGGTCAAAAGTGAATCTTACGAAGGGAGTCGCAGTCCGTCAGAAGATCGAGCTTCAGCCCGGCCAGAACTATGAGTTCTCCTATCGGATTTACTTTGAGTCGGGATCTGCAGGAAAGGTTGTTTTCGATACTCTCGATCGATTCGACGCCACCGCACAGGTGGTGATGGATGCTTCGAAGAGTGGGGAGTGGCTTCGGTTCTCGGGTAAGTTTTTCAGCGACGAATACGAGGATGTGACTCTTCGTTTTTTTCCAGGAGACGGATTTCGCGGGCGGTTCTTCGTCGACGACGTGCAGCTTCGTGGTCCTTCCGAAAAGAAGGTACCCAATCGGAAGAGGAAGGCTGCAGGAAAGCACAATGGCAAAAATGTCCTGCTCATCGTCTGCGACGACCTGAACACTCATGTCTCTCCGTCTGGCTACGATCCGATCCAGACTCCGGCGCTGGCTCAGTTCGCCAAGGAGGCGATGACATTCAATCGAGCCTTTTGTCAGTATCCCGTGTGCGGTCCTTCCCGCGCTTCGTTTCTCAATGGGCTCTACCCGGAGTCGAGTGGAGTGATCAACAATACTGCTGACATTCGGACGAGTCGTCCCGGCACGGTTTCGATGCCGCAGTTCTTCAAAGAGAATGGCTACTGGACGGCGAGCACAGGAAAGGTATTTCATTCTTCCCGACACGAGCACGGTGACGTCGCTTGGAACGAATTTGTCCGCTTTGAAAATGATGAGCTACCTGTCGTCACTGAAGCCCGAAAGAAGTTTGAAGCAGAGAACGGTTCGGTTGAAGAACCCAAAAATCGGAAGTTGTGGAAGGCTGTCGAGAAGAAGGCGAAGAGCAAACTCGATGCACAGACCCCTCCGGGATACGGACGGAGTGGCCTGACTGATGAACAACACAAGGACGGCAAAAACGCTCGAGTCGTCGCGAAGTGGCTCCGGGAAGAGGCCAATGGAGACAAGCCTTTCTTTATAGCCTGTGGAATTCAGAAACCTCATGTTCCTTTCCTCGCTCCCGATAAGTATTTCGATCTTTACCCGGTAGAGGCGATTTCCTACGAGCCGGATCGGCCGAATTTTTGGGATAGTCTTCCTCGAACGGCGATCTCAAAACGCTACGAGGCGTTTGGGTTTGATCTCGGTAAAGAGAATGATGCTCTTCGCCGCGAATACATGCAGGCCTACCACGCGTGTGTGTCGTTCATCGATGCTCAGATCAAGCTGGTCTTTGATTCGTTGAAGGAGACCGGACACTGGGACGATACGATTGTGATTTTTACTTCCGACCATGGCTATCATCTCGGGGATCACTTTCTCTGGGGGAAGGTGACGCTGTTCGATATTGGTGCGAAGGTTCCGTTTTTAGTTCGTGCTCCCGGTCTGACTGAAGGAGATACGAAATCGGAGGCGATGGTCGAGTTGATCGATATCTATCCGACTCTTGCCCAGCTCACGGGGCTGATGCCTCCGGATCATCTCCAGGGAACCTCGCTGCGGCCGTTGCTCGATCATCCCGAACGAATCGGCAAAAAGAAGTATGCCTACAGTGTCGTGTCGCGCGGAGAAAAGCTGGGGTATTCCCTCCGCAATCAGCGTTGGCGGTATGGGCTATGGCCTGACGGCGAGGAGCTCTACAACCTTGCGAATGATCCTGAGGAGAAGCAGAATTTAGCCCGGAAAGAGCATGTCGCGGAGCGGTTGAAGGAGCTTCGATTGGCTCTTGGGGAGAAGCAGATAGAAGCAGCGAGTCGGAGGTAGACAAGTGATTCATTCCACGCCCTGTTTCCTGACGATGAAATCCGGTTTCTTCTTGGCCCTTCTCCTGGCTGCCCATCCATCAATCTTCGCAAAGGAACCACCTGTTGCCCGAGGTGAGGCATATTCCACACTCGCCCCCGCGAAGCGGGGAGAAGGGGGGGCTGTCGACAAACCTGAAGGACTCAGCGGACGAGTCGTCACGGGTTACCAAGGATGGTTCCGCGCAGAAGGGGACGGCACCGGTCTTGGGTTTTATCATTACAAGAATGGAGGAAAGTTCGAGCCGGGCTCTTGCTCGATCGATCTCTGGCCAGATCTTTCAGAGTTCGATGCCGATGAAAAATTCCCAACGCCGTTTCTTCATGCTGACGGGAGCGTTGCTCATGTTTTCAGCTCGCTGCATCAGAAGACAGTAAATCGGCATTTTTCGTGGATGTCTCAGTATGGAATCGATGGAGCTTTCGTTCAGCGATTTGGCACCCATGGGGCAAAAGCGAGACGGGATTATCGCAGTTTGAAATACGAGAATGAGAAGCTGATGCTCTGTCGGGATGCGGCGATGGAGAATGATCGGTGCTGGGTTCTGATGTATGATTTGTCAGGATTGGCAGATGATGACTTCGATCGGCTTGCCGAGGACTGGACGTTTCTTCGTCGAAAGATGAAGTTGGGGACTGATCCCAATGATACAGCTTATCTCCAGATGAACGGAAAACCTCTCGTTGCGATCTGGGGCGTTGGGTTTGACGATGATAGAGACTACAGTCTCAAAAAAGCGGCTTGGTTTATTCGTCTTCTTAAGGACAATCCAGAATGGGGAGGGATGAGTATTATGCTCGGTGTTCCCTACGGATGGAGGGAACAGGAGCGAGATGCCACGAAAGATCCTGAATTGCACGAGGTCCTGAAAATGGCGGATGTTCTCAGTCCGTGGTCGATCGGACGATACCGTGACATGGAGCAGGAATCTGCGGACGTTGTTGCCCACCAGATCGCGGACCGCGAATGGTGCGAGAAGGAGAAGATCGAATATCTCCCCGTGCTTTTCCCCGGCTTCAGCTGGCGAAATTTGAAGGGGGATGACGCCAGCTTTATCCCGCGGCGCAAAGGACAATTTTTGTGGCAGCAGTTTATTGCCACGACCGCAGCGGGAAATGACTCAGCCTATCTTGCGATGTTTGATGAGGTTGACGAGGGAACGGCTCTCTTTAAATGCACCAACAATCCACCGGTAGGAGAGTCGGTTTTTCAAACTTATGAAGAACTGCCCAGCGACCATTACCTGTGGTTGAGCGGAGAAGGTAGGAGATTGCTGCGAGGAGAGCTTCCTGAGCGTTGATCGTGGGAGAGTAGAATTCGAATCGCGTTTTGGCTCTTTTGCGACGATAGTCTCCCTTGGAAAACAGACCGGAGATGATCGCTGGAGTTTCGGCTCCAGAGGAAAGTCCGGACACCGCACGGCAACATGCCCGGTGAAAACCGGGGCGCTTGATTCGAAAGCATCAGGTGACGGAAAGTGTCGCAGAAAATAGACCGCCTTTCGCAGCTTTGGCTTCGAGGGGTAAGGGTGAAATGGTGAGGTAAGAGCTCACCGCCCTGAGGGTGACCGAGGGGGCAAAGATAAACCCCTTGTGGTGCAAGACAGAACAGAGTGAACGGGCAGCCGGTCCGGCCTTTTCTCATGAAAGTGGGTGGGGATACGCTCGGGTACTAGTCGCACCCTGCTTCGGCGGGGAGGGATCGCCTTTTTGAGGAGATCGCTAGATAAATGATCGTCCATTGAAGTCGAATACGGCCCAATGAACAGGATCCGGCTTACGAAGGTCTGTTTTCCCTCTCTCCGAGAGGGTTGTGTCAGGGGTGACTCGTTGGTTTTTCGACAGTTTCAGGAGTTTTAGTGGATTGAGAGGATGCTCAGATTTAGACCGATTTTTCGTCTATGGCATGTAAGCGTCCTTGCGGTAACCCTTCCCGTGCTTCACTAAGAGAGTTCATACAAAATGGTAGACAGGGGAAGACAAAATTTCCAGCTTTCCCTCGGGAAGGAGTGGATGATGCGATGGCAGCTCTGCCATTTTGCCGGCGCATTTCTGGTTCTCTGTTTTTCTGGGTGTACGCCTGATACTTACCATACTCGCGCGGACCTCGAGGCTTATTCGACGCTCTACGAGAAAACTCCGGACGTCGACAATGTCGATGGCGACTCGGTCGACATAGCCTTGCCGGAACCGATGAACCTGGAACGACTGCAGAGTGCCGGTAGGGGCGAGGAATTTCTCGGAACGATGGCGTCCTCCGAGAGAGGGGCTGCGGTTTTACCTCTCGACGAAGCACTTGAGACCGGGGTTACCTACGGAAGAGAATATCTCGACGAGAAAGAGAGAGTCTTTCTTTCTGCTCTTGATCTGACTCTGGCTCGCTACCGGCTTCAGCCGATCGGATTTGCGGGTGGTGATCTTGAGTGGGCGACCGATAGCCGTGCGGCGGCGGTTAATAATCTCGTTTCGACTAATACCTTCGCGCGGAGCAAGTCCGGAGGGTTTAACTGGCTGTACCGGACGGGGGCACGTATCACGACCGATTTCACCCGCGATTTTCTCCGCCTCACGACCGGCAATCGATCGATTAATCGTTCGGATCTCGCGGTGACGATCATCCAGCCGTTGCTCCAGAACGGGGGAGCAACAGTCACGATGGAAGCGCTCACCCAAGAAGAGCGGAATCTTCTCTATGATCTCCGTGATTTCTCCGATTTTCGGCGGTTCTTCGTCGTTGATATAGTCAGCGATTACTACGGTGTATTGCGGGCTCGCGATCAGGTTTTGAATGCCTACATCGCTTATCTCGGTTTCAAATCGAGTGTGGAGCGTGAAGAGGCACTCGCGGAAGAAGATCGCAGGACACAGACGCAGCTTGGTCAATTGCGTCAGGCTGCGTTGCAGGCGGAAAGCCGATGGATTAACGCGATTCGAAGTTACCAGACACAGCTCGACAACTTTAAGCTCACCCTAGGTATTCCGGTGGAGAAGAGTTTAATTTTGAATGATACCGAACTGAACAAGCTCCGTATTGAATCGCCCGGGATCACAAGGGAAGAAGCCGTCAAAATCGCGCTGGTGACACGACCTGATCTCGCGACGGCTGCCGATGAGGTGCAGGATGCGGAGCGTCAGATCAAGGTGGCGAAAAATGGACTGCTCCCAGGCCTTGATGTGACTCTCGATTACAACGCTCGTAGTGATCCCGGAGACGGGACGCCCAATATCAACTGGGATCGCCGCCGCTGGGAGGGTGGGCTGGACCTCGACCTACCTCTCGATCGCAAGGCACAAAGGAATATCTACCGTTCCACGCTGATTTTCCTGGATAGGGCGAAGCGAAGAAGCGATCTCGCTCAGGAGAGGGCGCGTCTCGATATTTACAATGCATGGCGTGACTTGGAGCAGGCGAGCAAGAATTTCGAGGTCGCGGAATTGCAGGTCAGCCTCGCGAAACGCCGACTTGATGAACAATTGCTTCTCGCCGAACTAGGGCGAGGCGAGGCTCGAGACCTCGTTGATTCTCAGAACGATTTGGTCGATGCACAGAATCAGCGCACGTCCACTCTCATCGATCATACGTTAGCGCGGTTGCGCCTTTGGAGAGACATGGGGATCTTGTATGTTAGTGAGGACGGTTCCTGGGTCAAAAAACTTAGGAACGAGCCCCCCCTCGCTCCATGAAAAAGCTGATCCTTACCCTCTTCCTCGTGGCCGCTACGGCAGCGATTTTCTATTTTTTCCGAGGAAGCAACGATGGGGGGAGGAATATTGACGATCTTCCAATCGCCGACGTTCAGAGCGGCGACCTCGTCATCGATGTGCTCGAAGGCGGGAATATTCAGGCTCTCAACTATCTGGAGATTCGCAACTCGGTCAAGTCGACCGCAGGGATCAAAATCCTCGAAATCATTGATGAAGGATATATGGTCACGGAAGAAGACGTAGCCAATGGCAAGGTTCTCGTTCGGCTTGATCAATCGGCGTTGGAAGAAGATATAGTTGATCACGATGTCGCGTTTCAACAGACCGAAGCAGTTTACGCGGAAGCGAAACAGAATATCGAAATCGAGGAAAGTGAAGCGCTGAGTGATATCAAGGCAGAACGTCAGCTGCTACGCTTTGCTCTTCTTGACTTCGAGAAATTTGTCGGTGCCGAAGCGGCCGTTGAGACGCTCCAGAGTTTGGGGCTTCCTTTCAACATGGAGACCCTGCTTCTTTACGAGGAGGAGGCAACGGCCCTGATCGTAAAATCATTCGATACAAAACGACTCGCAGAGAGCCTTAAGGAAGATTCCGAGCTCAATCCTTTCGAACTCGAAGCCGAGTCGAGCCTAGCCTCACAAATCAATTTTGGAGCCTTTTTGAAGGACGAGGTGCTCGGGGACGGAGAGGCCGAGCAAACGATTCGGAGAATGCGTGACGAGGCCCTTGTCGCGGCATCTCAGCTTGCGGTTACGCAAGAGTCGGTAGAAGGCGCAAAGCGACTTCACAAAAAGGAATTTATTACTCGGCAGACACTCGACAACGAGATCGTCAGTCTCGATAAAGCCAAATTGGCGTTGCAGCGGTCTGAAACGGAACTCGATCTATTTCGCGACTATGAATTCCCTAAGGAGGCGGAGAAAATGCTCTCCAAATTTGAGGAGTCGCTTCTCTCATTGATCCGGACGAAGCGAGAAAAAATGGCGACAATGTCCCAGATTGCGGCTCGCTATCGTTCCGCGAAACGACGTTACGACCTCGAACTGAAAAAGCGGACCAATCTAGAGGAGCAACTCGCGAGTTGTGTGATTCGGGCTGAGTTGCCTGGGCTGGTTGCCTATGGCGGAGCAAAAGACAACTACTACACGTCTCGATACTACGAGGGCATCTCTTCTGGCGCGACACTGAAGACAGGTCAGCCCATCATTACGATTCCGAACATGTCCCAACTCGGAGTCGAAGTGAATATTCACGAGTCACACATCAAGAAGATCGAGCTTGGGCAGACGGCCTACATTACTGCGGAATCAGTCCCCGACATGACCTTGGTCGGGGAAATCTCCAAGGTGGCCGTTCTTCCTGATTCCAATGCTTCTCGCTACAACCCATCCCTCAAGGTTTATCCCGCCACAGTGGAAATCGAAGGCACTCACGAATTTCTCAAGCCAGGGATGAGTGCGAAGGTGGAGATCATCGTGAAGGAGCTTGAGGACGTTAATTATGTCCCGGTTCAGTCCGTTTTTGTGGAGAACAATGATCACTTTGTTTTTCGAAAATCGGGCACTACTTACGAAAGGCTCTCTGTTGAAGTCGGCGATCACAACAACGACTTTATCGAGGTTGTTGAGGGGTTGGAGCCGGGCGAGCAGGTTCTGTTGAAGATGCCAGAAGGGTATGAGCCATCTCAGATCGACGTGGCAGATCGGTCCGATCGCCAGCGGCTCAAAGACCGCGAGACGAAGGAAGAGCAGGATCTGGAAGTGGAAAGAACGGCCGCCCAGAAACTGAAAGAGCAGGAGAAGGCTAGAAAGAATGCCTGAGTCGTCGGTTTCCTCGGCTTCCCATCCCTCGCTCGATCTCGATCCTGTTATCGAGCTGCAGGGAGTGGAGAAACACTACCAGATGGGCTCCTTCCTCGTGAAGGCGCTCAAGGGGATCAATCTCAAGATTTTTCCGGGCGACTACATCTCGATTCTCGGACCATCGGGTTGCGGAAAGTCGACAATGCTCAATATTCTGGGGTGCCTCGATCAGCCATCGATCGGTCGTTATCTCCTTGATGGCGTTGATGTTTCTGAACTACCCGACGACGAACTGTCTCAGGTCAGGGGAAAGAAGCTGGGATTCATCTTCCAAAGCTACAATTTGATCCAGCAACTCTCGGTTGTGGAGAATATCGAGGTTCCTCTTTACTACCAGGGGATGGCCGAAAAAGAGAGCCGAGAGATCGCAGCGGATCTCGCCAAAAAGGTTGGCTTGGGCGATCGCCTCGATCATCGACCTACAGAGTTGTCAGGTGGACAGCAGCAGCGAGTTGCGATTGCGCGTGCGCTCTCGAACGATCCTTCTGTCATTCTCGCAGATGAAGCGACCGGAAACCTCGATTCGAAATCGGGAGGGGATATCCTCGAAATTTTTGACGGTCTGAATGCGGATGGAAAGACTCTCATCATGATCACTCACGATGAGGCGATGGCGGATCGGACTTCGCGTGTGATTCGACTTAAGGACGGGGATATCGCTTTTGATACCTACGAGGAGGAAGCGAAATGAACTACGGTCCTTTGCGAGAGTTTTCCCTTTTCCGACTGAAGCGCGCGATCACTCTCGGGATCAAAAGCCTGTGGATGCACAAGCTGCGTTCATTTCTGACGGCGCTCGGAATCGTTTTTGGCGTTGCTTCCGTCATCTCGATGCTCGCGATCGGGGAAGGGGCTAGCTTTGAGGCGCAGCAACAAATCAAGGACCTCGGCAGCCAGAATATCATTCTCGAGTCGGTCAAGCCAACCAACACAACCACAGCGGGGGAGCAGGAGCGGTCACTCATTCTCGAATATGGGCTGACCTATCAGGATATTTCCCAGATTCAGGCGACGGTTCCTGGAGTGGAGGTCACGATACCGTCGCGAAGGGTGAAAGACTTTCTCTGGAATGTGTCGAACAGCGTCGATGGAGTCGCATTGGGTACCGTTTCGTGGTTTCCAAAAATGAAGAATCGGGATGTGATTCGAGGGCGTTTTTTCACGGAAATGGAGATGAAGAATCGATCTCCTGTCTCTGTCCTCACGGCCAGCCTCGCTCGAAATTTATTCCCCCTTGATGAGCCGATCGGGCAAACCGTTCGGATGCAAAACAGCTACTTTCGAGTGGTGGGGATTATCGAGGATGACTCTGCTGTCGCTGCTTCGGAGTCCAAGCTCGACAGTTCTTCGGAGTCTAGTGACGGGATGGAAATGATGATCCCGATTTCGACCCTGGAGGATCATTTTGGAGAAGTCCTTTTCAAATATCGCTCCGGTAGCTTTGAGGCGGAGAAAGTGGAGTTTCACGAAGTCACCGCTCGGATTGAACATGCCGAGCAGGTCATGCCGGCGGCCCTCGCGATTCAGCACATCCTGGAGACGAATCACAAGGACACGGACTACAAGATGACGGTTCCGTTGGACCTGTTGCAAAGAGCAGAGCGGACCAAGCAGATTTTTAATATTGTTCTCGGATCGATTGCCGCGATTTCATTGCTTGTTGGAGGAATCGGTATCATGAACATCATGCTCGCAACGGTGACCGAGCGAACGCGAGAGATCGGAATTCGTCGAGCTCTCGGGGCAAAGAAAAAGGATATCGTGTTCCAGTTTCTCATCGAAACGGTGATCCTTTCGGGCGCCGGGGGAGTTCTTGGTGTGGGGGTCGGACTTGCGATCCCGCTCGCGGTTACTCATTTTGCCGACATGGTCACCGTGATTCAATTCTGGGCTCCGACGATCGCCTTCACGATTTCGGTCATGATCGGTATTCTGTTCGGGATTTATCCAGCCTTCCGCGCTGCTGATATGAATCCGGTCGAAGCGCTGCGACACGAGTGATCGAGTGTGCACAAAAAAACCCGCACCAAGAATCTCGGGCGGGTTTCTTGATTTGAGTTTTCAGAAGATAGATTTAGGACGCCGTGTCCTTTTTTTCCTTCTTCTTGGGAGCGGGCTTGTCGCCGGATTTCGCGCGGGCGCTGTAAACCTTTCCTAGTTCATCCTTGCTAACGAGTCCGTCGGCATCGGTGTCGGCTTTGCGGAGCTTGCTCCACATTTCGCCGGGAACTTCGCTCTCGGAGAGCTTGCCGTTTTCATCTTTATCGAAGCGTGAGAACATCGCTCCGGGACCACCGCCTGCGGCACCTGTGCTAGATCCTCGAGGACCTTTTCCTTTTCCACCTTCGCGCATTGCCTTCATTCCGGCTGCCATTTCCTCTTTTGAAACAGCGTCGTCGCCATCCTTGTCGAGTTTGCCAAGGCGCTCCCACGCTTGCTCAGGAACTTCGTCCTTGGAAATTTTGCCATCACTGTTTTTGTCGGCGCGCTTCAGCATTTCACCGCCGCGACCTCGGCCGCCTTCACTTGGCTTTCCGGCGGGGGATCCAGAAGGGCGTCCTGCTTTGGCCTCTTCGCTGGAGATAGCGTCATCGCCGTCTTTATCGAGTTTACTCAGAAACTCCCAAGCCTTCTCAGGAACTTCGTCTTTCGTGATTTTCCCATCGTTGTTCTTGTCAGAACGCTTGAACATTTCTCCGGGCTCAGGGCGATTGCCACCACGTGGAGGTCCATCCTGTCCAGGGCGATCGCCGCCACCGCGAGCGGCCATCATTTCCTTGATCGTTACCTTGTTGTCTTCGTCTTTGTCGAGCTTGCTGAGGCGTTCCCATTTGTCGCCCGCTTCGATTTTTGAGATCGCTTGATCTCCATCGGTATCCATTTTCTTAAAGAAGGATCCATCACCGCCGCGACTGGCTTTGAGTTTTTCGTCTTCCGCGAGGGAGAAAAAAACCGCGCCGACCAATCCGAGGATGAGTGTAGTAGTGAGGAATTTCATGATTCGTTTGATTCGAGTCATGAAACACTCCCTCTCACGAAAGGTTTCAAAAAAATTGAATGAATTTGGTCACGCCTGGCGCCGGGCGGTGATGATTTTCTTGGCAACCTCATCTCCAATGGCCCCGGCAAGGATGACGGCGCCAATTACGGCAAACTCGATGTTCTGCGGAATTTCATCGACGAGAGTGATCATGTTTCGCAGCAGTTGAATCAAGGCCGTTCCGATAATGACTCCAATGATCGTGCCGGACCCGCCGCGGAGACTACATCCTCCCAGAACGGCTGCGGCGATGGCAAAAAGTTCGTAGAAATTCCCGAAATCGACAGGCTGTGCGGAATTGGTATCGAGGACAAACAGGAGCCCACCGAGTCCTGCCAGCAACGAGCAGATCACATAAGCCAGCATGGTCATACGATCAGTTCGGATACCGCTGAATCGAGCTGCTTCCTCATTGTTTCCCAAGGCCAGGAGATACCGTCCGTAGACCGTTCGATTCAGGAAAATTCCTGCTGCCGTCGCGACGAGAATAAGAATGAGAACGGGAACGGGGAGCCCGAAAGAATCAGTGATCGGTATTTCTCCGTTGGCGAGCCAGCGAAGTGATTTGAATTCTCCCTGAAATCCTGCGGTCTGATCATTCGTCAGCCCTCGCGTGATTCCCCGGTAGAGAAGAAGTCCGCACAACGTTACGACGAAGGGCTGCAGGCGCAGCTTGGTGATGAGCAGGCCGTGACTGACTCCGATGGTTAGAGAGACGACGAGAATGATGGGGAGGGCAAGCCCGAGCGGAACTCCCTTGGTCACGACCATCCAGGGAAACCCGACTCCGATCAGGCAGACGACCGAACCGATCGAGAGATCGATGCCTCCCGTAATGATGACGAAGGCGACTCCGATCCCGATGATCCCGAAGAGCGCGGTTCGGCGCAGCAGGTTTTCCTGATTAAATGGAGAGAGAAAACTGCGTCTCCCCGTGAGGAGATCGCTCATCAGCCAGGTCGCCAGATACACCACGACAAGGAGGATAAAGATACCGAGGATTCGTTTCATAGGACTTTAGGCTTGTATCGATGCAAGACCCGATTGTCAACGGGGGAGAAACAGCTTCCTAATTTACGTCTTTGCGTTTTCGACGAGTCACGCCACCTTCTGACGATGTCAGACTCTGCTGATTCTTCCTCGGATTCCTCGACGCCTACCGCGCCGGAGTCCTCTCCCTTTCCGGGTTGCCTCATTCTCACGGTCATTCTGATTGTGTTCGGAGGATTGATTGTGCTCTACACGGTGGTTGGCTCCTATCAGAACCGAACGCTCGATGAGTTCACCGAGACGACCGCTCAAGAGGTTCCGGTCCTGTCTCCCACGAGTGAGGAGACTAAAGAGACTCGCGAAAAACTTCGGGCGATTGGAGTGGCGATCGAGGAGGGGCTGTCGGAGCGATTTTTCCTTACGGCTCGTGATTTGAATATCCTGATCGCGACCGACGAAGATCTGGCGGATTTTCAGAATCAGACTTACATCGAGCGAATCTCCGATCAGGGAATCGTGGCTCGCATGGTTCAGCCGATGCGAAAGGGTGTCTTCAGCAAAGGAAGTCGCTACCTCCACGCGACGTTCGTTTTTCAGCCCGAACTGCGAGCTCGAAGCGTCGCTTTTAATGTCATGGATATTCGTTCGGAGAAGGGAAGCGTTCCTGAGGGATTCATTCAGAACTATCGAGCCCTCGACTTCTTCCGCCTCGACCCTGAGTGGGAGGTGATGAAAAAATACATCGGTTCCGTTGAGGCGGTTTATACCGAAGGGAGTCAGGTCGTTATTGAAACGAAAGTGGCGGATCCGATCGAAGACTGATCTGAAAGGGGAGGAATGGAAGAAAAACCCCGTAAATCGTGTTGTTCTCCTTCCTCGAATCGTGATCCATCGGAAAGTAGACCTGCCGGCGAAAGCTTTGCTCCGGCTCCGGATGCCGGCTCTCTAGAGGGCATGGTAGTGATTCCTTCCGGATCATTCCGGATGGGTGCCGAAGGGCCTGAAACATGGAAAGCAGATGGAGAAGGTCCCGTCCGCTCTGTCGAGCTCGATGCCTTTGCGATCGATCGCACGACCGTAACCAATGACCAATTCGCTGAATTTGTCGAAGCTACTGGTTACGTGACGGAGGCAGAGCGATACGGTTGGTCTTTTGTTTTTCATAGTCAGATTCCCAAAGCGCATCGGAAGCAAACGCCGCTAGTCTCGGTGCAGGGGACTTCCTGGTGGGCTCGCGTCGAAAAGGCGGATTGGTCGAAGCCTGGAGGGCCCGGGACTCACGTTCGGAAACTGGGAGATCACCCTGTTGTCCATGTTTCCTGGAATGATGCTGAGGCTTTCGCGGCTTGGAAAGGGAAGCGGCTTCCGAGTGAGGCAGAATGGGAAAAAGCTGCTCGAGGAGGACTGGAGGGACATCTCTACCCGTGGGGAGACGAACTTCTGCCTGGGGGAAAGCATCGCTGCAATATCTGGCAGGGAAGATTTCCCCACGAAGACAGCGCCGAGGACGGATACGCGGGCACCGCTCCCGCAAAAAGTTTTCGCGCCAATGACTTCGGTCTTTATCACATGGTTGGAAATGTGTGGGAGTGGACGGCTGACTGGTTTGGCACCGAACACTTGCTCCATCCCGTCATAGAAAATCCACGGGGAGCAGAACGAGGAACGGGTCGCGTTATTCGGGGAGGCTCTTATCTCTGCCATGACTCATACTGCAATCGCTATCGTAACTCGGCGAGGACTCAGAACACTCCCGACTCTTCGACCGGCCATACGGGGTTTCGTTGTGCTATTTCCGTAGCGGAATGACGGCAGTTCTCCGTTGAAACCATCTTGACCCGTCGCGTCGTTTCCTTACCGTCAGATCTCATCTTTAAATAACACTCTATTATGGCACTTTCAGTAGGCACAACCGCACCCGATTTCGAATTGACCACCCTCGGCGCCGAAGGCCCTGAAGTCGTGAAACTCAGCGATCAACTTGGCGACGGAAGCGTTCTTCTTCTCTTCGTCCCGATGGCATTCACCGGAGTCTGCACCCAGGAGTTCTGCTCTGTCACGAGTGAGCTCTCCGAGTACTCCGATCTCAACGCCAAGGTATTCGGGATCAGTGGTGACAACCCGTTTGCCCAGCAGAACTGGAAAGAGAAGGAAGGCATCGAGATCACTCTTCTCAGCGACTACGAGCACGACGTCGCCAAAGCATACGACATCGCTTACAACGCATTCCTTCCTGCCAAGAACCTCCACATGGGTGGTGTGCCGAAGCGTTCGGCCTTCATCGTCGACAAGGATGGAGTGATCCAGTATGCCGAAAGCAGCGACAACCCCGGAGAACTTCCCAATTTCGACGCGATCAAAGCCAAGCTTGGTGAGCTCGGCTAGGTTGCTAGTCCGAGACCCTATGACGAAGAGGCTCGGAGTAATCCGGGCCTTTTTGCTGAAATGGCCAAATTTTTGCGTGAAAGGGCTCTTGAATCCGGTTCTCTCGTGCCGTACATGTGGCCTCATCTGAAACGGGGTGTCGAAATCCCCGGATTCAACAGGGTCAGGTCGCCGACTTAGCCCTGTTGGTTCTCTGCAAAAAGAGACCTTATTCATTCCGAAACATTCACCAGTTAACTATGAGTTTAGACGTCGTTCGTTCGTTCACCACCGGCTCTGGAGCCGAAGGCAAATATTACTCTCTTCCTGCTCTGGCCGAGTCGGGAGTCGCTCCCCAGCTCGATCGATTGCCAGTCAGTATCCGGATTGTTCTTGAGTCCGTGCTACGAAACGTGGATGGACGGAAGGTCAACGAAGTCGACGTTCAAAATCTAGCTAACTGGAACGCAAAGGCACCGGGCGAATACGAAATTCCTTTCACGGTCGCTCGGATCGTGCTCCAGGATTTTACCGGAGTTCCTCTTCTCGTTGATGTAGCAGCAATGCGTGACGCGGCGGTAGCCCGCGGAGCAGAAGCCGCTAAAGTTGAGCCGCTCGTTCCAGTTGATCTGGTTGTGGACCACTCGGTACAGGTCGATTTTGCGGGTTCCCAGGCCGCCCTGGATCGCAACATGGAGATCGAATTCATCCGAAATCGTGAGCGTTACGAATTTCTGAAATGGGGACAACAGGCGTTTGATACCTTTTCCGTGGTTCCTCCCGGAATCGGAATTGTCCACCAGGTGAATCTCGAGTATCTCGCCAAAGGAGTGCTTTCCAAAGACAACGTTTACTATCCGGATACGCTCGTCGGAACCGATTCTCACACCACGATGATCAATGGTCTCGGTGTTGTCGGCTGGGGAGTCGGCGGAATTGAAGCCGAGGCGGGAATGCTCGGTCAGCCTGTCACTTTCCTCGTTCCTGAAGTCGTCGGCGTGTATCTCCACGGTTCTCTGGCGGAAGGCGTCACTGCGACGGATCTGACGCTTCGGGTGACCGAGATGCTTCGAGCACACGGCGTGGTCGGCAAGTTCGTTGAGTTCTTCGGCCCGGGTGCGAAGGCCCTCTCATTGCCCGATCGTGCGACGATTGCGAACATGGCTCCCGAGTATGGCGCCACGATGGGATTCTTCCCTGTCGACGGAGAAACGATCAATTACCTCAAGGGGACTGGCCGCTCGGATGAGCTTTGCACCACGGTAGAAAACTATTTCAAGGCGCAGGGGCTGTTTGGCATTCCTGACAAAGGAGATTGCGACTACACCGATCTTCTCGAGCTGGATCTCAACACGATCGTTCCCTGTGTTTCCGGTCCCAAGCGTCCTCAGGATCGCATTGATGTCCCGGTTCTCGGCGAAAAATTTAATGAGCTCTTCACCGCGACTCCTGGTGATGGAGGATTTGGCCTCGCTGCTGATCGGCGTGATGCAAACGTTGCGCTCCACCTCGATTCTCCAGCCGGTGAATTCGACAATCCGCTCATCGAGGGAGAAACGATCACAGCAGTCGATACCAACACCTCGCTTCGCCACGGTTCGATCGTGATTGCTGCGATCACTAGTTGCACTAATACGTCCAACCCCAGTGTGATGCTGGCGGCTGGTCTCGTCGCCAAGAAGGCGAATGAAAAGGGGCTCACCGTCAATCCAGTGATCAAGACTTCGCTCGGGCCTGGATCTCGCGTGGTGACGGACTACCTCGAAGCAACCGATCTGCAGAAGGAACTCGACCAGCTCGGTTTCCAGACCGTCGGCTACGGATGCACCACTTGTATTGGTAACTCTGGGCCCCTTCACCCGGCCATCGAAGGCGCGATCAATGAGGGTAACCTCGTCACTGCTTCGGTTCTTTCCGGAAACCGGAATTTCGAAGCTCGGATTCACGGCAACATCAAATCGAATTTCCTGATGTCTCCTCCGCTGGTCGTGGCCTATGCCCTTGCTGGGCGCGTCGATATCGATTTGACCATCGAACCGCTTGGCACCGACGCCAACGGAGATCCTGTTTTTCTCGCCGATATCTGGCCGAGTCAGGCGGAAGTGCGTGAGCAACTCGCTTCTGCCCTCAAGCCTGAAGTTTACAGCAAGCTTTACGGCAACGTCGACAATGCGAATCCCAAGTGGGCCGAAATCAACGGTTCGACGGGTGCGACTTACACCTGGGACGATGCCTCGACCTACGTGCAATCTCCTCCGTTTTTCGAGACAAAGGAAGGTGCTAGCGAAGACATCATCGGTGCCCGTCCGCTCGGGATTTTTGGTGACTCGGTCACGACGGACCACATTTCTCCAGCCGGAGCGATCAAGGACACCTCTCCTGCGGGTCAGTATCTGCTCGAGAATGGCGTTGAAAAGGCTTCGTTCAACTCCTACGGCGCCCGTCGTGGAAATGATCGTGTCATGACTCGCGGAACGTTTGCTAACGTCCGGATCAAGAATCTGATGTGCCCGGGAATCGAAGGCGGCTACACTCAGTATTTCGGAGGAGCAGAGGTTCCTTCGCCGGATACTGCAATCGAAGCTTTCGAAAGCGCCAAGCCAACCTTTATCTACAACGCCTGCCTGGCCTACCAGGCCGAAGGCACTCCGCTCGTCGTAATTGGCGGAGATGACTACGGAATGGGTTCGAGCCGTGACTGGGCCGCCAAGGGAACGCGTCTTCTCGGGGTCAAAGCCGTCGTGACGAAGTCGTTTGAGCGGATTCACCGCTCCAACCTCATTGGAATGGGGGTTCTTCCTCTGAATTTCGTCGATGATGCCGACTACGAGAAGGTCAAAGGACTGGTCGATGCCACGTTTGATATCGTCGGGATCGCCGGTGAGCTTAAGCCGATGCAGACCGCGACTCTCGTCGCTCACGGAAGTGACGGCACGACGATTGAAGTTCCGCTCAAGGTGCGTCTCGATACGCCTGCCGAGGTCGACTATTACGATGCGGGAGGTATTCTGCCTTACGTCCTAGAGCAGATCATTGCTGGTTAGTCTTTTTGACGCCCCAATTGCTTTTGTCCTCCGGCGATCTGGAGGACCGATACCCGTCACATTCTATTGTGTCCTCTGCGATAGAACAGCGCTAGCAAGTGCTGATGATGAAAAGTAGCCGCTTGAAGAATCTGGGAGTCCTGGTAGCAACGTGGCTCCTTTTCTTCTGTATGGTTTTAGCCGGATGTCTAGATGCTTCGAAGAGTCAGGATGAGAAAACGGCAACTTCTGATTTCGCCCTGCCGCTGATCAGTCGGAGCTTTCCGCTTCCGCGAACCTTCTTTTCGTCGGATGTCGGAAAGAAAGCATCGGCGATGGAACTCCTTCGAACTGCAGGGGTCGAGTTTCCTCCCAATGCTAACGCTGTCTTCGACCGAGAGAGCCATCAGCTCGTGATGAGAAGCGCCGAGAATCAGATGCTCCTGACCCAGGCTAAGGTGGATGCGTGGAATTGGATCGGGTATGAAGCGCATTCAGAAGAGTCTGCGATCGTGGAAACGAAGCTGAGGGAAATCATCATTCCGATGATCGATTTTCAGGATCTTCCTCTAGTCGAGGCTCTTGCTTTCCTTGAAGCCGAGAGTGCGAAGTATGATGAAACGGGTCTCGGCGAGCGAGGGGTTCGAATCGCGGTGGAAGAGTTCGCTGATCCTGCAATTCCAGAAGATTCAGAGGATGGCGACCATTTCGGTTTTGGAGCTGGCTTGGCCGAGTCAGGGGGTGTAAGCGATACGAAGATATTGATCCGACTCACCTCTGTTCCCTTGTCGGAAGCGCTTCGTTACACCTGTTCACTGGCCCAGCTGCGATATTGCGTTTTTGAGGGCGGTGTGAAAGTCGGGCTTTTTCACAGTTCTCCTGATCTGAAGACAAGGGTTTTTGAAGTCCCTCCCGGATTTGAGGAATCCGCGAAGGATTATTCAGAGAACGATGCGCTTGTTGATCCTTTCGCGACCGAGGAGCGAGAGGAAACCTTGGAAGGGCATTTTTCATCTGCCGGCATCAGCTTCTTCGAAGGCAGCTCCGTGACTCTGGATCGAGACCGATCCCTGCTGTATGTTCGTAATTTGTCCGATCAATTGGATCTAGTTGAGGTCTTCTTGACCGCCCTTCCGATTCAAGAGTCGGACAAGGAATGGGCGGAAGCCAGAAAGAAGCGTTTTGCAGGGAAGTTGAGTTCGATTCGGTTCTCTCATGTCGTTTTCGAAGACGGAAAAATTCCGACCGTGGCGTGGAAATTGGCTACTCAATCTCGAACGGTGGACGAGGAATCGCCATTGTGGGAGCGTGGCGTGCCCATTCGAATGGAGTGTGAGATAGCAGCAGGAAGCGGGAACTGCCATTCACACAGTATCCCGGCAAGGCTCGAAATCTTCGAGGCGAGTCTGAAACAAGTTGCTACGTCTGCCCACCTGAAATGGGAAATCGACGCGCACGGTGTCGTGTTCCGGGAACTCTAGGAGAGGAAGCTCGGGCGCTTTCGCGTCACCGAAACGGACCCCTTTGATTGATCCTCGGCTCACCGACTCGATATCGCGTTCCCAACCAAGGTCCCTTCATTGAACCCGGAGTAGACCTCTGTTCCCGGCAGTAGATTACACCGAGCCACAACAGAACGATACCGGTCAGGATAGACGTGATGGTCGAAAGGACATCGACTGAAAGACCTAGATCGAGGCCGCTCAGAATCCAGTTCAATCCTCTCATGATCAGAGAAAAGGCAATGTAGCAAAAAAACCAAAGGGGGACGATGATGAGTGGTGCGAACACGGTTCCGATGACTGCTTTTCCCCAGCATCGATGAGCCCAGCGCAGGGCCAGCAGGAGAACGACAGCTCCGATGACAATTTCCGGCCCGTAGTCGATTTGAATCATGGAGTGATAATGCGTCATTTTGGTCGCCTACGCGATTACAATGGATCGCGAGGTTTGGAGCTCGGAGCGAATGCCGAAGTCGGTGAAAGGAATGCTTCTCAGGATTCTTTGCCGGACTGGCCGGTGGCGCAACCATGAGGACCACAGCTTCCGCAGCCCTTTTTCTGCCCACGCAATGCTCGAAATACGAGGACGACAATCGTGAGGAACACGATCGAACCCGCCGCCCAGCTCTGCCAATCTTCCATCAGAGCCCGAAGAGTTTCGCGATTTGATAGACTACGAACGAAGCCGCAGCGGCAAAGAAGGTCATAAAGAAGAACTGCCCGACCGCCCACTTCAAGGAGTTGGTTTCTCGAGCGACGACTGCCGAAGTCGGCAGACACTGGAGGGCGTAGATGTAGAATATCAGCAGAGAGAGCACGGCTGCAGTGCTGAACATTTTCGATCCATCCGGCCAGGTTTCGGCGCTGATGCGATCACGAATTCGCGACCGGGTTTCGCCATCGTCGTCACTTTCCTCAATCTGAAAGAGCTGGGCCATCGATCCGACGAAGACCTCACGTGCGGCGAAGGAAGTCAGGATTGCAGTTCCTGTCCGGCCATCGAATCCGAGAGGTTTCACGAGTGGCTCGATCGTATCGCTGACTCTCCCGACGATGGTGTGAGCGAGCACCTCGCCCGGATCATCACTGTCCAACTTGGGGTAAGTCGTTGCTGCCCAAAGCAGGATCATGATGGCGAGAATGACCGTGCCCGCTTTGCGAAGGAATGCCCAGCCACGACCAAAAACATGTCGGAAGATGTATCCCCATTGTGGCAGGCGATAAGGCGGGAGCTCGAGCATGAAGTGGGTTTTGACTTCATCGGGACCCAGTTTTCCTCGAAGGATTCTCGCAACGACAAAAGCAGTCAATGTTCCGAGAACGTAGATGCTGAGAAAGACGAGAGCTTGTTTCGCTCCGCCCTCGCTGCCTCCGAGCAGCATGGGAACAAGCAACAGATACACAGGCAGGCGAGCGGCACAGCTCATCCAGGGAGCAACAAAGATAGTAACAAGCCGCTCCTTGGCTGAATCGATCGTCCGGGTCGCCATAACTCCGGGAATGGCGCAAGCGAAGGAACTTAAGAGGGGAAGAAATGCTTTTCCGCTGAGACCGACCTTAGACATGAACCCGTCCATGAGGAATGCGGCTCGAGCCATATATCCCGAGCTTTCGAGGAGCCCTATGAAAAAGAAGAGAAGGAGGATCTGCGGTAGAAAGATCACTACGGATCCCACACCACCGATAATTCCATCGATAATCAGGGAGCGAAGATCGCCCTCGGCCATTGCTCCTTCGACGAGACCCGAAACCCAGTCCTGCAGGCTTTCAACCCAGCCCATCGGGACATTAGCGAAGGAGAAGATCGCCCAGAATACAGCGAACATGATCCCGACAAAAAAGATCCAACCAAAAACAGGGTGAAGAAGGAATTTGTCGATACGATCCGAGACCGTGCTGGAGTGAAAGTCAGGGCGTCGAGCGGCAATTTTACTGATACTGAGTCCAAATTCACGGCGTGATTTTTCGTCTCCCTTTTCCCAAGAGAGTGATTCCGGCGGTGCGGGAAAGGGATGGCGCATCGCCTGTTTCAACTCAACGAGACCTTTTTCCCGGTCGGCTTGAATCGGGACGACGGGCACTCCGAGTTCTTCCGACAATTTTACAGGATCGAGTCGGAGTCCGGTCTTCTCAGCCAGGTCCACCATATTGAGAGCAACGACGACGGGAATCTCGCTTTCGACAATCTCGAGCACCAGCTGGAGATGCCTTTCGAGATTTGACGCATCGACGACGCAGAGAACGAGATCAGGCTGAGGAACTTTGCCGTGATCTCCGGCAAGAACACCACGAGCGACTTCCTGATCCGGACTCCCTCCTTCAAGAGAATAACAGCCGGGAAGATCGATGACCTCGACTTCCTTGCCGTGAGCGAGTCGAGTTGTCCCGTGTTTGATATCGACGGTTACGCCAGCGTAGTTTCCCACTTTTGCAGCGGAGCCGGTGAGGGCGTTAAAGAGGGTCGTTTTGCCAGTGTTGGGGTTTCCCGCCAAGGCGATCCGATCGATCGAGTCTTCCATTTTCCAGAGCGCTTTTCAGGATCCTACAGGGGAAACCTTGACCTGCTCAGCGAGTTCGCTGCTCAGGGCAATGCGGGTGCCGCAAACCGAGCATACGAGGTTTCGTCCGTTGGCGAGCTTTCGGACTTGCAGTGACTCGCAGAACCCCAGATTGCGAAGTTGGTCACAAGCCGGTCCATCAACATGCTTAATCTGAAAGTCACACCCTACCTGAGCCTGCGTGAGACTTTGCAGGCTGTCGGATGTCAACTCTCTTGCCGTTGGGTGGGACATTGACTCAAATTGTTCTAATTGAGACAGAGTTGCAACAAGAAAGTTTATCATTCCGATCCCTTGATCACGGGAATCTGACTGTTTTTTGCGAAAGTGAGGTTTGTATTCTCACGAGTTATCGGAACAATTTTTTACCAGATAGAAATCCATCAGCCTCATGAAAAATTGATGACCCTTGCCTTGTTCGTGGCTTTTGCCGCAGCACCCCTGCTGATCATCCAAACCTCGGAGGCTGAGGAGAGGCTCACGAGCCGTGCTTCCCAGAATTTTCGCAATGCGATCAAGCGCTCCAAGAAAGCGAATCAGCGCGTGGTTCGTCCGATTGACCGCATCATCCCGAAAAACACGTTGTATCGCCACGAGGTCAATGCAAACGACCGTCACGATGAGGTTTCAAGCCCCGAGGTTAGGTTCCACCTCGAGAATCGCAGAGTTCTCACCGGTCATGCCTGTGATCGGCAGGCTCGATAATCAGTTTCTGGAACTGCGGCTAGTGCTGAACTTTCAGCACTTCGGCCAAGACCTTCCTGCTCTCCGCAAGAACGTCACGATCAATCCTTCGAACTTTTCGGATCGAGTGCGTCGCGAAGACCATCTCCGAGGAAGTTCAGGCTGAAGAGTGTCAGCCCGAAGACAATCGCCGGGTAGATCAATAGTCCAGGATCGCTCGCCATGCGGTCCGCGCCTTCCTTGATCAAGGAACCCCAACTCGCGTCAGGCGGTTGGACGCCGAGTCCGAGGAAACTCAGGATAGCCTCAAGTCGCATCACCGCTGGAACCGTCAACGTGGTGTAGACGATGACGGGACCCACGGTGTTGGGAATAAGGTGGCGAAAAATGATGCGGGATTGACTCAGCCCAAGGCTCCGGGCGGCTTCGACAAACTCCTGATTTTTCAGTGAGATGACTTGTCCTCGAACAATTCTGGACATGGTGAGCCATTCGACGGCCCCAATACAGACAAAGAGAAGCCAGAGCTGGTTTCCAAAGTAGGTCGTCAAAATGATCACGATGATCATAAAGGGGAGGGCGTAGAGAATATCCACGATCCTCATCATCGTGGCATCGAGACGTCCGCCGACGTAACCTGAGACCGCTCCGTAGACGACACCAATCGTCAGGGAGACTGCGGTGGCGAGGAATCCAACAGCGAGTGAGACTCGTCCGCCGTAGAGAATTCGAGCAAAGATATCACGACCGAGGTGATCGCTACCGAGTAGGTAGTAGACATCTTCGCCCTCCATTGAAGTCGCCGATGAAAACGCAGGCATCGACTGAAGATCGGGATGCGTCACATTGGGCTTCGGAATCGCGGGAAGGAGCGGCAGCAGAAAACAGAGGAAAATAATGAGGAGAAAGAACCAGAGGCTCGCCATCGCGAGATGGTTTTTCTGAAGACGGTACCAAGCATCGCGGCCGAGAGAGGTGCCTTTCTCGATTGTTTTTCCGTCACGTGGGGGGCCGATATCCATAGTCAGTCCTTCGCTTTCGTTCGGGGATCGAGCCATGCTTGGATGACATCGACGAGAAAGTTCATTACAAGAATGAGAATGGCGAAAACAGTGACCGTGCCGTTGATGAGCCAGTAGTCCCGGTTCGTGGCCGCCTTGATGAAATGTTGTCCGAGTCCCGGAAGCCCGAAAACCGTCTCAACGACAAAAGATCCTCCGATGAGACCGGCCAGTGCTGGGCCGAGATAGGCTACGACGGGTGTGATACCTCCACGAAACGCATGTTTGAAGAGAACTTTTACAGGGGCAACGCCCTTGGCGCGGGCGGTTCGGATGAAGTCCTGACTGAGGACATCCAGCATGCTTCCTCGAGTTAGGCGAGCGATGTAGGCAGAATAATAGAGGCCGAGAGTCATCGCTCCAAGAAACCAGGCTGAACTGTCCTCCCAGAGAGCGACATCAAACCAACCCAGTTTCAGTGCGAAAATCTCACCGAGCAGTGGTGCAATGACAAACGTGGGCAGGCAGATCCCGATCATTGCCAGCGTCATCAGGCCGTAGTCCGTCGGAGTATTTCGTTTGGCTGCTGCAAAGACGCCGATGGGAACCCCTATAATCAATGCGATGATGAGCCCCATAATACCGAGAAATAAGGAGACGGGAAACCCTTCGGCGATGACCTCATTCACCGAGAATCCTTTGTTGCCAAAAGAGGGGCCCAAGTCTCCCTGGATCAATCTGCCTAGATACAGTGCGTATTGAATTGGTAGAGGCTTATCGAATCCGTATTTCGCCTGCATTTGCTCCATCAGGTGAGCGGGAACGGCCTTCTCTTCCAGAAAGGGCCCTCCTGGAGCGAGGCGGGCGAGGAAAAAGGTGATCGTGACAATGCAAAGCAGGGCGAAGACAGACTGCGCGAAACGCGAAAGAATGTATCTGGCGACTTTCATTGCCCGTCACCTCCCTTTTTCGCCTTCAATTCGATGTACTTGTATGGGTGATTGTCGAGAATAAGTGGATCCCAGTTCTCGACGTCCGGGTGGATCAAGTAGACCCGAGTGTACCAATACACCGGAAGTATGGGGAGCTCATCGAGAAGGATAGACTCTGCTTCCCTCAGAATGTCGTAGCGTTCCTCGGTGTCACTAACAAAGAAGCTCTCTTTGTAAAGTCGATCGAAATCCGGGTTTGACCATCCGGTGCGGTTATTGGAGTCGCCAGTTCGCCACATTCCGAGAAAGGTGGTGGGGTCGACATAATCACCAATCCAGGCAAGGCGGGAAACGTCGTAGCGCATTTCATCCACCGTCGCCATGTAGACTTTCCACTCCTGATTTTCAATCTTCACATTGTCGATTCCCAGCGTCTTCTTCCACATGTCCTGGATCGCAACGGCGATGGATTTGTGGTCCTCCAGGGTGTTGAAAATGACAGTGAACTCCGGTACATCGGCGCCGCTTTCATAGCCGGCTTTCTTGAGATACTCCCGCGCTTTCTCCGGGTCGTGGCTCATGATGTCCGGTGGAATGTAACCGCCCTTGGTAGGCGGAGTGAAAGCGTAAGTGGGCTGCTGTTCGCCTTTGGTGATGAAATTGACAATCGTTTCTCGATTGATCGCGTAGGCGAGCGCGCGACGGAAATCCGGGTTGTCAGTGGGAGTGCGATCCGTATTGCACCGGTAAAAGTAAACCCCGTTGTAGGGCTCCATACGAAGGGCGGGATCATTCCTCTCGCGATAGATGGGGATAAGATTCGCCGGTAAAATATTGGTCGCATGGAGGAGACCATTCCGGAATGCCTTCTCTTCGGTGAAGCTATTATCGATCGGGTAAAAGTTGATTCCGTTCGGCTTCACATTATCCGCGTCCCAGTAATGAGGATTTCGGCGCAGTTTCACATGCGCGTTGATTCTCCAATCGATGAGTTGGAAAGCTCCGTTGCTGACGCTGTTTCCCGGTTTCTGCCAATCCGTAAACGTATCGGTCATCGCACCGTATTTTTCGATCGTCGGCTGATGAACCGGGAGCCAGGTGGTGTGTTTAATGACGTCCGGGAAAAATGGCGTGGGACTTTCCAGCGTGCAGACCAACTCATGATCGTTGATTGCTTTGACACCAACTTCGGCAAAATCCTTGATTTTCCCCTGGTTGAATTGTTCCCCGTTTTTAAGGAAGTAGAGCATCGAAGCATAAGGCCCTGCCATCTCGGGATGAAGGAGGCGGTTGTAAGAGTAAACGAAATCATGGGCTGTGACGGGATCCCCGTTTGACCACTTGGCGTCTTTCCGCAAAAAGAAGTGCCACGCCGAAAAGTCCTCATTCGGTTCCCAGCGCTCCGCTACACCAGGCTCATGGATGGTGTCGTCTGAGGGATGGTTCGTCACGAGCCCTTCGAACATGGCTCGCAAAATATTGGAATCACCCGTCGAGGAAACCAGGTGAGGGTCCAGCGCTTTCGGCTCGGCCCCGTTTCCGAGGAGGAGAATCTTGTCACGGGTGGCCTGGTCAACACGGCTTTCCCTCTCACAACCCGTGCACAACAAAACGAGAACCAGACAAATGACCGTATGAAACAGGGTCAAGTGTTGGAGGTAACCCTGTTGAATTTTGCGAAGCGAGAGGGAGATCATTCGGCAAGGGTAGTGTTTGCCATACCGAGACACCTTTCAATGCCGAAATAAAGAGAACCTTTTCAGATGACAGCAGCAGAAATCGCGGACAGGTTTTTTTATGGCGATACGACTCGGCGAGCACGTGCAACGAGGAACGATAGATAATTCCGAGAAAGGAATCGTTCGCGGACGTCTCGAACTAGTCGGTTGTGAGAAGCCGATCGAGTTGGAATTGCAGGGAAATGCTTATCTCGATCTCGCCGGATGCATCCTGACATTTTCGAATCCAGATGCGGTTCCTCTCGACCCGGAGATCGCTGATCTGCTCGACAACACTCAGACGGGATTCGCTGGGGACATTACCGCATCCAAGAAAAGCCAGGTTATTGACCTGCCAGTGGAGGATTTTAAACGAATGTCAGAACGCGAGCGAGAGGAATCTGCGGTTTGGAAGACGGTTCTCTTTATCGAGTGGTTCAGCCATTACAACGGCCGGCTTGTGATTGAGGGGCTCGACTACGACTGGGAGATCGATCTCCCACGATGGGAGCTCAATGATGAGGAAATCGGGCAGCAGGTCGATCAGTCCAAAGCCGCTAAGGAATTGCACCTGAATTTCGCTTTGGAGATGTTTCAGGAAACCAACGAAGAAATCCGTGAGGCGGAAAAGCAGATTGATCCCGGTGCGAGTGATGAATTTACCTGGGAAAAACGACTGCAGGAATCGGATCGTCGGGCTGAGGCTTTTCACGCGCTTCTTGAGGAAGCATCGAATCCCGAAGAGATGGAACGTCTTGCCGATCTTGCCTTCGGTGGAGAAATGGCACGTGATCTCCCTGACGGAGGTGGTGAGTTCAGTGAAGAATCGGAAGATGAGTTTTCACCACGGGAAGTGTATGTCCCCAGCGCTGAAGTAGTCGAGTGCTGCCGTGAAATCCGAGGTTTCTGCAAGGCTTTGATTTCAGATCACTATGATGAATTGCTCGGAACAGTGGCTCACAGTGACTTTCTCGGTCTCGTCGTAAAGGCGCAGACGGCGGCGGACCTGGTCGAGCGAGGGGAGGGAAGTTTTGAGCGTGGATTCCTCATCGCTCACGTAAAACGCGAGATTGCTCGCAGCCAGCATCTTCTCAGCTTGCTCCAGAATGAGCCGGAAGAAGTGCGCAGTGTGGTCATCGATGAGATTTGGAAAGTTCGCGATTCTCTGGTCAATCTTGCAGGGCAATTACGAAATGAGGACGATTTCACACTGTAATATCCCGACCAAATCTGTATCTTACTTACCTTACTCAACCGCAATACTGATGACTACCTGGCACTACGCAATCACTCCTGAAAACCAAGTTCAAACACCCGAATCGGAGCTACCTGGTCTGATTGCCAACGGAACGATCACTTCTCAGACTCCTCTCTGGAGTGCAGGAATGGCGAACTGGGTGCCTGCTGGTGAAGTTCTTCCGGAATTATTTGGAGTGGCGGGATCACAGGCCGGACCACCTCCGGTCCAGGCGGTTTCTCGTCCAAGACAAAATTCTCATGAGGTCGACTACGAGATTTTCGGCGACGACATGCAGATTGTCGAAGTGGAGCTGGATCCCGGAGAGACTGTCATCGCCGAAGCTGGAGCGATGAATTACCTCGAGCAGGACATTACTTTCGAAGCCAAGATGGGCGATGGAAGCAGCCCGAACGAGGGCGTCATGGGAAAATTGCTGTCCGTCGGAAAGCGAGCTCTCACTGGAGAGTCGATTTTCATGACGCATTTTACTCACGCGGGATCCTCTCATAAGAGGAGGGTTGCTTTCGCGGCTCCATTCCCAGGTAAAATCATTCCTGTCGATCTCGCATCGATCGGCGGGGAGATTACCTGTCAGAAAGATTCGTTTCTCTGTGCCGCGAAAGGAACTCAGGTGACGATCGCCTTGAATCGCAAGCTGGGTGCTGGATTCTTTGGTGGGGAAGGTTTCATTCTTCAGAAACTGAAAGGAGATGGAAAAGCGTTCCTTCATGCAGGGGGAACGATCATCGAGCGAGAGTTGAACGGAGAAACACTCCGGGTAGATACTGGATGTCTCGTCGCCTTTTCACCTGGGGTCGACTACAACATCGAAAGGGCTGGAAACCTCAAATCAATGTTCTTTGGCGGAGAAGGCCTATTTCTCGCGACTTTGAGTGGGCACGGGCGAGTCTGGTTGCAGAGCCTCCCATTCTCCCGCCTTGCGGATCGAGTGATTCGATCAGCTCCCTCATCAGGAGGGAGCTCACAAGGAGAGGGCAGTGTCCTTGGCGGTCTTGGCCGCCTGATCGACGGAGATTAATCTCTGATCGGCTTGGGTCAGTTACCGCCCGCGGTAATCGAGACTCCAGCACTTCCACTGGTCCCAAGCGCTCCGAGTTCTTATTGAACCGCAACGGCTTGACTTGCGGTGACCGGGACGGCCTCGAAGTAGTCGTTCAGTTTGGTCCACGGAGTTCGAGGAACCCAGACGATATCGCCGCCTTCGGGAGGGAGATCCGGCTCCCTGCCGCGTCGGATGGCCCTGATGTTGACCGAGGCGGCCTGAGGTTTTCGGGTGCCACCTCGAATGATGAGGGCTTTTGAATCTTCCGCATTCTTGTTGATTCCGCCTGCCGAAGCGTCGGCACTGAGAAGGGGGGGGCGGATTCGCTGTAGACTGGGCCAGGTTGGGAAACCTCACCCAGAATGCAGATTGATCGCGCAGTCAGCGAAGGAGCGAAAATATAGTCGCCTGCTCTGACGCAGACATTCTGAGACAGGTCTCCTTCACGGATCAGGGTATCGAAGTTAACTGAAATCAGATCTCCGTTTCGAATCAGGGTCGCCCTTTTAAGACCGGCTGCTTCGGGGTTACCGACCTCGCGATCTTTTCCGTTGGAAAGTAAGCCTCTTCCAAATGAAATCGCATCGACGAGCGTAATTGGTTTCTTGATTAGGTAAGCCCCAGCTACCTTGATTTGCCCCAACATCCAGAAGCGCTGGCCGTCGGCTTGAGTAATGTTGACAGACACGATCGGTTTGACGTAGCCGTCCTCGAGTATCTGGGAGAGCCGGTGATGGAGTGAATTAATTTTTTGATTTTCTATGCTGTCTGGCTCGAAATGTGCTAGCATCGAATCCCGACCTTGTTGGTTGGCGAGCAGACTTATGCCCGAACAACGATTCGATCAGTCGCAGTCCCTGTATCAACAGCAGACGATTGCACCGCAAATGCAGCAGAGTCTTCAACTGCTGCAGACACCTACTTTGGAACTGAAGCAGCTGGTTCAAGAGGAGCTGGTTGTTAACCCGACTTTGGAGGAGGAGTCGACGGATGTTTCACTAGACGAAGCGACCAGCCCGTCGGAGGACGAGGAGTTCGACAAGGAATTCGAAAAGCTTTCCCGGATGGATGAAGAGTGGCGGGAATACATGTCCCAGAGCCGGGTTGCCTCACCGAAGCGTGATGATGCTGATGAGAAGCATCAGTTCGTGATGGATTCCATCGTCGAGCCGATCACCTTGCAAGACCATCTTGTCAACCAGCTGCATTTTGCAGATGTCTCCAAGGAGATTGAAGAGTTAGCCAATACCTTGATCGGGAATATTGATGAAAATGGGTTTCTTCAGATCGATCTCGAAGACCTCAGCTTCGATCTGGGTCTTCCGTTTGACGATCTTGAAGAAGCGAGAGTGCTGGTTCAGTCATTTGATCCAGTCGGTGTAGGGGCTGTAAATCTGCGGGATTGCCTACTTATTCAACTGGAGCGATTAGGAAAGCACCACAGTCTCGAGTATCGCATCATCGATCACCATCTAGACGATCTCGCGAGGAAGCGGTATCCCCAGATTGCCAAAAAACTCAGTGTTACACCGGAGCAGATCACCCATGCGGCCGAGTTTATCGCTTCCCTGGACCCCCGACCTGGAAGCCGATTTGGTGGAGACACGAACACTTATGTCACTCCTGATGTGATCGTGGAGCGAATAGGGAGCGAGTGGAACGTCTCGATGCATAACGAGCAGATTCCACGTCTTCGGATCAGCAATGCCTACAAGGACATGATGGCAGGGGGGAGCGATCGCAACGCTCGTGCTTACATTCGTGACAAGATTCGAGCGGGAAAATTTCTCATCAAGAGCATTCATCAGCGGCAGCAGACAATTAGGTCGATCGCTATCGAGATCGTAAAGCGGCAGTCTGAATTCCTTTCGAACGGTCCGTCTAAACTTCGCCCGATGAATATGGCGCAGATCGCAGACGAGGTCGGTGTGCACGAAACGACGGTGAGCCGAGCCGTTTCGGGGAAATATATCGAGACTCCTCACGGGGTCTTCGAAATGAGGTATTTTTTCACAACAGGGTATGAGACAGAGTCCGGAGAGACCTTGAGTAACACTTCTGTGAAGCAATCTCTCGGGGAGCTGATTCACGGTGAGGATCCCAAAAAACCTTACAGCGATCAAAAGCTGGTCGAAGAGCTTGAGAAAAAAGGGATCAAGATCGCTCGTCGTACCGTCGCAAAGTACAGGGAAGAGTTGAACATTCTCCCCAGCCATATGCGCAGGAGCTATTGAGACCGATAATGCGGAATCGACACGATTACGCATTTGAATTTCGAATCAGTTTGGGCCTTTTTTCGCAAATGAAATCTTTTGTAATTGCTTGCGTCTCTTTCTCGTTCTTTCTCAACCTCAGTGTTTCTGAGGATTGGTCTCAATTCCAGGGGCCGAGTCGGATCGGAACTTCAACCGAGACAGGACTTAATCTTTCCGGCTGGGAGTCAGAGAAACCCGAAATCTTGTGGGAGAAGGAACTCAATGAGGGGTTTGGAGGAGCCGCTATCGTTGGTGACGAAGTATTCCTTGTGGATCGTGATTTTGAAGAGCGCGACAAGCTGCTCTGCCTTTCTCTTGAGGATGGATCGGAAAAGTGGTCGTTCTCTTTCGATTTTCCCGGGAAGCTCTCTTTTCACGGGAGTCGTGGAGTTCCTCTCGTAGAAGAGGACGCGGTCTACTTCATCAGTGGATTCGGTCAGGTTTTCCGCATCAATCGTGATTCTCATGAGGTCGATTGGATGGTGCCTATGCGCGAAAAGTATAAGGTTGAGGAGGGGACGCCGAAATGGGGTTGGGCTCAAAGTCCGGTCGTAGTGGGTGATGTTCTCGTTGTTCCTGCGATGGGTGAAACGGCTGGTCTCGTTGGTTTCGACAAGAAGACCGGCAAGGTGCTCTGGGAAACTTCTCCTTTCGGTGATTCTCACTCCACTCCTGCGGTCTTGACGCTTCAGGGTGTTGAGCAGGTTGTGTTTATCGCAACGAAGCGGGATGGCGATGCAGGCTTTGGAACTACGATCAGTGTCGCTCCGGAAACTGGCGAAGTGCTGTGGCAGACCGATCTCTATTTTAACAAGATTCCGATTCCTTTCCCGAACAAGGTTACCGAGGAGCTGGTTTTCCTTACCGGTGGTTATGACTGCGGGAGCTGTATGATCCGAGTGAAGCAAGATGGCGGTGCCTGGTCGGTTGAGAAAGTGTTCGATATGGAGCAGGGGACACAAATTCATCCTCCATTTGTTATCGGAGAGCACATCTACTTTCTGGCGAATGAGAACGCGAATCACAAGGGTGCTGCTCGTGAGACAGGTGGGCTCATGTGTATGGACTTCGATGGAAAGATCAAATGGCATACCGGTGCGGACCCGTTCATGGGACGAGGGAATATGATTCTCGTTGATGATCATCTTTTGATTCAGGACGGTGAGGTCGGCTATCTCCGATCTGTCGTTCCTTCTCCCGAGGGCTACAAGGAGGTCGCGTTTCTTGATGCTTTCGGCAAAAAAGCAGAGGTCGACGAGCAGATCGCCAAGCAGGAAGGTCGGGACGTGATCAAAATGCCTGATTTCAAGTTCTGGTCTCCGATGGCTCTCTCGCAGGGCCGGCTTATCGTGCGGGGACAAGACACGCTCAAGTGTATCGATCTTCGAAAGTAGACCTTTTCGATCAGGTCTTTTTGGATTGTTGATTGTCTGATTGGCAAGACCTCTTTGCTCGCTATATTTTATAGCGATGCTCTGGTTGCGAACTCTGGTCTATCTCTCGCCACTGGCGTTGGGTCTTGCTGCCGTTCTGCTCGTTCGTCAGGTCGAGCGCTTGCAGATGCCTCCTCCAGGTGAGGCATTTGTCACTGCGATCCAGAAGCCCGTTGGTCCTCTCCACCCCCTTGGAGCGGAGGAGGGAGTGACCCGGGAAATTCGTGATCTCGTCTTTGAGCCCCTACTCCTGCGTGATGAGACTCTTGAATTGCGCCCTCACCTGATTAAATCCTGGAAATTCCGCACCGTGGCCACGATCCACTGTGCCACGGAAGAGTCTGCCGGGGAGGTCGAGTCGATGATCCTCTCCGGGGAATACTTGCCAGGGAAAGATCTGCAACTAAACCAGGTGCTCCGAAGTGAAGAAATCCTCACGCTTTCGTTTTCCAGTTTTGCCGAAAATTTAGAGAACCGTTTCCTCGATCAGATCGGAAAAGACAGCCTCGCTAATTTCGAGGTGATCCGGCTTACTGTTGATCACTCGGTCGAGACCTTCTTTGAAGCGTATTTGCAGAACTCGATCGAAAAGCGGGAGATTCGCATGGTGGATTTCGAAGGTGACCGAACTGCGGTTCTCTTTCTGAAAGAAGGGACCGACCAGTTCTTTGAAGAGTTGGATCTCTATCTCAAGTCGAATGCTGATCTCGATCCTCACCTTGAGAAAGTGGGCGCGCAAAGTCACGTAATCACTCGGGAGGCAATCTTTGAACTCCGAGACGATGTTCGGTGGCACGATGACGTCGAACTCTCGATCGACGATCTATTTTACAGTCTCAAAGAATTTACGGGAGAGGAGTCGAAGTCTCCTCTTCGCGGTCTTTTCTGGTTTGTGGATTCGATGGACCAGATCGGTGAAGACGAAATACGAATGGTTTGCCGGGAGACTCCTTCTCCTCAGTTTATCCTCGAGTGCTGGGAGCGACTTCCAGTTCTCCCATCGCATCGGTTTCGTGATCGCGATACGGAATCGGTATGGGCAGAACTTCTCGATTTGCCGATTGGTTGTGGGCCGTATCAGGTGGTTCGTCGATTTCGTGACGGGGGAATCGAGTTGAAGTCGTCACCCGGCTATCTTCTCGGAGCCCCTTCCCAGGAGCGCTTGCTGTATCGGCGTTTCGACTCCCTTGAGTCGAAGCTTCTCGCGCTTCGCTCTGGGCGGATCGATGCCATGGTTCCTGATGAGAGGTTTGAGGTCTGGTCGCGGCGGAATGGAGGAGTGATCGAAACGCGGACTGGAGTTCCACGGTTTCAGCACTTTGTGGCGTGGAATCTGGAAGAGGAGCCTTTCGATAATTCCTCTCTCCGCATCGCTCTCGCCAAGGGGGTCGAGAAAAGGGAGTCGCTGGCAGAAGGAGGGGGGCGCTTTCTGGGTCCCGTTCACGGTCTCTTCCGAAAAGGGGTTTCCTATGATCCCGGTCCCATTTCCTTGCCAGAATACGATCCTCGAGGCTCAGAGCGGATGCTGGAAGAGCTGGGTTATCGTTGGGATGCATCATCTAGAATTCGAAGAAACGAAGAAGGAGAGCCCTTTTCCTTTCGACTGACAGTCAACGAGGACAGCGAAGAACATCTCGCTCTTGCCTCTTACCTCGCAGAGCAGTGGTCGGCCCTCGGAATTCAGGTCGAGATTGAACGCCTCTCTCTCGAGACCATTGTCTACGAGAGGCTGATTCCGCGAGAATACGAGGGTTTGCTCCTGAGTTGGGAGACTTCTCTTTTCCGTGATCGGTATCATTCGTTTCATTCTCAGAGCATTTCAAAAGGAGGAGGAAACTTCTTTGGTCTTCGTGATGCGGTGGTTGACCGAGCTGTCGAAAAACTTCGATATGGCTCAGAGAAATCCGAGATCAAGAAAGCGGCTCGTGAATTGCAGGAACGGATTTCCGAGTTACAACCCTGTCTTTTCCTTGCCGGATCGGGTCGGGTTTTCTGGTTTCGCGAGGGCGCCGTTTCTCAGGTCCTTCCCGGAGGAAATGGGGAAGAAATTCTGGAGGGTCCAATGATCGGTGCTGACGGTATCTCCCGCTCGCGCCCCTGGTGGGTGAGGCGAGAATTATCTCATCAGGAGAAGGGGGCACCTTAATCATGATTCGTATTGTTCTGCGACGTAGCCTTGTTCTTTTTCTGCGGCTTGGCGGAATTGGTCTCGGCTTGCTTCTGCTGATCGAGATTAGTTTCGGGGTTCTCGGGCGGCAATCCGTCCATATCTGGAACTTGTCTCTTTTCGATTCCGTCCCTGCAGAGATCTCCGCTTCGGGAAGCGGCACGTTCGTTCTCTTACATGAGTCCTTCCTCACCTCGTTGCCCAGCCTGCTGATAGCCTTTCTCTCCACTTGGCTCGTCGGTTATGGGTGGGGTATTCTCGGGGCTCGCCTCCGAAAATGGGGCGGGGCATTCGCTCTTCGGCTGCCCTTTTTATTGATCGCGTCTTTTCCGGGCTTCTGGCTTGTTCTGCTCATTGCGATATACTCCTACTTTGTGTGGGAGCGACCGGGATTTGCAGACGAACTTCGTGTGGAGCAAGGACCGGATTTGATTCGCTGGTGGAACGCCTCGGTGGTCGCCCTCCCACTTATTATCGTGGGGGTGTCCCAACAGCTTCGAGGAGTCCTAGGGGTGCTGTTGAAACATGAGAAACAAGTGGCTCTCCCTGATTTGATTTTGTTGGGGTATTGCTACGAGGATGTGTTTTACGGCCAGATACTTCGTCGCGCAAAAATCGACCTTCTCCGACTTGCTGATGTCGCCGTGCCGATTTCACTTGGTGCTCTCGTTGTTACGGAGGTCGCTTTTCAGCAGGATGGATTGGGCAAGCTTTTCGTCGTCGGTATCCGTAATGGTTTCGTGCCTCTCGTGTTTGGATCTGCTTTTGTTCTCTCGATGATTGGTGCTGGGTCCATGTTTTTCCGTGAGTGTCTTGTCGCAACCCTGGAGGCGAGAAGCCGATGATTGAAAACCGTCGATCTTCTCGAATCGAAAAGAGATTCTCCCATGTGCTGGCTCGGGTCTGGCAGGGAAGGTATGCGATAGTACTCGGTCTCGTATACATGGCCCTGTTTTTCTGGCTCTTCGCTGAGACTGGGGACGCTCTCGATGGCCGACCCAAAGATTTTGAGGCTATTCCGACGCGACCGCAATGGGAAGCGCCGAACGAGAATCATCGTTTTGGGACGACCGCAGATGGGGCGGATTTGTATGTGCTCAGTCGAGCGGCGATGGCTCGGTCCAGCGCGATTGCCGCGATCACCTGTACCGCTGGCGTGCTCTTGAGTTTTTTGCTGACTTTACTCTTTGTCTATGATGGAGCAGATCGAATGCTTAGAACCAAGCGGAATTCTTCAAAAGGAAGATTCACCCTGTTGCTCAGTAGTTCACGGATGATCGGTATCGTCCCTGCGATGATCGTGCTTTGCATCCTTCTTGGGGGAAGTGAAGGAAGCCTCCTTATCACCTTGATTTCTTTTCCGCTGGTGATCGCGGTTTATAGTTGCAGCTCCATAGTGCAATGGTTTGAAGAGGAAGAGGCAAAATCAGATCGTGTAGCAGCTTTGGTCCTCGGATTGCACTCTGCAAAATTGGTGAAAACACGCAGTATTCCTTCTGTGGTCAAGCGTCTCCTTGGCCTCACTGCGATGTTGCTTCCCGGAGTGATTCTCCTCGAAATTTCACTATCGTTCCTCGGGTTCACTGGTGGGGCGCTGAGCTGTGGTACGATCATCGCTTCGGGGCGGGAGTCGCTGCTCGAAGCTCCCTGGGTGACCATCTATCCTGGGATATTGTCAGGTGTCGTTGTTGCGGTTTTCGCTTTACTCGGGCGCATCACCAATCGGATGCTTCGTATGGAGGAATCTTCCAAAATTCTCTGAGTGGATCGAAAGAAATGGAAAACAAATCATCTCATCCCGACCTGGATTCAGATTGTTTTCTCACAGCCGAGAATATCTCAGCGGAACGTTCCCGTGGGATTGGGGAGAAAGAGGTCTGTTTGCGACAGGTCTCTCTTGAGGTCTCTCGCGGTGAGATTCTAGCTCTCGCGGGAGAACGGGGAGCAGGCACGTCGGTTTTCTGCCAATTGCTCGCGACCGGGAGATTACAGGGAGCAAAGATTCTTTCCGGAAAGCTCAGGGTCGGTGGAGAGAATCTCTTAGATTTGCGGCCGCGTCGGCGCAAGCATGCGTTCCGCTCCCATGTCTTGTATTCGGGTCGGGACCTGATTGCTACCTATCAGCCGAAACGAACCGTCCTTCAGAATTTGCGGGATTTTGTTGCTTCGCGAGAGTTACCCATTGAAGTCCTCGCCGCTTCGTCTCTTCACGAAAAGCTTTATCGGGTTGGGTGTATCGAACCGGAAACGTTCCTGTCTAAGAAAGTCGAAACGCTGACAGAGCTTGAGCTTGCCCGGGTCGTTCTCCTGCGGGTTTTGCTTTCCGAGGTCGAATTGTTTGTCTGCGATGGAGTGACTTCGGGATTGGATCCGGTGGCCGAGAATCAATTCTTTGAGCTCCTTGTGCATTTGCAGAAGGAGGAGAATCTCGCGATCGTTTTGACTACTGGCCGTCTCGCGGGAGTCGAAACGTTTGCTGATCGAGTCGCTGTTTTTTACGAGGGGGGAGTGCTCGAGAGTGGTGAAGCCAACGGTATCGTGACGCAACCAAAATTTCTCTACACCGAGGAATTTCGCTCTTGTTCCCCTCGAATTGAGGACCCTTTGCAAGGGTTCGGTGGGATCTCTCGTGAGGCTGTGGCGGAGGCGGATGAAGCAATTCATGGAACCGTGACGACCTTGAGTGAAGATGAGTCGCCGGGGTATCGTCGAAGCTAACCGGGGTTTGCTCGACTCCGAGAGGACGTTTCACACGTATCGACTCGCACAAGAAGTGACGATTTGGAGGCATTAAGCGAGAGCCCAAATTTCCTCGCCGCGTTTGTTTTTCGCCTATTGTGCTAAGGAAAAGGGTGGAAAACCTCTCCGATCCGTGGTTTTGACTGCCTCAATCGAAGTTTCCCAAACTGACATCATGATTACAGAAGATTTGATCCGAGAAAAACTGGAAGAGGTGCAATACCCTGGATTCAGCCGCGACATCGTATCCTTTGGGCTGGTCAAAGGCATTCGGATCGATGGAGCTGATGTCACTGTGCTGCTGAGTCTTGCGACACGAGATCCAAACATTCCTCGAAAAATTCACGAGGGAGTCGAGTCGACTTTGAGTGCGGTTTCCGGAATTGGAAAAGTGAACGTCGATTTCGATATTCAGGATCCACCTGAACCGGTAACCGGTGGAAATCCTGCGGCCGGTCAGTCCAGTATTCCTGGGGTGAAGAAAATCATTGCTGTAGCGAGTGGAAAAGGTGGTGTTGGGAAATCAACGGTCGCGACCAATCTCGCGATTGCTCTCAGCAAGACGGGCGCGTCAGTGGGTCTCTGTGACTGCGATTTGTATGGTCCCAGCGTAGCACTGATGCTTGGAGCCGAGGACGAACAGCCGATGGCGACGGAAGAGAATGAGATCGTTCCGATCGAAGCGCACGGGATTAAGGCGATTTCGATGGGTTTTCTCCTCAGTGAGGATTCTCCCGTGATCGTTCGCGGACCGCTCGCAACGAGATACACGCAGCAATTTCTCCGTCAGTGCCTCTGGGGAGAGCTTGACTACCTCATTCTCGACCTTCCTCCGGGAACAGGAGACATTCAGCTGACGATCGTTCAAACGGTAGCAGTTGATACTGCATTGATTGTCACAACGCCTCAGGAAGTCGCTTTGATCGATGCACGGAAAGGGATTGGCATGTTCAAGAAAGTGAACGTTCCCATTGCCGGGATTGTCGAGAACATGGCCTGGTTCGAGTGTGATCTCGGAAAGAAATACTTCATTTTTGGAGAAGGCGGTGGAGACCGCGAAGCGCAAAAGCAGGGAGTTCCCTTGCTCGCTCAAATCCCGCTCGATGTTCCGACCCGGGATGGGGCCGATAAAGGCAATCCTGTGGCACTTGCCAATTCATCGGAGAATTCACTCTCCGCGGCCTTTGCTGATCTCGCTGGAAAAGTCGCTGAGATCGTGGCCTGAGTTCCTTTCGAGCCCTCTTCGCGTGGTTTCCTAGTGATTGACGAAATTGGCGGGTCCAGCGAACATCAACTCATGAAAGTTTTTCTCGGTCTCTTTTCAATTCTTGTCTCAGGTTTCGCTCTATCGGCGGCGGCTGCAGAGAAGCCGAATATCATCTACATTCTCCTCGACGATGCCGGATACGGAGATCTCAGCTGCTACGGGCAGAAAAAGTTTTCGACCCCGAATATCGATCGACTGGCTAGCGAAGGCCTCAAGTTTACGGATCACTATGCCGGCAGCACAGTCTGCGCTCCGACTCGGTGTGTGTTGATGACTGGTGTGCACACCGGGAGAGCCTATGTCCGCGGCAACCGTGAGGTGCAACCTGAGGGGCAGGCTCCGATGCCTGAGGATATCGTCACGATTCCACGCCTCCTTTCTGGTGCTGGGTATAAGACTGGCGCCTTCGGAAAATGGGGACTAGGAGCACCTGGTTCGGTCAGCGATCCATTGGAACACTTTGATGTTTTCTACGGCTACAATTGCCAACGTCAGGCACACACCTACTACCCGACGCATCTCTGGAAAAACAAAACCAAGATCAAGCTGGATGGAGAGACATACACTCATCCGCTGATCATGGAGGAAACTCTAGGATTCATTCGAGACAATCAGAAGTCTCCGTTCTTCATTTATCTTCCGATTACGATTCCTCACGCGGCCATGCACGTCCCAGACGAGTATGCCGCACCTTGGCGGGAGAAATTTCCTCAGTTCAACGGAAAGATTGGACGCTACTCAGGTCGACAGGTGGACAATCCGATCGCGGCTTTCGCCGGTATGATGACCCTCCTTGACGAGGGAATTGGTGATCTTCTTGATCTCCTCAAGGAGCTCGATATCGATGAAAACACTCTCGTAATGTTCAGTTCGGACAACGGTCCACACAAGGAGGGTGGGCATGATCCAGATTTCTTCCAAAGTTATGGTCCGTTGACCGGCTACAAGCGTGATCTCACAGAAGGCGGGATCCGCGTTCCCATGCTTGCTCGCTGGCCGGGAACAATCGAGGCAGGTCGAGTGACTGACCTCGCCTCCGCTCACTGGGATATTCTCCCGACAGTCTGTGAATTGGCTGGAATCAAGGTGACCACGGCAACGGACGGAATCTCCTTCGTGCCAACCCTTCAGGGAAAAGAGGATCAAAAAAAGCACGACTACCTCTACTGGGAGTTCTACGAGAGAGGTGGGAAAAAGGCAGCTCGCTGGGGTGACTGGAAGGCCGTTCAAGTTGGGATTAACAAAAACCCCGACGCACCTGTCGCTATTTTTGATCTTTCGAAAGACATTCAGGAGAAAAATGACCTCGCGGAGGCTCGCCCTAATCTCGTTAAGCGAGCCCAGGAAATCTTTGCTGAGGCGCATGTTCCTTCTCCCAACTGGAAGTTTGGCGCTGCCAAGCCGAAAAAAAAACAGTAAAACTTGAAGCTCTAGCCCGGAGTGTTGTTCAAGACTACGGGGCCTTGGTTTACACCAATTATCAAGATGCGTTGAAAGTGGCGCAGGCTCTTGAGTTGGCGCTGCGTCAATTCGCTCAGTCTCCATCGGAGAAGACCCTGAAATCCGCCCGGGAGGCTTGGTGCGCAGCGCGAATACCGTATCAGCAGACGGAAGCATTTCGGTTCTACGCCGGTCCGATCGATGATGCGGATGGTCCAGAGCCTATGATCAATGGCTGGCCGCTCGATGAATACCACATCGATTATGTCGAGGGCGCACCTCAGTCAGGAATCATCAACGATCCCAAGCTCTTTCCAGATGTCTCAAAAGATCTGATCGAGCGGATGAATGAGCGGGCCGGAGAAACAGCAATTACCTCGGGGTTTCATGCAATCGAGTTTCTCCTCTGGGGGCAGGATTTCAGTGAAGCAGGTCCCGGGGACCGACCTTTCACGGACTATACATCTGCTGCCAGCGCGGATCGCAGGGCGGCTTATCTGCTAGCTTGCGGAGACTCTCTGACAGATCAACTGAGCCACCTTGTCGAAGAGTGGTCCCCTGATCGAAAGGGGAACTTCCGATCCGATTTTGAAGCTCGCGCTCCGCGTAAGGCAGCTCGTGATCTGATCTATGGACTTCATGTCATGAGCGGAAAGGAGCTGGCAGGAGAACGACTTCTCGTGGCCTGGGACACGCAGGATCAGGAGGACGAGCACAGTTGTTTCAGCGATACGACCCACCTTGATGTTCAGAACGATGCTCTCGGGATCGAAAACGTGTTCCTGGGACGTTATGTCACGGTTTCAGGAGAAAAGGTGACTGGAATTGGGCTGAAGGCTCTCGTGAAAGCTCTCTTGCCTGATGTGGCAGACGAGATGGAGAGAAAGATCAAAGAGGCACGAAAAGCGATCTCACAAATTCCGGCACCATTTGATCAGGCTATTCTCGGGGAGGATGACGCAACGGGTCGAGTTACGATTCTTGAAGCAGTGAGTCACCTCGAAGACTTTTCCGATATGATGTTACAACTGGAGCAGGCCCTGCTTGCTGCGCCCTGACTCGTCCCGACTTTCGATTCATTGGAATCACTTGCCCGGCAAGGTCCACGTCGGAGTGAAGTCGACTCCGTCGTTCAGCATGGCGTCGACGACTCGGGACATCAGCTGAAGGCTCGGCCCATCGTTGGGAGCGAGGAGCAAGGCATCACTGAGAACCGAAGACGCTCGTCGAAATTTCTTTTCTTCGAACTGAACGAGCGCTTCCTCGTAGTGGGTCGACAATTCTTTCCAAGGTGAAGCTGTGCCGGGAGGTTTCAACTCGTGAAGATGAACAGGCGCTTGGATGTTCTGCACGCGAACCTGGCAGAGTCTCCTCGACTGAAAAGACATTGGGAGTTTAGCTGAGGTGTCACCGGTGATGAGGAGTGGGGTCTTGAGATACTTGGTCGCTCCTTGCACTCGACTCGCAAGATTCACGGTTGTGCCGAGTGGACCATATTTAAATTTACGATGAGTTCCGACATTGCCGACGAGAGAGTGTCCCGTATTCACACCGATGCCCACTTGGGTTTCCGCGCCTACTAGAGGAAGCCATTTCTCATTGAGTGCGGGAAGGCAGGCAAGAATATCGAGAGCAGCCTTGCAGGCGAGTTCTGCGTGATCGGGTTGTTCGTTCGGGGCCCCCCACATCGCCATCAGCTCATCACCGGTGTAGTCGACGAGCACCCCGCCGTGTTCGATCACGACCGAGGAAAACTCGCCCATGATTCCGCTGAGCCAGTCGATGGTCTGAGTCGGTCCGAGACGCTCACTGATAGTTGAGAAACCTCGGATGTCGCAGAAAAGAACACTGACTTCAGCTTCCCGAGCCTGCATTTTCATCGGGTCGGGATTTCGAGCGAGCTCCCTTGCGAGCTCTGGAGTAAAATGCTGCTCAAATACCTTTTCGCGGAGCCGTTTTTTTTCGAGGCTCGCGTTGAGACGCGCCATCAGCAGGGCTGGGCGGATAGGGCGGGAAAGAAAATCTTCGGCTCCGATCTCTATACAGCGCACCGCGTCCTGCTCTTCCTGCAGTCCCGTCACAACAATGACTGGAGTATGGCGCAAGAGGCCTCCTTCTCTGAGTTGAGCAAGGACTTCAAACCCATCCATCACGGGCATTTCGATATCGAGAAGGACAGCATCGAAATTGTCTTTTGCGATGAGCTCTAGTGCTTCTTTGCCATCAACCGCTTCTGTGATTGTGAACCCGCAGGGTTTGAGCAGGCGGGAAAGAATGGCGCGGTTCTCTGGATCATCGTCGGCGACGAGGAGGGAGCCCGCTTCCTGAATAGTACTGCGGCTAAGTGAAGAAGTGGATTCCGGTATGGCTGACGACTCGTTTGTAACCGGCTCAAATCCTGCCACAAGAGCGAGACACTTTTCCAAATTGGCGGCAAACTCCTCGATCTGATTTAGAAAGGCAGGTGACGGGGGAGTCATCTGCATCAGCTGGGTGAGACCGAAGAGATGATTGAGTGTATTGCGTGCGTCGTGTCGAGATTTTCGCATTCGATCTGCGAAATGAGCTCCGTCTTCCTCCTCGATGGAAACAAACCATTCGTCGAGGCTTTTGCGAAACAACCTGGCCTCTCCAACGAGCTTTTCCAAGTCACCAGTTGTCTGGGCATCACAGCTGGTAGGGTCGGACTCCTCTTGCAAAGTTTTTGCCAAGCGGCACAGCTGGTCGGCTGTGGGATCAAGGGAATCCCGCAGTACTTCGATCTCGGATTGAAAGGAAGCAGAACGCATTCGGGTAGTTTGAGGGGTAGTAAGGGGCGATACCACCAAAAAGAAGGACTCAATGGAGGGACAGTTCCATAAGAAAGTCATCCATCACGAATCCGTTTCCAATGGGAAGAACATCTTTTCCGGTCACGGCAAAGCCAAACCGCTTGTAGAATTGAACTGCCCTTTCGTTGGAGCGATTCACCCGGAGGCGAAGAGCTGAAACTCGAAAATTTTGCAGCCGAATCCGGAGCTTTTCCATTGCGGCCGAGGCGATTCCCTTTCCCTGTGCGTCGATTGTGACGTAGAATTTGTGGAGAAAGGCAGTGCCGTTTTCGAGTTCCTTTTCCACCGCGAGAAACCCAACATTCTCTTCGCGGCTTCGAATCCAGAGATATTCGATCCCGAGATTGTCGATTTCAGTCCGGATATTTTCGGGAGAGTAGCCCCGGTTCAGCATGTAGAGAATCTGATCCTCCGAGACTATCTCGTGATAGGCGTGTTTCCAGATAGATTCTGCAAAGGAGCGCAGAATGGATGGGTCGTCCCGCGAAAAACACTCGAGATTGACTGCATCAGTGGAGGAAGATGTGAAATCTGAACTCAAAAGAAGTGTCTTCAGGGCTGAAAAGATCGTAATTGAACCATACCGGAGACCAGCAAACAATTGACTTCCGGCAGAAAAACGCTTCCTTCCCGCGACATGAGTAACGAATCCCAAGACTCCAAGAATCCCATCCTTTCCTTGATTGGGACCGTTTTCATATTTCTTGTTCCCGCAGCTCTCATTGTAATGCTCGGTATCGTTGGCGCCGCATTCCTCGGTGGATCGGGGGTGGAGGTTACTGAGAAAGAAGAGGCGAAGGCCCCTGCACCAGTAGCAGCCGCTCCAGTCAAGCCCGCCGAAGGCACCAGGACAAAGGAAGCTCCGAGTGCTCCTGAGCCCGCTCCGACGGAAGTTGCTGCTGGAGAAATTGATCCTGCCGTAATGGCGTTGGGCAAGCAGTCCTACATGACTTGCCAGGCCTGTCATGGTCCTGACGGGAAAGGCCTTAAAGCAGGCCCCATGTTGATGGCGCCAAGTCTTGAGGGATCGGAGATTCTTCTCGGAGATCCTGATGCAGCGCTCCTCGTGACTCTCAAGGGAATTGCGAAGGAGAACATGGATTACATGGGAATGATGGCTTCCCTCGGTGCCGCGCTCGATGACGAGAAGTTAGCTGCCGTTCTCACCTACACTCGAAATTCTTTTGGCAACAGTGCTCCTGCCGTTACGAAGGAGCAGGCTGCTGCAGCACGAGCAAAGTTTGGCGATTTGAATGCGCCTGCAGGTGTAAAAAGAGCTGAAATTCCTACGATCCTGGAAACCCACAAGTAGGCCGTCCCAGCTCGTTGACCGATCTTTAGAAACCCTCTCGTGAGATCTCACGCTGAGGGTTTTTTATGCCTAGCTTTCGCCTGCTTGAATCGGTCGGAATTGATTTGTCGAATCGCAATAGCGGTATCCAATTTCACACATTTTCAAAACCAGTGCCTCTTTGTCGAGGTCATGGGTGAGGACGAGATCATTGAGATCCTCGGAGTCGTTGCGCAGGGCCGTGTTGAATAGTCCCGGGAGCAATAGCGGATCGATCGATTCGAATTGCGAGAGATTCATGAGAAGCGGCGGGTGACTTGGTCTTTTGGGCTCAGGCTTTGCGGAGAAGGATGGCCTCCGTATCGAAATCTTGATTCAAAACGTCACTGAGAATTACAACCGGATCGCCGGTTTCGATCTGTCCTGAGTCTTTCAAAAGAGTGATAGCCTCGCGGATGCTCTCGTCTGGATTGTTGGCAAACTCCATCGAGTAGGCGAAGACCCCGCGGTTCAGTTGCAGGGCCCGCACGACACGAGGATCAGGGGTGAAAGCGTGAATGTGTGAGTTGGGTCTCTGGTGAGCTGCGTAGTTCGCAAGAACGCCTCGTGCCGTAAAGATGACAAGATGAGCGTCTTCCAGTGAGTTGGCGAGAACGATGGCTGACTTGACGGTATACTGCTTCTCCGTCCGGAGATCGATGTCGTCACAGAAGCGTGCCGATGGCTCCTTTTCCATTCGCCGGGCGATTCGATCGAGAACATCGATGCATTTGATCGGATATTCTCCGACCGAAGTTTCACCGCTCAGCATGACGGCATCGGCCTGTTCAAAAACTGCATTGGCCACGTCGGAAACTTCGGCCCGGGTCGGGACCGGATTTTCCACCATGGATTCGAGCATATGGGTGGCGACGATCACTTTTCGGCCGACTCGGGCAGCTTCCTTGAGAATGGTTCGCTGGACCACCGGCAACTCCTCGATATGCACTTCAATGCCAAGATCTCCTCGAGCGACCATTACCGCGTCGGATTCAACGATGATCTCTGTGAGATTGCGAACTGCCTCCTGATCCTCAATCTTGGCGACGATTCTGGCATCGCTGTCTTCTTCGGCAAGCTTCTCCCGGAGATAGCGGATGTGTCCGGCATCTCTCACGAAACTGATCGCCACGTAGTCGACCTCAAGTTCTGCCGCAAGGTGCAGATCAAGAAGGTCTTTCTTTGTCAGCGGAGGAAGATTGACCCGGATGCCTGGCAGATTGATGTGGCGCCGAGAGCCCATCGAGCCGTCCGTGAGCACTTTGCAATGGAGTCGGCCTGGTTCGATTCGCTCGACCCGAAAATGGATTTCTCCGTTGTCCACGAGCATGACATCACCCACTGAAACATCTTCATGGAGTCCGTCGTAGTTCGTTGTCACAGAGATATCGCATGCGGGTTCAAGTCCCACATTTCGAAACTCGACCTTGTCCTCCTTCTTCAGTTCGAGTTTGCTCTCGACGTCACCGGTTCGAATCGAAGGTCCCTGCAGATCGATCAAAATCGCCACCGGTTTCCCGATGGACTCCATCTGCTCACGAATATTCTTCACGACTTCGCTAGTCCAATCGTGAGATGCGTGACTCATATTGAGACGGAATACATTCGCACCCGCATGCATGAGCTCGCCAATCCGCTCGGGAGACTGGGTGGCAGGTCCGAGAGTTGAGATGATTTTGGTTTTACGAGTTTTCATCGGTGATGCTGTTAAAGGTGACGGGAGGGCGTTAGGGTCGTCAATGACGATTCTGAAACAAAGGGTGGAGGCGGAAAAACATGGGACTGTAGTGATCTCCGCCGGATGGTAGAAATCACTTCACCTCGCAGATCTAGACGATCCTGTTCGGCGTCATCTCCGATTTGCTGAATCGGGCGGTTTGTCCGAAATTAACGGCGTGGACGGATTCTTCTGGACCCTGAAATACATCTGTAACGGCTTCGGCGACGTTGGAAGTGCGGCGAGAAGAAAGTTCGAAGTTGTCTTTTGTATTCTTATCAGTGGAGGCATACCCAACAACGAGGAAGCGTGAACCGGGCGAAGCACTTTTCAGTCTCTCGGCCAACGCTTTCTTCGCGGCATCGGAAACATCGGAGGATCCGACGGTGAAAGGAAGCTTGTGAAGATCGGACTGTTTACCGTCCTTTTTCAGGTCCCCGTAGAGTTTATTGAGCTCCTCAGGCGGGCCATCGAATCCGCGGAGTCGAGCAAAGAGAGGACGAGTCGGCGCGCTGATTTGAAGAGGCTCGTTGATCAGGTAAGGGAGGTCGGGAGGGGGGGACTCATCTACCGGATCGAGTTCCCGACGCAAGCTTTTGATCTGCGATTGCAGAGCCTTTTTCTGTTCTACGCAAATTTGCTCCGTGTCTTTCAGTTTCTGTCTCAGACCCGCAAGTCCTTTTTCAGAATCCGATCTCTCGGTTTTGGACTGAGAAGACTTTTCGCTCGCTTCAGCAAGTTGGCATCTCAGCGTTTTGATCTCGAGACTCAGTTGAGTCGACTTATCTTCGGACTGCGAGAGTGCTGCCGTTGCTTCAGTGATCGCGAGACGCCTGCTCTCCAAGGTTACATTTTGTTCCACCAGTTTAGCCCGTAGTTGTGCTCTCTCAGCCACACCTTGCGAGAGGGACGAGCTGAATTTCTCGAAAAACAGATTCTTTCCTTCTTCTTTGTTGGGTTTTGGAGAAAAAAACCAAGCGACGAGGATAGCGGAGAGTCCAGCCAGAAGAACAAATATGGTCGCGGCGATCTCGTTGGGAATCCGTAGCTGATTCATCGCCGGGTGAACGCCTTAGAAGAAAAGGTGGGGCGCACAAAATCTATCCGAAGGACTATCCCTTCACGAGATAGTTGAATGCGAAAGCTCCAGCGAGGAGGAAAACAACAGCAACAACGATTCCGAATAAGATGGCCATAGCGGAACCTAGACAGTTTTTCCCTCTTTTCCAATCCGAAGATGCAACAAAAAGAGAATCATTGAGACTAATGAAAGTAGAAGGCAGATAAATTTTTGGTCAGGAGCTCGCCCGTTTCAGGATACGACCGCTTTCTTTGTGGATGATTTCACTGCCTTCTTGGCCACTTTGTTACTTCGTTCCTGGAGCCAGATCGTGATTCCCATCGCCAGGAAAATCCCCATGGTCATCCATGATATGTAGAGAGCTCCCCAGACCCCTTCAGTAAATCCGTAGCTGTGCAATCCTACCCCGAGATTGTTCACTCCCCACCAACTGAAAGTGGTTATGATTGCGAGGATGAGGCTGTTCATGTGGACTCCCAGATCGCGAATCCAGCCTGCCATTCTGCCATGAAGAATTACGAGGGTCCAGAGGCAGATCATGAGGGCCCCGTTCTCCTTAGGATCCCAGCCCCAGAATCGGCCCCAACTGTAGTTTGCCCAGATTCCTCCCAGAACTGTGCCTACAAGAGAAAAGAAGAGACAGAAACAGATGATTCCGTAGTTCATGCGGGTCAGCGCTTTGAATGCATTCCCGGATCCTTCTTTGGTTCGAATGATTCGGGTGATACCAAAGAAAAAGAGGGAGATACCCGCGAGATAGGCCGTGTATCGTAGCGCATCTCCCCCGGGTAGCCTGAAGGTCAGAAGCAGAATTAGAGAAGCAAACAATACAATCGCGTGGAATTTGGCGAAGGTCTCAAAGTTCTGTTGGGTGACTATGTTCCAGTACTTTCCGATGAGGTAAACGATCCCGATGATGGCAGAAACAAGCGCAGCGGCGTATCCGATATTGATGATGGTCACGTGAGTCGCAAGCCAGAAGTTGGTATCGAGCACTGCGACCAGCTGTGTGATCGTGTCGGTCGCTTCCTTTGCTTCGTATTTCATTGAGAGAAACATTCCCAAGACGCCGGATACGACTGCGACAAGAGTTCCGATTCCAATTCGGGTAAAGAGCTCGATGAGAAGTCCCAGCATCACAGCTGTCGCGGTGATGAAGAGAACTGTGTCGTAGAGGTTGGTGATCGGTGGTCGCTGACGAATAATGCTTCGGAGCGTTATGCCGTAGACATCGAGAGCGAGTCCAACAAAGGCGAGCAGGGCGGCGACGGCGAGTAGAACCTTTCCTACCTTACTACCCGGAGCCAGCCAACTGAATGCCATAACTACGAAAGCGATGATGAACGCATAGAGCGAGTAGCTGAAAAATTTTCCTCGGTAGAGCTGGACCTCAAGATCCGAGTAAACTCCTTCGCCTCGTGGGTCAGAGATCGAATGTTGTTGTTCTGCAAATTTCTTGAGTTCGGTAGAGAATGCCCCAGGACTCTCGTTTCTGGCGCTGACCAAAGTCTGGATGGAGGCAAGTTGCTCCATCGCCCAGGGGCGGTCTTCTTTCGATTCCAAGCCCTTGAGAAGGGCATCGCCAGCTGAAAGCCAGACTTCATTGTCCGCCTCCTGAGGAGGGAATATATTGAGCCCTCTAGCCGAGTTGGCGTGGAAGAAAAAGAGGCGGAGAGCACCGGAAAAGACCCGCTCGTCCTCGGAGGTCCCAGGTTGTTGCCGGATCGTCTGAACGAGTTGATCAAGCGTCATTTCGGGCATTTTATCGAGCATGTCGATAGGGTCGAGTCGTTCCGCGAGTTGTTTAAGTTCTTCAGGAAGAATGTTCTCGTTGACGAGGAGTTCCCCTTTTCTCGCAAACCCAAACTGTCCAACGAGGTATTCGAACGAACTGATGTTGCGACCTAGGTTTAAAATCATTCCCTCGATTCGATCCAGTTCATACTGCGGGTCTTTCTCGCTCTGCTCATACTTTTGCTGTTTTTCGGCGTACTGAGCGCTCAGTTCTGCCAGCTTGGCGCGGCCCGATGCAATTTCGTTGTAGGAATATCGATCGCGTTTTGATTTGGGTGACACTCCGATTTGAACCACAGCAGCCGAGTCATCGACGTTGAACACGGGAAGATCTTTGGCGACTTCACCCTGGAAGAGCACATTCAAGAGCCACTCTGAGTAGTGCAGCTTGTGATCAATTCCGTCAGTCGTCTGAAAGCTAGCTGTCGACTTGCCACTGAACTGGAGAAGTGTGAATCGGGCGAGGCTGTAGATCGGCTTCACTCGGCCACCTTCTTGAATGAGAATATTTTCGAAGGTAGAGACCACTTCCGAATCCCACGGCTCGTAGGAGGGGAGTGAGGTTTTCGGCAACTCTCGAGCGCTGGCAGAACCAGCTAGCCCTGCGAGCACCGAAGCGAGTAGGAATATTCGTGTCTTCATGACTTAGGAACTGCTGATTTCTTCCGTGAGCGTGTGGTAAAGGACAACAGCATGATGCAGAAATGGATGCCGAGTCCGACTCCAGTGATGCACAAAGACCAGAGTGGCCATTGATCGGCAGGGTTGTTGGCGACCGCGAATTGAGAAAACATTTCATCTCCAGGCTGCGAACCAGATGGTCCAAAGGACTCTTGAAAAAAGGTATATCCCATATAACGCATGGGCTCATTCATTTTGATCTCGAGAGGCTTGTCTGGTATGCCTTCTTCGGAACGCGTGACTCGGCTTTCGTAGTTCCTCGCAGTGCTGATACCGGGGTGGCGCTCAAAAATGAATTCGTCGAGTTTGACCGTAAAAGGGACGGTCCATGATTTCTTGGCGAGCAAAGCGCCATACTTCTGCCCTTCCAGTTCGAAGGTGAACGGCATCGGATTTTCTCTTGGATCAAATCGAAAGGATCCAGCCCAGAGGATAGCTTCGATGGGATCTCCGCCGCCTGTTGGGCGAAATTCTGCGTAGAGACCGGGGAGATTTTGTTCCGCCTCTTTCGATGGCTTTTGGGGGGACAGCTTGAACCCATCGATCTCCTTGCCAGGAGCGTTGGCTGCTATGGGTGCGGAGACTGGAATCGGAGTGGCGTTCTTTGCAAAACCGTTCACCACGATTGCGAAAGGGAGTTCGTCAGTATTGTAGATGCGCTGTTCGTCGTTGCCTATCCGCTGCAGCTCATCAGCTGGGAGAATCCACGATTTCTTTCCTTTGCCTGAGTCATCGAGTGGAATGACCTCAAGTTGCCAGTTCCGGTAGCTCTCGACTCTATTTGAGGACATTCCGGGGTACATCGCCATGTAACCGTCGGTCGCGAAAAATTTGGTCATGAATCCTCCGGCCAGGAGCATCAGCATTCCAAAATGCGAAATGAGGAGGCCAGCGCCTTTCCATCGCTTCCTTACCTTGATCAGTGCTCCCATCGTCATATTGACGAAGAGGATGATCATCAAAAGAAGGCCTCCTGGGAGGAGGACGGGGCACCAGCCGATTTTATCGATGATCAACCAGGAGTGAAAATACTGCCCCTTGGCCGCGAAGAGGCCGTCTTCAACTTGCGCAAGTGTCCCAAACAGGGTGACTAACGTTAGGAGAACGAGCACGATGGTGGCCAGTTTAAACGAAGTGAAAAACTGGAAGAGTGTGCGACCTAGGCTGGGTTGCGGCTTCTCGGTGGATGTCTCTGCCATGAGTAAAAAGGGTTACGTGTGCAATTAATTCATCGATACGTCGATCGACGAGACGAATTGATCAAATTTTGCGCTGTTGGCTTCGACGAGCTCGCGAGGGCCCGTCATCTTGACGAAGACTGCGCCAGCATCGCTTGCGAGGATAATTCCGAGAAGGCGGTGGTCTTTCTTCACATCAGTCGAACCCATGCCTGGAGAGAAGTCACCATCTACTGAAACAAAAGTGGCGGGTTGGCCGAATAGTGGTTTCTTCGGAAGGGTGGCGATTTCTTCCGCGGACAGATCGGGCGCCCCCATCTGTCCTCGCCAGCGATTCACGTTGGCGGCAAGGCCGCCGCCGGCACCCGGGAGGCGAGCGATGTAGCACTCGCCCTCACCGTTTTCTCCGAAAGTCATGTTGATGTCCCTCATCATTGAACCTGGTTTTTCTGCCCAACCCTCAGGAACATCCCATACCAGCTGAGGACCTCCTTGCGATTGACCAGACTGAGCCTGCGGAGCTGCTTCCCTCGTTTGGTAGCGAAACCTCTCTCGACTCGTGTCAACGATTCGGAATTCACGATGAGCTTCCGGAAGCTCACGGCTGATGATTTCGGGTCCGGAAGGTCCGGCGTCTCCACAGCCCAAGAGAAGTAGAGTGCTTGCGACAGCGAGACTGGGATGAACCAGGTGAGAGAAGAGTTTCATAAAATGGTCACGCGAGGATTACGACATGCGAGGGAGGGAAGCGTTGAAAAATCGACGATCTACTTCTTTGCGTCCCCCTTTGCGACGGAAAAAGGAGCTCAGGCAGCAGGCTTCTTGGCTTTCGGGATGGGTTTTGCTTCGGGCTTCGCCGGAGCTTTGGGTGTTTCAGGAGCAGGATCGGCAACTTTTGGCTTGGGCTCGACTGCAGCTGGGGCAGGCTTCTCCTCTTCCGTTGCGGTCGCGTCTGGAGCTGGAGTCAGGGCCACCCCTGTGTTGACTTCGAGATTAACAGCTCGCTCAAAGCCGCGCGCGGCTGTGGCATCGACGTTGGTCTGCCAGACATAGACCTTTTTCAATTTCGGAAGAGTCTCGAACGTGGTGAAAATCGCGTTCCCAACCTGCGTTCCGTAGAGATTGATGTATTCGAGCTGGGCGAGGGAACCGAGTTCAGCGACTCCGGTATCCGTCACCGAAGTGTTTTCGAGGTGAAGACGTTCGAGCGCTCTCATTTTTCCGATGGTCTTCAGACCTTCATCGGTGACTTGGCTTCGAGCGAGGTCGAGCCAGACGATCTGATCAGCAACTGGTTCGAGTAACTGAAGCTGGTCATCGCCAAACTCTTTAGCCGCATTGATGACATTGACCCGAAGACGATCGTCCTCGGCCGAGATCGGCATCACCGAAAAGTGGTATTTTTCTGCAGCATTCAGGGCTTCATCCATCCGAGCTTTCTGCTCTTCGGGAGGAAGCGTGTCCCAGATAGATTGGATGGCAACGGTTGCTGCTCCTTCGCCTTCATCCAATTTCTCGTAACTGGCTTCGATGGCCAGCGCGAGGGATTCGATGGCCGGATCGTCTCCGAGTTCAGCAATGGTGGTCTCAATCTTGGCACCCGCCTGGATCCAGAGACTCAACAACTTGATCTCATCGGGAGTGAGCGGGTCACCCTTGGTCGGCATGAACTCATCATGATCGGAGGGGAGTGTGACTCGGACGATCAATTCAGATTCCTCGGAATCTCCGGGAATCACGGTGGGGAAGTCCGATCCATCTGCTCCAGCGAGGAGAAGCTCATGGGTGTCCATACGGAGCTTGCCTTTGGTCTTGTTATCGTTGTGACACTCGTTGCACTTGGCGTCGAGGATGGGAACGACAAAGTTGGAATAGACGACTCGCTCGCCGAGAGGTAATTCAGCTTCGTTTTCAGCTATTTTTTCTCCATCGCTGCTCGACGATAGACCCAACATGAGGACTGGTTTGAGCGGCTCTGGTGCATGTTCAGTGAGATAGTCTCCTTCATGAACCATCGCGCCTCCGAAGTGCCCGCTCGACATGGACATGGCGACTGCGCCGAGGATGGAAAGAGTTGAGAGTCCGTAGCTGGATCGAAGCGAGAAGAAAACGGCGAAGAAGGTGAAGGCTACGACGGCGAGTCCGAAATACATATGGAGATCCATCGCTCTACCTTCGAAACCCTCGACACTCATGAGAAGGTAGCCCACTAGGGTCGCTCCGATCGCTCCGAGAAAAGCAACCCAATGGACGAAAGGCAGGCTGGCACGGAGGTGCTGAAGCGCGGTGAACCGAGATAGAACTTCCATGGCTGCGCCCAGAAAGATGACTCCGATCGGGAGGTGGACGATAATGATGTGAAAGCGGGCGATGAAATTCAGAAAACCACCCGACTGGTCTTCGTCTCCTCGATATGTGAACCAAATCACTGCGAGAAGGGCCAGCCAGCCGACACCAAGAAACAAGGCCAATGCGCTACCTTTTGATTTGGGGCGCTCATGTTTTACAAACGTGCTCATGGAAAAGCTTCGGGCCGAGCATCCTGAGGGTCAATCGCGTGTTAGCGCCCAGATTTTTCGTAATACGGTTTTCTGGAGAGGTAAGGCAAAGGGCGAAAGGGTGGGATTCAGGGAGCAAAAGAAGTATGTCTTTGAGGTCGCTTTGCGAGATCTGCGGGGAAAGGAATTGCGGCCACGTCCTTTCCAGAGTAGAAAAAAGATCTCGCGAGGAGCCGAGGGGTAGCGAGAAAGCCTGACTATATGAGTGACAGTATCGACGAGAAAGCGTGTCTCTATTTTATGGGAATTTGTGGAACTGCGATGGGATCGGTTGCGGCCGCGTTTCGGGATGCCGGTTATCGAGTGATGGGTTCCGATGCCCATGTCTACGACCCGATGAAGTCTTTTCTTGAGAGTCGTGGGATCGAGATCCTCAATGGCTATGACGCGTCCAATCTCAGTGATGAGGTGGATCTTTACGTGATTGGAAATGCCCAGAGTCGGGGCAACCCAGAGGTGGAAGCTGTTCTCCGAGAAAAGAAGCGCTTTGTTTCCCTGCCAGAACTCCTTCGTGATGAGGTTTTACGCGGAAAACGAAATTTTGTCGTGACTGGAACTCACGGCAAGACAACGACTTCTTCGATTCTGGCCTGGATATTTGAATCGGCGAGTCGAAATCCAGGATATGTGATTGGAGGGATTCCCGGTAACCTCGACCAGGGTGCTCGATTTACAGATTCTGAAATCGTGGTTCTGGAAGGTGACGAATACGATTCCGCCTTTTTCGACAAGCGATCCAAGTTCATCAATTACCTGCCTGAGGTCGCTATCGTGAACAACATCGAGTTCGATCATGCTGATATTTTCGATGATCTCGATGCGATCAAAAAGAGTTTTGGCCATATGATTCGACTGATCCCGGATAATGGATTGGTCCTGCTGAACGGGGACGATGAAAACTGCGAGGCCGTTTTTGCTTCCGAAGGGCATGCTCCCGTCAAGAGGATCGGATTCTGTGAAAATTGCGATGCCCGCATTGTGGAAGTCATTTACGAGCGAGAAACGACCTCTTTCTCCCTTGAAGGAGAGCACTACGAAATTCCGCTCAACGGCGAGTTTAACGTTCGAAATGCTGCCATGGCGATCGCGGCCGCTCGATTTGGCGGTGTATCTCCCGATCAGATTCGGGAGGCACTGCTCGCCTTTTCAGGAATCAAACGTCGACAGGAGGTTCGAGGGGTGACCGAGCGAGGAATTACGGTGATTGATGATTTTGCTCATCATCCGACTGCGATCGACCAGGCGATTCAGGGGCTGAGGAACAAATATCCCGATGCTCGGATGTGGGCGGTTTTTGAACCCCGATCCAATACGACGCGGAGAAATGTGTTTCAGAAAGCACTCCCTGCGGCACTTGGCCAAGCCGATGTCGTTTGCATCGCCGCGGTGGCTCGGGCGAATCTGCTGGATGAGGGCGATCGACTCGATACCGATTTGCTGATGGAAACGCTGCGTGCCAGTGGACGTCCCGCGTATTACGAGCCCGATGTGGATGCGATTGTCGATCGGATTGAAGCGGAAGCAAAAGACGGAGATGTCATCGTAGTTCTGAGCAATGGTGGTTTCGGTAATATTCACGAGAGGTTACTGGAAATTTTATAACTTCCATCTATTTGCAGGCCGGTTGCGCCTAGACTGCTGAATGAGCAGATTGAAGTCAGCCTCGAGGGTGTGGGGTTCCGCACCGGCTATCCTGTTGGGGATGGTGTTTTTGGCGATTCAGCTTGTTTCCGCGGATACCGAGGTAAAAGCGGAGCAAGAGACTCCATCGGTCGAGGAAACGCTCGAGTCTCTTGATGTGCTGATTGAAGTTCTTCGTGATGGTCGCGTGCGTCTGGAGCAGACTTTTGTTCTTCACGTGACGGGAAATTCGATTCGGCGGGGCCCGGTTCTGTTCTATCTCACAGCGTTTCGCGGTCCGGGAGGGCTTGTGCTTGAGAATGGAATGGAGGTCGAGGAAGTCTGGAGAGATGATGCTCCCGAGCCATTTCGGGCTGTCTCAGACGGTGGCTATCTTCGTCTCACCTGCGGATCGAGTAACGTTTTTCTCGAGAACGGGACACACCGCTATACGATTCGATCGATAGCTCGCGGGGACTGGAGGCATGAAGGCGGAATGGCGATGGGTGTCTTCGATGTTCTCGGGCCATTGCAGGGATTTACGATTGATTCGGCGCGAGTTCGCTTTCGCTTGCCAGATGGTGTTTTGCTCGACCGTCAGACCGTCGCCTTGCGCACAGCGTCGGGGGCTTTGATCGACTACGATGCTTCTTCCACGACAACTGAGTGGGTTGTTCAGGCTACTGAGCCACTTGAGAAAGGTTCCGCCTTTTTCGTGAACGCTGTCTGGCCCTCGGGCGGTTTTGACACCAAGAGTCACTGGCTGGAAATTATCAAGCAGCATCCCAAACTGCCTCTGACCGGGTTCACCGCCTTGCTGCTTTTCAGCGTTCTTGTGCTGGTGGTCGGACGAGCGCGTCGACGAGTCGTAGGCGCGCGGGCACCGGTGGCTACTTCGGGATCGTGCTGATTTGTTCAAGGCGAGCTTTCAGCAGCTCTTCCATTTGCTTGTGCTCAGGCGTGGAAAGATATTCGTCGATTGAGTTCACGCCTTCATCGGGATCGTTCTCGTGATCATAGAATTCTCTTCCGAAAATCTTCCCATCTTTTAGGCTTCTCCATTCGGTGTAGCGAAATCGGGAAGACCGAACAGACACACCGCGTGCGCCGCCGCGGCTGTATTCACTGAATGCGGCTTCCCGTGCTTTTTGAGAAGGGTTGGGGAGAACTGATGCAAAGCTCTTCCCCTGGAGGTGGACCGGGGCCTTGAGTCCTGCGTATTCGCTCAGGGTGGGGAAAAGATCGACCAGTTCGACCAATGCATCACTCGACTGGTCTTGGGCTACGCGTGGACCAGAGATCAGGAGAGGAACCCGGGTCGCCAATTCGAAGGTGGTGTGTTTCGACCAGAGGCCTTGTTCTCCGAGATGATATCCATGATCGGAGGTGAATAAGATGAGGGTGTTTTCCCGTTCTCCGGATTTCTCAAGCGCTGCAAGAATTTTTCCGGTGAGCCGATCGACATAGCTCGTGCAGGCGAGATACGCGTGACGAACGGTTCGGGCCGTGGTGTCGGGAATGGGACCGTCATCGGGAAAGCCTCCGAAGCTGCGCAGGTAGTTCGACGGATGGAAAGTAAACTTCTCCGGGGCGTTTCCTGGCGGAGAGGCCGGAAATGGAGAGAGGATGTCATCTCGACGATAGAGATCCCAATCCCGTTTCGGAGCGACGAAGGGAGAGTGCGGCTTGTGAAATCCGACCATAAGAAAAAATGGCTTCTCGCCCCCAGCCAGTGCTTCGAGGGCTTCGATTGCAGCGCGTGCGGTGATGCCGTCTTCGTAGTCCTCGTCGGAAACATCCGCCGATTCCCAGAGTGGGTTTTCGTTGTTCTCTTCAACTGCTCGATTGATGATGGGGTGCTTCTCTCGGTTTTCAGGAAGAGCGTAGTGGTGCGGAGGAGGGTCAAAGTGAGGCTGGGACCACGAAGTCGGATCTTCCTGCCCGTTGTGAAGGATTTTCCCAAAACTTGCTGTGTGCCATCCTGCTTCTCGGAAGTGTTGTGGGAGAGACTTGATATCAGGATGGCTCGCTCGGAAAGTCTGCGAGGAGTTCGTCTTCCCGAGGTTCGAAGGCATCAATCCCGAGAGAAAGCTGTTTCTTGAAGGCCAGCAGACAGCTTTCTGGCAGTATGCGCGGTCGAATCGAATTCCGGTTTTGGCAAGGCCATCGAGATGGGGAGTGATCGCGACTTCTGAGCCATAGCATCCGAGCTCAGGTCGGAGATCATCAGCGATGAGAAAGAGGATATTGGGCTTTTTCTCATTACCCATCGCTGGAGTCAGGCATACTCCAGCCAAGGCAAAGATCAGGGTGGTTCGTAGAATTTTTTCTCGCATCGGGACCAGGAGGGTCACTTCAGGTGTGCCCCGAAGAAGGAAAGCATTTTCTCGACCGCCGTATCAAAGAATGGCTGGCGAGTCAGGAATGGGTGGGGAGCACCCTCGATGATTACGAGGCTGTTTGGGATTTCCATTTTCTCCATCCTCTTTCGCATCGTGTCCCCGTGAGTGCTGGGGTCGTCGAGTCGCCCAGTGAGAAAGAAGACGGGAGGATCGAGGGAGTCAAGATGGTGGAGGGGAGACGCGAGGCGATATGTTTCCAGCGCTTCGACCTGGGTTCCGCCTAGAAATTGCGGATAGAATTTTGCAGCGGGATCTTCGGAGCGTTTCTTGATGCGCTCGGATAGCAGATCCGATTGGGCCCCGATCGCCACAGCGGCCTGGATCGTGCTGGAAAAGGAAGCATTCCCACCCTCGCCTTCGAGTTCCGCAACCTCTCCTGAAGTGGCGAGGAGGGCTGCGAGATGACCTCCCGCAGAGGAGCCGACCGCTCCGATCCAATCGGAATCGATTCCGTATTGAGAAGCATTGGCTCGCAGCCACCGGACGGCTGCCTTGGTGTCCTCGATCTGAGCGGGAAATGGTTTCTCTCCGGAGAGCCGATAGTTGATTGTTACAGTGACAAATCCTTTCGCGGCGAGAGTCTTGGCGAGAATGGAAATATTTCGTTTCTCGCCTTTCCACCATGCTCCGCCATGGATGCAGACGATGGCGGGGCGATCTCGCTTGATCTCTCTCGGACGATAGAGGTCGAGAAGAAGATTTCGTTCTTCGTTTCCCGTCTTATAGCGAGCGTAGACGAGGTCGCTATGAGATTCGATCTTGCCGAGGACCTCCTCGCTGACCTTGGTGGTTGGAAGCGACTTCCAGGCCGGTTCGTTACTCTCAGCGAAAGATGAGGTGACGAGAAATCCGAAAAGAAACAGGCAATGAAAAGGGAATGGTATTGCAGGCATGTAACTCAGGGGAACTCCCATCGAGCCTGAAATTGCCCCACATTTCGAGAAAAAAGAAGAGGCCCGCTACGAGCGCTACGAATTCTTGATGAATTTATCACCCCGCAGAACGGTCACTTCCACCAGCCAGACAATCACGGAATAGTCTTCGAAGTATTCATCGACTTCGTCGCGATCCTGCAAAGTCACTCGAACGCTCTTGAAAATTTCTCTGACGGGAAGTTTGTCTGTTTTTTGGGCAATTTTTCGAGAAACTGGAGTGACTGATTAACGAGATGACTCCCCCTGACCCTGACGACCAATACGAGCTATTCGTGACGCTCTTCACGCGACACGAAAGATCTTTGCGCGCGTTTGTGCGTTCGCTGGTCTACTCCTGGGACGATGCTGATGAGGTCATGCAGAATACCGGTCTCGTCTTGTGGCGAAAGTTTTCCGATTTCGATCCCGAAACTGAATTCATGCGGTGGGCTTGCGTTGTGGCGCGGTTTGAAGTGCTCGCGTGGAGACGCGACAAAGCTCGTGACCGCCACGTCTTTGATGAAGATCTCATCGATCTCGTGGCGCAGGAGGCAGCCGATCAACAGGAGGCATTGATCGAGGAGCGACGCGCCTTGGAAGTTTGCCTGAAAAAACTCCCGGATCGATTGCGTCGGATCGTGATCGCTTCCTATGAACCCGGCGTGAAAATCAATCAGGTCGCGAAAGAATTCGGAAAAACGGCGACCGCCTTTTACAAAACTCTCAATCGTGCACGGTCCTCTCTTCTGACCTGTATTGAGACACAGGTCGAACTGGAGAAAGGGGGCTCGGCATGACCGAAGAGAATTTCGAAGAGCAGATTCAGCGTTGGCTCAACGGCACGTTGGAAGAGGGCGAATTTGCTGCATTGCAGGACGCGATGCGGAACTCATCCTCTCTGAGGCAGCGATACCTTCGCCTCACGAATCTCGATGCGGGCTTGAGAGATCTCGTGCTCGAAGAATCTGAGAGCGATCGAGTTGTCGATTTTTCTTCGGGTGGACTGAGTCAGCCCGGAGATACTACCAGGAAATCTCTTTTTCCGGCGCTTCCTCTTTCCATTGCCGCTGCGCTTGTTTTCTCCTGCCTTGCCTGGTGGTTGGGAACACAGTTTGAAAGTTCGAGTGAGAGGGCGCTGGTAGAAGGGCGTTCTGGTGAGAAGACCCTCGGCATTGCGGTGCTGACAGCGGAGTCAGGAGCTGTTTGGAAAACGGAATCAGGCACCTCGATTCGAAAGGGTAGCTCACTTCCTCCCAGTCGACTCGTGTTGGAGGAGGGTCTCGCACAGGTTGAATTTTTCGGAGGGGCTTCGGTCAGTATCGAAGGGCCCGCCGAGCTGGAGCTGGTTTCTCGAGATCGGGCAATTCTTCATCGAGGGCGACTGCGAGCCGATGTTCCTCCTGCCGCTCGCGGATTTGAAGTTCTTGCTGGAGAAATGGAGTTAGAGGACCTCGGAACCAGTTTTGGCCTGTCGGTGGGAAAAGGGAATCGTGCAGATCTCGTTGTCTTTGACGGAGAAGTCCGCGCTACGGGTCCGGAAGGGAAGTCATTGCTCGTTCTTGGCGGAGAGGCCGCCCACCTGGAAGCTGGTGTTGCGACGACACGATCGACATCGGAGCTGGGCGAGTTTCCGGATATCGATGATGTCCTTGCCGGATCAGGGGATCGGGCCCAAGTGCGATATGCGAACTGGAAAGAGGCTAGTCTGGATCTGCGGAGAGACTCTCGTCTCGTTGCCTACTACGATTTTGAAAACCTGACGCCTGCCTCAAGACGATTGAAAAATCGTGCTTCCCTGGGAGCTGGCTCTGACCTCGACGGAGGGATTGTCGGCGCAAGAGTGGGTCCCGGAAGGTGGCCAGGCAAAACCGCGTTGGATTTTCGTCAGGAAGGAGATCGGGTGCGATTTCAGATTCCGGGTGAATTTGATGCGCTGACGCTTTTTGCGTGGGTTCGGATCGATGCGCTGGACCGACATCTCAACTCTCTCTTTCTGACCGACTACTTTGACGAGAATGAAATCCATTGGCAGATCTCTCGTGAAGGGAAGGTGCATTTTGCGACGAGCCCGATGGGTGTTGTTGATATCGATGAGCACAATCGGCGCTTCTACTCGGAATCATTCTGGGACCAGCGGAATAGCGGCGAATGGTTCTTCATGGCAACGACTGTAAGTCGGGTCGCGACGGGCGACAGAGGAGTCGTCGTCCATTACGTGAACGGCGAACCACTGGGATTGAGTGGTGGCACGCAAATGCACAAACCTCTTCCGCGCATGAGAATCGGAGGCGCTGACCTTGGCAATTGGAGCGATCCGATCTGGCCTGAAGCCGGTATCCGAACACTCAATGGTAGAATCGACGAATTTGGAATTTTCGGCGAGGCTTTATCGGCTGGGGAAATTCGGTCACTGTATCAAACGGGGAAACCATGAGATTTTTCGCACTCTTTCTGCTACTTCCACATTTCGCTTCGGCTGTTGAACCCACCGAAGGCGAAAAGTTGTTTGCCCTGCATGTGAAGCCACTTTTCGCCGAGAAGTGCAATGCGTGTCACGGGGATGAACCTGACAAGATCAAGGGGGATTTCGACATGCGCACTCGCGAATCCATCCTCAAGGGCGGCGAGTATTTCGGAGAAGAAGTTCTCCTGCCTGGAAAAGGGGAAGAGAGCTACCTCTACCTCACGACGACCCGGACTGAGGAAGACTACGAGATGCCACCGAAAGAAGCAGACCAACTTACGGAGGAGCAGCAGTGGTGGATTCGAGATTGGATTAATGAAGGGGCTCCCTGGCTTGACGACGAGACGGTATTAGCGATCCAGGAGAAGTATGCCGAGGGCGTCCAGGTGACCACGTCAAAAGCACTTTCCGATGATTGGCAGAACCGTCGCTATCAAGAAGAAGATCTCTGGGCCTATCAGCCTTTGAGAAAGCCGGGAGTAACAGGGTCAGGTGAGGGACTCGTCCCTGTTGGAAGCAGCCCCATCGACTGGTTTATTCAACAGGGACTGGAGGAGCGTGAGTTGGAGCCAGCACTCGAGGCTGATCCACGTACGCTGATCCGACGTGCCACGTTCGACCTGCTCGGATTGCCTCCTCAGCCGGAGGAGGTGAAAGCCTTTCTCGCTGCCTGGGAGAAAGACAAGGAAGAAGCCTGGAGTGATTTGGTTAAACGTTTGTTAGGGTCTCCGCATTACGGTGAGCAGTGGGGGAGGCATTGGCTCGACGTGGTGCGTTACGCGGACTCGTCTGGCTTTGCCAACGACTATGAGCGTCCCAATACGTGGCGGTATCGCGACTATGTGATTCGGTCGTTTAACGAGGACAAGCCGTATGATCAATTCGTTCGGGAGCAGATCGCAGGCGATGAAATTACGAATCGTGAGGATCCCGAGGCGCTGATCGCGACTGGGTTTCTACGCATGGGAGCTTGGGAGCATACTGGTATGAGTGTTGCCAAGGTTACTCGTCAGCTCTTTCTCGACGATGTCACTGATTCCGTCGGGCAGGTCTTTCTCGCTCATGCCTTGCAATGTGCCAAGTGTCACGACCACAAGTTTGATCCCGTTCCGACCCGTGACTTCTATTCGATGCAGGCGATCTTCGCGACGACCCAGTTTGCCGAGGTGGAGACGGATTGGCTTCCCGAGGAAAACCTGAACGGGATGGAGGAGGACAAGGCAATTCATCTGATTCGGAAGAAAGACAACGACAAGCGAAAAGCAGATCTCAAGAAGCGGCAGGATTTCTACGAGGCAAGGTGGTTCGCGAAAAAGGGGCTTCCCTACAAGACCGTCGCGGAAGCAAAGAAGGCGGGGTTGAAGCCAGGTGAGTTGCCTCAAGGAAAACTGTTCGAAACGCCGGAGGAATTCGCTCTCGGTCCCATTTCTAAAAAATGGAGTAATCGGTTTAGCTGGGAGATGGATCGCTACGAGCCGTACGTCTTCACCGTCTACAACGGAAAGACGAGAAAGCCACGAGGGAACTACGGGCGTATCGATATGCCGAAGAATCCGATGAAGGAGGGAGTGTTGGAAGAGACGGCAATTCTGGGCGGAGGGAGCCCGTTTTCTCCGACTGAGCCGGTGAAGCCAGCTGTGCTCAGTGCGGTCCCCGGAGGATTAGACTTTAAGATTCCCGATTCAATAGAAGGTCGACGGACCGCTCTCGCAAATTGGATTGCATCTCCGGAGAATTCGCTGACCTCCCGGGTCATGATGAACCGGGTTTGGCAATACCATTTTGGAAAGGCGATCGCCGGGAATCCAAACAACTTCGGAGCCACTGGCAAAAAGCCGACTCATCCTGAATTGCTCGACTGGCTTGCAGCGGAGTTCGTGGAGCAAGATTGGTCGGTGAAAGCGATGCACCGGATTATCATGATGTCAGATACGTATCGCCGTTCTTCTCATCACCCTTACCCCGATGGGGTGAGGGAAAAAGATCCGCAGGGAGCGAGTTACGCGGCATTTACTCCTCGTCGTCTTGCGGCCGAAGAATTGAGAGATGCGATGCTGTTTGTGTCGGGTGAATTCAATAGCGAAGTGGGAGGGATTCCCAACCGGCCTGATATGAATATGGAGGCTGCATTGCAGCCGCGGATGATCATGGGGACCTTTGCTCCCAGCTATGTTCCCAACCCGGAGCCCGAGCAGCGGAACCGTCGCACGATCTACGCTCACAAGACACGCGGGCAACGCGATCCGTTCCTTGAAGTTTTTAATCAGCCTGGTCCTGATCTGTCCTGTGAATTACGCGACGCCTCGAATGTTACTCCTCAGGTGTTTGCCTTGTTGAACAGCGAAGAGTCGCTAGATCGTGCGATCGCTTTCGCCAATCGGATTCTCACTGAGAGCAAAGGGAAGGCCGACGAAGAGGTCGTCAGTCGTGCTTTCGAACTGGTATACGGCCGCGTTCCCAAAGCCGAAGAGTCTTCGGACGCGATCCACCACTGGCGCGAGATGACCAAGGTACAGGAAGGAATTGAATTCGAACCTCGAAACTATGCGACCGAGGTCACCCGCAGAGCGATGGATGAGAGAACCGGAGAGCCCTTTTCTTTCGATGAGACCTTGCGTGGTTACGAGGGATACATTCACGACCTGCAGCCTTCGGATGTGGATGCTCGGACGCGAGCCTTGGCAGATGTTTGTCTCGCTCTCCTGAACTCCAACGAGTTTGCCTACGTATACTAACATTGAATTATTTCCTTGATATGAATACACGTCGTGAATTTCTCTATGGAATGGGATCCAGTATCGGTAGTATCGCCTTCTCATCCTTGCTGGCGAGACAGACGAGTGCTTATCCTGGCCCCAGTGCGCAGGCGCTTCACTTTCCGGAAGCGAAGGCAAAGAACTGCATTTTTCTCTACATGGAAGGCGGGCCCTCTCACGTAGACACGTTCGACCCGAAGCCGAAGCTTAAGGATCTCCACATGAAGGAATTCACCCGGAGTGGGGAGGAGCAGTCGGCGATGTCGAGTGGCAAGAGATATTTTGTACAGTCGCCGTTTGATTTTGTCAGGGCGGGGGACAGTGGCGCTGACATGTGTAGTCTCTGGGAGAATCTGAAAAACTGCGCGGATGACATGTGCTTCTACCGGGGGATGCAGGTCGACTCGGTGAATCATCCCGCGGCCAACTACCAGGCGAACACGGGAAATCAATTCGGCGGCGATCCTGGAATTGGATCCTGGGTCAACTATGGTCTAGGCAGCGAAAATGAAGACCTGCCCGGTTTTATCGTATTGCCCGAGCTGGCTCATCCTCAGGGAGGTGCCGCGAATTGGGGAAACGGCTATCTGCCGACGAGCTACCAGGGAACCCCGCTTCGTCCAAAAGGGTCTCCGATTCTCGATATCAAACCACCGGCGGGCGTCAGCCCGGAACACCAGCGGAAGAATCTCGATTTTCTTGCGAAGCTGAACCAGCGCCATGCAGATCGTCATCCCGAGCATGAAGATCTCGTCGCCCGAATGAAAAACTATGAGCTGGCCTATCGCATGCAGACGGAGGTGCCGGAGGCTGTGAATATTGATGGAGAGTTAGAAAAAACGAGAGAGATGTATGGCATCGGTTCGGAGCCAACCGACGAGTTTGGCCGCCGTTGTCTGTTGGCTCGCAAGATGGTGGAGAAAGGCGTTCGCTTTGTTCAGCTTTACGCTAGTTCCTGGGATTCTCATGACAACATTGAGAAAGCGCATGGTTCGCTGATCCCACGGGTCGACAAACCAATCGCGGCATTAATTCAGGATTTGAAGGACCGTGGAATGCTCGATGACACCCTAATCGTTTGGATGGGTGAGTTTGGCAGAACGCCTGACAATGGCGTGCGGGGAGGTGGAAAGGTCTACGGCCGCGACCACAATCCGAATGCGATGACCGTCTGGATGGCTGGGGGTGGCGTCAATGCGGGGCACACGATCGGCGCGACGGACGAGACGGGAACAACGGCGGTCGACAAGGTTCACCACATTCGGGATTTCCACATTACCCTGCTACGATTGCTCGGGCTCGATGATAACAAGTTGACCTACTTTCACGCAGGGCGTTTCAAACAGCTTTCCCAGTTTGGCGGTTCGGTGATCGAAGACCTGATTGCTTGAGCAGGCGAGAGTTGGACATTCTCTTTAGCGAAAGGGAAGTCGATTCTCATCAATGGCATTGCCATTCTGGATGACGGCCGGAGCGCTATCGAGTTGTTCTCAAAACAAACATCTGGTGTTCAGCGCAGAAGAGCGAAGAGAAGCGGGTGGACCGTAAATGCTGTCGGACTCGGCTATTACGTAGCGTTCTGTAGAATCGGTGGCCAAAGTTGGACTTGAAGATTGAACAGATTGTCTAGTAACGTCGCCGTTGGTCGGGGTAAAGATCTGGCTCGGCATGAGGCCGAAGCCTTACTCTCTCATTTCCGCGTGTGTTTCGAGAAACTTGTCCGGGGTCAGGTTGATTCGATATTGCCAACGCCAGTTTGGTCTGTCTGGGGTCGCATCGCAGCGGAGACGAAACTCGTGATTTCCGTCGCGCCAGCGTCCTTCGATGTTGGTGACCCAATGGCCACGATTCCAGAAGCCGACTGTTTGGCCCTGGTCTTTCGTTCTCATGTAGGAGTCCAGTGCGAGAGGCGAAAGCTAGGGCGTGAAACTTCGACTGATAATTGGTTCTGGTTGGGATGGAACGTATGAAGGCGCGGTTGCAATTGGCGCTTCTACCGGAATCGCAGGGATAGGGGTTGCTGGAAGCGATGGAGGCTCTGCTTCCTTTGCCGGAGTTTCTGTTTCTGCTGGGGTCGTAAGAATAGGTGCAGCCAGTTCAGAAAACTCCTCTTCCGCGGCCGGGCTGGATTCGGCAATTTTATCCATGTTTGGAGTTGCCCGATTCGGATCAGATTGAAAGTAAAAATATACTATCCCGCCAATCAGGTTGATGCTGAGAATAGGCATGATCACCGTTTTTGTCGGTGGATTTCGACGATAGGAATGCTTGATATTCAAAGATAGGATAGCGCTCGTTCACGAATACCGATCAGTCCGTGTTTCAACTTTCGCTATAGGAGAGAGAGACGACTTCCATGCAATTCTGATTCGAGAAAATCTTTCTTTCGGACGATTTTTTCTTTCGGACCGATTCGGGCTATGAGAAAAAAAGGTAGTGCGGGTTCAACTGATTCTGCGAATACCATACGGAATTGATGAACAATCAGCCCCCTATTCCACCCGAATCTTCAAACTCGCCGCCTCCGTTGCCTGCTCAAGTCGACGAAACTGGAGCGAGTCGGAAGGTCGCCGGTCGGCGTAAGACTGTGCTCGCTGTCGTGATTGGTGTGAGTGTTTCCGTTGTAGGTCTCCTCGTGATGATTGTGGGGTTTGCACTCGTGTACGGATTCTCAGCACAGGAACTTGAGATCACTAAGGAGGTCGAGGCTTCCGTTCTCACGATTGACGATGCCGCGGAATGGTTTGAACTCGATATAAAACCGGAGTTGGAAGAATGGAGTACCGACCTTTACTTTGATCGGTCTGCGCAGGTTTACTACTATTACAACGACGAAGAGGAATCGATCTACCTCAACTGCAATCTGACATACGAGCCGAAGCGATCGGATGCATTGATGTCTTACCAAATCGAATGGGGCGGACTCAAGTTGACGAATCGAATCGGGCCGGGAGAGCCGATCACCCTGGAGGAGCGGTCCGAAATGTTTCAATGGGGCGATGCTTCTCGTTTTGCTTTTCAGCTCTACGAGGAAGAGCGATACGGAATGGCATTTGTGACGAGAAAGGGTGGCAAGGTCTTCTTCCTCGATTGCTGGGGAATGGTGCTGGAAGATGAAGGGGAGATTGCGGGATTTCTCGAGCCGCATCTCGAGGCTCTCGAAAGAGCAACATTTCGAAAAAAGCCAAAGGAAGAAGAAGCGCCAATCGATTCCGAATCCAATTCCGAGGACGATACTTCAGGAGATCGCGGAGACGACGCGACCGCTCCGAGTAAATAGAAGCTTGGCGTCGATTTTTGATTCATCGAGTCGAAGAAGTCGGGCGAGAACCGAGCGGTAGGTGACAAGCTGAGGGCGGTAGGTCGAGATCGCCTTGTTGTGATCTTCATTAGAGGCAACCTGATCGGTCTTGAAATCAATGATCGATGCCCGAGTAGCGGTTCCCGACGAATTTCGCTCGATGACGACTCGATCAAAAGTTCCCGAAAGCCATTCCCCTTCGAGGAGAATTTCGAAATTCTTTTCCCTCCACAGTTCCGGTTCGGTTGTGGGCTTGGAGAGGCACTCCCGGATCTCGGGTTGAGAAAGGCAGGTCGCCACTTGCTGGATTCCATCTGCGAGAAGTGTTGGGTCAACATTCGAGGTGGCTGCAAGGTGATCATGAATCGATTGGGTGACTCCCTCTTCCCACCAATCAATTTCCTCGAAGATCGCATGAACGAGCGTGCCTCGTTCTCGGGCGAGGGAGCTGGATCGCTGAAACAACTGTGCAGCTGAAACAGTCACTTCTTCTGAGCCACTCGGGGTTCTCCGTCTTGGTCGAACACGTGCGAGATCGCTGGAAAGAGGAGGGATGGGGGACTGTTCGCTTTTTTCAATGGGTGAATCTCTCTCTCTCGTTACATACCAATCCCGCCGCGTGGTTGTGAGATTTGTCTCAAAAAGGCAGGAAACGGGAAGGTCGCCGATCTTTGCATCGACGGGGTCTGCGGAGCAAAGGGCTGTCTCGAGAAGTTTGACGAAGTTGTTCGACTTCGCTGTTTTGCCGCGAGGTTCGGTGATCAGATAGTTGGCGCAGCGTGCGCGGGTCATCGCAACATAGAGCTTACACAGGTTTTCAAAGGCAGCCTCGGCTTCGCGCTCCGAGTGGTAGCTGTGTAACGTTTCGTCGGCTTCGTAGATTTCCTTACGAGGGAGGTCGAAGACCCAAGCAACCTCGCGATCTTTTCCCTTTTTCGCACCGATGTCGTTGCGAGCTGTAGTCAGGGACTTTCCACCGAGATCGGGGAGGATCACCGCGTCAAAGGTCAGGCCCTTCGACTTGTGAATGGTCATCACCTGGACGGCGCTCCGGGCATCAGGCTCCCGGATCGTTCGGTTGCGAGCAAAGGAGAGAAACTCATCGATATCCCGCGACCCGTCTCGATCAAAGAGGCGGGCTGAATGGGCGAGATCTTCTCCTCGCCGCTGACTGAACTCATCGATTGGAAATTCGGGGAATGATTCCAGTTGAACGATGAAGCTGCGGATCGCTCGTTCGAATCCTTCTTCGAAGATCTCGGCTCGAATGCGCGACGAAAGCTGTCGTGAAGTCCAGTTCTCCTTCTCGATTGCGGCTCGAAATGGAGTCAGGAGAAGATGCTGCCACGAGAAAGAGTCGCCAGGATGAGCACCTAGTTGGAGGTAGCTAAGTATCGCTCGATTGAGGGCGTTGTCGGTCGCGATAGGGACGTCCGCTTCGCTCATCACTGGGATTTCTGATTCCAATCGGATGTAGTCAACGAGGCGACGGCCCACCTTGTTAGTCTGTACCAGGATTGCGCATTCGATTCCTCGTTGGATCGGTTGCATTTGCTGGAGGATTTCGACGACAAGGGCAAACCGATCCTCTTCCTCGGGCTTCTCTCCTTGCGGCGTGACTGGGTTGAGGAGGGCAGTGTATCCAGCAAGCGATTCGTGAGGAGGGCAGACCTTGTGGTCGTTCCACTCCCAACGGTCGAGCGCTTCCGACGGAAGTTGGAGTTCTTCGAGCATGGGCCGGTTTCCAAAGATCCCGTTCACCGGAGTGATCACATCATGACCGGACCTCCAGGAGACGTCGAGGTCGCGACGAACAATGTGCTCTTCGTGTTCATTGTAGTGTCGATAGATGTCGCGAAAGAGCGTCGGGTCGCCTCCTCTCCATGAGTAGATTGACTGCTTAATATCACCCACCTGGAATAGTGATCGCTCTCCCGAGGTATCCTGCACCGTCTCGTCGATCAGGTTGGCGATCACCTTCCATTGCAGGTAGCTCGTGTCCTGAAATTCGTCGAGCAACCAATGGTCGTAGCGAGCGTCGAGACGGTAGTCTATGCGGAGCCGGTCGTCTTCGCCTGGAATCTGGCTCAGGAGAGGGGCGTTCGAGGATCCGTTCGCCGTCGACCCAGCGAGGAGCAGGGCGAGATCCTGAAAAGTGAGTTTTCCCTGGCGTCGAATCCGCTCCGCGTAGGTCGACTCGTATCGATGGAGAAGGTGCCAGACTCCCTGGGTGCGGTGGAGCCGATTCTCGATTTCGTTGCCGACAAGGTGTTGGAGAATCCGCACGACGATCGCGCATTCCACCGGTCCAAATTCATGGCTCTTTCGGTTGAAAGAGATCCTCGCGTGGCCCGCCACAAGATCCGACCAATGCGGCAGGAGGGTTTTGAACATGTAGGCGATCCGTGTCGTCAGCTTGGCTCCGGGGACATGGTTGGGGGCCTCGTCGCGGAACTGATTCCAATAGGCCCAGTTCACTCGAACCGCTGCGTCCTTGCCACCCTCTGGATCGTCAGAGGCGTGGAATCGCTCAAATAGTTCGTCGAAGTCTTTCTTGATATCGGTCTTGCTCCCGAGAAAGGGGCAACCCTTCGGCCAGATAGCGTCCCCTTTTCCCCAGCGATCTTCGTCGGGCGCCTCCAGGTAGATCCCGTGGAGATCAGAGACAAACTGGTCGAGTTCGCGGCGAATCCGGGATTCTTCTTTTCCAAATGTGGCCTGACGAAAAGCTTCGAGAAATTTGCGTTGAGCGACGTCACCCATTTCCTTTCCTTCTGCCCCCCTCGCGACGAATTGCCGCTGAAAGACCGCGCGATAAACATCGCGTCTGGCAAGCCCTTCGAGATGCGGGTCCAGGATTTCGAAGTCTCCGCCGAGACCAAACTCGCTGGGAAAGGAGCGAAGGATATTTGAGTAGAAACTGTCGAGAGTTCCGAGAAAGAGCCGTGGCATCCGACTGATGAAGATGCGCAGGAGGCGAATGAATTCTTCCCGACCGAGTTCGGCTACAGCCTCAGACATCGCGTCGTTGGTGTCGAGAACCGGCGCCTTTTTCGGATCCCTCGCTGCTTCGGCCAGCTTTTCGAGAATGGAATCGAAGAACTCTCCAGCCGCTTTCCGGGTGAACGTGACCGCAATGATTCGTTCCGGTGTAATCTCACGCTCGGCTAGCAACTGCATCGCCATGAGACCGATGTAGCGATTCGTGAGTTGGTATGTCTTTCCCGACCCCGCCGATGCGAGAATCATTTCATTGTGGATCAGGGACATAGAGAGGGGAATCGGTAGGTTGTCCTTTTCTGGGACAGGGAGAGCGTGGCGGAGAAGCGCCTGCTTTTCAAGCAGCGACAGCCTCATTTTCTATTCTGGGTTAGTATAAGTATCAGCCAGTCAGGAAGTGAGTAGCGCCGAGAGCCTTTTCGGGTTGGTTTTCGGGTGCGAATTCGGACTGGCGGTATGCTTGACGGAGAGTCGCTTAACCACTCCGATGATCCCTCAAAAGTTGCGCCTCTCACTTGAGCGCTTCGACCAGTAGACTTACTTCCGAATCTCCCGGCTCAATTGCGGGTCTAGTGTCGCCTCCCATCAGGATGGCTTCTGCCGTGTCGAGGCGCAGTCCGCCTTTGATCTTTTCGCCGGCGGAGTGACAGCTGTAGCGGTTATCAACCAATACCGGGCGGATCTTCTTTTCGAAAATCTCCAACTGCTTCGGGGGAATCGAAGTTTCCGCAAAGCCATTCAAAAGGATCGACCCCAGTAGCAGGATGATAGCAAAGCCAGCCATGGAGATTCTCATGGACACTAAATAAACCTAGTCACTGAGGTCGGATTCATCAAAAAGCTCACAGCCGTAATTGTGTATTGCGACAGCGGGGTTGAGGTTTCTCAACTTGCCCCTGTAAGAGACTTGAATGCAGGGACTGCTGATTTCCTCCCCCTACTTGTGCTGCAAGTCACTCAGAGGGATCGGAAACTCCTTCACAGTATCGCCGCTGATGTCGATGCAGCGAAATGTCATTACGGGATCGTCAGGGCGAAAGTCGAAGTTGAGCTGCCCCCAGAAGTTGCCTTTGTTGTAGGACCAGACCGCGTTGTCGTAGGTCTTGTGTGTATGCATGTTAGTCAATTTTGCAGAGACGAACTCGTAGATTGGATAACCGGGGCGCTCAATCTTCCAGATGTCAGAACGGTGACGGTCACCAGAGATCAACATGACGCCATCGATCTTTTCCTTGGTGATCAGGTCGAAGATTTCGTCGCGTTCCTCACGCGCCCAGCTGCCGGCCCAGGAATCTTTGCCATCTTTGTCTGCTCCATCGGAGAACATGGTGCCGGAGGCGATCACTTTGAACTTTCCTTTGGCGGCGGCAAGCTCCTTGAGGAGCCATTTTTTCTGGTCTGGTCCCAACATTGTTTTGTCCTTTTTGTCACGATAGAATCGTCCATCGGTCATGAAAAAATCAACGTCTCCGAGGGAAAAAGAATGCCAGGTACCCGGATTCTCCTCACCGCCACCGTAGTGAGGGTTGTTCCAGTTCTCGGTGAACACTTTCCAGTTCGGGCGCTTCCAAGAATGTTTCATCCCAGCACCGCCAGCCGAGTCGTTCATCGCCATGTCGTGATCATCCCACACTCCGTAGAGGGCGACGCTCGAGGCGAGCTCTCGGTAGGCTGGGCTGAGATAGCGACGATAGTAGAAGAGTCGCTGGGCACCTCGTCGATCGACGACATCGATGTAGACATTGTCTCCGAGTCCGAGGTAGGCGAGTGGACGTTGCTTCGCCATCGTGCTCCAAGCGTGCTCGTTGACGGGGACATAGCGTGAGCCTGAGCCGAAAGTGACATGGAACTCAATCTTGTCTCCGCTTTTGGGAGCGGTCCGGAAGTGGAAGTTTTCCCCCTGAATATCTTCTCCATTGAGGAGCACCGAGTATTTGTAATCCTTGAACGACTCAAGATCTTTTACCGTCATGACCGCTGTGAAATCGTTGCTCTTATTGGTGCTGACTTTTTCGGAAGTCTGCTCACCCACAGCGATCTGGACTTCCGCCGGACCGGCCGTTCGCACCCAAAAACGCGCTGAGGTTGGAGTGATTGATCCGATCAGAGGGCCATTGAAGAGCTTGAGATTGTGCTTTTTGATGAGATCGGAAAAGCCGGGTTCCTTGAGCAGGTCGACCATTGCGCCTTCTTCTCCGAGGCGTCCGGTCAGACCGGCTTTGTCTTTTCCGTAGAGAGCATCAATCAGGAAAGGGTCCAGGTCGAGCATGACTGGATCCTTTTCTCCTTCGGTGATCGGTTCTTTGGAGAAAGAGAGAGAGCCGAATCCGGGAAGTGAGAGGCCAAAGAGCAATGCGATGAGTCGCGGGTTAAATGGAGAAAGGGAGTGGATGCGGAACATGACAATTCAATAAGTGATGAATAGAAGATCACCATTTGTGGAACGATGGGCAATTTCTTTCCTTACCGCCATGACGTGGCCGCAGATGCGCAAAGGGACTGCTGGAGGAATCGATCGCAAGCTGATACTGAAGAAAGTATGAAATCCATCTTTATCGTCTTTCTTGCCATGGCCCTTTTCTCTCCCGTTTTTGCGGAGCGAGTCTCGGGGCCGTCGGGGAAAGTCTATTCCTACAAGGAAGTGGATGGAGCGGATCGCGAATTGGAAGTCTACTTTCCCGAGGGGCATGATCCGAAAAAGAAAGCCGTTCCTGCGATCATATTCTTTCATGGAGGAGGCTGGGGTGGCGGATCGCGAACCGCGTTCAGCTATCAGTGCGCCTACTTTGCGAGCCGCGGGATTGTGGCGGCAACCGTGACCTATCGCCTTACTACGAAACAGGATCGGGCTGGTATGAAAGACGGACAGTCGGCGAAACGGCTCTGCATTCCGGATGCCAAGAGTGCCATTCGGTGGTTTAAGCAACAGGCTGAAGAGTTGGGGGTAGATCCTGCGCGAATCATTGCCGGTGGCGGATCGGCAGGGGGGCACATCAGTCTGATCGCGACCAGCAACCCTGGGCTGAATGATCCGGGTGACCCGGAGGGTTTCGATGCTTCGGTCGCAGCGTTGGTTCTTTTTAATCCCGCTCTCAGCCAAGCTGACGCGAAGGACCCGGATATCGACTTTATTCAACATCTTAAGAAAGGGGCTCCCCCGGCGATCGCTTTTTTCGGTGACAAGGACAAATGGCTCAACGGCTGGAACCCTGCATATGAAAAGTGGAAGTCTCTGGAAGGATCGACGATTGAAGTTCAGATCGCCGAAGGAGAAGGACATGCCTTTTTTAACTACCAGCCATGGGCCGATTTGACACTCGCCGCTGCCGATGAGTTCCTGGCGAGTCTGGGATTTCTCGAAGGGAAACCTACGCTGCCGGCGCCAGAAGGTGGGGAAAAATTGGTGCCCGATACAGAGTGACAACCGGTTCTTCGTTGGGAGCACCATCCATTTTTTCAAGAATCGAATCAGAGAATACAGACCGCATGCTTGCGTCAGTTGACCATTGCAACCTCAGGCTGAAAGCTGTTCAACAATGAAAAGGGCGATCATCATGCTGGTTCTATTTGCAGGCGCCGTATTCTGCGGTGCCGCGGAGCCCGATCCACTCGCGATTTTTCAAAGCGAGTGTGCCAGCTGCCATTCGGATGCGAAACGAAAGGGTGGCCTTTTGATCAATTCTCGCGAGTCCCTCCTCAAAGGAGGAGATACCACGGCGGCAATTATTCCTGGCAAGGCTTCGGAGAGCTACCTCGTAGAAACTCTTTTCCCAGATGCGGACTCCCACATGCCTCCGAAGAAGCAACTGGATCCCCGCGAGATCGTTGCTATTGAAAAATGGATCAATGAAGGGGCGAAATGGGATGCAAAAAAATGGGCATCCCTGCAAATTCCTGCAAAGAGGGAGGTGCCGCTTTCTACTCTTCCTGCTGATTACGCGCCCATTCTCGCTGTGGCGCTTTCTCCCGATGGAAAGATCCTCGCCGTAGGCCGCGGAAGCTATATCGATTGGTATGATCTCAAACAGCCAGACAAGGACAAACAGGTGTGGCAGTTGGAGTTCAAGGTTTCTCGCAAAGCTCATTCCGACGTTGTTCAATCCCTCGCTTTCTCGAGTGATGGAAAGCAGTTGGCCTCCGGGGGGTTTCGTTCGCTGCTGCTCTGGAATCCTGAAGCACCTCAGGACGAGCCGGAAAAGGTTGATGCACCGTTTCTTGGACGTCAGACGGCGCTTCTTTTTCTCGACTCTCCACCGCGCATCCTTGTTGCCGATTCGTTACCTTCGCAGTTGGGCCGACTTCACGAATATGATCTCAAGACTCAGAAAGTGAAATCCTTCGACACCGCCCATCTCGATTCCATCTATGCGCTCACCCGAAGTCACTCTTCCAATCAGTATGCGACCGCTTCTTCCGATCAGTTGGTCACGATTCGAGACAGCAAGACTCACGAGATCACGGCTCGACTGGAGGGGCACACGGGCTACGTCCTCGATGCGGCGTTTTCACCCAATGACGACCGCATTGCTACGGCAGGCGATGATGAGGAAATTAAAGTCTGGAATCTCAAGACCGGTAAGAAAATCAGTGCCTTTTCCAGTTCACGTTCAGGACCGGTCTATGGGCTTTCGTGGGAGCTTGATCCTGCCAATTTGAAAAAGAAGAAGGAAGAGAAAGACCCTGACAAAGCGAAAGAGATCAACACGGATCGAATCTTTGCGGTCTTTGAATCCGGAAAACCAGCCGCCTTTATCGAGCTCAACGAGCATGAAGGGGAACAACGATCCACGGGAGCGAGGGAGCGTTCATTTGATTCCGTATCCACCAACCTTTTCGCGATGACAGTTCACACTTCGAAGCAATGGCTTATTGCGGGAGGAGAGAGTGGGAAATTGTTTTTGTGGGACGAAAATGGGAAGCTGAAACAAACCGTCGACGTTGCGGATCGAAAACCTCAACTAGCCGTTTCCAATGAGTAGCGTTAGACCCCTTGTGGCAACGCTCCTGCTATCGACTTCGATCTCTCTTAGCGAGGCCGGTCCCACGGTTTCGTTTGAGAATGATGTCCTGCCTGTGATCACGAAGGCGGGATGCGTAGCGGGATCTTGTCATGCGAAAGCAGATGGACAGAATGGCTTTCAGCTTTCGATTTTCTCCTATGATCCCGACTCGGATTATCGCGAGATAGTTTTTGATGCGAAAGGCAGGCGGATTTTTCCAGCATCACCGGATCATTCTCTCCTCCTGCTCAAAGCAACGAACCAGATTCCGCATGAGGGAGGAGAGCGTTTTTCGCCCGATTCAGAATCGTATCGAGTGCTTCGAAAGTGGATTTTGGAAGGAGCTCCGCGATCTGTTCCTAGCGAACCAGATCCTACCGGAATTTCGATCGAGCCTCCGGCAATGACTTTCAAAAAAGGGGAGTCGAAATCCATCAAGGTGACGGTGTCCTATTCGGACGGGACTTCGAGGGAAGTGACTGACCTCTGCGAGTTCACCTCCAATGACAAGGCATTCGCTTCGGTCGATCATCATGGAAAAATCACTGCGGGTGGTGTTCCAGGCGAGAACAGTGTCATCGTTCGCTATGTGGATCAGGTTACTGCGGTGCGGGTCGTCATTCCTCCCGATGAATTACTTTCAGAGGGTGAATACGCACTTCTCAAAACGAACAATCGAGTCGATGAACTCTCCTACGCTCGGTTTCGCGAACTTGGCCTCTATCCTTCCGCGCCATGCACCGATTCAGAGTTTATTCGGCGGGTGACTCTCGATGTTCTCGGTCGATTGCCGACTGCGGCTGAGGCTGCTGCTTTCCTCGAGAGTGAAGCCCCTGACAAACGCGCCCAGCTGGCAGAATCTCTCCTCGGCGAAGAACACCGATTCGATTATGCTGACTTCTGGGCTACCAAGTGGGGCGACTTGCTCCGCCCAAATACACAGCGTGTTGGGGTTAAACCAGTCTACCTGCTCGATGACTGGATCCGGCAGAAATTCAGGTCGAACACTCCTTGGGATGAGTTTGTGAAGGAGTTGCTCAGTGCCTCTGGCAGTACTCATCAGTATGGTCCCATCGCGATTCTTCGCGACAAAAGGGAGCCTGCCGATATGGCGGAATTCATCAGTCAGCTGTTTCTCGGTGTCAGGCTCAACTGCGCCAAATGCCATCATCATCCGTCCGAGAAATGGAGCCAGGATGACTACTACTCGATGGCTGCCTTCTTTGGTTCGATGAAGAGGAAAGGGCAGGGGATTTCCGCTCCTATTTCAGGTGAGCCCGAGTACTGGTGGTTTGAGCCAGGGGGCAAAGTGGAACATCCGGTCTCCGAAGAGGTCATGGCGCTTCGCGCACCGGATGGAAAGGAATTTGGAGACATCGGAGAAGACCGAGATCCTCGTTCCGTCCTCGCCGATTGGCTCACCGCGCCGGGAAATTCATTCTTTGCCAAAGCGATGGTGAACCGCATCTGGGCAGAGTTTCTTGGAAAAGGGTTAGTCGATCCGGTCGATGATTTTCGCGAATCCAACCCTCCTGTGAATGAGCCTCTCCTCGACTGGCTGGCAAAAGACTTTGTTGAGCATGGCTTCGACCAGAAACACACCATTGCTACGATTGTGAACAGTCGCGTCTACCAGCAGAGTTCCGATCCCAATGAATACAACACGGCCGACAGCCGCAATTTCTCGCGAAGTTATCGGCGCCGCCTTCCTGCTGAAGTTCTCCTCGACTCGATTTCCGAAATCAGCGGGCAACCTGAAAAATTGCAGGGCCTGCCTGAGGATGGGCGAGCGATGGAGCAATGGAATCACCTTTTGCCCAACGACTTTCTTGATGCGTTCGGCAGACCCAACTCAAGCGCGGCTCCCCCTCTTGTTCGCGAGACTAACAGCAGTGTGGTGCAAGCTCTGCATCTCATGAATTCCAAAGGGCTTCACAAGAAGTTTTCAGGGGAGAACCCATGGATCGAAAAGTTGGTGGAAATGCCTGCCGAAGAATCAGTCAATTCGATTTACCTCAGGCTTTTCTCTCGGGTGCCATCCGAGGATGAGCAGAAGATTGCACTGGCCTATCTGTCGGGAGGCGAGACGTTGGATCGCTCGAAAGTGGAAGATCTTGTCTGGTCTCTCATCAATACAGCGGAATTTGTTTTGAATCACTAGAAGTCTATGGAGATTTCATCGACCAATGAATCTAGACTCTTCTCCGCAAATACGCCGTTGGGTTTGCCCGCACTTTTCGCGTAACCTCTTGTCGAGCAATGAGTGAACTTCGTTCAAAGATCAACTGCGAAGGGCTTGGCCGCCGCGACTTCATCCAGACTGGATTGGGCGCGCTCGGCGGCCTTGGGCTTACGGAGATGTTGAAGTTGCGGACGCAAGCCGCAACGAATGGAGGGAACGACACCCGCTGTATCTTCGTATGGCTCGACGGTGGTCCTTCCCACTACGAAACTTTTGACCCGAAGCCAGATGCTCCTTCCGAGATCCGAGGAGAATTCGGAACTGTTCCTACGACGGTTCCGGGGGTGCATTTCTGTGACAAGTTTCCGAAACTCGCAAAGACGTTTGATCAGTTCACGGTGATTCGTTCGATTGCTCACAGTCAGAACAATCACGGGGCTGGAAATCACTATTTAATGACCGGAAAGCCAACTCCGGTTCCGGTCGGTTGCGGAGCTTTTGTCACTTTCCATCCCAGCCTGGGTTCGGTTGTCAGCAAGCATCGCCAGGTTGGCCAGGGCTTACCGGCTTACGTTTCCACTCCGCGGATGTCACGGTCGGGTGGTCCCAATTTTCTGGGAGCACAGCATTCTCCTTTTGTGATCTCCGACGATCCCAATAGCAAGAGCTTCCGAGTTCGTGATGTTTCGATTCCTCCTGAAATCGAAGAGGGGAGAGCGAAGTCACGGGTAGAGTTGCGCCAGTCTCTCGACACGCTTCGTCGCCTCACTGATTCGGCGGCAGAAGATCCTGCGGTGGCCTTTGATGATTACTACGCTTCCGCCTTTGACCTCATCACTTCGACCGAAGCGCAGGAGGCATTCGACATTTCCAAAGAACCAGAAAAGACCCGGGAAACCTATGGCCGGAACGATTTCGGTCAGCGTCTCCTCATGGCAAGGAGACTCACCGAGGTGGGCGTTCCTTTCGTCACCGTTTATTACGGAGGATGGGATGATCACCGTGGGCTTTTCGAGGGATACAAGAAGAACAAGGCCGAGCGGGTCGACACAGGGGTAAGCGCTCTCATCAGCGATCTTGCAGATCGGGGTTCTCTCGACAACACGATGGTGGTTTTACTGGGAGAGTTTGGTCGAACTCCGAAGATCAACAAGGATGCGGGTCGAGATCATTGGTCTTTCGCAATGAGTGTTCTCATGGCCGGGGCTGGAATCCCTGGCGGTCAAATTGTGGGCGCTACCGATGTGAAGGGCTACTACGCCAATGAGAACATTTATGCTCCGGAAGATTTTGCGGCCAGCATTTATACGAAGATGGGAATCGATCATCAGACTACCCTTCATGACACGGCAGGACGGCCGGTCCAGCTTGTCGATAACGGTCGACTTATTAAAGAGCTCTTTGCGTGAAACGTAATCTTATCTGCATTCTGTTGTTGCCCATTATCGGCGAGGCAGCGCCAGCCCAGCTGGACTCAATCTGGCCGCCTGGAGGAAAACGAGGTGCTGAAATTGAATTTACGCTGAAGGGTAAGTTCGAGCCCTGGCCCTGCGAGCTTCATTTTTCGGAGAAAGGGTTTACATTTGTGCCCGACAAGGAAAAGAGTGGCACAGGCAAACTGAAGATCGGATCTAAAGTGCCGGTTGGTCCGGTTATCGTGAGGGCGCTCAATCCTGGGGGGGCGAGTGCACCGCATATCTTTCTTGTCGATGAGCAGCTCGAAATTCTTGAGGAAGACGAAGATGATAATCGGGTTTCCAAGGCTCAGCAGCTGGATTCTGAGAAGCTTCCGTTGGTCGTGAATGGACAGCTTCCCGGCAATCACGAGCTCGACTCTTTTCGGCTGTCTTTGAAGAAGGGTGAGTCAGTTTATGCGGCTGTCGAAGGCTATGCGATCCGTTCGTTGATTGACCCTGTGCTGCAGGTCTATGACAAGGATGGAAATCGGCTCGTGATGCAACACGATGGCGCGGTCAACTTGGATCCCACATTGCACTTCACTGCTTCCGAGAGCGGGGATTTTACAATTGTTGTCACCGCCTTTGCTCACCCTCCAGCTTCGAGTGTCTATTTTCGAGGCGGTAAGAAAGCACAATACCGACTCCACCTCGGTAACAAGAGAGAGCAACTTCCGAAACGAGTTTTTCCCGATGATCCGGGACCAGATTCAAAGTCAGGTCAACTTGATTTGAAGAATGCGGTCGTCGGAACTTTGACGAAACCCAATGAGGTTGATAACTTTACGATCACAGCGAAAAAGGGGGAATCGTATTGGATTCAAGTGCAGGCTGCTCGTTTGGGGTTTCCCACAGATCCCGTTTTACGAATCCTGAAGCCCGATGGATCGGAATTGAAATTGATCGACGATTCAAACAAGGAAAGCGACCCGGAGTATCTTTGGAAAGTTGCCGTTGATGGAGACTACCAAGTTTCAGTCACCGATCGCTTTCGACGCGGCGGTGCTTCGTATCGGTATCAAATCAGTATCGAAGAACCGAAACCGGATTTCTCAGCCACGATTGAAAAGTCCGAATATCTTCTAGAGCCTGGAAAGTCAGTCGACCTTAAGGTGAAGATTACGCGAAACCATGGCCACAAAGAAAACCTCATCTTCGAAATCCCAGGGCTTCCTGCCGGAGTGACGCTCAAGAGTCCGGATAAGATCCCTGAAAAAGGGGGGGACGTTGTTTTGACCTTGGCTGCGGGCAAGGACGCAGCTCCTTTTCAAAAGCCGCTGGGAATTCGGGTATTTGATGAAGATCAGGATGGGAAAAAAACTGGCGAGGCGAAGAATGCATCCTTTTCCTTTCGCGATGACACCTATCGAGGTCCCTATGTCATTATGGAGCTGCCTTCCGTTTGGTTGTCCATTCCTCCCCCAAAGAAAGAGGAGCCGAAGAAGGAAGAGGAGAAGAAGTAGGAGCGCGGTGCCCTTGGTGCGAGCGTTTGCCGTTACCAAGGGTTAAGAAGGGATCGAAAAACGACCTCCCAGTGGCAAGACCACGGGTTCTGCTCCAGCTTTTTTGATCTCTTCTTTCATTCCGATCAGATCCACTCCTGGCAGGCAGCGAGCCTCTTGATCGTAGTCTGAAAAGAACCAATCCCAATGACAAGGAATGACAAAGCGGGGGCGAAGGATGTCTATGACGGTCTTTACGTAGTCCTGACGGGATTGCCAACCGACGGCACAAAGGCAAAGTACATCCGCCTTAAAACCTGTGAGCTCTTCTTCAATGAAGTCCGCTGAATCAATGTGCATGATCCGAATTCCTCCGACGGTCACAAGCCAGTCGAGGACGAGGCCGTGGCGAAGTTTGGTAAAATGTGTCGGCCATTCGGAAAGTGAAGGAATGTCTCCAGGAAGCGGGATGCGTCCCCCCACTTTTCCATGGAAGGAAGGAAAGCCACGAATGACGTTGTCGCCTTGAATCGCGATATCCTCTCGTCCCGACGTAGCGAGAATCTGTTTTTCGGGAAGCCCTGCGGCACGTCCCACGTTGGCGGTGGAATGGGAACCGATGAGGCGCGCGCCTGTTTGCCGGCACAACTCTGGTGCATCCAGAATATGATCGTGATGCGAGTGTCCGATCAAAACATCGTCTGCCCGTGGGATGACCCGCTGAATCAATTCGCTGTCTGGCTTCAATTTGCAGAATGCGGTTTCAAACAATCCAGGACGAGTCACGAAGGGATCCAGCACCAGTGTGGTTTCGCGGCTCTCCACTACGAAACCTGCCGTGCCAAGGTAGCGCAGCGTGACTCCGGCCCCTTCATTGGCTCCGCCCTCATGAAAGACAGATGGGTTGACCCTTTTGAGAATCATGATGAAAAGGTTACATCGCAATAGGCGAATGGCGAATCGTCACTCGATTCCGGATCTCTGCATTCTGAGTTGAGAAGGGAATTCCAAGAGCAAAGAAGTGTAGACTCCGATAGCTTCAAGCTTCTAACATTCAATCCCATGAAGCGAAGAAAATTTCTACAACAGGCAGCGGTTGGAACTAGTGCCCTCACCCTTTTTTCAAAGGGAGGCGTGAGTGCTCAGGCTGCCTCTGTCCGAGGAACCGTGATCGATGACTTTGCGCGATCGAATTCTCTTTTTCATGGTTCGGAATGGGAATCTCTCAACCCGGGCTACTGGAAGGTCGAGGACGGTGCTCTTCGCCGACGTCTCAAAAATTACGGTGACCGAGCTCGGCGGACGGGGTTTCCCTTTCATTCGGAATCCAACCAGGGAAAAGCTATGGAGACGGACTACGATCCATCGCTTCCCCAGGGGGTTTTGTGGCGACGAGACTGGAAGCTGACAGGAAACTACAAGATTATAATCCAAGGGAAATTCCTGGCCGAGCTTCCTGAGATTCCAGAGGCAGACGATCCCGATTGGAAAATGTATCAACCTGGCTATGGATGTTTCGGGATCGCGATCGGAGGTAAGAATCTGTTTGAGGGATATGGGCGAGAGCGCAACACCACGATTATTGGCTGGAAAGACGACGCCAGTCTCGCGGTGATCAACGAGCCCAACTACAACAAGAAGGCCGATGCGAAAGTCAAAAAGGAGCGAGGCTCGACAACCGTGCCGTCGCTTCAACTTCAGGAAGGAGATGTTTTTTCTCTTACGCTGGAAGTGAGCGGAAACGAGAAGGGGTGGGCGACTGTGATGACCACTCTGGTATCAGGTGATCACTCTTCTGTATTGACGCGGGAGAAGATCACTCGCAGGCAAACTGATGGCTATTTTGGTGTTGTCGGACGAGGGCTGATTGATTTTGAGGTAGCGGGAGTCGAAATCGTTCCGGGGAGCAATGAGCCTCTCAATGTCGGAATTGCTGACTGCTGTGCCTGCTACCCTCTCGGCGATTCGCTCAAGAAGACAGGCGAGAAATGGCAGGTGAAATTTGTCGGAGTCTTTGCCTCTAATGGTGAGAAAGCAGAAATCAGAGTGGCTAATTCAGCGACACCAGAAGGCGGCTGGAAGGCGGTGGGTGTCGCCGGGTCTTCGCAGATTGTGAACAATTCATTTCGTCGGCATACCTCCGTGGTCACCGTGACCCTTCCTCGAGATCCTAGTGAAACAACGCTCTACTACACGATCTGGAAAGATGGTGTCGACGTTACGGGCGATGCACGAATTGGAACGGATTCATGTGGTCCCGGGACTGGCCTTGTTGGAGATGTCCCTTCTACAGGAACCTATGTGGGAAGGCTTCCTCAGCTGAAAGCGCCCTACAAGCTTTGCGGGCTCAGTTGCCATGCGATCACAAGTGGATTGCAGCAGCGAACCGATCAAGGTCTCAAAATTTTGGGCGGAGGAGATGATTGGCAGATCCGAGATCAACCTACAGTGGAAGCTTACAAGCATCTCGAAGACTACAACTTTCAGATTATGGTCTGGGAAGATGATGTGTGGTATATGGAGTTGGTTCTGTATCCTCCAAGCACCGATGATGCCTACAAGGTCATCGCCAATTCCATATTCGGGCCGACCAGTCGTTGGCAGATGATGCGTCACTGGAATGTGATTAATCCTGGCGACCATGACTACGGCATGGATGACGTGAAGGGCCCTGAACAGATCGCGATTCGCAAACTGGATGGATTGGGACAGGATGCCTCTTACATGCGACGAAACTTTCAGATCGTTCACCACCTCGTCACCGGAGCGGAGGAAGTCGATCCTCTTGAGAATCCAAAAAAATGGCGTGCATGGAAGATGCCGGATCGCGACTTCACTTTTCTGATTGTGGATTCCCGACTCTGGCGAAGTTCTCAGGATACCGACATCTGGAAAGACTGGGGATGGGGAAATATCGAGAATGCCTACGACCGAACCGATCCGACACGATCGCTCCTCGGTGAGGAGCAGTTTGCCTGGTTGCAACAGATCATCCGAACCGATGCAGCCCCGCTCATCTGTATCACGGGGATGAATGCACTCCACACGATCTGGACAGGTGGAAAAGGGAAAGGCAACGGCAATGGACCGTTCCGTCAAAGAGATCGAGTCGCGGCGGACTATGCAGGCTGGGTAAAAGCCGGTGCCGACCGAGTGATTGATTTGCTGGGGGAGCGGGACGGTGTTGTCACCGTATATGGCGATGTGCATAACGGCAGCATCATCAAGAATACCAAACACCGACTCATTGAGTGCAGCTTTGGTCCGATTGGACGAAGCGGAGGTCGAGCGGTCATACCGGGATTCGGACCCTCAATGAAAGACTTCGACGGTCGACCGCTGGAAGTAGCGGCGCTGTATCACAAGGAGTATTCGAATCCCAGTTTGGATGGGCATGGTGATGGTGATCCGTTTTACTGGAATTTCCTTGAAATGGAATTCGATCCGGCACAGGAAGATCCGCAAATTGGTCTGTATGTCCGCAACATGATTGATGCTCCTGATGAGGCTCCTCGTGGCGGCGGATCGCTCAGTGAAATTGCTTCCGAAAGTGGGCGCCCCTTGAACTGTCAATTGCCTGCGATCGAGACTTTGCCTAACGCCGATGTGCGCTTTGTTCACGTCGATGGTAGACCGGTCAGGGGAACTCGAAGCCTCAGTGATGGTAGCGTTTCGCTAAAGGGATTGCCGGATATTGAGCCCGGTACACAGCTTATCGTTACGGCCTTTGATGGGGAAAAGTCTGAGTCTCAAACAATTGTCGCTACCTGACTTTGAGGATGCCATTCATCGCCATCCAGTGGCCCGGAAATGTGCAAATGTAAGGATAGTCGCCGGGTTTATTGGGAGCTTTGAAGTGGAGGGTGTGTTCCGTTCCGGGTGAGATCACAGGAATGTGATAGAGCACTTCGGGAAGTTCCGGGACGTAGTGTTTCTTTCCTGCATCAGGATCATTCAGCATACGAAATGAGGCCTCTCCGACTTTCTTTGCCGAAGCTGGCTCTACAATGACTAGATTGTGAGGCATCACGTCGGTGTTGCGCAGTTTGAGAGCAATCGCTTCACCTGCTTTGGCGACAATTTCTTTCTGCGCATATTGGAGTCCTCCAATCGCATCGATAACAACGGTTCGCTCACCCTCGGTGAGTTTCCCGGATTCCGTGTTGGCGGTAGATTTCTTGCCGGGATCGGCAACTCGAAGCGCGATCGCTGTAGGCTTGTTCTTCCCAGGCTTTGCGAGTCCTTCGCTCGTGAAGTGATCTCCGAGATACATCGGTGAACTGAATAGATCAGTTCTAAATTCCTTTCCATCTTCGGCCACGAGGTGCATTCGAATATGGTGTTGCATCACTGGTTCCAGCGAGGGCATTTCGACAAAGATGGAGCTCTTGTTTTCGAGTAAGACGACCGACCGAATTTCCACCGGATCGTGGCCCAGTGACTTTGGGTCTCTCACGGAAAACTCGGGAGATCCGTATCGCTTTGCGTATTCGTAGTTCCAAGCATGAGCAAAGTAGCGCAAGGGATCGGCCGTGGATTCAGGATCCAGCTTTGTAGCGAAATCAATTCGAATCCCGTTCTCATAGATTTGAAATCCGGTAGGGTCGTGAACAGGTTTTCCGTTGTAGCGAACGCGATGAAAGCAACCATCTTCGACGGAATAGTCTCCCCATCCATCCAGTCCGACGAGGTAGAGTTGACCGTCTTTCGGGTGGAACGCACCTCGCATGGATCCAGACAGAAACTCTCCCTGGAGAGGGACGACAGCACCTTGATGGCGGGAACCCGTTGCATCACGAAGAATGAGATAGTGGAGACCCGAACCATAGCTGAGACCAATGTGGCTGCCTTGGAATGGCCCCCATTGGTCGCTGGAGATTTCAACCATTCCACCGGTGGAGTTATCGACACCTCGAGGAATGAAACAGAGCGGAGCGGCAATAGTTCCACTCTTGCCATCCTTAGCGGGTAGTCCATAGAACTCACCGGAATTAACTTCAATAATTGCCGAGGTTGGCGTCCAGGTGCCCTCTTGCGGGGCGACCCAGAAGTAGTCATCGGAACCTCCAATACCCATGCAGTTTCGCACACCCCACCCCTGCAGGGTTGTCTTTTGATCTGATCCCGTACGCAGGATGCTTTCTCGTTGCGTGAAATGGAACGCTCCATCCTTTGTGCGATGGAGGCCAAAGGTGTGAGTGTGGCTGCGATCATACCCTCCGAAGTCATTGGCGTAATTCTCGTAGTAGTCCACTTCGCCATCTTCGTTCGTGTCGTGAAGCCGATAGATCTGGCCCCGGTCAAGAATGAAAATGCCGTCCTCATCAACGTGGATTCCCACAGGTTGATTGAATCCCGTCGCAAAGCGGCTCCAGGTGACCTCACGGCTTGAATCATCGAATCCGGACACTCTCCAGACATCCCCCAATAGGGTGCATGCAAGGGCATCTCCGTTTTCGAGGAAAGCAAGGCCGCTCAGTTGCATTACTACTTGGTAGGGGTTGTCATACGGCACCGGGATTGTATCTACGATGTAGGCGGAATTTTCCCGTTCACTTCCCAATTTGACAGTAACTTTCACCTTGTCCGTCCATCGCTGCTCTAGCTTTCGCTTTTCAGTAAAATGGGCGAGAGCTGCTTTGTCATCATGTTCGCTATCCGCTTTTGAAATACGGATCACGAGACTGCTGCCAGGCTCCGCTTGTTTGATAACTAGAACTCCGGATTCTTCGTTGATGATGGAAGAAGCGGTTCCGGCGGTTTGGACAATGGCTGTTTCTAGACCCTGTCCTGCAGGATTCGAAATTTTAATTTCAGATGCGGCGTCTAAAAATTCGATTTTCCGATAAAAGGCCTCCCCAACAGCCCAGGGTTCGTCGAGAATTCTGACACCCTTGATTTGGTAACTAGCCACGAATCGCTTTCCGTAGCGGTAGTATCCGAGATATTCACCGCCCTTCGGCATTGTTGCATCTTTTTGCAAAAACAGGGGGGGGCCCTGCATTTGAGCATTTCGTGAAGTACCCCAACGGAATCCATCAAAGGTGACGAATCCCTCATCCCAGATTGCCCGATAGGACAGTGTCAGGGGATCGAAACAGGCGGACAACTCTCGGTCTGTGCCCAACCTAAGACAGATGCCTTTGAGGACAGAGAAGTCTTTCGTCCGAAAAACCTGGGTGACGACTTCTCCCATCTCGGCGTCGTTCCAACGCTTGTCGCTGTGGTTGTTCTGATTGTGCTTTCCCCAATGTCCGTGGGCTCCTCCATCAAGCCCGGGGTACGCCGGTAGAATTTCAGGAACCGTGTTCGAACTCGACATGTAGAAGTCAGCCTGACGCTGATAGAAATCATAGAGTCTCGCTTCGTTTACCGTTTTGCCAGAGAGACGGTAGTTGTCCCGTCCTTCGCTGGTATTGGCATAAGGATGATTCTTGAAAGTTGCAATATTTCCTTTGTTCTGAGCCAGGCAGGGAAACGAAATCGAAAGAAGTAGTGCCAAATAGCCAGGGAGGGCCAAGGAGGTGTTTTTAAGCAACGGGGACATAGGTGGTATGATTGTCAGGGGGTGGGGAAGACCAATGCCTCGTGACTTGCTTTGAGCATTAAGATGATTGTCTCACTTATTTCAAACCCGTAGCATCGACCGCCTCTTCGGCTTCGGAGAATAGCAATTCCTCAAACGGGTCGCTCCAGGGAAGGCGTTCCGCAGGTGGCCAGAATTTTCGTGATTGAACTGCTTCGATGACACCTTCGGCGCATGATTGCGCGGAACTGAGGAGCTCTGGTCCGAGGTCTCCCCAGAGGTCGAGAACGATCTCGGCTTCGGTGGGTCCTAGTGCAATGTGCCCCGCGGTGATCTCACGATTTGGGAAACGTTTGGCAAGCGCGAGAAGGTAGAGTGGAATCTGCAAGTCCACCCAGCGGCTCGGCTTTCCCTCGTCGTTCTCTACGAGTGACCATTTGGGAAAGCTCTCAGAATCCTCGGTGCGTTTGATCGGGGCGATATGGTATTCGCTGACTCGTTTATTTCTGAATTTCCCCGCGTCATAGATGGCGTGGGTTTTGAAGTCAAAGACCCGGAGGCGTCCGTCTTCGTGTTCCTCAATACGATCGATTCGTCCCGAGATAGGGAGGTCAGCGAGAGCGAAGGGGTAATCCTTTGTCGAGATGCTGGTCTCGGGTTCGAGAATCCGCCATCCGGCGGCGCGTTCTTCCGCTTCGATCTCTGCCCACCAGCCGAGTCGCCGTCGAGCTGCTTCGCGTTGGATCAGGACCGGGGTGGAAAGTTGAGATCCGTATCGCTGGTAGAGAATCGCGTCGACTTCGGTCTCGAATGAATCGCAGATCTTTTTACTGTCGGTGGAAATACTTGCTACAGGGTCGCCGGCAAATCTCTCCAACGCGTCATGGATGAGGTTGCCGAAGTCGCGCGCATCCATTTCTGACTTCTCTGGATCGACCTCCTCCATCCGGAGGCCATGCTGGAGGTAGAAACGGAATGGGCAGGTGAGGTAGTTTCGAAACTGGGTCACGCTGAGGTGCTGGAAGATTTTCGCTTCCTCGGGAAGTGCTTGAGGAGCCAGCTTCCACGGGAGCGTCCAGGGAAGAGGGGGAGTCGATGGCGTTTCCCCACCGAAGAACTGAAGGGTGCGGTCGGGCAGCTCTTCGTCCGAACACTGAAAGAGGAGGCGTGAGGGACGTAGTGGATCGCCGCTCTCACTTTGTCTTCCGAAGAGGAGATCAATCCTGCCTTCTGAGTACCGTCTCGTTTCGATCAGAGTGGTGAGAAGATAGGCATCGCGAGCGAAGCGGTCATCGTTGTTGGGAACACCGAGAGCTCGGCGGGCGGAGTCAGGAAGAAACGCGTGACCGATGATGGCCTCAGGAACGGCGTGGTCATTCATCCCGGTTACGACGAGATGAGGGGCGTCCTCCCAGAGCAATTCAAGCCATCCTTGGAGGTCGATGTTCTCAGGTTCACGCTCATCGTAGAGGTGACGCTGACGTATCAATTCGAGGAGAAGATGAAACCGGTCGGACGGTTGCAGACGATTTCCAAAAGCTTCACGGGTGGCATCGAAAGCGGCTTCCGCCTCAAAGATTGTGGAGGCGACTTCGGAAAAGGCACCGTGGGTGGTTTCCTGCGGCGTGAAACTTCGATCTGCAAAGATCTCAGTAAGGTAGTCGATGAGGACGGTTCCGAATGGTTCTTTTCGGAAGCGCAGCATCCAATCGGTGATCCAGCGAAAGCCTGCTTCCAGTTCGGGGTTCTTCGAAAAATTTCGTTTGGCGGCGGAGAGAGCATCCTCGATTTGATCGGGAAGACAGCGTTCTCGCATCCGGTCGACGAGTTCGAGAAATGAAGTGGAGTTGATGCGGCCATCCGCAGGGCGGCGCTGCTCAGGCGATTCGCTCGCAGTCTCTTCAGAGAGCGTTGCGCCGGCGAGATGCTTCGTGAGTGCCTTCGCAAAGTCGGGACAGCGAAGAAGCCGCGAGACAGCTTCAAAAGATCGGGTTGCAAGCAGTGCTGCGGTCTGGTCGAGAAGATAGTAAATGCCATGACTGGAGACCGGTTGGCCAGCGGGATCGTAGGTCGACCAGCCCCGGCGATCTGCCGCCTGTTCGAGAGGAGAAATTGTTTCCGGGTCGGGGACGCCGATGGCTGCGAAAGCTGCCGGGTTCTCCAGTTCCCCAAGAAGATCGCACGCAAGTTCTGCTTGGAGAGTTGGCGTGGCGGCGTCACGAATGAATCGTGCCGAGTCGGGGATTTCGATTTCGGCCTCGAGCCAATGCGCTGGGATTGGGCGACCCCATTCATCGAAGCGGTGGGATTCGCTTTCCGGAGCATGGATCATGATGTCGACCGGCAGGAAATTTTTCGCTCGCTGAAGTGCGTTGATGGAAAGACGATTCAAGTCAGGTGTTCCAGCGACGAGAATCTTTCGGATTTCCGGGGGCAGTGTCCCGGACCGAGAGGCATTAATTCGGGACAGGGTTTCGTCTTGAAGATTGAGGTCTTGGGAGCGGCGGATCGCGAGAGCTTCGAGGTCGGCAAGCTCCTTCCAGCGAAGTGGCTCCATGTCGTATTCTCCCAGAGGGGTGGACGCGCCGGCAAAAGTGAAACTGGAATCGGTAAGTAGGTTGCGGACCTCAAGTAACTCATCGGCTGTTTTCATGGCCCACGTTAGATCGCGTGAGATAGGGTCGACTGGGAAGACACATCTGAATCGGTCAAGATTGATTTCGAGTAGCAGGGCTGCCCAGAGCAATCGGGTAGTCTCTCGATTGGCAACGGTATGCCCATCCGGAATCTGCTCCGCAGGAATCCGTTCGGGGGCCGAGAAGAAATCCTGGGTAACGACGAGCGGTGGGAAAACGGCAGAGTCGTGTTGGGCTGCCGTGACGGCAAGAGACTCGCGCAGTCGGCGTCCTGCGTTTCGGGTTGGGACGACCACGAGCCAGTCCGACAAATTGATAGTTGGTTCGTTCTTATGGCAATCAGTCAGGAAACGAATCGAAGATTCAAGAATGCTGCTTTCCCATCCCGAGTATTGAGGGGATGGCTCGCCCTTGCTCGATTCCGCTTGATCGGGAATGGCTGGATTCTTCTCAGCCGGAACCTCCCCATCGAAGAGCGAGAGCTCGGTTTGAATTTTCTGATCGGCGTCGTCCGCTGGCATACTGACAGACAGTGTATCGAAGAGTGAAGAGGATGCGAGGGAAGACTCAGGCTACGGGTTTTTATGATTCCAGAAATCCTTTTCGAGAAGATCGTGTCGTTTCACGATGCGCCGATAGAAATCCAAGGTCAGTTTCTTTTTCTCTTCGGGTGAAAGAGGCCAGTCGATTTCGGATTCACGGAGTCGCTCGCTCAGTCGGGAGAGGGTCAGTGCGACCGTGACCGATATATTGTAGCTCTGGGTGAATCCGTGCATGGGCAGCTTCAGTGTATCATCGGCGGCCTCGAGCGCTTCATCTGAAAGGCCTTCTTCTTCCGTTCCGAACAGCAAGGCGATGGGGCGATCGAGGGGGAGTGTGGACGGCTCGTATCCTTCGACGTTCGGCGTCGTGGCGACAATCCGATAGTTATGAGCCTTCAATGTCTCAATTGCGGGAGCGATCTTATGATAGCGATGCAGGGAAAGCCACTTGGTGCAACCCATCGTGACCCCAGAATTGGGACGGTACTTGTTTCGGTTCTCGACGATATGAACGTCCTGAACTCCAAGGCAGTCGCAGCTGCGGAGGCAGGCAGAGGCGTTGTGAGGTTGATAAATGTCTTCCAGCAACACCGCGACATGACGGGTGCGCTGATTCAGAACCTCGGCAATCTTGTTTTGCTTGTGTTCGGTAACAAAACCTCCGAGATAGTCGATCAGTTCATCGTCTGCATCCATGGCAGGAGGACTGGAGTCTAGTGGTTCCAGCGTGGGCGTTTTACACCAATAAAGGCGAGTCCAAGTCCAATCGCGACGTGAAGGAGCAGCACGACGAAACAAAGCCACATAGGGCCAAGCCATGTGTCGGTGACATCCTGGATGTAGCGTAGATAGTCACGATCCATTCCATCCACTGCGCCAGCCCAGCTCCAGTAGGCGGAGATAAAGGGGCGCGTCATCCATCCGGCCCATTCGGGGAGAGCCAGCACGGCTCCCGAGAGTGGAAGTTGAAAACCAACGAGGTAGATACTCAGCAGGGAAGCTTGATCGGCAGTTTTTGCGAGAGAGGAAATTCCGAGACAGATCCCAGTCATGGCTCCGTTTACAAGGAGCAGAAGGAGAAAGTGCGCGGTCGGAGATTCATTCGGAAAGTTGCAAATACTCTCCACAAATAGTGCCATCCAGAGGGATTGGATAAAGACGAGGACACTGAGGAATGCGATTTTGCTGGCGAGGTAGACCGATGGCCGAACTCCTCCTAATTTCTCCTTTTCGAAAATCTGCCGTTCGGCTGCGATTTCACGAGCCGAGTTGTTGGAGCCCATCAACGTCAGGAGGATGACTTGGAACATGACAAGTCCCGAGACCACTCCGCCAAGATTGAGGTTGAAGGTCATTGCCTCCGTTTCACGTTCGTATTCCGTCTGGGTCACGGGGATCGCTTCCGAGAGTCGTTGCGTTTGCTCAATGCCCTCCAGTTCGAAAACAATGACGAGAAGAGGGAATCCGATTAGGATGGCGAATTGGAGAAAGAGCCCTCCCCAGTCGCGGAAGAAGAGTTTCCATCGGCGGTTGAATAGCGCGAAGAATTGGGAAAAGATTCCCGGGGTAATGGCGGAGACGGACACGTCGGGATCTCCCATATGTCCGATTTCGAAGTTTTCGTAGTAAGCCTCGCGATGCTTTGCCCAGCTGTTTGCCCAGGCGTTCTTGTCACGTTTTGCGAGTTGTGGGTAGACATCCTCGGCCTGTTCAACGGAAAAGTAATGCTCCAGTGCTCGGGGTGGGCCGTGATACACGACTCGTCCTGCGTCGAGGACGAGCACCGAATCGTAAAGATCGAGGTTGGCGAGACTGTGAGTCACGTTCACCACGATCCTGTGTTCATTGCGGCTCAGCGCATGCATGAGGCCTACGATTTCCTGCTCACTCTTGGGATCGAGTCCGCTGGTTACCTCGTCACAAAGAAGGAGAACAGGGTCGGTGACGAGTTCAAGGGCGAGGGAGAGTCGTCGCTTCTGTCCCCCGGACAAGACCTTGACGGGACGGTCGCGTATCGCTTCGAGTCCAGTCGCCCTCAGGGTTTCGTCGACAAGATCGTAAAACTGGTCGCGCCCTTTCGTCTTGGCGCGCAATCGAATCGCACTTTCGATATTCTCTTCCACAGTGAGATCATCGTAGGCGATACTAAACTGCGGAACGTAGCCGATTTCGGAACATTCGAGATCTCCATCCTCCGACAGATTTCTTCCGTTCCAATGGATGCTGCCATCGGATTCCTGGTTAATCCCTGCGATCAGTTTGAGCAAAGTTGACTTTCCGCATCCCGAAGGACCCACGATAGCCATGAAGTGACCCGTGGGAACGCGAAGGTCGATTTTCTGAAGAAGATGGAGATCTTCCGCTCCTTTCTGAATCGTGAAATGAATGTCCTTGAGTTCGAGCACGTCCTTTTTGTAGGACGGTTGTGCAAAATGCGCAATCCCTGATCAACGGGATTTCTTCGCGAAGTTGAAATGAAGGGTAAGAAAATTTCCTTTACCGAATGACTGATTCGCCCGTTTGTAGAGGTGTATGGCAACGAGAAAATCGGGAAGAAAGTCTAAACGCAGGTCGGTGAATCCACTCATTGTCGTGGTAGCAATTTGTGGAGTTTTACTGGTGGCCCTCGTTGTTGGGCTCGTTGTTGGCAAGTCGATGATTCAATCCTGGTTGCGAGGCGAGGAGTTTCGCGCATGGCTGACTCAGAAATCTTCGGAGACCCTTCGATCACAGGTGGAGCTCGCCCCCATGAAATGGCAGGGTTCAGATGTCTATGCGGAGAGTTTCATCGCTCGGGGCTACGAGGAGGGCGCTTTTTCTTCGATGAAGCTCGAGGGAGTTCGCGCCAAGCTGGGTAAAATCGAGGACCAGGCTGTTCAAATTCCAAATGTCAGCGTGAATCGGTTTGAACTGGAATTTTCCGACTCCCGGGTAAAGCAGCCCATCGAGCAGCGCCTTGCAGAATCAGAAGGCACTTCGGATTCATCGGGTCCCACCGTTCCCGGCTGGTTGCAAAAATATGTGCCGAATCGGGCCGAGATCGATGAGGTTTCGATTTCTTCTTCTTTGATCTTGGCGAAGAACTCGGATGGGACCATTCCGTTTCGCCTGAGCGGTGCAGAAGCAAAAGTCTTTCCCGATTTCAAATCCGGTTTTTGGGCGATTGAGGGAAGACGTGGGAAGATGGAGATTCCTGACCAACCCGAGATCGAACTCAAGGATCTCGCAATGCGATGGAAAGGATCCGAGCTCTTTATCGATCAGTGTTCCCTTGGAATCTATTCGGAAGGTCATGTCGAAGGCGCGGGAGATATCAGTTTCGCGAGCGATGGGCAGTTTGACCTTGATCTTCAGATCTCAGGAATCTCAGTCGACGACATGGTGGAGGGTGAATGGGAAGAAAAGCTTTCGGGTGTTATCTCGGGGCCGGTGAAAATTACAGGGAAGCCGGGGGCGTTTGTTTACGAAGGCGACATCATGGTCGCGGATGCGGTCATCGAAAAGATTCCCGTGCTGACGGTAATTTCGAAATACACGCGAAATGAGCAGTTCAAATATCTCGTATTGAGTGAAGCTCGGACTCACTTCCGATCGCAAGGGGAGCAGGTCGAAATGTCCGATCTTGTCTTGCAGTCCGATGGATTGGTTCGTGTTGAAGGCGACATGGTCGTCGCCGGAGAGCGAATAGCGGGAGCATTTCAGGTGGGCGTCGCGCCGGGTACTTTGCGGTGGATCCCGGGAGCTGAGCGCAAAGTCTTTATTAAGGAACGTGATGGATTTCTTTGGACGACGATGAATCTGACCGGAACTCTCGACGAGCCGGTGGAAGATCTCAGTGGAAAGCTGATTGCTGCCGCGGGGGCTGCGATCCTGGAGGAGTTGCCGGAAGGGCTTCTCGACGAAGCGCAGAAGTTTTTGAATCCAGAGACAGAGGGTGAAAAGCCCAATTCTCTGCTGGAACAGGGGAAGCCACTCCTCGATCTTTTGACGCCATTTTTGAGGTAGAAAAAACGAGCTCAAAAAGCGGAGGTGTCGGAGGAGACACAGACTTTGTGAAATTTTTCACAAAATCGTGTTGCGAGTCGATTGGCATTGCTTAGGGTGCGCAACTGGAAGGCCGCGCTGATCGTACTTATACCCCCGGCGGGCTCCTTTCGACCCAATGGATTTCCCCCTGCCCATCTCTTCGCTCGACTCGTTGAGCCCGCTTCTTGCAGCGGGTGGTATCGCGGCCCCGGCAATCAGTGGTTGGTTAACGAATTCAATCCTCGTTGCCCTCTTTGTAACGATCGGAGTTCTTCTCTTCACTCGCATGGCGACGAAGCGGATGGAGCTCATTCCGGGCGGGAAGCAAAATCTCGTCGAATTTCTGATCGAGTTTCTTTACGGACAGGTGGAAGGGATTGTCGGTAAGCATGTCGCTCCGAGAGCGTTCCCTCTTCTTGCTACGATCTTTATCTTCATTCTAACAGCCAACTGGGCTGGACTGATCCCCGGAGTCGGGACAATCGGTTGGGGTAAAGGGGGGAATTTTGTATTGAGCGAGGTTGAAATACCTCTCCTTCGTCCGGCGACAGCCGATCTCAATATGACGCTGGCTTTGGCAGTGGTATTCATGGTCGTTTGGCTCTGGTTGTCGATCAGTGAGCTAGGTCTTTGGGGCACGATTGTTCATATTTTCGGGCCCAAGGGTGGCCTGCAGGGACCGCTTAAGTACGCGTTGATGCCGATCTTCATCTTTGTCGGAGTGATTGAAATTGTTTCGATTGTTTTCCGTCCCATGTCACTCTCGCTGCGACTTCTCGGAAACATCTTCGCAGGAGAGACGCTGCTAGTCACCATGGGTGGGCTTGGCGCCACGATCGGGGCTTCCGGTTTCGTTGCTTTCCTGACCTCAGTGATATTCCCACTTCCGTTCTATTTTATGGAGATCCTCGTTGGGGCTCTTCAGGCTACCGTCTTTACCTTGCTCTGTGCAGTCTATATCAAACTATCCACATCACACGACGAAGAGCACTGAGAAACCAATTTTGTCATCGGGACCATGCGTAGATAAGCGTGGGCGGTGACGAAACAACAGTAAGAAAACAACGATCATGATTGATATCCTCACCACAATCGCGGCAGCGGCTCCAGAAGCCAGCGGTGCTTTCAATGGTAACTTCGCTCTCGGAGTTGCTGGAGCAGGCGCCGGTATCGGCCTCGGACTCATCGGTATGGCGGCTGCTCAGGCGGTTGGTCGTAACCCAAGCGCTTTCGGTAATATCCTGACTATCGGAATTATCGGAATGGCACTTGCTGAGGCGATTGCGATTTACGCATTCATCATGGCCCTTCAGGGCTAAGATGTGATCGGGGTCCTCACTGCGGTGTGGGCCCCGCTTCTTACTTATTTTTGATCCTCCGATTCTCGCACTTCTCTCTTATCCCTCACACGTCAATTTAGCATGGAAGGTATTCTGGAAACATTTGGATTGGACTGGCCGAAGTTTATCTCTCAGGTCATAATCGTCCTGATCGTTTATTTTGTGCTTTCCAAATATGCTTTCGGTCCTGTTCTTGCGATGCTTGAAGCGCGTCGCACCCGGATTGCAGAAGGGGAATCCAACCTGAAGACAATTCAGGAGGAGATGGCTAAGGCCGAGGAGAAAGTTCAGGGGATGTTGGACGAAGCCAACCGAGACGCTGAGCGGCTCATTTCCGAGGCTCGCGAGAGCGCTGAGGTAGTTCGAAATCAGCGCACTCAGGAAGCAATCAAGGAAGCTCAGGGAATTATCGAAAAAGCCCGCGATGCGTCCAAGTTGGAGCACGAGAAGGCTATGAACGAGCTCAAGAGCGATTTTGGACGATTGGTGATCGATGCCACGTCTAAGGTGACGGGCAAGGTCCTCGATGACTCTGACCAGAAGCGCATCAATGAAGAGGCTGCTGGGCAGGTCGCACTCTAAAAACGAAAGAGACTGTCGGTTACTATGAAATCAGGAAAAGAAGCAACTCGGATGGCAAAGAAGCTCTTTGCAGCTTCAGTTGTCGACGGAAAGCTTCATCCTGAAACGATTCAGAAGGTGGTCAGGAAATTTATTGCCGACAAGCCGCGAGGCTATCTACAGATCATTAATGCCTACTGGCGTTTGATTCGATTGGAGCAGGAAGGCAATCGCGCCGTGATCGAGAGCGCTGTTGAACTGGACGAAGCCACCAAGACCAGTGTCGTATCTGATCTGAAGAAGAAATACGGCGATCAGATCACCACGGAGTTTGCCCTCAATTCCGAGTTGATGGGTGGAATGAAGATTCGCGTCGGAAGCGACGTGTGGGACGGAAGTGTGAAATACCGAATCGAACGTCTCTCGGAGAAATTTTAAACGAAACTTACTACAAGATCGATCGTGCCGATTACATCGAAGCGGTCAAACTGACAAAACGTCATGAGTAACATCCTCCAGGAACTGGAATCAGAAATTGCCGCCCTTAAGACTTCTGTGTCGAAGTCGAACGTGGGTATCGTCCGAGAAATCGGTGACGGGGTGGCCAAGGTGGAAGGCTTGAGCGATGTAATGCTCAACGAGATGATCGAATTCCCAGGAGGGGTTTTTGGTCTAGCGCTGAACCTTGAAGAAACCGAAGTGGGTTGCGTTCTTCTCGGAGAAAGTCGCGGGATTAAGGAGGGGGACGAAGTGAAATCGTCCGGCCGCCTTCTTTCTGTGCCTGTCGGCAAGGGCCTCCTTGGTCGGGTTGTGAATGCCTTCGGGGCACCTCTCGATGGTAAAGGTGAAATTCAGTCCGACGAGACCTACCCTGTCGAAAAAATCGCTCCTGGAATCATTCCCCGCCAATCGGTGAGTGTTCCGCTTCAGACCGGTATTGCACCGATTGACGCGATGATTCCAATTGGTCGCGGACAGCGTGAGCTTATCATTGGTGACCGCTCCACGGGAAAGACGACAGTCGCGATCGATACGATTATTTCTCAGGCCCGCCAGAACAAAGCGGCTGAGGAAGGAAAGTTGAAGGATCACAAGCCCGTCTACTGTATCTATGTGGCGATCGGGCAAAAGCAGGCCAACATTGCACGAATCATTTCCATCTTGGAAGAAGAGGGTGCGATGGAATATACGACGATTGTATCTGCTTCCGCCTCCGATTCGGCTACCAACCAGTATCTCTCCGCCTACACCGGAGCCGCTATTGGAGAGTGGTTTATGGACAATGGTATGGACGCCTTGGTTGTTTTTGACGATCTGTCTAAGCAGGCGGTTGCCTATCGTGAAGTTTCTCTTATTCTTCGCCGTCCTTCCGGGCGTGAGGCCTACCCCGGTGACGTTTTCTACCTTCACTCACGTCTTCTCGAGCGGTCCGCTCGCCTTAGTGAGGAAAATGGCGGTGGTTCCCTGACAGCGCTTCCTATCATTGAAACCCAGGCTGGTGACGTTTCCGCCTATATTCCTACCAACGTGATTTCGATTACGGATGGTCAGATTTTCCTGGAGACTGACCTGTTCTATCAAGGGATTCGCCCCGCAATCTCGGTGGGTCTCTCCGTCTCCCGTGTTGGATCTGCGGCGCAGACCAAGGCCGTCAAAAAAGTGGCTGGCACGATTAAGCTCGATTTGGCTCAGTTTCGTGAGCTCCAGGCATTCGCACAGTTTGGCTCGGATCTCGATGATAAGACCAAGTCGCAGATTGAGCGTGGTCAGCGAATTGTCGAGCTTTTCAAGCAGGGGCAGTATTCGCCCATCCCAGTCGAGCTTCAGGTCTGTATTCTCTGGGCGATGCAGAATGGTCAATTTGACGATGTGCCTGTAGACAACATCAAAGACTGCCAGGCAAAGCTTTCGGAATTCCTCGAGACTCGCAAAGATTCACTCCTTGGTAAGATTCGTGACGAAAAGGCTCTCACTGATGAAATCAAGGGTGAGCTGGAGCAGGCAATCGAAGACTTCAAGTCATCCTATAAAGCTTAAACCGCATACCTCTTACCGATTACGGATTCATATTGAGTGATGGCAAATCTTCGCGACATCCGCCGACGCATCAAGTCGGTCAAAAACACGGCCCAGATCACCAAGGCCATGCAGCTGGTCGCGGCTTCGAAGATGAAGAAGGCTCAGGACCAGGCGATGGCAGGCCGTCCTTATGCCGATCTGCTCAATGATGTTCTCGTTAATCTAAAGGAGCAGACCTCAGAAGAGGATCATCCGCTCCTTCAGGAAAATGAGGGCGACAAAGAGTTGGTGATTCTAGTTTCGACCGACAAAGGACTCTGTGGTGGCTTGAACACCAACCTGTTCCGGATCATAGCGGAAGAAACCTCAGGCAATGCGGTTTTTGTTACGGTTGGCAGAAAAGGAACCCAATTCCTCGCCCGCTCTAAAAGAGAGCTTCTTGCTGATTTTAAGATCGACGATCCTGTTCCCTTCCTTGAGTCGAAGCAAATCTCTGAATTTGCGATCGAGAAATTTCTCAGCGGCGATTTCGCTCGCGTGAAGGTAGCGTTCACCAATTTCATCAATACGATGACTCAGGACGCGATGATCGAGACTTTACTCCCAATCAGTCCGATCGACCTCGGTCGTGACAAGGATTTTGTTGGCAAGGGCTCTGGACACTTTACTGAGCCTGCTGATCTCCCTGCTGATTCACATCCTGAGTATGGAGGATACATCTTTGAACCATCCCCGTCTGCGGTTTTGGATACTACGGTTCCTCAATACGTGAATTATCAGCTCTACCAGATGATTCTGGAGTCGCGTGCTTCTGAGCACAGTGCCCGGATGGTAGCGATGAAGGCGGCGACGGACAACGCCAAGGAGATGATCAAAGATCTTACGCTGGAATACAACAAACAGCGTCAGGCAGCGATTACTGCTGAACTGCTTGAGATCACCACCGCTATGCGAGCACTCGAATAGCAGGACTTCGCAATCAAACCATTTAACGAATAAAAATCGCAAAAACACGAAACGTGTAGAAGCAACAATCTGATGAGTAACGTAGGTAAAATCGTTCAGGTAATCGGCCCGGTGATCGACGCCGACTTTTCCGATGCCGAAAAGCTGCCCGCCATTTACAACGCCATTGAGGTGGAGTTTGATGTCGGTGGTGAAACCACAAAGCTGGTTTTAGAAGTTCAGCAACACCTCGGTGATGGCTGGGTTCGAGCCGTGGCTATGTCCTCCTCTGAGGGACTGAAGCGAGGTCTTCCCATTATCGATACTGGGGCTCCAATTTCGGTTCCCGTTGGTGAGTGTGTCCTTGGGCGAATTTTTAACGTAACAGGGGACGCCGTTGACGAGCGTGGTCCCGTCAATGCAACCAAGACATATCCGATTCACCGTCCCGCTCCTGCTTTGACGGACCAAGCCGGATCTACCGAGATTCTCGAAACGGGTATTAAGGTGATTGATCTCATTTGCCCCTTCACTAAGGGTGGTAAAGTGGGTGCCTTCGGGGGTGCTGGTGTTGGTAAGACAGTGGTCATCATGGAGTTGATCAACAACATTGCGAAAGAGCACGGAGGTTACTCTCTCTTTGCAGGTGTTGGTGAGCGAACTCGTGAGGGTAATGATCTCTACTGGGAGATGTCCGAAGCAGGCGTTATTGATCAAGAGGATCTGTCCAAGTCAAAGGTGGCCCTGGTATACGGTCAGATGAACGAGCCTCCAGGCGCTCGTCTTCGTGTCGCACTTTCCGCACTTGCGATGGCTGAGTATTTCCGTGACGAGAAGAATCAGGATGTGCTTCTCTTCGTCGACAACGTCTTCCGTTTCTCGCAGGCAGGTTCTGAGGTGTCCGCGCTTCTTGGCCGAACTCCATCTGCGGTTGGATACCAGCCAACGCTGGCTTCCGAGATGGCACAGCTCCAGGAGCGAATTACCTCTACCAACAAGGGCTCGATTACTTCTTTCCAGGCCGTTTATGTTCCAGCGGATGACTTGACTGACCCCGCCCCGGCAAACACTTTCGCTCACCTCGATTCGACGGTCGTGCTTGAGCGTTCTCTTGCCGAACTTGGTATTTACCCGGCTGTGGATCCGCTCGCTTCTAACTCAAACGCTCTTGCTCCCGATGTGGTTGGTGAAGAGCACTACGAGGTGGCTCGAGGCGTGCAAAACGTTCTCCAGCGATACAAGGATCTTCAGGATATCATCGCAATTCTCGGAATGGACGAATTGAGTCCCGAGGATAAGATGACCGTTTTCCGTGCTCGAAAGATTCAGAAGTTCCTCAGTCAGCCTTTCTTCGTAGGTAAAGTCTTCACAGGTATTGACGGAGTCTATGTCCCCGTTGCTGATACAGTGAAGGGTTTCAAAGAAATTCTGGATGGAACTCACGATGCCGTTCCCGAGAACAATTTCTATATGAAGGGCGGCATCGACTCTGTCGAGAAGTGATCCTTCCATTCGATTGAATAAACAGGTTACCCCATGCGATTGGACATAGTTACTCCCGAGAAGAAAGCGTTTTCCGATGAAATCGAGAGCGTTGTTGTTCCGGGTGTCCAGGGCGAACTGGGCATCCTGAAGGCGCACGCACCCTTGGTGACTACGCTTGCTCCAGGTGAACTCCGTTATCTAAAAGATGACGAAGAGCATTCCCTCGCAATTGGAACGGGGATTGTTGAGATCTCTAATGACCGTGTCTCCGTTCTCACGGACATGGCGATGGGTGAGCACGAAATCGATGAGGATGCGGTCGCGAAAGCACTCGAAAGCGCTCAGGCTGCAATGAACGAGAAGGTTCTCCCGGAAGATATCCAGGCGGCCAATATTCTCATTCAGAAGCAACTCGCACAGCTGCACATCAAGCGCCGCAGGAAGCGCGTGTAATTGCTGCGCCATCCAGAAGTGGCGTTTCGTTACTTATTTTTTGGCATCCGGTTGGAACATTTCAACCGGTAGATTCAGCTCGGTAGGAGAAGTTATTGAATTCTTCTCCTCGAATTCAGAAAATTTGCTTTCTTGGCGAGCGAGCACGTCTCATGCTTACTGAGACCTGTTCGAGAGATTTGTGACTATGAGTGGACTGCATGAGTATTTTACGCCCGTGGACTGGGCTGTGGTTTTTGGATATCTCCTGCTGACCACGATGGTTGGACATCGTCTTCGTGGTAAGCAAGCTAGCATCAAAGACTTTTTTCTCGGGGGGCGCTCGTTGCCGTGGACAGCAGTTACGGGATCGATTATCGCCACGGAAATCAGTGGCGTGACTTTCATTGGTGTTCCTGGAACGGTAATGGCTCTCCAGGGGGACTTTACCTATCTCCAGTGGGCGATTGGTTCGATTATCGCCAGGATCATTGTAGGGCTTTTCTTCGTTCGCGTATTCTACGAGAAAGACATCTACAGTCCCTACGACTACATGGGAAACAAGCTCGGAAAGGGAGTCAAACAACTCGCTACGATTCTTTTTACTGTGGGGAGCATACTGGCCCAGAGCGTCCGAGTTCTGGTGGCAGCGCTTCCTCTGCAGATCGTGACCCCGCTTCCATTTGGATGGTGTATCATCGTTATCGGAGTGTTCGCTATCGGTTGGACCTTGATGGGCGGAATGCGGACGGTCATCTGGACTGATGTGATGCAGTTCATCCTCTTTGTGACGGGGGGGCTCGTTGCCTTGTTTTGGATGATCTCAAGCTTCAACGGTGGTTGGAGCGATCTATTTAATGTCGCCGGGAATGCGACACAGCTGGATGGACCCACGATCGACAAGTTGAGGGTCTTAAATTGGGACCTCGATCCGTCGATCGAATTTACGTTCTGGGTTGCGCTAATTGCCGTACCATTCCTCAATCTGAACGCTTTTGGGGTCGACCAGTTGAATGCTCAGCGGATGTTCTGTTGCCAGAATGTAAATCATGCTCGAAAAGCCATCATTTGGAGCTCGGTCGGACAACTTGTCACGGTTCTCATGCTCTTTGTAGGAGCGGCTCTGTTTGTTTTTTACCAAATGAACCCTCCGACTGATCCGATGATCATGAAGGGAATGGGATGGTCTGGAGGGCAACCTTCCAAGTCAGACAACGTGTTTCCGATCTGGATCGTGACGGAACTGCCAACAGCTCTTAGAGGCCTTATTCTCGCCGGGATTTTTGCGGCTGCAATTTCCAGCCTCGACTCGATTTTAGCAGCCCTTTCACAGACGACCCTGTCTCTTTTTCACAAAACGGATCATGAGATGACGGAGAGCGAGCATACCAAGCTGGTAAAAGTTTCGCGGATTCTTGTCCTGGTTTGGGGACTCCTGTTGACTGGCTTCACTTTCGTCCTTTTTGAGGTCAAGGAAGCGGGTAAGGTGAACGTCCTCCCGCTTGCCTTCGGCATGACGACTTACACCGTGGGACCGCTTCTGGGTATGTTTCTTGTTGCCTTGTTAGGAAGAGGGCGAGGCAATCTGAAGGGCTTGATCGGAGGGGCTCTGCTCTCTTTTGTGCTCGTGATTTTCGTCCGGATAGATGTCTGGGTTCTCTTGATCGGTCATGTCGACGGGTTGAAAGAATGGTTGGCTAGTTTGCCTACTTATCGTCTGGAAGGAGACTCGCAGGCGCTGAGGCCAACGCTGGCTTCCGCCTGGATGTGGCCGATCACGACGCTTCTCACCGTAGGGCTCGGATTGTTGCCTTCGCGGAAACAAGCTTTGGAAAACTGAATATTTTGTAATTCAGGATTTTTTTCTAAAAATTTCAGTATTTCGAGTTGAGTGGTGTTTCTCATTCTGATCACAAGATTTCCGTCCAACTTTTCTGTCATTTCCGTTACTTTCCTATTGTCCTTTTTTACGAGGAATGCAATTCTCAGAAACGCGCCTCGCATAGCGCGGAGAAGCCGACCCTATTCCGAAGCCGTTTGACTGTAAAGTTAAGCGCAAGGTGTCCGCGACACCGCATTGTAGCGTTCGTAGGAGTAGCTCGGGAGACTGATGCGAAATCCTGCCGCGATTTTGGAATTGTTACTTTTGATTTTCACTGAGTAACGGTTTCGATAGTTACTTGATTGGCCTCTGGTAAATCAGGTGAAACACCGTTCCTCAACAGACACCACCGCCCACGAATGCAACTGCCGCCCCGTTCCAATGATGACCAACCAACTGCCAAACAAGACCTTGAGAAAACCTGGACCTTCATCGCAGAAGAACTCCGTCGCGATTTAGGGGAAGGAACCTTTGAGATTTGGTTTACAGACTTTGCGATAGCTTCCTACGAATGCGAATTGGTCACCTTGCGTGCTCCGGGCTCGATGTACGCGATTTGGGTGGAGGAAAATTTTAAAATTACTTTATTATCAATCCTTCGGAAATACTTCCCGTCCTGCAAGAGAGTCTCCTTCGAGGTAGGTCATTCTGACGAGGCGAAGGGAAGCGCTGCTCCCAAGGAGGTCTTGCCCGAGAAGCCCGTAGTGCTGAAGAAGAAGGTGCTCTCGGAAAAGATCAGCGAAAAGAAGCTGATCGAGCGGGGCAGAAAAGCTGGATTGGTTGAGATCTTCCGATTCGACAATTTTGTTTCGGGTGAGAACAGCGAATTGGCATGGGCAGCTGCGCAGGCTGTAGCCGCTGAACCCGGAAAAACCTATCAGCCTCTTTTTTTCCACTCCTCTTGTGGATTGGGGAAAACGCACCTGCTTCATGGCATCGGTTGGGAGTCATTGCGACTTCGCCCCAAATCAAAGATCATCTTCGTCACCGCGGAGCATTTCGCGAACGACTACATCGACGCAATTCAGAAAAACTCCCTCGTTCCGTTTCGGAAAAAATATCGAGAGGCCGATTTGCTTTTGATCGATGATGTCCAGTTCTTAGGGCGGAAGGAAGGCTTGCAACGCGAATTCTTCCATACGTTTAATCAGTTGGCAGATCAGCAAAAACAGATCGTCCTTGCGAGTGATTGTCCTCCTGCTGAGATCAACGAGCTTGAGGACCGATTGGTCTCGCGCTTTCAATGGGGGCTGAGTACGGAAATCCATCGTCCCGGGCTGATGATGCGCGCCGCGATTCTGCGAAGCAAGCGTGACGAGTGGGGAATGATGGTCAGCGATGAGGTCATCAATGCGATTGTCGAGAGAGTGAAAGGGAATGTTCGAGTCCTTGAGGGAGCTCTCATTCGCGTAGCTATGGTCGCGACTATGAATGAGGAAATCCTCACTCCAGTGGAAGTCCCTGAGATCCTTTCCGATATTTGTGGTGATTCAGAAGAGTCGAATGTGGGGATTGAAGAGATTAAGAAGGCAGTCGCGGAGCACTACGACCTCGAAATTTCGATTTTGAACGGAAAGAGAAGGACGGCACGTGTTGCCGAAGCCCGTCAGGTCGCGATGTTCCTGATCCGGACGATGACCGACTTTTCTCTTGTCGAGATTGCGTCCAGTTTCGGAAAAGATCACGGCACGGTGATTTATGCAGTCAAAAAAGTGAAGGCTAAGTGTGAGTCTTCCGCGTCGTTCAAGAGCACCGTGGAGTTGATCAAGCGACGACTGCTTCGCGGTGATTCAGCTCGAAGCACAAGAACTTCTCCCTCACCCGCAGACTCGGCGGGAAGTCGAGGTATGAAACCGTCCGGAGATCCATCTTTGAAAGGAACTTCCGGCAGAAAGAAGTGATCCGGTAGAAGCTCTGCTTCCTGAACTTTCCGTGGACAGGAGAGGGTTTCGAGTTCACACTCTCTTCTTTCCAACGATGAAATTCCAGATCGAAAAAGACGTTTTCCAAGAGGGCTTGAATCAGGTTCAGCATGTAGTGAGCACCCGAACGACTCTTCCGATTCTTTCCAACGTTCTCATCGAAGCTGATGAGCTCGGTCTCCAGCTTTCGACGACCGATCTCGATGTGACGATTACGAAGCGGATTGTGGCGAAAGTCTCACGGACGGGATCCACCACACTTCCGGCACGACGACTGGCGAGTATCGTGCGCGAGCTTCCCACGAGTGAGATCGATTTTGAGGTGAACGAGGAGGATGCCGCGACGGTGAAGAGCGGTCCGAGTTTCTTCAAAATCCTGGGACTTCCCAGCACTGAGTTCCCCGCGATCGGTGAATTTGGAGAAGCCAAAGAATTTACAATCGATCAGAAACTTCTCCGGGATGCCTTGAGAAAGACGTCGTATGCCATCTCCACGGACGAGACTCGCTACGTCCTCAACGGAGTGAACTGCCTCATTGGCGAAGGAATGTTGACGCTCGTCGCGACTGATGGCCGTCGTCTTGCCATGGTTGAACAGGATCTGGAATTCCCCGCCGGGAATGAAACGGCGGTGATCATTCCGACTAAGGCAGTCAACGAGTTACAGCGACTCCTCGAAGATACCCGTGAATTGAAAGTTTCGCTGACTTCCAGTCAGGCCAGTTTCGAGTTGAACGACAGTCACCTCATAACCAAGCTGATAGAAGGTAACTACCCGAATTTCCGCCAGGTAATTCCGGGTGCTGCTAACCATCGCGTTACCGTGGAGAGAGAAGCATTTCTCAATGCGGTGAAGCGCGTCAGTCTTCTTGCCAATGAGAAGACTAACTCGATCAAGTTTGCTTTTGAAGATAACCAACTTTCGATTTCTGCGAATTCTCCGGAGATTGGTGAAGCCGAAGAAGTCATGGATGTTCGCTATGATGGGCCGAAGATTGTGGTCGCTTTCAACCCCGAATTCGTGATGGCGCCTCTGCGTAATCTTGATCAGGACGAGATTTTTGTAGATCTCATCGATGAAAGCAGCCCCGGTGTTATCAAGATCGACGAACCGTTCCTCTACGTTATCATGCCGATGCGTGTCGCGGGCTGATTTCCGTCAGCGATTGAAGGCAAGACGGGATTTGTTCCGTTGAATGCGACTACACTGCGCTGGTTCCCTTGGCGTAGAGCTGATGCTGAGAAGACGTTGAGGAATCAACGAAGGAAGTTCTCGATGAGCTTGAGCCCCGCGCTCTGACTTCGCTCAGGGTGAAACTGGCACGCAAAGATGTTTCCTCGCCCTGCGCTTGATGCAAAAGGGGCTCCGTATTCTGTTGTTGATTGAATCAACGACGGATCCTCAGGTTGCGGGTAGAAAGAGTGAACGAAATAGAGATGGAGAGGATTGCCAGTTCCTTCCCAGATTGAATTCTCGGGATAGGTCGGCGAGACCTCATTCCAACCCATGTGTGGGATTTTCAGTCCGTGGCCGCTGTCGAAGCGAATGACTTTCCCGGGAAAGAATCCCAAGCCCTTTTTTCCGGGTGATTCAACTGATGATTCGAAGAGGATTTGGTAGCCCAGGCAGATGCCAAAATAGGGTCGGTCTTCATTGAGCCACTCAAGAATTGGTACCCTAAGATTCTTGCGATCGAGATCGTCAACACAGTCACCAAAAGAGCCGACCCCTGGGAAAAGGAGTCGATCAATAGAGCCAATATCTTCAGGCGAAGACACGAGTTGACTGTCCTTCCCGAGAAATTGAAGGACGTTCAGAACGTTCTGGAGGTTGCCACCTCCGTAATCGATCACGCCGACGCGATTGGCCATGGGGATCTGTAGTGCAGAAAATCCTGTTTTAAAGCACGTCTTTCGTACTTGGAATCCGATCCGCGATGCGACTATCGATGCGGCAGGCGTCATCGAGAGATCGGCTCAGCCCTTTGAACACGGCTTCCGCCATGTGATGCGGGTCGCGACCGTATTGGATCGTGACGTGCAAATTGCAGAGTGCGTTAAAAGCAAAGGCACGAAGGAACTCTTCCACGAGTGTGAAATTGAACTTTTCTCCTACGTGAGGAACTCCCTCGGGGCCTCGGTATTCTACGAAGGGGCGTCCGCTCAGATCGAGCGCGACCTGGACCAGCGTTTCATCCATCGGGAAGAGTCCCGAACCGTATCGATAGATTCCCTTTTTAGTACCGAGGGCCTCAGCAAAGGCTGCGCCGAGCACGATTCCGGTATCCTCAACGGTGTGGTGGTAGTCGATTTCAATATCTCCGTCGGCTTCGACACTCAAATCAAAGCGGCCATGCTTGGCGAAAAGGTGAAGCATGTGATCGAAGAAAGGGATCTTGGTATCAATAGATGCTTCACCAGTCCCGTCGAGATTGAGTTGCAGTGAGATATCAGTCTCTCCCGTTTTTCGGGTGATTTGACTGCTTCGTGTTTGGGTTTCTTCCATGAGCTGGGTTTCGAAAGTGACAGACCTAAACTAAGTGTCTACCTATTTAGAGCGGTCCTCAACACGAACTTCACTCGGTTTCTTCGTGTTACAGTGATATCAGAAATGGTGGATAAGAGAAAAAAGTGATGAGTGATCCTTAAAATACGGATTTTACGCAGTATCGATTTCTCCGAGATCTAGATGCCAATGTGGTGGCTCTCAATTTGCAATTTAATGAGTGAGATGATTCTCGTGGTCATGGATTGCGAGCGCTGGGGACTAGCTCGGCTTCATTTTTTGAAGATACCGCTCGTCATCTTGAAAAATTAGAAGCCTTTCAGGAAGAGATGAAGGTGCCGGATTTATTCTCGCTTAGATACTTCAAGAGTAGAGTCAGCCCTCTGAACGAATCGAAACCCTCCGTCGATCGGCCGAATTGGGTGTTGCTCGGGCTGGGTGGTATGTTGCGATTGAGGAGTGGGCAGCGGGGAATGACGCGGAAGCTCGGAAGCAACCGGAACCCATTGTAAGAATCTGGCCTGGGGCGCGTGCTCGGACGCACATTGGATTGATGCTCCTCGAAAACGATCTCGAGGAGACAGGGGCGTGTTTTTTTCTCCTGCAGGAAGCGCCGAAAAAGAGAGGCTCTGTAGAGATGTATTCGGGGGGCTCTGTCTGTCCCGTGGTTATGGAGCCAGCCCAAGCGCTTCGGCAGCAAAAGGATGGACAAGAAAAGCCGCCCAGCTTGGCTATAAGCCTGCGGTCTCCTGGCGGCAAACCTACGATTCCTCCAGTGTACACTGATGAGGGCGTAGTCGGCGCCAGTCCGTATGATTTTCGACCTTCTCAGGTCCAGACTCCATCAATGAGACGTTGCGCCGGGCCCTGATAGTCATCCTGCAGGATATCAGGTAGACGAGACGGACGAACATTGTCATAGCTTTGCAGCATTCCGAACCGGAAGATGGATGCCGGAATTCCTACGGCGGTGAACCCTGGGTGTCCAGTAGCGGGGTAAGGCCCTCCGTGATTCATCGCTGGAGAAACGGCAACTCCGGTCGGCATCTTGTCGTTGAGCAGCCGCCCGACTTTTTGACGAAGAATAGGTTCAATTTTCTGGTAGGCTTCCTCGTCTTGATCGGAGTCTGAGGAGTAGATGCACCCGGTCAGGTTCCCTTCCAGTGAAGAAATGATTTCAGCGGCTTGGTCCACCGAATCCGCGACTACGACGAGGGAAGAGTTTCCAAAGGCTTCCGTTTGCATGGTCTCCGGATCGCGAAGGAAAATCTCCCCATCGATACGAAACAAGGTATTGGCGACGCAGAATCCGAATCCATCTTTGCCTTCTCCGGTGCCACAGCAGACCTCTGCTCCGGCTCCCACGAGAATGCCGTGGCTTTCATGTAGCGAGCGTTCCACGGATTCCGAGAGAAGTGTTCCGGCGGCGGCAGACTTAAATTCGGCAGTCACGGTTTCAATGAACGAATCAGATGCCTCGGAGCGGATCACTACGACCATTCCTGGATTGGTGCAGAATTGGCCGGTTCCCATGAGGCAGCTGCCTGCGAATTCTTTTGCGAGTTCCTCACTCTTTTCTTCGAGCGACCCGGGAAGAAAAACGACCGGATTCACACTGGAGAGTTCTAGGTAGATCGGCTTTCCAGCTCCGTCTGCTGCCTTTTTCAGAGCGAGGCCTGCGCCGCGACTACCGGTGTATCCAGTAGCTCCGACCCGAGCGTCCGTTACCATCTGCTGCCCAATGTTGTGGTTGGTTCGATAGAGCAATTGGACGATTGCGGAAGGCATTCCCGTTTCGTTTGCGGCTTTGAGCGCGCATTCTGCAAAAATCTTGGTAGTTCCGGGGTGAGAGGAATTTGCCTTCGCAATGACAGGGTTGCCCGCGGCAATCGCGGAGGCGAAGTCACCTCCAGAAGCGCTTCCAAAGGCGAAAGGAAAGTTGTTCGGTCCGAATACACAGACGGGACCGATCGATCCGTAGCAAGACCGGATGTTGTTGGCCGAGTCAATTACGGGGTGCTTCCAGTTCCCGGAACGGGCAGCTGCTGCGGCTTGTCGAAGCTGACCGGTTGTCCGGGGAAGTTCGACATCGGCGAGCCGCGGGCTCACCGGCAATCCTGTCTCGGCGTTTGCCATCGAGACAAGTTCCTCGGAACGATTTTCGATTTCAGAGGCGAGTTTCTCGAGGAATTCGGCAATGGATTCTCCGGAGAGCGACTGCATCGTAACGTATGCATCGGCAGCTGCCTCAAGAATGGCATCACTGTCTGCCCAGGAGCTGATTGGATAGATCGGGTCAAGTTTCTCCTTCGTCGTTGGGTTGGCGGACTGAAATGTTCCGGTGGAATCAGAGGTGCGCCATTCTCCGGCGATCAATACAGGTTCGGTGTTCATGCGTTCGTTGGATAACTTGGCGAGAGTGTCCCTGACCACAGGGCGATCGTCAAGTGGAGGTCACGACGTCCTTTGCGTCAGATCGAGAGGGAAATGAGAAAGTTGCCTATACCCAGTCTTGGTGATCAGGTAGTTATTCTCGAGGCGGATGCCTCCTCGGAGGGAGTCTCCGTAGATCCCCGGCTCAAAAGCGACCACATCGCCAGGGCAAAAAGTGTCGTCCCATGCAGGATTGATTCGAGGCACTTCGTGGGCATCGAGTCCGATTCCGTGGCCGGCGTGGTGAAAGAACGCGTATCCATTCCATCCATCCAGCAAGCTGTGGATATGATCAAACATCTCGCGGCAGGATTGCCCGGGGCGAAGCATTGATTCGCCTTCTTTCATGACTTCCAGCACCCGCTCGTGAGCAGCGAGCTGTTCTTCAGATGGTTGACCGTCCACGGCAAAAGTGCGGCAGAGATCGCTTCGGTATCCTCGAACCCCGACCCCGACATCAAGGACGTATAATTCGCCAGATTCGATCATTCTGTTGGGGCGAGCGAATCCCCCGGGGACCCCACATTGAAAATCCTGTCCCCAACCGGAAAGGATTTCTCCCGCGGCAAAGGTGGCTTGCTCCAGCATGGCTGCCATCAATTCAACTTCGCCGAGACCGGGTTCCATTGTCTGGAGTGCGAGGGAGTAGACTTCATCGGCACAGCGGATCGTATGTTCAAGCGCGGCGACTTCATCGGGATCCTTTTCACGCCGAATATACTGATAGGCTTCGGAAATGTCGCGACATAGCGGACCCTGCAAAAGGGCAGCCGGAGTTTGTTCGCACGTCCCGATGGAATGCAGGTTCTTAAGAGACGACTGAAGAGCGTCCGCTACGCAGCTGCTCAGATTCGGCTTCAGGGTGAAGAGGTGATTGGGCACATAGGGAATAAAGTGATCGATCGCGGGAGGGGGATCCTGCTCAGCGTGGGTCACAACACTGACTTCACCCTCTATCGTTACAAGAATGGCGGAAGGGGTCAGCGGTTGCTCGTGCCAGTATCCAGAGAGTGAGTAGATATAGTGCCGATTAAAAAACACCACTCCGTCGAGATCTTGCTCCTTAAGATAATGACAGAGCCTCTTCTGGCGAATTCGACAGGAGGCAGGGTCGAGCGGTGGTGGCGAAGCGGGCATGCGTAGAGAGTCTAACCATGAATAAATTTTCGATTCAAGCGGCGAATCGGGAGAGAATTGAATGAATGCATTGGTGGGCTTTCGGTGCTGAAGGCGCAAAGCTGGTGATTTTTTGCTGTCCCGTTAATGGTCGCGCTCCCATTCTTGGCCCCATGAGAACGATTTGTTTTGTGACAGGGGTTGCCCTTTTATTTGCTCTCTCTCTGGAGGTGAAGTCGGCGGAGGTTTTTGAAGTGGGCGAGGCTCAATTTGATCAGTTACCCGGCGGGAAGGAAGCCGATGGAATTGTTGGCGATTTTGTGTTGAGAAACGATCTCGTCGAGGCAGTTGTATCCGGCAACCTTCCTCTGCGGCGTCCGAACATGAGTGCTTTCTACGGCGACGGGAATGAAACTCCGGGCTGTCTCTACGATCTTACGCTTCGCGACGCGGACAATGATCAGATCACGATCTTCACTCCTTCTACCCAAAGAGGTCCGGTCAATTACGTGAGGATTCGCGAAGGACTGGGGGAAGGTCTTGTTGGAGTGGAGACGGTCATTACTCCAGCTAAAGGAGGCGGGCTTGGACGCGAGCATGTCTACCTGCTTAAGGATGGGTGGCAGGGGATTCTCGTTGTTTCGACATTTCGAAATGAGTCTGGCGAAGAAAAGAAATTTTCTCTTTCTGATGGTTGGACTCAGATGAGGAGCAAGGGTTCCATCAAGGGCATCCAGTGGGCCGATGCGATCGATCCGGCACACAAATGTGGATATGCCTATGCGTGGGTTGAGGAGGATGGCGCCAAGCTGCCCAAAGCAAACGAGGTGACTCTCACCAAAGGGGAATCGATCACGGTGGCCCGCTTTCTGGCGATCGGGATTTCTCCCGCCGAGGCCGTCGGAATCGTTGCTCAGCGACGGGATGATGAGGCGACGGGAACAATCGAAGTTACCCTCCAGGGACCTGACAAAGATCCAGCCGCGGGAAGTCGGATCGGGGTGTATCTCGCTGATGAAAAAGTCGTCTATGCCTATCCCAATGAAAGCGGAGTCGCGAAAATTCAGTGGCCTGTCGGAGATCATCGACTCGTGATTGAAGATTTCGGGCGAGACACCGTGGAGAAGCCGGTTAGCGTCGTCGCTGGCGAAGTTGCGAAGATTACAGCTGCCTTGTCTCAGCAGTCGCGCGTCGTTTTTGCGATCACCGATGAAAAGGGAGGAGATACTCCCTGCAAGATTCAATTTCATCCCAAGGCGCGAACCTCGAAGGTGAACCTCGGCCCATCGGATCGAGCGCACGGATGTGTCGATCAATGGCATTCCGCGACGGGAGACTTTTCCGTTCCGCTTCCTCCCGGGGACTATCGGGTTGTTGTGACACGAGGCCCGGAATTTGATTCTCTGACTCAGGATATCACTCTGGAGCCAGGCGGGGAGACCAAGATTTCGGGAGAGCTGATTCGCTCGGTTCAATCACCAGGATGGGTTTCGACCGACTTTCACAATCACTCGACCCCAAGCGGAGACAATACTTGTGGGACTGACGACCGGCTCATTAATCTTGCCGCCGAGCACATCGAATTCGCTCCGACGACTGAGCACAATCGGCTCTACGATTGGGAACCTCACCTCATCCGGCTCGGGCTCGATTCATTTGTGAATACTGTTCCAGGAATGGAGCTGACGGGAAGAGGCGCCCATTTTAATACCTTCCCCCTGAAGCCGAATCCCCGGCTGCAGGATGGTGGAGCTCCCGTCTGGCAGAAGGATCCGCGGCTCAACGCGATCGTTCTGCGCGGATACCAGAATGAAGAGCGGGATCGATGGGTGCATGTGAATCACCCGGACATGACCGAAAATTTCGTCGATGCAAACAAGGACGGACGACCTGACGGCGGATATACTTTTTTTGGCAATCTGATCGATGGGCTCGAATCACAGAACTATCGAGGTTCGAACATTCTTTCTGGGGCTCCGTTTTCGATCGGTAAAGCGAGAACCGGCTTGGGGAAACAGGTCAATTACTACCGGGAGTTTATCTGGCTTCAGCTCTTGAATCAGGGGCTGACCGTTTGGGGTATCGGGGTCGCTGATGCTCACCACGTCTATGGGAATGGCGTGGGAAGTTGGAGGACTTACATTCCGTGCTCAACCGAGACGGTTGCCGAGATCGACTGGCGTGAGATGTCTCGCAATGCAAAGGCGGGAAGGATGATCCTGTCTTCGGGCCCTTACCTCGAAGTCGAAACTGGAAACGGAATTATTGCCGGTGGATACGATCGTGTCAGTGGTGAGATGACACTCGATGTCCGAGTGCAATGCGCCAATTGGTACCGGATCGACCGAGTCCAGGTGCTCGTGAATGGCGATCAGGACTCTCGCTACAATTACACGAGAGAAAGTCATCCTGAGATGTTTGGCGACGAGACGGTGCAATTCGATCATTCTCTGGAACTTGATTTGTCAGAAGACGCGCATCTCATAGTTGTAGCGATCGGAGAGAACGAGACATTGCAGCGAGGATTTGGAACTAGTTCTCAGGCCTCGATCCAACCCTGTGCCTACAACAATCCCATCTATGTGGACGTTGATGGAGGTGGGTTTGAACCCAATTACGACACCTTGGGATTCGATCTTCCGGTAGCGAGATTGAGTGTCGAGGCGGTTGAGAAAATGCTGGGACTGTAGCCGAGAAGAAGGCAATCCGGTTGTGAAAGAATAGTTTCACCGTAGATTTGGTCGTCTTTCTGCCGATCTCATGGAACGAATTCTTTTTCTTCTCCTCTTTTCTGTGTCTATCTTGGGGGCTACGGCTTCAACACTAGCTCAGGATGGGGTCACCGTGACTGTGACGGTGACCAATATTCCGGGAGTGAAAGGGAATTTGCTGATTGGTCTCTACGACTCAGAGAAGACGTTTCTCAAGAAGCCGTATCAGAACTCTCCGAAGATTCCGGTCACGAGCACGGACAACGTCACTGCGACGATTGAGAACGTTGTTCCGGGCACCTACGCAGTATCAGTGATTCAGGATCTCAACGGCAATGGAAAACTCGACAAGTCGTTTGTGGGTATCCCGAAGGAGCCCCTCGCGTTTTCCGTAATCAAGGAGATCCCCAAGGGCCGCCCGAAATTCGGGCCGTGTTCTTTCGAGGTGAAAGACAAGGATATCCAATTGACGATTTCCCTCGTGACGGAGTAATCCGCCACGAGGATATCGGGGGAACTGGGGCAGAGTTAAACTCTGTTCCCGGGGGGGTTACAAATTGCTGTCGGTCACCGCTCCTGTCGAAGCAGAGCTGACCAGTTTCGCATATTTTGCGAGAACGCCTTTGGTGTAGCGGGGCTTGGGCTGCTTCCACTTCTTTTTCCGATCGGCCATTTCCTTCTTGGAAATGTGAAGTGTCATTTCCTGCTTTTCCGCATTGATCGAAATCTGATCACCGTTTTTCACGAGGGCGAGAGGACCGCCAACAAAGGCTTCCGGAGTGACGTGACCGATCACAAATCCGTGGCTTCCACCAGAGAATCTTCCGTCGGTGATGAGGGCCACTTCTTTGCCAAGTCCGGCACCCATGATGGCGCCTGTGGGCCCAAGCATTTCTCGCATGCCTGGTCCGCCTTTGGGGCCTTCCATGCGAATCACGATGACATCGCCCGCCTTGATTTTTCCTCCGAGGATCGCCTGCATCGCCTTCTCCTCCGAGTCATAGACTTTTGCGGTTCCGGAGAAGAGGAGACCTTCTTTGCCTGAGATTTTGGCAACTGCTCCTTCAGGCGCAAGATTTCCGTAGAGAACAACGAGATGGCTGTCTTTCTTGATCGGTTTTTTGATGTTGCGGATGATGGTCTGTCCTTTCGGATAGGATGCTTTCACTTTGGCGAGGTTCTGCTTCACCGTTTTTCCGGTGACGGTCATGCAGTCGCCGTGCAAGAGGCCAGCATTGAGAAGCATCTTCATGAGGGGAAGCGTTCCTCCGATTTCGACAAGCTTCATCATGACGTTGGCGCCACTTGGCTTGAGGTCAGCGATGACAGGAACCTTTTTTCCAATTCTGGTGAAGTCGTCGATCGAGAGTTTTACTCCTGCTGCATCCGCAATCGCGAGAAGGTGCAGCACTGCATTAGTCGAGCCGCCTAGCGCAATCGTCACCGTGATCGCATTCTCAAACGCCTTGCGGGTCATGATGTCGCGTGGTCGAATGTTCTTGTTGATAAGGTTGACGACAGCGGCGCCGGCATCAAAGCAATCCATCAACTTCTCGTCGCTCACGGCCGCTTGGGCGGAGCTGTTCGGGAGACTCATGCCGAGTGCTTCGATCGCACTGGCCATCGTGTTCGCCGTATACATGCCGCCGCAGGAGCCGGGTCCAGGGATAGCCGTCTCAGTAACGCCGTCGAGTTCCTTGTCATCAATTTTTCCGGCACTGTGCATTCCCACGGCTTCGAATACGGAAACGATATCGACGTCGTCCCCTTTGAAGCAGCCGGGCTTGATTGTCCCGCCATACACAAAAATTCCAGGACGGTTCATTCGGGCAATCGCCATCATGCAGCCGGGCATGTTCTTGTCGCAGCCACCAATCGCAACGACACCATCCATGCCCTCACAACCGACCACTGTCTCAATCGAGTCAGCAATAACTTCGCGGCTCACGAGAGAATACTTCATTCCTTCGGTTCCCATCGAAATGCCGTCAGAGATTGTGATGGTATTGAACTCAACGCCTTTTCCACCTGCCGCATCAGCGCCTTTCACCGACTCTTTGGCGAGACCGTCGATGTGCATATTGCAGGGAGTGACCATGCTCCAGGTCGAGGCGACTCCGATGATGGACTTCTGAAAATCCTCATTGGTGAATCCAACAGGATGGAGCATCGCGCGGCTTGGTGCTCGATCCGGTCCGTCGAGCATAGGAGAGGAATACTGACGATGCGCCTGAGGAGCGGCCTTCTTTCGGGTGGATTTCTTTTTCGCTGCCATCCTAGAATATCCTCGAAATTTACGATGATAGAAATACTATTTTAAATTGATTAAGATACCTTTTAAGTATGGATAATTTTTCGATTCGGGAGCTGCAGTGTTTTCATGCACTGGCTGAGGAGCGGTCCTTTACTCGTGCCGCGAAACGCCTCGGGATGTCGCAACCCCCTCTGTCACGTCATATTCACAGCCTTGAGGAGAAGGTGGGGACGACCCTCTTTGTTCGTTCTCGTCGGGAGGTAGGTCTCACTCTGGCGGGAAATGCATTTCGGGAAGGAACACGTGACATCCTGCCTCAGATGGCGAGGGCGGGAGAGACGGCTCGACGGGCTGCCTCCGGGGAAACGGGTCGGCTCGATATTGGATTTGTCAGTGCATTGCTTTCTCCCGAATTAGTCGAAGCCTTTGCCCGCTTTCGGCGAAAGCATCCGGAAGTGCAGTTGAATCTTCACGATCGACTTCCTTCGGAACAGGTCGACGCGCTCTCGCTGGGCGAGTTGGATCTCGCCTTTGTGGGTGTGGCGCCTCCCCGAATGCCTCCGGGATTGGCGCTTGTGGAGTGGATGGAGGAGCCCCTCTTTGTTTTCTTACCTCCCGGTCATTCTCTTGTGGGAGAGCCAGAGATCGAATTGGGTTCGCTGGCTCACGAACCTTTTGTGATGATCTCGTCTGAGGCTGCTCCGGGATTCAGCGCCTTCCTTCGTGGAGTCTGCCAGGAATCAGGATTTCGACCACGCGTGGTCCAAGAAGCTCGGCGTGCGCAGGCGGTTGCAGCGATGACAGTCGCTGGCACCGGGGTTTCGATTCTTCCAGCATCATTACACCGCATCACGAGCAACGGGGTTGCGCTGGCGCGTCGAAGAAAGGCGCTCCGAATCACGCTGCATGTGATTCACCACGAAACGGAAGGGCGGAGTGTGAAGCTCTTTCTCGAGGAACTGGAAGGAGTGGCGAATGACCCGTGAGGTCACTTGTTGTTGTCGCTATTGCTGCGGCGCTTCTCCTTCTCCGACTTCGTATCGGACGAACCCTCTATACCGCACTGTCTCGTTACATCCTCTTTGTGAACCTGTTCCTCAGCGCCTATATAAGTTCCCCTTGAGGTTCCTTTCTCAGTGGCCTGGCGTGGATGCTGACGGGCGCGGTTCTTTTCTACTGCTGGTCTCCAGTGATGAGAGGAGAGTTTCGAAAGTAGGCGGACTCCTGATTCGGCGTATGTCATTCGCTCTGCCTGCCAGTTCATAGGTAGGCTTATGTTGAATCGGAAGCCTGTGGTGCACCCGCTCAGGCAGCCTTGCGACGCATCATTCCAATAAGGCCGCGAGCCTTGGCACGACCTTCTTTGGAAAGAGAGAGCGCTTTTGTGGACCCGTTCAGGTATCCTTTTTCGCTCAGCGAAGTGATTGCAGAAGTGATGTGAGCGATTCGAGGGCGTCCGCTTTCGACGATGATGTCATTGATGTCGCGGCTTGAGAACACGTCCTGATGATAACCATCGTTAAGAACCAGAGCAGAGAGTAGCGCCTGATCAGCCAGGGAGAGAGCGTATGTCTCTTCGTCTTCGAGAATGGCAAGCCCCTGGTCATTGAGACCCGGTCCTTCGTCTTCACGGAAGGCGGGGCCTGGCGCTTCCGTGCTGAGCTGCCCCTGCGTCCGAATTTCGATGGCCACTTTGATCGTCATCTCGAGGGCGCGAAGTTCGCTCAGTTCCAAGTCAGGAATGAGTGCGGCCAGCTCAGATAGGTCTCTTGTACTCATGTATTACTCAAATAAATCTCAAGTTAAGTCGAAATATTCAAATTTCTTGTTGCAAAATCGTGTCAAAAATGAGAAATCAATCACGGAAGCGAGAGGTTTCTGAGGTTACTATCTCATAGTTTGAGAAAAAGTCACAAAAATCTCTCGTTATTTTACAAAAATACACAAATTAATTCAACTATGAGAGAGGTCGAGAACATCATGGTCACCAGCGTAGAAGATTTCCTCCAGGAAATGGTTCCTCCGTTAGGATTTCAGAGAACGCCCATTTATCGAGGTCAGGCCTCGATCGACTGGTCTCTTCTTCCTCGGTTATTTCGCAAAGAAGTGGAAAAATCGGAGTTCTCATCTTGGAGCGAGTTAGAGGGCGCTCTCCTGCTTCGTTTTAAACAACGTGCTAGCGGTGAGCTCAACTACGATCCGCAGACGGAGCTCGAGTGGATGTCCGCTGCTCAGCATCATGGTCTTCCGACTCGGTTTTCCAGTTGGAGTGAGAATGCACTTGTCGCCCTTTACTTTGCGACGGACCCCCATCTTGATGATGACGGCGTTGTCTGGCGGATTCTTCCTGGTCATCGCGAGATGATGATCTCGCAGGACTACGAGCAGATTCCCGAACAGACTCGGATTTACCTTCCTCAGAAAAACACACCGGAGATGTTGAATCAGCGCACCTGCTATGTAGCGCATCCGCTACCGGCAGAGAATGCGGCTCCAGAAACACTCGAAGACTACTTTGAGTTGGGTGATGACCGCTTTCATCTCGCCAAAATCGTCATCCCGACGACGGAGAAGGAATTTATTCGTCGCCGTCTTGCTGTGATGGGAATCGACAGCCGCTCCCTCTTTCCTGGTCTTCAGGGGCTTTGTGGCCAGATCGAATCAGAGATCTATTCCCACACCGATGCCTATGAGTGGGTGTTTCCGGAGTGATTTCTTGCGGCTACCGCTACAGGTTTTTTGAAAAGAATTCGATCACGGATGCTTTGACCTCATCGGTCTGAAACTCCGGTCCTCCGTGTCCGGCATCCGGCAAGAGGATGAGTTGAGAATTGACTCCTGCCTTCGTGAGCTCTGCGTGAAAGCGCTCGCTTTGAGAAACGGGGACGCCGGGATCCTTGCTGCCGTGTATGATGAGGAAAGGCGGATCCTCCGAGGATACATGATAGAGAGCGCTGGCATCGCGAGCGAGCTTTGGGACATTCGGAATTGCTGCTCCAAGTAATTTCGCTCCGTTTGACTGGGCGACTTGTTCTTTGGTCCGAGTTTCGGATACGACATTCGGAGGCATCGTAAGGAGGTCGATTGGGCCATACCAGTCACAGACCGCTTGGACGCGACTGCTGATGGATTCTTTTCCGGCGGGTCGGGTGCCCAGTATTGCTGCGAGATGAGCTCCGGCTGATCCTCCCCAGGCGCCGACTCGATCGGGGTCGAACCCGTAAGTTTTCGCGTTTTCCCGGATCCACCGAACTGCGGCGTAGCAGTCCTCGATCTGTGCGGGCCACTGAGCCACTGTTGTGAGGCGATATCCGACACTGACCACCGCAAAATTGTGCTGGGCGAGGAAAGCCGCTTTGCAATTATCTTTGCTGCCTTTGAGCCAGCCTCCTCCGTGGATCCAGAGAACGACGGGAAGTGGACCTTCCGACTTCGTGACCGGACGATAGATATCCAGCTTCAGCGAATTCCCGTCGACCTCCGCGAATTTAATATTTTTGGAGAGAATGGTCCCGGCTGGGGGCTGATTCTTTTTCTTTTGAGCGTGAAGTGTGGAGATCAAGCCTGCGCAGAGTGCGAAGGCAAGAGTCAACAGGGTCACGTGGTGGATCCAACAGGGTTGAAGGGAGCGAAGAGGGGCTTTCATCGCGATGATGCTAGAGGGTATGGGTTGCCGGGTCGATTCGTTTTCGCGTAGGTATACCTTATGAACCTACGCTTTGCCCCTTTCGTAATCCTCGTTCTCTCGATGGCACGGCTGGATGCGGCCGACCGGCCCAACATTCTTTTCCTGTTCACTGATGATCACGCGACACAGGCGATCAGTGCCTATGGCGGGCCGCTTGCCGAGATTGCTCCTACCCCGAACATTGATCGAATCGCAAAAGACGGGATGCTTTTCCGAAAAGCCTATGTGACCAATTCGATTTGCGGGCCCTCGCGCGCTGTCGTGCTTACAGGCAAGTATTCTCATCTCAACGGCTTTCAAAGCAACGGAGATACCTTTGATGGTTCCCAACAGACCGCGCCGAAACTTTTAAAAAAGGAAGGCTATGAAACTGCGATTGTAGGAAAATGGCACCTCAAGTCGGAGCCGACTGGTTTTGATCACTACGAAGTGTTGATTGGTCAGGGGCAATACTACAACCCCCGTTTGAAAACGAACGGGAAGGTGGTGTCCCATGAGGGATACACGACGGATGTAATTACCGATCAGACTCTTGCCTGGCTTGAACAGCGCGATCCTGATAAACCGTTCTTCCTGATGAGTCAGCACAAGGCCCCCCATGGGCGTTGGGAGCCAGCGATTCGACACCTCGATTTTCTCGCCGATGTCGATGTCCCCGAGCCCCCCACCTTGTTCGATGACTACTCGGGCCGGAGCAAGGCGGCGGCGGGTCATGCGATGGGTCTCGCTGGCCACATGGGAGATCATCGGTTGATGTTGAAGTATTCGAGTAAGCTCATGCCCGCGCAGAAGAAGGGACTTGATGCGTATTTTGCACCTCGGAACGAAGCCTATCTCAATGCAGGCCTCGAAGGAAAAGATCGCACACGCTGGCACTATCAGAGATACATCAAAAACTATCTCCGCTGCGTTAAAGCGGTCGATGAGAGTGTCGGGCGTGTCCTTGATTACCTCGACGAAAAGGGGCTCTTCGAAAACACCCTCGTCATCTACAGTTCAGACCAGGGGTTCTACCTCGGTGAACATGGTTGGTTCGACAAGCGGTGGATGTATGAAGAAAGCTTCCGAACTCCCTTGGTTGCTCGTTGGCCGGGAGTGGTCGAAGCAGGTGTCGAAAATGAGAAGGACATTGTTTCCAATCTTGATTTTGCCTCCACTTTTCTCGATGCGGTTGGCGGAGAAATTCCTGACGATCTCCAGGGGCGTTCTCTGCTTCCGATCCTGAAAGGACAAACACCACAGGACTGGCGCAAGTCACACTACTATCACTACTACGAGAGTGGAGGGCATGGAGTGCCACTCCATTTTGGAGTGACCGATGGACGATACAAACTCATTCGTTTCCCTGAGCCGGAAATCGATGCGTGGGAGCTTTTTGATCTGCAATCCGATCCCCTTGAGCTGGAAAGCCGGTTCGGCGATCCTGAACTAGTGGGCGTGCAGAAGGGTCTCGAGGAGGAGATGAGAAGATTGCAGGATCAGTTTCAGGTTCCACTGGAGGATTAATTCTGACCCCACCGCAGATGCGCTTTCTTGGAACTCGACGAGAAGGCGTCTTTTCTCTTTTGATGTCAGTATGACGACTCGTCGAGATTTTCTCAAAAAAGGGGCCGCGACATCAGTGGCCGCCACTTCTGTTCTCGCTGGCGCTCCCGCTTTTGTTCGAGGTCAGAATCTGAACTCAAAGCTGCAGCTCGCATCGATCGGATCTGATGGAAAAGGTTTCAGTGACGTCAAAGCGATGTCGTCCCATGCCTATCAGCAGTATGTGGCGTTCTGCGATATTGATCTGAACCGAACGCTCAATGTAAAGAAGCTGAGCCCGGAAACTCCGATTTATCAGGATTTTCGCGAGATGCTCGCAGAGAAGGGCGAAGAAATCGATGCCGTCACCGTTTCCACTCCCGACCACATGCACGCCTATTGTGCGATCAGTGCGATGAAGCTGGGCAAGCATGTCTATTGCCAGAAGCCGATGACGCACAATGTCTGGGAGAACCACCAGATGATGAAGGTCGCTCGAGAGGCAGGCGTGATTACTCGTCTCGGCAACCAGATCCATTCTCATCAGTTTTACCGAACCGCCGTGGAGCTCGTTCAATCTGGTCGGATCGGAAAAGTCAAAGAGGTCCAGAGCTGGGTTCCGACGCCAGGTCATGGTCGGAGCGGCCATATCAGCCGGCCGAAAGGTGAAGATCCGGTGCCTGATTCACTGGACTGGGACAAGTGGATCGGTGTCGCGCCGATGCGGCCCTACTGTGCCGATCATCGCTGTTATCATCCGTGGGGATGGAGAGACTGGCAGGATTTTGGAAGCGGTGCGATTGGGGACTTTGGGTGTCACATCCTTGATCCGGTATTTACGGCGCTGAAAATCATGGGGCCGACCGATGACTATCATGCCGACCACTCCGGGATGAATGATGAGGTCTGGCCTGCGCAGACGACTTACAGCTTTACCGTTTCCGGCACGGAATACACGGTTGGTGAGCGATTGAAAATTACGTGGAACGATGGAGGTCGCCTACCTTCGACGAAAGGCTCGCATCTACCTGCTCGGGAAGCGCTTCCGAGAAGTGGGTCCTTGCTGATCGGGGAAGAGGGCACTTTGGTGATCCCACACGTTGCCGCTCCTGTGCTCTATTTTCCGGATGGAAAAATGAGCACGGAATACGAGATGGCGGAGGGACTCGACCACTATCACGGTTGGATCGATGGCTGCATTCTGGAAGAACAACCCAGCGATGGCTTTGAATACGGAGGCCGTCTCACCGAGCCTGTTCTTCTTGCCAATATCGCGATTCGTTTTCCGAGAGAAAAACTGAAGTGGGATGCTGAGAAGATGGAGTTTACGAATCTGCCCGAGGCAAACGACTGGTTGAAGCGAGACTATCGCGAGGGATGGGATCTCGAAAAGCTGATCGCAAGCTAAGTGGGATTCGTCTTCCCGATTTCTCGTTGAACTACTTGGGCGAATACCAGCGACCCAGCGCTTCGACGATGACTCGTCGGACTTCAGCGGGATCAATTTCTCCCGAAAAGCGGTGAATGATTTTACCGCCCGGTTCGATGAGAACGGTATGGGGTAGCGTTCCCTGCCACTCAGGATCTAGTGCCTCTGCCAGAGTGTCTGTGTCCCCGTCGAAGAGGTAGTTGTTGGTCGCGCGTCCCTCTTCTTTTACGGAAGCCTCAGTAAGGTTCGGCATCGCCGCGTGAAAACGTCGCAGCAATGTGTGTGCTTTCTCTTCCGCAGAAACCGCATCGGTGCTGATCGTAATCATATCGAATCCCCGAGTCTCAAACTGACGGCCAATCTCGACGAGGTGAGGCATTTCTCCGAGGCAGGGTCCGCACCATGTCGCCCACAGATTGACGAGTCGAAGTTTGTCGGTCGAGTTCTTGCGAAGGGCTTTGACTCCGGCGGCATCGATCTGCTCCAGTGTCACCGGCTTCTCTTTAAACTCGGCGTTGTATTTGGTGACAAGGTCGTGTTTGTCGCCCCACTTGGTGGAGCATCCGTGCGCTCGTGTCGTCGCTACGGGAACTTCTTCTCCGGCAAGCAGCGCATCAATCGCATTACGAGCGTCGTGAGACTTGATCGTTGCCGGATCTCCGTATTTCGAATCGTCAATCCGCCCCACGTATCGAAGCTTTCGAGCTTCATCGAAGATAAAGATGTGAGGGGTTGCCCGTGCGCCATAAGCGAGGGCAACGTTCTGAGTCTCCCCGTCATAGAGGTAGGGGAACTGGAAATTGTTCTCCTTGGCGTGATGCTTCATGTCCTCGAGTGAGTCCCCATAGACAGAATAGCCGAGCTCGTTGAGCCGAACCGATAGCGGGTCGTTCGGAGAAATGGCAACGAGTTGAAAGCTCTCTTCCTTGTAGTCTTCGACAATGGAATGAATCCGAGACTCAGCTCCCTGAGCACTCGGACAGTGATTGCAGGTGAAGAGGATCGCGAGGATCTTTGCGTCCTTGTATTCGGCCAAGGTATGATCCTCGCCATCGACCCCGGGAAGTTGGAAGTCAGGAGCCGAGGCGCCAATTTCCAAGGTTTTGACTTCCGTGGCCGCTGACGCGATGCCGATTAACCCGAGAAACAAACTGGAAAAAACAACGGTGTGGAATAGATGGACTTTCATCGTGTGTTTGCTGGAACGGGATTAGTTGTCGCTGCCGGTATCACCCGGAAGCTGATTGGATCCCGTCTGAGCCATGTTGATGAGTTCGACGAATTCCCGGTAGAACTGCTCGCCGAGTTCATGGGTCAGGTGTTCTTCAACAAACGGGAGCATCGCTTGCGCGCCCTGCGTTTCCGAAACGTAGGTGAAGACGTCCTTCATTTTCCCCCATTTCAATATCGGCAAAGTTCTTGCGATGTAGTCGTCTTTGTCGAGATCACGAAACATCCCTCCCTGCCGTGCCTGATTGTTGCGGACTTTGCGTTCTTCGTCCCGGTCTTTACCGCGAAGCTCGTCTTCTTTGTGACCTTCAATCATCATAACAATACGGGATTGCTGCTCGATGCGCTTGTCCCAGGCGCCTGGCAGAGAAGCTGTATTCTCGGTCCGAAGATGAGGGAAAATCGTCTTGTCGTAAATTCCGCCAATATTAAAAGGGGTCGATTCCCAGCTTTCATTGGTCCCGAGAAGCTTATCAAGGTAGAACGCCTTTGCGAAGATGGAGCCACTGACTGAACTCGTCAGTGAGCTGGTGGGCATTTCTTCCATATTACTCAGAGAATCAACGAAGCTGAGCAATTTCGTGAAGACGACGCTGGGATCTTCCGCCTCGGCTGCTTCGCAGCTCAATGCGAGATAGCGGAGCTGGAGGAGAAGCGATTCGATAAAGCCGTCATTCTTGATTCGGTCTTCCTGGCTGTCCTTCCAGGCGCGGAAATCCGATTCGGGTCTGCCCTCGCGTTCGTAATTCACGACTTTATGGCAATTGAGATAGAGCTCCATCGCCGCCCGAGGGTCAGCCGCGGCGGCTGCGAATTGTTGTCCTGCACTGCTGTTCCGAGTTGAAACATGCGCATTCAAATTGTCTCCCAGCGTCTTGAGCTTGGCCCTGATGTTTTCGATATTCTCCGTCGTAAGCTCTTGGGCTCGAGTTGCTGACGAGAAAATTAGGCTGCCTAGCAGCAAACCGAGGAAGACGGGGGAATTCATGACTGGCAGACTCTACCGGGAGAAAGGACGGAGAACAATCCTGAATTCTACAGGAATAGGGCGATTTCAGATCTACCAAAGGGCGTTCTGCGGAAAGTTTCTGCTGATCACTTTCCTGAGAGCCCTGTCCCATGTTTTTAGAATCGTGATTCGCCCGAAAACAATGGTCAGATTGCACCATTTTGAAACTCTTCGATCGAAGTCGATCTTCCTCTGATGTATCAGATTATCGATTCCTGCCGCCTGCCAATATCGTTCGGGGCCTTCAATCAAGAATCGGTCCTTGGGCTGAAGCGAATCTCGCCTATCGGATGATACGTGAGCCATTTTCTCGCGCGAATGTGAGGGAGAGGTCGCCAGATAGAGCGACAGTCGCAGGCAGGGGGAATTGTTAAATCAAATGGGGCCTTTCGGTTCGTAGCGAAATCTCGTTGGCATCGTCGGCTTGTTCTCCTGCGTTTTGTTGCTTGCCACGTCGTCGCCAAGTCACGATCCAAAGAACGATTCCGCCTATGACGCCTGCAAGGTAGGAGGCAGAGTGCGCCCATCCCGCGGTCAGAAAAGCGACGTGCTTCTCTTCTGGAATCCGTGAAGCCAAACGCTCGACCAGATAGAAGATTCCCGCGCTCGATGTGAAGAATCCGATCAATCCCGCAAGCAAAGCCACAGCGAACATGCAACAGAGGAGTACGCCGAGTGGACGAACCAACTGCGACCAAGCCAATTTCGGTCGGCGTCCCGATCGTGCTGCGATGGCTAAACCGATACCTAATGGTAGGTCAACCCACCAGGTTGCGACAACACCCCCAGAATAACCCCAGGACTGTGGGTGAATCCGAGTCGATTAATCGCGGATGACCAACCGTAAAGTATTCGACGCAGATTCGCGCTGTGACCTGATCGTGAACTATCCCGTAGGTGATGGCCGCCACGACCGAAGCGAATATGATAGCGACAGCCTGAATGAATTTTTAGGCGAACGTCCAAGGTCTGGCACCGGCTACCGGCGGCGCGCCTCCGACCGTGTGTTAAGGGTTGTAACGACGTGAATCACTTCGACTCGGAGCGGGTAGCCGGTTGTCCAGCACCGCCTTGTTCGGCTGGCGAGGCGTTTGAGCGCAAGACAAGGTGGCTCGCTCTTATCGTCACCACATGCGGAGGTTGTAATGCTGAATCTCCAATTCGTTCACTAAACGCTTCGTCTCCCATTACTGATGGGATATGATCGTCAACGCGGGGATCATCAATCGCATGGATCAAACCAAGGCAGTGCCCCATCTCGTGAATGATGCAGAACGCCTCCATTTCTGTATCTTTGGCTGTCTTGGGCAGGGCTACGAAGCAGATGGGGCCAGGTCTCATGCCCAGTCCGCGAGGGCCAGGCTGACCGTTGATGGCGTTGACGAAGATCAAATTAATCCTCGGTACTCCCCGTCCCCAAACCCCTTGGCTTCTTCCCAGTTTGAAGATTTCATCAGGCGAAAGCTCGCCATCGCGGCTTTCCGTAGAATCCAAAAATACCTGCGGCAACCAAACGATCTCAATCCCTGCCTGACGGTAAACCCGGGCAATCTCTTTCTCGTACAGCCTTACCTCGGCGGCGTCCGTTCCATCGTCGCCTCGGACAGCTATCGGTTGAATGATTAAGTATCGGACATCGCGTTCGCTAACCCCGCGAAGTTCGCCGGCGGGTAAAGTCACTTTTTTTTAGCTCTTCAACGGGATCTGCATCGGCGGCAAGGTCAACAGCCGTGGCTGCAAGCTCCGGCACTCCGCCCTCCCCAACGGAGAACGCGTGGGCGGACAGGTGCCCGCCAGTGCCGACGCTCCGAACAACTACAATTATTTCTGGCTTTCCATCCCTATCAACATCTTCCGTCGAGACTTTTTCAATCGTCCCGTCGCGTTTGTGAATCAATCCACCGGTAAAGAATGTCGTCCCGCCCTCCTTCTCACCGGCATCGGAGGAGTAAAGATTGACGGAGAAACTCCCGATGGAGCGCGCTTCGAGGTCACTCTCTGCGATGACGGCGGTCACCTCTGGGGAAATCTTGAGTTTCCTTACAAATCGATCCTGACCTCCTGCTGCGTAAATGGACGTGGATGTAAGGGCGATCATGATGGTTGCAATGCACTTGCTCATAAATTGTGGTGTTTGTTTTCGCTACAAAGCATCGTTCAATCCTGCGATTGTCTGTTTTTCTGAGCCGAACGTTTTAGAGATGCCATCCTGATCGAGGGCGGCAGTCGAATGCTGAGAGAGTATCGAAGCTACGGAAAGGCATCAACTCGAAACGTGATCAGGATTGGCATCCTCGACTTGTTGGGTCCTCGTTTGTTCGAGCGCTTGTCGCAGATTCTTCCGATCCAGATCAGTGTGTGGGTAACCACATGCCCTTAAAAAGTCTAAGACTCTGAAAATTGCTTCGCGCTCTGCGTCGGTCAGGGTCGAAATGAACTTTGGACTCAAATAGAAGAGAAGAAGGTTCAGATTCGCCTCTGGGTCATCCAGCGCGAGTCGAATAAATCCTGGGAGAAAGTAGTGCAACCCTTCGTCACCCATCATGTCAAAGAACCACGAACTGGAGGGGTGTTCGAAGTCTTTGGCATCAAGAAACCTAGGATCTTGAGCCATTAGCAAATCGTTTGCCTCTGCGCATTCCTCGCAATGTTGGGGGTTGGTGAACTGCACTGGGCGAGAGGGCACTCCATACTCTCGCAAAAAATCCTCAAGGATTATCTCGTTCTCGGGATTCATTCATTTTCTGACCCAACGTCAAGCATAAGGCACGGCTGACCGGGAGCGAGCCTTCGATGCAAGACAACGGTTTGAATTGTGGTGAGTCATTCGAATTCGAAACGGGTCAGCCGTTGCTCTCCATGCGCTTGTTCGGCTCTTTTCTGTCGATTGGAAGTTCTGTCTGATAGGAAACGACACTAACGTCCGTACGACTCGGCATACCATTCTTGCCATTGCCGACCGAGACGTTGGATGACTTCTGAATTGTCCTCGGCGACATCCTTTGTCTCGGTAATGTCCTCGGTCAGGTCGTAGAGTTCCCAGTTGATTTTTTCATTGGGTTTGGTCTTGGTTCTGCAGACGAGTTTCCATTTGCCATCTCGCACGGCTCCGCCACTTCCATACTCGAAATAGATGGGTTTCTCCCGCTTGGGCAGCACCTTCCCTTGGAACACGGGTAATAGGCTTTCACCCTGTAAGGGGGTGATTTGTTCGCCATTGAAGCTGGCCGGATACGAGGCATCCGTCATCTCCCGCACGGTGGCCATGATGTCGACAAAGTGAACCGGCTGGCGATTGATTTTGCCTTTGTTCGTAATCACTTCAGGCCAGTAGGCAATGAAGGGAGTGCAAATACCGCCTTCGTGGCTGAGGTTCTTCCAATAGCGGAACGGAGTATTGGACACGTTAGCCCAGTTCTTTTGCAGCGACGACCAGCGGGTAAGTGAACCGACTTCTCCCGTTCCCGTGTTCACGTTTTCGGCAGAAGAACCGTTATCCGACGCGAACATGATCAGGGTGTTTTCCTCTTCACCTAGCTCTTTGATCTTGGCTAGTAACTTGCCGATGTTCTGATCCACGCGATCAATCATAGCGGCATAGACCTGCATTCGGCGGGCTTGATCGTTCTTCTCTTGGGCGGTAAGTGAAGCCCAGGGCCGGTGCGTGGCCTCGGAAAGCTGAACGTTGGGGCGGCCGAAGAGCCCCATCTCTTGTTGTCGCTTGAATCGGGCCCTGCGGATCGATTCATAGCCGGCTTCGTAAACTCCGTCGTATTTGGCGATGTCTTCCGGCCAGGCATGGAGCGGATCGTGCGGGGCGGTATAAGATACATAGAGAAAGTAGGGTTTGTCCTCGGTTTTGTATTCCTCAAGAAAGTCGATCGCCCACTTGGTAAAGTAATCGGTGGTATACCAGTCTTTCTCCTCGGGCGTGTAATACGGAATCTTCTTCTGATCATCAAAGCAGTAGGCGCGTGATTCGCCTTTCTTGCGGGCCGGGATACCTTCGCCGGGGCGCTCCTCACCAGGGTTGAAATGATTGGCGCAGCTCTTGCCCGGGCCATAGTGAAAGCCATAAAAACGATCAAATCCACGATCGTAGAGGCTCTGCGTCGAATGGTGCTTGCCAACAGCCAGGGTGCGATAGCCCTCAGCCCTGAGAAGATCCGCCATCGTAATAGCATTTGTGATCCCCTTCGCGCTGCGTCCCATGCCGCACTGTTGTGCATAGACCCCGGTAAGCAAGCAGGCTCGGGATGGGAAACACTTGGAGGTGTTATACATGCTCGTGAAGCGGAGACCATTCTCTGCCAGTCGATCAAGATTGGGTGTATTCACCTCGCCGCCGTAGCAACCAATGTCGGAATATCCCATGTCATCAACGAGAATGAAGATAATGTTGGGGCGTTGATTCGAGAACGCCGTCGCCACGGAAGCCAAAAGCACAATCGCAATTAGTGATGCCTTGCGTAGAAGGTGCTGTCGCTTCATGATTCAGTTTATTGCCGAACGTCCGAGCGCTGGCACCCGCTACCGGGAGCGCCGCGTTGAGAAGAGGATAAGAAATCAAATCACGAAAGTCAATCGACACCAAGCGAGTATCGAGTTGAGTGCGCCGGCTTGGTATGGCCGCGCCGGTCCGGTGACAGAGCCGAAGGACGAACCATCGAGAGCGAAGAATCGGCGACTCGCTTCAAGCGTCCGAAGGAGGAACCCGAAGCCCATCCGCCAAAGAATCCAGCCGGAGCCGAAGGCCGGAGAATCGGGTCAATGCCTCGGCGAAAGTCCGGCATCTTTCTCAGCCATACCGTCCAAGCTCACCCAACACTGACCTGAGGGCGAAGATCGACGGCGGGTTTATGGCTCGAACTACACATGGCTTTCAACTCCACAGCGGGTCAGGGTTTGGGTGCAGTGCCTTGTTAGCCTGCTTTCTATTTCTCCTGTAACTGAAACATCTCCAGATTTCGGTAGTTCACCCGAGGATCCGCCATTAGGGGACCAGGGCGTTCAGAAATTGGTTTGAAGATCGTCAGAATCTCGAGTTCAAGCGTAGCGCCATTCCTTCTGAGAATGTAATACGTCGTTGCAAAGCTTAAATCCCTCGTGGCATATCCATATTTCGTTGGGTTGGGGTCGCTCACAGAGTCACCAAGCAATTCCAGCTCAATGGGGGCTCTACGTTCAGGTTTTCCACCAGCGACTCCCCACAACTCAAGTTCGTATCCCTCGTCTGCTTTGGTTATCGCAACCTTCGAAACTGACCGGGTTTTGGGGTTGGTGTTGATCCAGGTTCCTTCTAGAGAATCAGCATATGTATTCGACGTGACGAATATGAGGAAGGTCAGAGTGGCAATAATAGATTTCATGTTTTTTGGCTACCGTCAAAGCGATGTCACTAACTGCCGACAGCGCGCTCCGACTTTAGGGTTGGGGTTTGAACGTTCATAAAAATTTCGACTCGGAGCGGACAGGTAGTTGATCATCCGCGGCTTGTTAGCCCTCGTTTCTTGCAGGTCGGTGATCACGGTGTGATGCACGAAGGCACTCACGGAACGTGATTAGGATCAGCAGAAGTCCAAATGCCATTATGAGAAGGCCAATGTTCTGCAAGACTTGTTCCTGCACACCATATGACGTTTCTGAGCGAGGCGGAGAATAACCTTTTACGTTATTAAAGGCAATCGACTGCGCCATAGCCGCAAACACCATGCCGCCGATCGCCGAAATAGAACCCACAAAAAATGCAAATTTGGTCTTCATCGTATTTTGTCTCCCGTATATTTGGCTAACGTTCGAGGCATCTCAGCCCAATCTGGGGGCGCGGCATCAATTTCAGGATAAGGATTCGGATAAGAGAAGTCAAACAACTCGCAGCGGGATTGGGCGTGAGATCGCCGGCTTGTTGTGCTCGGCGGATTTCATGGGCCGCGATAGTCCCCCGCGAGAATGGCGAAGAGAGGAAAGAGCGTCCACGCAAGTGCGAACGAGTTGAATGCTACGAGGTGTCTCAGCCGATTGTGACCGCACCCAGCACGGACGTAGAGAACGATCGCTGTAACGAACAATGAGATGTGGACAAGAAGCTCGGCGATCGGTTCACCGGGGATGATGTCCCAGAACGCGATTCCGGTGAAAAAGTAGAAGAATGCTGCCTCGACCCAAGGCACGGAACCTTCCATGATTTGGGGAGCGATCAGGTAAATCGCCGCAAGCACGGCGATCTGAAGAAGTGCTGAGACCCTCCAAGCTCGTGGTCTCTGTGTTTCCATTTTTGGCACAACGTCAAAGGTCTGGCACCGGCTACCGGCGGTGCGCCTTCGACTGCGGGTTGAGGGTTGTAGTTCCGGAAGTCATTTCAACTAGGAGCGGGTAGCCGGTTGTCCAGCACCGCCTTGTTCGGTGTTTTGGAGATAGGCCACGATGTCTGATGAACTCCCCATAATCTTGGCTTCTTCTAGCGGGGAAGCATACTCATCGATTCTAGTGCGAATCGTTAGATCGGCTCCGCTCTCGACTAGGAGACGTAGCGCCTCTATATCATTCCGGATAGCAGCGTGGTGTGCTGGCGTGTAATCGTTGATTCCACGGGCATTAATGTCCGCACCTCCATCAATAAGCATCTTCATGATCTCGATGCGATCTGGCTTCTCTCGGTCGATAGCTGAATGCAGTGCAGTAAATCCTTCGTCATCTTCGAAGACGACTGGCGCACCTCGAGAGAGCATCCATGAAACGACTTCCTTCGTTCCACAATCGATGGCGTTGGTGATCCAGTGGCGAGAGATAAAGTCGTCTTTCCCAGTCGGAAAATCATCAACTATAAGCGCAATCTCCTCGAGCGCTGCCACATCGCCAGCCATAAGCGGCTTCATGATGTCGTCGTAGTCGCTCATTTCTTCACCGAACGTCGAAGGCCGCTCAACCCGATCCAGAGGGCGGACAGTGGTAGCAGTGTAAGGATTTGAGCTAGGGAAGTCAATCGACTCGAGACGGGATCTGGGTTGAGCGCGCCGGCTTGTTCGGTAGTGCGTCCTCTACGACCGGCTGCCTGACCCAGTATTGATTAGACCGGTATCTTCGTCCTGTCATTGCACTCGGGCAAACTCCGGAATTTTGCCGTGATCTGGCTCCGAACTCCTGCGTCTTCGAAATAGAAGGTAGATGCTTCGCTGAGGCGCGTCTAGTACCATCCGATATACCAATACCAATCTCCGATCACGAGGTAGCAGTCCGCAGGGTTCTTCGTGATTCCCTGAGGCCATCCATATGGCTGGGTGCCAGCCTGGAGGCGCAATCTTCCGATGTTGAATTCTGGCTTCAGAAGCGGGAGGGCCAGAAGGAGCGCAAGGGCGGAGATTCCGAATAAATATCCGGCTCCAATTGTTTGTTCCCATTTTCTGTTTTCAGCCACCTGATCTTTTCTAGAAGTCTGCTCCCCTTTTTACCGAACGTCGAGGCACACCTACGAGATAGCGGGCTCGTCCCGCTGTTTCTCGTTAAGTGCTGCGCCTTGTTCGGTCTTCATTTCGTTAGGTAGTTGCCTTTGGTGGAATCATCCGGAGTATTCAGTTCCAGTCGTCCCGCCGATAATACCAGTTGTTGTCGATGCGAGTGTGCAAGCGCTCGTTCGACATGTCCGCAGGAAGTGTGTAACCTGGTTCGTAGACATATCTCTGCGAGACGTTACCCTTGCTGCATCTGAATTCGGCGTAGGTTAGGCGCCCCGTCGTGTCATAGGTAGCTTCCTCGATCAGGAAGACGCCCGTATTCATGGCGCGAATTGTTCCCCACAGTGATTCCAGATCCGATCTTGCGGAAGAATTAAAGGCAACCGACGACCGGGGAGTTTGGCTCGTGTTGGCGACTTCGGCGAATTGGCCGTGCTTGTAGTTGAGTGCTTTGCTTCCGTCCTGGTAGCGGAATCTCGTGACCAGTTGCGCTTCCAGATCGGGGATGATTTTGGTTAGGGCAGCAGTGTCACCAGAGTGTTCCGCTGGGGACATGGCGGGATCGGCACACCCGAGAAGGAGTGTCGAAAGGAATCCGCAAACGCAGGTGGCGAGTCGAGTGCTCTTGTTCATGGGGTTGATGTTCGCTTCTGAATGTGAAGAAAGCATGAACTCTAAATGATGAGTTGATGAATTCTCTGCCCGAACGTTTGAGTCCAGTCACGCGCTGCCGAGGGCGCGCTCTGAACTCAGAGGTAAGGGTTGAACGATCATGGGAGTTCGACTGGCGGCGGGACAGCGCGTTGATCTGCGACGACTTGTTCGCTTACTTGCGGTGACTGTTGTAACCAAACGCTTCTCGTAGTCGCCCTCGAACGCAATTGGCGTAGTAAAGGTGATGATTGTAGCAGGCATCTTTTTTGACGAGGTTTGATTCCGATTACTTGCGCACACGTCCAAGAGGAAAAGGCTTTTGAATAAATGGAACTTCAAACCAGTTCGCCAGTTTCTCTCCCATCCAGGATGCTGATTTGCCCCCCTTTTCTTTTGGGATTACATCACACTCCGTCGTTCCTTTTACAATCAATCGGTACCCTTTGGTGCCTCCTTTCCTACTTTCCACTCCATCGCTTCCGAAGCGGAAGGCAGTTATGTTACTCCTTGGAATGTCCTCATTGAAACTCAGGAACAAGAAGCGCTTTTGAATTCGCAAAGAATCCCTGGAAGCGATAATAAATGTCATTCCGAAGAGATCCCAGGCGATTTGACGAATGAACCACAATGCAATCAAGGTTCCAATCAGGAGTGCACCAGCAGCGAGGATCTTTTTCTTCAGATCGGGTTCCCAGAAAGTATGCCATCCGCTGATTCCGATATACAGAAAGATTCCTGCAGATGCGGAGCCAAGGATCAACAGTATAACTAATTGTGTCAATTTGAGGCCTAGAGTATGTGTGCCGTAGGCGATAATGAGTCGCCCTGAATCTGGAGACGACTTGATGCGGCAACTGTCGGGTGGCGGATCATCAGCGCCTCTGTGGTTCTGGCTTTCCATCAGTTTCTCTTGTCGAGGAGGTAGTGCTGCTTAACGACGTTTTCGGCATCATTTGTAGCGAACGTCAAAGCTGACCCAGACCTGACCGGAGGGCGAGCTTTGATTTCATGGTTAAAGTTTGAATTGGCGTGACGGATTCAACTCGGCGCGGGTCAGGTCTTGGTGTCCAGCGTCTTGTTCGCTGTTTGTGAGCCCGCTTGTTCGCGGGAAACCGATCGATGCTTGGTAGAGTTGCCGGCAACCGAAATCGATCACTCGCCTGTCCTGCCAAAACTGAGTTCGATGGCGTTCCCTTGTTGCGAAGTTTGGTGCAATCACTTCCTTCCCCTTTGCTTTGAGAGCTCAATCCAATTCAAGGTTGCGGCGACAGCAAACAGGCCAAAAACCAGCAAACTGATTGGTGAAGGAGCTATAATCGCTGAACCTGTTGCGAATGCCGCTGCAATTGTAGAGAGAACTGCGATAAGGAGGTACCGCTCTGGCTTTTCTTCCCCTCCTTTCTTGGGGAGTGGAGGAGCATCTTCCTCAGGGATCTGTGATCCCTCTATTGCGTCTTCGGAAAGCAGGCGCTCCTTAGCCTTCTCAAACTCCGCTTGAGATAGGTCTCCCTGATCCCTGAGTGAGGCCAGTTTTTCTAGATCAGTGGTGATGCCCATCTTCTTCAGCTACCCTCAAAATGGACTCGTTTCACCCAGAAGGCCAGCGCAAACCTGAGGCCCTCGCGCAAACAAGAGACGCTACCCGGCACCGAGTCCCATGCCTTGTTGTGCCCTATTTTGGGAGGGCCAGGTCGGTCAAGGCCACCATCAGTTCACATAATTCGCCGCCGGATCAATCCTGTGACTATTCCGATAAAACACGTGGCTGTTGCGGCATAGCAAAACCATAAAATGGCCACGATGTGAATCGCATAGGGGTCATTGATCGCGTAGAGGAACGAACCCATGAACTCAGTGCCAAAAAAACCTGCCCTTCGATTGAAACTTGGCCACTGGAAGAGATCTCCGATGTAGACAAGGGCTGCAGCAACCGCACCCGCCAAGAAGCACGATCCGAGAAAGAGAACTGTCCGTCTTCGTGCTCCCAGCATTTTCTTCAGCGAACAGTATTTATTAGTATCACCTCGTGAAGTGATATCACCGAGGTAGTCTGCTTTCAAGAATCCTCGGAAAGCTCCGTGGTAGCAAGGTTTTCTTCGGGAAATGTGGGCCTATCAGGCGCTACCAGAACAGGTCTTTTCACCAAAGCTACCTTGCCTGATATGAACTGGTATGAACTGGTATGAACTGGTATGAACTGGTATGAACTGGTATGAACTGGTATGAACTGGTATGAACTGGTATGAACTGGTATGAACTGGTATTCAGGTCCGGTATCGAGGCTGAATTCGAAAATATGCTCAAATGAACACTTTTTACTTGATGTGTTCGGATGAACTCGCTTTGTTCGTCTTCATGAACACGATCACGACCCGCTGGTGTTGGAGAAGAGATCTCCGCGAGTTTCGAGGATTGACCGATTCGGAAAGGACGGGGTTTCTTCTCGTATTGGAATGGTTCGAGAATTGACTCGGTGGCTTCCGCCAGCCCCCTTACCCCTTCGCGGGAATCGCTGCGGGGCACGTCGCTTCGGCTCCTGTCCAAAACACCTACAAGCCTTCGGTGTTTTTTCCGACTGCGTCATGAGCTGGAGGCAGGCCGCGAAGCGGCGAAAACCTTTTGGAAAAATGATGTGCAGCGGGAAGATCGGGAACGCGAGTCCGCTGGATGCGCTGGACCCCGACATCAAAACGGAGCGTTTCGATCGAACCCCGTTATCCGACGCGTATATGCATGAGACTCAGCGGAGTGCGGTTGTTCCAATCGGAGCGGCCTGAGGCAGGGTTTCCACTCACCCTTCGACATCCGTCTTCACTCCATCTACGGCTCCGGAAGAAGGCGTCCGATTCTCGCGCTTGAGATTGGCGACGATATAGGTTGGATCATCTTCGAGAAGAATCACGTCGACGAGGCTTCCCGCTTTCTTGAGGAGATCCCGACAGTTCGCGCTGATGTGCTGCAGCTTGAGCGTCTTCCCAGCGGCTCGATATCGTTCGGCGAGTTTCTGGATGGCTTCGAGTCCGGAGTGATCCCAGACCCTTGAGTCCATCATGTCGCAGATGACGACATCGGGATCATCTGCAGGAGAGAACTCGGTAGAGAAATCCTGGATCGACCCGAAGAAAAGAGGTCCGTGGAGATAGTAGACCTTGGTTCCGTCTTCCCGGATTTCGGTTTCGCGATGAACGTGATGAGCGGACTTCCAGGCAAAAACGAGAGCGGAGACGATCACTCCAGAGATCACGGCTAGAGCGAGGTTGTGAGTAAATACCGTGACCAGTGAAACGAGAAGGATGACGAAGGCATCTGATTTCGGGATTTTCCCGAGAATTCGGATGCTCGACCACTCGAAGGTTCCGATAACAACCATGAACATGACGCCAGTCAGTGCGGCGAGTGGGATTTTCTCAATCAGCGGACTCGCAAAAAGGATGAAGCAAAGCAGGAGAATGCCAGCGGCGATTCCCGAGAGACGACCGCGACCTCCGGAACGAATGTTAATGATACTTTGACCTATCATGGCACAACCGCCCATCCCTCCGAAAAATCCGGTGATGATGTTCGCGACACCTTGGCCAACGCACTCTCGATTACTCTTTCCCCGTGTCTCGGTGAGCTCATCGATCAGGGTCAGAGTCATGAGCGACTCGATCAGTCCTACCGCTGCGAGAATAAAAGAGAACGGAGCAATAAAGGTGAGCGTGTCCCAGTTCATCGGGATGTTAAAAGAAACGAGCGAAGGCAGTCCGCCGCTGATGGAGGCCATGTCGCCCACGACGAGAGTATTCATGCCACCCAGAATCACGATGAGACTGACGACGATGATGCCGACGAGTGAGGCAGGAACTGCCGTCGTGAACTTAGGCAGGAAGAAGCTGATCGCCATGGTCAAGAGGACAAGGCCCAGCATGAGAAACAGGGAAGAGCCTGCGAGCCAGGCCGCATCAGGCGTGGTCGGGCTTTCGGTAAACATCGGGAACTGCGCCTGGAAAATGACGATGGCGAGACCGTTGACGAATCCGAACATGACGGGCTGGGGAATGAGTCGGATAAAGCGACCCAGGCGAAGAGCTCCACAAGTGATCTGGATCAGTCCCATGAGAATGACCGCAGCAAAGAGGTAGTGGAGGCCGGCATTTTCGCCGAGACCGAGTTCGACCCCACGCTCATTACCGATTTTCACAAGTCCGACCATGATGACCGCGAGGGCACCTGTGGCACCCGAGATCATTCCGGGCCGTCCGCCAGCGATTGCGGTGACGAGGCAGACCATAAATGCGGCATACAACCCAACGAGTGGAGGTACGCCGGCGATGATGGCGAAGGCAACGGCTTCGGGCACGAGCGCAAGGGCTACGGTCAGACCTGAGAGAACATCGTCTTTCGCTTGAAGACGGTTGCCGAATTTTCGATAGATGAGCTGGATCACGGTACGCGAAGGTTCAGTGGGTAAAGGAAGAAGTGCCGGCACCGACCGGCGGATGACGCGAGGGATAAAGACACGGGGGCGCGGGATGCCACCCGACACGTCAAGATCGGCGATCAAACAGGCGAATCGACCGGATCGCAAGCGATTATTCGGATCCCAGCTCGGGATCGGGCGCCGCAGGCTGCTGCGATTCCTCCTTTTCCCCGCGGAGAAGATGTTCTTTTCCGTTCTTCCAGTTCTCGAACATCCTGGCTGCCTTTTCCTGCTGTTCCGGAGTGAGAATAGGTTTCAACTTTTCAAAGGCAAGGCGAGTGAGCTCGATATCAGCTCCAACATAGACCTTGCGATGAGCGTAGCGCTCGTCGAGCGCGTCATAGACGATAGGCTTGGCTTGCTCGAGTTGATCATCGGTAAAATCGAGCCGATTCGAAAGGTGTTCGATCACGAATTCCTTCGATTCTTCGTCTCGCCATCCTTCGCTCAACGGGATGATTTTCACGAGCAGCAGGAAGAGAATAATTACGCCACAGAGAAATCCCGCTCCGAAGACCATGAAGAGTCCGCAGCCTGCCTTGAGTTTGGTTTTCCCTGTCTTCATAAAGTGGCGGTCCTACAACTCAATCGGGAGATAGCTCGACCAGTGCGAGACAAATCCACCGACGCCTTCGGGTACGAATTCAGTTTGTCCAAAGGCGAGGAACAGCGCGACGGCGACGAGAAGTGGGAGGCAGGCAAAGGAAAAGCGCCACGAAAAGGTCGCGACCCACTCAGATACCGACGGTGTCACTTCGTGCATTGCTGCACGCAGCCGAGTCTCGAATCCGAATTCACTGCCTTCGCCAAAAGGCGTCGTATGGCGTGCTGTTTCGATGAGATCAAAAATAGGGTGGTCGTCTTTCATGATTCCAAGCCGAGTTCATCGTAAATTTCCCGCATCTTCTTACGGGCGCGGTGAGCCCTTACCTTCACATTTGATTCGCTCCACCCGGTGAGTAGAGCAGTCTCTTTGACTCCGCGCTCCTCGAGATCGAGAAGGGTAATCACGGTGCGATCTTTGGGAGGGAGTTCCTGGAGAAGCAATTGCACGGTCTCCGAGGCATCGCGTTGTTTTTCGGCGCGTTCCGATCTTTTATCGGGCGCGTCACGACTTCCCTGCGGATCGACAAGGACTTCGCTTTCCCGTCTCCGACGATGTTTGCGGAGAAAGTCATAGCAGCCGCGCACGGTCACGGTCATGACCCAGTTTTCGAAGGGAGCGTCGGCACGATAGCTCGAGAGGCCCTTCCAGATTTTCAGAAAGAGATCCTGAGTGAGGTCCTCGAGCTCAGCTCGGGAACGGGCAAAACGCGATGCTGTGCTCCAGACGCGGGGACGATAGGTTACAGCAAGTCGGAGAAAGGCTTCTTCGTCGCCCTTTCTCGCTCGCTCGACCCATTCGGACTCTGGAATCTCGGTTTCCACGTGATTGCTCGTCCGCGTTGTATCAAAGAAAAACATCGTCTGCCAGTTGCGTCTGCTCCTTGGCTCTTTCTCAAGAAGACGAAAGAGCGATGCTCACGGTTACAATCGTTCAAGAAGTCAGGAAGCGGAAGTCCGAGAAACGAGGAGGGCATTGATTGCGCCCTTGCTCTTTCTTCGGATTATTGGCTAATTACGCGTCCATGAACCGATATCTCACTTTCTTTTCTGCTATCCTCGCCCTGGGTTTGACCCCGGCGAAAAGTCACGAATCCGCCGTCGAAATGGCCGATGCTGCCAACGCCTGGCTCCAGACGCTGAGCAAGGAGCAACGTGCGCAAGCCACCTATGAGCTCACCGCGAAGGAGCGGGAGGATTGGCATTTCATTCCCAAGCCTTTCGAGGGCGAGGGCATGAGAGATGGACTGACCCTGAAAGACATGGGTGCGGACCAGCGTCACCTCGCCTATGCGCTGCTGAACACGGGGATGAGCCATCGCGGCTTTCTTACGGCAACCCAGGTCATGGGACTCGAACAGGTTCTCTGGGAAATGGAACAGGACGCGAAGCGGGATACGGAAATGTATTATGTGACCATTTTCGGAAAGCCAGGATCCGCAGCGTGGGGCTGGAGCTTTGAGGGCCATCACCTTTCTTTGAATTTCACGATTGCGGACGGCAAGGTGGTTGCCGCGACTCCTAATTTCTTTGCTTCCAATCCGGGTGAAATCCTCGAGGGACCTCGCAAAGGGCTTCGCGTTCTCGCCAGCGAAGAAGATGTCGCTCGCAAGCTGGTGCAGTCGCTTTCTGATGAGCAGAAGGCCAAGGCAATTTTTGAGGAGAAGCCTCCCCGTGATATTTTGACATCGGCAGAGCCCACGGTCGAGTCACTTGGCGATGCTGGACTTGGCTGGGCTGATCTTGAGAAGGAGCAGCGAGCGAATCTTCGCGAACTCATCCATGTTTATGTTCACCGTATTCGCACGGAAGTGGCTAAAGATGATCTCGCGGCGATCAAGGAAGCGGGAATGGACAAGATCGTGTTTGCCTGGGCTGGGGGAATCGAGAGGGGCGAACCTCACTACTATCGAGTGCAGGGTCCGACCTTCCTCCTTGAGTATGCGAATACGCAAAACAACGCGAATCACGTGCATGCCGTCTGGCGCGACTTCAAAGGCGATTTTGGTCGGGACGTGCTGAAAGAGCACTACCAGGCTCATCACGAGAAGAAGTAGTTCCTATGTCCGAACGCTTGCGATCCGAGTCCGAGGAAGATCTCGTCCGGCTGCGGAAGATGCTCCGGAAGGTCACGGCTGATGATGCCGAGACAGTTCGAAGAGGTCTCGCGAAGCGGGAGGAGGCACGGGTCCTCGACATCGCTTGTGGTGAATGTCGTGAGGCCGAAGTGTTGACTGATTTTCTTTCCGACCTCAAGGGAGCTTCGGGAGAGGTCAGACTGACGGGCATGGATGTCCGCGCTCGCGAGATTGAGAATGCGCAGAGGCGTTTTGGCGGGCGTCGCGAGATTGAGGGGACGTCGGTGACTCGTGAATGCGAATTCATGACTGGCGACGCCAGTAAACTCGATCTTCACAATGAGCTGGGGGATGATTACGATCTCGTTTTCATGCGGCACCAGAACTACTGGAATGGTGCGAAGACGTGGGAAGAAATTTACGACCAGGCTCTCAGTAAGGTGGGCGACGACGGCCGCCTCATCATTACGAGCTATTTCGATAAGGAGCACGAGCTCGCGCTCGAGGCGATTCAACGACTCGGAGGGGAATTGATTCGAAGCGAGTTCAACACGGAAACCCGGGCTTTGCCAACCGAAGGTAAATCGGTCGATCGACACGTTGCGATCTTCCGGCGGAAGGAATAGTGTCCCATGAAGGTGACTCTTCTTGTGCTCTTCGGGATTTTTCTGCTCGGGGTGTTGATGATGTATCTCGGTCAGGCCAACCTGATCTACTTTCCTCAGCGTTATTCAACGAAAGCGAAGGCGCTGAAGCAGGTCGAGAGAATCACCTACCTTTCGGACGAGAGGAATCAGTCGATCTACCTGTATCCAAAAAATCTCGTCGAGGTACCTGAACGAGTCTGGTGGGTTTTCGGAGGGAATGGATCAGTTGCGCTCAACTGGGTCGATCTTGTTGCCGCGGCGGAACCGGATGTGAGCCAGGCCTATGTTCTTTTTGACTACCCTGGATATGGGTTCAGTGGTGGGCGCCCTTCGCCCAGTTCGATTGTGAGTTCAGTGGACGCCTCGATGCAGCATGTGGCTAAGGAACTGAACATGACGGTGGAAGAGTTGACGCGCCGATCGGCTGCGATGGGGCACTCGCTTGGAGGGGCTGTGGCGTTGGACACAGCTGGTCGTCATGGATTCGGCGATGTCGTCATGGTCTCGCCTTTTACGACGATGAAAGAAATGGCGCGACGGCGAGTGGGGCCGGTCGTTTCCCTGTTGCTGACTCACCACTATGATAACGAAAGTGCCTTGGAGCGCTGGCTCGAATCACCTCGGTCGAGAACACTTACGGTCTTTCACGGCGACAGCGATCGACTGATCCCAATTTCAATGGGGCAGGCGATCGCGGCCAAGGCGGAAGCAGCCGGAAAAGGCGAGTTCGTCTCGATTCGAGCCGCGGGGCACAATGACATCATCGATGTGATCGGCGGAGTTCTTGTATCTATTCTCGAGTCGGAAGAGAAAGAGGCGACATCGGGGGAGTAATTTCACTTTCTCAAATGGACGGGCCGACGTAATTTGGAGAAACTGTATGACCGAACTTTTCATCATCCTCGGAGTTCTTATTTTCGCGTTTGGACTCCGTAGCTTTTCGAACCGGATCCTCCGCAAGCTGGGAGCGGTTGGGATCCTTACGGCAACCTTTCTCGCTTTCTATCTCCCCACCGGAAATATTGTAGCCGGTGTTGGGGGGCTCTTGATCTGGTTTCTCCTGCCCTGGGTAGAATTGCTGACACGGATTCGACAGCTTCGCCTTCCTGTGGATAAGACTCTCGAGCAGCAGTCGCCTCCGGGAGCCTCTCGGTTTCCTGCATTCTCCGATATGACCGACGAGGTGGAGGAAGCCGGTTTCGAATATGTCTCCGACACGGGTTGGGATTGGGATGGAATGAACCAGTTCTATCGCATTTTTTATCATCCAGAAACTCGGGAGCAGGCTGCAATTAGCCTGACTGAGCAGGAGGGCGTTTCGTGGGGATGTCTGGCGCTGACTTCTCGGCATCGGGATGGACAAACTTTTCGGACGTCCAACATTCCCTTCAGTAACCCGATGAAGACAGCACCGGATGTGACCCTTTGCCAGGCACCGGATGCAGAATTGTTTCCCGAATTGCTCGAGGTGCATCGAAAGTGGATGGGCGGCCTGGGTTATGAAACAACCGACTTCGTTGAGGACGAACCCGAGGACCTGGCCGGGTTGATTGAGAAGGAAACGGGACGGCAGATCAAACACAACTTGGACACTGGATTGATCCGTCTTGCGGATACGGCAGGGACATTTCGCTACTCGTGGAGGGGACTTTTTTATCTCTACTTTCAGCTCGTGAAGGATATGGTCAGAATGTGCTGATCACTCCAGTATTGATTCGCGAAATCGAGCTATGCCTTTTGTTCTTTCCTCTCCTGTCCCCCCCGTCGATCAAGTTGGCGTGGACGAGCGCGCCGCGAAATTCACGAAAAGATCGATCAAAAATGAGGCCAAAGATATCGGTCTCAAGTTGGCGGTCTCTATGATGGATCTGACGACCCTGGAAGGGGCCGATACCAAGGGCAAAGTTACTCATCTCTGTCGGAAAGCGAGACAGCCGATGCCGGAGCGATATGACTGCCCGCCCTGCGCCGCAATCTGCGTTTACCCGAACCTGGTTGAGCATGCGGTTTCGGAACTGGAGGGTAGCGGGATTCCTGTTGCCTCTGTGGCGACCGGTTTTCCGAGTGGTCAGTATCCGCTGGAATTGCGACTCGCCGATGTTCGGGATGCGGTGAGTTCCGGCGCTGCCGAAATTGATATGGTGATCGGGAGAGGGAGTTTTCTCGAGGGAGAATTGCAACGGGTCAGTGACGAAATTGCGGCGGTGAAAGAAGCGTGTGGCAAGGCGCACCTCAAAGTGATTTTCGAGACGGGCGAGTTGCAGACGTATGACAATGTCAGGCTCGTGAGTCAGCTCGCGATCGAGGCGGGTGCCGACTTCATAAAGACTTCGACGGGCAAGGTTTCCCCCGCCGCTACTTTACCGGTCACACTGGTGCTGGTCGAAACGGTGCGGGACCACTTTCTCGCGACAGGAAAGAGAGTCGGGGTCAAGCCGGCAGGAGGCATTCGCACGGCGAAGGAGGCTTTGCAGTATCTGGTCATGGTGAAGGAAACGGCCGGAGATGATTGGTTGACCCCGGAGTGGTTCCGTTTCGGAGCGAGCTCGTTGCTGGGTGATGTAGAGCTGCAAATTGCGAAGCGCGTTGATGGCAACTACCAGAGTGAAGACTATTTTTCGAAAGGGTAGGCCGAAAGCCCTAATCCAAAGACATAAGTCAGAGGCCTAAGCCGAAGACAATTCAAAGAAACGAAACGAAATGGGAGATCTGAAATTTGGCGACGCTTTTGAGTATGCACCGGCACCGGAGACCATGCCGGTCTCGCTGAAGAAGCAGTATGAGCTGTTTCTTGACGGAAAGTTTGTATCTCCATCTTCCGGAAAATACTTCTGGTCGGTCAACCCGGCGACGGGCAAACGTCATGCGCGAATCGCGAGAGGAGAAGGGAAAGACGTCGACCGAGCTGTGCGCAGCGCTCGCAAAGCCTACGAGAAAGTCTGGGGTCCGATGGCTCCCTCCGAGCGGGGCAAGTATCTCTTCCGTATTGCCCGGATCATTCAGGAGAAAGCTCGCGAGCTTGCCATTCTCGAATCGATGGACGGCGGCAAGCCAATCAAGGAAAGCCGCGATGTCGATCTGCCGTTGGTAGCAGCTCATTTCTTCTACTACGCTGGGTGGGCGGACAAACTGGAATATGCTTTTCCAGGCCGGACTCCTGAACCCGTCGGAGTCGCCGGGCAGGTCATTCCTTGGAATTTTCCGCTCCTGATGGCGGCATGGAAAATCGCTCCGGCGCTGGCTTGCGGCAACACCGTTGTCCTGAAGCCCGCCGAGACGACATCCGTCACGGCGATGCATCTCGCCGAGATTTTTCAGGAAGCAGGATTGCCGCCTGGCGTTGTTAATATTGTGACGGGGATGGGCGAGACTGGTGCCAGTCTAGTCGAGCACGATGGGATCGATAAAGTGGCTTTCACGGGATCCACCGCAGTCGGAAAGGCAATTGCTTCCCAGGTGGCGGGCACGGATAAAAAGCTCACCTTGGAACTCGGAGGCAAGGCGGCGAATATCGTTTTTGAAGATGCGGCAATCGACGAAGCAGTCGAGGGAGTCATCAACGGGATCTTCTTCAACCAGGGGCACGTCTGCTGTGCCGGAAGCCGCCTCCTTATTCAGGAGTCGATTCATGACGATTTTGTGGCTCGACTCGAGCGTCGTCTCGAAACTCTCCGAGTCGGGGATCCGCTCGACAAAAATACTGATATTGGGGCGATTAATTCGCGAGAGCAGTTGGGTCGTATCACGAGTCTGATCGGTGCAGGCATCGGCGAGGGGGCTCAGCTGCACGAATCAAGCTGTCCACTGCCGGACGAGGGATTCTGGTGTCGGCCTTCCTTTTTCACCGGGGTCAGTGCGAGCCATCGCATTGCGAGGGAGGAAATTTTCGGTCCTGTCCTCAGTGTGCTCACCTTCCGGACTCCGGCAGAGGCCGTTGCGAGAGCCAATGACACCTGCTACGGGCTCAGTGCAGGGATCTGGACGGACAAGGGAAGTAAGATTTTTCAAATCGCTGATCAGATTAAGGCTGGCGTGATCTGGGCCAATACGTTCAACAAGTTCGATCCGACGAGTCCGTTCGGCGGATACAAGGAAAGCGGTTTCGGTCGTGAAGGAGGACTGCAGGGATTACGTCCGTATGTGACCCTTGGCTGAGAGAGAACGGAATTTCAGCGGGTATGTCAGAGACAGAACAATGGAAAATTTGTACTCTCTGTGATCGACCGATTCCACCTCCTCTCGAGAGCCGCCACCATCTGATTCCCAAGCTTCGCGGAGGCAAGCATGGTCCGATTGCAGTGCTGCATACGATCTGCCACAGCAAAATTCACAGTCTCTTCTCGGAGACAGAACTGGCGCGTGTCTATCCCACGATCGAAGCGCTTCGAGGAAACGAGGAGATACAGAAATTCGTTCGCTGGTTGAGCAAACGTCCGCCCGATTTTCGGTCGAAGAACCGATCGCCGAAGTAGTAGCGGGACCGGAGGCTGTCTTTAGGCTATGGTGCTGCCGAATATCTCGGCGGGATTATTCGATCGAGGATCAGCTTTCCTTGCTTCAGCAACTTGCTTTATCCCTGTTTGAATCAGCAAAAGGACGAGCATCCATGATATTAGTTCCAAGATGATGCGGAGTAGAAAGTAGCCGAGAGTTTCCCCCAGTAAGTGAATTATCAGGGGGCTATTCCAGAGTGCGTGAAGCCCGATAAAAATGAGGAAACCCCCGGTGAACCGTCAATTGAACAGCATGAATAATCGGAAGGATCGCTCACCTTTTACGCGCCATAATGCTCCGGCTTCGGTCCAGATGGTGTGCGTGAAAGGGCGCAGCAAACCTCTCAATCACACCTTTGAGGCGTCCTTGTTAAGTAGAGAAACAGTCGAGAAACTAAAAAGTAAAAGAATTCGAATACCCATTATATGCTGTCCTATCGTCGTTTTTCAAAGGCGCCCTGGGTCAGTCGTATGATCTGGTCTAACTTCTTGCTTGGTTTCTCATCCGTGCTTCGGATATAGAGGTGAAAAGCAGGAGCACCTTCTGGCTTGCCCTGCGCCAAACGGGCCAGTTCGTTGAGACCCTCGTTAGTTTGTTCGTCCTGAAGGTCACAGAACCAGTAGATGGAGTCGACCTTCTCGACCACAACAAGCTCTCGAATCGCATTCATGACGGAATCCCGGAGTCTCGGATTTCGGGAGTCAAATGCCGAACCGGGCGGGTCTGCTGTCGATGGTTCGATGAAACATCCTTCGACTTCCAAGAAGACAGGTGAATCAAAACGTGACCGAATCTCCGATCGCAAGCTTTCAAGGTAGCGCTGCATGCTGCCCGAAACGTCTAGAATGACCCCGAGCCGATCACCTTTGACGAGAAGCCCCCCGATATTCTGCCCTCTAGGTGCTCCGGCAGATGCCGGTGTATCAACGGGTGGGGAAGAGTTGGCATCAGGTTCAGAAGGTGAATTTTCGGTAGTAGGTGGCGAGTCTTCTTTCTGTGGATTTTCGGAGGACTCGGCTACCTCCGCTTCTTCTCCCTCCTCGGTAGACTTTGAATCTCCTTCGGCTTCACTCGAGGTAGTTGCGTCTGGCGATTTGCCGTCTTCATTCGAGTCACTTTGTGATTCGGAACCATTTCCGCTCTCCTCGACGCTCGCTTGACCTCCTCCTCCTCCTCCCGCTTGGGTGCAGGAAGAGCGAGTGAAGATGAAAAACAAGAGGAAAAGAACGATCACAGCACATATGGCAGCCTTGATCCAATGACTTGCCTTGACATCGTTTTGTGTATTGCTCGAATTCATGACTGCTTGATTCTTCTACTCAACTTGGCTCTTCTCTCCATCGGCGCTGAAAGCCATGGTGCGATTTTCCTCCCACGGTTCCCAACCGCGGGCTATATTTCCTTCTTCATCGATAATTCCAAAAAGAGTATTGATATGGCTGAAAGAATCTCCATAGACGAACATCGCGATGTGCATCCGTTGAGACGGCCTTGCGGAGTGAAGTTTGTTATATCGGCTAACGCCAGCGATAAGATTTCGAAAATCCTGATTGTCACTCGTTGCCTCCCATCCCTTCCCTTGAATGGGGGTAGTGACAGGACCTGACCATCGTATTGATTCCTCATTTTCATAAACTCCGTGAATATCGCCAGAAGCGTTGAACTCGAAGAATTCCACTAAGAATATTTCTCCGTATCGCATGATCAGGTTGACTTGAATTCCGCCCGCGTCGCGCAGCTCGGGCGGTCGCGTCTCACTCATCCGACTGGAGATAAGTTCTTCCATCTCAACTTGCAGGCCCTCCACGGATTCCCGTTTGTCCAGGATTTGGGATTCCAATGATGCCAACTCCCTTTGCAATTGACCCACGTCCTCCAGCATCTTGGTTCGTTCTTCGGCAGCTTTCCTGAGCCGTTCATTGAGTTGGACCACGGAAAGGGCTGCGTTCTGTTGCCGATTGGAGAGGATTCGAGCGAGTCGATCTCGTTCTTCGACGAGTTCGATAAGTTCCCGGTTTTCTTCCCATCGAGTCTGTAAATCTTCCAGGTCCTCTTCCAGCTCTTCCAACTCTCTCACCTTTCTCAGCTTCTCGAGGGATTCTTTTCCCGATGCAGAAGCCTTCGAAGATTCATCTCCCGGCTTTTCGATGAGGATTGCGACCAGAAGCGCAATCAAAACGATTCCGCCAAAAGCGTTGCACATCGTATCGAGGAGCAGGTCAAGGCTATCCTTCGGTTGGCGGGCACGTCTTCTCATGGCTCGAACTCCAGTGTTTCGGGTCCAAGAATCTTCAATTCTTCTTTCTCGCCAAGAGGCCGATATCCAAGATCGAATCCTTCTTCTCTCAAGATTTCTCGAATGGGACTGAACGCGGCGATCCCGCTTGGGCGAATAAAGAATACGAAGTAGGATTCCTCGCTATCCACCGTGCCGGTCAGACTCCGGATCTCTCTTTCGAGATTTGTGGAAGCAAAAGACTTCTTGAACTCAGGTGTGTGGAGGTCTCGGAGAATTCCTCCCCGGCTCCCCAGTTCGATGATGACAGGCTCCTTCTCCGACTCCGAATACTGTATCCAGACCTGTTCTTGTTCCGCATTTTCACGGACGAACTCGAGCCGCTCCTCCAGCGTTGTTTCTAGTTCGCTCACCAACTCTTCGGCCTTCGCTTTCGCCTTCATTAGCGATTCGACAGACTCGCGAGCCTGGTCGCGTTCTATTTCGGTCTTTTCGACTTTTTGCAGGAGCGCCAGGCGCGCCAGATCTTCCTCTTTGCCCAACTCTTCCTGAATCGATTCAATCTCGGTCTTGATCTTCTCCACTGTTTCATTGCCGGTGGTGAAGTTGATCGTGGCGAATCTTTTAATCTTAACCAATGCCTCTTCGATGAGCAACTCCAACTCAGCAAGGGTTCGCTTGTCCACTTCTGGAATCGGAACATCGACAGTGCCCGGCTGTTGCAGCATCAGGACCAACACAATAACGATGAGGATCAAGATCCCCGTTACCGCGGTGATGATATCCTGAAAGGCGAAAAAGCTGACATTCACCCCGGAACTGCGACGTGCTCTTGGCATAGGTTATTCTTCTCTGAGGCGAAGTTTTGAGACGACGTGGGCGTGGCAATAGTCACTGCATTCATCAAGGAAGAGTGCTTCCTTCTGCTGGGTAAAGGTCATCCAAACCTGAACAATGAGAGCAGCGATGAGGGCAATCAGAGTCGTTTCAAAGGCAGTTGAAAGTCCGTCCGTAATACCACCAACAGAGTCCTTTAGTGCACTAACGTCCACTCCAGCGGCGGCCACGGTAGTTCCAAAGCCGCCGATAGCGCTACTCAGACCGAGTACCGTCCCGATGAATCCCAGAACCGGGATCGCCCAGATGAAGCCATTCACCAGTCGGAAACTGGAATCCTGTTGCCCTTCGTCGTAGTCGGCCTGTGTCTGCAGGATTTCGGAAACATCGCTGATGCGTCCGATATTTTTCAGGTTCGAGAGAGCGCGTTCGATTCGGTTGAAAAGAACGAAATGACGGGGATCATCAACGAGTCGGTGCACGTTCCCGAGTACTTCCTGTGCTGTCTCAGGGTTGAGAAGAAAGGAGGGATCGTCGGGAAAGGGCTTCAGATCGAGGGTCCTTCGCTGAAACTGGAGCTTCTTCTTTTTTACGAGGAGAATGGCTATGCACCAGAAAAAGAGAAACACGATGGGAATCGGGATTGGGCCTCGCAAAAACATCTCCCCGATTGATTGGGTCTGCTCGAAACGATTTAGCCCATAAATAACCAGCAAGAAAAACAAGCCGGTTAGGATTAGCCCGATGACAAAGGTGAAACCATTGTTCACCGCAGTGAAATGCCCTCCCTTGAAGCCTTTGCGTTGCTCAACATCGTTACCGCTCCAGTTTAGTTCGGGAGTGGCGACGGAGATTCGTTCTTCAGGAACATCTTTCAGGTTTTCGGGAGGTAGGTCCATTGACATCGGTATAATGAGCTAGTGACGGAACGGGAATACGGTGGTTTCAGGAAACTTTTGGAACACGACGGTGTTGGAGACGAGATCGTGGAAGGTCTGACTTTTTGGACTGAAGAGAGAGATCAGGAAACCAATACCGAGCATTAGGCCTGATCCGACTCTGGCGAGGTTGCGGAGAGAAGCCGTCATAATGTCGATCTTCGAGCCATCATTTTTTGAGACCTCGAGTCCGACGAGTCGCTTTCCAAGTGACCCATTCAGCGGCGAAGCCTCAAAGACAGTGAAATATAGCCATCCCGCAGCACATACAGCAAAACCCGCGATGATCCACTGAACCATCGTCAGTGAGCGCAGGGTGTCGAGGGTAAGAGTCGATCCTTCCTGGTAGTAGTCGAATGCCCACAGTGGTGCCCACACGAGAAACAGGCCGTCGATGAAAAGCGCCACCGCTCGGATCCAGAATCCTGCGTAAAAATGTTGGATCGAATCTGTTTGCCCATAACGGTGGATCGGCAGAGCCATCTCGGGACCACCGCTGACTGGAGTCGCATCCAAGGTCGAAGGATGAGTCCTAATCGCGGACTGGGAAATCGATCCCATCGGGGTGGGAGCAGAGTAACCCGTCCCTGTGCCAGTATTATCCTCGGCGGACACAGGAGGTTGATTCGGATTGCGGCGGAAAAAGGCCCGCACCGTCATCCATTGTCCATCGACGGAAACTTCGTGCATCCCTCCAATTTCCCGAGTGTCGAATTTCTCGCGTAATTCATCGAGGGAATATGGCCCCGAGTGACGCCCTTTCCATTTTACCTCGTAATTACTCATTCTCTCCCGTCGAGTAGTTGAAGTGCTCGGGAAGTCGGCTGAGCAATACCGGGTCATCTGGATCGACAAAATTGGCTTCAGCCGCCTCTTGCCAGGTCTGCGCCGGTTCCGACCCTAGGAAGAAAAGAGGACTGAATTTTGTAACCGGGGTGGTGACCTCCCAATTTCCATCGGGGGACTTTTGGAAGGCCTTCACCACGGAACCTGCATCATCGAATCCCCACAGCAGCGATTGAGCTTCCGCTTCGCCGAGAAGGACTTTTTCGTCCTCATGATTGACGAATCCACCGAAGAAGAGTCCTCCTGTGAAAACTCTCGCGTAGAAGCTATATACTGCCTTGGCTCGCTTCAAGTATTCCCGGTCCTGCCGAGCAGAGAAGAATTTTCGGAGGGGTTGCTCAAGCTCGTCGCGTTTGGCAGGGGCGCACCAATCTTCCGGCTCCAGGGTTCCTTTGGTGATGGCCTGCAACTCACCGAGATCCTCCTCGAAATTGGAAAATTCGAGCAGCCATTTTTCCCGGCGGGAGCCCATCAACCTACCGAGCTCTTCGAAGAGATAAGCCTGGAAAACCGGGCTCACTTCATCGGGAGCAGCAAGGACGGCATCCACAACATCCAGGCCCGCCCGGGTAAATCCTTCAAAGTCCTCGTCGACCATGTTCCCGAGGTTGAGACTTTGGAAAAAGCGGGATTCGGGTGAAAGTCTTTCATTCAGAGCAACACCGGCACGATATTTTTTTTCATTGAAGATAACGGACAAAAGGCTGCCACCAGACGGATCGTAGACTTCATCTCCGATGAATATCGTTCTTCCCGCTCCATCGACCTGATCTCCCTCCAGCGTTTTGCCTCGGCAAAAAATGGTTCTTGTCTGGCCTCCGACCCGGATATCGTAGAGATAGATTTCACCGAGGGATTCATCGTCGCGCATCGTCAGGAAGACAACTTCCTCATCCGACGAAATATCACCAGGATATCCGTCGGCACCGAAACTCCGTTCGCTGAGGTTCTCCCATGCCACGATTTTCCCGGGCATCAGAATGTTGCGAAAGACCCGATCTTTGGAATCGGCAGCAACAACCAAGTTTCTGAAGGCAATTTTCTCTGACCCCTGGAGAAAAGCGGTGTCATTCAAACCGCGAACTACTTGAGAGTATGCTTGGAGACTCTCTAAACCGCGGCATTTGGTCATGATCTCTTGAACTGTTTCCAATTGTTCCTCAAAACCTCGGAGTCGCTCCTCAAGGACCTCGAATCGGGCCAGGTCTGCGGCAGAGGGCCTCAGTTCCTCGAGTTCTCCGGAAGTGAGTCCCTGCATTTCGGTGAAAAACTGCCCGACCTCGGCAGTCGACTTGGCGAGGTCAGCAATCGGCTTACCGAACTGGAGCTGCTCCTGAACCTTTTCGTCCAATTTCTTCACTTTTGTCGCAAACTCTTCCACCAGTTCCTCTCTCTGGATGCTCAGTCGCTGATCCCATTCCAGACGCAGGGAGGTGACAGTCGATTCCAGTGGAATCCGTGCGTCGCGGTTGAGCCCTTCCAACTCGGATTCGCTCTGGTCGATTCGATCACGAAGCGCCATAAGCGATACCGGGGACCAGTCGGAGGTCTCAGGACGACTTTCGAACTCCTCCCGAATCGACTGAAACACGCCGGAAATTCTACTGGAGAGCGCTTCCTGTTCCTGAAGCCAAGCCTGGGCATTTTCTTTTTCCCGGGGAAGAGCGCCGAGATTGGCCCAAGGTGGCTGTTCCTCATCGAGATCTTCCAAGTACGAGGTGAGATCTTCGGATCGACCATCTGTCTTTGCCTCTCGGAGGCGTTCCGCCGCCTGGCTGGACCGAAGAAAAAAGGTCGTGAAGACGGATGCAATCACGAGAAGGACCGTCGCAGCACTGATGGCAGCGATCAGGTTGCGGCGTTTCGCCCGCTTGTGTCGATCAATCTTATCATTGAGTTCGCCGAGGATTTTTCGGGCGCGATCCTGCAGCGAATCATCGACGGGTTTCCGATACTCTGCGATTTCCTTCCAGAGGAGCTGAAGCTCGAGAGCGTCTTCGCGAGTTTCTTGGAACGGGGGAGGGGTGCTCTGAAATTCTTTGTCCGAGATCTGCTTGAGCTTTCGCTTCAGCTCTTCCAAAGCAGACTGGAAATTGGACTCTTCCCTCGCTTTCCTGAGGGCCGTTTTTTTCCAGGATTGGAGGTCCTGGTAGAGGGCTTCTTTGTCCGGAGAAAGCTCGAAATCGTGTTTCTCTCGAGATGCTGTGATACGCCCGAGAATTTCGAGGACCGACTCCAGGTTGTCGGCATCGCGGGCAGCTTCAGCCTGAATCAGATACTTAGAGGATTCCCGGATGGCTTGATCCTTTTCCAGTTCCTTGCGCAATCCGATCGCCTCTTTCCATTCGGACCCGAATCGGTCATCCGACCGCGGTTGACGCTCCGGAGCTATCTCTTTAAGCTTGGCCAGAGCGGCCACCGCAGTATCATCATCCCCTTTATCCAAGGCAGGAATGATTTCTTTCTCGAGGATATCGCGGATGAGTCGTTCTTCCAAAGTGGACGCCTGCTTCGCGGACGCTGCATCCGCAGGATCGACCTTTGCCAACTGGCGGGCAATCTCAAGAGCTGCGCGGAAGTCCCGCTTCGAGTTGGCCGCACTGAATTCCATTCGCAGCTTTTTCTGGAAGGATCCGGCACGGGCGTAGAGGGGATCGATCACCTGTTTTGCCCGTTCGTTCAGGGAAGGGGGCTGAGGGAGGTGGTTCTCACGGCAAAATCGGAGATACTCATCCGTTTGCAGTTCGCTGAGGAGGGCGCAGGTATCGAGGAGATCGGGCGCTCGCGTCGCTGCCATGAGTGCCTGGTGCTCCTTGTCCTTTCCTTTGCCCAGGATCTCGAGGCAGAGTTGGAGACGGCGGTTGGCCTCGTCACATGCCTCAGCATACTCCCGCGCCGAGTTTACGAGATCAGCACCCGAGTCCACTTCCGAGGTGTCCAGTCCATCAAGGAGACGATTGACGAGATCTTCGAGGCGTATGAGTTCGGGGTTGGTCATTCTGAGGCGACGGGATGGGAATCGGGAATTTAGTGATTGGGAACAGCGCGAAGAATGGGAAGAGACCTTGGTTCCTTCTTGGATGGGCTGTTCTCAATTTTTACAGTTTCCGTGTATTCGCGATATAGAGAGAATTCGCCGTTTTTGAGAAAGCCTTGCCCGAGCGCCTGTTTCTGGGCCTTTAGATTTTTCATTTCCTCTTCAATCTGGCTCAGGGAACGCGGGGGCGAAGAAAAATACTCTTTTAGAGATTCTTCTCTGCCTTCTGAAAAAAACTTTTTCCACCCATCTAAGAAGTTCCAAGCATACACCGCAAAGACTTTGGTCTGGTATTCTTTAGCCTTATCTATGGCTTCGTCTTCCTTTTTGAACTCTTTTTTCAAGGTGGATTTATCAGGAATTTCCGGCTTCTTTCCTGGTTTCTTGCCTTCCTCCAAGTTGGTAGCCAATTGTTTGCACTTTGAGAGAAATGCGGGACCCGATGTGCTCTCAATATCTCTAATAGAGCCATCAGCTACAGAGTCATTGTAAGGTTTGTATACATTAGCTTCCTTAGAGAACTCGGCCAGAGCACCTAGTGTCATTATGATCTTTTCTTTGAATACAGGAAAGGTCGTAACGCTTCTCGAGGATCTTGGTAAATCGATCAAATAGTCGTGGTCTTTTTCGAGGCTTGCATCCGGTTGCAGCTTATAGGGCCCGGTTCCTATTGGGACTTTAAAGAATTCCATTTCTTTTTGGTCTTCAATAGGAGGAACAATTGAGTCAAAGAAAACAGCAATTTCCTCCCTCACTGCTTCTGCTTTCTTGGCCTTACTGAGTTCTTTGTTAAGTTGCTCTAGGCGCGACTCCAAATCAGCAAGCGGATTAAGTGCGTCAGAAACATCGTTCACAGATTCTTTGAGCTCCATACCACTTACCTTGAAGACCGCAGACCAAGAAGCATTCTCTCCAGTTCGAATCTCGAGACGCTTGAGAAATGTCTGCATTGGTTCAGTCAGGAAAAATTCCGCTCCTTTTTTCCTGAGAGCCTCCCCTAGTGAAGGAGTATCCAGAAAGACTGTGTTGTTTTCAGTTTTTCTAGGCAGGAAAACAAAGTGATCCCATGTCTCGCTATGTTCTGTATTTACGAACTCGAATCGAAAGCCGTTGATGTAGGGTTTCCAAGTATTCTGTTTCTTTTCGTGAATTTGGATCTTTCTATTCTTGATTTCGCCCGCGATCTCTTTTCTTCCGGAGTCCAAGCGTAGTGAGCCGTTTGATATATTAACCTTGAGAACATTCTTGTCTGGATCATCCTTATCCCAGGCAAGGGGAAGGACATTGACAGACTTTTCCTCATTCAATCGCTCCTCTACCTTTGGAGGGATTGGGATTTCAAAGTTTTTTCCGACGGTTAAAGAAAAGATGTGAAGCTTCGGCATGGGCTCAGGCCGATCTTTTTTTGTTTCCGCTTTCTCATTTCCAGTAGTTTCCGTTGGAGGCGTTTTGGCATTCGTATTCTCGTTCTTTGATTCGATTGCCTTCAATTCTTCCAGCATTTGAAGCAAATCATCGTGCACAGTTTTTAGGGTTTTAGAGGCGTTGCCACCTTCGGCGGCTGCATCTACCAGCGACTTCAAGTTTTTTTCCCTAGACTCAGCATTACCTTTCACATCTTTCAGACCCGATTGACTTGGGGGAGATTTCTTAACTTGAGCAAGGAAGGCGATTGCGGGAAGCACCGTCTTTTCGATTTTGGATAGTTCGTTTTTTAAGGAGACGATTTCAGAACCTTCTTCCTTTCCTCTTTTCGGAAGTAATTTTTCCAACTCCTGCAGTGAGGAGTTAGCGCTTTCCATACTCACTTCGTCGCTCGACCAGTTTTTATCCTCTTGGTTGCGTAGGTTGGAAATCTCACCCCAGAGGTTTTCAACCTCCTCCTTCGCAGAACTGTAAGCTTTGACAATCGCGTCGGCTTTTTCCCTCTCTTTTTCGACTACCTTTTGAATCCTGGCAATCTCATCCGAAGTCTCATCTGTAGACTCCTTTTCCCATTCGTCTCCGATCCATTGAAAAGCCTCCGTAACCGATTTAGATCCCACTTCTACCTTGTCCGGGTTTCCGAGATTCACAACCAGTTTGCGATAGCGGTCAATCGTTCCGGACACACGCTCTACTGCTTTCAGATAGTCGGATTTATTGATGGCCCCTGCGTATTCTGAATCTTCAAGGTCCCGTTTGACGTCGCCCCATTTGTCTTTCTGCTCGGATCCAGAATCGATTTTTTCTCTAAAATGGGCTTCCGCTTCCCTTACACCGCTGCCGCTCCACCACATTCCGAACACTCCCCCAAGAATCAGTAATGTAATCGCCGTGAGCGCCAAGATTCTGCGTGTCTTTTTCTTTCTTCTGGAAATATCTGCTCTCGAACGAGGTTCAAAGTTCGACCCGAGGGAGATGCCTGATTCCGGATGGGGTGGGACAGAAGCATTTTCAGGAATGGAAGAAGCTGCGGAGGTGGCCGTTGTGAGCGGTATGCTAGTCATCTCCGGTGCCTGATCCGTCGATGCAGGGTGTTCGGCCGAAGTTTCCTCCATCGGCTCCGGCACAACTTCCCAAGGAATTTCACCAGTTTCCGCAATGGTCGCATACCTTCCTGAAGGAGCCTGCAGGAAGGTTTTCAATTCGATCATTTTTCGCCCGGACCTTGCTTCGCTCTCCTGCACCGAACTCCCCTGCAAACAGCCACACCAAGTAAACTGTCGGCTCTCGGAGGTAGATTGCAGTAGGGTCGTGAACGGAATGGACCAGAGAGTCTGCGCATCGACTCGGTGAGGATCGAGAACGAGAAGACTCTCCGCGAAGAGACCACAGAGCCGTGAAGCTTCTGTTGAAGTGGATCCCGAAACAAGAACGCCCGCTTCCACTGATGCCGAGACTCCGAGCAGTTGCGCGGCGTTGGCAGCCGAACCCGTTTCCGTGAACCACTGGGCTGCAGGCAGAGTCGCTATCGGAACAATCCGTGAGACGTCGATTTCATGCTCGGGGCCAAAATACTGGGCAGCCTCCTCGTAGCGGGTTCGCCAGACGCCATCTTTGATGAACTGAAGCATCATTTCAGCAGGCGTGATCCGTAGCGAAGAAATCTCCTCCGGAGAGAGGACAATTCCATGGGCAATATGGTTGGTTCTACCTGAGTAATCGTTGCCGGCATCCCCAACCCGCATGAGAAGGTGGTGAGAGTTCCCCCGGATCGTGATGATTCGATAGGTGTAGATTTCGGGGGGGGATTCGCTGCCGGGGACGATCGACCGATCATACTGGGCAGCAAGATCCTCGAACCGGGCCACCAGCGACTCCTTGATCTCACGATGACGGGCTGCCGTGCAGAATCCAGAACGACCCGCCACTAGGCCGGACCGAATACTGGTGTAAATCATCTGATAGGCCATAACGGAAGAAATAAGGAGGTGAGTAGACTCAGTCTGATTCGCTGGACGGCGAGGTAGCAGTCGAGACCGGAACGATTTCCGGGTGAAGGCGAGCGAGCGCCCAGATCACGGGTACTTCGACTTGGATAGGATTCACGTTCCCCGGGACTGGGCCGATGCGTTCGTCGCTGCCGCCAGGAACCTTGAAGGCTTGCGGCGAATGACCAATTGGACTGACTGGAAAGTAGATGACTTCACGGGATATGGCTTCGGCATTGCCAACCACTCCGGGGCTGGTCGAGAGAAGGAACTTGCGGATCAGGTCCGAGTTTTTCGCAACGATCTCCAGTGAAAGCCCATCCGGAGTGACAGGATCGACAAGTGGGGCATCCAGCAAATCCGCCCACAGGTCGCATTTCCCGACGATCATCGCCAGGGGAGACTCCAGTCGTTCTCCGGCATCAAGATACAACTCGGATTTGATCCGAATTCGCATCTCGGCGATGATGTTGTCCTGTCGATTTAGCTTCAGAAATTTTTCATCGCTCACCTGGGGATCAGCTTTTCCAGCCAGCTTTTTTCGAAATTTGACGTTGGTCGCAGGATCGTAGAGAAAAAAGATGGCATCGGACGTCGCGAGGTGACGCGTCGCATCCTCGTCTGTGCTTTCAGCCGCCTCGGAGCGTTCGGCCGGCTCAAACTGCTCCCCTGCATTATCATAAAACACGAGATGCATGGACTCCCGCTCTCCGTCAATATGGCCAAACGGGGCCAACAGGTAGGTGAAGGGTTTCGGCAATTTGATACGGCGTCCCTCCCTTTCCCAGGTTCGAAACATTTCCCCTCCGGGGACAGTCTTGTCGAGAGCAATCTCCTCGGGTCGGCTGGAATCGCTGAAGAGCCTGGCTCGCATGTTGCTGAGAAGAGCGTTTCCGGAAGCATCGCCATCTTGAAAGGAGAGCCCAAAATTGATCGGAAGAGATTCATCAAGCTGGTTGATCATGCTCGTCAGGAAGTAGCTCTTCCCGGCAGAAGGCGCACCCACAATGGAAAAGATGTGGCAGGGCAGGTCGAGAAACTGGGGAGGCAGTCGCGAGCGGCAGTTGGGACAGGCCATATCGGTGCAACGCACTCCCATGCCATCGATCGCCCGACCCAATTCATCAAAGGAAGTGGGGAAGAACCGAAGGGGAAACTCGTCACCCAGTTCCGGATCCCGCAAGCCCGGATGCTTGGCAACCCACATAACATCGCCGCGATCGAAATGCTGCCAGCAGTGGGGGCACGTAAACTCTCCACTCACGGTATTGATTTCAATGTCTTCTTCCGGCGCAACCTCCGAGTCAGTATCTTCCAACTTGATTCTCGGCATTCGGTTCGTGCTTTCCGGGTCACCTGATGATTCTGGTGAACTGATCGGGATGGCTTCTTCCCATAGGCCACCGGAATGTGACTGAGAGCTTGATTGGGTAGGAAGTTGCGGAGGCGGGGGAACATTCGGCGTCACCCGAATGGGTTCCTGCGAGGCTAGCATGTCCCTCAGATAAACTGAGTGCTCCGCGCCCTGCACGGTGGTGATGACATTGTTAGGGTCAAGTCCCAGTTGCTGGGCCCTCTCCGCTATCTGGTGAAGCGGGATCGAGTCGATCAGCTTATTCTGTGCCAAATCCTGCAGAATCCAACGATCGAGTTGCAACCCAGAGAGCCATTTATGAGAATCTGAGCAGCCCTTAGCGAGGAAGAACTGAGGACCCGTCTTGATCAGATACTCCTGTCCCCAATTCAGACTGTAGGGCACGTCAATAGGAGTGCCGTTGAGTAGAACACGACCCGCCGCCGGCTCGATATGAAGAGTTGCGCTCCCGTTGTTACTCGGCACAAGGTGCACGCTTCCCGAGTGTCCGATCGACTTGGGGTGGGAAATCTCTTCTACTGACTGCATATTGCAGTCGATCAAATACCATGAATTTGTAGACTGCATCGGTGAAAGGTTGCGGCTCGTTCGATCGAACTGTTTCAGTTCTCTTCGGAAACTTTAGAGTAGAGACAGCCAAGATAGGCGCAACAGTCTTTTCGAGCTAAATTGCGGGGGGCGGACTGGCGTTGGGGTAGACCGAGGATATTCAGCCGGATGTAAGAATTCCTGAACGGATGTATTTCCAGAACAATCAATGGGTTCTTTGTTTGTCTTCGGTAGGTGACGATTGGGGAGGCGGATTGCGTTTGAATCAGAAGATTTCAAATGCCTTCGAACGAGTTGAAGACTAGTTCCCTGGAAGTTGGGGAAATCTAGTCAACGAGAAACTTGCTCGGGGTTTTGTTTGGCTGCTGCAACTTCTCGAATCCCCGCTTGGACGAGAGACAAGATGATGACCCATCCAACAAGACCAAGGATCGCGCGGAAGAGCACGTATCCAGGCATTCCTCCGATGAAAGGGACACTAAGAGGGCTGTTCCAAAGTGCGTGCAAAGCCACCACGATCAGGAATACCCGGAGGAATCGCCAATCGAAGAATGTTTCTAAAGAGAGACTCTTGCCTTCCCGAACTCTCCATAGCGCCCCTGCGGCTGCGGCCGTCCAGATCGTGTGGGTCATCGGAGAGAAGATGGCCCGCAATGTCATGGTGATTTCGGCACCAAACGACTCGCCGGTCCCCAGAGAACTAAAAACGTATCCTGCGGTTTCAAAGGCGGAGAAGCCGGTTCCGACTGCTGCCCCAAACACGATTCCGTTCAGGGTCCATGGAAAAGTGCGCCATCTGCTTGTGAAAAGGACGACGGCGGCAAGTTTTCCGGCCTCCTCGATTAGACCGGCCGACATCGGGCCGATCCACTCGTCGATCTGAGAGAGGTCGAAGAGAGACAGGCTGATGACGAGGGACAGGACTCCGCCCAGGAGAAGTAGCCCCCAGACGCGATAGAGTGAGACGTTACGCAGAATATTTGTCTCGATGAAGAAGACTAAAACTGCGAACGGGATCCCGAAACATCCCACGAAAATCCAGCCGGGGATCAGGAAAGGGTTTTGGAATCGCGCGATGGCCCAGTAGAAAGCCAGGGTCAACAGGATGCTGAGGGAGATGATGCGAAAGAATGCCCAGGGGGTTGGCCAGTGGGATTGCACCTCGGAGAGCGGAGGGGTCGTCGCCCTGGTTCCGATAGCAAAGCGTTCCTCGGTCTCTTCCGGGGAGTGTTTGCGGAATACCTCCGCAAACATCTTTTTAAAACTGAAGTCCTCGAGTCTCTCCAGCCCGCTCACGTCGCTCACGTGGCCAGCTAAACCACTAAGAATAGTCTCAACTTGAATCGGCTCGGATCTGTCACCTGGCAAAGACGCGGATTCGTGTGGCAGTTTCGGGGCTTGGGATGGAATGACAATGGTTTTATTGCAGGCAGGGCAGCTGATCTGACATCCCGCATGTTTTGAGTCTGCTTCGAGGGCTTGAGAGCATATGGGACAAAGAAAATTCATCCACCGCTCAGCTCGAACTGATAATTTGAATCCGAATTTTTCATGATCAGGAGCCGGTAAATTAAACAAGTATAATTACCGAAAAATAAAGTATATAAAATGCGAAACTAAGCAGAATTATTGCCCCTTGGAGAACAAAGAGATCCTTGATTTCCTTGATGGTTTTCTGCAGGTGAGCGTAGCTTCCAGATCGTGCTGCGGTTTTTGCACTGCTTGAGATCGCGAAGCACTTGACCGCGAGGAAAATAGGAAGAATCCAGATAAAACTGAGAGCGTAGATGACGCCCAGGAACTGTAACCAACCGGATGCCTTTACGAGGATTCGTGCCAGATCCCGGTATTGCCCACCAGAGGGCGTATTCGCTGCTACTGGTGCAGAAAGCCCGGCGGGGGCGATTGGCTGCGAGCTGGCGGACGCGCTGATTGGGGAAGCTATGGGGAAGAGGTCAGGCAGAACCTGGGACGCTTCAGTCCAATCGGTAAGTTGATTGTTCCAGAGAAGTGTGTCCGAACGAATAGAACCCTCACTCACTAGTCTCGGAAGATCCGCCTCCGTTGCGACTTTTTGCTCGTTCTGGTTTGAATTATAGAGCCATTGCATAATGTTATTAGAGATAGGGTAGAGCGGACCATTGTGTTCCCGGTCTTTGGACTTTTGTTGAGGACGAATTTCTTTCGATTAGAACTATTGTAACGAAACTTCCCAAAAAATGTATGTTGAAAAACTTGGTCGGACTAGTTTTTTGACATGCCCCTTGGAACTGGACAGCTGAGGCTTCGATCATCTTTTGAATGTCGGTGATGGTAGCGGGCTAGGAAATTCCGCTCTCTTTCATACGATGTCATACCGATGAATTCTTCGCTGCTGAAGTGAGCTGATCGCCGAAAGACCGAGCCACATCCAACATTACCCTTTTCAATTAGGGTGTCCTCATGTCCTCATGTCCGACTGGAGCAGCAACTCCCGAGCGAATTGGCCACCCCAGATTTTTGTATGCCCCCACCCCCAAACAGGGTCAAATGGGCCTATTTCATACGAATTTCGAAATTCTAACCTTTGCAAGATCAGACGAAATCTCTCTCCCTTAAATACCCGCAACCCATTGCTAATAGCTGAATTATAAACACATTTTCAGGTAGTTATTCGATATGAAGAGAATGACCAGATCGCGCCGGTTTCGGTGTAAACGAGATGCTCTACCGCTGAGCTATTCACGCGTTTTTTAGGTTTCAGCTGACGGTGGTCGATGTTTTGAACCCTCAAACCCGCATTGACCTGGAGTTTGGAGGTGGAACATCTGTTCCTGCCAGGAATGAGTGCCGAGTCGCTTCGCTAATCAGACACCCGTTGCCGAATAACTGGGTTTCCTTTTTTGCTGGCTGCAGGATAGAACCAACACCGCCTTGGGTAGTTAGAAAGGGCTCACCAGAGGAACCTATTGGACTCCCTGTCACGACCTCGCCCGAGGACCTGCTTTCACAATCAATTTAATACCAGTTAAAGCCTGAACTCATGCGATTCCTTCTGGCCAATGTAGTTATTTTCGGCGCGGCTGAAAGCTCACTGACTGAGGGTTCACGCTACCCAGCTCTATCATACACGCAGCACGTTTTCCTCCAAAACCTTGGGGGTAGGACAGGTTCTGGGGCACGAGTGATGAAAAGTTACCAGTAAGGTTTGGCCTTTTACCGATTTATCGGCTTCGGTTGCCGTCGAACGGGTTAGTATCCATTGGGTCGGAAGACTCTACTAAACGAGTCTTTACAAATTCCCCGGAAACAGCCGGATATTGGCGACGGAGCTCAACTTCTCGAGCAACTGACGGATCGTGTCTTCGGTTCGTTCATTTTCGAGGTGGGATCGAATCTCTTTCCGAGCCTCGTCGTAGGTGGCGGGCCGTTCCTCCTGTCGATCCGTAACCTCGACGATGTGCCATCCAATCGTGGAGTGAAAAGGCTCACTCACTTCTCCCTTCTCCAGCGAAAAGGAGATCTCGGCGAATCCGTCGGGCATTCTCTCGCGAGTAAACCAGTTTAGGTCGCCTCCGCGATTCTTGGTTCGCAAATCCTCGGACAACTTGGCGAGTTCCTCGAAGGTCGCCTCCTCTGATTGGAGCTTGCGGTACATTTCACGGATCTGATTTTCGTGGGCTTCGTCATCTATCTCGACTGTGCTCACAAAGAGATGCCGAGCACGAACTTTGGCCGGCTCGATGAATCCGGTGCCCGACTCGCGGTTGGCTTCGTACCAGGCGAGAATTTCTTCCTCAGTCACATCAATGCCTGGTTCGATGCGCTGTTCGAGCCATCGCTTTCGTGACCAGATCTGAGCCAACTCTGCATTTCGTTCTTCTTTGGTCAGGAACTGGCCTTCGCTTCGCAAGGCGAGGTCTTCGCCGGATTCAAACTGGGACTCCCACTGGGCGATGAAGGCATCAACCTCTTCCTGGGGAGCGGTGAATCCTTCGCCATCAGCATACTGCCGGATGAGAGTGTCTTCGATCAGTCGCTGGAGAACCGCTCGGCGGATCATTGCGAGATTTCGATCCGGGATCTCCTCATCTTCCTTTCCTCTTTGAAAAAGGTGACGAAAGACAGCGACGTCTAACTGTCGGCTCGATATAGGTTCCTGATTCACAAGAGCAACCCATTGGTGCTCCTTTGCCGCATCCAATGTGAAGTCGTTTCGCTTGGCGAATGCCTGGCGAAGAGGGCCGTTGCAAGCGCGAAGATCGAGAAAGAGGTAGAGAAGAAACAGGAGGTAGACAAGGAGTCGCCAAGGAAACTTCTTCATACGCCTGGGTCAGGATCAGGCCACTAATGACGCCGAGGTGCGAAGCCCGAGGTTCGCATAAATTTCGCGGGTCGCGTGCGACTTGTTGAGCGTGTAGAAATGTATTCCGCTTACTTCGTGTTCCAGAAGATTGGAGCATTGCTCAGTAGCGTAGTGGATGCCGACCTTTTCAACGGCATCAGCATCATCTCCGGCTCGATTGAGAGCGCGAAGAAGCTTGGCGGGAAATCGAGCTCCCGCTGCAAGATCCGCCATTCGTTCCATTCCCTTGGTAGACGAGACCGGCATGATCCCTGCGATGATGGGAATATCGATTCCGGCAAGGGTGCAGCGATCGCGAAAATCGTGAAAGTCATCGTTGCTGAAAAAGAGCTGGGTCACGATGTAGTCGGCTCCTTCGTCGACTTTGGACTTGAGGTAATCCATTTCCTTGAGCCGATTAGGAGTGCCGGGATGGCCCTCCGGAAAACCAGCGACGCCGATGCCAAACCCTCGGGATTCAGGATGTCCTGAGAAATTCCGAATGTAGCGAACAAGATCGGCGGCCTGCTGGAAAGCGTCATCCGCTTTATTGTAGCTGGCGAGGTTTCGCGGAGGATCTCCACCCAGAGCGAGAATGTTGCTCACGCCTTCCTGCGCGTATCGCGTAAGGATTTCCTCAATGTCCTGTTCCTGGTGGCAGACACATGTCAGGTGGGGAATCGGATCAAGCGAAGTTGTATTCTTGAGCCGAACGACGAGGTCGTTGGTCACCTCGCGAGTCGAACCGCCCGCCCCGTAGGTAACGCTGACAAAAGCCGGGTCGTAAGCCTCGAGCTCTGAAATCGTGGAATAGAGAGCCTCGGAAGCGTCCGCACTTGTCGGCGGGAAAAATTCAAAAGAGAATGTGGTCTTCTGTTTTTCGAAGATATCCTGAATGTGCATCTGGTTGCTACTGTTGCACGAAACCGGCTAGAGAGCAGCGATTTTTCTCTTCGTTTCCGAGACTTGGCAACCCGACAAGCGACGTTTCGGGACCGTCATTTCCGATCGCTTCTACGGGACAGCTTTCGAGAGCTTCCACGCAGATGAGGCGCTCCTCTTCGTTGATGGGTTGGCGAAAAACGTAGGAGTGTGCTTCTTCGTCGTTTCGGCGAAAAATTTTGGGCGAACGCTCTCGGCAGAGATCGCAGTCGATGCATTGATCGTCCACGTAGTATGCGCCTGCGGCGTTGTCAGGGAATCGGTCGGTGTATTCAGCCATGCGAGAGATTACGGAGTGGTTCCGAAATTCTTTCACTGGATCGCGGGCGAGAGGCGTCTCTCAATGGCTCACTCGTAACGAGAAGGCAAACTCACTGCTCGTATTTTTTTGGTTTCCCGACGACGGGGCGCTTCGGCGCTGGAGGAGGGGTGACGCCTTCGCTTTTCATGACCTCCTCGATCGCTGCAATTGTTTCGAAGGAAGGTTTAAAATTACCGGGGCGGAAGCCTTGAGCGATCAGCAGTGGAGTCCATCCTTTTCGGTTCTTCTGGTTCCACTTTTCGATGTCCGCGCCGTTGTCGTGCAGCCAGTGAACGACTCCGGGAATATTTTTGTAGGCGGCACCGTGCATCGCCGTATCTCCGGCACGATTCCGAATGTGGATGCCTTCGACGAGAGGAAGGAGCCACTCAAGGGTTTCCAGCCGTTCGGCTTCGTTTCCGGCTTCTTCCTCGGGAGCGAAGGAGCCAACTCCTGAGGCTGCGAGAAAAGCGTCCGAGCCATTCTCATTTTTCTGAGTGGGATCGGCACCAAGACGATAGAGCAGTTTCAGGTAGGGAAGATCGGCTCGCCTTGCCGCAAGGAGAAACGGAGTGGCGCGCTTCGTGGCAAAACGATTTCCTCCTGATGAGCCATACTTCAACGGGAGGTCAACATCTGCACCGAACTTTTCTACGAGAAGGCGTACGAATTCGAGACTGGTGATAGAACCGGAGCCCTGGGGTGCGGGTAAACCACTTTCGCCATCCCCTCGATCTGGTTTGCGAATCATACTGAGAAGATGAAGCGGCGCGAGCCCAGCTCGCTGTTCGTCCGGATCGGCTCCTGCTTTCAGAAGCAGAATGGCGAGCTCGTAGTGTCCGTTCTCCACGGCGAGTCGAAGTGCAGAGGTGCCTCGTGGAGCACCGCCCCGGATTTTTTTCTCCTGTTCGATGGCATAGTGAATGTCGGCATCATCCTCTAAGAGAATCTTCGTCACTTCGCTATGTCCATTCCGTGCCGCGAAGAGTAAAGGCGTGAAACCAGAAGGAAGCGCCATCCCGGAATCGGCACCGGATTCCAGAAGGAGTCTGGTGACATCAGCGTGACCTTCGGCAACCGCCCATACTAACGCGTCCTGTCCTTTTCGAGTCGTCTTGTCGACTTGGGCACCCTTTTTGAGCAGCACGCGCACGGTCTCTACATCGCCCGTCCGAGAAGCGGTCATCAGTGGGGTTTCCCCACCGGAGAGAGGTTCCTCGACATCGGCTCCCGCCTCGAGCAGAGCCCGGACCAGGTTTGCGTTTCCATTCCGACAAGCGACAGAAAGAACAGTGACTCCATAGTCATTCTTTGCTTTCGCATCGGCTCCCTCGGCAAGGAGAAAAAGAGCTGATGCCGTGTCATCGCGATGAACCACATCATGAAGATGCGTTGCTCCGTCTGGAGACGCTTTGGTAACCGTCTCAGCAAGGATCGGCAGCTCAAGTCCGGCCGAGACAAAGAAGATCAGGAAGAGGGTTCGCATCTCAAAGTGCGATCATTCCGTCGCTGTCGCCAAATTGGTCCTGCTTAACACCAACCTGATCGAGCAGACTGAGATGCAGATTCGCAAGTGGGACGGGCTCGTCGTAGCGCACATGGCGGTTGCCCTGAATTCCTGAACCTCCTCCCCCTGCGAGGAGGATGGGAAGATTCGTGTGGTCGTGAACATTGGGATTTCCGATTCCACTTCCATAGAGAACCAGGGAATGGTCGAGCAGCGATCCATCGCCTTCTTCAGTCGCGGAAAGTTTTTCGAGATACTCAGCGAAGAGGGAAACGTGGAAGGCGTTGATCTTTGACATTCTTTCGATCTTCGCGGGATCGTTTCCGTGGTGAGAAAGAGGGTGGTGCGGATCAGAGACTCCGATTTCTGGGTAAGTGCGGTTACTCGTTTCGCGAGCCAGTTGGAAGGTGACGACCCGCGTGACATCCCCACGAAGCGCGAGAACCTGCAGGTCAAACATCAGCCTCGCATGATCTCCGTACTGTGCCGGAACTCCCATGGGGCGATCAAGATCGGGCTCGGGATGTTCAGCGTAGCCAGACTCCGATTTCTGAATCCGGGATTCCACCTCGCGAACGGAGTCGAGGTAGTGGTCCACTTTGCCACGGTCGGCAGCACCTAGTTCCCGCTTCAGGAAAGACATGTCTTCCTTGATGAAATCGAGAAGGCTGGCTCGACGGCGCAGAGAAATTCGGCGCTCGGCCGAGGTGCCCCTTTCGCCAAACAGTTTTTCGAAGACGAGTCGGGGATGGGCTTCGGCTGGGAGGGGAGTTGTTGGTGACGACCAGGAAAGGTTGTTGTGATAGACACAGGCGTATCCGTTGTCACACTGACCCGCAAGCTGGAGGAGGTCCATCGCCAGCTCGAGCGATGGGAGCGGAGTCTGGTGGCCGATTGACTGGGCTGCGACCTGATCGACTGTTGTTCCGAGGTAGTAGTCCGTGTTCTCCGTCAACTTGGCGCGAGCGGCACTGAGGAAGGCCGAGTTGGAGGTCGCGTGGCTTCCGGGATAAGCGGGCTGGAGTTCCAGATTTGTATAGGCTGTCACCTGATCACGAACCGGGGCAAGCGACTGGAGAATGGGAGAAAGCTCATCCAGCGAATTTTCCGACTGTGGAGTCCACCGGCTGAGATCAGCCCCCATAGGCATGAAGACAAATCCGAGGCGTTTCACTGGAGCTGCTGCAGTTTTGCTCGCCGCTGTTGCTGCTGGAACCATTGCGTCGAGAAGCGGCAGGGAAAGGGATGCGCCGAGACCACGAAGGATGGTGCGTCGGGGGAGAGATTTCTTGGTGAGAAAGTTCATGCGCTCGTTGCGAGTAGAGTAATGGATTGGCAGATCGTCGTCAATTCGGGACAAACTTGGATTCTAGTGAGAAGGGGAGTGTTCGTTGGCGCTCCTGCGCATCGTGAAAGGACGGCTTTGGACCAGGGCTGAGATAATTGCTGAAAACTGGTAGTCGCTCTTTTTCGACTGCCGGACGATCTCTCGGATCGCTGGGGCATCAGGCGATGTCACTCCCCGCCCGAGAGCGTAGGTGAGAAGTTTTTCACTTAAGGTTCGCACAAAAATATGAGAACGTTGCAGCAGGGCCTCCTCGAGCCCATCTACCCCGTCAAATTCACTTCCGTCGGCCATTCCTCCCTGAGCATCGACGGGTCGCTCCTGATCTAAGGTCCTCCATTGCCCAATTGCACTGTAGTTCTCCAGGGCAAATCCGATCGGGTCGATCACATTGTGGCAGCTCGCGCAGGTTACTTGCTCCCGGTGCGCGGCGAGCCTTTCCCGAATGGGAAGGTCTGCGGAGACGAAATTGTCTTCCAAAGCAGGTACATTGGGTGGCGGCGGGGGAGGCGGTGTTCCGAGAAGATTTTCGAGAATCCAGTTTCCCCGAATGACTGGTGAAGTTCGGTTGGCGTAGGATGTCACTGTAAGGATGCTTCCATGGCGAAGCAATCCTCCGCGCGGAACCTCATCGTTCAGGGCGACTTTGCGAAATCGCGTTCCATAGACATTTGGAATGCCGTAGTGCTTGGCGAGACGCTCGTTGAGATAGGTCTCCTTCGTCCGGATGAGATCGAGAACACTGCGATCTTCTCGAAGAACGCTTTCGAATAGAAGCTCTGTCTCTCTCCGAAATGCTCGGCGGAGATTATCATCGAAATCAGGGAAGAGGCGGCCATCGGGTGTGAAGGAATCGAGGTTGCGGAGGTAGAGCCATTGATGGGCAAAATTGTGAACGAGCGAAGTGGCTCGGGGATCGGCCAGCATGCGAGCTGTCTGAGCTTCTAGAATGATTGGGTCGTGAAGTTTTCCTTTCTCAGCGGCAGTGAGAAGTTCGTTGTCCGGAAGGCTACTCCAGAGAAAGAAGGCGAGGCGGGAAGCTAGTTCGAAATTAGAAATTTGATAGGGTTCGCCTGGAGCGATTTCTTCGGGATCTCTTTCGATTCGAAAGAGGAATTCACGGCTCACGAGAATCGCGCTGAGAGCGGCTTCCATGCCTCCATCGAAGCTGTTTGTATCCTCCACCCCGAGTTCGAAGAAAGGCAAAATGCGTTCGAGATCGGATTCGGTTACAGGGCGTCGGTAGGCGAGTCGCATCAGCTCGGTGAGGTTTTCTTTTGCCGCCGATTGTTTTTCCTCGTCTGATGCTGAACTTGCGGGGCGGGATTGGAGAATACGGTCTCGGCTCTCCGTTTCGCTGATCCCGTGATCTTCGTAAGGACCGAGTATGGTCACTTCATAAATAGCCGGTGAGAGGCGAGGGTGGCGGTGGACGTTGAAGTGGGATTCGTAGGGTCTCCGCAGGGTTTCTTCGACCGGTGAGACCTGATCGACAAAGGTGACCCCTAGATCGTGGGTTCCTGCCTGGACGGTGAATCGAGTTTTCAAATTCGCATCGTAGGTGGAATGATCATTTCCCTTCTTTGGCGGATCGAGTCGAATTGTTCCCTTCTTCGCTCGATCGATGAGGACCACCATTTCGTGTCTACCTCTGAGCCCCTCGATTTTTTCGTTTCGATCCCGAGTCAGTCGAATCTGAACTTCGTATTCGCCGTCACGGGCAAAGTGATGGCGGAAAATGGCGCCTCCTCTGGTTCCGAGTGGAAGGCCTTCCACGTGCTTCTCCTGGGTCAGATCAGGCGCGAGCCGAAAGGTCCGACCATCGGGAGCCGAAAGCGGGGTGCCGACTGCGAGACGACTGATTTTCTGGGCCGCACCGAGATATTTTTCGAGGAGGGTGGGGGAGAGGTTGCCGACGGTAATGTTGTCAAAGCCGTGACTCGATTCGTCTGCAGGGAGAAGTTCTGATACATCCACTTCCAACGAGAGGAGATCCCGAATCGCATTTCGATATTCGGTCCGTGTCAGCCGACGAATCGTGTCTGTTCGTCCCGGGTCTTCAGCGGCTACCTCATCCAGTGAGCGAATCAGTGTTGAGGAAGTGTTCTCATAGTCCTCAGGGGAAGGGCGATCTTTCCCAATCGGAGGCATCTGTCGAGCTTCCATCTGGCGAACAACCAGCTCCCAGGTGTCTGAGTGGGAGGCCAGATCCTCGTCGAGAATGTCATCGAGATTGATCCCGCCTTTCTCAGAGTCGGTGTCGTGGCACTCGAGGCAATAATTGGCGATTACGTTTTTCCACTGTTCTTCCGCGAAACCCATCGCATGGAACAGGAGCGCGATCGATGAAACGAGCGCAAGTGGGCAGGAACGAATGGCCATCTCACTATACATAGCCCGTAGGTAAGAAATGCCACGAACTTGTGCTTACTATTTCTTCTTTCGTGGGTTTCCGTTGGGCCAGTGTTTCTTCTCAAGCTGAGTTGCTTCCTCATCAGTGAGGCGACCTGGTTCGCGTGCTCCGCTGGCTTTGGCACCGGTGAGCTTGTCTCCCAGTTCCTTCCGAGCCGCTTCGGCAAAGACCATGAGCTCCTTCACTTTCTCGGGATGTTTTTCGGCGAGGTCCTTGGATTCTCCGATATCATCAGAAAGCTGATACAGCTCAAGGCCACTCTTGAGGTTGGTGTATTTCGTTGGTAATCCTTCAGTTCCTCCCGGGCGACCTTCGAGAGTTCGGTAAGCGTGGGGAAAGACCAGCTTCCAGTCATCTTTGATTACGGCGTGAAGTTCGTTTTGCTTGTAGTAAATCCAGTACGCGTCGTGAGGATTTTCTGCATCCACTTCTCCGGATAGGATCGGCCAGACATCCTTTCCATCGATCGTGTGATCAGGTAGATCGGCTCCGATCAGCTTTGCCATCGTGGGAAGGAGATCAATGTTCATCGCAGGGGTGTCGCAGACTGTTCCCGCCGGAATTTTCCCAGGCCACCGCATCAGGCAGGGCTCGCGAAATCCACCCTCCCATGCCGTGCCCTTTCCTTCGCGAAGCGGTCCGGAAGAGCCAGCGTGAGTTCCGTAGGAAAGCCAAGGACCGTTGTCGCTTGTAAAGATGACGAGTGTGTTCTCGTCGAGTCCATTGGTAGTGATCGCGTTGAGAATTTCTCCCACTGACCAGTCAATTTCAGCGATGACATCTCCATAGATTCCGTTCTCGGTCGTTCCAGCAAATCGGTCGCTCACATAGAGTGGAACGTGCGGCTGCGGATGAGGGACGTAGAGGAAAAATGGGTTCGTCCGATTGCGATTGATGAAGTCGACCGCTCTTGTTGTGAGCCAGGTCGTCAACATTTTCTGGTCGTGGGGGTCAGCATGACGGAGCCACTCGTTGCCCTCGATGAGAGGCAGGGGAGGAAAATGCTTCGCGGTGGGGTGTTCCGGCCACATATCGTTCGAGTAAGGAATGCCGAAATACTCGTCAAAGCCCTGGTTGAGGGGCAGAAAATTTTCATGGTCTCCCAGGTGCCATTTTCCAAAAATGGCAGTTGCGTAGTCTTTTTGCTTAAACAACTCCGCCATTGTCATCTCCTCTGGATTCAATCCGTGACGACTGCCCGGTCCGAGCGCGCCGTGAATTCCAACGCGATTCGGATAGCAGCCGGTGAGAAGTCCGGTCCGTGAGGCAGAGCATACGGCTTGGGCGGCGTACCACTGGGTGAACATCCGGCCTTCTTTCGCCATTCGATCGAGGTTGGGAGTCTCGTATCCTTCTGCCCCGTAGACTCCGACATCTCCGTAGCCCTGATCATCAGTAAAAATGACGACCACATTAGGAAGGCGTTCTTCTGTAAAGACGGTTCCGATTGCCGTAAAGGAACAAACAAAAAGGAAAAAGGAGAAGATTCGGATCATAAGGAGTTTGAAAGTGTATCGGGAAATTCCTATCATGCGCCAGGTGGCGATGCGAGACTGCGATGGCCACGCAAACGCGGTTTCACTCCTCTTTTCTCTCTCCATGAATCACGATTTTTCCTTCCCTTCATCACGACGAGATTTCATGACTTCCTGGGCACGGTTCGGAGCCGTTGCCGGGCTTACTTCCGCGATACTACACGAAAGCAGCGAAGCTCAGTCCGCCTTCCGCAGGCGAGGCGATTTGAATTTTCTGCAGAAGTCTCAGTGGCGTGCTCTCTGGCGGCCCAATATTCGAATCGTCCGTCCCTCGGGAGGGAGTAAGACGTTTCAGGCGGGGCAAAGTTTTCCCTATTCCTTTTACACGAAGCGGGGGTGGGTCACGCGGATTGAAGTTCGATCAGGATTGAAGGTCATCAGGCGGATCGACATGGGACAGGCGCGCAGCGGCCGTGGATCGATTGCCCTGACCTCTGCCGATCTCGCCCGAGTGGGTAAGGCGGGAAAGAAAATCAGTTTTACACTCTTGGCCTGGCAGGGGCAGCCCTCCTATCAGAGTATCCACGGCGAGTCCATACGTTATCAACTTTTGCCCTGACAAGAATCCATGGGAATCAAAACAGAAGACTACGAGAAGCTGGGAAAATTCTACCTCGGTCGTGAGTATGACCTCCAAAACAAGGAGCTCGAGGACGATCTCGTGCTCTACGACTCCAAGGACCTTGTCACTCATGGCGTTGTCCTGGGAATGACTGGATCGGGAAAAACCGGTCTTTGTATCGCGATGCTCGAGGAAGCCGCGATGGATAACATCCCGGCGATCGTGATCGATCCGAAAGGTGACATCGCTAATCTGCTCCTCACCTTCCCGGATCTGGCACCGGAAGACTTTCGTCCTTGGATCAACGAGGATGACGCTCAGAAGCGGGGGATTACTCCGGACGAGCATGCGACGAATACGGCGGATCTCTGGAAGAATGGTTTGGCGAGCTGGGGAGGAACTCCCGAGCGGATTCAGAGCTTCCGGGACAAGGTCGATCTCACTGTTTTCACTCCGGGCTCCAATGCAGGACTGCCGGTTTCGATTCTGAGTTCTCTCGATCTTCCTGAGTTTGAGGTTCTTGATGACGGCGAAGCTTTTGCGGAGCGAATCGAGTCAACCGTTTCGAGTTTGCTCTCCCTCGTCGGGCAGGAAGCGGATCCGATTCAGGACCCTGAGCACATCCTTCTGTCGAATATTTTCAGCCACGCCTGGAAGGCTGGACATGGCGTGACACTGGAGGCTCTCATTCGAAGTATCCAGGTTCCTCCTTTTGAGAAAATCGGGGTCATGGATCTCGAGACGGTCTGTCCTGAGAAGGATCGACGGAATCTCGCGCTGAAAATGAACAACTTGCTCGCCTCTCCAGGATTCTCGACCTGGCTCGAAGGCGAGCCGCTCGACATCAAACGCATGATGCACACTCCGGAGGGCAAGCCTCGGATCTCGATCTTTTCGATTGCACATCTCAGCGATTCAGAGCGGATGTTTTTCGTTTCGCTTCTCCTGAACCAGATGGTGGGGTGGATGCGATCCCAGTCGGGCACGACGAGTTTGCGGGCGATGCTCTACATGGATGAGATTTATGGATTTCTGCCTCCGACGGCGATGCCTCCGTCGAAGAAACCAATGATGACGATGCTGAAACAGGCTCGTGCGTTTGGTTTGGGTGTGCTTCTCGCGACCCAGAACCCGGTCGATCTCGACTACAAGGCTCTTTCGAATATTGGAACCTGGTTTCTCGGTCGGTTGCAGACCGAGCGTGACAAAGCGCGAGTTCTCGATGGACTCGAAGGGGCAGCAGCGAGCCAGGACGGAGGCTTTGATCGAAGAGCGATGGAAGAATTGCTCGCTGGTCTGGGAAGCCGGGTTTTTCTGATGAACAATGTGCACGAGGATGCTCCCGTCGTGTTTCACGTTCGTTGGGTCATGAGCTATCTCACCGGCCCACTCGCGCGTCGACAGATCAAGCAGTTGATGGATGGCAAGCGTGCCGAAGTGGTGGCAGCACAGAAAGCTCGCCCCACTCCTGAGCCGGAAGCTCCCAAGCCGCCCGTTCCTCAGACAATGCGTCCACGCCTCCCCCGTGGAACTCAGGATTTCTTTCTTCCCGCTGGCGCTGGAATTCCTTCCAGTGAGATTAACTACGTTCCTGCTGTCATTCGTGTGGGCGAGGTTCGCTATCAGGATAGCAAAAAGGGGATCACCGGCTCCGAAGTAGTTACGATGCTCAACAAGATCGATCCGGAGAGTGGTGAGGTGCTCTGGAATCAGGCTCTGGAATTGCCGAACGGAATTCATGTGAGCCAGCTCGGCCCTGAGCCTTTGCCGGAAGCTTCGTATTCCGATCTTCCCCAAGCGATGCTTGAAACAAAGCTTTGGACGGAACTGAAGAAGGACCTGGTTGACTTTCTCTACGACAATCACACGATCACCGTGTTCAAGAGCCCCATGACCGGGATGTATTCGAATCTCGGAGAATCGGAAGGAGATTTCCGTGTACGATTGGTGCATGCGGCTCACGAGATCCGAGACGAGAAGGTGGACGAGTTGCAGGACAGCTACGAGAAGAAGATTGAAACGCTCGAAGACCGGATCGCTCGGGCGATGGATGTCGTCGACGAACAGAGCGCCCAGGCCAACACCGCGAAGATGGACACCGCGATGCGGATCGGAGGAACAATTCTAAGTGCGGTGTTAGGGCGTGCCATTTCCCGAAAGAGCAGCAGCGTAATGTCGGGAGCTTCCAGGGCGTGGAGGGAGCGTCGCGATGTCGCTCGAGCGAAGGAAAAGGTCGAGGACCACCGGGAGGATCTCGAAGATCTGGAACGCGAGTGTGAGAAAGAGGTCGAGGAGTTGAAGGAATCGATGGACCCCATGCTTGAGAAACTCGAAACGATCAGCCTTTCTCCACTTAAGAAAAACTGTTCCGCCAAAGCAGTCGGAATCGTCTGGATGCCGTATCGAGTCAATCCACAGCCGCAGCTTGGAGCGGCCTGGTAGAGTGATTTTCGCTACCTCTCCGATTCTGTGAAGGAGGGGTAAATTGTCGTCCAGATGTAAACCGCGGTCAGGAAAATGGAGACAATAGTGAGGCCGTGATAGCCCACTTGATAGAACCAGTCCGAGAGAGGGTTTTGCGTCGAATACGAAGAACTATACCGCGAGTCGAATCGGCTAGAATACGGCAATCATTCCGCAGACCCAGCGAGCTAGCGGATCACCACTCGCTAGGGTTTCGGTGTGGACGATAGTGATCGTTCCAACGCTGATGATCATGAGGACGATGAACCACCCGCAGATCCAGAACATCTGGCGCATGAGTTTTGGCGATGGCCGTAGTGTTTCCTTCCAATTCAGGGCGATGGGAGTGTTTGCGCTGGCCATCAAGATGCCGAAGTGACAGACGCTGAGCATCGCGGTGGCTCCAATCCAGCCGATGGCAATGGGGTTGCCGATAAACGGCAGGATAAAAAGGATTAGGGCAAAGAGACTTCCCGTAAGGAGAGCGAAGAAAATCGAGGCGACGAGAATTTCAATGTTCGTGTTCTTCCTCGAATCTATAGTCACATATTTGGGAACTAAAGGAAGAATCACGAAGAGAGTCGTGATGAGAAAGAGGGAGGCCTTGAGGGCGAGGAACGATGCGAACCGGAGAAGAAAGAACTTTGTATCCCAATACTACAGTTTTGAGAAAAGAGGGAGTCCCACGAGCATGAGCCAGGGGGGGCGGGATAGAAATAGGGGAGCACCTCGTAGTGGGACGAGAAGAATGCTGTGATACCCGGGAGCGGTGGGCCTCCTCGCTCTTCCACGACGATGATTGAAGTCTGCCAGTAGGCGTAGCTGAAAACGAAGCCAAGAGAAAGGGCGCCAACAAACGAAATGGTGAGAGTAGAAATTTGTAGAGCTTTTCTTATCGTATCGTCGAGTTGAGTGCCCCGTCGTGTTGTCTACTCCTCTTTGGGAGAGCCATAGTGCAGGGCGATGAAAGCGATTCCATCGTCGACAACGGCCACCGCGCGGCTTCCTTTTCTTCCCGATAGATTGGCCCCCTTTATGTCCGATCCTCCCGGTGAAAACCCGAGCAGCTCGATCTCGATCTTTCCGCCGAGAGTGCGCTTTCTTACCTGTCCCGATACCGGGCAGCCGAATGAGCCCTCATCGAGAACTCCGTTCCAGATATCCGTTGCTCGTTCCGCATCTTCTTCAGCTAGCGCAACCCAGGGGCTGAGAGCCCGGAATTTTTTCTTCCCGTGTTTTTTTAACTCATCCTGAATCCAGGCTTCGACCACCAGATGCTCGTTTTTCTCCGGCTCCTCCATCGGGAGGATGACCTTTGCGTAAATAGTTTTCCGGCCAGGAGCAGGTGTCTCACCTCGTGTTGAGTTGTCCACGCCAAATGCGACGAAAATGAAAAGGCAGACCGGAAAACACGATGATCGGAAACGCTGAGAAGGAATTGAAACGTGGAGGTAATTTTTCATATTTCACTGAATGCCGTCACTGAGGGGACACCGGAGTGGGCCAATCCTTAGAAAGATTTCGAAGTATCAATTGGTCACGCAAGCCGTGATCTGTTTCTCGAGCTCTTTGCGAAGTGGACCGATGTCCTTTCCGCGAGTCTGGGTAATCATGATCCCAATTACGTCATTTTCCAAGTCAATCCAGCAGTTGGTGCCGGAGGATCCTGTGTGGCCGAAAACGGTAGGGTTACCCTCGTCATCCTTGCTTCGAATGAACAGGCCCCCCTTGGCAGTGGAACTGTGAGGAAAGGGAGACAGCATCTCCTTAATGCTCTCTGGTTTCAGAAATGCGGCTTCCCTAGCGCGACCCTGATCGCGAATCATGAGAAGCCACCGCGCGAGGTCGGGAGCGTTCGAAATGACGGAACCTCCGGAAGACGAATAAGTATCTTTGGGAGGAACAGGGCGGATCCGTGAGAGTTGGATTTTCCCTTCTGAGTCGTGATAGTAGCGAGAGGGCATAACGCCTACTTTTTCGAGGCTCTCAGCATCTCGATAAAAGGTGTGTTTCATTCCCAGTGGCTCAGCGACTTCTTCAACAAGAATGGTATTGCGAGTTCGGCCGCCGACGACTTCGAGAACTCGGGCGGCGGTGTCGGTTCCGATTCCACTGTAAGCAAACCGGGTTCCAGCTTGGGAGTGGAAAGAAAACTCAGCGGCAAAGCGATCGACGACATCTTCGAGCGATTTACCCTGAGTCCACGTGGCGAACCATGGCCGTCCACCGGGAGCTGTGTCATTTCTCATCCCAGAAGTATGGGTGAAGAGTTCGCGTATGGTTGGCGCCCGATCGAGAGGATCTCCAGATTCGAGTTTTGCTACTTTGAATTCAGGCAAGTAGTTGGAAATGGGAAGATTCGGATCCAGTTTGCCCTGCTCGATCAATCGGAACGAAGCCGTTGCGAGGACTGGCTTGCTGATCGAAGCGATGATCGCCGGGGTATCGATGAGAAAAGGAGTTTTCGACTTCAGGTCGGCATAGCCAAAGCCTTCTTCGAAGATGACTTCGCCCTTCTGGAGGACAAGGACAGCACCTCCCGCGACCTCTCTTTTTGCGACGGCTTCCTTCAAGAGTTCCCTCACAGAATCGAAATGAGGGGCCGAGCTCAATGATGATGTCACTGCCCACAGAAGGAGATAGGGGAGACCTTTGCTGATTCTTAAAATAGGATGGAATCGCATGTGGAGAGAAGGATTGTCGCAAACGGTGGGGTTCTACTCGCTCAGGGTGTGCAAGGGGAATGTGTGTAGCAATCCGATTCGCTACGGGATCAGGGAGGGGGTACACGATGCGTCCGGGACCTTGTTTTCGTCTCCAATTCTGCGACGGTGTTAGACTCGCATTCAGATGTCCAGAACCCAAAATCTCCGACAACTCGATCACAAGCACCTGTGGCACCCTTTCACCCAGATGCAGGAGTGGTGTGGATCGGAGGATGATCCTCTCATTATCTCTTCCGGTGAGGGTGTGATGCTCACCGATTCCGAAGGAAACGAGTATCTCGACGGGAACAGTTCCATCTGGACGAATCTCCACGGGCATAGGCATCCGTTCATCAACGAGGCTATTCATGCCCAGCTCGAACAGATCGCGCATTGCTCAGCCCTGGGGTTCTCCAACGAGCCGGCGATTCTGTTAGCGGACAAGTTGGTGAGCCTATTTCCCGAAGACACGCTGAGCCGAGTCTTCTTTACGGACGATGGGTCCACTGCTATTGAATGCGCCTGCAAAATGGCGGTGCAGTACCGGCAACTGGTGGGAGAGGAGTTGCGGACGGATTTCGTTGCCTTTGGCGGTGCCTATCATGGGGACACTTTGGGTGCTGCCTCGCTTGGCGGAATCGGAGTTTTCCAGGATCGTTTTGCGAGTCATGGATATCCGGTGCAGCGGATCGAAGCGGTTGAGGATCTCGAGGCATTGGATAAATCACTTTCGGAGAAAGTGAATGCCGTGATCCTTGAGCCGCTTATACAGGGTGCTGCAGGAATGCGGACGTGGCCCGAGGGAATGCTACGGCGAATTCGGGATTGGTGCGACGAGAGAGGCGCGTTCCTAATTCTCGACGAGGTCATGACCGGGTTTGGGCGAACTGGAAAAATGTTTGCCTGTCAGCACGAGGATGTTGTGCCTGACTTTCTTTGCCTCGCCAAGGGACTCACGGGTGGGTATTTACCCCTCGCAGCGACACTGACGACGGAGCGTGTGTTTGAAGCTTTCCTAGGGCGCTATGACGAACTCAAGACGTTCTTCTACGGGCACAGTTATTGTGCAAACCCGCTGGGTTGCGCAGCCGCTCTGGGTAGTTTGCGAGTTTTCGAAGAAGAGCAGGTGCTCGACAGGATTCAGCCTTTGATCAAGCGCTTTGCCTCCGAACTGGAGCAGGCCGTAGATCGCTCTCCCCATTTTGGTAATCTTCGCCAGGTCGGTCTCATAGCAGGTATAGACCTTGTCGACGCGAAGACAGGTGAGGCATTTGATTGGCAATTGGAAACGGGTGCTCAGGTCTGTCGACGAGCAAGGACGTATGGCCTTTTGACGCGACCGGTGCGAGACACCCTGACGCTGATGCCGCCATTGGCGGTTTCCGAATCACAAATCAGATCAATGGTCGAAGCACTCGCTAAATCCGCCGAGGATGTTCTGAGAGATCATTGAACGTAAAGAATTCGGGCGACAAGAATTTTGTTTTAGAACATGAATCTGAGCGGCAGGCTTGCATCCAGAATTTCGACTGTTGAGGCTCTTGCCCCGAGGAGTGGTCTGAGCGAAGACGACTGGATCATTTTGCAGGAGCGTTAAGAGGCGAACCTAGATAAGGGCAGAAACCTTTTCGAATTCGGAAATCGTGAGGATGCTGTCTGTGAATTGGACAAAGCCGTTGTCCTGGTTCCCTGACGCGATCTTCAGTTGGACAGGCCCATCTGCTTCGCTGGCAAAACGAAGGGCAAGATGACGATCGCCGCAAAGCAGTCGAACTCTTTGAGTAATGCCTTCAACTGAAACTGGATCATGAGGGCGCCGCAGAAGGGCTCAGCAAAGTCCAACATCGGGGTTGGTCAATATGAGGTTCCTCCGGGACTCGATGACGTTGCTTAGGCTTCAGCCGGCACGAGGCATTCCATAGCGCTGCGTCGCGATCGAACAGTGGTGGTCTGGAGATCAAATCATACCGGGCAGAAAGACATTCCAGCGGACCTGGGTAAGGTCGTCCAACTGAGCGAGTTGTGTGTAGATCAAACCGTGGTGATTACCGGAAATGGTAAATTGGCTGTCTGGGGAAATGTGTGTTCCGAGGAAAGTGCCGTTCCCAACGAGGAGATTGGGACTGCTTCAGTCGTGAAAGTAAGGGCAGGTGGAGAGAACTACGCTCTTCTGGACGATCAAAGTTACTGCACTGGGGGCACGTCCTTTGAGAATCGGTGAGGTGGGCTGCAAAATCCAAGGTGTCGACAAAGTCTTGTCAGAATACCCGGCCGCGGTAATGATCCGGAAGACGGATGGAACGGTCAGCCTGAATGGAGCGGTGAAAGGCCATCCCGATCACGGTAGAGTCCTCAAGGACTGAAAGCACGTGATCATCTCACCCCATTTTATCTATGGTCTCGAAGAGAAGTCTGACTAGTCGGCTTTCATCAAATTTTTCATGAGAACACAAAAAAGGCAGGCCCTTCTAAAAGGCCTGCCTTCCTCGAAATTGTAAGGGATCAGTCGCAACCGCAACCACCGCTGCTGCAGCAGCCGCTGTCTTCGAGATCTTCCGGATCAGGCAGCTTGCCGAGTTCGAGAGTTTTTCCAACATATTTGGAAACCTGCTGAACGATTCCATTAAGAGTCTCCTCGGCTGTCATGAATCCACCGGTAACAGGGTCGGCTTTGAGTGCTTTCAACTTGGTCTCGTAGTTGGCAACGTCCTCATCAGCGAGCGTTCCTGCCTGCTGCTTTTGATGCAGCTCTTCGCCGAGGGCGGCAAATTCGCGATAGGATGTCTGGGCGTTTTCGTCTTTGAAGAAAGTCTCGATCTTGGACACGTTCTCGGTGTATTCGCCAGATTGGAGAATCAGCGAGCACAACTCACGGGTCTTTTCGAGAACGGCTGAGTTCGGAGAGAGGGTAGATTCCATAGGCAGAAGCGGTACGCCAGATCGACTCTCTTCTCAAGAGGATTCACAGGAGCCCATACCGTATCCCATGTTGGGGTGGTTTTTGCAGGACCGTGGCCGGGAGCTTCGGGAGGGTGGCGAGTGGGCTTTGCCGATCTCTTCGTTTCAGTTCAGTGGAAGCGGCGGCTTTCAGGGCCATCCATCGCTCGTCGTCGAGAGCGGGGGCATGGTGAATGTGACGGAGGAGGCTGAGCCACTCAACAAAGGCCCGTTCGATATCCCCGGCCCCAAATTCCAAAGCGACTCCCTGGCCAAGAAGTTTGTGAAGTCCCCCATCGAGCATCAGGGCTATGACTTCGGCAGCGCCTTCTCCATATTGCACGGGTAGTCCCAGTCGAAGATACCCCTCGTAGTCGACTGGACCGTGGGCCTGTCGACAGGCCGTGGCGAGTCGCTCGCTTCCGATCGAATCGACGATGCGTTCAACGTTGGGAACCGAGTCTAGCTCAAAGCGGTGACCGGCGCGGAGATTGGCAAGATGGGGAACGATTTCGTCTGGCGGATAGTGAGGATCTTCGAGTGCTGCCGCGATCGCGAGGCCTTCGCCTCCCTGGAAAAGGCTGAAGATCATGCCTCGAAGGGTGGGAACCCCACCCTCACCAAGCAGGCGAAGCTTTCTCCAGGCATGAACTGCGGTTCCGGGTCGGGCTTCGATGACTTCCCCGGAATCCTGGTTCGTGACATGGGTTTCACTCTCGATCTCGACGGAACGTTCTCGTGGCCGAACGAGGGGGTGATCTTCGCTGTCGAGATAGACATCGAGTTCGGTCTCTCGAAAGTGTCCCGTGAGAAATAGTTGCTGGCCTCGCTGGACAAGGCTTTCGAATCGAGCCGGGACAATGACCTTGGCGAAAAGTTCGGGAAGCAGTGCCTTCGCTTCCTCCATGGAATAAGCGGTCGCCTCGCCGCCCTCGCGAGGCGACTTCTCTCCGCTGAGTTTGCGAGCAAATTTGGTGAGTAGAAATTCTCCGGACTTCTTTTCCGTTCCCACGGCGACCTCCAGTCCGTATCGGCGAAAAGAAGTGCTCTCCAATCGGCAGAGCCGGGCGCGCTGTGGAAGGAGATCGGAAACGAGCGAGCTGTCGCTTTCCGCGGGTCGATATTTTCCTCGGACAAAGGAAAGGGCTTCGGAAAGGTAGCGTCGGGCAATTCGCTGCGGGCGAACCGGTTCCCATTCTCCCTGCCCATTCAGGATTTCCTTTCGGATTGGCTTAAGGCCAAAAAGAGCCTCTGACTCGACTTCCCTGGGGCCCTCTGATGCTCCAAAACCGAGAGGGATCTTCTGGCGGGAGAAGAGGCGATCCCGGAGGAGGCGGGCCGCTTTGATGGGAGACTCTCCGGCTTCAGCGGCGAAATGCATTCGTCGAATCAGGGTAGGCCAATCCACTTCATTCTGCCTTTGGAGGTCGAGAGGATGAGCATCGGAGAGTCGAGGTGTTCGATCCCCGGTCAGAATGTAGCCGATTTCGTCGAGGCCACGGCGTCCCGCGCGTCCGAACATCTGAAGGAGCTCGTCTCGTTTTACATCTCGCTGGAAGGGGCCGTCCTGATAGGTCGCTTCAGAGACAAAAACGGATCGAACTGAAAAGTTGATTCCTGCGGCCAAGCCCATCGTTGCAACGATAACTCGTAATTGCCCTGTCTTGGCGAGTGGTTCTACGACAGCCGCTCTTTCCGTGAAGCTGAGACCGCTATGATGATAGGCGACTCGCTTGCGGAGGATGCGCAAGAGGCTGCGAGAGCAAGCCTGTTCGGTGCTCTTCTCTCCCAATGAGAGTGGATCGTCGTCGGGCAGGGCTTCAGCAATTTTCCACGCAATCTTTTCAGCCGCCTTGCGGTGGGGAGCAAAGATGAGAAGCGGACCGTAGTGGGAGAGCAGGGTGTTCAGAGCAAGCCTTTGCCAGAAATTGCGATACTGACGCGGAGCAGAGCGGGGAAGCCCGTCGACATAAACTTCATCAAGGGGAACTGGTCGCTCCCGAGTTTCGACAACGAGAGGGTCGCGCTCGAGCCGGGTGAGCCATTCCGCGACACGCTGCGGATTCGCAACCGAGCCGCTCATGAGAAGAAGCTGTGTCTGTGGCGGAGCAAGAGCGACGGAGAGTTCGTATTGAAGTCCGCGCCGTCGATCCCCGATCATCTGGTATTCGTCGATGACGAGAAGCTGAGGTCCATCTCCTGCGAGAAATCTTTCCCTCTGTGTCTCGAGCGTCGCAACAATGATCGGAGCGTCGAGGTTCTCGGCGAGGTCACCGGTTGCGATGCCGACTTCCCAACCCTTCGACCGCCACTCTCGCCACTTGTCGTTGGCGAGTGCTCGAGTGGGCACCGTGTAGACTGCCTGTCGGTTCGGTCCGAAGGCCTTGCCATCTCCGACCAGCGACTCAAAAACAAACGTTTTCCCTGCTCCGGTTGGTGCCGAGAGGATTACATCCTGACCAGCGCGGAGAGCGCGGATTGCTTCCTGCTGCCACAGATCGGGAATCTGCAAGTGCACCTGCAGTCCCTCAAGAGCTTGATCCCATCCTCCCTGCATGATGCGAAGGATACGCGTTGAAAGCCAAATTGCGCGAGGAGGAATTCATCCTCCAGTTTTTCGAACGAAAACCTAGATTAATTCGGCGAGATGCTTCTACCGACGGCTTCTCCGAGGAACCCGTGTCCCTCGGAACGTTAAAGAGTCGAGCTGTCTCTACCGAAATCTAGTTTGGCTGAGTCGTGTTTGCCGGGATCGGAACCGTCTTACCGCGTGACTCAGGCTTGGCCTGAGAGATTTCCACGGGGCGTCCGGTTTCGCTGATTGCGATCAGGTCCTGGAGGATGCGAACGGTTTCCCGCTCATACGGGTCAAAGCGGTGAGGATACTCCAACGCCTTAATGTCAGGATCTTCGTCCTTCTTCTTACCGCGTGACATTCCGCTGAGTTCCTCGACGGAGAGATCAGTTTGGAGGGTGAGCCCCTCTTCGAGAACGTTGTCCTGAGTCAGCTTGTAGATGGTGAATAGATCTTTCTCCTGTTCGCGGACCTCAGCAAAGCGCTTGATACGCTCGGCTTTGCGAGCTTCACGATCAGCTTCGTCAGCGAGTGCCTCGGCTTTTCGTTTCTCCAGGTTCAGAATGATCTTATTCTCTTCGATGCGCTGCTTTTCCTCAGCGACGTCTGAGAGGATGTATTCAAATCCCTGAACAGATCCGAGCCGAGTTTCTGAGGCGGAACGAAGTTGGTCGGCAGGAAGTGGCTGAGAGAAGAAATTCTTGTATTCACTTTGCTTGGTCGGTTCCACATCAAGTGCGTTCGGAAGCGAGGCCTCACCGATCTCCGCGATATCGAGAATCGAAGGAAGATGCACATCGGGAACGACGCCGTCGCGTTGGGTTGAATGTCCGTTGATGCGATAGAAAGTTTGGATAGTGAGCTTGAGCGCTCCCTGCTGGCTAGTCTGGCGGCTGAAAGGGAGAACGAGTCGACTGCTGAGGACAGGGCGAAGCTGCTGGACTGTTCCCTTTCCAAAGGTCGACTTATCGCCAACCACGATGGCTCGGTTGTAGTCCTGAAGCGCTGCTGCAAAAATTTCCGAGGCAGAGGCGCTGGCACGATTGGTCAGAACAAGGAGAGGTCCGCCATAGACGGCTTCCGCATTTCGTGAGAAACGCTGATCGCGATTTTCTCTCCAATCGATCGATTGGACGACAGGGCCTTTCTTGATGAAGAGCCCGGTCATGTTGATCGCCTCTTCGAGCGAACCTCCGCCATTGTCGCGAAGATCGACGACGAGACCATCAATGCCCTCGATGGAGAGACGAGTGAGAAGGCGGCGAACATCAGCGGTGGTGCTGGTTTGACCACCATCCATGTCGGCGTAGAAAGAAGGAAGGGTGATCCAACCCAGTTTCTGCTCCTTGCCTTGCGGATCTTGCGTGATGATCAGGTCGGCGGTGGCAAGGCTGTCTTTCAGGTCGATCTTGTCGCGAGTGATCGTGACCAGTTTGATTTCAGCGGATTTGCCAGCAGGGATGACCTTGAGCCGGACGACGCTTCCTACTTCTCCACGAATCAAATCAACGATGTCGGAGAGCTTCATCTCGACAACGTCAGTGAATTCACCGTCGACATCCTGTCCCACTCCGATAACGCGGTCCTTCACATCAAGGTTGCCAACTTTAAATGCGGGACCACCTACGACGAGACCCTCGATGGTTGCACCACCCTGATCTTCGTCCTTTTGAAGCATTGCTCCGATTCCAGTGAGGGACTTGTTCATCCCGATTCGGAAGTTGTCGTATTGCTGTTGGGAGAAATACTCGGAGTGTGGATCGTAAGAGCGAGCGATCGACTTGATGAAAAGAGTCGCCACATCCTCGGGATTGTTCTCATTCACTCGCTTGGCAATGCGCTCGTAGCGATCGGATACTTTTTCGTAGATGCTCTTTTCCTCTTTCTCTGGCTCGGCATCGTTCTCGGTCGACTCGCCTCTTTCTTTCTGCTCGGCTTTCTCTTCGGCCTCTTTCTTAGCAAGTGCATCCGTGATCAGCTTTTCACGGATGAGGTCGCCCTCGATCAGATTTCTCCAGAGTTGGTCGTGTTCTTTTCCTGAGGGAGCCCACTCGGATTCCTTACGGGAGAGTTGGACGGTGCGGTCGGAGTCGTAGGTGAACGTATTTGGCTTCGCGAGATCTCGAGCCATGGTGACTCGGCTCGCAACACGCTCCTGGTAGACCGAATAAATATCGTAGGCGGCGGGAATCCCTTCCTCGCGGACCTGATCGTCGATCTTAGTCTCGTAGAGTTTGCGGAAACGATCGATATCTTCCTTTGTGAAGTAGACTCGGCTGAAGTCAAGCATCTCGAGATAGGTATCAAGGACTCGCTTCGACATCTTGTCGTTGAAGGGCTCGCGAAGGAAGTGCTCCTCTTCCAGCATCGTTGTGACGCGGAGTGCGAGATCGCCATACTGAGTTTCGGCTTGGCTGATGCCTCCTGTCGAAAGCGACAGTATCGTGCCGAGGGCGAAGAGAACGGTTCGGAGAGAGAAGGGAGAAGAAAACATAAGAAAAGCAGTCTGTCTGCGGTGAGACGAACTAAGCCCAAAAGCTTAGAATACGGGGGAAAGACTACACTGAAAGGAGTTACGGGAAAAGCCTTTTGTCGGACGCAGATATGGGCACTGGAGGCGTGGGAAGCGTTGCAAAAACGGGGGTTTTCGCGTATCGGGAAACGATGGCAAGGAGAAGTTTTTTTTCGTCGGGCACATTCAAGATTCTTGTTTTCGTTCTCGCTACAGTAGTCATCGGCGCGACCTTGGCACCTCTCTTGTATCAGGGAGGGAAGCACGTCGTGGCCGAGGGGTGGATCGAGGAGGGACCGCTTTCTGGTCTCCACGGATCCATGGATCGGGCTACTTTTTCCCGGTATTTTAACAGGGCCATTATGATCAGTGCGCTGGTCTTGATCGGTCCGATGCTGTCCTGGCTGAAGAAGGGGAAACCCAGTGAGAAACGGCCCTTCCTTGCTTCGCTTGATCTCGCCCCCAACCCAGCCTGGTGGCGACACTTGCTGGTTGGCTTTGTGGTCGCGGCGAGTTCGCTTCTTCTCCTTGGTGCTTGGTATGTCAGCCAGGGTTGGTATGCAACGCGCGAGTCGGAAGATACCCTCTTCCAAATTATTCTGCAGGCCCTGGGCACTGGATTTGCAGTCGGCTTCCTCGAGGAATTCGTCTTTCGTGGGGCTCTCTACGCGGTTCTGGGAAAGGTATTGCGTCCGAGGAGCCTATTCTTTGTGATCGCTATTTTTTTTGCGTTGATTCACTTTTTTCAAGCCCCGAGAACTCTTGTTGTTGGTGAGGTCACGTCGATAACTGGATTCTGGTTTGTCGGGAGAATATTCGAATATTTTTTCTCTCAGTTTGGGGATCTCTACTTCCTGCTCTCGGAATTCGCGGTGCTTCTCGCGATTGGATTGGTTCTCGGATACACTCGCGAAGTGACTCGATCGCTCTGGCTCGGGATCGGGCTTCATGCGGGATGGGTCTTCGGTGTGAAAATGCTAAGCCCGATGACGAGTCGGGCTTTCGAACGCTCTGAGTTGATGCCTTGGCTGGGCGATACGCTTCGAGTCGGTCTGGTTTCGACCTTGGTGGTTTCTGTCACGGGAGTTGTGCTGTGGCTCTGGTTTAGAAGGGAAGCGAGGAAAGACGAGCAGCAGCCTGCTTAGCAATGAGTCTGCTCATTCGACAAATCCAACAAAGCATTCGGGGCTGGGTATTCCCTCCCTCCTGTGGGATTTGCGAGATTTCGCTTTCGGCCGCTCGTCAGATCGAAGCGCCGTTTCTCTGTAACGCGTGTGAAGAAACACTGACCCCGATGGGGGCAGATGCTTGTCGGCTTTGTGGGCAGAGTTATACGATGGGAGAGGTATTGGCATCGCCTGTGATCTCTTTTCGATGTTCGAACTGTGCGGATCGCGAGCTGGCGATGGATTTTGCGGTAAGTGCTTACAGGAGTTCTGGGGAAGCTCGAGAGTTGATGCACGCCTTCAAATATGGAAAACAGATTCACTTGGCTCGGCTCTGGGGATATCTCCTTCAGCGAGTCTGGGAAGATTCAAGATTGCTGGAGTTGGAGGGGTGGACGCTCGTTCCTGTTCCGTTGCATCACAAAAGACTGAGCGAGCGAGGATTTAACCAATCGAAAGAGATTGCGATTGAGTTCATGAGGCAATCACGAGTAGGGATCCCACTGGAGATGGTTTCCTTTTTGAAGCGAACGGAACACACTGTGAGGCAGGCGCAGTTGGATCGAAAGGAGCGTTTGCGAAATCTCTCGAACGCTTTCGCACTGAAGAAAGAGGAATGGCGACCGCGTCCGGGAAACGGAGTGTTGCTCATTGACGATGTCATGACGACTGCTACGACCGTCTCTGAGTGCGCCGCGATCTTTCGGCGAGAATGGGGGGCGGAGACTCCCATCGCTGCACTATCAGTTCTGCGGGGATGAAACAGATCCCCGATGGATTCTGATTCCTGTGGCAGGTCGAGCAGGAAATTGGTTGTGAAGAGTACGATTTTCGTTAAACTTGGGGGGAAAGGAAATGTCCGATTCTGCGAGAAACAGAGGGTTATTTCCCGAAACACAGACTCCAACGAACCCCCTGTTCATTCCATGGGTATCTTCAAAAAACGATCTTTCAAATCGCCTGGGAAAAAAAAGTCCGACATGCCTGAAGGCTTGTGGAACAAGTGTCCTTCGTGCGGAGCCATTATAGATGAAATCACGCTTAAGCAGCGTCATCGGATTTGTACGAAGTGCGATCACCACTTTACCCTGACTTCTCAGGAGCGTGTTGAAATGCTGGTCGATAAGGATTCGTTTGAAGAAATGGACGCTGGTGTGGAGTCAGTCGATGCGCTCGGCTTCAAAGGCTACACCGATAAGGTGAAGTCTTATCAAAAGAAGACAGGAATGAAGGAGGGCGTCCTGAGTGGTCGTGGACTGATTCAAGGAAACCCTGTTACCCTCGGCGTTATGGATTTTCGCTTCCTCGGAGCGAGTATGGGATCGGCTGTCGGTGAAAAACTGACGCGAGCTATTGAAGTCGCTACCGAAGAAAAGCGCGGCGCGATCATCGTAAGCGCTTCAGGCGGTGCAAGGATGCACGAAGGAATTCTCAGCCTGATGCAGATGGCGAAAACGAGTGGTGCCCTTGCTCGTCATCACGAGGCCGGGCTTCCTTTTATCTCCATTTTGACACATCCTACCACCGGGGGCGTAACCGCCAGTTTCGCGACTCTTGGGGATGTGAACATCGCTGAGCCTAAGTGCATGATTGGATTTGCGGGTCCTCGGGTGATTAAAGAGACGACTCACCAAGACTTGCCTCCCGGTTTTCAGACGGCCGAATTTCTGCTCGATCACGGTCTCATCGATCTGATCGTATCTCGTTCAGATCTCCGCGAGCGTCTTGGTCAGTTGCTGACCTTTATGCTTCCCGAGAAGAGCTCGGCGTAGGGCCTTCGTTATCAACCCCAGTGCGGCGTGCAGTGGGTGATATCGGTTTACGTCATCAGCCCCATTTACCGGTTCGATTCAACTTTATCTCAACACGAACGGTTTTCCCAGGCAATCCTTCGTCACCGTTTCAGGAAGGTCGCCAGGCGCCCTTCACAGTAGATGGGGAAATCGCCGGGTTCCTGAATGTCGAGCCGGGTCATCCGGTTTGTTGAAAGGGCCGACCTCAATTTCGTGCTGAGTTCAATCCCGGCTCGCAGTCAACTTCTCCTCGGTTACCGCTTGACTGGGCGATTCCATTCCGCGAAGAGAGCAGAGAATGGACGCGTTCCCACCGGGTGTGTAGTAGAGGGAGCTTTGAACGGGGAAGATCATTGAAATTGATCGTAGCTCCACTCAAGCCATCTCGGTGGGTTCATTTGATACCGGTTCATGGAGTGAGATCTGCAATCTGACGGATCAGCTGCGGACCCGAATAGACAAGACCAGTGTAAACCTGGACCAGAGCTGCCCCGGCTTCGAGTTTCGCTTTGGCGTCTTCTGCAGACATGACGCCTCCCGATCCAATGATAGGAATTGCTGAGTCCATTTCCGAGCGAAGAAGTGCGAGCACCTCTGTCGAAGCTTCAGTGAGTGGCTTCCCGCTGAGTCCTCCGGCTTCTTCCCCGCAAGGGTGATTGCGTATTGCATCGCGTTCGATTGTTGTGTTGGTCGTGATAACTCCATCTACGCTTGTTTCGTTGAATACCTCTGCCAATCCCCGGATGGCATCGTCGTCGAGGTCCGGCGCGATCTTAATGACGATGGGGACTCGTTTGCCCTTGTGATTGGGCATCAGTTCTTCCCGCTTGTTCTGTAAAGTACGAATCAGCTCGTGGCAGGTTTCAGCGCTCTGCAGATCTCTCAATCCTTTCGTGTTGGGAGAGGATAGATTTGCGGTGATGTAGTCGGCTTCGTCATAAACGCCCTCGAAGCAGGCCAGATAGTCGGAGAGGAAATGCTCGTTCGGAGTATCGAAGTTTTTTCCGATGTTGATTCCAAGAATTCCGGCGTAGCCGGTTCGTGACCGCCGGACATTCTCATTCATTTCCGCGACACCTGGATTGTTAAATCCCATCCGGTTGATAATCGCTTCGTGCTCCTTGAGTCGGAACAAACGGGGTTTGGGATTTCCAGGCTGAGGCCGGGGAGTTACCGTGCCGACCTCGATGTGTCCGAAGCCAAGGTCGCCGAATGCGGAAATTGCCTCGCCTTTCTTGTCGAGCCCTGCCGCCAGTCCAACTCGATTCGGAAAAGTGAGTCCCATGACTTCAGCGGCTAATTCTGAGTTCGAAGTGAGAGGATCAGGTTGACAGCATGACCCCGTTGCAGCGCGGAGCAGTCCCATCGCGTGAGCTGCCTTCATTCCTGTCAGCGTTGCATGGTGCGCGGATTCGGCATCAAGAGCGAAAAGAAGCTTGCGGGCCAGTGGATACAGATCGGGCATGGAGACGAGTAGACTGGGTCTGGAGTTCGGGCAAGCGTTCCGAGGCAGTTTACAAGAAGAAAACTCCGCGTTGCCGGTTGTCGTATTCTACCGGACAGTAACGTAGATTTTGATATGAACCGCATCGTCGCTGGAGCCGCCTCCCTGAACCAGATTCCTCTCGATTGGAAAGGAAACTTGTCTCGTGCTGTCGAGGCTGTGAAAGAGGCTCGAGAAAAGGGTGTCGGCTACCTTTGCTTGCCGGAACTTGCGCTGCCTGGATACGGTTGCGAAGATATGTTTCTCGCACCCGAGGTGGGGGAGCGATCGGTCGATTCACTGGTTTCCTTTGCCAAAGAATGCGAGGGGCTTGTCGTGGCGGTGGGACTGCCGCTTTGGTTTGAGAGTTCTGTCTACAATGTGGTTGCCCTGATCGTGGACGGAGAAGTTCTCGGCATCGTCGCAAAACAAAACCTGGCCGGCGACGGTCTCCACTACGAGCCACGGTGGTTCAAGCCGTGGCCCGTCGGGCGTGTCGAGAGGGTCAAGATCGGGAAGGAGGAAGTTCCCCTCGGAGATCTCGTTTTTGATCTTAATGGCGTCCGTCTTGGTTTTGAAATCTGCGAGGATGCCTGGGTCGCGGAACGTCCTGGGATGCGCCTCGCGCAGCGAGGTGTTGATTTAATCTTCAACCCGAGTGCGAGCCACTTCGCTTTTGGCAAGCAGATGGTGCGGGAGCGTTTCGTAATGGAGGGTTCCCGAGCCTTTTCCTGTGGGTATGTCTATGCCAACCTTCTTGGCAACGAGGCAGGAAGAATTATTTATGATGGCGGAACCGTAATTGCCTGCGGAGGGGAATGTGTTGCCGAAGGGAATCGATTTTCTTTTCGGGAATGGGTGGTCACGGCCGCGACAATCGACCTCAACCTGATACGTTTGCACCAGGCGCGTCAGGTCAGTCATCGCCCGATTATTGGAGAAGCAGAAAATCTCACTGTGAAGAGTGATTTTTCTCCCAAGTGGAAAGGTCCCTACCGGACCGAGCAGAGTTTTGGAGATCTCGCTGCCGATGCGAAGGAGGAAGAGTTCACTCGGGTGATGGCACTCGGGCTGTTCGATTATCTGCGCAAAAGCTATTCCGGCGGGTTTGTCGTCTCATTGAGTGGTGGCGCCGATTCCGCTGCGACGGCAGTTCTCGTCTGGTGCATGGCGAAGCTTGCTATCGCCGAACTGGGAGAGGAACGCTTTCGAGAAAGGCTCGGTCATATCCAGTTTGATGAGCGTCCTTTGATGGAACAAATGCTTTCCTGTGTTTACCAAAGCACCCGGAATAGTTCGGAAACGACCCGGTCGGCTGCAGAGGCAGTCGCCGGTGCGATTGGGGCCGAGTTTCAGGAATGGGATGTAGACGCCCTAGTCGAAGGGTATCGGGCCATGGTCGAAAAAGGCCTCGGGCGAGATCTCAACTGGGAGAAAGACGACATCGCCCTGCAGAATATCCAGGCCCGGGTTCGGGCTCCGGGAGTCTGGATGTTGACCAATATTCGTAACGCGCTCCTCTTATCGACGAGCAATCGCTCCGAAGCAGCGGTTGGTTATGCGACGATGGATGGCGACACCAGTGGCGGGCTCAGCCCGATCTCGGGTATCGATAAAGCTTTTCTTCGTCACTGGCTCCGTTGGATGGAATCAACGGGGTGCTCTCCGGAGCTCGGTCCGATTCCCGCATTGGAGGCGATCAATGTTCAAGCACCAGCAGCTGAACTTCGCCCTAGCGAAAGCGGGCAGACTGATGAGTCTGACTTGATGCCTTACCCTATCCTCGACGCGATTGAACGGCTCGCGATTCGTGACAAAAAGTTGCCGGGAGAAGTCTGGGAGCGCCTTTGTGAAGATGAGGGGCATGGCTACTCTGCGGAACAGTTACGAGATTGGGTCGTGAAGTTTTTCCGACTCTGGAGTCGTAACCAGTGGAAGCGTGAGCGCTATGCTCCCGGCTTCCATGTGGATGATAAGAACCTCGACCCGAAGACTTGGTGTCGATTTCCGATTCTAAGCAGTAGCTTCACAACGGAGCTTCAAGAGTTGGAGGCTCTATCTCTTTAGAGGGAATGGGAACTGTGTAGTTTCTGGATTGTATCGAATAATTGATTTGTATTCCATAAATATCAGAATATTCTGATATTTATGGTAGCCGAGCGAAGTAGAGCCACGTCGAGTTGGGTCGATTGCAGGTATGCCCTTTCCTCGAAGTGGCCGCTAATCCTTCTCACAGCTTCCTTCGCTCTTCTTGCGGGATCATTTCTGGGAAGCCGGGAAGGCCCTGTTTATAAAGCTGTCGCTCAGGTTTCTCTTCTCGGTTATGAAAAAGAGAGTCTCAATCCGCGGGCATCGACCGAGCTTCGTCCCTCTTCATTAAATACTTTGCGGCGTCGGGAGGCGAGTCTTCGCAGTGGAGTGCTCATGCTTCAGGTGATCGATGCGAGCGGTCTTGTAGAGCGATGGAAGTCGGGAGATCGTCTTGAGGCGCTCCAGCAACTTCGTGATCAACTGAGGATCGAGAAAAATCTCACGAGTGGGCTGTATGAGATTGCGATGCACTCTTCCAGTCCTGGCGAAGCCGCTGGGATTGCCAACGCGCTTGCGTTGGAATTTGTCGCTCGCGAGCAATCAAAGACACGAGTGGAATCCGAGTCGACGGTTCGATCCTTAGCTGGTGAGATCGAGTCACGTCGAGCGGTTGTCGACGAAATCGAAGCGAAACTAATACAAATCAGTGCCGATTCAAAACGAGCCGCGCCTCAGGACGAAGCTCAAGCGCGTGATTTGAGGAGGAGGCTTGTCAATGTCTCGAATATCATACGTTCTCTTGAGGCTAAGCATCAAAGGGCGGTGTTAGAAATGCAGAGCGTCTCGTCTGGAGTTACGCTCGCGAAGAAAGCAGATGTAGAGGAGGCCGAACGGATCCAGCGCAAATGGCAGAAGGCCGGTGTATCCTGCCTGCTGGGACTCATCGTCAGCTCCGGGCTGGTGCTTCTGTTCTCTGCTGGTAGATCTCCGTTCACTGTCCTATCTCGCATCTCGGAAAATTTCTGTTTTGGAGTGGTTGGTGTCGCCCCTGTTCCATCGATGCCGTTGCTTCGATTGAGTCATCCGCCTGATTCGGTGATCGAGCCGTATCGAGATCTCCGTACAAAGATTCATCGTTTACCAGCTTCAGATTGTTCGGTTCTCAGCCTCGTTCCGGAGTCGGGAGATTCGTCACCTTCGGAAGTTGCGGTGAACCTCGCTACGGTTCTCGCTGATGCAGGCCATACAGTTCTTCTCATCGACGCCGACTTGCGAGGAGCTCGGATGCACGAGTTGATTGATGCTGCCAAGCATCCAGGACTCTCTGATTACCTCAAGGGAGAGATGCGTATCGAAGAGACCGTCATCAAGAGTCGCAGGTCCAATTTGTGGTGCATGCCCAGTGGTCCCATGGTCGATGATCCGGGAGGGCTTTTGGGGAGCAAGCGAATGAACGATCTGTTCCGGGAGATGAAGAGTCGGTTCGACTATATTCTCATGACCTCACCGTCGATCCAGACTCATTCCGATGCTGGAGTGCTATCGGGATATGCTGATCACGCCTTCATCGTGAGTTCTTATCTAACTCACTCCCTCTCTCGGTTGAAGAAGGTTCACTACGCACTGGAAAGTTCGGGTGCTTGGGTTTCAGGAGCCATTCTCGCTTTTTCCACTGACCTCGGTTCGTGGAGCCAGGGATCTTCAAGGCGTCGATCTCATCATGCTCCTTCGAGAGTCGGAAGCTCCTCTCGTCAGCGAAGAGTCAGGGCTTAGTCCTTTAGTGCGACTCAAGGTCGGCCTCCTGGGCTGCCGGTTCGAGAAATGGATCGAACAGGTGACGCAAGGTGTGGGGGACAATCGAGGTGAGGAGAACGTCATTTCCCTCGTAATCTGTAATGAGGATCTTCGCTTCGCGATGGAGTAGGGCGATCAGATCGTGATGTGATTGGGGGATCCGCAAAGACATCCTCGCGACCCGATCGACCATCATATCGGCAAGCCGATTGGTTAGCTCCTCCATTCCCTCGTTTGTGACCGCAGAGACAAACACTGCGTCTGAGTCGAAATGACTTCGCAGCTGGTGCAGCTTGGCTTCGTCTCTTTCAATCAGGTCGACTTTGTTGACTACCAACACCGTTGGTTTCTCATCGGCTCCCAATTCATGAAGAACGGTGCGGGTTGTTTCGTAAAGTGCGAAAACTTCCGGCGAATTTGCATCGACCACGTGGATGAGGAAATCAGCTAGAACAGCTTCTTCGAGGGTCGCTTTGAAAGCCTCGACGAGTCGGTGAGGAAGATTTCGAACAAAGCCAACTGTATCCGTGAGAAGGAGGGGTTGGCCATCGGGGAGTTCGACCCTTCGCGTCGTGGGATCGAGAGTCGCAAAGAGTTTGTCTTCGGCAAGAACGGTCGAGCCGGAAAGGGCGTTGAGAAGAGAGCTCTTTCCCGCATTGGTGTAACCGACGATCGAAGACTGGCAGATCCCTTCGTCGGTTCGTTGCTTTCGTTGGGTGTGCCGATTTCGGCGAACGTCTTCGAGCTCCGCCTTAATTCTGTCGATTCGTTTTCGCGCGAGGCGCCGATCGACCTCGATCTGCTGCTCACCCTCTCCGCGGGCGGCTCCACCGCCACCTTTACCTCCGCCCGAAGCGCCGCGCTGGCGGTCGAGGTGAGACCACATTCGGGCTAGTCGTGGGAGTGAATACTGCATTCTCGCGAGTTCCACCTGGAGGCTGGCTTCCTTGGTTTGTGCCCGCATCCGGAAAATATCGAGGATGACTTCTTCTCGATCGATCACCGTGATATCGCCTTCTGTTTCCCAATTCCGTTGTTGAGAGGGGCTCAGCTCATTGTCGAAAACGATACAGTCTGCGCCAAGGTCTTTTGCTTCCTCGACCAGTTCTGCGGCCTTTCCGGTTCCCGTGAGAAAACGTTTACTCCGAGTCCGCACAAAGACACAGCGTGTTGCCACAATGTTGATGCCCAGCGTGGTTACGAGTTCACAGAGCTCTTCAAGAAGGCTCTTGCTGAGTTCCTCGTCCTCGCGGTCGAAATAAGCGCCGATGAGGAAAGCCCCCTCGACCATTTGTGGTTTGTCCCGGGTATCAAACATCAGGAAAGAAGCGCAGTCACTGTCTCAAAATCTTTTTCAATCGCCTTGATGATCGTCGGTACCATTTCGGGATCCTTGTGACCAAGGTATTCGACATGGAGGCTGATCGGCCCTTTGAAGTTAGACTTCTTCAATTGATTAAAAAACGAAGGGTCTACACATCCGGAACCGACGGGGCCCCACTGCAGGCGATTGTCTTTCCAACCTGGTTCCTTGATGTAGACCGTATCGATGTGAGAACGAATACGCGCAAAGTTGAGCGGCCACGCTTTGGCCCCTTCCACAGTAGCATGTCCGATGTCGAAAGCGACTCCCGCGTCCTCGGGATCAAACTCTTCGATGACTTCGGCGAGATCCCAGATCGGTCCGCCAAAGTAGTTTTTCCCCGAGTGATTCTGATAAACCGGCTTGATCCCGATTTCTTTGCACAGGGAAATCAACTCGCGATAGCGAGGGACGATCTCATTGATCTGAGGTGCGATGGGTTGGTTGAGATCGTATTTGTAATAACCCATTCGAAAGCGCTTCACACCGAGGGCTGCCGCGGTGCGAAGAACCTTTTCGGTTCTCTGTTCTTTACTGACTTCGTTGATTGCTGATGTCAGAAGCGTCAAAGAAAGACCTTCGGTTTTCAGTGCGTCAACGAGTTTTGGGAGGTCTTCCTCCACGTTCTCGGGAAGAACATGTCCTCCGGGTCGAACCGGTGCTTCGATCCCATCGAGACCAATCTTTGCGATGGCCCTAGCCAGTTCGCTATAGCTAAGGGACTGGAATGGTTTCGTGAACGTACAGATTTCGAATCCGGTCCTTTCTTCAGCGAGAAGGGCTGAGCTTGGCAAGGCAGCGACGAGAGCGCTGGCCGACGAAGCTTTCAGAAACTGTCGGCGATCCAGGGGGATAGAGTTACTCATTAACGTATCGTATCGGTCCTTGCTGCCATGAGCAAGAGTTGAGATACTCGCGATTCTGAAACCCCAGAAATCATGAAAATCTCTCTTTTCTCACTTTTAGTGTTCGTCCTTGGATGGGGCGTTGGATCTCAATCAATTCACGCTCAGGTGAATATCAGCGCTCGAGGAGGATGGTCGGTCAAAGGAACGGATCCGATTGCCATATACTACGAGGGAGAGCATGTCACCAGTTACAATCCGGGAAAGAAAGAGGGAAAGCCATTTTTCTACCCGGTGATGGGACCGACTGGCGAAAACCTGACTCGGCATTGGCCGATGAAAGAAGGCTTTAAAGACGAGCAAACCGACCACATCCACCACCGAGGAATGTGGTATGGTCTCGGAAATGTAAATGGTCTCGACTTCTGGCACTTTCCCGGTGACGACAAAAAAAAGGGGAAAACATTCGGATCGATTCGGCATAAAGGAATGGTCGGGGTGACCATGTCCAAGGACGATATTGTTTTCAAAACCAAGTCGGACTGGCTGGCCTATGACGACGCGGAACAGAGGGTAATGTCAGACGATCGGGAGTTTCGCCTTTTCTACACTCAGTCAGGTTCGTTGGTTGTTGATACCACGATCGCTCTTGTAGCTGATGCAGGAGATGTTCTGATCAAAGATGACAAGGAGGGTGCCTGGTCGATTCGCACGATTCCGACGCTTCGCCTCGAAGGTGACTATGCGAAGGGGAATATCGTGAACAACGAGGGAGTCGAGGGAAAAGGCGCTTGGGGAAAGCGTGCCTCATGGGTTGATTACTTTGGTGTCGATCGTGCCGGAAACGAAGTTGGAATTGCGATCTTCGATCACCCTTCGAATCTTCGTCATCCCACATGGTGGCATGCTCGACACTACGGACTTTTTACGGCGAACCCCTTCGGTCAGGGGAATTTTGATAAAGAGGCGGAAAAGGAAGCCGGAAACTACACGATCAAAAATGGTGAAACGCTGACGTTTCGCTACCGCACGATCTTCCACAAAGGTGGCCCGAAAGAGGCGGCTATCGCCGAGGCATACGAGGCTTACTCGAAGACCGAATAGTTCGGCCTTTACGAATTCCTGGTGCAAAGCGGGATCTCAGCCCACAAAAAAGCCGGAGTATGAAAGCGCTCCGGCTGATTTCTAATTTGAGATCGGGGGGTCGGAGGATCGAATCAGGCGCCGTCCCAACTGCTGTAAATATTCACGCGAGTGCCGTAGGTCGTGTTGTCATAAATGAGTTGAGCAGCACTGGCAGGAAGTCGAACACACCCAGCTGAAGCGGGGTATCCAGGCAGATATCCGGCGTGGACGCCAAAGACTGTTCCGCTGAGACGCATCCAATGAGGCATTTCCACTCCGTAAATCGTCGAAACCTTTCCTGTGCGAACCCGCTGACTAATCGAGAAGCTTCCTCGTGGAGTATATTTTCCAGTGCGAGCCGTCGAAACAGGGGTGTTCACGGCAACTTTTCCATTCACAAGAAGATAGCCTCGCTGGTCTGCGATATCGATAACGAGTCGAGTGTTCCCTCGTGTGCTCTGGGCAAGTAAGGCCTGATTCACTCGAGCTCCGCCCGAAAGTCGCTTCATGCGAGGATTTGCATTGAGTCCTCTCAAAAAAGTGTTCCCACTGCTAGCGGCAGAGGCCGTGGTGACGTTGGATTGAGTGCAGGATGTGAACATCGCGGCCCCTGTGATAAGGGACAACGAGAGTAAGCTGCAAAGGAGTCTTCGCTTCATGGCTTTCTAGGATGGGCTGGGTGTGTGTTAACAAGATCACCCAAGTTATAATTATTTCAAATATTCATGATAATAACAATACCTTTCATCCGTTACTTTTCGGAGGGGAGGGGTCTTTCCGGGTCCGTTTCTGCCTCGTAATTCAACCCTTCCAGCCCGAAGCCGAAGAGTTTCAAAAATTCTTTTCTGTATCCTGAATAATCGGCAAGTGTAGAAAGATTGTCGGTCGTGACTTCTCCCCATGCTTGAGCAACGGCTTCCTGGACGTCGTCCTGCATCTCCCAGTCGTCGATCCGGATTCGGCTTTTTTCGTCGAGAGTCGGATCAGAATCACTCGCAAGGTGATCCCCGAAAAGACGTGCGATCTGTTCGATGCATCCTTCGTGAAGATCTTTTTCCTTCATCACTTTGTAGAGAAGGGAAATGTAGAGAGGAACCACAGGAATGGCAGAGCTTGCCTGAGTCACGAGAGCCTTGTTTACGGATACGTAGGCAGAGCCTGATCCGAAAGCCTCATTGATCGCAGTCGCGATTGCTTCGACGTGTTCCTTGGCTTTGCCAATGGTTCCGTTGGTGTAGATCGGGAAGGTAAGCTCAGGCCCGATGTAGGAGTATGCGACTGTGGTAAAGCCATCAGCGAGAACGCCGGCGTCTCTGAGCGCCTCGATCCATAGGAGCCAGTCTTCGCCGCCCATCACCTTGACCGTGTCGGCAATTTCTTCTTCATTACACGGTTCAATCGTGACTTCTCCCACCTCTCCAGTATCCGTGTTGAGATTTTTCTGTGTGTAGGGAGCTCCGATTGGTTTGAGAACAGACTTGTAGGTTTCTCCATCTTTCGGGTCGGTTCTTCGAGGCGACGCAAGGCTGTAAACGATGCAGTCAATTTCGCCAAGGTCCTGCTTGATCGTCGCAATGACCTGATCCTTGATTTCGTCCGAGAAGGCGTCGCCGTTGAAGCTTTTGGCATAAAGACCAGCCTCGTGAGCCGCCTCTTCGAATGCGACCGAATTGTAGAATCCAGCGCTAGCGGTCTTTCGCTCCGTTCCCGGTTTTTCATAGAAGACGCCGATCGTGGATGCTCCTCCGCCAAACGCAGGGACGATCCGTGAAGCGAGTCCGTACCCTGTCGACGCCCCGATCACGAGCACGTTTTTAGCTGGATTGGCAAGCGGGGGTTGCCCCTTCACATAGTCGATCTGCGAGCGAACGTTGGCGGCGCAGCCATCTGGGTGTGCTGTGGTGCAAATAAAACCTCTCGTTTTGGGTGCAATAATCATAAGGGAAATACAGGTAGGACTAGCAGGACAGAGACGGGAGCACAACTGCTTTGTCCCTCTTGAAAGTGAATTTCTGTTTCATTCCCGGCCAATTACATGAAGGCGGTCTGAGGAGGAAGGGGAAGCCGTAAACAAAAAGCCCGCTGCCGACGTGAAGTCGGACAACGGGCTTGGAAAGCGAATCGACGATTCGCAGACGTTCAGCTCAATTACTTGAGCTCCTGGGCGTGGAAGATTGCCCAGTCGTCGAGATTGTTCAGATTGACGGCGTCTTTGACAGTGCCATCATCTTCGCGGCCAGCGGCATCGAGGATCTCCTTCCGAGTGTCGTCGTCGTGGATGTAACCTGTGATTGCAGCGTTCAGCTTGTCGACAGCATCTTGGTCGAGTGATCCGCCCTTCTGCTGGAGGACCCAGTTTTCACACTCGATGTAGCTTGGCTTTGAGTTAGCGATGAAGCTCTCAAAGTCACCTTTGTCGATACCCAGTCCGTCGAGGACCATTTGATCGTAGCCAGCGCCGATTGCAGGGTAGTCGGAGTGGAGTTTGCCAGCAGCCCCAAGGGAAGCCTTGAGCCAGAGACGAGGGAGGTGAAGAACGCCGAGTGGGCCGGTAACACCGGAGCTGATAAGAGGAACAATGTTGCTCATAGTATGGGATTATTTCGTAGATAGAAAGGGGCGGGGAATCCCACCCGGTAGAAACGCGACGGTAGGAGACTGACTCGGAGACATCAACGCTTTTTCGAACGAATTTTCGGTACGGGATCGTGAAGATAAAAACCGTAAGATCAGATTTTTGAGGAGTAATCTGGAAATGACGACGTTCGGCTATCCAGAATGTTGAGCGAATTCCCGAGCTCCGATTCCAAGTTCGTCACGAAATTGCACATTGAGTTGGCGATTACCGCTGTACCCACATCGTTCCGCAACTTCACCGAGTGAAAGCTCGGGGGTATTCTTGATGACCTTCTGAGCTTCCCGGAAACGCAGACGGAAAAGAAATGTCCTGGGAGTGCAGCCCAACTTTTCAGCAAAGGCATCTTCGAGCCAGCGACGAGAACGTGGGCAGGCCTCGACGAGGTCGGCAACGGTGATCGGTGTCCGAAAATGGTTCCTCGCAAATTCTATCGCCTTGAGTAGATCAGGCTGGTCAACTGCGAGGCTGTCGGTGGAGGAGCGTTCATGAACGGCTCCCGGTGTGACGATGATATCTGATTTCGGAGCGAGGTCTCCTTGAATCAGGAGGTCGAGTCTCCTCGCAGCTTCTTCTCCGATCGCCGTGTCGTTGCGCTCAATGCTGGTGAGCGGAGGCTGGCAGGATTCACAAGCGACCGTATCATTGTTGACTCCGATGACCGCGACATCTTCTGGAACTCTCAGCCCCGTTCTTTCGCAGGCGCGAATCACCATCGCAGCCCTTGGATCATGAGCCGCCATCACGGCAAACGGGGGAGTGATCGTGCTGAGCCACAATTCCAGTTCTCCCTGGCCAGTATCCCACCGAGTCTTTTCACACAAAGTGGCAGGTACTCGTAAGCAAGAGCAGTTAAATCCTCGAGACTTCAATTCCGCCAGAAAGCCGCTCTCGTAGCGATCTGAATACCAGACTTCGGTTACTCCATAGAAGCCGAATCGCTGGTAGCCTCGATCGAGCAAATGCCAAGCCGCCATTCGCCCAAGGCGTTCGTAGTCGGGCCGAATACGGGGAAAGGGAGATGACTCAATTGCTCCGGATAGATTGACGACAGGGCATTGAAGCGAAGAAAGTGCCTCGATGTCTTCGGGAGTATTGGCGAGAGCGATCACTCCATCGCCATCCCAGCCTTCGAGCGCGGTGGGTGAGAGATAGTGCGTCTCCGGACTGATGAGAAAACGCCAGTTCGTTTGCGCTTCCGCGTATTCGCGTATTCCCCGCACCACCCGTTCGAGATGGGTAATCCCGACATTGATGGCGAGCGCAATTTCAAGGGGGCGACGACGACTCATGTTTGCGCAAATGTGCGCGTTCTTAGGCTCTTCGTCCACTATGCGTTAGGCGAAAATGCGTTGAGGCAAAAAAGGGAAATCAATTGGAAGGCAGAATCGACTCCCTTCTAGCTCCAGGAAATTGCCGTCTTGACTGAATTGGCGAGAAAACACTCATGGTGAGCCTTCTCATGAAGCTTCTCGATGTCCTCGATCGACGGCTGTTTGTCGCCGGAGAAAGTGATCTGTGGACGCATTTCGAGACGGGCGAGCCAGGGTTTTTCGTTCTTTCCCTTTTCCAAATGGCCAATCGATTCATCTTCGTAGGAGTCGACCACGAAACCGCTCATCGAAGAAATCGCAAGAAAGGTCAGCATGTGGCAACTCGTGAGTGCGGCAGAGAAAGCTTCTTCTGGGTCTGTACAATCCGCATCACCGAGGTAGTCGGGTGCTGCCGAAGTCCGGAGTGATTGTCCGCTTCGGGGGAAAGTCCAGCTGTGGGAACGTGGGTAGTCCTTGTAACCAAAGCCGGAGTCGTTTCGCTTCCAGGAGAGTATCGTCTTGTGTTCGCTCATGGAGTTGTGTCGCGGAGATTGGGGCGAGAATCAATTTTGAATTTCGAAAATCCCCTTTCGAGCAGACGCTCCTCCCTTGTAAGGACAGGACTATTTCAGCGTCGCTTCTTTTTGAGTGGCGGGGGCTTGCGGATGCGCTAGGATGAGTTATGCAGAGATTCCTCCGAGGGAGTTGGACGCTTCTGACTCTTGCATTTTCCACGTCGCTCTTCGTAGCCTATGGCGAACAAGTACCGTCGACTTTTGAGAAAGAAATTCATAAGACGATAGGCGTTTCCTATCTACTTGCGTTACCGGAGGCCTACGAGGCGAATGAAGAGAAAGAATGGCCATTGGTGGTTTTTCTCCATGGAGCTGGCGAGCGGGGAACGGATCTTGAAAAGGTAAAAATCCACGGGCCGCCGAAGAAAATCGAAGCGGGTGAAAAATTCCCCTTCATACTCGTTTCCCCCCAATGTCCCGCGGGAGAATGGTGGACGGAGCAACCGGTGCTGGAGCTGATCGACGATATCGAAGATAAATATAGAGTCGATCGCTCCCGGATTTATCTCACGGGTCTCAGCATGGGAGGCTACGGAACTTGGCACTTTGCAACTCGTGCGCCGGAGCGCTTTGCCGCTGTCGTTCCGGTCTGTGGCGGAGGCGTTCCTTACCAGATGCGTTGGATCCCAAAGCTGCCGGTCTGGGCTTTCCATGGCGACAAAGACTCGGTCGTTCCACTGGATGAATCCGCCCGGCTCATCGAAGCGCTAAAAAAGCATGGGAATGAGAATGCCGAGCTAACCGTCTATGCTGGTGTTGGTCATGATTCGTGGACTGAAACCTACCGAAATGCCGAGGTGTATGAGTGGCTTCTGTCTCATCAAAAGAGAGAGAAGTAGAAACCCCCGACCGAGTCATGGAATTCATCCACATCAGCGATACTCACTTTGGTCCGGACAGCGATTTGCTGATTCGAGGTGTCAACCTGTGTGACCGAGCCAGGCAACTCGTTGAAGAGATCAATCGACTCAGTTTTACTCCTGACTTCGTGATCCATACCGGCGATGTTGCAAACGACCCGGATCGGGGTGCCTATGCTCTCGCTAGAGAAGTGCTTTCTGATCTCCAAGTGCCGTGTTACTACGCTACGGGAAATCACGACGACGTTGGAATGATGCGGGAAGCCCTCGAGTTCGGGCCGCGGGAATCTCTGATTTCCGAATCTGAAGATCGCCTCTGCTACCAAATTACTGGGGGGCTTGAGAAACACGCCGAGTTGTTTGTTCTCGATGGCAAAATTCCACCATCGGAAGGGCCTCATGGTCATCTCAGCGAGGATCAGGTGGAAGCCGTAATGGGAGCAATTTCGGGTGAAAAACCAGTCGCTGTCTTCCTCCATTATCCACTCACTCCCATTGGTTCCAAGTGGATCGATGATCATCTTCTTGTGAGTAATGGAGAGGAGTTCCAGAAGCGTCTAGCGAAAAAAGCAGGGCCGAATTTGCGGGGGGTTTTCTCCGGGCACATTCATCGTGGATTACAACTCTATCGGGGTGGGGTTTTCCAATCGGGAGTGTCCAGTCCCGCCTGCGAGTTTACAGCCGGACCAGATGATGACGTTTGCGACTTTCTTCCAGGTGGTCCCATCCCGTTTCACCACGTGACCCTGAATGAAGAAGGAACGATGGTGAAAGCATACTCGATCCCGTTTCGCAGTTCGAGATGAAGAAAGGCATTCAGGTCTTTCTCAAGTATCCGGAAACCGGCAAGGTCAAAACGAGATTGGCAGCCGGGATCGGAGAGAATGCGGCGACTGTCGCCTACGATCAGATGGTGTGTCGGGTGCTCGAGCAATGTCGTCTCGCACGTCCCGACTTCCTTTCGATTGCGTTTTCACCGGGGGACCGCGAGCAGGAGATCAGGGATTGGCTGGGGCCGTGGCTGAGTGTCTTTCCGTTTGAGGTTTTCTGGGTCACTCAAGAAGGCGGAGATCTCGGAGAACGTCTCGAAAGGGCGACTGTGGCATGTTTCGAGAGAGAGGAAGATCTCGGATTGGTGGTCATCGGGACGGATTGTGTTCATCTCGATACCGCCTTGTTTGAGGAGACCTGGCAGCAGCTCGAAGATGGGGTCGATGCCATCTACGGACCGACGCCTGATGGAGGGTATTACCTTCTTGGAATCTCCGAAGCTCAGCCCTTGCTCTTTCTGGAAATTCCCTGGAGCAGCTCTGATACGCTCTCCGCGAGTTTGACCGCCGCAAAGCAAGGCAGTCTGCAGGTCACATTGCTTCCCGAGCGATTCGATGTCGATACGGAGGACGAGTGGAGCCGGGTCTCGTCACAGCTCTCCAACCGGTTCTGCGTTTTCTTCGATCGTGATGGCGTCGTGAATCGGTCGCCTGGCCCTGGCTATGTCCTCAACGAGGAAGCGTTTCACCTTCAAGAAGGCATTGGCGATGCCTTGCGCTTGATCAAAGAACGGGATGGATTGGCGATTATTGTGACGAGCCAGAAGGGGGTCGGAAAAGGGTTGATGGATGAGGCTATGCTGCAGCGGATTCACCTCAAAATGCAACGAGAGCTTCTGCGTGAATCTGGAGTCTCGTTTGACGGCATCTACTCTTACACTGGAACACCCCAGTGCCCGCATCAGGCGAAACCTCACCCCGAGATGATTTTGACTGCCTGCGAAAGGTATTTCATTGATCCTTGTCAGAGTTGGCTGATCGGTGATACCGATCGAGATATTGAAATGGGAAAGGCGGCGGGACTGAGGGGCACCATTCGAATTGAAGGGGATAAAGCGATTGGAATAGACGCTGATTTCACCCTGAAACAGACATCGGGAATAACGAAAATTGTTAAAAATCATTCATAATTCTGAAAATTTAACTTCTGGCTCGCTTTTCTTCCTTGAATGGATAATGTAAGTTTCTGCTTCAGGTTCGTAGTTCCGCGCGGAAGCGTAACCTAGAAGCGACCTCCAGCGACCCCACCCACCCTCTTCTATGGCTAGAGCTTCCAATCTCACGATGTGCTCATTCTGCGGCAAAAGTCACGCAGAAGTGAAAAAGTTGATCGCCGGACCTGGTGTCTATATTTGCGACGGATGCATTAACGTCTGTCGCGGGATTCTGGAAAAAGAATTGCACGAAGAAGAAGAAGAAGTTTCGACGGAACTCACCGTGCCCAAGCCAAAGGATCTTCTCGGCAAGCTGGACCAGTATGTGATCGGCCAGGACCATGCCAAAAAGGTCCTCTCTGTAGCGGTTCACAATCACTACAAGCGCTTGCAGCAGTTTTCTGCTCCGGCCAATGTCAGAGCGCACGGGAAGTTTTCGGAGTTCGAAGATGTGGAGATCGAGAAGAGCAACATTCTCCTGATTGGCCCCACTGGATCAGGAAAGACACTTCTCGCCAAAACTCTCGCCAAAGTTCTCAACGTTCCCTTTTGTATTGCCGATGCGACTACGCTGACCGAGGCCGGTTACGTTGGGGAGGATGTCGAGAATATCATTCTTCGACTGCTTCAGTCTGCCGACTACGATGTGAAGCGTGCCGAGATGGGTATCATTTACATCGACGAGATCGATAAGATCGGTCGTAAGACGGAGAACGTGAGCATCACTCGCGACGTCAGCGGAGAGGGCGTTCAGCAGGCACTTCTCAAAATGCTGGAGGGCACCGTCTGCAATGTGCCGCCGCAGGGAGGTCGCAAGCATCCTCAGCAGGAATACATCCAGGTAAACACCGAGCGCATTCTTTTCGTATGCGGAGGAGCTTTCGTTGGCCTTGAGGAAATCGTCGGACGACGCCTTGGAAAGAAAGTTCTCGGATTCGGTGATGAGACGACAACGATCGCAAGCGAGAGTGACATCGAGAAACAGCTTCGCAATGTATCTCCAGAAGACCTTCACGGATTTGGACTGATCCCGGAATTTGTTGGTCGTCTTCCCGTGGTTTCAACTCTTCGCCCGCTCAAGCGCGAGGAGCTCGTCCACGTCCTGACCGAGCCCAAAAATGCCATGGTGAAGCAATACAGCAAGCTGCTCGCCATGGATGGGGTCGATCTCGACATCACGGAAGATGGGCTCGATGCCATGGCAGAAGAAGCGATGGATCGAGGAACTGGAGCTCGTGCCTTGCGTTCGATTTTTGAGAAACTCATGCTCGAAGTCATGTTCGATGCGCCGAGTCACGACGGATTTTCTCGCGTAGTGGTGGACCGGGATGTGGTCGAAGGGAAGAAAGAGCCTGCGGTGACTGAAGATCCGAAAAAAGACGGAACTTCCGACGATGAGATGGAGGCTGCCTGAGCTGCTTCCCCACCGCGAAAATGAACCTGCGAGCGTCCCACTTGCGGGTTGGCTTAGTCGGTGGATAGACTTGGATTGGGGTCAGTGCATCGGGCAAGCGAGGTTGCGAATTCCTACTGAGCTGCCGATCGAATTCCCTCTTCAAGGATCCACTGCGCTCCGATACCATGGGTGCGATCGCATAACGGGTGTAATTCCAAACCCGAGTCTTCGATAGCAGCGAGAAAGTGCAGGCTCGCATTCTGAAGGTGCTGGGGCTGAGGAGGGATCTCAAGAGCGATCCCGTCGGGATGTTCTTTGTTCGCGAGTAAGATTCTTCCTCCGTGATCAGGTTCGATGTGAACGGTTCCCTCGCTTCCATAGATGGTCGTGCCATATGAAGTTAGATTGCCGATCTGGGTCCAGCTTGCTTCGCTGGTTGCGAGAGCGTGGGGATAGGAGAGAACGAGGATGGCATTGTCCTCCAGCGAGAAGTCCAGCTTCAAGCCTGTCGAGATTTTGATACCGGTGACTTTTTCGGGTCGGCCAAGGATTACATCAGCAAGAACCGCTCCGTAGCAACAATAGTCCATGAGCGCCCCGGCTCCGTTCAGTTCCGCATCGTAAAGCCACTCGCAGAACTGGCGTGAGCATCCCAGTTCCACGGGACCCTGATGAGCGGCGCGATACTTGACCTGCCAAATCTGGCCAAGTTCTCCCGCTTGGGCCATCGCAATTCCGTGACGCAGTTGCGGCCACCAGGCAAAAGGCCAGTTGATCATGAGCCGGATGCTATTCTCCTCGGCTGCGGCGAGCATGCGTTTGGCTCCGGAGAAAGTGGACGCCATCGGCTTTTCGACAAGACAGTGAAGTCCACGTTCTGCAGCCATCACGGTGAGGTCTTCGCAGAGCTTGTTGCTCGCAAAAATATAGACCGCATCCAGGTCTTCATTTTCCAGCATGCTCTCGTACGACTCGTAGGTCTTGCCGGAGAATCGTGAGCGATACTGCTCGAGGAGCTCCGGGTCGTTGTCTGCGGCAGCGACTAGTTCTGCGCGACCCGTAGCAACAAGTTCTTCCATATTACTCCAGGCGTGGTCGTGATGAAGTCCGAGGGTGGCGATGCGATGCATGATAGGAAAGTGAGAAAGTAAATGTCGCGCGGGGTGATAGGAAAGGACTAGAGAGAGATATCGAATTTCTGGTCAATCGGTGCCTGGTAGTCTCGCAATTCACCGAACTCAATTTCAGAAAGCGTGACTTTTCTTCCGGCCTTGTCCGACTCGACTACCGCGTAGGCGCAGGCGAGATCGCGAAGGCCTTCTGCACCTGAGCATTCAGGCTGAGTTCCGTTTTCGACCGCTCGAAGCCAGTCCAGTTGAGAAAGCGCGAAGTCATTGGTCAGACCGAGAGGGAAATGCTGTTCCTTTATTTCAGCGGGGGCATGAGCTTCGTAGAGTGATTTTAAAGACTGGGATTCTTTTCCATCAAGTTCGATCGAATCACCGGTCACTCGGCCCTTTGAGCCGTAGAAAACGGGCCCTTCGCCGACGACCGTATTCGTTCCGTGTCCTCCCCAACTCCCGAACATCGTTCCGGCGGCACCTGATTCGAGTTCGAAATGGGCGTAGAAAGTATCGTCCGCATCACAGGCAACTGGATCGACTCGGTTTCCATCGCGAAGTAAATAGCGAGTCGGTTCGACAACCTGAGTCTGCGCGGCGACTGACGTGACTTCGGTTCCTCCGATATATCGGATCATATCGAAGAAGTGGGGTCCCAGATCGAGGGCCATTCCTCCTCCTTGAAGAAGGTCATGGCGCCACGGCGTTTCTGCAACAATGAGGTCCGGAGCCCACCACGTACCGATGTTCCCCATGACCGCCATCTGGAGATCTCCGGCGGGACCGTGGGGGGAGAATGCCCAATGCTGATGTCGAACGCCTTCTGCAAACCGAAGATTTTCGAACACGCCAAACGTGACTCCGGCAGCTTCGGCCTGGGTGCACATTTGTCGGGCTCCCGCTATCGTCACCGCGAGTGGCTTCTGGGAAAGAACGTGCTTTCCAGCCGCAAACGCCAGTTCTGCAATCTGGTGATGAAGACTGTGAATCGTGAAATCGTTAATCGCATCGACTCGATCGGAAGCGATGAGGTCTCGATAGTCGGTGAAGACGTCCACTTCTGTATCCGGCTGGAAATCGGAAAGATACTCGTCACCGACCGCAAGAGGATCTCCGGGGATGTCGGAGACCGGATTTCGTTGGGGGGGGCCTTCGTCCCGTTGGACATAACTCTCCGCGTCTTCTGCTTTTCGCGAGCAAATCGCAGTGATTTCAAAGTTGTCGACGCCTGCTTCTCGAAGGAGGCGATACCCCTCCAGATGAGCGGCGAGAATCCGGCCGCAGCCTATGATACCGATACGAATCATACCGAAACCGTAGGGGAGAGAAGTAAAATGCCAAGACGAAATCGTGCAGAGGAAGCGTTCGGGCATCCGACGGCATCTGGCTGTTGATCCTTTTCTCGTTTTGACCGCGGGCTGGAAAGAACAAGATCAGGAGTAAGAAACGGAAAAGGAGTGTTGAGTTGAAAGATTCCTCGTGCGCTTCCCGTATCGATCTGCCATGAACACTATGGAAGCACCGACTCGACCGTCTCAGAAGAACAACCGTATGGAGCCGAAGGAAACGAAAAAGGAACTGAAGGAGCAGTTTGCGAAGACTCGAATGAGCCTCATCGAAAAGCTTGGTGATTGGGAAGACCAGCGGACCTGGGATGACTTCTACCAGACATACTGGCGTCTGATCTACAGCGTCTCGCTCAAGTCAGGCCTGAGCCAGGATGAAGCTTTTGATGTCGTCCAGGAAACGGTTCTCTCGGTCGCGAAGCAGTGGAAAAAGGGCCAGCGCTACGATCCCAATAAGGGCTCTTTCAAGACCTGGTTGATGAATATCACTCGTTGGAGAATTTCCGATCAATTCCGGAAGAAACAGCGAAACCCGGCTGCGATGAATCAGGCAGGGGGGACTCCGGACGGTGATGGTGACTATCGCAATACCGCCACGATCGAGCGAATCCAAGGTGAAGACGGCGAAGAAGTGCTTGAGCGGATGTGGGAGAACGAATGGAAATTCAATCTTTCCGAGGTCGCAATTGCCCGGGTTAAAAAGCTCGTTTCACCGAAGCAGTTTCAGATCTTTCACGCCTACGTGATTAAAGACTGGGATGTCGCGAAGGTGAAGTCCGAGTTGGGAGTCAGCCAGTCCCAGGTCTATCTCGCCAAGCACCGTGTCGGTGGCTTGATCAAAAAAGAGATCGAAGTTCTGAAGAAGGAGTTTTAGCGGGCGAGACCGCTGGAGGAGGAAAGGAGTTGAGCCGGAGAGCAACTCAAACGTTGCCTGCTACTTTCCTACCCAGCTGCATTGCGCAGCTTTTCCTTTTCGGCCTCGCACTCTTCTTTCAAGGCTGAGATCTCACGGACCTTCTGAGTCTCGAGTTCAGGGATCTCGGCGTAGTTGCCTTCCGACATCGCTTTTCCAAGCAGATCGTCGAGGAAGACTTCGCGTTCCGCGATCTTCGCCTTGAACTTGTCGTCGATGGCTCCTAGAGCAGCCTTCTGCTCATCGGAAAGTTTTTCCTGGGGACTTGATTCATCAAGCCGCTCCATGGCGAGTTCGTAGGCACTTTTCATGGAGAAACCGTATCAGGTAAATATGGGTGGGGAAGAGAGATGTTACTCTTCTTCTTTCGAATCCGATTCTTCGGCGGCTTCCTCTGCAGCAGGTTCTTCAACGGCTTCTTCGGCCGGTGCCTCTTCCTCTACAGGGGCAGGTTCAGGCTCAGCCTTTGCCGCAGGTGTTTCTTCTTCTTTCCCGAACTGAAGTTCTGGAGTGGACTCGATCAGCTCAGTCAGCTCGGAGAATCCGTCGGGGCGCTGCATCTGAAAGACGTGGAGATAAATCCGAACCGCTTCTGGGTCCTGCTCTTTCAGCAATTTTGTGACGGTCGTTTTGAGCTTCTTTCCATCGAGGCTCTCCGGAAGATCTTCGGCGGCTCCTTCGCCATCGTGCTCGATTCCGACTCCATCGAGAAAGGCAGTGAGCATCTCCTGACGAGCTTTCATGAGCCAGAGTTGGATCACGTGCTCAGCGATTTCATCTGATGCCTTGAGCTTGATGTTCTTAGCGAGCCACTCGATTTGCGCCGGGCCAGGCTTTCGCTGAATGAAGACCGGACGAAGCTTGCGGTTCGCTGCGAGCGTAGAGAGAGAAGCTGTGTAAACCTCGCGCTGCTCATCGCGAAGGTATTGGAAGACTGCTTTTGCAGTCTCGGGCTGAATTTCCCGGAAGATTTCGAAGGCTTTCATCGGAGGCAGAGTTTTGTTAGCAGATCTTAAGCAATTTGTTTCGCTGAAGGAAGATTGTGCCAGTAAAGCGACACTCTGCAACGGATATTCTCCCGGTCTCAATAGCTGGCAGTTTGCGCAGATCCGAGTATCTTTCCTCTTTCCATGCCTCGCGGATACGCATTTTTCGATCTCGATCACACCCTTTTGCCCTTCGATACGCAGGCTTTGTTCTGCAATTTTGTGCTGCAAAAGGAGGGGTGGCGACGTCTCTACCTGATTCTCTACGCGCTCTCGATTCCTCTCTATCTGCTTCGCCTCTTGAATCTTCGCATGATGAAAAGGGTTTTTGCGAGCTATCTCTGGGGCATGCGACGCGAAGATCTGGAGCGCTACGTCGAAGAGTTTCTGAAAACGGATTTCACTTCGAGCCTATATCCTGAGGTTGTAGGAGAGCTCGAGCGCCAACGAGAAGAGGGGCGTTGCCTCATTCTCAACAGCGCCAGTCCTGAGTTCTATCTGAAGGGCATAGCCGCCCATTTGGGATTCGAGCATTTTCTTGGAACGGACATGATCGTCGAGGACAGCATGCCGCTACTCCCGAAAATTAAGGGTCCCAACAACAAGAAAAAGGCCAAGATCACGGCGATGATCGAGTCGGGGATTATTCCTGATTTTCAGGAGGACGGGATTGAAATGCTTATCGACTCGTGGTCCTACTCAGACAGCCCTGCAGACATTCCCCTGCTCTCGATCGCCGAACATGGCGTCATGATTCACCCTAGCGCGAAACTTGCCGAAGTAGGATTGGAGAAAGGATGGCGAACGATGACGCCGGAAAGACCCTATGCCGACCGTCGTGGAGGATATATCGCGGCGGTTCTCCAGATCCTTGGGTGCTATCGAGTTCGTACTGCGTAATTCCTGCACATTCTGTTCGCCGCCTCAATATTGATCCGTTACATGTAACCATGTCTGAACCTGAAGCAGCCCCCCCCGTTTCCGCTCGCTCCTGGCTTTCTCTCGGGGCGGTTCTGGTGGTTCAGACGCAGAACGCCTTCAATGACAACTTCGTGAAGTTCGTCCTCACGGGGCTGGCTATGGCGGTAGCAGCCGGGTCGGCAGTCGGAGAATACATTCAATATATTCTCTTCGTCCTGATTCCGCTGCCTTTCATTCTTTTTGCTCCCGTTGCTGGGTATCTCTCGGATCGATTTTCTAAAAGCCACGTGATCTTTGGAAGTCTCGTTTCTCAATTAGTGCTCTTTCTATTGATCGCCGGGGCCGTGCTCATGCAGTCGGTGGAGATTGCGATCTTCGGGTATTTTCTGCTCGCGGTTCAGTCGACGATCTTTTCTCCGGCGAAACAGGGTATTCTCAAAGAAATCGTCGGATCTAATCGACTTGGTTTTGCCAATGGCTTGATGTCGATGCTGACAATGGTTGGAATCCTCGCCGGGATGCTTCTCTCCGGTTTGTGGTTTGATGGTCGCCTTGCCATTCTGAACAAGACAAACGGAGTCATTCCAGAGAACGGCTGGACTGCTGCGCTTTCGCCGATTCTCTATGTGACCGCAGCTTGCCTTATCGCTCTCGTGATAGGGAAAATGATTGGGAAGACGCCGGCGCATCCTTCCGAGAAATTTGATCGAACGGTTTGGGTTCGTCATTTCAAACATCTTCGCCAGCTCTTCCAGCAGAAACGGCTTCGCAACGTGGCGCTCTTTATCACCAGCTACTGGTTTGTGGCAAACTACCTTGGGATCGTTTTCGTCAATTTTGCGAAGGCTCTTTTCCCAGAGGCAGGCGAGGCAGGCCGGATGGCTGCGACGGCGGAAATGCTGACCTGGGTGGGCGGAGGTCTCATTGTCGGAAGCACGATTGTTTCTCTCCTCTCAAAGGATCGTATTCGCTTGCCACTTGCCCCTCTGGGAGGAGTGGGAATGGTCCTCGCGCTGGCGGGCATCGGAGGATTCCCGCCCGGGACGTTGCCGTGGAATCTCAGCCTCAGTGCGATGGGGTTTGCGAGTGGATTTTACGTCGTTCCCCTGAATGCTTGGTTGCAGGATCTCGCTGAGGATGCGCATCGGGCGAGAATCATCTCTGCTCTGAACTTGATGACCTCCCTGTCCGGAGTGATAGCGGTTGGAACGGGGTTTGCTCTCGATCTGGGTGGTGCTTCGCCCTCGGGTCAGGTTCTCATCGTCATACCGTTGTTTGTCGTGGCAACTTTTCTCCTGATGCATTTTTTGAAGTCAAATACCATTGAGCGTGCATGAAGTCCTTGGCGCGATTGTTTTTTAGATGCTTTTTTTATCCGCTCGTCTGGTTGGTCTATCGGATCCGCCGGATCGGTGTGGGGTTTGTTCCGGGTGATGGCGGCGTTTTGCTCCTGTCGAATCATGTTAGCTACATTGATTCGTTTATCATCTATCTGACTTCTCCTCGCCCGGTTCGATTTGTCGTGCTGGAGAATTATATGAAAGTCGGAGCGATTTCGTGGTTTCTTCGCTTGTTCGGAGCGATCCCGATTCGTCCGGAGCGGGCCAAGGAAGCCATTACTCGGACTGTCGATGCTCTGAAAGCAGGAGATGTCGTATGCCTTTTTCCCGAAGGCGGGCTTACGAGGGTTGGTGTCCCGCTGGAATTTAAAAAGGGGTTTGAGCTGATCGTGCGGAAATCAGGCGCTCCTGTAGTTCCGGTTTACATGGATGGCCTCTGGAATTCGATTTTTTCCTTCGAACGCGGCAAGTATTTCAAAAAGAAACCTCATGGTCTGACCTGCCCACTTCAGGTGGCCTTTGGACGTCCGATCCCGGCGAAGAAGGCCACGGTCGATCGAGTGCGGCAAGCTGTCGGGGAACAATCGGTCGAGGCTTTTGGACGTCGACGTGAACTGGATGAGTCCTTGGAAAAGCAATTGATCCGCTCACTCAAAAAAGGACGTCGGCGCTCCTTTCTTGTCGAGTATGGGAAAAAAGGGCCGCGTGATTGGTCTCGGGCCTACACGCTGGGGCTTTCGGTTGCGGTGGCTCGGCGATGGATGAATCACCCACCTGACGAAAGTGACCGTATCGGTGTGTTGCTTCCTCCGGGGCCGATGTCGGTCGTGGTGAACTTCGGTCTCTTTCTGGCAGGCAAGACGCCGGTCAACCTCCCTTTCTCGATGGATCAGCAGGCGACCGAAAAAGTGGCGGGCTCGATCGCTCCGCTTGGCATTCGCACCGTCATTACTTCACGAGCTTTCATGCCTCACTTGATGGAATTCTGGTGTGGCGACGAAGGTGTTTTCATTGATCTGAACTCGATGATGTCAGCGTCCAGCGTGACGGTTCTCGAACGACTAAGGGCCGCCGTAGAGCCGGCCTGGATGACGATCTGGCGTCTCGGTCTTGGAAACCGTCCGATGGACCGTGAGGCTGTGGGGTTGATTCCGAGGGCGGGGGAATCTCCCGTGATGCTGCACGCTGATCAAGTTCATCGAAATGCCCTTGAGGCCACGGCCGCGAATTTTCTGCAGAAAGATGAGGTGATTTGTTCGGAGGAGCCCCTTTCTTCTCCAGAAGGCCTGATCTTCGGTTGCTGGGCTCCTGCCTTGTCAGATGCAAAAGTGGTTTCCCGTGCTCTTTCGTTTCGCGATTCTTTCGTAGAGTTGGAGAATGTCATTCTCTCTGAGGAGGCCACAGTCGTCCTCGGGAGAGGATCTTGGTATCAGTCTCTCTCCGCACCATTGCGCATTGGTTCCCTTCGCTATGGCATCGCGTTTGGATCGATCAATCATCGGAAAGTGAAGGGCTGGGAAGAAGTCCTCGATCTTCCCCTCGCTCGTGCCTGGTCCTGGAACGGTCGAGTCGTCTCGATGAGCCGACCCGATCCGAATCACCCGGAAAAACCGCATCACGCGTATCAGCGCGGAAGGGATTCCAAGTCGATTGGGCGCCTCCTTCCCGGAATAGCGATGAAGATGGATGGTGACCAAGTTTTCTTTCGATTTACCCCGGTCGGAGAGCAGGAAGCGGATGTAAACTGGGTTGAAGGTCCTTTTGAAATGAGCCAGGATCCCGATGGACTACTCTATCTGCGGGAGGTTGATCCAAAGTAAGAAAATCAGAGTTTTGTGGGTGACAATCGCATTTTAAAAAAACAGCTTGCTGATCGGGGTTACCGATGGCAAATTCCGCACCCCCAAACCAGGCAGTGAACGATGGCATACGCAATTTTTAAAACCGGCGGAAAACAATACCGCGTCGAAGCAGGCGATAAGATCGAAGTTGAAAAGCTCGATTGTGAAGTCGGCGATACGGTTACGTTCGAAGAAGTCTTGGCATCTGGTGCTGGAGACTCCCTTAATGTAGGCGCTCCTTTCATCGATGGAGCTAAGGTCACTGCCAAGGTCGTGGATCAGTTCCGCGCCAAGAAGGTGATCGCATTTAAATTTAAGCGCCGTAAGGGCCACCACAAGACCAAGGGTCATCGCCGTCACCTGACGCGCCTAGAGATCGTGTCGGTCTAATCTAACTATTTACTCCTCATTTGCCATGGCACATAAGAAAGGACAGGGAAGCGTCAAGAACGGTCGCGACAGCAACAGTAAGCGTCGTGGTGTGAAGAAGTTTGGTGGCGAGAAAGTTGTCGCGGGGAATATCATCCTCCGTCAGTGCGGCACCAAGTGGACACCCGGTAAGAATGTGGGTCTAGGACGAGATTACACGATTTTCTCTCTCGTCGACGGTAATGTCCGTTTCGACCGCAAGGGACGCCGAGTGAACGTGGATCCTGTGGGGGTGTAGGCCTTCCTAGATCTCGACTTCCTCGGTAGATTTTCGCTTTGATCACTGGTTCGGGGATTTTTCCGTCTCCCCTCGATCACTCATTTGAACGCGTTCTATGCTGAACGTCGTTCTCTACCAACCTGAGATTCCTCCCAATACGGGGAATATTGGTCGTCTCTGTCACGCCGCGACTGCGAATCTCCATCTCATTGAGCCTCTAGGCTTTTCTCTCGATGAGAAGTCATTGCGGCGGGCCGGGCTTGATTACTGGGATGAATTGAATCCCCAGCTCTGGTCTAATTGGGATTCGTTCCTGGAAGGAATCCCAATTGACAGTCGGCTTTACTTTCTGACGACAAAATCCGAGATCTCGTATTGGGACGCTGAATTCGCACCCGACGATTACCTCGTCTTTGGGCCCGAGACAAGAGGGCTTCCTGAGTCGCTGCTCGCGACTCAAAAAGATCGCTCACTGACGATACCTCAGGAGCGCGGTCGTAGCCTTAATCTGGCTACTTCTGTCGGGATTGTGCTTTACGAAGCTATTCGTCAGAACCGAATCTGAGCGGGTTCTTGATAGGGGAATCGAATTCGAAAAGGTCTGAAAAGTGGCGTTTTTGGAAGAATAGCGTGTGTTTTGACAGGTTTTCCCACCTTTTGACTTGTTCAAATTTTTGAAAAACGGTAGACAGCTTGTCTCTGGAGTTCGTTTTTCCGGACTTTGTTTTGTAACTCATCTATACCCCTTGTGACTTATGGTGTCGCCACGCCCTAACTACGGAATCACCCGTATCGATCAACCCGAGAAGAAAAATCATGGTTTTTACGTGCGTATTACGCATCGAGGGAAGAGTCATCAGAAGTATTTTCCTGACAAAGCATCGGGTGGCAAGACTAAGGCATTTAAGGCCGCTAAAGCTCATCGAGATGGACTTTTGTCCAAGATGCCAAAGTACAAACAGGAAGCAGCTTCGAAGAAAAAGCGTCGCATCAAGCAGTCGGGTCTGACCGGAGTCACTCATGTGGTTTCAAAGTCTACCAAAGGAAAGACCTACGAATACTGGCAGGCAGCGTGGCTCGAAGGGGACGAGAAGCGGAAAACCGCTAAGTTTTCGATCTCACGATACGGGAACGATAAAGCTCTTGAGATGGCCAAAAAGGCACGTCGGGCTGGTCTTCGGGCCAATAAGAAGTAAGCCCTCAGGTTTTCCTTCAAAAGAGGATGGGAGCTCCGATGTCGCGCACCGGAGTCGAGGAATCGAAGTCTTCGAGTAAGAAAGAATTCGTCTCGGATAGAATCTGAGGCGAAAGTTCCTTTTTTGAATTCGATCACTCTTACTTTATGAGCCAGGCGACTGCGGTGGAAGCCCGCAACATCATTCGAACGTTCGAGATCGGCGAGAACCGAATCGAGGTTCTCAAAGGAGTTTCCCTTGTCGTTGAGACGGGGGAGAGGCTGTTTCTCGTGGGACCCTCCGGCGCGGGAAAAACGTCGCTCCTATACACCCTGGCGGGATTGGAAAAGCCAAACGAAGGGGATGTCCTCATCGATGGTAAATCGCTCTATCGTCAGGGACGGATTGCTCAGTCCAAGATTCGAAATACGACAATGGGTTACGTGTTCCAGAACTTCTTCCTGATGCCTGAGCTTACCGCTCTTGAGAACGTTCTTGTTCCCTCGATGATCCGTGGAAAGCGGGCGACTGAGCGCGCCAACGAGCTTCTCTCTCGCGTTGGATTGTCAGAGAGAACGAATCACCTTCCGAACGAGCTTTCTGGCGGCGAGCAACAGCGAGTCGCGATCGCCCGTTCCCTCATCAATGACCCGAAGATCATTTTTGCGGATGAACCTACAGGAAACCTCGATACCAAAACGGGTAACGCGGTCATGGACCTGCTTATGGAACTCGTCGGGGAGAAGGAGCGAACGTTGATTGTAGTCACCCATGACACACGGCATTCCGATCTCGGAGACCGGACGGTTACCCTCGTCGACGGGCTCATCACCGATTGATTCGACAACAATCCAACAGGGTATGGTCAAGGAGGTAACAGGGTCAGGTCTCATCCTTCTGCTTTTCCTGATCGCTCTCTGTCCCTCGGCGCAGTCTCATCCCGCTCACGCCAAGCCCGTCAAGTATCCCTACGTTGTCGGGTTCGAGCGATTTCACAGCAGTCTCGACGACGATGGGTATCTCGCCGTTGGTGGTCTCATTCTTCTCAACGAGTTGAACTGTGTCTCCTGCCATGCTCCTCCGAAAGCTCTCCGTGAGATGCTTCCGGGAGTAGAAGGCACTCGCCTTGCCGGGGTTGCGTCACGTCTCAGCGAGGTCGACCTCGAACTGATGATCCGGAGTCCTCGGTTTGTGAAGCAGGATACGATTATGCCCAGTTTTTTTGCCGGGCGGGATCGAAATCTCGAAGACGTCGAGGCGCTGAAGCATTTTCTTTCCAGCCTCCGAGAAGAAATTCCTGACTACCCTCAGGGTGACATCGAGACAGGCCGACATTTCTATCATCGCATTGGCTGTGCTGCTTGTCATGCTCCTGAGGTCGGCTTTCGGCCGGATGGAATACCGAAGAACGCCGAGATCGAAATGGCGGGCCTCCCCAGCGTCCCGATGAATCTCGCAGATCTCTATGATCTCGATGCGCTGACTCACTTTCTAATGCATCCCAACCAACACCGTCCTTCTGGTCGGATGCCGGACTTCAGACTTTCGGAGAAAGAAGCGGTCGATCTGGCTGCCTACCTGAAAGCGGGGCCGGACCTCGTTCTTCCCGAGAATGTTACGGAAGCTTTGGGCGCTACGAACGAATTCATTCTCGATGAAGACCTCGTTGAGAAGGGAAAGGCTCTCTTTGTTGCAAAGCAGTGCCATGCCTGTCATTCGCTGGCCGAGCGCGGAGTGGCGCGATTTCAGTCGGCTGCGGCATCGCTGTCCGACCTATCGGTTGAGGAAGGGAAGGGGTGTCTTGCAGAGAGACCGCCGGGCGGAGCGGTTCCGTTTTATGGTCTGGATCCTGTCCAGAAACGAGCGATTCGGGCTGCGCTGGAGCGACTGGATTCTTTTAAGGGATGGGATCTCTCCAGCCAGATTGATTGGAGAATGAAGCGTCTGAACTGCTATGCCTGTCACGAGAGGCAGGGGGTTGGAGGCGCAGAGACGGCGCGTGAGGTCTACTTTGGATTTGGAACCGAGAAGGCAATTCCCCTTGGGCGATTCGGCCACCTCCCTCCTGCTTTGGACGAGGTGGGCGCGAAGCTGACACCGATTGCCTTGGAGAATATATTGCTCACTCCTTCCGTAGGCTCGGTGCGACCCTACCTCGGGAGCCGGATGCCGACCTACCTGGCAGATGAAATTCGCCCGTTGCTCGAACAATTTCCCGAAAATGATCAGCTTCCTCCCCCGGCAGATGAGCCTTCCGCGCCTTTGCAGCGGGAGGGTGGGGAAAAAAAGGCAGGTGAGGATCTCTTCTCTGCCGAGGGTAAAAATTGCCAGAGCTGTCATGGCGCTGGTGAAGCCGCCTCATCCAAATATCCCGGTATCGATCTGAGCGAGCCGGAACGGCGGCTGCTGCCAGACTACTTTGATCACTTCCTCCGCGAACCCTACTCGGTTCATCCGCCGCGGATTCCCGGTCTGGAGAGGGCATTGGAACCGATGTCGAAAACAGACACAGAGGCTCTCTGGAAGTGGCTGCAGTCGGTGAAGCGAAGGTGAGCTAGGCTTCGCTGAGGGAGGCGCTGAATTCTTCGACCGAAGGACTCGCGAGAATTACGCCGTCCTCGTCTTCGGAATCAAAGAGGAAGACTCGGTCAGGAGACTCAGGCCCGGGGAGAACTCAGGATTCCTCGAATCCTCCATCAGGAATCAGCCCGCCCATTTCTCCATCGGCGGCCCGAGTCGCGAGATCGTCGCATCGCTCATTCATTTCATGTCCGGCGTGGCCTTTGACCCACTGCCAGTTGATCGAGTGTCTTTCGGAAGCCAGTTCGAGCCGCTTCCAGAGGTCGATGTTTTTCACAGGTTTCTTATCACTCTTGATCCAGTTCTTCTTCTTCCACCCCTCGACCCATCCTTTGGTTTGGGCATCGACGAGATAACGAGAGTCGGAGTAGACCGTAACGTGGCAGGGCTCTTTCAGAATCTCTAGCCCGGCGATGGATGCAAGGATCTCCATCCGATTGTTGGTCGTCTTTTCGAAGCCCTGAGCGAGTTCCCGGACGTGTTGACCATATTTGACGATGGCCCCGTAGCCTCCCGGTCCTGGATTACCTCGGGAAGATCCGTCTGTGAAAATCTCAATCTGTTTCATGAAGAGACTTGGGAGAGAGTGAAGTCTGCAATCTCGTGGATTTCTCCCGTTTTATACAATCGATCCCTCGTCGCATACTCACGTTTCTGGTCACGATACTCAGGGAATTGACCCGGTGCTAGATCGCCGATCCGAACGAGTTGGCCGTCTCGAAAGATCCATGCATCAGGTCTCCAGGGACCGACCATTTTCGGATCGGTCCAGGTATGGAGAGAAAGAACTCGATCGCTGATTCCGGCAGCGAGATGCATTGGGCCACTATCGACGCTGATCGTCCAGGCCGCCTTGCGAAGGAGATAGATCAGTTGGTTGAGGTCGGTCTGATTGAGAAGATTGAGAACGTTTTCTGACCAGTTTTCGGATTCCGATTCCTCGGTGCGTCCGACAAGAATAACGGGGTGCGGGGCGAGCTTTTCGCAGAGTTCGCGAACTTCGATCTGGGAAAGGGATTTTCCCGTTCCACGAGAGAATGGATGAATCACGATGGGGTTGTCTGCGAAGGCTTGTGGCAGTTCGATGGGACTTCCTTCCGGCAGAGGGAACTCAACGGGAGTGGTGGGAATTTCGAGAGATTCGACAAGGTCACGATATCGATCGACGGCATGGCGATGAGCCCAGTCCTGTACGCAGATCGATTGATGATAGAGGTTAGCGGCGCCTTCTCGAGCGTTGGAAAACCCGATCCGGGTTCGAGCTCGTGACACTCGCGCGAGAAGGGCGCTACGAAGCAGTCCCTGGAAATCGAGAGCGAGATCGTACTCCGTTCCCGCAAAGGTCTCCCTGGCCCAGCGACGCGCTCGAAAGAGGCCTCCCGCACCGCGAAATTCCCGGCGAGGGAAAGGAATCGACGAGTTGAGAAAGGAAAGGCCGGAGAGTAATGGCGCCCATTCCGTATTCACGAGCCAGTCAATCTGGGTTTTCGGAAATTGCCGATGGATTGCGGAAACGGCAGGGAGGGTATGGACAATGTCCCCGAGCGAACTCGGCTTCACGACCAGAATGCGTTCCTGCCCTGTGAGCTTCACGCTATTTGCCGAGTGAGAGCCGGTGCGCCAGCATTTCAGGGAGGCCGGCGTCGTTGATCTTGTCCTGCGCGGTCTGAATGTCGTAATCGATACGGTGAATCGTTACGTCCTGATTTTCGACGTCGTAGATCGCGTAGGAAGCACGCCAGTCACCGTCACGTGGTTGCCCGGTTGAGCCTACATTGATGAAATACTTGCGACCCATTTCCAGGGTGACGGAAGGTTCTTCGAGAGGCTCAACACTGTCTCCTTTAACATAAATGCGGGGAGTGTGGGTGTGACCGTAAAAGCAGAGCTGGGTGAACTGGTAGCTGAAGCTTGCCATCGCGTCGAACTTGTTGGTCACGTAGGTCCAACTCCCTGGTGTATCGAGGGTTGCGTGGACGATGGTGAAGTCCCGCACCTGGCGAACCAGTTTGAGGTTTTCAAGAAATCCCCGGTCGTCAGCATCGAGCTGATCCCGTGTCCATTCCATGGCTTGCTTCGCCAACGGATTCAATCCCTCGAGTGAAGTGTCGAGAATTGCCTCTTCATCGTGATTCCCTTTCACGACGGGACAGCCCATTTCGCGGACAATGTCGAGGCACTCTCTGGGGTTGGCAGCGTAGCCGACAATGTCGCCGACACACACGTGCTCAGTGCAGCCTTGTTGTTCCGCGTGGGTGAGGACTGCCTCGAGAGCTTCGAGGTTAGCGTGGATGTCTCCGAAAATCGCGTATTTCATGAACTACTGGGCTCCCCACGTCAGTTTTCGGGTAGGCGGGAGAACCACCGAATTAAGCACAACTAAGCACTTTCGCAACGCGACGCGAACACAAATGCGGAAAGGAGAAGAAAAGGTCAGGGAATGACAATCCCCCCGGGAATTACCGTTTCTCTTTGTCGATTCTGAGACTTCTCCCTTTCTGCGGGCGACTGGATTTGTTCAGAAGCTGGAATCTGGAGATGTTGTTCTAATTTTTGAACCTCCTTGATGAGCGTGGGAAGGTGCTGGCCAGCTCCTTCTCGGTAGAGTGCGATGAGGTAGTCATAGGCTTCCTGCTCCTTCCCGGGGCAACGAGCGAGAAAGTATCCATGAAATCGGCGCACATATTCGGGGGCTCCAGGCAGGCCGATGAGCTCTCCATACACGCGGGCCGTGGCGCAGTTGTCTTTCAACTTCTCGCGATAGACCTCGGCAAGTTGTTGCCGAATGATAGCTGATTCGGGAACTTGCTGGATTCCTCTCTCTGCAAAATCGATTGCTTCGAGGACATACTGTTTAAAGCGCCTCTTTCTCTCGAACTCAGGGAGAGTCCGATCGTTTTCCATATTGGCAGTCGCGTTGATACCGAGATGCCAGACAACGTCGCGCCAGTGATTTTCGTCCCGTGGTTCGAGGTTGGTGATGACTGAATACGTTTTCCCCAATTTCTCCCAGTCTTTGAGACTGAAGTAGTCAAAGGCCTCGAGGACAAGGTAGGTGCCCACCAATATGCGAAGACCTCCCAGCGTTCCCATGAGAGCTGACTGGCTCATTTGCTCGATCGCATCTTCAGCGGGTGGGGGAAGGAGAAGGTGCGAGTCGACGAGCTGCTTCTGGAGATGCGTTTCAAACGGACTCCGAATGAGCCCGAAGAGACCCAGCCCAATCAGGATGAGCAGGGTTTTGGGGCATCGAGACAGCAGGCGTTTCATGAAGAGCTTGCGAGTTTAAAATTCCTTGTCGCCAAAGGAAATCAGGGAAAGGAGGAGAAAGACAAAGAGGTATCCAACGGTCAGGCCTGACATCTGCCAGATCACAGCCGAAGCGACGGCTTCCCCTTGAACAATTCCTTCACTGAAGGAAAAAAGCTGGAAGTTGGGGATCAGGATTTTGACGACCTTGAGAATCATCTGAACGAACATACTGTTGTCTGTTTCCTGCAGCCAATAGTTCGTCGCCATGGTGTGGGCGTGCCCGACGAGAAAGACGAGAATGCTGATGATGATCGTGAAGAGGGAGCTCGAGGCAAAAGTCGAAAGCAGAATGGTGACACCGGCGACGACAGCGGCTTTGAGAAAGGATGCGTAGGCGGCGTAGATGAGCTCTCCACGAAATCCAGCTTTCTCGAGGAGAGCAACACTGGATCGGAGTTCCTGCTCCGATTGGGTGTCACGGCTGTCGTATTCCTGGGCGATGAAACCAAGCTCCTGCCATGCGATCATGGCGGAGCAGAAGACAAACATGACAGTCAGTGAGATCGCGATGACGACTAGGACTCCACTGAGCTTGCCGAGAAGATATTCAATTCTTCGGACTGGTTTCGAGAGAATCGTGTACAAGGTGCGGTCTTCGATATCTCGAGGGATGAGCAGGGCCGTTGCGACAATCGCAAAGAGCCACGCGAAGAGATCCATCGCACCGAAGGAGACTTTCTTGAGAGTCGAAAGCGCCTGGGCAGGCGAAGAGGCGAAGTTAAAATTTCCAACCGCAAACAGAAGTAATGCGAAAGCGAAGAGGAAGTAAAAGGTCTTCATCCGCACGAGCTGAGTCACCGTGCTCATCGCAATAGTCCAGATTCGTGAGAGCGAGAACGCCGCGACGGAGCGTGCGGGAGATTGCAGGGAGGGGATTGGATCGCTCATGCAGACTCCTTTTCTTCGTTTTGACTCGCGATTCGAATGAAGAGCCGTTCGAGGGTTGTTCGGGGATGTCCTTCTTCCACCAGCTCGGCGGCTTTGTCGGAGGCGATTAGCGAGCGAACTTGTTCGAGCAACTCGGGAGAGGCACCCTTGAGCGTGAGCTCGGTCTGATCTTCGATTTGAATGAGTTCTTCGAGCGGGCCCTCGCGTCGCATTCGACCTTTGAAGATGATCCCGACGCGATCACAGACTTCCTGCACTTGTTCAAGCAGGTGAGAGCAGAGAAAAACAGTGTAGCCTTCCTCTTTCAGTTGCAGGATGAGATCCCTAATTTGCCGGGAACCCACCGGGTCGACACCCGCAGTCGGTTCATCGAGGATGACGAGACGCGGATTCTGGATGAGGGTCTGAGCGAGCCCGATTCGCTGTAGCATACCCTTGGAGTATCCTCCGAGGCGTCGTTTGGCGGCGTCTTCCAGGTCCACCAGCTTAAGGAGATCGGCGATACGGTCTTTCAACTCCGAACCTCGGAGCCCACAGAGCTTTCCGTAGAATTTGAGCGTTTCGGCTCCTGAGAGGTGCTTGTAGAAATAGGGGTTTTCCGGGAGAAATCCGGTCTCGTTGCGAGCCTGGATATCGCCACTTCCATAACCAAAGACCTTGGCCGACCCCTTGCTCGGAGTCATCAGTCCGAGAACGACTTTCATAGTCGTTGATTTCCCCGAGCCATTGGGGCCGATTAGTCCGTAGACTTCGCCGGGCTTAACCTGAAGAGAGAGATTATCGACCGCGACGATATATTGCTTCCGCAATCCAGTCGGGAAGACTTTGGTCAGGTTTTCTACGTCGACGGCAAGTTCGGTGCTCATGCTTCTCGAATCGAAAATCCTTTCACGTCCTCAAGAAGCGGCACGGATCGCTCTTCTTGTTCTTGAATATGGTGCCCAAGAGGGCTGTCGTGCAGCTCCTCGATGAATTCGTTGAGCTCTTCCTCTTCCCCCATGATCTGGAGTTCAACTCGACCGTCCGGGAGATTGCAGACCCATCCGAGCACGTCGAAGCCTTTGGCGAGTTGCTTGGTCGAATAACGAAATCCGACACCTTGCACTCGACCGGCGAATAGATACTGGCGTGCTATCATGTGGGAATTATAAGCGGCAAGGGGGGGGGCTCGCCAGCGGAAAGTCCGGTTTGGGAGTGATCTCTTGGCACTGGCAGAAAATTGGAACAGAACGGGAACGGGCATCGAATAGGGCGGGAACATTTGGGGGTGTTATCATTCCGAATCCTTTTCGGTCGATCTCGTTTCTCGAATCGATTGAAGCGAAGAGAGAAAAAGAAGAGAGTAGGATAGGAAAAAAGAGAGGGTTCAGTTCGCTAAGCAATAACGCCGGGGCAAGAATGCGGTTGCAGTCCGCTGTGGTTGGGTCACGATGTTTCTTACCGTTTCATGTCGAATCCGTTCCAGTCTCTTTGCGTCTTTTGTGGTGCACACAGCGGCACCAATCCGCGGTTTGCGGAAACCGCTAGGGATCTGGGGCGCTACCTCGCCGAGAACGACATTCGTCTCGTCACGGGCGGGGGCAGTGTCGGACTCATGGGGGCTGTTGCCGATGGCTGTCTCGAAGCTGGGGGCGAAGTCGTCGGCGTGATCACTACGTATCTCGCTGAACGAGAGCTTGCCCATCCCAAAGCGACCCAGATGGAGGTCACGGCGAATATGCTCGAACGCAAAACGCGTATGGCCGAACTTTCAGAAGGCTTCATTTCTCTACCCGGTGGGATTGGAACACTCGATGAACTTTTTGAGATGCTGACATGGTCGCGCCTTTCGGAGCACGACAAACCGAGCGGCTTGCTGAATATCGATGGATTCTACGACGAGTTGATCTCTTTCTGTACTGTTACTCAAGTCGAAGCCGGATTCATCACAGCGAAAGACGCGCAGAACTTGGTCGCTTCAGAATCTTTCCCTGATCTTTTCGAAAAACTTGCTGAGGCGGCACGTCTCGGTCCCTCATCCCTTTATCGTCAATGAAACAATATCTCGATCTACTTCAGCATGTTCTCGATCATGGCGCTCCTCGGGAGGACCGCACCGGGGTCGGGACGATCGGGGTCTTCGGCGCGCAGGCGCGCTTTGATCTTCGAGAAGGTTTTCCCTGCCTGACAACCAAGAAGCTGCATCTGCGTTCGATCATTCACGAATTGCTCTGGTTTCTCAACGGAGATACGAACATAGCTTACCTGAAAGAGAACGGAGTCTCGATCTGGGACGAGTGGGCGGATGAAAACGGCGATCTCGGTCCTGTCTATGGTAAGCAATGGCGCTCCTGGGCGGTGGGGGACAAAGGCGAAACGATCGATCAGCTTGCCCGGGTCGTTGATTCTATTCGCAACAACCCAACGAGTCGGAGGCACATTGTCAGTGCCTGGAATCCCGCCGATGTCGAGGACATGGCGCTTCCTCCCTGTCATACGATGTTTCAATTCTATGTCGATCCAAGTCGAGGAGAGTTGAGTTGCCAGCTCTATCAGCGCAGCGCGGATCTTTTCCTTGGAGTTCCTTTCAACATCGCATCGTATGCTCTTCTCACGATGATGATGGCGCAGGTTTGTGATCTGAAGCCCGGTGAGTTTGTTCATACTTTCGGGGATCTGCACCTGTATCAGAATCACCTTGAGCAAACGCGTAAGCAACTGAGCCGCAGTCCTCGTGAACTGCCTGAAATGCGAATCAATCCGGAAGTAAAAGAAATCGATGGTTTCACCTACGATGATTTTGAACTCGTTGGGTATGATCCACATCCCGGTATTAAGGCTCCGATTGCCGTATGAAGAAGCCCGCTCTTAAAGCCATCGTAGCGATGGCCTCGAACCGTGTCATTGGTCGCGATGGGGATCTCCCATGGCGATTGCCCGAGGATCTCAAGTGGTTCAAGAAACTGACTCTGGGTCATCCCATTGCGATGGGACGGAAGACGATGGAGTCGATTGGCCGTCCTTTGCCCAAGCGCAGAAACCTGGTGATCTCCCGCAGCCTCGAGGTTGCTCCGGAGGGGTTTGAATTGCTCTCAGGTTGCGATCAACTGGTCGACACTTGCTCCGATTCGGAGGTCGTATTTGTCATCGGCGGCGCTCAGATCTATGGCGAGTTGCTCTCGCAATGCGATGAAGTCATTCTCAGCTATGTCTTTCATCCCTATGAAGGGGACACTCATCTCCCTGAGTTTGAGGACAATTTCGAGATGGAGGAAATTCTCTATCGCGACGAAGATTTCGAGCTGCGTCGTTATGTAGCAAAAGGCGGCAATTCTCGTTCGTTATCCTGATCCTCAAAGGGAAACCAAGACCCTTTCTGATACCAGACTCGGTCGAGCCAAAGCCCGCAGGCTGGGGCGGTCGGGCCGACGAGGGATCGATCCTGAGTGGCAAGAAGATCACGAATCGATTCGGGTTCCTGTCGACCTTCTCCAATGAGGAGAAGCGTTCCCGCGATGCGTCGCATCATTTGTTTCAGGAAACCGGTCCCGCGAATTTTCAGACGTAGAAGCCGTTGTTGATCAGGTGCAAAGACACCTGGTTCGGGAATGGGTAGTTCAATAAGTTCCATCTCAGAGAGAGTTCGAACGGTGCTCGAGACTTCGGCATTCTGGCTTCCCAACACCGCAAAATCGTGATCCCCGAGGAGAAATGGAGCCGCTTCCTGCATTCGTCCCGAGTCGAGAGAGCGACGTTGCCAGAGTGAGAATCGGCGAAGATGAGGGAGGTCTGCTGGGCCTTGTTGAATGTAATAACTGTATTGTTTCTCGATGGCGGAGCGAGCTGAGAAAGACTCGGATACTTTCGTGAGTCGGAGAATTCGGATCGAATCGTCGAGCAAGTAGTTGAGGGCGTCGAGCGAGTGCTCCGATTCGGGAATCGGAGAGTTGAGTGTGAAGTGGGCGACCTGCCCGCTGGCGTGAACACCAGCATCAGTGCGACCGCTGGCCACGACGGTTACCTCTTCTTGAAATGCTTTCGCGATCGTCTCGGCCACCAATCGCTCTACACTGGGTTTTGGATTGGCGTGCTTACCGGTTCCTTTCTGCCACTGCCATCCACAGAAGTCCGTGCCTTCGTAGGCGATCTGGATGGCGTATTTGGTAGGCATCAATAGACGGCCGGAAAGACGAGAAAAGGTCAAAAAAGAAGCCCCGTCAGAGGTGATGGGAGAACATCGTAAATCCCCCGACGAGACTTCCGCACATTGGGTGACTCACTCCGAAAAACGGAGGATCACCACTTGCGGTTTGGCAGGGGACCAGTCGTCGCTTCGAATCTCGATGTCAACTGAGAGACCTCGGGCTGAGATTCCGAAGGTGGAACCGCGCTCTTGTCCTCTCAGGACTCATTCGCTAGCCTCAGTGTCATGGCATATCAAATTCCCCTTTTTCTCACGGCTCTCTTGGTATCGATTTCTGCTTTTGGCCAGAAATCGTATCCGCCCCAGATAGAGGGCGCCAAAGAGCATGTTTACAAGACAATCGGCGATGTGGAATTGAAGTTGTGGGAGTTTTCAGGCAAAGCAGAGGCAGATGATAAACGCCCGGTGATCGTTTTCTTTTTTGGAGGAGGCTGGAAATCGGGTTCACCGATGCAGTTTGTTCCTCATGCCCAACATTTTTCCGATCAGGGAATAGTCGCGTTTGTCGCCGACTACCGCGTCTCTTCACGCCATGGCACGCTGGCAAAGGATTGCGTCGCCGACGCTCGTGACGCGATTCGATTTGTGAGATCTCACGCCGAGAAGCTGAAAATTGATCCTGACCGAATCGCGGCTGGGGGAGGAAGCGCGGGAGGGCATATTGCGGCCTGCCTTGGCGTGATCTCGGAAGATGAGAATTCTGCAGTGCAGGCGATGGCGCTGTTTAACCCAGCCTGCGTCCTCGCCCCTATCGATGGGCAATCCCCCTGGGAAAGCGATCGCTCCGAGGAATTACTCGAAAGAATGGGAACCGACCCTGTTTCGCTCTCACCCGCGCATCAGGTGAGCCAAGGGGCTCCGCCCTGCGTCATCTTTCATGGAGAAGCCGATACGACTGTTCCATTCGCCACCGCCGAAACCTTTGCTAGGAAGATGAAAGAGGTGGGTTCGAAATGCATTCTTCACGGATACGAGGGAGCCGGACATGGGTTCTTTAATTTTGGTCGCAAAACTCCCTCGGGAGAAAAGTCAGCTTATGAGCAGACGCTCGTGGAGCTTGACGTTTTCCTTGTTGAGCTGGGATGGATCACCGAAGGGTAGAAGAGAAAGCCGGCACGTTCTGCTCCACGACCGATAGGAGTTGACCGGAGGCGGTTTATCGCCTATCTGTCTCGCCCGATTTTTTTGAACCGGGAAAAAGAGACTTTACAGGAAATCATCATGCGCAAACGGAGAAAGACCCAGAAGACCAACATTACTCGCCCTCGCAAGGCTGGAGCCGCAAAAAACCGTCGCCGTCTTGAGCAGAGAAGACGTCTTGTCGCGCTTGGAGTCGACGAAGCAAAGGTCAACAGCATGACTTCTCGCGAGGTCCTGACGATGCTTCAGCGTCCAGCGAAGATTACCAAGGAGAGCTAATTCTTTTCTTTTTCGAACGACTTGCAGCTTGCTGTTGTTTCGATTTGCAGAGGCCTCGATGAGTGATCATCGGGGCTTTTTTGTAGTCTCGCAGGTGCCCTCGCGATTTAGAAGGACAGAAAGTCTCCCTCGATCGGAAGAATCACTTTCTCAACGCCATGGTGGGCTTCAGGGCGCTGGAAGAACACTTTTGAAGGCTTCTCCAATTTTTGAGGGTAGTCTGGGCATGGCGGGCCCCTTTTACAATTCCCCAGATAAGGAGACTGGGAACCAATTCTCCTGCACCTTAAAAGTCGAGTGGAATGAACCTCTGAAAACCTACGATTCGGCCCTGTTCCTCTCTCAGGAGAAAGCCTGTAGGTGAGTTGTCGTTGCAGAGAGGGGGTTGTCTGTCCACCACCCCTGCATTCTTGCCTTCCAGACTTCAGGTTTTTCATCTCCAGGAAGCGGCACGCAAAAGCTCTCCAGAAAGCAATCGGGGCAAATTCATCCTCGAGCGGTCGATGAAGAACGCGGACTCAGTTTGGAAAAATTGTCTCAAGTTCGCCGCGGATACTCTCGATCAAAGTGATGAGGGATACTGGCTCGAGCCCTTCCGAAGCTCTCAAGCTGATTGCCCTTACTTCGTTGGATCGCATGAGCGGGTGAAGGATCTGGTCTTCTCTCTCGTTCGTGCCGGAATCGAGCATATCATTCTGGATCTTCCTCCTTCAGAGCAGGACTTTGCTGAGGTCGCTGCCGCATTTCAAATGGCTAAGGAAGAACTTGCGATCTGTGAACCCTACAGGACAACCGTCGGAAATGTCGGTGTCGTCCTGAAAGAGAAATAGTTCTCGTCAGAGACGTTCTTTCTCTACGGTCGCTTTCCACGGTCGTGGTTTGGGTTCTCGGTAGTCGGGATGATCCATGGGGGCGTGGTGGCGGCGTGCTTTCGACTCTCCACCTTTCCAGATATCATATTGAGGGTTCGCGTATTCGTCGAAGAAGGTTTGCAGCCTCTGGGCAAGAACGGACTGCGTTTCCGCATAGTCAGTTTGTCCAAAGAGATTGAATCGTTCCATCGGATCAATTTTCATGTCGTAGAGTTCCCCAGGACCGTCGGGTGAACGGCGCTCTACATATTTCCATCGTTCCGTTCGGATCGAACGGCAGCTTTCCATCTCGTAGAACATTTCGGTCTCCCATCGAATAGGTTCACCTCGCAAAATCGGAGCGAAATTCCGACCGGGAAGCTTTGGTTTGTCGGGGATGCGATGAGCAAGTCCGAGATAGTCGAGGACACTCGGAAGAAAGTCGTAGTTCGTGACCATGGCTTCACTTTTCCCGGGGGAGATCTGACCCGGGTGTCGAAAGAGAAAGGGAACGTGCATCATCATATCGTGGGCTGTCATCGGCTTGGTGTGATCACCCATTCCGAAGAATCCATTTTGTCCACCCATCCACCCTTGATCTCCTGCAAAGATCACAAGTGTGTCTTCGTCGAGACCCTGATCTTTCAGGTGGGTAAGGATCTGACCAACTCCGTCATCGATACCACTGACTTCGGCGGCGACGCGACGGATGCTGACGAGATTGTTGTGAAAGTTGAGATTGGAATACTGCCACGGATGCGCTGAGTCACGAGGGAAGGAGGGTAGGCTCTTGTCGGAATAGTATTCCGCCCACCGGTTCTGGGCGGGCCGAAGGAGGAGATTGCTGAGGCAATAAGGTCCGTTGTAGGAGAGGAAAAGGAAAAAAGGATCTTCGCTGTCCTTGTTCTCTTCGATGAAGTCGATCCCTCTTTCGGTCCAGAGGTCGGTCATGTATTGAGGTGATTTTTCGAGAAGTTCACCGTCGAGGATGACCGGATCAGTGTAGAGATTGCCAGTGCCGCCCCGAGGCATCGTGGCCCAGTAGGAGAATCCGTCCTGAGGATTCATGTTATCTCCGAGGTGCCACTTTCCGCTGAGCCCGCAGACATAGCCTTCCGAGTGCAGAATCTCCGGGAGTGTATCGAATTCGTCCAAGGCATAGTAGGCTTCTGGCCCCATCATGAATTTCTGATCGAGAAAGGAATGAACGCCATGCTGTGACGGTATCAGCCCTGTCAGGTAGGTGGCCCGTGTCGGAGAACAAACGGGGTTTGATGCCATGCCTCTCATGAACTGCATCCCTTCGGAGGCGAACTGATCAAGATTCGGTGTCTGAATATCTTCGTTCCCGTAGCAGCCCAGCGTCCAGGCGCCGTGATTGTCAGTCAGGATAAATACGACATTGGGACGGTCCTCTTTGGCTTTGGCAGGAGCGGCGAGGAGCCAGAGGATTGTGACGGCGAAAATACCGGAGAGGGAGTGCTTCATGATGCGGCCTTTCAAAAGTCTTCTCCTTTCTTTCATGAATCCGATTTCAAGACAATCTCTGAGTCCATTTAGAGAGGACGTGATCGCACTGAAAATCAGTCGAGACAGGAGCGAGTAGGATCCCTACACTTCCGAGATGAAATTTGTGCGACTCTCAGGATTGATCCTCATTACGCTTTCCGTCCTCTCGGCTTCACAAGCCGATACTCCCAAGAAGCCAAATATCGTGGTCTTTCTTGTCGATGATATGGGAGTCATGGACACCTCGGTTCCTTTTCTAACCGATGACGAGGGGAAGCCGATTCGCTACCCGTTGAATGATTTTTACCGAACTCCGGGAATGGAGCGTCTCGCGGCTCGAGGCATACGGTTCAATCAATTCTACGCCATGAGCGTTTGCTCGCCGACTCGAGTGTCGATCATGACGGGCCAGAATGCCGCGCGCCATCGAACGACGAACTGGATCAATCCATGGGGAGACAACGCGGGAGATTTCGGGCCCAAGGATTGGAACTGGAAAGGGTTGAAATCAGGTGACGTGACCTTACCAGGAGAGCTTCAGAAGCTGGGATACCGGACGATCCATGTCGGAAAGGGGCATTTTGGGCCCGAAGGAACCCCGGGAGAGGATCCTGCAAATCTGGGTTTCGACATCAATCTAGCCGGCCGTTCCTTTGGAGCACCAGGGAGCTATTTCGCGGAGAAGAATTACGGTAAAGGAACCAAGCGAGATCGAAGCGCGGTTCCACACCTCGACAAGTATCATGGCGGAGATACTTTTTTGACCGAGGCCTTAACGTTGGAGACAAAGCCTCTCATCGCAAAAGCGGTCGAAGATGAAGTACCGTTCTATCTCTACTTTTCCCACTACGCGGTTCACTCCCCTTTTGACTCTGATCCACGATTCGCGGCACATTATGCGGACTCCGGCAAACCCGCCAATGCCAAGGCGTTTGCGACCCTGATTGAGGGCATGGACAAGTCCCTCAATGATATGCTCGATCAATTCGAGGAACTCGAAATTGCGGAGGATACACTTGTCTTTTTCCTCGGTGACAATGGCTCAGATGCTCCTCTGGGTAACCAGCATGAAGTGGCCTGCTCTGCTCCGCTGCGTGGAAAAAAAGGGGCTCACTACGAGGGTGGGATGCGAGTTCCCTTTATCGCGGCCTGGGCAAAGCCCAATCCGGAGAATCACCTTCAGAAAATGATGCCGATTCCTGCGGGAGGAATTCAAAGCCAGGTTGCATCGGTCGAGGACCTTTTCCCAACTCTTCTCGAACTCGTTGGCGGAAATTCTCCGGAATCCCATGTCGTTGATGGAAAGCCGCTTCAGACTTTGCTGACTGGGAAGTCTGACTCCGCTCGGCCGGAGCAATTTCTGATGCACTATCCGCATGGGAGGCACCGCTCAAACTACTTCACGACCTGGCGAAATGGGGATTGGAAAGTGATCTATCACGCCCTTCCTGACGTGCCGACGACCGGTGGTTTAATTCAATTCGAAGGAGGGAATTTCCAGTTGTTCAACTTGAAGGAAGACCCCTTCGAATCGACAAACCTCGCATCCAAAGAGGGAGGAAAACTTCAAGAGATGGTGGATGGTCTGACCTCCGCCATGGAAGCGCACGGAGGACTTTTTCCAGTAGGGGAAAACAGTCAGAAGCTCATTCCGACAGTTCCATAGATTTCCCCCGAAATCTGACCGGAGGACGGACGAAAATAGTCATGGAGACTACCGGTTGCTTTACAGACTGGAAATAATCCCAACGGATTCTTGACCCAATTGCTGCATCGTGAGCCGCTCCTTCTTGGGGACGGGACGCGTGTTGCCGGTGAGGGCTCCGTTCTGGTCGGCTATGCCTGACGTCGTTTCCTCTCGAATTTTGCAGCCGGATAGCCCTGCTAGAACGAAACACGTGATCAGAAAGAGGCAAAGTCGCATGAAGGTTGAACGCAGTCAGATTCTGTCCACAGCAAACGGAGAAGATAGAAGGTCGTCAATTAACAACTGATCAAACTAATCTTCCCCTTCCGACTCGGGAGCGACCTCGAGAAACTGGACGGCATCTGCGATGACCACCTTGTTTGCTTCCGTGCCCTCGGTGGAAACACTGACAGATCCTGACCGCCCCCTTTCAAAGAAAAATGTTCCGAGGGTTCGAAAGAGCCGGTCGTGTTTTGGTGTTTTCTGTTGGTTGATTCTTACTGTCGTTTCTCCACGAGCATGGCGAATCGTCACCGGAGTCATCGTGGATCGCCTGACATTGTAACAATGAGCGAGACGAACTTTATACCAACCGGCCATCGGAAGATTGGGAATCCAGGTGACCGACTTCTTGCCTTTGCCTGACTTCTGATCATGAAGATATCCGATTCCGACGTAGGGAGGAGTATGGGTCGAATACTGCCATAAGCCAACGAGAACGGCGTCGGTTTCATCGAGCACGATACCGGGGAGGGACTTCGGATCAGCGACTACGTATTTGAGATTCTCGGCTATATCGACTTCCCCTGGGGCATGGGAATTTGCGATGGCTTCTGGGTGAGGCCGGATTTCGTCGCCGCTGCAGGGGAGAGATATCGCTAGAAGGTAGAGGGGAGCCAAAAGTTTCATAGGCGAGTCAGTTGGGAACTACAGATCGACGAGGCGACTCCAGACCCGAACGATCTGCGACTTTACCTGCCAAAGTTCGCCGGAGTAGTTGTTTACGAACAGGGCGAATGCAAAACGTTCTCCCGAACGAGTGTTTACGTATCCAGAATAGTTTCGCACGCGATCAATTGTTCCGCTCTTGGCCGCAATTCTTCCTTCGGCTGCGCTACCTCCCCCAATGCTCCTCAGCGTCCCGGAACGTCCTGCTACGGGAAGAGAGCGGTAGAAGGAGTCGAAGGATTCAGTTTTGGCCGTATGGTAGAGCATCAGCGCCATCTGGCGGGCAGTGACGGTATTGGCTCGGGAAAGCCCACATCCGTCGCCCATGTAAAACCCTGACATATCAATTCCCTTTTCCTTCCAATGGGCTGTGACCGCGGAAGACGCTGATTTCGTTGTCCCGGACTTCGAGACCTTCACTCCGATCATTCGATGAATGCATTCAGCCTGGAGATTATTCGATTTCATGTTGGTTTGGAACATGATCGAAGAAAGTGAGGAAGAGTTCTCCGTGTGGACCACTCGGCGTGCAGGGATGGATTCGCCTTCGATTTTCATTCGGCGAACCGTAGAGGGTGCTTCGGAAACGGAGATGTCGTTTGTGTTGAGGTGCTTCGAGAAAGCTCTCGCGCAGAAAAATGCAGGATCCGGAAGCGAGCCTTTGATTGTAAAGGAGCTCGTTCCGGCCGGGACGGTGCCACGCAAGTAGTAAACTGTCCCGTAGGGGACTCCGTAGATATACCCCTGATCTCCGGACCCAGAGGAACCGACTCGCATTTCGTTTGTAAACTGGATTCCCGGGAGTTTCGGATCCGTTCCTGTAAAAGGCGCAGGACCTCCAACGGAAGGAGTCCGAAATCGGCAATAGAAGAGATTCTGATGAAAGGTCAGTCCGCTAGCCCCTGCTCCGTAGTAGTTGCCCATGTCGTTCCACTGCCAGGTATCGGGGACGAGCTGACTCCCAAAGAGTGTCGCGTCTCCGATAATTGAGCCATTGACCTTTTTCACTCCCGCCTTCTGGAGTGCGGATTGCCAGCGGGAAAACGTGGAAGCGATATTGGATTCGCCCAGAGTCGGATCGCCACCGCCTCGAACAATGACATCACCGTCGAGAACTCCCTCATCAGAAAGCGTTCCCGCGAGCTGCAGTTCGGTTGTGAATTCAAAGTCGGGACCGAGGATCTCATTCGCAGTGGCTGTTGTGATCACCTTCATCGTAGATGCTGGGATCAAGCCAAGGTCGATCCGGTAGCCTTGGGCATCTTCCGGCGACCCGGAAAGCGGAATGAAACACAAACCGAGGGATGCAGTCTTCATTCCTGCCTCGGATTGGATCTTCTCCATTTCGGCGAGAGCTTCATCAGCTCCCGCCATGGCAGAAACGCTCCCAAGGAGCCAAATGAAAGAGAAGAGCGAGAACGTGCGAACCATCTCTCAAATTCGGTCGCATCCGATAAGGATCAATTTCGGATTTCCTTTTTCTACGTTTTTTGAGAGGTCGACGGATTAACTCAAACCTGACACAGCAGACGGACCATAATGAATGTTTTCGAACTCTTTCGTATCGCAACCGCAGTCGCGACTTCTACGGTTGTCCCCGTTCCTGACTTGGTCGCGATCCGGAATCTAGGTTTGGAGAATGGGGGGGATGAGATGGCCTTCCATGAGCGGATCGTAGAAGTTCGAACACCCACATTTCGAATACTCTCGCAGGGAGACGATATTCCCATACTTTACTTGTGGTTTGCGATCAACGCTTCCAACGCCCCGATCGAGTGGAAGGTCAAAGCGCTCGATCCGCTCGTCGCTCGATGGGATGAATCACGCCGCTCCGTCGCCGAAAAGCAGAAGGGACCGGAGTGGATGCCGTTTTTCGAAACCATTTTTGAAGAGACCGACCCTAAGCTGATTGAGAAATTGGAGACCCTCGCGGCAGTCCCCTTTGAGCATGCTTTCCATGCCATGGTTGATGACGATTCGAAGGAGGGGATGAGTTAGTACGATCAACTTCCCAAGGAGAATCAGGAACTCTATTTCACCGGACTTAAGACGCGGAACCAGCTCCTCCGTCAGCCTCTCAAACGGGTCAACCCGGACAAGCCGGATCCCTCTTACTTCTCGCTGAACTCAGGATTGACCTGATTAAGACCTTCCTTCGACATCCTTTCGCCCATCAGTTGCAGCCCTTCTAAAGCAAAACCTTTTCTCAACTGATCGGTTGGAAGTTCATCACCGCGGAAGAGATTTTGCCCATGAGGACGAGCTCATTGCCGCGCACGTTCGCGAGGGGGTGGTTTACCTCGACCTCGCTCGAAACTACCGGGAGAATGAAAAATATGATGACGCTCTCCTCAATATTCAAAAGGGCCTCACGCTTCACGTGCAGAATGGGAATCGTCTCGGTTGTTACCTTTTCGAGAAAACAATCATTCTGAGACACGTAGGGCGTATTGATGAATCTCTTGAGACTTTTGGGTCTGCGCCGTTTGCGCATCTCGATCGCTACAATTGAGATCTTCACGCAAAACTGCAGGCTTCTCTGCGAGACCGGCGGTAGAAGGCTGGGCGAACAATGTAGAGCAAGCGAAGGCTAGCTCTTCGCGTTTGTCTCAGCTTTCCATCTTTTCAATCTCATCACTGAGTTCACTCCAGCGTGAGTAGAATGTCTCGAGCTCAGATTCCACCTTGGCGAATCGTTTCGTCGCTTCGGCAGCGGCTTCTCCCTGCTTAAAAAACTCAGGGTCGACGAGTTTGGCGGTGAGATCCGCTTTCTCCTGTTCCAGCGAGCTGATTTTTTCTTCGACGGTTTCGAATTCGTCTTTTAATGGCTTCAGCTTCGAGGCGCGTGCTTCTCGAGCTTTCGCTTCGAGGCGTCGTTGTTCTTTTCGGCTTCCTCCGCTCACCGATGGGGCCGCTGTCGAAGATGGCTTCTTAGCTGTGCTGGCAGGGTCTTTGGCAGCTTCGATATCAGCCTGTTTCTTTTCGATGTAGTCGCTGACGTTGCCGTAATAGAGTTTTGGTGGCTGGTTTGGAATAAACTCAAGAACCTTGGTCACGATCGGGTCGAGGAAAGATCGGTTGTGCGAAACGATTGCGTAGGCACCTGTGTAGTCGAGCAGCGCTTGTTGCAGAACTCCCTGCGAGTGGAGATCAAGGTGGTTGGTGGGTTCGTCAAGAATAAGGAAATTTGCTGGCTGCAGCAGCATTCGCGCAAGAGCAAGCCGCCCCCGTTCCCCGCCCGAGAGAACTCCGACCGACTTGAAGACATCGTCCCCGCGAAAGAGAAACGCGCCGAGGATCGATCGAAGGTTTCCGGCCGCCTCCCGAGTCACGCTGCCCTCCATCGTGCCGAGGACGGTCTTAGTGGGGTCCAGTTCATCGGCATGGGTCTGAGAGAAATAGGCGATCCCGACCTTGTGTCCTTCGATTCGTTCTCCTGAGGTCTGTTCCTCTTCGCCAGCGATTATGCGGGAAAACGTTGATTTCCCGGCCCCGTTCACTCCGACAATGGCAATCTTGTCGCCTCGTTCGATCTCAAACTCGAAATTGTCGATGACCTTGTTGCTACCGTAATGCTTGCAGAGACTTTCGAGTTTCAGCACGATCTGGCCACTTCGTTCCGGCTGTGGAAATCGAAACGCCATCGTCGCCTCGTCCTGTTCGAGCTCGATGCGCTCCATCTTGTCGAGCTGCTTGATACGGGACTGAACCATCTTGGCTTTGGTCGCCTTGGCTCGGAAGCGGTTGATCAGCTTCTCAGTCTTCTCAATTTCTTTCTGCTGATTGCGGTAGGCTCGTTCTGCCTGCTCGCGGCGAGCTTCCCTCTCTTGGAGAAAGAAGGAGTAGTTACCCGAATATTGCTCCACGCCACCGTTTTCAAAAGCGAGGGTTCGATTCGTAAGGTTGTCGAGCATACTCCGATCGTGCGAGATCAGGATGAGTGCTCCTCCATATTGTCGAAGCCACTGCTCCAACCACTGCACCGTCTCGATGTCGAGGTGGTTCGTCGGCTCATCGAGAAGGAGGACAGATGGCTCACGTAGAAGGAGTTTGGCCATCGCGATTCGCATCTGCCATCCCCCTGAAAATTCGCCGGTATCGCGATCGAGATCGGAAGCTTTGAAACCAAGACCGCCGAGGACGGTTTCGATCCGGGGCTTCATCTTCTCGATATCGTGATGCTCAAGGCGGAGTTGAAGATCTCCAAAAACTTCAAGAAGATCACCGTAGGCTTCGGTGGTCGGGTCGCCGGTCTCCATTTCGGCTTCCACTTCTTTCAGCTGATCCTGGAGTTGCTTGACGTCGTCGAAGGCGGTCGAGGCTTCGTCGAAGACACTCGTGCCTTTGTGATGAACGCCTTCCTGCGGCAGATATCCCACCGTGGTCTGCTTTGCCTTGATGATGCGACCAGTGTCAGGTTGCTCGATCCCGGCAATGATTTTCATCAAGGTCGACTTGCCTGCGCCGTTCGGTCCGGCGAGAGACCAACGTTCTTTCGCTCGCACCGTAAAGGCGAGGTCTTTGAAGAGGGAACGAGCCCCGTATTCGATGGAAACTTTATCAACGGCCAGCATAGAGAGGGCCGGAAGGTAGCGCAGAATGAAACGAGGGGAAAAGAAAAGGCACAGGAATTCCGAGACCATGGTTATCCCCACATCGAGACCGTATTCCTCGCATCATCCAGCGAACCTTGATTCGGCAAGTTGAGATAGACCGATACCCGGGCCGGATCCGGGTATCTGCGATCGAGTTTAAAGATTCGATGCTAAATCCACCGCGTCAGTTTTGCTTCTCCTGCGACGTGGGCTGGCTCTCGTCAGAAGGCGGCATGATCTGGCTGCGGACGTCGTGCCACAGGGGAAGCCGGTAAGGAAAATAGAATAACGAGGAGTCCGCGCATCGAACTCGTGATGATTCGGACTGCGCATTTTAATGCTAAAGCACGGCGGGCCGCTTATCTGAAGGAAGGATGTGCTGGAGGCTAGGAAACAGGGTTGACTCGGAGACCTAACCCTGTTGGGTTTTTATCTCATGTCCGATTACTCTCTCATCGAGACCTTTCCGGCGCTTTCCTCGATCGAGGGGTTGGTTCATGGATTTACTCTGCGCCATCCGAAGATCGATGTGCTGACTGATCGCGATGTCGCGATCGCCCGGTTGGAGGAGCATTTTTGCGACGGCCTTTCCTCCCTTGAAATTTCCCGTGATGAAGTGGCGACCGGACAGCAGGTGCATGGGAATCATGTGGAGATCGTCGATGGCGAGAATCTGCCGGGTCGTCCTCATTTTTCGGAAACGGATGGTCTCACGACTCAGGTGGCGGGGCAGTTTCTGGGCATTTTTGTAGCCGATTGCGGAGCGGTTTTTATCGCGGACCCAGTGAATAAGGCTTCTGCGATGCTGCACTCGGGTAAAAAAGGAACCGAGTTGGAGATTACGGCCGAGGCGATTCAAAAGATGAGAGAGACTTTTGGGTCCGACCCTTCGGATCTCATTGTTCAGTTGGCGCCCTGTATTCGTCCTCCTGCCTATGAGATCGACTTCGCCTCCCAGATTGTGGAAAGTGCGATCGAGGCAGGTGTTCCCGAGTCACAGGTTCACGATTGTGGAATCTGCACGAGCAGCGACCTCGATCGGTATTACAGCTACCGGATCGAGAAGGGGAAGACGGGTCGTCTATTTAGCGTTATTGGTTGGCAGGCATGAGCGATTTTCCTGACATGACGGAAGCCTATGAAATTGAGGCACCGGCAAAAACAAACTTGTGGTTACACGTTCTCGGGAAACGGGAAGATGGGTTTCACGAGATCGACACCCGAATGGTAGCGATCTCTCTCGTCGACCGACTCAAACTGAAGTGGCGCGAGGATGAGCGGGTTCTCCTCCGTTGTTCGGATGAGTCCCTTCCAACAGGAGAGGGTAATCTTGTCGTCCAGGCGGTGCGAGCTCTCGAGAAACACACTGGAAAAGTTTTCGCGATCAGTATCGATTTGCAGAAACACATTCCCTCCGGTGCCGGTCTCGGGGGCGGCAGCAGTGATGCCGCAGCCGTCCTGCGCGCGCTGAATGACATGGCCAATCTTCACCTTTCTGATGACGAGTTGGCTGCTGTAGGTGCGACCATCGGATCGGACATTCCCTTTTTTCTCTACAAGTGTCCCTGCGATTGTCGGGGACGGGGGGAAATCGTTGACCGCGTCGCCGATCCGGTTCCTTCTCAATCTGTCCTTCTCCTGAAGCCTGATTTTGGGATTTCTGCAGGATGGGCTTACCAGCGGTTCGGTGATTCGGCGGAGTATGATGGATTTCAATACGACGAGCAGAAAAGCGCGGTCGGACCGATGAGGAATGATCTCGAGCGACCTGTCTTTGAAAAATTTCCTGTTCTGGGAGAAATGAAAAATTGGCTTCTCTCCCAGGACGAGATCTCGAATGCGCTTTTGTCGGGATCGGGTTCCACCATGCTTGCGATACCGCACGATAAGAAATCAGGGTTCGAAGTGCGCAAGCGCGCGATCGAACGGTATGGCGAAAGCACTTGGAGTTTTCTTGGGCAAACCCGGTAGTCAAAAGTCGTGAGCCATTTGTCTTCAGAATCTGATCTGGAAAGTGTTCGAGTCGATATCTGGACTTGGGCAGTGAGGATGTTCAAAACACGGTCCCTCTCGGGTGCTGCCTGCAAAAAGGAGCAGATCCTCATCAACGGGCTGCGATGTCGCCCCTCCCGTCAGGTCAGAGTCGGCGATGTTCTCGAAGTGCGCCGTGGGCTGCTGACTCGAACGGTCGAAGTCCGCGCCGTTCTCACCAAGCGAGTCGGGGCGAAACGCGTCGAAGAGTTCTTGATTGATCGCACTCCGAAGGAAGTCTACGAGGCTGCCGCGGAAGCGATTCGGATGTCTGAAGAATCCACTCCTCAGCGCGAGGCGGGATCAGGGCGCCCGACGAAGCGACAACGGCGGGAGCTGGAGGTCGCGATGGAAGGCGAAGATGTGGAAGATGTTTCCTTTGAAGAGTTCATCAAGGCCTTCACTCGCAACTCGTAGCCTGACTGGAATCCCAGGCGGGAGTTTGCCCCTCCGTTGAGGGGCGTTTCGAGCTATTCCCAGATGGTCTATCTGGAACCCTGCGGGGCCATAACCACTTCTTCGTAGGGTTGGATGACGACAAATCCGTCACCCTTGAACTCCATCTGAAAGGACTCTCCGCCCCAGCTTCCAGTTGGGTTACGAACCCAAACCGAGGGTGCTGAGCAACTTCGGAAGTCCCACCCAGGCGAAAAATCCGAGAATGATAATCAGGGTGAGCGATGTCCACCAGCGATTGCGAAACGATTTCCCCACCCAGGCGCTTCGGCCATTGAGAAGAAGTAGCGCGAGCGCAATCATCGGCATGACGAGGGCGCCAAAAACTGAATTGGCCTTTTGCACGAACTGAAAATCATAGCCGAGACCGAGTAGCGGAACGATAGCAAGAGCGATCAGGTAACCTCGGTAGGCTTTCCCCCGGGTATCGACTTGGTAAGGCTCAAACTGATCGGGATTGAGAGATTGAGACTTTGAGTTGAGATTCCAGAAATCGGCGAAGAGATAAGGAACTGCCTGCCACACACCAAGAAGACTGCTGAACACCGCCGCCCAGGCTCCGGCGAGGAAAAGAACTTCAACCGAAGGGTGTGTATTTTCTCCGATCCGATTGGCGAGATCGACGACGAGAGTCGCTCCTTTTCCGCTGAGTTGCAGGCCATCGGAGAGAATCACCATCGCAATACCGAAGAGGGCCATCAGGAAATAAGCGATTCCGATGTCCCACCGACAGATGCGAAGGTCATCGGGACCGGAGCGGTGTTTCTCGCGAATCCAGTAGCCGTAGCAGAGAACAGTGAGCGTTCCGCCGACGCCTCCCATGAGCGCGAGTGTCCAGGCGACACCTTCCGGGTGGTCGGGAATTTTGGGAACGGTCAGTCCACGGAGAACCGCTCCCCAGTCTGTTCCAACAAACACACCGGTCGCGAGGACGACGATAATCATCGCCGCCACGAGCACCGCCATCGTTCTCTCGAGAAAGCGAAATGATCCGAGCCAGACGAGTGCGAGTCCCACAAGCGAGTGAAGAATTCCGAATACAATTTTTGCGGTCGAAGCTTCTTCGAATATCGGGAGAATGGCATGCGCGGCCACTCCGCAGGCTCCAATGAGAGAAGTTCCTACTCCGAAAGACCAGATGAGGAGGTAGGCGAGAAACCCCCACCGAATGACTGGACCGAGGCGGAGGACCACGCCCTCGAGCAAGGTCGTCTCTGTGGCGAGTTGCCAGCGGGTGAGTCCTTCGGTGATCACGAACTTGAAGAGAGCTCCGAGCACGACAGCCCAGAGCACAGCGACACCTAGATTCATCCCCGCGAAAGCACCTCCCGCGAGATCTCCGGCTCCGACGCCAGTCGCCGCGAGCATGAGGCCGGGCCCGATGAAAGCGAGAAGGAGGAGTCGAGTGCCGGAGGACTTGCGAGCCATGGTGTCGAGAGATTGTCGGGGAAGGGGCGGGAGTGCAAGACGGGATCCAGTCCGGCTTCAGGGAATCAGGCAGGCCAGAGTAGTTTAATCGCCATGAAGAAGAGAGCGATGTAGAGAGCGGTGCGAATCCAGTTTTCCCCTTTGAGGACACTGAGCTGCGATCCGATCCAGCCTCCGATGGAGTTTCCAACGGCGAGTGCGAGTCCAGGAATCCAAAGGACCTGACCTCTTGCTGCGAAAACAATTAATGCAGCGAGAGTGAAGAATCCGACGATAAAGACTTTGTGCATATTGACTCGGACGAGGTCGAGTCCGAGAACGCGATTCAATGCGGCCATGAGCAGAAATCCGACTCCTGCCTGAATAAACCCGCCATAGAATCCGACCACGATCATTGTGAGGTGGCCAAGGACGAGCTGCCGTCGACTCGGGCCTGTTCTTTCTTGCTCGGTGACCTCCTCCTGTTTTAGTGCGGTCTTCCTCGCTTTGAAAAAGCGTTGCGCGGTCATGAGAAGGAGAACTCCGATGAGGACTCCTCCGAGCACTCGATTAAAAAGTTCACCTCGGACCATGGTGCCAAGCAACGCGCCGCAGATACCGCCCGGCAGTGCTGCTAGCGCAAGTGAGAAGCTGAGTTTCATGTTGGAAAAACCGAGGGAGCGGAATCCGCCGACGGCCGTCACGTTCTGAGCCAGAATGGCGACCCGGTTAGTGCCGTTTGCCACCGCTCCATCAAGACCAAGGAATACCATTGCGGGCAGCGTGAGGAGCGATCCGCCGCCGGCGAGGACGTTGAGAGTCCCCGCCACGACTCCGAGAATAGTGAGGAGAAGGTAATGCCACAGTTCCATGGGTGGAGAATACTAGCCGACTTTTATGGAATATGCTGGTCGGATCCGGGAAAAAGCTTTTAGGGAGGTTGATGGTGCGGATCTCCGAGGTGACGATGGATTGACGTCGGCCCAATACCTTGGGAAGGTGGGGCGAATGAACGAAACGATTCCCATACCTGATTGGGCGGATGAAGTCCGCCGCCTCTATCTCGCTGGCGCGGCGAATCAATTTGTCGTTCATGGGAATGTTCATGACCGGATGCTGATCCCTGCGGAGGAGGGTCGTGAGGCGAACATCGGGAATCTCATCGATTATCTCACCGATGTACAATTGAAAAAATTTGATCTGGTCCTGAGCTACGAGCTTGGGGGCGGGCTTCGCGTTGAATCGGGAGAGGAGTTCTTTCGTCAACTTCACTTCAGTGGTGAAGATCTTCCCAATGATCCGGCTAATGCGATCGGTTATCTCGATCAGTTTCTTCGGTTTTTGATCAACCTGCGAGCGATCGATCCGAGCACGGAAGAGGCGAAAGAGCTGGCGGGGCGGAATCATCATATCGCGATCGTGATCAAGTCGGCCGATCTCATTTTCCCTATTTCGAAACAGACCCGTGACTATCAACTGAACTCAATGGCTTCGGTCGTTCGGTCCTGGTCTCACGAGTCGCACTATCTCGAGCAGAATCTTGCTGTCTTTCTCGTGACAGAGCACCTCAACGATCTCAATCACTTGCTCGCGCGGAACCAGAGGGCTGCTCGCGTCGAGATTCCCATGCCGGGACGTGGTGAACTGGGGCCTACCTTTGGCTACTTTGAGAAAGTCTACCCAACTGCTCTTCAACAATTCTCCGGAAAACCGTATGTTCCGGCCGAAAGACTTGCCGGGGCTACCGTCAGCTCGATCGAGTCTCTGCTGCGTCAAAAGGAATTCGAGAAAAGTATTCTCGAGGAAAATGACCTTGCCAATCTCAAAAAATCACTCGTCGAGCAAGATTCTCAGGGGTTGATCGAGTTTCTCGAACCAGTTCGCACGCTCGATGATGTCTACGGGCACGACTCGGTTAAATCGTGGGTCCGCCAGGACATTGCTCTGTGGAAGCAGAATGATCTCGAGGCGATGCCGATGGGGTATCTTCTCTGCGGCCCGGTGGGAACTGGCAAAACCTATCTGGTCGAGTGCCTCGCCGGAGAAGCAGGAGTACCTGTCGTGAAAATGAAAAATTTCCGTGATCGATGGGTCGGTAGCACCGAAGGAAATCTTGAGAAGATCTTTGGACTTCTGCACGCTCTCGGGCGCTGCGTGGTCTTCATTGATGAGGCGGACCAGGCTCTCGGGAGTCGCGACGCGGGATCAGGAGATTCCGGTGTTTCTGGTCGCGTATATTCGATGATGGCGAAGGAGATGAGCAATACGCAGAATCGGGGGCGTATCCTCTGGATTCTTGCCTCAAGCCGACCTGATCTCATCGAGGTCGATCTGAAACGACCGGGTCGAGTCGATGTGAAAATTCCACTCTTCCCTGCTCACGAACCCGAAGAAGCCTATCGATTGATTAGGGCTTTGGGTAAAAAGCATGATCTCGGTTTGCCCCAAGAGTGTCCGGAAGAAATTCTCTCCCTGATACCTGAACTCGTGACGCCGGGTGCAGCCGAGTCGATTGCGATCAAGGTATACCGCCAGGTCCGGACTGAGAATGTGACAGCAGAGGAGGCTCTTCGTGATTGTCTCGACGAATATCAGAACCCGGTGCCGGAAGATATCATGGATTTCCAGATCGGTCTTGCGGTGCGTGAGACAAGTGATCTCGATTTTGTTCCGGAAATTTTCCGGAAGAATCGATAAAGATCGCAACTGTCGTGATACCGAGGGGTTGACTCTCTTTGCTATGAAATGGGTTTTGTCGTTTTTGGTAATGGCCGCGGGCCTGCCGTTGTTTTCTCAAGAGGTAGGGAATGATTTTGTTCCGTCTTCGATCGGAACGGAAGATTTTCGATCGCTCACGAAGCAGTCTCCCTTCACCCGATCGATCAACCTGAGCGATTCCCTCATTCTCACCGGAATCGCTACAGTCGATCAGGAACAGGTTGCGACCCTGCTGAACAAGGAAACCAAGGAAACCTATGTCGTTTCGAGCACTCTCAATTCACAGGGCTGGAAGATGGTAGAACTGAAATCGGACGAAGACCTCGAAAAAGTTTCCGCCAAGGTATCAGTCGAGGGCGGAGAAGTGGTTACGGTTCGCTATGCCGAGTGGCAACTGAAGCCTGGCGAAGCGAGGCCGGGTGCGGGTCCCGCAGAAGGCGAGTCACCTTCGCCGGCCATACGGGTTCGCGTGGATGAAAGAGGAAAAGGAAAAGGCGACGGGAAGCGTGGTGGTCCGTCTACCGAAATGCGCGAGAAAATGTCGAAGCTGAGTGAAGAACAACGCGGTCAGCTGTTTACGAAGATGAGAGAGATGCGAGAAAACACCCCTGATATCTCTCGCGAGAAAATGGGAGAGCTGATGCAGCAGACGATGGACAAGATGCTCCAAAACAAATGAGCGTGAGAAGCACCTAGTGCCTCACACGCTCATCTCGTCAGACGCTACCGAAACAGCGTCTCTCGTTTTGAAATAGCAGGGCTACTTGCGAGAAGTCGATTTTTTCTTCACCGCCTTTTTAGCTGGAGCTTTTTTCTTCACCGCCTTTTTAGCTGGAGCTTTTTTCTTCACCGCCTTTTTAGCTGGAGCTTTTTTCTTCACCGCCTTTTTAGCTGGAGCTTTTTTCTTCACCGCTTTTTTAGCTGGAGCTTTTTTCTTCACCGCTTTTTTAGCTGGAGCTTTTTTCTTCACCGC